>CAMYOK010000019.1 GCA_947259995.1 uncultured Pseudomonadales bacterium | reverse complement strand
GGTTTGCAGGATGGCGAACTTCCAGATACAGAGCTGTTGGATCCGATCCTGGGAGAAGAAGGACTGTTAGGAGGTTTGCAGGATGGCGATCTTCCCGTGACAGAGTTGCTGGATCCGATTCTAGGTGAGGAAGGTCTGTTTGCAGGTTTGCAGGGTGGCGAATTTCCAGATACAGAGCTGTTGGATCCGATCCTAGGAGAGGAAGGACTGTTAGGAGGTTTGCAGGATGGCGATCTTCCCGTGACAGAGTTGCTGGATCCGATCCTAGGTGAGGAGGGTCTGTTGGCAGGTTTGCAGGATGGCGAACTTCCAGATACAGAGCTGTTCGATCCGATCCTGGGAGAAGAAGGACTGTTAGGAGGCTTACAGGATGACGAGTCGCCGATATCTGGTTTGCTAGATCCAGTATTGGGAGATGAGGGAGTAGTTGGTGGACTTCTTGGTGGACTATTAGGCGGCGGGGATTCAGCTCCTGTCTCCGAGACTGATACACCGAACTTAGGCAGCTTGCTGTCCCAAGACAATCTTCCATTCGTTTAATAACGCAGGGACCAAGTGCAGCGGGCCGTAGAACGCCCGCTTGTACTAAATAGTCGATATGAGTTGCTTAATTAGCTGATCATATTCGATGTGCGGAAAACGAAACACTGACACAGAGAAGGCAATTAAGGTGAACGGATTTCGATATTTGGGTTATTTGTGTTTGTTACAAGGACTGTTGGCTAATGCACTCTTAGCTGCCGAAACTTCTAGCCTTAGAAACGACGAATCGGCAACTGAACAAACTCTTACTGTACGTGAGTTTATGAATCGCAGTGCTGGGTTGCAAGAAGACAATGCGCTTAGCGATGACACAGTTTCGATGCGCTTACAGGACTTTCTCCGACAAGAAAAACAAGAACTGCAAGCAACTACTGAAGCCAGTGAACCAGCCAAAGAACCGGCACAGTCCGATTTAGATATTATCGATAACGAAACTGAAGTGGTCGATATCTTTCGATTTCCTAGTGCCGATGAGGCTAACCCAGTAGAAGAGCAGGTAGACAGTGACCGAGTCGACAGCAAGCTTGATCTACGCAATGCTGTTCGTCAAGCGCTAAGCTCGCATCCCTCTGTAAGCGAATCGATGGGAGATTTTTACGCAACACTCGAGCAAGTGGATGTCGCAAAGGCTGGGTACTACCCCCAGCTTCGAGCGGGGCTTGGCAATGGCTATAGACGATCAGCATCGGACTCGTGGAATCGATTTAATATATCCGCTACACAAACAGTTTATGATTTCGGTAAAGTGTCTAGCTCAGTTGATATCGCGACATCTAGTGCTGACAGAAAGTATGCCGATGTTTTATTGGCTATGGACGACTTGGCTTTAGACACGGCTGAAGCCTTCATTGAAGTTCAGCGACATCAAGCCCTTGTTGAGATTGCTAGAGATCAGGTGCAAGCGATTGCTGAGATACAAGAATTATCAAACGCCAGATCGTCGATGGGAGCAAGTACAAGATCGGATGTCCTGCAAGCACTGTCCAGACATGAAGCGGCAATGGCAACTGAGCTGCAATTACAAGCTCAACTTGGGCTTTGGAGAAGAACACTCCAATCCTATATAGGGCGCGCGGTCAAAGACGAAGTTGATGTGGGCTTTCCAAGTGAGCTAGCTCAAGCATGTCTTGTCTATCCCGAGAATTTCGACACCGTGCCTATGGTCGTCGAGGCAGAAGCTTCTTTGAATGAAGCGCTTGCCCGAACTCGCAAGGCGAAGGCAGATCGCTTTCCCACTATTTCATTCAATGCTAACTATGGCAGCATCGGTAACCCTTCTGATGTTTCCTTCAACCCTCTGCTTAACGAGCGCGATGTCAGTTTTTCGCTGAGCATTGACAGCAATTTGTTTCAGGGAGGCGCGTCTCGGGCACGGCGCCAATCGGCAGAATACTCTGTGCGAGCGGCGCGGGCAGGAAAGGAAGCTGCGCTGTTAGAAGTGAGCCGTCGTTTTCGTGAAGCGCATGATCAGACTAGTAGCTACGTCGATCGCTTGGCGTACCTTGAGTCTCGCTATAACAACATAGTGGATACTCAGGCACTTTACCGCGAACAATACTTATCACTTGGCACCAGAACGCTGCTGGATATTCTCAATACCGAACAAGAGATTCATCAATCACGCTTTGAACGCGAAGATACAGTTTTCGATCTGAGGCAGTTACAAATGCTCTGCTTACATAGCGTAGGTCAACTGCGAAGTGTTTTCGATATTGACAGTGGTGTGCCTCGAGGGAATGAATAATCATGGAAGAACAACAAGAGATAAAAGCTCTAGATGAAACGAGTATTGATAACAGCACTGAGTTAGCACCTTGGATAGAGGCTATGCAGCTTGTTTGCTCTCACTATCGTCTAGAGTATTCAGTGGAAAACCTGCGAATTGCGGCAGCGTGGTGTAAAGGTAAGTCAAGAGTTGCAGTTTTCGCAAGCCTCGCCAAACAAGTCGGCATGTCTTGCACACCAGGAGTCGTGGAGAAGAAACAGTTTACATCATGGCGTTTGCCTGTGGTCGTACAGTTTCATGATGGAGATGTAGCGGTTGTTGAAAGCCAAGCAAGTGATGGACGCCTTGGTTTGAGTCAAAGCGGCGAAGATGGTGCCAAAACAAGTATTTCATGCGACGAACTCATGCAAGAAGTGGCGCATGTATTCCTTTTAAGGCCTGCGCGAACAATTCCAGATGCGCGTGTCGATGAGTACATCAAACCTTATGAACCCCATTGGTTTCGCCGACTTGTACTGCAGGATGTGCGTCCCTACGGACATGTTTTATTGGCGTCACTATTGGCCAATATTCTCGCCTTAGCGGGTATTTTATTTACTCGCCAAGTTTATGATCGAGTGATTCCTGCCGAATCAATGTCGACACTGTACGTATTGTTCAGTGGCGTGATATTGGCTTTGGTATTCGAATTTGTCCTACGCGGAGCTCGAGTTCGCATTAGTGATCTCCTAGGAAAACGCGCGGACCTGCGTGTTTCTGATCGGGTGTTTGGCCATGCATTGCGTATTCGCAACGAAGATCAACCTCGATCGACAGGCGCCTTCATTGCTCAGTTAAGAGAGCTAGAACAGGTGCGAGAACTAATGACATCAAGCAGCATGATCGCCATTGCCGACATGCCGTTTTTCTTCCTGTTTTGCTTCATTCTTTGGTACATCAGTGGCCCGCTGGTGTTAGTGCCGATTGGAGCAGTTTTTCTGCTTGTGCTGCCCGGTCTGCTTGTTCAGCGACGGTTACGTCGTTTGGCGGGGGAAGCATTGCGTGAATCTGCGTTAAGAAACGCGATGTTGGTCGAAACCGTCCAGGGTTTGGATGATATTAAGTCTTTGCAAGCCGAGCAGCGCTTTCAACAACAATGGAATCACTACAATTCTATTACTGCCAATGTCAATTTAAGCCTACGAGGAATCGCTGGCAATCTTAATGTTTGGAGTCAGAACGTGCAGAGTGCCGTGTTCTCGAGCATGGTGTTGTTTGGAGCCCCGATGGTGATGCAGGGCAATTTGTCAGTCGGTGCCCTAGTGGCCTCTTCAATACTAGCCTCGCGAATGATGTCACCGATGTCGCAACTTACCGGGCTTATGAGCCGTTGGCAGCAGGCGAAAGTTGCCATGCAGAGTCTGGACGAGTTAATGGCACGCCGTGTTGAAAACGTAGGTTCGTCTAAACGCATTCATCGCGGAGATCTGCAGGGTGAGTATCAATTCAAGCAGGCTAGCTTTCAGTATGCGCAGAGTAAGAAGCCTGCATTACAGATCGCGAATCTTTCGATCAAACCTGGTGAGCGGGTCGCTATTCTTGGGCGCAATGGTGCTGGCAAATCCACACTCTTGCAGGCCTTAGCAGGCTCATTAGACGCCAAATCAGGTGAAGTGATTCTAGATGGTGTTGATCTTGGGCATTTGGATGTTGCCGATCTGCGTCGTGACGTGGTGCTAATGGGGCAGAATTCACAGCTGTTCTATGGAACGATACGAGAGAACTTACTCCTTGGTGCTCCCGAGGCTAGCGATGACGATCTATTCAACTGCCTAGCCCTTACCGGAGCCGATGAATTTGTGCGGCGTTTGTCTTTGGGTTTAGATCACATGATTCTAGAGGGAGGTGGGGGCATGTCTGGCGGACAGCGACAGTCTCTATTGCTGGCGCGGCTCCTGTTAAGAGAGCCCAATGTGATGCTTTTGGATGAACCTACAGCGGCGTTTGATGATGCGTCTGAAAAACAACTGATCGAAAGACTTTCGAGTTCGCTAGGGGAGCGAACACTAATATTGGCGACTCATCGCACAAGCATGTTGGCGTTAGTTAACAGAATCATTGTCATTGAAAATGGCCGCATCACAATCGACGATAGCAAGAGCAAAGTGCTTACTGCCTTGGCTAAGCGCAGCGTAAAAGCCGTTCCTCGAGTCGCGGAGGTAAGCTAAGCATGGACATTACTTGGAGTCACTATGAAGACGTTATCGACGATAGCCAACTGTCACGCTCGACGCGCATAGTCAGTTTTTTTGCAGTCATTCTTGCTGTGTTGTTGACGTGGTCGTATTTCGCCACGTTGGCAGAGGTGTCTACAGGGGATGGGCGTATTGTGCCTAATTCGCGCGAGCAAGTAATCCAATCCTTAGAGGGAGGGATACTGCGTGATCTTCATGTTAGCGAAGGCGATATTGTAGAGGCAGGTCAGGTGCTTGCACAGTTGGACTTGACAAAAACAGAGTCTAATTTAGACGAAAGTGCGTCTCGGTATCGCGCCATGCTCGCACGAGTTGCCCGTTTAGAGTCGGAGGTGAACGCCATTCCACTGGAATTTCCTATGGCACTTTCGGCTTTCCCAGAGCTGATAGCGATGGAGACTCGCCTTTACAATACACGTCAGGAGTCACTAATCGAGTCCTTAGAAGGCATTAAAGTGTCTCAGCAGTTAGTGCGCGAAGAATTAGAACTCACTCAGTCCCTGGAACAAATTGGTGCGGCGAGCAATGTAGAGGTGCTTCGCTTGCGTCGAGAATTGTCAGATCTAGAGATGCAAGCCCACGAAGTCCGATCGGAATATTTGGTGTTAGCTCGCGAAGAGTTGTCTAAAGCGCAGGCTGAATCTGAAGCCCTATCGTCTGTAGTGAGAGGGCGAGCGGATTCTCTTGCAAGACTAACTCTGCATTCACCGGTCCGCGGTGTAGTGAAAGATATTGCAGTGACAACGCAAGGAGGGGTAGTGCCACCCAATGGCCAGCTTATGGTTATTATGCCATTAGAAGACAAGCTAATGGTTGAGGCTAGAATTTCCCCAAGAGACATCGCTTTCATTTACCCTGGTCAGGAAGCGAAAGTTAAGATCACAGCGTACGATTATACTAAGTATGGAGACATGGAAGGTAAGGTAAAAATTATCTCTCCAGATACGATTCAAGATGATATTCGTCCAGACCTATTCTATTACAGGGTGTTTATAGAAACCGATAGCGACGCCTTGGTTGACCGTGAGGGCAATCGTTTTCCTATTGTTCCTGGAATGGTTGCTACTGTGGATGTTAGAACCGGTGAGAAAACCGTGTTTGACTATTTGATGAATCCTATTACTCAGGCAAGGCAGGCACTACGTGAGCGATAATAAAAATCGACGAATGTCTCTTGCAATATTATTGAATAAAGTACTGCCACTTGTGCAGGACAACTGCGTAGGTCCTGGGGCGCCAGCGCCAAGGTGTACTTTATTTCTATCGCTTTGTAATAAGCAGGAACGGGCAAGGGTTGTGCATCAAGTTGGCAATGAGTTCGAGAATACCTGGTGTCACCTAGTAGAGAAGGCAATGGACCTTGTTGAGCAAGAGAGCCTTGACGTGCAATGGCTGCGTGTCGACTGGGTCATGGGGGTACGTACGATTACTTGGAATGGTCTTAGGTCTAGCCTCAAGGTCATGAAACGCAACTACTTTCGATATGGTTTGGCATTGGATCCGGCTTTCTCAATGGTGTTTTTAGAACAAGAGTTAAATGCCAATGCAATGCTTTATGGTGGGTCTCATATAAACCATGCCGTAGTGAATGAGAATAATTTTAGAATCTATGCAGAAAAGCGCTTCAATAAAGGCATTGCGGATTTCCATGATGAGCGACAGCTTTGGGTATTGCTAACGCAAGGGGTGTTTTGCAGTACAGATGAAGCACCACAGCTATTGTATCGTTCTGGGCCTGATGCTGGGCGAAGGATTGTAGGCTTAGACGTAGGCACCGTGACTAAACTGATTCAAGATGGTAGTCACTATTTAAGTAAACAATTAAAGCACAATGGAAGATTTCGCTATGGCTGGCATCCGTGCTTTGACCGGGCAATCAATACCTACAATACCCTGCGCCATGCCAGTACGACCTACGCGATGCTCGAGGCTTGGGAGGTAACGAAAGACTCTGGGTTAAAGGATGCAATCGATCTTTCGATCTCGTTCCTTACTAAAGAACTTGTTAGATCCGTGAGTTTAGATGATGGCGGAGAAGCTGCATTTCTTTTAGATACGGGCAATGAGATAAAACTAGGTGGGAATGCAGTGTGTATTCTCGCATTAGTGAAATACTCAGAACTTTTCTCCAGTGATGAATATCTAGCGCTATTGGGTAGATTGGCGTTAGGTATTGCACACATGCAGAATGAAAGGACTGGCTCATTTGTGCACGTCTTGACTTACCCTAGTCTAGAGGTCAAAGAAGTATTTCGAGTGATCTACTATGATGGAGAGGCAGCGTTCGCCTTGATGCGTTTATATGGGTTAACTAAGAATCCAATGTATCTTGATATGGTTGAACGTGCCTTCGTACATTTTATAGCGAAAGAGTATTGGAAAACACACGACCACTGGCTGAGTTACTGCGTTAATGAACTAACACTTTATCGACCAAAAGAAGAGTATTATGAGTTTGGAATCAGGAATATTTCTGATTACCTAGACTTTATCCGCACGCGCATTACCACTTACCCTACACTACTGGAGTTGTTAATGGCGACGGAGAAAATGATCACTAGGCTCCGCCGTGATGACAAGTATCGATACCTTCTAGAAAAATTAGACATGCGAAAATTTCAGTTGGCATTAAATTTTCGAGTGAACCATCTGCTCAATGGGCATTTTTGGCCAGAGCTAGCGATGTATTACCGCAATCCAGCGCGAATTGTAGGCAGTTTCTTCATTCGCCATCATGCGTTCAGAGTACGCATTGATGACGTTGAGCATTATCTCTCTGGCTTCGTGGCGTATAGAGATTTTCTATTGAAAAACGGGGGCGATCAGAGCATTGCTGCCATAACACGCGATACTAAACTCGAATGTTTAGAGCAAAATTGAAACGCTTAGCAAGAAAGAGATTTAGCCTCGTCTAGACCATTAGAGAGGCTAAATATTTTCCTGTTTGAGATCTCTTTTTCTTGCTGAGTTCGGTCGGGCGACACTGCCCCACGATTTTACCACCGCCTTTGCCACCCTCTGGTCCCATGTCGATCACCCAGTCGGCCTCGGCAATCACATCCAAATTGTGTTCTATGACAATGACGCTGTTGCCGGCATCGACCAAACGGTGCAAGACGCGCAGCAGTTTTTCCACATCGGCCATATGCAGGCCGACAGTGGGTTCATCAAGAATATACAGACAATGCTGTTTGGTGTTGCGGCGCAATTGCACCGAAGGTTTTGCCTTGGCCAGCTCGGCAACGAGTTTGATGCGTTGCGCTTCGCCACCGCTTAGGGTGGGGCTTTGCTGGCCCAAAGTTAAATAACCAAGCCCGACGTCTTGCAATAAACTCAATGGGTGATGCACTAGTGGCACTGGCTCGAAAAACTCCACGGCTTCATCGACACTCATGGCGAGCACTTCGCCGATGTGTTTGCCTTTATAGTGCACTGACAGGGTGTCTTCATTGAAACGCCAGCCGTGGCATTGCTCGCAGTCCACGCGCACATCGGGCAAGAAGCTCATTTCGATTCTGCGCATGCCGTTGCCGGAACAAGTTTCGCAGCGCCCGCCCGAGACATTGAAAGAGAAGCGGCCGGGTGTATACGCCCTTAGCCTTGCATCCACAGTATCGGCGAAAAGTTTACGAATGGTGTCCCATATCCCAATATAACTGGCAGGGCAGGAGCGGGGTGTCTTGCCGATGGGGGTTTGATCCACTTGCATGAGCCTGTCGACCGACTCCCAACCGACAATGTCATCACAGTCAGTAATCGCGGGCAGCTTTTTGCGTGTGCCTTTGACCTTTAAGAGCTGGCGCATATTGTCGTGTAATACACCACGAATGAGGCTGCTCTTGCCGCTGCCACTAACGCCACTGACGGCGATTAGCCTGCGCAGAGGGATGTCGACATTGAGTTTGTGTAAGTTGTGCAGGGTGGCGCCTTCGATGCGCAACACTTCTTTATCGAATTGTTTGCGCGCCTCTTCGTCGCGAATATCTGCTATAGGGTGACGTAGAGGCTTGGCTAAGAACTGGCCGGTTAACGAGGCTTTGTTCTTCTTCAATTGCGCCAAGGTGCCCTGTGCGACGATCTCGCCGCCACGACTACCAGCACCGGGGCCCACATCAATCAAATGGTCGGCTTCGGTCATCGTGGCATCGTCATGTTCCACGACAATCACGGTGTTGCCGTTTTTCTGCAGCTCACGCAGGGTGCTAATTAACAAGGCATTGTCGCGGGCGTGCAAGCCAATCGTAGGTTCATCGAGAATATAGCAAACTCCTTGCAGATTGGAGCCAAGCTGTGAGGCAAGGCGAATGCGTTGGGCTTCGCCACCACTGAGTGTGGGTGCCGCGCGGTCCAAGCTCAAATACGCTAAGCCTACTTTGCTCAAAAACCGCAAACGCGATTGCAGTTCGGGCACGATATCTTTAGCAATGGTTTCTTCTTTATCGTTAAAACGCAGTTGCGCGAAGGCTTTCTCGGCGTCCTCGACCGATAGAGAGGTGTACTCGGCGATCGAGCGTTTTTGCAGGCGCACAGCCAAAGCCGTGTCGTTCAAGCGCGTGCCTTTACAATCACTACAGGGGATGCGCACAGGCGTCGTGTCGTCGTCTTTGCTTTGGTTTTCTAGCCAAGTGGCCTCTTCGCCAGTTTGTTCTTCCTCGAAGTTTTCGATCACCTCGCCGGTGCCGAAACAACTCGTACACCAACCGTGTTTGGAGTTGTACGAGAACAGGCGTGGGTCTAGCTCATCGAAGCTGTCGCCACAACTTGGGCAGGCGCGCTGAGTGGAGTAGAGGATATCGTTGCCACGTTGCCCAGCTTTGGCTTTGCTTGGGGTGGTCATAAGCAAGCCATTGCTAAGCTCTAGTGTTTGCGTAATGAGCGCCGCAATGGCGGACTCGTTCTCGGGAATCACTTTGATGTGGCCGGTACGAATCTCGATGTCGTGCTCTTTATAGCGGTCGATCGCTGGCCAAGGGTTGCTCTCTAAATACTCCCCGTCGACGCGCAGATGCGTATAACCACGGTCTGCCGCCCAAGCGGCGAGCTCCTTATAGATCCCTTTGCGACCAACGACCATGGGGGCCAGGAAGGTGATGTCTTTGCCGCGCGACGTGCTCAGGATGCGCGAGAGAATCATGTCGGCTGTTTGCGGCGCAATAGCCTCGTCGCAGCGTGGGCAGTGTTGCGTGCCAAGCTTCACGAACAAGAGGCGTAGGAAGTGATAGATCTCGGTTAGCGTTGCCACGGTGCTCTTACGGCCACCACGGCTAGTGCGTTGCTCGATCGCCACTGTCGGTGGAATGCCGTGGATCGCATCGACCTCTGGCCTTGTAGCAGGTTGCACAAATTGGCGGGCATAGGCATTCAGGGACTCTAGGTAACGCCGTTGACCTTCGCCGAAGACAATATCGAAGGCGAGGGTGCTCTTGCCGCTGCCGCTGACGCCAGTGATCACCGTGAACTTATTCCAGGGAATATCGACGTCGATATTTTTCAGGTTGTGTTCACGGGCGTGATGAATTTGAATCGCTTGCGCTGGCTTCTTCGCAGGCGTGCCGCTGGTGATACGTTTGCTAATAGTGCCCGATGACTGCCGGGCATTGGCAAGGTCTTGTTCGTATTCTTGCAGCGCTATCGCGGTTAAGCCAGCCCCGCCTTGTAAGAATGATTCTGGCGTGCCTTCGGCGACAAGACAACCGCCTTTGTCGCCGCCTTCGGGGCCTATATCGATTAGCCAATCGGCGGCGCGGATCACATCGAGATTGTGTTCGATGATGAGCAACGAATGGCCCGCGTCTAATAATTTACGGAAGGCCTTCATCAGCACACTGATGTCGTGAAAGTGCAAGCCTGTGGTGGGCTCATCGAACAAGAACAATAGCCCTTTGCTCTGTGTATTAGTCTTGGCACGTTTCCTAGCCTTGGCGACTTGGCTTTGGGCTACTGCGGCTAAGTGACCAGCAAGTTTAAGGCGTTGTGCTTCGCCACCACTTAGGGTGGGCACCGCTTGCCCAAGTTGCACATATTGCAATCCCACATCCAATAGCGGCTGTAGACAAACGAGTACCGCGTCATCGTCGGCAAAGAACGCCACGGCCTCACTGACTGTCATGGCAAGGATGTCGGCAATGTTCATAAGCCCCGGTGTGGCACCGGCGATACGTACCTCAAGAATCTCGCGTCGATAACGGCGGCCGTTACATTCGCCGCAGCGCAAATACACATCACTCAAGAACTGCATCTCGACGTGTTCAAAACCATTGCCAGAACAACTCGGGCAGCGGCCATTGCCAGCATTGAAGCTGAAAGTGCCGATGGTATAACTACGTTCCTTGGCAATGGGTTGCGCAATAAAGCGCTGACGAATCACATCAAACGCACCTACATAGGTGGCAGGGATTGAGCGAGTGGTTTTACCGATGGGGCTCTGGTCAACAAGCAGTACATCGTCGACGTGTTCGAAGCCAGTGACTTTTTTATGCGCGCCGGGAGCCTCTGTGGCGCGGCCCAAATGTTTGCAAGCGGCGCGGTATAACACAGTGTGCATCAAGGTAGATTTGCCCGAACCACTCACACCTGTTAAGCAAACGAGTTGCCCAAGTGGCACACTAATGCTTATGTCTTGCAAATTATTTTCGCTGGCAGTTTCGATACGAATAGACTCGAGTTTAGCGTGCGCTTGCGCGGTGTCGATGGCGTAGTTTGCACTCGCCTCATTGACGCCCTGTTTTGGCAACAGCAGGTCGAGCACTGTTCTCTCGCCATTGAGGTACTGCGCCGTAAGATTGGTTTTTTTGCGCAGCAACTGCGCCGGTGTGCCCATGAAGCGAATCTCGCCGCCGTCTTTGCCGGGGCCAGGGCCAATGTCGATAATCAAGTCCGCGGCTAGCATTACTTGTGGGTCGTGCTCCACGACTAGCAGGGTGTTGCCCGCGTCACGCAGCCGGTGCAAAATTTGAATCATTCGGCTCATATCGCGCGAGTGCAAACCGATGCTCGGTTCATCCAAAACAAACAAGGTGTTGACGAGTGAAGTGCCAAGCGCCGTGGTCAAGTTGATGCGTTGCACCTCGCCGCCACTAAGCGTGCGTGACTGACGGTCCAGTGTTAGGTAGGCCAAGCCCACATCGAGCAAGAAGCCCAAGCGCGATTGAATCTCTGTCAATAAAAGTGACGTGGCCTCATCCATCCCCGTTTTATTCTTATGCGCGGCCTTAGCAAGCTCGGTAAAAAAGGCGGCGCAATGCTCTAACGACAAAGTCATTACTTCGTGCAGGTTTAAATGTTGTTTGCCGGCATGCAAACGCCACCATTGGCTCTCGGCCTTCAAGCGCGTGCCGTGACACTGCGGGCATTCGGAGTAGGCGCGGTATTTGGAAAGCAAAACGCGAATATGCATCTTATAAGCTTTGCTTTCTAACCAATTGAAGAAACCGCGCACGCCATACCAGTGCCCGTCTTTGGCACGGCCTTCGCCTTCCAATACCCATTCGCGTTCCGCTTTATTCAGTTTTGACCAAGGCACGTCAAGGCGGATCTTTTTCTTCTTCGCGTGTTTTTGCAAGTCTACCTGGCACTCGCTAAAACTTGGCGTCTGCCATGGGCGCACGGCCCCCTCGGCCAGAGTTTTGCTCTCATCGGGCACCACTAGCCCGAAATCCACACCGATGATGCGGCCAAACCCGCGGCAAGATTCGCAGGCACCGATAGGGGAGTTGAAGGAGAACATCGCCGGTTCAGGCTCGGCAAACTGCACATCGCAATCGGCGCAGTGATGATGGGTAGAGAAACGCAATGCTGCGCCCGCGGCTTCGTCGGCGTCGAGCATAGGGTAGACCAAGACGCGGCCATTGCCGTGTTGCAAGGCGGCTTCGATTGCCTCGCCTAAACGCTCGCGATTCTCTGGGGTGAAGCGTAGGCGATCTTGAATGACTTCGACCTTGTCATCTTGCCGGTTCTGAATGCGGGTATAACCTTGCTGGGCAAGCAACTGCACGATCTCTTCTTCGGCAAAATTATGCGGCACGCGAATAGGTAGGCATACGTGAATCCTCTGCCCACTTGCTAGTTTTGCTTCTAAGTCTTTGATGATGCTGTGAGGCGTATCTTTGCGCACGGGGCGCGCACAATGCGGGCAATGCAGAGTCGCCAAGCGCGCGAAGGCGAGTTTCAAATAGTCGTTGAGCTCGGTCATCGTGCCTACGGTGGAGCGAGAGGTGCGCACGGGGTTGCTCTGATCGATCGCGATGGCTGGCGGAATACCCTGCACACTGTCCACAGCGGGTTTGTCCATGCGGTCGAGAAACTGCCGAGCATACGCAGAGAAAGTCTCTACATAGCGCCGTTGCCCTTCGGCATAGATCGTGTCGAAGGCCAAGGTCGACTTGCCAGACCCACTAACACCCGTCACTACAATCAACTTGCCGGTCGGCAAGGTCAGGCTCAAATTCTTTAGATTATTCTGCCGTGCACCAGTGATAACGATGCTGTCTTTGGTGGGCTTTGCAGGGGATCTCGAGGTCATGGGCTACTAAGTCTCATATTCGGAAGCTGTAATAATATACAGTAATCTGGCCGAGTTACACAATTGGTGTTTAAGTGAGTGAATTCGCTAACTAGTGAGTGCTTTCGCAATGTGATTCTTTAAAAGCAAGCGAAAGGATTATAAAAAAATCATTAATAACAATGGCTTGTCAGCAAAATAAAAGTTGGCGCATTTTGTGCTAAATCTCCAGTAATTAAAAATAGTCGATAGAGCTAAACGATTTCGCCAACCAAATAGACTAAGCAAATAATCAGACAACAAACATATTGGAGATTTCTGATAATGGATACAAAGAATAGTAATTTTGGCCTGAAGTTTACAAAACACTTGCCCGTAGTAGGCGGTTTTTGCATGTTGTTATTGCCTATGGTGGTTCTTGCAGATTCCTGCACCTATGAAGAACAATTGGCGTTCACTTTACCCGCGGCGGGAGTTAGCAGTCTTGATGTCAGTGCCGGGGCCGGCTCCCTGTCCGTCACCAGCGCTAGCAATGCCCAAGAGTTTAGTGTTCGCGCGCAGGTTTGCTCGACGCGCAAAGGCGCGCTCGAAGGTTCCGGGATTCAGCATTTTGTTCGGGAGGGTACGCAACATCTGTGGACAAAGATTCCAGAGAAACGTGGGATTGCGTGGCGACTCACTAGAACCCATATCAATCTTGAGTTGGTCATTCCCGAAGGCTTCGATATCGTGGTCAAGGATGGCAGTGGCGATCTCGAGATTCGTGGTGCCGGTAATGTAGTGTTAAAAGATGGGGCCGGTGATGCCCGAATATACGAGATTCTCGGTGATGTACAAGTCACTGATGGCTCCGGCGACCTGCATATTGAATACGTGCAAGGCAGCGTCGATGTTGATGATGGCTCGGGCCAACTCGATGTTTACAGTGTCTTGGGTGCTGTCACTATTCTCGATGGGTCTGGCGACATCAACCTGAGTGATCTGCAGCTTGCGCCACGTATTGTCCGATCTGGTTCTGGCGATGTAAGGGTCGATGGTCGAAAAGGGTACACAGAAGTGTCTGGTTCGGATTGAGGATGATTTGGAATGAGCGGGCGTTCTATTTCGCCCAATCCCTTACACGAGCGCTGCTGAGCTGCTAATATCGCGCCTTTATTTTCTAAGGCCGAATGCGGTTCACTGATGGAAGTTCTACTCGCTTGTCTTGTCATCGTAATGGGTGCCTTCGTGCAAACTGCTATCGGCTTTGGCCTTGCAGTGATCGCGGCACCCATTCTTTATTTTATTGACCCTTACTATGTGCCGGCACCGATTACGGTGTGCGCGTTAGTGCTGTCCGTACTAAATGTGTATAGCTATCGCGGGCAAGTGTCGTTCCGAGGGTTGGGCAATGCCATTGTCGGGCGTATTCCTGGGTCTTTGCTCGGCGGCGCGATGTTGCTGTGGATTAGCAAAGACTGGTTGGCATTGTGGATTGGTCTATCGGTGCTTGGCGCGGTAGGGGTCAGTTTGACGTCTTTACGTTGGCAGCCCACACCGGGCCGAATGATGTTTGCAGGTTTTATGTCGGGGTTTATGGGGACGAGTTCATCCATTGGTGGCCCGCCCATGGCATTACTGTGGCAGCATCAAGAGGTGAATCTCATTCGCGCCAACTTGGCCGCCTTCTTTACCATCAGTTGTTTGATGTCTTTGGCGGTGTTGACCCCATTAGGGCAATTTGGCAGTCGGCAGATGCTGTTGGCATTGCCGTTGCTGCCAGCCACTGGCCTTGGCTTCTATCTTGCCCGGCACAGCATGCGCCGGGTGCCACACCAGAAATTGCGAATCGCGTCATTAACGCTTTGCTCAATCGCTGGTATGGCCGCGGTGCTTTCGTTTTGGTTCTAAGCCTTAAAGCGGTGCGCTAAATTCTGGAAGGTTTTCGACTCCAGATTCCATGCTCGCTTTTAGGGCCAGAGTGCGCGGCAAAATCCTTTCGAAATAGAAGCGTGCCGTGGCGAGTTTTTCTTTGTAGAAAATCGCATCGGCCTCCGAAGGATTGTTCTCTAGAGCATTGCTGGCCACAGCCGCTGATTGCGCCCATACCCAAGCTAAGACGCTATACCCCGAATACATCAAGTAATCGTAGGCCGCCGCATTGACCTCATCAGGATTGTTCATCGCCTTCATGCCGATGTTCTTAGTGATGTCGCCCCAATCCTGCAACTGCTTTTGCAAAGTGCCAATGTAAGGTGAGCTTGGGTTCTGCGCGCAAAAGCCCATAATCTCTTTCACTAAGGGTTCCAGCGCTTTCCCACGGCTGGCAAGGATTTTACGGCCAAGAAGGTCGAGGCCTTGAATGCCCGTGGTGCCTTCGTAGATCGAAGTAATGCGTGCATCCCTGAAATGTTGTTCTTGGCGCCACTCGCGAATATAGCCATGGCCACCGAACACTTGAATGCCGTAGCTCGTCGCCTCCATGCACACTTCCGATAAGAAGCCTTTGGCGATGGGTGTCATCAGCGATAGCAACTGCTCCGCCGCGACTTTCGCCTCTTCAGAGTCACTATAACTTTCGATGTCCGACTGTTTCGACAAGAAATAGCTCAACGCTCGGCCACCTTCGCCGAAGGCTTTCTGGGTGAGCAACATGCGGCGCACATCAGGGTGCACGATGATAGGGTCAGCCGCGGCCTCTGGGTTTTCACGCACAGTGCCACGGAACTGCACACGGTCACGCGCATAGGCCAGCGCGCTTTGATGGGAGGCTTCCATTTGCGCCAAGGCTTGTTGGGCAACGCCCATGCGCGACTCATTAATAAAGGTAAACATGCAGCTCATGCCTTTGTGGGGCGGGCTGATGAGGTAGCCTTTCGCATCATCGAAGTTAATCACGCAAGTTGCGTTGCCGTGGATGCCCATCTTGTGTTCGATAGAGCCACATCGCACACCATTGCGATCGGCGACATTGCCAGCGTCATCGACATTGAATTTAGGCACAATGAAAAGCGAGATACCCTTGATGCCTTCGGGGGCGTCGGGCAAGCGTGCCAAGACGATATGCACAATATTGTCGGTAAGGTCGTGCTCGCCAGAGGAGATGAAAATCTTGCTGCCCGAGATCGAATAGCTGCCATCGTCTTGGGGCAGGGCTTTGGTGCGCAGCAGGCCAAGGTCAGAGCCGCAATGGGCCTCGGTCAAACACATTGTTGCCGACCATTTGCCAGCAATGAGCTTTGGCAAGTACCGCGCTTTGAGTTCGTCGTTTGCGTGTGCGGCGATGGTTTGGATGCCGCCCATGCTCAAACCGGGATACATCGTCCAGGCGTGGTTTGCCGTGGCACAGATCTCCATGCAAAAACCCGCCAATGAGGCGGGCAACCCTTGGCCGCCTAACGCTTCTGGCATGGCCAATGTCGTCCAACCATTGGCGATGTATTCGTCATAGGCGTCCTTAAAACCAGGAGGTGTTGTCACTTCACCGTCTTTCCAAATACAACCGACGTCATCGCCAACACCGTCCAGTGGTGCTAAAACATCTTGCGCAAATTGTGCGGCGCTTTCTATTATGGCTTCGACGATATCGGGCGTGGCTTCGCGCCCTTGCGCAAAACTTTCATAATGGCTCGGAAAATCAAAAACTTCTTCCATTTGAAACTTCATGTCTCGAATAGGTGCTTGGTACTGCGACATTGACTACTACCCCCTTTAAAGTAATTAGTGTCAAAATAAAGTGCACTGCGCTGTATAGCAGCACGACTTACAGCATAACATGGAAAAAAACGTCCTATCCGCCACCAATGATCATCAATTAAGCTGTATAATTGCGCCGCTTTTTAAGATTACACTTGCAAGCGCATCGACGGAGAACAAGACTACAATGAGTAGCTGGCCAGAAAACATCAACATACAAGCCTTTCGCGAAACTTGGGTATTGGAAGGCGAACCTCTGTGGACTCGTGTCTTTGATACGCACCGCGAAAAAATGCAGATCAAAAATCCGCAAATTGCCCTAGGTAATCTTGAAAAAATATTTACCTGTACGTTCAAGCTAGCCAACAGCAAAGGCTTCCAAGCGATGAGCTTGCGCGATTTATCACGCGAGACAGGCATTAGCATGGGGGGCTTGTACGCGTATATCGGCAGCAAAGACGATCTTGCCTCGGCAATCGAAGAGGTCCTGCGCAAGACGATCGACGATGTCATGTCCGATCAAGCCGTGATTAGCCTTTCCCCGGTGCACCGTCTCAAAGCCATTATTTATGGCGACATCTTCATGAATGAGATCATGCACCCTTGGTATTACTTCTGCTATTTAGAGGCCAAAGGCTTGTCGCGCGAGCAGCGCGAAGCGGCCATGCAGATGGAGCTGAAGTTTGACGAACGAATCTTAGATACCTTTAAGGCCGGGGTAGAGGCAGGGTTGTTCGAAGATGACCGCCTAGATCTGTTGGCAGCGAATACCACCTCGATGTTGCAACAGTGGTACCTCAAGCGTTGGAAGTTTGCCCATGCGCAAACGAGCATCGAAGACTACGCGGCGTTTGTTTACGACATCACGCTGCGCAATTTGCGCTACAAACCCGCTTAAGCATTCTCTGGATTAATGCCGACCTTGTCGGCATAGAACGCCCTGATAGCTGGCATGTCGACGTCGATATCGCCAGTGGGGTGGAAGAAGTCTGCCAGCCCGGCCTCCTTCTTAGACACGTCCACATAGCCCATTAATACTGGTACCTGCGCATTCACAGCGATTCGGTAGAACCCGGTTTTCCACTCTTTGACTTTGCTACGTGTGCCCTCGGGCGGCACTAACACTATCATTTCTGGGTTTTCTTGGTATTGCGTCACCGTTTGGTCGACAAGATTGTGTGCCCGGCTGCGGTCGACAGGGATGCCGCCAAGCCACTTCATAAACCAGCCTACTGGAAAGGGGAACAAGCTGTTCTTGCCCATCCAATACACTTTTAAGCGCAGTTTTAACACCACCAATAACATTAAGGGGAAATCCCAGTTGCTGGTGTGTGGCGCGCCAATCAACACAAAGCGTGCATTTTCAACAGGGCGGCCAATGGCCTTCCAACCGATGATTTTTAAAATGACGATGGCAAGCAAGCGTAGCAGGGGCGTGATAATAGGCGTGGAGAATACGGTTCGGCGCATTATGGCTGTTGTCTCTTATTGTTGTCCTGTTGCATTGTAAGGCACAAGCGCTACCAGCGTTGCACAAAATCACTTATCTCGAGCTCTTTCAAAGACCGCTGTGGCCCGGAGTTTTGTCCAACGTAAAGCATCGCATTAATCTTCTCGTTGTCAGCAAGGCCTAAGCCCTTTTTCACGATCGCGTGCTCGGCCATCGGCCCTGTCCGCCAGACGGCGCCGATCCCTTGGGCGTGTGCCGCAATCAACATCGCATGGCTAGCACAGCCTGCCGCAAGGTCTTGCTCTAGCTCGGGAACTTTCGGGTGCTCGACCGGGCAGCAAATCGTGACGATCACGAGTGGCGCACGCAGGGCCTTATTGCGCACGGATGCCGCTGCCTCGTCGGTCATTTCCGGTGACTCTGCCTTGGCCGCCGCCACAAACAAATCGCCTAAGCGTTCTAGGGCATCCCCTTCGATGCGCAGAAAACGAAAAGGGCGCAACTGGGCGTGGTCTGGGGCGCGCAGGGCGGCGCGGAACATATTGTCCAGGGCGGCTTCGCTAGGCACGGGGCCCGTCACGCGGGGGATGGAGATTCGGCTATGTAAGGCGGTTAAAGCATCCATTGTAATTCTGTCGTCTCGCTTTATCGTGTATGTTAGGTTCAGGGCGTTAAGAATAGAGCAATTTTACCTCAGAAGGCAGTGAAGAAAGCAAAGTGTGTAGGGCTATCATTGTGGTACAATTTCCCACTAAAATACTCAAGCATTCAGAAGCGCTCCAAATATCTGAATTTTTCGCAATCGAACCGAGGCAACTGCATGGCCACCAACGCTGATCTTATTGCTGTAAGCTCTGAACGCCCAGCTTACCCACAAGCCAAATCCAAATGGTTTGGCAAAGCCGCCAATAAGAAGAAACTGCGTCTAGTTTTTAGTTTTTACTCCCCAGATGGCAACGAAGTGGCAATGCCACTGGCTGCGATGTCTGCGTATTTGAAACGCGACTTCCCCTGGGTTGAAGTGATCCTCAAACCCATCCTGATTATTCGTGACGCCGAGGCCTACAACGCGGAGAACTACGCCCGCAGTATCGCCGAGCTAGAGCCAGACCTTATCGCCTTCTCAGTGATGAGCCCGCATTGGTACCCAATGGAGCCGTACTTCGAAGTCTTGAAGTCGATGCAGCCTGACCTGCCAATCTGCATCGGTGGCTACCAAGCCATGCTCTCGCAAGAGCAAACGATCGAAAACCCCAATGTGGATTTCATCTGCGTGGGCGATGGCGAATACGCTATAGGCAACCTTGTGCAATTCATCCGTGGCAGCAAAGATGGCCCCGTCGATGGCATGTGGGAAAAGCTCAATGATGGCGAAGTGTTCCGCACCGACCCGCATCAGATTGGCGACTTGGCATCACTGCCATTCCCTGATTACGATATTTTCGAAAAAGACGGCAGCTTCGATGATGTGAACACCTCCATCTTCGGGCCGAAAGAGAAGGTCGTATTGCCGGTGATGACAGGCCGTGGTTGCCCGTATCGCTGCACCTATTGCTGTAACACGCCGATTCTCGATGGTTGGAAAACCAAGAAAGAATTCCTGCGCAAATACGACCCGCAAGACATGGTCAATGAACTGATCCGACTGCGTGACCGCTACAACGTTGGCTACTTCGAATTCTGGGATGAACTCTTCCTGTCCAACTTGAAGTTCGTGCGCGCCTTCTTCGAGATCTACAAAGAACAGATTGGCTTGCCGTTCTCTATCAACTCCCGCGTGGAAGTGATGAACGAGAAGTTCTGTAAATCCGCTAAAGAAGCGGGTTGTCACACTATTTGGTTTGGTATTGAGTCGGGCGATGAGACTTATCGCTCTACGATGCTGGGCCGTAAGATGACTAACCAGCAGGTGATTGACGCGGCAGAGAACTGCAAGAAAGCCGGGATCAACCGCCTGACCTTCAATATTGTCGGCATGCCGCTCGAGACAGCAGAAAACATGCGCCAAACGCTGGAGCTGAACCAGCGCATCGAGCCAGAGTTTTTCTTCTTCTTCCCCTATATTCCTCTGCGTGGCACGCCCTTGTATGACCGAGCAAAAGAAGAAGGGCTATTGCTGACATCGAAGAAGAACTTGCACTACTTATCGGCAGCTAACGATCGTCAATTCTCATTGAATATGAAAGAGTGCCCAGAGCTTTTGAGCGCCGAAGAGTACAATGAGATCTGCCAGCAGATGTTGGCCTTCCAAGAGAGCAATAACCGCTTAAGCTTTGCTGATGAAGATGGCACGAACATGCCAGCGCGGGTTGAAGACAAGAGCTTCAGCTTGGTCGATGACCAGCAGAAAGCGGCGTTGGAAAATGCCCAAGCGTTAGCGGCCGAAGAAGCGGCTGTCGCTTCTGCCGTGCAAAGCTATACGCCACCGGCTGCACAAGCACCGGCGGGCGAGCAAAAGAGTGGCGGCATCATTGCCGGCATTAAGAGTTTGTTCGGCGCTTAAACGGCTGCGGCGCCTACGGCTGGGCTGTAGGCGCGCAGGGTTTTGCGAAAACTGCGCCAAGACAACATCGCCATCAAGATATTCCCCGCCAATGCCCCCGCGTAAAAACCCGCCAAACCAAACATCTGGCTGCCCATCCATGCCAGCGGCACATAGAAGATAAAGAAGCGCGCGATGCTCAGGTACAAGGCCACCATCGGCTGATGCAGGGCATTGAATGCCGAGTTAGTTAGAATGATCACGCCTTGCAAGCCATAGCCTAATGGCAAAATCCAGATGAACAACTGAATCGCCCGTTTGACCTCTGGGTCCTGGGTGAACACTGCCGCGATAAGCCCAGCCCCCAACGCCATCACGATATAAATCACCAGCTGCCACACCAAAATGAACTTCACTGTGAGCTTATAAGACTCCACGATGCGGTCGGTGCGGCCGGCGCCTAAGTTCTGGCTAATGAACGGCGGCAGGGTGGAGGAAAGCGCCAAGACGATTAAACAGGCAATGGACTCGATGCGTGAACCCACCCCGAAGGCGGCTACTGTCGATTCCCCATAAGTCGCGGCAATCGCCGTCATGATGCCTGCGGCGATGGGGGTCATCATATTCGCCCCAGATGCTGGAATGCCGATGCGTAACATCTCGCGGCTAGAGGAGATGAAGATTTTCTTCGTGGGGATGCCGGGGTAGGCGAGTTCGAGCTTGACGATCAAATAATAGAATAGATAGAAGAAGGCGAAGACCCACGAGGCTAAGGTCGCAATGGCCGCCCCCTGAATGCCCATGGCTGGAATAGGCCCAAGGCCGAAGATGAAGATTGGGTCCAGGGTGGCATTAATGAAACCCGCGCCAGCCATCACTAGGCTTGGGGTTTTGGTATCGCCACTGGCGCGCAATACCGCATTGGCGGTGGTCATGCCCACGAGCAGGGCGCTAGCAGGCAGCCAAATCGACATGTAATCGCGAATCTGCGGAATCAAGGCTTCGCTGGCGCCCATCAAGCGAAAGATATCGTCCATGAATATATAGGCGAAGAACGACAGCACCAAGGCCAAGGCAATGGAGGTGTAATTAGTGACTGTTGAGGCTTGTTTGGCTTTTTCGTGCTCGTCGCAGCCTAGATATTTGGCGACCACCGCAGAGGTGCCGATGCCCAAACCAATGGCGAGGCTCATGACCATGAAAGTAACGGGGAAGGTGAAGCTGATGGCAGAGAGAGGCTCGGTGCCCAGCATGCTGATGAATAGCGTATCCACCAAGCTGAAGGTGAACATCATGAGCATCCCAATGATCATTGGGCCGGTCATGCGAATCAGCGTCGCAGGGATTGGATCTTGCACCAAGCTGTGGCGCTTTTTTGTGGAGCTTTCAGCCATTAGTTCGTGTGCTCTAGCTTTACTACCACTGCACACGGATGTTTTGGAGCAGAGATGATAGAGCTTAATCTTGTTATGTTTTTGTTGTCTTCAGGGCGGTGCTTTGCCTACGCTAGAAGACCCGCCCTTGCAGATTTTTAACTCACGTCGAGCTTATTTATTATTTCCCGCCGCTTTGCGGAGCTGCAGCATCTGCTTGAAACACTTAGGGTTGCCGAAGATTAGCTCCTTCGCTTCGCTTAAGTTTGGGCTGCCGGCCACGTCGCTGATCAAGGCACCAGACTCTTGAATAATCAACAGGGCTGCGGCCAAGGTGCAAGGGTCGTTCTGGCCCAACCAACCCGCATCGGCGCGGCCAGCGGCCACCCAAGCGAGGTCTAGCGGGGCACAGCCAGTCAGGCGCGCATCGCATTGCTGTTCTAATAATGATTTTTGCAGGCCTAGCAGAAGGGCGTTGTGGCCTTCGTTGGCGGCATCGGTGCCTAGTGTGACTAAGCCATTGTCCAATGTGGTGTTCTTGCTAACCCGCAGGCGCTGCGTGTTCACCTGGGCCGCCGTCCCGCGGGAGGCGGTGAACTCTTCGCGCAACATCGGGTTGATCAACACCCCGTGCTGCACCTTGCCGCTGACGCTAAGGGCCACAGACACGCAGAAATTAGCGATGCCGCGACGATAATTGGCGCTGCCGCACAATGGGTCGATGATCCACACATTGTTTTTGTCTTCGCCTTCGATAAACCCAGAGACGCGGGATTGAATGCTGTATTCAGGGTAGGACTTCTGTAAGTGGTACAGAATCGTCTTCTCTGAGTCCATGTCCATGTTGGTGATGACCTGACCATTGCTGTCGTCGATTACACGAACTCGGTCAAGGCGGTCGCTGTTATGGGCGAGCACTTCAGAGGCATCACGGGCGGCTTTAAGGGCGATATTTACAATAGCGTGCATGTTTAGAGAAACCTAGCGTTAAAAAGTCGCGCAATCATAGCAAATACCGCGTAATCAGTCTTATATAAAAATGCCCAGATTGCATTGTATGTCGCAAGAAGTGCATCGCAAGCGAGACGGCAGCGCCCGATTCCCTGCTATAATCGCGCGCTTGAGAAACTAAGCCCGACACTAGAGGTGCCCGCTTTGTCCGAAGTCTTTGATTTAGAAGCCTGTGCGAACAATATCCGTATCGTCCTGGTCAACACGTCCCACCCTGGCAATATTGGTGCTGCAGCCCGCGCCATGAAGAATATGGGCCTGAGCAAGATCACTCTGGTCGACCCAGAGGATTTTCCTAGCCCCGTCGCCATGGGCCGTGCCGTTTCTGCTGCCGATATCCTAGAGAATGCCGTGGTCACCAAGACCTTAGAAGAAGCCGTGAGCGGCTGTGGCCTAGTGATTGGCGCCAGTGCCCGTATTCGTAGCATCCCTTGGCCGCTGATCTCGCCCCCCCAATGTGCCAAGCAAGCGGTGGATGACAGCGTGCAGAATGAAGTCGCCCTTGTGTTTGGCCGTGAAGACTCCGGCCTGACCAACGAAGAGCTGCAACTATGCCATTTTCACGTCAATATCCCCGCCGATGAAAAGCTCAGCTCACTTAACCTTGCCGCCGCCGTGATGGTGATCAGCTATGAAGTGCGCCAAGAACTGCTGCGCCGCCAAGCCGAAGGCCAGCCAATAGCAAAGCCTGCCGAAGAAGAGATCGCCGAAGGTGTCGAATGGGATGTGCCCAAGGCCACCGGCAATCAAGTCGAGAGCTTTTACGAACACCTAGAACAAGTGATGGTCGACCTCAACTTTCATGACCCAGACAACCCCCGTTTGCTCATGCTGCGCATGCGTCGCCTGTTCGGCCGCATCCGCCCCGACCAAATGGAAGTCAGCGTCTTGCGCGGCTTCTTGGCCCACATCGATATGCTCAATGAACGCGCCACCCGCGGCATTAGCGTCGAACAACAGCGCCAAGAAAAACGCGATGCCAAACTCCAAAAAGACCTGTAGGAGCGGGCCTGCAGGCGGCCCCAGTGCCCAAACAAACCACTGTGGGAGCGGGCCTGCCCGCGAATAGCCCGCTCCTACAATTACCTTATTTTTAGCATTACAGGTTTAGAAAAGATGTCCGTATTATTTGATCAAATCGCTACAGAAATCGCCGCCAACCCCGCACAAGTGCAAGCCGCCGTTGGCTTATTAGATGAAGGTGCCACAGTGCCCTTTATCTCGCGCTATCGTAAAGAGGTCACCGGTGGCCTAGACGATACTCAGCTACGAAAGCTGCAAGAGCGTTTGTATTATTTGCGCGAACTCGATGACCGCCGCGATGCCATCTTAAAGAGCATTAAAGAACAAGAAAAACTCACGCCAGAGCTAGAAAAACAAATCCGCGGTGTGGGCACTAAAACAGAACTAGAAGACTTATACCTGCCTTATAAGCCGAAACGCCGCACCAAAGCGCAGATCGCGCGCGAAGCCGGCATTCAAGAGCTAGCCGACAAACTCTACGCGGACCCATCGCTAACGCCAGAAACAGAAGCCGAAGCCTTCATCAACGCAGATGCCGGTTTTGCCGACACCAAAGCCGTGCTCGATGGCGCACGCCATATTTTGATCGAACAGTTTAGTGAAGACGCCGCCTTGCTAGGCCAGTTGCGTGAATACTTCTGGCAGCGCGCACAAGTGATCTCCGAAGTCGCCCCGGGCAAAGAGAGTGAAGGCGCAAAATACCGCGACTATTTCGATTTTTCAGAAGCGCTAGAAAAGATCCCATCCCACCGTGCCATGGCGTTGTTCCGCGCCCGTAAAGAAGGCATCTTGCAACTGAACGTCGACATCAAAGACTTGGAAGCAGGGCAGCGCCACCCCTGCGAAAACCTCATCGCTGGTTTCTGGAAGATCACCGACCAAGACCGCCCAGGCGACAAATGGTTGTTAGAGGTGGTGCGCTGGACATGGCGCGTGAAGATTCAAAGCCATTTGCAAACTGACTTCCTCACAGAAATTCGTGAACGCGCCGAAGAAGATGCCATCGACGTATTCGCCAAGAACATTAAAGACCTATTGTTAGCCGCCCCCGCCGGTAAGAAAGTCACCATCGGTTTGGACCCAGGCCTGCGCACCGGGGTGAAAGTCTCGGTAGTGGATGAGAACGGCAAGGTGCTCGACCACGGCGCTATTTTCCCCAACCAACCACAGAACAAGATCGCCGAAGCCGCCGCCATCCTGTTAAAAATGTGCAAACAATACGGCGTGCAATTAATCAGTATTGGTAATGGCACCGCCTCGCGTGAGACCGACCAGTTTGTGGCAACGCTTCTAAAAGCCCACCCAGAGCTCAAAGCCACGCGCGTGATCGTTAACGAATCTGGCGCCTCGGTGTATTCGGCATCCGAACTTGCCGCACAAGAGTTCCCCGACTTAGACGTGACCATCCGCGGCGCCGTGTCGATTGCTCGTCGCCTGCAAGATCCATTGCCAGAGCTAGTGAAGATCGACCCGAAATCAATCGGCGTCGGCCAATACCAACACGACGTGAGCCAAGTCAAACTCGCCCGCAGCCTTGATGGTGTGGTGGAAGACTGTGTGAACGCGGTAGGGGTGGATGTGAACTCCGCCTCCGTGCCTTTGCTCAAACGCGTGTCGGGCCTTAACCAGACACTGGTGAACAACATCATTCAGTACCGCGATAGCAATGGCGCGTTCAAGAGCCGAGCCGACCTAAAGCTGGTGCCACGCTTTGGTGACAAGACCTTTGAACAAGCCGCCGGCTTCTTGCGCGTTAACGAAAGCGACAACCCGCTCGACGCCAGCGCCGTGCACCCGGAGTCATATGGTGTAGTAGAGGCCATCGCCAAGAAAAATGGCCGCGACCTCAAGTCCATCATCGGCGACGCCGCCTTCATCCGCGGCCTGAATCCGAAAGACTACGTGACCGAAGAGTTCGGCTTGCCCACAGTGCAAGACATCCTAAAAGAGCTAGAAAAACCCGGCCGTGACCCACGCCCAGAGTTCAAAACCGCCGAGCTAAAAGACGGCGTTGAAAAGATCAGCGACCTAAAGCCCGGCATGACTCTAGAAGGCACCGTCACCAACGTCACCAACTTCGGCGCCTTTGTCGATGTGGGCGTTCACCAAGACGGCCTTGTGCATATCTCCGCACTATCGGACAAGTTTGTGAAAGTCCCCCACGACGTTGTCAGCGCTGGCGACATCGTAAAGGTGAAGGTGCTAGAGGTAGACTTAGACCGTAAACGTATTGCTATGACCATGCGCCTTGATGATGAGCTACCAACCCCAGGCGGCAGCACACAAGGGCGGCAGGGCGCTTCTAATCGTAATAACCAAAAGCAAGCTGCGCCGCGCCAGAAGAAAGACTTTGCGGCGGCTGCGGATAATAAGCGGCAGCTGGGGACGATGGCGGCTTTGTTTGAGCAGGCGCTTAAGAAGAAGTGATGGCTTGAGTGTTAGCTTAGTGTGATTGAAGAAGCCCCTTTGTTGGGGCTTTTTTGTGGGCGAAATTAATGCGGATAATTTAGTTGGCGGCAGTGCTGAGATTAAGTATAGTTCCTTGAGTTTGACGGGATGCTGGTGTTCACTGGCATTGAATGTAATCAGTGAGGCACTACATGAGTTCGAGATCAACGTTTGTGACAGTTCTAGCTTGGATATTTATTGTTGGAGCCGGCTTTATATCCCTAGTGTCAGGGCTGCAAGCTGTCATGGTCACAACAATGTTTAGCGGCGAAGAGTTCAGTGCTTTGCCGGACGATGCGCCTGCCATGGCGACCTTTATGTCTCAGTTCTTAGTTTGGTTCGTATATGGCTTCTTTGCGTTAGCGGTATTTACCTTGGTGTCATCCATAGCGCTTCTGAAGCGCAGGAACTGGGCCCGTATAGCATTTATTTTTATTCTTAGTGTTGGAGTCTTGTGGCAACTAGGTGGCTTGATTATGCAGTTTGTCATGTTCTCAGACCTACAAAGCTTTCCTGAAGAGGAAGGTTTTGAGGAATTCGATCGCATGACCAGTTTGATTCTTTGGTTTAGTGCAGCGATAGCGCTAGTCATATCTGGCTTATTTGTGTGGCTGATAAGAAGACTTAGCACGCAACCCATCATAGGAGAATTTGTCTCTAGCGACTCTTGATCCTCCAGCGAAATGGAAATCGAATATGCGAAAAACAATACTCCTTTTATTGTTAGTCCTCGGCAGTGAAGTATATGCGGATAGTGTATTGCTTCAATATGAGCCCGGTGTTACTCGAGAAGAAATTGAATCAAAGCTAACGTCGTTTGGGCTTGTTGTTGGTTCCTATTGGGAGTTTATTCACGGAGGGCATATCTTAGTTCCTTGCAGAGAGGCTGAGCGTTGGGTAAGGGTCCTACGTGAAGTAAAAGGAATATCCGGTGCCGAGCATAATCGCGTCGTTTCAGGACTCAGCGATGCCTCTCCAGCAATTCCAGTTTGTGTACCAGAGACCGAGCCAGCATATGATGATGAGCTAGAGATAGTAGTCATTCCTCAACTTCATTTGGACGGCAGTGTTTACTATGTAAAGCTCGTTCCACCATTCAATATCCAAGAGCTCGAACTGTTAGGAGTATTGAGTGCATACGAATATGAAGAGTAAGTTGCATAGCTATACTATAGCCTTCTAATGACAATTCTTTAACGTGAAATTTCTATTCACACTCTTGTTATTCATAATTTCATTTACCAGCGCTGCCCCTCTATATAACTAATATGTTAAATGGGTAGGGGTGGAAACCGAGTACGAAGTGCGGACCCAAACCGTGCTTGTGCTCGATGATTCTGGAAATCATTTTTTGGTCTTCCTTATGGGCTATATATTACTCAACGGGCTGCGTACACCTCGTGCGCCTCTTTTCAAAACGTGGGTGTAAATTTCCGTTGTTTTGACGTCTTGATGCCCAAGCTGCTCTTGAACGGTTCGAATGTCGGCGCCTGATTCGAGCAGATGAGTCGCGAAGGAATGCCGTAGAGTGTGGCAAGTTACCTCTTTCCCTATTCCCGCCAGCCGTGCCGCCTTGCGTATGAACCTGTTTGGCCCTGATTCATCAATGTGATGACGACGAATCTTCGATGTTCCTGGCTCTATGCTCAAGTTGGACGACGGGAACAGATACTGCCATTGGGGTGATGAAGACGCTTTGGGGTATTTGCGAGCAAGTGCCTCTGGCAGCCAAACCCCGTAGGATTTTGTGTGAAGCAAATCTTCGCGCAACAAAACAGTGACTCGTTGAATCTGGAGTTCAAGCATAGGTAGAAGCTCAGGCGCTAGAGTCGTAATACGGTGCTTAAAGCCTTTGCCAAACCAGATTCTTAGTTGTTGGTGACTGAAATCGATGTCGCGCACACGGAGCCTTACTGCTTCTATGCGCCGAAGGCCGGAGCCATACAATAGTGACGCAAAAAGTAGCTGTTGGCCTGAAAGATGCGAAAGGAGATCACGAATCTCAGTTTTAGACAACACGACTGGGAGTTTAGCTTGAACGCGTGATCGTCTGAAGTTGCCAACGTCACCGAGTGGCTTGTTGAGATATTTGTTATAGAGGAAAGCTATTGCATTTAACGCTAAACGCTGAGTGGTGGATGAAACCTGTCGTTCTACCGCAAGATGGGTCAAGAACAGCTCAACATGTTTGCCATCCAGCTTAGATGGGTGTTCTTTGCCATTATAGCGAATGTAATACGTAATCCAGTACAAGTAAGACTCTATAGTTCGTTTGCTGTAGCGAGATACCATCATGTGTTTGTAGACAGAGCGGAGGAATGGAGACGTGGGTGCTTTCATGGTTGCGAATCCTTTCGCTGGAGAAAACGGATTTAATAGTTGGCTAGATTGTTGTGTTTAAGTATAGTGCCTTTAATTTGACGGGTTGTCGGGATGTTGTCCTTCTAACAGCCTGGTGCTTAAAGTTTGTTGATAATTAAGCATAAAAATCAATGTGTTAAAAGTAGGCGCTTTTTCGAAAGAAAAATAATAATGCGTCCTGCTAATAATTGTTAAGAGGGCGCAGTCCTCTTAACTAGGCTGTTATGTGCCTTGCTCATGAGTCAGACTCGCTGAAAATGCATGTTTCAATGTGGTAGACAGAACAATAGATATAATGAAAAGAATATTTCAGAAAGAGAAATGGTCAGATCCTGAGAAATGGGGTATGGGAATTGTTGCCCCTATTATAGTTGCTGCATTCATTTGGGTAGTAAGTCACTTGATTCCCAATGATTCAACTGAAGATGCTGCCATTACAAAAGAAAGTTCTGCAAATTTAGAGTCAGGTACTAATGTTCCTCCCTCAGAGCAGGAAAGTTTTGTTGAGACAGTGCATTATGAAGGCAGATTGCCCTACTTAAGGGAACAACCTATCCTCGACAGCACTCTATATATTACTCAGGCATACAATGATTTTGAATTGGGTGGAGTAAATCTCCATTTTCTGGAATACAACGCAAGGACTGAGATAGGCGATACTATTGAAATAAGGGATCGCAATGGACTTATAGAATTAGATGTTTGGGAAAACCCTTATATTGAGTTCTCCTATCGAGACCGCTTTTATTCAATAGAGGTGGTTAGAATTGATGGTGTTTTTAGCGCTATTGTTAAAGAGATTGAAAGGCCAACAATGGATTTAATTCATAGTCAGAAAAACTAGATAGTTACGGCATATGCCGAGCAAAATCAGGCGGATTTTGCGCACTTGAGGCGATCGTTATATTGATCTGGAGATAGATTATGCAAGTTGACTGGGCAGTAGTTTTTGCAACGATAGCGGGACCAATACTTGCTGTGTGGGCTTCTGAGTATCGACAATCTAATAAGCAAGTAAAAGAGAATCGGCATAAACTTTTTTATACTCTCATGAGTACAAGAGCAACAAGGCTCAATCCTGCGCATGTAGAAGCTTTAAATCAAATTGATTTTCTCTTTGAGGGCAAGTCTTTTGCTCAGGTTCGTGAATCTTGGGCATTGTATCGTAAGCATTTACAATCACCGGAGTCAGGTAAGCTAGGTGAAGCATTTAATGTATGGCTATCAAAATCTACAGATCTTTTCGCTGATTTACTCCACGAAATATCAAAAGCATTGAGTTTGCCATTTTCTAAATCTTATATCATTGAAAATTCTTATCGCCCTGACGCTCATCTTTATGAAGAAATAGATTCACAAAAAATGAGAAAGTTAATATTAGAAGTTTTAGATAATGGTAGGCCAATAAATATCAGAACAATTAATGAAGTAAAAACCGAAACATAACAATCCGCTCCAGAGCGACCAAAGCATGTCGTCATGCCTTTTGCATCCGAAAAAGCCAAGCCAACATACTTTAGCCCCTGAGCAGGGGCGTTAGTGGCCAAGGAGAGTCTGTATGAGCCTCATTGAATTTAAGATCTCTGTTCCTACTGACAACGGTTATCTTGGGCGGGAATGCAACTCTCCATCATGTAAGAAATACTTCAAGGTTCATTCAGGCTCAATAAAGAGCGAGATGCACTGCCCCTACTGCGGGATGGAGTTCTCCAATAATGAGCTGCATACACAGGATCAAGTCGGATTCCTGGAAGAATCAGGCAAAGAACTTGCTACAGCATATGCACACGCTGAGATAAACAAAATGCTCGGCAACTTTGCAAAACAGTTCAGCGGAAATAAGTTCATTAAAATGACGCATACTCCGTCGAACTTCCAGCCTGAGGAGGTTAAGCCGCAATACTCGGAGCATAAGGTAGATTCAGAGCTATCCTGCCCGGAGTGCGGATTTCTGTTTCAGGTATTCGGCATATTTGGGTATTGCCCGGGATGTAGCTCCGAGAATATGCTGATCTATGACGCAAACATCTCAATCATTCGTAAAGAGATTACAGATGCCTCAGATAAAGCTCGCGCTCTTCGGCATGCCTATGCAGATTTGGTTACAACCTTTGAGAATTTTTGCACGAAGAAGGCGGCTGATATCCCGGCGAAAAGCCCTTCATTTCAAGACATTTTTGAGGCTAGAAGGTTCTTCAAGGTTTCGAAGTCTATCGACATCTTGGAGGGATTTTCAATAGCGGATAATTTATGTGCGAGGCGAATATTTCAAAAGAGGCATGTGCAACAACATGCTGCCGGCATCATAAATGAAAAGTACATAAGAAAAATTCCTGAGGATGCGAACCTTCTTGGTATGAATGTTGAGCTCTCCGAAAGTGAATTTGAAGATGGGTGCCTTGTCATTAGGCGCGCAGTCGGCATCTTGGCAGGTGGTAGGCTCAACTAAAGTGCAATTGGCCACTAACAAACAGTTCCTGAGCGACAAAATTATGTTGTCATGCCTTTTGCAAAAGACACAAAAGCCACGCCAACATATTTTCGCGCCAGAACATGGGCGTTATGCGGCAAAGCAAGTAAGGTGCCATCGATGAGAGCTCCAATTTTTGTAGTCACTGCATGCCTGATGCTTTTGGCGCCACCAGATACGTTGGCTGGCCAATTCGGTGAGGGCTATTCGTCAATGGTGCCTGGTGGGCCTTCAGATCTTCGATATCGAGCGTTCACCATACACACGGGGCGGGAAGCATGTGATCTATCGGCTGCTGTCTCTGAGTTTAGAGTATCTCCAAACCCACTGCTCTTGAAGGTTGGTGATCGGATTCATCGAACAAATGTAGATTCGCAAATAAGCGAATTGGTCATAGAGGCATACGGAGCAAGCGGTGAGTTCCTACCGGCAGTTCCCATAGTTGTATCTACGATCGACAGTCAGCGGGCTACAGAGACTAGATCTGGTTGGGACTATTTCGAGGCGGTGCGTGAAGGAGAAGGCGATCTCGTTGTTAAGTGGGCGTGTACCGCCCCTAGCGGAGCAGGGAGCCCGCTAGAGACAGTAAGGATAATCGTAGGTTTAGTGACTTCAGTAAATGAATAGACATTGGTCCCCATTCAGTTGCCGCATAACAATCGGCTGCACAGCGACAATTTTTACGCTGCGTTGCAGCTCCAAAATTGCGCGTGAGCGCGGGCGTTAGAAAATCCCATTCGGTATCTGTTGGGCAATTCTCAGATTCTAGACCTATAAGAGCTAGCTATGAATGATTTTGATCCGCAAATTGCACTTCCCCTGATACTTGGCCTAGCATTTGGCCTTGTGTTGTTTCCATTGGCGGTAGTCGGACATATTCCGCTAAGCTTTACTTTAAAAATGGCGGCACTAGGAGTGGTTTGGTTGCCGGTAAGTCCAGTTTTATTCGTATTGACAAGTGGCGATGACTTTGGGGATGTCGTTACACTAAATGTTGAAGGGCCTATCCGTGGTGTAATGTCAGCCTATGTTTTCCTCGTCGCAGGGGCATTTCTTACAGCCGTTGTCTTAATCAAGACCTTCCTTAAAGGAATTTCTAACAAGCGAAATCAGGTGGACGCATAGATGCGCCACTGTTTCGAACGTTATATGCTTTTAGAGATCATGCGATAAACTGGAACATAAATGATAAATCAGGAAGAAATCGAAGAGATTGTTAGATTAAAAGGTGAAACCCTTTTTCATCGAGAAGGGCAAGAGCTGGAATTCAAGGAGCAATTTAATCTTGCTGCTCTTGCTGACTACTTTAGAGATTTCGCCGCATTCTCAAATAACAGAGGAGGTTTTCTTGTTCATGGCGTCACCGACTCTCCTAGAACCTTAACGGGCATGTCCGAGAAGTCAATAAACCAGTTTGAAAAGCTAGATCCAGAAAAGGTTACAGGTTATCTACTTGAAATATTCTCTGCAGAAATTCGATGGGAAGCTGCATTAGTAGAAATAGGCGGTGTAAATTTAGGTGTCTTTAGAATATACGAATCCCCTGCGAAGCCTGTAATCGCTAAGAAAGACGAAGGCAAAGATCTAAGTATAAAAAACGGTGAAATCTACTATAGGTACGGTGGCAGGACTCAGAAAATCCAATCCGCCGAGTTAGAAAATATCATTAATAAACGTATCGAACAAAATAATCGGCAGTGGCTGGACTTAATGTCAAAAATTGGCAAGGCAGGCCCCAAAAATGCTGCGATATTGGATACCGAAAGGGCTTTAATCGAAAAAGACGATTCAAGAGTTCTTGTTTTAGATGAGGTGCTTGCAAGTAAACTTAAATTTGTCAAAGAGGGTCAGTTCGTCGAGAAAGGTGGCGCAGCGACTCTCAAGCTCGTAGGTGATGTTGTGCCAATCGACAGAGTAGAAGTCGTTCGTCGAGTAAAAGAAAATTTAACAAAGCTTTACCCACTTTCAGCTATGGAGCTTGTCCCGGAAGTTCAAAAAATATATCCAGCCGCAAGACAATCTGATGTTTGGAATGTAATGGCCGAAACTGACCTTAAAAATAACAGTGATTATTCTGCATATAATTTTAGAAACAAAAAGCAGGAGGATACTTTTAATGAAACTGGAGTATTACCCAAAGCAATCCCAAGTATTTATAACGATAAGGCGGCGTCATTTATCGCAAAGGTAATACGTGATGTCGGCATATAACAAACGCGTCAAATGCGACGCTCGTACCTCGCGCGCTTTACGCGGGCGTTAAGGAGCATCTATGAAGATCTGCGCCAGCCTTCTTGTGTCGTGTATAGCAGTTCAGGCTAGTGCGGCGGATGACGTGCCAGTCCGTCCGGAACGTCTTGTCCGCCCGGTAACGATTATTGATCGAATTGAAAATGCCGAGCATGTTAGTCAAGCAGAGTTACGCCAGTTCGTTAGCGCATCGTATAGTGAACTAATTGCGAGAGTATTTGTTTCCATCGACGTTAAACTTTTTGAAAAGTGTGAGTTGAGAGATGTGTTTCTAGCTGTACATGACACCAATGGACGCCTTCTTACTTATTCCTACGTGGACATGCGGGACGGAAAATTTGGTTTTGGCATTAACAGGGAGCTATTGAGCGATGCAACAGTAGCGTTGCACTGCAGCTCGACAACTGAGCCCAATACTTACGTAATCCAGTTGAGAGACGTTGAATATGCTCCTTAACAAGGCGCTCAAAAGCGACAAATTGCAGCTGTCATGCCTTTTGCAAAGAGCGCAAAAGCCACGCCAGCTGCAATTTGCGCTTTAGCAGCGGCGTTATGCGGCAAAGCAAGTGAGGTGCCATCGATGAGAGCTCCAATTTTTGTAGTCACTGCATGCCTGATGCTTTTGGCGCCACCTGATACGTTGGCTGGCCAATTCGGTGAGGGCTATTCGTCAATGGTGCCTGGTGGGCCTTCAGATCTTCGATATCGAGCCTTCACCATACACACGGGGCGGGAAGCATGTGATCTATCGGCTGCTGTCTCTGAATTTAGAGTATCTCCAAACCCACTGCTCTTGAAGGTTGGCGATCGGATTCATCGAACAAATGTAGATTCGCAAATAAGCGAATTAGTCATAGAGGCATACGGAGCAAGCGGTGAGTTCCTACCGGCAGTTCCCATAGTTGTATCTACGATCGACAGTCAGCGGGCTACAGAGACTAGATCTGATTGGGACTATTTCGAAGCGGTGCGTGAAGGAGAAGGCGATCTCGTTGTTAAGTGGGCGTGTACCGCACCTAGCGGAGAAGGGAGCCCGTTAGAGACAGTAAGGATAATCGTAGGATTAGTGACTTCAGTAAATGAATAGACATTGGTCCCCATTCAGTTGCTGCATAACAATCGGCTGCACAGCGACAATTTTTACGCTGCGTTGCAGCTCCAAAATTGCGCGTGAGCGCGGGCGTTATGTGCTACGGAGTAAACATTGAGCTTCTTCATATACGAAAATTGGCAAGCTGGTCCTAGGAAAGCGGTAATTCATACTGCGATCTGCGGACATTGCAATTTTGGGGCGGGAAAAATGGGTGGATTTGACCCCTCTCATGCTCAATGGCATGGGCCATTCAACACATTAGAAGAAGCTAGACGAACTCAGACTGGAATGAACGTAGTTGTTCGTAAAGAATGCTCGTGTATTAAAGGTTTGGCTGTGTAAAGGAGATAGCATGAAAGGCAAATTTGGGGTAGTCGGGATTCTAGACAAATGGAAGAAGGGAGACCTTCCTGGGAATCAGATGGTTAATATCGTGCTCAACTCATACTCCTCGTACAACGATGGCACGATTTCAATCACTCCTCAGCTAGCAACTGATGAGGAAGTAGACAATGCAGTAAATCAGCTCATTAATGATTTGGAGAAAGCCAGAGTAGCAGCGAAGAAGAGCATCAGGACTATCAATGAAAAAATCCGAACTCGCACATAACATACTGTTCCTGAGCGACCAAGATAGATTGTCACGTCGCTTGCTTGCGCAACCGTCGCGCCAACCTACCTTGGCGCCAGAACAAGGGCGTTATGTTTCTTTCATAGAGTGGAGCTGATTTCTTATGCAAAGGTATGCTGATACGGATCATGATTCAGGTGTTTCGCACTACGAGATTGACGAGGCGTCAATAACTGTTTGGTTCAAAGGTGGCCACAAACCCTATCGATACAGCTATGGAAGGGCTGGAGCGCACCACGTAGAGCAAATGAAAAGACTGGCTAGAGCTGGGGATGGCCTTAACGAATACATAAATGATCACGTCAAGAAACGATACGACTAATAGTTGTAAAAGCCGAAACGCAAAATGCGTCTCTCGGAGGTAGCCTCCCGAGACTGATGATGGCAGGCATTGTTTTTGTAGTGCTAGACCCGTCCAATTTTTGGACGCAATTCGCATGTTCAGAAGTGATCAACTTTCTATCATCTATCTTAAAGGAGGGTTTGCGTATGGTTATAAAGGTTCAAAGAGAAGCTAAGTCATGTGTTAAACATCTTTTCACGGCTGTCAACCAGTCTTGGGAGGTCTGCCTTCCTTTCAGGCAAAGCCTGCTGATGAGCTGGTGCAATTCCAGCGAAAGGGAGTCCGAGAGAGCGAAACATAACAATCGGCTGTTGTCGCCCCTTCGGGGCTGGGACAGTCTTTCCGCCGCTGTGCGGCTACAAGGCCGCCCCAAAGCCGGGCGTTAGGCAGACATGAGTCAGGATAAAGATCAAAGATACGTTGCTCACCTAGATATCCTAGGAATGTCCGCAATTGTTGAGAAAGATTTTGATCTTGCCTGGGAGAGCTTGTCAGCTCTTGTTGAGGTAAGAGATAGCGTTTTATCTTATGAGTTAGAATTTAGTGATCTTGGTACGCGCCATGCAGCGAGTGAATTTGTGCAAATGGTTACATTTTCGGACACTATCATAATTTTCACAAATGACAGCTCAAAGAAAAGCTATCTTGCATTATTGGTTTTAATTTCCGAAATATTCCATAAAGCCTTGTGTAGCTGTATTCCAATAAGAGCCGGAATAGCATTTGGAAGGTTTTATTTTAATTTCGATAAATCCATGTTTGTTGGGCCAGCTTTAATAGAAGCATATCGGGTAGGAGAAGAGGCTCAGTGGTTAGGGATTGCATTAGCAGACTCACTTAAAGAGCAAGAGCACAAGTTAAAATTCGCCAAACACGGCACTAGTCTTTTTTCTGACTGGGAAGTCCCGATCAAAAATGGAACAAGAAATCGCAGAGTAATAAATTGGCCTTTTGCATTTCAGCATGACTTGAATGTTTCTCCACCAATCAAAGTGAGTCAGTTCTATGAGGCATTTGTAAAGACATTTGGTGAATACGAAAGCCTTGAGAAAAAAGATCAGCAAAAATACACAAACACAGTCAAATTCATGAACTCAATGCTTGGGTTTTTAGAAAATGCCTAACAAATTCTTTCAGTCAGTCCAAATCATACTGTCATGCCTTTTGCAAAAGCCGAAAAAGTCACGCCAGCATACTTTGGCCGCTGAAGAACAGCGTTAGGCGGTAAGCGCGCATGGCGAGACTTTGCATTTTTTGCGGTAATGAAGGCCAGTTAAGCAAAGAGCACATTTGGCCGGAATGGATGCATGAGTATTTGCCATTGATAGGGGATGGGAAATACAAAACGGGGTCTGAAACATTCAAATGGAGAGATCTCGTCAATACTAAGAGCAATACTAGGCCTGGCCATCTCACAACAAAAAAAGTTCGAGTTGTCTGCAAGAGGTGCAACAATGGGTGGATGAGCGCATTAGAAAGCGAGGTAAAGCACGTCATCGTTCGCATCTTACAGCGCCAAGCCTTTCGAATTGTCGCGCCCGATCAGAAGATTCTATCCCAATGGATTACACTTAAAACAATTGTTGGCGAGCATGCAGAGCCGGACCTCTATGTAACTCCAAAAGAAGATAGGCGCCAGTTCTATGAAAGCAGAATCGTTCCGGATTTCTTTGCAATTTATATTGGAAGTCACAGTTCTAAATCAGACTCAGCGTGGCTAAGAATATCAAGCACTTTGGCATTATCAGTTAGTGGACCTTTACCCCCATTGGTCGAAGAAAAGAGAAACACACAATCTGTCTCATTTATATGCGGGCCATTGTTTGTTTTTGTTTTGGCAATCCGAGAAGCCGGAATCAACCCACCCGAGTTTATGAGTCTAAAAAAGGTTGTCAGGATATTTCCAAGTCATAGCGCTGAGATTGACTGGCCTCCAGAAAATATTTTGACCGAACGAGACATGGGACAAATCGCGTATGCTTTGGATGAGTTAACGAGTATGGACAATGTCAAATATTTAGGTGATCTACCGTAATGGAAATTTCGCCTAACAAACAGTTCCAATGTGACCAAAGTACACTGTCATGCCTTTTGCTAGCGCAAATGCCACGCCAGTATACTTTGGCACTTGAACATGGGCGTTAGGGCGTACGAGGAGCAAGGTATGGGAGTAGGCATTTCATTGAACAAAAACGAGGCAGAGGACTCTGATCACTCTCTTAGCGACCTCAATCGATTTCTGTCGCTGATAGGAACGCAGGATGATCGAGCCGTAGTGCTCTCTCTAGCAACTTTTATTGAGGATACCCTCGGACGGTTGCTGATAGCATATTTTAGAAACTGCAAAGCCACGAAGGATCTCATAGTTGGTTTTAATGCTCCCCTGGGGACACTCGGCAGTCGAATCAAAGCAGCATATTCGTTTGGTCTCGTCACTCAAGAGCAGTACAAAGACATGGATCTACTCCGAAAAATCCGGAACGAATTTGCTCATGACTGGGAGGGGGTCACTCTAGAGCGAAACGACATTAAGGATATGGCTGGTGAGCTGAGTAGATATACGCTTGATGGCAAAGTGATTGACGGCGGCGTCCGAGAACGACTCTTAGGCACATTGTCAACCTGTTGTATTGAACTGCAAGTCTTTGTGGGGCGTCTCGAATCTGGAAAAGCTGAAAAAGCTCCCGATGTAAGTCATCGTCTCGCCACAGTTCCGTACAAAGGGCCTAGCAACCGAAGGTTTGTTGAATAGTGATGTCAATCCATCGAGCCCTAACAATCAGCTGCACGGCCACAATTTTTCCGCTGCTTTGCAGCTACAACATTGCGCGTGAGCATGGGCGTTAGGCGTCACAATGAACTACGGAGAGGTCGTCAGATGAATTGGACTCAGTATGATCTTGGGCACTTGAGTTCTGGTCAGACCGTTGAGGTTACACTTTCGGGTAGTGCTGCGAACGTCCGACTAATGGACTCCTCCAGCTTCAATAATTTCAAGAATGGCAGACAACACCGCTACGTTGGTGGGCTGGTCAAGCAGTCACCATTTCGTATGCAGGTTCCCAGTTCGGACCATTGGTATGTCACTGTTGATATGAATGGGCTTCGGGGAACAGTACGTTCCAGTGTTCGTGTTCTCCCGGGAGTTCTACCTACAGCACGCAGCCTTCCACTCGCTAGCGTTCCGAGCTTGGTTCAAAGAGATGAGCCACCTGGTGTTGACAATGTTGTGCGAGAGCACGATGTATTCATTTCACATGCTTCAGAGGACAAAGATTTGGTAGTCCGGCCGTTAGCCGCAGCCCTTGTTTCGGAGGGTCTGAATGTTTGGTACGACGAATTCGAATTGCGTATTGGCGATAGCCTCAGAAGAAAAATTGATCAAGGGCTCGCAAACAGTCGTGTGGGGTTAGTCGTTCTTTCACATGCATTTATTTCAAAAGGTTGGACGAACTATGAGCTTGATGGGATCGTAACTCGCTCAGTATCGGGAGAGCAGGTCTTACTCCCTATCTGGCACAACATCTCCAAGCAAGAAGTCATAGCATATAGTCCTTCGCTCGCCGATAAGCTGGCCCGTAGCACTGCAACGCACACAATGGACGAGATCGCGAAAGAGATTTCAGAACTTATTAAGGGACAGCGTTGATGATACAAAGGGAAAGTATTTTTTACCGTTACAGGTCTTTTGACCAAAGGACACTTGGCTCGCTCTGTCATGACACTTTGCACTTTGCGTCGCCTAGCGAATTCAATGATCCATTCGACTCAAGACCAACTATTGTGTGCAACTCAGGTATCGAGGAGCTTCGCAATCTTCTCGATTGTCTCATCCGCAACCGCGTTTCAGCTGAGGTCAGCACCTCCCTTGGAATGCTTCACATAAAGGGCGAGAAAGCCACTCTCCAAGCGCTAAAGAACGCAGAGCGTGAGGTTCAGTGGACCCTTAGTGATATCTCCTATAACGCTACTAATCCAGATTACGACGAAAATGCAGAGAAGGTAGAGGAACGGCTGCTTACTAGAACTATTGAAAATGAACTTCTTCGGCATTATGAGCGTGGCGTATGTTGTTTTTCGGCCGACTACATGAACCCGCTGTTGTGGAGTCATTATGGTGATCAGCATCGAGGTCTATGTATTGGATACTCGACAAACCGAAAGCCAAAGCCTCAACTTCAGCGAGTTATATACGGCGGAAATAGATCAATTAACACTTCTATACTCGTCGATGCATTTTGTAACCAGAAGGCCAGCAGCAGGAAAGTGGTCGATAAAAGTGTTTTGCTAAGGAAGGCAAGGGATTGGAAATATGAGCAGGAATGGAGATTAGTCGGTAATACGGGCATTCAAGATTCTCCGTTGCTGTTAAGTGAAGTGGTGTTCGGTCTGCGCTGTCCTGATTCTGTTAGGCATTCTGTGGTGAGCTCCCTCTCCGGAAGAAGCAAAACCGTCAACTTCTATGAAATGAGAGAAACTCGTAGTGAATACTCGTTACAGCGATTCCAACTAGACACTCAAGAACTCAATGTATACTTGCCTCATGTCGCAGAATCAGGGATTGAGATGTTCGAATCTATTCCACCGATAAAGAAAGCAAAGAAAAAGTCTCGTGCCAGTGCCGCCTAACAAGCCGATCCTGAGCGACATAAGTATGTCGTCATGCCTTTTGCAAACGGCGCAAAAGTCAAGCCAGCCCGCTTTTGACGCTGAAGAAAGGCGATATACAATAAAGATTGGAGATCATAGATGAATGACGAGCAATTTATCTCGGTTCTTCAAGGCGAAGATGAACTAGGTGCAGTTGTTAGAGCTCATTTATACATAGAGTATTTCACTGATCAAATTGTTCAGATTGTTGTTGCTAAGCCAGATTGTTTAAAACCACTAAACCTTGACTTTAACGGTAAGGTTAACTTGCTTATGGCTTTAGGTGTAGACCCAGAGATAAAAGAGCCTTTAACAGTTTTAGCTGGTCTACGAAATAAATTTGCTCACAAGCCTAATTACAAACTTACGAAGTCAGAAACAAATAATCTTTACAAGGCTCTTAGTAAGGACGATAAAATTCTTTTACAAAGTAGCTACAGTACGGCTTTCAGAATAGCAAAACCGGAAATGAAAAATATTCCAGAATTTAAAGACTTATCCCCAAAGGATAGTTTTATTTTTTTAGCCTTAGCTGTTAGGGGAATAATCGTCTCTACGCTAAATGATATTAAGAGCAATAGAGCATAACAAGCGCTTTCAGCGTGACGCGCAAGCGCGCACTTGAAGCGAACGTTATACGGCATAGCAAATTTCACGGCAGCAGCAAATGAATCCAGAGTCCGAAAAATACAACCAATCGCAAGCGGAGCCCGATCAAGAAATATGCGATCTCTTAGCGCGAGAAATTGAACGAGGTCTTCCGGACGCAGAGAATAGGTTTTGGCATGCCCATCCCGTCTGGTTCTTGGAAGGAAACCCGATCGTTGGCTATGGCAAGCTCAAAAATTGCGTGCGCCTGATGTTCTGGAGTGGCCAATCATTTCAAACAGACGGCTTGAAAATAACAGGTAGCTTCAAAGCAGGCGAAGTGCGATATACAGCAGCAGAGCAAGTGAATACCAACCTCTTGAGCAAATGGCTATCTGAGTCCCGTGAAATCCAGTGGGACTACAAAAATCTAGTTAAGCGCAAAGGCAAATTGGAGCGCCTTAGATGAACTCATCATGGCTTGTAGTATATGCCGTATAACAATGCCATGGAGCGGGACGTTTTTTCCGTTACGCGCTTCGCGTTCCACTCCAAAACGCCCCTCATGGCGAGCGTTAAGGAGTCTGCATGAGCATCTTTCTAGCTATTGCAGCTACTGGAATCACATATTTGAGTGGCCAAGATATCCAGTTGACGCCGTCTGAGGCTTCTGACAGAGGCATAGATGTTTCTGTTACTAATTTAGAAGCAGAGTATCAGCACCCGTATCCACTGTTTCTATTCAATATAGATTTGAGGAACTTCGATCAGTGCGTTATTCGTGATGTCAGTATCGAGATCGGAAATAACCAAGGGCAGCTTGTATTCGCTTCCGGTATCAACGGGCAGTCTGGAATATATACTTTTCAATTGATTGAAATGTATCTTAATTCTGCAGCATTGGCCGTACATTGTGATGCTGAGCCAGATGCGCTAGATCCAAGTTACACTATCGAGCTAGGGAGTTATCGGCGGACTCCTTAACAAACAGTTCAATAGAGGACGCAGCCAAGGCTGCGCCCATTAACAAGGGCGTTATAGATACTGAAATTGAATGGTTAACTATATGAAAATAAGAAAAATACTAAAATTGGTGACACTAGCAAGTTTTGGGGTTTTTCTCTTAGCGGCGGTTGGCGCTTTCTCGTATGAGCATGTGTCTAGATTTATAGCGGAGAGAAACTATTCCCCAGAAGGAAAAATGATCGATGTTGGAGGCCACAGTTTGCATGCGCTTAGGCAAGGAATTGGAGCTCCTACCATTATCTTCGAGGCAGGAATGGACCCATATGGACACTTATCTTGGTATAAAGTTCAAGAAATAGTGTCAAGTTTCGCGACAACAGTTTCTTATGATCGAGCTGGAATACTTTGGAGTGAGCGAGGAAGAAACCCCAAATCCAGCGAGTCGATAACTACTGATTTATCAAAATTATTGGTCAATGGTAATTATCCTAAACCATATATCGTGGTTGGCCATTCGTTAGCTGGAATTACGTTGCGGAAGTTTATCGAAAACCATAAAAATGATATTGCAGGAGTAGTCTTGATTGATGTATCTCACCCTGATCAAGCCGAGCTTAGGCCTCCAAAAGTTCCTCCCCGTTTGGTGATGAACTTGATGAATTCTTTTGGACTGATTCGCTTCACATCATCTCGGCAGATGCCAAACACAGAGCCAATGGACAGAATTAATTTGGCTGGTTCTTCTCTAATTCACAGAAGCATTGGAGGAATGTTTGAGGAGGCTGAAAACGTCACCGCGCTCTCAGCTGACGCCAAGACAGTGGAATCTTTCGGAGATATTCCACTGATAGTGATATCTGCCACTGGCTTCACCCAGATTGTAACATCTTCAAATTATGAACTTGTTCAACAGCGCATACAGATGCAAAAAGACTTACTTTCACTATCAACAGAAAGTAGACAAATATTGGCAAGCGGGAGCACTCACTATGTTCAGCTAGAGGAGCCAAATATTGTGATAGATGCAATAGCCGATATCGTCACAAGAACAGGAGATTGATAGCGCAAGCGAAACATAACAATCAAATCAAAAGGACGCGCGCCTATTATTAAAGGCGTTATAGTCTTTGACAGAGCGTACGGATAGGCGTACGCTGTATCGAGAATGGAGGTTTGCTATGTCTACACTCAATGCCACAGAAGCTCGATCAAAATTGTACGCGCTTATCGACGAAACTAAACAAACGCACAAGCCCATCGTCATAACGGGCAAGCGGGGCAATGCCGTGCTGTTAGCCGAGGAAGATTGGAACGCTATTAGTGAGACGCTCTACTTGGTATCTATTCCCGGCATGCGAGAGTCAATTCGCGAAGGATTGGCCACGGACCTGACCGATACAGAGCAAGAGCTGGATTGGTGATGTGGGAGCTCCACTTCACCAAACAGTCACAGAAGGACGCCAAGAAGGTCGCTTCCTCCGGGCTCAAGCCAAAGGCTCAAGAGCTCCTTGAAATTATCAGGAAAGATCCATTTGCCAATCCGCCACCCTATGAAAAACTTATCGGTGATTTGTCCGGTGCCTACTCTCGGCGCATAAATATACAGCACAGACTGGTGTACCAAGTGTTAGAGAAAGAGCGGGTGGTGAAGGTGCTGCGGCTTTGGACGCACTACGAATGACGGCTATAACAATCGGCTGAACAGCGACAATTTCTCCGCTGCGTTGCAGCTCCAAAATTGCGCGCGAGCACGGGCGTTAGAGCTGGAAGCGGCTCCAGAAGAATATCAACTAATAATGGAAGGTAAATGAAGCAAACTGAGCATCTTCGTCAGCTTCTGAGTGGCCCTGAGATCGTTGTTGCCCCAGGCGCATACGATGGGCTGTCGGCCCGCTTGGTTGAGCAGGCCGGTTTCAAAGCGATCTATGCAAGTGGAGGAGCCATATCACGCGCTGCTGGTTATCCTGACTTAGGGCTGTTGAGCTTGAACGAAGTTACTGATCGTTTGGCTGGGATTGTCGATGTCACGAACATTCCGGTGATCGCAGACGCTGATACTGGCTTTGGTAATGGTCTCAACGTTCATCGCTGCACGCGTTTATATGAGCGTCTAGGGGTTGCTGGCTTCCATATAGAAGACCAATGCTTTCCAAAGCGTTGCGGGCATCTGGATAATAAGTCTCTGGTGCCAACCGAGGAAATGTGTCAAAAAATCAAAGTCGCTCGTGATAGTCTTTACGACGACGCTTTCGTGGTTATTGCGCGAACGGATGCAATCGCAGTGGAAGGGTTCGAGCGGGCATTGGAACGCGCAAATGCTTATTTGGAAGCGGGAGCAGACATGATTTTCGTAGAAGCGCCCGAGACGGTTGAGCAAATCGAACGTATTGCGCGAGAAATTTCACAACCTAAGCTAATCAACATGTTCTATGGCGGAAAGACCCCACTTGTTTCTATCCATCGGCTACAAGAGCTAGGTTACCAGCTATCCATAATCCCGTCTGATCTGCAACGTGCCGCAATTCGGGCGATGCGGCAGACGCTCGCTGCAATCAAGACCTCTGGCGACAGCAGCAGTGTCGCTGAGACATTGACCAGTTTTAAGGAACGCGAGGAAATTGTTGGGACTGCCGATTGGTTAAGTATAGATCGACTCTGAGTGAGCAGCTGAGGCTGAAATACTCTAACAATCAGTTTCACAGAGACCAAAGTCTGCTGTCATGCCTTTTTCTGGTGCAAAAGCCACGCCATCATACTTTGGCTCGTGAACATGGGCGTTAGCATCAAATTAACCACTCAGTAGTGGTCTATATAAGGATTAGCCCTTAATCTAGCGGTCGCAAGGTCGACAAACGATCTGATCTTTGCATTGGCTTGTCGCCCCTCAAGGTGAATGATGCTGACCGGAAGTACTTTGGTTTCGTAGTCACGCAATATGTGCGTCAGGGAACCGTTTTTTAATTCCTCTCCTATCTGATAGGACATCAATCTGGTGATCCCAAATCCTTCCCTAGCCGCTGTGATTGCCGCCCCATTCTGGGAGCAGTGCAGGCGTGGGGATACTTTTACCGATTCCTTACCAATCGACGATTCAAATAGCCATGTGGTTGACGATTCAGCTGTCGAGGCCTGAATAATTTCATGGCCTGAAAGTTCTGATGGATGCCTAGGTGTGCCGTGTTTTTTCAAATAGTCGGGCGATGCGCATACAACCCGCTGAACGCTGCCGACTGACGTGGCATAAATACTTGAGTCCTTAAGGTGACCAATTCGGATAGCAACGTCCAGACCCTCATCGAGTATATTACTAATACGATCGTAGAAAACGGCTCTTACCGTTACAGATGGGTTCAGTTGTAAATACTCCGTCAGTATTGGCGCTATATGTATCTGACCAAACAGGACCGGGGCTGTGACAGATAACACGCCTTTGGGCTCGGCGTAGCTTCCTGATGCTGAGGTCACGGCCTGCGCAACATCTTCCAGTATTCGCCTGGCATCTTCATAGAAGCGGGCCCCCGAATCCGTGAGGCGAACATGCCGTGTGGTTCTGTTGAACAGTCGCACACCAAGAGTATGTTCTAGTTGAGCGATAGATCGGGTAACTGCCGGAGCTGACAGTTCAAGTTTTCGGCTGGCAGCAACAAAACTTTTACATTCCGCGACCTCAATGAAAACCCGCATTGCTTCAAGCTTATCCATTTCACATCACACGTTTTTATGGGTGGATTATTGCAGATAATGTAATAGAAAATTAGTTTGTGCGCCAATTATATTGATTTGAATTAATTGTATGCTGAGTCTCCTTTTACAAAAACACAGGAGTTAATCATGTCTCGTATACCGACACCGGCATCTATTACGGCTGCACCGGAAGCCTCCAAAGCATCGCTTGAAGCGGTCAATAAGCTTTTGGGCAGTGCTCCCAACATGTTTCGCATTGTCGCCAACAGTCCACAGACCCTGGAGGGTTACCTCGGTCTGAATACCGCACTTGGCAAAGGCTCACTGGACGCTCAGACACGCGAACGCATTGCCCTTGCTGTCGCGGAGGTCAACGGCTGCTATTACTGTCTCGCCGCACACCAATACCTTGGCTCCAACCTGGCCAAACTGAGCGCAGCTGAAATTGAAGCCAATCGCCGGGGCACCTCCAGTGACAAAAAAGCGGCAAGTGCAGTCAGTTTCGCTGTGAAGATTGTGATCAACCGCGGCAAGATCTCTGACAATGATTTCAACTCTGTGCGTGCTGCAGGTTATAGCGACGCTGAAATCGTAGAGATAGTGGGTCACGTTGCATTGAACACACTGACTAACTACATCAACGAAGTTCTGGGCACCGAAATCGACTTCCCAACGGTCGATACGCTGGTGGCCTGAAGCATTGCAGGGGTGGCTTCCAAGTCCCCCCTGCAATTTTGATAGGAGAATGCAAAATGTCCAGCCCCCCTTTACCGCCTTTTAATGAGAAAGCCGCCAACGAAAAAATCCGCCTTGCTGAAGATGGCTGGAACGGTCGTAATCCACAGAAAGTTGCACTGGCATATACCGAGAACTGCCTATGGCGTAATCGTGCAGAATTTGCCACAGGACGCGAAGAAATAGTGCAACTGCTGACACGTAAATGGACCCGTGAGCTTGACTACCGACTCATCAAAGAACTATGGGCGTTTACTGAGAATCGTATTGCGGTCCGGTTTGCCTATGAATTCCACGATGACTCCGGACAATGGTTTCGCGCTTATGGGAATGAAAACTGGGAATTTGACGACGAAGGCTTGATGCGTCGACGAATCGCCAGCATTAATGAGCATGCAATCATGGCTGATGAGCGAAAGTTTCACTGGCCAATTGGTCGTCGCCCTGAAAACCACCCCGGTCTAAGCGAACTGGGTCTTTAAAGAAAGAGGAATGTGAGATTGAACTATACAAGCGACATTGCTTTTACAGATAGTGTGAAGTCCATTCAGTCTCGTAAGGGATCGAGGAAATTGTACGCCAGAATGGAAATGAATGGAGGCTGGCAAACTGAAATCACATCAGATCTGGCTGGCTATATCGCCGCACAAAAGAGTTTTTTTCTGGGCACTGCCAATGCCATTGGTCAACCATATATCCAGCATCGTGGTGGACCGCCGGGCTTTCTGAAAGTTATCGACAACAAAACTCTGGCGTTCGCAGACTACAGGGGAAACAGGCAGTTCATAAGCCAGGGAAATTTAACGGACAACCCCAAGGCGTTTATCTTCCTGATTGATTATCTCAACATGACACGCGTCAAAGTTTGGGGAAGTGCCAAAGTGGTAGAGGACCAGCCAGGCCTTCTGTCTGAATTGATGCCAGGTCGGGATGAATACAGGGCACGAGGCGAACAGGTACTTGTATTTACCGTCGAGGCCTGGGATAGCAATTGCCCACAACACATTCCGCAGCGGATTGACCGAGAGGATGCCGAGAAGATGTTGCATGAACGTGATCAGCGGATCGCAGAGTTGGAACAGCAGGTGCGTCTGCTGAAAGCCAAGCATAAGTAAACGGGAAATAATAATCCATCTACGTTCTACACACCAATGGAGCTAGACTCGGTCAATCTCAGGTACTGATAAAGATTCATGCCAGCGATAAATAAACTGATACTCGGGTCTCTAATTCTATCTAGCCAAGAAATAGTGGAACGATCAATTTGCTTGCCTTGCAAGTCTCGACCATTATAAAAATATGTAGCTATACAACATATTAATAAATTGGGAGGTCACCAATCCGGCACCAGCATTCCTATGCTAACAAGCCGCTCAAGGCTCGGCAGCTAAAGCTGCCTGGACCTCCGCTGCGTTGCTCATTTTGTGCATTTTCGCTACGCTCGCACAAAATAATCAACACAGCTCCGGTCCCTTAGCGGAGCGTTATGCTTAGAGGTACCTGATGATAACCATTGTTGATTCTCTGCTCAGTGATATTCATCTGGAAACATACCGGCAGTGGATATCCGAAGAGTGGGGTCCCGATCATTCGTTTGAATCTCTAGATAGCTCCAGACCTTTTCCCTCACCTCTACTTGCTATGGTTGGTGATCGTTTGGCTGGAGGTATATCGTTTACCTGGCATATTGCGCCAGACTCTCCAGAGCTGGCATTGTGGATTAATACGGTTTATGTAGAGCCAGTTTTTCGCGGCAACGGAATCGCAAGCAAGCTGATCGCTGCTGCCGATGAACATGCTCGGAGAGTAACTGGAGAGGCAACGCTTCTCGTGTACACCAATGTCCCTCAGTTGTATGAAAAGAGTGGATGGGTACCGACTAAGCAAGAAGGTGAAATGTGGGTACTGCGCAAGGTACTATGAGAACCGCATATATCATTTACATAAAGCACTCTCCGTTCGGTCGCCGGATGCAGCCTATGCCTGCACCGCTTATGAATGGGCGTTATGTGTCGCCAATGTAAAAGACCTAGTCAATCAAATTTTAAATAAAAGGAGTTTTCCATGTCCTACACAGATGGTTTTGTAGCTGCTGTACCAACCGCAAACAAAGAAAAATATATCGATCATGCAAAGTTGTCTGCAGACGTATTCAAGGATCATGGTGCGCTTAAGGTTACGGAAACATGGGGAGATAACGTGCCAGATGGAGAGGTTACTTCATTCCCAATGGCAGTGAATTGTGGAGATGATGAAACCGTCGTATTTTCATGGGTTATTTGGCCTTCTAAAGAGGCTCGTGATGCAGGTTGGCAAGCTATTATGGAAGACCCAAGAATGCAAGCAGACCAAAACCCAATGCCTTTTGATGGTAAGCGTCTAATATATGGTGGCTTTGAAACAATCCTTGAGGTCTAGTTTTGGGAGCGTCATCGCACCAATTTCACATATTGGAGTATTTATGAAACCGAAAGAGTTAGTTGAATCGTGGGTAAAAGCATTTAACGAAGGTGATGCGAACAAAATATCTAGTTTCTATGCGGATAGTGCGATCAACCACCAAGTTGCAAATGAGCCTGTTGAGGGCAAAGTTGCAATACAGGCAATGTTCTCAGAAGAGTTTGCAAACGCAGAAATGGTTTGCATTACCGAGAACATATTTCAAGATGGTGATTGGGCAATACTTGAATGGAAAGATCCAATAGGCTTAAGAGGTTGTGGTTTCTTTCAAATAGAAAATGGCCTAATTGTATTTCAACGTGGTTATTGGGATAAACTAAGCTTTTTAAAAGCACATGATTTACCTGTTCCGCAGTAACAACATAACAAGAAAATCAACAAGACACGTAACAGTTGGCTACGTTTCGCTTCACTACACAATTTAGCCAATCATTACTTAGCCTGTTATTTGGGCGTTAGGCAGAAAACAGATATGGATTCTTGCAAGTGTTTTAGTTGTGGTGGCCTATTTCCCGTTGTTGATGGGCCAGTGCATCGGTACATGAGTTCGTCACCGGGATGCTGGTCCGTTTATGGTGAGGTTTTGGCTCGCGAATATAGTGACCCTACTTATTTTGAAATTCACCGATTAACCGTTGATGCTTATGCAGTGCAACATCCAGGCTCTAAAGATCGACAGAGCATACAGTCCGTTGCTTTACACTTAATTAGGATTTGTATGTTCTTGGAATATGGTTTAACAGCCGAAAACGCTAATGATGCGATGCTTGCGGCCGGTAAAAATAAGCGCTCATTTGTGTTTCTTGAGCCGCCACAGAATTTGGGTTCAATTACTGCTGCCGATGTCTATAGGGCGAAATCGGTCAGTGAGCATAAAGCAATTGTCAAAGAGTGGGCTCGAACTGCATGGGAAGCGTGGTCAACACATCACGACACTATCAGAGCGTGGTTGCCTAACAAAGCATTGCAGCAGGCAAGGCGCTGAATGCGCCGTTATGCGCCTCGATAAGAGGCATCGACTGATTTACGAGGGAGTCAACTTTGAAAGCGAGAAAAATCTCTTTAGATGATGATCTCCTAAACCTCGTAGAGGAAATTAACCGTGCCTCGTGGGATGAAGCTAATGAAATGTGTAAATACGACGTCGAGTGTCTCAGAGCCTATTTGGAACGCCAAGACACAGTATTTATCGCCTGCCATGAATACTCAGAACCTCTTCCTATACTCCTTGGGATCGCCTCATCTAGATTAGAAATTAAGCCATATGGAAAGGCATTATGGCTCTACGTAGATGAAGTAGATGTTTGCGCAGATCAGCGAACGAAAGGAGTTGGCAAACTAATCATGCAAACCTTAATCGAAATAGCGGAGAAAGCGGGCTGCGAAGAAGTTTGGTTGGGCACAGAGCTGGATAATACTCCGGCTAACGCTTTATATCGTTCGCTGGGCCCCGACAACGTTTCCAATGTAGTTGGCTATACCTATGAAACCGATGAGTGGAGAGCCGCATCCGACACATAACAAACGATTCCCCACGATCAGCAAAGCTGGCGTGTGAATACGGGCGTTATATGCCCGAGAGTACAAAATCGACTGCAGCGATAATGTCTGAGCGATAGGAAGACAGGTCATACGACTGAGTGCCAAGTTGATTTCGATCTACGCCTGCAATGTCTTGTGTCATTGCTGTGAGGTTCTCACCGTCTAGATTGAAGACAGGGTTAAGCCTCGACATGCTGATTGATGCAACAGTTTTAGCAGGTGAGAGTGGAATGACAATGGTAGTTCTCAGTCCGCTCAGCAAATCACTTTGTATATCTAACAGGTAAGGATACCGGTCGCGTGTGGTGGGGTTGGGATTTTTATATGCATGAAACTGTCCCATCAGAACTTCCTCACACTATCGCTGAAAGTGCCGTTAGCTTCGACAAATTGGTTGTATGCTTGAATGGCGTCGGCATTCTCACGCAGCCATTGATCGCGTTGTCTAATACGCAGTTGCTCCGTTAAGGCGCGCTCTAGAGTTGCCGAAAGATTGATATTGAGGCTTTTAGCCTTTTCAAGTAAGTCACTGTTTATACTGACATTAGTTGGCTTTTTAGGAGCCTCGGAGTTGTATGCGTAAGTCATATCGTTTGCTCCATATACAGAATGCGCATAGTTTATGCGCATATAAAATGGCAGGCAAGGCATATAACAATCAATTTCACGCGACCAGCAGAGCTGGTGTGAATACGGGCGTTAGGCAGCAGTAGGAATAATTTTCCGACCCTCTACTTTTTCGCGCGCATCGATTAACAGTTAATAAAAGCGTTATGTTCTTAATTTAGTCAATCAGAGGCCACATTGAAAAATTCTAAAGATACAATTTTAACTCTAGCGACTTTTTTTATATTGGTTGTAGCTTTTTATCTTTTAGGGTATTGGTTGATTTATCGAATGGGTCAAGCGACACCGCTAATGTTGTCAGTTGGCGCGGCTACATTGCTTACTTGCCTTTTAAGAAAGCGCAAATTATCGAGCCTGGGTTGGCAATGGGGTGAGTGGAAGTATCAACGTACAAGCTATCTTTTGCCACTTATTATTGCGCTTCTTTCCTATCTAATTATATGGGCGTGTGGCTTCGGTGAATTTTATAATGCTGAATTTAATTTTGTCAGAACATAACAAACGCATCAAAATGACAAATATCGCTTGGTTTGTCGCGTCGCTCAATTTTAGCTAAGCATTATTTGCCTATTATGCGGGCGTTATACGCCACCTAAACAGGAGTGCTGATGCCCAGTACGAATCACACAATTGCCCAGTGCGCCTGCGGAAGCGTTGAAATTGACGTGTACGGTGAACCAATCCTAGGGGCAGCCTGTTACTGTGACGACTGCCAGAAAGGCGCACGCCAGCTTGAAGCCCTGCCGGGCGCCTCTCAGCTTATGGGTGCGGATGGTGGTACCGATCTACTACTCTTCCGGAAAGATCGCATGAAATGCTCAAAGGGTAGTGATTTCTTACGCGACTACCGGATCACTGATGGCTCCCCTACTAGAAGAGTTGTCGCGACATGTTGTAACTCTGCCATGTTTCTCGATTTTCAGAAGGGGCACTGGTTCTCTGCCTATCGAGCGAGATTCGGCAATAACGCGCCGCCAATACAGGTGCGCATTCAAACCAAGTACAGGCCGGAGAGCCGATCTACCTCAAACGAGATACCTGAATACAAGTCGTATCCGTTAAAATTCATTACAAAGCTCATGGTGGCAAGGATTGGCATGCTGTTAGGCCAATAAAGCATAGACTAGCGTATAACAAGTCAATTGAGCTTTTCTTCAAGAATGGCCTTGTGTCTTGCCAGGGTGAATTTGAGACCGAACGGCTGTGTTTGCGGCAATGGCAAGAAAGCGATTTCGAACCGTTTATTGGTTTTTGTGGACTACACGTACCCACTGCAACGCTGCCTTTTTCTCCTTGTATCGAGATTGGTTGGCGGTTATCGTCAGCTCACTGGGGGAAAGGCTATGCATCAGTGGCTGCTCGTGGTGCGCTGCATGTTGGGTTTCAACACCAGTGCATTAAGTTCGTTCCGGCCCTAGTCGGGCGCCGTTTATGCAGGCGTTATAAGTCACCAAGGTAGTGCGGAAATCATCATGTACTATGTACTAAAAGTAGTAATTACAACCCTTCTCATAGTTGCTATCTCAGAGGTGTCTAAGCGTAGCTCATTAATCGGGGCTATTCTGGCATCTGTTCCACTTGTGTCGGTTATGGCTATGCTCTGGCTTTATGTCGATACAAAAGATATTGAAAAAGTGTCTGCATTATCTACCAGCGTTTTTTGGTTGGTGTTGCCATCGTTGGTTTTGTTTGTCCTGCTACCCGTCTTGTTAAAATTTGGCTGGGGATTTTATGTGAGTCTCTGTGCATCTATTTCGGTAACAGTACTTAGCTATTTCGTTATGGTCTCGGCGCTAAATTATTTCGGTGTTAAGTTGTAAATGCCTTATAACAAGGCGTAATGCAGCAAGATTAGGCATATGAGTGAATTCAATATCAAGAAACTAACCCCGTTAGATTGGCTGACTTACAAGGCCGTTCGACTAGCATCGTTGGAGGATTCGCCTGATTCATTTGGGGCTACGCATGAGTGTGAAGTGGAGATTTTGCAGTCTGAATGGGAATCGCGATTAGACCCGACCGGACGCGCTAAGAACGCACTCCCTCTGGTCGTAGAGATTGGCGCTATTCCTGTAGGGGTTGCATGGGGATTAATACAGGAACTAGACCCAAGAATAGCCCATATCTATCAATTGTGGGTTTCACCAGAGGCTCGCAACAAAGGAATTGCCAAGGCGCTTATTAAGCGCATATCTGCGTGGAGCATAGAAAGAGGCTGCGAGTATATTGCGTTGTCTGTCACTACGGCCAACAACGCGGCAGTCCACTTGTATCAATCTTTGGGTTTTGTGCCATTTGGACCTCTAGAAGAGTTAAAGCTAGGTTCAACACTTATGACACAGAAGATGATAAAAGACCTGCGTAATGCAGCATAATAATCGCGATCATTTCATCTCTGCGGGCCGGGAAGTAGCTTTGCTGCACCGCTGTATTGAGCGTTATGCGTCTGTCCTATTTGGAGTAAAAAATGGAAACAATTGTAATTACTGGAGCCACTTCAGGGTTTGGGGTTAATTGGCTCTATCAATTGGACGAGACCAAGCAATGTCGTTTTTTCATTCTTGGACGTGATGAAATTAAATTCAAAAGTTTAGTTTCGAATAAGCCATTAAAAAATGAGGCCCATTTTGTCCATTGCCGTTTAGATTCACTTTCCTCGATTGAGAAAGCGATCAGTGAAATTCAGAATAAAGCAGTTAAGGTCGATATTTTAATTAATAATGCTGGTGTATGGTCTAGCGATGATATTGCTTTTTCAAAAGATGATATTGAGATGACACTTGCTGTAAACCACCTTGCACCTTTTGTACTAACTGGAATGCTTCTTCCTTTGCTTGCAAAATCGGGAAATGCAAGTGTCGTGAATACAGCATCATTCAGGCACAAGGATGCAAATCCATCCACTCATGATATCCAGTTAAAGCAAAACTACAGTTCAGAAAATGCGTATTGTAATAGTAAATTATATTCAGTTCTGTTTACGCAAAAACTAGCGTCTTTACTTAGTAATACACAAATCTCAGTTAACTGTTTCGATCCCGGTATTGTCGATACTGAGATGCTTAGAAAAGCCTTTCCAAAATCCATTGCGTTTGTTTATCCTCTTTTTAGAAAGCTTGTTGCCAGAACACCAGAGAAAGGAGCCCAAACTGGAATCTATCTTTCAAAGCCAAACTTGACGACTGGTCACTATTATAAAGACTGTAAAATTAGAGAAGTAAGTAAGCTTGCGAGTAGTCACACCCTTTCAGATTGGTTGTGGGAAGAAAGTGAGAAACTTACTGGCTACTCATACCCCGTATCTTTAGAGGTGGGCGTATAACAAGTGCTCGAGTAAGGCATTCGTGCGCAAAAGTTGGGTGCAACTGCTTTAGCATGGCTCGTGTAGTATACAAGCGTGCATTGAGATTGGCTTACGCCTCTCACAATACAAAATTAACTGATAATCTAGAAACATGCCTATCGAGAGTGGAAGAGTAAAGATGCTAAAACACCAAGGAGGATGCCACTGTGGTCGAGTGCGTTTTGAAGTGCTCGCTTCGGCAACAATTAACGTATCCGAATGTAATTGCAGTATTTGTTCGAAATCGGGCTATCTAGCAATGATCGTTCCGGAGGATCGCTTCACACTGATGTCTGGAGAAGACTATCTAACGGAATACACCTTTGATACTGGTAGTGCAAAGCACCTGTTTTGCAAACATTGTGGCATCAAGGCTTTCTATATTCCGCGGTCACACCCTGAGGGGGTAAGCGTCAATGCCAGATGTCTTGATCCAGGATCAGTCGATAAAATGAACATCAAAACCTTCGATGGGCAAAACTGGGAAAAATACTATCCGAACGGTAAAGCGGATAGCTATTTGAACTGAAAGCCATTCGCCTAACAAATGCATGTAGCCGCAGTATAGCCGGAGCTAATTATTATGCAGAAACTCCTAGCAGTCATTTTCTTAACACTAGCTATTGGTGTCTTTGATGACGCGAGGGGTCAGGACGCTTCTGAATTTTCCTCGTCAAGCTATCCGCAAGGTTCTGAAGCAATCCCTGTTCTGCGGGAAGTATGGGAGTTAAGTCGCCAATTAATCTACCCATCACATCTAGCGAAACGGTTCAGCTTGAACAAACTCAAGGAACTCGAGGATCTGCTACGCTCATACAGCAAGATGCCTCTCGCTGATGTTTTGAACCCGTTTCTTGATAGCCTTGAGGTTTCCCATACCCAATTCTACGATCAAAGGCATCAAAGCTACTATCTACTGCGTTCTCTCTTTTCGACTGGGGACCTAGATTCACCAAAGCTCTACACAACTGGTTTTCAACTCGATGAGCATGATCCAGGCTTGATCCACGCTGTGATGGAAGGCTCCCCTGCAGAAGCGGCGGGAATTCAACGCGGAGACCGTTTGATCTCGGTAGACGGCGTAGAGTTTGATTCATTGCTGCAATGGCAGAAAGCGACTTCAATCGAGTTGCGGTTGACTCGAAAGGGGGAGACATTCGATGTCACTTTAATGCCAATTCTGCAAAGTTTTCACAGGGCACTTGCCAGCGCGACAGTTGCGAGCGAAAGAGTGATCTCTTGTGGCGAGCAGCGTTTTGCATACCTACACCTTTGGTCAGGGACGCATCCTCAATTTTTGGAGACCTTGCAAGAGAGTGTCGCTGCTGCCAGAGATAAGAGTCTCGATGGCTTTATCTTGGATTTGCGTGACGGTTCTGGTGGGGCTTGGTGGCCATACCTTGATTCATTCTATGCAGATCGCAGCGAATACTTTGAATTTTCTACGCTTGACAAAGAGGGTGTATCAGAGCCAATCGGAGCCGACCCTCAGACCAATCAGAACGCATGGCTTGGGCCATTGGCCGTCATTATCAATGGTGGTACTCGAAGTGGTAAAGAGTCATTGGCATTTCAACTCAAGAAGGGGGATCGCGCGACGCTCTTCGGCACTACAACCAACGGTGCGTTCACGGCTGGTCGTGGAGTATTCGCCGAGCGCGATGAGGACTATCTTCTCTATTTATCGGTTCAAGAGCGTCTTCTTGATGGTAGCGTCATTGAAGGTGAAGGTGTCACACCAGACGTTTGGGTTGAAGACGGATCGAAGGATGATTTTCCTCTAATAGCGGCCTTGAATCATTTGCTGTCTGACTCAGGCCAGGAGGAGCAATGTCGTATATGAATCCAGTGCGCCGGATCAGCTAGAGGAGATCGCGGAATACATTGCCCTTGATAAGCCAAGCGCGGCTTCCAAGCTCGTGAAGACAATCTTCTCGGCAGTTGATCGACTTGAGCAATTTCCGGATTCTGGCCATGCACCGCCAGAGCTGACGGATTCGATCTACCGTGAACTATATGTCAGACCTTGCCGGATTTTCTATCGCCACGAAGGTGATGTTGTTCTAATTTTGCACACCATGAGAGTAGAGCGACAGCTGCGTAAGTTTCTTTTAGAGCCTGAGTTGGACAGCTAACGATCAATTGCACGCGACTAGACAAGCTAGCGTGAATACCGGCAATAATTTCCCCTACGCAGAGGGTACAGAAATTGGGAGAGTTCTCCGTTTCACAATTGATAGAAACGGCCAAGTATCGGTAAATAACTAGATGGGAGTAATCTATGAAACTTGCAGGTGGATGTCATTGCGGCGCTGTCCGTTACGAAGTTGAAGGTGAGCCTTACACGCATGCGCTTTGCCATTGTTCGGATTGCCGGCGTCATGCTGGCGCGCCAATGGTTGGGTGGACCATGTATGCCCAGGACGCTCTGAACATCACTAAAGGCACGCCGAAGGTTTACGAGTCTTCTGAACACGGCAGAAGACAGTTCTGCCCAGAATGTGGCACTGGCCTGTTTTATTCTAACGCCCAAATGCTGCCCGGCCTGATAGATATTCAGAGTGGCACTTACGATACGCCGGAAGAGATTCCAGCGCGGGTTCATATTCAAGTCGCAGAGAGAATCAGCTGGATGGAGCGTGCTCACGCACTGCCGGTATTCGATCGTTATCCGCCGACTGAATAGGTGAGATGACACCCAATAAATCGCTGCAGGTGATGTTTCAACATTATGAAGCAAATCATATTTACAGTTTCATTCAGTTCGATCGTGGTGATTTTGGCCTTGTCGATCCTTTCTATGAACTCAAAGAAATTTGAGTTTTTCCCTCCTCCAAGCAAGGATGCATGGCAATACAAAGTTTTCTGGTTGTTATTCCGAATAATGTTTATTGGGATAGTATTTCTATCCGTTATGGATTTTGGCGCGCTGCAATATCTGAGTAGTACTTTTCGTTTTTTCCTTGGCTTGCCGTTGTTAGTCGTTGGTTTCTCTGCGGCATTTTACTTGAGCGTCATTCTGGGCTGGAAGAATGCACACGGGGAGCAACAAAGCTTGGTGACCACGGGTTGGTATCGCTGGAGTCGAAACCCGATTTATGTGGTGTCTCTATTTGGAATAGTGGGTTGGGGCCTGCTTGTAGATTCATCGGTTGTATACATTCTGTTAGCTCTGTGGGGCGCGCTATATGTGTTGGCCCCATTTGCAGAAGAACCGTGGCTAGAGATGAGGTATGGCGCAGACTACGTGCACTATAAGTCAGTAGTCCCACGGTTTTTGGGTTTGCCGAAGATCAAAAGCTAACAAGTCAATTCACTACGCAGCTTTTTTTGCGCTGCCGCAACAAATTGCTAATTAACCGTTTGTCTCGCACTACGGTGGCTCGGAGTCTGATAGCCTAAACTTACCAGTACGATCTTGACTCAACGTACTGGTTAGTTCACTTATCAGGAGCACAATGAATGCAACAAGGCACCTCAGAAAACCGCCAGGCGCACAAGGTTTGGGATCGTACCACCCGGATTTTCCATTGGCTTAATGTTATCTGCGTCCTTTTATTAATTGTCATAGGTGTAATTATTCTCAATGCCAATACGCTGGGTGCTAGCGCCGAGGGCAAAGTCACCTTGAAGATTTTGCACGCCTACACCGGTTACGTATTCGCATTGAATCTTACTTGGCGCTTGATCTGGGGATTTATGGGAGGCAAGTACTCGCGCTGGAAGGCGATCCTGCCCGGTGGTAAAGGCTATATGAAACAGTCAAGCGAGTATCTGCAAGGCTTTCGCAAAGGTGATGCCCCCGCGTACAAAGGGCATAACCCACTAGGCCGTATCATGATTGCGGTTCTTTTATTTTTGCTTTGTGCTCAAATGCTTACCGGTCTGGTGCTGGCGGGTACCGATCTGTATTTTCCGCCGTTTGGTCATGAGTTTGCAGAGTGGGCCACCGGTGCTGGAGAAGATCACAGCATGCTAGTGGGGCTGGAGCCGGGGAACAAGGAAATGCTCGACCCGGAAGGTTATGCCGCCATGCGTGAGTTCAGGGCACCTTTTATTGAAATTCACGAGATATGTTTTTATCTGCTGTTAATTGCCATTTTTCTGCACATCGCAGCTGTAGTGGTGACCGAAGTACGAGAGCGCAGTGGCCTTGTGTCAGCCATGTTCAGTGGCATTAAATACTTGAATAAAAAACCTGAAGATTAACCCGCTTATTACTGCCAACTAGCATCTAGGTGTCACTGTGCTTGCTAGGCTGCTTATTGGGTGGCCGTATGCCGTGCTGGCGTTGCTTTATCACGCGATGAACAACTTACCACCACTGCACGGTCCTCCTTAACACGCCTACCACCTCTGTTTTACAGCCGACGGGAGCAACACCATGTCATCAAAAGAAAAACGCACAGTGCCAGTTGAAGCCATCGAACTCTACAACGACTATGTCCACGGCGAAATCAGTCGTCGGACCTTCTTGAGCCGAGCCAAGCAATTTGCTGTGGCGGGGCTGACCGCTGGCACTCTGGTTGAGGCCTTGATGCCCAATTATGCCTTAGGCCAACAGATTGCTCGGGATGACGAGCGGATCAGTGCTAGTTACGTGACGCTTCCTTCGCCCCAAGGGCACGGGTACATTCGGGGTTATCTGGTCCGTCCCAATAGCGCCGACACTCGCTCCGCTGAGCCAAGCAAACTGCCTGGCATTATCGTGGTACACGAGAACCGTGGCCTTAATCCTCACACTGAAGATGTGGCTCGCCGGCTGGCGATGGCGAACTTCATGGCGTTTGCACCCGATGTACTGACCTCTGTGGGTGGTTATCCCGGCGATGATTACCAGGGGGGGCGACTGTTCAGCGAGCTGGATGCCGACAAACGTTTCGAGGATATCGTGGCCAGCGCACTCTGGTTGAAGGGGCGTGACGACTGTAATGGCAAAATTGGCGCCACTGGGTTTTGCTACGGAGGAGGGGTGTCGAATCAACTGGCAGTGCGCTTGGGGGATGACTTGGCGGCAGCAGTTCCGTTTTATGGAGCAGCGGCACCGGAAGCGGATGTTGCGAAAATCAAAGCTGCGATACTTGTGCAACACGGTGAGTTGGACACACGCTTAGTGCAGGCGTGGCCAGCCTATGAAGCCGCCATGACAGCCGCAGGTGTCACGCATGACAGCGATATTCACCCAGGAGCTGTGCATGGCTTTTTCAATGACGCAACGCCAGAACGTTACAACGAGGCGGCGGCGACATTGGCATGGACGCGGATGGTTGACTGGTTTAACACCTACACTAGAAGCTAAAGGTTAGTTTCTCTGGGGTACAGCGCATTCAATTTACCTGCAAATCACCGCATGCTACTCTCTCCTGAAACCACAATAATGGCGGGAATCGTTCCATGCGCTCACTCAACTGCACTCGACTAGCCGCCTTGCTATTCCTTGCGCTCTTTTCATTGCAGGCGGCGGCTCAAAGCCCCATTGCCGCTGATCTACTAATAGATCGCAGCTATATCAGTCCCGGTGCAGAGATGAAGCTGGTGATTGAGATTAGCAATCCTGCAGATTCTGGCATATCTATTGAGGGTGTCGGTGGCGTTGGATATAGCTCTAATGCTGGTTATCTGAATTCGTTTATGGAGATGGAGGCGGATGACAGCTGTGTGCAGGGGGTTTGCCCGGTCGATCCCACTAATGGCTTCCCGTTACATCCTGGAACCTCCGCGCAGTTTTACGCGTATACCATGCGGGTCGGCGGCAATGCGCCAACCGGCCTTGCGATCACGGTGTCTAACATCAGTCTGACGCTCACCGGCCCAGAGAACCGGAGCATCAATGACGTGCATTTGCAGCGCAACTTGGTGGCGATTGTGTCGCCCAATGGGCAGGGGGATAGTGCTGCGCTCAACGCCTTAACCACCACAAACCCCAAGGCGGGTTCTGCCAACATCAATGCCACACTGGAATTGAGCTACCCTGGTACCGTAGCGGCGGGCCGACATATTGAAGTATCAGGAACCTTGCGTAACCACGGTGATGAGCCCATCGCTAGGCATTTTATCTTGGGCTCACATCGTCATCTTGGCAACCATGTTGGTTCCTATAGACAGGTTTACTGCATGTTTAAGTGTCTGTTCAACGGGCAGTTTCCGCTCAATACTGGCGACAGCATCGATGTACTGTTTCGGCAGATATACTACGAAAATGATCTTCTTTTCTCTGGCAAGCTGCACATCAGCGGTCCGCACGCTATCGTCAAGGATAGACTTGGGCGCACGGCGTATGTGTATGCCGATGACATTGAGATCGATGTCACTCAATCCGGCACCGAAGGCACCCCAGCGGTGTATCCGCCGATACCAGAACGTGTCCCCCTGACGCTGACGACCACAAATGCTCCTTCGCCCAGAGGGGTTGTGCTTGACCCTAATACCGGCAAACACTGGATACCCCTGTCGGAGAGCCAAGGCATGTCATTCTCCCAGGTGGTGGCAGAAACCAGAAGCGGCGGGCGCTTTGCTGGGTATTCGATCGCCAATTCCGAAGAAGTCAGAACGCTGCTGCTCAACCATATTTATGCCTCCAAATTGGACTACCCGAGCTATGCGTTGTTTGTTGGCAACAAAGACCTGCACGGTGTCACCGGCACAATGCTGGATCTGATCGGTGAGACAGTGGCCAGCAGCCATGCCGGCGGCACGACACGCTATGCTCAGGGCATGGTGTCCGATGTGCCAGAGCCCGGCACACAAGCCGTCACCATTGACGTTCGGCAACAAAATGGCACTACGGGATTATTCGCCATGATAGGCAGCTTTTGGCTATCTTCCTTTGGCTACTCTCAATACGAGGGGATGGGGACATGGCTGGTGAAAAGCCCGGCAAGAGGCATGGTGCACGCGGTGCGTGACTCAAGTGCGATTGATTTCCGCTATGGTCAGTTGCTCATTTCGTCCGTAGAAGTTGATGGCCTGACTTACCAAGCCAGTTTACGTGTCATCGACAAGCACGACCTGACTCTAGAGCTGGTCTCCATCGTAAATGAGTTCAGCCGCGAGCCGGCTGCTACTTTCGATGAGCAAAGCCTGATCCTGCAGATCCCGCGTTTGAGCTATTTTGTCTTTCCCGATGACACGGTTTATTTTGATGTGAAGATGGAGCTGCTCCCTGACACTAATCCGCAACAGTTTCGGGTGATTAGCGCGGAAGATGTGGTGGAATAAGAACAGTGATGTATGATCGGTTCAGCCTTTTCAGAGCAGGGAAGGGTTTGCTTTTAACATGCTCGAACAAACCCGAGTTTTTATGCCCTAGTTAATTGCGCAATGCATCACTTCGAAAACACGGGCAGGTATCTACAGGTTTGGGGCAATATTTTGTAGAAAAAGAGGGAGAGAAAATTTCCCGTAGGGTGGGGTTCGATGGGACTGGTGACTAAACATTACGGCTCTTGTCTATGTGGCATTGTGAGCTTCGAAGTAAATGGTGATTTCGACAGCTTTTATCTGTGCCATTGTCAGCATTGCCAAAAAGATACTGGCGCAGCTCACGCGGCAAATCTGTTCTCACAGTCAGCGAGTTTAAGCTGGCAGTCGGGTGCAGATGCTGTGACCTCCTTTACTCTGCCAGGCACTCGTCACAACAAAAGTTTTTGTAAGTTATGCGGTTCAGCATTGCCAAGCACTCAGGCTGCTGGCCTGCTCGTTGTTCCCGCGGGGTGTTTGGACACTGAGATCTCTATATCTCCAACAGCCCATATCTTTTCAGCTAGCAAAGCGGCTTGGGAGTGTGAACTTGGAGAAGTGCCAGAGTTCGACGGCCTTCCAGAGTGAGCGACCATGTGACAGCAATATCCCCCATGCGATTATTGTTGCTTACCTCGATGGCCATGTTGGCGTTTGCGGCAAATTCAATACTTTGTCGTGAGGCTCTGGCGTCAGGCCATATTGGAGCTTCGACTTTTACGCTAGTGCGCATTGTGTCTGGCGCGATCATGTTGGGGCTGATTCTATTGGCGAGGTATCGCACCCACAAGATAGGTGGAAGTTGGCTGTCAGCAGCCGCATTATTTGGCTACGCAGCGGGTTTCTCGTTTGCTTACATCAGCTTGGATGCGGGGGCAGGGGCGTTGCTGTTGTTTGGGGCGGTTCAAGTCACCATGATTGTCTACGGATTGTGGGTGGGGGAACGTCTCAATGGTCCGCAATTTATCGGTGTTGCAGCCGCAGCCGGTGGCTTTGTGTGGCTCATGCTACCAGGGATTGAGGCGCCACCATTAGTCGGTGCATTGCTCATGTTGGGGGCGGGTGTATCCTGGGGCGTGTATTCACTGCTCGGCCGGGCAGCAAAGGAGCCAACCATTGCGACGGCTGGCAATTTCATCCGAGCGCTGCCGTTTGCCTGCATTTTGTTTTTACTGATGGGCGACGGGGAGCAGGTGAGCGCTGTCGGTTTTGGCTATGCGGCAGCATCGGGGGCTTTGGCTTCGGGCGTAGGCTATGCCTTGTGGTATGCGGTTATGCCCGCATTACCGGCCACCATGGCGGCCACGGTGCAGTTAAGTGTTCCCATTCTTGCCGCATTAGGAGGCGTGGTCCTTCTGGACGAAGCACTAACACTGCGCTTCGGTTTAGCCTCGGTGGCTGTTTTGGGAGGCATAGCGATTTTTGTATTTTATAGGCGCAGTGCATAAAGAGCCCAACAATATTAGAGCAAGGTGATACCGGAATGGCGCGGCAGTATTTGCCGTAAAAACCAGAGGGTGCATCAACAAAGGCCAAGGTGGATAAGATGAGTGAACAGGAGAATGAGAAATCATTGACTTCGAAAGAGCGTGAGGCCGTCGAGGAACATGGCAATCTTTCTGCGTTAACACACTACGCTATTATCCGCCGTGAAGGTGAAGAGGAACTTAGACGCCCGCTAGTCTCGCTTTGGTGGTCCGGTGTGGCCGCAGGGATTGGAATCTCAAGCTCTGTGCTCGTCGAGGGCATCATTCGCTCCAACCTTGGCTCAGACCACCCCTACCTGACATTGATCGAAAGCCTTGGTTATACCTTTGGTTTTGTCCTAGTCATTCTTTGCCGGCTGCAATTGTTCACAGAGAATACCATTACCGTCGTTCTACCGGTGTTGGCCGAGCCAACGCGAAACCGTTTCTATTGCACGGCGAGGCTATGGACAATCGTGCTAGGGGCCAATTTATGCGGCACATTTTTTATCGCGGCTGTCGCCATGCATGGGGGCATCCTACCAACCGAGACCTTAGCGGCGATCTTAGAGATATCCCAGCATGTGGCAAGTTTTAGCGCGACGGAAACTTTGTTACGCGGCATCCCATCCGGCTTTTTCATAGCGGCATTAGTGTGGATGTTGCCCTCGGCGAAGGGCTCCGAAGTGTTAGTGATCATCATGTTTACTTGGTTAATTGCAGCAGGGGATTTTACCCACGTCATAGTGGGTTCGACGGAAATATTCAATCTAGTCCTTACCGGCGAGCTGAATATCTTCACGGCCTTGTTCTACCATATCTCCCCCGTGCTGATCGGTAATATCCTCGGTGGTACAGGCTTGTTTGCAATGCTGGCGTATGGCCAAGTGCATGAGGAGATGTGATGTTGCTGTGCGTTGTAAAATGAGACATTTTGTAGGTGATTTTGTGTAAGTTGAAAGCCGTGCTTTCGAACAAGGAATATTCAATTGATTGGATGGAACTAAAGAGCCGAGATAAGTGGATTTAAGGTTGGAAATAGTGAGGGCATAATAATGAAGCCAATAGTCGCCAATAATAAACCCGCCAAAGTTGAACTTACCAAAGGCGATGAATATTACTTTTGTGCCTGTGGTCGCTCAGGCAATCAGCCTTTTTGCGATGGCTCCCATGCTGGCACTGGCTTCAAGCCTAAACGATTCACGGCGCAGGAAAGTGGCGATGCCTACTTATGCCTGTGTAAGCATTCAGCCAATGTCCCTTTTTGTGATGGCACGCATAAGCAGTTCGACGCTGAGGCAGTCGGCAAAGAAGGCCCGGGGCCGCAGAGAGGGGCAGATAGTGCGCCTGTGGCAGAAGCGACTAAAGAGGAACCTACGGTTGAGTTTATTCATCAATTGGCTAGAGAGGGTCTGTCCAAGCTAGGCCATCATGGCCCAATGACATCGATGGGGGTGCCAAGGTATCAATTGCCCCACTGGGAAGATATTCAAATCATGACGGCTCAGATGGCCACCAAACCCTTGTTTGAGGAGGTGGCAGTCAGTACTGAACTGATCATAGGGCCAAGAGCCAAAAAGCCACTCAAACTTAAAATACCGCTGTTTGTTTCAGACATGAGTTTTGGCGCTTTATCCGAGGAAGCGAAGCTCGCGCTGGCCAAAGGCGCTGAGATGGCGGGGACCGGTATTTGTTCGGGCGAGGGCGGCATGTTGCCTGAAGAGCAACAAGCGAATTCGCGTTACTTTTATGAATTAGCCAGTGCTCAGTTTGGATATGATGAAGCTAAATTGAAGAATGTTCAGGCCTTTCACTTCAAAGGTGGGCAGGGGGCAAAAACGGGCACCGGTGGGCATCTCCCGGGCAGTAAAAACACAGGCAAAATTTCGCAGGTACGAGCCATTCCCGAAGGGCAAGCAGCGGTATCCCCACCAACGTTCAAAGATCTACACACCGCCGAAGACTTCAAGCGTTTTGCCGACCGAGTGCGTGAACTAACAGGAGGTATCCCCATTGGCTTTAAACTCAGCGCTAATCATATCGAAGAGGATATTCAGTTCGCCCTAGATGCCAGTGCCGATTACATTATTTTAGATGGGCGTGGTGGTGGGACGGGCGCGGCACCAGAGATGTTCCGTGATCATATTAGTGTGCCAACGATACCGGCATTAGCCCGTGCGAGGCGTTACCTCGACGAACAAGGCGTGGGCAACGATGTCACCTTGATTATTACCGGTGGTTTGCGCGTGCCAATGGATTTTGTTAAAGCACTGGCACTAGGCGCCGACGGTATTGCGATCTCAAACAGTGCTATGCAGTCTATAGGGTGCGTTGCGGCACGTATGTGCAATACCAATAATTGCCCAGCGGGCATTGCAACGCAGAAAGCGGATTTACGTCAACGCTTAAACGTTGATAAATCTGCAGGCCAGTTGAAAAATTTCTTTGAGGCGTCGACGGAGCTTATGCAGGTGATGGCACGGGCCTGCGGTCATAATGCTTTGAGTCATTTCAATGCGAGTGACCTGGCAACTTGGCACCGGGAAATGGCGTTGTTGTCTGGTATTAAGTATTCGGGATATATGGATGTTCGCCTATAGAGCTCATGCTTCTTGGCGTTATTAAGCTTGGGATTCCAACCACTCTGGCAAGTCAGCGATTGAGTCGATGATGCCATCGGGCTTTACTGTGGATGCATTTGCCATCTCTTCCCTATACTTGCCAGTACGGACCAAAACGCCTCTCAGCCCGTTAATCTGAGCGCCACCAATATCGTTTTCGATGTCGTCACCGACCATCACCACTTGCTCCGGTTGCAAGTCCATTGCATCGGTGGCCAGTTGAAAGAACTTGGCGCTGGGTTTGCCAATTACAATCGCTTCCTTGCCAGTTAAGTATTCCAGGCCGACCACAAAGGCGCCGATGTCCATCTGCAAGCCTTGCTCGGTTTGAAAATATTTGTTCTTGTGCATGGCAATTAGCTCCGAGCCGGCCATGAGTTCGCGAAACACTTTATTTAGCAAGGCATAGTCCCATGCCGCGCCGATGTCACCGACGACGACATAGTCGGGATTGGTGGTCTCTTGTTCGAATTGTTCGAACTCGAGTTTGACCGAATCGCGCACGAGCAGGTGCACTGAAGGGGTGCCCTGTTGGGCGAGAAAATCGACAGTAGCGTTCACTGCGCTAAAAATATCAGCGACGGATACCTGCAACCCGAGTGCTTGTAATTTAGTCGCAACCGCGCGGGTGGTTCTCGTGGAGGTGTTGGTGATAAACCGGTAGGGGATCTGGCGTTGCCGGCACCAGGCGAGCGTAGTTTCTGCCCCCTTGATCACTTCGTCTCCGATATAAAACACACCGTCGAGATCAAATAGTACGCCCTTGATTGGATCCATTATCTGTTGCCTCGCAGGTACTCTGCCTTCGTGAAAGGTGAATAGAGAAAGAAGCAGGTGATATTAGGATAGCAAATTAGAGGATCAAGGGGTCAGAGTACTTGATCCACCCTTAATCAAGTACTCTGACCCCTTGATTTTTTTGCTTGGACTTGAGGGTGTCTCAACTGTTGTTGAATAAAAGTAATAAACAACATATTGTAAATCTACAAAAATAATTACAAATAGGATGCTGCTATGTTGAGACGAAATTTCTTAACCGGTTTGTCTGGCCTTGTGACGATGCCGTTGATGCTGCCCAGTGCTGCGCTGGCGGCGCAGTCAGCGCGCTTAAAGATCACCGATATCCGTTTGGTCAGGATTAAACTGATCAGAGATAAGGGCATCCTCGCTCGACGCGTCGATACTCCCCGCGGAGGCCTCCACGTTCAGATTGGTGGATTCACCGTGACGGAGGTGCACACCGATCAAGGCCTAGTGGGCATCGGCCCCGGCATCCCTCCGGAAAACCTCGAGACCGTAAAACAACTACTAGTCGGCAAAGACCCTTTCGATATCAATCAACATGCCGCAGACCTATATCGCCCGCAGCGCAGATGGGGCGCCTCGGTAGAAATTGCCCTTTGGGATCTGCTAGGCAAAGCAACGGATCTACCTCTCTACAAGCTTTGGGGCGGTGGCCGCGACCGAGTCCTACCCTACGCGGCGATGTGGGGCATCGGTACAGTGGAAGACCGAGTTGAAATTGCTATTGGGCTCAAAGAGAAGGGCTGGCGCGCCATCAAACTGCGTTCGGGCTTCAGAACGATGAAGGAAGATGTGCGTGTCGTGGAGTTGGTTCGCGATGCACTGGGCGATGATTTCTACATCCTTTGCGACGGTAACAAGGCGCCAGGCGACGCAGATGCCAATGGGGAGGATCCGACGCTCTGGAACTTTAAGCGTGCCTATGACACGGCGATGGAGTACCAACGGCTCAACGTATATTGGTTCGAGGAGCCACTGCCGCGGTATGACTACGCGCGTTTGGCAGAGCTGAACCGTCTCATCGCAATGCCGATGGCCGGTGGCGAATCAAACTGGGGCATTCATGAGTTCAAGGACCTTCTTGATCAGGGCTGTTTCGACATCCTCATGCCGGAGATAGGAGATATTGGGCCTTTAATGTCCCGCACCGTTGGCACCCTCTCGGCGGCCTATAACAGACAAGTCTCGCCGCACTCGGCGCCGTTTGAACGACGCTTAGTCAATATCTGCGGAATCCATCTAATCGCGTCCATGCCCAACGCCCCAATCACAGAGTTCATCCACGAACCGCCCCACGCGGATATCTTCGAGGGCTGGGAGGTCTTCGAAAACCCGCCCGTCCTAGAGGCAGACGGGCAAATTAAAGTGCCTCAGGGCCCTGGGCTCGGGGTGACCTTCAGAGCAGATTTGATCGAAAAATTCTAAGTGGATAAGTGTGCTCTGATCCCAACTAGTTGAATCAATGTAGAGTATGCAAATATGTTTGAGTGGATCGTAAGTCCAGAGGCGTGGATAGCATTAGCAACACTAATGGCTTTGGAGATTGTGCTTGGTATCGACAACATAATATTTATATCGATACTCGTCGGTAGATTGCCGGATAAGCAGCGCAATAGAGCGCGAAAAATTGGTTTGTCGTTAGCGATGGGCACGCGTTTATTACTGCTGTTTAGTTTGGCGTGGATTATGGGCTTGGTTGAGCCTTTATTTAATGTGTTTGATATGGAGGTGTCTGGCAGAGATATAATTTTAATTGTAGGTGGGCTTTTTCTTCTAGCCAAATCTACACATGAGATACATGGTAGTTTTGAAGTACATGACGTATCGAATAAGCAGATAGCTGCGACTGGTTTTACCTCGGTGCTCATCCAGATCGCCGTGCTCGATATTGTTTTCTCGCTCGACTCGGTAATTACGGCTGTAGGGTTAGTGGATCATCTAAGTATCATGGTGATTGCAATAGTCTCATCGGTTGGGGTTATGCTTGTTGCGGCTAAACCGATAGGGGATTTCGTAGATGCGAATCCTACAATCAAAATGTTGGCGCTGGCCTTTCTAATACTGATAGGTTTTACGCTTATCGCAGAGGGCCTAGATGTTCATATACCCAAAGGCTATGTTTACTTTGCTATGGCTTTCTCCTTCGCTGTTGAGATGCTCAATATCAGTATAAGAAACCGTAAGACAAGAACTGTCGATACCATTCAGCTCGCCAAGAAAATGTCCGAAGATGAGAGTGCCTAGCATGAATCAAGGGGTCAGATTACTTGATCCCGTTTGGATCAAGTAATCTGACCCCTTGATTTTTGCAATGAATGGCGAGTTATTTGGGTCCATGTCATGACACAATAAGTCCGCCAGGAGAATAAATGTATAAAGGACAACTCGCCACTTGTGGGTTCATGCTGCTGACGCTGTCACTTCTATCATCATCCGCTCTCGCCCAAGACGCCATCACCACCACCGAAGTGCGGCCCAGCATGCTGGCACATCGGATAGACGGCGACATAGGAGTCCAACTCGATGGTCTCCTCAATGAAGGCGTGTGGGCACAGGCTCAGCCCATCACCGAGTTCCGTCAACAAGAACCAATTGAAGGTGCTCAGCCCAGTGAACGCACTGAAATCCGTGTGCTTTATGACGACGAAGCCCTGTATATCGGCGCGATGCTTTACGACTCTGACCCGTCCGGCATCCTCGCCTATCAATTGCAGCGCGATGCGGGCCTAGGCACCGATGACCGCTTCATGTGGATCATCAGCACCTTCGATGACAACCGCACTGGCTACTTTTTCGAGACCAATCCTGCAGGCCTACTCGGTGACGGCCTGATCGAAGGTGGTGGCGGCTTCAACAAACGCTGGAACGGCATCTGGAATATCAGAACTGCAATTCAAGACGACGGCTGGTCAGCCGAGATTCGCATCCCTTTTTCCACGCTCAACTTCGACCCTGCCTTAGGGGCCTGGGGCATTAACTTCCAACGCACAATTCGCCGCCACAACGAAGAGATTCTATGGAATGGCTGGCGACGCAACGAAGGGCTGTTCCGCCCGATTCACACTGGCCAACTGAACGGATTGAACGACCTCAGCCAAGGCATGGGCATAGAGCTTAAACCCTTCGTCAACGTTTCAACCAATCGCGGCCCTGCGGCAGGCATTAATGCCGGTGATGATGCCAAAGCTGGCATTGATGTGACCTATTCATTAACGCCATCTCTGCGCGCGGCGCTGACTCTCAATACAGACTTTGCCGAGGTAGAAGTCGACAATCGGCAGGTCAACCTGACGCGCTTTCCTATACGATTCCCAGAACAACGTGAATTTTTTCTCGAAGGCTCGGGTGTGTTCTCATTCAATTGGGCTGACCCTTTTTTCAGCCGCCGCATTGGTCTAGTTGAGGGCCAAGAAGTACCGATCGACTTCGGCGCTCGATTAGGTGGGCAAGTGGGAGAATACGAGCTAGGTGTCTACCAAGTGCGAACCGGAGACACCACACTCGACAATGGCGATGGGTCGGCTCGCCCTTGGGGCGCTGAAGACTTTACGGTCGCACGAGTCAAGCGCCGCCTTTTCCAACAATCACATCTTGGCATGATCTATACACGCCGAGCTTCTGATACAGCCCCGGGGAGCGTAGAGCTGGAAGATCGGCACACCGTAGGGGCAGACTTCAATTTCTTTACCTCCCAATTTCTAGGACAATACAACGCGCAATTCGAAGGTTTCATGCTTTACCATAACGACCCGATTGAAGGGGGCGATTCGAGCACATCCGATCGAAGTTCCCGTGGTGTGCGCTGGTCGTTCCCCAACGATCTCATTCGCGTGCACTCATCACATCGAGAATTTGGTGAACAGTGGGATCCAGCCGTAGGTTTTGTCGAACGGCGAGGCTATCGACGTCATCAACCGACGTTTACCATCGCACCGCGTCCGCAGAACTGGAAATACATTCGTCAAACTGAACACGAGATTTATTTCGAATACCTGACTGACTTGGATGATCGACTGCTGACGCGCAACCTCAACATCACGCCACTGGAAATAAACTTTGAAAGTGGGGATCAACTGTCATTCGAGGTTGGGCGCAACTATGAACGCTTAGACCATACCTTCAACGTTTATGGACGAGGCGATGATGCCATCAGCATCCTGCCTGGCGAGTATGAATCGGACAAATGGTCTGTCGAAGCCAGCACCGCGGGGCGCAGAATGCTCTCTGCTAGCGCGGAGTACGAACACTCTGAATTCTGGGGCGGTGAGCGCGATAGCATCGATCTCGCGAGCACCATTCGTTCGCGCAATGGTATGTCGTTGACCGCAAACTATCAGCACAACGAAGTGACCTTGCCACAGGGCGATTTTGACACCAATCTCGTGCGCCTTTCATGGGCCTGGAACCTAAGCCCTTGGACTGCGTTCACAGGCAATGTACAGTACGATGATCTATCACATGTTGTGGGTGTTTACGCGCGCCTGCGTTGGATCATTCAACCAGGCAATGACGTGTTCCTAGTGTGGAGCAACAACTGGCTATATGACGATGGGCCGCTACGTGATAGCCGTTTCGAGACACTCTCAAGTGGTGGCGCATTGAAGCTGAACTACACGTTTCGCTTCTGATTTAAACCGATACTGCATTTTACCGATTCTCACCTAACAATAATTATTGGAGAAAGAAAATGTTTAGAACTCTTATCGCTTTCGCGCTTTCCACTGTATTGCTTTCTTGCCAACCCGAGATGCCCACCGCCAATGCCGCCGAAGCAGAGCCGCGCTTTGCTGATCCGGAATATTTGAACCCGAATCCACGCGCCCCGTACTCCGAAGGGGTGCGCTACGGCGGAATGATTTTTCTAGCCGGTAAAACCGGTGGCGCAGGCGAATCCGGCGTGCAACCTGAAACGCGTCGCGCCTTAGAATCCATAAAAGACGCACTCGAACGCTTTGGCTCATCAATGGACCGCGTATTGAAATGCACGGTGTTCCTTGTCGACATGTCAGAGTGGGGAGCGATGAACGAGGTCTACACCGAATTCTTTCCAGAAAACAAACCCGCCCGCACCGCTGTCGGCATCAGCTTAGGCGGTGATACGCGCGTGGAGATTGAGTGCATTGCGGCGGCGTAATGGAAGGGGCCATAGTATGATTGTGGGTCCGAAGCTAGATTGCGAAAGTGACTGCGAAGCAATATTGCGATCCTTGCCAGCTTGGTTTGGTATTGAAGAGTCCATCCAAATGTATGTGCGAGACTCAAAGCTGATGCCAGGCTTTGCCTATGAGTCAGACTCTAAGCTACTTGGGTTCATATCCCTATTGGAGCATTTTCCGAACGCGTGGGAGGTGCACTGCATAGCGGTACGCTCCGATGATAGAAGTAAAGGAATAGGCTCGAAACTGCTAGATCATGCAGAGTCTTGGCTTGCTTCAGAGGGAGTCAAGTTTCTCCAAATTAAGACGATTGCTGACACATCCCCCGACATAAACTATGCCGCGACTCGTGATTTCTACTTAAAGAGAGGGTACGAAGCTATCGAAGTCTTTCCAAGTCTCTGGAGCCCTACAAATCCAGCGTTGCAGCTCGTTAAGCGTTTGGGGGAGGAGTGATAATGTTATCGTCGGTAAACATAGTGCTCTCTATTCGAAGGGGATATTGGTGCTAAGGAGTCTGCTTTGGAGATTCGTCGTATTCAGTCGTCCGATGTGACAGGCTTCTTGGAATTGTGGAGCCGAGTTTTCTCCGAAGGGGAGTTTCTGGCAAAAGGGCCACCACCGGAAGATAGAGTTTCTAGAATCGTAGCAAAAGTCGTAGTGGAAGAAATTCCAATTAACCGGCTATTCGACTTTATGAAGAGTGTAAGTTTGTACCGACAGAAGCGGGTAGCGCAATTACATTACCTTCAGGAATAAAGACTAAGGAACAAATAAAGGTTTTAGATCTCTAGCGTAGCCAGCTATTTTTCAATGACGCAGACAATAGAGAACTCATCGCGATGAATGAAGTCGCAGTTACTAAAGTCGCAAATAGTGATTGGTATCGTCTTACGCTACTAATGTCGAGTGTAAGCCGAAAATTTAATAGGGAGAAGCAAACGATGTTAAGAAAAATTGCTAACGTAAGTGTAGTAGTTTTGCTTACGGTTTTTTCATCCCACAGTGCAATACCAGCCGAGAATCTATCACCCGAACTTATACATAAAGTAGTGCATGAAACATCCGAGGTTCTGGAGTCCCAATATATCTTTTCAGAAGTAGGAGAGACCATGGCGCGGGCTCTCATCTCAGACCTCGAAAATGGTGATTACGACAACGTTTCGAGTGTGGCTGAGTTCACAACTGTGCTACGCAACCGCATGCGTGAACTAAGTAATGACGAGCATTTGAATTTTTTCTACAACGATGCTGGAGTGACTACGGAGGAGGAGTATTTGAATCCTACTCCAGAGTTGCAGGCTGAAAATGCCATGATGCACAAATACTTTAATTCGGGCATTCGCAGTGTTGGTCGGTTAGACGGCAATATCGGTTATTTTGATCTTAGCGGTTTCATGGAAGCGGAACCTACAGCGCAGGCGCTTGGTACAGCCATGAACCTTGTTCAGAATACCGGCGGGCTGATCATAGACCTGCGTAAAAATTATGGTGGTATGCCTGAGGCAGTAGCGTTGCTAGCGAGCTATTTTTTGGGACCATCTCCGACGCACGTAGATTCTATTTACTGGAAAAAGACAGATATTACTCAAGAGTTCTGGACGACCACTGATCTCGATGGGGCATGGTATGGACTTGAGCGTCCAGTCATCATTCTGACAAGCGATATGACTTTCTCGGCGGCAGAAGCTTTTAGTTATGCAATGAAAGCCTTTGAGCGAGCAGAAATTGTAGGAGAAACCACACGTGGTGGCGCCCATCCCGGTGGAATTCAGCGAATTGTCGATGATTTCTATTTATGGCTGCCCAATGGCCGGGCTATCAATGCTGTTACAGGAGAAAACTGGGAGGGTACAGGCATAAGCCCAGATTACCCTGTATCCGCAGACGAGGCGCTCGACACGGCGCACAAAATCATTCTCAAAGCAGTAATCCCACAAACAGACTTCATTCTAGATAGGCAAGATAGAGAAATGCATTTGCGAAGATTGGACGAAGGACAGTAGCAGTGTGCGTGTCCTGAGAGGGAATTATTCTACTTGGAAGCAGAGTGCCCAAAGCGGAAAAAAGTGGTGATAAGGAATCTGGTGCAACCGTTCACTCCATCAATACAGCTGGTGTCAAAGTGAACCTTGAACAGCATAAATATGTTCAATCGATAGCGAAGTTGGTTCACGCTCAGCTTGTTAGCTTTATTACTCCTGAAGCAACGGAGTCGACAATCGTCAAAAAGGCAATTGAGATTCTTGCAGAGTTCGGAGTCACAGAGACTTGGTATCATGACGTTCCGGCATTTGTCCTGCTAGGAAGCAGAAGTTGCCTTTCTATATCAGGAAGGGACTATTTCCCAGAGAATGAGAAGGTAGGTCAGACCAATTTTATTACAATTGATCTTAGCCCAAAAATCGGTGAAGTTTGGGGCGACTGTGCTCGGTCGATTGCGGTTGAAAATGGTAGGCCGACACTGAGTCCTAAGCAGCAAGAATTTCTCAATGGGTTTGCAATAGAGAAAGCACTACATGCTGAAATGATTAATTTCGTAAGGCCGCAAACCAAGTTCTGTGAGTTGTATGAATTTAGTAATACCAGAATAAAGCATTATGGATATGAAAATTTGGATTTTCTAGGAAATGTTGGGCACAGTATCGAGTCTAGAGCATCGGATAGACGATTCGTCGATAGTCGCTGCAAGGAGTCGTTGGGTGATGTAGGTTTGTTTACATTTGAGCCTCATATTCGAAAGTGTGGCTCGAAGTGGGGGTTCAAGCACGAAGAGATTTATTATTTCGATCAGGATGGGCGTGCAATAGTTCTATAGCTTTCTAGGATTCCTGCCATGACAATTCAAACCAATGGAGTCAAACACAGTGCTACTATCGGAAAAACGTAAATTCATGCAATTAGCAATTCATGAAGGCCGATTAGCCATTGCGAATTGTGGGGACAATCCTCCAGTGGGTTGTGTCCTCGTGCATAATGCCATGGTAGTGGCTCAAGGTCATACGAGTAGCCCAGGCGAGCCTCATGCTGAGGCGATGGCATTAAGTCTGCTTGGCATTGCAACCGATGACGTTGCTGCATTTGTAACGCTGGAACCATGTTCTTTTCAAGGCAGAACACCATCGTGTGCCCAGACCCTAATCGACGCTGGGATAAAGACCGTTTACGTGGGAATGCTTGACCCAGACCCAAGAAACAATGGGAAGGGAATTGAAAAAATGAAAGCAGCTGGGATTGACGTTGAGATCGGTTTGTTAGCCCAAGAGATCACTAAAGATCTAGATAGTTACCTTGGCAAGGCTCAGTGATTGTGACTACAAGCTCGGTTTACTTGATTAGGATTGTTTGATGAAAGACCTGCTAGAAAAACACAAATTCATTCTCGCCGAAGCGGCGGTCGTAGAACGACTGCGGCGTAACGAGAAGATAGAGCTAGACGAACACCTAGTGCATGCGCCTTTGATCTTTAGCGAAGCGGGCAGGGCAGCACTTCGGGCCGTGTATCAGGAGTACATTGATATCGCGGCGGGAAGTGATCGGCCGATATTATTGAGCACCCCAACGTGGCGCACGAACCATGAGAGAGTGCTAGCCTCAAAGCAGCGCCAAGACATAAACGTTGAGGCTGCTAGATTCCTGCAAGCACTAGTTGCCAATGAGCCTAGAAAAGTCACAGTCAAAATTGGCGGAGTGATAGGCTGCAAAAATGATTGTTATCACCCCGCACAAGGGCTGTCACTACACAAGGCAAAAGACTTTCATCAATGGCAGGTTGATGAGCTAGCAAGTGCCTCTGTGGATTTTCTGATGGCCGTCACGCTGCCCAATGTTGAGGAAGCTGCTGGAATTGCACAGGCGATGCAAGCGACAGGATTGCCATATATTATTAGTTTTGTAATTGGCGCCGATGGCAAAGTATTGGATGGAACAACGCTTGCGGCCGCAATGGCTTTTGTAGACGCTAACACTGCGCATAAACCACTCGGCTATTTTATCAATTGTTCTTACCCTTCGTTTTTACAAGCGCAATCACTGGCGAAAATACCGACTGGCCGGCTGCTCGGCTTACAAGCAAACGCATCGTCACTTAGCCATGCAGAACTAGAAGGGTCTAAAGAGCTCAAGTCAGAGTCCGTTGCAGATTGGGCCGATTTAATGGTGCAGTTGAACACAGACTTCGGCCTCAAAATATTGGGTGGTTGCTGTGGTACCGATAGCAAGCATCTCTCCGCACTTGTTAAGCACAAAGGGAGTAATACAACATGGCCAAACTAATTCTAGTTTGCGGGCCCACCGGCGCAGGAAAAACCACCTACTCTTTGGCCCATGCCAAAGAAGTGGGAGCGGTAAGGTTTTCCATAGATCCATGGATGCAAACCTTGTTCGCCAAAGACATGACTTCATTGGACTACTCGTGGATGATCGAGCGGGTTAATCGCTGCTATGAACAAATCTGGGAAACTTCCAAACAAATTTTGTCGCTTGATGGCAATGTGATCCTAGATTTAGGGTTTACCACGAAAGAGCAGCGCCAAGGGTTTGTCAAAAGAGGCGAAGAGTTAGGCCTCAATGCCGAAGTGCATTACATAGCGGCCTCTACTGAGGTTCGGAAAAAACGCGTCGAGAAACGCAATGCAGAAAAGAACCCAGAGGTATATGCCTTTGAGGTCACGGACATGATGTTTGACTTTATGGAGCCTCGGTTTGAAGTGCCAGATACACAAGAGCTTAAGTACGGCCGCACGGTCAACGCATAGCCATGGTGCCGAGTTCCTCAAAGTGAGAACCATGAAAATCATCACACCATCCCTAGCGCATATCGAATCTTACAAAGCAGCCCTGCACCAAGGCTGGTCTCCTAACAATGTTCGCCCTGAGGCGGCTGATGAAGACTTGCAGGCAATCTCCGAAGATCCTGTGGCCTATATTGAAAGCCTAACCGATTTACAAGCGCGGGGAGCGCCAATTCGTTTGCCCGATGGTTCGCTAGTAGAACGTTTGTCTGGTTTTATTCGCTGGATTTGGGATGGGGAGTTTTGTGGGCAAGTTGGGTTTCGGTGGCAGCCAGGAAAAGAAGAGTTGCCTGATCATGTATTAGGCCACGCTGGGTACAACGTAGTGCCATGGAAACGCGGGCAGGGGTATGCGACGCAAGCGTTCTCCCAGTTATTGATGCAATTAGAGTTTACTGGCCTCGAGTATATTACAGTGACTATAGATGCTGACAATATTGCATCGCAGAAAGTTGCAGAGAAATGTGGTGCGGTATTGCATGATGAGTTTGTAAAACCATCGGCTTATGAAAATAGCAGAAGCTTTCGCTATCGGATTTATTTATTGTGATAAATTCAGTTGGTAGAAAACCAATGCTCAGATAAGGAACGATTGCTTAGAGCTAATATAGCTCAGTATGTTTTAGAAATAGAATTTTGGCCCTCCTCACTTTAGGGGTACTAGTAATTCGAATCGTAACTTTTCTTTGGGGAGTTCTGGAGAATTATAGATGTTTGAGTTTTCAAAAAATATTGCTTCTTATGTAGAGGATGAAATTGCTTCGGCGAGCCAAGCCAGAGCGAAAGGTGATGCTATGCAAGAGTTTAAGCATCTTGAAATTGCGCATGTCCTTGGACAGGAATCGACGTATTATCACACAAAGGTACATTGGCTTATGTTTTTGTGGGGGTGGCGACAGCATAATGCTAAAGAAGTGTTGGGGCAGTGCCTTCGCCTCGTTGGAGCAATGACAAAGACCGCGTTAGGGCTAGTGCCATCAGGCAATACTGGAGGCAGCAATATCAGCCCATTTAGGCGTTTGCCAATCAATGCAAAACAGCAGGCTATAATCGAAAGAGCAAAAGCGAAATTGAAATAGGCAGGTGAATTCATTTCGGCTCAATGATTTTAAGATCATTTTAGGTAGGCTATTCTGAATAATATTAAAGCAGCGATATTCGACATGGATGGTTTGCTGTTAGACACAGAACGTATCGGTATGAACTGTTTCATAGAGGCAGGTCGTATAGTCGGGTACCCGGTAAAACTAGCGGTCTATCATTCTTGTATTGGCGCAAACAGGGCGAGTACAAAAAAATTGATGATCAACGGGCACGATCACGATTTTCCCTTCGAAGAAATAGACAAAATTTGGCGTGATTTGTATGCACAGCAAATTTTAGATTACCCGATCCCTATAAAGCCGGGTGTAGAGACGCTATTGAACGAGATTGTGACATCTGGTTCTCCAATTGCATTGGCGACTTCTACTGCTTATGAGCTCGCTAAGTTTAAGTTAAGAAACTCCGGGCTAATAGACTATTTCGATTATATTGTGGGTGGTGACCAAGTCGTGAATGCGAAGCCAGACCCAGAGATCTATGTGCACGCAGCGGCAAAGCTAAAAGTATTGAACTCGAACTGTATTGCATTCGAAGATTCTGAGAATGGGGTTCGCGCTGCGCTTTCCGCGAAAATCAATGTTATTCAAGTGCCCGACATAGTTCAACCAAGTGCTGATTTGGTGGCCATGGGGCACCGAATTATTGAGTCTCTTAGTGACTTTAGTTGGCAATCAATCAAGCAATCAAGGGGTCAGATCACTTGAAAGAGAGTATAAACACCAAGCCTTCAAACCTTGGGGATCAAGTAATCTGACCCCTTGATTTACTAACGATTAGCAAACAGGATTTTTATGATTCAATCAGATAAGTTTTGGGACAAGGTGGCTGCCAAATACTCTCAACAGACTATTTCGGATGAACAGAGCTATCAGCGGAAGCTTTCTGAAACGCAAAGTGTTCTCAATTTAGAAATGCATGTCTTGGAGTTTGGTTGTGGTACAGGATCTACAGCGATCCAGCATGCGCCACACGTTAAACAAATTGACGCACTTGATGTATCTGAGAATATGCTCGCGATTGCAAAAGAAAAAGCGCAAGAAGCGAACATTAGCAATATCAATTTCTCCTTGGGGACACTGCAAGATGCTAACGCTGATGCCGAGAGCATCGATGCGGTCTTGGGTTTGAATGTGATTCATCTAATAAAAGATCGTGCTGCAGTAATCGAGGAAGTAGCAAGAATTCTCAAACCAGGTGGAGTCTTTGTGAGCAGCACGGGATGCTTAGGAAACTCCTATCTGCGGTTTATAAAACTATTAGCTCCAATAGCGAAATTGTTAGGGCTAATGCCTGATTTTTTCATCATAAAAGAGGATGAATTGGCAAAAGAGATTCGCAACGCGGGGTTTACAATCGAAACACAATGGCATCATGGTACTCAAGATATCAGTGTTTTTATCATAGCCAGAAAGCTGAGCGCAGAATAAGAGGCAGAACATGAGCATAGGTGTTTTGACGTTCCTTTGTGGAAAAATGGGCGCAGGAAAGTCGACAAAGGCACGTGACATTGCGGGTAGTAGGAATGCGGTTCTCCTCTCAGAGGATGAGTGGCTTGCATCACTTTTCCCAAATTGTATTAATAGCTTAGAAGAGTACATCGAATACTCAAATCGCCTTCAACCACAAATGAAAGCGTTGGTGCAATCGGTCTTGTCTGCAGGCACTGATGTCGTAATGGATTTCCCAGCGAATACAGTCGCTCAGCGCGAGTGGTTCAGAAGTATATTTTCGAAAATAAATGCTCCTCACGAGCTAATTTACATCGAACAAGCAGATGAGGTTTGCATTGAACAAATCGCAAAACGGAGAGCAGATCAACCACAACGTGCAGCCACTGACACGAAAGAGATGTTTGAATTAATGAGAAAGCATTTTGAGCCACCATCAAGTAACGAAGGATTTAATATAGTTGGTATCAAGTAACAATGGATACGCCAGTGTTACAGACACAACGATTTGTCATTCGAGCTTTCACAGAAAATGATTTGGAGACATTTTCGCAGTATCGCTCAAGACCTGAAGTGGCAAAATTTCAAAGTTGGACAGATTTTACTTATTCGGATGCTTTAGCGCTTTTTAAGCAGATGGACTACAGGGATTTCGCAGAATCAGGGCATTGGTACCAACTGGCAATTGCAGATGCAGGAAATAATCAACTGGTCGGTGATATTGCCGTGCAATTTATTGATGCCGATCAGCTTGAGATTGGATTTACTGTGGCTCCTGAGCATCAACGAAAGTATGTAGCTTTTGAGGCTGTCTCTGCATTTATTCAATATGCATTCAATACTTTAGAAAAACATAGAGTGATTGCCACCACGGATACGCTCAACATTGCTTCTTTTCGTTTGCTGGAGAGCCTAGGATTTAGGCGAGAAGCGCATTTTCGCCAGAATATCTACTTCAAGGGAGCTTGGGGCGATGAGTATCAATACGCGCTGTTGAAATCGGAGGGGCTCAAGAAATCAAGGGGTCAGATTACTTGAAGCCTAAATTTCGAGCTTTTCAAGTGATCTGATCCCATGAGTTGCCATGTGTCGCGATATTAGGAGGAGAAAATGCCTGACGATGAAAAGATAGAAATAGAGAATATAAATGTTCCCGGACGAGTCGAGAGAGTGAATCGTGCCAAGTATCTGGCGATGAAAGAAGCTTTGCTGGCCGTACTACCGAATGCCTCTCCAGGAATGACTGCTGCAGAGACAAAGGCTGCATTATTACCATTGCTTCCTCAGTCTTTATATCCGGAGGGGGCTACAGCGATGTGGTGGCTGAAGGCGGTGCAGTTGGATTTAGAAGCTAAAGGTACAGTGCAACGAGAGAATACTAAGCCTCTTCGTTTGTTTATGACAAGTTGATTAGTAAGCTGATTGGGATCAAGTGATCTGACCCCTTGAATTTCCTTGAATCTCATTTAATCTGAGATTGTAATTTCTAGAATGAGAATAGAAAATGTGGCCAATCAGTATTCTTTCAAATGCGGTAGGGAAAAGACCATCTAGAAGGGTTGTTCTGAGTCTTTTGTTATTCGTTATGGTGTCTCAAGACATCACTGTACAGGCGCAACCTTCGGCAAACATAGTTCGAATTCGAATCACAAATATGAGTGATAAGCCTTTTAGTAAATTGATCGTACAATTTCCATCAGGCGTTGAAGATTATGGTGCATTAGCCGCTGGTGCCAGTACTGAATACCGAAATGTAGAGGTTGCGTACCGTTATGCCTCAGTTTCAGTGGTCGCTGATAACCAAGACTATAGTTTGATGGCAATCGACTACATGGGGGAAACAAGGTTGGCCTCCGGATTCTTCACATACGCTCTTGATATCGATGATAGGAGTTTAACTTTTGGCTTCGCCAAGGATAGCGAATAGTGTGTAAGGAGTTCATTTTGTATGTCAGGATCAAGGGGTCAGATTACTTGATCGTCGGCTTAGACCTAATCACCAGCAACGCAAGTGGAGAGATGGAACATGAAAATACCAGTTTTTTGTCCAAATCAAAGTCTTGAACAGAGCAAAGAAATGGAGTTTCTTGATTTAGCCCAGTTCGGTGAAGGTGGTGCAGGTGCTTTTTGGACAAATCCTGGTGGTACATCTCCGTGGGAAATGCATCCGGACTGTGATGAACTTCTTCATATTATTGAAGGAAAAGTGCAGCTTGAGGTGCTTCCGATCGACAACGGGCCGAGTTTGATTGAACTTATCGATGCCGGCTCGTTTGTGGTGGTTCCAAAAGGTTGTTGGCATCGACAAACTATACTCGAGAAAACTAAAGAGCTGTATTTGACTCCGGGACGAACCTTGCATTCAATGTCCCCAGACCCAAGAGCTGAAAGCTAAGATCAAGGATCAAGGGGTCAGATTACTTGATTTTCTGGAGCTGCAATACTCATGAATGAAACGGCTGACAAAACCAATGTATTTTGGTTCAGTGAAAATCAATAAAAGTTACGTTAGTTTTCATTTGATGCCGGTGTATGTTTTTCCAGATTTACTAGTTGGTCTATCGCCGGGCTTAAAGCGGCGAATGCAGGGCAAGTCTTGTTTCAATTTTAAAGAGATTGATCGCGAACTTTTCCAAGAACTAAGTCAATTGGTCGGCGCTGGTTACGACCAATACGAAAAATCTGGTTATTTATAGCAGTTTTCCGATCAAGTGATCTGACCCCTTGATCATCTGAGCATAGAGTCTGATGCTTAATCGATATATAGTAGGGTTATGAATAATATACAGATAGATATAGTGTCAGACATTGCCTGTCCTTGGTGTGCCATTGGTTATGCTCGCTTAGAGCGTGCTATAGAACGGCTTGGGCCCAATTACGGTGTCGCGATTAAGTGGCATGCATTTGAACTGAATCCCGGCCACAGCGGCCAGGGTGAGCCTATTTTACCAGCGTTAGCAAAAAAGTATGGGCGTAGTGAAGATGAGATGCGGGCCAATCAGAATCAGATGATGACGATTGCCAAAGATCTTGGGCTTAACTTTGACAAGCTTCAGGAACGGTATACCTGCAATACCTTCGATGCCCACCGTTTGGTGACATGGGCAGGGGAGAAGGGGCAACAGACTCCAATGAAGCAAGCGCTTTTCGACGCCTATTTCGGTCAAGGTTTAGACGTATCTAAACACGACGTACTGCTTTCTTGTGTTGAAGCTGCAGAATTGGATCTAACTCAAGCCAAGAAAACTCTAGAGTCGGATCAGTTCTCTGCGAATGTGCGTGAAGAAGAAGCGACCTACCAAAAGGCTGGTGTTAGTTCTGTGCCGGCATTCATAATTAACAATAAGTATCTGATCTCCGGAGCTCAGGAGCCAGATACTTTTGTGCAGGCGTTGAAAGAAATCAGCGCTGAATCTGACTAATGTGAGATAAAATCCGATGAAGCAAAAATTAACTAGAGCATTCTGGCCGATACTAAAGCTATTCGAAACAAGCGAGAAAACTACTCAATACAAAAAATCCCATAGAACTGCATTAAATGGCGTAGGAGGTTTGTTCTTACTACTGGCGTTCATTTCCGCCGTCGCAGCCAATGTGTCTGGCGAGATGGGTGCATTTATCCCTGTTGTCATTTTCGTCTGTGTTGGTGGCGTCGCAATCCTAGTCGGTTCACTAGGTTCAGACAATGCGGTTTCACGTATTTGGGGCACCAAGAAAAGCTAAGCAAGAATCAAGGGGGTCAGATTACTTGATCCCGACTTCTTGCTTATAGGTCAATTGATGATGCAATTTCAAGTGATCTGACCCCTTGATTCCTTGATTCTTAGTTGAGAGCGTTAGCGCCATCATGAAACACTATCTTCCGCAAAGCTCCTATCGTTCCTTGCTCAAAATCTTGATTCTGTTTTCTGTGGCGTCAATTCTCAGCGGTTGTGCTGCGAAATATGCAATGGATACAGATTTGCTAGAGTCGATCCGTTGGTATACCGGCGAAACTGGGCAAGTAGATGATGTCCGTGCGCAAGAGCTACTTGAGGTCGCAATCTCCACCCAAGACCCATTAGCCGTGATGTGGCTAGCGCGGGTTTATTCAACGGGGCGGATGGGGTACCCAGCAGATAAAATAAAGGCGCAAGAAATTGCTAGCACAGTGATTGCCCAGGTAGAACGATTAGCTGATCGGGATATACCGGAAGCAAATTTCCTTATGGGAACTGCGTACGCTGAAGGCTTAGGTAAAGCCCAAGACTCAGCGCAGGCGGTCGTCTGGTATCGCCGCGCCGCCGTTTTAGGTAATGTCCTTGCTCAACACAACTTAGGCAATGTCTACGCCTCTGGAACTGGGGTCGAGCAGAGCGATCAACTGGCTGTGCAGTGGTGGTTGCAAGCAGCAGAGCAAGGCGATGCCATTCCACAATATCGCTTAGGCGTGATGTATGAGGAAGGCAGGGGCGTTGCCAAAGATTTAGAGATAGCACGTGGCTGGTACCAGCAGTCGGCCAGCAGAGGCAATGAGCAGGCTCGGACGGCCCTAAACCGATTGAGAGAATAATGGGTTCATTGCCTGCGTAATGTTTGTTCAGTGTAGTCTGTGTTTGCTCGGATCAAGTGTTCTGACCCCTTGATTTTTAGGTGGTTATTTTTGTTGACCGTCTAATTGATCAAGTAGTATAAAACTCACATTCCAAAAATAATAAAAGGGTGTGAGGTTTGTATGGCGGATTATCATTATACCGACGGCGACGATATCATTCAGGCCACCACAGCCCTTGGGTTCAGTTCAGCAGACAAAATATTTGGTGATGGTGGCAACGATACTGCTTATCTCGGTGATGGGGTCACGTTTGTTTCTGGTCCTGGTGATGACACCGTAATCGGTTCTGGAGTTAGTCAGTACGCCGCATGGGACGCACAACAAATCGTGCGGATTAACCTAGCCGAAGGTTGGGGCGACGACGGTTTTGGTGGTCGCGATCAAATTAGCGGCATCAACACAATTCACATGCCCTCTCTTGGCGGAGAAGTCACTGGCACGGATGCCGCCGAGACAGTGTTTGTGTTTGGGGGCAATGCCACACTGAACTTGGGGGCGGGTTCTGACACCGTTCATATGTGGCAACTGAATAGTCGCGATTATAGCATTCGTCAAAGCAACGATAGCATCACTATCACCGGCAGTGGCACGAATATCGTTTTACAAGGTGTTGATTCAATTATATTTTTAGATCGCACTATCACGCCAACCTACACTGCCAGCCATGTAATGGAAACTGTCAAAACTCTCACTAGTTTTACCGAGAATGAGATCTCTCAGGGCTGGTGGTATGCAGAGGTCTACTACGAGCCACAACTGGTGGCCTATGGGGCGCAAGCACCGCAACTCATTGACATTGGCCAAGATGGTGATCTTGATGCCATCGTACCGATGTCGCGCGGTTATCGGACGGGTGTAGATACTCGTTATGCGATGCAGGTTTTTGAGAACGACAATGGTCAACTCACCTATAGTGCAGAGCTGAGTGCGCAAACACCCTTTGTAGCGGGGTCGCGGCGTACAGACACTCTTTTCCTCGCTCGCACTCAAACAGAGGTGTTAGTGACCGCCGCCCACGATACGGCCATCGAAACAGAAACTCGCCCTGATATTCCTTGGCGCTACGGCGATCTCACTTTCACAAATACTCAACCCTTTGCCGATATATCGAGTCAGATTATCAGCAATACCCTTACAGAGGCGGCGAGTAAGTCTGGCCGTTCGACGGCGATTGATGCCCATTCGATGGCAGTCGGTGACATCAATGGCGATGGCATGGATGATGTGTTGGTGGGCGATTTCAGTGGCTCATTTGCGTTGCTGCAAACGGCTTCCGGCCCCTTCGAATACCTTTCTACTGCCTTCATGAAAAAACTTCATAACTGGGTTGATCCTGATTTAAATGGCGCCGAAGCTGCGTTCTTACTCGACATCGCGCTGGGTGATGTCAATGGCGATGGTTTAGATGATCTTGTCACCGGTTGGGGGCACGCGACAGTCTTAAGTCGAGTGTTTTATAACGACAAGCAGGCGGGGTTCACTGAGGCTAATTCAAGCACTTTGCCTGTGTCTGTGTATGGTAGCGATCAGTCTTTGCCTATGAAAAACTGGATAGCTGACCTCGACGGTGATGGTGACAACGATCTTTTGATACAACATTCGCGCGATGAACCCTATTACGGTGGCAGTTATTTGCAGGTGTTAATCAATGATGGTTCGGGCCAATTTAGTGATCAGACCACTGCCAGAATTGGTGATCCAACTTCTCATCCCTATACCTATGGTGAGCGCATAGATTGGACAGACTTCTGGCAGCTGATAGACCTCAATAAAGATGGGGCGCTTGATATCATAGGAACTCCCAAACATTCTTCTGATGCGCTCTATTACCTCAATGATGGTGTTGGCAATTTTACGCTGACTAACGTCAGTTCGGGTGATGGGGGGCCTAATGTGCTGTGGGCAGACTTCAATGGCAATGGCCGTGTTGAGGGGATTAAACTGCATTCCACTTGGACCAATGCTGAGGGCACCGAATCCCTTAACACGTTCATGCTAAACGAGCTTGCAAGCTACACGCCCCCCATTGCCTCACGCGCTTACGATATAGAAGGCAATGCCGGTGTCGTAGCTAAAATATTAGGTGCCGTGCTTGGTCCAGCTGGGGTGCAGGTCGAGAACTATGTGGGCATTGGCCTTGCCGCCATGGACGGCGGCTCGACGTATAACGAGCTGTTAGATCTAGCACTTAACGAGGTACTTGGTGCAACTCGCTCCAACGAAACTTTGGTGAAACTGCTGTACAAAAATGTCGCTGGCACTGAGCCTGATCAGGCGACAACAGACAGTTTCGTGCAACAGATCACGAGTGGTCAATTGACACAAATAGAGCTAGCACGCCTAGCCTCCGACCACGAGCAAAATGCTGTGAACATCGATCTAGTGGGGCTGATGACAACAGGCCTTGATTACATCGGATGAGCACTGAAGTAGCAGAAGCAATCAAGGGGTCAGATCACTTGATCCACCGCTCTAGCGGATCAAGTGATCTGACCCCTTGATCTTGCAAGTCAGAAGCGCAGTTTGATGCCGCCGTTAACTACAAAGCCATCGAGTGGGGCGTAGATATCCACAAACTGTGGGTTACTGATTGAACCACTATAGATTGGGCCGTCGCGAGTCTGTCGGGTATCGCCAAAATTCTCGAAGTTCAGAAATAGTGAAAAGTCATCGCTAAAGTATTTTTCAGTCATCAGGCCATAGATCCAATAATCTGAACTTCGTGCCCCATTGCCCAGATTTTGCTGGCTGAAATAATACGCTTCTAGCCCGATACGAAAATCGTCTTCCTTTTCATAAACGAGCACCATATTGACACGCTCCTTAGGCATCAATAGCGCTTCAGTAGTGCCTTGGCTGTCGTGCTCGCGCACATCAGCATTGGTATAGCCTAAGAAAAATTTCATATAGTTCCAACGCCACACTGCATTGACCTCCGTGCCTCTCGTATCAATGTACGAAACGGGCTGGCGATAAGCGTAGACGTCATCTGTTTCTTCTACGAGAGTCAGCGGGTCGTTTACCTTGGTATAGAAAAGAAGCACGTTGAGATCCAAAGAAAGCGAGTCGCTTAATTCGAAAGTATGCGTTAAGTCAGCGTTCAGCCCAGCGGAGCGTTCTGCCTCCAAAAGGTTCGGGTTTAGCGGCTGTACTCCTTGAAACTGCAATTGTTCCGCTTCTTCAGAGAAGGGGGTCGGCAGTTTGTATCCTAAGCCGCCCCCAAGTCTGAGCGTGGTGTCGTCGAACCCGGTGTACAGAAGAGAAAGCCTTGGCAGAACAAACTCGCCGTGGTCGTCATTATGGTCCACTCGCAAGCCGGCTTCGAAGGTCCAGTCATCCGAATAGAGCCAGGTGGCCTGCGCAAAACCGCCAAAGGTACGTTGTTCATAATCGATATGAGTATTGAGGGCGCCTGTGTCTTGGTCGAATTCATCGGTCCACAGGTTTAAACCAAGCACCCAGTCGAAAGCATTGGTTGCGCCAAGAACGTGAGCCTCTGAGAAGCTAGACAATTGAATGCCACCAAACTCCGAGTTGGGCACAAGTAGATCTCTTTCGAATCGACTGACACTATTGCGAATAACTAATTCTCTGCCTGCTGACAGCTGCTTTAAATATTCTAACTGCGTGGAAACGCGAAAGGTGTCGCTGTCTTCGAAATAAGCCGTTTGCGAACGATCGCCGTCAATGTAGGCCATGTCGCCACCGAGCCGACTTTCCTTCACTGTATTGACGCCAAAATTGAACTCGCTGTCGTCACCGTAAAAGAATACACGTGGGCTTAGCGTCAATCGTTCAAACTTAGGGATAGCGCTAAGCCCTATATCGGCAGGGTCATAACCTTCGCTACGGTTGTAAGAGGTGAAAAGGGTCGTACCCAATGTTTCACCTTTGCGGCTGTAGAAACTACTTAAGTCGAGACCGTCTGCGGAGGTACCGTTGAGCAACACAGACAATTCAGGCTCGTCACTTGGCTTTTTGCTGACAAGATTCACTAGCCCGGCAATGGCACCGCCGCCATAAAGTGTAGAGCTGGCCCCTTTAATCACTTCAACCTGCTGTAAGTCCAAAGGTGCGATCTGCAGTAAACTGAGGCCACCCGAGAAGCCGCTGTACATTGGCAAGCCGTCACGGAGCAATTGTGTGTATTTGCCATCCAAGCCCTGGATGCGGATTGACGAGTTGAAACTGGTTGCAGAGGTTTGTTGGACGTAGATGCCGGTGCTCTCGTTCAAAAGCATGCGAATATCGCCAGGCTTCATATTGGCTTTTTCGTTGATCTCTTCTCCGCCTAGAACTTCTACACGAGTAGGCAATTGCTCAAAGCTGCGTCTACTTCTTGTAGCGCTTACAACAATTTCCTCCACCTCTTCTTCTTGTGCGAAGCTTAACTGCGGTGCAGAGGCCGCAATGCTAGCTGATAACAAAGTGCAAAGCAGGCAGGTGTTGGCGGTCGTACTGTAGTTGCTCATATCGGGTAATTATCACTTTAAAATCAGATGGTTGTGTAGGATGTTGGCGAATTTTCACCAATGGGATTAGTATGTGTATGGGGATACTACTAGTAATGCTAAAAGAACTGTAGTCTAGACCGATCAAGGGGGCAGATTACTTGATCTCTACTTTGTGAATCGGATGGGTGGCATGATCAGTTGTGAAGAACATGACTATGTCGAAATTGCCTGTAGCTTTCACTACCCAGTGAAACTGACCTTGCGCTCGGGTGAGATTATTGCCGGTGTTGCGCTTGATACGCAATTCGATATCAATAGAGAAGAATGCATTAAGTTAAATGGCAATGGTGAAGATCGCTTAATAGTTCTAGACACGGTTGCGGCTATAGAAGTCTGTGTCGAAAATCCGCATTTCCACACGACATTATTCGACGCTGTTTAGTTACAACCGTCGATAATAGGGTAGGTACATGCCTATGAACACCTCACTGAGATTCATGCTAACTGTCGTTCGTGCTTGCTTGCTTCTCGCAAGTTTAAGCGTATTTGCCACTGCGCTTGCGCAGCAGGATTCTTTTCAAACGCTTCCAGTCCCTACGGGCAGCAGTCCTGTCGCTAGTGTGCTCTGGCATTGGACTGACGAAAGTAGACAAGAAGGCTTTTCACTGCAACCGAACAGCTTCAGAGAAATTACTGTACAAGCTTGGTACCCTGCTGCAAACAATGGTGAAAGTTCTTCACAGTATGCGCCGTTCTACCAAGGCTGGGAGAATGTCAAAGGGGCAAGCCAAGCCGAGGCAACCCCTAAGCAGGATGTTGGCCTATTGCCTGTGATTTTACTATCGCCGGGGCGCGGTATGCCCAGCCACTTTTACACCTCGATCGCCGAAGATTTAGCGAGTCACGGCTATTTTGTCGCCGCTATTAATAGCCCGTACATTGGTAGAGTGGCCTATCCTAACGGGCAAATAATTCACACCTCTGATAAGTTTGATATTCCCTTTGAAACGCTTATCGGGCCGTATGAAGAAGTCGATAAATTTTTCGAAGAGGCCACTCAACTTGGTGCCGATGATATTCGTTTTGCTTTAGGTAAACTGGATGCGATGAACCGCAATGATCCAAGTGGTCATTTCACAAATCGATTGGACCTGACGCGTCTTGCAGCGTTTGGACACTCGTTAGGCGGAAGGGTAATTGGCGAAGTGGTCGCAACTGATGATCGATTCTTAGCATATGCCTCGATGGAGGGGGTGCCTCCGAGAGAAGCTAGAAAAGGGGGGCTTGATGCGGCGGTGCTCATGCTATCAAGTAGCGACTTACCCGATATTGCACAGCCGAATATTAGAGATGTCATTGCGCTACGCAGGAACGATGTTTATATCCTGACGCTGGAAGGCTATGGGCACAACTCTGTGACCGATTTGCCGCTAATAACCCCGAATGATTACGAATATAGTGTAGATTTTAACGAAGGTATCGCCACGGTTCGTACGATTTTACAGTTATTTTATGATGAATATTTGCTTGGCAAAAACCCCAGTCTATTTGCTGATTCAAATTTGGATCGAGTAGAAATAGAAGTTTTTCCCAAACCCTAATTAGTAGTTTATTGGCGTTGTTTTAGGAGTATTAATTGAAAGTTTACGGGGATATACAATCAGGGAACTGTTACAAGATTAAATTGCTGACCTCAATACTCGGTATTGAGCACGAATGGGTCGAAGTGGATATTTTGGCAAAGGAGACACAAACTGAAGAGTTCTTAAAGAAGAATCCGAACGGAAAAATTCCTTTGTTGGAACTAGATGATGGGCGCGTTCTATCCGAATCGAATGCCATCCTTAATTATCTCGCCCATGGCAGTGCATTGAGTTCAGAGGACAGCTTCCAGCAGGCTAAGATTTTGCAATGGCAATTCTTTGAGCAATACAGTCATGAGCCATATATTGCCGTCGCTCGCTTTATCGCGAAGTATCTTGGCTTGCCCGATGCCAAAGCAGAGGAGTACAAATCAAAACAATTAGGTGGACATAAAGCATTGCAAGTCATGGAGACGCAATTGGGCAAAACGACTTACCTTGTAGGCGATAAATTGACGATTGCGGACATTTCTCTATATGGCTATACCCATGTAGCGCACGAAGGGGGTTTTGATCTTTCTGTATATCCTCATATCAAGGATTGGATCGCACGAATCCGTCATCACCCGAACTACGTAGAAATGGCTTAGAAACCAAAGGATCAAGGGGTCAGATCCCTTGATCCTGAGAAGCTAGCGAGCAAATCAAGTAATCTGACCCCTTGATTTGTGATTCAAAAAAACTATCGATAGAATCAAAACAATATAATTTACTCATGTGTCAAAATGATCAATAGTGTCACAAGAGCGCATTATAACAATGAGCAGATAGTAAACTTTTGCAAGATATAGGAGACCGGTCGATGTCTAATAACAAATGCCCAGTAATGCACGGTGGAGCTACAGAAAGCAGCATGTCCAATATGGAATGGTGGCCGAAAGCCTTGAACCTAGACATTCTGCATCAACACGATACTAAGTCCAATCCACTGGGGACGGACTTCGATTATCGCGAAACAGTCAAAAGCCTCGATGTCGACGCCCTTAAAAAAGACATGCATGCCCTGATGACTGATAGTCAAGAGTGGTGGCCAGCGGACTGGGGCCATTACGGCGGCCTTATGATCCGTATGTCTTGGCACGCGGCGGGTAGCTACCGTATTGCCGATGGTCGTGGCGGCGCGGGCACGGGCAACCAACGTTTCGCCCCCCTAAATTCCTGGCCCGATAACGTCAACCTCGACAAAGCGCGGCGTCTCCTATGGCCTATCAAGAAGAAATACGGCAACAAGCTCAGTTGGTCAGATCTCATTACCTATGCGGGCACTATCGCCTATGAATCCATGGGTTTGAAAACCTATGGTTTTGCCTTTGGTCGCGAAGACATCTGGAGCCCTGAGAAAGACACTTACTGGGGTTCAGAGAAAGAATGGCTAGCGCCGAGCGGTAGCGAAGGCAGCCGTTATTCCGGTGAGCGAGACCTAGAGAATCCGCTAGCAGCTGTGATGATGGGGCTTATCTATGTGAACCCCGAAGGCGTCGATGGCAATCCAGACCCTTTGAAAACAGCGCACGATGTACGCGTGACCTTCGAGCGTATGGCCATGAACGATGAAGAAACTGTCGCGCTTACCGCTGGCGGCCACACGGTCGGCAAATGCCACGGCAATGGCAATGTAGATTTACTTGGCGCCGAGCCAGAAGCGGGTGAGATCGAAGACCAAGGCTTTGGTTGGTTGAACAAGACCAAGCGCGGCATAGGCAACAACACAGTTTCGAGCGGCATCGAAGGCGCTTGGACGACAAACCCAACGCAATGGGACAACGGCTACTTCCAACTACTGCTCAATTACGAGTGGGAACTCAAGAAGAGCCCAGCCGGTGCCTGGCAGTGGGAACCAATTAATATCAAGGAAGAAGACAAGCCGGTGGACGCCGAGGACCCAAGCGTGCGCCATAACCCAATCATGACCGATGCCGACATGGCCATGAAGATGGACCCTGAGTACCGCAAAATTTCTGAGAAATTCTACAAAGACCCTGCCTACTTCTCAGAAGTGTTTGCCCGAGCTTGGTTCAAACTGACGCACCGCGATATGGGGCCAAAAGCCTGCTATATCGGGCCCGACGTCCCTAAAGAAGACTTGATTTGGCAAGACCCAGTACCAGCTGGTAGCACTAACTACGATGTGCAGGCAGTGAAAGCCAAGATCGCCGCGAGTGGCTTAAGTGTCAGTGAGATGGTGTCGACAGCCTGGGATAGCGCCCGAACCTTCCGTGGCTCCGACAAACGTGGTGGGGCTAACGGCGCGCGTATTCGCCTTGCACCGCAAAAAGATTGGGAAGGCAATGAGCCAGCCCGATTAGCCAAAGTCCTAGGAGTGCTTGAAGGCATTGCGAAAGGGAGTGGAGCCAGTATTGCCGATGTCATCGTACTTGCCGGCAATGTAGGCATTGAGCAAGGCGCGAAGGCTGCAGGGGTCAATGTCACGGTGCCATTCTCACCAGGACGTGGCGATGCGACAGCGCAAATGACTGACGTGGACGCCTTCGAGGTGCTAGAACCGCTTCATGATGCCTACCGCAATTGGCTAAAGAAGGACTACGTGGTGAGCGCGGAAGAACTGATGCTCGACCGTACGCAATTGATGGGGCTAACCGCACCCGAGATGACTGTATTGGTAGGGGGCATGCGTGTCCTTGGCACCAACCACGGTGGTACTAAACACGGTGTGTTCACTGACAAGGAAGGGGCTTTAAGCAATGACTTCTTCGTGAATCTAACGGACATGAACTATAGCTGGAGACCAAGCGCAAACAACCTGTATGAGCTTAAAGATCGCAAAACAGGCAAGGTGAAATGGACAGCAAGCAGAGTCGATCTTGTCTTTGGATCTAATTCGATCCTGCGCTCTTACGCCGAAGTCTATGCGCAAGATGACAACAAAGAAAAGTTCGTGCAAGACTTTGTTGCCGCGTGGGTGAAAGTGATGAATGCCGACCGTTTCGACTTAGCCTGAATAGCTTGCCTAAGTTAGCCCTCTCTCTCGCAAAGTGTTACTGTTGTAGCACTTTGCGAGAGATCTAACACGATGAAAACAGTCGGTTTAATTGGTGGCATGAGCTGGGAAAGTACAGCTGGTTACTACAAAGCAATCAACGAAGGCGTTAAAGAAAAACTCGGCGGTTTGCACTCCGCAAAAATAGCCATGTTTAGTGTGGACTTTGCACCGCTTGAAAAACTTCAGCATCAGGGTGACTGGCAGGGTACCGCAAAAATATTGTCCGAAGCTGCACAAAAAGTTGAGGCCGCAGGCGCAGACTTCCTCTTAATCTGCACAAACACCATGCACAAAGTCGCTCCGCAAATCGAGCAAGCAATCTCTATTCCCATCCTTCATATTGCCGATGCCACCGCGCAGGCTCTTCTCGAAAACGACGTTAAAACCGTTGGCCTTCTTGGCACTGCCTTCACTATGGAGGAGGACTTCTACAAAGGCAGGTTAGAAGAGCAGCATGGCCTAAAAGTAATCGTGCCAAATACCTCTGATAGAAAAATAGTCCACGATGTGATTTACCAAGAACTGTGTTTCGGTAATATGCTTGTAAACTCCAAAGTAGACTATTTACGCATCATCAACGAGCTAGCGCAGAGCGGCGCGCAGGCTGTTATTCTAGGGTGTACTGAGATTGGGATGCTGGTCAAACAGGCCGACACTCCTGTTCCCTTGTATGACACTACGCAGATCCATGCCAGCAAAGCTGTTGAGAGAATGCTTTAGACAGTGATTTTGAGTTAATCTTTGCACAGGCTCTTGCTCTTAAGCCTAATAGCTCTGAAATAGAACAGCTTTTATCCCTGTCTTCTAGATTCATTCCCATTAAACGTAATAAGGAAGTGTATACATGACAACAAAACTAACTAAAAGTCTGCTAGTAGCGTTTATGTTCGTGTTCTCTGCCGCCGCATCGGCGCAGGACGAAAGCAAAATGACCTATGCGATGGCGAACACAGCCATGGAAGCCGCTGAGGCCTATGCGCGCGATAAGGGCTGGAATGTCACTATCCTTGTAGCTGACCAGAATGGCACGCCGGTAATGCTACGTCGCCTTGATGGTGCCGGTGCACGTACCTTTGACATTGTGATGGCAAAAGCCCTAGTAGTGCTCGAAACCGGTGGCACGTCAGGCGAATACGGCAGAATGCTAGAAGCTGGCGAGATCGAAGAGATCGAAGGCGGTGTCACCTACCAAGGCGGTGTGCCAGTGTATATCGATGGCGAGCTAGTAGGCGCTGTGACAGCCAGTGGCGTACGCGGCTATGAGGATGAAGAGATCTCTATCGCTGGTGCGCAAACGATCGGCAGCATCTCTAACGACTAAACTTTGATGTAATGCTCTATGAGAGTATGGCTCTGCTTTAGCACCCAAGTTACACTGCCCCAATAAAAGGGTGTTTGTTCGTAACAATGTGTTGATGCAGAGCCTCGCTGCCATGAGTACTAAAAAGCCCAATTCCAGCAAATTTGATCAAATCCATGCCGATCAAATCGAATACAATGCCACCAGAGCCTCGGGGTATCGCGAAAAAGCCCTAAAGCTATACCCATGGATTTGCGGCCGCTGTGCACGTGAATTCACGCGCAAGAACCTTTCCGAATTAACCGTCCACCATATCGACCATAACCATGGTAATAACCCTAGCGATGGCAGCAATTGGGAATTACTGTGTTTATATTGCCATGATGAAGAGCATACAAAGTTCGTAAACCAAGTGCGCTATGGCAACAATGGCAGTACAGTGGTTAAAGCCGCGACGCATAATCCCTTTGCCGATTTAAAGGCGAAGCTGGAAGCCAAAAATAAAGGACGCTAAATGCCCGAAGCCGAAGGCCTCGGTGTCGTGATATAAGCGGCGCAGATAATCAGATTTTAACGCAAGTAAAAATAGCATTTCCCGTGTCGCTGTTACGAGGTGTGATTCGGTTGTAGTCATGCTCAAAGATATGCACGTCGAAATAGGGAGTGAGCAATTGCGTTAACTCAGTAAAGCTAAGCGCCACCATGGCATGCTCATCATTCCAGCAGTCGGTCTGGCCTGCACTTGTTCTCTCGATTCTCAACTTAAGCGCCTTCTTTTCACCTTGTCCACTGTAGGCCCAGGTCGACTTGAACGTAAACAGTTCATCGCCTTTTTGCGTGCTGTGCTGGGTAAACAGCTTATTATCAATCTTGGTTCGATCGACCACGTTAAAGCAGAACACTCCACCTGTTTGTAGGGCTTTGTATACGCTTTGAAGGCATTCTTCTAGCTTTGAGATGCCCGCGTTGTAATGGATCGAGTACAAGAAGCAGGTAATCAAATCAACTGGGCCGTCAGCCGTAAAGCTGCTCATATTCTGCAGAGAAAACTCGGCCTCTGGGCAGCGAATTTGCGCAAGATCCAGCATTGCTTGGTTCAGGTCTAGGCCATGGCTTTGGTAGCCGAAATCGAGGAAATGGCGCACATGGGGGCCGGTGCCACAACCAAGGTCGAGATGGGTTTTACCCCCATTGCCAAAGAGCTGATTTAACCTGCGGATGCAGTCGCTTTGCGCCCGATAATCAATGTCGGCGCACAACAAATCATAGTAGGCCGAAAGATCGGTATAAAGTGCGTTAGGAGTCATAGTTGCGCGGCTGTTAAGGCAGTAATATTGGGGGTGGCGCATAGTAATCTAAAAATGGTTTTTTACAAGGAAGAATTACTCAGTGGTGTATATTCTAATTTATGTGGGTTTGCTCATTGGCGCCGCGCTCTTAAACCGACTATCTTGGACGGTCCTAGCCATTTATTTACTGGCGAGCCTAATAACATTTGTCGTTTACGCATGGGATAAGTCTGCAGCGCGCAGGAGCCGATGGCGTACATCGGAGTCCACCCTGCATATCCTCGCCTTGATCGGTGGCTGGCCTGGTGGGCTTGCCGCCCAAAAACTATTGCGCCATAAATCCAGCAAACAGGCATTTTTAACGGTGTTCTGGGTAACGGTGATGTTGAACATTGCCGCGATTGGCTATTTGGCGTGGCAGGGCCAAGCCAGCTCGATCAATCGGCTTCTAGATATTGTCGGGCAATTTAGGCTGTACTAAACCGCCATTTAACGAAGGAGAGCAAATGAATCGTTTGAAGCTATTGGCTTTGTCATTGACCCTATTTGTTGCAGGTTGTGTTGGCATCCCAGAAGGTGTTGAACCTGTGCACAATTTCACGCTAGAGCGTTATCTTGGCAAGTGGTATGAAATAGCCCGGCGAGATCATTCATTTGAGCGCGGTTTGTCGCAAGTGACTGCCGAATACAGCATGCGCAGTGATGGTGGTGTGCGCGTCCTCAATCGTGGTTATTCCGGAGAAAATGACGCATGGGAAGAGGCCGAAGGCAAAGCCTATTTTGTGCAGGAGCCAGACTTAGGCTATTTGAAAGTCTCTTTCTTTGGCCCGTTCTACGGCTCCTATATCGTCTTTGAGCTCGATCATGAAGGCTATCAATATTCGCTAGTGTCCGGGCCAGATAAAACCTATCTATGGCTGCTATCAAGGACTCCTAATATGAGTGCACAAACACAGTCGAAGCTGTTGGAAAAAGCACGAGAGCTAGGGTTTGACACTAGTCAGTTAATATTCGTAGCGCACACATGAGCGTAGATACTTTTGTGGCTCCAGTTTGCGAGAACGCTGTTGAAATACTGTACCAAGATACTGATATTTTATTGCTTAATAAACCCAGTGGATTGCTGAGTCTGTCGGGTAAAAACCCTCTTAATTGGGATTCAGTGCATCACCGATTACTGCATGGCCAAAAGGGCGTAAGCCCCGCTTTTCCAGAGGCCAAATTGCCGCATCGACTAGACTTCGGAACATCGGGAATAATGATCGTGAGTTTGAATGCTGAAGCGACTAAGCATTTGAATAAGCAGTTTCAGTCGCGCCAGGTTCAGAAAAAATACACGGCAGTGCTGCAAGGGTGGGTGACAGAGGACGAGGGTGTTATCTCAGCGGCTATTGCGAAAGGTGAGCAGCGATATGCAAAAGTAAGAGTTTGTGCAGTGACTGGCAAAGAAGCCGTCACCGCATATAAAGTAATGCAAAGACTAGAAGCGCCGCGCCGCACTGTCGTGGAGTTTAGCCCTGTTACAGGGCGAACTCATCAATTGCGAATGCATAGCTTAGTGCTTGGTCACCCGATCCTTGGCTGCGACTTGTATAAAAGTGACGACAGCGAACACATGGCGCCGCGTTTATTATTACATGCTAGCGATCTCCATTTTCAGCACCCTAGGTCAGGCCTAGCAACTCATGGGCACTGTGAGTTCTCGCATGTTTATTAAGCATTAATCTATTGTTAGGGGATTAACGTGAACGTTGGAATTTATATTTACGAACAAGCGGAAGTGCTCGATTTTTCGGGGCCATTCGAAGTGTTTTCCACGGCTTCACGTGTCGCACAATTGGCAGTTCCCTTTAATGTATTCTTGGTAGGTGAGTCGGGGGCAACTGTCAGCGCAAGAGCAGGCTATCGAGTGATTCCTGATTACGGTTTTCACGATCATCCCAATATCGATGTATTGATCATTGTAGGGGGTGTGCATCACGATGAGATGAATAAACCTGAGGTGTTGAATTGGATATCCCACCAGTCCAAGAAAGCGAAGGTCACTGCGTCGGTTTGTACCGGCGCATTTTTGTTGGCAAAAGCGCAGGTGCTGCATCAGCATCGAGTGACGACGCATTGGGAGGACGTTGCAGAATTACAGGCTATGTTCCCAAGTCTGCAAGTAATAGAAGGAGTGCGCTGGGTTGATGAAGGGGATGTCATCAGTTCCGGCGGCATATCGGCAGGCATCGACATGAGCCTGCACTTAGTCAGCAAGCTTTATGATTTAGCCTTGGCTGAGAAAACCGCTAAGCAGATGGAGTTCTCTTGGACAAGGCAAGAATAGTTTGCGAATTGTAAAAGCTTGATATATAGTTGCTAAGTCAAGTATATATCAAGGTGTTATTATGTCGTCAGAATCAGTTAGTTCACAGTTTGTCATTAAAAATGCGCTACTCGCATCGAAGCTGTCGCGCCGCGTCGGGAATCATCTCAGTATTCACGGCATCAGCCTTAGCGAGTTTTTGGTGATGCACTATTTGCACAGCTCGCCACATAAAGCCGTATTGAGAATCGAGTTGGCTGAGCACATTGGAATGAGTGCTTCTGGCGTGACGCGGTTGATCGCGCCGATGGAAAAAAACCATATTGTAGAGAAGGTGTCGAACCCCCGCGATGCGCGGCAAAGTTTGGTGAAACTGTCAGAGGTGGGGCAGGCTTTGTTTAACGATGCCAACATAAGTTTTGAGCATATTACTCAAGACATCATCGGTAAAATAAGCCCGAGCCAGCAAGAGAAGGTTGTCGATCTCTATTCAAAGTTGATCTAGGAAAGTAAAAAGCCGACCAGAGCGAAATACTTTGGTCGGCTTTTTGTTAGAGTTTATGGCAACGCGTACATCACCAGCTCAGCCGGATATCCGCCTCCGCCAACAAACATGCCCATGTATTGCTTGCCTTCGTGTTCATAGGTGAAGGGTAGCCCGACTTGATTGGAGGGCAATTCCATTTCTGTGATGACTTCGCCAGTGTCTTTATTAAAGGCGCGCATCGTTGGGCCTGCATCCGCTGTGCCGTTGCCTTCGGCAACAAACAACAGCGATTTAGTCAGCAGAATACCGGCACGGGTTGGAACGCCAGTGGCTGGCAGATCAACGCCTTCCAATAATGGGTGGTTAGCAATGCGATCGGGGGTGTCCGCATTTGCGACTGACCATAAATGCTCACCACTGTTCATATCGATGGCGGTAATGCGGCCGTAAGGCGGCTTCACAATGTCCAAGCCCTGAATACGCGGTACGCGCACGCCAAAGCCTTGGCTAAGGTCGATATCCGAATCTGGGTTTTTGCCCAAGGCCAGTGCTTGCAGCACCGTGCGTGATGGGATGTATAAAATACCCGTTTCTGGGTCTACCGCAGACCCTTCCCAGTTAGCGCCGCCAGTTGAAGAGGGCAGCGATAACAGGCCTGTCGTGCCATCTGGCGCTTCGGCTAGTGAAGGGGGCGAGAACAAGCTAGGGCTCAAGCGGAAGCCTTCGATGGCCTCTAAAGCCAGTGCGCGAAGCTCTGGGGTGAAGTCGATTAGATCGTCTTCAGAGAAGCCTTGGCGGTCGAATGGAGCTGGGACGGTCGGATAAGGCTGTGTTGAGGAATACCACTCCCCTGGCACATCACCAGCAGGGACAGGGGTTTCAACGATTGGCCAAATCGGTACACCGGTTTCACGGTCATAGGTATAGACGAAGGCTTGTTTCGTCACTGACATCAGCACTTTGCGGCCATTAGGGAGATCGGCTAGCACTGGTGCGGCAGGCACATCCCAGTCCCAAATATCGTGGTGAATTTGCTGAAAATGCCAACGACGCTCACCCGTTTTGATATCCAAGGCCACGATGCCGCTGGAGAACAGGTTGTCACCAGGACGGTCGCCGCCGTAGTAGTCGCCCGTAGGGTCTTCGACCGGTAAATAGACCATGCCGAGCTCTGGGTCTCCGGACATTGGCGCCCACACGCCTGAATTGCCGGTAAACTCAATGCCGTCATCCAACCAAGATTCAAAGCCGACTTCGCCGCGCTCAGGGATCGTGTGGAAGGTCCACAGATGCTCGCCTGTGCGCACATCGTAGCCGCGCACGTCGCCCTTCACATTAGACTTGGAGCGTGGTCGGCCACCGGTTCTATGGGCTGCGCCCACGACGATGACATCGTTCATTACAAAGGGTGGGGCGGAAAGGCCGATATCGGGGAAGGGGAAGCGTGGGTCATCGGCGTTTCGCAGGCCTACGAACAAATCCACAATGCCGTTCTCACCGAAATCTGGGTCTGGAATACCTGTTTTAGCGTCCAGCGAGACGAGCTGGTAACCTGGGGTCACATCGATCACACGCGTGTTATCGCCATCGGTCCAGTACGACACGCCACGGCCTGAGCCTTTGCGAGGGGCTTCGTCATAACGTGCACCTTCATTGGGGCGCCAAAGCCAAAGAATTTGACCATTGGTGGCATCGAGCGCCGCGACGTTCCGCGTGCTGCCGATATTGACGTATAAGATGCCGTTGATCTCAAGCGGCGTAGATGGGTTATTGTAATCGGTAGAAGGGCCGAAGTGCTCGGTAGAGAAGCGCCAAGCGATCTCTAGGTCGGCAACGTTGTCGGCATTGATTTGATCCAGTGGTGAATAGCGCTGTGCGAAAGGACCACCGTGGTAATCTGTCCAATCGCCTTCGTAGATACTCGTGCCTGATTGGCTAATGGCCGGTGCCGCAAATGCGATTGCGGTGGCGCTGAGTACGAGTGATGAAATTAGCCGTTTTTTTATTATCATTAAAGACTCTCCTGGCCCCATATTCCTATTTTATTTTTGTTTGTGTAGCGGATACTCTTAAATACAGAGAAATCGCGCTTTGGTCAATTTCTCATTGGCAATTAGATGTGTCAGCCTTGTTGATTCTTCCCCCCTTTTGCCCGCAAGACCTGTTAAAATCAGCCCCTTTACACAACACGCAACGAGAATAGAATCATGCCCGTTTATCGCTCAAAAACCTCGACCGCAGGACGTAATATGGCCGGAGCCCGTGCTCTTTGGCGCGCTACCGGCATGAAAGACGATGATTTTCATAAACCTATCATCGCGATCGCCAACTCCTTCACCCAGTTTGTGCCAGGACACGTGCACCTAAAAGACCTAGGACAGCTCGTCGCACGCGAGATCGAGAAGGCCGGCGGCGTCGCCAAAGAATTCAACACAATTGCCGTAGATGACGGTATTGCGATGGGCCATGACGGCATGCTCTACAGCTTGCCTTCGCGCGATATCATCGCCGACTCAGTCGAATACATGGTCAATGCTCACTGTGCCGATGCGCTAGTGTGTATCTCTAACTGCGACAAGATTACCCCAGGGATGTTGATGGCGGCCATGCGCTTGAACGTGCCTGTCATCTTCGTCTCTGGCGGCCCCATGGAAGCGGGCAAAACCAAGTTGTCAGAGCATAAACTCGACCTAGTCGATGCAATGGTGATCGCGGCCGATGATAAAGCGACAGATGAAGAAGTGGCCGAGATCGAACGTAGTGCCTGCCCAACCTGTGGCTCCTGTTCAGGCATGTTTACAGCTAACTCGATGAACTGTTTGACCGAGGCCCTTGGCCTGTCATTGCCCGGTAACGGCACCGTGCTTGCCACGCATTCGGATCGTGAGGCCTTGTTCTTGCAGGCGGGTCGCACCATCGTCGACATCGCCAAGCGTTATTACGAGCAAGACGACGACAGCGTTCTGCCACGCTCGATCGGCTCGTTCGAAGCGTTTGAAAACTGTGTGGCTCTCGATATCGCTATGGGCGGATCGACGAATACGATTTTGCATTTGCTTGCGATTGCGCAAGAAGCAGAAGTGAATTTCACGTTGGAAGATATTGATCGTCTGTCTAAGAAAATTCCGCAGCTGTGCAAAGTGGCGCCGAACACACCGAAGTACCATATCGAAGATGTCCACCGCGCCGGTGGTATCATGGGTATTCTCGGCGAATTAGACCGAGCAGGCCTATTACACACCCATCTGCCTACCGTGCATAGCGCCACGATGGCCGATGCCTTGGATCGCTGGGACATCATGCGCAATCCAACGCCCGAGGTGTTGAAGCTCTACAAAGCGGGCCCAGCGGGCATTCCAACACAAACCGCATTTAGCCAATCGACACGTTGGCCGAACTTGGATGGCAATCGCGCCGAGGGCTGCATTCGTTCCTTGGAACACGCCTATAGCCTCGAGGGTGGGCTGGCCGTCTTGCGGGGCAATATCGCTTTAGATGGCTGTGTGGTGAAAACTGCTGGCGTGGACGAGTCCATTCACGTATTCGAAGGCTCTGCCTATGTCACCGAATCTCAAGACGAAGCAGTGGCCGATGTATTGGCCGATAAAGTCAAAGCAGGGGATGTAGTGATCGTGCGTTACGAAGGTCCACGCGGTGGCCCAGGTATGCAAGAGATGCTCTACCCAACCTCCTATATCAAGTCGAAAGGTTTAGGCAAAGACTGTGCATTGCTCACCGATGGGCGTTTCTCTGGCGGCACCTCTGGTTTGTCCATTGGGCATGTGTCTCCTGAAGCCGCTGCGGGTGGTGCGATTGGTTTAGTACGCAATGGCGATCGCATCCGTATCGACATTCCTGCACGCACAATCGACGTATTACTAAGCGTTGAAGAATTGGACAAGCGCCGCGCCGAGCAAGACCAGATCGGTTGGAAGCCTGCGAAGCCGCGTCCACGTAAAGTCTCTGCAGCACTCAAAGCCTACGCAATGTTGGCAACCAGTGCAGACAAAGGCGCCGTACGAGACTTGAGTAAACTAGAAGACATGTAAGTGTCTTGTGATTGTTGCAAGTTTTGCATTGAAAAAGCAGAGCCAAAAATACCCAAACAGTATTTTTCGACTCTGCTTTTTTTCTGCCCGTGAACACGCAGATTATGCACAACAAGTGGAACAATCATTTGTGCTTTTATTGTTAATTTCGCCGAGTTAATCGAAGCGTGGCTTTAAGCGAGCAATTGTTTACACTAGGGCTAAGAATTTCCTATCGCATCGCAAAAGGAAACAAGGCTCATGACAATAAAAATAACGAGCTCGACCGGTTTACGCCTGTTTGTTAGTACAGCAATACTTTGTTGCAGCGGGGCTGCTTGTGCCCAACTCGGTGCAGCGGATGGACAATGGCCCAGCTACGCCGCTGATGCTGGCTCCACTAAATACACCTCCCTTGATCAAATCGACGCGAGTAACTTCAGCCAACTGCAAATGGCTTGGCAATGGGACTCACCAGATGCCATTCTAGATTTCTCAGATGTCGAGCGAGAAGTGTCTTTCGGGCGCTTACAAGGGACGCCGCTGATGATTGGCGGGGTGCTCTATATGATTACCTCGTTGAATCAGATTGCCGCCATCGACGCGGAGAGCGGACAGACGCTTTGGCGTTTTGACCCGGAAGTCTATAAGCATGGCGCCCCGGTCGGGGTCCTAGGATTTCATCAGCGCGGCGTGGCTTATTGGAATGATGGTTCACAGCAGCGCATTTTAGCTAGCACGCAAGATGGCTTTGTGTATTCTTTACGCTTAGAGGATGGCTCGCTCGACGAGAACTTTGCCAACGGACGCATCGATCTCACCGATGGCATTCCCCGCGCGACTCGCGACGATTTGGATTGGCAGGGCGCCCAACCTCTAGGGGCAGTCTCACCGCCAATAGTGATTGGCGATATTCTTGTGGTCTCTCAAATCACGTCGAACAGGCCGCGCTTCAAGGAACGCCCGCCATTGTGGATTCGTGGCTACCATATCCCTTCTGGTGAGCTTGCCTGGACCTTTCATAGCATCCCCCTAGAAGGGGAGTTTGGCAATGACACATGGGAGCAAGACTCATGGCGTATTGCCGGCAATAGCGGTGTGTGGTCGATGATGAGTGCGGACTTGGAGCTGGGGTATGTGTATCTCCCTATGGAAGCCGCTACTAATGATTTCTACGGCGGGCACAGACCAGGCGATAATCTGTTTAGTGAGAGTATCGTCGCCCTAGACGCGCGCACTGGGGAGCGCGTGTGGCATTTTCAAATGGTGCATCACGGGGTGTGGGACTTCGACAATCCGGCAGCCCCGAACCTGATCGATATCAATGTCGATGGCCGCACCATCAAGGCCGTTGCACAAGTCACTAAGCAAGGCTTTACCTATGTGTTTGATCGCGTGACTGGCGAGCCCGTGTGGCCCATCAATGAGTTGCCAGTGCCGCAAGGTGGCTTGCCCGGCGAGCAGCTTTCTTCGACACAGCCTTTTCCAACTAAGCCGCCGGCCTTTGCTCGCCAAGGCATGTCTGTCGATTACCTGATCGACTTTACCCCAGAGCTGCGTGCCGAAGCTGAAGAGATCCTGAAGGAATACACTTACGGACCTTTGTTCACACCACCCACCGAGACAGTGCAAGGTGGCAATCGTGGCACGATCATTTTGCCTGGTGCCGGCGGGGGCGCAAACTGGACGGGAGCAGGAGTAGACCCCGTCAACAATATTCTGTTTGTGCCGGCCACTAACAGCCCGAATGCGCCACTCATGACGAAGCTGGAAGCGAGCGCGTCGAACTTTAATTATTTGCGCATTAGCAACCAAGCGGTGCGTGGGCCGCGCGGCTTGCCAATCTTGAAACCTCCCTATGCGACCATTACCGCCTTCGATATGAACAAAGGCGAGATCCTGTGGCAAAAAGCCAATGGGGATGACTACACGCCTGTGACCAATCATCCAGACCTTGCGGGGATGGACCTGCCACCACTGGGTGGAGGGGGGAGGCAAGCGGTGTTAGTCACATCTACCTTACTGATTCATGCCCAGACGACACTCGATGGAGCCGTGTTAGTGGCGCGTGATAAGTTCACCGGAGAGGAGTTAAGCACGATCGATCTGCCTGCCAATGCCGGCGGTGCACCGATGAGTTATTCAGTTGCTGGTAAACAATTTATTGCGATCAGCGTATTGAGCAATCCGGTGCCTGCTTTAATCAGTTTTGCGTTGCCCTAAGGTGTTAGAATGCCGCTCATGAGTATCTGAGATTGGTTTAGGAGGGCGCCTTGGCTTATTGGTTGATGAAAACAGAACCAGATGAATGCAGTATTGATGACTTGGCTGAGCAAGCACCGGCGGCAACCATTTGGGAAGGCGTACGCAATTACCAAGCGCGTAACATCATGCGCGAAATGGCTGTAGGTGATGAAGTGCTTATTTACCACTCCAGTTGCAAATTGATTGGCGTGGCGGGCGTGGCAAAAATCGTCAAAAGTGTTTACCCAGACCCGGCCCAGTTCGACCCACAATCGCCGTATTACGATGCCAAGAGTCAAAAAGACAAGCCGCGTTGGGATGCCGTGGATGTGCAGTTTGTGAAAAAATTTAAACAGCTGCTGCCATTGGATACCATTAAAGCAATGCCCACCTTGCAAGAACTAGCACTAGTCAAGAAAGGCAATCGCTTGTCGGTGATGCCAGTGAGTGACGCTGAGTGGCGTGCGATTTTAGAGGCTGTTTAGAACACTATGCGTATTGTTCTCGCCCCAATGGAAGGCCTCGCCGACGTCCACCTTCGCCGTATCATCACGGCGCAAGGAGGTTATGATTGGGTTGTCTCGGAATTTGTGCGAGTGGTCGACAGGCTCTATCCCGATCGCGTGTTATTCAATACTTGCCCAGAGCTCGAGCGGGGCGGGCGTACGGACTCTGGTACGCCGCTGCGTGTGCAGCTGCTCGGCAATCATCCCCAGGCGATGGCAGCAAATGCGGCGCGTGCCGTGGAACTGGGCTCCTTTGGTGTCGACATCAATTTTGGCTGCCCGAGCAAAACGGTGAATCGCAGTAAGGGTGGCGCTGTGCTCTTGAAAGAGCCAGATACACTTTATCGCGTCGTGCGTGCAGTGCGTGAGGCCGTGCCTGCCGGTGTCATGGTATCGGCAAAGATGCGCTTGGGTTTTGATGATACCTCTTTGATGCTAGAGAACGCCTCAGCAATAGAATCCGCAGGGGCGGGGGAGTTAACAGTGCATGCGCGTACGCGCTTGCAAGGCTATGCTCCGCCTGCGCATTGGCATGAACTGGCAAAGATCAAAGCGCATATTAAGATTCCCCTAATTGCTAACGGCGATATCTGCACCGTCGAGGACTACCATCGCTGCGTCGCCATCGCAGGCACGGCCGACGTCATGCTGGGCCGAGGAGCAGTGCGATTACCGTTTCTCGCCAAGCAGATCCGTGCCAATAGCGCGCCACAAGCGCAATGGGCTAGTGTCGCCCCGTTACTGCAGCACTTCTGGCAAGAAATCGGCTTGACCATGTCACCGAAAGATCGCGTTGGCCGTATTAAACAATGGGTGAACTATTTGCGTCAGTCACACAGCGAAGCCGAGACCTTATGGGGAGCGATTCGTGCTGAGAAGGATGCAGACATTTTGGATTCTCGCATGCATGCATTAGTTGAAAGCTAAAGTTTGCATCCCACGAAGTAAAAGAATATTGTTAGCCCCAATGCCAGTGGAGCTGTCGGCAAAGTCCCTCATATTAATTCAAAAGGACTGAATCGATGACCTGGCAAATCTCCCGTGCAATTCTTGTTTTATCTCTTGTTCTATTGACCCAGCCCTCCATCTCACAAGCGGACTCTACACCGATCGTGCTGGGACAGCATCTGTCAATTCATTCTGAAATTTTAGATGAAGAGCGTGGTTTGAGTATTTGGTTACCCAGAACTTACAGTATGAATCTTGAAGATTTTCCGGTTTTGTATCTCTTAGATGGCTCAACTCATTTTCAAATTACCACGGCGATTGTTCACTTTCTTTCAGTGAACGCCATGATTCCCGAGATGATTGTAGTAGCCATTGATAATACCGATCGTAATCGAGATCTAACGCCTGCTTCACAAAATCAGATGGAAATACAAAGACTGCCAACGCAAGGTGGGGCTGATAAATTTCAGGCGTTTATACAACAAGAATTAATGCCTTGGGTTGAGATGAACTATCAAACTCACCCCTATAATATTTTAGTCGGACATTCATTTGGCGGCTTGTTTGCCATCAATACATTGTTCACAAATCCCACGCTCTTTGACGCCTACATCGCGATTAGCCCGAGTTTGCAATGGAGCGATCAGGCACTCGCGAAACAAGCCGATGCCTACTTCGATACGATTGAAGAGTTGCCAGTCACTTTGTATATGAGCGTAGGCAACGAAGGCAATCAATTGCTAGGGGGGGTGCGTAAACTCGCAGGGGTTTTAGATGAGAAAGCACCACGCGATTTTCAATGGGATTTTAAACATATGCCCATGGAGACGCATGGTTCGGTGCCGCTGCGCAGTATTCATGATGGGCTTGAGTTTGTTTTTGCGAATTGGGATTTGCGCAATCCAATGGAGACTTATAATCAGTTTGGGATTGATGCGATCAATAAATTTTATGCAGAAGGGGATCGACGCTACAAAGTTAAACGCGGCATCCCAATGAATACGTTCGCTTCTCTTTTTTATAACTTTGTACGAAACGCGCAATTGGATGAGGCTATGAGTTTAGTGCAAAGCAGCCTCGATACTCTAAACCCGCCGGCACAAATGTTGGGGTACTTAGCAGATGCATTGAAGGCGAATGACAGAAAGGAAGAGGCAATCAATTGGTATAGGGCCGCTTTAGCTCGTAACCCAGGCAATCCAAGTGCTAGAGCTGCATTGGCACAATGGGATGTCGACTACAGTGATTTAATTCCTAATATTGTGTTGGGCTCAGATGCTAAACAGGGTTTTGTAGGGCAGTATGAAATTCAAGAGGCCGGAGTTATTCGTGTTGTGCTTGAAAACGGTGTTCTATTGCGCGAGTACAACGGCACACGTTTCGAATTGCATCCAATGAATAACAATCAATTCTATATAATAGAAAGTGATCTCATCTATCAGTTCAATCTCGCCGATGATGGAGAGATCAAGGGTGTACTGATAGATCAATCCGGCTTTCCTGTTTATGCTCAGAGATTTCAATAAGCAACTAGCTAAGGCCCGATTAGCGTAGCGTAATCAGCAATTCATCCAGTCTTTCTAAGGTAGAGGCGAGCCCGCCTTCTAAGCCCATTTCTAGCACCGTAGTCAACGAGGCTTCGTCGGGATAGGTAACAACTGATTTAATAAAAGTATGGCTACCGCTTTCCACAAAACGAGTGACATTTTCAGCACGTGGTAGATGCGGGTTAAGTTCACCCTCGGCATTACAAAATCCATCGCGCGCGGTATAACTCTCGATCGGTGTGATGGAGATGTAGTCAAACCAACTCCAATATTCGTTTCCGGCCGGGTCAATCATGACAAAGTGCCAGTGACCGCCCTCACGAAAATCCATCGACTTAGTTTTTGCTGTTAACGGTTTTGGGGCAAACCATTGGTCCAACAACTCGCTCTTGGTGTAGCAATCCCAAACGAGTTGGCGTTGGGCCGCAAACTCCCGAGTAATCGAAATAGTGCATTGGTTTTTGTCGACAATAAAATCAAACTGAAGATCGCTGCTCATCTAACTCTCCTTTAAGGTTTCTAATAGACTGTCTAACTGTTTAAAGCGTGACTCCCAAGCGCGTTTACATACCTCGATCCAACGGTCGATCTCGGCCATTTTTTCGATCTGTAACTCGTAGAATATTTCTCGGCCTTGAGCTTTTGAGGTAATGAGTTCGCACTCTGACAATATTTGAATATGCTTGGAGATTGTGGGCCGCGAGGCGTCAAATTGATCGGCGATAGCGCCGGCGCTCATGGTTTGGGCAGCAAGCAAGACTAAGATCGCCCGCCTTGTTGGGTCCGCTATGGCTTGAAAAGGGTCGCGCCGCTTCTTCACTAGAGTCTCCTTATTAATGTGTAGCTATGTGGCTACACAATTTATATGAAGTTATTTGGCTACGCAACGTTTTTCGAACAATAAATCAAGCGGGGCTCGCCAAGTGCTAGACTAAGACAATCGCAGACAGAGGAAATTCGCATGTACGGATTAATCGGAAAGATGCTCGCCACCCAGGGCAAGCGTACGGAACTGGCCACCATCTTGATTAATGGCATCGCAGGCATGCCAGGCTGTCTTAGTTATGTGGTGGCTGAAGATAAGAGCGATGAGGATGCCCTATGGATAACCGAGGTGTGGGAGTCACAAGAGCATCATGCGGCCTCCTTAGCATTGCCGTCAGTGCAGGAGGCGATTGCGAAAGGGCGGCCAATCATTGCGCGCTTCGGTGAACGTTTCGAAACGATTCCCGTAGGAGGGCAGGGGCTCTAGCGTCGTTAACCGACCCTAGAGCCTTTGCTAGACTTAGAACTGATAGGCAAGACCAATAGAAGCTGTGCGAGCCTTATTCGGGCGGGCACCATCTGGGTTGCGCGAGACAATCTCTTGCTCGTCTAACAGGTTCTCGACCTTCAAGAATCCTTCCAATTTGTCATTAAGCTGGTAGCGGCTGATCAAGTCGATCACTAACAGCTCGTCGGTCGTGGCTTGCGCAGCAGTTGTGCGGTTGCAACTAACACTGACGCATTGTTCGTCGACATATTTGGCAACAAGATAATTGTTCCAACCACTGCGATGCTCAAAGCCTGTTCTAAGGCTGTAAGCGTGCTCTGGTACATCTTTCAATAGGTCGCCTTTGTGCACGCTAGTGCTAGCATTGTCGTTGCTAATCTCTGCGTCTGTCCACGTGTAGGCAAAGTCGACGGGAATCGTGAACTCCCCTAGCATGAAGGAGGTACTAGCCTGAAACTCGATTCCTGAAACAGTGGCTTCACCAGTTGTATAAGTGCCAGATGTTTCACCGTTGCTGCAAGGGCTGGCGAGCGAGCAGTTTTCAGACTTGTCTGAAAAGTCGCTATAAAAACCAATAGCCTCTACAAACCAAGCATTCTGTCCGTAACGCAAACCGGCTTCCCAGTTATCGCTTGTCTCTGGCTCTTCTGCTTCGGTTGCACCGCCACCCAATGGGGAGAAACCGCGGTGTATCCCTGCGAGCAATTGCCACTGATCGTTTAAATCGTAGGTGAATGAGGCGCCTGGCAGCCATTCGCTTGAATCGTTGGTTTTGCGCAAGCCCAGGACACTGCGATCAGGAGTGTTGAAGCGTTGCTCGTGGGAGTCGACCGATTCGTGGCGTAAGGCCGTGGTGATTTGTAGTCGCTCATTGACTTGCCAAGCATCCGTTATCCAGAAGGTGAGCGCCTCGGCACTGTCGATGCGGTTGTCGCTTGCTCCTGGCAATGTGGTGCCTTGGTAAACTAGGGCACCAGCAATTTGGTCGTATTGATCGGTTTCTTGGTAACGATCGCTTTCATCTTCGTGGCGGCGAACGCCAAAGTCGATGTTGTGTTGAGCGAGGGTCAACGTAAAGTTCAACTCAACGCCCTGTGATTCGTAATAGCGATTATTGTGCTTATAACTTAGACCTTGGGTATCGATATTGCCGTCGAGTATGCCCTGTGCCTGAGCATCGCCTGCGTTGGCCGCATTGATAAAGGCTGAGCCACCGCTAAGTTTGAACCAGTCGCGATGGAAGTCATTGCGATAGGCAAGAACAGACGCCGTCAGGTTCTCTTGCAGTTCAATGCTGTAGTTTGCTTGCACTGCGCTGTGGCGATTGTCCATTTGATCGATGGCGCTGAGCCCGTAACGACGATTCGAGTCGTCGTTGAAATCAACATCCGTTAAACCCAGATAGGTCTCATTGGACAGTTCTTCAGAATATTGTGCTTTTAAGAAAAAACGTTGTTTGGGGCCATCGCCTTGAGATTCCCAGCCTAGCTTGGCGACGTAGTCCTCGATATCAAAACCCGCATCATCGCTAGTGCGGTCGATATCCTTAAAGCCTTCACCATCACGTTGCACAGTTTCTAACAGCCAAGAGAACGCCCCAATCTTGTCGCCGAACCAGCCGTGGATATCTGTGGAGCCACGCTCATCGGTAGAGAAGTTCAATGCGCCCTGGCTGCTGTTTGGCAGGGGGGTGGACACCAAGTTGACCACGCCACCCGTGGTTTGTGGGCCGTAACGCAGAAGGGGAGCCCCTTTGAGGACTTCAACGGCTGTTTGCCGTGCCGCCGTAGGGAAGTAATAGGCGGAAGGGTCTGCATAGGGGGCAGGCGCGATCATCACGCCATCTTCCATCAAGGTAATTTTGCTGCTGCGCTCAGAGGTTGCTCCGCGAATACCGATATTAGGACGCAAGCCTTCGCCATCTTCCTCGCGGATATAGATGCCTGGGACTGTTTTAAGGAGCTGATTGATGTCCGTCGCTGCTTCAATTCGCAACTGCTCATTAGCGATTACCGCCCCTGAGCCTGCAACACGACGCGCCGCTTCTTGGCTACCAATAATGAGCATCTCTTCCTGAGCAAAGGCAGGCGCTGCAATAGCAGAGGCTGTAACAAGAGCGATGCAGACGGAAAGGGTGTTGCGCTTACAATAGGTCATTCTCAATCCTCAAAACGTGTCGATGATGTCAGTGTGGCATCAGGGAGACGCAATGATAATGAGATAGATTCCTATTAGCAACAGTAAATGGTATTTAAACCTAGCGACGGCGAGGTTTGCGAGCACCGCTCTTATGGCCACCCTGCTTACCTACACGGCGCTTCAAGGCATGCGCACGCAGATTGGATTTTTCGGCTGGCACTAGCTGGTGTGGTGCGTCTCCGATCATGTCTTCTCTGCCCATCTCTTTTAGCGCGGCGCGCAGCATCGGCCAGTTCTTCTCGTCGTGATAACGTAAGAAGGCTTTTTGCAAACGGCGCTGCTCGATCTTCTTGGCAGTGCTGACTTTCTCGCTCTTGTAGGTCACCTTTTTCAGTGGGTTACGGCCCGAGTAGTACATCGCCGTCGCCAAGGCCATTGGCGAAGGGTAGAAGGTCTGTACTTGATCAGGTCGGAACTTATTCTTCTTCAGCCAAAGCCCCAGGTTAAGCATGTCTGAATCATCAGAGCCGGGGTGTGCGGCAATAAAGTAAGGAATTAAATATTGAATCTTGCCGGCCTTCTTGGAGAATAAATCGAACATCTCCTTGAACTCATCGTAGGAGCTGATGCTCGGCTTCATCATTTTCGATAGCGTATTGTCTTCGCTATGTTCTGGGGCAATCTTCAGATAGCCACCCACGTGATGGGTCACGAGTTCTTCAACGTATTCTGGGTCACGCAGCGCTAAGTCATAACGCAGGCCCGAGGCAATCGCCACGCGTTTGATGCCGGGAATAGAGCGCGCTTTTCGATATAGCTGGGTTGTATGCTTGTGGTCCGTTTCTAAATGCTGGCAAATAGTTGGGTAGACACATGATAGGCGACGGCAATTCTTTTGAATGACCTCGCTCTTACAATTTAAGCGATACATATTGGCAGTAGGGCCACCAAGATCCGAGATCGTCCCTGTAAAGCCAGGTACTTGATCGCGGATGTTTTCCACTTCTTTCAGAATCGATTCTTCCGACCGGCTTTGGATGATGCGGCCTTCGTGTTCGGTGATCGAACAGAAGGTACAGCCACCAAAGCAGCCACGCATGATGTTGACCGAGGTCTTGATCATGTCATAGGCAGGAATCTTGGCATCGCCATAGGAAGGGTGTGGGCGACGCTGATAGGGCAGGTCGAACACGCCATCCATCTCATCGGTCTCCAATGGAATAGGCGGCAAGTTAACCCAAATTTCTTTGGTGTCATGCTTTTGCACCAACACGCGTGCATTGTGCGGATTGGATTCTTGATGCAATACGCGAGACGCATGGGCATATAGTGCCGGGTCATTTCGCACTTTATTAAACGATGGCAGGCGAATATAAGTCGTGGCTTTGTCCAACTCATTTTTACGGTGCAAGGGCATCGGGATGATGCGCACAGGAGCCGGTTCATCCGCAGCTGCTGCTTTGTCGTCGGTGGCACAGCTTTGCGTCTCTGGGTCCTTCATTTCATAAGGATTGGGGATCGCGTCAATCTTGCTTGGCCAGTCGATACGCGTGGAGTCGATCTCCGTCCAGCCTTCGGGTACCGCATCGCGCAAGATGGTGGTGCCACGAATATTTGTAAGCTCGTCGACTTTATGTCCGTTAGCCATTTGATGGGCAAGATCGACAATCGCGCGTTCGGCATTGCCGTAAAGCAGGATGTCGGCATTAGAGTCGATCAGGATCGACTTGCGTACCTTGTCACTCCAGTAATCGTATTGCGCAATACGGCGCAAGCTTGCTTCGATGCCGCCAATCACGATTGGCGTGTTGTAATAGGCTTCGCGGCAGCGCTGACTATAGACAATAGTGGAACGATCGGGGCGTTTTCCCGCTTCGCCATGAGGCGTGTAGGCATCATCGGTGCGAATGCGCAGGTCTGCCGTGTAGCGGTTGATCAAGGAATCCATGTTGCCCGCGGCAACACCGAAGAATAAATTAGGCTCACCCAAGGCTTTGAACGGTTCTGCCGAATCCCAGGCTGGTTGTGCAATGATGCCCACTCTAAACCCTTGTGATTCCAACATACGGCCAATGACCGCCATGCCAAAGCTTGGATGGTCTACATAGGCATCCCCGGTGACAATAATAATGTCGCAGCTGTCCCATCCGAGCGCGTCCATTTCGGCGCGAGACATCGGCAGATAGGGCGCCGTGCCATAACACTCTGCCCAATATTTGGGGTAGGAGAAGAGGTGGCGTACGGGTTCACTGTTAGCGGGTGTAGCGACGGTTTGTTTCATGGTGTCCTAGCAATTCCAAGGTTAAGGAACGGTCGCAGATCGATGCTCTGTCCGTTCATGTTCAAGCTGCCTCCCTGCAGGCTTGCTGTAATTTCAATAATGCCGTTGTTCTGGGGCAATATTCCTTGTGCGGAATAATTGCGCACCATGGCGGCAAACGGGCTTGTTGCCAAGGCCGCGGCATCCGCACTGATATTCAATTGCGCCTGCAGTTTTTGCAAATACAGGCCGATGTACAAATCATCCAAGCTGCGCAATGTAGGCTCGCCCGGCCAGCGTAAATCGAGGTCGGCGCTATGGGTGCCGCCCCAAGCATCAAATTGTGCGCGGCTACTTTGCTCAAACGCGCTTTGCATCATTGTAACAAAGACATCTTCTTGGCTGGGATTATTCGCGTTCGTGGCCACAGCAAAGCCGCTAGCGGCACTCATATAGGCCGCGATGATCTCCATATCGATGCCCGTCAGTTCGGTCTCGATGTTCAGTGCCGTCAACGGCGTACCAGATTCGATGCTTTCGACCTGCAATTGTTGCTGTAAATACAGGCTTGGCGGGCCGTTCTCGGTACTAGGCTCTTCGCGGGCGACATAGTCTATGCTAATGCCGCGCATCGTCAACCTTTGCTCGCTGTTCATTTGCAGTTGCTTGATGTCTATGGCTAGGGAACCGGGCAATGGCGAGCGCTCTACACCGAAGGTGTGCAACTCAAGCCCAGCATGCTCTAGGCTAATGATAGACAGCGGATTATGGATGTCGATGTGGGCGCTAGAGGCGGTGAGTTGAGCTTGTTGATCGCGAGCAACGTCAATATCGACACGTAAATCAGTGAACTCGAAGCGTTGCGGGCCATAGACATAACTAAAGGCCTCGTTGTGTAACTGGCCATGCGCACTGCCATCAAAATTGGCGAGCAAGTGGATGCGGCTGCTTGAATCGGGTTTGAACAGCGCCTGCGTTAGCGTGTTATCGGGCAAGCCTTGCAGTATTGGGTGCACAGTGACCCAGGCTAAGCCAATGCGCAAGCCTTCGTCAGTCCACAAGAGCGGGCCATGGGTGACTTCGAGGTCGGCATCGATGCGCGCCTGTGGGTATTTGGCCCCTGCTATGACAGGGCCATCGATCTGCACGGTGCCAATGCTGGAAAACCAGCCTGAACGGGTATCAAGCGTTAATGTTGGCTGGCCTGTCATCTCGCGCAATCGAGCTTGCGTGCTGGAGTCATCGATCACTAGCCCTAATAGCATCGGCGTAGTCGCCAGTAATACTAGAGTGACCAAGGCAAGCAAAATGCCGAGCTTCTTCATGCAACAACCCTTGCGCATACGCGAAATGAACGAACCCACAGCTTAACAGTTTAGCTAACGGACAATAAGCATCGAGCTGGTGTAAATGGGGCAGAATGTGCGAGCAATCAAGCTTTGAACATTTGAATATGAGGGATGCCATCTTCGTCATAAGGCTCAGAACACACGTGAAAGCCAAAACTCTCGTAGAAGTGTTGTAAATAGAGCTGGGCGGAGATGCGAATGCCAATGCCTGGGAAGTGCTGCTCGCAGCACGCGATGGCCTGCTGCATGAGCAATTTGCCTGCGCCGCTACCACGGCTCGCAGGGCTTGTGAGCACGCGCCCGATCGAGGCCTCATCGTAGCCCACACCGGGCGCTAGAATCCGGCAATAGGCATGAATCGCCTCGTCCTGCTGGGCGATGATATGCAGCGCGCCAAGGTCTTTGCCATCGACATCCAAATAGATGCTGGTCTGTTCTACGGCAAAGACCTCTTGGCGAATCTTGAGAATGGCGTAGAGCAGCTCTCTTGTCAGTTGTTCAAACTCTAATACTTGCCAGTGCAGGGGCGACGACATGAGGTCCTCTAGGTTATTTGCTAATCGTTAATGGCTTGATAAATGGCGGTGCGAGCACTAAAGCCATTGCCGCCAGGCACGTCACGGGCTTGGATCATATACACCACAAAGAATTCGTTGCCTGGGTCTACCCAGAAACTAGTCCCTGCTGCGCCATCCCAGCCAAACGTCTTAGGCGAATCGGGGTTGCCCATATTGCTTGGCAAAAGCCCAAAGCCGTAGCCGAAGTCGCCGAAGTTGCGAAAGAAGAAATACTCCCGTGACACTGCGTCCCCAATACGAGGTTCGCGCATTAGGGCAAGGGTTTCCTCCTTAATGAGTCGTGTCCCCATGTATTGGCCACCGTTAATTAACATGAAGCCGAAGCGGGCATAGTCCTCGGTGGTTGAGTTTAGGCCACCGCCGCCAGAGAACATCGGTTGTTTAACGAGTGGGGTGGTGACATCACCGTAGATTGGCTCGGCTAGGCGCGACGCCTTGCTTTGAGGAATGTAAAAGCTGGTGTCGTTCATACCCAAGGGCTGAAAGATCATCTCGTCGAGCAATAGGTCTAGGCTTTTGCCAGCCGCGACCTCTAATACGGCGCCCAAGACATCGGTAGAGCGACTGTAATGCCACTTAGTGCCGGGCTCGAAACGCAGCGGCAGGGCAGCGACGCGCTTGGCCATCTCTAATGCGGTGATGGCATAGGAGCTGCTACCTGCCGCTAGATACATCTTGCCTAGGTCGCTGTCTGGGTCAAACACGCCATAGATTAAGCCTGATTCGTGAGTTAGGAGATGTTCGACAGTCATGGTATTGACGGCAGGGCTAGTCGAGCCATCCTCGTTCAAGACCGTAAGCTGGGCATACTCAGGAATATAGTCAGACACTGGGTCCTGGAGCGCTAGCTTGCCCTGTTCTACTAACATCAAGGTGGCGACGCTGACGATTGGTTTGCTCATGGAGTAGATGCGGAACAGCGTCTCGGGGTTCATGGCGGTGCTGTCGTTTGGGCCTTGTGTGCCAAAGGTCTCTAGTACACCTACCTCGCTCTTATTAGCGATCATCAACACGGCGCCGGGTATTTTCCCAGCATCGATAGTGGCTTGGATGCCAGCGCGCAGAGATTGGACATCGTCAATGCTCAGGCCTACTGCCTCGGGTGTAGCCAGTGTTAATGAACTGGTGTTGGCATCGGGTTTAGCAAAGCTTGCTTGTGCAAGCACGCCAACGCTAAATGCCAAGACGACGCTAAGCATTAGCTTGCGAGTTATTGTGTGATTCTGCGCTCTAGTCATGAAGCAACCCCTAGTTTTTGTTTTGGTTTATTAGGCTTCCTGCCTTTTCTGCGAAGTGCGTAGAATAACACGCACATGCACAAATGCGGCCCTAGTCGGCATCGCCGATGATGGCGCTAATGTAGACGCCCACCGCGATCAACGCACTGCTCAAAAAGAACATGAGTTGGTAGTTGCCGGTGGCCTCCAATAATACGCCGGCCGCAGACGGGCCGATCAATTGTCCCGCTGCAAAAAACAGTGTCACGAAGCTAATCGCTACCGCTGCTTGGTCTTTGCTCACCGTTTTGGTGGTGGCAGCTAAGATTGAAGTGAATTGCCCCGTGGTCGAAACGCCCAATAAGAAATAATGCAATACGAAGGCCGTATAGATTGGCCAGATTGCAGGTAGGAGTGTGCCTACCAAGGCCAGTGCTAGGCAAAACATCAAGGCCCGTGAGTGCCCGATGCGATCGGCCGCCCAGCCCCAAGCTGGGCCTGCAAAAATAGACAAAATTCCCATGAGTGCGACAAGGCTTCCAGCTGTCGTTGGCGATAAGCCTTTATCTAGTGCGAAGCTATACATGAACAATGATTGCAGAATATAGGTGATCCCAACGATGCCGTAGATCCATGCCACTAAGCGCACGTGCCGATTGTGGTAGGCACCGATGACCCCCGCAGTTTTGCCTGTGCTTGGCGTCGCCATGGCCAGCTGCGGAGGGTCTCGAAAAACCCACACGACAAAGACTGCGCAGACTAACGCGCAGACCGCAAACAACAGCCACACTAAGCGCCACCCAGATTCGGGAGTCTGCCCAGATTCGATGAGCCACGGCACCATTGCTCCGGTGAGGAACATGCCCATGCCAACGCCGCTGTTTGCAAAGCCGATGACGGTGCCCCGTCGGCCTGAGAACCAACTTCCTAACAACGAAATCATGGGGGTATAGGCAAATGCCGTGGCAGCCCCGAGGATGACCATCAACACAATTAACGCAAGATAGGATGAAGCAATAGAGAGGCCGGCAAAGCCTGCAATGGCAAAGCACACCCCTAGTAAAATGGCGCGGCTGGCGCCAAAGCGCGTCGCAAAAAACCCAGCGGGCAGGACTAAGGATAAATAGCCAAGCGCTGTGACGGTGCCCAACAGTGCTGCTTGGGTGAAACTAAGCGCAAGGCTATCGCGCATTGCTGGCAGCAACAAACCATAGGTGAGACGCGCGAAGACCACGACAACGAGCGAGCAGAGAATGCTGACAGCAACATATTTAACTAAAGAGGGTTTCACTCCCTGTGTGGCTTGTGGCATTAATCTTTAACACTACTCTGATGCACTACGGCGCCAGTGCTATCGCTGATCTGCACATCGACATCGATGCCGGCACGCACGCTTTGGGTTACCGTGCAGTAGTTTTCAAATACGCTTAAAGCATCATCCAGAGAGCTTAAGGCGCTTTTCTCGACGCCTAGTTTTAGGTCGACTTTAACGTGGGTGATGCGCAGATATTTGCCTACGCGCCCAGTAGTGCCTGTGACAACGGCGCTCATCTCGCCTGGGTCGTCCTTTTTCTTGCTCAGGGCAAACAGCAAACTCGCCGAAAGGCAATTGGCAACGGAGGCGGCTAGCATCGCCGAAGGGCTAGGGCCTTCGCCATTGCCGATCGGTTCTGGCTCGTCGGCCAATACATTGCCGAACTCGCCGAAGTCGAGCTGAAAAAGGTAGTTTTCGATTCGTTTGATGCTAAGGGTAAATTGACTTTCGCTCATAATGGACTCATCGATTGCGTATGAATTGAAAAAAGCAGACTACTGCCAAGCCGCAATGTTTCATCATAGTGCGTATCTAAACACAATTGTAGTGACAGTCTGTGCAGATTTTTACAGTTCACATAGGGCATTGCTTGCTTGTGTGGGCGCTTTGTTGCAAATTTACTCGCAAGATCAAGCTAGCAAGGAGTGAGGTTATGCCCGCAGCAACTCTTTCGAAAACCCGTGCGACTTTTGCCAGCGTTATCAGTGGGGCGATCGTCACTTGCCTGCTGTTCAGCAAAAGCTACGCGCAAGAGCCCGTATTGGTCGAAGCTCAAATGAGTGAAGGGACCAATATGGCGGCAGCGCTATCTCCTGATGGCGCTACGCTGGTGATAGCCCTGCAAGGCGTGTTATGGACCTTGCCTGCTCAAGGCGGAGAAGCTATTGCTCTAACATCCGCCGAGATGGATGCGCATGAGCCGATGTGGTCACCGGATGGTTCATTAATAGCGTTCTATGCCTTTGTCGGTGATGCTTTTGCTATTTGGACAGTCGCACCCGATGGCAGTGATTTGCGCCGCGTGCCATTACCCGAGGGGGCCGATGCGCGCTATCCCGCATTTAGTTTTGACGGAGAGAAACTGTTGTACGCCAGCGATGAGAGCGGCGGGTATGCGTTGTGGATGAATGATCTGGGCAGTGGTGAAAGGCGGCAACTAACCGACGCACAAGAGACAGGCTATAACGCACCGGAGACGCCGTATTTTTCTGGTGATGGTAACGCCGTCTATCCAACGCTGGCTCCCGATGCCCAGACCCTCGCTTATGTGATCGATGGCCCCGTTGATCGTTTAGTCGTGCGCGATTTAAATGTGCGTCAGCGTGCCCGTGAATTATTGCGCACAGAATTATTGGGTGCCCCATTGTGGTCCCCAGATGGTGAGTCACTATATATTGTCGGCATTGAACAGGGGCAGACGCATCTGTCGCGGGTCTCTAGTCGCACGGGTGAGGTTCAACGGCTTGTCACAGGCGGCGATATCTTTCCCTTTCGTCCATCCCTAAGCCCCGAAGGTCGGCTGTTCTATACGGCAGATGGAAAGATTAAAACCCTAGAGGTCGATGGCAGCCAGGGGGCGACAATTCCTTTTGTCGCGAATGTAACTTTAGACCGTACACCTTATGCGCGACGCGAATATGATTTGGCGAGCCAGAGCCCACAGCAAACCTTAGGAATCATCGATCCAATACTCTCCCCCAACGGCAACGCCGCGGTGTTCGCCGCCATTGGTGATCTATGGTATGCAGACCTGCAAAATGGCACGACAAGGAAATTAACCGATGATGTGTTTATCGATGTAGCACCGAGTTGGTCTCCCGATGGTAGCCAAGTGGCGTGGGTGTCGGATCGTTTTGGCAAAGCGGATATCTGGCTGCTCAATCTTGCCGACGATAGTGCCCAGCGCATTAGCGACGTGGAGCGCCCGCCTAGCTCGCCAATCTGGTCTCCCGATGGCAGTAAGATCGCTTATTTAAAAGATGTTGGCAGCACTGTGTTCGTGTCCTCGACGATCAATGTGATCGATCTTGCCTCAGGCAGTGATACGCAAATTTCTGCAGCGATGTTTGGGCCTAGCGCCCCTGCGTGGTCGCCTGATGGTGAAAAATTAGTCGTGTATTACCGTGCTCCTGGCAGCAGCCGATTTCGCGAAGGGCATAACGTACTCTATGTGTTGCCAGCCTCTGGTGTTGGTGAAAAATTCTTCGTGGCCCCAGTGCCGGGTAAGTCGCTAGGGCGCCGCCAACATAATCGCCCTGCGTGGTCAGCTAACGGGGACATGGTGTATCGCAGCGACGGTGCGTTGTGGTCTGTGCCCATGACTTCGTCGGGTCAGTTAGGGCAGGCTCAGCGTATCGCAGGGGCAGGGGAGAATCCAAGTTGGTCTGCCGATGGTGAGAAACTCATCTATGTGGATGGCGCCGATATCCATTTATACGAACGCGGCAGTTCGCAAACTCAAGAACTGGCGATTCAACCGATCTGGATTCAACAGATGCCGATCAACGCGATGACCATTCGTGCTGGCCGAATGTTCGATGGCGTTAATGATGGCACCACTTCGGGCGTCGATATTGTGATTCAAAATGGCATCATCACCGATGTGCGTCAGGCAGGGATTAGCCAAGTAGTGGGAGAGTTGATCGATGCACGGGGTAAGTTCGTCATGCCTGGGCTCATTGAAAACCACACTCATCAATCAATTACCCAAGGTATCTTGTTAGGCGAGTTATATCTGTGCAATGCAATTACCTCAGTGCGTGAGACAGGCGATGACCCCTATCATGCGATCGAGCGGCGAGAGGCGGCAGCCTCTGGTCGACGGCTCGGACCGCGGGTGTTTACTGCCGGGCCCTTAAATGAGGGCACGCGTGTCTCTTATGGGGTGTCCGAGACAGTGGGCAATCTTGAGCGTATCGAAGATTCGATGCGCCTATCCACAGAGTTGCAGCTGGACATGTATAAGAGCTATGTGCGGCAAGATTATACGGTGCAGAAACGCGCGATCGAGCTTGCCCATGCAAGCGGTATCCCAGTGTCCTCCCATGAGTTATACCCAGCAGTGGCTAATGGTATCGATCAAATGGAGCATCTTGCGGCGACTAGTCGTCGTGGCTATTCCCTCAAAGAGAGTCGACTCAATATCGCCTATCAGGACGTCATTGAGCTGGCTACGAAGTCAAAAGTGGTGATCACACCGACCATGGCCTTGAGTGAGCGCAATTCCAATATCGATGCCCAGAAAGCCACCTTGCTCAAAATTGTCAATGGTGGAGGGCGCATCGTGGCAGGGACAGACTCGCCGTTTGTCTCTTTTGCCGATTCACTGCACCGTGAGCTGGAGATCTACGTTGAGGCAGGGCTTAGCACCTCGCAGGCTCTGCGCTCAGCCACTGGTGATGCCGCCGATGCCCTAGGCGTTGGGCATCAGTTAGGCAAGATTGCACGAGGGTATTTAGCGGACCTCGTAATCCTTGATGGCAATGCCATTGAAGATATTTCTCAGGTGCGAAATATCAACACTGTCATTAAGAATGGCCAAGTGGCTTGTGTAAACCCTCAGTAAACTAATTTAGAACGCGCCTGCAGGCCCTGGGAATACCACAGGGCTTTGCACGCCGCTCTCTGAGATGCTCGAGACCCCGAAAAAATAATTATCGATCACGACATTCTCTAAGGTGAACTGCGCAACATCGCCAACGGTGCGAAAGTGTGTCCATTGCGGCTCTGTCGTCAAGCGCCAGTGCAAGCGGTAGGCTGCCGCACCGGGGACCTTATCCCAACTCAGTGTCGTATCGGGGCTTACTTGCCCACGGATGTTCACAGCGCTTGGCGGGGCAGGAGCCCAGGCCATCGAGGCGAGTGTCACCGCATTGAGCGCGGTGAGTTTTGCCGCATAATCGAAATCGACATGCTCTAGTACGTCGCCATAGGCGATGCCATTTTCAACGCGAATATCTTGATGTTGCTGGGTGTAGTTCTCGTTGGTTTCCATGATCCGCACAGCGGGAAATCCCACTTCATTGAAGGGGCGGTGGTGCCCACCACGGCCAAAGCGGTCTAGGCGATAGACCATCATCACATCTAGGTTAGGGACGAAGCGGTCGGCCATGGTGTCGATATAACGTGCAAGATTGCGTGAGGCCGAATCCACCTCGCCGCCTTGAAAGCGACGCTGTCGTGCTTCTTCGCTCGTTTCTACATCCCTAGTGCCTTCAGAGAAAACCCGCGCGGTAGTATTATTGATGACGCCATTAACCCCACGAATATTGCCGATCATATCGTTGTTGATCACGGCTTGTAGATGCCACTGTTGGTCTTGCACATACTTGGCAAAGATGGCACCGCCGTTTAGGCCTTGCTCTTCTCCGGAAAGCCCCGCGTAGATTATGGAGCCGGGAAACTCATACTGCGAAAGCACGCGCGCCGTTTCGATCACACCGGCCATTCCCGAGGCGTTGTCATTCGCACCGGGGGAATCATCGGTGAAGTTCATTGGGTCGCTAATACGGCTATCGATGTCGCCACTCATCATGACAAAACGATTTGTGTCACGTGTGCCTCTTTGGATGGCGATGACATTGACCACTTCAACGGGGTCAGGAATACGTGCGGTGCCGGACACTGTATCGCTGACATAGAAGACTTCTAAGCAATGACCACAGGCGGCAGAGATCGCCTCAAACTCGGCCTTAATCCAACGCCTAGCCGCGCCGATGCCGCGCGTGTCTGATTCGGTATCTGAGAGTGTGTGACGGGTGCCAAAACCGGCTAGGGTTTCGATGTCCTGTTGGATTCGGGAGGCCTGTGGCGCCACACCAATTTCATAAAGTGCCATCTCATCGGCAGATACAGAGCTTATTAAGGAGAGGCTTAAAATAGAGCTGAAACTAACAGTGGAGAATGTCATCTTGATCATCGGCCTTGCTCCTGATTCCGTGTGCGCAATTGTTAAGAGCACAAAATACAGTATTTAGAGCAGGCAGGAAACCTAGATGACATTCTCCTGTTTTTAGACTTACTCAGTGCCCATCATTGGGTCTGAAATGCCGTGTTTACCCGTTTCAACTCGGCCCGCAAAGCGACGCGAGTAACTACTGTTACTATCGCTGCTAACGCTTAAGTCATACCAGCTAGCGGAGTCTGCCAAAGACCAGGTTTGCGCAGCTGTCTCATTGGCTGCCACATTCACAACCCAAGGGCCGCCACTGCGATAGGCATTGTCTTGGATCATGAACTTGCAAGGCTCGGTGCCGTTATTGCGGAACGTAATGCTGACATTGCCATCCACATAGGCCAAGCGACACTCTGGTTTTGCTGCACTACTACTGCTTGCGTCGAGATCGGAGATCGCGCGTACGAAACCATTAGGTCCATAAACCCACAAGTCGTATTTACCACCATCCAGTGCCGTGTCCCACAGGTCGGTGAACGACTTTCCAGCTTCAACGGTGTAGCGGCGAGGGATGCGATCGAGATGCAATTTGTCGTAGACATGGAACACTGCGCCTTTACTCCCAGCATTGCGGAATGCAATTTGTACATTGCCGTCACTTGTCACTTCAGCTTCTGCATGCAAAATATAGGGGAGTTTTCGTGAGAACCGTGTGCCGCGCTCTTGGTACAGAGGCTCATGGCTATCGGGGACAGAGTAGCGTGCCATGGTCATCTGTTGGGCATCGGTGACCGCGTAATTGCTTGTGTCCGGCAGTTGCGATAAATCGGCCTGCTCGTGGCCAGTGAAGTCGAAGGCAGAGGTAAGATCCCCGCAAACCGCACGGTGCCACGGGCTAATACTCGGTACTGTGACATCGAAGCGCTTCTCTAAGAACATCGCCAAAGAGGTATGGTCGAACACCTCTGAGCTTACCCAACCCCCTTTGCTCCAAGGCGAGACGACATACATCGGTACGCGAGCACTTAAACCAAAAGGACGAACATTGCCCGATATAGTGTCATCGTCTTTTAAATACGCGCGCTCTACATCATGGAAATACTCGCCGTCTAAAGGCAGTGTAGAGCCACCAGCCAGCGTGCCATCTAGGTTATAAGAGGGCACAGCGGGTGGTGGCAGGTGATCGAACTGCCCATCGTTCTCGTCGAAGGTTAAGAAGAACGCCGTTTTGCTCCAAACCTCTGGGTTGGCTGTAAGGGCATTAAGGACTTGTTCGGTAAAGTTACTGCCTTTCTGTGGGCTTGAAGGCCCGCCTGGGTGTTCTGAAAAGGCCTGCGAGGGGAGCACCCAAGACACTGCCGGTAAGCTGCCATTTTTTACCTGCTCGGCTAAGTCTTCTAAAGTCCAGTGCGACATCCCGTTGTTATAAATGGGGGAATCTTTCTTCGCCTCACGGAACGATTCGAACGCGAGCCCACCGTGCATCGCGCCAGTCCAGTTGTCATTCGGATCTTGGAAAATGCGCCAGCTTACGCCTGCATCTTCCAGTACATCGGGCAGCGTTTTCCAACCGAAGGCGCTGCCTTTATAGGTGTAGCCGGGCTCTGGCCAAATATCGACCTCGGGGTTGTTGATCCAGCAACGCAGATTGTTCGGTTCCGAATCGGCATCGGTACAGTTAATGCCCTGCGCGCGCAATTCCGGGTTGAAATTGCTGCCACTGAAGAAAGTGATGCGATTAGGGTCGGTGCCAGAGGTGATGGAACAATGGTAGGAGTCGCATATGGTGAATGACTCGGCAAGAGCAAACTGAAAGGGAATATCACTGCGTTTGTAATAACCCATCGAATTGTCGTTTTTATACTTTGGCCAGTAGCCAAATTTTCCTTGGTTCCATGCCGCTTGCGAGTCGGAAAAGCTATGAGGTGTACTTGGCGCTAGATAGGCATTGAACTTATCTGGGTTCATGTGAAACGGGGCAATCTCGCGTTGGCCATTGGATTGATACCAAACCGGTTTGCCGCTTTCAAGGGGCACAGGGAAACGGTCGCCGAAACCTCGCACGCCTTTCATAGTGCCAAAGTAGTGATCGAAGCCGCGGTTCTCTTGCATCAAAATAACGATGTGTTTTACATCTTTGATGGTGCCGGTTTCGATACGTGCTTGCACGGCGAGTGCCTTGCGAATACTGAGAGGCAGGGCAGCGAGAGCGATCGTGGCGCTGGTGCCTGCTGAAATCGATAGAAACTTGCGACGATCAATAGTCATGATTAAAAACCCTTTTCAAAATCGCATTATTTAAAATAAGACAAGCGACACACTTCACAAGTATGCCGCTTGTTGATTACATAGAGATGGCAGATTTAGAAACTGTACTCATACTGCACCCAGAATGAACGTGGCTTACCATTCCATCCGTAGTTGTAGTAGTAGCTAGAATCGTTCTCGCCCACTTCTCCGCGAACGCCTGCTTGGCTTACGCGTTGGTTACCCAAACCGGCACGCTCGAAGTAGTCTTCGTCAAGCAAGTTCACAGCGCGTAGTAGGAAACGGTGTTGGTTGTCGTCGCCCATGAAGTATTGCACAGAGCCATTGACTACCATGTAGTCACCGAAATTGTTGTCTGGGTTGGTGCGATTGCCGTTGGCGTCAACGATACGGCTAGAACGTCCATTGCCATATGCCCACTCAGGCCCTTGCCACTTGGTGTTCAATGCAAAGACCCAGTCTGGTGTTGGCGTGTAGGTCAAAAGTAAAGACGCAGACCACTCGGCTCGTTCGCTAGACTGACGCAGTTTCTGCGAGCCAGCATCGCCAGGCACAACAAAGCTCAAGGCCTCACCCGTGCCATCCATCAATGCCGCAAGGCCATAGATTGGGTTCGGTTCGAGAGACTCCATGTCGGTGAAGGAGAAATCCGCTTGCCAATGTTCAAAATCGAAGGCTACGTCGAGCGTGACACCTTGAATATCTTGTTCGGCAATACGGTTGAAGCTCGCCACGTCGAAACGTGAGAAGTTGTTCGCCAGTGCGTAGTTACAGAAGCTACTTGGCACTACGATGTTAGGATTGATGTCCTCTGGCTGGACGTCTGGGTAATTGATACAGACGTTCTCGATGGCCGATGAACCGAAAAGATTATCGATCGTCGTATCGAAATACCCAAGCTCGACGTTGAAAGTCCCGCCAAACATGTCACCGTTGATACCTGCACCAAAGCTGTAAGTTTCGACATGCTGGGTTTCGATCGACGGATTAGTCACGCGGTTACCCGTCATGCCTGCTTCTGTCAAAGTTGGCTGGCTGTAGGAAGTGCCGCCGTTAGAGCGAACATAAAAGCCGCCTGGCAGTTCCTGACGTACACCGTATTTCCAGATGTCTTCATCACTGAACGCATCGTTGAAGTCTTGTCGGAAAGACAGTGAGACATTGGTTTCGATAAATGCGGTTGAGTTAAAGCGCACCTCACCGTAAACACCGGTTGAGCTTACCGAGTCTTTTTTCATGCCATAGATAGAATCCGATCCGTCTTTATAACTAATGTTTTGCACACCGACGACTGTCTCGAGATTATCGTTCCAAGTCATTTTTAAACGGTTATTGAAGCCCCAGTCGTTGTAGCCCGCTTTGGCCTGATCTGTTTCACCAAAACCTTTGGTGGGTTGACCATTACCAAAGCCGGCCGTGCTTTGTATGACATAGCCGATCGGGTTGCCGATTGGGAAGGGGTTGGCGAGTGTGCCATAGGGGTTGCCATTGGCGTCGACGTAATAACCCGTCTTGGAACCAGTGGCTGCACCTTGGTTGGCGCCGTACGGATCAGTCACGCAACCGGCAGGAAGGCCTGTCACTGTCGCAGCAAAGGCTTCGTATTCAGAGGCAGTGTTAAAACTGCTAATACCTTGTGATGTGGCAATCGATTGCACGTCGGCAGGAAGGTCTTGGAAGCGAGGAATATTACACACACGCGCGTCGACTTCAGTGTTCCACAGGCGTGGGTTAGTGAAGTAGGCTTCCGATTCCAAAGATAGGCGATCGCTAAAGTCGGTAGTGAACTTGGCATCGAACATCGGAAATTCAGTGTAGTTAGGCTGGAATACCGTGAAGGAGGGGAATGAATCACGGAAGTCGATGGTGGAGTACTGATAGCCTAAGCGGAACTGCGTGTTGTCATTAATATCCCAAAGGTATTTTGCACCAATGAGGTTATAACTATAAGGGAAGTCGTGTTTGCCACCCAAGGCCAATACGTTATCGGTATAGGCCTCTTCACTGAAAATCTCGTGCGCCGATGTTTCGTAAGAGCGCCCGAAGAACATCAAGTAATGGTCTGAGTCACGGCCTAATGGAATGGTCACATTGCCGTATAGTTCACGTGTATTGAAGTCACCGGCGTAAACGCCTATCTCGCCGTGAGTTTCGTCACCAGACTCCGGGCGTTTATAGATAACATTGACAACCCCTAGGCCACCGTTGCCCCCGAAGTACAAACTCTGACCGCCGCGGAAAATTTCCACGTTCTCGATCATGCGAGGGTCGATTGCTGTAGCACCCCAAAGGCTTTCAAGTGGTGTGCCCCGGTCGAATGTCGGCACGCCGTCTAGAAGTAGCAATGTGTCTCGGTCTGTGCCGCCATCAATGCGAATCGTGAACTCACCTTCGTCGGGCGAATAACCGATGTTAGCACCGCGAATCAAACCTGCTGACAATTCACCAAAGTTGGTGAAACCACCAGTGCTGATCTCATCGGCGCTAATCAATTGCACCTGTGTACCAAATTTCGCCACATCGATCGCGAGCTCCGTGACACCGCCACGAACGACTTGGCCTTCAACAACGATTTCTTGAATAGATTCGCTGTCATCATTTTGTGAGGACTGGGCGATAGTGGGAGAGCTGAATCCCATGCAAAGCAGGATCGCCGCACTGAGTGTGGAGGTATTTTTTTTGAATGGGAGATCTAGGGGTAACATATGCCATCTCTTCCTGAAGTAGTGGGGTGAATAAATAGTTTGGAAATAGAAGCAACGGCCTTTACCTGTTTAATGACGGGTTTTAAGCCTGGTTAGAGAGTTGCTTCGGGTGGGGAGATTAGCGATTGGATATTGCAGTTATCAGGCAAAAATGTGATGGTTTTGATGAAGTTTGAAGACAGTTTTTTGGCAAAAATTAATTAAAGTGACACATGCTGTAAAGGAAGAGTTTCAAGGTAATTGTCAGGGCTTGTCAAAAACTGCAATCGTTACGACAACAATGGCAATTTGCGCCACTGTCCGAATTCAGTGGCGGCTTAAAAATAGCAATGAAAACAATAAGGTGGAAATATTAATTGACTTGGGCACAAGCATTGCACTGTAAAATATGATACATATGGAATGCCGTCAATTTAGGGGTTTTCCGATTTCTTCATAGAACTAGGGAGCGTCAATGGAGTTCGATCCTTTATTACTGTCGCGTATACAGTTTGCAGCCAATATTAGTTTTCACATTTTGTTTCCCACGATATCGATAGGCCTATGTTGGATCCTGTTATTCTTTCGGGTTCGCTACACCCTCAGTGGCGATAAAGAGTGGGAGTTTGCTTATCTGTTTTGGGTGGGCATTTTTGCACTGACCTTTGCTATCGGAGTGGTCACCGGCATCACCATGAGCTTTCAGTTTGGCACTAACTGGCCAGGGTTTATGGAAAGGGCAGGGAACATCGCAGGTCCATTGCTTGGCTATGAAGTATTGACGGCATTTTTCCTAGAGGCCTCCTTCCTAGGCATAATGTTATTCGGCAAAGATCGCGTCTCTAACCGTGTGCATTTAATCGCCACAAGCCTAGTTGCCGTCGGCACGACTTTCTCGGCATTCTGGATATTGAGCCTTAACTCTTGGATGCAAACCCCAGCGGGCTACACCATCGAGAACGGCGTCATGATGGTAGGCAGCTGGTGGGAGATTATTTTTAATCCCTCGTTTCCGTATCGCTTGACGCACATGGTCGTCGCATCGCTTCTAACAAGCGCCTTTGTCGTTGCCGGCGTTAGCGCTTATCGAATTCGCAAAAATGTTGGCGGGCCGGGTACCTGGAAGGTGTTAAAAACGGGCGTTTGCATGGCCGCCATCCTCGCCCCTCTGCAAATTGTTATTGGGGACTTGCACGGCTTAAATACCCTCGAGCATCAACCGGCAAAAATTGCCGCGATAGAGGCGATCTGGGAGACAGACGCGGGCGTCGGTTTGAGCCTCTTTGGGTTTCCCGACGAAGAGGCACAAACTACGCATTTCAATATCGAACTGCCCAAAATAGCGAGTCTTATTCTAAGGCATGACCTCAATGGAGAGATCCAAGGTCTCAATGAATTTGCAGGCGAGCATCCGCCAGTGAGCCCAGTGTATTGGTCCTTTCGGGTTATGGTTGGCATTGGTTTCTTGATGCTCTTCGTGTCGTGGTTTGTCGCATTGCGTTTGTGGCGTGGGTCGGCAAATACTGGGTACATTTTAAAAGCGCTTACACTGATGACTTATTCTGGTTGGGTTGCCGTGCTTGCTGGTTGGTATGTCACTGAGATGGGCCGTCAGCCATGGATAGTGTACGGCGTACTACGCACGGCCGATGTGGTGGCCGCGCATAGCGGGGGCATGGTGTTGTCGACACTGATCGCCTATCTGTTGCTCTATGCGTTTTTATTAGTGTTTTATTTGCTCACCATCCGTCACATGGCCTCCCATCCATCACGCTCGATGGCAACACTGCAACAACGCGCACAAGATGCGCAATCCAAGCAATCCCAACTAGCCGATAAGCAAAGTGAGGCGCAATAAAATGGAAGCATATTTACCGCTCTTCTTTGTCGGCGTGATTGGTTTTTCATTGCTGACCTACATCATTCTCGATGGTTATGACCTTGGCGTGGGAATGCTTTTATCTTTGGCCGATGATGAGGAGAAGGATCAAATGATCGCCTCCATTGGCCCTTTCTGGGATGCCAACGAGACTTGGATTGTGTTTGGGGTAGGGGTATTGTTAATCGCCTTTCCAGCGGCCTATGGTTTAGTGCTCACCAGCCTCTATATCCCAGCCACAATGATGTTGATTGGTTTGATTCTGCGCGGCGTATCGTTCGACTTTAGAGCCAAGGCCCAAAGCCAATATCGCGGTATGTGGAATCATCTGTTTGCATTAGGTTCGGTCGTTGCGGCCGCCTCTCAAGGCTGGATGCTTGGTGCCTATGTCATGGGCTTGGAAAGTACCGCCTTGCGCAATACTTTTGCCACGGGAATCGCTGTGACTCTGCCTGCGCTATACATCATGCTGGGCTGTGCCTGGTTGCTGATGAAAGCGAGTGGTTCACTGTATGGCAAGGCCATCCAATGGGCGCGCTGGACTGTCCTACCCATGGGGCTAGGGATTTTCTTAATTTCGATCGCTACTCCCTTGGTCAGTGATGTCATTGCCGATAAATGGTTCAGTTTGCCTGCAGCCATTGGTCTCCTACCCATTCCTATCAGCACAATGCTGGCCTATGCCATTATCGTCTGGGTGCTTTGGCACGAGTCATTGCTAGAGCAGGGCTTTGGGTGGTTGATCTTCGTCGGCTTAATGGTGATTTGTTTGATGTTGGCACTAGGGCTTGCCTATAGCATCTACCCAGATATCGTCATCAATAAGATGACGATATGGGAAACTGCCGCCTCGACGGCTTCTTTGAAGTTCACGTTCTATGGTGTCGCCATCACTATGCCGATGATCCTTGTGTACACAGTGTTCATCTACCGAGTGTTTTCGGGCAAGGCGACGAAATTGAGTTATGAATAAGTAATTTATCACAGCGCTTGCAAATAGGAATCGTTATCATTAAGATTGCCGTCCATTGAGTATTCGCACTCTCAAACCTACTTCTCGCGATACGGACGGAATCTTATTATGGCCACGCACAACCCTCATTTACGCAACGCTCTTTATAGTTCTCTAGCCGCTACTCTACTGTCTCCTATGGCAGTAGCGCAGCAGGCGAGCGATGAAGATCAAGACATCGAAGAGATGATTGTGACGGCCTCGCGTTCCGCAAAGCCTCTAAGCCAAATCTCAAACACTGTGACCCTGATCGGCCAACAAGACTTGATTCAACAGATTGGTGTGAACAACGATTTGTCGACAATTTTGGGCAACCTGATTCCGAGTTTTTCGCCCAGCCGGCAGAAGATGACCAGTGCCGGCGAAAGCCTGCGTGGCCGAGATCCCCTCTATATGGTTGATGGTGTCCCGCAGTCCAATCCATTGCGCGATGGCTCTCGCGATGGCCATACCATCGACCCGTTGATGCTTGAGCGAATAGAGGTGATCCACGGCGCGAACGCGATACACGGTATGGGCGCCTCTGGCGGCATCATCAATATGATTACTCGTCGACCAACACAGCAGTGGCAGCACAGTGTCAGGCTTGAAGGGGTAGGGCAGAGTGAAGATGTCAGTGAGAGCCTAGGTTACGGTGCTAGTTACACGCTCTCGGGCCGCACCGGCAATGTCGACTTTCTAGGGAGTGCCACTTATCGCACTTCAGGCATTAGTTATGACGCCGATGGCGAAGTGATCGGTTTCGATAATGCGCAAGGCGACACGATGGATTCGGAAACGCTGAACTTGTTTTTGAAAACAGGCTACGAGTGGGACGATCAACGAATTGAATTAACTGTTAACGACTACGAAGTGGCAGGCAATAACGACTGGATCGCTGTGGACGGTGACTATGCCAATGGCGTACCGACCACTGCCATTGAGGCAGAGGTGTTAGGCAAGCCGGTCAGCAATGAAATCACGATGTTCAGTGCAAGTTACAGCAACGCAGAAATTTTAGGGCACAATCTTCGCTTACAAGCTTTTGATCAACAGTTTGCTGGCACCTACGGTGGCGGAACATTTGCAACCTATGCGGACCCTGCCTTTGGTGGCACTGTATTCGATCAATCGCAAAACAACTCGACCAAACGAGGGCTCAAGCTAACGTTAGCAAAAGACAATATTGCCGATACGTCATTGAGTGTGGTCTATGGTGCTGACTTCTTAAATGACGAGACTTATCAAGCGTTGGTATTAACGGGCCGGGACTGGGTCCCTAAGACCAATTACGAAAATTTAGCCCTGTTTGCTCAGTTTGAATTTACTGGCATTGACAAATTGACGCTCACCGCTGGCGCTAGACGAGAGGATTCCGCACTCGAAGTCGATGACTTTACGACGCTGTACTCCTATAACGGCGGACAATTAGTGCGCGGCGGCAGCCCAGAGTTTTCCGATACTCTGGCCAACGGCGGTGCGACCTATCAAATCACAGATCAATGGCGAGTGTTTGCCAATATGTCTGAAGGTTTCTCGATGCCCGATGTAGGGCGAGTGCTGCGTGGTATCAACGTGGCTGACCAAGATGTTGAAACCTTTCTGAATCTAGAGCCGATTGTCACGGACAATGCCGAACTAGGGTTTGAGTTTGACAATAATGTGTTGTCGGCGCAGCTAAGCTACTTTGCTTCCGATTCTGATTTTGGGCAGCGCTTGCAAGCCAATGCCGATGGTATTTACGCGGTGAAGCGTGAAAAAACCGAGATCGATGGCTATGAGTTCCGTACGCAATGGATTGCGTCTGCAGCGGATGTGTTTGGGCTGCGTTATGCCAATACCGACGGTGAGTATGATTCCGATGGGGATGATCGCGTAGATACCGATTTGGGCGGTGCCAATATGTCGCCGAATCGAGTCAATATTAGTTGGGAGCGTACTTGGTCCAGTGCACTGAATACTCGCCTGCAGATTAACGTGGTTCAAGATCGAGAGTTCAATAATAGCGCAGGCGTTGAAACCGCGCAGTTTGATGGCTATACCACTGTCGATTTATTTGCAGAATATCAAGCCGGCGCTGGGCAGTGGCGCCTTGGTTTGCAGAATCTTAGCAACGAAGACTACTTCACCTACTACTCGCAGACACAGGGGTCCGATACGCGTAATTTCAAAGGCATTGGGCGCAGTATGAGTTTGTCTTGGAATATGCAATTTTAATGCAGTTGTAGGTCTGAATCGCTATGTTACGTGCTCTGTTAATACCGCTACATAAATACATTGGATTGTTTTTAGGCCTGCTGCTCAGTGTTACTGGAATCTCTGGCAGCATGGTGGTATTCGATAGAGAGTTCGATGAGATGTTGGCGCCACAAACTGTAGACTTTGAGACGGCGACAACGTTAGGGTCTTTCGACTTGGCGTTTGCGAATGCGATTGCTGCGGTCGACAACGGCACGGAGCCCACACGGATTGCACTGGGGCGTCATCTTGGCGCGCCGCATATCATTCGCTTTCCTGCAGTAGAAGGGGCTCGTGGCCCTTTAGAGGTGAGCATCGACCCAGGCACTTCCGAAGTGTTGGCGATTCGCAATTGGGGTGAATATCCCATTACCTGGTTCTATAGCCTGCATCTCTCTTTCTTGAGCGGTGAGATGGGGGAGATTCTTGTCGGCGTAATGGGCTTTTGCCTGTTGTTTTTCTGCCTCAGTGGCATCGTTATTTGGTGGCCAAAAAACGGGGCGTGGAAACGTGCCTTCACCATTAAGACCAATGGTGGTCCATTCCGCTTCAACTTTGACTTGCACAAAACCATTGGTATTTATTTCTTGCCAGTTTTCTTGATGTTAGCAATTACGGGCATTGAGATTGTGTGGCATGACCCCGTGCACCAAATGGTGTCTTGGGTTTTGCCAGTGGACGAGGAGCCAGTGATCGAGTCAAGCGCGAGCGATCAAAAGCAGAGTATCGTCATTGACGAACTGGCCGAGAAAGCCATGGCGATATTCCCCACCTCGCGTATCAATCGAATCTATTTACCGCGCAGCGATACGGCTCCCTACCAAATTACCTTCACACATCCCGATGAGGCATGGTCAGAGTACTCAGTGACCGCTGTCTATTTCGATCAGTTTAGCGGGGAGTTACTCGATGTGTGGGATGGGCGCGAAAAAGCTGCTGGCACCTTGATGCTCAATTGGTTCTTCCCGCTGCACAACGGCGATGCGCTGGGCATGTTAGGGCGCATCATTGTGTTTATCAGTGGCTTCTTGCCTGCGCTCCTGTTTGGCACCGGTGCCTATATGTGGTGGCGCAAACGCAAGCCTGCCAAATAGGGGTGAATTTTGCATCGTCACTGAGCGTGCTTTGCAGTAGAATCTTGCCCCTCGTTTCTGCAAGCTTCTGGAAGTTCGTTCATGTGGTTTAAAAATATTCGTTTCTACTGTTTTAGCAAACCTTTCGCGTTAAGTGCCGAGGCACTCGAAGAAAAACTCCAACCACAGGCCTTTGTTGACGGCGCAAGCTACGATAAAAGCCGTATAGGCTGGGTGAGTCCACTAGGCAAAGAAGGGGAGTCTCTCACCCATGTGGTGGGTAACTATATAATGCTGTGTATGCGCAAGGACGAGAAGTTGCTACCCGCCTCAGTAGTGAACGATGTGTTGGCAGAACGCATTGAAGAGATCGAAGAGAAGCAGGCACGCAAGATTAGCCGCAAAGAAAAACTGCAGTTAAAAGACGACGTGATTGCAGCGCTCTTGCCACGGGCATTTTCGCGGACAAGAAAAGTGTATGCCTATATCGCCCCGCAAGAAGACTTCTTTATCGTCAACAGCAGCAGCGCTACAGTGGCCGAAGAGTTTATCAACACGCTGCGCGAGAGCCTTGAGACACTGCCTGTCACACTGCCAGTGGCCAAGCTCGCCCCAAGCGACATCATGACGCGTTGGCTTGAGCAGCAATCGGCCAGTGAGGGCTTCAGCATCAATCAAGAATGCGAGCTGTTCAATCCTCTGGAAGACAGCAATGTGGTGCGCTGCAAAGGCCAAGACCTCGCATCAGAAGAAATCCACGCCCATTTAAGTGCTGGCAAACAAGTGAAGAAGCTTGGGGTGGTGTGGAACGATACCTTGAGCTGCGTGCTAGGCGCCGATCTGGGGATTTCCCGCCTAAAATTCGAAGATATGATTCTAGAGAAGGCCGAAGAGGCTGATGCAGAAAGTGCAGCGCAGCAATTCGATCAAGATTTCGCCATTATGAGCTTAGAAATCGCCAAATTCATGAAATCTCTGGCAGCGGCATTTGGCGGCATAGGCTGTGTCGGCGACGACAGCTAGCCTATTGCATATTGGCGAAGGTCTCTTCCACGAACGCTTGTAATTGGGTGCTACCACCACTTGCGCGGGCATAGGCACGTAAACCCATTAGTTGAATCTGCAGGGTTTTAGCCAGGTGCTGAGGGTCTTTATCTTTACTGATCTGACCCTCTTGTTGAGCTTTCACTAATAGTTGTGCAAAGGCATCTTCGATGCGTTTGAGATGGCCCTTCGCCGCTTCCAGCAATTGCGCGTTCTCTTCTGTTAGCTCGGCCACGGTTTTAGCGAGCATACACATATCACTTGGGCTGTCTCCGGTTTTTCGACACACCACGTCCAACATAAAAGTCTTTAACGCCTCTAGCGCTGGCATTGACTCTGCGAGGGTCGCAAGGCGCTCTAAACTGGACTGCGCGTAACAATCTAGTGCTTCTTTGAATAAGCCCTCTTTGCTGCCAAAACTCGCATAGATACTGCCGGGGCGCAGGTCTATGTGCTCCTGAATATTGCGCATCGATGTCGCATGAAACCCCTTTTCCCAAAATAGCTGGGTTGCACGCTGAATAGCGTCTTGTCTGTCGTGTCGTTGTGCTTTCACGAAGAACCTCGAATGGTTGTTTTGAGCGATTGTTCAAGTTTAGCTTGAACGTTCGCTCAAGTCCAGTTAGTATGGCTGCATTGAACAGTTGTTCAAGCCTAAAACCCTGATCACGCGACTATTGGAGTCACAATGACTAAGCTAACGATTCTTGACCTAGACACAGCCCCCGAACTGAGCAAGCCACTGCTAGAGGCTTCATTGAAAGCCAACGGAAGAATCCCCGGTTTACACGGGGTGCTCGCCAATTCACCGGAGCTTTTAGAGGCCTATCAAACCCTGCATAAATTGTTTGTTGCCTCATCTTTTGACAACGAAGAGCTCACAGTGGTTTGGCAAACGATCAACGTCGAACATGAGTGCCATTATTGCGTGCCAGCCCATACAGGGATTGCCAACATGATGAAGGTCGATCCAGCATTGAGCGAAGCCTTGCGCAATGAAGAGCCAATGCCCACCGAAAAACTGCAGGTTCTGCACGATACAACGCTAGCGATTGTGCGCGAGCGCGGTTATCTCACTGACGAGCAAGTAGCCACCTTCTTCGCGGCAGGCTATGAACAGCGCCAGTTACTAGAGATTATCCTGGGCTTGTCGCAGAAGGTGATCAGCAATTACGTGAACCATATTGCCGAGACGCCGGTGGACAAAGTGTTTGAGAAATATCAGTGGAGTAAAAAAGCGTAAGTCTTAGCTGATGTTCGCTATTTGATTTTATTGGTGCCCCGGACAGGATTGTGTATCTTGGTATAAGTTTATGTAAAATAAAGATATTATATTTTTTAAAAACCTAGGTGTTACTTTCAATGTTACTATTAACTATCTTTGGTGAGATTTTGTCATTCGCATTAGTGTGAAAAATATAATCTTGAAAAGCGTCAGTCTTTGATCGGCAGCACTTGGAGAGCAGCATGGTTACGACTAAGCAACTTACTGAAAAACAGAAATTGTTCTGTCGTGAATATATTATTGATTTGAATGCTTCTCAAGCTGCGGTACGCGCCGGTTATAGTAAAAAATGCGCAAAAGAGCAGGGGTATCGATTGCTCACCTATGCTCACATTCAAGAGGAACTCTCTGAGTTGAGTAAGAGTCGTGAATCTCGACTGGAAGTATCCGCTGATTACGTGATTCAAACTATTGTTGACACTATACAGCGGTGCGCACAAGGAGAGCCAATGCTTGATCGAAAAGGAAGTCCAGTAATTGGCTACGATCCTTTGACAGGCGATGAAAAGCAACTATACAAATTTGATAGTGCGGCAGTATTACGCGGCGCGGAGTTGCTGGGGAGGCACTTGAGGCTCTTTAGTGATCGCGTAGAGCATGCTGGCCCTACTGGGCCGATAGAGTTAATTACTGCTGACACTACGCCTGAGAGGGCTGCTGAGCTATATCGGAGAATGTTTGAGCGCTAGCGAATGCTTTATGCTGGTGTACAAAGTAGTTTTGAAAATTTGAGAATAAGAGGCCTAGTTTTGCGGGCCGAACTTCCATCCCCCCCGCAGTACCCGAAATTGAGCTGGTTCCATACCTATCTACCCCCCATGTACAGTGTTGATAGATAGTGAAAGTGGGAAGCTCAACGTGGTTGGGTTATTTTGCTTATTGTCACACCAACTAGGTGCTTATATCTGTGTTGCGTACTATATCTCTATAGTAGTTGTAGTGTTCATGATTGTTGTTAAATACCGATTCAAAAGCAATAAACAATGAGCCGAAAAATGAGTCATTGGAGATGGAGACATTCTTACCAAGCTGCTTAATTTTTGAAACAACAAATTTTAGGGATGCGGAAAAGAGAAAGTGTCCTCTTAATAGGTCGAACTCATTTCTATTAGAATTCTCTAATGATGTTGCGATACTTTTTCTTAATTTATTACTAATTTTTAAGTCAATACCATCGAGATATTCTTGTACCTTTTTAGGGCAAACTTCGGATGACTTCGCTGACTTCATGAATCTAGTGCAGTTGTCCCCAGTAACAACTTTTCCCTCTTGCAGGATATGATTGGCAATATCATGAACCACAAGAGTGTTCGTTGCGTCTCCAAATTGTTTAAACCAAATGGAAATTTCATTTTCATCAATATTTTTCAGTGGCACTCGTCCGACTGATCTAATTATTTTCTTCAATGAGCTAATACAAATCATCGAGTTCTCGATTGAGTATCCATAGCTTCTTAAAATATTTTTGTGGTCTGGGAACTTATCTGCATATGAAAAATCGGCATCGCATGCTATTACAGCATTTATTTTCCCAGATTCAATTCTATCAATGTATTTTTGAATTTCAGAAACTCCCCCTGCGTCATGTACTTGGACAGAGTATTTTGCGAAGGTTTCAAAAATGTGTTCCCAAAACGGAATATCGTCTTTTCCCTCTACATACACGATGGTTTTTACTCCGTAGAATCTGCAAAGAACATTTTCCGCGTCATCTGAATAGATCAATTCAGCCATTGATCATTTCCTCCATGTCAATTATGGAGTCTTTGTAATTAGATGCTACTTCTGGAGAGTGTGTTGCAGCAATGATTTGAGCATTTGGATTTAGTTTTTTTACTGCGGGAATTATTTTTCGTTGCCATGCAATATGTAATGAAAGCTCTGGTTCATCTGTTAAGAATATAAATCTTTCCTTTTTCTGTAACAGGGTTTCAATAAAGATAATTAGAAGTTGTTTTTCTCCAGATGAGAGAGCGTCATAACTCATTACATCATCGTGGGCCTCAATTAACAGATCCCCTCTATGAAAGCTAAACTTCTTATCCGTAATAAATTCGCTTAGAGTCTCGGTGAATAGAGTAATTTGAGAAAAAATAACTGAGGTGCGTTTCTCCGCATCAAGAGACATTTTTATGATTTTTCTTGTCTGAACTAGTGCTTCTATTGATTGAAAGTCAATTTCAACCGCAGTGTCATTTTTTGGATTTTGTGTATATGCTTTGAACTTTCTGACGGTATTATCTATAGCATCAGCGTGAATGTTAATTTTCTTACGTACGCCTGCATCGATAACGTTCAATTGTGTGTACGCTGATATAAGGTTCTGTTTTTCTACTCTCTTATCAAACTCCATCGGTATGCGTTGCTGGCTAGATTTTTCTTCGGTATATAGGATGGAAGTCAAAACGTCACGTTGAAGTTCTGTTGCTATTGAATTTGCTTGCTGAGACAACTCGAGTTGATAGTGAGTTAGAGATTGAAGCAGCTCTAACAATCTGTAGTCAACAGGAGATACGGCTCTTCGCCCATGCTTATCTCTAACCTCATAATCTTGTCCACTTCTAAGGCGGTACACGGATAATGAGGATAATGAGACTAGGTTTGCTAACGCGACTCTTACCTCGTCAGACTCTTCTATAGCTCTGCGACGATAGTGCGAAACCATTCGGTGATCTTCACTAGACAAAACTCTTACAAAGTATTTCTTATTAGATATCCGATAAACTACGTTTAAAAAAGGGCTGTCAGTTTCAATTTTTTCAACTTTTACAGTTTTCTTTTTGTTGCCCTTGATGAGAGTGATTGCCACAGAATCAAAGTCATTCGAGCTTATTCCGTCAAGGTCTACAGCGAGGACCGAATGCAAGATATTCATAAAAGTGGTCTTTCCAGTACCGTTTCGACCAATAATAATATTTACATCTTCATTGAACTCACCAACGGCATTAAATCTATGCCAAAAGTTGTCGATCTTTACTCCATGTATCTTATACATTGTCGTTATATTACTCCTAGACGGTTTATGCGCTTGGCAATTTATATAGTGCTAGTGCGCTCTTGCTGGGCTAAGGGAATGCGAGCAATTACGGAACACGCGAGTATCCCATTGAATTCGTGGAATGCCAATAGCATGTAAGCCCTACCTTTGATTTTTGTGTACTGCACAGTAGCAGTTAGGAGGGTCGTAACGCTATGTAGAGTTCAATAGAATTGTGATGAGGGGGGGGTTGATACATTACTATTAACTTATTGATTTTAAAGTTTAAGTTTCTAAATAAAATTGACGTTTAGAAGAGTATTTGTTGAAGCTTAGCTGTTATCTCAGCTTGTTTGATTGGAGAAATTTCAGGTTGTGACAGCTGATCGCTATAAAACTAGGTGGTCGCAATGCTCTGCGTGCCTTCTGAACAGGCTCGATTGGGTTTAACATGGACCACCTAGCTATATTTACTTTAGTACAACATTTTGTTTTTGCCAGTAAATCGCGCAATGAATTTCCAATAGTATGCCGCGTAGCACAATTCGCTTTACGTAAAAAATAGAAAGCCCGACTTCTTAGTAAGAAGCCTCTCGTATTACAATCGCTGGTTTGTAGGATGTATTTTGCACCTGAGAGGCAAATGAGCGGTTATTCACTTTGTTACGACATGCTGCAAGTATTGCTGTTGATCATCAATTGCAGGAATAACGTGGATGCTGGTATCTCAATTTGCTCTTTGCAACTCAGAAAAGCATGCGAACTCACTAGCGCTTTGCCCTGATAAAGAGTTCCCTTAAGTATTAGTATTAAAATGACGTGTATTCTAGTTGTTTAGCTTTGGGT
>CAMYOK010000018.1 GCA_947259995.1 uncultured Pseudomonadales bacterium | reverse complement strand
TAGTAGTTTTTTCCATCTAGAAAAAGATGGAGATATACCAAAGCGATTGAAAAGTAGAGATGTTTTGCGCTTTTTAATTGGATTCTATCAAGAGAAAGTTACCGAACTTGAAGTAGAGTTAGAATCGTGCAGAAAGAAAAGAATTTCCGGAGAAGCTGGGGCGTTAGCTATAAGAAACGCGCTAAAGGATATGGATATTTCCTCTGAGTATGAGCTTGAAGAGCGCAAGAATTCATTAAATTTGAAAATTGAAAGATTAGATAGTGAGATAATGAGTGTAAGGGAAGAGGCTAATTCTCAAGTTCCACATGGGATAGACGAGTTGCGCAATATTGCGCGAAAATATGCGGAAGAAGTTTCTTATTTAGACAACTCTTCAATGGAGCTTAAAGAGTCTATCGCAAAATTTAAAACTCATAAAAATGAATTGTTGTCACTTTCCTCAAGATTCAGGCGATCGCAATCTGCAAGAAGAGTATTGAGCGGTGTACAGTTTGCTGACTGCCCAAGCTGTGGCTTGGATTTGCCTGTTAGAGAAAGCGAAGCCTGTCCAGTATGTGGTCAGATTCATACGACTGATCCAGTAAGAAATTTAGATAATGCTATCGCGGAAAAGGATTTGAACGATCGAGTTGCAGAGCTGTCAGAACTGGTCTTTAACAAAGAAGAAGCGCTGCGGAAATTAGAACGTATTCGTGCAAGCATTGTTCAGGAAAGGAATAGGGCCGACGATAATTTGGGTAGGGCGTCTAGGAATTATGACTCGGTATTTCTCTCTCATGGATTGGAGCTGGAAAAGTCCCGATCCTCATTAGTCCAAGAACTTCATGACTTAAGTAGAATTCAAGTAATGGTCAATAAGATTCAAGAATTTGGGGATATTGCAGACCAGTTGCTTAAGGAGGAGCAGAAAATTAGAGAAAAGCTTTCGGAAGCTAGGATGAAAGCAGAGAAAGATACCCAGAATTTAGATCGGCTGAAGGTTTTATTCTTAGATTGCCTTACGAGGGCAAAGATTTCTGGCTTCTGGCCCGATGATATAGTGAGGATAGAATCACCTTTCTTCCTACCGGAAATCTCGTCTAAAGGTATTGGTGATCTTGCTATAAGTTCCTTTAGCAACTTGGGGAGTGGCGGGAAGAAAACTCTTTTTAAATGCTGCTTTGCTATTGCTGTTCATAGGTTAGCGACTGAAATTGGTGCGCTTTTACCTTCTCTGTTAATTATAGATTCCCCTATGAAGAATATCAGCGAGCGAGAAAATCGTGCTCAGTTCGAAGGCTTTTTCTCATTGCTTTACGAATTGGTAGAGGACGAGTTAAAAGGGACTCAGATTATTCTTATTGATAAAGAACTTTGTTCCCCTCCTCCTAATTTCAAGGCTAGATATTTTAGTAGACATATGAGGCCGAATGAAAGGAATGTTTCTCCAGAAGACAATCTCTTCCCGCCGCTAATAAGCTACTACCAAGGTAAATGAAGTTTGTTTGGTTTTTCAAGTTGATAGGGGGTGAAATTCTAAAAATTTTGATTTGGGCGCTGAAGTTGCTAGTTTGGGTCAGAGTAATACCCAATGTCGTGCGTATACCTCAATATTTGGTCTTTAATTTTACACATGTTAGTTGGCTTGCACTCGACGACTCGACGCACCCGACGCCGGTCAAGACCTCTCGACCCACATGGCCCGGCGTCGAGGCGTCGAGGCGTCGAGTGCGCCGAGTGTTCCCGAAAGTTTCTTCGGGTGAAAAAACCCTCTCCCGCCGCCCCAGAGCCGGACTATAGAGAGCCCCAGTCCGGCACTTTTGGCCATAACCGAACCCAAACGCCGGACACGCGAAATCGCGCCGAGGACGAGGTCGTCAGCAAGAGGAAGAATCAATTGGAGTTTTCTAAATCTCTCGTCGAAAGCTGACCGAAAGATTTGGTACCGGGAGCCGGACTTGAACCGGCACTCTATCACTAGAACCGGATTTTGAATCAGGGCAACTGATTGAAATATATAGAAATAAGCTGAAGAATTGTAAGAAATTCCCCCTTTTTGGGTAGGTCAAAATCGACCGAAACCGACCATAATCCGAAATTTTTGAGTGCCTCGACGGGCACCGAACCGTCTAAGTTCAAGAATTCATTTCAGTTTTCCCTACCGAACACCGAAATTTGACCGAGATCGAATGGGGTCTTCTGTTACCAACATTTGTTGCTATGTTTCAATCATGTCATTAATTTTCTGAAATATTGTTCGCTCCTAAAAAGAGACTGCATTTGCAATTGCGCACTTTTTGAGAACAAAAAAAAATCTGATCGATGGCAATTTTCCTACATAACTTATAGATTTTTACATGTAGAATTTCCCACTATATTAATGGGTGATTCGTATTATAGAGTTCTCTATGAATCACATAATCTTTTTGTGATTGTTCAAATAATCATAGGGACAATTTAGCTATGAATTTGATTCGATGTTGCCTCCTCGTTCTACTACCTACCTTCTCGTCCATAGTCTTCGCACAAGATCCCTACACATTCCCCGTACCAGTGGAGTATGCAGATCGTATTGATCAATCTAATAGTACATTTCCATGGATATATGTGGGCAATGGAACGAATACTGTACCACCCAGTTCGCGATCTATAGGTTGTTCAGGTACGTACCCAAATGGCGCTCCTGCACGGGTAGATTGCAATAACCCTGCATCTATCATAGGCCCACAATATATTTGCGAACCAGTACAACGCCCAACCCATGTTGGAGAGGTTACAGTTGGTTACATAAATATTCCTACAACAGTTACAGGTATGTCGGATGGACATAACCCCGATAGCTGCTCTGAGCCTTATGTTGGCAATACCCAATCAAGAACTTCATATAATAAATTCAATTTTGCCGGAGGTCGGTGGGCTTGCCCGAGCGGATACTTCGCTACAGATGTGAATAGAGATGGAAATCTTTACGGAGATGAAGCGTTTCCCTACCAATATAACCCTGAGTCTTGTGCTGCATTTTCCTGTCCCGTAGGCACAATTCTAACTTCACAGCCTTCTGACCCAAGGGCAAGTTACTATGGCAATAACCCTGGGTACGTTTGTACCGGACCAAATGAGGAAAAACAGCCTCGAAAGGACTGCGAATCTTGTCCAAACCCTATGGAAGGTGATCCAATAGTTGTTGCCACAGGCAATAGCTTTCAAACTGAAACTGACTATGTAAGCCAAAAGATTGCCGGGCTAAATTTTGTACGTTATTTCAACTCCAGGGGGCGAGCGAAAGTAAGAACCTCCCTCAGTAAAGGTTGGACACATTCTTACGAATCTCGAATTATTGGATCACATCGACTACTCGATTTTTCCAACACAATTTCATTAGCTCATGTTTCACTTATGCGCCCAACGGGTGAAACGGAGCTCTTCCTTTCATCCGGGCTAAGCTATTCTGTCAGTGGCACCGATTATGTTGATTGGGTAGCAGACTATGACAATCAATCCACCACTTTAACGCAAGTTTTGGAAGCTGGAACGCATACGAGCAGTTGGATCTATTCTGGCGACAACGATCAAGTGGAAACTTACGATGCCGACGGAAGGTTGACTAAAATTACTTATCGGCAGGGTCAAACGACATTACTGCGCTATGATCTTCCTTCGTCAGAGGGAGGCGATGATGACAACGTTACGTTAGACACAGTGACTGATTTTACTGGTGACACACTGAGCTTTGAATACGACTCTCTAAACAGAATAGTCGGGATGATAGACCCAGATGGCCAGAGTTATACATACGAATATAGTACAGCGAACAATCTAACCAAGGTCATTTTTCCAGACCAAACGCCGTTAGTTCCATCGGATAATCCCTTCAAAACATATCATTATGAAAATACCAGTTTTTCAGATTTTTTAACGGGAATTTCGGATGAGAATGGCGATCGTTTTGTCACTTGGACATTCGACACCAGTGGTCGTGCTACAAGTTCGGAGCTTGCTGGTGGAATCGATCACTATAGTTTTGCGTATACACCTAGTAACGTAACAGTAACAGATCCGCTGGGGCGTCAATCGGTATATACCTTTGAAGCGATTCATGGTGTCAAATTTCCAAGCAATGAACAGAGGCTGGCTACAACTAACCTTCCCGCTACTACTCAAGAGAGTAGCTATGATGCCTTTGGTAATCGTATTGAGCTTGAAGACACCAATGGCAATACCACAAATCTTTCGTTCGATTCTCGAGGTCTTCAGGATTCCAGAACAGAGGCTGTTGGGAGCGCAGTCCAAAGAATAGTTTCAAAGACTTGGCATCCAGACTTCAGATTGCCGCTTACCGTCACAGAACCTGGCCGCACAACCACATACACATACGATGCATATGGAAATGTCCTAACTCGGACAGAAACGGACACGACTTCACAAACAGTTCCTTATTCTACAAATGGGCGTTCTCGCACTTGGGCTTATACTTACTATCCATCTGGGGTAAACGGAGCGTATCAGGTGGCCACAATCAACGGCCCACGTACTGATGTAAGCGATATCACAACGTATACCTATAATGCAGACGGTTTTGTGTCCACAGTGACGAACCCTCTTGGACATGTCACAGAAGTAACGGGTTATAACGCACGTGGCTTGCCACTATCGATGTTAGATCAAAACAATGTTGTTACCCAAATGACTTACCACCCACGTGGTTGGCTACTTAGCAGCACAATTCTTGATCCTTCTGGCAATGGGCAACACGCAACCTCTCAGTACCATTATGATGATGTGGGTCAAATGACTCGCGTTACGCTCCCGAATGGTTCCTACTTAGACTATGAGTATGATGCTGCTCATAGATTGACAGCGATCTCGAATAATTTAGGAGAGCGGCAAGAGTACGTCCTTGACGTTGCGGGAAACATCACAGAAGAGCGGGTGAAGGATGCACCTGGAAATATTAAACGCACTCAACAAACTGTGTACGATGAGCTAAGTCGTATCCATCAAATGATCGGTGGGGCAGGGCAAGTTGCTCAGTACACCTACGATCAAAACGGCAATCAACTCTCCACCGTGTTGGATCCGAGCGGGCTCAATCAGCAAACCCTGCAAGCATTTGATGCACTTAATCGCCTAAGCAACATGACAGATGCTTATGGTAATCAGAGTGCATACTCTTATGACGCGCGCGACAATCTAATTAGTGTTACTGATCAACGCAGTTTTACGACTAGCTACACTTATGATGGTTTAAACAATCTTATTCAATTGGATAGTCCTGACACCGGGGTAACTATCTTCACATACGACGATGCAGGCAACCAAATTGATCAGACGGACGCACGAGGTGTCAATGTCCAGTACGACTTTGATGCATTGAATCGACTCACCGCCGTAACTTATCCAAGTAGTCCTACGGAGAACATTGCCTATACCTATGATCAGCCCTCAGGCATGTTTGGAGTGGGTAGGCTTACTCAGCTAAATGATCAAACCGGCAGCACGCAATATGTTTTCGATCATAGGGGCAATCAGTTTTCAGTGACTGTAAACATTCAAGGAAACTTGTACTCTACCTACTACACCTATGATCTTGCCGATAATTTGATTCAGACTACTTACCCAAGTGGGAGGGTGGTCAGCAATCAGTTGGACTCCTTAGGTCGAACAAGCTCGGTAAGTACTGCAACGAGTGTGGGCAATCCATCTCAAACGATTGCCTCGGCAATTGATTACCTGCCTTTCGGGCCAGTCCAAACACTGCAATATGGGAATGGATTGGAATTGAGTTTAGATATTGACGCGGACTATCGACTAAGCAATCTTGCCGTCTCAGGTAGCGGCGGAGTAGCTCCCAATATACTCGATCGTGGGTATACACAAAACGCGGTAAACAATATCACTGCAATTTCAGACTCAGTCGATTCTGCTCGTTCCCAAGATTTTACCTACGATCAACTCAACCGATTAATATCCGCTGACGGAGCTTACGGCCTAGAAAACTACACGTATGATCCTGTAGGAAATCGACTGAGTCTAACGGTGACGAAAGGCGGAACTAACAGCCTGGAGACCTATACATACGACACCGCCAGCAATCGTCTGCTTTCGATTGACGTAGATGGTGACCTTCGAACTTTGAGCTACGACAATGCTGGAAACATCATCGATGATGATCGCGGCGCAGAAATTGGATTTGACCTCATCTACAATGCGCAGAATCGCTTAATAGATGCGATTCCTCAACAAGGAGCACAGCCATGAAGAAGCTCCTACTAGGATGGGCTCTGAGTTTAACTGCAAGCCTCGCATTAGCACAAACGCCTGTAAGCGTGACTGTAAGTGATGATGCAGGAACATTGCTTTCCGGAATTAACGTCTACGCCTTTAATAACAATACTTATTTAAACAAAAGCGCAGTGACCGATGCCAATGGTGTCGCAACAATGGTGTTAAGTGATGGTAGCTACCGTTTTCGTGCCGACAAAAGCGGCACAGAATATTATAGTGGTGGGACAAACCATTGCAGCACTCCTTCGTGTAACTCAGTCGCAGTAAATATTCCTCGTCCTGTCGAAGTAACGTTGACTAGCAGCGCCGGTGGTCCAGAGGCGGGGCTTAGTATCTATGCCTTCAATGGAAGTACTTATATCAACAAGTCGGCGGTGAGCAATGCCTATGGTGTTGCAACTTTGCAATTGCCTATTGGTGCCTACCGTTTTCGAGTAGATAAGAACGGCACACAATTTTATACAGGAACCACAAATCATTGCGCAGTTCCCGGATGTGTTTCTGTAGAACAGGAAATACCTGAATCAGTTGTGGTAACTGTAGAGGGCGACTTCGGACCAGAGGCAGGGTTGAATGTCTACGCATTTAATGGAGCTACATATGTCAATAAATCAGCAATCACTGATGCTAATGGTGAAGCGACTTTTACTTTAGTTCCTGGAAGTTATCGATTTCGAATCGATAAGAATGGCACCCAATTCTTTACTAGCGCTAGTAATCATTGTGTGGTGTCGAGTTGTACAGAGGTGTCGTTCAGCATGCCAAGCTCAGTGGCGGTTACTGTCACTTCGAGTGCTGGTGGCAATGAATCTGGTTTAAACGTATACGCCTACAACGGTAATACCTATATCAACAAGTCCGCCATTACCAATGCTAGCGGTGTGGCCGAGTTCACGTTGATTCCGGGAGATTACCGCTTTCGAGTAGACAAGAACGGAACTCAATATTATACCGACACAGTAAATCATTGTTCTGTTCCAGGGTGCGATGCGGTAGGGCTCGAGGTTCCAGAGTCAGTGACCGTGAATGTCAGCAGTAGTGCTGGCGGTGTCGAATCGGGACTGACTGTCTATGCATACAACGCTAACACCTATATGAACAAATCTGCAGTTACTGATGCAAACGGTCAAGCAACTTTCACTTTGCTGCCAGGCGGCTATAGATTCCGTATTGATAAAAGTGGCACACAATTCTATACAAATACTGTGAACCATTGTGCATTGCCTGGGTGTAATTCCATCAGCTATGAAGTCCCAGAATCTGTGACTGTCTCAGTTACAAATTCTCTTGGCAATGTCGAGACAGGTTTGAATGTGTATGCGTTCAATGGAAATAGCTACGTAAATAAAACAGCGGTAACTGATGTTACTGGACAGGTGAAATTCACACTTTTGCCGGGGGACTATCGTTTCCGGATTGATAGAGCAGGGGTGCAGACTTTTACAGACTCCGTGAATCATTGCCAAGTCCCGAGTTGTACTTTAGTTTCTCAACAATTACTTGCCCCACTTTCTGCTTACGTTGCTGACGCAGCCTTAGGTGCATGCATAGATGCAACTGGCGCCGCTAACGGTTGGACTTCGCCTTCTCAGGTCACGAGCCTAAGTTGCAATGGTCAAGGGGTTTCCAATCTTGCTGGACTTTCTTCTTTTGGTAATCTAACTAGCCTTTCACTTTCTAATAACCCAATTACGTTGTTAGGCGAACTGGAAGGGCTCAGTCAACTAACCTCTCTCGATCTTTCAGGAGCGACCAGTCTTGAGTGTAGTGCATTGGGAGCGCTTGAAGGCTTGCTAGGTTCTGGGATAATTTCACACCCTTCTAGTTGTCTGGGAGAGGGGGATCTCGTATTCAGCTTGTTAAACCCTGGAAAACCAGCGACCAATCAATTCAGTTTTGCTGTGGCTTCAACACCTTCTGGAAATCTCATCAGCAGCGCTATCACCTATAACCCTTTTACCGATTCGTATGACGGAGAGGTTTATCTCATTGATAGTACAAATGGCGAATCGCTATTTCAGATAACGAATCCTTCAATTAGCGGCAGTGACTATTTTGGATGGTCAGTAGCGTCTAGTGACACTGGCGACATAATTGTAGGCGCGTGGAACGATGATACATCAGGGGTCAATTCCGGTACCGTTTACATCTTTGACGGAGCCAACGGGAGCTTACTGCAAGTTATAAGCAATCCGACGCCAATTGCTGGAGATCGATTTGGTTATGTGGTTTCAGGCAGCAGTACTGGCAACATAATCGTTGGCGCCTATCAGCAAGGACTTGGGGGTGCAGTGCATGTGTTCGACCCTGTTGGAACTCTTGTCTATACCATCAGCAATCCGTCGGGGGATTTGAATGCAGAATTTGGCAAATCGCTGACCGTAAATGCTGCTAACGAAATACTCGTTGGGGCCCCCAAAGATGACGTATCCGTGCAGACTGATGCTGGAGCTGTGCACTTGTTTGCCGAGAATAACGGCAGCCTTTTGCTATCGATCCCAAGTCCCTCTGCTACAGCATATGATGATTACGGAAGCGTTGTAAGTACAACGACGCAGGGGAATATTCTCGTTAGTGCGCGACTAAAAGACACCAATGCAAGTAATGACGGCAGCCTATTCGTTCATGAATCGGTAACTGGGTCGTTGCTGTGGAGTGTATCTAATCCACTTGCAGACACGGATGGATTGTTTGCCTCCTCCATTGCAAGCACCCCCTCAGGTGATGTTGTAGTAGGTGCCGCTAATGACGACTTCGGGGCTCAGAACTCGGGACGTGTCTATATATATTCAGGGACAGATGGTTCACTAATCAAGGCCATAAATAATCCTGAACCCGACGCTGATGTTAACTTCGGCCAAGGACTTGCAGTCACTCCAAGTGGGCAAATCGCAGTAGGGGCGTACGGTGCCGATGGAGGTTTCGGTAAGCTCTATCTGTTTGCAAGCGTAAGTTCTGGCGAAACACTTACTCCAGTCAATGAGGCTCCTTTTACTGACCTTGGCTTACAAGCTTGCGTTCTCGGGCAGGCAGCATCAAATGGCTGGGCAACAACCAACGAAGTTACCGCCTTAGATTGCAGCAATAGTGGCCTTGAGAGTCTTGAAGGTATAGAGGCGCTGAGCAATTTAGAATCACTGGATTTATCTGGAAATTCCGACCTAACGTGTGCAAAGCTAGATGATCTTGAAGCAGCAATGCCTAATACCAATATTGTACGGCCACAAACATGTGACAGTGGAATCGCGCAGCAACAAGCGCACGTTGAGAATCTACACAATGCACAGGGGCAGCGTGTAGCTAAAACAGTGAACGGCGACACGAACTCCACCGTGCATTTCATCTACGATCAGAGCGGTCAACTCATTGCTGAGATCGATGCTGGCACTGGTCAAACACTACGTGAGTATGTCTACCTCAACGGCCAACAGATCGCATTAGTAGATGATACTGATTCTCCAGATGAATCTTTGTACTTCGTACACAACGATCATCTTGGTACGCCGCAAAAGATCAGTGATGAATCTCAGGTGGTGGTTTGGGATGCGGTATATCAGCCGTTTGGGGATGTGGAACTTGTCGCTGAAGCGATCGAAAACAATGTGCGGTTTCCCGGGCAATATTCGGATAGTGAGAGCGGGCTCCATTACAACTATTATAGAGATTATGATCCTAGTTTAGGCCGGTTCACTGAGAGTGATCCTATTGGTTTAGGCGGGGGACTAAATACATTCGCTTATACTTTATCAAATCCAATTCGATACAATGATCCTACTGGGGAGAATCCTGCAGTAGGATGTATGGTTGGAGCTCCTGCTGGACCTATAGGGTGCGGTATTGGCGCTACAGTGGGATTAGCTATTCAGGCTGGAATTCAATTAGCTGCCATCTATTTCATAGATAAGGCTTTTGATCAAACTAATGATGATGAATGTGATAATGATGATAATTGTGATAGCCCGCTTACAAAGTCTGAAATTGAAAGGTTAAAAAATTACCTAGGTGGTAGCGAAGCGCTTCACAAAGAAAAAGAAGGATATGGTAAGCCTCCAAAGTATTTTGATCTCTATAAATGTAAAAATGGTGACATAGTATTAAAAAGGAAAGGTAGCCGAGCGATCGTCGCTAATACAGGTTTGAATATTTATAGGATACCATGATGAAAGAATTGCAGCTTTATCTGTCACTACATAGTAGTACTATTGACCCGGGAAATATTACTAGAGTATTAAGCATAGAACCAACTAATTCATGCAGAATCGGAGAAATGAGAAGGGAGGGGCAAACTCCGTTTAGTGAAAACGTATGGTCTTTTGCAATAGGGAAAAATTCCCAACTAACTTTCTCAAATTATGAAGATGAATTTCTAAAAATATTTGAGTTAAAGAGGGAGTATTTGAAACAATTTTCTGGTGAATGTGATATTTACTTAGAAATAGAGATTTCAAGTAATGAAAATATAAGTAATATTGCTCTTTCTCCAAACATTCTTAATTTTTTAGGCTATATTGGTGCTAGATTGGAATTCGAATGCACATGAGAAAAGTCTAAGATATTCGATTCACCAAGAAATAGTAAATGTAGGCGTTACTTAAATGGTATATTCATTTTATAAAAGTTTAAGTGCAATGGAAAAATCCGTTTACTCTGGCTTTGTAATATCGTTCATATCCTTAAGCACTGTTATTTTCATGGGAGGTGAATTCATTAAAAAGCTATGGATATTTGTACCTCTTGTGGGAGGTATTTCACTACTCCTATTGGTAATGGTTACGAAACAGGTTCTTAAAGGAGTGGATAAGAATAACTCATCTCAATATTATGGAAGAATAATATTTATACCTATTGCAGTAGTAATACTGATTGCGATATTTACTCTTTTTACTGTTGGGCCAGAGGAATTTGAGTATTTGGTGACAAAGCTATCAACAATAGCAATTCTATATAATATAGCAGTAGTTATCGTTATCGGACGACTATTGCGACAGGAATATTTGTCACATTCTGATCTTAACCTATAATTATTTGGTAAATAAAAATTACTTAGATCCGTACATTGTCGTCTACCAACAATTGTCTGAATAACGTTAAGTAGGTATTCCGGTAAAAGACATTACCGGAAATTGCCCGCCCGTTTTCGGCACGCAGTAACTCTCAACCCCCACCCGACGACCCGACGCACCCGACGCCGGTCCAGCCCCCTCGACTCACATGGCCCAGCGTCGAGTCGTCGATTGCGTCGAGTGACCCCGAAAGTTTCGACGGGCGAAAAATGGCCACTCAGCGCCCTGAGAACCGGACTATAGAGAACCCCAGTCCGGCACTTTTGGCCATAACCGAACCCAAACGCCGGACACGCAAAATCGGGCCGAGGACGAGGTCGTCAGCAAGTGGAAGTATCGAAAGGAGTTTTCTGAATCTCTCGTCGAAAGCTGACCGAAAGATTTGGTACCGGGAGCCGGACTTGAACCGGCACTCTATCACTAGAACCGGATTTTGAATCCGGTTCCTCTGCAATTGGGTCCCCATCGTTACCTACCAGTTGCAAGTGTAGTAAAAAGTATAGCAAATCAAAATAACTATTAAATAATCTAGCAATATCAATAAACTAAAACCAATGCATCATGGGGGTGTGCTTTTCGAAACTTTTCGTATCGCTCATCTACTTCCGGCCAGATTGGGTGCTGTTTTACAAAGCGCAAAATTATAGCACTTAGTGCCGTATGCGCCATGCTCATACTGCCAATATTCCAATTCTAGATGCCTGTGGTATCTTGGGTGTATAAATTGATCGTTTTTCTCCCAACGAGGGTGCTCCTAAACTCATGTATTCCCATTTAGTGCGTTCTTTTCCTAATGAGTGGGAAATTGAAAGACTCACGACAAACCTTGCTGCCATCTGCGAATGCTCTATGGCATTTATCATTGCCTTTGATAGCGCAGAGCAATGCTATGCCAGTGTTCATGGGGCGGTGTTAAAAGAGCTAGGCATTACCTTTCCTGCATTGAGTGAAGTGTTGATTGGCGCGCAGTTGCAACAGATCGATGGTGGTGGCGATGAGTCTGGCGCTTTTACTAAAGCGCTGTTCGGTAAAACGCCAGCAATCTCATTTATAGCCGGCCTTGCTTTGTTGAGTTCTGCGGGTAAGAAATTTGGCATGTTATGTGTGCTTGACGCAGAGCAACGCACATTATCCCCATCACAAACATTGGCGGTTGAGACCATAGCAGGCACATTGGTCAAACAACTAGAGCTTGAGAAACCCTTTGTGCAGATCGCTGAGACGGGCCCAGTGAATGGAAAATTGATTAGGTCTAATGCCTCTTTTGATGAAAGCTATGACACCCTAAAGGAAAGCGAGTCCAAGTATAGGACAATTTTTAGAAACTCTACTGTCGGCTTCTTTATCGCTTCTCTGGATGGTTTGTGTGAGGACGTTAACTCTGCATTCTGTGAGTTGGTCGGGCGTGAACGGCATGAGTTATTGGGCCAAAATATAGGCTTGACCTTGTTTGAACACGATAAGAGCGTTATGGCTTATTTACAAGCAGAGGTGATCGCGGGGCGTAGCCGAAATTTAGTCAGCGATGTGCATATCCGCCGCCCTGATCGACAGACCAAATGGGGTAGGGCGTCGGTTGCCGCTATTTATAATAGCGCCGGGCAACCGATCCAAACCATGAATCTTATTCAAGACTTCACTCTGCAAAAAAAAGCTAAACTAGAACGTGATCAAGTGTTTGAGCAATCGGTCGATATGTTCGCGATCATCGAGTACGACGGCACTATTTTTCAGACTAACCCAGCCTGTACCCGTAACTTTGGCGTAGCAGGAAAAGAGCTGTTGGGTAGGAGAATCACCGACTTTGTACACCCCGAAGATCTCGCTGCGGTGGTGGCTGTTTTGCAGGGCATGAAACTCGAGAAAGAGAACTTGCCGGCGCTGGATGTGCGCATGAAATTCAAAGATGGCCAGTATCACAATATCCGCTGGAGCGGAACGCACCATACGGATCAAGCTCGGCTCATAGTGATTGGGCGTGACGTAACCCATTCGGTCACCTCTAAGCGAGCACTGCAACGCCTAGCATCTCGTCTGCAACAAATTCGCGAGGAAGAGCGAACGCGCATCTCAAGAGAGATTCATGATGAGTTAGGACAAATTCTGACGGCGCTGAAGATTGATCTCGACCTTTTCAAGCGCGACATCGATGATAAACCGGCTGAGCAATTGAAGCAGGGCATAGAGAGTATTACGCAGCTTGTGGCATCGACTCTAATCTCTGTTAAAAGAATCGCGCAAGACCTGCGCCCCGAAGTGCTTGATGCGCTGGGCTTAGTGCCAGCCTTGGAATGGCAAGCGAAAGAAACTCAGGCGAGAACGGGGCTGGATTGTGAGATTATTTGCAAGCAAACGATTCCGTCTTTAGACAGTGAGCAAACCACGCAATTATTCCGTATTATTCAAGAGGCGTTGACCAATGTCGTCCGCCACGCCAATGCGAGTATTGTCAGAGTGATCATTGAGGTGGATGAAAACCAATGTTTACAAATAAAAGTGACTGATAATGGTAAAGGCTTTGTTGTAGGGGATTTGGCGTTTCGCTCCCTTGGGCTATTGGGCATGCAAGAGCGCGCCAGAAATATCGCTGCGCAACTCACGATTCACAGCCAATTGAATAAAGGCACTACGGTGTCATTATCCCTCGCTACAATGGAGTCTTATTGGGAAGAGTCAGATGATTAAAATTATCGTAGCAGACGATCATGAGTTGATTCGTGAGGGGCTGCGCAAAGTATTTAGCAGAGAATCAGATATCGAGCTGATTGAAACTGCAAAAGACGCCAGCGAGGCGAGTGAGTACTGTAAAAAATATGATGTCGATGTCTTTATTGTTGACTTCAATATGCCTGGCCGTAGTGGCTTAGAGCTTATCGCTCGGCTAAAAAGTTTAAAACCTAAACTGCCTGTTTTAGTGCTTAGTATGATGCCAGAGCGGGACGTTGCCCTGCGTGCGTTCAAGGCGGGCGCTGCGGGCTTTGTCTCAAAAGAGAGCGCGGCTGATGAGATAGTGGTTGCCGTACGTAAAGTGGCAACAGGCGCCAAGTATGTCAGTGCAGCTGTAGCTGAGCACCTTGCAGGCACCATTGGCAGTAAGGATTTAGAAGTTGCTCACGATGCATTGTCCGATCGAGAACTGCAAGTGGTTCAGCTTATTGCCTCAGGGCAGCGCACTCGTCAGATATCAGAGCAACTCAATCTCAGTATCAGTACTATTGCGACCTATAGACGCCGCATTTCAGAAAAACTTAACGTGCGCTCGGACGTCGAGATCACCCGCTATGCGATCGAACACGGTCTAGCTAAATAGCGCTAGGCTGAGCCTACCTCCCAATATCAAAACCTCTTCCGTGTCACGATTATCGTGACACGGGTATCCCTATTTTCGTGACAACATTACCACCGAATTCGTGATGACTCCCTTATGAGAACCCTCTATCTTAACTACCATACTGAAATTATAGGTTTAGGGAAGGGCAATGATGAAAGTCTTAGTGGCTGACAGATCAATGACTCTACGTAATAGCTTAATACGAATAGTGCAATCGATGCCTATGCTTAAAGAGGTTCGAGAGGTAGAGAGCTTCGAGCAGCTTGATCGGGTCACTAGGTGCGACCCACCCGATTTAATCCTCTTGGATCTCTTTCTTCCAGGCGGCGAAGGCTTCTCTATGATCGACAAAACCTTTGCTGCGAGTAAGAACAGCGAAGTAGTGGTGTTGCTTGACAGCTACGATGCTGATCTAGCAATGAAGGCAAAACGGCGCGGTGCTAAGGCAGTGTTGTCCAAGAGCGAGAATCTACTTGTGGCCATGTTGTCGCTTAATGTGAAGACCTTGAATGCGTCGCGAGGAAAGGAAAAATTAAGGTTCAATATTTAAAAAGCCGCTAGACCTAGTTGCTTGTGTTTAGTGATCTAGTGTTAGGAAAATTTATGTTCACTGGTTCCGTCGGAGAGATGAAAATTAAATCTACAGATGCCATGCGTGTACTTGTTGTTGAAGACGATGATTTTCAACGCAATCTTATGCTCAGACTGCTGCGTATGAATAATGTTGTCGATATAGAGCATGCTAGCGATGGCATAAAGGCATTGCAGGCGATTGAGGCGAGCGACGCGGCTTTTGATCTGATCATTAGTGATCTCGATATGCCGAATATGGACGGCATGGAGTTTATTCGCATTCTAGGGGAGAAAAACTCTGCTGCGTCTTTAGTGATCACAAGCACCTGGAATGAAACCTTTCTCAGCTCAATACAGACCATGTGCAACGCCTATGGAATAGAGCCTTTGGGGGTTCTGCAAAAACCAATCACAAACGATAATATCTCTACACTGCTACGACTGCTGCAAGAAAACAGTCAGCCTACGAGCGAAGTGTTCGATAGCGATGCGCCGAGCTTTTCTCTAGATGAGATCATGCAAGGGGTGCGTGAAAATCAGTTTAAACCGGTTTTTCAACCAAAAATAGATCTTAGTTCGAATCGAGTCGTCGGTGCTGAAGCGCTGGCTCGGTGGCAACATCCAGAACACGGTTTAATCGCTCCTTTCGCCTTCATTCCTATTTTAGAGCAGTCAGGTAAAATTAATGAACTGACCTTTAGTATGATCTCGCAATCGGCGATCGCCTGCCAGGCTTGGGCGAATGTCGGTTTAGAGATCGATGTGTCTGTGAACCTATCGCTCACCTCTTTGACTGACACTAAACTCGCGAGTCAAATCTATGACGTCGTGCGTGCATCTGGTTTACGACCGGAGAAAATGATTCTTGAGGTGACAGAAACCGCCGCAATGACCGAGCTTGCTCCAGCGCTAGAGAATCTTGCCCGTATGCGCATGCGCGGGTTCGGTTTATCTATCGATGACTTTGGTACGGGTTTCGCGAGCATGCAACAGTTGTCTCGAGTGGCATTTACAGAGCTAAAAATTGACCGAAGTTTCGTCTCGCTAATGCTGACTAAACGAGAGGCTAGGGCAATCATCGAAACGAGTATCGACATCGCCAATCGTTTGGGCATCAAATCAATTGCCGAAGGCGTTGAAACAGCGCGAGAGCTCGACGTATTGAAAGAGTATGGCTGCGACTTGGCGCAGGGTTACCACATCGCAAGGCCATTGAGTTTTGATGATTTTGTCGCTTTCTGCTACAGCAAACGAGGCACTAATGAATAAAGGGATTATTGACAGTAGTGGCAGAAGTAAAGTCAAACTGTACGCAACACTGATACTAGCGCTTGCCTATATTATCAGCTCTGCGTTGGGAAACCTTTTAGCATTTTATCCATCAGATGCCTCGGCTTTTTGGCCTGCCGCAGGCGTTGGGCTCGCCGGTTTGCTCGTTGGTGGCGGGGTGTTGTGGCCGGGTATATTCTTTGGCGACCTAATCTTCAATGTGCTTAAGTATAGCGGTGACGCAAGCCTGTTAAGTAGTAGTGGTTGGTTGCTGTTAGATTCGGTAGGTCCGACTCTGCAGGCAGTCGTTGGAGCTGCGGTAATCTCGAAGTATCTGCAACCCAATCTAGAGGGCAATTTCGTTTCGATTGTTAAAACCTATCTAGTGGGCGTTGCACTGTGTTGCACTATATCGCCTACGTTGGGCGTGAGCGCGCTTACCTTACAAGGCGTCATGCCTAGTGAGCAGTTTTCTGCATTTTGGTTTTCTTGGTGGGTAGGCGACACCATAGGGGTCATGTTGTTCACCCCAGTAATTCTGTGGCTAGCCTATAATATTCGTAATCAGAAAACTGGTAAATATTACCTAGTACTTCCGCATCTTTTGTTAACTACCGCAATACTCGTCTACTCTATAGTATGGTTCCAAAACAATGAAAAACAGAATCTGCAGCGCAATCTGATTGCGGAGTCTAATCGTGACCTAGATGTATTTACTGAACGAGTCAATAGAGATGTCAGTATATTCGAATCGGTTGCGCGTTATCTCTCTATGAGCGAGGAGATCGATGAATCGAGTCTGTCCGCCTATGTCAGTCAAATACAAGAGGCAGAGGTGAAGTCGATTGCTTGGCTACCAAGAGTGCGAGATGAACAGCAACAGGCTGATGTTTTAGTGCCAGGGTTCGATCCCAGCTCAAGAGAACCATTCAGTTCCGCTTTACAGCAAGCGCGAGATAGCAATGAGACAGTTCTTAGTGGTGCTTTCATTAATAATCTCAGTAATGCGTTCACCATGGTTTTCTATACCCCGACTTACAGCAATGGTTTTGCTGCCAGTGGTGCCACAATTGCCGAGCGACGTGAAAACCTTAAAGGCTTTGTATTAGGCGTTATCGAGCCTCTTGAAATCATGCAGTCGATTGGCGCCAACAGTAATGGCCGAGAATTGCTGTACTCACTGATTGTTGGCGGTACAGACGGCGTGATTTTGTTGAATGCCGACGACGAAGCGGCACTACAAGAGGAGTTGCTTATTGAGTCAATTACCTTCCCTATTTTTGGCTTAGATGTGACATGGTCGGCTTATTCCCCCAATAATTATTGGATCCCCGGCACAAGCGTAGAGTCACGCGTATTTTTTCTAATCCTCATGTTTATCGTCATGATTATCTCGTTCCTCATGTTGAATTACATTTCGCGTACACGTCTGGTCAATGAAGAGGTGGGGGCAAGAACGAGAGAGCTGAATTCGGAAAAAGCCAAACTAAGGCAGGCAATGAATATTGCTCACATCCTGTCGTGGAGCATGAATGTCAAAGATCGGGTAATCAGCATGGATGACATGGCTTATGCCTTTCTTAAAACGAATGCTGAGATAGAAGACGGTTATCAGTTTGATCTAGACAAGTGGCTGCTACGATTTGTGCACAAAGACGATCGAGAGAATCTGCAACAAATGATGTCTGGGGTGGCCTGGTCAGAAAATCCTCACCAGAATAATGAGCTAGAGGGGCGTTTGCGCCGTCGCGATGGCTCGATACGGCATGTGATATTCCGTTTCAATCCACAATATGACGACACGGGCGAAGTGGTTGAAGTATTGGGGACAGCGCAAGATGTGACGCAACGCAAAGAGATGTTGCTCGCATTGCGTGCCAGTGAACAATACAGCCGCAAGATAATCGAGGGTAGCCACGACTGTATTAAGGTGCACGATCTCGATGGTGTGATTCTGAGCATTACCGACCGCGGCATGGCCTTGATGGATATCCCCGATCGTAGCTTGGTATTGAACATCAATTGGATTACTTTCTGGGATCGTGAACAGGATCGTCGTGCGTTTTTAAAAGCAATGGAAGAGGCTCGCGCTGGTCGTACGGGGCATTTTCAAGGGTTTGCAAAGACGCTAAAGGGCGTGCCTAAGTGGTGGGATGTGCATATAACAGCCATCACTGACATCGAAGGCAAGGTAGTGCAACTGATGAGTGTTTCTCGAGATGTCACCCCAGAGCGTCAGTCGAAGATTGCTCTGGAGAATCTCAATGCCACACTCGAGCAAGAGGTTTACTCGCGCACCTTGGCACTAGCCAATAGTGAGAAACGCTACCGTGGGATGTTTGACTCCAATCCAATCCCCATGTGGTTGTATGAACAAGATAGCTTGAAGTTTACTGCGGTGAATCAAGCGGCCATTGAGAGCTATGGGTATACACGGGAAGAGTTTCTCAGTATGACGATGGCCGATGTGCATCCGGAAATTATTCGTGAAGACCCTGGCAATCCACGTGCAAATGCAACGGTGCAGGATTCCATTCGCATAGAGGGCGCGATACACATTCGAAAGGATGGCAGTAAGTTATATGCGGATGTCACAAGTCGTGAGCTTTTGGAGCGGGGGAGCTCCCTAAGGCTCGTGTTGGCAAATGATATCACCGAGCGTATTCGGGCCAATACCGAGCTTAAGAAACAACAAGACCTTACCCGCTTGATTCTCGAAAATTTGGCCGAAGGGGTTATTGCCTGCGATAGCGATGGCGAACTCATTCTATTCAATAAGGCGGCACGGCAGTGGCATGGGGTAGATCCAAGAAATATACCCGCCACACAGTGGAGTGAATACTACGATCTGTATGAGGGCGATGGCACAACGGCCTTGGCGACAGAGAATATTCCACTGATGCGCGCCTTCAATGGCGAACAAGTTCGAAACGCGCAGATGAGCATTTGCCGTAAAGGGCAGAACCCCCGCTTTGTTGTTGCCAGTGGGGAGCCGTTAACGGGAAGTAATGGAGAGAAAGTGGGTGCGGTTGTGGTAATGCACGATATTACCGAAAACAAACTGTCAGCAAGGGACCTAGTACAGCAACAAGAGCTCAATCGTTTGGTGCTAGAAAATCTTTCTGAAGGTGTTCTGGTCTGTGATCAGCAGGGCAAAATACTGTTGGCCAATAAAGCGATAAGAGCCTGGTCGAACTCTAAAAACCTCAAGAAAGACGCCGTCATTTCTGGTGATTTCGAGCTTTACCCAGAGGCCGGCGACGTCCCCATTTCCGAAGAAGAAAGCCCAATGTTCAAGGCATTAAATGGTGAGGTGCAGCGCAACGTAGAGCTGCTTATTGCAGTGAAAAACGCCAAGCGGCGTCATTTGACAATCAGTGGCGGACCACTGATCGACAACAATGGAGAGAAACTCGGTGCGGTAATGGTGTTACATGATATTACCGAACGCAAAGAAGCGCAGAGAGAATTAGAGGAGTCGGCGCGCCAACTTCGCCTGGCCAATGATGAAGTGGAGAACGAACGCGCTACATTAGCAGAACGAGTACAAACGCGTACCGCAGAGCTTACCTCGACGAATGAACAACTATTAGTAGCAAAGGCCGAGGCAGAAGCTGCGTCACGTGCTAAGAGTTCATTCCTAGCTGTAATGAGCCATGAGATTCGCACCCCCATGAATGGCATTGTGGGAATGGTCGATGTGTTGTCCCATAGCAACCTAGACAAAGAGCATGCGATGGTGATCAAAACGATTAAGGATTCAGCATTTTCCTTGCTCAGCATCATTGATGATGTGCTTGATTTCTCGAAAATCGAAGCGAGTCGATTGGAACTGGAACGTGTGCCATTGAACCTTGTGAATGTTGTAGAAGGGGTGGTCGATACGCTATCGATACTCTCATTCGACAATGGCGTCTCATTAAATGTTTATGTTGACCCAAATCTGCCTAAGGAAATTTGGGGAGATGGGAAACGCCTTCGACAAGTGCTTATGAACTTAATAGGTAATGCCATCAAGTTCTCCAGTGGCAGGGTAGGCAAGCCAGGGGCTGTGAAAATTTCGATTGAACAGCATAGTGAACATGTTGAGCAATATGTGATTAAGGTAAACGACAATGGTATTGGCATTAGCGCCGAGCAAATAGCCAAACTATTCACTTCTTTCAGCCAAGCCGAAACCTCAACTACCAGAGTGTTTGGGGGTACGGGCCTAGGGTTGGCCATTAGCAAACGCTTAGTTGAACTTATGGATGGGGAGATTAGCGTTAGCAGTGAATACGGGAGCGGATCGGAATTCTCGATAGTTCTTCCTTTGCATCAGGTGAACTCACTCGAGCTAGCGGGGGGTAAAGATTTTAATGATTTCGAAAAACTTTGCTGTGTAGTGGTTGAAAAAGACGATGGGATTTACGATGACCTAGTCAAGTATCTGGAACACGCAGGGGCGCAAGTTAGACGTGCAGGCTCTGTTACAAAGGCGGTGGATTTAAGCAATGAAATAAGCCGTGACCTTGACTGTGTTGTGATATGCCATACCAATTTGCGCAGCCCCAATAGCGCCAGTATGCAAGCGTTGGTCGCGGCATATGAGGGAGTGAAGTTTCTTCTACTTAACTCAGGAAGACGCAGAAGCCCCAGAATTATCGCTCCGAATCTCGTCAGCATGGATGATGCATTTGTGCGCCAATATGACTTCCTTCATGGCGTCGCCGTGGCGGCAGGGAGGGCCAGTGCCTGGGGTAGTGAGATGGAGCATCAACCCCTACAAGTAGGTAAGTTAGAAGTGCCTAGTGTTGAACAAGCACGCAGTCAAGACCAGTTGATACTAGTGGCCGAAGACGATAAGACCAACCAGAAAGTGATTACGCGACAACTCAGTATGTTGGGCTATGCAGCGGAGATTGCGGTGGACGGGCAGCAGGCTTGGGAGATGTGGCAAACAGGGCGCTACTCTTGTGTCTTGACCGATCTGCATATGCCCAAGATAGACGGCTACGAATTATCTCGCAGAATAAGAGCCGCAGAGCCAAAAGATACGCGTGTCCCTATTTTGATTCTGACCGCCAACGCCCTTAGTGGTGAGGCAGAAAATGCGAAGAACGCAGGAGTTGATGAATACCTGACTAAACCTTTGCAATTGCAAATTCTTAGTGCGGCATTAGCACGGTGGATGCCATTGCATAATGTCGACGAGGATGTTCAATACACGGCTGCTGGCAGCAAACTAGCGACGCAGCAGAACTTAGACCTGAAAATACTCTCGGTGGCCATAGGCGGCGACAAGGCTGTCATTAATGAAGTGCTGGCGGAGTATCTAGAGTCGACATTAAAGATTCGCGAGGAGCTAGTGTCAGCGGGGATCGATGGTAAGGCACAAATTGTAGGGACCTTGGCGCACCGCCTCAAAGGCTCTTCGCATATTGTGGGCGCCATAAAGCTAGGGGATTTGTGCGCGCAACTAGAAGTGGCGAGCAAGTCCGCAGATTATACCGCTGTACGAGAGTTCATTGCGAAGATCGATTCGGAATGGGAAAAAGTGCTTGTCGATATTCGTGATGCTATTGCCGCCTAAGGAAAGCATCCATTCTTTGAACCCTATTCTAATTGCTTGTGGCCGACCCCATGGTTGCTCGTGATTAGCGTAGGGTTTTTTTAAAACCAATAATTCTGTTTTAAAAAAATCGATCTTAGTGCTAATCTGCATGCGTTTCTTCGCGATTTAATCACCCGACAATTCTACTAAATGGCTTGTTTCTAGGCCGAGGCGATTGATATGACTCTTTGTGGTTCAATAAAAGGGATGTTGCGCAGTTTTGGCGCATTGAGTAGGTGTTTTGCAGTATTTTTCGCACTGTTTCTGTTCACGAATATTGCCAGCGCTCAAGGCTTGCCCGCTATTGCAGACAAGGTTTCTGGTACCACAGCCATGCAAGGGTATTTTAATCTGTATTGGGACAACAGCAGTGGCAAAATGTACTGGGAGATCGACAAGCTCGATACAGAGTTTCTTTATCAAATATCAATGGGGTCAGGTTTAGGGTCTAACCCGGTAGGCATCGACCGTGGTCAGTTAGGCGGCACCTATGTGTTGGCAGCCAAACGGGTTGGGCCTCGGGTATTATTAACCGAGCCGAACTACCGTTATGTGGCGCGTAGTGACAATCCGCTAGAGCGCCAAGCGGTAAGAGATGCATTCGCACCATCGACCCTTTGGGGGTTTGATATCGTTGCGGCAAGTGGCGATAGCGTACTAGTAGATGCTACTGATTTTTTCCTGCGTGATGCACGCAATGTGATTGGCAATATTTCTCGTCGCAACCAAGGCACTTACAGCCTAGATAAGAGTCGCAGTGCCTTTTATTTAGAAAGCACCAAGGTGTTTCCTGAGAACGTTGAAGTCGAAGTGAGTTTAACCTTCGCGAGCAGTAATCCTGGAAATCTCGTTAATTCTGTCGCCGCCTCAGGTGAATCTGTCACTTTGCGTCAGCACCACTCGTTTGTGAAACTTCCTGACGACAACTACAGCATTCGTTTGGCAGACCCAAGAATTGGAACAAACGGACCAACGGTGCAAGACTATAGCGCCGATATCGGTGATGACATGCAGATTCGACTTGTCTCAAGACATCGCCTGCAGAAAAAGGACCCAACCGCCGCACGCTCAGAGCCGATTGAGCCGATTATCTACTATGTGGATTCAGGGACACCTGAGCCAGTAAAAAGCTCCTTGATAGAGGGCGCAAGTTGGTGGAACGATGCCTATGAAGCGGCAGGGTTCATCAATGGCTTTCAAGTGCGTGAATTGCCTGAAGGTGCCGACCCACAAGATATCCGTTATAACATGATTCATTGGACGCACCGTCGCACACGTGGCTACTCCTATGGGGCTTCGGTCACCGACCCGCGCACAGGAGAGATTATTAAAGGCAACGTCAATCTAGGGAGCTTGCGACTGCGGCAAGATTATCTACACGGACAAGGCTTGGTGCCAGGGTTTGAGTATCTGGGGGAAGTGGCAGACAACAATATGGCGTCGGTGAATATGGCGCTTGATCGCGTGCGCCAACTTTCTGCCCATGAAGTAGGGCACACCCTAGGCTTTCCACATAATTATATCGCTAGCGCGACAGGCCGGGAAAGCGTCATGGATTACCCCGCGCCATTAGTTGAGATCACCGAGGCGGGTGAATTGGATCTATCCAATGCCTATGTGCAGCGTATTGGCGAGTACGACAAATTGTCAGTGCGTTATGCTTACGAGCAGTTCTTGCCCGGCACTAATGAAGCAGAGGCACTGCAAAGTATTGTGCAGGAGAGTATCGACCGTGGCCTTCTATTCATGGATCACAACAACAACAACTTCCGCGGTGCGGGGCATCAGTTCGCAGGGGTTTGGGACAACGGGGCTAACTTAGTCGATCAACTCAAGCATGAGATCGAAGTGCGTCGTATTGGGCTTGAGAATTTCAGCGAAGCTTTGATCCGCAATGGCGAGCCTACCTCGGACTTACAGTATGTGTTGTTACCGCTGTATATGCACCACCGTTTCCAATTGAACTCGGCAGCGCAGAGCATTGGCGGCGCTAACTATTTCTATACCTTAAGAGGGGATGGTCAAACCCCTTTCACAATTATTGAGGGGGATGAACAGCGCGATGCTTTAGAGACTGTATTGTCCACACTTGATGTGGACTTCCTGACTCTGCCCGTTGAGACACTCGCGTTGTTGCCACCAACGGCACGTCGACACAATCAGGGAGAAGCGTTTCCTGGGCGTACTGGCTTATTATTTGACCCGCTCGGTGCTGCAGAGGGTTCTGTCAGCTTGACGGTGCAGCAAATTCTGCACCCCGAGCGTATGGCAAGGCTTATTGCCTACGGCAGTATGGGGGATTACCCAGACTTAGAGGAGGTGATCGATCGCTTGCTAGAGGTCACATGGGAAGCACGCACCCCAGATTCTGAGTATCAACAAGAAGTCTTGCATGTGGTGCAACGTGTCACCATTGATGAAATGATGTTGCAAGCGAGCAGTGCCGATACCTCGCCAGAGGCCGCGGCGGTGCTAGCGGATCGACTCGATAAACTTGCAGTGCAGTTGGAAGGGCAAAGAAATGCGAGTGCCTATCAAAGCAGTGCAGCGGCCAAAATTAGACGTTGGCAGCAACGTGGCGATGACGCAACGCCAGGGCAAGGCCTGCAAATGCCACCGGGTGACCCAATCTAAAACGTAGTCGGGCACAAAAAAAGGTGGCAGCTGATTTCTCGGCTGCCACCTTTTTTATTGCCTGCACTAGATAAACATATCAAAGCCTTCGAAGCGGCCATTGAGGATATTGCTCGTGTCTTGCTGCCCTAACCAGCCTTGCATCATCGTTTGATAAACGCGGCGGAAGTCGGTGGTGTATTGCAAGTTTTCACCTTCAGTTAGGTTCGTCAGGCTTGGCAGCTCGCCGTAATGTCCGCCCTTGACTTGCGAGCCCACTACAAACATCGCGTTCGCAGCCCCATGGTCGGTGCCTAAGCTCACATTTTCAGGGACGCGGCGGCCAAATTCCGAGAAGATCATCAGCATTACATCGTCGGCACGGCCTATACGCTCGAGGTCGAGCATGAACGCCGAAACTGCGTCGGAGGTGTAAGTTAATAGGCGCTGATGCAGATCGTTCTGGAATACGTGCGTATCGAAGGCATTATTGCGGTAGGACACATAGTAAAGATTGGTCGGCATGCCCGCTTCGAGTAAGGAGACGACTTTGGGCAGATCCAATCCCGTAATGCCATAGTCCACAGGTGAATTATAATTCGCCCAGGCTTCGCGCACTAACGTTGAAGCATCACTAGCACTGCGCGCGATGCCATGCAAAAAGCTTTGGCTAGCATTGCCCGTGCCAGTGAGCTCTGCCTGTTGGGCTAGGGCTTCTTTCTCTTCGAAGAACGCCTCGCGCATAAAACGCTCGGGGGCATCGAAAACGACAGGCACATGCTTCGCGCTGCGCACCGCCAAGGACTGGCTCTCGGCAATATTCACTAAGAAGTTAGCGGGGGCATCTGGCGCCATAGTGTCAGCGAGTTTGCCAACCCAGCCGTATTCGTCACCGCTATTCGGCGCCGCCGTGTGCCAATAGGCCATAGAAGTAAAATGCGAATAAGAGGGGTTGTCATAACCACAGCCGTGCACAATGGCCATATTGCCATCTTTGTAAAGCCGTTCAAAACCCGCCATGCCAGGATTAAAGCCGAAATGATCGTCGATGATGCGCAGCTCTGACTTGGCAATGCCGATGTTTGGGCGATTGCGGTAATAGGCATCATCACCGTAGGGCACGACTGTGTTGAGCCCGTCATTACCGCCGGACAATTCAAGAATGACTAGGATCTTGCCATTAGCCCGCGCGGTTGCCGCAGCCTGCTGTGCCGCTTGTGCGAAACCTGTCGGAATCATGCCAAGCGCACCTAAACCAAGGCCAGTGAGGCCGGCACTTAGTAATCTTCTACGATTTAGTAACAAAGACTTTTTGTTCATCAGAATACTCTCTTTGTTTAGCTCAATTGATACTCAGGCTGGCTCATGACAAGGTGCAATAAAAGACGCAGTGAGTCTTCCATATAAGATTGCGCGATAGCGATATCGTTAGTCCCTAGATCTTGGTTGAGGAAGCTGATAAGGGTTTGGCGCGCCTGGGCACTTGGCGGCACGCGCAGGAAACGCATGATGAAGTAGTCTACCACTTCAGTGGTGTCGCTGAGATTTTCAGCGAGCACCATGGCAGTAAGATTGGTTTGCGCGGTGTCTCTGGGGATCGGCTTGACGCGCTCTATCGCCATTTGCCAGCCGCGGAAACTGCCATAACGGGTATTAAAGTCTTCATCCCGATCGGCCAGCATATTCGACTCAGCCATGATTTGCCCTTCGCCGCTGGAAGAGGGCTGGGTGGCTGAGGTGATGTCATAGCCTAGGCGAATGCGTTCGGCAACGCTGCGAATCTCTGCACTGCCGTTTAGGCGATCGGGCGGGACAAAATTGATGTCTGGAAACAAGACATCGCGCGCAAAATTACCGCGCTCTAGCAATAGGCCTGGTGTGATCCAGCTGCGACCGCCGGCCCAACCTGCCACTGTGGGTGGACGGAACAGTGATTGCCCCAAGGCACCTGTGGCCGAGTTAAAATCAGGTACACCTGGCACTGTTTGCAAGCCCATCTTGCGATAACTCGAGACGGCCAATTGCACTGGGCTCTTTATTTGTGTGCCAACCGAAGCCGGGCTATAGAAGTCTTTCGATAAGAACATCGTTTCGAGTAGCGTGGCGACGTCATAGTTGGCATCACGCAAAACCTTGCCGAGGGCGATTTTAGTGGGCTCGCTTATCTCATCGCGCACGAAGAATTTGTAGAGCTTGCCGGCAATATACTGTGCCGTCACTTCCTGTTCCATGATGATGTCGATAATCTCAACGCCATCAAAATTGCCGGTGCGGCCAAGGAAGGTTTTTGGGGAGGCGTCGTGTTGGTCTTCATTGATCACGAAGTCTACGTCGACATAATTCCAACCGGTAAAGGCGCGTGCTGCTTCGCGGATATCATTCTCGGTGTAGTTGCCCACGCCCATGGTAAATAATTCCATGATCTCGCGGGCAAAGTTTTCATTCGGCGCGCCTTTGACATTCACACCGGCATCCAAGAACGACAACATCGCAGGGTCTTGCGCGACGGCCACCATTAAGTCCCGAAAACTGCCAGTGCCCATCTCATGGAGCAGTTCAAGCTCATTGAGCAGTTTGCGGTAGTCACGCACTTTGCTTTCGTTGACCGCATAATGCCCATGCCAGAACAGCGCCAATTTCTCTTGCAGAGGCGCGTTACTGTTCACCATCCTATTGGCCCACCAGTAGGAGACACGGTTAGTCTCTAGGACGCTAGCGCGTAGCCAATAGAAGAACTTATTGACCACTGGTTGCAAGCGCCGATTGCCTTCTGGTTTAACTTTGATCCCGAGCGCTTCGCCAGTGGCTTTGGCCAACTCAGTGGTGGCGGGGCGGCTAGGCGGAAAGGGTTCCAGGCCAGGGTCGTGAATGCCCGAGTGGTCGAAGGGCTGCAAATGCGAGTTATCGACATCTTCAAAATGCACTAATTGCCGCACGGCTTGTTGTGGGCCAAGGGCAACGAGCGCAGAGATCTGCTCAGGCGTCCCACCAAAACCTGCACGTTCTAACAGATGCGCGGCTTTGTCATAATTCCAGCTGCTGCTTGGCACAGTGCTTAGATCGTCTTGCCAAGCGCTGTTGTCGGTTTGCGCTGCGGCGACGCAGGGCAGCATAGTTATGGCTAGGGTTGCTAAACCATTGACTAAGAATGCCTTAGGCATGGGGAACATAGTGTGATGTCCTTGCATTTCGGGTTCAAATTTTAAATAGCATTCTAGCCTTCAAGGCCTCGTAAACCAATGTTAAGAGGTGATTTTTTGTGCCTTGGCAACTTTCAATTCCGCGCTTATCAAGGCTTTGGGCTAGGTGTATCGCGCGGCGATGCGCATTCGCGATCCGCTTGTGCTAGCTTCATTGCTCGGACAGAATAATGACAAGTCGCAATTCTTTGCTATCCTCAAAGCAAGCAGCAGGCATACCCTGCGCAGTGAGCGCAAAAATGAATCAACAGCACTATCAATTAAGCACGCAAATTGGCGAGATTCTGCATCGTCATGGCTGGCAAGTGAGCACTGCCGAGTCTTGCACTGGCGGTTGGCTCGCCCGCTGTATTACTGACATCCCCGGCAGTTCCGCATGGTTCGAAACCGGGTTCGTGACGTATTCCAATGCCGCTAAACATCGTCTTTTGGGGGCGTCTCTTGAGCTATTCGAGGGGGAGGGTGCGCCTGGCGCTGTCAGCGCCCAAACCGTGACGGCTATGGCAAAAGGAGCGCTACGTGAAGCGAATGCGCACTTTGCAATGGCTACCAGTGGCATTGCCGGGCCCGATGGTGGCAGTGCCGAAAAGCCCGTTGGCACTGTGTGGTTTGGGTGGGCGTGGCAAAAGCCTAGTCTGGCGATATCAAGCCACACTAAGTGCCACGTGTTCGAGGGTGATCGCGAATCTGTTCGTTGTCAAAGCGTCACAACCGCGCTTGAGGGCCTGTTGGCTGTGCTGCAAGAACAAGAAAAAACACTCAATGCCTAGCCCGTAAGTGAGGTAAATCCGCAGTTTTTAGAAATTTTTATTTCACTGGTTGAATATACAGTAATACTCTGTTTTAATTATCCGCAATTGAAAACCAGTCGTCCTGACTTGGAACAGCTAAAAGACAAGTGAGTCTAAAGGAAAATCTTATGGCCGCAGACGCAGCGAAAGACAACAACCGCGAAAAAGCCCTCAGCGCAGCGCTATCACAAATTGAGCGCCAGTTCGGCAAAGGCTCAATGATGCGCCTTGGCGACAAAGGCCGCGAGGCGATCCCTGCAATTTCTACTGGTTCATTAGGCTTAGACATCGCACTCGGTATAGGCGGTTTGCCGCGTGGCCGCATCGTTGAGATTTACGGCCCAGAGTCTTCAGGTAAAACGACGCTGACCTTGCAGGTCATTGCCGAGTGTCAACGTATGGGCGGCACCTGTGCCTTCATCGATGCAGAGCACGCCCTGGATCCTATCTACGCCGGCAATTTGGGGGTCGATGTCGAGAACCTACTCGTCAGCCAACCAGACACGGGCGAACAAGCACTAGAGATCTGCGACATGGTTGTGCGCTCCGGTGCTGTCGATGTTGTCGTGATCGATTCGGTGGCAGCACTAACGCCGAAAGCGGAGATCGAAGGCGACATGGGCGATAGCCACATGGGCTTGCAGGCCCGTTTGATGTCACAAGCTTTGCGTAAAATGACGGGTAACATCAAAAACTCTAACACTCTGGTCATCTTCATTAACCAGATCCGCATGAAGATCGGCGTCATGTTTGGCTCTCCTGAAACGACCACTGGCGGCAACGCGCTGAAGTTCTACGCCTCTGTCCGTCTCGATATCCGTCGTATCGGCGCGATCAAAGAAGGCGACGAAGTGGTCGGCAGCGAAACCCGCGTGAAGGTCGTGAAAAACAAAGTGGCACCGCCTTTCCGTCAAACTGAATTCCAGATCATGTATGGCAAAGGCATCTACCACATGGGCGAGGTCATCGACCTAGGCGTGAAAGCAAACTTGGTTGATAAGTCTGGTGCCTGGTATGCCTACAATGGCGAGAAGATTGGCCAAGGCAAGAAAAACGCCGCCAATTACCTCGAAGAGAACCCTGAGATTGCACACGAGCTCGAATCTAAGATCCGTGCACAATTGCTTGGTACGCCGTCAAAGGGTGGCGACCAAGAAGTAGAAGCGGAAGAGGCGGGCGAGTTCGAGTAAGCCGGTTTACTGACACAAGGCCACTTTCATGCTTTCGCAGGCAGAGAAAACCCTTAGAACCACCTTGCGACGCTCAGCAATGGATTTGCTGGCGCGTCGCGAGCACTCTCGGGTCGAGTTGCAAGATAAACTCAATCGCAAATACGCCGAGCATAGCGCCTTAATCCCCGAAGTCCTCGCGCAACTCGAAGAAGACAATCTATTAAGCGATGATCGCTTCACCGAAGCTTATGTGCGTTATCGCCAGAATCGCGGTTTCGGGCCACTCCTAATTGCCCAAGAGCTGCGTAATAAAGGCGTCAGTCAGGTGCAGATTCAAGCCCATTTACAAGCCGATGACGAGCAATGGCGCATCAATCTGGGTGAACTTATCGCCCGTAAGAGCAATCAGGCGGTGCTATCCCAACTCGATACCAAGGCACGGCAAAAATTATTTCGTTTCTGTCTTTCTCGCGGTTTTGCCTCTGATCAGATAGGCCGCGCTCTTCGCGGCAATCTTGAGTTATAATCGCGCCTTAACGCTGATTCTTAAGTGATGCGCACCGCATCGATTCGGCAATGACTGGCGAGGATCGACTTAAATGGGCTTTGCACGTTTACTTTCCATCAGACCTCCACTCACATTAGCACTGGCATTGCTGATGGCTTTGCATGTTCAGTCGCTCAATGCCGCCCAATTGCGTATCGCACTGCAAGATGCTGATACCGGGGAGGCGGTGGTGGACGCGGTTGTCGAAGTACATATTCCCGTTGCCATGCAAAATGGCTTTTCTGCCCCGCAAGAGTTTAGTGTTGATCAAGTCGACAAAGAATTTGTCGCCAATGTCACCGTGGTTAATGTTGGCAGTCGCGTCCTCTTCCCAAATAGTGACGATATTCTCCATCATGTGTACTCCTTCTCACCCGCTAAAGTGTTTGAACTGCCTTTGTACGGCAATGGTCGCAGCGTCGATTTCTCGCAAATATTCGAGCAAGCCGGCGTAGTGGAGTTAGGCTGTAATATTCATGACTGGATGCTGGGTTATGTCTATGTCGCCGCGACCACCCTTGCGGTGAAGACCGACGAGAATGGGCAAGCCACTATTGATGGCGTGCCAGAGGGAAGCTATACAGTCAGCGTTTGGCATCCTCGTGCTGCCGAGGACAGCGCTGGCTTACAACATAGTGTCGAGTTTAGTGACGCGCAGCCTAGCACTTTGCGATCGGCGTTGAGCTTGACGCGTGACAACCGGCTACGTAGGGCGCCTAACGTCTCACGAACCCGTTATCGATGAGGCGCGAGCTGCCCTGATGGCAATTTTCTCCTTCCGCAGTTTTCGCACAAGGCTCTTAGTCTTCTTATTAGCTCTGATGATTCCAGTGCTGCTTGGCATCTATGTCTTCGTAAATCGCGAGAACAATCAATACACCACCGATACCATCAATAGTTATCTTGAGCTAGGAGCCGATGTTTTCGACTTCACGCGTGAAGAGCATAAAAACACACTGCTAACGATTACCAGCACCATGACCCGTGACTGGGGTTTTCGCAATGCCTTCGGTACCGGTGACCCTTACACCATTATCGATGCGGCAGACAATATTTTGCTGCGCTCCTTAGGGGGTGCCGACATGATGTTGATCGCCTCGATGGATGGTGAAGTAATAATCGATACGAAAATTCAGGGTTTCGAATCCTTAGAGGGAGAGTGGCGCGAGCTCATGGATTCTGCGGCCAATGATCTCAACGGCATAGGGGATGCCATCATCAATGTCGCCGGTGTGCCTTATCAGATCACGGTGATTCCCTTGTTTCTGCCAACCCCTGTCGCGTGGATTTTTGGCGGCTTTCCTTTAGATAAGCGCTTTACCGATACTGTTAAACAAAGCATCGTGTCCGACGTCTCAATAGTCGAGTTTGTGCAAGACAAAGGGCAAGAGCAAACACCGGCGGACGTCAACGTGATTGCCTCAACGCTTAGTGCTGATGACCAGGTGCGGCTCACCGCGCAGTTACAGCGCAGCGGTGTCACCTTTAGCGGCACTCAACGCATTAATTTGGCCGATGGGGAATACGGGACACTGATGCGGCCCCTATATGGCGAGCCAGGAGACTCACTGCAAACCGTCGCCGTCATTCAAAAATCCTATAACGAAAATTTCGAAAACCTCGAGGCTTTTCAGCGCGTGTTATTGCAATTTTACCTCGTGGTTATCGGCATCAGTTTGGTCGTAGTCGTGGTTCTAGCCCGTTCGGTTACCCGGCCAATCCTAGACCTAGCCAAACGGGTTAAACGCATCGAAGAGGGCGACTATGGTCAGTCTGTTGAGGTGTCTGGGCGTGACGAGATTAGTCAACTGGCCGGCTCGGTCAACAAGATGGCGTCGGGCTTGGCCGAGAAAGAAAAGGTACGCGACCTTTTGGGCAAAGTGGTCTCACACGAGATCGCCGAAGAGCTGCTCAGTAAAACGATTGAGCTAGGCGGTGAAGAAAAAGTTGTCTCTGTACTTTTCGCCGACATCAAAGGCTTCACCACATTGTGCGAAAGCGCCGCCCCCGAGGCCGTGCTTACTTTGTTAAACCGCTATCTCAGCGCCATCACCAAGGTCATCGAAGACAATCACGGCGTTCTCGATAAATACACCGGCGATTCGGTGATGGCGCTGTTTGGTGCGCCGTTAACGCGAGAGAACGATGCTCAGAACGCGGTGCAAGCGGCACTGGATATTCAACAATGCATGGTGCAATTGAATAAGATTCATCGTGAAGAAGGCCTCGGTCTAATGGAGGCGGGCATTGGTGTCCACACAGGCTTGGTGGTGGCGGGGAATTTAGGCTCGCAGAACCGCTTGAACTACACGGTGATTGGCGATTCGGTCAATCTGAGCGCCCGTCTAGAGGGCTTAACGCGCATCTATAACACCGCCAATATTGTCAGCGCCGCTTGTGTGCAAGCCGCTCCTGAGTTTATTTATCGCGAGTTAGATCTCGTGCAGGTTGCGGGCAAGAGTGAGCCTGTTAGAATCTATCAAGTCGTGGGAACACGCGCCACAATAACAAATCAACAGCAGCGAGAACTGACCGCTTTTGCCGACGCATTGGCAAGCTACCGCGCCCAGCGTTGGGAGGAGGCGATTGCAAAGTTCGAACAACTCCAACTTTCTTTACCGGAATCTGTGCGCGACGATAGTCTATATTCAGTGTACTTGGAGCGAATGACTTATCTTCCTAATCGCAACTTGTCTCCAGATTGGGATGGGGTGTTTGCGTTTAACCGTAAATAAGCTTTGAGAATTTAACCTCTCAACAAGGATTCGAAATGAAGTTGATTAGACCCTTTAATGCCTTAAGACCGAAAAAAGAATTAGCCGCTCGCGTAGCAGCACCGCCCTATGACGTGCTCAACCGAGAGGAAGCCTTTGCGATGGCCCAAGGCAATGACGTGAGTTTTTTGCGAATAAATAAACCGGAGATCGATGTAGACAGCTCGATCGATGTTTATGACGCTCGGGTCTATCAACGCGGTGCCGATAATCTGCAAAAGTTCATCGAGCAAGGCATCATGCAACGCGACCCTAGTGCGTGTTTCTATGTGTATAAACAAGTGATGGGAAGTCATGCGCAAGTAGGCTTAGTGGCCGCGGCATCAGTCGATGCCTATGAACAAGACTTGATTAAGAAACACGAGTTTACCCGCCCTGTAAAAGAGGACGATCGCGTCAACCACATCAATACGCTAGGCGCACAAGTGGGCCCCGTGTTTCTCACTTATCGCGCACGCCCGCAGATCGATGCCCTAATCGCACAAGTTACCGCAACCACACCCGAATACGATTTTGTGGCAGACGATGGCAATCAACACGTGTTTTGGGTGGTGTCTGAGCAAGCGCTGGTCGACAAGATTCAAGCGGCGTTCGAACAAGTGGATTGCTTGTATGTGGCTGACGGACATCATCGCTCCGCCGCGGCGCAACGGGTAAAACATTTGCGCAAAGATGCCAACCCAGCCCATACGGGGGAGGAGTCTTATAATTTCTTCTCCACTGTTATCTTCCCTGATAATCAAATGCAGATTCTCGATTACAACCGCGTGCTTACAGATCTAAATGGCCTTAGCGAAGCGGATTTTCTAGCGAAAATTCAAGCCTGCTTTAACGTCAAAGAAAGTACAAGTGGCGCGGTTAAACCAAGCCGTGAACGCGAGTTTGGCATGTACCTCGGCGGCAAGTGGTATGTTTTGCAAGTGATCGATGGGCTGTGGGATGACAGCGACCCGGTGGCGCGACTGGATGCCAGCATCATCCAAAACAATCTCTTCGAGCCGGTGCTGGGAATCGAAGATCAACGCCGCGATAAGCGCATCGATTTCATCGGTGGCATTCGCGGTCTTGGCGAGCTAGAGAAGCGCGTGAACTCAGGTGAATTTGCCCTGGCCTTCGCCATCTACCCAACCTCCATCGACAGCCTAATGGCCATTGCCGATGCAGGGGAAGTGATGCCCCCAAAATCCACCTGGTTCGAACCCAAACTCAAGAGCGGCCTGTTTGTGCATATGCTTGACTGACTGTAGGAGCTACTCTGAAGTAGAACTGTGCCAAATGTGGGAGCTGCTCTGAAGTAGAACTGTGCCAAATGTGGGAGCTGCTCTGAACTAAGACTGTGGAAAATGTGGGAGCTGCTCTGAACTAAGACTGTGGAAAATGTGGGAGCGGGCCTGCCCGCGATAATTCCACAAATGGTGGTAAGAATCGCGGGCAGGCCCGCTCCCACATGGCTCTCTTACAGGGCACTTGAGCAGGTTTCTACAAGAGGTTTTTCGCAGAGCTGAGCAAGCTCCCACATGGCTCTCTTACAGGGCTCTTGAGCAAGTTTCTGCATGAGGTTTTTCGGAGAGCGGAGCAAGCTCCCACATGGCTCTCTTACAAGGCTCTTGAGCAGGTTTCTACAAGAGGTTTTTCGCAGTGCTGAGCAAGCTCCCACTTGGCTCTCTTACAAGCGGTTCTAGTTTGTTGCCAACTGTTGCTGTGATTCAAACTCAACCTCAGCTCGCGCATTATCCCGATACTGTGTTGGGGTCAGGTTTTTGATGTCTTTGAAGGCTTTATTGAACGAAGACAGCGCAGAGTAGCCAACATCATAGGCGATGTTGGCGATCTGTTCGCGTTGTTCGGAGGGCTCCGCCAATCGACGACAAGCCTCTTCTACGCGTAACTCGTTTAGAAACTGGTTGAAGTTACGATACCCCAATTGCTTATTGATCACCCTTCGTAAACGATATTCTTGCAGCGATAGCCGCTCGGCTAGGTCACCAATAGTCAGCCCCGTGTGGGTGTATAGTTTTTCCTTCTCTAATAAAGCGTAGATTCGGTTTACCACCGCTGGGTTGTCCACTTTTGCCGCCGCGCTGGGCACTGGTTTCAAATGTCGCGCCGCCCGTTCGGGGCTTGGGACGATTATCTGCAAGGCATCGCTTTGCAGGCGCAAGCTGGAGATATTAAAAGCCAGTGTAATTAAGAACATATACAGAAATAGCAATTCGTTGGGCATGGGCGTGACATGAATGCCAAGAATTCCCACATAGTGTTCGAAAGAGATAATAAAGCCCCGAATTAGTATCGCTAACACCAACATCCCCATGGCGATCACGAAGGGCACGCGAATGCGTCTTCTGGTTTCCACCAGGTCAATGCCGATATCCTGCATCGCCAAGCACAAGGCATGGAAGCAAAAGCCCATCATGATGAACTGTGGAATGACATAGCAAGTCAGATACAAAGCTTCTAGTACTGGCGTATCGCCGGTGCCTATTGCCGCACCAATGCCTCGCACTCCTACGTAAAGGGCGATCAATGCCCAGATTTTTTTAGGGACATGTGGGTTGTCGACGAATAGGTATAGGGCTAGCAGCCAGAGCGCAGCTGGGGCGACAGTGGCAATGCGTTGCATCAAGAAATACACAGCCGGATGGGAGTTGGCGGCAACGCTGGAGGCTAGCACGTGGCTAGCAACGCAGACACTGTACAGTATCAGTAGTTTGCCGATCAGCTGCTGTCTGTGGTTGAGAGCAAAAAAAAGACACATGAACATCAATTGGGACAAGGCTAGCGCCCCAATAGTATTCAAACTCATTCCGAGCATGACACACCTCGTATTATTATAATTATCATTTTCGGTGCTTATAAAGCCATGACACGCGCCAAGATGCAAATAATAAAAAACCCGGCAACTTGCGTGTGGCGCAAAGTGCCGGGCTCTCTCCCGCAATCATAGGCGGATGCGCTAAGACTACTCGCTAACAATTACCGTGATGTATTCATCATGGAACAAGCCACCATCATCGGCACGGCCCCATAGGGTATAGGTGCCAGGCTCAGTAAAGGTCACATTGGTGCGATACATCCCGTCCGCTGGCACCTCCGGTGGAGTCCATAGCGCACCCCAAGGCGAGTTGGCAGAGGTCCGTGTATCTTCCCAAGGCTTTATTTGGGGTGGGTCAAACATGACTTCGCCTTCACCACGGTAGACATTCCAAGACAGGAATAAGCCATTGGTCTTGCCAACAGTGACCTGAGTAGGTGGAGTCAGTAGACGCAGCTTAGGGTCAAGCCCCGCTAAGCGGCTTGAAGTTCCGCGTGGTTTTGGCAGCCCGTCATCCTCGACCAAGGATTCAATCAATAGAGGCTCACCAACGCGCACGCGGCGAATGATCTGGCCGCCGGCGCGGTCCCCTTGCACCGTTAAAGTGGGGGCAACATTGGCACGAGACTCTGGGCTACTTGTCCCGGCCCCTAATGAGCCGGTTTCAGAGGCAATCACGACATTGTCGACGATATAGTCGCGCGCGAGCGTGGCATAGGCTGTCTTAGTCACGCCATTGCTGGTTACTGTCCATGCTAGCTCTTTGTCGCCCCAGTCAGCGGGCACGACGACTTCGAAGGTGAAGCGGTTGCGACGAGGCAAAAAATGCGTCGGTTGGCCACGATCGGGCTCCCCAGGTTCGAAATAATTATTCTCCCCAATAGGCACATCGAGCTCTTCTTCCCAATTTTCATTGTGATAGCCGAATATAAAACTAAAAGTGCCGTCGTCGTTCTCCCACCAACCCTCATAGGCGGGCTCAATATGTTGCCCTTTAAGATAGGTTTGAGCCTGTGTGGGAAGGGCGATAAGCGTCGCAAGTAAAGTGGTAAGGCCGACGCGAATGACCTTGGAGTTTAAACTACGTGTAAATGTCGATAATGAAGAATGAAATGACCCTTGAATCATGAAATACCCTCACTAAAAGCGCTTAAAGGCGGAACTGCACGGGTAGCGCGTTTATTGTTTTTCCAACATCATAATTGACATTGGTTGAGGAAAAATAGCCTAAGATTTGCCGTAAATCTTCCGAAAATTGAAAAATAATATGATGAAAATTGAAAATTTGAAGGAAAAACCAAGAAAGCCGGTGGGAGCTGCTCTGAACTAGATCAGAGCCAAATGTGGGAGCTACTCTGAACTAGGCCAGTGCAAAATGTGGAGCTACTCTGAAGTAGAACTGTGCCAAATGTGGGAGCGGGCCTGCCCGCGAAATTCCACAAATGGTGGTAAGAATCGCGGGCAGGCCCGCTCCCACATGGCTCTCTTACAGGGCTCTTGAGCAGTCCTTCAAAATAGGGAGGAGCAAATCTTTAGTAAAGGGGAATTGAAACAGGCTCCCATTTGGGAGCCTGTTGTTAGGTAGGTACGATTAAGAGGTTTTAGTCTCTAAAAGCGGCGTCTTACCATTAATCGCAATCTGCCGAGGCTTCATGGTCTCGGGCAGCTCGCGCTCAAGATCGATATTGAGTAAGCCGTTCTCGAGTGTCGCACCTGTCACCTTCACATGATCGGCAAGCTGGAAGACGCGTTCGAAATCGCGCCCGGCGATGCCTTGATGCAGATAGTTGCGCTCCTTGCCGTCAGAGGCTTTTTTGCCTTTCACGGTGAGGGTTTGCTGTTCGGATTGGATCTCCAGCTCCTCATCCACAAAGCCAGCAATGGCCATGGTGATGCGGTAGCGATCTTTGTCGATCAGCTCAATATTATAAGGGGGATAGCTTGGCTGACTCTGTTCGCGCTGAGTCACGGCATCAAGCAAAGAAGTAAGGTGGTCAAAACCAATAGTTGAACGGTAAAGCGGAGTAAAATCAAAGTTTCTCATGGTGCATATCCTCGTAAGCAATATGATTAAAGTTTAGTGAACCCATCCGAAGATCGAGTTCGAAAGGCAGATCTCCCAGGAGCATCTGCCTTACTAAACTTAATAGGGGCGGTGGAAATAAATTCAAGTGAAATACAGAAAAAATTTCAAGATTGATGCAGGGGTTGCTCTGAACTAGAACTGTGCAAAATGTGGGAGTTGCTTTGAACTAAGACTGTGCCAAATGTGGGAGTTGCTCTGTTCTAGATCAGTGCCAAATGTGGGAGCGGGCCTGCCCGCGAAATTCCACAAATGGTGGTAAGAATCGCGGGCAGGCC
>CAMYOK010000017.1 GCA_947259995.1 uncultured Pseudomonadales bacterium | reverse complement strand
CAGTGATAATCAAGTAGTGCCTTATGCAAGTAAGTAGCTATTGATATCTAATAAAAATAAAAGCTGACCTACAGCATTGTAGTGAAAGCTAATAACTGGAGAGAGAGATATGCTGAACTTTACTCGGCGCGGCAAGCTGCGCCTAGCGATTCAATCCTGCCTAGCAATTTCATGTTCCATTCCCGCTTTAGCACTAGCCCAAGACGACCCGGAAGTAGAGGAAGTTGTCGTCACTGGTTCGTATATTCGCAACAGCGCATTCGCACAAAATTCACCCGTCGATACCGTCACAGCAGAAGACCTCTTTGAGTCTGGCGCGCCCAGTATGGGAACTTATATTCGTGATTTGAGTTACACGCAGAACACTAATGTAGTCAATATCGTGCTAGGTACAGCAGATGGCACCCAGAACGGGAACAGCAGTTTCAATTTACGCGGATTAGGCGAGAACTCCACGCTAACGTTGATTGACGGTGCACGCACGCTCAGCCCTGTCTTATCAGCCTCATTACCCGAGATTGCCATCTCGAGAATGGAAATGGTGCTCGATGGAGGTTCAGCACTTTATGGGTCCGACGCCGTGGCTGGCGTAGTCAATATTATTCCCATCAAAGACTTTGAGGGATTCCGTGCGCGCACTTATTACCAGCGCACCGAAGACGGCAATATGGAGGATATGACCGGCTCCTTTTTGTGGGGTAAATCGTTCGATAATGGCATTAGTTATGTTGGTGCTTTCGAGGCCAAAAAGCGAACGCCTTTGATGATGTACGAGCGCCCGCGTGAATGGGAGCATTCAAATAATGCCTCTAACTCTGGCCCAGTCGGGGTGTTCCGCGAACTTCAAGGCGCTCCAGCCGGTGTCAACCTACTTGCACCTCACGGTGGCACGAGTGTCGGGCCTACTCTGTTAGACCCGAATTGTGGCACTTTCAATGAAGGTTCCCCTTCCCACGGCAGTGGTTCCATGCCAGACCCATCTGGAACAATCTACCGAGGCGTTGCCTGTACCTATGAGTACAGCCAACAACACGCCTATTCTCGACACGAAGTTGCCTACAATCTTTACAACTCCGTGAGCTACGAGGCGACAGATTGGCTGCGCCTAAATGCTACGTTAAACAATCACTACCGTTACAATAACGAGCGCACTACTGGCTCATCCCCTAATGGTGGCAACGACCGCGCAGTGATGAAAATCCCTGCCAACCATCCGGCCAATCCATGGGGTGTAGACCTGACTCCGTGGAGCTGGCGCGTATTTGGCCACACTGGCGCCACTCTGCCCACCTCATTTTGGGACGATACATCTAAAAAGGTAGATTCAAATTTTTCCCTCAATCGCTTCAAACTTAATGCAGAATACGATATAGCTGGATCCTGGACTGGATACACCTATTTCGCTCGCCAGGATTCTAAGTCCACTAGCGATCAAAATGTTATCAGCTCTAGCCGCCTGCAGTTAGCCATGTCTGGCATGGGTGGCCCCAATGGCAACGAGTGGTTTAACCCTTTCGGGTCATCCTCCCCAAAGTCGCCGAATTACGTGCAAGGCGTCACTAGCAATTCACAACAATTAATCGATTGGCTAATGTTAGCCAATCCTAATAGTTTGAACTCTCGCGAAGAATTAGACGTGTTTGAAACCGTAATTACAGGTGAGGTATTTGAGCTGCCCGCTGGAGCAATGGCTATGGCTTTTGGTTATCAGTGGCGCGATTTGGCAACCTATGATTATGAGGATGCCTATGACCGATTAGGCGAAGACTATGCCAACAGCCAAATACTCGGCGCAAGACAAGACGATGCTGTTTATGTTTCCGAAACACGCTCCGTGTTCGCTGAACTTGAGTTCCCGATACTTGAGACTCTAGCAGCACAGTTAGCCGTGAGGCACGAGGAATTCAAGGATTTCGGACTCAAGGCAACCACACCAAAAATCTCATTACGATGGGAAGCATTACCTAGCCTAGCGGTGCGCGCCTCTTGGGGCGAAAGCTTCCTCGCACCCTCGCCCTACCAGGCACGTCCATTTGTCGCCGATGATACCTGCGCCGACATGTACAGTGGTCTTGACGAATTTACCAACACGCCGTTAATTGGTGGTATCTGGTGTAGCTCTGGTAACCCAAATTTGCAGCCAGAAACTTCGACCATTCAAAACCTCGGTTTTACTTGGGAGCCAACTGGTGCCTTAGACGGTCTGAATCTTTCAGTCGATTATCAAGAGATCGAGTACGTCGATAGAATCAGAAGCCTGAGCCAACAAGACACTGTAGGGTTTCAGTTTACTAATTTCTTAAATGAAACGGGCATAGCTCGGGAAAGCTATGACCCAACGCCAGGCTCTGCTACTCGTGTACGCGCCGATGCATGGTTAGCAAGCAAAGCGTCAATCTCTGGCTACCCTATTCAGCGATACCCCAATGGTTCTGTTTCAAGGTTATTTGTGCAGTCTGCCAACATCAGTTCAGTATGGATCGACCTTCTCGATGTGAAAGCACAGTACCGCTTCGACACCGATGACTGGGGCTCAATCAACACCACCGTGCAAACGACCTATTACATGACCTATGATTACATGGGGCTGGACGAGGTGCGCACAGAAGCACTTGGTAAACAAAATGGTAGAACTGGCATCGTGCCGCCGATTCCTTCCACGAAACTGAATATGCGTGTGAATTGGTTCCGTGGTAATCAGAGTGCGACGATCGCCGCCAACTACTGGAATGACATCGACTTTGATGATCAAGTGGTGGACTTCTTTTGGGCCGATGGCAATAACGCCGACAACCCACCAAGCACAATTCGTGGAGAGTATATAGTCGATGCGCGCTATGCGCATATCTTCGACGACTTCTTCGGCAGCGAAGTTACCGTCAGCGGCGGTATCAGCAATGTGTTTGATAAACGTCCACAACGCCTTGGCATTATTGGGGGCGCAGAGACCCGCCTATCCACACCGTGGGGACGTCAGTACTGGGTGTCATTGGACTGGACGCCTGGTTTCTAAACGCTTAAACACACGCGGGTAATGGTGCAGCTAAGAGAATCAAGGGATCTGACCCCTTGATTCTCTTAGCGCTCTAAAGAGTACTTGGAAACCAATACGCGTTTGCTAAACTTCCAGCCATCAGCGGTACGGACAAACTCATCATGGTACTCACCCATCAGGGTAAAACCGCTTACAGTGGATTGCCCCGCCGGCGCGCTATAAATTGTGGCATAACTCACACCTGTCGCATGATTTTCATCGATAGGTACGATCCGAATAGTGCTCATCTCATGGCGAATCGTCGAACCCGTTTTTAGCCCTTCGATACGTTGTTCGATTTCAGCACGCCCTTCCCAAGTTTGGCTCACCACCGTTAACGTGGCATCTTCGGTAAATAGATCAGCAAACTCTTTTGCGTTGAATTGATCACGGTGGTAGGCATAGTCGGTGACGAGGTTACTGCAAGCCCAGTAGACATCGTTATCGGCAAAGCTAGACGGGATGGTTGTCACAAACAACGCAGCGATCATTAGATATTTTCTTATCATTTTCATGTCCTATGGGTTGTGGACGGATAGAGAAATCATTCTAATTCAAATAGCGCTGCGATGCTTCAATATCGCAGGGAAAGCTCACAAGCTGCGTGCCTTCGGGCGCACGAACTAAGGTTAAGGACGTTGCAATCTCCTTAGTGAGATACAAAGGATCTTCAATGGTGATTGTGCCCGTAATCCTACGTCCATGACTGGCCAGCCGATAAACCTCTGTTATGGTGCGTTTTTCACTACCGGGCGCGTTGCGCGCGAGCGTACCCGGGCTGGCAGTGAGCTTGCTCGTCGTTACCGTTAGCACCCCGTTCACGAATTCACCCGTGGAGTAACCCAATTGGCTAGGAGTGACATCGGCAAGACTTGCATCGAGATGAATCTCACGAACAGTATCGAACTCGCCATAGTGAATGCTTAGCACATCGTCAATTAAAGACCACTCTTGCACATTGGGCACCTTCGCTAAGGTGGGCAAGCCTGAAGAGCGACAATTGTTGGTGGGAAGATCCTTTGGATTCATCGATGCAAAGGCAGCACGACCTGCCAGTGTCATCATTCTATATACCAGTCGATCGCCAACATCCAAACCCTCAATTTCGGGCATCTGAACGGGGGCCCGATTCCCCCCTTGCCCAGTTGCCGAACGGCGCTCACCATCACCATCTTGCCGTTTACGCGAAGGCCTAACATCCCACACCCCTAACAAGCCTGATAGAGCAAGACGGCTAGCACTACTTTCGTTTGGCTCTACAGAAATGGCATAAGTGCTATTACCCGCCACAATTAAGGTAAAGCAAAGCGTACTTAGTCTCAGCGCCGTTTTATAAGGAAAACTTGATTTAATTTGGTGACTAATGAGCACTGCAAACATGTTGATTTCTCTTACCTCGAATCAATTCAACTACTTAAACGCATGAACCGATGATTGGTTGTCAAAGTGCAGCTCATTGGAGACCAGGGCAAATCAAGGGGTCAGATCACTTGATCTAATATCAAGTGCTCTGACCCCTTGATTTTTTAGTCGATGATCGACACAACTTCTCCCAAACGCTCTCGAATTATGCTGCGCAGAGTGGCCGCAAACTCACGGAAAAATGTCCGGCTAGGGGAGCCAACACGCCAGATTAGTGCGTGCTGTCGCGATATGGGGCGGCCACTTAGCTCAAAAACAGACAGGGCTTCTGGGTCATGCATTTCTGAGTGCACGTAGAGGCCAGGCAAAAATGCCACACCTAGGCCCATCACCACCATTTGCCTGAGAGTATCCAGACTCGTACCCTCATAATCTCTATGCACGTGTGCACCAAGGCGCTGGCATAGCTCTTGAATCTCATGATGAAAGTGATGCTGCCCCTCTAATGTCAAGACTGTTTCTCCACGCAAATGAGATGGCGAAACCCCTGCCCGGCTAGCAAGTTTATGATCAGCGGGCACCACAAACTTCAGTGGTTCAGTAAACAATGGCTCCATTGCCACTCCGTCTACGTTTACAGGTAAAGGGATAATCGCCAGGTCATATTCACCCTCTATCAGTTTGCGCTGAAGCACAACTGCCGGAGCCTCTCTGACGTAAAGTTTAAGATCATGATAACGACTGTGCAGAGTCGGAAGGACGTTCGGTAGCAGATAGGGGCCTAATGTCGGCGGCACCCCAAGCCTGTAGGTCACTTTGTGCCCAGTTGCCATAACGCTGGCTTGGTCCATAAATACCTGCACACTTAATAGAATCTGGCGCGCCTCTTGTAGCAGCTCCCGGCCTTCCGCAGACAATAGAGTCCCCGAGCGCGAGCGCTCAAACAAAGTAATACCGAGAGTGGTTTCTAGGACAGTAATTTGCGTGGTTAGTGCTGGTTGGCTGACCTGCAAAATTTCAGAAGCGCGACGAAAATTACTGGCCTCAGCAACAGCAACAAAATACTGCAATTGACGAATAGTGGGTGGCTTGCGGTGACTGTACATGACGATCCTGGCTCTCGCTGATAACTAATCATTATCAGTAAAGCACATATCTTACTATAAAGGTATCAAAGAATAATGCCTACCTTTCCGACAACTAGTATTCAGGAGCATTAAATGGATCACGTTATTTCAGGAGTGGCAAGATTTCAGCAAGATATTTTCCCTGGGAAAAAGGACCGTTTCAAGAAACTCGCTACTGCTCAAAACCCAGAAGTTCTATTTATCACTTGCGCCGATTCAAGAATCGATCCCAATCTAGTGACCCAAACAGAGCCAGGTGACCTTTTCATCTGTCGTAATGCGGGCAACATTGTTCCTCCCCACAGCAATCAGACAGGAAGCATGACCGCTTCTATCGAGTTTGCAGTAGCAGCGCTAGGTGTCTCACATATCGTGATTTGTGGACATACGGATTGCGGCGCCATAAAGGGGGCAATTAACCCAGAAAATCTCAATAGCCTGCCACACGTACGCGAATGGTTAGGACATTGCCGTTCAGCTACAGAAACAGTGCGCGAACGTCACGGGCATTTGGACAAAAACCATCTTGCAGAAGTGACTTGCGAGAACGTGCTTCAACAATTACAGCACTTGCGAACCCACCCCTCCGTAGCGGCTGGGCTTGCTAACAACCGCATTACTTTGCACGGCTGGGTTTACGATATCGGTACTGGCCAAATGTTGTGCCACAACGAAGACACAAATGCGTTCGAACCGATGGATGAGCAGTACAAAGCCTTGTTCGCTGATGTGCAGTCAGTGACGCTAAAGGAGGCTTAAGATGAAGTTCGATTTATCATCCCTGCGGGGAGATATAACCGGCGGTATTACCGCCGGGGTAGTGGCATTGCCCTTAGCGCTAGCGTTAGGGGTGGCCTCAGGATTAGGCCCCATTGCAGGCATTTACGGCGCCATCATGGTGGGCTTTTTCGCTGCGCTTTTTGGCGGCACTGGCCCACAAATCTCCGGCCCAACAGGTCCAATGGTTGTTGTATTGGCGGGGCTTTTCGCCTCATTGTCCGGTGACGTTGCATTGATCTTTACTGCCGTCATGCTTGCAGGGGTATTCCAAATAATTTTCGGTGTATTAGGCGTGGGACAATACATACGCCTAGTGCCCTACCCCGTCGTATCAGGATTTATGTCCGGCATCGGTGTCATCATTATCATTCTTCAGTTAAGCCCTTTACTCGGGCATGACTCTCCAGCGGGCACGCTAGGCGCACTGGCATTTCTTCCTGATGCTTTGTCTGATATTCATGTTTCCAATCTCGCCCTAGGCCTTGGAACTTTGGCAATGGTTTATGCTTGGCCATCAGCTTGGGGGAAGTATCTACCCGCGCCATTGGCTGCATTGATCGTAGGGACTTTGCTTGCGTACTTTACTCTTCAGGTTCCTGTATTGGGAGAAATCCCCACTGGCCTGCCTGAGTTACATCTACCTGTGTTCAGCGGCGATCATATGCTCTTGGTTGTCGAAGCCGCGATTATTCTCGCTATCTTAGGCTCTATTGACAGCTTGTTGACCTCGCTTGTGGCTGACAATATGACTCGCAAACGTCACCACAGTAATAAAGAACTGATTGGTCAGGGTGTCGGTAACTTCTTCGCTGGCCTAATGGGTGGAATCGCCGGTGCCGGTGCGACCATGCGTACAGTTGTCAACGTGCGTTCTGGTGGACGAACTCGCATTTCAGGCATGACCCACTCGGCTGTGTTACTAACGATCGTATTAGGTCTCGGTTCACTTGCATCGAATATTCCTATGGCAGTTCTTGCCGGCATTTTGGTGAAAGTCGGTTTGGATATTGTTGATTGGAGCTACGTAAAACGCGCGCACCAAGGCCCTCGATGGGATCTATTGTTGATGGTACTTGTGCTCGTGCTGACGGTGTTTGTAGACCTAATCACTGCGGTAGCTGCAGGTGTGGTATTGGCTGCCCTTGCCTTTGTTAAGCAAGTGGCGCAAATACAAGTCGCAAAACTTCGTAACCTGCCTGAGTACCTAGATTCACCTGAGGACAAAGCCATTCTAGAGCGCTTTAGCACTGAAATAGCTTTGTTCGAATTTACAGGCCCACTCAGTTTTGGTGCTGCAGCGGACTTAGGCCATCACGTGCGAGAACACTGTAATCCAGGTTCACGCATCTTGATTTTGGACCTGTCAGCAGTTCCAAGCCTCGACGTGTCAGCAATTATGGCAGTGGAAACTATTTCTCAAGATGCCAAGTCCTCAGGTAGAAGTTTGTACATCTCTGGCATGAGTGACGATGTGAAAAAAGTGTTGTCAGATCTAAGCGGTGGATTACCAGCTGATGCCGTGTTTGCAGATCGCGCAGAAGCATTGCGCCACTCTGAACGATTATTAACGAGTAGTAAAAATGATCAAGAAAGCATGCACGACGGAATGCTAGCGAGCACCTAAGTGTTCTATTGATCTTTGATGCCGGCCACACGAGTGGCCGGCTTTTTTGAAATCAAGGGGTCAGATCCCTTGATCCCATCAAACTAATACTACGCCTCATACCGCACGATTGATTCTCATACTGACTCAACCAGCATCCCCCCCCTCTACGCAGCAGCCTTTGGCTGTCCCGATTGCTTTGCAATCGGTCGAACAGCACGTTCTTCGGCCGGGCGCACCACACGCAAAAAAAAAGGCCTGCATAAATGCAGACCTATCTCTACTTTCTTACTCTATGCCACACTTTAGGCGGCACGATTGATTCTCATACTGGCTAAGCCAGTATGCTCACCCCTTACGGGGCAGCCTTTGGCTGTCCCGATTGCGTTGCAATCGGTCGAACAGCACGTTCTTCGGCCGGGCGCACCACACGCAAAAAAAAAGGCCTGCATAAATGCAGACCTTTTTTTT
>CAMYOK010000016.1 GCA_947259995.1 uncultured Pseudomonadales bacterium | reverse complement strand
CTGCCCGCGATTCATACCACTGTTCTAATCGCGGGCAGGCCCGCTCCCACATTAGGCACAGAACTAGTTGGGTGGGGGGGCACTTACCTGCAGGTGGGTTCTACATAGAATTTTTCATTCAAAATTTGCTATACTCCTCCGCCTTATTTCTACGATTTATTTCCAATCACCTTTATCAAGGATTCAGAGACCGCTATGAAATCACCCGTACGAGTTGCTGTCACCGGTGCAGCTGGCCAAATTAGTTATTCATTGCTCTTTCGCATTGCCTCTGGCGACATGTTGGGCAAAGACCAGCCTGTTATTCTGCAATTGTTGGAAATCACTCCAGCTCTAGGCGCCTTGCAGGGCGTGGTAATGGAGCTAGAAGATTGTGCGTTCCCATTGGTTCAGGGCATCGTACAGTCAGACAAGCCAGAAGTGGCGTTCAAAGACGCAGACATCTGTCTATTGGTGGGTGCTCGTCCACGTGGCCCAGGCATGGAGCGTAAAGACCTGCTTGAAGCCAACGCGGCAATCTTCTCTGTACAGGGCAAGGCCATCAACGATCACGCTAGCCGTGACGTAAAAGTCTTGGTTGTGGGCAACCCAGCCAACACCAATGCCTTGATTGCTTACCGTAACGCGCCCGACCTCAAGCCTGGTCAGTTCACGGCGATGACCCGTCTTGACCACAACCGTGCCATTGCGCAGTTGGCTGAGAAGACTGGCAAGCACAGCACTGATGTCGACGGTTTGATCATTTGGGGTAACCACTCTTCAACTCAGTATCCAGACGTTCACCACACGACTGTCGATGGCAAGAATGCGACTGACCTCGTTGACGAAAACTGGTTGGTGTCTGACTTCATCCCTACAGTGCAACAGCGCGGCGCGGCAATCATCAAGGCGCGTGGGCTTTCAAGTGCAGCCTCTGCGGCTAATGCGGCTATCGACCATATTCATGACTGGGTATTGGGCACGAATGGCAAAGTAGTCAGCATGGGTATCCATAGCGTTGGCGATTACGGCATCGCGGAAGGCTTGATCTACTCATTCCCAGTAACTTGTGACAATGGTGTTTACACTGTTGTGCAAGGCTTGGAAGTGAATGACTTCAGCCGTAACTTGATGGAAAAAACTGAGAAAGAACTCTCAGAAGAAAGAGACGCCGTAGCAGCATTGCTACCGTAATCTAGGCTGCGGCGATGCGTCAGCGTATCGCCGCGCTCTTCTCTCCCTTAATGGGGTCGCTCTGAGGTTCTACTGATGAGTGCTAGTGCTTTAAAACCCAACGCAAGTGCCCAGTTTTGGATCTTGCAATTCATAGGCTGGAGCCTATGGGTTGTCCTGTTGGTACTTCGCGATCTAAGCTTTGTTCCTGCTGAATATATGACGGCACGCGCCGGGGTGTTCATCCTCGATGCGGTGACCGGCTTTGCCCTTTCAACTGGGCTGCGTTATGCCTATCGCGCCGTGTGGGAGTCTTCGCCGCAGCTGCGCTTCTTAACTGTTGTTCTTGGCTCTTTGCTGGCGTCCATGATCTGGATTGCGATGAAGGCGTTGATCACCTCTACAGAAGTGGGTAGCGCCGTTGATCTTAGCGACTACGGGCTAACTTCGGTCACCAATTTGCTGCCGTTCTCTTATATGTTCATGCTCATGTGGAGCGTGGTGTATTTCTGTATTAAGTATTACCGCTTATTTCAATTGGAAAAAACCAAGAGTTTGCGTTCAGAGGCTTTGGCCCATGAGGCGCAATTGCGCATGTTGCGCTACCAATTGAACCCGCATTTTTTGTTCAATACTTTGAACGCGATCTCTACCTTGGTTTTGCAACAAGACACTAAAACCGCCAATTCCATGCTGTCGAAGCTTAGCCAGTTCTTGCGCTATTCTTTGGATAATGACCCGTTAGAACAGGTGTCTTTGCAGTTTGAGCTCAACTCAGTGCGCTTGTATCTGGATATCGAGAAAGTGCGATTTGAAGAGCGTTTGCGAATCGAGATCGATGTGGCCGAAGAGGCGCTGCAGGCGATGGTGCCGAGTATGTTGCTGCAGCCCTTGATCGAGAATTCGATCAAGCATGCGATAGCGCGCAGCGAAGAGGGCGGTCTGATCGCTATTCGGGCTAAAGTAGAGGGCGACAAACTCGTCATTATCGTTGAAGATGACGGGCCAGGAGTGGCCGAGCCTTCGCAACTAATGGCATTGGAACATTCTAGTAATGGAGTTGGTCTGAAAAATATACAAAACCGTCTTAAAGAGATTTACGCTGATGCCCATTCTCTGGCATTTTCTTCAGGTTCACCGCATGGCTGTATAGTAACGGTTGTAATTCCTTATGAAACAAAATGATAGCGAGTCGCTTATTCGCGCCATCATCGTCGATGATGAATCTTTAGCACGCACTGGCTTGGCCATGCGTTTAGAGCAATTTCCGCAGTTAGAGTTGATCACCGTGTGTCAGAATGGCAAAGAGGCGTTGTCGGCGATTGCTGAACATACGCCCGACCTGGTGTTCTTGGATATTCAGATGCCGGGTATGACAGGGCTTGAAGTGGTTGAAAAACTACAACAAGACAATATGCCGATGATCATTTTTGTCACGGCCTACGATGCCTTTGCCGTCGATGCCTTCAGTGCTAATGCTGTCGACTATCTACTCAAGCCAATTGAAGATGAACGTTTAGCGTTAGCGATTGAGAAGGTGAGCGAGCGTTTCAATCAGAACCATGCGGCTTTAGAAAAACATCGCCTGCTTGAAATAGTCATTGGCTTGACTGGTAAGTCAGAGATGGCAATTAATGAATTGCTAAGTAACCCTGATCAAGCGTCGGAATACTCCGACAGACTGGCAATTAAAGATGGATCATCAACGACTTTCGTGCCTGTGCGTGACATCGATTGGATCGATGCGGCAGGCGATTATATGTGTGTGCACGTGCAAGGCCAGACGCATATTATGCGCACCACGATGAAAGAGTTAGAGGCGCAGTTGGACCCGAATATCTTCCAACGTGTGCACCGATCCACTATTGTGAATTTGCAGCGCGTTGAAAAGGTGTCCTCGCACATCAATGGCGAATTCCATTTAACCTTGAGTTGCGGCTCATCGTTGAAGATGAGCCGTTCCTACAAAGAAAAAGTAAAACACTTTTTCTAAACGTTGCTAGCTTTAAATGTAATCGACGCTTGTTGCTTGCTGAGCTAATAATTCAACAGTATTTGCTGCGTCGATTACATAGTCGCTTAACTCATAGTCCACGCCTTCTATTAAGTTCGCGACGTTACTGGATGCTGAGAATAAATTGTCACCGATCAACAATTGCTCGATGCTTTTCAGCGTATCTACTTCAGCTGTACCTTTGCGTGAGAATAGCAATTGTAGTGCTCCATCCACAGTCTGTGTTTGAAACCTGAAATCGCTAATACTGCCAGTGAACACCGCTATATCGACTCCCTCGCCACCGTCTAGCACGTCGTTTCCGCCGCCGCCAATTAGTAAATCGTTACCAGTGCCGCCAAGAAGAATGTCATCACCAGAATCAACTTGCCAGCCGGATTCTTGTAGTTCCAAGGTGGTGGTCAAGCTGGTCTTGCCGTTCGAATCGGTAATTCCCTGCAAACTTTTGTCGTTTTGCGCTAAGTAGAGCAACACCTCACCCCAGGTGCCGCCGGCAGTCAAATGTTGAGTTCCGCCTTGTAACAGCTCGGTGCTTGCTGTTCCGTCTCCCCAAAACAATTCGATGACTGTTTGCAGTTGTTCTTGTGTGCTTTGTGTCGCTAGGCCAGCGTTGTTAGCAAAGAGATAGTCTGCAGCCCCTGAAGCTAGTTCAGTGAAAGCTTTGGAGTCTAAGCTTAGGGTGTTCATCGCGCCCACATCGGGCAGCTTGCCTGTCACAGCATTGTGGAGAATCGAGATCAAGCTTAGGCGTTCAATTGCTTGATAAGTGAATGCTAGGCGAGCATCGGTATCAACGCCGCTGTCGCCTTGTGTCCACCATGGGCCTGCAAGCTCGTAGGTAGGCACAAAAGTCAGGTCCGACTGCTTGGCGGTAAACACGCTATAGAGCGCACCGTCTTTAAGTTGGAATTCCCAATTGCCGGCATCGCTCTGGCCTCCTTGTAGAATGTCATCACCGCTGCCACCGCTGAGCGTATCGTTGCCAATGCCACCGATCACTAAATCATTGCCTGAGTTGCCGAATAGCTGGTCGTCACCACCCAAGGACGCCACGATATCGTCACCGCCTTCGCCGTAAAGGATGTCGTCGCCTTCGCCCAATACCATAAACTGACCGGCGGAATCGCCCACCGCCACATTATTGCCCGTGCCGCCATTGACCTTTACAGCACCTACAATGCTGACGAACTCAATATTGTGAACCTCGATAATAGTGCCGCTTGGCATTGCGCTGACATCGATCACAAACGCCTTTTGGTCTGTACCACCAGAGCTTTCGCCTCTGAATACAATCGGTGTCGTGGCGCCATTTTGTCCTGTTGCGCTGGGGGTAAGTTTCACTGAGCGCACAGAGAGTGTCGTGCCTTCGGGCAGAGCGTCGATAAATGCTTGCGCATTTGCTGCCGCTTCTTGTTGCTCTTGGGCAGTACCTGTTTGGCCAATGGAGTTAGCAAGCCCGGTACGACCATCGCCCGAAGATTGCTGTACTTGCGCCCCTATTCCAGTCGGTAAGCCTAAGGTGAGGCTGCCGCCTGTGCCTGTATTGCCCAATGCCACATTGGCAAGTCCGGCTAGGCCAGGTGCCGCTGCTTGTGGCGTGATGTTCACGGTTGTAGTGACGGTACCGTCTTCGTTTTGCTGAGTACTTTCTTCCACTGTTGCCTCTACAGCTACAGGAGGTGCGTTCGGGTCGATGACCGGAGGAGGTGTCGGGTCTACCACGGGCGCCGCAGGAGGCGTTGGCACAAAACTTAATTTGGTAATGGTATTACTGCCATTGATGGATGTGACGCCGCTACTAAATTGATAGTCGGCTTGCGCTATCAGTGTGGCACTGTATGTGCCGCTAGAAGCGTTGAGATTTGCGAAGTTCACTGTGCCGATATTGTCAAAAATCTGTGCGCTAGCCGTGGCAACTCCGTTCAGAGCGGTAAGGTCTTTGCCCAAAATATAGATGGCATCTGTACTGGAGAAATCGGTAATGGTGACAGTGAAATCGCTGAATAAAGTGCCGGTCTCGCTTAGCTCGAAGGCATCATTTCCCGAGCCGCCTGTCACGGTGGCACCTGTTGCCGCTGTATAGTCCTCCTTATTGTAACCGCCTAGTTTTAGCGCGATCACATCATCGCCAGCGCCTCCGTCGATCACATCCGCGCCGAGCCCAGTAATGGTGTCGTTGCCTGCGCCACCGGTGAGAGTGTCTCCTAATGCGCCGCCGGAAAGCACATCGTTGCCAGACCCACCAGTGATAGTGAAATAGCCGTTAGTCTCGTTATCAGACTCCCATGTGAGAGAGTCGGCGCTTGCCGAGGCATCCACCACAAAGGTCGCTCCTGCGGGGACGAAGTTATCTTCACTGACGCTCAACTCTTGTGTGCCGGCAGTAATAACAATTTTCTCGAAATTCAATAAGGTATATTCATTCAAAGAAAGGTCTTGGGCTGCAGAAATGATTGCGGTATCGAACCCGCCAATGCCATTGACGGTGCTCTCATCGTCACCAAGATAGAATGCATCCTCAATATTGATAATAAGCGTATCGTCACCTGTTGAGAGGAGGAAAAACTCCTCCTCGCTGACCGGCATGGTGAATGTCACAGGCACGTCGGGGGCATCTTCTACAGTCACTGTCATCGTCTTGCTATCGGTCCCGCCAACCCCGTCGTCAACGTCCACCGTGTAGTTGTAGATATTGTCTTGGCCAACATCTAGAGGGTTCTCAAAATCAGGGGCCGCTTTGAATGACACCTGGACGTTATGATCTTCCCCTCCATCCCAGCTCGAGCTGATCTCAAACAGTGCGGCATCGGCGCCGGAAAGTGTGAACGTAAGTGCTGCCTCATTGCGCTCTTCAACATCGAACTCTTCCACGAACGAGGTGCTTTCATAGACTCGTTCTGTACTACTGTCGCTGCCGTCAATCACTGGAACAAGATTGGTGTTGGTACTAAAGCGATAGTCCGCACGATCGCTCACGGCGGCAGACTTATTGCCGCTCTTGTCCTCAACGATGCCTTCATCGAACAATAAGAATAAGTCCTTGTCGTAAAAGCGAGGGACCATCGTTATGAGTAGCAAATTATCGCTTATCACAATACTACCGCCGTCGCTCCCCTGTCCTGTGGCAATGTCATAGGTTGCGACTAGCTGGTCCTCGGCGCTGGTCGCACCCTCTAGGTATAAGCGCACAGTCCCAGTACCCTTATTCAAGGCTTCGGAATATCCTATCCTCATTGTTGGGACTTGCAGCCCGAAGCCACCAGGCCCTGGAGAGGAATTCGATGGATCAACCTGAGGAGCAGTAGTGTCTACAATGGCGAGCGGCGTAATACTATCTTGGGTGTTAACAGTATCTGTCACGCCAGTAAGCCAGCCGTGTTGTACCAATAGATTGTCGGTAGTGCCGACCGCACCTTTTATTTTGTTTTTATTGCTAGTGTTAAGGGTTACCGAGAACTGCGTATCCGAGATGATCTCCACATCCTGAGCCGTAAGGGTAGTATCTGCCAAGGAGCCGTTACTGATCACGAATTTAGTCAGATCGATGTCGCTGCCGGCACCGTTGCCAAGGAAATTCTTACCCGTTACGGTAAGCACTCCGGTATCTTTTTCGTAAGAAGCGCTGCTGATGACATAAGGGTTGACGCTTAATGAGTTGTCGCCAGTGTTGAGAGTGAATATGCCTGAGTCGGACGTAATATTGTTTAAGTTAAATTGATATCCAGACGCACTAAATGTAGCGCTTGCATCCACGCCATCCAGAGCGCTTAAGTCATAGTTGCGGAAGGTCATAACATCGGCAGTAGAAAGATCCGTGATTGTCACTGCTTCGCCATTGCTTGCGATTGCTAGGTCGATGAAAATAGTATCGCTGCCCGCGCCTGTTGTGATGGTTTTATTGCCCAAAGCAAATTCAAAGCTGTCATTGCCCGAACCTCCAGTAAGAATGTCATTGCCAGTGCCGCTGTGTATTGTCGCTCCGCCGTTACCAGCGGTGATGACGTCATCACCGGCACCGCCAGCCAGAGTATCTGCGCCATTGGCTGTGCCCGTAATGACATCGTTAGCTGACCCGCCAGTAATGATTGCTCGTCCATCTAAGTCGGCACTGGCATCAAAGCTGACGGCCTGCTCATTGCTTTGTGCATCAACAGTTAGCACGGCTCCGCTAGCGATTGTTGCATCGTGAATGACTAGAGTTTGCACTTGTGAGGGTAACTCTATGGTTTCGAACCCAGTGACTGTCGTCGCGTTGAAGGTAACGTTATGCGCTGCCGTAATTTGTAAGGTGTCATCTGCCCCAGTGCCATTTATCACATCGCTAGTGTTTAGGCTGCCTTCGATGCTAGCGGTGACAACATTGGGAGAGCTCGGGTCTAGTGTGGGAGTGTCGGTATCAATGGTTAAGACAATCGCGGCTGAAACTCCATCTATGCGGGCTTGCAATGTTGCTGTGTCGATAGCTTGGTGTACAAAAAATAAGACACCATGGTCGCGGTAACTGGATGAAGAAACGATGAAGCTTACTGGCATAAAAATTCCTCGCGCGTAAATGCACACAATAAAAATTGATTTTTGCGCAAACTAGCAGCGGTGCTCTAGGGATAAGAGCAATCTAAAAGAGGGGGCAAAAGGTGAGTGATCTAGATGGAGCGGTGCTGGGCGTTGGCGTACAGCGTAGAGAGTATGTATATGCTTATTACTTTGATGTAGTAAGCATATATCGAGGGGGATTTATAGCATCCCTTGATTGCCGGGCATAGCAATAAATTGCAAAATAAGCATCACTTGGCACTTTTCTTTGATTGGCGCGCTATTGGGCGCGACCTGACTCTGGAATATAGCCTAAAGGTAAAGCGGTCTTGTCGATCACGCTGCGCATAATAAAACTAGAGTGCACATCGGCCACCCCTTCGATACGGGTGATCTTGTTGAGTAGGAAGTCGTGGTAATGCTCCATGTCTGGGAGTACCAACTTCAGCAAGTAATCGGCAGACTGCCCGGTGATCAACATTAACTCGATGACCTCGGGGTGCTTGTTGACCTCAGCTTCAAAATGCTCGAAGCGCTCTGGCGTATGCTTGTCCATGCTGATTTGCACCAAGGCATGCAGTTTTAAGCCGAGTTTAGAGGCGTTCAGCAGCACCGCATGGCGCTCGATAATGCCTTCCTCTTCTAATTGTTTGACGCGTCGTGCACAGGGTGTGGCAGATAAACCCACTCGTTCCGCAAGCTCGGCATTGGTGAGCCTGCCATCTTCCTGTAACTCTTTCAAAATACGCTTATCGAGCTTGTCCATAGCGGGTCCTTTTGAAGTCTTAATCTGGGGTTTTTCTAAAATGTGGTGTTATTATCTAATATTAGATATAAAAATAGAGTTAAAGTCTATATATACCCCTAAATACTAGTAAATAAGGTGAGAAAAACTAATGCCATTTGTTTAATCTACACAACATCGAAACACGGCCTAGATAAGGACTTCACAAAGTCGGCCAAAGGAGAATTGAAGATGTACGACCACACTAAATACAAAGCCTTCCAGCCTATCGCGATCAAAAATCGTACATGGCCGGACAACGTCATCAGTCAGGCACCCCGCTGGTGTAGCGTTGATTTGCGCGATGGTAATCAGGCTCTGATCGAGCCAATGTCCGTCATGCAGAAAAAAGTGATGTTCGATTTACTTGTGGAAGTAGGCTTCAAAGAAATCGAAGTCGGGTTTCCGGCGGCATCGCAGCCCGACTTCGATTTTGTGAGAAGCCTGATCGAAGAAGATCGCATCCCCGATGACGTGACGATTCAAGTCCTCACTCAGGCGCGCCCCGAGCTAATCGAGCGTACCTACGAGTCTTTGAAGGGCGCTAAGAAGGCCATCTTGCATGTGTACAACTCAACCTCAGTTGTGCAGCGCGAGAAAGTTTTCAAGATGGACAAAGCCGGCATTCTGAATATCGCCGTTAATGGTGCCAAAGAAGTGAAGCGTTGCGCCGAGCTTGCGCCAGAGACGCAATGGACTTTCCAATACTCGCCTGAGAGCTTTACGGGCACAGAATGTGACTATGCGGTTGAAGTCTGCAATGCCGTTTCAGCGGTTTGGGAGCCAACGCCAGAGAACCCCATTATTTTTAACTTGCCCTCGACTGTCGAGATGGCAACTCCGAATGTCTACGCAGATCAGATCGAATGGTTCTGTCGCAATATCAATAATCGCGACAGCATCATTGTCAGCTTGCACACCCACAACGACCGAGGCTGTGCGGTTGCGGCGGCTGAACTAGCCGTAATGGCAGGCGCGCAGCGCGTTGAAGGAACACTGCTTGGTAACGGCGAGCGTACCGGCAATATGGACATCGTCGTGATGGCCATGAATATGTATAGCCAGGGCATCGACCCTGAGCTGGATCTACGGGATATGGATAAAATTGTGAGTGTGGTCAAAAGCTGCACAGCAATCGATGTACACCCAAGACAGCCTTACTCGGGCGACTTGGTGTTCACGGCCTTCTCCGGGAGTCACCAAGATGCCATTAAGAAGTGTTTAGATATCTATACCGAAGGTGAGCCATGGGAGATTGCGTATCTGCCAATCGATCCGCGCGACCTTGGGCGTACTTACCAAGACGTGATTCGTGTGAACAGCCAGTCGGGCAAAGGTGGCGTGGCCTATGTGTTGGCCAATAAGTTTGGCTTTGAATTGCCCCGTTGGTTGCAGATTGAGTTCTCCCGCGTGGTGCAAAAGCAAGCGGAAGTTTCCGGGCAGGAAATTTCACCGGATGCAATATGGACACTGTTTAAAGAACATTATCTCCAGGCAGATAACCCAGTGCGTTTGGATAGTTTCAGTATGCGCCGCGACAACGAAGGGGGGCGCGAGTCTTTCACTGCTGGCATCAACTGCTTCGATGAATATTTGCAAGTTGAAGGCGAAGGCGACGGCGTATTGGATGCCTTCGTAGAAGCATTGAAAACGCAGACGGGCGTAGACTTCGAAATTATGGAATACGGCGAGCATGCGCTTGGTCAAGGCGCCGATGCCGAAGCGGTGACCTATATCCAACTCAAAGATGAGAAAACCCGATATACCGGTGTGGCGATCAGTCGCGACATCGTATCCTCCTCCCTCAACGCGCTATTGCGTGCAGCGAGCCAGCTGCTCAGCGAAAGCCGGGAGCGCCGCGTCGCTTGATCAGGTCTTTTTGCCGCACCTTGTTCATAAGGCAGTGTGCGGTGCTAGTCTTCACAAGAGATCAACGAAAAGAGCTGTTTAAGCCATTAGCGGTGGCGCTTTCCCCTACCTCCTTGTGTGTTCCTTCATAAGCACACCCTTATGCGAAACACCCAAGGAGGTATGGGCTTGCCAACTCAACCCCGAACTAAATCCCTGCAAATTTGCCATTCGTGCAAACTAATTTCAGCAAACTTGCGACTATTTGCTGAAACACCTTATCCTTGGGTCACTTTTCACAGTTTGACACTGCATCCGTGCTCCCGAGGTTTTATTGCATGAGCTTTAATGATCAAGACGCCGCGTTGATCGCCGACGCGCTCGATGGATCCGCCCGTGCTTGGGAGCGTCTGGTGCAGCGTTATGAAGGGCAGGTCTATAACTTCAGCCTACGTCTCACAGGCAACGCAAGCGACGCGCTCGACCTCATGCAAGAAGTGTTTATTGGCGTGTATCGCAACCTGCATCGCTTTCGTGGCGATTCTAAATTCAGTACATGGTTGTTTCGCATCGCCCACAACAAAGCCGTCGACATGAGTCGTCGCAAGCCTTCGTTTATGCCGATTTCGTCGTTGGGCGGCGCAGACCAAAACGAAGAGGACGTGTTAGAGCATTACGCCGATGAGCGGGTGCAAGAGAACCCACAGGCACTGTTGAGTGATGTGCAGAATAACGCTCAGATCATGGCCCTATTAGAGTGTTTGAGTTGGGAGCAGCGTTTGATAGTCGAGTTGAAAGTCTTTCAATCGAGCACTTTCGATGAGATTGCTGAAATGCAGGATATCTCCGCCAATACGGCGAAGACGCGTTTTTACACAGCCCTTAAAATATTGAAGAAGCAAATGGAGCACACTCATGACCTGTCATGAAACCGCCAATATCGTGTCAGCCTATTTCGATGAGAGTCGCAGTGCGCAAGCGCGCAAGATAGTGCAAATGCATGTGGACTCCTGCCCCGATTGTTCAGCTGCGTTAACGCAGGCGCAGGCAGTTGAGGCGCACTTGCGGCAATGGCAAGATGAAGCCGTGCCGCAGTGGCAGCGCATTCCCACGCAATTGCACAGCAAGCCGCGTGCTGTAAAACCGCGTTTCTCGTTTTGGGGGCAATGGGCGCCATTGGCTGGTGCTTTTGTATTGGCCGTAGCCGTCATGTTTAATGTGCAAGTCAGTCTCAATGCCGATGGTTTTAATGTGGCGTTCGGGCAGCAGGGTGGGCTCAGCAGCGAAGCTGTGGCGATGCAGCTTGCACAGTTTGAACAAACGCAAAGGCAAGCGCAGGAGCAAGCCTTGCAAGCACTGAACGCTAGCATTGAGGAACGACAGGTCAATAGTAATGCGCGTCTTTTGGAGACTGTGATCGAGCAGTTAGGTGATAGTACTTCGCGCAGTATTGAGCAAGTTATGGCGTATTTTGAAGCGCAAAGGCAAGAGGATTTGCAATTGATGGAGGCAAGTTACCAACGTTTGGTAGATAGTGATTTTCAAACCGTGCGATCGATGCAGCAGCTTGCCAACTATGTGCAATATCAAGGTGGGAGTCTGCAATGAAAGGCCTTGGCGCAATCATAGTATCGTTGTCGCTGCTCGCAGGCGTGCAAAGTGTGCAAGCACAAGGCGCAGACCTCGATGAGATGCAACGTAGTATCGAGATGTTCTCTGGGGTGTTGCGTGAGGGGCTGGAGTTGAACACGCGCGCAGGTATTTTTAGCCCGTTTAATGGGTCTGTTCAGGGCGATTATTATATGCGTCAAGGGGTTGTTCTTGAGGTCGTGAGCCCCTTAGCCAATAGCCGTTCAACTTTTAGTTGGCAAAGTTTTGAGAGCAAGCTTCGGCAATTGTCAGGGCAGATTTCGAATCTAGCGAATACGCAGAGGATAGAGCCCCCCGATTTGGAGGCAATGCGTGAGTCGATGGCCTTGTCCCTGCGTGCCAGTGCGGCACAGGAGTCTTTTCGAGACTTTTTAGAGCAAGTTCGCAATTCTAACTTTTCTAGAGAAGTGGAAGAAGCCCTGGCCCGTGCAAGCGAGTCAGCCTTGTCATTACACGAGCTAGGTAAAATTGATGATGCGCAGCTCAATGCACTCATGGATCAAGTCAATGCAACCCGCGTTGATATCGGGGAGCGCATTAACGCCATCGCGCAACTGCGCGAAGATCTTGGTCGCACACAGCAAAATTTAAACAATGACACCGCCATTGATTTGCAAGCATTTGAACAGCGATGGCAGACAATTGTGGCAGAGGTTGAGCCTATCCTTGCCGCAGCGCGAGAGCAGGCGGCTCAATTAAGCGCCGAAGCCGAGTTAGCACAGCAGGAGCGCGAGAAACAGTGGCAGGGCGAGTTAGCCGACTTCGAACAGAAACTCTTTGCGCTAGTGTGTGATTATGGCGCGGCGCTGCGAACTTTGCCTGATAACGAACACCTTACTTTAGTCTTGAAGGGGCTAGGCGACGAGAATGAAAGTCGCCGCGAAGATCGCATTCACGTGCTTGATAAAACGCAGTTGCAGGGCTGTTTGCAAGGCAGTGTGTCCTCTTCCGCGTTGCAAAGCAGCGCCCTGACATATAGTTTTTAAACTCCTTACCAAGCCGGCCCAGTGATATTGGCGTCGGCTGGCACAAATTGCCGCGCGTCGTCCTCCACTTGATAGAGCCTTGTGATTAGCAATAACACTCCCGTGACATCTAATAGGTCGCTGTCGCTAAGCGTTAGTTTGCGGCGAATGCGTTCGCGACTCATATAGGGATTGCCACGGCTATCGAAGTTCAGATAATTGAAGTCTTCATCCTCGTAGCCCCAATTGCTGGCAATAACTTCTTGCCCGATGCCTCCGTCTAATCGCGCAAAGGGGTAGAACCACCGACCACCTTGCACACCAGCTTCATAAGTGATGATTTGCCCGCCTGGGTAGTACCATGTCTCGTTTGTATAGCGCAAGCGAAACGTCGCTATTTGCCCGTTTGGCCAGAATACGGCTTCTCCGCCATGAGTCCAGTGGTAGCTCATTATCCGACCGTTAGGATAATAGATGCTGACATCTTCGCCGGGCTGGGCCATAAATAACTGCCCGTTTGGAAAATACCAGGCACTTTTGTATAGATCGCGCGAGATGCGTGTGCCGTTAGCATAAGAAGATTTGTAACGCGTATTCTCTGTCAATAATACTGATTGGCATACGCGGCGATTAAGCTCTTTGAGTGAACCTTGCATCTCTTCGAGCTCGCCTATGTTGTCATGATTGCCCGGAATTAATAGGTTTACCGCTACCATTTTGGCCATGAACTCAACAGTGGCGCAAGCGGTGCTGAAGTTGTCCGACCCAGTAGAGGCGGCGAATATTTTGGGGCTGATAATGCTTATCAGTAATAGTGCGGCGATAGTTTTCATCGGCGTGGGTTCTCCTACTTGGGAAGTCGTTGTCCTTGGTCTTAATAATGGCGCGAGGTAGGTGAACCTGAACTGAACACATTGTTGGTATCCATAGCGTTTATCTTATAAAATACCAAGTGTTAGCAGTTCCAAGATTGTGCGGCCGTCAAAGGCCATAGAAAACGCGCTTGGTAATGCCTCAAAATGATGCATAGTCCCAATAACAAAATGTAGTGGATTAAGGAGAAAAAGATGGACTGTCCTAAATGCAATGCCAAGATGGCAGAACGAGACGTAGAAGTTCTGCATGGTAAAGTCACAATCGATCAGTGCACTAGTTGTAAAGGTTTGTGGTTTGACAACGGTGAAGCTGAGCAACTGAAATCGTCTTGGATGTCCGACTTTCTAGATAGCGGCGATCCGCGTATCGGAAAGACTTACAATCGTGTTCGCGATATTCAATGCCCGCGCTGTGGCAAGAACATGAGCAAACTGACAGACAAGCGTCAACCGCATCTTGAGTACGAGGCGTGTGAAGAGCACGGCATGTTTATGGATGCCGGTGAGTTCACCGACTATAAGCATGAAACACTGATGGACCTATTCAAGGGACTAGTGGCATCACTTAAGCGTCGCACGTCTTAAGCCTCTAGATGGGTCTGCGCCCTGGCCAATCGGGGTGCAGCCATATCGCCTTGTCTGCGCAATGCGCCGGCAGGTGTCTAAACCTTCCTACATCCATCCACTGATTTCTTGGTGTGTGGAAATCCGACCCCGTCGATGCCCAGAGCTTATTCTCAATGCACAGCGTTGCCATGTGTGCCATCCTGTCAGAATCCAGATTCGAATAACTCACTTCTAAGCCTTGCCCGCCACATTGCGCAAACTCGTTGATGAGCCGGCGCAGCTTCACCTTATTCAAAGGGTAGCGATTGGGGTGGGCAAGAATGGCGATCCCCCCTGCGTTGTGTAGGGCTTGGACTGCTGCGGGGATTTCACACCATTGTGCGGCGGCAGTGTATTTGCCCTTGTCCCCAAGATACGACTTAAAGGCATGGTCTTTACTGCGTGCGATGCCGCCGTCGATGAGAAATTGCGCGATGTGATTGCGACTAATAGCCTGGCAGGGCTGTTGTTCCAAATAGCGCATCAGGCCGGTATGGCCCGCGAGCTGTAGGCGTCGATCTATTTGCACGGCACGTTCAAGGCGAAGCGTTTGTTGGCGTTTGAGCAATGCTTGCAAGGGGGCGTTGTTGATATCGATGCCAATTCCAACAATGTGGATCTCTTTGCTCTCCCAAAGGCACGAGACCTCGACGCCATGAATGACCTGTAATGAATCGGGGATATTGCTGAGCTCGAGGTGCTCGAATGCGGCTGTCGTGTCGTGGTCGGTGATGGCCAAAAAATCGACATTGTTGGCCGCCGCGCGCTCGACTAAGGCCTGTGGGGCGAGCTCGCCATCGGAATAATAAGTGTGGGAGTGCAAGTCAGCAAGCATTGAAAGGCTCCATATCGGGCGCAAAGGGTAAACCTTCGGGAGTGTTGAGTAAACCGTTGAGCTTGTGTAATAGTTGACTAAATCACTTAGGTATTTCATACTTTCCAGCACTTTAAGCCTACAAAGAGACTGGCCGCATGCGCTTAACCACCAAAGGCAGATACGCTGTGACTGCGCTGCTCGACCTCGCCATTCATGGCGATGAAGGGCCGGTCAATCTTGCCGATATTTCCGAGCGCCAAGGCATTTCCCTCTCCTATCTAGAACAATTGTTTGCCAAGTTGCGTCGCGGCGAACTGGTCCGCAGTATCCGTGGTCCCGGCGGCGGTTATAGATTAGGGAAAAAAGCCCATGCGATTCGAATTGCCCATATCATCGATGCGGTCGATGAGTCAGTGGATGCAACCAAGTGTCAGGGGCAGGGCAACTGCCAGCAAGGCGAAACCTGTCTTACTCACCATTTATGGCAAGATTTAAGCGAGCAAATCCACGATTTCCTGTCGGGCATTAGCCTTGCTGATTTGATCTCACGCAGCGACATCAAGCGAATCGCGCTACAACAGAACGAGCGGCGTGATGGTTTGAATCAACATGAATTAGACGGTGCCCGCATCGCCGCCACCTTCCTGCAGTAGGCTCAAGGCTTGAGTGGACAATCCCATTCTCGCCTTTGGAGCATGGAGAGAGCATGAAAAACCCTATCTATTTAGACTATGCGGCGACAACTCCCGTCGACCCGCTGGTGGCAGAGCAAATGCTTGGCTGCTTAACCCTCGAAGGCAATTACGGCAATCCAGCCTCGCGCTCACATCTTATCGGTTGGAAAGCCGAAGAGGCAGTCGAAGAGGCGCGTCGTAATGTGGCAGACTTGGTGCATTGCGACCCGCGTGAAATTGTCTGGACCTCTGGTGCGACGGAGTCAGACAATCTGGCCATCAAAGGCGCTGCGCATTTTCATAAACCGAAGGGGCGTCACCTAGTCACCTCCTGCATCGAACACAAGGCTGTGCTGGACACTTTCGCGCAACTCGAGAGCGAGGGTTTTGAAGTCACTTATCTACGCCCAGATTCTCACGGCATCATCAATCCTAGCGATGTGGCGGCAGCGCTGCGCGATGACACGACTCTAGTCTCAATAATGCATGTGAATAATGAGCTTGGCAGCATTAACGACATTGCAGCCATTGGGGCGATAACCCGTCCACGTGGGATACTCTTGCATGTCGATGCGGCGCAGAGTGCAGGCAAAGTCGCTATCGATTTGAGTGTGCTACAGGTCGATTTAATGTCCTTTTCCGCCCATAAAATTTATGGGCCCAAAGGCATGGGTGCCTTGTATGTCAGTCGTAGCCCTCGTGCCAATATCGAGGCGCAAATACACGGTGGTGGGCATGAGCGTGGAATGCGTTCTGGCACACTGGCGACACATCAAATAGTCGGGATGGGTTATGCTTTTAAGATTGCCGCGGCAGCGCTCGCCGAGGAATCCGAACGTTTATTAGGCCTGCGACAACGCCTGTTGGCCGCACTGTTGTCTATTGATGGCGTGTCATTGAACGGCCACGCAACGCAAACGGTACCGGGGATCGCAAATCTTTCCTTTGCGGGTGTGGACGGAGAGTCTCTATTGTTGTCGCTGCGTGAAATTGCAGTCTCTTCTGGCTCGGCATGTACCTCTGCCACCATGGAGCCTTCTTATGTGCTGCGTGGCATTGGGCTCGCTGATGAGCTAGCGCAGAGTGCGCTGCGCATCTCGATGGGGCGGTTTACCACAGAGCAAGATATTGATGTCTGTATCGCCTGCATTAGTAAGGCGCTTGTTGCTCTAAGGTAGCGCGCTGTAACAAGCCGGTGCTGCTAGGGTCTTGTGTCTGTAAGCGTTAATTTTTAGACGTGTAATCAGGAGCTTAGGCCATGCGAGTTGCCCCCAACCCCGTATTTGCTGTCGTATTATTCCTCTGCATGAGTATGCCATTCGCTGCTGCCGCCGATGTCGACCCTGTCTATACGGGTTTCTTTAGCTCTCTTGCGCTCAGCGGTTACGACACCGTCGCCTATTTCACAGAGGGCGAGGCGGTCGAGGGCAGTCGGTTTTTCACCACAGAGTATCAGGGCGCGACTTGGCGCTTCAAAAATGCCGAGCATTTGGCCTTGTTTGAGGCAAGCCCGGCCGCCTATGCGCCACAATATGGAGGCTATTGCGCTTATGCGATGGCCGAAGGGGAGGCGGTGAGTGCGCAGCCTGACTTGTGGACCATTCATAACGGCAAGCTATACCTTAACTACAGTCGCAAGGTGAATCAGACGTGGCTTGCAGACAAAGACTCTTTCATCGCCAAGGCCGATGCCCTGTGGCCTGAACTTTCCCAAGAGAACTAGGTCAAAGGCTCTTTAAACGGTTCAGCGTAAGTTCCTAAAAACCCGTATAATTACGCGCTATTACCACGTATAATGCGCGGTTTTCTGAACTAGTAACCGGTATGGAGCTAAACGCAATGCCAATCGAAAGAACTTTGTCCATTATTAAACCTGATGCCGTCGCCAAGAATGTGATCGGTGAGATCTATTCACGCTTCGAAAAAGCGGGCCTACGAGTAGTGGCTGCCAAGATGATTCGCCTGACAGACGAGACTGCTGGCGGTTTCTACGCTGAACACAAAGAGCGTGGCTTCTTCCCTGATCTGATCGCATTCATGACCTCTGGTCCTGTGATCGTGCAAGTCCTAGAAGGTGAAAATGCAGTGGCGTTGCACCGTGACCTAATGGGGGCGACTAACCCAGCAGAAGCGGCAGCGGGCACTATTCGTGCAGATTTCGCCGTATCAATCGATGCGAACGCCGTGCACGGCTCTGACTCTGCGACATCAGCAGCGCGTGAGATCTCTTACTTCTTCGACGCTAACGAGATTTGTGACCGCGCTTAATGCGCACTCAAATTCAATAAGCGGAGCCTTTTATGAGCACAAACGAAGAGAAAATTAACCTACTCGGCCTAACCCTGCCAAAGATGCAGGCGTTTTTCAGCGAGCTGGGTGAAAAACCTTTTCGGGCGAGCCAAACACTGAAATGGATCCATCAGCGTGGCGTTGTTGAAATCGACGACATGACGGATATCAGTAAGGCCCTGCGAGAGAAGATGAAAGCGGTAGCGGAAATTAAGCTACCGCTAATCACTCAGGAGCTGCGTTCAAACGACGGCTCCTGCAAGTGGATTGTACAAGTGGCCAGCGGCAGCAGTGTCGAAATGGTCTATATCCCAGAGGCAGGACGAGGCACCTTGTGTGTATCCTCGCAAGCCGGATGCAGCTTGGACTGCAGCTTTTGTGCGACAGGCAAGCAAGGCTTTAATAGCAATTTGACTGTTGCCGAGGTGATTGGTCAATTGTGGTGGGCGAACCAGAAACTGGCCGGATTTGGTGTCAAGCCAGCAGCAGAATGGGATGAGTCCGGCGCACGCGTTGCGCAAAATCCGCGCCCGATCAGCAATATCGTGATGATGGGAATGGGCGAACCCTTGTTGAACTTTGACAATGTAATGGACGCTCTAAGCTTAATGATGGAAGACCAAGCCTATGGTTTGTCCAAGCGCCGCGTCACTATCAGCACGTCAGGCGTTGTGCCTGCGATCGACAGGCTGAAAGACTTTACCGATGCCTCATTGGCGATCTCACTACATGCGCCTAACGACGAGCTTCGTAGCCAAATAGTGCCAATCAACAAAAAATATCCAATCAAAGAATTACTGCGCGCCAGTTCAGATTATATGAGCACGCTAGGTGAGCGCCGCGTGGCTGTCATTGAATATACCCTGATTGCGGGGGTGAATGATCACCGTCAGCATGCGCGTGAATTGGCTGAGTTATTGAAAAACTTTCCATGTAAAATCAATTTGATACCGTTTAATCCGTTTTCCTTGTCCGACTATAAACGCCCTAGTAGCTCGTCGATTAGCAATTTTCGGCAAATACTGCATGAGGCTGGTTATACCGTCACAGTTCGCACCACTCGCGCCGATGATATTGGGGCAGCTTGTGGGCAGTTAGTGGGGGAAGTCGGGGACAACACGCGTCGAAGCCAACGCTATGCGGATGCCGCGGCGCAGCGTATTACTGTTCAATAAAAGGGTGAACATGGCGGCTTTTAGAGCATTAATAGCGGTAGTGACTAGCGCCTTGCTTCTCAGTGCGTGCGTGACTACCACGACGGGTGGCTTTAATACTGAGCCGTCCGACGAGCGTGCCGTGCGCGATTTCGTGCAATTGGCCACGGGCTATTTCGAAGCAGGCGATATGAACGCGGCGCGGCGTAACGTGAACAATGCACTAGCGATCGATGACCGAAGCTCGCAAGCCTACAATGTTTTGGCGCTAGTCCTGCAGCGCGAAGGCGACAGAGAGCTAGCGCAGGAAACCTTTGAACGCGCCTTAGCGTTGGATGCAAGTAACTCCCAAGCACGCAATAATTATGCAGCGTTTTTGTATGATATCGGGGAGTACGAGCAGTCTTATCAACAATTAGAGACTGTTGCTAACGACACCACATACGAATCACGAGACCGTGCATTCGTGAACCTCGGCATTAGTGCTTTGCGCACTTCGAGACCGGAGCGCGCCGAGTACGCTTTTGAGCGCGCATTGCAGCTCAATAGCAATGCCTATCCAGCCTCACTAGAGATGGCACAGATTAAATTTGCAAAGGGTGAATTCGCCCAGGCGATGAACTACTACAAACAGTACGTCACCAGCAGCCAGTTTTTTAATGTTGTGCAAACGCCACGCAGCTTGCTATTAGGCATACAGCTAGAGCGACGCTTTGACAACGAAGAGGGTGCGGCTATCTACGCGGTGTTGCTAGAAAGTTTGTACAGAGACTCATTGGAATTCCAACAGTATTTGAACCTAAATCAATGAATAGTGAAGTATTAGAAGAAATAGAAGAAGAACAGCAAGAGACCTTGGATGTAGGGCCTGGCCAGCTGCTTAGCAATAAGCGTGAGGCGCTCGGATTAAGTGTGCAAGAGGTTGCCGATAAGCTGCATATTACCATGCACTATGTGCGTGCTCTTGAAACCGATGCGCACAATAAGCTTCCTGGCGATGTGTTCATCAAAGGGTATTTGCGCTCCTATTCGAACTTGTTGGGGTTAGAGCCTAGTATCGTCATCAATGTATACAACGATTATACCAATCAGCGTGAAAGCGCCGAGATGGAGTCAGACACCAGAAGGCGTCGTCAACGCAATAAGAACATGCCATGGATTATCGTGTCCGGTATCGCCTTTGTAGTGATCGCGATCGTCCTGTGGTATTTCAGCACGGGCAGTTCGGAAACGGGGCAGACTGCAAATGCTGCACCCGCCACCACGCGGCCCTCGGCTACCCGATCGGTCGGCCCTGCGGATACGACTTTGGCGAACATTGCCACGACGCGTGAGGTTCCATCTACACCAAGTATTAGTGCGTCAGTCAGCGAACCCATCGTGCTAGAGGACAATGTCAATATTGAAGACAGCGACGTTGATCTTGAGAGCCCCGCAGTTGAAGAAACGGCACAGGCAACTGAGCAGAGCGCAGTAGTATCGGATGCGGACAATGTTGAGACGGCCGTTGAAGAAATGCCCGAAACAGCGGTGAACGCAGTCGAAGTTCCGCCACAAATTCCAGAACGCCTGATCACCATAGAAGGTGAGGGTGAAGATACCGTGCAGATTCGTTTTACGGGTGAGAGCATGGTGCAAGTAGACGATGCCAATGACGTACAATTATACCGTGATGTGCGAGTGGCAGGAGATGTGCTGCGTATTAGTGGCACTGCCCCTTTTAATGTATTACTCGGTGATGCCTCGAATTCAGAATTGAGTTTGAATGGCGCCGATATCGATTTTAGATCGAGTATTCGCATCGACAATTCAGCAAGACTGACTATTGGGTTATAAATAGATCATGAGTTCAAAAACAGTGATTGAACGCCGCAAAACGCGGCAGATAATGGTAGGAAACGTGCCTGTAGGCGGCGATGCTCCTATCACTGTTCAAAGTATGACCAATACGGAAACCTGTAATGTTGCTGAAACAGTGGCACAAATACAGCGTTTAGAGCGTGCTGGTGCCGACATCGTGCGTGTCTCTGTGCCCACTATGGAAGCAGCAGATGCTTTTCATGCGATTCGTCAACAGGCGAAAGTGCCCCTAGTGGCCGACATCCATTTTGATTATAAGATCGCCTTGAAAGTTGCCGAATACGGCGTCGACTGTTTGCGCATTAACCCAGGCAATATCGGTAGTGAAAAGAAAATCCGCATGGTGATCGATGCGGCCAAAGACAAAGGCATCCCGTTACGCATTGGCGTCAATGCTGGCTCCTTAGGCAAAGTAATATTGCGTAAATACCCAGAGCCTACTGCCGATGCAATGGTCGAGTCCGCGTTAACGCAGATTGATATTCTCGACAGATACGATTTTCAGAATTTTAAGCTCAGCCTCAAAGCGTCGGAAATATTCATGACCTTGGAGGCCTACCGCAAGCTTGCCTCGCAAATCGATCAGCCTTTACATTTGGGCATCACTGAAGCCGGCGGCCTACGTTCGGGCACTGTGAAATCCGCGATTGGGCTCGGTGCGCTACTAATGGAAGGCATTGGTGACACGATTCGTATCTCTCTCGCGGCAGACCCTGTCGAGGAGATCAAAGTCGGCTTTGATATCCTCAAGAGTCTTGGGATTCGCAGCAAGGGTGTCAACTTAGTGGCTTGCCCGAGTTGTTCGCGGCAGAACTTCGATGTGATTGGCGTGGTCAATCAACTCGAGTCCAGGCTTGAGGACATTATCACTCCGGTGGATGTTGCCGTGATCGGCTGCATCGTGAATGGACCGGGTGAGGCGAAGGTGGCGGAGATAGGCCTGACAGGTGCTAGCCCCAACAACCTCGTCTACGTTGAGGGTAAACCTCATCACAAGATTGATAACGCCACTCTAGTGGATGAATTAGAGGCCATGGTGCGCGCCAGAGTGGCAGCCAAATTGAGTGCCGAAGCAGAACGAGTCGCGAATCGACATCCGGATATCATCGCAACGGATTAAACGCAGCACTCCTAAATGACGACGCAACGGCAAAAGGTTTTATGAAAAAGATTCAAGCAATTCGGGGGATGAATGACATTCTCCCCAACGAGACTCCCGTATGGCAGTACCTCGAAAGTACCGTGCAACGTGTGGTGCAAGCCTATGCCTATCAGGAAATTCGTTTCCCGGTCTTAGAGCAAACGCAGTTATTCAAACGCTCTATTGGTGAAGTCACCGATATCGTTGAGAAAGAGATGTATAGCTTCGATGATCGCAATGGCGAGAATCTCAGTTTACGTCCAGAGGGCACGGCATGCTGCGTGCGCGCCGCTGACGAACACGGCTTGTTGTACAATCAGCAGCAACGGCTTTGGTATAAAGGCCCGATGTTCCGCTATGAACGTCCGCAAAAAGGCCGCTACCGTCAATTTCATCAGATTGGGGTAGAAGCCTTTGGCATGAGTGGCCCCGATATCGATGTGGAGCTAATCCTGTTATCGGCACGCCTTTGGCAAGAGCTCGGCCTGCAATCCCATGTGCGTCTAGAGGTGAACAACATCGGCACTGCGGCCGACCGTCGCCAATTTGGTGAGGCCCTGATCGCATTCTTGCAAAAACACGAAGATGCCTTGGACGCAGACAGCAAGCGTCGTCTGCAGAGCAACCCCCTGCGCATTCTCGATAGCAAAGTGCCATCCACCCAAGCGCTGTTAGTGGATGCACCAGTGCTCAGCGACTTCGTTAGTGCCGACACGGTGGAGCATTTTGCACAGCTGACCCAGATGCTGCGCGATGCCAATATCGACTTCGTTGTGAATCCAAAGCTGGTGCGTGGTTTGGATTATTACAACAATATGGTGTTTGAGTGGATAACGGACGCTTTAGGGGCGCAAGGAACAGTCTGCGCTGGCGGTCGTTATGATGGGCTAGTCGAGCAACTTGGCGGGCGCGCTACACCTGGGGTAGGTTTTGCCATGGGTGTCGAGCGCTTAGTGCTGATGCTAGAAGAGCTGCAGGCAGTGCCAGCGGCAGCGAAACAACAAATCGATGTATTTGTCGCTATTGGCCCTGGCCTTAGTGCACAAGCGATGGGGCTAGCAGAGACAATTCGTACTGCGTTGCCAGCATTACGACTCCAGTGCCACTGCGGTGGTGGGAAATTGAGTAATCAGCTGAAGCGAGCCTTCAATAGTGGTGCGACCATCGCTTTGATTGTGGAGTCTGGCCCGCAAAACGCAAACGGCCTATTAGAAGAGGTTAAAATACGGCGTTTAGGCGAAGATTCTCCTAATGAGTCCGTCAGTATCGATGAATTAACGAGTAAGTTGCAGGCCTTGTTCCCCAATGCTTGACAGCGCTTGAAGGCTAATTCAGGATGCCCTACCCAGCGCGCGAGCATGGCGCTAAGAATTGACGTAGAAGATTGAGAAACAAGCAAAATTAGACTGATACAGGAGTGATCCGTGGCATTTAGTACCGAAGAAGAAGAAACCCTAGAGACCCTCAAGCGGTGGTGGAATGAGAGCGGCAAATCGCTGGTGCTCGGCGTCGTTGTCTTTGGCGTAGGGTATTTGGGTTGGGGACAATGGCAGAACATGCAACGAGCAAGTTCTGCGGTGGCCTCGGATATCTATGAGCAGATTGGTGTCACAGTAGTACTCGGTCCAGGTGTGCAGCTGGACGACGATGCCATCGCGAACGCGAAGCAATTGATTGCCCAGCTGAAGGAAGAACATAGTAGTTCTGTGTATGCCTTGTACGGCGCACTATACGGCGCTCGTTTGGCCGTCGATGATCGAGATTTGGACACGGCAGAGAATGAACTGCAGTGGATCTTGGATAACGCACAGTCTGGTTTCATGGGCGCTACCGATGAGTCTTTGCTGATTACCGCTAAGCTGCGTCTAGCGCGCGTGATATTGGCCAAAGATGAAGCTCAACGTGCACTCGATGTACTCGCCGGTGTTAGTCCTGGTGCGTTTGAAGCCGAATACGAAGAGATTCGTGGCGACATTTATGTCGCATTAGGACAATTGCTTGAGGCGCAGGCTTCTTATCAAGCGGCACGTGATGCAGGCTCTACGAGCGACACGCTACAAATGAAATTAGATGATATTGCCCTAGACAGTTAAGGAATCCAGTATGAACACAGCAGTCTCGACTCCGCACGCCCCAGCGCCTGCCACATTGGCAACGCGTAGTCGAAGTGGTCGCTTTTTGAAATTCGCGGTTGGTGCCGCGTTGTCGCTGTCTTTGAGTGCTTGTAGCATTTTTCAGCCGATTGCCGACTTATTCTCGGATGACGAAGTCGAACAGCCTGCGCAGTTAGTGGATATCTCCTCTGAAGTAAATCTCAATCGTCGTTGGAGCGTTAACGTCGGCGACGGACAAGGTAAATATTATAGCCAACTACACCCTGTCATCGATCGCGACCTGATCTTCGCCGCTAGTGCCAACGGCACTGTCGCAGCGGTCAATCGTGCAACAGGCAATGTCGAGTGGCGAGTACGCACAGACAAAACTATCTCTGGCGGTGTCGGGGCGGGCAATGGCCTCGTATTATTCGGCACGCGTGAGGCAGAAGTTGTGGCTTTGGATCAATTTTCAGGTCGTGAAATTTGGAGCGCATCAGTTTCGAGTGAAGTGCTGTCAGCACCTGCAACCAATGGTTCAATCGTGGTGTTGCAAACGGTGGACGGTAAATTAATCGGTTTGGATGCAGTCACAGGCGAACAGAGCTGGATTTACGAATCCACTGTTCCAGCATTGACGCTGCGTGGCAGCAGCAGCCCAGTGATCTCTGGCAATGTGGTGATTTCGGGTTTCTCTAACGGCATGGTCGCCGCTGTTAATGCGACTAACGGCTTCCTGATGTGGGAAGAGCGCGTCGCGGTGCCACAAGGCCGATACGATATTGAGCGGGTGATTGATGTCGACGGCGACCTATTACTTGCGGGCAACACGGTTTTCGCCTCTAGCTATCAAGGCAATCTAATGGGCTTTGATGTGCAATCTGGGCGGATTGTTTGGGGCACTGAGGCCTCTAGCTATCACGGCTTGGCACAAGGGTTTGGTAATACCTATTACGTGGATGATAAGAGTCAAATCAGAGCAATCCGCAATAACTCTGAAGACCAAGTATGGGAGAATAACGGGCTACGCCTGCGTCAGATTACCTCCCCACGTACAATCGGCAACTATGTTGCTGTCGCTGATTTCGAAGGCTATTTACATTTGCTGTCGCAAGTGGATGGGCATTTTGCCGGCCGCACTCGCGTGGACAATGACGGTGTCCGCGGTAACCTAGTGGTCGATAACGACACAATTTACGTCTTCGGTAATAGCGGTCGTTTAGCCGCCTATTCTATTCGCTAATGTTTGCGGCCTCCTCTAGGGCGGCCCAACAAAGCAAATCACTTTATTGATGGTATCCGTATGAGGCCAGTCCTAGCCCTAGTTGGTAGACCCAATGTAGGCAAATCGACATTGTTTAACCGATTGACCCGCAGCCGTGACGCGCTAGTCGCCAATTTCTCGGGGCTCACTCGTGACCGTCAATATGGCGAAGGGCGTATCGCCGATCGTCCCTTTATCGTGATCGATACGGGAGGGCTAGCAGGAGAAGAAGAAGGGATTGATTTCGAAATGGCCTCCCAGTCTTTGCTTGCGATCGAAGAGGCTGACTGCGTGTTATTACTGGTGGATGGCCGTGCAGGCTTAACCCCAGGTGATACGGCCATTGTTGAACATTTGCGCAAAAGCGATAAAGAAGTCTGCTTGGTCGTCAACAAAGTCGATGGCATTGATGAAGACGTGGCAATGGGCGACTTTTTTGGCTTGGGCATTCAGAAAGTCTTTCCCGTGACAGCCAGTCAGGGGCGCGGAGTGCGTCGTCTGATCGATGAAGTGCTAGCGCAGTTCCCCGAGGAAGAAGAATTATCTCCCGCCTTGCAAAATGGCATTAAGATCGCCATTTCTGGGCGTCCCAACGTGGGCAAGTCTACGCTAGTCAATCGTATGCTCGGCGAAGATCGCGTTGTGGTATATGACATGGGCGGCACAACTCGTGATAGCGTCTATATACCCTATGAACGTCATGGTGAAAATTACACTTTAATTGATACCGCGGGTATCCGTCGACGTGGTAAAACGACTGAAACTATCGAGAAATTCTCGGTAGTTAAAGCCCTGCAGGCTATCGAAGATGCGAACGTGGTGATCCTGATCATCGACGCGCGCACTGGTATCGTCGAACAGGATCTGCATTTGCTCGGCTATGTGATAGATGCTGGTCGCGCATTGGTGATTGCCATCAATAAATGGGATGGCATGGATTTGGAAGCCAAAGATAAGGTGAAGTCGGATATACGACGTCGCTTTGCTTTCGTCGATTTTGCCAAGATACATTTTATCTCAGCGCTGCACGGCACTGGAGTGGGCGATCTCTATGAGTCGATCCACGGCGCCTACGCTGCGGCACAGAAGACCCTCACTACCAGTATCTTGACGCAAGTCCTACAAGCAGCTGTCGAAGAACATGCGCCACCTATGATCGATGGGCGCCGCATCAAATTGCGTTATGCCCACGCGGGAGGGCATAATCCTCCTATCATCGTGATTCATGGCAAGCAGACGAATAAAATTCCAGATTCTTATAGCCGCTATCTGGAAAAAACGTTCCGCAAGATTTTGAAACTAGAGGGCACCCCGATTCGCATTCAGTATCGCAGCGATGACAACCCTTATATTAGGCATGAACAAGATTTAACTCCGCAGCAAATTGTCCGTAAACGACGAATAAAGAAGAATCGCAAGGCGTCTAAGAGTTAAGCGCAACAGTACTTGCTGAGAGTTCGCCGAGGTTAAGTGAAATGTTGAGTAGTCGCTTAAGTTGGATCACCGGCAGCCTGAGCAGCCTGTTTTTGTTATTCGGCAGCAACGCCATGTTCGCTGCCGACTCTGCGCTTTACCGTGCCTCCGGTGCAAATATCCCTCTGCCCAGTAGCCAGACTCCCTTTTCTGAGTATGTTGCCACTACCCAAACCTATATCCAACGAGTTCTAGAGCAATTTTATTTTCAAGAACACGAGGCGCCTTTTGGCTCAGCCTATCGGATTGATGACGTAGTCGACATGCGCAGCCCGTATCAAATATCGCCGGATGAGGGTTGCTTAGCAACACAGGCGAAATTAGGCTTTCTGCTAACCCATGGGTTAACGGACTCTCCATACCTGTTGCGCGATATCTCCGCCTCCTTGCATACACAGTATCCCTGCGCGCTGATTCGTGGTTTATTGCTGCCGGGCCATGGCACTGTGCCAGGTGATACTTTGGCGATGGACTACCAAGACTGGCTCGCGATTACTGACTATGGCGTTGACAGTTTTCGCGGCGAAGTTGACAGCTTGTATATGGTTGGGTTTTCAACCGGCACATCATTGTCTGTGCGCTACGTTGATGCCCATCGTGCTGACGAGTTGGTCAAGGGGCTTATCATGCTCTCTCCGGCCATCACGGCAAGCAGTGGGCTTGCGTTTCTATCACCTTATTTGAGCTGGTTCCGCGATTGGTTGTCCGAAGGCCCCGAGTCCGATCCCGCTCGCTATGAATCTTTTTCAGTCAATGCCGGTGCGCAGTTTTATCAATTGACCAAAGATCTCACAGATGCACAGTTTGCTCCTTTAACCGTGCCCGTTTTTATGGCCGGTAGTGCTGACGATAGCACCGTGAATATGAGTGCAGCACGTGAGTTCTTTTGTGCCAAGACACCGAGCAATGAAGGGGTCATGTTGTGGTTTCAATCCGAGCAGTCGCAAACAAGCGATTTGGCGCAGTGTAGTACTGTGCAGGAATTGCAAAGCGCGGCACCAGAGTATCGTGTTATCAATTTAGCGCATACGAGTATGAGTATCTCTGCGGGCAATCCCCACTATGGCGCGCAAGGTCAATACCGTATGTGTTTACAGTATGGTTTAGCATCCGATGATTACTGGCAATGTGTCAGGGATGACAAGCAAACAGTTTACGGCGAAAGCGGTTTGGGAACAGATGGCCGTTATGATGGCAATTTAATCCGTCGAGGCAGCTTCAATCCGCATTATGACTTTATGGTCGAAAAAATCTTCAAGTTTATTGAGAGCACGCAATAATGGAGGCTATCTATTATTCGCCAATGCTCTTAGGCGCCTGTCTTATTTTGGCGATTGCCGTCTCAGCGACAGCCCTTTGGTTTACTACCCGTCCTATTCCTGCCCCGTTGTTCTGGATGATTGGAGCGTGGGCTCTGGTGATTGGCGTGGTGATGTTTGCAACGTTTGTGGTGACGCGCAGCCCAGTTTTAAACGTTATTGGAAACGCCTTACAATTAGTCGGTGAGGCCGTGCTCGTACTCGGAGTCTTCCGCTTCATTGGTCGCCCGGTGCCCTACTGGATCATCCCCGTCAGCGTATTGATTGTGGGTGGGGTGAACATCCATTACTGGATGTACGATGGTAATTCAGACTTTCTGATGGTGGTGTATTCAATTGTGGCAGCGCTGCTGCCGTTGCAGGCCGTGTATCTATTGTTGAGTATAAAAGATGAGCCTGCTATTCGCTCTGGCCGATTCCTCGTGGCGGTTTGTTTGGGTTTATACTCCATTGTGACCTTCGCACGTGCTTGGTATGCATGGGAAGCCTTCGCGACCGGTCAGTCTTATGCGCAGCCTTATGAGTCGTTTAGCTATCTATTACCCTATAATTTCGGTATTCCCGCGATGGTGATGGCATTCATTGGCATGACGCTAATGACCATGCAGCGCATCTTAGCGACGAGCAATCGCAATGCCAAAAAAGCTGAAAATAGTGCACAGCGTTTCGAACGCCTCTTGCACATCTCTAGCGCGGGTATCGCCGTTATTCGCGATGGTCGCATTAGTGATAGCAATGAGCAGTTGGAAGCACTTCTTGGCGTCGCACGTAATGAATTACTTGAGAACGAGTTCATCCTTTATTTTAAGAAAAAGGATCGGGAAGAACTAAACGCGGCCATCGCTCAAGCCAATGGTGAGTTAATCGATATCGATGTAAAGCGGCCCGATGGCAGCATATTGAACACGGAGTTGCGGGTACTGCCATTGGCAGATCAGAGTGGCGATTTCATTGTCGAGTTAAGAGATATTAGCCATCGCCGAACGCTAGAGGATGAGCTCAAACGCTTGGCCACGGTTGATCCTTTAACGGGTGTTTTCAATCGTCGTTCGTTCGATGGTCTTTTCTCTAGGGCTTTGCAGCTGGCTCGGCGGCAAAAGCGCCCGATGTGTCTGGCGATTATAGACCTAGACCATTTCAAAGAAATCAATGATCAATTTGGTCATCAGGCCGGCGACGTGGCATTAAAGCAATTTTCCCAGTTCTGCGACAAACAGGCTCGTGGGACCGATGTTTTCGCAAGGATTGGTGGAGAAGAGTTTGCATTGCTGATGCCTGATACGGACCTTGAAGGGGCACTTAGCATTCTTCGCCGTATCTTGGACGGGGTGGCTGAATTACAATTAGTCGATATGGGTAGGCTCTTTACGATCGGGGCAAGCGCGGGTGTGACTCAATACGAGATAGGTGACTCAATCGCGACTCTAATGAAACGAGCGGATCGGGCACTGTATCAATCGAAAGAAGAAGGGCGCAACAGGATCTCCGTGGCCGAGGCCGAGTAGGCTAGTCGCTGGGCTTTTCGGTTTCACGCAATACCATGTGCGGTTTGCCAGCGATATAACGTCTTCTAAATACCTCGAAATAAGCACTAAGTGCGAGGGCAGCATCATTGTCGCCATTCTGCGCGAGTACTAGTGCCGCCACCTCAGCGGTGCACAGCTGATGTTTGTGTACCGATTCGCGCAATTGATACAGAGATTTTTCTTCTGGCTCTATTCCTAACACAGGGAATTTGGCGAGATAGGGGCTTTTGAACATCTTGCGCGCTTCGCGCCACGTGCCGTCGAGCATAATGTACAGGGGAGTCTTGGTGCTGGCATCGGCGCCGAGTTCAGCCACTGTGTCGATACAACGATCAGGTGCTGCGTATTGTTTAGGAAAGACAATAACAGGGCAGTACTGAGGGTCATTCAAAAGGTGAAGCAGCGCCTCGTCAACTTGCGTTCGCTCCCACACAAAGGCGTGGTTGTCTTTAGCAACATCGGCAATTAGGCGCCCAGTATTGCTTGGTTTAAATGCCTCTCCCCAATACATGATAAAGCAGAAAGCACTACCACTGTGCGGCGCTGGGCGCACATCACAAATGCAATGCACCCGCGGCATTAGGCACTCTAGGCAGCGTTTTACTTTGCTCCCACGTGCCATGAATGGCTTTTTGGCTTTTAGTAACTCCCTAGCACGCAAGGCCATAATGGAGTTAATGTGTAGTGATGTAGACAAGCACAGTTCCTAATGTAAGTGGGCTGATTTGACAATTCCTTGAGTGGCCGCGGATTATAGCCTTGTCAGGGTAGTAAACCACTAGTTTTAAAAGGCTACAGATGCAGTTTAACGCGTTGTTACGTCAGATGTGTTCCATGTTGATTTTAACCGCAGCTATTTGGTTGTGGCAGGTCTACGCTCGCGTATTAGTCGATGCGGCCGTCCTAGTCAGCACTGCAGTCGTGGTGTTGATAATTGCAGTAGGCCTTTGGCAGCGCGCCAGAGTACGCCGACGTGTTTGGCTGGATGCCTATTTTCTTCACCAAAGCCCCATCAATAAATGGCTTAAAGGAGGGGTGTGGATGGCCGCCCTCCAGGCCATTAGTGCGGTAGTGTTGGGAGTGTACCTAGCGCTCGCCTTGATACGGATACCGTCTGTGCGAGTGTGGATGAGCTTGCTCATAGTCGCCCTCGTATTTCCACTGCTTAGTCACTTGATCGCGCGTGGCCTTCGATGGCATACAAAACCGAGCTATCGGCGTGTGCTCAGCATGCGTTGGGCCGCATTCGCTCTCGGCGCAATCTTGTGGCTTTTTCTGATTTTTGTGAGCTATCAAAGCAGTTATCCGGATTTTCGCAATGCCAATTTAGACCAATCAATCTGGTATATGATGTCACAAGAGCAGGCACGCAGCGCTTGGCTTCTCAACTGTCTTGAATTTGTCGCCGCGAGTGATGGGTTGCGCTTCTGGCTTGCGCAGCACTTATTACCAGCGCCTGCTACCTCGCTTTGGCAGGTGCTTGCTTGGTGTATCGTGCTTGCACAAGAAGCTTTGTTTGTCTGGTCTTATCTAATGCTATGCACCGGTGTTTTGAGTGTGCAGCGCACTGACCTTAAGGAGTCACTAGAGTGATGAGGGCTAGCTTGCTATACCAGAACATGTTTTTGAGCGTGACATTGATAATATCTGCGCTTGCCTTGTTATGGCAGTTTAATGTGCAGTCACCTCGCACTTGGCTTGTGCCCACAGCGCCAACGGTGCAAATACAAGATCAATATTACTCCCTGTCTCCTGCACAAATGTCATGGCTGCGAAGCTTCACTCAAGAGCATTTTAACGCGGCGGAATTGGCTAGCCGCGAAACGGTGCATGAGCAAATTGCGGTGCATTTAGACAGCAGCTTTGCCAGAGTCAATGAGCGTCTCCCTTTGTTCGCCGATTGGTATTATTCCTTGAGTGGTGAGTATAGCCGTGTCGCTATGGCAATCTTGAGTGCCACCTCCTTGAGTGATGGAGATTTTCTTGCCCGCCGAGCAGCGACGCTTCTTTTTCCTGAGCAAATCTGGGAGGAAGGCCTAAGCGCCTTAGAGTCTGCAAGCAATGCCAGCCTATTGAGTGCACACAGGAGAGCTAGCACGGCATGGCTCTATCAGGTGCGCTCGCAATTGGGCGAGCAGCGTATCCCGCCGCCCATTGCTGAACTACAACAGTCAATGCCAGTGTTGAACCTGAATGCATTGAGTCGCAAGCTGTCAGAGCTCGCGCAGATCTCGGCACTCGATAATAGAATTGCGATGAGTAGTCTTGGGGCAGCAGGTCTTGCTGGGCCGGCTCTGTGGCGCGCCGTCGCGGCACGTAATGCTGTGGCGTCGAGCCGAATGGTCGCCACTGCAGGGACTCGTGCTGGGGCTCGCCTTAGCAGTGCCGCCGGTGGAGCTGCACTGTGCGCCCCAGGCGGACCGTTAGCGATTGCCTGTGCGGCAGGCGCAGGGGTGGCGACTTGGGTCGCGACAGATTGGCTTTTGTTGCAAGTCGATGAGGCCGTCAATCGCGAAGCATTAATGGCTGCGCTACAGGCGAGCCTAGCAGACTTGCGGGACGGACTGGAGCAAGAGTTAGTCTTAGCCTATGATGCGCGCCTAGCGGCCTTGCAAGCTTCTACACAAGAGCAGATCACACAGGGCTTTAGTCTGCAAACTGCACGCTAAGCCATTCGGTATTACCGTTGAAGTTCAATGACTGAATATTCTTATTGCGCTCTATATTCACGAGATTGTTTTGCTCGGGCCATATGTCGCGCAATACATTGTGGATGACACCAAGGCTGTGCAGCTGAGCGGGGAGTGCTATTTCTTGGTATATCCAAATGAACGCATTGTCGAGCTCATAGCCTACAAACTCTAATTTCAATGAGTCGCCATCATCACCTAGTAGCGTAAAACGTTCTAATGCGTATTGAGCAAATTCTTCGCGGGCTTGCTCATCGGCAATGATGTCGGCGTTAGAGTCTTGCAAAAGTCGCACAGCATGTTCTGCGTCGTGTAGCAAAAAACGGTGCATGACTTCGAGATTGCCGCTGCGAGTGTTAAATAGAATTTCAGTCAATGCTTCTTTTTTTTGGTGGGCAAATACCGAGCTTTGGCTAGCACACAAGAGTACTAGCAATAAACAACTTAGGCGCACGATGGGTGCGCCTAAGTGATTGTTAAAGCTCAGTCTCACTGATCGACCTCGTCTTCTTCCTCGTCATCGCTTTTAAGCTCAGATTTGGACTCTTGCATTAAATCACGAGCTGCAAAACCGCTGCGGCCTTCGGATTTGAATGATTCAATGCGCGAAGGAATCAAGCGACGTGGGTAGTAATTGTTCTCAATATCTACATCTGCAGTTTCCCAGTGCGGGTCTAGTATCACTTCCTTTACGGGAACATCGCTGACTAAAAGCTTGCGTACCTGCTCTGGGTTGCGTCGCCAAATTTCGGCAGGAATACGAATCTCTTCACTGCTGTCATCGGCATAAGTGACTTGTAAAATGATCGGCATTACTAGCCCACCAAGATTGGAGAACTCTAGTACGTAGTAGTTTTTGTCCTCGGCAATCGCACGTTCTAATGCGGTTTTTTCCCAAGGCTCCAAACCTTCCATATAGTCGTTATAGGAATTACGTTCTTTGTTCGTGACAGTATAGATGTCGTTATCGTCGTAAAAATCACGTACGTCTGGGTTGCGTTCAACCCAAGTGCGTCGTCCTTCGGCGGCGTTACGCTCTACAAATAATGAGCTCGGCTTGTCTTCGAACTGCGCACGCGAGCGTGCGTTATCGATATCAGGGTTCTCAGTGTCCAAACGCATCTCATAGATACGATCTAAGGAGATATCGACATGATCTGTGCTATAGAACCAGCCACGCCAGAACCAGTCGAGATCCACACCAGAGGCTTCTTCCATGGTGCGGAAGAAATCGGCCGGCGTTGGGCGTTTAAACATCCACAGATTGGAATATTGTTTGAACGCGAAGTCGAAAAGGTCGCGACCCATGATGGTTTCACGCAAAATATTCAGAGCAACTGCGGGCTTAGAATAAGCATTAGGGCCTAAGTTAAGCACACTGTCAGACTGTGTCATGATCGGGACTTGGTTTTGCGATTGCATATACCCCGTGATGTCCGCAGGCTCAACACCCCAAGGGATATCTGGATCCCATTCGCGTCCGGCCACGCCATCCATATAACTATTCAGACCTTCGTCCATCCAGGTCCACTGACGCTCGTCGGAGTTTACGATCATTGGGTAGTAGGTATGGCCGACTTCGTGGATCACTACGCCAATCAAGCCGCGCTTAGTCGCTAGTGAGTAAGTGCGTGTGCCGTCGTCTTGGGGGTTAGTGCGTGGGCCATTGAAGGTGATCATGGGATATTCCATGCCCCCCACAGGACCATTGACTGATTGTGCCGTAGGATAGGGGTAGTCGAAGGAGAAGCGCGAATAGACCTCCATCGTGTGAATGATGGACTCGGTTGAATAGCTAGACCACAGTGGTTCGCCTTCCTTCGGGTAGAATGACATGGCCATCACGAATGGGCGTACATCGCCACCTTGCTGATAGCCTTTGGCATCCCAAATGAATTTGCGCGATGACGCCCATGCGAAATCACGTACGTTCTCTGCCGTAAAATGCCAAGTCTTGGTGTCGTCCGTGCCTTCTTTTTCGTTCTCTAAGGCTTCTTCGGCGGTGACGATAAAGACAGGGCGTTCAGCATCTTCGGCTGTACGCAGACGCTGACGCTGTTCAGGCGTTAATACTTGGTTTGGGTTCTGCAAAGCACCCGTCGAGGAAACTATGTGGTCGGCGGGCACTGTCATCTCAACATCGTAGTCGCCGAACTCAAGGGTGAATTCGCCTCGGCCCAAGAACTCTTTGTTGGTCCAGCCTTCGTAGTCAGTATAGGCCGCCAAGCGTGGGAACCATTGCGCAATCAGGAAGATATCATTGCCACCTTCGCGTTCATCGTCTGGAAAGTGCTCATAACCGCTGCGCGCCGATACCGCATCTTCTTCGACAATATTGAAGGCGAAGTCGATGCTGAACTCAGTGCTCTGGCCGCTGCGCAGTGGGCTGGCAAGATCGATTCGCATTAGGGTGCCAACGATTGTGTGGCTAAGGGCATTGCCACGGCCATCGACGACGGAGTTGATCTCGTAGCCCATTGGCACATCGGCCATGGCTTGTTGACGTCGTAACTCTCCAAGGCTAAGGCGGGCGGGAGAGCCGTTCCCTCCAGCTGACACAGCAGGACCGCGACGCCCAGCACCACCAAAGTCTTGGCTCATTTCGGCCATCGAATCGGTGCGGAAGATGTTTTGGTCAAGTTGCAACCACAAGTAGCTCAAGGTATCGGGCGAGTTATTGGTGTAGCTAATAGTTTCTTCAGCGGTAAGACGGCGGTTATCTTCGTCGAGCACTGCTTTGATTTCGTAGTCAACTTTTTGCTGCCAGTATTCATGCCCTGGTTGGCCACCTGCATTACGCCAAGTGTTAGGAGTAGGTAGAGCTTCGTCTAATTGTCGGAACTTGTCTTCGAAATCGCCTTTGGACTGCTTTATCGAGTCACCAATGGCAGCACTTGGTGCGATCGCCATTAGAAATAAAATTGCCGACAAGCGACGAGAGGGGAATAGCCTTCGCATTTTCTAAGCTCCTACAGGGCAGAATATTTTGGAATGCCCGAATGATAGCGCAAACCTAAAGGCTATCCCAATTGATTTCCTTAGAATTAAGGCGTTTTCAAGCGCTGATTATCGGGTTAGTATCCTTGCCTATTGATTTGAATGACATAGCGTCAAAATTGGGGGATAAGGCATGCAGGAAAATACGACCGAGGATGCGATGCACACTGAAGTAGAAGAGGTGCATGCAGATCGTTCCTTGTGGTTGGCGTTGCTGCCGTTGTTTGTACTGTTTGGACTGCTCGGTCTTAATGTGGCGTTGTATGGCGATGATTCGCTGTCTGGGGCAAATCAGACTGCCTTGATTTTGGCGGCCGCGGTAGCTGCGGGCATTGGCCTTTATCTGCGGGTCCCATGGATCGATATTCAAGAGAAGATGCTTGAGAACATCCGTGCCGCGACACCGGCGATTCTCATCCTGTTCATGGTCGGGGCGCTTGTGGGGACTTGGTTGATTGGGGGGATTGTGCCCACCATGATTTACTACGGTTTGCAGATATTTAATCCTGCAATCTTCATTGTGAGCTGCTGTATCTTAACAGCAATAGCCTCAATCGTGATCGGTAGTTCTTGGTCGACCTCTGCCACTATCGGTGTGGCGTTGATGAGCATTGGTTATACGCTTGGGTTTAATCCAGGCTTGGTAGCCGGTGCGATTATTTCAGGTGCTTATTTCGGTGATAAGATGTCACCCTTGTCTGACACCACCAATCTTGCCTCTGGCGTGACTGGCGTGGATTTGTTCACTCATATTCGCTATTTGAGTAGGACAAGTGTCCCCTCAATCCTGATTACCCTAGTGATGTATCTGTTCATTGGTTTTTATTTGGGGACACCAACTGCGCAAGACAGTACAACCGTGCAGACGCAAGCGGTGCTTGCTGAGCGCTTCAATTTGTCGCCACTACTTCTATTTGTGCCCTTTACCGTTATTTTTCTCATTGTGAAACGCGTGCCTGCACTGCCAGCATTGTTTGTCGGCACAGTGTTGGGGGCCATCGCGGCGCTAGTATTGCAGTATCCTTTGTTGACAGAGTTAAGTGAAACCTATGGTGGTGGCTATCAGGTTATTATGCAGGCGGTGTACGGTAGCATCGCGCTGCCCACTAATAATGTTGTATTGGATGAACTTTTGCAGTCAGGCGGAATGGCTGGAATGTTGAATACGATCTGGCTGATTATCTCGGCCATGATGTTTGGTGGTGTAATGGAGGCAACTGGCTTTTTGCAAAAAATCACCCGTGTCCTGATTAGCCGAGTGCGCAGCAATGCAAGTTTGGTGGCAGCCACAGGCGGCACGTGTCTTTTGACAAATGTGTCCGCTTCTGACCAGTACTTGTCTGTCGTGGTGCCGGGTCGAATGTTCACCAATGCTTATAAAGACAGAGGCCTGGCGCCGGAGAACCTAAGCCGCACCTTAGAGGATTGCGGCACAGTGACATCGGTTCTCGTCCCTTGGAATACCTGCGGCGCGTTTCACGCCGGGGTATTGGGGGTGGCTACGCTCAGCTATGCGCCATGGGCACTGTTCTGTTTGATTAGCCCGTTCATGACCCTATTTTTTGCCTGGGCTCAGATAAAAATCGCCAAGACAGACGAGCCAATAGTCGCGCTAAGCTAGCGTTTTCCGCGTAACATCGCGTCCAGGCTTATAGCGCCAGGGCCTTGCGCGAATATCGCTAAATATACGATAAAATACATGGCGGCAAGCTCACCATTGTTGAGTGTTGGGAACCAGGCGGCGTGAGCAGCGAGATAAGCCATCACCATTAACACGGCGGCGAAGAAAGCAGTAATGCGAGTGAATAAGCCAAGCACTAGAAGAGCACCACCGACTAATTCGATTATTCCTGCAACCCATAGCATGTTAATTCCTAGGTCGACCCCGAAGAAATCCATACCACCTAAGAAAGGCTGCGTTCGTTCGCCTAATATTTTTGCATAGCCGTGGGTCATAAACATCGCAGAGCTAAGAATACGCAGAATTGCCCATGCCAATGGCTGGATCTTAACTGCGATTGTAGTAAGTAGATTGCTCAGGGCGTTCATTTTTAGCTCCTAGTGTCTTGTTAAATTGCTCCGAAGGGGGCATATCATACTACGAATGAATTGACGTAATAGTAGGAATTAAACGGAGAGTGAGCAATGAAACCCATCTTGATTTTGAAGACAGGGCAAACAATCGAAACGCTATTGCGGCAAGGGGAAGATTTTGAGGACTGGATAGTGGACGGTGCGCAGCTGCAAGCCGGTACTTACTCTGTCGTCGATGCCTATTCTGGCGCGAGCTTGCCGGCGCTGACGAGCATTGCCGGTATTATCGTCACGGGCTCGCCAGCGATGGTGACCGATCTAGAGCCTTGGAGTGAGGGTTGTTCACGCTATCTTCGTGAGGCTTTTGAGGTCAATCTGCCGATGTTGGGTATTTGTTACGGGCATCAATTGCTCGCCCATGCTTGCGGTGGTGAAGTGGGATATCACCCGCTTGGTCGAGAAATAGGCACGGTGGATATCGAATTATTCGATACGGCAAAGACTGACCCTTTGTTCAGTACTTTGCCTATGCCATTTTTAGGGCATACCACTCATTCGCAGTCGGTATTGCGTTTGCCACCTGAGGCAGTGTTGCTCGCCAGAAGCCAGCACGATCCGCATCAGGCGTTCCGCCTAGGTGAGCGAGCGTGGGGAGTCCAGTTCCACCCCGAGTTTCGCGCCAATCATATGCGCGCCTATATTGAGGCGCGACAAGAAGAACTGTTAGAAGAGAAATTTAATTTAGAGCGGTTGCGCTCGGGTGTAAAAGCGACGCCCGAGGCTACCGGTTTGTTACAGCGATTTGTACAGTTGATATCGGCTTAGTCTGCCGCCGCTTCGTTGATCATGGTGACAAGCTCAACAGCTGTGCGCGGCGTGGGGCTTAGGCGTCCATCCAAGTATAGGGTGGGCGTAGAGCGAACCCCAGAGCGGGTGCCGCTACGCTGGTCGTTACGCACTTTCTGGATAATCTCATCTGACTCCATGTCGGCATGGGCTTGCGCAACATCTAGGCCTAACTGAGTAAGATAGCCATCAAACTCGGATTCGATGTCCGCTAGGCCGGACCAATAGCCTTGGTTAAGAAACAATAGATCATACATTTCCCAGAAATTGCCCTGCTTGCCTGCGGCCTCTGAATATAAGGCGGCCTCCCACGCGTGTGGGTGAGTCCCAGTTAAGGGGTAGTGGCGGTAAACCATTTGAGTTTTTTCGCTGATGGCGTTCCATGCCTGTGCAACGACGTTGTGCTCGGTGGCGCAAGCTGGGCATTGAAAGTCGGCATAAATGACCATCTTGACCCCATCGGGATTGCCGCGAGTGTGATCATAAGGCGCGATCTCGACAGGGGAATAGACACGGCCTTGCCCCATCAAGGCATAGAGAATGGTGATTACGAGCAGGGGGACGACTAGAAATACTGCCGTCTTGGCGATGAGTTTCTGTCTTGTACTTCGAAGCTGCGCAGCTTTTTGCTTTTCTTCACGGATTCGGCGCTGTTCTTCACGCTTGTTCATGTGCAACATTCCTGATGGTTAGGCGGTGATGTGGCCGCTAACTATAAAAGAATTTGCCGAGTAAACCAACGCACAAAGCGCCACTTAGCCTAAGATGACTAAGACATAAGCCATTTTGCATGCTATATGCAGCGCTTGGTCGGTGTTCAAGCCAATCTTGCCTTCGCACTTGGCAAAGTCGATAAGGCCGTGGGCAAAGGTTTCGACAAGCCCAAGAGCAAGGCTGCCAGTGATCAAATAGACAATGCCGCCATGGATGAGTGCGTGAGCGCTAAGCCAATAATACCAACGTGGGAAATTCGAATCGGCGCCCTCGGGAAGAGTATTATGGCGATTCTTGCCGCGGCCCATCGCATCTGGTTGTAATACGAAATCAGCCAGTGCATGACCTACGAGTAATTGGAAGAATAGTTCGAAACCGGGCATTAAGCGTAACTCTCCGTTGTAGTACTTGGACGCTGCCAAGCCCTTTTGAGCCTCTTGTCTTGTGATCCTCTGGCAATTCTTACGAAGGTGCTGCCGAAACGCACACCTACGTGAACTATTTTGCGAGTGAACTCACAAATGTTTATCGAATGTACGGGGGAGAGGGAGAAATGTGAAGCGCAAACGAGGGCTGTTTCGGGGCTGTTTAGCGCCTTATTCCGTTAGAAACAAGGCTGGATCGACTCGTACATTGTTGAGATTTACACTCCAATGCAGGTGTGGCCCTGTGACTCGTCCTGTCTGGCCGACTTTGCCGATTTGTTCGCCAGTTTCTACCCGCATGCCAGGTTCAACATCGATTGTATTCATGTGGCAGTAAAGAGTAATGAGTCCGTGCCCGTGATCTAGAATAATCGTGTTGCCATTAAAAAAGTAATTGCCGGTAGCACGAATGACTCCGGGAGCTGGCGCAAAAATTGGAGTGCCTTCATCGGCGGCGATGTCCATGCCAGAGTGCGGTGCTCTTGGTTGGTCGTTGAAAAAACGTCGTAGACCAAAGGAGCTGCTGCGAATCCCGTCCACTGGCGGGCGCATCTGGAAAACAGGCTGTAAACTGTCGTCCCAGCTACTGAACGCTTCGCGCATTTCTGCACTTTCGCGATTGATACGTACCATATCATCGTTGTTGGGATTAACTTGACGGGTATTAGTAATCGTCAGGCGTTGTTCCACATACTCTTTATCAGACACTTGAAAGTGTTTGACGATCTCTTGGCCATTAGGAGTCTGTAGGGTGATAGTGTGTTGGCCGAGCGCGGCGCTAAGTGGTATGCCAACAACCGCATATTGCTGGCCTTCGAACTCTGCTAGGAGAACTGCGTCATTGTCATAGTATGCGCGGCTGGCCATGGTGTTCGTGGGAACGAGCGCGATCCCGCCTGGCACTGTTAACTCTTCGGGCAATGCAGTTACTTCGACGGCTAGTACATTGTGCATACTCAAAAGGCCGAAAGTGAGAAGCATAAACGAGCGCATAAATGTCATTGCAATATTCCTATTTCGCGTACAGGGCGACTACCTTGCTTTCAATCTCGCCATCGACAACTTGTGTTTTCATGGTTTTGCCTACCTCGATCGATTCGATTGAGCGTATCACACGTGCGTGGGCGTCGAAGCTAATGCTATATCCACGATTAAGCGTACTCAATGGGCTAACGCCCTCTAGGCTACGAGCAAGTTGCGCCAGAGTTGCCTGTTGTTGCGCCAGCCTTTGCTTGACCCCTCTTTGCAGGCGGTGCAGTGCCGTGTCTAATTTCACCTGCTTTTGTTGCACCATTAATAAGGGAGACTGGTTGCGCAAGCGGCGCTCGAGAGTTTCGGTAGTGATGTTGGCCTTATAGAGTCTTTGTTGCGTTGCCCGAAGCAGGCGCCCCTCTAGTATGTCTAAGGTCTGTGCGTGTTCCTGTAGACGCCTACCGGGGTGTTTCAACTGCTTTAATAACCATAGTAACTGCTGCGAAGCGCCGCGCAGTCGATCTTTGATTTGTTTGCTCAGTAATAGCTCGAAACCTGCGAAGCTTTGCAACATCTCTTCTTGATCAGGGCTGAGCAATTCTGCCGCCGCCGATGGTGTGGGGGCGCGTAAGTCAGCGACAAAATCGGCAATCGAGAAGTCGCTTTCATGGCCAACGGCGCTCACCACGGCTAAGTCGCTCTCGTGTATCGCTCTTGCCACGACCTCTTCATTAAAAGCCTGGAGGTCCTCTAGTGAGCCACCGCCTCTACCCACGATTAACACATCGAAACCTAACTCTGCACGACGTTTATTAGCCGTGGCGATGGCTTTCGCAATCGCCTTAGGGGCCTCGCCCCCTTGCACCTGTACGGGCAGAAGGGTGACTTTAATCGCTGGAAAGCGGCGCGCTAGTACGCTGATGATATCTCGAATAACGGCGCCGGTAGCAGAGGTAACGACAGCGATATGCCGAACATGCTCAGGCATGGGGCGTTTTCGTTCTTGGGCAAACAAGCCTTCGTTGTCTAAACGTTGCTTAAGTTCTTCGAAGCGGCGGCGCAGCGCGCCATCGCCCGCTTCTTCAAGACCATCGGCGATCAATTGGTAGTCGCCACGACCTTCATAAATGCTCAATCGTCCACGCACAATAATCTGCATCCCATCGCGCGGACGGAATCTAACTCCCAAATTGCGATTGCGGAACATGGCGCAGCGAATCTGCGAACCCTCATCCTTTAGGGTGAAATACCAGTGGCCAGAGCGAGGCATTGAAAGATTCGAGATTTCTCCCTCTACGACTACAGACGCGAAATGGCTTTCGAGAAGAGAGCGTGCCATGCGATTGAGGCTCGTAACTGAGATTACGTCGCGAATGCCGGCTGAGGGGTTTGGGGGCAAATAGTTCATGGGGACATGATAGTGCAGGGTGGATGTACAAATAAACCTTAAAAGTGTGCCTTGCACAAAGACTGCCCACAATGGCAATTTTTAGAGTCGTTCATTCAGGGGCGTTATGCGCAAATCGATGGTGCCGGCATTCGTCATTTCCTCCCTTGGCTACTTTGTTTAAGTGAGCAAGGCCAGCTACGCAGTGTATTAGGCCTACGTCCTGGTAGTTCGGGCCCTTTCTTTGTTGAGAACTACCTCGATGACTCTCTCGAATCAGTCATCAATGCGAAGCTTGCCTCTGTAACACTCGCGCAGCTTATAGAAACGGGAAACTTGGCGATGGTTGTGGGATAGCATTGCCCAGAGCTTCCCTAGGTAATTCTCTATTCTGATTCTATCGTTATTTCATTAATTGCAATGTTAGTTGCGTGGTGCTTGCGAGTATCTGTGACGTGACGAATAAAGAGGAACTGGAAGTGCCAATGTTGATTGTTATGAATGCGCAAGGACTTCTCTCTTTCTTGTTGGCTGCGGTTGTGCGGGCCTTTATCTTCAAGCCAAACAATTTTGTTCGCAATTGCAGTGATCGCTATTGCGGTGTAGTTGCTATTACGAATGATTCCGTTTGAACGTTTCTATCCAGTGTTTTTAACACCAAAGAGATTGCTGTCGAGCATAGCGTTGTTGTTATTTATACAAGCAGCTTGGTACGCGTTCTCGGAGTTTAATTACAATCGTGTCATCTTGAGTACAGCGGATCGGATTGTATGGTATATCCGTTGTTACGGCACGATCGTTCTTTGAAAACAGTGGGTTTGAAATAAATGGGCCTGATTTTTTAACGACCGATTCCTATGAGACTGGTGGGGGTGTTCGCTATCCAGCGACACCAGATGTTGAATTTACTAAGCCTTAAAACATTGTTTGCTTGGTACTGAGTCATTACGTGCGGATAGGCTCGATCCCGGCATAATGCCCAATACATGGCGCTTTGCGCAGCATTCTCAACGCCTTAACGAACATTATAGTGGAGGAAATGGAACGAGAGTGGGGATGTTTGCTCAGTTTTATGGTCTATATGGTTAGTATTGGTTTGATTTTCTATACGCTAATAGAGCACCATTGATGTTGGAACTCATTAAAAATAACAATTATGCAATGATGGCTTATACAGGCTCACGCTTCTCCTACCCGGAGTTTGATAAAACTATTTTCTCTAGCTTGCAGGATTCGCAACTTCAATCTTACACCGAAGGTGAGGGGTGGGAGCGTGACCGTAAAAACGTGGGCGACATGCTTGAGTTGATAAGCTCGGCAACTGCACCGTTTTTTAGTTTCATATTTTTTGAATCTGCTCATGCAATTTATTACTTTCCGGAAGAGGGCATCATTCGTGATGATCGCATCGAAGACTTCAATTATTTGACGGTCGATGCTCCCGCTGAAATTGAACATATCCGTTATATCAATGCGACTCAGCATTTAGATAGTCAGTTAGGTCGAGTATACGACGCTTTAGAGACTCAAAGACTTTTCGACAATACCATCGATCAAAAAACAACAACAGCCGGTTACAAAGCCCCATTGGGGAAATTCGCGCGCGAAGTTTCGCGCTTTTATCATTGAGAACTTACTCATGACGTCAATTGCAGCAGCGTTGAATACAATTAAAAAAAATGATCTCGCCATAATTGGAGAGGGTTTAGCTAGCCAGTTAACCGTCGCGAATCTTGCAGGCTTCGATGAGCTTTGGAGTTTGCCACATGAATTTGTAGAGCCCGCCAATATTCGTCGCAATGGTTGGAGTGGGGTTTCTATCGTGCGCCTGCAACACCGCAACGGCGAGTTTCGTAGTTATTACCTGAAGAGGCAAGAGAATCAAAAGCGCTACTCTTTGCGCTACCTTAGTGGTGCTCCTACGTTTCAGTTCGAGGCCGATGCCTTGCAGTTAGCAATGATGAAGAAATGGTCTTGTGTGAAGTTAGGGGCATTTGGTACGCGCACTCATGGCAGCAATGGGGCATTGCAAGCGGTTCTGCTCACTCCCAAGATTGAATTGCCTAGCCTTGAGGAGTGTTCTGCCAGTGTGAATGACTGGAGTCGTTACTTACCGCAACTTCAACAAGTGGGAGAACAGCTGTTAGCCATTCACCAGAGCGCATGGCAGCACGGAGCTCTATTTCCCGCACATCTGTTTATCGACCTTGATTCCGGCGAGATATGTCTGATTGACCTAGAGCGCGCGCGTAAGCGAATGAGTCCGCCGCGAGCCGCCTATTCTGACTTTGTGCAATTTTTCAGGCGCTGCGATTGGCTGCCAGAGGATGCAGTTGCTGCCTTGTTAGAGGCTCATAGCAAGGCCATGCCATCGCTAATTAGCAAGCTTAATCGACGTTTTCCTAATAGATTCAACCTCAAGTAGTATGGAGTAGTAATAAATGGTAGAACAAATCAGCTATGCCCGTGTGAAATCAGACGCACTCTCGGCACAGACCTACAGTCAGCGTAAACAAGACAAACATGAGCAAGAAATGAGCATGCTTGCCAAGGCCTTCAGTAAAACCTCTGATATTCATACGGTCTTAGATGCTCCTTGTGGGGTGGGGCGTGCCAGCATCTGGCTAGCTCAGCAGGGGCATGAGGTCACCGGGATCGATTTGGGTCAGGCGGCTTTAAAGCTTGCGGGCGAGCTCGCAGAAGAGGCGGGAGTGAAAGTGGATTTTGCCAGCCACGATATCTTTGCATTACCTTTTGAGGATAAGCAATTTGATGCGACTCTCTGTTTTCGGCTATTGCACCATTTTGAAAGCGAAGAGCTTCGTGCACGCCTGATTGCTGAAATGTGTAGGGTGAGCGAGCGCTATGTGGTGATGTCCCGGATTACCCCCCATTCTGTCACTTCTTGGCGTCGTCGTTTGCGCTTTAAACTCTTCGGTAAGCCTATTAAACAGTACCCTGTGACAGCGGCGCAGTTAGATGCGCAGTTCAAAAAACACGATTTCAGCTCTATAAGCCAGGTGGGTGGCTCAGAATTTCTCCACTCTCTTCAGCTGCATGTGTACATGCGCAATTGACATCTGTATAATCGCGTTTTTGTTGATACGTGGAAATCTTATGTTGCGCATTGCTGAAGAAGCTTTGACATTCGATGACGTTCTACTCGTTCCTGCACACTCCACCGTGCTCCCAAAGTCGGTTAGTCTAAAGACTGAGTTAACCGCGTCTATCTCCTTGAATATCCCTTTAATTTCCTCTGCCATGGATACAGTGACAGAGGCACGCTTAGCTATTGCTATGGCGCAAGAAGGCGGTCTTGGGGTTATTCACAAGAGCATGAGCATCGAGCAGCAGGCCCGTGAAGTCCGAATGGTGAAGAAATATGAAAGTGGGGTGGTCAAAGACCCTATCACTATCGCCCCGACGGCCACCATACGCGAGCTAATCGCCCTGATGCGTGAAAACGATATCTCAGGCATGCCCGTCGTTGAAGGCAGTAATCTCGTAGGGATCGTGACAAGTCGAGACGTGCGTTTCGAGACTAATTACGATTCAGCGGTTTCAACCATTATGACACCTAAGAATGTGTTAGTGACGGTTAAAGAAAACGCGACACACAAAGAGGTGAAAGACCTCTTGCACAAGCACCGCATTGAAAAAATCCTCGTGGTAAACGATGAGTTTGAGCTGCGCGGTCTTGTGACCTTGAAAGACATTCGTAAATCTGAAGACTACCCTAACGCCTGTAAAGACCAGTTTGGTCGCTTACGCGTGGCCGCGGCAGTCGGGACTGGGGCAGACACCGCTGATCGTGTCGCGGCGATTGTTGAGGCCGGAGTAGATGTCATCGTTGTCGATACTGCACATGGGCATTCCCAGGGCGTTATCGATCAGGTACGTCGTATCAAGGGGCTGTATCCAGAAATCGCGGTTATCGGCGGCAATATTGCCACAGCTGAAGCGGCTAAAGATCTTGCTGCGGCTGGTGCTGACGCGGTGAAAGTAGGAATTGGCCCTGGCTCAATCTGTACTACGCGCATCGTGACTGGTGTAGGCGTACCACAAATTAGCGCCGTTTCTAATGTGGCGGAAGCTTTAAAAGATACGGGTGTCTGTGTTATTTCAGATGGCGGCATTCGCTTCTCTGGTGATATTGCGAAAGTGATCGCAGCCGGTGCTCATGTAGTGATGATTGGCAGTTTGCTAGCAGGGACTGAAGAAGCTCCCGGCGAAGTTGAACTATTCCAAGGTCGTAGCTACAAGGCGTATCGAGGCATGGGCTCATTGGGAGCGATGTCGCACAACCAAGGTTCCAGTGATCGCTACTTCCAAGACATTTCTTCGGGCACTGAAAAACTGGTTCCTGAAGGAATTGAAGGAAGGGTTCCTTATAAAGGACCGATGTCGGCGATTGTGCACCAGCTGATGGGCGGTGTTCGCTCAAGCATGGGTTACACAGGCTGTGAGAACATGGAGCAGATGCGTACGAAGCCGCAATTCGTGAAGATTACCTCCTCAGGAATGAGTGAGAGTCATGTCCACGACGTCAGTATCACTAAAGAAGCCCCGAACTATCGGATGAGCTGAACCCATAAAGTAGGCAATAACCATCTTGAATATTCATAGCCAGAAAATTCTCATTCTGGATTTCGGATCTCAATACACTCAGCTCATCGCGCGACGCGTGCGTGAGCTGGGGGTGTATTGTGAGATCTGGGATTACCAGTCCACACAAGCCGAGATCGAAGAGTTTGCGCCGCAAGGGGTCATTTTCTCAGGAGGGCCTGAAACGGCAACCCTAGAAGGCTCACCGCGAGCGCCAGAGTTTTTGTTCTCAGCCAACTTGCCCTTATTAGGAATCTGCTATGGCATGCAAACCATGGCGGAGCAATTAGGCGGCAAGGTAGAGGCGTCTGCAAAGTCTGAGTTTGGATATGCAGAGGTGAATGTCTGCGCGCCAACGGCATTGTTCGAAGGCATCGAAGATCGCATAACTCCTGAAGGTCTAGCGCAGCTAGATGTGTGGATGAGCCACGGTGACAAAGTCGTTAAAGTGCCGGAAGGTTTTGGCATAATCGCCTCAACCGAGAGTGCACCCATTGCGGCAATGTCTAATGAAGAGCGTCAGTTCTACGGCATTCAGTTTCACCCAGAAGTGACTCATACCGCGCAAGGTTTACGCATATTAGAACGCTTTGTTCGTGATATTTGTCAGTGTGAAGCACTTTGGACTTCGGCCAATATTATTGAAGATGCGATCTCTAAAGTGCGCGAGCAAGTGGGCAGTGATCATGTGCTCTTAGGCTTGTCTGGTGGTGTTGACTCCTCAGTGGTGGCCGCGTTGTTGCACAAAGCCATTGGTGATCAACTGACTTGCGTATTCGTAGACAACGGCTTGCTGCGTTTGAACGAAGGCGAGCAAGTGATGGCGACTTTTGCCAAGAACATGGGTGTGAAAGTGATTCGTGCCGATGCAGAAGAACAGTTTCTTTCTGCGCTTAAGGGGGTCAGCGACCCTGAGTTAAAGCGCAAGGCCATTGGCAATACCTTTATCGAAGTGTTTGATGAGCATGCCAGCAAGATCGAAAACGTGAAATGGTTAGCGCAGGGGACGATATACCCTGATGTGATCGAATCTGCCGGCTCTAAAACGGGCAAGGCTCACGTGATAAAGTCACACCATAATGTTGGTGGCCTGCCCGAAGACATGAAGTTAGGGCTAGTAGAGCCACTGCGCGAATTGTTCAAAGACGAAGTGCGCAAACTTGGTTTGGAGCTTGGGCTTCCTTACGACATGGTGCACCGCCATCCATTCCCAGGCCCAGGCCTTGGCGTGCGAATTCTTGGTGAAGTGAAGAAAGAGTATTGCGATATTTTGCGCAAAGCTGATGCCATCTTCATTGAAGAGCTGCACAACTCGGGTTATTACCACAAGACTAGCCAAGCCTTTGCGGTTTTCTTGCCAGTGCGTTCAGTCGGTGTGGTTGGCGATGCACGTCGTTACTCATGGGTCATCACGATCCGTGCGGTAGAGACGATCGATTTCATGACGGCACGTTGGGCGCATTTGCCTTATGAGCTGCTTGAAACAGTGAGCAATCGCATCATCAATGAAATAGCAGATGTGTCTCGCGTCGCTTACGATATTTCATCTAAGCCGCCAGCGACGATTGAGTGGGAGTGATCAGCGCTTTCTCGCAATAATCGCAGCGTAAACAAAAAACCTAGCAGCAAAACTGCTGGGTTTTTTTGTTTAGTGGGGATACTTTGGCGCAGCTGTGTTGAGTTTGCCTTATCGTGTCTGCACGCAATCAAGCAAGGCATCGTCCAGGGCTGAGAGCGCGTGCCTATCGGCGCTGATGCATTCAATACGGCTGTCCATGCTGTCGTCTAGTTCGGTTTTTGTCAGGATGTTATCGGCCTTATTGTAAGCGTTAACTCCTTGATCGGTAATGAATACTCCCTTGATTCGCTCCGCATTGACGCCCAGTAAGAGGCTATAAATCTTGTCTGCATCAAATACCCATTCAGGTGTGAATATCCAGCCACGGCTATAAAAACCTTCACCTTCGTTATCGATGCTTAGATAACCCGTACTGGGAATTTCGTGGGTCTTTGGCAGTGAAGCGACATCTTTTTCGTCGTGGTGATGCTGCTGGTGGTGCCGAGTGCCCTGTGTCGTCAACCAATCCAATTTTAGGGCACCGTGGCTTACAGGGAAGATTGCTTTGCCATTGAGATCTATTGTGTTGTCGAGAAAATCCAACAGCGCGGGTAGATCTTCTTTGCCGTATTGATCTGTCTTATTGGCGATGATCACATCGGCTATTTCCAATTGCTGCTTGAAAATTGGATGATCGGTATAGCGTTTGTCATGCACTTTTCTCGCATCGACCAAGGTAATAGTCGCGCGTAGGTCTAGTACCTCGCGGTAGTGCTCGGCCGCTAATACAGACAATACTTCCTTTGGATGACCAAGCCCTGTGGGTTCAATTAGCAGGCGATGTGGTTTGGCACGGGCAAGTAACATATTCAGGGCAATCTGCATTGGCAAACCGGACGCGCAGCACATACACCCTCCGGGGACTTCACGAATGAAAAGGTCAGAAGCTTCGGTTTGCTTTGCGCTCAATAACGCGCCATCAACTCCCACTTCTCCAAACTCATTGACGAGTACAGCCCAGCGTTCATGTTCGGGTTTTTGTTTTAGCAGCTTAAGTATGGCGGTGGACTTGCCAACGCCTAGAAAGCCTGTGATGACATTGGTTGGGACGGCTTTTAGTGCTGACATGCAAGAGGAGCTCCTCAGGTGGTGTTACAGGATACAGAAATGAGCAATGCTTAGCAGGAGCTTAAGTTTGTGCTGCAGCGACATTGTAGTCGTCTGCACAATGTGTGGTTGCGAATATGCCCCAGAGCGATCAATGCTGCACCCAATAGTGTTGCGATTTTTTCTCCACTTTCCCCGAGGGTATCATGCCCAAGGATCGCGGCCAGTGTAAGAATTACGAGCCCTGGTAAGGCCATTGCAAGAACGCTCATATTCCTATGGCGACGACACCCCATCGTTAATGCAATCAAGCTTGTTGGTAGGACCGCCATCAGCATCCATTGATGGAAACGTTCGTCGCCTAAGGCGCCAACGGTCAAAGTAGGCAAGAAGACTAACGCGACAGGCAGCAAAAGGCAGTGCACGGCACAAGCAAAGGAAATTCCAATGGCGGCTTTGTCGATGCTTATGGATACAAGTTTCACGTTATCTCCTCAATAGGTTGTGGCAGTATTCTAGCGCAATGCTAAATCAATAAGTGATGATATAATATAGCATCGTTGATTTGCTAGAGAGGAACTAAGAGAAAGTGCCGATAAGGGGCGAGCGCTTGCTTAATGGACTATCAAGCGTTGATAGTTTCTGTGTCTTGGGGCAATAAGCCAATCTTTCTAAACCACAACTCTAATGGCAAGGTGACTAGGGGAGGAATAGATGACAGCACTGCTAGTATTGTTGCCCACCAAGGCCACCGTAACCGCAATCCGGTGATGACGGCAGTCACAAAATACGCTAAAAAGGCAAAGCCGTGCAGTCTACCGAATAGCCAAACTCCTATTTCAGTGGACTCCAGCGTATATTTTAGAAACATACCCACGAGTAGCCCCGCCCAAGTAAATGCTTCAAATCGGGCGATGATGGTGAATACTGTGGCAATCTGCATGGCTAAGCTCGTCTATCCTCTTTTAGTGGCCCGCATTTTAATCTTTTCGGCATAAGCGTGGCAAACACGATAACTTGATGAAATAGCGGTGAATGCCTTGAGCTTTGCAGAGTTGAGTTGCACAAGGGTGAAAAAATTGCCCTTGCTGTGCCTATGAATTGCTCTAGATTAGTAGTAGGTTTCGGTTTCTAGAATTATAGGACTTATGATCGAAGGGGAATCATTATGAACACTTTTAATCGCCGCAGTTTAATTAAAGCGTTCGCTCTTGGCGGCGCCGTAGCGGCACTTGCCCCATTGGCCCGATTGGCCAGTGCGCAAGCGATGCAGCGCCCTATGCCGGTTGGTAAATTGGCAACAAACTACATTATCCACAACGACCAACCGTGGGCACTAGAAACCCTTCGCTCCGCCTTTGGGGTGGCTCCGATCACGCCTCAGTCGGCTTTTTTCGTGCGTAATAACCTGCCAACACCGGATGAGTCGATTGTTGCTAATGCCGATGCATGGAGGATCGAAGTGGAGGGCGCCCAGCGCAGCGGCTCTATCACGCTTGAAGAGTTGAAGGCTTTGCCGGTCCATATAGAAGCGGCTGTATTGCAGTGCTCAGGCAATGGTCGTGCCTATTTTCCACACAACCCCTCAGGTTCTCAATGGGCGACAGGCGCAGCAGGTTGTGCCTTGTGGACTGGGGTGCGAGTCAGCGATGTGATTGCGCATTTCGGTGGTCCTAGTGATGGCAAGTTGTTTGTCACTGCCACTGGCGCTGAGACACTTCCTGATGGGGTGGATCCATCGCAAGTGGTGGTGGAGCGCTCCGTTGCAATAGACAAGGGCTTGCAAGACTGCTTATTGGTATGGGAGATGAATGGCGCACCATTGCCCTTAGTGCATGGTGGCCCCGTTCGCTTACTTGTTCCAGGCTACTTTGGGGTAAACAATGTGAAGTGGGTTAAAACGCTTGCGCTCACTGAAGTAGAAACAGGGGCATCAATCCAAGCATCGAGCTATCGATTCCGTGACATTGGCGAATCCGGCAGCCCAGCGCATCCTTCTATGTATCGTATGCCGGTAAAGTCTTGGTTGAATGGACCGGGTGCCGATGACACATCTGTAATTCCTGGCGCTAATACTTTGCATGGCGTGGCATTCTCTGGCGAACGTGGAATTGATAAAGTAGAAGTCTCGGCGGACGGTGGGCAGAGTTGGCGAGAAGCCCAATTAGTTGGACCTGACCTCGGACCCAATGCTTGGCGCAGTTTCGTATTACCCGTGGAGTTAACGTTGGGCAAGCATCGCTACGTATCCCGAGCTACTGACAGGGCTGGCGATACACAACCACGCGACGCAATCCCTAATCATCGCGGTTACGGCCATAACGGTTGGAACGATCCGGCATTAGAAATAGACGTGGTAGCGGCTCATAGCCGCGCCGCGAGTGTTGGCAATGCTGCGAGCGCAACGCCTGTGGCGGCGGGTGTGCAAGCCTTAGACTCCTCGGTTGCACTATCACCCTTAGCTGCACAAGGGCGTGAAATATTCATGGGCAAGGCTCAGCCTAATTGTACCGTGTGTCACACTTTGTCTGATGCCGGTAGTGCTGGGGCAATCGGGCCAAACCTGAACACCTTGCAACCGACAGTTGAGCAGGTATTCGCCGCGGTAAACCAAGGGGTGGGGGCGATGCCAGCGTATGAGGCGCAACTTAGTGAGGCTGAAATGCGGGCACTTGCAGCCTATGTTGCTGAAGCCACATCTGGCTAAGTGCAGGTGAGCAGGTGGCAAATATGGCGCTTGCCGCCTGCTAATTTTTCAGCAATTAGCAATCGACGCGAAGCTATCCTAGTGCGCTTTGCATTGATTTCGATCCATGTATTTTTTCGCTAGTTTGTTAGACTCTTGTTTCTCGCATCACTCAAAATACTTAGGAGGAGTTATGTCTTTACGAATCAACGATGTTGCACCAAATTTTTCAGCCGATTCCACGGCGGGCAAGATCGACTTGCATGAATGGATAGGTGATAGCTATGCGATTATTTTTTCGCACCCCAAAGACTTTACTCCAGTGTGTACGACTGAATTTGGCGCAGTCGCGCAACTTTCTGGCGAATTTAAAAAGCTTAATACGAAAGTTATCGGTGTGTCGGTAGACAGCGTAGAGGAACATCAGAAGTGGAAACGTGATATCGAGGCTTTTGCTGGTAGCCCTGCGGATTTCCCGATTATTGATGACACTTCGCTCGCGGTGTCAAAGCTTTACAATATGCTTCCCGCCGATGCTTACCTGCCCGATGGCAGAACGCCAGCGCACAGCGCGACAGTTCGCACCGTGTTTATTATCGGTCCTGACAAGAAAATCCGCTTAACAATGTCATACCCAATGTCTGTCGGGCGCAACTTTGCTGAAATCATTAGAGCTTTGCAGGCGGTTCAACTCACCGACGGTCAGCCTATTGCTACACCGGCAAACTGGGTGCCTGGGCAGGATGTTATCGTTGCCTTGAGTGTTAATGACGCGGATGCGAAAGAGAAATTCGGTGAATTAGATATCAAGCTGCCGTATTTGCGCTTCACTAAAGCTCCTTGAAGAAGCAAAAGAATAGGGCAGACATGAAGTCTGCCCTATGTGGAGCGAAGTCCTAGACCCCTCTAGCGATATTAATGCCCCAAACTGCTGATTAGTCTGTAGTTACCTTGTCACTAATGTCACGATCGTGAATAACACCCCAGCGAACAATGATGTAAACACGATGCCGCCGACTATGAATGGCATTGGGCTTTTCGAGCTGAAAGCCCGTTGTCGCTCTGTGCGCGATTGCACACCTAAACCGGCTGCCAATATGTTCTGCACAATCTGAAGAAAGCTGAGTTCCTTCGGTGTTTGATCGTCTGTTGCTTGCATGTGGTGACTCCCCTGCGTCAACGTGGTTGCGACAGCCACTATGCTAGGGGTAGAGGTGGGGAATAAACAGATGCAGTTTTACGATAAAAAACCAGATCAGATTGCTTCAGCGTATTAAAGAGGCGGTTAAACCGCCGAGAGTTTCTATGGCTTTTTCTATTTCTGCGGACCATTCACAGCCATAGTTGAGGCGAATATAGTGCCGGTAGCCTTGCGTCGCAGAGAAGATAGGCCCAGGTGCGATGCTAATGCCTGCCGCTAGCGCCTTATGAAATAGCTGCAGGGAGTCGACGTTTTCGGGCAGTTCTACCCATAAAAAGTAACCTCCATCAGGATGGGATAACACAGTCTGTGGCGGGAAATAGCGTTCGATCGCCGCCCGCATCTTGCTCTGTTGTACTTGTAATTGATGGCGCAGTTTACGTAAATGCCGCTCGAAACCTCCATACTGCAGGTAGTCCGCGATGGCTAGTTGCGACGGGACGGAGGCAGAAAGGGTGGTCATCAATTTGAGTCGTTCAATTTTTTGCGTAAAGCGTCCGGCACTTGTCCAGCCAACTCGATAACCTGGGGCTAAATTTTTTGAGAAAGAGCTACAGTGCAGCACATAGCCTTCTTGGTCATAGGCTTTGGCTGGTTTCGGTGCGCTTCTGGCAAAATACAACTCGTTATACACATCATCTTCGATTAACGGGATCTTATGTTGGCTTAGCAAGTTTACTAGCGCCCGTTTCTTATCATCGCTCATTGTAGTGCCGGTTGGGTTCTGGAAATTACTCATCATCCAGCAGGCCTTGATTGGGTGCTTTTCGAGGGCCGATGCGAGCGTCTCAAGGTCGATACCCTCGCCAGGGATAACAGGAATTTCCACGGCTTTTAACTGCAATCGTTCTAACGCTTGTAAGCTCGCGTAAAAGGCCGGGGATTCAATAGCCACGTAGTCGCCTGCTTGCGTTACTGCCTGCAGGCAAAGGTTTAATGCCTCTAAGGCGCCCCCCGTAATGACTACTTCGTCGATAGGAACGTGCACTTGTGCGAGGGCATAACGCTGCACGATCTGGCGCCGCAACTCCAAATTGCCAGCAGGTAGATGCGTAGTCACAGCCCGCATATCCATTGACCTAGTAGCTTTGCTTAAGGACTTGGCTAAGCGGTTCATTGGAAACAGGGCAGGGCTCGGAAAGGCGGAACCTAATGGCACAATTTCAGGGTCGCTTACCGATTGCAGTACAGAGAATACGAGTTCGCTGACATCGACTTGAGTGGGAGTGAGCGTCCGAGCTTGGCGCTCAAGCCTTGTATTGACGGTCTTAGCCGGTTTGCAAACATAATAGCCTGAGCGTGGTTTGGCGCGAATCAAGCCGCGATTTTCGAGAAGATAGTAGGCTTGGTAGACTGTAGAAGGGCTCACTCTATAAGTGCTACTGGCTTGGCGAACCGATGGGACGCGTTCGCCTACGCGCAGCACATCAGTGTTGATTAGCTCCGCGATGTCATCGGCGAGTTTTTCGTATCGTTTCATCGGCAAAGCCTATATAAGTAGCGCGTGCAAATATTAACCTGCAATGGCTAGGGTTTACAGTGCGACTGGAAAAATAGGACTTATAGCGATTGTTCGGTATTGTTAAAAAAAACAGATAGATAACCCTCAATCCTTGACAAGATTCTATGAAAATCACTAGAATCGGCCACACGCTCTATTCGCACTGCGCGCACGAGGCTGAATTCTAGATGAAAAATCGTAGCGCGCGGGACAGAAAACAAAAAATAGCTATTTGTAGGATGGTCGACATGCCAAAAATCGCCCTAGCGTCCCTGATTACTGCCATTTTGTTCTCTGCAAGCCAAGTTCAGGCGCAGACTCTGAAAGGGTCGCGGTCCTCGATGGAAAGACAATACCAAGTTGCGGTGCAAAACGGTTATGGTTTTGCTCAGACTGCAAAGTTGGTTGACCAATATGTAGGGTCTGGCGAACTAGTCCTAGTGAGCAAGAATCGCTTCTTCGATCTGCACGACGTTTCGTTCCCTTACGCACGCCCTCCAGTCAAAAATTTCATTGAACAAATCAGCGCTCAGTATTTTGCTAATTGCGGTGAAAAACTCACAGTCACAAGCCTTACGCGTCCAATCAATAAACAACCTCAGAACGCCGCTAGTGATTCGGTTCATCCCACTGGCATGGCCGTCGATTTGCGCATCCCGCCGATGGGCAAGTGTCGTTCTTGGTTGGAGCGCACGTTGCTCGCCATGGAAGCGGCCGATGTATTAGATGTAACGCGTGAGCGTCGCCCGCCGCATTATCATGTTGCAGTGTTCCCAGAAGTGGTACACCAATTGGCTGATGCGGGCACAGATCTTGGACATGAATATGTCGTGCGTCGGGGTGATTCGCTTTCGCGTATTTCCTCAATCACTGGAGTGTCGGTTGCGCAGCTTCGTGCTAGCAACGGGATTCGCGGAGATATGATTATCGCCGGGCAGAAGCTGCATATCCCCGCAGTTAACTCCAACCCGGTTAATACCTCTAGAACTAATGAAGTCGCCTCTTATGCGGAGCTGAATCACCGAGTTCGCCGTGGCGACACTTTGTGGCGTCTTGCTAAACGTTACGGGACTACTGTCGCGGCCATTAGCAAGGCCAACGATCTCGCTGGCGATGCGTTGCAAATTGGGCAAGTGTTAAAGGTTACGACTAATCGAAGCTCTCTTTGAGCGCAAGTATGCCCGAAGTGCAATCTGACGAGTATTGGATGCAGCAAGCATTAGCTCTGGCTCGCTGCGCCGCAGATGCCGGGGAGGTGCCAGTCGGGGCTGTCGTTGTTTCCTCTTCAGGAGAGCTAATCGGCAGCGGCTTTAACCAACCTATTAGAACCCATGATCCATCGGCTCATGCCGAGATCATGGCCATTCGTAATGCCTCAAAAAACGTCTCTAATTATCGTCTACCGGGCTGCGTCCTCTATGTGACCATTGAGCCTTGCACTATGTGTGTCGGTGCTATCGTCCATGCGCGTATTTCGCGCGTAGTCTATGGCGCACCGGAACCGCGGTTCGGTGCGATTGAGAGTGCTAATCGGCTGTTAGACGAAGGCGAGTTTAACCATAGAGTCGAGACCTTAGGTGGCGTTGAAGCCCAGCAATGTGGGGGGTTAATGCGCGATTTCTTTAAAGCTAGGCGAACTCTTGCGCAAAAAGGAACAAAAGGTTGAGTTTAAGCGCTAATCTGAGTAAGTTTGTTGGATGTTGCTAACTCGAACGCTATTTTAGAAACCTCGTCGATGCCGATCACTTTTTTAAGCTATCACAAACACTCCTGCTTGCCCCGCTACGCAAGGCTATTTTGCCTCGTATTGGGCAGTGTATGGCTAAGTGCTTGCACCATTATTGACGTACCATATCGCGCCTATGACGGGGTAGAGTTACCACTGTCACAACTGGCTCTGGTCAAGGGTGATTTCTACTACCGAAAAGACTGGCTCAATAGCTATGTCGATGCCGTGCGATTTCAACGTGTGGACGATCATGATATTGAAAACAGTCGGGCATGGGGTGAAGTGTTGATGCAACCTGGCCTGCGCGAACTAGAAGTGTATTACTCATGGGACATGGGGGCGCGCATAGGCCTAGCCCCTGCGTTAGCGAATTATGCCTCTAGCCGTGAAACAGTCAGTCGCACTCTGCAGTTCCGTGCCGAGCCCGGCAAGACCTACTCTGTCAAAGCCGAACCGGTATTCAGTGGCAATCCCGGGGACATCGCATCGTTGGACTATGTCGATTTCTGGGTGGAAGACAGTGAGGGGCGAATAGTGCTTAGCCGCGAAGAAGGTCGTTTCCAATCAGACCAATAACAGCTCTGAGAGTAAATTAGGCCTGACTTTTTCAGCTAATTTCGCGTATCATTCCCAGCCTTGTGATTCCGCCGTTAACCCTACTCAAGGCCTTTGCTTACGATGCTAGTTCTGCCCGGTGTGTCGGCACTTTCTGCCTTCAAAAATGCCAAACTTCTCGCCACTATCCAGTCACGACTCCCTAAGGTTCGCGCGCTCAACGCCCGCTTCATTCATTTTGCCGATTGTGATGAAACCTTAGCACCCGATGAATTGGATCTCATAAACACCTTGCTCGATTATGGCTCTACAAGCCAGTCCACAATCGATACCAGTGCGCTTGATGCGCAGCTGCGTGTAGTTGTCCCTCGTCCGGGCACGATCTCACCATGGTCTAGTAAGGCGACTGATATCGTGCATAACTGCGGTTTGCGCAATATCCGCCGCATTGAGCGGGGTGTTGCCTTTAGAGTAGAAGCTCAGCCGCGTTTGGATATGACGGAGATTGCGCTTTTAGACACCCTGCTCCATGACCGGATGACGCAAGCGGTGCTGCCAGATTTTGATGCTGCGCTGAGCTTATTTGAGCGCGCACAGCCGCGCCCTATGCAGAGTGTCGACATCCTCGGCCGAGGTGAAATCGCCTTGACCGAAGCTAATTCGCAGATGGGTTTGGCACTAGCGCCTGACGAGATCGAATACCTGTATGAAAGCTTCAATCACCTGAACCGTAACCCTAATGATGTAGAACTGATGATGTTTGCTCAGGCAAACTCAGAGCATTGCCGGCATAAAATCTTTAATGCGAGCTGGACAATCGACGGTGCAGACCAAGATATCTCGCTATTTGGCATGATCCGCAATACGCATTCGCAGTCTCCCGATAACGTGCTGTCGGCATACAAAGACAATGCGGCGGTGATGAGTGGCAGCATCGGTGGGCGATTTTTCCCTGATCCGGTGACTAAGCAGTATGGGTATACACAAGAAGCTATTCATATTTTGATGAAGGTTGAAACCCATAATCATCCTACCGCTATTGCGCCATTCCCCGGAGCGGCAACAGGCAGTGGTGGTGAGATTCGCGACGAAGGTGCCACTGGACGCGGGTCTAAGCCGAAAGCGGGCTTGTCAGGTTTTAGCGTTTCCAACTTACGCATTCCTGCATTGCCACAACCTTGGGAAGAGGAAGATTTTGGTCGCCCCGATCATATCGCTTCGGCCCTCGATATTATGATTGATGGCCCTATAGGCGCCGCTGCTTTTAACAATGAGTTTGGTCGTCCCAATTTGTGCGGTTATTTCCGTACCTATGAGGAGCGTATCGACACAGGCAATGGCGACGAGGTGCGTGGTTACCACAAGCCGATCATGATCGCCGGTGGTCTAGGCAATATACGTGAGTCTCACATTGAGAAGGGAGAGATTCCCGTTGGCGCACAGCTAATTGTTCTCGGTGGACCGGCGATGTTGATTGGATTAGGCGGTGGTGCTGCCTCATCAATGGCGGCTGGTGCTAGCAATTCCGATTTGGATTTTGCGTCAGTGCAACGAGATAACCCCGAGATGGAGCGTCGGTGCCAAGAAGTGATCGATCAATGCTGGCAATTAGGTGACAGCAATCCGGTAGTCTTTATTCATGATGTTGGTGCCGGTGGTCTCTCTAATGCCTTGCCCGAGCTCGTCAAAGATGGTGGCCGCGGCGGACGCTTTTCGCTGCGCGATATTCTCAATGCTGAGCCACAAATGTCGCCGTTGGAAATCTGGTGTAACGAGGCGCAAGAACGCTATGTGCTAGCCGTGAACCGCGAAGACCTGCCGCGCTTTAAAGCCTTGTGTTTGCGTGAGCGCTGTCCATTTGCCGTTGTTGGTGAAACAACAAAAGAAGATCATATCGAATTGCTCGATACGCATTTTAATAACAAGCCAATCGATTTGCCGATGAGTATTCTATTCGGCAAACCGCCGCGTATGCATCGCGATGTGCAATCGCTTATCGCGAACCCTATCGAATTGGATACCGCACAGATTGCTTTACATGAAGCGATTCAGCGGGTTATGAGTTTGCCCGCCGTGGCTAGCAAGAACTTCCTGATCACCATTGCTGACCGATCGATTACCGGAATGGTTACACGGGATCAAATGGTTGGGCCTTGGCAGGTGCCGGTTGCTGATGCCGCCGTTACTGCATCGGCCTTGCAGGGTTATACTGGTGAAGCGATGGCGATGGGTGAACGAACCCCCGTCGCGCTTTTGGATGCACCCGCATCGGCCCGTATGGCAATTGCAGAGGCGGTGACGAATATTGCCAGTGCGACTATCGCCTCAATTAGTGAAATTAAATTATCGGCCAATTGGATGGTTGCAGCAGGCCACCCTGGCGAAGATGCAAAACTCTATGAGGCAGTGAAAGCTGTCGGTATGCAATTGTGTCCCGCGCTTGGCATCTGTGTGCCAGTAGGTAAAGACTCCATGTCGATGCGCATGGTGTGGGATGACGCGCAAGGGCGAAAGAGCATTACCTCACCGATGTCTTTGGTAATTTCCTCCTTCGCAGCGGTTAGCGATGTGCGAACGACTCTGACCCCACAGTTGCAGACGGACCAAGGCGAGACAGACTTGTTGTTGATCGACCTCGGTCATGGCAAGAATCGCGTCGGTGGTTCGGCTCTTGCCCAGGTTTATCGCGAATTGGGTTGCACCCCACCCGATGTGGATAGCGCAGAGGAGCTAAAGAGTTTCTTTGGTTTGATCCAGCAACTTAACAAAGAAGGCTTAGCATTGGCCTATCATGACCGCTCAGACGGTGGTGTATTTGCGACCCTTGCCGAGATGGCATTCAGTGGTCACACAGGTATTGATATACAACTAGCCGAACTCTTGGGCGCCGATGATAACGACCCAGTACGCGTCCTGTTTAATGAAGAGGTTGGCGCGGTGATTCAGGTGCGTCGCGAGCAGTTGAACTGCGTACTGAAGATTGTAGAACAACACGGTTTGTCCGATTGCACTCGCCAAATAGGCACTTTGAATCAGCGCGACGAAGTGCGTGTACTCAATGGCGGTAAGTTAGTGTTCGAAACGACTCGGATAGAACTCCAGCGCGTGTGGAGCGAAACAAGTTACCACATCCAATCGTTGCGCGATAACTCTGACTGCGCGCAAGCAGAGTTCGATAATTTGCTTGATGCCAAGGACCCTGGATTGAACGTTGCGTTAAGTTTTGACGTGAACGAAGACATCAGTGCGCCGTTTGTAAACCTCGGTGCGAAACCGCGAGTGGCAGTACTGCGTGAACAAGGGGTTAATGGACATGTTGAGATGGCTGCCGCGTTTGATAGGGCTAACTTCGAAGCTGTCGACGTGCACATGACCGATCTGTTATCGGGCCGAGTGGCGCTGGATAATTTTAATGCCTTAGTGGCCTGCGGTGGTTTCTCCTATGGTGACGTGCTTGGTGCAGGTGGTGGCTGGGCGAAAACTATTTTACACAATGACAAAATGCGCGCGGCTTTTGCACAGTTCTTTGAACGTGACTCTACGTTATCGCTTGGTGTCTGTAACGGCTGTCAGATGCTCTCATTATTGCATGATCTTATTCCTGGTGCTGAGCATTGGCCACGCTTTGTGCGCAATGAATCGGAACAATTTGAAGGGCGTACAAGCCTTGTGAGCGTCGCTAAAAGCCCTTCAATATTTTTGCAGGGCATGGAAGGCTCGCGTTTCCCAATCGCCGTGGCGCATGGTGAAGGGCGTGCAGAATTCCGCAGCGAAGCGGACCAAAACAACGCGCTTGCCTCGCAGCTTTTGGCACTGAACTATGTAGATAATTACGGAGAAGTGACGCAGCGCTATCCGCAAAATCCCAATGGCTCCCTTATGGGGATTGCAGGGATGAGCAACAAAGATGGGCGTGTGACTATAATGATGCCACACCCTGAGCGTGTCACGCGGGCGGTGCAGAACTCCTACCGTCCAAGTGACTGGCAAGAAGATGCGCCGTCATTGCGAATGTTCCGCAATGCACGAGTATGGTTAGGCTAGGGCGATGTTTAAACTGTGCTTCTATGTCCCTGCGACCCACTTAGAACAGGTCAAGCAAGCTGTGTTTGCTGCCGGTGCGGGGCGCATTGGCGATTACGAGCACTGCGCCTGGCAAGTGCTAGGCGAAGGGCAGTTTCGACCTTTGGCGGGTAGCCAGCCATTCATTGGAGCGCAAGATGCTTTAGAGTTGGTGCCCGAGTACCGTGTCGAACTGGTGTGTGCCGCAGAGGTCATTGACGCGGCAGTCGCCGCACTAAGGCAGGCACATCCTTACGAGGAGCCTGCCTTGGACGTGGTGCGTTTAGAAGCTTACTAAGGCGTTGTCGGTAAGTCGTACCTGTACTTCACCTACCCCTACATTGAGCTCCATGTGATTCTTGCCGTCGCCATAGCCATAGATCTCTTCAGAGATCATGACGCGCTTGCTGACAACATTGCTGGCGCCATGGAGTTCTGCGCTGCCAACCCCGGCCGAAGCATTTACTCGGCCAGCACTGCTACGCACGATGGCAATGTCTGCTGCCCCCACTCCCACATCAAGCTTTAATTCAGTGTCCGCAAACTCCCCTGTGATTTGCCCAACGCCTAGATTGACGTGTGTGCGTGCAACGCTTGGCAACTCGATGCGCCAATGAATCTCGACATGTTCGACATCATCTTGATTCATGCGAATCTTGAGGGTATCACCCCGTTGGGATTGCACTAATTCTAAATCGGAAATGTCGCGTTTGTTCATCACCCAAAACCGACGCTTGCCTTCAATCTCTAATTCGATTTTGATGTCATCGGCGTCGCTGTGAATGACTTCCATTACGCCTATGCCGCCATCGATATACACTTCGTTCACATCATTTAAAGAAAAACTATAGTGCTGTGTGACGTGGGTTTCATCGTCGGCAAGAATGCTGCTGGCAAATAAAGTAGTGGCTAGGGCTAATATCGAAAGATTTAAACGCTTCATTGTGTGTGTCCTCTTTATTGGTAATAAAGAGTTAGCAAGCCCTGTGCCAATTATTAATACATAATTAAAACAATGTGTTATGTGTTTGTTTGGCGGGAGAGCGAAAATATTTAGTCAATGTCACTAGACGATTGGTGACTGTCGCTAATTAGCTGCGTGCTTAGTTTTCGATCGGCGCAGTATTGCAGGTCGAACATCCG
>CAMYOK010000015.1 GCA_947259995.1 uncultured Pseudomonadales bacterium | reverse complement strand
CACATGACATTCTTAGAATGTCATGTGGGAGCGGGCCAGCCCGCGCTTCTTACCACCATTTGTGGAAATGTCGCGGGCAGGCCCGCTCCCACATGGCTCTCTTATAAAGTACTGCACTAACTCCCACATATCTCTCTTACTTAGTATTGTACTAACTCCCACATATCCCTCTCTTACAAAGTACAGCCTCAACCCCCATAACTCCCCCTTCCCACAAGCCTCCCCAATTTACATTCTTGCCGGATTCCTTTAACTTGCTTGCAGTTCTCTAGCTCCATCACAAGGAATTCAGTATGTCTCTTCCTCTTAGTGCAGGCGCGCGGTTCCACGCGGCGCTGCAGGCCAATTCTCCTTTACAAATTGTCGGCGCGATCAACGCTTATTCCGCCATGCTCGCCCAGCGCGCAGGGCATCAGGCGATCTATCTTTCTGGCGGCGGCGTCGCCAATGCCTCCTATGGTTTGCCCGACCTGGGCATGACCAGCCTCAATGACGTGATCACCGACGTAGACCGCATCACCAGCGCCACCGACCTGCCCTTGCTAGTCGACATCGATACGGGCTGGGGCGGCGCATTCAACATCGCCCGCACGATCAAGGCGATGGAGAAAGCCGGCGCCGCTGCGGTGCATTTAGAAGATCAGGTGGCGCAGAAACGCTGCGGACACCGCCCGAACAAAGCGATTGTAAGCAAAGAAGAGATGGTTGACCGCATCAAGGCTGCAGTGGATGCCAAGATTGACCATGATTTTGTGATTATGGCGCGCACCGATGCGCTGGCAGTGGAAGGCATCGATTCGGCGATCGAGCGGGCCATTGCGTGCGTGGAGGCCGGCGCTGATGCGATCTTCCCAGAGGCAATCACCGACCTAGACCAATACCGCCGTTTCGCCGATGCCGTGCATGTACCGATTCTTGCCAACATCACCGAGTTTGGTGCTACTCCGCTATACAACAAAACCAAGCTCTCCGCCGCTGGTGTTGCCATGGTGCTGTACCCACTCAGCGCTTTCCGTGCGATGAGCAAGGCCGCCGAGACTGTGTATTCGAGCATCATGGCCGATGGCGACCAGGGCTCGGTCGTCAAGCTCATGCAGACCCGCGCGGAGCTTTACGATGTGCTGGGTTATCATGCCTATGAGGACAAGCTCGACAAGCTGTTCGATAAAGACTAACTGCTTAGATTCTCATCGTATCAGTCACCCAAGTTTCATACATGCGATCAGCAACATTGAAGGCTGGGTCGGCCGTGCGTTTTAAGCGATCTAGATAGGCGCCGCGCACTTCGCTAGGAGATGCGCCGAAGCGCGCGCGGAAGGCTCTAGAGAAATGTGCCTCGCTAGTAAAACCAAAATGATAGGCAATATCGTAGATGCGACGCTTCACTTGTTGGGGTGACACAAGGGCATGGGCGCAATGGCGTAAACGGCGCTCTTGGACATAGGCGTTGATGCCGCCGTAGGGTTCAAACATTCTATAGAGCTTAGCGCGGGAGATACCAAATTTTGCACAAATGTCTTGCACGCATACCTTTATGGCAAGATTTTGTTCGATCAAGATGCGCACTTGCTTGCAACGACTAGCATCAACGCTTTCATTGCCCTTCTCTACCGTATCCGCAGACCCGTTCAAGGCACTAGCCATTAATGCAGTCATCGGAGACATGGCGTGTACCGCCTCTTCCTCTGAAAAGCTCCCCATCAGATCAAACAACATCTTCATATGACTTACCGCCATTTTCGCTAAAGGTTGTTCTGAGGTAACTACTCTGCCCTCTTGGCTATCGGGGTGCAAAAGATGTGGCGCTAATAATGCCCTTGGCACAATGATGGTGAGTTGATCGAAATCCGTTGTAACCCCTTCATGAGTTTCCGCCAAATCAATCACCAGCAAGTCGCCCGGCTTCACATTTAAGGATTGGGTGCCACGGCGAACCTCTTGTGTTCCCGTAAGATGCGTTTGCAACATGTAGTAGTCGAGATTATCAGTGGCGACTTTTAAAGATTTGCGCTCGAAGCGTTGGCCCGCGGTCGCACAACGCGAAACGATGATCTGATCGTTTACGAGATAACTAGTCATGCGCGTATCAAAATGGCGCTGCTGCTTTTCATCGTGCAGTTGCACATCAAACAAGCTAGCAATACTGCCCTGCCAAACATCAAATCGTTGGGTTTGCGGTAAATCAGTGGTATTGAAACAGGAACGGACGAGTCGGCTCATAGCAATATTCTAATTATTAGTGAACGTACGTTTTGGATGAATTTTATACGCACTCCGAGACGCTCAGTCAAGATTTAGAGATTCCGAGGCAAAGCAAAAAGGCAAAGCATGGGTACCATGTGGCATTGCCTTTATATAAGAACAATTGTCTTGGAGACGTGCCCATGCCCCTTACAATCCTGCAAAATTATCTTCGTCTTTTGTTGCTTATGGCAGTGTGCACTCTAGCATTTAGCAATGCCGCAACGGCAGATGACTTCGCAGGAGGAGATGGCAGCGTTAGCTATCCCTATTTAATAGAAACCCCCGCGCAATTGAACTTGATGAGAGACGATCTAACGGCCCATTATCGTTTGATTGCCGACCTTGATCTCGGCGGTGATGATCCTGCAGGCCCTTTCTATAATGACGGCTTGGGATGGGCACCTATTGGCTTTCAGTTTCGTGGAACACTAGACGGCAACCATCATGCCATCGACGGGCTCTTTATCAATCGCCCCAGACAAGCGAATGTCGGCCTATTTGCCTTCCTATTAAACGACGACGTCTCCGTGAAAAACCTTCTATTGCTCAACGCCCAGGTTACAGGGGGAGACAACACTGGTAGCCTCAGTGGGAGATTCACTGGGACTATCGATTCCGTGCGCGTTTTGAACAGCACCGTCACCGGCAGTGAAGGCGCCTATGGCACTGATATTACTGGCGGGCTAGTCGGAGACACGCCTAATGGCACGCTAATCAGGAGTGCGGCAGGCAGCGCCGAGCCTTGCCTCTCCGGGAAGGCTACACCTAGCAATCTATGCGGTGCGGTGACTGTTAGCGGCGAATATGCGGTTGGAGGGCTAATTGGAAACCTAGGCGGCACCGTTACTCAAAGCTACGCCGTCGCCACGGTGCAAGGCGTCTATCAAATTGGGGGTTTAGTAGGGCACAGCACTGGCCACATCAACACGAGCTACGCCCTTTTAACAGGCTCTCTAAGCGCAGAGTATCACTATGTTGGAGGCCTAGTCGGTCATATTGGCTCTTTGGCCAGCACAGTCAGCGACAGCTTTGTTGGCACCTTGAACGAGTCGTTCACTCTAGCTGTTTCAACCCAAAACGGCAGTCTTGTGGGTGTAAACGCGGGCACGGTCAGCGCTAGCACGAGTTTTTTCACGGCTGCACAGAGCAATAATGCCCCCTTGACTGGGTCAAGCTCCAGTGGCACCGTCGTGCCTATCGTGCTTGAACCCGAAACACTATGGAACTTCAGCGACGATTGGCGCACATACCCCTTAGTTGCTAGCGGCATGCCCAAGCTTGCTTGGCAGTCATTTGACTTTTTACCTACCATTAGCGAGTTCTCTGGACCTGTAAAAGTGGTCGAACCCACTGTTCAAAACCGCATTACTTTCGAGGACCTTTTAGCTCTCAGCAACGCAACCGACAATAGCAGTATCGCAGCATTTAGAGTGAAAACATTGTCGACGGGCTCTCTTACTATCGACGGCCAGCCTTATGATTACGCTAATGGCGTTAGGGACATTACGGCAAGTCAGTCTGCACAATGGTTCACTACCGATGAGAATTACGGCGAGATTACAGCGTTTTATGTATCGGTGGTAAATAATGATGGTTTTGAAAATAGTGCATCTCAAGCCCCAGTTCCGGTGCAGCTCACGGTAATGCCGTATAGCTATTTTCCTTTATACGACCCAATCGTCGGTATCGCCGCAACCAAAGAAGAAACACTTAGCATCGATGTGGGAGCGCACTTCACTGCAAAGCACGACACCACACTGCTTTATTCAGCAAACGGACTGCCTGATGGGTTTACGATATCCGCAGACGAGGGGGTTATTCATGGCACCTACTCCGGAAGCGATGAAGACACCTGGATCTACAACATCGAAGTCCGTGCAAAAATTGTTGGAACAGCCGGCTCTACTTCCATTGATTTTCCGCTAGTGTACTTCTCAGGAGGCGATTTATCACAAGATGAACCCTACCTAATTGAACACCCAGAACAATTAAATGCCCTTCGTTATTTCTTAGAACCAGAGTACAAGTTCAAGCTAATAAGTCATCTCGACATGTCTGATGCAAACTATCAATGGACTCGCTGGGAAGGCTGGGAACCAATAGGCAGCTTGGAGGCACCCTTCGAGGGCAAGCTCGATGGCAACAATTACGCTATCAGTAATTTCTTCAGAGACTATTCCCCTGGAGACTATTACGGTTTGTTTGGTGTGCTGGGCACCTCTAGCCGTATTAGCAATCTTAGTCTAAGCAATGTCGAGATGAACGGGCAGGACTATATCGGAGCTCTCGCTGGTCTAAATTTAGGCACAGTTGAGTTAAGTAAAGTGCTCGAAGTTGAGATATACGGGCGCGACAACGTCGGTGGTTTGTTCGGCAGCAACAACGGTAATATAAATGAAACTGGACTAATTTTAGGATCAATTGAAGGCCGCGAAAATGTTGGAGCACTTGCAGGACAAAACGCCTCAGGACAAATCAGTGCTAGCCTGACATTTGGTGAATTCTTTGGCTTTGACTATTTTGTAGCCGGCCAAAGCGCGGTAGGAGGTTTAGTTGGCAAAAACGCTGGCACCATCAATGACAGCGGTGCATTAATGTTGGTTAGTGGCACTTCAGACTTAGGCACAATTGTCGGGGTAAATACCAGCACTGGAGTTATCAATCGAACGATAGGGGGAGGTGCTGTATACCCAGAAGGCTCTTCTTCCCCTTTAGGCAATATGCTCGGAAGTAATGCGGGTACAATAAACAACAGTTTTCGGCGGCTTATTGAAAGCGATACAAGTTCAGGCCCCGGCACAGGACTTACTGACGAAGAAATTGCCAATAGCAATATTTTTATCGATGCAGGGTGGGATTTGAATTCAACTTGGGAAATGAGTAGCCCGCAGAACTTCATCGTTATTGCTCCTTTACCGCGCTGGGTACTCAACCCTGCTCCTCCGCGCCTTACGCGTATCAATAACCCAATTTTAACCGTGGCACCGAACAGTTTCCCGGAAAGCCCATTAAGAGCAGACGCTCTTGCCGAAGCAAGCGATGCGGACTTCCTCCACAGTTACGATGCGCTTTTTAGAGTGGTAGCTGTCAATAGCGGCCAACTCTTCATCAACGAGGAACCCTTTGAGGCAGGCAGCAATGAATACCTTGGTTATCATCAAGGAGACTCACATACCTTAGACTGGGTCTCGGACGAAGACGCCGCTGGCATCGTCGATGCGTTCACTGTTGTGGCCGTATCCAATATCGATTATCGAGAAAGCAGCACGCCCGTTCAAGTTCAAATACTGGTGAACTCGGCGCCGCAAGGCAACGTTAATCCGAGCAACAGCGCGATCGTGTTATCGCCGTTCACCTTGGATTTGAACAATTTATTTAACGATCTTCAAGACAACCGCTTTAGCATTATAGTCGCAGGTTCAGCCGCAGGTTTAAGTGTGACTGAAGGAGTGATAAGTGGCACGCCAGAAGAGATAGGCAGCTATATGTTCACGGCTCGGGCAATCGACGAGCACGGTGCAGTTTCAAGCGAATACGCATTCACAATCGATGTGATTGCGCCGCCTGTGCCAGTGGACCCTACGCCGCCACTGCCCCCTATTCCTAATATTGGTGATAACTCCAACGCCTTAAATAATGATCTGGACGACATTATCCTTCCTGAACCTGGTGAACCTCTATCAGCAGAGCTCGCGGAGAAACTCACCAACGCGCTCAACAAAGCGAACGAGAATATCGAGAACACTGCGCAGCAGATTCGCAATGGCAATCTCAGCAATGGAGATGCCCTGCTCTCATTATTATCTACCAACAAAGCGGTCGGCAAAGCTGGTGATGCTGGACAAGGTAGTGCTGGGAATGCGAACGCTGTGCGATCTTTGCAAGGAGTCTCAGGGGTGCTAAATGAACTAGCGACCCGTGGCAACCTCAGTTTGCAAGAGAAGCAGCAAGTGAACGATATCGCGAAGGAGAGTTTAACCAATGGAGGCAAGTTAATTCGTGAGGACAGTAGCGTTGAGGAAGTCGAATCGATCCTCAATGCCACTACCGAAGTGTTGAACAACGCTCTGAAGTCTGGCGCACCGCTTGACGAAGAACTTGCCAATACCGCCATTCAATTGTCGTTGAAAGCGCTTAATCAAGTGCTTCCCGGTTTTGCCGCGGCATTAGGCAAAAACGTCGATCTCAATGACCCAGCACAGATTCGCGATTTAATGGCGGAACCCGTGGTGCTAGAGTCGGCGCTGAAAAACTCTATCGCATTGCGCTCAACTGAAACGTTAGACGATAACCAGGCGACTCAGAGCTTGGCTGGGCAAGGCATTAATGTCGAAGCCGCACAACGCATCCTGGAAAGTTTGCGCGGGGCAATCACTAATCCAAGTGGCATTAGCATCGCCGGTGATGTGAATCGTAGCGCTACGCAGTCATTGCTTGACGCCTTGTTGGGTGCTTTTGGCAGTGCCAATGCGCAAGGTTTACAAGGCCCTGGCCTGCATTTGATGGCGGCTACACAAGGCATTGCCGTCAATGTCGACCCACTAACCGGCGCTATTACAGTGTCGAATGACACCCAGCGCTACGCGGCAACCTCAAGTGGTGTTCGCCTTGTCAGTGCCTCGGTTCCTGAGGGAGTGTCCTATCTTCCTGATGGCCGAGCTGTGGCCATTGCCAACGGCATTGCCATTGAGCTTGCGCCTGCTGCCGTTGATCTACTGGCCTTTGCCGCCGCAATAGAGCGCAACGGCTTCGCGGTTAATTTCCGCAACAATGGAAGTTTTGCTTTCGAATTACCCGACGGCGGACAGTTCTCCGCTAGCTTTGCTTTTGATGATCTGGGTGTCGATTCGCAGGCCTGTGGTGAGATTAGCTTCGAGGCACCAACAGGCTCGCTATCATCGGCCGATTACGCGTTCGTCTTGAAATGCGCCAATGGCGTGCAGCAACGTATCGTTCCATTTGTGCACGAAGCGGCATTCTACAGCGCGATCAGTCAGTCAGGTTTAACGGTGAGTACCGATCGCAATAGCGGGGTCATCAATGTCACCGGCGTCGGCCGCTTTAAGCCGTCGTTCTTCGTCACGCCTTTATCAGAGCTCGACATTGCGTATCGCGCTGAGCGAGGCGACCCTGCGGTTGTGTTCCGCGCTGTCGTTGGCTCCGCAAACGATGTTGAATATGAGTTACTCACTGCCAATGGAGTACAGAAACTGTTCAGCCTGTAGGCACACCCTGCAGGTTGAAAAACCAATGCTTAGCACTTTAGGACAATTTACATTGGCCCCTCTTTCTATTAACTTGCCTGCAATTCTCTCGCACTTTAATAAGGAATTCTCATGGCAACAAAACCCCTCAGCGGCGCCGGCCTTCGCGGCCAGGTCGCAGGCGAAACCGCCCTTTGTACTGTTGGTAAAACTGGCTCTGGGCTTACCTATCGCGGCTATGACATCAGCGAATTGGCAGAGAAAGCCAAGTTTGAGGAGGTCGCCTTTTTGTTATTGCGCGGCCATTTACCAACGCGAAAAGAGTTTGATGATTATTCAAATAAAATCAAATCACTACGCGGCTTACCTAAAGCATTAAAAGAAGTATTGGAACGCATCCCAGCCAGCGCCCATCCGATGGATGTGATGCGCACGGGATGCTCTATGCTGGGCAATCTAGAGACTGAAACCAGTTTCGAGCAACAAGATAATGTCATCGACCGACTACTGGCCACCCTGCCCTCGATCATTTGTTATTGGTATCGTTATTCCCACGACGGCGTGCGCATCGATACAGATTTGCTAGACGATTCGATAGGCGGGCATTTTCTGCATATGCTCAGCGGCGATAAGCCAAATGAGTTGTTCACGCAGGTTATGAATGTATCGCTGATCTTATACGCCGAGCACGAGTTCAATGCGTCGACCTTCACCGCCCGCGTGTGTGCCTCGACTTTGTCTGACATGCACTCCTGCGTCACCGCGGCGATCGGTTCTCTACGAGGACCACTGCACGGGGGCGCAAATGAGGCGGCCATGGATATGATTCAGCAATGGCATAGCGCCGATGAGGCCGAACGCGAGATCATGGGCATGCTGGCCCGTAAAGAGAAGATCATGGGCTTTGGCCATGCGATCTACGCCGAATCCGACCCGCGCAATGTGATCATCAAGCAATGGTCAAAGAAGCTCGCCGAGCATGTGGGCGACACCGAGTTGTACCCAGTCTCTGAGCGCTGTGAAGCGGTGATGTGGCGCGAGAAGAAACTGTTTTGCAACGCCGATTTCTTCCATGCCTCGGCCTATCATTTCATGGGCATCCCGACCAAGTTGTTCACACCGATTTTCGTGATGTCCCGCCTCACCGGCTGGGCCGCGCATGTGAAGGAGCAACGCGCCAACAACCGCATCATCCGGCCGAGCGCCGATTACACCGGGCCGGCGACGGCGGATTGGGTGGATATCGACAACCGCTGAGCAATTAATGGGATTGTAGTTTAATAAGGGAGCTTGGAGGGAATCGGCTCTGCACTCTGTAAGAGGACTTTGTGGGATTGGCTCTGCACCCTGTAAGAGAGTCATGTGGGAGCGGGGCAGCCCGCGTTATTTCCACCAAAGGTGGGTAGAATCGCGGGCAGGCCCGCTCCCACATGACATTCTTACGAAGCTTCAAGCTAGCTCCCACATGACATTCTTACGAAGCTTCAAGCTAGCTTCCACTTAACTTTCTTACTAGGCTATAGAAGTCTCAAAATTGCTTTTTGGGCTCTACCAAACCAAAAATTAGGTTGGGGGCAGCACAGCTACCCCCGGTGGGTCGTGGTTTTAGGGAAGCACACCCGGGCACGACCCTGCTCGAATTCCTTTTCGAGCGGCTAACACACATTCCTTGTGCTCGCCTTTAAACGTAGTCTAGCTTTTTAAATGTTGCCAATAATCCATTATTTTATGCGCCATTTTCCGCTAAAATAGCCGCCCACCCCTCCAATGCCAAGAGAGATCGCATGTCAGCCACTGTTGAAATCAACGAAAGACCAGCCCCAGACCAAGAACTCGTCGACATCGCCAAATACGTAACCGACTACGAAGTCACATCAGCAGAGGCCTACGACACAGCCCGCAACTGCCTAATGGACACACTCGGCTGCGGCCTTCTGGCGCTGCGCTTTCCTGAGTGTACAAAGCTGCTTGGCCCGCAAGTTGAAGGCACCATCGTCCCGAATGGCGCACGCGTGCCGGGCACACAGTTTCGTCTCGACCCAGTCAAAGCGGCATGGGACATCGGCTGTATCATTCGCTGGCTCGACTATAACGACACGTGGTTAGCCGCAGAATGGGGCCACCCTTCGGACAATATGGGCGGCATCTTGGCGGTGGCGGATTATCTGTCGCAAAAGAACATCGCCGCGGGCAAGGCACCGTTGGTGATGCGCGATGTATTGACCGCGATGATCAAGGCTCATGAGATTCAAGGCGTGATCGCTCTGGAGAATAGCTTCAACCGCGTCGGTCTTTGCCATGTGTTGCTTGTACGGGTGGCGACCACAGCTGTTGTGACGCAGATGCTTGGCGGCAATCAAGCGCAGATTATCGATGCGCTTTCACAAGCCTGGTTGGATGGATCAAGCCTACGCACCTATCGTCACTCACCCAATGCTGGCCCTCGTAAGTCTTGGGCAGCAGGCGATGCGACCTCACGCGCAGTGCGTTTAGCGGACCTCACCATGCGCGGCGAGATCGGCTACCCCAGCGTATTAACGGCACCGAAGTGGGGCTTTTACGATGTGCAGTTCAAGGGCAATAAGTTCTCGTTTTCAAGGGATTACGGCAGCTATGTGATGGAGCAGATTCTGTTCAAAATCTCCTTTCCTGCCGAGTTCCATTCGCAAACCGCAGCCGAGGCAGCGGTGCGTTTGTACCCACAAGTCAAAGACCGCTTGGACGAGATCGAGCGCATCGTCATCAACACCCACGAGTCAGCAATTCGCATCATCAGCAAGAGCGGCCCACTGAACAACCCAGCCGACCGCGACCATTGTTTGCAATACATGACGGCCGTGCCATTAGCATTCGGCAACTTGGTCGCCGAGCACTACGAAGACGACTTCCACAAAGCTCACCCCATCATCGACCAGCTGCGCGAGAAAATGGAAGTGGTGGAAGAGCCGCGCTACACCAAGGAATACATGGAAGCAGACAAACGCTCCATCGCCAACGCGCTGCAAATTTTCTTCAAAGACGGCAGCTGCACCGAGAAAGTCGAAGTGGAATACCCAGTAGGCCACCGCCGCCGCCGCGAAGAAGGCATCCCGCTGCTAGAAGCAAAATTCCGCAGCAACCTAGCCACCCGCTTCCCAGCCGCCAGAGTCGAAAAAATCTTCGCCCTGTGCAAAGACCAACAAGCGTTGGAGAGCACCCCGGTGCATGAGTTTATGGATCTTTTGGTGATTTGATTTTGCAGGGGTATTGCCTCACCAATCTGTAGCAAACTCAGGTTGGAACCTTCACATGTGCCCGATAAAAAACCATGTGAAGGTTTGCTCTACACTCCGAAAACCTCATGTAGAACCCTGCACAAGAGCCCTGCTCAAGAGCCTTGTAAGAGAGCTATGTGGGAGCGGGCCTGCCCGCGATTCTTACCACTATTTGTGGAAGTTCGCGGGCAGGCCCGCTCCCACACTTTGCACTGATCTACTTCAGAGTAGCTCCCACATTTTCCACTGCTCTGGATCAGAGCAACTCCCACATTTGGCACAGTTCTACTTCAGAGCAACTCCCACATCTTGCTCAGCTCTAGCCCCCACAAGCCCACTACAACCAAACTGCATCCCACAGTGGATAATTCCCTACTTTGCTCACTAGCCCAGCCCTAAGGGGATTCAAGATGATGTAACGGGCGATTCCTTTTACATCTTGGTATTTGCGAATTGCATGATCGTGAAAACTCGAGTCCCACACTTGAGCTTTGTATGCAGTGTTTTGATGAATGAGTCTAGATGCAATGGACTTCATTTTTTGCACACTGGGTGACAGTTTTGCCCCCTCTTGTAATTGCATGAGCCAATGGATGTGATCGGGCATCACAACGAAAGACAAAGTCTCCGCACGATCTTGCACACTCTGCATTGCTTGAATGACGAGTCTACCGGTTGAGAAAGATGCAAAAACAGTTCGACGGCGATAACAGCAAATCGTAATAAAGTAGATTCGACCATGCTCGCTATATCGACCAAAGCGAAGTTTGTGAGAACTGGGATGAGGCATATACAAAAGATAGGCAGGAAACCAGGATTGTGCCCAAAAACTGCAGGTGCTTGCTTAGGAGCCCTGTAAAAGAACCCTGTGGGAGCTTGCTCTGCTCTCCGAAAAGCCTCATGCAGAAACCTGCTCAAGAGCCCTGTAAGAGAGCCATGTGGGAGCTTGCTCTGCTCTCCGAAAAACCTCTTGTAGAAACCTGCTCAAGAGCCTTGTAAGAGAGCCATGTGGGAGCGGGCCTGCCCGCGATTCTTACCACCATTTGTGGAATTGCGCGGGCAGGCCCGCTCCCACATTTGGCACTGATCTAGAACAGAGCAACTCCCACATTTGGCACAGTCTTAGT
>CAMYOK010000014.1 GCA_947259995.1 uncultured Pseudomonadales bacterium | reverse complement strand
GCTGCGGACACGCCGTGAATACATCCATGTAGGCTTAGCAACCGCCGTCCTGGCGGTTGATAGTCCGCCTCACCTCCACCGCACCCCCACTCTCAATCAACACGTAATTCTGATCTATGCCAAATCGATGGCACTGCACGAGATGAGAGACAAGCCTTTCGGCATTCAGGGATAGTCGCGGCCCGGACGGCCGCGTCTAAGTCCCCATGGATGGGTTCACGACGGTCCCAGAATGCCGAAAGGCTTGGCTCGCATCGGCAATACACCGCATCGGCAATTGTTAATGACTCAAATCCTGTGACTTTAAATCCGCCTGCAAGCGTGCCAAATGCGGAATTAAATCCCCAATGGCGACAGGCGCACAAAACAAGAAGCCCTGCTGAAGTGAACAATGATTTTGTCGCAAAAACTCCCGCTGCTCCGGGCTCTCAACGCCCTCAGCCGCCACAGTCATTCGCATATGTTTTGCTAGTGCGATTACAGAGGATGTGATCCCGTTTTCATCCTCAGATGCCGTTAACTGCTTGATGAAACGATGATCCACCTTCAGAGTGTCTACAGGGAGGCGGGCCAGGTTTGTTAAAGAAGAGAACCCCGTGCCAAAATCATCGATGGCAATGCTCACGCCAAGGCGTTTAAGCTGCTGCATAATATCGATTGCCTTATCGATATCCCTCATCAACATGCTTTCCGTAATTTCGATCTGCAAGCCCCTAGGATCAAAGTCAGTCTCTGCAAATACCGATCTAATCATATTGATTAGATTCTTATCGCGAAACTGCCGTTCTGTCAGATTGACCGAGACCTTTTGGTCTGTGAAGCCAGCCTCGTGCAGAGCATTCATCTGTTCGCAGGTTTTGCGCAGAATGATTTCCCCAAGCTCAATGATCAAGCCTGTCTCTTCCGCTAAAGGAATGAACCGAGCTGGCAGTAAATCGCCTTCAGGATGTTGCCAGCGTACCAGCGCCTCAAAGCCACTGATCCGATGTGCGCTAATATCTACTTGTGGTTGAAAATAAACTACGAAACTTTCCTCTGTTAGGGCCGCTCGAAGGGCGTTTTCTAGCCCGTTGCGCGCTTCGTTTTCTAAGTTCATGTCGTCGGTGAAGTATTGGGAGTTATTCTTGCCAAGGTCTTTAGCGCGATACATAGCAAGATCGGCGTTGCGCATTAGAATATTGGCATCCATCGAATCATTTGGTGCGATGGTGATGCCGATGCTGCAACTGATAAATACTTCTTGGCCCGCGATTTCGACAGGTTTTTGGATTTTCTGAATAATCTTACTGGCGACACTGCTGGCGGCTTTATTGGATTTTAGGTTGGAGAGAATAATAGTGAACTCATCGCCTCCCAAGCGTGCCACGATGTCCTCTTCACGGACGCATTGTTTTAACCTGCGCGCGATTATAATGAGCAATTCGTCACCCGCATCATGACCTAATGTGTCATTGATAGTTTTAAAACCATCGAGGTCTAGAAATAATAGTGCCATAAGCTGTTTGCTACGACGTACCTGCTTTAAACACTGATCAAGTCGGTCCTTAAAGAGCCTTCTATTCTCTAAGCCGGTCAACGGGTCATAAAATGCCAATTGTTCCATCTGTGCATGAATCTCACGCTGTTGACTAGTGTCCTCAACGCTGACCACAATGTGGGTGAGTGTGCCACTTTCGTCAATGACAGGAGAGGCGGACACCGCTTGCCAATAACTCTCACCATTTTTGCGTGTGCCACGCATGGATACAGTCCAGCTTTTACCTACAGAGATGCATTCACGCATTCCACGCTGCTCGTTGTCTAAGGTGTCGCTGAACTCGAGTAAACGCGCCGTTTCTCCTATCAATTCTTCCTTGGTGTAACCGGTAATCTGACAATAGCGTGGATTGACGTATTTAATGATGCTGTTTTTATCGGTGATCATCACCGCGCCATGGCTTTGTTCCACGGCGCCAGAAAGGATGCGCATTGACTGCTCGGCCTCTCTTTGCTCAGTAACATCGCGCAAATTGGCAACGATGCCATTCACACCAGAGATGTGGCGCATATCAACGAACTCAGCTTCCATCGTCCGCCACTGGTGGTCATGACGTTGGCAGCGTAAAGAGTCTAGGTGTATGTCGTCCGTAGTATGCATTGACGCTTCGATCGCTTTTTGTAGTTTAGCGAGGTCGTCTGGGTGAATATATTCATCAGGGCGCACTTGGCGCGCACGGGCAGAATTGACTAAGAGTTTGAGCGCTGGACTCGTGTAACGGTGGCTGCCATCGGGGTTGAATATCAAAGTAATATGGTGAGCGTTCTCTGTCATCGCGCGGAAACGAGTCTCGTCCAAGGCGCGCGATTGTCGATAGAGCATATAACTGCTTAATACCACAGTGAGTAGCATTAAGGCATTGCGCAAGGTGTCGGCAATTTGTTGCAGATTTTGATTTTGTTCGGTTGCACCACGTAAGGAGAACCAAATGGTGATCAGTACGGCACAGAATGCGGCAATTAATACCAAAGCGGAAAGAACAAGACTGGCTCTTCTATCGGTTCTTAAGCGCTTTGGTGTTTTCATCGCGGTTCCTAACTGGGCAGTCTAGAGGTCTATAGAATACCCGCTAGCGTTATTTTTTGCATAAGAATTCCAATAAGGCCTTTTTAGTGTGTAGTCGGTTCTCTGCTTCATCCCATACGACAGAGTTGGGTGAATCCATGACTTCGGCAGAGACTTCCTCGCCCCGGTGAGCAGGCAGGCAATGTAGGAACAACGCATCGGGTTTGGCTAAAGCCATCATTTCTGTATCGACTTGGTACTCGGCGAAGACTTTTAAGCGTTTTTGTCGCTCCTCTTCTTGGCCCATCGAAGCCCACACATCGGTGGTAACTAAATCCGCATCACGCACGGCTACATGCGGGTCGCGAATGATGCGCACGTAGTCCTTGCGAGCCTCTAGTAGGTCAGGGTCAGGGTCAAAGCCTTCGGGGCAGGCGATAGTCAATTGAAACTCAAACTGTTGCGCTGCATTCATATAGGATTGACACATATTATGCCCATCACCGACCCATGTCACAGCTTTGCCTTTGATGTCACCGCGGTGCTCGAAAAACGTTTGCATATCAGCCAGTAGCTGGCATGGGTGATAGTCATCGCTTAGGGCATTAATTACAGGAACGCTTGAATATTCGGCAAAGCGTTCGAGTTTACTGTGCTCGAAGGTGCGGATAGTGACAAAGTCTACCATTCTCGATAGTACACGTGCGGTGTCCTCTAAGGGCTCCCCGCGTCCTAGCTGAGTGTCTGAGCTCGCTAGGAAGACGCTATTACCGCCGAGTTGAGTCATGGCGACTTCGAATGCAACTCGGGTACGTGTGGATGATTTTTCGAAAATCATTCCCAAGGTCTTGTGTTGCAAAGAGTCGGTATGCAGCATTGGGCTATTCTTGAGAGCGATTGCGCGCTGAACAATGCTATGCAGCTCGTCTTTCTCAAGGTCCATCAGTGTCAAAAAATGTCGAGTAGTCATTGAATTAACTTCTTGTGTCCTTGTCCTGTGATCGAAAACCTAGCGATCTAAATCCTAATAGGCACTACCAGGATAACCCTGTTAATGATCTCTAAAGCTGCGCGGAGAATAACGAGAATACGCGAATATGCATGTGGTCGATTAAGTTGACCTAAGTAGCGTACTGCTAATCTTAGTGCATAGCCCCGCGGTTAGTGGGGCCAAAGATTGATTTAAACGCTTAAAATTCAGCAAGGGGCTATCTTATATTACTTTGTAAGCTAGTGGCAATCAGCGTCCTAAAACGCCCAATCTTGTGGTAAAAATCTGTCTTGCTTTCGTGTAGAATGCCCCCACTTAGCTTTGTAAGAGAGCCGAATTCTATTTTATACAACCCAAGCTGGAAAACTTATGAGCATTGAGACAACTATTAAAGATCAGATCAGTTCCAACCCTATTCTTCTCTATATGAAGGGCAGCCCAGATCAGCCACAGTGCGGGTTCTCTGCTCAGACTGTGAAGTGTTTGATGTCTTGCGGTAAGCGCTTTGCGTTTGTCGATGTATTATCAAACCCAGAGATTCGCTCGACCTTGCCGACTATTGCTAATTGGCCGACGTTTCCACAGCTTTATATCTCTGGCGAGCTAGTCGGCGGTTGCGACATCATCACGGACCTTTTCGAAAGCGGCGAGCTACAGAAAATGGTCGATACGGTTGAAGTGGGCGAATAACAGCGCACCCAACGTGAAAAAGGCCACTAAAGCGTCGCTATAGTGGCCTTTTTTATGCCTGCAAACCTCCTATTTTAAAGGCCAGCCGCCTAGTTTTTGCCATTTGTTCACAATTGAACAAAATAGCTCAGCCGTTTTATAGGCATCGTATTTTGCCGAATGTGCCTCAGAGGCATTGAATTCAATTTTGGCTGCTTCGCAAGCCCGTGCTAACACGGTTTGCCCATAGGCCAAACCGCTGAGGGTTGCTGTATCGAAGCTGGAAAACGGGTGGAACGGGTTGCGCTTGATTTTGTGACGATCGGAGGCCGCGTTGATAAAGCCGTGATCGAAATGGGCATTGTGCGCGACAAGAATGGCTCGCTTACAATGATTGGCTTTGATGGCGGTGCGAATCATCCGGTACATATCGTCGAAGACTTCTTTTTCACCCTTTGCGATACGCAGTGGGTGATAAGGGTCGATGCCAGTAAACTTCAAGGCAGCCTCTTCGATATTGGCGCCTTGAAAGGGCACGACCCGCTGGAAGAACGTCTGTTCAATGCCGAGTATGCCTTTTTCGTCGAAGCCTAGGATGACGGCTGAAATCTCCAGTATCGCGTCAGTCTTCGCATTGAATCCGCCGCATTCTATGTCGACCACCACAGGCAAGTAACCACGAAATCTCGCTGCCATCAGGGTGTCTAGTGTTTCCTCTTCCGTGTCAAAACTCATGCGCTGATCTCCGCGACGCGCCACTGAAGTTGTTCGCCGGCGCGAAGTGGCACTACTCGCTCGGGGCCAAAGGCATAGTCGGCCGGAACCGTCCAAGGGGATTTCTCTAGATGAATCTGGCGCGTATTACGTGCTAGGCCATAAAAGTCGGGGCCATGATGGCTAGCAAACCCTTCCAACTTATCTAGAGCTCCCGCTTGCTCAAAAACATCGGCATATAGCTCTAATGCTGCGAACGAGGTGTAGCAGCCAGCACAGCCACAAGCCGTTTCTTTTAGGCCGCGGATATGTGGGGCAGAGTCCGTCCCTAAGAAAAACTTGGGGTTGCCACTAGTAACGGCATCGATCAATGCTTGTTGGTGAATATTGCGCTTTAGAATTGGTAGGCAATAAAGGTGCGCACGGATGCCCCCTGCAAGCATGTCACTGCGGTTATAAAGCAAATGATGGGCAGTGACTGTAGCGGCGATATTTGGCCCCGAGGCATTGACGAAGTCGACAGCGTGCTTAGTTGTAATATGCTCCAACACTATTTTAAGCGTGGGGAAGCGCTGCACCAACGGTGCTAAGATCGTGTCGATAAAGACTTTTTCGCGATCAAAGATATCGATGTGCGCGTCGGTCACCTCTCCATGAATAAGCAGCGGCATGCCCAGTTCTGCCATCGCGGCTAAGGCATCACTGACTTTTTCGATATGAGTGACGCCGTTCTCGGAATTGGTAGTGGCGCCAGCCGGATAATACTTCAATGCCTTGACGAAGCCGCTAGCCTTGGCCTGAGCGATCTCTTCGGCTTTAGTGCCGTCGGTCAAGTACAAGGTCATGAGTGGCTCAAAACTGAGGCCGGCAGGGATATTAGCCATGATGCGTTCGCGATAGGCACGAGCGCTAGCCGTATCGACCACAGGAGGTTTAAGATTAGGCATAACGATGGCGCGCGCAAAATAGCGCGCGGTGGCAGCAACTGTATGGACTAGCGCATCTGAGTCGCGCAAGTGCACGTGCCAGTCGTCGGGTTGGAGCAATGTGATCTGTTTCATGCGGGCTTGACTACCTTGTATTGCAAAAATTCTTTGTGATTTGGGTAAAGTTTTACGCGGGCCTGCCGATGTTTGTCTAGTGAGGCACTGTCTTTCGTAAGCACCACTGCAGGGTGAGCGTAGACAGAAAACCCAATTGACCAGAAGCGGCGAATGAAAAACAGCCTGAAGTTTACCTTATCTTTGGTGAGTTTGCTCTCTGCACCGACCGTGCAGCCGGGCTCACTTGCCTACAATGCCGATTTTGATACGTCGCAATGGCGTATTGACTCGTCGGTGTTTGCTTGTGCAATGACACAAACGATTCCAAATTTTGGAAGCGCTGTGTTTTTCCGCGAGGCAGGGGAACCGTTACTGTTTTACATAGACTCGCTCGACACAGAGATGGCAGAAGGGCGAGCCTTGTTAACTTCCGCACCGCCGGTGTGGCGCCACGGACTGCAAGAACAGGATATTGGTTATGTCGATGTGGCAAGGAGCCAGCGTCCTGTGGTCCTTGATGAATCGAGTACACGCATAATTTTGGCCGAACTGTTCAAAGGGATGATGCCCACCTTAACCCGTCAAACTTGGTACAACAAAATGGATTCGGTGCGAGTGGCAGTATCGCCAGTCAACTTCCAAGGCGCCTATCGAAACTATCAAAGCTGTGTGCAAGACCTCTTGCCGGTCAATTTTGGTCAAATAGAGCGCTCATCGGTGTTCTGGAGCTCCGGTCAGATGGAGTTAGATGCTGAGGATACGGCGATGCTGGATGACATGATTCAGTATATAGAGGCTGATTCGAGTGTGTACTCTATTCAGATTAATGGTTTCACCGACACTGCGGGGAGTAGTCGTGATAACTTGGAAAACTCGCGCCTGCGGGCATTCACAGTGCACGAATACTTTGTCGATCACGGCATAGACGAGGCAATGCTTGAGACCCGCTATTTTGGCGAAACTGAAGAGTATTTAATTGTGCGCAACGAGCGTAATGCCGCAGATCGTGACCGAAATCGTCGTGTGACTATTCTGCTGCGCCGTTACTAAGGCGTTTACTGCGTCTTGACCATCGAATTTAGTCCCGCAACCCTGTACAATAGCTCCTCTTTTTATTCCCCGTTTTATCCAATTTAATAAGTGCAAGGAGTCAATGATGTCTGGCATCAATAAAGTCGTGCTGGCTTATTCCGGCGGACTAGACACATCCGTCATCGCGAAGTGGCTGAACGAAACCTATGATTGTGAAGTAGTGACCTTTACGGCGGACTTAGGTCAGGGTGGCGAAGTAGAGCCAGCGCGTGCCAAAGCGCAGGCGATGGGCATCAAGGAAATCTTCATTGAGGACTTGCGTGAAGAGTTTGTGCGCGATTTTGTATTCCCAATGTTCCGTGCGAACACTCTATATGAGGGCGAATACCTACTAGGGACTTCAATTGCTCGTCCGTTGATTGCTAAGCGTTTGGTAGAAATTGCCGCCGCGACAGGCGCTGATGCTATCTCTCATGGTGCTACGGGTAAAGGCAACGACCAAGTCCGTTTCGAACTTGGGGCTTATGCCCTAATGCCTGGCGTTAAAGTGATTGCTCCTTGGCGAGACTGGGATCTTAACTCCCGTGAAAAGCTCATGGCCTATTGTGAAAAGCACAATATTGCTGTGGATAAAAAGCGTGGCACTAAGTCTCCTTACTCTATGGATGCCAACCTCCTGCATATCTCTTATGAAGGTGACTTGCTAGAAGACCCAGGCGCCGAGCCCGAAGAAGATATGTGGCTATGGACGGTTTCTCCTGAGAATGCGCCAGACACGCCTACTTATATCGACTTGGAATATGTGAAGGGCGACATCGTCGCTATCGACGGTGAGAAAATGTCACCTGCGACAGTCCTAGAGACCTTGAACAAGATTGCCGGAGCTAATGGGATCGGCCGTTCTGACATCGTTGAAAACCGCTATGTCGGAATGAAGTCGCGTGGCTGCTATGAAACACCTGGTGGTACGGTGATGTTGAAAGCTCACCGGGCGATAGAGTCGATCACGCTTGACCGCGAATTAGCCCATCTAAAAGATGATCTAATGCCGCGCTATGCAACGGCGATCTATAACGGCTACTGGTGGTCACCTGAACGTTTAGCCATGCAGCAATTAATCGATTATTCGCAGATTTATGTGAATGGTTCGGTACGTTTGAAGCTTTATAAAGGCAATGTCATTGTTGTTGGACGTCAGTCGGCTGACTCCTTGTTTGACATGAAGATTGCAACGTTTGAAGATGATGCGGGAGCTTATGATCAGGCGGATGCGGCTGGCTTCATCAAGTTGAATGCATTGCGCATGCGCATTGCAGCAGGAAAAGGGCGTAATTTTAAATAAGCCCAATTTTGTCGAGTTGACGCCAAGGTTGGCGTTGGCTCGGCAAGCGCTTAATCTTCAGTTTTATCTTTGTAGTCACACAAATCTTCGATCATACAAGAACCACATTTGGGCTTGCGCGCCACGCAAACATAGCGGCCATGCAATATGAGCCAGTGATGGGCGTCTAACAAATATTCCTTGGGGACAAATTTTAATAAATTGCGTTCCACCTCCAAGACATTTTTGCCTCGGGCTAAACCAGTCCTATTCGAAACACGGAAAATATGGGTGTCTACTGCCATTGCGACTTGTCTGAATGCCGTGTTTAAAACAACGTTTGCTGTTTTTCGACCAACCCCAGGCAGTGCCTCAAGTGCTTCGCGTTGTGCCGGCACCTCGCCATTGTGCTGCGCGACCAAGGCATGACAAGTTTTGATAACATTCTCGGCCTTAGTGTTAAATAAACCGATCGTTTTTATATAATGTTTCAAACCATCAACGCCTAGCGCGGCCATTTTTTCTGGCGTGTTCGCGACAGCGAAAAGTGGGCGAGTCGCTTTATTAACCCCTACGTCTGTGGCCTGCGCTGACAGGATCACGGCAATGAGCAATTCAAAGGTGGAGTTGTATGCCAGTTCCGTTTTAGGCTCAGGGTTCTCCGCATGCAAGCGGCGAAACATCTCGGCGCGGGTGAGTTTGTTCATGAGGATTTCTTTAAGGCCTCTTTGCGTGCCTTGTTGCGGGCGAGAGCGGCGGCGATATCCGCTTTCGCTTGCGCTTGGCTCATGATGGCAGGGGCCGGTTGCGGAGGATTCCAGACTCCCGTGGTGATCTCTTGGCTAGGCTCTTGCTTTAATAGTGCGGGAGCCGCTGCCACTGCAGCTTGTCGACGCTCAATCTGGGCCGCGCGATTCTTGGCAATGCGCGCATTGCGAAACTCATAACGTTTGCGCCAATGCTCACTTAAGTCGCGCTGGGCCTGCTCATCCTCAGTTTGATTGGGGGCTGGCAATAAATCGATGCAATCGACGGGGCAGGGAGCAACACAAAGATCGCAACCGGTGCATTCATCAACGATGACAGTATGCATGCGTTTGGAGGCGCCCAAAATGGCATCGACGGGACACGCTTTGATGCACTTTGTGCAGCCAATACATTCGTCCTCACGGATATAGGCTACTAGGCGTTCGGCCTCTACTCCGTGTGTTGGGTCCAATGGGACGATGTCTTTATTCAGCAGCTGTGCGAGTTGGGCAATGGTGCGCCGGCCACCGGGCGGGCACTTATTGATGGCACCACCAGTGCTGATCTCCTCAGCATAGGGCAGGCATCCAGTGTGTCCACATTTGCCACATTGCGTCTGTGGTAACAGCGCATCGATTGCGGGAATAAGGGCGGCGTTCATGTCTCACTCACTTCGGTTTACAACAAAGCGTGGATTCTAACATGGCCTTGTCGTACAGATGTACTCAGGGCCACAGAATGTGTTGCTCAATGCGAGCGCTACTGTGCCAGCCACAGCGATTAAGGTATGCTTCTAGCTAATAACAAACGCTGGAGCGTGCCCTATGCCAGAAGAAATCCAAGCTCGTCTAGATGCCTATTTAGAACAAGTACTATCCGCCCAATTTTGGTGGCAGGTCATTGTCATGGTGGTGGCGGTTGTCGTGGCATCTATCGTTAGCAAACGAGTGCAGCGCTTGTTACAGGCTAACAAGGGCGGGACGGGTATCAGGCACTTAGCCGTGCGCAGTGCCCAACGGGTCTTGTGGCCCTTGAGCTCTCTGATTGTCATAGTAAGCGGACGTGCGATCCTTTCTTGGGAAAATGTCCCAGTGTTATTGCTCGATATTCTCGTGCCCATATTGTTGGCGTTAGCCGTTGTGCGCGTGTCGGCCTATGTACTGCGCAAAGCATTCTCTTCGAATCCGTTTTTACAATCCTCTGAGAACGCCTTAGTGGTAGTAGTGTGGGTCTTAGTGATCTTGCATCTTGTGGGCTGGCTGCCGCGCATACTTGAAGTGCTCGATGCTATGGCTGTTTCACTTGGTGATACCCGCGTATCGGTCCTATCTGTTATTCAGTTCATGCTGATTGTAGCGGTTGCCTTTACGCTAGCGATCTGGCTATCAGAAGCGATTAATCGCTATATGCAGAAGTCGGCGCATATCTCGCCCAGCATGCGCGTAGGCATTAGTAAATTTAGTCGTTTCTTGCTTTTGACGCTGGCATTTCTCTTAGCGCTTAACGCTGTCGGCATTAATCTTAGCTCGCTCGCCATATTTGGTGGTGCATTGGGTGTTGGTCTAGGCTTTGGTTTACAAAAAATCACCTCTAACTTTATTAGTGGTTTCATATTGGTGTTGGATCGTTCTATCAAGCCAGGCGATGTGATTACGATAGGGGATAAATTCGGCTGGGTACATGAACTGAAGGCCCGTTACATCGTGGTACGCAACCGTGAAGGGGTAGACACCTTAATCCCTAATGAGAATTTAATTATCTCGGAGGTGATTAATTGGAGTTATATGGATCGCAATATCCGCATGAAGATTCCTGTGCAAATTAGTTATGATGATGATCCCGAGGAGGGGTTGGCGATCTTGCTATCTTGCGCGAATGCCTCGCCGAGGGTCTTGAGCGACCCAGAGCCTATGGTGAGATTGACCGAGTTTGCCGATAGTGGGATCAATCTGGAGCTGCGGGTTTGGATTTGCGACCCAGAGAATGGCTTTGCCAACGTCAAATCCGACATCAATCTAGCTATTTGGAGAGGGTTTAAAAAGGCTGGAATTACCATCCCTTATCCCCAACGCGACCTTCATATAAAGCAGATGCCATCGGCGATGGACTCCCGATTAGATCAATAGGAGGGGGAATGCCCAAAGATCAACCGCAAGTGGAATGCCGAATTCGAGTGAAGCGTGGTGAGGACATCGCGGTAGGACCAGGAAAAATCGAGCTGCTAAGTGCTATTAGGGATGCTGGGTCTATCTCTGGCGCTGCCCGTAAAATGGGCATGAGCTATCGCCGAGCTTGGCTATTAGTCGAAACCATGAACAGCTGTTTCGTCAGCCCACTAGTCTCTACGGCCACCGGTGGGCGTGCGGGAGGCGGGGCGCAATTGACCGAGGCAGGCAGCAAAGTGCTAGAGGACTATGCGGTGTTGATGGCCGAGGTGGAAGTTGTTGCCAGTCGTTATTTAGAAACCTTAAAGACCAATAATCCTTTGAGCTAACGCTTTTCCCACGCTTTGGGGCTGAATTGACGCGCCTCATAGAGTATTATCTGCGCCTTTGGCGCCCATCATAAGTCCCCCTGCGATGAGCGAGCTTTCAGAATATCTATAGATGGTGAATAACGTGAAGAAATGGCAGTGTTTGGTTTGTGAGTTTATGTATGACGAAGCGCTTGGTCTCCCTGATGAAGGAATAGAGCCTGGAACGAAGTGGGAAGATGTCCCCGATGACTGGTGCTGTCCAGATTGCGGTGTAGGAAAAGAAGATTTTGAAATGGTAGAAGTCCAATAAGCTATTTTTTGGTCCGCTACAACAATTCTCAATAGAAGGTAGATATGCAAGACAAGGCTAATAAGCGTCATATACTCGTCACTATGGCATTGCCCTATGCGAATGGTCCTATTCATTTAGGTCACATCCTAGAGGCAACTCAAACCGACATCTGGGTGCGTTTCCAACGTCTTAAGGGCGAGGATTGCGTTTATGTTTGCGCCGATGACACTCATGGCACTGCCATCATGCTTCGCGCTGAGAACGAAGGCATAAGCCCCGAGACTTTGATAGCACGAGTTCAGGAAGAGCATGAACGAGATTATGAAAAATTCAATATTGGGTTTTCGCAGTTTCATTCTACTCACTCGCCCGAGAATAAACGCCTAGTTCAAGCTATCTATTTGAAGCTGAAAGAGAACGGCCACATTAGTCGTCGCACGATCAGTCAATTATTCGACCCAGAGAAGAAGCTGTTTTTAGCAGACCGATTTATCAAGGGCACTTGTCCGAAATGTAAAACACCCGATCAATACGGTGACAATTGCGAAAACTGTAATGCCACTTACAGCCCCGCCGACTTGATCGATCCACGTTCAACACTCTCGGGTGCTACGCCTGTCGAGCGCGAGTCTGAACACCATTTCTTCAAGCTGCCTGAATTTACGCAGATGCTGAAGAGTTGGACGCGCAGTGGCACTCTGCAAGAGCAAGTAGCCAATAAACTAAATGAATGGCTAGAAAGTGGTTTGCAAGAATGGGATATCAGCCGTGATGCACCATACTTCGGTTTCGAGATACCCGAGGCTCCGGGAAAATATTTCTACGTTTGGCTCGATGCGCCCGTAGGTTACATGGCGAGCTTCGAGAAATTTTGTGCCAAAAGTGACTATAATTTCGATGACTATTGGCGTCCAGGCAGCAATACAGAGCTATATCATTTTATTGGCAAAGACATTGTTAACTTCCATACATTGTTCTGGCCAGCGGTGTTAGAGAGTGCCGGTTATCGAACTCCCAACGGTGTCTTTGTACACGGTTTTGTCACTATCAACGGGCAAAAAATGTCTAAGTCACGTGGCACCTTTATTAATGCCGAAGACTATCTTGCTCATTTAGATCCAGAATATTTGCGTTACTATTTTGCTGCAAAGCTTAGCAGTGCCGTGGACGATCTCGATCTTAATCTGGATGACTTTGTTGCGCGTGTGAACTCGGACCTAGTTGGCAAGGTTGTCAATATTGCCAGTCGTTGCGCGGGGTTTATTAACAAAGGGTTTGCCGGCAAACTTGCCCAGCACAACAGTGAGCCAGCTTTGATCGCAGAGTTTCAAGCGGCTAAAGACGAGGTTGCGGCCTTGTATGAGGCAAGAGAGTACAGCAAAGCCATGCGACTAATTATGTCGCTTGCCGATAAAGCTAATCAGTATATTGCAGACAAAGCGCCATGGGTCATTGCTAAGACGGATAAGCAATCGTCTGAAGTGCAAGAAATCTGTAGCACTGGTTTAAACTTGTTCCGCATGTTGATTGTGTATTTGAAACCAGTAATTCCAACAATGGCGCAGAGCGTGGAGACCTTCTTAGCGGTGCCGCCGCTTGCGTGGGATAGTGTCGATAGCACACTTAATGGTCACACGATTGGAGCGTTTGTCCCGTTGATTACTCGTATTGATCCTGCGGATGTGACGGCGATGATGGAGGCAGTTACGGCAAGCCAGGCGAGTGCACTAACTCAATCTGCACCAGTGGCCACAGAGCCAGTAGACTCTGCATTGGCAAAAGAGCCAATCTGTGAGGAAATTCAGTTTCCAGATTTTGCAAAGGTAGATATGCGGATCGCGCGCATCATTAACGCTGAGCATGTGCAAGGCGCTGATAAACTACTGCGCATCACGCTTGATCTTGGCCTCGATGCACAAGGCGAGCCGACAATCCGCAATGTGTTCTCAGGCATCAAGTCTGCCTACGACCCTGCGACCCTAGTGAACAGACTCACTGTGGTCGTTGCCAATTTAGCGCCACGAAAAATGAAGTTCGGCATGTCCGAAGGCATGGTGTTGGCGGCGGGCCCGGGTGGGAGCGATATTTTCTTGCTGGAGCCAGACAATGGCGCGCAACCAGGAATGCGTGTGATGTAACACTAGAAATCTTCTAGTAATATTTTGACCCAGGGACGAATTTGATTTGATACAACAGTTAGGCGTAGTGTGTTTATTCGCCGTGTTTATTTACACGGGGACCATTGTTGAGTTTGCGATACCTGGAACAACTATTCTGCAGACTGGGCAAACAATCGCGGTGTTGTGTGCGGGGGCGCTTCTGGGGCCTGTGTTCGGGGCTGCGAGTGTCGGCCTATATGTGATAAGTGGTACCCTGGGCCTGCCGATCTTCAGTGAGGGAGCCTCAGGTTTGGCAGTATTGGCTGGGCCAAGCGGTGGGTATCTGATAGGTTTTATCGCAGCCGCTGCTGCAATCGGTGTGGCGAAGCAGCGGGGGTTTTGTGGACATTTTCTTGCCTGCGTCGGCTGCATGTTAGTTGGCCATGTCATTATTCTTCTCAGCGGTTGGGCTTGGATGTCGACGCTCATAGGGCTGTCCGAAGCTTATGCCAATGGAATTGCTCCGTTCTATCTCGGCTCGTTTATTAAGTCTTGGCTGGCAGCAGCATTGATCTTATTCGTTAAAAAAGCCGTGCCCGCGCCTTTTTACTTGTCTAAGTCTGAAATCTGAGAATTGAGGTCATACTGCTTATCGGTCACGATCCTCTCCAGTACATTAAGACGCTGTTTAATATTTTCTAGTTCTTTTTGCGTGGCGTTGTCTTCCACATGGTCAACCTTAGTGCCTAATTTGGCCATTTCTTTTTTATAGCTGAAGAAATTCGCAATAAACACGATTGCGATTATAAAAATAAATACATCCATCATTGTGTCCTTCAAATAGTATGGTTAAAAACTAGTAGCAATTCGAGTGCCAATAATAATATTAATAAAAAACAATAAGATAGTGTTTTTTTGTGGTCGGCAGTTAGTGATTTTCAACACTATTGCTGAGACACGCCGCAGTTTAACGGCCTTGCCGTAAGGCGCTGCGATAATGCACGGTTTTAGTGCGTTAGGGCGGCGAAAGGGAAGTGAACGCGTAGGAAACTTGCCATACTAGCAACACCTGTGACATAAAGGCTCTCACTTCATAATTCCAAGAAATTAAGAGACTTTTGTTGAAGGATTGCCCATGACCCTCGCTCGTCGCAGCTGCGCTGCCATCCTATTGTTTGTTGCTAGTTTCGCGTCCTATTCCGCCTCCGCTCAACTCAATGACGAGATTCGTGCGGTTGAACGCTCTATTATTAAAATCTATACCACCCAAGCCGCCCCAGATTACTTTACGCCTTGGCGCCTGCTGACGCCGTCGCAGAGCAGTGGTTCGGGTAGCGTCATACGGGGCAATCGTATTCTTACGAATGCCCATGTCATTGCTGATGCCAGCTATGTGCAAGTGCAGAAGCACAACGACCCTAATCGCTATACCGCGCGCGTCGTGTTCGTATCGCATTCTTCGGATCTTGCGATTGTAACGGTGGATGAGCCAGGCTTTTTTACTGATCTGGAGCCGCTGAGTATCGGTGAACTACCCAGTGCACAAGAAGAGGTCTATGTCTTTGGCTATCCAATGGGCGGTCGTACCTTAAGTATTACCAAAGGAATTCTCTCGCGTGTAGAGCAGCAGGTCTATGCTCATTCGGGGGACTTCCTGTTGGCGGGTCAAATCGATGCGGCGATCAACCCCGGCAATAGCGGTGGTCCAGTAATAGTCGACCAGAAAATTGTCGGCGTGGTGATGCAGGCAAACTCCGGTGGCCGTGCCGAGAATCTAGGCTATTTTGTGCCTCCCAACATCATTGAGCATGTTTTAACTGACGCTGAGGATGGTGTTTATGATGGCTTCCCAGACTTAGGCTTTCGCACTCAAGACTTGGAGAGCCCCGCGGCCAAAGATGCCTATGGTTTAAGCGCCAATCAAAGTGGCGTGTTGGTTATTAAAGTATTCGAAGACTCGCCGTCTGCGGGCGTTCTGCAAGAGAACGATGTGGTAACCAAGATCGATGGCTTTACAGTGGCTGGCGACAGCACGATCACGGTCAGTTCTGAACTGCAGACCAACTTCAAATATGCCATCGACATGCGTCAAATTGGCGAGACCATCGAAGTGGAGTTTGCTCGTGATGGCAAAATTATGACGCGCGAACTGGTCGCACAGAAACGCCAACAGAGCTATAGCTTAGTAAAGCAGGAAGCCTTCGATGAGATCCCTGAATATTATATTTATGGTGGTGTCTTGTTCGTGCCGCTGAATATGAACCTCATTATGCGCTGGGGACCAGACTGGAATCGCACGGCGCCTGTCAGTTTGCTCCAGGCACGTAGTCAGTGGAGTTCACCAGAGAAGCGCGAACTGGTGGTGGCTTTGCAAGTGTTAGCCTCAGATGTGAATCTGGGCTATCACGATCTGCGCAATTGGATTGTCGACTCTGTTAATGGCGAGCCTATCCGCGATTTCGAAGAATTTACCCAGGTCTTACGAGACAACGAGAGCTCGCATGTGGTGTTCCGCAATGACAGTGGTTATCAAGTGGTCGTGAATCACCAGCAAGCGCTAGAGAGCGAGCAGCGTATTTTACAGCAGTATCGTATTCCATCGGCGTATTCCGAAGGCTTGTTCGACAAGTGATCATAGTCGGCGCTGCACCATGTGCAGCGCCTAAAAACCCGTTGGCACTCTCGGATATCTCCCGTATCATCTGCCACCAAGTTTTAACTCATGGCCATGTGAGCCTATCCTAACGTCAAAGGAAATTAACCAAGATGAGCATTAAGTCAGACCGATGGATCAATGAAATGTCCGAAAAGCATGGCATGATTGAGCCCTATGAACCCAAACAGGTGCGTAGTGTTGACGGAAATAAAGTGATCTCCTTTGGTACTTCGAGTTACGGTTATGATGTTCGCTGCGCGCGCGAGTTTAAAATTTTCACGAATGTGCACACTTCAAGTGTTGTCGATCCGAAAAACTTCAGTGAAACCAGTTTCGTAAGTATTGAGGAAGACTATTGCATTATTCCTCCTAACTCTTTCGCACTGGCCCGTACCGTTGAGTATTTTCGAATTCCAAGTGACGTGTTAGTGGTATGCCTAGGCAAATCCACCTATGCGCGCTGTGGTGTCATCGTCAACGTCACGCCTTTGGAGCCTGAGTGGGAAGGGCATGTCACGCTCGAGTTCTCGAACACCACGCCACTGCCTGCGAAGATCTATGCCAATGAGGGGGTCGCACAAATGTTGTTTTATCAGTCGGATGAGCAGTGCGAAGTCACTTACAAGCAACGTAATGGCAAATATATGGGACAAACAGGTGTAACGCCTCCCAAAGCCTAAGCGTATTAAAGCGACAGTGTGCGGAAAATTGACACCGCATACTGTCATCCCCACGCAAAAACCCTCTCTTTTAAGGTCAAAAAATTGACCTTTATTTTCCCTTCTTGTACTAACTAATTGTAAAATAACAATATTCCTGTACTGGCATAGTCTTTGCTGTTCCTTGTAGACACGCGTCGTATCACTACGGCTCATTCTCTACACAATGGAAGCATTATGGCGGCAGTCGCGAACAGAATTCAGTCCGAGCAACGCTCAGCCCTTCAGGCCATTAGGCCATTGACTGAGCAGCCTCTGGAGCTCAATGACCCAGAAGCCCTCAATCTCGCCTTTCGTGCCTTTAATGACCTGTCTAGTGAGCTGGGCAATGCCTATGAGCTGCTGCAGGAGCGCGTAGAGCAGCTCACTCGCGAAGTAGAGAGCGCCAATCGCCAACGCCTGCAAGAGATCTCTGAGAAAGAGCGCATCGCTAGCCGTCTAGAAAATCTTCTGCAGTTGTTGCCAGGTGGGGTGATTGTCTTGAATAGCCAGGGACAAGTGACATCCTGCAACGCCGCGGCACTCGAATTATTAGGTGAGCCGTTAGAAGGGCAGTTCTGGCGTGACATCATTGCCCAGCGTTTCGCTCCTCGCTCAGATGACGGACATGAGATCTCCTTGAAGAACGGCAAGCGCATTAGTCTGGCGACACGCTCGCTCAACGATGAGCCTGGCCAGATCATTTTGCTTACCGACCAAACTGAAACCCGCGAATTACAGCAACACCTGAGCCGTCATCAGCGTCTTTCGGCGATGGGCAAAATGGTGTCCTCTCTTGCGCATCAGATCAGAACGCCACTCTCAGCGGCAATGCTTTACACAGGTCAGCTAGAAAACCCGCAAGTCAGCGCAGAACAGATCAGTCGTTATGCCAACAAAATTATGTCGCGTCTAAACAACATGGAACGACAAGTAAAAGACATGTTGATCTTTGCTCGCGGCGATGCCGTGTTAGATGAGACCACTTCAATTGCGACCCTGTTCGATGAATTACAGATTGCCGCCGAAGTGTTAATGCGCAATGGCATTCAATGGCAATGGCAGATCGAAAGCCCAGAGGCGCTGCTACGCTGCAATCGGGAGTCCCTAATCGGTGCCATGTTGAATCTGATAGAGAATGCTTTGCAAGCAGCCGGACCGAAGGCGTGTTTGACGATTGGTGCTGAACAACATAGCGAACAAGCGCTACGGCTTTATGTGCAAGATAACGGCCCAGGCATCCCAGAGGGATTGCTAGAGCAAATTAAAGAGGCGTTTTTCACCACGCGCGCGCAGGGTACCGGGCTTGGCCTATCGGTGGCGCAGGTCGTTGCCAAGGCCCATAAGGGTCAATTTTTTATCGAATCGATAGCACAAGCGGATTGTGCAAGCGGCACTTGTGCAGGTTTCGTATTGCCTATTAGTGCAGAAGAATCATTCAATAAGTCCATAGAAAGTCTATAGAGAAGAGGTTGTTATGAGTAAGGCTACAATCATGGTGGCGGAAGACGATTGGGATCTACGTGAGGCGCTTTGCGACACGTTGGAGCTCGCTGGTTTTCGTGTAGTCCCTGCCTGCTCTGCAGAAGAGGCATTGGAATTATTAGGGACAAAACATGTCGATATGCTGGTCTCCGACGTCAATATGGGCGACATCGATGGCTATGAACTGCTTCAGCGTCTTCGCGTGCAGCTCCCGACATTACCTGTGCTATTGATAACGGCCTACGGAAGCATCAGTCGTTCAGTGGAAGCCATGCGTAGCGGTGCCGTGGACTATCTAGTAAAGCCCTTCGATCCGCAAACTCTTGTCGATGCAGTGCGCCAGTATGTCGTAGCACCTGCCAAGGTGGCTGATGACGAACCGATTGCTGAAGAGGCCTCAAGCCAACAAGTGTTATCGATGGCACGAAAAGTAGCGGCGTGCGATGCGACGGTTATGATCTCCGGCGAGAGCGGGACTGGTAAAGAAGTGCTTGCACGCTATATCCATCGTAAATCTCCAAGAGCTGACAAACCCTTTGTCGCAATCAATTGCGCTGCAATTCCAGAGAATATGCTAGAGGCGACCCTGTTTGGCCATGAGAAGGGGGCGTTCACCGGGGCGTTAGCGAGTAGCGAAGGTAAGTTTGAGCAGGCCGAAGGCGGCACGATCTTGTTAGATGAAATATCAGAAATGGATATTGGATTGCAGGCGAAAATTCTGCGTGTGTTGCAAGAGCGTGAGGTAGAGCGTGTAGGCGGACGCAGAACGATCTCGCTAGATGTCCGTGTGATCGCGACAACTAACCGTGACCTCCGCCAATGTGTGATGGATGGCACTTTTAGAGAAGATTTATTTTATCGATTAAGCGTATTTCCATTGCAGTGGTTACCGCTGCGACAGCGCAAAAAAGACATCATTCCGCTGGCGAGGCGATTGCTACAACGGCACGGCAAAAAAATGGCGCGTGGTCCTCTAAGCTTCGATCATAGCGCAACACAAATACTCGAAGCCTATTCCTGGCCTGGCAATGTGCGCGAATTAGATAACGTAATTCAGCGTGCGCTCATCATCGAAGATGGCAAAGTCATACCGGCTGCAGCCCTAGCAATTGAAGGGGTTTCAGCGGTAAGTGTCAGTTCCATGAGCGAAGAAATCAACCGCGAATCGGGCACTCAGAACGACAGTGTCAAGAGCTTGACGGACGAACAAGGCACGGAAAATGCAAGTGCAGAAGTAGACAATGAATTTGGCGTACTAGGCAGCGATCTGAAGCAACGCGAATACGAAATTATCTTGAAGACCCTGCGTCAACAAGGGGGTCGTCGAAAAGAAACGGCGGAAGTGTTGGGGGTTAGCGCTCGCACATTACGCTACAAGATGGCAAGAATGCGAGACAGCGGGATCAATATAGATTCTATGCTCAGCGCGTATTGATAGGGGAGTGACAACAATGACTGATGTTAGTAATCGAGTTGATATTAATCGAGTGCTTATGCAAATGCGTGATATGCGCGAGCAAGTGCAGTCCTCTAACACACAAATGGTCAACCCTGGGATGATTAATCCAGCCAACTCGCTTGAGGGTGCGGCGAGATCGGACATCATCAATCCTAGCGAGTCATCGGAAAAAGCCAATTTTTCAGAACTACTTAAGCAAGCAGTTGATTCAGTCAGTGAAACGCAATCGCGTTCTGCTGAACTGCAAACGGCTTATGAACTTGGCGATACCAGTGTCGATATTACGCAAGTCATGATCCAAATGCAGAAAGCGAGTGTGTCGTTTGAAGCGATGACGCAAGTACGTAATCGTCTTGTGAGTGCCTATCAAGACATTATGAATATGCCACTGTAAACACGTTAAATAGCAACGCAGCACTAACAAGAAGACATCATCATGGCAACAGCAACTGACGCTACGACAAGTCCAGCAACGGCGAATCAGCCTAGTACTGGCGGCGGCATGGGAAGCAATTTCCTTGCTGGCTTTATGCGTTTAGATTTCCTCAGGCAATTGGGTTTGATGACGGGCCTTGCAGCAAGTGTTGCAATCGGTTTTGCCGTTGTGTTGTGGTCACGCGGAGAAAATTACCAACCGCTTTATGCCGACATGAATGGCTATGACATGTCAGCGCTCGTAGAAGTGTTAGAAACAAGAAATCTAGATTTTCGAATTGAGCCAGCAACAGGGGTCATTCTAGTTCCCTCCGATCGGGTTGCGGAATTACGTCTGCAAGTTGCTGCAGCAGGCATTAGTCGTGAAACGGGTTACGGTTATGAATCACTAGATGCAGAACAAGGCCTAGGCACTAGTCAATTCATGGAAGCCAATCGCTATAAACGCAGTCAAGAAGGCGAGCTGCAACGTACCATCATGGGTTTTCGTAACGTGCAGTCCGCACGCGTGCATCTGGCAACACCAGAGCGTTCTGTCTTTGTGCGTAGTAGTCGCAATCCGACTGCATCTGTGTTCTTAACATTGCAGTCAGGTAGTAATTTAGGCGATTCACAGGTCACGGCCATTCAGAATTTAGTGGCTTCGAGTGTTCCAGAGCTTACCCCAGAGAACGTGACCGTTGTGGATCAGCGAGGCAATTTACTGTCTCGCAAAGACGACAATAACGAATTAGTCATTGCTGGGCAGCAATTCGAGTACACCCGTCGCTATGAAGATACGCTAGTAGAAAGATTGAATCGCATCTTACAGCCTATCGTTGGGGTTGGACGCTTTAGCGCAGAGATTAGCGCAGATATCGACTTTACCCGCACTGAACAGGCTGCAGAAATGTATAGCCCAGAAGGGGCCCTGCGTAGTGAACAATCGCTTGCGGAGAACGCAGAGGGCGGAGCCGGTGGGGGGGCAGGTGGTATTCCTGGCGCCCTGAGCAATCAGCCTCCTGTCGATGGCACTTTGCAGGATGCGGCAGCCATTACCGATCCTGTGACGGGCGCGGCGACCGCGGTTAGCGGCAATAACCGTCAGCAATCAACTCGCAACTACGAACTAGACCGGACGATTAGCTATACCTCTAGCGACCCGGTTGCGGTTCGTCGTCTAAGTGTTGCCGTGGTCCTAGATGATCGCATGTCCGCGACGGTTGATGCCGATGGCAACACAGCAACTGAAGCTTGGAACGATGAAGATCTTCAGCGCATTACCGCGTTGGTGCGTGATGTGGTGGGTTACAGCGAAGCGCGAGGGGATAGCGTAACGGTCATCAACAATCGTTTTGCTCCGCTTGTCTTCGAAGAATTGGAGTCAGTGCCTTTCTACCAACAAGATTGGTTGATCAGCGGGCTTAAACAGTTTTTCGGCGTTGCACTGGTGCTGCTGATCGTCTTTGGTGTGCTGCGCCCAGTTCTGCGTAATCTTTCAGGGTCTAACAGCCCCGGGAAAGACTTGGCGAAAGCAGCTGCTCAGGGTGAGTATGCGGACCTCGATATTAATGGTGACAAAGTGACGCTTTCCGGTGGAGACGACATGATGTTGCCTGGGCCAACAGATGGTTATGAGCGACAACTCAATGCCATTAAAGGGCTAATTGCACAAGACCCAGGTCGGGTCGCACAAGTAGTTAAACAATGGATTAGTGACGATGCCTAATGAAAATGCCTTACCCAACCCTGGGACAAAAAAGACCTTCTCTCCTATAGATAAAGCAGCGATTCTGTTGATGAGTATGGGAGAGCGTGATGCGGCCGAAATTTTGAAACAAATGGGGCCAAAAGAAGTGCAGAAGGTGGGCTCGGCAATGTCGAGCCTTAGCCATGTGAGCCAAGAAAGTATTGAAGGCGTGTTGTCATCGTTCATTGCCGATTGTAGTGGGCAGTCAAGCCTAGGGGTTGGCAGCGAAGGCTATATCAAGAACATGTTGACTGAGGCTTTAGGCGAGAGTCGTGCTCGTGGATTGATGGACAGCATTCTCAGTGACGACGCGTCATCGGGGATGCATAGCCTTAAATGGATGGATGCTCGTTCGGTTGCCGATGCAATACGCAATGAGCACCCACAGATCCAAGCCGTCGTATTGAGCCACCTCGATCCAGACCAAGCAGCGAGTATTTTGTCGCAGTTTCCAGAGCAAGAGCGTCTGGATGTAGTGTTGCGTTTGGCGACACTTGAAAGTGTGCAACCTGATGCGCTTAAAGAGCTCAATGTGGTGTTAGAAAAGCAGTTCACTGGCAAGACAAGCAAGCCATCAACCAATATTGCAGGGACAAAACTCGCCGCTGACATCATGAATAGTATGGATAAGACACTTGAAGCGGAGTTGATGGAAGCCATTAAGGGAACAGATGAAGACCTAGGCGTGCGCATTCAAGACCTAATGTTTGTGTTTGATAATCTTCGCGAGGTTGATGACCGAGGAATTCAGGCATTGCTGCGAGAAGTTTCTTCAGAAGTGCTTATTCTTGCATTGAAAGGTGCGGATGATTTCTTGAAAGAAAAAATATTCGGCAATATGTCTAAACGAGCTGCCGAGCTATTGCGCGACGATTTGGAGGCGAAAGGGCCTGTGCGTATCAGTGAGGTAGAGGTTGCACAGAAAGAGATTCTTGTGATCGCTCGACGAATGTCTGAATCAGGCGAAATTCAACTTGGTGGTGGCGGTGACGACATGATCTAAGTGTTCAACACTTAGTGAAATATTTGTCGCTGTCACTAACAATCGTGACTAGAGTGAAGGAGATTGAACAGTGCAAAGACATCCATTTGATGGGGTAGGTCGAGTCAGCAGTGCTGATCTGTCGGCTATTAACGTCAATGCCTGGTTGCCGCCTTCGATCGATAAAGCCGGTCATCTTGTTGCCGCGGCTCCACGTGAAGAGCGCCGCCCTGTAGAGAATAAAACGCCCGAAGAGCAAGTTGATGCCGGTTATCAAGAGGGCCTTACTCAGGGGCGTATCGAAGGTATTGCGCTAGGCAAAAAGGAAGGGCTACAGCTTGGCCAAGAAGAGGGCTTAGCCAAAGGCATGCAAGAGGGGCTGCAACGCGCACAGAAAGACGTTGATGCTAAGGTCGCCGCGATGGATGAGTTAATGACTCATCTGACTCACGCGATGAACGAACAAGATTATATGTTAGAACAGGCTCTTTTAAACGTTGTTACGGCGATCTCCCGAACCGTTGTTGGAAGAGAATTAGAAATTGATTCCAGTCATATTCTTAGTGTGGTGCGTAAAGCTCTGGGTGCATTGCCACCAAGTCGCGACAACGTAAAGATTTTTGTGAACACGGCTGATGTAAGTTTGCTGAAAGAGGCGCAAGAGCGCGCCGGTGAAAACTGGCGTGTGTTGCCGGACGATACAGTCTCGAAAGGGGGGTGCCGCGTTGAAACTGACCAGAGTCTGGTGGAGTACACAGCAGAGCGTCGCTTTGAAGCCATGATCGAACAATTCCTAGATAAACAACTGCAGGGCGAGCCAGAGCAAGCATTAGAATTGGCACCCGAGCCCGTGGTCAAGCCTGTCTCACCGCCAAAGCCTACACAGCCAGAAGAAGAGCCTGTGTTGACTAGCGAGCACAGCGAAGATGACGAACCAGGTTTGCTAGAGCAAGTCGAACACCTTCGACAAGGTGTCGCAGTTCCACCTGCCCCCTTGCTGCGCTCGGGGACCTAATCGTGCGACAAAGCCTAGCGCAAAGGATTCGCAACTATCAGCCGCAACGCGAGGCTGATCTATTGCCGCCCGTGGAAGGACGATTGACAAGAGTTGTCGGTATGACGCTTGAGGCAGTAGGGTGTAATGTGACTCTCGGTGGCCGCTGTAGTGTGACAGACGGCAATGGTCGCGAGATCGAAACTGAAGTGGTCGGCTTCGATGGAGCAAAAATCTATCTAATGCCACTAACAAGTATTGATGGATTGCAGCCAGGAGCACGTGTGTTGCCTATGAGTAAAGGCGACCATATCGCTGTTGGCCCACAATTGCTTGGGCGCGTGCTCAATGGCCTAGGATTACCAATAGACGGAAAGGGTGATGTGCCGCTGCACGACACAGCCGTGCATGGCCCACAGGTACAAAAAACGATTAACCCTCTCAATAGAGAACCTATTAAGAAACCATTAGATGTTGGCATTGCGACTATAAATGCGTTGTTAACGGTGGGGCGCGGTCAACGCCTAGGGCTATTTGCGGGTAGCGGCGTGGGTAAGAGTGTGTTGCTAGGAATGATGACGCAATTTACCAATGCCGATGTCATCGTGGTTGGTCTGATCGGTGAAAGGGGACGAGAAGTTAAAGAGTTTATTGACGAGATACTAGGCGCTGCAGGTATGTCACGCGCTGTTGTTGTCGCGTCCCCTGCCGATGATTCGCCATTGTTGCGTTTACGTGCTGCGGTACTTACCACTCGTATTGCTGAAGGCTTCCGAGAACAAGGCAAAGACGTCCTAATGTTAATGGACTCCCTGACCCGTTATGCGATGGCGCAGCGTGAAATCGCGTTGGCGATCGGCGAGCCGCCGGCAACTAAAGGCTATCCACCTTCAGTGTTTGCCAAGCTGCCACAGTTAGTCGAACGAGCTGGTAATGCGGAGCACGCAAAGGGGTCCATCACGGCTTTCTATACCGTTTTGACCGAAGGCGATGACCAGCAAGATCCCGTTGCCGATTCTGCACGTGCCATTCTTGATGGCCACATCGTGCTCTCAAGGGCATTGGCAGAAGAAGGGCATTATCCAGCGATCGACATCGAAGCATCAATCAGCCGTGTTATGCCCTCGGTTGTCGAGGCCGATCACTTCGCCAAGATGCAATTGTTCCGGCGCATATATGCGCGCTATCAACAGAACCGGGACCTCATAAGCGTTGGCGCTTACGTGCCTGGCACCGATAAAGACATCGACTTCGCGATCGAGAGAATGCCGCATCTACGGCAGTTTATGCAGCAAGGTCTGAAGGAGAAAGTTAGTTTCGAAGAGGCATTGCAGAAATTAACCCGTGTTGTTGTGCCTGCCGCTCGACCTAATGCGGCAGGCAATAATGTGACACCTCTACAGTCTCGAACTCTCAGCCATGGCAATCCTGGGCAAGCCGCTAGAGGCAATGGATGAAACGCTCAAAGCGCTTAGAGACCGTCGTTGATTTGGCCAAGAGAAAGTTGGATGAAGCAGGCCAGGCTTTAGCCTTTATTCAAAATAAGCTTAAAGATGAAGAGGGCAAACTGACGCAGTTGCAAGAATATCTAGTGGAGTATCGAACTACGATCCAAACGGCAGGGGCGAAGGGGCTAAGCGTGCAAGCCTTTCGTCGCTATAACGATTTTAGCGATAACGTGGCTAAGGCTATCGCGCAACAGACCCAACAAGTAGCTACGGTTAAACAGCAAATAGAACAAATTCGCCGACACTGGCAAATGCTTGATGCTCGTCATAAAGGCTTGCAAAAGCTTCGTGATAAAGCCTTGCTTGAGGAGGCGGCAGCGTACGAGCGAGCGCAGCAGAAAGAACTCGACGAGCTAGCGGGTCGCTGGCATCTTAAAAAACGACTTTTCTAAACATTGGCAAACTTATTGCTCTTACTCTGCTAGGAATTCGATTTGAGCCTGTGCTAGCGCTCAAACCTCAGAGGATTAGTTATGCCCGCAATCAATGGATTATTGCCGATCATTTCATCTCAAGCCGTCAAAAAAGAAGGCGCGCAGCCCCGTTCGAATGAACCCAAGTTACCCCCTGTTAAAGAGGGGGAGAAGCCCGAGAATAAAGGTTCAGAGAAAGATTCTGCGGCGATGCAGCTCAGTGATAAAAAGCGTTTCGACGATGCCCTGCAGGAGAAAATGAGTGCTAGAGAGCTTGCTGAAAACAATGCGCTAGAGCGTCGAGCTGAGTCAGAACAACAGGCAAAAGATGCCCACAAGGCGCTTGCCGTTAGCGGAAATCCCCTGCCGCCTGCGGGAGAGACCTTGCCGACAATTGTGTCCGAAGAGGCTGCCAACAATGCCGCGTTTGAAAGTGTCGAGCCTGATCAGGCCGTCGCGAATCTAGAAATTTTGCCTGGGCAATCCCCCGAGCCAACAAACTCCACACTAAATCCAGCGCCAGCCGTTGTTGACGAGATAGCTACAACCACGCATAAGCAAGAGACGGCCAATACACAGCCTGCCGATGCTCAAGTCACATCGGCATCTCTTGTGCCACCGCTTAATCCGATGCAAGGGCAAGAAACCCAGCAAAACGATCCTGCGATGCATGCAACCCAGACTGGAGCAGAAGGCGTGCAGCGACAAGAGGAGTTAGAATCTGCCCAAATCATAAGCCCTAACGCCACTTCCCAGGCCGATCTTGAGGGGGAGTTATCTGAGCAATCTCAGCGCCAGCCATTGAGTGTTGCAGCAAACGAGCCCCGCCCTGTTGCCGACCAAGCCGAGCGGGTGCGCGCATGGCGTGGTCTGCACACCCAAGAGTTGCAAACACCCCTTACACAGACTGCTCGACAGGAAACTGTCCTGAACTCGGGTGCACAGGAACACTCTGGACAGTTTCAGCAATTTGCCCAATCTCTACGTTTAGCGGTCAAGCAAAGCGATAGCGCAACTGTCAGTACTGGCAGCGAACGATCGGTCGCGGGAACCGGCGCCAATAACGCAAGTGCTGCTACAGAGACATTGACCTCTTGGCGCACGGAGACGAAGCAAGCTCAGCTGCCAAGTGCTGCGGCTCGCCAGGGTGGTAATGCGACAAGTTTTGCGCAAACCATGCAGGCTTCCAACTTTGGTCAAGCCCTTGGTGAGAAGCTTGGGCAGAACGCTTGGGGTGAAAGCATTGCACAAAGAGTAACGCTAATGGCCGGACAAAAAATGAGTTCGGCACAGATTCAATTGGATCCTCCCGAATTAGGTGCTATGACGGTCAAGGTGACGGTCAATGGTGACCAAGCAAGTGTCAGCTTCCAAAGTGCTCACGCGGTAGTGCGCGATGCATTGGAGGCTAGCTTTCCGCGTTTACAAGAGATGTTAGGTCAACAAGGGCTTGAGCTTGCCGATGCGCAAGTCTCTGACCAGTCCACAGCCCAACAAGACTCTCGCGGCAGTGCCAGTTCTGCGGCGCCCAATGATGGGCTAGGGAGTGAGGATGACGGCGTGCTCCAAAGTTCTCAGACAGTCCATTCGGCAACAGGCCTAATTGACTATTATGCTTAGGAAAAGTGTCAGTATTTTGTCGCCTATTCTGTTGCCGCGGCGCAAAATGCCTTTCTAGTTTTCCTTATCTCTTCAAACGTTTCTTCTAGAAGCCTCGCAAAGCCTTTATTCTAAAGGCTTTGCGCAGAATCAAAATTCTCTTCTTATAGTGCAGATCACTGGCACAGCCTTTGCTACAATCCACTGACATTCCAGTTTTTGACGGTGACGATATGGCAGAGAATACTCCACAAGACGAAGCAGCGGGCGAAGCGGCTTCAGGCAAAGGTAAAAGCCTCATTCTATTAATCGTGGGGGCAGTTTTATTAGTCCTTGCGGGAGGCGGTGGGGCCTATTTCTTTCTATTGGGCAGCACTGGCTCAGATGAAAGTGCAGAACCTGCCCCTGTGGCCGTAGCGACTGGACCGATCCAGTATTTGGACCTCTCGCCTGCGTTCATCGTTAGTTACCCGTTTCAAGGCCGTCAACGCTACTTGCAAGCCAGTCTTACGATTATGTCCCGCGATGCCGCTGCTTTAGATGCCGTCATAGAGCACATGCCTATTATTCGACACAATCTTTTGAACTTATTTACTGCCCAGATGTTGGGTGTGTCCGAGTCGCCTAATTCGGGAATCGAAGAGCTGCGTATGCTAGCAACAGAAGAAGTGAAATCAATCTTGCATGATGAAATCGGTCGTGACGGTATTCAAGAAGTGCTCTTTACATCATTCGTGACTCAATAAACAGGTAAGAAAAATGCAAGACCTCTTATCACAAGAAGAGATTAACGCGCTGCTCCATGGCGTCGACGAAGGTGAGGTCGATGTCGATAGTGGAGATGGTGCGCAGAATGTGCGTGCATATGATCTCACGAGTCAGGAACATGTGGTCCGCCACAAGATGCCGACACTTGAAACGATTAATGAGAAGTTTGCCAATGCCACAGGCGGCAATCTTTTTAATCTGCTTCGGCGCGAAGCACAGGTGAGTATCACTGGTACCAAGATCGGTAAATTCAGTGAGTACAAAAACTCTTTGTACATGCCGACTAGTCTAAATCTATTCAAGCTGCGTCCGCTACGTGGGACGGCTGTATTGTCCATGGACGCATCTCTAGTTTTTCGCATGGTAGATAATTTTTTCGGCGGCACAGGGCGCGAAGTAAAAATTGAAAGTCGTGAGTTTACACCGACCGAGCAACGTGTGCTGCAGATGGTGCTCAATCAAGCCTATGTCGATCTCGCACAAGCCTGGAAGAAAGTGTATCCAGTCGATTTAGAGCCACAGCGCTCGGAGGTGGATCCCGATAACCTCACGATTTTAGCACCAAGCGAACTCATTATGATTACGGTGTTCTCTGTCACCTTCGCAGGCGGTGGCGGTGGAGAAATGCAACTGGCACTGCCATTTAAGATGATCGAGCCAATTCGCGAAATCCTGGAAGAAGGGGTGCGGGTCGAAGTGGATGATCTCGACGAAAGTTGGGGTGAGGCGATACGTGAGGACATCATGGACGCACGTGTGGAGTTCGGCTGCAGAATGTTTCAACAAGCCATTACATTGCGCGATGTTGTGGACCTAGAAGCGGGCGATATTGTACCAGTAGATATGCCAGAAACAGTCGTGTTAAAGGCGAATGGAATACCAATGTTTAACACCAAGATTGGCGTATCGAACGGCAATCTCGCACTAAAAATCGATAGCTTTATTGCCAACAATGGCAATTCGGCAAGCAAGGGGAAATAAAATGGCTGATGATCCACAGAACGAGGGGCGAACGAATCCTGCCGATGCCGGTAAATTTGTTGAGGGTATTGCGAAGGAAGGCAATGGTGCTATACCACCCACAAAGAACGCTAACGGCGGCAGCCCAGACCTCGATGTAATCTTAGATATACCTGTGCAAATATCGATGGAAGTGGGCAGTGCTTCTATTACGATTCGCAACTTGTTGCAACTCAATCAGGGCTCCGTTATTGAGTTGGATCGTTTGGCGGGTGAGCCACTCGATGTCATGGTCAATGGCACTTTGATCGCGCATGGCGAAGTCGTTGTCGTCAACGATAAATTTGGCATTCGTATGACGGATGTCATAAGCCCCTCCGAGCGCATAAAGAAGCTGCGCTAAAACATTAACACGATAGGCGCCTAATTCAGCACCACAAACGCGTGCGGGCCAGACTCGTGCAGGAGTTCATGTGAATAGTTTACTAACTGCAGTCGCAGCCAGTGCTGCCGGCCAACAAGGCGCATCTGTGATGAGCCTTTCGGCCATGTTAGAGATGATTCTTTGGCTGGCCGTGGTAGTGGGGTTTATCTTCGCCTGCGCTTGGGCTTACAAGCGGCTCAATGGTGGCATGTTGGCGCCAATGGGAGTGATTAAAGTGCGCAGTGTGACCTCTGTCGGAAATCGAGAACGTATTGCACTAGTCGAGGTTGGGGAAACGCAATTACTCGTTGGTGTTACGTCCAATCAGATCAACACACTTCATGTATTCGATAAGCCTGCGATTGAACTGAGTTCGGCGACTGACAAACCTAGCTCTGTCAATAGTGAGTTTGCAGCCAAGTTACAAGGGCTGCTCAATAAGGATCAACAAAAGTGAGATTGAGTACCTTACAGTTTGCAACGATCCTTTTTGCCTTGGTGGCGGTCTTGCTCATGGCAATGCCCGTGTCAGCACAAACACCCGATGGCAGCACGACCACAACGGCCTCGACAGAAGATCTTTCTCCACAAAGTGCATTCGATTTATTGACTTCCAACGCCAATCTAGGTGTGCCGGCCCTAACGGTTAGCACCAACGAGAACGGCACACAGAATTATTCTGTGAGTATTCAGATACTGTTGTTGATGACGCTTTTAACGTTGCTTCCGGCATTGTTAATGATGATGACGTCGTTTACGCGCATCTTGGTAGTGTTTGCAATTTTGCGCCAAGCTCTTGGCTTGCAACAAACGCCTTCCAATCAAATATTACTCGGCCTGGCTTTGTTTCTGTCTTTTTTTGTGATGACGCCAGTTCTGCAAGACATTAACACCAACGCCCTACAACCTTATCTAGCTGAGCAGATGAGTGCCGGCGATGCCTTGCTGCAGGCAGAAATACCTGTGCGTAGTTTCATGATGGCGCAAACTAGGGAGTCGGATTTATCACTGTTTATGGATCTGTCGCAATCGGCGCCGGTGGCAACGCAGGAGGAGGTGCCGTTTACGGTACTCGTCCCTGCATTTGTTACGAGTGAATTGAAAACGGCTTTTCAGATCGGTTTTATGCTCTTTATCCCATTCTTGGTGATCGACCTAGTGGTTGCCAGTGTATTGATGGCGATGGGGATGATGATGTTGTCACCAATCATTATTTCTCTGCCTTTTAAAATAATGTTGTTTGTCCTTGTCGATGGTTGGGCCATGGTGATTGGCACCCTGGCAGCGAGTTTTGGTACTTAAAATGACACCTGATACCGTAGTGGATATTTGGCGCGAAGCAATGTTTCTCATCGTCGTGATGGTCTCGGTGATAGTGATGCCGAGTCTCATTGTTGGTTTGGTCGTTAGTACTTTTCAAGCGGCAACGCAGATCAACGAGCAGACATTGAGCTTTTTGCCGCGACTTTTAACAACTCTAATGTCGGTCATCTTAGCTGGGCCGTGGTTGCTGCAACGAGTGCTAGATTTCACCGAACAGCTAATCACCAGCATTCCCTTCATGTTGGGCTGAGGACGTATTGTGGAGCTGATCACGATGAGCGCAGAAGAGTTGGGCGCCTATATTGGCTCCTTTCTCTGGCCCTTATTTCGGATCATGGGGTTTTTTCTAGCCGCCCCTATTTTCGGTTCGCAGTTGGTCCCTATGCGTATACGCATAGTGATGGCTGTTGCAATTGCGGTGTTGCTAGCCCCCTTGCTGCCCGAAGTGCCGTTAGTTTCAGCGGTTTCGGTCGGAGCATTTTTAGTTGTAGTTCAGCAGCTGTTAATTGGCGCCGCTCTCGGCTTCTTTATGCAATTATTGTTTCAGGTTTTTGTCATGGCCGGGCAGTTGATCGCCATGCAAATGGGCTTGGGTTTTGCGTCGATGATGGACCCAGCCAATGGTGTCAATGTGGCGATCATGAGTACGGTCTATATGATGCTTGTGATGCTTTTGTTTGTGACCTTTGGCGGTCACTTAGTGATGCTAGAGATCTTGATAGAGAGTTTCACTATTGTGCCCATTTCGACCTTCGGGGTTGAGGCAGGCCTGATGATTCGTGTAGTGAACACATTGAGTTGGGTGTTTTCTAGCGGCTTAGTATTGGCATTGCCTGCACTGACGGCGTTGCTGATTACCAATTTTGCGTTCGGCATCATGACCCGTGCAGCACCACAGTTGAATATCTTTGCGCTTGGTTTCCCCGTCGCACTGATGTTTGGTCTATTTATCATCTGGATAACGCTTGGGACTTTCTTAGATTCGGCAGAGAATATTTTTGCTGAGTTTTTTGCGATGGCACGAGAGCTGCTCTGAAGAGTTGCGTAATTGATAAAATGAGTAGGCGAAATGGCTGAAGATAAAGATTCCTCGGCGGAAAAGAGTCAGGAACCCACCCAGAAGCGCTTAGATAGCGCCCGCGAAGAAGGTAATATTGCTCGCTCGAAAGAGCTCAATACGACCGCGATTTTGTTGGGCGGGACGGGCGCAATGATCGCGTTTGGCGGGGGCGTTGCGCTCTCCCTTACGCAAATCATGGAAAGTAATTTCGTTCTCGAACGCGCCATCTTGTTTGATCCTTCGGCGATGCTCGCCCACCTAGGTTCGTCGTTTATGACTGGCTTTACAGCGTTGCTACCAGTCTTTGGAGTCTTGCTTCTGCTCGCTTTCCTAGCCCCCATCGCGCTTGGCGGTTGGAACTTCAGTATTAAATCTGTGGCTCCAAAAGCGAACCGCATGAACCCGATGTCCGGTTTAGGGCGTATGTTTGGCAGCAATGCTGTAGTCGAGCTTTTTAAAGCGATTGGCAAAGTGCTCGTCGTTGCCTCTCTAGCGCTACTCATTTTGTATATCAATACCAACAGTATCTTGGGTGTCCAGCATCAGTCGGTTCTGCCAGCAATGTCCGAGTCGGTGGAGCTGATTGTATGGTCAGTGCTGTGGATGTCCTGTGCGATGATCTTAATTTCGATGATCGATATTCCTTTTCAGATTCATCAACACACGCAGAAACTGCGTATGACGATGCAGCAAGTGAAGGACGAGATGAAGGATTCGGAAGGGCGCCCAGAGGTAAAGCAGCGTATTCGACAACTTCAGTATGAAATGTCACAGAATCGCATGATGGGCGATGTGCCCGAAGCAGATGTCATCATCACCAACCCCGAGCACTATGCCGTGGCCTTGCGCTATGACCAGAGTAAGGAAGACGCCCCAGTGATGTTGGCTAAAGGGGCTGATTTTGTCGCACAGAAGATCCGAGAAATAGCACAACAGCATGATATTCCTATTGTTTCTTCGCCACCCTTGGCGCGGGCAATTTTCTTTAATACCAAGGTAGGAGAGGAGATTCCAGACGGACTCTATATCGCCGTTGCGCAAGTGCTCGCCTATCTACATCAACTCAAACAGTTTGCCGCGGGCCGTCTCAGAAAACGCCCAGTACTCGCTAGCGAACTGACTATCCCCGACGAATTACGTCACGACTAAGTAAATAATTCGACCTGTCTAAAAAGTCGGCCAGCTTTTTGCAACGTCTCCTATTGTGAGTGTTAAGACGCCCATTTCAGGCTCTAAGAGTCAATAAAACGGGTGTTGCGCGTCAAGAATTTGAATAGCAATCATGACACGCCTTCAATAGCGTCAAGGAAACTGACGTTTAAGAACCGCAAATAGGTAGAAAGCAGCAAATGAGTGAAAGCGCCAGTCTTAATCGTAATGGGTTTTTAAATAATGCCCGTACACTAGCCAACGGGAATCTTGGTATCCCAGTGCTATTGCTAGTCATGTTGGCGATGATGACACTGCCGTTGCCGCCATTTTTGCTCGACGTGTTTTTTACTTTCAATATTACCATTGCCCTCGTGGTCTTGTGTGTGGCGGTCTATGCCATGCGCCCACTCGATTTTGCTGTATTCCCGACGATCCTCTTGATAGCCACTTTGTTACGCCTTGCTTTGAACGTCGCCTCAACGCGTGTGGTGCTACTTGAAGGCCATAACGGCGGTGCTGCGGCTGGTAAAGTGATCGAGTCTTTCGGTGAGGTGGTGATCGGCGGCAACTACGCGGTCGGTCTTATCGTCTTCATGATTCTAATCATTATTAACTTTGTTGTGGTGACCAAGGGTGCTGGCCGTATCGCGGAAGTGAGTGCGCGTTTTACCTTGGACGCGATGCCGGGTAAACAGATGGCGGTCGACGCAGACTTGAATGCCGGCTTGATCGACCAAGAACAAGCTCGGACGCGCCGCAAAGAGATTACCCAAGAGGCCGACTTCTACGGCTCTATGGACGGTGCCAGCAAATTCGTCAAAGGCGATGCGATCGCCGGCATCTTGATTCTTGTTATTAACATCGTCGGCGGTGTCGGTGTTGGGATGATGCAGCATGATCTCAATTTTGCCATGGCGATGGAACGCTATGCCTTGCTAACAATTGGTGACGGTCTTGTTGCGCAAATTCCCGCGTTGGTACTTTCCACCGCGGCCGCGATCATGGTGACTCGCAATAATAGCTCCGAGATGATGGGCGCTCAGGTCTCTGGGCAGATGTTTGCTACACCGCGTGCCTTAGGCATTACTTCAGGTGTGTTGTTCATCATGGGTATTGTGCCGGGCATGCCACATTTTGCCTTCTTGGCTTTGAGTACCCTGGCAGGGGCGGGCGCGTTCCTAATTTATTGGCGGCACAAGAAAACGGCCAGCGATGTGGTCGAGAAAGAGACGGCCGACCAGAAGGCGCGCGATGATGCAGAGGAAGAGCCGCAAGACCTGGCTTGGAGCGATGTCATGCCCGTGGACGTGATAGGCCTAGAGGTAGGATATCGTCTCATTCCTATGGTTGATAAGGCGCAAGGCGGGCAATTGCTCAGCCGGATTAAAGGCATTCGTAAAAAACTATCGCAGGAGCTGGGTTTCCTCGTGCCATCAGTGCATATCCGCGACAACCTCGATCTGGCGCCCAATGAATACCGAATTACCCTGATGGGCGTTAATGTAGGTGGCTCGGAGGTGATTCCTGAGCGCGATATGGCGATCAACCCAGGGCAAGTGTTTGGCAAGGCGGTGGGAATAGAGACTAAAGATCCAGCATTTGGCCTAGATGCGCTATGGATCGAGCCGACGCAGAAAGACCAAGTGCAAACATTGGGCTATACCGTTGTTGATAGTAGTACGGTGATCGCGACCCACCTGAATACAATCTTGCATAAGCATGCCCATGAACTCTTAGGTCATGATGAAGTGCATGAGCTATTAGCAATGCTCGGAAAAACCTCTAAGAAGCTGGCTGAAGAGCTGCCAGCGATGGTCAACACCAATGTCTTGCTCAAGGTCTTGCAGAACTTACTGATTGAAGATGTGCCTATTCGAGATATGCGCACAATCGCCGAGGCCTTGGCGGCAGCGGCGGCAAAGAGTCAAGATCCTGGCGCTTTGACATCGGCAGCCCGTGTGGCTCTTGCACGGGTAATCGTCCAAAACATCTATGGAAACAGTGCTGAACTGCCCGTAATGACATTGGACTCATCTCTGGAACAATTATTGCTTAAGTCTGTACAACAGTCTGCGCAACAGAGTCAGCAGCAAGGGAATATGGGCAGCGGTAATGACGACGGTATGGTGATTGAACCGGCAATGGCAGAACGTTTACAAAGCTCATTGCTCAGTTCAGCACGTACACAAGAGGCGGCAGGTAAGCCGGCTGTCCTGTTAGTCCCAGCCCCATTGCGAGCAGTCCTTAGCCGCTTTGTGCGCTTTACGATAAATGGGTTGAAGGTGCTTTCCTACCAGGAAATCCCTGATAACAAACAGATTACAGTTGTTGCAAGTATCGGAAATTGATCAGAACAGTCTTGGTAGCGCCTTAGCCATGCGCCACTTCGACAAGAGGAAAAACAGATGAAAGTGAAACGATACCTAGCGCCAGACATGCGTCGCGCGATTGCTCAGATCCGCGAGGAGATGGGTGCGGATGCAGTCATTCTTTCGAATCGCTCTCTCGACGGTGGTGTCGAGGTGGTAGCCGCGGCTATGCCTGGCGATATCTCATTTTCGTCCACTGGAAGCCTTCGTGACAAAGCAGCAGCACCGGCTAGAGACACCGCTGTAGCAAGCCCTAAGCGTCCAGAAGTTAAAGCACAAGCAAAGACAACGAGCAAAAACAGCAAGCCTGCAGCGCCGGTAAAGGCCAGTGTCGACCTCGAGCGAATGCAGCGAGAAGCCGATCACCAGGCTAGCACCCCAAATTTGAAAACAGTGAAAGATCAGCAACTGCAGATCGATGCGGCACTCAATGCTGAGCGCGCCGCGAATGCACAAAGACAGGCGCTTGAGGCGGCGCAGAGAGCGGCGCAACAAGCCCGTGCAGAAGAGGAGCGCAGTAAGGCCGAATCTCGTGAGATGAATCGTATGCGTTCAGAGCTCAATGGCATTAGGCGCCTATTGGAGCAGCGGCTAAGTGGCATGGCGTGGGAGCAATTTGCGCGACGCACACCAGTGCAAGCTAGCATCTGGGAGCGATTGAATGCGATGGGAGTGCCTGCGGCGCTAAGTAAATCACTTCTGGGAAACCTCAAACAAGATATGACCTCGGCCGAAGCCTGGCGGTTTGCCATTGCCTCTTTAGCACGGCAAGTGCCTGTAGCAGGGACAGATATTGCCGCTAAAGGGGGAATTTTTGCCTTGCTAGGGCCAACCGGGGTCGGCAAGACCACGACCATTGGTAAATTGGCGACCCGATATGTATTGGAACACGGTGCCGACTCGGTCGCCTTGGTCACCACTGATAGTTACCGAGTCGCTGCCCACGAACAGCTGCGGACATTCGGTCGAATTTTAGGAGTGAGTGTCCGAGTGGTGGATGAGACCCATAGCCTTCCACAGATCCTCGCCTCGTTAAAGCACAAATCATTAGTGCTGATTGATACGGCAGGCCTTCACGCCAATGACCCAAGTTTACAGTTTCAACTGCAAACCTTGCGCAACTGCCCAGAGGTGCAAAACCTACTGGTAATGGCCTGCACTAGCCAGGCATCGGTATTAGCGAATGCGTGTCGTACGTATGCGGCCGCCGGCTTGCAAGCGTGCATACTCAGTAAATTGGACGAAGCTGGCACCATGGGCGATGCCTTGTCCCTCGTGATCGAGCGATCGTTGCCAGTGGCCTACGAGACTCACGGCCAGAATATTCCCGATGACATCAAGGTCGCACAAGCTCATAATTTGGTCAGCAAGGCAGTAGCCTTATCTGTCCATAGTGAAGAGGAGAGCGAGAGATTGATGTACGAATTTGGCAGTGTATACAGTGATGAATTAAGCCCATTGAATCAAGAGGGTCCCTTGCAGGGGGCCGCACAGGGAGTGGCTAGATGAAGCCAGTGCAAGTAGTTGCCGTCACCGGTGGTAAAGGAGGTGTCGGTAAAACGAATGTCTCAGTAAATTTAAGTTTGGCGCTAGTGGAGGCAAATAAACGCGTGATATTGATGGACGCCGACCTTGGTCTGGCAAATGTCGATATTCAACTAGGCATCAAAGCCGAGAAGACTCTCGCAGAAGTGATGAAAGGCGAATGCTCCTTGCGCGATGTTTTGATAACCACTGTTGGCGGTTTAAAGGTTATTCCAGCGGCCTCTGGCGTGCAGTCGTTGACACAATTGAGTCCAGCGGAGAACGCTGGTTTGATTCGCGCCTTTAGCGAGTTGGATGATCAGCTCGATGTATTAGTCATCGATACGGCGGCAGGGATCTCGGAAAGTGTGGTGAGTTTTGTACGCGCCTCGCAGGAAATTATCGTTGTGGTGTGCGACGAGCCTTCGTCGATCACCGATGCTTATGCCTTAGTGAAATTGCTCAATCGCGATTTTGGCATTCAACGCTTCAGAGTCCTGGCCAATATGACGCGAACGCCAGAAGAAGGGCGCAATCTCTACAATAAGTTTGTACGCGTTGCGGAACGATTTTTAGATGTGACTCTGCAGTATGCAGGGGACGTGCCTTGGGATGAGGCGGTGCGCAAATCCGCACAACGTCAGAAAGCGACTTTAGAGACCTATCCTTCGAGCAAGGCCGCAATTGCTTACAGAAAGCTAGCGCAAGAAGTATTGGATTGGCCGATCAATCGCCAAGCCAGCGGCAGGCTCGAATTCTTTGTTGAACGATTATTGATGAGCGACTCAGCGGACTAGTCACATGGTGAACTCCACAAGCGGTGCGTTACTGTATAGCGAAGTGCAAACAGACAGCATGAACGATGTTGTGCTGCAGTATGCGCCGCTTGTAAAGCGTATTGCTCATCATTTATTGGCACGCATGCCTTCGAGTGTGCAGCTCGATGACCTTGTGCAATCGGGCATGATCGGTCTGCTTGAGGCCGCCAAGAAATATGATCTGACCAAAGGCGCTAGCTTCGAGACTTACGCAGGTATTCGTATTCGCGGGGCGATGCTCGATGAGATCCGTAAGGGCGATTGGGCCCCACGCTCAGTGCATCGCAAGTCGCGCAAAGTTGCAGACGCCATCAAACTGATAGAGATGCGCACTGGCACCGATGCCAAGGATCTAGATGTCGCCAATGAATTGGGCATGTCCTTAGATGAGTACCACAGCATCCTGCAAGACGCTTCAGGCAGCCGTTTATTCAGTTTCGACGATATGCTCGATGGTGAAGATTCGGCGATCGACAAAGTGGCTGGGGAAGTCCCCAACCCATTAGATGGCATTCAAAACGATGCGTTCAAGGCGAATCTCGCCGAGGCGATTGCAACACTGCCCGAGCGTGAGCAGCTCGTGTTGTCCTTGTACTACACCGAAGAGTTGAACCTGAAAGAGATCGGGCAAGTGATCGGAGTTAGTGAATCCCGTGTCAGTCAAATCCATACGCAGGCAGCCCTGCGACTTCGTTCCCGCCTAGCGGCCTGGGATTAAAAGCGTGTCAACGCATTAGGAGCATCATATGTCACCAATATTGATTACCGGCGTAACCTTAGCACTTATGTTCAGTGGCAGTATGTTGTTTATTAGCCTGCATGTGCTGCGTAAAGTGGCGCGCTTGCAAGATCGTTTAGATGCCGATATGAAAGCATTGCGAGGCGAAATCACAGCGGTTGGTCGCGGCGCCGTTGGTCTTGCTAAACGCATGAAACTTGTACAAGAGAGTTTGCAAGATACGCAGCGTCGCCAAGAAGATCTCGAATACAAGGATGTTGGCGATGTCGCCATCAACCATGCCAGTAAATTGGTGCAAATGGGTGCTGCCACGGAAGAGTTGGTGGCGACCTGTGGGCTATCCAAAGCCGAGGCGACCCTGCTGAGTTTGATGCATTCTCGCGCAAAAACCTCCAATCGCGACGCCGCTTAGTTCCGCAGCCCTCATTTCCTTCGTTTTGGGGGCTTCCTGCCCCCAGCTAAACCCGTCTGGGTTTAAAGCATTCCATCGAATACTCAGTTATACTCCTGCCTGCTTTTAGCCCGTTGTTCACTTGTATAAAGCCGCTGTGCGGCAACAGTCACTATTACTTATGCCTGCTAGCGCCCACACCAGTTCTGACTCCGCCTCGCCGTCACAGCCGACGCCTTTGCTGCGTGCGCAAAACCTGTTTTGTGAGCGTGACGACCGGGTGTTGTTTAGCGATCTGCACTTCTCGCTTGCCGCCGGCGATTTGATGCAGGTACAGGGCAGCAATGGCAGTGGTAAGACGACCTTGCTGCGCATCTTATGTGGCTTAAATAGCTCCTATGAAGGCGCGCTGTTCTGGGAGGGAGTCCCAATTGAAGAGGACCGTGAAGGGTTTTTGTCCTCTTTACTGTATTTAGGGCACCGAGTAGGCGTCAATAAAGTGCTGACTGCACGTGAGAATTTACGTTGGAGCTGCTCTCTGCATGCGCCAGTAAGCGATGCAGAGATCGAAGAAGCCCTTTATAGCGTTGGCTTAGCGGGTTATGCCGATATCAGCTGTCGCAATATGTCAGCGGGCCAGCAACAGCGTGTGTCATTGGCGCGTTTGCTCTTGAGCCCCGCAAGATTGTGGGTCCTGGATGAGCCTTTTACTACCCTAGATGTGCGCGGCGTCAAAGTGCTCGAAAACTTGCTGGCCGACCATGTAGCGCGGGGAGGGGCTGTCCTGGTGACGACGCACCATACACTTGAGGTGCCCTGTGCGCTTCGTCGACTGAATTTAGACCGTTAAACTGGGCGAGGAACAAATGAGTGAAGCAAGCAAGACATCGCACTCTTCTTTGTTTAAGAAGGAACTAGGCGCGCTTGGTGTGGACCAAGAGCAGGTCAGTACCTTTGCCGCTTTTAGTGCCACACTGCGCCGTGACTTGCTCATTGCTTTGAAAAGACGCAATGATTTGCTTAATCCCCTGATGTTTTTCTTGATTGTCGTGTCCTTATTTCCTTTAGGGGTATCGTCAGACCCGCAGGAGCTCACCCGCATTGCCGCGGGAGCTGTGTGGGTATCGGCGTTGTTAGCCTCTATGTTGTCGTTGGACAACCTCTTTCGTGCAGACTACGAAGATGGCTCCCTAGAGCAATTACTGCTATCACCACAGCCCTTGTACTTTATGGTGTTGGCGAAAAATATCAGTCACTGGCTGATCAGTGGTTTGCCAGTGGTGCTGTTAGCACCATTGTTAGCCTATATGCTGTATTTACCCGCCGATGCCTACTGGACCTTGGTATTGACGTTATTGCTTGGCACGCCGGTGCTTAGCTTGTTTGGGGCGATTGGCGTCGCCTTGACTGTGGGCTTGGGGAGTCGCGGCTTGATATTGGCCGTTATCGTTTTACCCCTTACTGTTCCGGTGCTTATAATTGGCGCAAAGGCAGTGACGGATGCGAGTTTGGGCCTGCCCTTGGGGATGCATTTTTCTCTTATGGGAGCTCTGCTTGCGCTCTCATTGAGCTTAGCGCCGCTGGCCTCCGCCGCGGCGCTAAAGATTAGTGTAAATTGAGATTTTAGTGGTCTAATAGTTACAATAAGTAACACGAGACAGTGAGTTTAGCGTGATATATTCGGGCGCGCTGACCGTATAAGTGTAGAGCGACAACGTATCGCTTACGCATAAGAGAGAGTAGACATGTGGCAATGGTTTTTTAGGCTTGGCTCACCCAAGTGGTTCTACGAAATGTCAGGCAAATGGTTGCCTTGGCTTTTTGTATTGATGACCGCTTTATTGAGCGTCGGGATCGTGTGGGCCTTATTATATGTGCCGCAAGACTATCAGCAGGGCGATACGATTCGCATCATGTATGTCCATGTGCCCGTGGCCAGTATCTCCCTAGCTTGTTTCCCTCTAATGGCCGTTGCTGGCATTATTACCCTAGTCTGGAAGATGAAATTGGCTGACATGGTCGCCAAATGTGCGGCACCGATTGGCGCGTGGTTTACTGCCGTGGCGCTAGCGACCGGGGCGATCTGGGGGCAACCTATTTGGGGTACGTGGTGGGCCTGGGATGCGCGCTTGACCTCGATGTTAATTCAATTCTTTCTGCTGATCGGGGTGATTGCCTTACGGTCAGCGATCGAGAGCACTGATGCGGCGGCCAAAGCCTGTGCCCTGCTATCTATCGTAGGGGCCATTAACGTCCCAATTATCAAGTATTCTGTTGAGTGGTGGAATACACTGCATCAACCCGCCAGTAATTTTTCCATGGCAGAAGATAGCCCGATGGGCCCAGAGATTTGGGTACCTCTCGTGATCATGATCTTTGCGGTGTATTGCTTCTTCGTTATTAGTTTGATTCTAAGCACCCGCAACGAGATTTTAGAGCGCGAACGCCGTTCTCAGTGGGTTGTAGACCTCATTGCTGACGAACGCACTAATTAGGGAGAGAGGATGTTCGACAATATTCAGTTTGCAAGCGTGGGAGAATTTTTCCAAATGGGAAAATATACCTTCCATGTCTGGTCTGTATATGGACTATTTGCCGTTTTCCTATTCGTGAACCTATTCAAGCCACGAATGCAGCGTCGCCAATTTATACGTGAACAGCGACAAAAAGCCCTTAGGGACAAACAAATAGCCCAACAATCTGTAGAACAGGAGCGCGCTGACGCGCTAGGAGAGGGTCAATGAAACCGCATCGCCGGAAGAAATTAACCATTATTGGCTTTATCGCCACTGGACTCGCGGTAGCGATTGGCTTGTCTTTGTATGCGCTTAGCAACACCATCGATCTGTTCTTTACGCCGTCGCAAATTGCAGCAGGCGAGGTGAATAACGGCCAACGTATTCGCATTGGAGGCATGGTGAAGGAAGGCTCGGTCGTCAAAAGCCAAGAATCCCTGCACGTTGAGTTTATAACGACTGATTACAGCCATGATCTGCAAGTGCGCTACGACGGCATTTTGCCGGACCTATTTCGCGAGGGGCAGGGCGTTGTCGCCGAAGGGATGGTTAACAATGGCGTGTTCGAGGCGAGCCGCGTTTTGGCAAAACACGATGAGAATTATATGTCTGTAGAAGTAAAAGCCGCCCTAGATTCAGCGGAACGTGCACGCTCAATGCCAGTGATGGCCACAGAGGGAGGCCAGTAATGTTACCTGAGCTCGGTCATTTTTCGCTTATCCTAGCGTTTTGTCTTTGCGCTATTTTGGGCACAATTCCATTGATCGGTGCCGGTACTGGCAATCGTTTGTGGATAAGCCTTGCCCGCCCCCTCACGGCGGGCGTGTTTGTGTTCCTAAGCCTATGCTTGCTTATCTTAGGGTATAGCTTCGTCACTGACGATTTCTCGGTACAGTTCGTTGCGCAACACTCCAATAGCCTTTTGCCAATGCAGTACAAGATTACTGCCGTTTGGGGTGGGCACGAAGGCTCTTTCCTTTTCTGGACTTGGATGTTGGCGGGCTGGATGCTCGCTGTCAGTATTTTTAGTAAGGCGATGCCTGACGATTTCGTCGCTCGTGTCCTCGGAATAATGGGGCTCATTGGGGCGGGTTATACGATGTTCATGATCGCGACATCGAACCCATTTGATCGTGTTTTGCCGATCTCTCCTATCGACGGCGCCGACTTAAACTCGGCATTGCAGGACTTTGGCTTCATTATTCACCCGCCTTCGTTGTATATGGGCTATGTGGGCTTCTCAGTGGTGTTTGCCTTTGCCATTGCGGCGCTAATGAGTGGGCGTTTGGACTCGGCTTGGGCACGCTGGTCGCGCCCATGGGCCAATGCGGCCTGGGCAATTCTGACTATTGGTATTGCACTTGGGTCTTGGTGGGCTTACTACGAACTGGGTTGGGGCGGTTGGTGGGCCTGGGACCCGGTCGAGAACCCCCCTATGATTAACTGGCTGTTGGGCACTGCCTTGATTCACTCATTGGCAGTGACTGAAAAGCGCGGTGTCTTTAAAAGCTGGACTGTTTTACTTGCAATCATGGCTTTTGCGGCGAGCTTATTAGGCACGTTTATTACCCGCTCTGGTCTGTTGACGTCGGTACATGCCTTTGCCAGCGATCCAACTCGCGGAATCTATATTCTAGGCTTCTTAGGATTTGTGGTAGGCGGCTCTTTACTGTTGTTTGCATTCCGTGCGCCGTTGATGAAAAGCGAGTTTAGTTTCGGCGCTATTTCCAGAGAAGTATTTCTCTTGGCGAATAACATCATCTTAGTAGTGGCCAGTGCTGCCATCTTACTTGGCACATTGTACCCAATGGTTTACCAGGCAGTGTCGGGTGGCGAATTGTTGTCCGTTGGGCCGCCGTATTTCAATATCATCTTTGTGCCATTGATGTCGGTGTTGGTAATTCTGCTGGGCATGGGCTCGGTGAGCCGCTGGAAAAAGACATCAATCGATTACTTGAAAAAACAGCTCATGTGGGTAGCCATCGCTGCCATAGTTTTGGGGCTTGTGATTCCACTGGCCTTGACGCTCGAGTTCCGCATCGGAGCGACTATCGCCACAGCCTTAGGTTTGTGGGTGGTGTTCGGCATTATTCACGATGTGTGGGTGAAGATTGGGAACAAAGCCTCGAAGCTTGCCGGTCTTAAGTCATTAGCGATTAGTTATTGGGGGATGCAGATCGCCCACTTCGGTTTTGCCGTTATTTTAATGGGGGCAGGGCTCACTAGTATCTACAGTATTGAAAAGAGCGTGTTGCTAAGCCCTAATCAAACGGTGGAGCTTGGTAATTACGAGTTCTTGTTTGAAGGTACGGAGCATCTCTCAGGCCCCAATTATGAGGCTGAACGTGCAACTTTCCAGGTGTTAAGAGACGGCGCGTTTGTCAGAGAGCTGCATCCAGAAAAACGTGTCTATACAGCAAGCTTGACCCCTTCAACCGAAATGGCCATTGATGCTGGCTTTACTCGGGATTTGTTTATCACCTTGGGCGAAGAACGCGAATCCGGTGCTTGGTCGATGTCGCTATATATCAAGCCCTTTGTGCGTTGGGTATGGTTAGGTGCCATTTTGATGGCCTTGGGTGCAGTGGTAGCAGTCACTGATAAACGATATCGCAATTTAAAGGTGAAAGCGTTGGCTGCAAATGCGGCGGAAAGTAAGTCTAAGAAAGAAGCGTTGCGACCGGTATCAACCTAAGATTGAATTAGAGGCTTTTATGTCGAGATTAAAATTATTTGCGCCAGTTATCGGGTTTTTAGTCCTAGCAGTAATGCTATGGCGTGGGCTCTATCTAGACCCGCGAACACTGCCATCTGTGTTGATCGACAAACCTTTGCCTGATTTCGAATTGCAAACGGTAGAGCTGGGCGATCAAATTATTGGCAAAGCAGATCTTCCTGATGAGCCGTTCTTGTTGAACGTCTGGGGCAGTTATTGCCTGCCATGCTTGCAAGAAAACCCAATCTTAATGGCCGCTGCCGAACAAGACGTAGTGCCAATCGTAGGGGTGAACTACAAAGACAAACTTAACCTAGCGCAGTTGTGGCTGGAAGATAACGGCAGCCCATTCGAGTTTAGTATTCTTGACGAGAGTGGCCGATTGGGAATCGACCTTGGCGTTTATGGCGCACCAGAGACCTTTGTGATCGACGGTAATGGCGTCATCCGCTACAAACATATTGGCGTGATCGATTATGAAGCCTGGGAAGATGAAATTATGCCGGCGATTGCAGCAGTGAAGGCGGAAACAGGGCAGTGATAATGCGACGGTTTTTCAAGCAGGGTTTCTTTGTTCTTGCGTTGTTCTGTGCCGTGCTTGGCGCGCAGCTCAATCCCTCTAATACTGCGCTTGCTGCGGTGGATACATTTGAGTTTGCAACACCCGAGCAGCAACAACGATTTCGTAGAATGTCGGATGAGTTCCGTTGCCCGATGTGTCAGAACACGAACCTTACTGGTTCCAATGGGGGGGTTGCCGAAGACCTTCGTCGTGAAATATATCTGATGATTATCGATGGCAAAACTGATGACGAGATCGAACAGTTTATGTTTGAACGTTACGGTGATTTTGTGTTCTATCGCCCCCGTCTAACAATCGAGACGATCCTTCTTTGGTTCGGGCCTTTATTGTTTTTTATCATGGGTGCATGGATCGTGATGGGAATTGTAAGACGTGCCAAAGCGAGCTCTAGTGAGCCTGTGGAACTCAACGAAGTGGAGCAGGAACGTTTACGCAATCTTTTAGATACTGTGAAGGATCGCGACTGAGTGGTAACACCCAATGCGTTTCGTTCGCCAATTTTTTCCTAAGATCACTCGCTAATAGTTGATCGATGGGTTCAGGGGGTCATTTGTTCTGGTTCTATGCTGTAGCGCTACTGTTTGTTGCGACTTTATTCGTTATTGTTCCTCTATGGAAATACCATCGAAGTAGCGAGTCTTCGCGCGCGCAACGCGAGCGCACCAATCTTTTTATCTTTAAAGAACGACTAGCAGAGTTAGAAAGCGAACTGGCGCTTGGTAATCTCGAAGCAGAAGACTTTAAACAGTTAAAAGAAGAGCTCGAGCGTAGCTTGTTAAGCGATGTGCAAAGCTCGCAAGAAGGCACTGAAGAGACTGTTGAGAATACGCCGTGGCTATCCATGTCGAAATTGTTGCCGTTAGCGTTGCTGTTGCTGGCGATTCCAGCCAGTTATAGCATTTATCGAACTTGGGGTTTTCAAGACGAGCTTGCCCTTGCGCAGTTATACGATCGCACCCGGGCGAGTGCCGATAATCCGGAAGAGGCTAGAGACCTTGTCTTTAGTCTTGGGGCAATCATCGAAACGGATCGAGAGAACGGTTGGGCTTGGTACTTCTTAGCTCAAAATCTGGTTAATCTTGCTCAGTTCCCACAGGCCTCTATGGCATTAGAGCGCGCTGGAGAGTTCCTCGAAGCAGATCAAGACCGCGTTGTGGTCCTAAGCCAGCACGCCTTTCTAGAATATATGCTCGCAGAACAGCAATTGACTGACAAAGTGCAAGATATTATTGACCGCACTCAGCGCATCGACCCTAATCAATTATTGATTTTGCAAATACTCGGCATGGACGCTGAGCAGCGAGCAGATTACCAGTCCGCCATCACCTATTGGCGACGAATGCTGCAACTCACACCACCAGGCAATGAGGCGGAACTTTTACGCGGTATGATTAGCAATGCTCAACAACAGCTGACCGCTTCCACTCGTCAGAATGCTGTCGCCGGAGATGGGCCAAGCATCGATGTGGAAGTGAGCCTTGCTGCCGGTGTCGATCTGCCTGCTGATACTAGAGTCTTTGTCTCGGCGCTCGAGGTTAATGGTCGCGGGCAGCCGTTAGCGGCCGAATTGCTGACAGTTGGCGACTTGCCTACGACTATCACTCTGGACAATAGTGATGCCGTGGGGCCGTTCAATATCTCCTCAGCAGAAATGATCTATGTTGTAGCAACCGCATCCTCGAGTGGGACGGCGAATGTCCAGGCCGGCGATTATCAATCCAGGACTGAAGGTTTTGCGCATTCCAATCAACACGCTATTATTCGAGTGGAGATTGCAGATCAAGTGCAGTAGGTAAGCACCGGTGTGTGTCTCCATTGACTAGTTTCCGCGAGAGGCTGTAGGCCTTTCTCAGAATCAGAACAACACCAAAATGGGGGCTGATATGTTCGGAATCATGATGGATAAGCAATTGAATATTGCTGATATCCTAGAGTACGCGGCACAATATAACACGGATGCTGAGATTGTTACGCGACAGGTTGAAGGGGGTATCCATCGTTATGGTTACCAAGATGCATTAGATCGCAGCAAACAACTCGCCAACGCCTTAACTAAGCTAGGAGTCGTCGAGGGTGACCGAGTCGGCACGTTGGCTTGGAATACCTACCGTCATTTTGAAATCTATTACGCCGTCTCGGGCATGGGGGCGGTGACTCACACAATAAATCCGCGGCTTTTCGCCGAGCAAATCATCTATATTGTGAATCATGCAGATGACCATGTGATTTTTGTGGACTTAACATTTGTGCCGCTCTTAGAGGCGGTCAAAGATCAAATCACTGGGGTGAAAGCCTTCGTGGTCATGACTGATGCGGAACATATGCCGCAGAGTGACCTGCCTAACTTAATCTGCTATGAAGATTTAATCGCCGCAGAAACCACAGAATTTATATGGCCTGAGTTCGACGAAAAAACGGCGGCTGGGCTTTGTTATACCTCGGGAACCACGGGGCACCCTAAAGGTGTGATGTACTCACACCGCTCTACGGTTCTGCATGCGCTTTCCTCTTGTCGCTCGTCGGCATTAGACTTGGGGCCTATGTCGCGGGTATTGCCAGTGGTACCAATGTTCCACGTCTGTGCCTGGGGTATACCCTACGCCGCTCCTATTGCTGGGGCGAGTATCATTTTCCCTGGGGCAGGGATGGACGGCGCTTCCTTGTACGAACTGATCGATGACGAGAAGGCGACGTCGTTGCTAGGGGTGCCGACGGTCTGGTTAGGCCTGCTTAATTACATCGACTCGCAAAAAGGTCACCTTGACACCGTTGAGACTGTAGTGATCGGTGGTTCAGCGGCGCCGCGCTCGATGATGGAGAAGTTCACTGAAAAATACGGAGTTTTTCCAATCCATGCATGGGGTATGACAGAAATGAGTCCCATGGGCAGTCTGTGTGCCATGACACCCTATTTGGACAGTGCCGATAAAGAAGCAAGGATGAAAATTCAGGCCAAACAAGGGCGGGCGGTATTTGGTGTCGAGATGCGCATTGTCGATGACAATGACCAGCCACTGCCTAATGACGGCAAGACATTCGGTAGGCTTATGGTACGCGGGCCTTGGGTCGCCAGTGGCTACTATAAAAATGATGACCGTAGCGCCTTCCGCGACGGTTGGTTTGATACCGGTGATGTCTCTACTATAGACTCTTTGGGTTATATGCAGATCGTGGATCGCAGCAAAGACGTTATCAAGTCTGGCGGCGAGTGGATTAGCTCTATTGAGCTCGAGAACCACGCGGTAGGGCATGAAGACGTTGTTGAGGCCTGTGTCGTGGGGATTGCACATCCTAAGTGGGATGAGCGACCACTGCTCTTAGTTGTAAGGAAGGAAGGGTCTTCGTGTACTAAAGAGGATATAATCGAGTACTTAACGGACAAAGTCGCAAAGTGGTGGGTTCCAGACGATGTTGTGTTCATCGACTCCCTTCCTCATACTGCTACTGGCAAGCTTCTGAAAACCGAAGTGCGCGCACAGTTCGAAAATCATTATTTGGATCAATAGATCCTGAGTGCTCTAAGCGGAGCGGGAAAGTATATGGGTGTTACCGAAAACACAGACAAATTGCCTACGGAGCTGATCGATAAATTCGGTCGGCGAGTGGACTATATCCGTCTGTCAGTTACCGACCGATGCGATTTCCGCTGCGTATACTGCATGACCGAAGATATGACCTTTCTGCCGCGCGACCAAGTCCTCTCTCTGGAAGAGATTTATCTCGTAGCGAAGGCGTTTACCGAACTTGGTGTGAATAAAATCCGGCTAACAGGTGGCGAGCCTTTAGTGCGCAATAACGTCATGTCATTAGTCGAGCGTCTTGGACAACTGGCTGGCCTAAAAGAGTTGTTGCTAACAAGCAATGGCGCGCAATTAGATAAATACGCGCAACCATTGCACGCCGCCGGTGTTAATCGTATTAATATCAGTATCGACAGCCTTGATGCCGAGCGTTTCCAGCGCATCTCCCGTGTGGGCAAATTAGAAAAGGTGCTTGCCGGTATAGATGCTGCTCGGGCACAAGGCTTTGATCGTATTCGTCTGAATGCTGTGATCATGAAAGGCTATAACGATGATGAGGTGCTTGCCCTAACCGACTATGCCCTAGAGAAAGAGGTCGATATCTCCTTCATCGAAGAGATGCCCCTAGGGAATGCCTCTGATCATGATCGTGAAAGCACTGTCTGCAGTAACGATTGGGTGCGTGGAGTTCTCGAAGAGCATTATGAGCTTATCTCGAGTGCAGAGAAAACAGCAGGCCCATCGCGTTACTATCAAGTGGCAGGCAAACGCAGTCGAATAGGCTTTATCTCCCCGGTAAGCCATAATTTCTGTGCCGACTGCAATCGGGTCAGAGTGACTGTAGAAGGGCGCTTGCTGCTGTGTTTAGGCAATGAACACTCAGTGGATTTGCGTGCCATTTTGCGTGAACAAAAAGGCGATCTCGACGCGCTTAAACGGGCCATTGTTGCGGCGATGGACTTAAAACCTGAGCGTCATTTCTTCTACGACAAAGAGCACGTTCAGCCAGTCAGGCTTATGAATATGACTGGCGGCTGATCTATAATCTCGTTGTACTTCCCCAGCGTAGGGAGCTATGCCCTACGCTTCTAAAATTGAAATGCCTAGAAAGAGAAGCAAATGTCGACAAAAAACCCTGAGCCCATTTTTACCCCCTTGCGAATTGCCGTTGTGACTGTGTCCGATACACGCACCGACGCAACGGACAAGTCTGGTCAATATTTGCTAGAGCAAGTGCAGGCTGCGGGCCACGAACTTATAGAAAAACGTATCGTGAAAGACGATACCTATAAATTACGCGCCGTAGTGGCTAGCTATATTGCTGATGATTCTGTGCAGGCGGTGCTACTAACGGGCGGCACAGGTTTTACCTTTAGAGACAACACTGTCAAGGCTGTGACTCCCCTGTTAGATATGCATATCGAGGGGTTTGGAGAGTTGTTCCGAGCGCTTTCCCATGCAGAGATTGGCTGTTCAACGATTCAATCTAGGGCATTTGCAGGGCTTGCCAATGGCACCATTGTGTTTTGCATGCCGGGGTCGCCGGGTGCTTGCAAGACAGCGTGGGAAGGGATTGTGGCGCAGCAGCTGGATAGCCGGCATAAACCGTGCAATTTTGTGGACAAGTTGAAGAAGCTGTAAACGGGCCGCCGAGAGTGGGCGCAAGGGCTTGTTGCAAGAAGGGAGCAATAAAAAACCCGTCGTAAAAGTGAGCTGGCTCAGACTTTTACGGCGGGTTTAATGTTTTCGGGATAGCTGTTTTGAATAGTTAGCATAAGCGCGTTTCCCAGGTCGAATTGGATTTAGCCCAATGGGCGACCAGCGCTTAGGCTGATGCAAGCATAGTTAAAACAGGTACCGCGACAGATGCAGCGACTACTGCAACAGAAATTAGGACTGCTCGTGCATTGATGAATACTTCGCTCATAGTGATCTCCTTATATGATTATTATGTTACCTTGCTTAATCTCAGTAACGGGGCGTATGGTAACACAATTGTGGGGTAAGGTAACAATATATTTTCGATGTAGTTTAACGTAACAAGTGTGCGTTTCGTCTCACTTTTAGCTTATGGCGCTATGAAAGGAGGGTTTTATGGCCAAAGAGCAAGCGAATGATTCTTTGAATACGGCTTTGGCGGGGCAGATAGTCGCAGTGCCAGAGAGCCGACAACTCGATATTTTGGAGGATTTGCTTAGCAAGCGCGGCGCCACGGTTCGACGTGTACCACTTGTATCGATTCTCGATGCTCCGGATCCAGTGCCTGTATTGGCTTGGATGCAGACATTCATTGCCACTCCACCTGACTATTTAATCGTATTAACGGGAGAGGGGCTGCGTCGATTGTACGCCTTGGCGCAGCGTCACGAGCTTGGTGAAGCTTTTGTGGGGGCGCTTCGCCGCACGCTAAAAATTTGTCGTGGCCCAAAGCCGGGCAGAGCGCTAAAAGAGTTAGGATTGAAACCCGATATGTTGGGCAAGGCGCCTACGACACACGGGATTATTGAGACCTTGGACGATTTGGCGATCGACGGCAAACGCATCGCTGTGCAATTGTATGGTGAAGAGCCGAACCGCCTGCTTATGGATTATCTGTCTAGCCGCGAGATCAAGGCGTCATCTGTTGCACCCTATATTTACGCGCCTAATAGCGATGAAGAGAAAGTGCTGAGCTTGATTGAAGACCTAGCGGCTGGGAAAATAAGCATGATGTGTTTTACTAGCCAACCTCAATATAAGCGCCTCGCGGATGTGGCTAAGCGCCATCAATGCGAAGCGCGTCTTAAGGAAGGGCTCGCGCAGGTGCAAGTCGCGGCAATTGGGCCTGTGGTCGCAGAGCAGTTAAAACAGGCTAGCGTGCAAGTGGCTGTGATGCCCGAATCTGCTTTTTTTATGAAACCAATGGTCACTGAGTTAGTGAAGTTACTACGCGAGAATGACCGCTTGAATGCCTCGTAACGACGGCGATCGGAAAAGACTAGGGACTATTGAATGCGAATAATGACTTTAAATTGCAATGGCATCCGCGCGGCGGCCAGGAAAGGTTTCTTTGACTGGCTGAGCACTTGCGATGTTGATGTCGTGTGCCTGCAAGAAACGAAAGCTCAAATTGCGCAATTGAGCGATGAAATGTTCACCCCGGCAGGGTTCCATTGTTATTATTTTGATGCCGTTAAGAAAGGGTATTCGGGCACCGCTTTATATACACGCGTGAAGCCTGATCGTGTGCAAACAGGCTTAGGCTTTGATATCGCTGACGAAGAGGGGCGTTATATCCAGGCCGACTTCGGTAATCTGAGTGTGGCATCGCTGTATTTGCCCTCGGGCTCCAGTGGTGAAGAGCGTCAGCAGCGCAAATTTGAGTTCATGGCACAGTTTATGGAACATATGAAGGCGCTTAACGAAGACGATAGAGAATACATTGTCTGTGGCGACTGGAATATTTGCCATAAAGAAATCGATTTGAAGAACTGGAAGCCGAACCAAAAGAACTCTGGCTTTTTACCTGAGGAGCGCGCTTGGCTAGACACGCTTTATGACGAACTTGGCTATGTCGATGGCTTCAGGCTGGTGAATAAAGAGGCCGAGCAATATAGCTGGTGGTCAGCACGGGGGCAGGCTCGTGCGAATAATGTTGGGTGGCGTTTGGATTATCATGTCATTTCGCCCTCGTTGGCTGACAAGGTGGTGTCGGCCGAAATATACACGGAGCAGCCCTTTTCTGATCATGCTCCGGTAACACTTGAATACAAGGTGCAATTATGAAGATTTTGAAGTGGCTACCTAGCGTTTTTGCTGTTGTTCTATGTTTGGGCAGTGTCGGCGTGCACGCGCAGGGTTTAAAGGCAAGCATTGTGACTGATAAAGGCACGATAGAGGTCGAGTTGAGTGAGCGCGCGGCTCCAACCTCTGTGGCTAATTTCGTGAATCTTGCCGAACGAGGTTTCTACGATGGTCTAAACTTCCATCGGGTTGAGCGCAATTTTGTGATTCAAGGGGGCGATCCGCGTGGCAATGGCACTGGTGGCCCTGGTTATCAATTTACTGGCGAGATGATTCTTAAACATACCCGTCCAGGGACTCTCTCAATGGCAAATAGCGGCATCGGTACCGACGGGAGCCAGTTTTTTCTGACTCTAGTGCCCACCCCTCACCTGGATGGCAAGCATTCGGTGTTTGGAAGAGTGACCAGTGGTTTGGATGCGATCTATAAGATCAATCGAGGCGATGTGATTCGCAGTATCACGATCAGTGGCGATACCTCCGCGCTTAAGGCTCGCAAGCAAGCGGATCTGGAAAAGTGGAATGCTATTTTGGATGCCGATTTTCCAGATCTTAGGCCTGCGCAGCCCTAAGCGAGAAGATCAAGGTAAGACTTGTTTGAAAGGCTTTACTGTCACCTTGGCATAGACGCCGGCCGCAACATACGGGTCCTCTTTTGCCCATTGTTCGGCGTCTGCAAGAGACTCGAACTCGGCAATGATTGTGCTGCCGCTAAACCCAGCCGCGCCTGGGTCGGCTGAGTCAATCGCAGGGTGAGGGCCCGCGATGACGATGCGGCCAGCGGCATGTAGAGTCTGCAAACGCTCTAAATGAGCAGGCCGAGCCTGTTGTCGCAGAGGCAAGCTGTTAGGGACGTCTTCGGAGATAATGGCGTAGAGCATTGAGATTATCCTTTATTCTCGGGGCGGGTTTGATAGCTATAATGGTAATCGATTTGTCTGCCGCAGTCTGTTATTGTTCGATCCGCATTTGTTCCTGAACACTTCTTGGAATTTAGACTGGCATGGCGCACACACTCGCAATACATCCGCAAAACCCCGAACCTCGACTGATAAAACAAGCGGCAGAGATCCTTCTAAACGGCGGAGTAATTATCTATCCGACGGATTCGACCTATGCACTTGGCTGTCATATCGGTGATAAGTCCGCGTTGGAGAGAATTCGCCGCATTCGTCAACTAGGTGACAAACACAATTTCACCTTAGTGTGTTCAGACCTTTCCTCCATCGCGACTTATGCGAAGGTGCCCAACAGTGCTTATCGTTTGCTGAAAGCCTTCACGCCGGGTGCCTATACCTTTATTTTACCTGCCACCGCCGAAGTGCCTCGGCGTCTAATGCATCCAAAGCGTAAAACCATTGGGCTGCGAGTGCCCGACAGCGCCGTTGCTCAAGCCTTATTGGCGCAGCTCGGTGAGCCGATTATGAGCACCAGTCTTATTTTGCCTGGCGATGAGTTTCCGTTGACGGAGATTTACGACATTGAGGAGCGCATGGGCAAATTAGTCGATCTCATCATCGAGAGTGGTTCCTGTGGGCTGGAGGCGACGACTGTGGTGGATTTGTCTAGTGGCGCGGCTGAAGTGGTGCGTGTGGGCAAAGGCGATCCTAAGCCATTCGAATAAGCGGTCCCTCTCGATTTGCTCTTTAGCGTGAATAGCCTCGTTTTGCGATGCCTCTAGCATTGCTAGCGTTGCAAAAAAGTCGTATTCGATTAGGCCATCTGCGATAATGCGGCACTTGCAAATCTAATGAGTACGAGAGGGAATAAGTTTGTCTAGCACGGATTCGAGCCAGCGCGTGTTATCGGGGATGCGCCCTACAGGGAAGTTGCACCTTGGACACTACCACGGTGTTCTTAAAAACTGGGTCAACTTGCAAAATCAACACGAGTGCTATTTCTTCGTTGCTGATTGGCATGCTCTAACGACGCATTACGATGACCCTCGTATTCTAGAAAAAAACGTCTTCGATATGGTGATCGACTGGTTAGCGGTTGGGGTGGATCCTCAAAAAGCGGCGATGTTTATTCAGTCCCAAGTTCCAGAGCACGCTGAGTTGCATTTGTTGCTCTCCATGGTCACGCCATTGGGTTGGCTAGAGCGTGTGCCTAGCTTTAAGGACCAACAAGACAAACTCAAAGATAAAGACCTCCAGACTTACGGATTCCTTGGTTATCCGCTTTTACAGAGCGCCGATATCCTCATGTACAAAGCCGGTGCTGTTCCGGTAGGTGCCGATCAAGTCGCGCATGTTGAGATTACTCGAGAAGTGGCGCGTCGTTTCAATCACATGTTTGGTAAAGAGCCTGATTTCGAAGAGCGCGCCCAAACGGCAATTCGCAAAATGAGTAAGCAGGGGAGCAAACAATACAAAGCGCTTTGCAAGGCCTATCAGGAACAGGGTAGTCAAGAAGCCTTGGAGACTGGCCGTGCGCTTCTCATGGCGCAACAAAACCTGTCGACAAGCGATAGAGAAAGATTGCAAGGTTACCTAGAGGGCAGTGGCAAGATTATTCTTGTAGAGCCTCAGGCGTTACTGACGCCAGCCTCAAAAATGCCGGGCTTGGATGGTCAGAAGATGTCCAAGTCTTATAACAACACCATTGCGCTGCGCGAGCCAATTGACGAGATTAGTAAAAAGATCGCCAAGATGCCCACCGATCCAGCCCGTGTGCGCCTAACTGACCCGGGTGAGCCGAAAAACTGCCCAGTATGGCAACTGCATGAAGTCTATTCAGATGCGGCGACACAGCAATGGGCAGAACAAGGCTGCCGTAGCGCAGGTATAGGCTGTTTAGAATGCAAACGCCCTGTGATCGACGCGGTTGTTGCAGAGCTTGAGCCGATACAAGTGCGGGCAAGTGAATTCGAGAAGAACCCAGACGCGGTGAAAGAGATCATGGCGGCAGGAAGAGATAAGGCGCGTGCTACAGCAGCGCAAACAATGGACGATGTTCGTCAGGCCATGGGGCTGAAATACAGGTAACGCAAACGCGATGCAAGACGACAATACAACACAAGGCGAGCAAGCCCCTGAAACTGAACCTACGATCGATACCGCGAAGGTGGCGGCGGGGCGCAGAATGACGGCGGGCATGCAGCGTGCCAACGCCGATGCAGGTCAAACTGAGGAGGGGGACGCAGGGCAGCAAGAGATGCCTTTTGCCTTTATCGATGGCAAAGCTTTTACTGAGCTGCCAACCGATCTCTATATTCCACCCGATGCATTGGAAGTGTTTTTAGAAGCGTTTGAAGGCCCGCTCGATCTTTTACTCTACCTCATCAAACGCCAGAATATCGATATCCTTGATATCAATGTTGCAGATATCACCGATCAATACATGGCCTATGTGGACTTAATGGAAGCGAGCCAATTTGAATTGGCGGCAGAATATTTGGTGATGGCAGCGATGTTGGCGGAGATTAAATCGCGCATGCTTTTACCGCGCAGTAACATCGAAGACGACGAAGAGGAAGACCCAAGAGCGCAATTGATTCGTCGTTTGCAAGAGTATGAGCGCTACAAGCAAGCGGCCGAAGACCTCGATGAGATTCCACGCCTAGAACGTGATGTCTTTACGGCGGAAGCCGAAACACCCAAGATGGAACGCACCGCACCAGAGCCTGACGTGGACCTAAAAGAGATACTGGTCTCCTTAGCTTTGGTGCTGCGCAGGGCGGATATGTTTGAGCGTCACCACGTGCAGCGCGAAACCTTGTCTACGCGTGAGAAGATGTCAGAGATTCTAGTGCGTCTTTCCAGTCAGAAATTTGTCCCACTAGTGTCGCTATTAATGCGAGAAGAGGGGCGGTTAGGGGTCGTCGTGACTTTCCTCGCTGTGATGGAGTTGATCAAAGACTCCTTAATCGAAATTGTCCAGAGTGAACCTTTTGGTCCCATCCATTTGAAGGCAAGAAGTGAATGAGTGAGAACGAAAACAAATTAAAACAAATCATTGAAGGCTTGTTGCTCAGTGCAGGAAAGCCGCTTTCCCTTAACGCCATCGCGGAAGTGTTTCTTGAAGAAGAACGTCCAAGCGATGAAGAGCTTCGCGCCGCACTGGCGCAGATCGAACAGGATTGTGAAGGCAGAGGTTTCGAGCTGAAAGAGGTGGCGTCTGGATTTCGCTTGCAAGTCCGGCAAGGCTTGAGCGAGTGGATCTCGCGGCTATGGGATGAGAAACCGCAGCGCTATACACGTGCGTTGTTAGAAACTTTAGCTCTAGTGGCTTATCGGCAACCGATCACCCGTGGTGATATCGAAGAGATCCGTGGGGTAAGTGTGAGCTCTACGATTATACGCACATTGCTCGACCGCGAATGGATACGCGTGGTCGGTCATCGGGATGTGCCTGGTCGCCCAGCAATGTTTGCGACCACGCGTCAGTTTTTGGATTATTTTAATCTGAAAAATTTGCAAGAGTTGCCACCATTGTCAGAGATCCGTGATCTAGACAAACTAAATCCAGAGCTTGCCTTGGAAGAGAACGAACTGGCAAAAATGCGCGTGCTTGAATTGCCAGGCGACGGCGAAGAGGATGCCGAAGGCGTAGCGAAAGAACCTGGCGAAGAGCTCGAAGACGACGAAGAGTTAATCGACGAAGCTGAAGCGATGGCCATGGCAAAGCGGCCGCTCGATGAGATACTGGGCGTTGGTCAATTTGCACAAAAAGAGTTAGAAGAGCTCGATGAAGAGTCGCAGCAAGAAGTGACGCAAGAGGATGCATCCTTGGCGCCCGAAGAATCTAAAGATAACGAATGAAGAAAGGGCTGATTCGCAGCCCTTGCCACCATGTCGGGAGACAGCAAACACTATGGACGAAAAACTACAGAAAGTATTAGCACGTGCGGGCTTTGGGTCGAGACGTGAGCTAGAAGGCTGGATCAAACAAGGCCGCGTAAAAATCAATGGCGAAGTGGCCACAATTGGTGATCGCGTCAAGAAAGGTGATGCCTTGCTTGTCGACGGCAAGAAGGTGAACCCAAGTAGCGCCGTTGTGGATATGCAGCGCGTGTTGCTCTATAACAAACCCGAAAACGAGATTTGCTCTCGCAAAGACCCAGAGGGTCGACCAACCGTTTTCGACAAGCTTCCTAAAATCACCCATGGCCGCTGGGTCGCTATTGGTCGTCTCGACATCAATACGAGTGGCTTGCTGCTCTTCACAACCGATGGCGAACTGGCCAATCGGCTTATGCATCCTTCCTCCAATGTCGATCGAGAATATGCAGTGCGAGTGATGGGGGATGTGTCTCAAGAAGTGATAGAGACTATGCACAAAGGGGTGATGATAGATGACCACCTGTGCCGCTTTACAGACATTCAGTATTTCGCGGGCGAGGGTGCTAATCGCTGGTACCACGTGGTATTGATGGAAGGTCGAAATCGCGAGGTGCGTAAATTGTGGGAGTCGCAAGGAATTCGTGTAAGCCGGCTCAAGCGTGTTCGGTACGGGCCAATTTTTATTCCGAGCAAAGTAAAACGGGGCGAGTTCTATGAACTGCCCCGAGATGAAATGACTCAACTATACAACGCCGTCAATTTGCCACTAAAACCAAAGCAGCGCAAACAGGCACCTGCACGTCGCTAACTATGAATGAGATTGCCGCCGCGCTTCTTAGCATTGTTTAATGCTTTGCTAGCGCGGTCTACCAAGCTAGTGCTTGTATCTGTGCCGCTCATAACAGCCATACCAACGCTCAGTGTGAGCTTCTGCACGGCTTTATCATCTTCCATTAAAACAAGATCATGCGCGCTTTCCGAGATGCGTTTTGCAATCACGTGGGCGCCAGCACGGTCGGTGTTGCTTAAAGTGGCCATGAATAAACCCGAGTCGCAACGATACACAGTGTCAGTTTGGCGCGACAGTTGCACGATGCGTTGGGCAAGGTCTGTCAATGCCAGTTTCGATTGTTTCAGTAGCGCGCGGCTAGCATTCTTGCCTAGGCTATCTACCTCAATCATTAAAATTGAATAGGCTTGGTTATGGCGTTTCGCCAAATCGATTTCACGCTCGAGATTTGATTGCAAATAAGCTTTGTTCACCACTCCCGTGACCACATCTGAGAATGCCGCTTTTACCGCTTGCTTATAGCGTAGAGCGTTACGCAGCGGATGGATCAATGGGGAAAGCAAATTTTCTAGAACGCTAAGTTCTTTTTCAGTAAATTTTCGGCCGCGCTTGAAGATGATTTCACCGAGATTGTCTTCATTGGTGATCAGGCGATAGCCACAGCTATGTGTTGCTTGTTTAGCAACGCTGGCTCTGACATCCGCATCTTCATTGATATATAGAATGCCATCTAGCCTTACCACTGTGCTCACTTTTTCCAAGAAAATATTCAGCAAAGCATTGAGGTCAATGGAAGCTTGCAGTGCCTCGGTAAGCTGCATTTTCAAGTCAAGCTTGTCAGCACTCGATGCGCCGGTATGCAGAATCTGTTTTGTTTTATCTGCACTGCCTTCGGACTGCATCTTTGCGTGTACGGAGACGACCATGATTTACCCCTTGATAGCGTCGCTATTGTTTAAATTATTTCTTTAGAGTCCGATAACTTTGTTGCCGCCATCGCTCTTGATCAAATACAGTGCTTTGTCAGCGCGATTGAACATCGATTCGGCGCTATCTTTAGCGTTATAGGCAGTTACGCCGATGCTGACGGTGGTGTTGATTTCGTCTTCTTCGAATTGCACGTGGCTAGCTTCAAACGCTTTTCGTAAGCGTTCGGCGATAATCAGCGCGCCATCGGCATTGGTGCGGTTGAGAAGGACGACTAACTCATCACCGCCATAGCGGAAGGTGAGGTCGGTACTGCGATTGATCTTGTTCAGTGTAGCGACAAGGTGCTTGATGACGGCGTCACCGGCGCTATGTCCATAGGTGTCGTTCACGTGCTTAAAGTGATCGATGTCTAATACCAGCAATGACAGAGGCTGTTTAAATCGGCTTGCCAAATTAATCTCACGATGCAGCGCATTGTCCAGGGCGATGCGATTGCCAGCTCCGGTTAAAGAGTCGGTAAGTGAGGCCATGAGTGCGTCGCGGTAGGTCAAGGAATTGCGAAGTGGGCAGATTAAGGCGCTGAGCATGACTTCAATCGCCTGCAAATTTTTGTCAGAGAAGCGTGTGTTGCGATAGAACACGATCTCGCCGAGATGGTCGTTAGCAGTAATGAGGCGGTAGCCACAGCTGTGTGACGCTTTGCGTCCAGTGACTGTTTGCAGTTTTTGGTTCTCATTGATGTATTGCAAGCCATCGAGTTCGACATTGCTTTTCAGTTCAGCGAGAAAGGTGTGCAAAAGTTGCTCGACGTCTAAAGTCGTCTGAAGGCTTGTTGCCATGCGATAGCGGCGCTCGCTGTAATCCTCGCGCACAATGTCACTTGGCGGGGGAGTTTGCGGCTTGCTTAAACTGAGTCTGGCACTGTTGAAGTCAATAGTGTTCGATGTTTGCAGTGGCGTTGCCATTCGAATTTTGCTCCTTCAATCCTTATTTTTGCCAATACGGCAAGTTTTGCAGCGACCATCGTTGTGATGTCTGCTAAGCACGTAAAGCGAGTATCATGCCAACATAGGAAAGAGTTGCTAAAAATGTATTTAAAACAATGAGGTAGGATTTTTTAAGGGGCTGGTGAGTCTGGCTTTGCCGCTTGTAGATTGCCGCTGCCGACAGAAAAAGCGGCAATATTTGTCCTTGTAGCGGCATAAACCGGTGAATAGTCAGAATTCTGGCGCCTAGTGGCGCCAGAGCGGTGTTAAAGCTGTCACTTCTAGGCTTTTAAAGCCTCCCCAGTGACTTGCGCGCTGTCGTCGCCCATTAGATAAAGGTATAAGGGTAGGCGTTCTTCGGGGGTTGTGAGGGCGTTCGGATCCTCTGCAGGGTAGGCGTCTTTGCGCATATTCGTGCGTGTGGCGCCTGGGTCTATGCTGTTGACGCGGATCTGGCTGGTTTGCCGTAGTTCGTCCGCCAACACTTGCATCAGGCCTTCGTTGGCGAACTTACTGACAGCATAGGCGCCCCAATAGGCGCGGCCTTTGCGGCCGACACTAGAGGAGGTGAAAATGACGCTAGCGCTTGCTGCGGCCTGCAGGGCAGGCAAAAGCTCCTTGGTCAGGGCGAAGGCCGCATTCACATTCACTTGCATGACTTGCATCCACTCTTCAAAGGGAAAGAATTGAATAGGCGAGCGTGGACCAAGGCGCGCGGCATTGTGCAAGATCCCATCTAGTTTGCCGAATTGCTCCAAGACATTCTCTCCGAGTACTTTATAGTCCTGTTCGCTAGCGTGCTGTAAATCCATCGGGTGGATGATGGGCTCCGGATAATTAGCGGCAACAATCTCATCGTACAGGGCTTCTAGTTTGCTTGTCGTGCGCCCAACAAGAATGACAGTGGCGCCGTGCTGAGCATAGGCCTTAGCCACCGCTTTACCTATGCCGTCGCCAGCACCGGTAACAAGGATGGTTTTATCTTTTAGTAAATCGATAGGTGCGCTATAGGTTTCCATAAACTGTTCCGATTAATGTCTTTTAATAAATAGGCGGTTGCTTGTCAGGCCAAGCATTGCTGAATTTCATGAACGTGATCTACGATCAGGTCGGCTCCCCAAGTGCTAACGGCAGGCGTTGCTGGGAGATAACCGTAAGTGACGGCGATCGTGTACATCCCGGCGGCGTTGCCTGCTTCGATGTCTCTTGGGTGGTCGCCCACATAGATAACGGTGTCTGGGGATAGCCCCATTTGTGTACACGCTAACAACAAAGGCTCTGGGTGAGGCTTTGTATGCGTGACATCGTCAGGGCAAATCAAGCTTGCACACCGCTCTAATAGTTGCAATTTGCTCAATAGGGGGCGGCTATAAAGCTGTGGTTTATTCGTTACTACCCCCCATTTGATATCTCTCGCTTCCATATGAGCAAGTAAGGCATCCATGCCAGGGTATAAAGTGGCTTGCGTGTTTTCAATGCGTTGTTGATATAAGCCCAGCAGGGTGTCGAGGTGGCTTTGAAACTGAGGGTGCTCGGGGTCTAAATCAAAGGCGAGTTTGACGAGAGCACGGGCACCATTAGACACAGTTTGATGGATGGCGTCATAGGAAGTTGGGGCGACGCCTGCTGCGCGTGTCATGTCGTTAAGCACAGCGGTAAAGTCTGCCGCTGTATCGACCAGCGTACCATCTAGGTCAAAGAGCATCGCCTTGATCGAGGTGGGAAATTGCGTGCTCATGAATCCTCTTGTGCGCTGCTTGGCGCTGTAAAGTGCCCCATGTAATTCACATCAACGTTCGCCTCTAGCCAATAGCGCTTCGTCAACGGATTGTAGGCTAAGCCAACTAGTTCTCCTGCTGTTAATTCATAGGCCCTTGTCCATGATAATAGTTCGGAGGGTTTGATGAATTTCGCATAATCGTGGGTGCCTTTGGGAAGTAAATTAAGCACGTATTCCGCCCCTAAGATGGCGAAGAGATAGGCTTTGGGGTTGCGGTTTATGGTGGAAAAAAACAATTGCCCACCGGGTTTTACGAGTGCGGCGCAGGCGCGTACGATCGCCTCAGGGTCGGGTACATGTTCTAGCATTTCTAGGCATGTCACTACATCGAAGCTTGCAGGTTCGCGAGCGGCCATTGCTTCGGCTGAGATTTTTTCATAGCGAATATCCAGCCCGCTTTCTAACTGATGCAATTTGGCGACAGACAAGGAAGCATCGGCGAGATCGATCCCTGTGACTTGTGCGCCTTGCTGGGCCATCGCCTCGCTGAGAATGCCACCACCGCAGCCGATATCGATGACGCGTTTGTCGGCAAGATTTACTTTACTGCTAATAAAACCCATGCGCAGTGGGTTGATTTCATGCAGGGGTTTGAACTCGCTATTCGGGTCCCACCAGCGAGATGCAAGCGCTTCAAATTTGTGAATCTCTGCGGCATCGTGATTGTCGAACTCGTCGTTTGTGTTTGCACTGTTCATACGTGTTCCTTCACCCTAAGTGGCGGGTGTTCGATTGTATTTTTTGCTGCCAGCTGTGCACATTTGCACGCAATGCTTCGATATCGATAGTGGTGAGTTGGCCAGAGTCTACTAGTAGCTTGCCAGCGACCCACACATGGCTGACTTGTTTGGAGTTTGTACTGTAGACCAAATGTGATATGGGATTGTACGTGGGAATCGCATTTAGCGTATCAAGCCTAACCGCAATCATATCGGCAAATTTGCCTGGTTCTAGTGTGCCAATTTCCCCCTCGAGCCCCATTGCCTTGGCGCCATTAATTGTGGCCATGCGCAAGGCTTGTTGTGCAGGCAGGGCAGCAGCGTCTTCGGCAACTGCTTTGGCCAATAGGGCGGCGGTTTGTAATTCTCCAAACATATCTAGGTCGTTGTTGCTTGCTGCGCCATCGGTACCCAGTGCTACATTGATTCCGGCGTCGAGTAACTTTGCGACAGGGCAGAATCCGCTGGCCAGTTTTAAATTTGATTCGGGGCAGTGCACTATATTTGCACCGTTTTCGACTAGGATTTTGGTGTCCTCGTCATTCATTTGTGTTGCATGTACGCAAATGAGTCGAGGCGATATCATTCCTAGGTCGGCCAAGCGTTGGATGGGGCGTTTGCCCGTTGCCGCTACGGCATCGCTGATCTCCTGGGCGGTCTCATGCACGTGCATGTGAATTGGTATGTCGAGTTCCTCGGCAAAGGTCGCGATTTTAAGCAATGGCGCATCTGATACCGTGTAAGGCGCGTGAGGGCCGAACGCGATACTGATTAATGGGTGGTGTCTGTAGTCGTCGTTGAGAGCCGTGGCTTTACGAATATATTCCTCTGGGTCTTGCCCCCATGCGGTAGGGAAATCGAGGACGGGGCAGGCCAACTGGGCGCGCATGCCAATCTCGGCGGCTGCTCGCGCTGACTGGTTGGGGAAGAAATACATATCGGCATAGCAGGTGGTTCCCGATAATAGCATTTCGGCGATCGCTAACTGCGTCCCGTGATAGACGAACTGTTCGCCCACCCAATCGGCCTCCATAGGCCAGATATAGTCTTCTAGCCAAGTGTGCAGAGGGAGGTCGTCAGCGGCGCCGCGCAAAAGGCTCATGGCAGCATGCCCGTGCGTGTTGACCATGCCGGGCATCAAGACGTGCTGCATTAGGGAGAACTCTTGCGTGGCTTTGTAGCGCTGCGCGGCTTGCTCGCTAGGAATAATCTCGACGATGCGTTGTTGCCTAACAACGAGGCAGTGTTCTTCAAGCAAGGCTTGGGTATCGTCTGCCGTTAGTATCCAACGGGCATGTACCAATAAATCGACAGACTCTAGGGTTGGTGGCAACACAACGCAGCTCCTTAGCGGTTCTAAAGGGTCGCGATTATAGCGAAACTGTTGCGAAATAGCCCGTTTTCAAGCAGCGCGATAGCTTGCCATTAGGGGCTCATAAAAAAACCGCGATAACAGGGTTTAAGTGCCTGAATTAGTGTCGGTTAGCCATTAGTTTGTGTTAACATTACGCACTTTTGCGAAGAGCGATTCTTGCCTTGAGAGTGGTGGGTGTTATCGCCTTGCGTCCTAGTGATAGGTGCTGTTGTAGTTAGCGTAATTAGCCAGTGGCATTGCAGGTGTCTGTGTCGTTGAGGGATTAGAGTTTTATGTCTGAATTTGCAAAACAAGTATCGCCGGTATCACTCGAAAGCGAGATGCGTGAGTCTTATCTAGCGTATGCGATGAGTGTCATTGTAGGCAGAGCATTGCCTGACGTGCGAGATGGGCTTAAGCCTGTTCATAGGCGTGTACTTTTTGCCATGAATGTCCTTTCCAACGACTGGAATAAACCTTATAAAAAGTCGGCACGTGTGGTCGGTGATGTAATCGGTAAATATCACCCCCATGGCGATAGTGCAGTTTACGACACCATCGTGCGTATGGCGCAAGACTTCTCTCTACGTTACACCCTCGTAGACGGCCAGGGTAACTTCGGTTCGGTCGATGGCGACGCTGCGGCCGCCATGCGTTACACAGAAATCCGCATGGCCAAGATTGCCCATGATTTAATGGCCGACCTCGATAAAGAAACCGTCGACTTCTCTGACAACTACGATGGCACCGAACAAATCCCTGACGTGTTCCCGACGCAGGTACCCAATCTCTTGATCAATGGCTCCTCAGGCATCGCTGTGGGCATGGCCACCAACATCCCGCCACATAATCTGCGCGAAGTCGTCGATGCCTGTGTTGCCTTGTTAGACAACGAAGATATTACGGTCGACGAGCTCATGGAGCACATCCATGGTCCTGACTTCCCAACTGCCGGCATTATCAATGGCCGAGCGGGGATTATAGAGGCGTATAAGACTGGGCGTGGTCGCATCTATATGCGCGCACGTGCCGAGATTATTGAAGATGCCAAAACGAGTCGTCAAACGATTATCGTCACGGAGATTCCTTACCAGCTCAACAAGGCTAGGCTTATCGAGCGCATTGCCGAGTTGGTGAAAGAGAAGAAAATTGAAGGCATCACAGAATTGCGCGATGAGTCCGATAAAGACGGTATGCGCATCGTGATCGAACTGCGTCGCGGTGAGGTTGGAGAGGTTGTTCTGAATAACCTCTATGCCCAAACGCAGATGCAATCGGTGTTCGGGATCAACATGGTGGCCTTGGTCGATGGTCAACCAAAGCTGCTGAATCTAAAAGAGATTATCGAATGCTTTATTCGTCATCGCCGTGAGGTAGTGACGCGCAGAACCGTTTATTTGCTGCGTAAAGCCCGTGAAAAAGGCCATATTCTAGAGGGCCTAGCGGTGGCGTTGGCGGACATCGACGCCGTGATTGCTTTGATTAAAGAGTCGCCCACTAGCGCCGATGCGAAAGAAAAGCTATTGGCCCGCTCTTGGCAGTCAAACAGCGTATTGCAGTTATTAGGCGATGCCGGTGCTGACGCCTGTCGTCCGGAAGACTTGCCCGAAGAGTACGGCATGCGAGGCGATGAATATTATCTGACACCGGTGCAAGCACAGGCGATTTTGGACTTGCGTCTACACCGTCTAACAGGCCTGGAACAAGAAAAACTCATCAATGACTACCAAGAGCTTTTACGTCAGATAAGCGATTATCTCGACATTTTGGCTAGTGATGAGCGTTTGTTCTCGGTAGTTCGTGAAGAGCTAGCAGCCGTGCGAGAAAACTACGGCGATGACCGTCGTACTGAAATCACGACGTCGCAGCTCGATCTGTCGATGGAAGATCTCATTACGGAAGAAGATCGTGTCGTCACTATCTCGCGCAGTGGCTATGCGAAATCTCAACCTCTTGCCGATTATCAGGCACAGCGTCGCGGTGGCATGGGCAAAGCCGCCGCATCGGTTAAAGACGAAGACGTGGTTGAGCACCTATTGATCTCCAGCAGCCACGATACGCTGCTGTGTTTTACAAGCACCGGCAAAGTCTATTGGCTACGCGTGTTTAATATTCCTTTGGCCAGCCGAACCTCACGAGGCAAGCCCATCGTTAATATCCTGCCTTTAGAGGAAGGGGAGCACATCACCAGCATGTTGCCGATCAGGGAATATACCGAAGGTTATTTCATCTTCATGGCAACCTCGATGGGCACAGTGAAGAAGACCCCGTTGACCAATTTCTCGCGACAACGCAGCGTTGGCTTGCGCGCCATTGAGTTAGACGAAGGCGATCGCTTGATTGGCACAGCGCTCACTAACGGAGAGCGCGAAATCATGCTGTTCAGTAGCAGTGGTAAGACTATTCGCTTTAAAGAGAGTGACGTTCGCCAAATGGGCCGCACGGCTCGTGGTGTGCGTGGTATTCGCCTCGCCGAAGGCCATGAAATGATCTCCTTGATCATTCCTGAAGAAGGCAAGCAGGTCCTAACTGTGAGTGAAAACGGCTACGGCAAACGCACGGCGACTGAAGACTTCCCTACCTACGGGCGTGGTGGACAAGGTGTGATTGGAATGCAGGCCAGCGAACGTAACGGCAGCCTTGTTGGCGCAACGCAAGTGGCCGATGGTGATGAAATTATGTTGATCTCTGATCGTGGCACCTTAGTCCGTACGCGCGTCGATGAGGTGTCGATCCTCAGCCGCAATACGCAAGGGGTAAGGCTCATCAAATTGAAAGCCGATGAGAAGTTGGTGGGCCTAGAGCGCGTTGACGAACCAGAGGAAGTCGAACTGCCTGAAGAAGAAACCGATGCGCAAGCGCCAGCGGCGGACTCAAACGACACAGCGCAAGATTCATCTAACGATTGAGGTTCGGCTTAATCGCTTGCCTTAGTCACCTTTGTCGAGAAAATGCTTTTGTCTGATTCTGAGCAAAATGAAACCCCTAGAAGCGCGGTAGTTGCGTTTTTAGGGCCTTTAGGGACTTTTACCCACGCCGCTGTTGATCAGCATTTCGGCACAGAAGTCGAAAAACACAGCGTGGCCACTATCAATGATGTCTTCATGCAAGTGGAATCTGGTGCGGCGCGTTATGGCGTTGTCCCAGTAGAGAACTCAACAGAAGGCGCAGTCAATAATACCCAAGATTGCTTAATCGATACGAGCTTGCACATCGTTGCTGAGGTCGTGATCCCCATCGCGCAAAATTTGATGTTGCAAAAAGGCAGCAGTCTAGCGCAAATCACGCGGATTGTTTCGCACCGGCAATCGCTTGCGCAATGCCGGCGGTGGCTATCCGAATATTGCCCCAACACGTTTATCCAAGAGGTCTCTAGTAATGCCGAGGCCGCGCGTCTCGCGGCAGAAGACCCTCACACCGCCGCTATTGCTGGAGAGCGTGCGGCACAGTTGTATGGGCTAGAGCTATTGCACGCAGCAATCCAAGACCAGCAAAGTAATTGCACGCGTTTCTTGGTGTTAGCGAACGAGTCAGTGGCGCCCACGGGGCACGATAAGAGCTCGATACTGGTATACACCGAGAATAAGCCCGGAGCGTTATTCCGCATACTGGAACCCTTTAACACCTATCAAGTGAGTTTGACCAAGATCGAGACTCGACCAGCGCCAGACAGCGTTTGGGCCTATGTGTTTTTCATCGATTTTGAGGGGCATGTGGAAGATCATGCCGTACAGCAGGTATTCGAGCAGTTAAAAGAGCGCACGATAAAAGTTAAGCAATTAGGGTCCTACCCTATGGCGAAGGTGCAAGTATGAAGGCCGTCGCTGTAAAGAATATCCTAATCGTTGGGCTTGGTCTTATCGGGGGTTCTGTTGCCCGTGGCTTGCGAGCCAATGGATTTGCTGGGCAATTATGGGCCTGTGGTCGTGACGAAGCTCCACTTCGCAAGGCGCAAAGTGAGGGAGTGATCGATCAGTGGTCTACGCAGCTGCTTGAGATCGCCCCGAAAGCAGACCTAATACTGTTGGCCGTTCCAACGCTGAGTATGCGCCGTCTATTAGAAATACTTAAAGACGCTGTGCCTGCCGACACCATTATTACGGATGCAGCAAGTGTCAAAGGCAGTGTCTTAGAGGATTTGCACGCCGTCTGGGGGCATGTGCCAGCCAATTTTGTCTTAGGACATCCAATCGCTGGTTCTGAACGCAGTGGCTATGATGCCTCTATTGCCGATCTGTATAAAGATCGACGGGTCATTCTGACCCCAGTCGCACAGACCGCAGCGCCTGCCCTGCAAACAGTGACGCACCTATGGGAAAGCTTGGGTGCTCAAGTCAGTGAGATGAGCGTGCAAGACCATGACGCGGTGCTGGCAGCGACTAGCCATCTGCCACATCTATTGGCTTATTCGCTAGTCAACACCTTGAGCGCGCAGAACCAAATTGACGATATTTTTCGTTATGCAGCCGGCGGTTTTGCAGGGTTTACCCGCATAGCGGGCAGTGACCCCATCATGTGGCGTGACATATTTTTGGCTAATGGCGCTGCAACAATAGAAGTGCTAGATGCCTATATGAAAGAGTTGGCGCGCATGCGTCAAGCCTTGCTAACTAAGGATTCGCAGACTTTAGAGTCGGCCTTCCTAGACGCCAAATCTGCCCGTAATCACTTCATAGAAAACCACTTTTCTAAACCCGGGCCGCAAACTGCGATCCCAGTGCTTACGATAGATGGGCCGGGTGGTTCGGGAAAGGGCACCATTAGTGCGAAAGTCGCGGCAACACTAGGTTGGCACTATCTCGACAGTGGGGCTTTGTATCGAATATTGGGCGTTGCCGCGCAGCGCGCAGGGGTTTGTACAAGCGATGAAGCTGCGGTATTAGCCCTTGTGGACGACCTCGCGATCCGTTTTGGGATCGAAGATGGCTCGGTCTGGCTTGGCGAAGAAGAGGTCTCGTCGGCTATTCGCCACGAGGATGCGGGGGCTTTGGCCTCGGAAGTGGCGGTTATCCCCTCGGTTCGTGCCGCTTTGCTTGAAAGACAATTGCAATTCCGTCAATCTCCAGGGTTGGTGGCGGACGGGCGAGACATGGGAACAGTGGTGTTTGCCGATGCGCCAATCAAGGTCTTTCTCACTGCAAGCGCCCAAGAACGTGCAAATCGGCGTTATAAGCAGTTGATTGCTAAGGGGAATGATGTTAATCTCTCCGCCCTTTTTCAAGATATCCAAGCCCGAGATGAGCGTGATAGTCAGCGTGCAGTCTCGCCATTGAAGCCTGCAGAAGATGCAATAGTGGTCGATACCACTGCAATGAGCATCGAGCAAGTTGTGGAAAAAGTGCTCGATTTGGTTCGTGAAAAAATAGATATCACTAGTAATTGATCGAATGTTTTAAATGCGCTGTTTCCGAATTCACCAGCCTAGATCGGAGACGGCGTTTTTAGTAATAGACCCGTGTGTGCTGGAACGCGGTTAATGTTGATTTTACAGGACTTACAGATGAGTGAAAGTTTCGCTGAATTATTTGAACAAAGTTTAAACGATATCGATATGACTCCAGGTGCAATTGTCACCGGTGTTGTCATCGCAATCGACTCGGACTGGGTAACAGTCCACGCCGGATTGAAGTCCGAAGGTGTTATTCCACGCAACCAATTCCTAGAGGAAGATGGTTCTTTCGCATTGGTAGTTGGCGATTCAGTGAAAGTGGCACTTGAAACTGTTGAAGACGGTTTCGGTGAGACTCGTCTGTCACGCGAGAAGGCGAAACGCGCCGAATCGTGGATGGATCTGGAAGCAGCATTTGAGAAAAATGAAGTGGTTATGGGTGTTATCAACGGTAAGGTCAAAGGCGGCTTTACAGTAGATCTAAACAACATCCGTGCATTCTTGCCAGGCTCTTTGGTTGACGTACGTCCAATCCGTGACACTACGCACCTTGAAGGCCAGGAACTAGAATTCAAACTGATCAAACTAGATCAGAAGCGCAACAACGTTGTTGTTTCTCGTCGTGCAGTGCTTGAAGCTGTTAGCACTGAAGAGCGTGATGAGTTGTTGGCACAGTTGCAAGAAGGCATGTCTGTTAAAGGTGTTGTTAAGAACCTTACTGACTACGGTGCTTTCGTTGACTTGGGCGGCGTAGATGGCTTGTTGCATATCACTGATATGTCTTGGAAGCGCATCAAGCACCCAAGCGAAATCGTCAATGTTGGCGATGAGATTCAAGTAAAAATCCTCAAGTATGACCGCGAGCGCAACCGTGTATCTCTAGGCCTCAAGCAATTGGGCGAAGATCCATGGGTAGCAATCAAGGCGCGTTACCCAGAGAAGTCTATCGTTAAAGCGACTGTGACTAATCTGACTGACTACGGTTGTTTCGCAGAGCTGGAGCAAGGCGTTGAAGGTTTGGTACACGTATCTGAAATGGATTGGACAAACAAAAACGTTCACCCATCTAAAGTGGTACAACTGGGTGATGTTGTAGATGTCATGATTCTAGATATCGACGAAGAAAGACGCCGTATCTCTTTGGGTATCAAGCAGTGCTACCAGAATCCATGGGATCGTTTTGCAGAAGCATTCAAGAAAGGCGACAAGATCAGTGGCAGCATCAAATCTATCACTGACTTCGGTATCTTTATCGGTCTTGAAGGCAACATCGATGGCCTCGTGCATTTGTCCGATATTTCTTGGGACGAGCCAGGCGAAGAAGCGGTACGTGAATACAAGAAAGGCGACGAGATCGAAACAGTCATTCTGTCTATCGACTCCGAGCGTGAGCGTATCTCTCTTGGTATCAAGCAGTTGTCTGATGACCCATTCGTCAGCTACGTTGGTGAGTTCGAGAAAGGCAGCATCGTGAATGGCGTGGTAGCGTCTGTTGAAGCGAAGTCTGCAATGATCACCTTGAAAGACGGCGTTGAAGGCATGCTACGTGCTTCAGAAATTAGCCGTGACAAGGTCGAAGATGCTCGTAACGCGCTGAAAGAAGGCGATGAAGTGACAGTTAAAGTAGTCAGTGTTGATCGTAAGAGCAGAGTGCTTGGCCTCTCTATCAAAGCGATTGAAATTGATGATGAGAAGTCTGCGATTCAAGATCACAAAAATCAGGAGCCAAGTGCGGCATCACCAACAACAATTGGTGATCTGATTAAAGCAGAGATGGACAAGAAGTAATCTCTACGCATTGTGTGAATGATTGCAGTGTTGTCTACAGATCGCGGCGTAATTTACAAGGAATAGGCCATGACTAAGTCTGAACTTATTGATCGAATTGCAGGAAAACAAAGTCAACTGTCATCGAAAGATGTGGAGTTGTCAGTGAAGGCAATTATTGAATATATGTCTCAGGTATTGTCCGAAGGTGGTCGTATTGAAATACGGGGCTTCGGTAGTTTTTCACTACACTACCGAGTGCCACGCATTGGGCGTAACCCCAAGACGGGCACTCCGGTGGCCTTAAGTGGAAAGTATGTCCCACATTTCAAACCTGGTAAGGAGCTACGTGATCGCGTCAACCTCAGTCTGGAAACGCATCCAAGCTAATCTTTGTCAAAAAGATTATTTTGCATGAAAAAAACGGCGAACCCGCAGGGGTATCGCCGTTTTTTTCTTTCGGACTGCGTATAATCGAAAAGTACTTTTATTCCTCACAATCCTTAAGAGGGCAGTCTCATGAATAAGCTGGCACGCATTATCGTCTGGTGTTTTATATTCATTATATTTGTCACAAGCATAGTGTTCTCTTTTTCCAACACGCAACCAGTTGCGCTCTCTTTTGGCATCGTTACGCTTGCGCCCCAGGCATTAGCCGTCTGGATTATCGCTGCATTTGCCTTGGGTGCAATGCTAGGTTTGTTGTTAGGGGCTGGTGTGCTGAGGAATCTTCGCGCTAAATTAGAGATAAAACGTTTACGTGCGCAGCTAAGTCAATTAGAGCAAAGTCTTGCTGATGAGCGAGCTGCGCACATGCATAAAAGTAACACCACAGCATCTTGATACACATTTTTCATAAGGAGTAGGGTTTCATGTCAAAAAGCTCATTTGATACCAAGAGGATTGTTGTTGCGCTCGATTTTCCCGACGCAGCACAAGCGCGCTTGTTATTGGCGCAACTTGATCCTGCGCAGTGTCGCGTCAAAATTGGCAAAGAGCTTTTTACGCGTAGCGGTCCCAGTTTTGTGGAAGAAGTAATAGCATTGGGTTTCGATGTGTTCTTAGACATGAAATATCATGACATTCCTAATACGGTCGCTAAAGCCGTCTTAGCGGCGGCCGAATTAGGTGTGTGGATGGTCAATGTGCATGCCTGTGGTGGCAGCGAGATGATGGCAGCGGCCGCTGAGGCGGTGCGCAGTGCTAAGCATCAACCCTTGCTGATTGCTGTAACGGTGCTAACTAGTATGTCTGAGGCAGACTTAGCTGAAATTGGCTTGCAAGTTTCACCACAGGAGCAAGTGCAACGCCTAGCGGAACTAGCAAAGCGTAGCGGCATGGACGGTGTGGTGTGTTCGGCTGAAGAGGTCACGGCACTTAGCGAAAATTTAGGCAAAGAGTTTGTTTTGGTCACGCCTGGTATTCGCCCTCAGGGTGATGCGGCAAATGATCAAAAGCGTATTGTGACTCCGTCGGCGGCGTTGCAAGCTGGCAGTCATTATTTAGTCATTGGGCGTCCAATCACACAAGCGGACAACCCACGAGAAAAACTTAATGCAATCTTTCAGCAAATTCATGGCGATATTGGCGATCTTTGCTAGATTCATTAATACAGCCCTAATGGCTGTATTAATCGTCAACCCCATGAACTATGGAAGGAAACAATCATGAAAAGGATTTTCTGTTGTGTTGTTTTAGTCGTATCGAGTTTGTTCGCATTTTCTGCGCCGCTTGTGGCGCAAGAAGACGAGCAAGTTGCCGAGATGCTTGCTGCGAAGTCGCAAGTCGATATCAATTCTGCCGATGCCACCACTTTAGCGCTTGCCTTAGAAGGAGTTGGTATGTCCAAGGCCCAAGATATCGTAGCGCATCGTGAGCAATTCGGTGAATTCAAAAGCGTCGATGAGCTTGCCGAGGTGAGCGGGATCGGTCCTGCCACTATCGCGCGCAATCGTGACAAGATTCTAATTGTCACAAAAGAATAAACGACTTCGCTTGTAGTAGAATGGGGCGTTGTCAGCGCCCCATTTTGCAAAACTCTGTTGTTAAGGTTTTTTATGCTCGCTGCGTTTCTGATTATTCCAGTGTTTCTTTTGTCGATGCTGCTGATGGCGGCAATGCTGAATTTTGCACAGAAATCACAATTGGTGGCGATCCCGACTGAGCGTAGCTCTCATACCGTTATCACTCCTGTGGGGGGCGGTGTGGCGTTAGTGTTTGCCTATTCGCTAGGGATCGTAGTGTTGGCGTTGCAAGGGCAGTTAAATTGGCTAGAGCTCCTTGCCCTGTGCACCAGCTTGCCAGTCGCGGTCGCTGGTTTTATCGATGATCGAAGTGATCTGCATCACCGCTTACGTCTGCTTATTCAGGCATCCTCTGTCGTGCTGGCCTTAGGGCTATTGGGGCCGCTTCCCGACTTATTGTTAGGCAGTTTTGCCTTGGGTGGGGTGTTGCTAGGCTTTGTTTTGGCGCCACTTTGTCTTTTATGGCTAACCAATCTGTATAACTTCATGGACGGGATCGACGGCCTAGCGGGGGCTCAAGCTGGTTATGTGAGCCTCGTGGCTGGGATGCTGCTAGCCTCAAACGGCGATTATCCACTGGCCCTGCTGTGTTTGTTTCTATTTGCAGGAAGTGTGGCGTTTAGTGTTTGGAATTGGCCAAAGGCGCGGATTTTTATGGGGGATGTAGGCAGTGGCTTCGTGGGCATGAGCTTAGGAATAATCGCCTTGCTTGCCCATATACACGCGAGTATGAGCCTGTGGAGTTGGTTCATTCTGCTCGCTGTGTTTGTTGTGGATGCTAGTGTCACTTTGTTGAGAAGAGTGCTCCTCGGACAGCCTTGGGCGCACGCTCATAGGCAGCATGCCTATCAACATATGGCAAATTGCCCAAATGGTCACAAAATTGTCTCAATAGCTGTGTTATTAATAAATACCCTCTACCTACTGCCTTTGGCGGTTTACGCAGGTAAACACCCTGAATATGGGGTATATTTCACATTGCTTGCCGTTGTACCTTTAGCGGTATTGGCAATTCTTTGCGGAGCAGGCAAAGAAACAGAAGGCCGGTTGACTAATTGGGTGCATGCAATACTGCGCTAAAGTCTCGGTCTCTCCTTCGAGGATGGTTTATGAATTTGTACACAGTACCGCTGTCGCGCACTGTTAAACAGATGTTAATGATGTTGGCCGACTGCGTTATGCTTGGCCTCGCCCTGTGGCTATCGTTTGCATTGTTGGGTACCGAGTTTTTCGCAATCAATGAAGGCGTCACGTTCTATTTCGCGCTGGCTAATATCGCTAGCGTCATCGTCTTTCTAAGGATCGGCCTTTACCGAGCGATTCTCCTGTATATGGGCTTGCAGTCCGGGTTTATAGTGCTGCAGGGCGTGACCATCTCAACGGGGCTATTAGTCGCTACTTCTTATTTCTTTTTGCCAACCCAAAGCTATGACAATGCTATTTTTCCGATTTATTGGATGATCTCATTGTTGTTTGTGGGTGGGAGTCGCTTTGTTGCCAAGGTGGCTTTGCAAAATTTGATTCAGAATTTTCGCCCTAAGGAGCCTGTTATTATTTACGGGGCGGGCAGTTCGGGCATGCAACTGGTGGCAGCTCTGCAAAATGGTGATCAATACCTTCCTGTTGCCTTCGTCGATGATAGCCGCAGCCTAATCGGTAGCACGGTACACGGCATACGTGTCTATAGCCCTGGTGCTCTCCTCGATTTGGTTGAAAACTTCTCTGTGCGGCAAATTCTGCTAGCCATCCCTTCGGCGACGCATGTCGAGCGTAAAGAGATTCTTAACCGGCTCGAGCATTTGCCTGTGCATGTGAAAACGGTTCCGGATCTTTTCGACATGGTGTCGGGAAAAGTCGGTGTTGACGAGATTCGCGATATCGATATTGAAGACCTTTTGGGCAGAGATATTGTACCGCCTAACCCGAAATTGCTTGGCGCCTGCATCACGGGGTGTTCGGTGATGGTCACCGGTGCCGCAGGGTCTATTGGCTCCGAGCTTTGCCGTCAGATTCTATTGTTAAAACCTTCTCGCTTAGTGCTCTTGGATAGCTTCGAATACGGGCTCTATACCGTCGAGAATGAACTGCTCGAGACCAAGCTCAGCATCGAAGGGGGAGAGCAGATCGAGCTCATCGCGCTACTGGGAAACGTGGGGAATCCGCAATTGATGGAACATGCCATGAAGCGCTTTGCGGTAAACACGGTTTATCACGTAGCCGCCTATAAGCAAGTGCCAATGGTAGAGAGCAATATCATCGAGGGCGTGCAGAACAATATTTTTGGCACTTTGACCTCGGCACAAGCGGCCGAGAAAACAGGGGTGACACATTTCGTCCTGATCTCGACAGATAAAGCGGTTAGGCCAACCAATTTCATGGGGGCAACCAAGCGTTTCGCCGAGCAAGTCTTGCAGGCAATGGCTTATAACAAGAGTCATACCTGTTTCAGCATGGTGCGCTTTGGCAATGTGCTGGGTTCTTCAGGTTCAGTGGTGCCTTTGTTTAGGCGTCAAATCAGCCTCGGGGGGCCGGTCACAGTGACCCATCCCGAAGTCACCCGATATTTCATGACGGTGCAAGAGGCCGCTCAATTAGTGATACAGGCCGGGTCCATGGCCACTGGTGGCGATGTCTTTGTGCTCGATATGAATGAGCCTATTAAGATCGTCGATCTTGCCAAGAAGATGGTGCATCTAATGGGCTACGACGTCAAAGACGAGAATTCCTATAAAGGGGATATCGCTATCGAATACACCGGGTTGCGTGCAGGTGAAAAACTCTATGAAGAGTTGTTGATTGGGGAGTCGGTCACTGGCACCGAGCACCCTAAGATTATGCGCGCCGAAGAAGACGCGCTGAGTTTGGTCGAGCTAGAAGCCCTCATAGGGCGCTTGCAAGTGGCGTGTAAACGCTTAGATTTGAATCAGATTCGCGAGATCTTGATGGCCGCTGTCGATGGCTTTGAGCCAAAAGAAGGCGCAACCGACCCGCTGTGGCAGTATGAGGCAAAGGCTGGGGAAGGTGAGGCAGACAAGCTAGATGCCGACGGTAAAGTGACGACACTTTATAAATAAGCCCTGCAGCATCCTCATGACGCCACAGGGCAATGTCATTACTCTCGTGTCATAGAAATGATCACAACATCATCATTAGGCACGTCTTGATGCATGCCACGATTGCCTGTTGGCACGTCAGCGATAATGTCGACAATCTCCATGCCCTCTACCACTTCACCAAAAGCCGCATAGCCAAAGCCGCGTGGTGTTTCATTCGTGTGGTTAAGGAAATCGTTGTTCACTAAATTAATAAAAAACTGGCTAGTGGCGCTATCCACAACCTGTGTGCGGGCCATCGCGAGTGTGCCGCGATCATTTTTAAGTTCAGCGCTGGCTTCGTTTTTGATCTGTTCAAACGTGGGTTTTTGCGTCATGTCGGGTGTGAATCCGCCGCCTTGGGCCATAAAGCCAGGAATGACGCGGTGGAAGATCAACCCATCATAGAAGCTGCTGTCAACATAACGCAGGAAGTTCGCCACGGTAATAGGGGCTTTGTCAGCCCAAAGTTCGATTTTCACAGTGCCCTTGTTCGTCTCCATGACGACAATTGGGTTAGCGTTTTCAGCGGCAAACGAGAGGCTGCTAAGGCTAAAGATGAGGGCGAGGAATAATGTGCGCATGCGTTTATTTTCTCCTGTGGAGGCGGGTTAATGTTGCCGTACTATACCTGATTGCGTAGCGCTGGATAAGACTTGTTAAGATTTGTGCGCGCAATAAAGCAGCGTCAAGCCAGTACAGCATAATGTGCATTGGCTTAATGGGGTATTAACAGATTTTGGGTGTAACAGGGGGAGGGGATGCGAGCCAAAATTTGGCTGCCCAACCTGGGCTCGAACCAGGAACCAAGTGATTAACAGTCACCTACTCTACCATTGAGCTATTGGGCAGTGAATCGAAGATATGTGGATGTCTTCAAAGCGTGCGTATACTAATCACAAAGCTTACGGTGGTCAACCCCTTATCGACTTGAGTCAGTCACTTTCTAATCCTGCTATAATACGCGGCTGAAATTTCACCTCACGCCAACGCGGAAAAAGCAGTCCATGGATACTCCTTTTAAGATTCACTCACGATTCAAACCGGCCGGAGACCAGCCGCAGGCGATAGAGTCTTTGATCGATGGCCTCGATAGTGGTTTGGCGGCGCAGACGCTATTAGGAGTCACTGGGTCAGGTAAGACCTTCACGATTGCCAATGTTATCGAGCGCACACAAAGGCCCGCTTTGGTGATGGCGCCAAACAAGACTCTGGCCGCGCAATTATATGGCGAGTTTAAGGAGTTCTTTCCTGACAACGCCGTAGAGTATTTCGTGTCTTACTATGATTATTACCAACCCGAAGCCTATGTGCCGTCGTCAGATTTATTCATTGAAAAAGATTCTTCCATTAACGAGCACATTGAGCAGATGCGTTTATCTGCCACCAAAGCGTTGCTCGAGCGACAAGACGTAATCGTTGTGGCGACGGTGTCAGCGATCTACGGCCTTGGGGATCCCAAGTCCTATTTGCAGATGGTGCTGCATTTAGATCGAGGCGATAAGGTCGATCAGCGCAGTATTCTGCGCCGGTTGGCTGAACTGCAATACACGCGTAACGACATGGAGCTACAGCGTGCAACCTATCGAGTGCGTGGTGATGTCATCGATGTCTATCCTGCCGAATCGGATAAACACGCCATTCGCATAGAGCTGTTCGATGATGAGATTGAATCCTTATCGTATTTTGACCCATTGACTGGCGCGCTCATCAAAAAGGTGCCTAGGCTCACAGTATTCCCTAAATCCCATTATGTGACCCCAAGACAGACGATGGTCGATGCGATGGATCATATAAAGCTCGAGCTCAATGAGCGACTAAAGCAATTAGAAGGTAATCATCAGCTGCTTGAGGCGCAGCGCTTAGCGCAACGGACTAAGTTCGATCTAGAAATGATCGCCGAGCTTGGCTACTGCACGGGGATTGAAAACTATTCTCGCTATCTTTCGGGGCGCGGTGCAGGCCAGCCGCCGCCCACGCTATACGATTATCTGCCCAAGAACGCTTTGGTCATTGCCGATGAATCACACGTCTCGATTCCTCAGTTGGGAGCGATGTATAAAGGCGATCGCTCGCGCAAAGAAACCTTGGTGCAATATGGGTTTCGCCTGCCTTCGGCATTAGATAACAGGCCGTTACGCTTCGAGGAGTGGGAGGAGCTAACACCACAGATCATCTATGTCTCTGCAACACCGGGCCCTTATGAGGACGCGCACGCTGGGCAGCTGGTCCGGCAAGTCGTTCGGCCCACTGGGTTGATCGACCCAGAGTTAGAGATTAGACCAGCGAGCTCGCAAGTCGACGACCTGCTGTCGCAGATTCGAATCGTGACGGCGCGGCAAGAGCGTGTGCTTGTCACTGTGTTGACCAAGCGCATGGCCGAAGACCTAACGGACTACCTTGGCGAGCACGATGTGCGGGTACGCTATCTGCACTCAGATATCGATACGGTAGAGCGTTCCGAAATTATCCGTGATCTGCGCTTGGGCAATTTCGACGTCCTAGTCGGAATTAACTTACTGCGCGAAGGCTTGGATATACCTGAGGTGTCGCTGGTCGCGATCTTGGATGCAGATAAAGAAGGCTTCTTACGCTCCGAGCGGTCCCTGATTCAAACGATTGGTCGTGCCGCCCGTAACCTGAAGGGTCGAGCTATTCTCTATGCTGACCGTATAACGGGGTCTATGGAGCGGGCTATCGCCGAGTCAGAGAAGCGCCGGCAAATTCAAATTGAACATAATGAAGCCAACAATATTACTCCAATGGGCGTTAGTAAGCGTATTGCCGATGTGATGGAGGGCGCCTATGGTTCCTCGAGTGAAGCGAAAAGCAATAAGAGAGCGAAAGCCGGAGATAAGCGTGGCGCCGATGAGCAAGATGTCGCGAAAATGGACGCTAAGACCCTTACAAAAGAGATCGCCAAGCTGGAAACTCGTATGTATGAGCTTGCCCGTAACTTGGATTTCGAAGAGGCAGCGGCTGCCCGTGATCGCTTGAGTGTTCTCAAAGATGCGCTACTAAAAGCCTGATAGCGCGCTGATTTGTAAGAAATACTAGGAAACCTTCTTATTTTGTAGCGGCAACAGTGTGATTGTATTGTAGTTTTAAATGCATGCCCCTATAATCGCACCTCTTTTGTGGAAGCCCATTCTAGGCGCGTAGCTCAGTTGGTTAGAGCGCTACCTTGACATGGTAGAGGTCACCAGTTCGAATCTGGTCGTGCCTACCAGAATTGGCCCCACTGAAAATCTATAATCAGCCCCATCTGGAGTCAGGAACAAAGGTCCCTGACTCCTATTGTTATTGCGATTAGGAATGTTATGCCCACAGTTGTATTGCCAGACGGAAGTTCACGTGACTATGAAGGCGCGGTCAGTGTTGCAGATATCGCAGCATCGATCGGTGCAGGCTTAGCGCGCGCTGCATTGGCAGGGCGTGTTGACGGTGAATTAGTCGATACCTCTTTTGTTGTAGAAAACGACTGTGAACTGGCAATCATTACCGCACGCGATACCGATGGCTTAGAAGTGCTTCGTCATTCCTGTGCGCACTTGATGGCGCAAGCGGTGCAGCGCCTATTTCCTGAAGCGCAAGTGACTGTCGGCCCAGTGGTCGAAGACGGGTTTTTCTATGACTTCGCCTATGAGCGACCGTTTACGCCTGAAGATCTTGAAAAGATTGAAGCGAAAATGCGCGAAATCGTCTCCGAAAACCTGCCGGTAGAGCGCTCTGTCATGTCGCGCGACGATGCCATCGCTACGTTCGAAGGCATGGGTGAGAAGTACAAAGTTGACATTATTAAGAGCATCCCAGGCGATGAAGCGCTTTCGTTTTATCGTCAAGGCGACTTCATTGACCTTTGTCGTGGCCCGCACGTGCCAGAGACTGGCAAGTTCAAAGCATTCAAGCTAACTAGTGTTGCGGGTGCTTATTGGCGTGGTGATGCAAGCAATGAAATGCTCCAGCGCGTACACGGCACGGCATGGGGCGACAAGAAAGATCTTGAGCAATACTTGCAGCGTCTAGAAGAAGCTGAAAAGCGCGACCACCGTAAAATTGGCAAGAAGTTGTCACTGTTTCATTTCCAGGAAGAAGCGCCAGGCATGGTGTTTTGGCACCCGAAAGGTTGGGCTGTCTATCAAGTGATTCAGCACTATATGCAAAAATTACAGCAAGACAACGGCTATCAAGAAATTCGCACACCACAGTTGGTTGATTACTCCTTGTGGGAGCGCTCAGGTCACGCGGACAAATTTGCAGAGCAAATGTTTAGTGTTGAGTCCGATAGCCGCCTCTATGCGATTAAGCCTATGAACTGCCCATGCCACGTGCAGGTGTTCAACCAAGGTTTAAGAAGTTACCGCGATTTGCCCTTGCGTTTGGCGGAGTTCGGCTCTTGTCACCGTTATGAGCCATCGGGCAGCATGCACGGTTTGATGCGTGTGCGTAGCTTTACACAAGACGACGGGCACATCTTCTGCCCAGAAAGCAGTATTCAAGATGAAGTAGCCATCTTCATGGAATTGCTCTTTGGGGTGTATAAGGATTTCGGTTTCGACGATATCATCCTGCGCCTCTCTACGCGCCCAGAAATGCGTGTGGGCAGTGATGAGCTATGGGACAAGTCTGAACTTGCATTGAAGCAGGCGTTGAACAGCAGTGGCTTGCCTTGGGAACTGCTCCCGGGCGAAGGTGCGTTCTACGGGCCGAAGATCGAATTTTCTTTGAAAGACTGTATGGGCCGAATTCAGCAATGCGGAACGATTCAGGTCGATTTCTCAATGCCGGAGCGTCTAGGTGCCCAATATGTGGCCGAAGATGGCTCGCGACAGACACCTGTGATGCTGCACCGTGCTATCCTTGGCTCGTTCGAACGTTTTATCGGTGTTTTGATCGAGCATTATGCCGGCGCGATGCCAGTTTGGTTGGCGCCAGAGCAGGTCGTGATCATGAATATTACTGACAAACAGGCCGAATATTGCGAATCGGTGCAAAAAACCTTGGCAAATAAAGGCTTTAGAGCATCAGCGGACTTGAGAAACGAGAAGGTTGGCTTTAAAATCCGCGAGCACACAATTGCGAAGACGCCGTTTATGCTAGTCGCGGGTGATCGCGAGGTCGAAACCGGCAGTGTTTCTGTTCGTACTCGAGAGGGTGTAGATCTGGGCAGCATGCCAGTCGACGCTTTTGTCGAGCATTTATCAGCAGCGGTCGCTCGTTTGGGGCGTACTGAAGCAAATTAAGCCATACTATGGCGATATAGATAGTTCATTTGTAAAACTTGGGTGGCATAAGCCAAACCATTAATTGAGTTCGGAGAGAATATACAAGCGCCTATGAGGAGTAGTTCTAAGAAGCCCGTCATTAACGAGCATATAGACGCCAGCGAAGTTCGCTTGGTGTTAGCCAATGGGGATCAAGGTGGCATCGTTTCTATAGATGAAGCGAGAGCTGCGGCAGCAGAGGTCAAGTTAGACCTTGTGTTGATTGCACCTGAGGCAGAGCCTCCCGTTTGTAAAATAATGGATTTTGGCAAACATATTTTTGACTTGAAAAAGCAAAAAGTGGCCAACAAGAAAAAACAGCGTAAAACGACTGTTAAAGAGATTAAGTTTAGACCAGGGACGGAGGAAGGAGACTATCAGGTAAAACTACGCAACCTGATGCGTTTTCTTAGCGATGGGGACAAGGCCAAGGTGTCATTACGATTCCGCGGTCGTGAACTTGCCCATCAACATCTTGGGCTGGAGCTAGTACGTCGAATCGGGAAGGATCTCGAGGAGTACGGCACAGTGGAACAAGAACCTAAGATGGAAGGCCGACAAATCGTAATGGTGCTGTCGCCTGTCAAAAAGAAGAAGCCATAGTTTAAAGTCCATTGTAGGGTGCCGGCACGCCGTTAACGGTGTACTGCTTTACCAAGGCACACATGCAGTGGATTTTTTGTAACTACAGTTTCATAAATTAACCTTCGACTGTTTCTTATGAATTGGATTGTAAGAGACGACAAATGCGGAGTATACAATGAGCAACAAGATCAAGACCCATCGCGGTGCCGCTAAGCGGTTCAAACTCACTGCTGGTGGTTGGAAGCGTAAAAGCGCCAACAAAAGCCACATCCTCACCAAAATGACGACTAAGCGTAAGCGTCAATTAAGAGGCACGTCACTAGTTCATCCTTCTGACAAAGTCTTAATCGATCGCATGCTAGGTAAGCGTTTCTAAACATCATTTTTTTAAGAGGATATACAGATGGCCCGAGTTAAAAGAGGCGTCACTGCACGCCGTCGTCACAAGAAAGTTCTCAAGCTTGCCAAAGGCTACTATGGTGCACGTTCGCGTGTGTATCGCGTTGCTAAACAAGCTGTAATCAAAGCAGGTCAATACGCTTATCGTGACCGTAAAGCGAAGAAGCGTGTATTCCGTGGACTTTGGATTACTCGTATCAATGCCCAGTCACGTGCCAACGGTATGACTTACAGCCAATTGATTGCTGGTTTGAAGAAAGCCAATATTCAAGTGGATCGTCGTGTAATGGCAGATTTGGCAGTTCATGACAAAGCGGCATTTGCTGCATTGGTCAATCAGGCGAAAGCGAGCCTGGCTGCCTAAGGTAAGAGTGCATAACATGCTAGACACTGTTTCCTTGGTAGAGTCGGCATTACGTGCGATTGAAGCCTCCAATGACGAAAAGTCATTGGAGCAATTGCGCGTCGACTACCTCGGCAAAAAAGGCAGTCTTACTGGTCTTCTCAAGGGTTTAGGTAAACTAAGCCCTGAGGAGCGCCCCAAGGCTGGTGAGCGCATTAACCTGGCCAAAGGCCAAGTGCAAGATGCCCTAGAATTACGTAAAAAAGTCTTAGTTGAAGAGGCTCTAAATCTACAATTAAGCAAAGAGGCAGTCGACGTTACACTGCCTGGCCGCAAACAATCTGGCGGCGGAATCCATCCCGTTAGCCGCACGATCGAAAGAATTCAAAGCATTTTCGAGTCCGCAGGCTACAGCGTTGCCGTTGGCCCTGAGATCGAAGACGATTATCACAACTTCGGTGCTCTGAATATTCCCGATCACCATCCCGCTCGTGCCATGCACGATACTTTCTATATCGATCCGGGCACTGTGCTGCGCACTCACACCTCACCAGTACAGGTACGCGTAATGGAGGAATCCAAGCCTCCTTACCGAATGGTCTGTCCTGGCCGAGTGTACCGTTGTGACTCAGACATCACGCATACGCCAATGTTTCATCAGGTCGAAGGCCTGTTGATCGATAAAGACGTCAGTTTTGCTGATCTTCGAGGCACGGTAGAAGAGTTCCTGAAGGCCTTCTTCGAAAAAGATTTGGCCGTCCGTTTTCGCCCCTCGTATTTTCCATTCACAGAGCCCTCTGCTGAAGTGGATATGGCCTGTGTCATGTGCGAAGGCAAAGGCTGCCGTGTTTGCAGCCATACCGGCTGGTTAGAAGTCATGGGTTGCGGCATGGTGCACCCTAACGTATTAACGAGCTCTGGCATCGACCCTGAGCAGTATACGGGCTTCGCTTTCGGTATGGGGGTAGAGCGACTAGCGATGTTGCGCTACAACGTGAATGATTTGCGCCTATTTTTCGAGAACGATCTACGCTTCCTAAAGCAATTTAACTAGTTAATTGGGCCCTCGGTGGCCTGATTTGCATTGGTCAATACCAGTCAGGTAGAGAAAACAGCATGATTTTCAGCGAACAGTGGATTCGTGAATGGGTTAATCCAGCCCTAAGCACAGACGCGCTGGTGGAACAGTTGACGATGGCAGGCCTAGAGGTCGATGCCGTCAATGACGTTGCGAGCGAGTTTTCCGGCATTATTGTCGCCGAAGTGCTCAAAGTAACTCCGCATCCAGATGCCGATAAATTGCGCGTCTGTGAAGTCAACGACGGCAACGAAGTGCTGCAGGTGGTTTGTGGAGCTCCCAATGTGCGTGAAGGGCTGAAAGTACCCTATGCACAAATCGGCGCGAAACTCATAGCCGCTGATGGCAAAGCCTTTAAGATTCGCAAAGCCAAACTGCGTGGCGTCGAATCCAATGGGATGTTGTGCTCAGCCGAAGAGCTTGGTCTCGCCGAAAGCTCCGATGGCTTGCTCGAGTTAGTGAGCGATGCGCCAGTGGGGACCGATGTTCGTGATTATCTGCAACTGAACGACAAAAGTTTAGAGCTAGACTTAACGCCCAACCGTGGTGATTGCCTTGGCATCATTGGCGTGGCCCGCGAAATCGCAGCATTGAATGCGATTGAGTCCATCGAGCCAGAAATGCCTGCAGTAGCCCCAGAGCATGAGCAGAGTTTCCCGGTTAAAATTACGGCGGCTGAGCAATGCCCGCGCTATCTTGGCCGCGTCATCAAGGGTGTGAATGTCTCGGCACAAACCCCATTGTGGATGGCTGAGCGCCTGCGTCGCAGCGGTATCCGTAGTATCGACCCTGTGGTTGATGTCACCAATTATGTCTTATTGGAGCTAGGGCAGCCTATGCATGCCTTCGATCTTGCTCGCTTGCAGCAAGGGATCGACGTGCGTCTAGCGCAGCAAGACGAAAAATTGACTTTGCTGGACGGCAAAGAAATAAGCCTAAGTCCGGATGTATTGGTAATTGCGGATCAAAGTGGTCCATTGGCACTTGCCGGGGTGATGGGCGGTGAGCACTCAGGCGTGAATGAGCAGACTCAAGATATCTTCCTCGAATGTGCATTCTTCTCGCAACTAGCCGTGGCTGGCCGAGCACGTCGTTATGGCTTGCATACAGACGCATCACATCGCTATGAGCGTGGTGTGGACTTCAATATGCAAAGTAAGGCGATGGAGCGCGCTACAGCGCTTCTAATCGAAATAGCAGGGGGTAGCGCTGGCCCAGTCGTGGAAACGCTTGGAAATGTGCCGCAGAGCCCCGAGATTAGTTTGTCCTTTGCTAAGCTGACGAAATTCTTGGGGATCGCTATTCCTGCCAGCGAAGTGCAAGATATTTTGGCGCGCTTAGGGGCGCAAGTGCTTAGCGTTGACGATAAAGCTATTCGCATTAAGGCGCCGTCATACCGTTTCGATTTTGCTCTCGATGTTGATCTAATCGAAGAGGTTGCTAGAGTCTATGGTTATAACAATCTGCCCAAGACCAAGTCTCTAAGCCGTAACAGCTTAGGAACACGTACTGAAACTCGTACCGAATTGCCGCGCTTAAAGGATCGACTAGTCTCCTTGGGCTACCAGGAAGTTATTACTTATAGCTTCGTTGAGCCTGGCCTATTAGAGCTGGTCAACCCAGGAGTGCAGGCGACGGCGTTGCAGAACCCAATCTCTGCTGATATGTCAGTGATGCGCACCAGCCTTTGGCCGGGGCTGCTCTCGACTCTCCAATACAATGCGAACCGTCAACAAGACCGTGTGCGCCTATTTGAAACTGGCCAAGTATTCCTGCAACGTGATGGCGGCCTCGCGCAGCCTTCTATGTTAAGTGGCCTAACCTATGGCAATCTGCAAGAAGAGTTATGGTCTAACATTAAAAAACCTGTAGACTTCTTTGATATTAAAGGAGATGTTGAGTCTTTGTTAGCTTTGACGAGAAACGCGTCTCGCTTCAGTTTTGCCAAAGCTTCACACCCCGCCTTGCACTCCGGACAGAGTGCAGCGTTGATGCTTGACGGTAAGCAAGTCGGCCTTATTGGGGCACTGCATCCGTCATTGCAGCGCAAGCTAGACATTAGCAATAAAGTGTATCTGTTTGAAATTGATATAAATTCTCTGCTTGAGTCCAGTGTGCCGAAGATAGTAGAGCTATCAAAATTCCCAGAAGTTAGCCGAGACTTGGCCATCGTTATCGATCAAGAGGTGAGCGCAGAGCAAATTCAGGACTGTGTTCGCGCTTGTGCAGGGGATAGTTTGGTTAATTTGAGAATATTCGATGTATATCAAGGCGATGCAATCGAGAAAAGTAAAAAAAGCATCGCTTTGGGCTTGACCTTACAGCATCCTTCGCGCACTCTAGGCGACGAAGATATAAATGGAATAATTAACAGTTGTGTCAACGAGCTACAGACGCAATTTAATGCAAAGTTAAGGAATTAACTATGGCAGATGGGGCACTTACCAAAGCGGAAATGGCCGAGCGCTTATTTGAAGAGCTTGGGCTGAATAAAAGAGAGGCCAAGGAGCTGGTTGAACAGTTCTTTGAAGAAGTCCGTTTGTCTCTTGAATCGAATGAGCAGGTTAAGATTTCTGGTTTTGGTAACTTCGATCTTCGCGACAAGAAGCAAAGACCGGGTCGCAACCCTAAGACTGGCGAAGAGATTCCAATTAAAGCCCGACGTGTGGTCACGTTTAGACCTGGCCAAAAGTTAAAGGCAAGAGTAGAAAGTTATGCTGGAACCAAGCAATAACGATGAGCTACCTCCAATTCCTCCAAAGCGATATTTCACGATTGGGGAAGTAGGAGAGCTATGCACGGTTAAACCTCATGTTCTGCGTTATTGGGAACAGGAGTTTCCGCAACTCAAGCCCGTGAAACGTCGCGGTAACCGCCGCTATTATCAAAGACAAGATGTCATCCTGATTCGTCAGATTAAGTCTTTACTCTATGATCAAGGCTTCACAATTGGCGGTGCACGTCAGCGTATGAGCGGGGCAGAAGAGCCCACTAAGACCAACGTCGATGACAAGGTCTACAAAGAGCTGATAAAAGATCTCGAAGAAGTCATAGAACTATTGTGAAAATGCGGTAGAATTGCCGCCGCTTGATTAATCAGGCAATACCAGCAAGACATCGATATTTAGATTTACTTCGGATCCACTTCAGAAGAACTCTGCATATATCAATAAATTCGGGGCATAGCGCAGCCTGGTAGCGCACTACACTGGGGGTGTAGGGGTCGTAGGTTCAAATCCTGCTGTCCCGACCAAAAATAGCATAGAAAACAAGGGGTTGCGCCCCTTTGTAGAATAAGCATTTATTTATTGTGCCTAAATTGTGCCTAAATTGTGCTTATTCTATATCCACAAATGACTTTCGTCGAAATAGCCTATTTTTATGCAGTTAAAATGCTTTCCACGCTAAGCTAAGATAGCTTAGCGTGTGCAAAGCAGTGTATTTAAAAATAAATTAAATCATATGGTTAGATCATTTTTGAGCACTACATTTTGAGTGTAGGCCCTTTAGGGTTGATGTTTCCTGATATCGCTTGACAGCTTTGGCAGTGCTTTTCAAAATCCGGTTTGCTTGACAGAATTGACAAAACCCATTATTCCCGCTATAATTGCGGCTCAAATGTGTTGACCGACGCATGTGGTGAGTGGTGTTTTCAAATTACTGAAGAGAGGATTTAAAATGAGTACAGATTCCCCTTGGGATTATCACCCAGATTTAACTCAAGAAAGACTGAGCTTAATAACTGAAGTCATCAAGGAAGTGCGAAACAGCACGATTGATACTACAGAGGCTGCCCATAAGGTTCCTTGGGGCACGGGGTGTATGGTTTACGATAGAACGCGAGAACGGCTTACGTCGCTCTGCAATGAATTGTCTTGGCTTAATGTTTTCGACTCCCAGGGGCATGTTTTTCTCATAGGGTCTGTACCGGTGCGCATATTTAAAGGCTCGCCAGAACGTCCAACAACTAAAACATTAGCAGTTAAAGATGATGAGTCTCTTCAGTTATGCATGGCGTTTAATGAGGAGGTGGAGTCGGAACTAATATGGCGATTTGCAGTCGATACAAGCACTAGCGGTAAAGCATTGTCAGTTCATTTTGTTGGATTAACAAGATCAGGGCAAGCGATGTGCCGTTGGTCGCCAAGATTGCATGATTCTCATTCAGAGGTAGTTAAGAGCTTTCCGAAAGAAGAAAGCATAAAACTAGTAGTACCACCAATAGGGTCTAAAAAGTATGCAAACTCAAGATCTTCAATTCCAAAGCGAAAGGCTTCGACTAGCGAGGACAGCTAAAGGTTTAACTCAAGCATCATTAGCTGACCAATTGGGTGTTAAGCGGCAGTTCATTCATCAGTTTGAGCATGATGAACGAACTCCTAATGACATGACTCTTAATGCGTTGGCTGATGTGCTTGACGTTCATCCACATTTTTTCATGAGGCAGGTTAAGCATGTAATTACTCATGAGAGTGTTAATTTTAGAAAATTGAAAAGCGTTACTAAAACGTTTCAAAGCAAGATAGTAGCTAGGTCTACAATTCTTTCAGAAGTTATTAGATGGTTAGAAAAATATGTTGAATTGAGAGATATTGAGATACCGCAGCACTATTTGGATATTTCAGGAACTAGTATTGAACAAGTTACTCAACTAGTCCGTGATTTTTATGGAGTTGGGCTGAATTCGCCAATAGATAATGTTACGACGTTAATGGAAAGTGCTGGTGTTATTTGTGTCCAAGTTGGTGATACATCCGAAAAAATTAGTGCTTTATCTGTTGATACACACCGACCTTTGGTAATGCATAACGTTCTGAACAAACAAGCCTCACGTATGAGGTTTGATCTTTGTCATGAGCTCGGTCATTTCGTAATGCATAAGGGCACGCCTACGGGTGATGACTTAACTGAACAGCAGGCCAATAGTTTTGCTTCGGCGTTTCTTTTGCCACAGAAAGCATTCATCAATGAGTGTCCGTTAAGGGATTATCGACAAATTGATTGGAAAGCTCTGTCTGAGTTTAAACAGCGATGGAATGTTAGCTTTCAAGCGATCTTTCGTAGAGCGTTTGATCTGGGGCTGATAGGTGCCGCTCAATATAAGAAGGGACACATCTTAATTAATACTAAAGGTTGGGCTAAGAAGGAGCCATATGAGCATGAGGCTGAAAAGCCTAGTGTTATGAATGATGCTGCAAAGATACTTAATTTTGATTTTAGTATTTATTTAGATGACATAGAGAAAGAGTTCGGGATTACCAAGGAGTTCGTCAAATTGCTAGGAATTGAAATTTCGGAAAACCTAGAGTTTCAAGGTAATGTTGTTAATTTCAAGAAATATGCTTTCCAGAAATAAAAAGCCTCGGTGAAGTAGAGGAATGTTTGTCAGTTGCAATGCAATCAGGTTGACCGACCATGTAGATGCGTTGCCAAATATACTCAAATTCGCCCGAGGCGCCGCGATTATACAAAGAGAGTGTGGTAGTGTCTAGCTACTCGTCTTTTACCCGCATAGATATTTTTATTTTCCTTAAGTCATTGTTTGTAAATATATATTTATTACCTGGGAGTGTTGACTTATACATTATTGATTTTCTGTCGTTACTGTGAGCTTCTCCTATAAATATATGTCCAATTTCGTGTCTAATTAGATCACGTAAAAACTCTCTGCTCTTATTTTGAACGACAGCGGTTCCTATTTGAATGACACAATATTCACCCGAGCGATAGAAAATTTGAGCACCGATTGAGTAGCTAGCGTTTAGGTTGTAAGAGAGCATTTCTACAAGTGATTTAAACTCAATTCGACATGCCGTGGTTGGATGAATTTGGTTGTTATCTAAGATTTCAACCTCAACTGGCAATAGTGCTTCCAATTCCCCTTCGATATTGAACAGTGTTCTAGTTAAATCTTCGTCCTTAAATGGGCTATTTTGAGTATCAAAGTATAACGAGATATTCATATAGTTCGTTTTAGTAGCGGTACCTATTGAAGTTGATGTGCAGGCAATAAGTTGTGTGCTTATTGCTATGTAAGTCATTGATTTTAAAAGACTGAAAATGCGCATTTTTATCGATTTTGATAGCATCGAATTTGTCGTAAACAGCTTTTTTATCAAAGGGTTACATTGTTTTTCTGAGCTTTCTGGGGGTGTAGGGGTCGTAGGTTCAAATCCTGCTGTCCCGACCAAAATTAAAGAAGGGTGTCCTTGTTGGGCGCCCTTTTTTTTGTCTTAAGTTTTGCGTTTGCTGTTCTTATGTCGTGTCTCGGCGCAAGCCCCTTAGTGCAAGAGACGCCAAAGGACGCACATCCCTGTGCAGGCTCGGCTCGCGCCATCCCTGGCGCTCAACGCTCTTGCACTAAGGGGCTTGCACCGAGGCACTTGGATTGGTGGGGGCTTCGGCGCTTACTGATTAGAATCTCTATGACTCAATCGAGAGCTGCAAGTGTTGGGTGCGCTCGCATATAGTCCCGAACCACCGCTTAACCTTGGGGTAGTGGGGCCTCAAACTTTACAACAGCGTCGAAGTAATCTGTCGCAAAGCCCCTAGTACAAGACCGTCGAGCCTGACAGGCTGGCACCCCGGTTGGATAAGCGTCTTAATGTTTTTGGAGTGCGTGCTGGTGGTCCACCTTTACCAACAAGTCAGCACCATAAATCACTGATAGGCGTATCGAAGCTAAATCGGTGGTGGACTTGTGCCTGTAGTAATTCGGCACAGGCAATGGCGTCGGTCGTCGCGTGGTGTGGCCGATATGGCGGTAGATTATAACGATTGCGGCTTGCATCCAGCCGAAGTGACTCCTGCTGCCGACGGCGTAATTTATCCCATAGGCTTAGGGGGCGCGCCCGGTGTAGCCGGGCTTCCAGGTCCAAGGTGTCCACGACCGGAAAAAGCAGCCCTTCGCCAAAGCGTACTTGCAAAGCGGCGCTCAGGAATGCTCGCTCGATCTGTTTGTAATGCACTACCGCGACCTTGCCTGCCAGCAGCGGCAGAAATTCAGGCAATATCTGCGTTAAGTCTGCAGCGTTTTCGACTTCGGAGTGTGTAATTCGGTGTACAGTCACCGAGTGATCGGTTAGCCGAAAGCGTGGTTTTACCAACCATTGGCGAGCGCGAGAACTGAATACAACTTGCAGATTGAAAGGCACCAGCCCAATACTAACGATGCTGTTCGTGTCGACGTTAAGGCCCGTGGTCTCGAAGTCGAGCGCGACAAACGGCACTTGGTTAAGGGGAGTGCTGGCTGGCACCATCCCGGCATTATAGAACTGCTGCAGCAGCGGATGTTCAACGACGCGGGCCTGATGTTGATAGTAATGCTGCCAGTCGCTGATGTTGTGTACGTGTTGAACGCGGTTGGCTTGGTCAGGGCCCAAATAAAGCATCGTTTACCTCAGGCTTTAAAATGAAATTTTAGAAATTTCTGGGCGTTATTCAGTACCTGGAATGCTTCTTTTAAATGCTTGCGTTCAAACTCTGACAATTGCTCAGGCAAGACATTATTGTCAGGCTCTGTGCCTTGGCTTATTGCTGCGGCTTGGTGTCGAGTCCGTGTCAAAGAGATTAGCTCAAAAGCATCGCGCAGGTCCTCGCCACGTCCTTTGGGGAGGACGCCGGCATCGATAATGTCGGTTAAGCGCTTGAATGAATTGCTGGCCTCAGAGCCCACTGCCAGTGCATGCACTCTGATCAGATCCACAAACGGTGCAGTGCCACGGCGCTTGATGTTCAAGCTATTGTTTTGTTTGCCGTCCTGCTCCATCACAAAGTCTTTAAAAAACCCCAGAGGAGGCGTGCGGCTGAGCGCATTTCGGGCCATGCTGGCTAAAAACAGCGGGTATTGCCTAGCCTGCTGACTAACTTGGGCTTGGAGGTATTCTGCCCATCGAGTGCGCCCCCATACCCCGTCAATATCAAAGAATATTGAACTGTGTAGCAGGCGTTCGGCGGTTGTCTGTTGCATCCATTGCTTGAAATATTGCTGCCATACTCGCAGCGGTTGGCGCCACTGAGGATTCGTCGCCATCACCTTGCCTGTGCAATAGCTGTAACCGCAGGCAGCTAAGCCATCCGAAACATAATGCGCTAATTGCTCGAAGTAGCGATCGTGCTGGGGCGGGTCAAACCGATTATCCAATATTAAGGCGTTGTCCTGATCGGTCAAAATCAGTTGCTCATCGCGTGCCATCGAGCCTAAGGCCAAAAAGCAGTAAGGCACAGGCGGGGGGCCAAGCTCGGCTTCGGCTAGCTCTAACAAACGTTGTTTAAAACTTCGGCCAATGGCGGCCATGGCACTGCCAATCATTTGTGAATTGGCATCCTCGTTAACCATGCGCAAAAAACAGGCTTGCACATCGGGCACCAACGCCTGCAGCTCGGCCAGTGTTTGCTGACGAAAAATACGGCTCACCACAAAAAGGCTGTTCTGCGACTCATAACGGATAATATCGGAAATGGCGATAACCCCGACAGCTTGCCCTCGCTTTAATACTGGCAGGTGATTCAGGTTATAGCGAAGCATCAAGGTCATGGCTTCAAAAATATATTGTTGGTAGTCAATGCTAGGCGGGTCAGCCGACATAATTTCGCTAACCGGGATTTCTGGATCTAGTCCCGGAGCAATCAGACGAGCCCTGATGTCTTTGTCAGTCACAATGCCGACCAACTTGCCGCTATCAGAGTCGTTATCGCTGTGCTGCACGATTAGCAACGATGACACATTTTGCTCGGTCATTAGTTGCGTGGCCTGCCGAACACTGGCATCGCTAACAATACTGACAGGGGCGCGACTTAATAAGCTACCGATGGTAGCGCTTAGTAAATCGGAACTAGCCTGGACTCTAGCCTTGTTGGTTTTCAGTCGCTCACTGTCACCAACTTCAACGTAATCCGCAAAAAAGTCGCTCTCATTAAAAAGCTGGTGAAAAACCTTTTCGGGAATCAAGTAGATTAAGGTGTCTTCCAGAGCGTTGGCTGGAAAATGGACTTTGCCACCGCGAAGCAGGCCTTGCTCCCCGAAAATACCGCCTTCGCTAAGCCGGTTATACAAGTCACCATTGCGCCGAAAAGTTTCAACGGCGCCGCTGCGAATCAGGTGTAAGGCACTGATGGGCTCGTTGAAGCGAAGAATCTCACTATCCGCCTTGAAATAGGCAATATCAATGCTCAGCGCTAACGGCTCTAGCAAATCAGCTGGCAGTTCCTGGAACGGGGAGTGCCGTTTCAGAAACTCCAGTATTTCGATCTGCTCTATTTCCATGGGCCTGTTTGCCTATGCGCTGCGCGGTTCAGACATAAGCCCTTTTACCACTGCGAGACAGGAGGCCAACAGGACTAGGGTAAACGGAAAACCGGCGGATACTGCCATGGCCTGCAATGCCACTAGACCACCGCCTAGAATAAGCGCGATTGCTACCAAGCCCTCAAAGGTGCACCAGAAGACCCGCTGGGGAGTGGGAACATCAACCTTGCCACCCGCGGCAATGGTATCAAGCACCAAGGAGCCAGAATCCGAGGAGGTCGTAAAAAACACGACCACCAAAATAATGGCTATGAACGACGTGATGCTGGCCAGAGGTAGGGCGTCGAGCATGCTAAATAATTGCAATGGCAGGTCAGCTTCTACGGCGGCTAAATAGTTGCTTTGCACAACCTGGCTGATGGCAGTGCCGCCAAATACGCTCATCCACAGCACGCAAGCCAGTGACGGGATCAACAAGACGGAGATCAAAAATTCCCGCACTGTGCGTCCGCGCGAGACCCGAGCGATGAACATGCCAACAAAGGGTGACCAGCTAATCCACCAAGCCCAATAAAACGCTGTCCAATCTTGGGAAAAGTTGGCGTCCTCTCGGCCAATGGGGTTGGCTAGCGCGGGCAAGTGTTGAAAATAGGCGCCCAGATTGGCAACAAAGCCGGATAAGATGTCCCAAGTGGGGCCGACTAAGATGATAAACAGCAATAGTAAAGCGGCTAATATCATATTAATAATTGAGAGGCGCTTTACCCCGGCGTCCAAGCCAGCCACGACTGATGCCAGCGCGATCATGGTGATGCCGATCACCAATAGAATCTCTGTAGTAACGCCTTCAGGCCAGTTAAACAGGTAATTTAATCCGGCACTGGCCTGGGAGGCGCCTAGGCCAAGTGAGGTCGCCAAGCCAAACAGGGTGGCAAGTACGGCAAGAATGTCAATGATATGCCCAGGCCAACCCCAAATGCGTTCGCCCAGCAGTGGGTAAAAGACTGAACGAATGGTTAGCGGCAAACCTTTGTTATAGGAAAACAGCGCCAAGCCAAGTGCCAATACGGCATAGATGGCCCAGGGGTGCAGCGCCCAGTGATAAATGGTAGCCGCCATGCCTAGCCGCTCGGCAGCTAGTGCATCGCCAGCGGCGCCGGCTAACGGGGCGGAGTCGATGCGCACACCGTCGACAACGCTTGTGCCACCAAAGGCGGCGTTAAAATGCGTTAATGGCTCGGATACGCCGAAAAACATCAAGCCGATCCCCATGCCCGCGGCAAACAACATCGAAAACCAACCAGGGTAGCTAAAATCAGGCGTGGCCTCAGTGCCCCCTAGTCTTACCTTGCCCAATGGCGATACGATTAAGCCTAGGCATAGCAATACAAAGACATTGGCGGCGCTGATAAAAAACCAGTCTAAGTTAGCGGTAAGCCAGTTGCGCATGTCACTGAACACCACTGAGGCCAAGTCGTGAAAAGTGAGCGTCAGGAGAACAAAGATAATGATCGCAAGGCCAGAGATTAAAAATACTCTGTTGTGAATATCCAAGCCAAAGGGACCTATATTGACGACAATATTGTCTTGCCCGACTTGGTAGTCAGTATCAATCGGATTCACTTTGCCGTCGGGGGTCATCGGATCGTTTTCTGCAGTCATTATTGTAACCTTTAGCTTAAAATGCGTTTTTGCTATACATGAATGTCGACGCCAGGCAGGCCCATATTTTTAGAAATAGTAACCAATATTAATATTGAAGCGTCGCTCGATATCATTGCTGTTGCCGCTGGCACTGCCACCAACAAATGCTTGGTTTCTAGCATGAACCAAGTCGAAGTAAGTAAAAAACCCACCGGCTGCCACTGACATGCCGGTCACGTTCATCAGGGTGTCGCGAGTGCCATCGGACTTGTCAAACACTAAGCCGTAATTATTGTAAAATTGCAGGTCTGTTATCGCACCCCATTCAACGGGCAGACTGTATGCCAAATTTACCGTCGCCGAGCTAGCCTCGGCGGCAATGGAGTCATAAAAAGCATACGCGCCGACAGCCATCCGGTCGACGTTAGTAAGGTCATATTGATAATGACTATATTGCAACTGCAGGTTCCAATTACGATAGCTACTGTTGCTGTGCAGCGCCCATGCATGATAATCACCGGCCCTAGCCTTGCCGTTATGCAGGCCTCCGGCAAGTGCTGAAACGCCTAGCTCGGTTGTCACTTCGTTTTGATTAAGGTGATAACCAAAGCGACCACTGAAAGTATTGTATTCACCCAGAGGCTGCGATGGTTCATCAAAAATGCCATCACTTAAAGTTCTGAAACCAACAATGTCATAGGAGTAGCGGTCAGCGCGGCTGCCAACGTAACCGTCGATGCCCCCTAGTTCGTCGTTTTTAAAGAACCCTAGGTCGAGCTGCCAGTTATTGCTTAGCTGGCGTTTAAACAAAACGCCTAGGTCATGGTCGTCTTCTAAGCCTAAATAATAGTTGGCACTGAAAAAATAATTGTGCGAGTTATAAGGCCAATTGCCAAAGGGGACTTGAGTTATTCCGGCTTGAACCTCCCAGTCTTCAGCAAACTGATAGCCAAGATAGGCGTACTTCACGGCGGTCATATAGTCGAAGAAACGAATTTCCGCATTGAGTGATACATCGCCAATGCTGCCATTCAAATTGAAGCGGAAAATATCAAAATCAAAATCCCCGCCACGGTCTTCATTGCCATCATTATAGGAGGTATGGTTGAAGTTGGTTCGCACTGCGCCGCCTACAGTGATGCCGTCTTGGCTGGTTTCATCGTGCAGAGCAAGCGAGTCGGAAGCGCTCAATTGAGCTTGTTGCGCGCTCACCTCCGCCTGAGCGGCTTCTTGTTCAGCTAGGCGTGCCTCAAGCGCGGCGATCTGAGCCTTTAGTTGGCTAAGCTGCTGCTTTATCTCCTCTGTCTCGACAATATTGTCAGCGAAAGAGCCTGGCGTTGCTAAGTAACCAGCAGCAGCGATCAGAAAAGTTTTGCAATTGAAGCTCATAAGTGATCCTGCGTTATTTCCAATTCGGGGCCGTAGCTTGAATCAGCAAGCTTGCAATTACATCGCTTCCGTTCGACTTCATTCGCGGCACATTATTAGCCGGCGACCAATTGACTCTCTATTTGCCACCCTACAGTTCAGCAGGAATAACCGCAAGAACACTTGGAAAGGGGGATATAAAAAAGCTAGACAGACTTGTGAGAATTTGAAGCGCGCTAAATTGCACAGCACATGTCGAGGGAGGCTGCCTAGCGATCTTCTGATGACGGTGCAGTCAGAAGATTATGGCGTTACGAGGAAGTCGTCCGTTTAACAACCAAGAGCTTTGCGGCAGATTACTAAACCGGGCACTGACTAAAAAGGCTCAGAATTTGCCTTTAACTGTTGCGCAAGCAAGCGGCATTGTTCTTCTACGTAACTGAAGGTTCTGTAGGCCGACTCTGGGGTGGGGTCTTGCAGAATGGATTGTCGCAGTGACTCGATGTCAGCTTCACTCAAATCCTCGTCGGGCGGGTAGGTGTCGATAATCTCTAGGTAGCTCGGGACGAAGTCGCCGCCGTGTGAGCAGTTAAAGCCTACCCACCAAGCGCCTATATTGGCAACGATTGAGGACGTGAGGGTGGACGGGTCGAGAAAGGGTTCGCAGTAGCCAATACCGCCATGAACGCTCATGGCACGAAAAGCGGCGCGAGCGGCTTGTTCATCTTTGGCGACCGGCGTGTTCTTGCCTGGCTCGCCGTTACTGCGTCTGCCGTAGAAAGGGTGCGGACGTTCGATGCACACAAAGGCACACAGAGCATCATGTACCTCGCGCACGATCACGCAGTTATACCCACTTTCGCTATCGATCCATTCGGCATAGTTAGGTTCACTCTCCCAAGGCTTCTTCGGCGAGCGAGCAATCGTTAAATCATCCATCTCTTATCTCTACACATCTATCAAAATCAGCTTCAATCCTTAACTTTACCGCGAACCAAGCCCAAGTAGAAGTAAGCTGCGCTTGGGGCCGTCGAGCGCCAAGGATGGCGCACGTCGAGCCTGCACAGGGATGTGTGCCCTTTGGCGTGCCCCAAGCACAGCTTGCTTCTACTTAGGCGCCCTAAGCAGTCCAGCAGGTTTAATGCCTAACATCGAAAATGAAGAACAAAAAAAAGACGCCGCAAGGGCGCCTTTTTCTTAAACACCGAAGTGTTTATCACCGAAGTGCTTAATTTTTAACATAACGCTTGATGCCACCCACTGGGCCAACTTCTGCCCCGTAGATCACACCATTGCGGTCTGCAACAACGCCTTCCGCTGTGCAAGTCCCACGGCAATCAGGCTGTGGATCTGGGATGAACGCTGTGACTTCACCAGTTCTGGCGTTACCAACACGAATCCCGCGCAACCAATGCCCGTGATCAGGGTTTACAGAGCCAGACTCGGAGTCTGCTGCGTAGAGAACATCGTTCTCGTCGATGTAGATACCGCTGTTACGGCTGAATTGATACCAAGTATCTAGACGGTTACCGTCCTGATCAGAGATCACGATGCGGTTATTGCTGCGGTCAGCAATGAATAGACGACCTTGCGAGTCCATAGCTAGCGAGTGTGGCTGCATGAAATCATCTGGACCTGTGCCAAGTTGGCCCCAAGCCTTGATGAACTCGCCATCTTTGTTGAATTTCAACATGCGAGCAGTAGAGCCTTCACTGTTGGAATGGCCTTCACCGATGAAGATGTCGCCATTTGGCGCGACATACACATCATTTGGCTGGAACAAGTAGCCAGGCTCGCGTGCGCCACCAGGCTCACCGATCGTCATTAACAATTCGCCATCTGGGCTGAACTTAAGCACTTGGTGCCCTTTTAGCTCGCCACCAACAGGATTGCCTTCACGGTCTAGGTTGTCGCGACCATCGGCAATCCATACGTTGCCTTCAAAGTCGACGTGAATGCCGTGTGGCCACATGACCATACCCGCACCGAAGCTTTTAACCATGTTGCCATTGGCATCGAACTTCATGACTGGGTCAACACCGCTAGTCACGCAGGCGCCGACGTTTCCGCCACAGCGCTCGCCAACCCAAATGCTAACGCCGTCTGGATCGATGTCGACAGAACTCGTAGAACCCCATTCACGACCGGCAGGCATCTTAGCGAAGCCTTCGATGGTTTGGTAAGGGTTAGGTAGTGAATTAACAGGCTCCATATCGGCTGAAGACTGCGCGAAGCCCATCATAGGAAGTACGGCAACTGCTGCTGTGAAACCTAATAAGGCTGATTTGATGGTTTTATTATAATTTGACACGGCGGAGAACTCTCCCTGGATTACAAAAATGGATGAACAGAATAATGTACTAATTTTGCTAATTCAATCAGTAACGGTGATGCTAACAATAAGGGCGGCAACTGACACTTTTTATTTCAGGATCATGCTAAATTGCAGTGCAAAAGTGCAATAGTCGACAAAATTTGGATGAAATTATTTAGAGCATTTGCTCGATATGTTGTAATAAAAAACAAGGCGTTAGGAGTAGACTTAGAAATGCAGAGTTTAGAGGATATACGACAAGGTGTTGCCAAGTTCGCGAAAGAGCGTGAATGGGATCAGTTTCACTCTCCTAAGAATTTAAGTATGGCACTGAGTGTAGAGGTGGCAGAACTCATGGAGCATTTTCAGTGGTTGACCGAGGAGCAGTCACGAGACCTTGATCCCGACACTCTAATAGAGGTGGCGAAAGAGCTTGCCGATGTGCAAGTGTATGTCGTGCGCCTCGCCGATATGCTCAATATTGATCTCTTGCGAGCGGTGACCACGAAGATGCAAGAGAACGCGCAGAAGTACCCAGCAGATAAAGTGCGCGGAAGCGCGAAGAAATACAACCAATATTGAGTGTGTCGTTGTGGCACGAGTGAAGGAGTGAGTGTGAACAGTGCAGGCATGATCGATTTGCGTAGTGACACCGTGACCGAGCCAACGGCGGCGATGCGGCAAGTGATGTTGTCTGCAAAGGTGGGAGACGACGTATACGGTGAAGACCCGACGGTGAATCGGCTCGAAGCTGTGCTGGCAGAGATGACGGGAATGGAGAAAGGGCTCTTTATGCCCTCTGGAACACAATCAAATTTAGTGGCATTAATGAGCCACTGCACACGCGGCGATGAATATATAGTAGGACAGCAAGCGCATACCTATAAATACGAAGGGGGTGGTGCAGCAGTCTTAGGGGCAATCGTGCCGCAACCTTTAGATTTCAATGAGGCAGGGGAGCTAGACCTTGAGAAGGTGCGAGCCGCAATCAAACCCTCTGACCACCATTTTGCCAACACGCGCCTGCTCGCATTGGAAAATACAATGCAAGGCAAGGTCCTGAGTTTGGAGTACCTCGATGCTGCCGTGCAATTTTGTACTGAGCATAATCTAGCGATTCACCTCGATGGGGCTCGCGCCTTCAATGCCGCCGTGGCCGGTGGGGTGAGCATTGCGCAAGTTGTCGGCAAGTTTGACAGCGTATCTATCTGTCTTTCGAAGGGCTTGGGGGCACCGGTGGGGTCGGTATTGTTAGGGAGTAGGGAGTTTATCGGCAGAGCACACCGCTGGCGAAAAATGACCGGTGGTGGCATGAGACAAGCGGGGATTCTCGCGGCGGCAGGCTTATATGCCCTTGCAAATAATGTCGAACGCCTAGCGCAGGACCATGATAACGCCAAGCAAATCGCGCAAGGACTAACGCAATTGGGATTTGCGGTGGAGCCGGTGCACAGCAATATGGTTTATGTTGATTGCAGCAAAATTGATGCAGCGGCGTTGCAAAATACTTTATTGCAGTTTGCTGTGAAAATCAGTGCATCTGACCGGCTACGCTTAGTGACTCATTTAGGGATTACAGAGCAAGATGTCGGCACTATAGTTGCCGCTTTTGAAGCATATTCAAAGGCTTATTTCGAGTAGGGTTGATAGTTTCAATCCCTATCCCTTTCCTTTATGATGGGCGCTGTTTTGTTTGCGCGGGGAGTATCTTTTGTTGATTCCTGCCACTATGAGTTTAGTAGGCTAATGTATGGATACACCGAAGGCTGAGAAGATTTTTAAAGCCGGTGAAATAATCATGTCCCAAGGAGAATTGGGGGCTTGTGCCTACTTCATACAAGAGGGGCGCGTTAAAATCGTGCTCGAAAAGTCAGATGGTAACTTACTGGATATGGGCACACGTGGCCCCGGTAGTATCATTGGTGAAATGGCCATAGTCGACAACCAACCACGCAGCGCCACAATTCAAGCATTAGAACCCTGCAAACTCCTCGAAATCACTAAAGAAGACTTTGCCCGTAGCGTGAAAGGGGCAAACCCCATCGTACGCCTTATCTCGCAAGTGATCTTGATGCGTTATCGAGATATTTTGCGGCGCTCTGAAACTCTCACAATGGATGATGCGCCGGGCATTGTTTCTCCCGAGAAGTCCGAGCGCGAATACGCAGAACAGATCAATGTTGTCGAGTCGATCAAGCTTGCCAATGAGTTCAAAGTAGCCATCGCGCGCGGGCAATTGTTTTTGCATTACCAACCCATCTATTCGATAAGCACTGGCCGTATTTTAGGTGTCGAAGCTCTAATGCGCTGGCAGCATCCTGAGCGTGGCATTGTCCCTCCCGATGACTTTATCCCGCTGGCCGAAGACTCTGGCCTGATCATTGAAGCGAGCCGTTGGGCCTTGCGTGAGGTGTGTGCGATGCTCACCCGCCTGGATGCTATTCGCCCTGATCTGCAAGGGCTCTATGTCAGCATCAATATGTCCGCCACTGATTTCGAAGAGCGCAATTTCGTTGATAAATTCAATGAGATCGTCACGGAGTCGGGGATAGCCGCAGAGCGCATTCATATTGAGATCACTGAACGTCTTTTGCTCAAACAGCCTACTGACGTGAAATCGACACTCGATCGTTGTCGCGAGCTAGGGGCTAAGATTGTAATAGACGACTTTGGCACAGGGTATTCTTCCCTCAGTTATCTGCACCGCTACCCAATCGACACGCTAAAGATCGACAGAAGTTTTGTTAGCGATATGCGTAACGACAAATCAGTGCTAGGTTTGGTCAAGTCCATCGTCACGATTAGTGAAAATATGGAAATCGATATCATCGCCGAGGGTGTCGAGGTGGTTGAAGAGGCAAATCTATTGAGTCAACTGCATTGCGATACGGCGCAAGGATTTTATTTTTCACGGCCAATAGCCGAGCCGGCTATATTTGAATTGCTCAAACAGAGTAATCCGAAATCTTCAACTTCCTGATCGCTATGCATACATGCGCATTTTGTTCTGTATAGAACATTGAATGAATTTTCTCTTTTGCTCGATTTGCGAATCCTTATGCTTGCGGGGCCTATCATCTAATAGGCTACGGCTATGTGCTAAGCTAATGGCTTAATCGTTCGGAAATAGCCTACATGTCCACGCCAAGTAATCCAGAAAAGCAACAAGCATTGCCATCACTGCAATCACGTTTCACCCTAGCGATGCCACAAGACCCGATCCAAGGCATTGGCATGCGTCAGGTCAATGATGCTATGTATTCACGAGTCTTGCCTACGGCGGTTGCGGAGCCGAAAACTTTGTTGTGGTCACGCGATGTGGCGTTCGATCTGGGGTTTGATGAAGCTTTCTGTTCGAGCCCTGTGTTTGCCCAGTTAATGTCGGGCAATCAACTATTCCCAGGTACTGCACCATTCGCTACCCGCTACGGTGGGCATCAGTTTGGGCAGTGGGCAGGGCAGTTAGGAGACGGTCGGGCGATTAATTTAGGAGAACTACCCGGTCGAAACGCAGAGATGTTGAACCTGCAATTAAAGGGCGCCGGACCTACTCCTTACTCTCGTGGCGCCGATGGTCGGGCGGTGTTGCGCTCTTCACTGCGCGAGTATCTGTGCAGCGAAGCGATGCATTTTCTCGGAGTCCCAACGACTAGGGCGCTCAGTTTAGTGCTCACAGGCGATATGGTCGTGCGCGATATGTTTTACGATGGGAATCCGCAAAAAGAATTAGGCGCTATTGTGTGCCGAGTGGCGCCTAGCTTTACTCGCTTCGGTCATTTTCAGTTATGTGCTTATCGCGGTGAGAAGGACTTGCTCAAAGAGTTAATCGACCACACTATTGCGACGGACTTCCCTGATTTACTCCTAACGGCAAAAGGGCAGGAGAGTGGCGAGCTAGCACTGTATTTGAGGTGGTTTGAACAGGTCTGTCGCTTAACTGCCGATATGTTAGTGCACTGGCAACGGGTTGGTTTTGTCCATGGCGTGATGAACACAGACAATATGTCGATCTTAGGCTTAACGATCGACTATGGTCCCTATGGTTGGCTAGACAACTATGATCCTGATTGGACGCCGAATACGACCGATGCCCAGATGCGTCGTTATCGTTTTGGGCAACAGCCTGCGATTGGTCAATGGAATTTGTATCAACTGGCCAACGCCTTGTTGACAGTGGTCGAGGACGCCGAGGCGCTCCAAGCGATATTGACCGATTATGCTCATTATTACGAACAGGAAAACCTGGCGATGATGGGGCGCAAACTAGGGGTGCAACTAGAGAGCAATGAGGTAGATGCAGACTTCCTAGCTGAGTTGGAGGCGGTATTGCAGTTACACGAGACTGACATGACGTTGTTCTATAGGCAGCTTTGTAATTTTCGACCAGAGAATCGCCTTAGCGAGGTTGTGGCAGCAGCGTTCTATGAGCCCCAGTCACTCACCTTGGACTGCAAAAATAGAATCGATGCATGGGGCGAGCAACTGGCTCAACGCATCCGCTCGCAAGGGCAAGAACCCGAGCAGCGCAAAGCACAAATGCAAAAAACTAATCCCTGCTATGTTCTCCGCAACTATTTAGCTCAGCAAGCAATCGATCAGGCCAATCTTGGGGATTACCAATTACTGCATGAGCTAGAAGAAGTCATTCGTAATCCCTACACAGAGAATCCACGTTTTGAAAGATTTTCGCAAAAGCGACCCGACTGGGCGCGTGATCGTGCCGGTTGCTCGATGTTGTCTTGCAGTTCCTAGCCGATTGCACTATAAGCGTATTGATTTTTCGTAAAGGGCACCCTCTGCCTTTGTGACAATGTGGCACGATTAGTTTCATTTAATTGAATTTATTTCTGATCTTTAAGCGACGGATTTGTCGTAGTCAGCTCGTAGTAACAGCGTTACTTACTGCTAGTAACGCATAGTTGTCATATTCCTAGGGCAATTTATCTACACCATGCCATTTTGCCTTGCAAACGGTCGTGGTTTTAGTTGAGCGGTTTTAAGTTTTTTTTCCAGGAGATATAAATTGCGATTTTTGCTTCGACACCCCATTGCGATCCTCTTCGCAATTGCTGCTCTAGGTATAGGGTTTGCTGTAGTTTCTAAGGTGCAAGATAACAATAATGTTGTAGCCAATGCTCGTGGCGCTGCCGGTGGTGCAAGCTCGGTTAGAATCGCAACTGTGAGTCGAGAAGTGTTTGCCGACCGCGTAGAATCGGTGGGCACGGCAGGGGCGAACGAGTCGGTCAATTTGACTCCTAAGATCTCCGACACTATTAGCCGAATCGCCTTCGAAGAAGGAGCCATGGTGGAGCGAGGAGAAATTCTTGTCGAACTCACCAACACCTCAGAAGCGACCCGCTTGGCCGAAGCGCAATCCACTGCCGATGAAGCCTTGCGTCAATATGAACGTTTGCAAAGCTTACTTTCGGATAATCTTATCTCCGCTACCGACCTTGACGCGGCACGTACTCGTGCTGAGACCGCGCAGGCGCGACTCGAAGGCGTCGCCGTGGCAATGGATGATCATCTTATTCGTGCACCGTTTTCGGGCATTCTTGGGTTTCGTAATGTCAGCGATGGCTCCTTGGTTTCACCCAACACGATCATTACAACCCTAGATGATATCTCTGTTATCAAACTCGACTTCACGATTGCTGAAGTCTATTTGGCGCAACTAGAGGTTGGTCAGACTATTCGCGCGAAGAGTATTGTTTACCCCGATCAAGAATTCCAAGGTGTCATACAAGTGATCGGTTCGCGGATCGATCCGATTACGCGTTCGGTGCAAGTGCGGGCGCATATTCAAAACCGCAGTGCCGTGTTACGGCCTGGAATGTTATTGACAGTCTCATTAGCGTTGAATGAATCTGATTCGGTTGTGGTCGATGAAGCGGCATTGATTCCTAGCGGCGGGCGCCAGTATGCATTTGTGGTCAATGAAGAGAACGTTGTTCGACAAGTGGAAGTGCTCATTGGTCGACGCCAGCCCGGCAAGGTCGAAGTGCTTGGCGGCTTGCAAGTAGGTGATCGAGTTGTCGTGGAAGGGATGGCGCAATTAAGGCCCGGTCAAAATGTCCGTGTCCTTAATAGTCCTGTACAGCAAACGTCCTCGTTAGACAGTGACAGCAATCAAGAAACTAAAACGGCGCAGTCCTAACACTTTGCGGATATTGGTGACACGATGATTCTTTCTGATATTTCTGTAAAAAGGCCGGTGTTTGCAACGGTCATTAGCTTGGTTCTGATCTGTTTCGGGGTCCTATCATTCATGCAATTACCGTTGCGCGAATATCCCGACACTAGCCCTCCTATCGTATCCATTAGCACGAGTTATCCAGGGGCCTCTGCCGAAGTCGTTGAGACGCAAATTACCCAAAGAATCGAAGACCAAATCAATGGGATCGAAGGGGTAACCTCCATCAGTTCCAGTAGTAGTGATGGTTCCTCTCGGGTCACGGTGGAATTTGCCGTTGGGCGTGACATCGATTCGGCAGCTAACGATGTGCGCGACAAGATATCTCGCATTACTCGTTCCTTGCCGGAAGATTTGGACCCGCCGCAGATTGCCAAAGCCGATAGTGATGCGCGCGCGATTCAGAACTTTAGCCTTACCAGTGCCCAAATGAGTTTCTTAGAACTCAATGACTATGCGAATCGTTTTCTCGTCGATCAATTCGCCGTAGTCGATGGGGTGGCCAGTGTGCAAGTGCGCGGCAATGGCGGATTTGCAATGCGAGTCTGGTTAGACCGTGTGGCGCTCACTGCGCGCGGGCTAACGGTCACCGACATCGAGGCAGCGCTTAGGCGTCAGAATTTAGAGCTTCCTGCCGGGCGCATCGACTCCAGTGAACGCGAATTTACTGTTCGAGTGGAGCGCATCTACCAAACTGCACAAGACTTCTCCGAACTGGTCATTGCGCGCGGGGCCGACGGCCATCTAGTCACGCTAGGAGAGGTGGCACGGGTCGAGGTTGGCTCTGCAAACGAGCGCAGCACCAATAAAGGCAATGGGGTGGAGTCGGTCGGTATTGGTATTGTTAAACAGTCCACGGCCAATAGTCTCAACGTACTGCGTGCGACTACTGCGCTAGGCGAACAAATCAATGCCTCTCTGCCAGATCATATGCAGTTAATGTCATCCTCCAGTGATGCGGTGTTTATTGAAAACTCTATTGCCTCTGTGTACGAAACCATTGCATTAACCATGCTGTTGGTGAGTATCGTGATCTATATGTTCTTGGGCTCGTTCCGAGTGATGCTAATCCCTGTCGTTACGATTCCTGTGTGCATCTTGGCGTCATTTATAATACTCGCAGCCTTGGGTTTATCGATTAATCTAATTACGCTGCTCGGTTTAGTGTTATGTGTAGGCTTGATAGTCGATGACTCGATTGTAGTGTTGGAAAACATTCAGCGCCGTGTAGAGGCGGGTGAGCCTCCCTTGCTTGCTGCTTTTAATGGCTCTAGGCAAGTGGGCTTTGCAGTCATAGCCACGACGGCCGTTCTATTAGCGGTCTTTGTACCGGTTGTGTTCATGGAAGGCAGCCTCGGCATTCTGTTTTACCAATTAGCTGTGACTATTGGCGCGGCAGTGATTTTCTCTACTGTACTCGCCTTGTCTTTAACCCCAATGATGTCATCGAAGTTGCTAACGACGCATGCTCATGAGAGTTGGCTGACGCGTAACGTCGACAAAGTGTTCCGTTGGTTGCAGTCGGCCTATCACGATGCTTTGAGTGTTTGCTTGAAACATGCGCGGTGGGTTTTCGCTGTGCTGTTTACGGTGGTGATCGCCATCTACTATCTCGTGATGAATATTCCTTCGACCTTTGCCCCTTCCGAAGACCAAGGCGTTTTCATGGCGCGTTTTAATGGCCCTGAGGGTGCCAGCTTGGAGTTCATGAAAGAGCAAATCGATCTGCTGCAAGCTGAAGCACTGCCTTACCTAGACGAAGGGAAGATTGAAAACATCGTGACGATGGTGCCAGGTTTTGGTGGTGGCAGTAGTGTGAATAGTGGCATGGCGATTGTTTCTTTGCCCGATTGGGAGAACAGAACCCTTTCCACCCAAGAGGTCATGGATGAGTTGAATCAGAAGTGGTCTCAGTACCCAGCATTGCGAGTCAGCACGTTTATGCGTTCCGGTTTAGTGCGTGGTGGCGGAGGCTTGCCAGTGCAATTCGTGCTTGGCGGACGTGACTATAATGAATTGGCGCAATGGCGCGATATAGTCATGGATAAGGCGCGTGACAGCGGTATGTTTACCCGCATTCAGTCCGATTACGAAGAAACTAAGCCCAGCCTGACCATTGTCGTCGATAAAGTGCGCGCCGCTGATCTAGGTGTGTCGATTCAATCAATTGGCCGAACGCTGCAAGCGATGATGAACGAGAGTCGTGTAACGACTTATTTAGATCGGGGCGAAGAGTATGACGTGATCTTACAGGCTGAAGATGCGCAAAGGGCCTCGCCAGATGACCTCACGAATATCTATGTGCGTTCTGAATCTTCTGGTCAGTTAATTCCGTTGGGGAACCTCGTGGAGATTGAAAATAGCGCAGGGCCAGGTTCACTCAACCGCTATAACCGCATCCGTGCGATTACGATCAGCGCTGCGCTAATGCCAGGGATTAGCCTAGATGAAGCGCTTGCGTATTTGGAGTCGACGGTGGAGACAGAACTGCCAGAGTATGCGCAGATCGACTACAAAGGTGAGTCACTGGACTTGAAGGACGCCAGTGGTGGCTTAGTACTGATTTTCGCGATGTCATTAATCGTCGTGTTCTTAGTGCTGGCGGCTCAGTTCGAAAGTTTTGTGCACCCATTGGTAATTATGACAACAGTGCCATTGGCAATTTTCGGCGCGCTCTTAGGTTTATTCTTAAGCGATGGCACCTTGAATATTTACAGTAATATTGGCTTGGTCGTACTGGTCGGTATTGCGAGTAAAAATGGTATTTTGATCGTGGAGTTTGCGAATCAATTGCGCGATGAAGGTTTGGAGTTTTCCGAGGCGCTAGTGCAGGCCTGTGACCTGCGCTTGCGTCCTGTTTTGATGACAGCCTTGTCGACGATGATGGGCGCGATCCCATTGATCTATGCCACAGGAGCTGGCGCCGAGAGTCGTGTGCTGCTTGGGGTGGTGATATTTTCGGGCGTGTTAATGACGACCATCATGACTCTGTTTGTTGTGCCGGTCATTTACAAATTAATGGCGAGAAACACCAGTTCGCCAGAGTCCGTGTCAAACTTGTTGAAGAAAATGCAGAGTACGACAACCGCCGCTGCTGATGTAGAAGGTGGAGTGCAAGCATAAGCAAACGGGCCATGTGGACTTATAGACCACATGGCCTTGTGCTTTTAAGGCAGGGCTTATTGCTGCTCTGGCAGTGGCATGATCGAAACCGCTTGTCGTTGCCCAGCTGTATCGACGAGGGTTATGGCTTGCTCTTGTTCCACCGCATCGCAAGGCAGTATAGCGAGTAAGAACCCATGGCCATTTTGATCGTTGGCAAAGCGGATGATCGGCGCTGTTTTATCCTCTGCAATTTGCAACTGGGTGGTCGGGGAGATCGTAAAGTCTGTGGCTTGCGCTAAGTACAGGCGTTTCTTAGCTTTGCCGCGATAATGCATTCTGGCGATGATTTCCTGCCCTGTGTAACAGCCTTTCTTAAAGTCGACCAAGCCGAGCAGATCATAATTGAGCACTTGTGGCGTATGTTCGCTCTGTAGCGCCGGGTCGACGTGAACGACGCCACTGCGTATTTGCGCCAAGTCCCATGCACTGCGGTCCGCTTCCATCGGCATGTTTTTCAGGGTGTCTAACAAGGGGCTCTGTTCTTGCTTTATTAACAGCTCATAGCGCGGTTGTGCCGCTTCTAGCCGATAGATGAAGCCCTCAGGGATAGACAATAGGCCGCCTTGCTGTGGCGGCTCGGCGATGCCTAACTGTGCGAAAACCCCGCCCAAGTCCTGTCCAATAAACCCGAACCTGCAATACTGTTCAGTCACGATGTTAGTTTTGGCTTTAGAGAATACGATGTATTTGTCTAGTGCAGTTTTTAAGATTTCTGCCATGCCAGCTTGGCATAGCAAATACAGCCCTCCCTCAAAAGGCAAAAGGCGCATATCCGCAATGACGCGGCCGCTAAGATTGCAATAGGCGCCCTGGATGCTGTGCGTAGGGGTGGCGGCTTCCACATTACAGGTTAGTTGTCCTTGTAAAAATTTGGCAGCGTCGACGCCTTCAATTGCAAGAAGGTCAAATTCACTTAAGTTAATAATCATAATCGCCTTGGCTCAGGCCCGGATAAAATCATTGAATTGGGTTATTATAGAGGCAGAGTTGTCCCCTATAGGTTTTAACATGTTATCAGATATTGAATACAAGAAACTGGCCTGGCATAGTCGCCGCGGTATGCGCGAGCTAGATTTATTGCTGCTGCCGTTTGTAGAAGGCTTTTTGCAAAAACAAAGTCCAGAAGATCAATTGCTGTATCAGCGCTTTTTAGATGAAGAAGATCAAGACCTCTACAACTGGTTAGTCATGCGCGAGCCAGCTCCTAGCCCTGCAATCGAAAGAATCGTGGAGCTCATTCGCAGTACCCGATAAACCTAGCAAGCCGCGCATAAGGATATGCCAATGCACTTGCTCGTCCCGCTTCATCATTCGCGCATTCTACAGTCTCTGTATGCCTTACTGTGTGTTTTAGTGCTGCTAGCATTGTTGCTGGCAGCTGCGCCGCTGTGGCTGCGTTGTGCCTGTGGATTGGCGTGGTTCATCGAGGTGCTTAAGCATGTGCGAAGCGAGCGTCCTATCGGCTTAGTGTTGACTGATTCGGGGCTGCACTTGAGTTTTGCTGAGCGCAGTGTGGCGGTGCGCTTGCATCGACATTGCTTTTGTAATCGTTATTTAATTGTCATTCGCCTGCGCGAACTTAGCCCGGCTAAAGCGCATGGTCGGGGCGCTCGATACTTCAGTTTGGTACTGCTGCCCGATTCCTGTTCGACAAGTGTGCACAGGCAATTACGCACTGCTTTGCGCTGGCATTGTTTCGATGCGCGCGTATTGCTGCCATAGCGTCAGTTATAAGGGCGGGCCATGCGGATCCAAAATCGTGTCTTTGGCAATCTCAGCCAAGTTGGGGTGATCGACGGTGTAGTGCAGGCCACGGCTCTCTTTACGCGCGATCGAGCACTCGACGATTAGTTGGGCTACCAAAACCAAATTGCGCAGTTCTAACAGGTCTTTGCTGACAATATAATGTTTGTAGTATTCCTGAGTTTCCTGTTGCAGCAATTGAATGCGGCGTCGGGCTCGTTGCAAGCGTTCGTCCTTGCGTACGATGCCAACGTACGCCCACATAAAGCGGCGCAGTTCATCCCAATTGTGTGACACTACCACCTCTTCGTGCGAGCGGGTCACGAGGCTTTCATCCCAATTGGGGATGTCTGTGGTGAGCGGCGTACTTGGCAGTTTTTCCCGAATATCATCACTAGCGCTAAAGGCGAGAACAAAACACTCTAAAAGAGAGTTGCTGGCCATGCGGTTGGCACCGTGTAAGCCGGTGAAGCTCGTTTCTCCGATGGCATAGAGGTTGGGAATGTCCGTGCGCCCCATTTTGTCGACGACTACACCTCCGCAGGTGTAGTGCGCGGCAGGAACGACGGGTATACGATCTTTGGTGATATCGATGCCAAATTTTAGGCAGCGCGAATAGATAGTCGGGAAGTGCTCTTTTATAAACTCAGGTTTTTTGTGAGTAATGTTCAGATACACACAGTCCGCGCCTAAGCGTTTCATTTCGTGGTCGATGGCGCGGGCGACGATATCTCTCGGGGCCAGCTCCATGCGCTCATCGAACTGCTTCATAAAGCGCGTACCATCGGCCAACTCGAGCCAGGCGCCTTCGCCGCGCAGTGCCTCAGTAATGAGAAAAGACTTAGCATGGGGATGGTAAAGGCAAGTAGGGTGGAATTGATTAAACTCCAAATTAGCGACTCGACATCCGGCGCGCCAGGCCATTGCGATGCCATCGCCTGTGGCTCCATCGGGGTTGGTTGTAAATAGATAGGCTTTGCTCGCTCCCCCTGTCGCCAAGATCACGAAGCGGGCTCTAAAAAGATCTATGGCGCCTGTTTCTGGTGCAAATATATAGGCGCCAACGCATTGTTCGCCTTCCAGGCCCAATTTTTTGCGAGTGATGACATCGATAGCAATGCGATTCTCGAATAGGTCGATATTCTCGTGCAGCCGTGCGCGGTTAGCGAGGGTTTCGAACACTGCGCGACCTGTGGCATCGGTGGCGTGGATGATGCGCCGATGACTATGCCCGCCTTCTTGAGTTAAATGCAAAGGTGCCAAGTTATCAGGTTTAAGTGGGGCACGAGCGGCGCCTTCTTTGGCCTCTTCGGGGGAGATCGTCGTGAAAGGTACGCCTTGTTCGACGAGCCATTTGACGCATTCGCCGCTATTTTCCACCACGTGACTCACCATTTCGCGATGACATAGCCCCGCGCCAGCGTCTAGTGTGTCGGTGATATGGTCTTCAATGCTGTCCTCACCATCGAGCACCGCGGCGATTCCACCTTGTGCCCAAAAGGTGGCCCCTTGGCTTAATTCACCTTTGCTGATGACCGCTACTTTGGCAAAGTCGGCGGTTTTAAGGGCGAGAGTTAAACCGGCGGCTCCGCTACCTATGATCAATATGTCGTAGTCGTAAACAGATGTGGTATCTTTGGCGCTCATTGTCGTGGCACTAATGTCATGGATGTTGGTATTTGCTAGCAAGCCCGAAAAATCGGTTGTTTGCTCTCGAAGCCGCCTATATTACAGGCTGAACGACTGAAAGTGTTAAAAGACTTAATGAAGAAATCTATTCGTGTGTAGAACTAAAACAAAACTCTGTGGTCTATTCATCTTTGCAACTAACTTGTATTGCCGCGATTTGTGGTTTGCTCGGTGCTGGGAGCCGTGTGCATGAAACACGATTCTGATCAGCAACTGGTGGACCGCGTACTCGCTGGTGATAAGTCCGCGTTCAATTTCTTGGTTTTGCGCTATCAACATAAAGTCGCGGCCTTGATCTCAAGGTTCATCAAGGACCAACACGAAGTCGAGGATGTGTCACAAGAGGCGTTTATCAAGGCGTATCGCGCTCTCAAACTGTTTCGCGGCGACAGCGCTTTCTACACTTGGCTCTACCGTATCTCGGTCAATACCGCTAAAAACTATCTTGTGGCACGCGGTCGACGTCCACCATCGACTGATTTTGACTTGGATGACGCCGAGTTGGTGGAAGATACGATGGCGCTGCGCGAAAGCGAAACCCCAGAAGGGCAATTGCAGCGGGACAAACTAGAAGCATTAATTAACCAGGCAATCGAGGATCTACCCGATGACCTTCGTACGGCCTTTAGATTGCGTGAGTTCTCTGGCTTGAGCTATGAAGACATTACCGAAATCATGGATTGTCCAGTAGGGACGGTGCGCTCACGTATCTTCCGAGCTCGAGAGGCGATTGACAAAAAAATTCGTGAGTTTATCTAGTTTTAACGGAACCTTTGTATTACAAATGTTGTCATACTCGTAACATTGTCAGATTTATGCCATATTTGGGCGTAGAACAATGCGTTATAAATGCAAGACCCAAGTCAAACGGTTTACCCCTTTACCCTTACTGCGTTGTGCAGTGGTAGTTTGCAGAGGTATTGAATGAGTTTGGAAAATAATCGCGGTCGCCCCTTCGAGGAGTCATTGTCAGCGTTGATGGATAACGAGGCCGATGAACTCGAGATGCGCAGGTTGCTAAAAAATGCTCCGCAAGACGAAGCATTAGCAGATACCTGGAGACGCTATAATTTAGTGAGATCCGTATTGCAGCACGAAGACGTGGTGCCGGTGTCAAATACAGCATCTAGTCGTATGCTTGCTGCTATCGCTGCGGAAGAAACCTATGTGCCCGAAACGGCGCCTGGCTCGGCTGTAGCAAAACCACGGGCCTGGCAGGCTTTGGCACGCACAGCAATTGCAGCCTCTGTCGCATTAGCTGCCTATGTGGGGTTTCAGTCCTTACTTGTGGACCCAATGTCACAAGCCCCTGTGGCCACAACAGCGCCTAGCGTAGAGTCAATGACGCCATCGTCACAGATTGCCTCCGGCACCACTGTGGAGTTCGACGCTCAGGCCCAGCAGCGTTTGAATGAATATATTCGCGGAGTCTCAATCCAATATACTGAAGGTGATCCTAACCGCCCTCAGTTCAATATTCTAGAAGACTCCCAGTTAATTCGGCAGGTCAACCAGATCGAGCCCTAAGCGTTAGTTTTGATGCGCACAAGGCCGACAAAGCCTTGTGCGCCGCGCTTCCTCCCCAACCCTCTCCTAAGGGCTACTTTGTAATCTTTTAATACAAAGCTTGCCCGATTTTCGCTCGCGCTGTACTTTACGAGACTGACCCACGGTCTACTCAAGTTCTGAAGATTCCGTGTGTTCCGTATTTTTTGGGAGCCAAAGTATGAAATTTCTTAGCCGAATGGTGTTTGCTCAGTCCCTCGCACCGCTAATGGCGGCCGTGCTCATGCTATTGCCAATTAGCGGCATGGCAGCATCGTCATTGCCAGATTTTGCGAGTCTTGTAGAGAAAAACGCTCCGGCAATCGTCAATATCGCGACATTGCAGAGCGTTCGTAGTCGCAGTGGCGCGCGCAGCAGTGAGATCGAAGAGCTGCTTCGTCGCTTAAGCCCTGACGAGCAATTACCCCCGGGTTTTGGCGAAACACCGTCGCGCCCTAGAGGCGGAGTGGGCTCGGGCTTCATCATATCTGCCGATGGCTTCATTATAACCAACCACCATGTAGTGACCGGGGCCGATAAGATCACCGTGACCTTGAATGACAGACGGGTTTTTGAAGCACAAGTCATAGGTTCTGATGAGTTATCTGATGTTGCACTGCTAAAGATCGAAGGGGATGATCTGCCCTCTGTGTCGTTCGGAGATTCCGAAGCAATAAGAGTCGGCGAATGGGTGCTAGCGATAGGTTCACCATTCGGATTAGAGTTCTCGGCGGCCGCAGGGATTGTGAGCGCTAAAAGCCGAGCAGTGCCCGGCAATCAAACTAATTATGTGTCCTTCATCCAAACCGATGTGGCAATCAATCAGGGTAACTCAGGCGGCCCGTTATTCAATCTCGACGGCGATGTGATTGGTATCAATTCACAAATCTTAAGCAGCTCTGGTGGCTCCAATGGCGTCTCTTTTGCCATACCCAGTAATGTCGCGCTCAATGTTGTAGAGCAGCTGCGTGAAACCGGAACTGTGAGCCGTGGTCTTCTAGGGGTTTTGATTAAAGACGTCGACTTTGCCTTGGCCGAAGCTTTCGATATGCCGCGCCCGCGTGGCGCTTTTGTGGATGAAGTCCAACCTGGAAGCCCAGCAGAGGCGGGTGGCGTGCAGAACGACGACATCATCATAGGCTTTAACTCGCGTGATATTGAGTCCTCCTCACAATTGCCATTTTACGTGGGGCAAGTGCGCCCAGGCAGCCGCGCGTTGTTGACTATCATGCGTAACGGCGAGCTCATTGAAATCGATGTCATTGTGGGTAGCCTGCCAGGTGACGGCATTGCGTCAATGATCCCCGCGGCACCGGAGCCACGGGCGAATACCCTCGGTTTGAGTGTCAGTGAGCTCAGCCAAGAGGCTCAAGAAGTGTCAGGTATTCAAGGGGTTAGGGTGGATGAGCTCGATGATGGCCCGGCGGCAAAGGCGGGTTTGATTAGCGGCGATGTGCTCGTCGAACTCAATCGCATGCCAGTCCCTAACCTCGCGGCGTTCTCTAGGGCTGTCGATGAATTGCCTGACTCAGGCTTTGTGCCGGTGCGCATATGGCGCGAAGGGCGAGGCACGACGCTTGTCCTAGAGCTGGAGTAATCCTAGGGCCATCTCTGCGATGGCCTGTCCTTTCAAGGCCATGACGAGCTCATGCGCGCTTTCATTGAAAGTCGCGCAAGTCCTTGCAATGCCAATAAAAATCCACTGACAGTGCATTGCGAATGCTGTAGACTTGCGGCCTTGTTTTTCTGTGCACTTAAAACCACGCAGCTAAACCACAACCCCTTTAATTACTGATGTGTGACCCTATCAAGTGAGCGATCTAAGCCATATCCGCAATTTTTCAATAATTGCCCACATTGACCACGGTAAATCTACCTTGGCCGACCGATTCATCCAAACGTGTGGCGGTCTCGCTGATCGCGAAATGGATGCCCAAGTGCTCGACTCTCTCGATATTGAGCGCGAGCGGGGCATTACCATCAAAGCGCAGAGTGTGACCTTGTATTACACAAGCCTCGCGGGCAAGCGCTACCAGCTCAACTTCATCGATACGCCTGGACACGTCGACTTCACTTACGAGGTTTCGCGTTCATTGGCCGCCTGTGAAGGGGCTCTTTTGGTTGTGGATGCAGGGCAGGGTGTTGAGGCGCAATCGGTAGCAACTTGCTATACCGCTATTGAACAAGGCTTAGAGGTCATTCCTGTTCTCAATAAGATGGACTTGCCGCAAGCCGAGCCTGAGAAAGTCCGACAAGAGATTGAGGAAATTATCGGGATCGATGCTTCCAATGCGGTTTGTGCGAGTGCCAAGACCGGCTTGGGAATCATCGAGATTCTCGAAGAGTTAGTCCGTTTGGTGCCACCACCAGTAGGTGATGTGGATGCGCCTTTGCAAGCGTTGATTATCGACTCTTGGTTTGATAATTATCTTGGCGTGGTCTCTTTGGTTCGAGTGAAAGAAGGCACCTTGCGCAAGGGCGACAAAATTATCGCTAAGTCTTTAGGTAAAGCACATCTTGTCGATGCAGTAGGGGTGTTTTCACCCAAGCGCTTAGTCACTGATGGTCTGCGCGCCGGTGAGGTGGGTTTCGTCGTCGCGGGTATTAAACAAATTAAGGGCGCACCAGTTGGGGATACGCTAACGCATGCCTCTAGCGCCTCAGTGCCAGCCTTGGCAGGATTCAAAAAAATTCAGCCGCAAGTGTATGCGGGGCTGTTTCCAGTTTCCTCTGATGATTTCGAAGATTTCCGCGAGGCATTGGAAAAATTAACGCTGAATGACGCGTCTTTGTATTATGAACCTGAGAGTTCTGATGCCTTGGGCTTTGGTTTTCGCTGTGGCTTCCTAGGCATGCTGCACATGGAGATCATTCAGGAGCGCCTGGAGCGCGAGTATGATCTTTCACTGATCACGACAGCACCGACAGTGGTGTATGAAGTGTTGTTGACTAGTGGCGAAACGGTGCGAGTGGATAGCCCATCGGCCTTGCCTGCGGTGACTTCAATCGATGAAATGCGTGAGCCAATCGTATTAGCGAGCATTCTTGTGCCCCATGAATACGTAGGTAATATTATTACCCTATGCGTGAGTCGCCGTGGCGTGCAGCGTGATATGCAGTTCATTGGTCGACAAGTCTCGTTACGCTATGAGCTGCCAATGAACGAGGTGGTGTTGGATTTCTTTGATAAATTGAAATCGGCCAGCCGTGGTTATGCGTCTTTGGATTATCATTTTATTCGTTTTCAAGAAGCGAATCTTGTGCGTTTGGATGTTCTGATCAATGGTGATCGAGTCGATGCCTTGGCGTTAATCGTGCATCGCGATCAAGCACATCATAAGGGCCGTCTGCTCACAGAGAAAATGAAAGAATTGATCCCGCGTCAAATGTACGACGTGGCGATTCAAGCGGCAATTGGCGGGCAAATCATAGCTCGTCAAACTGTTAAGGCTTTGCGTAAAAACGTGACGGCTAAGTGTTATGGCGGCGATGTAAGCCGTAAAAAGAAATTGTTAGAAAAACAAAAAGCCGGTAAAAAACGCATGAAACAAGTAGGGAATATCGAAGTCCCTCAAGAAGCTTTTCTTGCAGTGTTAAAGGTGGATAGTTAATGGATATTGATTTCTCTCTTGTCTTAATAGTGTTGGTTGCGATCTCTGGCGTAATTGCTTTGCTAGACCGCCTACTGAGAGCTAAAGAGCGAGAAGAGGCGGCCAATAAATTACGTGCTGCGCAGCAACCGCATTCCGAGGCACTGCAGATTGCCATTGCTGAGGCTGAGCGTGAACCGATCATTGTGGAGTATGCGAAATCATTCTTCCCAGTGTTGTTGATTGTATTGGTGTTGCGCTCATTCCTTGTAGAGCCATTTCAGATTCCTTCAGGTTCTATGATCCCGACTTTAGAAGTGGGTGATTTTATTCTAGTTAATAAATATACCTATGGTCTGCGACTGCCCGTTATCGGCACTAAAATTGTAGCGATGAATGAACCTAAGCGCGGTGAGGTGATGGTGTTTATTCCTCCTCATGACGAGCGTTATTTCATCAAGCGAGTCATCGGTTTGCCCGGTGATACTATTCGCTATGAAAACAAAGTGCTGTATGTGAACGATGAGCAAATTCAATCCGAAGTGGTAGAAGAGGCCCAGATCGAGCTTCCTAATGGTATGTCTCAAACTGGTATTTTGCTTAATGAAACACTTGGCGAGGTAGAGCACCTAACGCAGATTATCGACGTGCCGGCACGTAGCAATGCTCGTAGCGTGTGGGTAGTGCCAGAAGGGCATTATTTTATGATGGGTGATAATCGTGATAACAGCGCCGACAGTCGAGTCTGGGGCGCGGTGCCCGAAGAGAACATCGTTGGCAAAGCATTCGCTATTTGGATGCACAAAGAGCCAGGCTTGAACCTTCCTAGCTTTAGCCGTAATGGTTTGATCTTCTAAAACGAGTACTGTGTCGCGTCGGTATTATGCAGGCAAGGTTATAATCGCTTTTCGACAACGGGGCACTAATTACAGTGTTGCAAATGACCGTATGAGGCAGGTGATGTCATGACTAAAATGTTAAATCCTTTATCTCAACAACGTGGTTTCTCTAAACTCGGCTTGCTTTGTATGCTGGTCGTGCTGGTCAGCTCTCTTACATTTGCATTGAAAGTCTTGCCTGTGTATATCGACCATAATTTCGTGCGCGGGGTGGCAGAAACCATCGTTGAAAGCGGGCGCGCAAGCTCGATGACGCAGGTGGAGATTCGCGAAGAGATTGCCGGCAGTATGCGGGTGAATAATATCCGCGATTTTGAATTGGATGCCATCACGTCCTCTCGTGCTAGCGGCACTACCGCTATCAATATCAATTATGAACGTCGAATTCCTATCGCTGGGAATATCGACGTCATTCTTAGTTTCAACGATCAGATTCAATAGATGACTAACGCTATCGCGAAATTGGAAACGGCGTTTTCCTATCAGTTTAAATCTCGAGCGTTAGCGCAACTAGCGTTAACGCACCGCAGCGCCGAGCCAAGCAATAATGAACGCTTAGAATTCTTAGGTGACGCCATTCTTGGCTTCACCATTGCCGCGGAGCTTTATAGGCGATACCCCGATGCCCCCGAGGGTGAATTAAGCCGCTTGCGAGCGCGCCTAGTGAATCAGCAAAGTTTGGCAGATATTGCTAACCGGCTGCAATTAGGCGAATTGTTGACTCTGGGCCCTGGCGAATTGAAAAGCGGTGGGCGACAACGAGTCTCGATTCTATCGGATGTAGTCGAGGCGGTGTTTGGGGCTATCTACCTGGATGGTGGGCTAGAGGTTTGTAACTCTGTTATCTTATCGACCTATGGCGCTCAACTCGCCGATGGTGGCAGTGAAGAGAAAAGCAAAGATGCGAAAACCCGGTTGCAAGAATTGCTGCAAGCGAAGAGTCTTGCGCTGCCGCATTATGAGATTATCTCTATTGATGGAGAAGCTCATCAGCAAACTTTTATGGTGAGTTGCCAGATCGCCTTATTGAAACAAGCCACTAACGGGGTAGGGAGTAACCGTAAGGTCGCCGAACAACAAGCTGCCGAGAAAGCCCTTCAGGCTTTAGGTCTATAGCATTCCAAATGAGTGTCATACAGGAAATATATGCAGGATATTGATCAAACAGAGCCTACTAGTTATTGCGGATTTGTCGCGATTGTCGGGCGCCCAAATGTTGGTAAATCAACCTTGTTGAATTATCTGCTGCGGCAGAAGATCAGTATCACCTCGCGTAAACCTCAGACAACGCGACACAGAATCTTAGGGATTAAGACAATCGATGATAAGCAGTTTGTTTATGTCGACACGCCCGGCATGCATAAGATTCAAAAGAAAGCGATCAATCGCATGATGAATCAAGCGGCGACGAGTGCGCTTGATGATGTGGATGTCGTGCTATTCGTTGTCGAACGCTTAATCTTCAATGAAGAAGATGAGATTGTCTTAGAGGCTCTAAAAAGAGTTAAGGCGCCAGTTCTTCTTCTAATAAATAAGTGTGACTTGCTCGATAATCGTGAGCGCCTATTGCCGCATATCGAGCGGCTGTCGAAGGTGCGTGAGTTTGCCGAAATTATTCCGCTCTCGGTTCTCGGCGGGCATAATATCGATACAGTAGAGCAATGTGTTTTGAAGTATCTGCCAGAGGGGCCATTCCTTTACCCAGAGGATCAAGTGACAGACCGAAGTTCGCGCTTTCTTGCCGCCGAGATTATTCGCGAAAAAATCACGCGCCAACTAGGCGACGAGCTTCCCTACGAAGTGACTGTGGAGATCGAAAAATACACCATCGCCGAGGGGGTAGTCCATATTCACGCATTGATCCTAGTCGATAAAGAAAGCCAAAAACAAATTATTATTGGCAGCAAAGGTGATCGATTGAAAACGATTGGGAGTGCCGCCCGTATCGATATGGAAAAAGCCTTCGATGCGAAAGTGATGCTTAATTTATGGGTGAAAGTGAAGACTGGTTGGGCTGATGATGAACGCGCCTTGCAGAGTCTCGGATATCACCAGGACTAAGCATTCAACGCGCCCACTATTGCGAGCGGAGCGATCGACATGCGCAGTAAAATCGAGTTGCAGCCAGCCTATGTGCTGCACACGCATGCCTTTCAAAACACTAGCCTATTGGTAGATTTTTTTTGCATCGATTTTGGTCGCGTCCGGGCAGTAGCCAAAGGGGCGCGGCGAGCTGGCTCGAAAACGCGGGCCTTGCTACAACCTTTTCAACCCTTATTGATCTCACTCACCGGTAGAACCGACCTCAAGTCTCTCACCGCCATTGAAAGCAGCGTCAACTCCCTGCGCTTACATGGCACAAGACTGTTCAGTGGGCTGTATATCAACGAACTCATTGTGCGCCTGCTCACCTATCAAGAGAGCAATCCCGAACTCTATGCAAGCTACCAAGAAGCCGTAGTGGCCCTAAGTGGCGAGCGAGACTTGCAGACAGTGTTGCGCAAGTTTGAGCTCGCGCTGCTAGAGGCGCTTGGGTATGGGGTGGACCTGCTAACCGATTGCTATAGCGCCGAGGCAATTAGCGAGCAGGCCTACTACCTATTTCATCCTGATATTGGTTTTGAATGCATGCCGGCGCTGAGTCCTGAGCAGCGGAACAACCCAGCGGTTTTTCATGGTGCAGAGCTTATTGCCTTGAGAAGTGGCCAATGCACAGAAAAAAACCTCAGCAATGCCGCGCGACGCTTGACGCGCATGGCCTTGCAGCCACACTTGGGTGACAAACCCTTAGCCAGCCGCGACTTGTTCTTAAAGGGCACAAATACTCGGTAAACAAGGGGCATTCCCAGTCCTGCGCTTTGCCTGTGCGCGAATAAAGGTTAAAATCGCGCAAATTTTTTCTTTGGGATTATGCGATGTCTATTTCTTACCCTACTATCGAATCCCAGATCGGTAATACCCCACTCGTGCGTCTGCAAAGGCTTCCAGGCAACACTAGCAATACCGTTCTGGTTAAGCTCGAAGGCAATAACCCTGCGGGCTCGGTCAAAGACCGCCCAGCCTATAATATGATTATGCAGGCTCAACTGCGTGGCGATATCACCCCCGGCGATACCCTGATCGAAGCGACTAGCGGCAATACAGGCATTGCCCTCGCCATGGTCTGCGCCGTGCAAGGCTATAAGTTAATCCTGATCATGCCCGATAATATGTCAGCAGAGCGCAAAGCCTCTATGAGCGCTTATGGGGCGCAGTTGATTCAGGTCACCGAAGAGCAAGGCATGGAAGGAGCCCGTGACCTAGCGTTAAAGATGAGTGAGCAAGGCAAGGGCAAGGTGCTTGATCAATTCGGCAACCAAGACAATCCTAGCGCACATTACCTGCACACCGGTCCAGAAATCTGGCGTGATACACAGGGCACGGTGACCCATTTTGTCAGTTCCATGGGCACGACAGGCACAATTATGGGGGTTTCTCGTTATCTCAAAGAACAAAACCCCGCTGTCAGTATTGTCGGCCTGCAGCCTAAGGAAGGCTCGCGGATTCCCGGGATTCGTCGTTGGCCACAAGAATATTTACCGCGTATCTTCGATGCCACGCGTGTCGATGTGGTGATCGACGTTGAACAACAAGATGCAGAGAACACGATGCGCGCCTTAGCAAAAGAAGAAGGCATCTTCTGTGGAGTCTCCTCAGGCGGGTCAGTGTTTGCCGCGTTGGAGCTTAGCAAAACTGTAGAGAACGCCGTTATTGTCGCCATCATGTGCGATCGCGGGGACCGTTATCTCTCCACTGGTGTGTTCGTCTAAGCACAAATGACAACAGCGCTGTTTATCTGCGCGCATTCCCAATCAAACTCTTTAAGTGTGAATTCATCGAATATGAGACAAGCAAGACGTAGGCGTCAAAAACTGCCCGAAGAAGCCATTAGTATCGATATCCAACGCCTAAGCCATGATGGTCGTGGCGTGGGTGCCATTGACGGTAAAATTGCCTTTGTGGAAGGCGCAATTAATGGCGAGACGGTCATGGCGCAGTTCACTGGGCGTCGCAAACAATACGATGAATTGAAGACCGTGGAGGTGTTAACTGCATCGCCAGATCGTGTTGAGCCTCCGTGCCCGCATGCCACTATTTGTGGTGGTTGCGCGATGCAACACATCAGTGCGAGTGCGCAGATCAAATTGAAAGAAAAAGTGCTACATGATCAGCTCGAACATATTGGCGGGCTGACACAGTTTACGCCTATCGCACCTATGCTGAGTCAGACAGAGGGCTATCGACGCAAAGCGCGTCTAGCGATGCGTTATGTCAGCAAAAAAGAATCGATGTTGGTGGGGTTTCGTGAGAAAAATAGCTCTTTCATCGCAGAGATGTCGAGCTGTGCCGTATTGAATGAATCGGTATCCAAGCTCATCATGCCACTGCGAGAATTGTTTAGCGGCTTCGATGGCAGAATGCAGATTCCACAGATCGAAGTGGCGGTAGGTGAGCAAGCGCAACGCTCAGCATCGGGTGAGCACAGCGCCAATCAAGTGGTATTTGTTGTCAGGCATTTAGAGCCACTATCAGAGGGCGACTTGCAGGCCTTACTCGCCTTTGCACAACAGCACAATATACAACTCTATTTGCAATCCAAGGGGCCAGATACTGTCCATAAGGTGTGGCCGGTAGAAGGTGAAGAACGTCTTTATTATTATCTGCCCGACTTTAATCTCAAAATGGCATTTCACCCGAGCGACTTCACGCAAGTCAATGGCGAGCTCAATCGTAAGATGATTGCTTTTGCAATGGAGCTGCTAGACCCGCAAGAAGATGAGACCATTTTGGACTTGTTCTGTGGGCTAGGGAACTTCACGCTGCCAATTGCTACTCGTTGCAAGAAAGTAGTTGGGGTTGAGGGTAGCGATGAGATGGTGTTGCGCGGCTATGAAAATGCCAAAGCCAATAATTTGGACAATGCCGAGTTTTATGCAGCCAACCTCACCGTTGATTTCGATCAGAGCACTTGGGCACAACCGGTCTATGACAAGATTTTGTTAGACCCGCCCCGTTCTGGTGCATTGGAAATAATTCCCCGTATTGCCGCATTTAAAGCGAAAAAAATTGTCTACATCTCTTGTAACCCTGCCACCTTGGCTCGTGATGCTGGAGAATTGGCAAAACTAGGCTATATCATGACTAAAGCAGGCGTGATGGATATGTTTCCCCATACGGGCCATGTCGAATCGATCGCAGAATTTGTTTTAAACAAACGCTAGCACGTTAAACCACGGATTTATTAATGGTTCATATTCGAGAAAAACATACCTTCAACGAAGACGGCAGTATTTGCTTCGATGAATGGATCAACAGCCTGCAAAGCAATGGCGTAGTGTTAGAAGTCGAGCGCTTGAAGCGAGCCTGCGATATCAGCTGGGATGCGCATCAAAAAACCGACGAACCCACGAATGCGTGGTTCGAAAAAAGTAGTAGCTATATTACTGGTTTAGACATGGCAGAAATTCTCGTGGAACTGCACTTGGATTCAGAAGCCTTACTCGCAGCGATTCTTTATCGCAGTGTGCGAGAATCACGCCTCGCTTTAGATGTGGTGGAGAAAGAGTTCGGGACAGGTGTAGCGAAGCTTGTGGAAGGCGTTTTGCGCATGGCCGCAATTAACGAGACGGATACAAGTCGCAAGCGTGTCTTAGGCCAGAGTGATGACCAAGTCGAGAATGTCCGCAAAATGCTCCTCGCCTTGATCGATGATGTGCGAGTCGCACTAATCAAACTTGCAGAGCGTACCTGTGCGATACGCGCTGTTAAAAACTCCCCTGAAGAGAAACGCCAACGAGTTGCCCGTGAAGTCTTCGAGATCTATGTCCCACTGGCTCATCGCTTGGGGATTGGCCAATTAAAGTGGGAGCTGGAAGACCTCTCGTTTCGCTACCTGCAAGAGAGCAACTATAAGCGCATCGCGACCTTATTAGATGAGCGACGAGTCGATCGTGAGCGCTTTATCGTGCAGGTAACCGAAGAATTACGGCAGCAACTGGATCGCGCGAATATCGACGCAGAAGTGACCGGTCGTGCGAAGAATATCTATAGTATTTGGCGCAAAATGCAGAATAAGCGCCTAGATTTTAGTCAAATTTACGACGTGCGAGCGGTGCGCATCTTAGTACCAGAGATTCGTGATTGTTATGCCACTTTAGGGATTGTGCATAATCTCTGGCGTGTGATCCCCAATGAGTTCGACGACTATATCGCGACCCCGAAGGCGAATGGCTATCAATCATTGCATACGGCGGTGATTGGCCCAGACAGTAAGACCTTTGAGATTCAAATACGCACCTTTGCCATGGATGAGGATGCCGAGCTTGGGGTCTGTGCGCATTGGCGCTACAAAGAGGGGATTGCAGACCCGAGTTATAAAGACAGTTTCGAAGAAAAAATTGCTTGGCTACGGCAGCTTTTGGCTTGGCACGATGAAATGGGCATGGTTGGTGGCCTTGCCGAGCAGCTTCGAAGCGATTCGAATACGCCCGATCGCGTCTATGTGTTTACCCCCGAAGGTCATGTGGTGGATATGATGGAGGGCGCGACGCCATTAGACTTCGCCTATTATGTACACACTGAGGTAGGCAATAAATGCTGTGGCGCCCGCGTCAATGGCAAGACGGTCCCCTTAAATTATCGTTTGCAAACAGGCGATCGCGTTGAAGTATTAGCTGATGACAATAGCTGTCCTAGTCGTGATTGGCTGAAGCCGTCTTTAGGCTTTGCGAACACACCTCGCGCGCAAGCGAAGATGATTCAGTGGTTTAAAACCCAGGGCCGTGAGCAAAATATCACCCATGGCAAAGCGCTGCTCGAGGAAGAGTTTGCGCGCTTAGCGGTTCGTAGCCCTAACTATAAAGACTTGGCACGAAAACTGGGTTGCAAGAACTCCGATGGGTTATTTGCAGCGGTAGGAGTAAGTGCCGTGACCGTTGAAGAAGTTGTTGCGGCGGCACAAGAGCTTGCACAGCTGCATTATGTTCAAGACGAATTGCTACCACCGCACAGTGTTGCAGCGGATAGAAAAGTCTATGGCGCCGGGCGTTTGGCCACCGAGTTTGCAGCATGTTGCTCGCCAGAGCAGGGTGATGCAATCCTTGGTTGTTTGACACAACATAATCAAGTCACCATTCATAAGCTCGATTGTCCTGTGGCATTGCAGTACCAACGCGATCGTCACGAAAACATTATTGAAGTGCACTGGAGCGAAGGGCAGCGTGTGAGCATGCTGGCAGAACTCTATGTTGTGGCCTATGACAGAGCGGGGTTATTGCGCGATATCACCACTATTCTCGCCGATGCCAAGGTCGAGGTAATGCAGGTGAATACACGCTCAGATAAGCATGCAGGCACGGCGAAAATGAATTTAGAAGTTGAGGTGGACTCCTTCCCTGTATTGTCACGCGTATTAGAGAAGATTAGTCGTCTGAATAACGTTATCGAAGCACGACGCCTCGATGCAAGTGATGCTTCTTAATGTGGCACGATCAAAACGGAAGATGAATATGACGAAGTCACATGAAATTGCCGACCTATTGAGCCTAATGGATAAACTGCGAGACCCTGAGTTTGGTTGTAACTGGGATAAAAAGCAGTCGTTAAAAACACTCACCGGCTATACCTTAGAAGAAGTCTATGAGGTGATAGATGCGGTTGAGACAGGCGATGATGTGCAGCTACAAGATGAATTGGGCGATCTATTGTTTCAGGTGGTTTTTTACGCCCAGATTGCTAAAGAAGAAGGACGCTTCGATTTCTCTGATGTGACGGGGGCAATTACCGACAAATTACTTCGCCGTCATCCGCATGTGTTTCCCGATGGCACACTAAGTAGCTTCGCTAATAGTGAGCTAGCGCTGGGTGCCGATGAAGTGGCCGTGCAATGGGAGCAAATAAAGAATGCCGAGCGTGCAGAAAAAGCAAAACGGCAAGAACACAATGCACAGCCGAGTGTGTTGAATGATGTGCCAAATTCTCTGCCCGCTTTAGATCGGGCAAGAAAGTTACAAAAGCGCGCCTCATCGGTTGGGTTTGATTGGCACAGCGTCCTTCCGGTTCTGAACAAATTAAAAGAGGAAATCGGGGAGCTAGAGGCAGAAATCACACAAGGTGATAGGCATAGAATCGAAGAAGAGTTTGGTGACTTGATGTTTAGCTGTGTGAATGTGGCGCGACACCTACAAGTAGATCCTGAGTCCGCACTGCGCGCCAGTAATAGAAAGTTTGAGCGACGTTTTCGTGCGCTAGAAGCCATTGTGACGCACCAAAAGCGGGCGCTTAGTAGTTTGGATGAGAAAGAATTAGATGCGATTTGGGAGCAAGTAAAGGCCGCAGAATAACGCCGTCAAGTACGGGGTGTACCCGCTTGAGAACACGCCGTTCTTGTCTCTACGAAGGCCTTTAGTGTATGGTCGTTGCCTTCGTAAGAGCCAACATGGCACGAAAATCGACTTTCGGCCCAAAATTATAAAGGCGGTGCCTGTTCACCACTATCGCGAACATCATAGAGATTGAGTATTACATTGAAGGCTAGCCCAAACTTATTTTGGGCCTATTAAGGAGCAAGTTATGCGAGTGATTTTGTTAGGGGCGCCGGGCGCAGGAAAGGGAACTCAAGCGCAGTTCATTACGACGAAGTACGCAATTCCACAGATCTCCACTGGCGATATGCTAAGAGCGGCTGTTAAAGCGGGTTCAGAACTGGGTGCTTTAGTGAAAGAGGTGATGGCTACTGGTGGTTTGGTCACTGACGATATCATTATCGCATTGGTAAAAGAGCGTATTAGTCAGCCAGATTGTCAAAAAGGCTTTTTACTCGATGGGTTTCCACGCACCATTCCGCAAGCTGAAGCAATGGAAGAAGCCGGAATAGCGGTAGATGTTGTTGTCGAAATCAGTGTTGAAGATGAAGAAATCGTAAAACGCCTAAGCGGTCGTCGCGTTCATGCCGACTCCGGCAGAATTTATCATGTGACCAATAACCCGCCTAAGCGTGAAAACTTAGATGACGAAACAGGCGAGCCATTGATCCAACGTGACGACGATAAGGAAGAAACTGTTCGCAAAAGGTTGAAGGTGTATCACCAGCAAACTAAACCCTTAGTTAATTTTTACCAAAAATTAGAAGAGCAAGGGAAAGGCGTAAAAGTAGTTCAGTTGAATGGCCAAGAAAACGTTGAAGTTGTTCGTGAGCAAATTGCCGCATTGATGTCAGCGTTATAAACAAAAAACTGAGGGCGTTGTTTAAAATAACGCCCTCAGTTAAGCGTTAGAATTTTCATTTCCCCAAGTTTTTTTGCTTTTTCAATTTCATTTTTCTTTCCGTAAAAAAATCTCCAAAAACTCTCTGTAAGACTTTCACACACCGTTTTAGTTAAATATTGTCAAATAATGTTGATTTTTTTCAACTTTTTGAGAATGCATTGCTGTATAGCTAAAATTTTTGTGCTAAGGTGCCGCTCAAACGTGGGTGCTCCCATGTTGATGAAATTAAGGTGGTTTTGTTCCACATTTTAGGAGAGATAACAGTATGGCCAAAGTTAAAGCGACAAAGAAGGCGCCTGCTAAATCGGCGGTTAAAAAAACCGGTGATGCTGCTCTTGCGAAAGCACAAGCTAATGCCGCGAAATTGCAAAAAGCTGCTGCTACAGCAACTAAGCAACTAGCTGCTGCGCAGAGCAAAGCTGAAGCTGCAAAAGCTAAAGCTGCAAAAGCTACTACAGCAACAAATAAGAAAGCTGCTGTTCGAGCGAAAGCTGCTGCAACTAAGCAGGCAGCAAAAGTTCGCGAAACTAACGCTAAACTTAAAACTGCAGAAAACAACGTGAAAGCTGCTCTTGCTGCAGCCAAAGCGAAAGCTGCAGCCGAAGCCGCAAAGAAAGCCGTTGAGGCTAGAAAAGCTGCCGCTGCTGCAAAAGCAGAAGCAGACCTAGCTAAAGCAGTAAAAGCCTTTGCTGCAAATTGGAAGAAAAAGCGCGCCAAAGCCGATGCTGCGAAAGAAGCTGCACGTGCTAAGAAAGAAAACCTCAAGCGTAAAATAGCTGCTAAGAAAGCCGCTGTTAAAGCAAAAGCCGCCGCTCAAAAAGCAGCCGCACGTGCTAAAGCAGCTGCCAAAAAGCGTCTAGCTCGCGAAAAAGCGGCAGCTCGTCGTGCTGCGACTAAAGCGAAAGCCGCTGCTAAGCGCCTAGCTCTTCGTGAAAAGGCGGCTGCTAAGAAAGCCGCTGCTAAAGCGAAAGCCGCTGCAAAGAAGGCAACAGCTAAGAAGAAGCCAGCTGCTAAGAAAGCCGCCGCCAAAAAGCCAGCCGCTAAGAAAGCGGTAGCTAAAAAAGCACCAGCTAAGAAAGCGGCTAAGAAGCCAGCTGCTAAGAAAGCCGCTGCTAAAAAGCCCGCTGCCAAGAAAGCAGCAGCTAAAAAAGCACCCGCTAAGAAAGCGGCTGCGAAGAAGCGAGCTCCGCGCGCCAAGAAAGCGGCGAAGTAAGCAGCTAAGTCAGTCAATCAGTGTGTGTTAGCTGATATTAAAAATCCCTCAGAGCTGTAATCTCTGGGGGATTTTTTATTTCCTTTCCGTATAATCCTGCCATGCCTACAATACTTGCCATCGACACATCGAATAAGCACTGCTCTGTCGCATTAAACCGTGATGGCGAAGTCCAAACCGCGATTTGTACCCAAGCACGACAACATGCCAAGCGTCTTTTGCCTATGATTGATGAGATTTTGCAGGCGAACTCGCTAAGCTTAAAGAATCTTGATGCCATTGCGTTCGTCAATGGGCCTGGTTCATTCACAGGGCTGCGAATAGGGGCTGGAGTTGCTCAGGGGCTAGCATATGGGGCGACTTTGCCAGTGCTGGCGCTGTCCACACTTGCCGTAATGGCGCAGAAGGCAAGTCAACAAGTCACCGCAGAGTATTTTATTGTGGCCATGCACGCTCGTGAAGACGAGGTCTATTTTGCGATATACCAAAATAAGGCAGGGGAGATGTGTTTGCTTGGTAAAGAGCAGGTGTCTTCTCCAGACCAGGTCGCAATTCCCGATGCGCTAGCGCAAGAGCGTTGTTGTGCGGTGGGTGATGGTTGGCAGCACAGCGCAGTGCTGAGCAGTATCGCGGCTAAATGTACCCTGCAACTCTTCGAATGTGACGCCGATGCCAAGAGTTTAAGTGAGTTGGCGCAAATACGCTTGGGCGCGAACGAGGCATGCGCAGCACAGTTCGCACTTCCTGTTTATTTGAAAGAACAGATGGACTATTAACGCCTATGGATTTGGGATTGTTTAGAACGACATTTCTCGCCTTGCTTCAGGGGTTCACTGAGTTTTTACCGATCTCTAGCTCTGGGCACATACTCTTACCAAAAGAGCTTTTGGGCTGGCCCGATCAAGGTTTGATTTTCGATGTAGCCGTGCATGTTGGTAGTCTTTTAGCCGTATTGCTCTATTTTCGCAAAGACATCCTACTGTTGTTTAAGGCGTGGCTGCGCGCCTGTTTTAAGCAAGAACATTCACATGATTCACGTCTAGCTTGGTTTGTGATATTGGCGACAATTCCCGCCGGCTTGGTAGGGTTTGTTCTGAATGATTTTGTCGCTCAATACTCTCGTTCTATGTTGGTGATTGGTATCACTTCAATAGTCTTCGCGGCACTGCTGTATTTTGCCGAGCGAGTTGGCAAACAAGAATTAGATCTTAAAAAATTGACCCTGAAGTCGAGTTTAATGATCGGAGTGTTTCAAATGATGGCGCTTATTCCAGGCACTTCAAGATCAGGCGCTACGATGACAGCGGCACTTTTTTGTGGCTTGACTCGACAAGCGGCAGCAAAATTTTCTTTCCTATTAGCCATCCCCATCATCGCGGCCGGCGGTCTACTTGAAGGCATACAGATGTGGCAGGTTGGCACCGCGGGGCAGTGGGGGGAACTTTTCTATGCCATGCTGGTATCTGCCCTCATGTCGTATTTATGTATCCATTATTTTCTGCAATTGATAGAACGGGTAGGGTTTTTGCCGTTTGTCATCTATCGCATCGTGATGGGTGTTATGCTCATTGCAGTTTACTATTTCCTATGACGTCCCCCGAGCAAGCACCAGCAAAATGCACAATCGCACTAGCCGACCCAGAAGCTGCGGCCATTGATGTCTTGTCAGCCTTAGCCGCGCAAACAGGTTTGCCGATCTTACCGGCTGCCACCGCCGCCAAAGATTACTGCCAATTTATTCTGTTCTTTCACAACGCACGGCTCAGTTTGCAAAGTACAGACGAAGGGGCCGCTGGGGCTGTGTGTGTTGATTTTGATAATGCCAGCTTACAGTATCGGCAGCGCCGGCCAATGCAGCCAGAGGCCCTGCTGAAGGCCGCTGGCGTTAAGCACGGCCAAAGTTGTCAGGTGCTCGATGCGACCGCGGGTTTTGGGTTAGATGCATTTTTATTTGCGAGTGCTGGTGCCCAGGTTATCTTGATTGAACGCTCTGCAATCTTGCATGCAATGCTTGCCGATGGGCTTGCCCGCGGCGCTATGAGTGCTGATGATAAAGTACGTTCTGCTGTGGCAAGAATGCGTCTTTTACATGGTGACAGTGCGGCGATGATGCTGGAGCAAGGAAAGATGCCGGTAGATATTGTGTATCTGGACCCAATGTTTCCAGAGCGCAAGAAGAGTGCAAAAGTGAAAAAGAATATGGCCTTGTTACAGAAGTTATTGCACAGTGAGGCTCAGGCGGAGCACTTGTTAGCGAATGCCTTGCAGCTTGCTAACAAGCGCGTCGTCGTCAAACGGCCGCGCCATGCGCCTTTTTTAGAAGAGCGTAAGCCTTCGTTCTCACAAGAAGGAAAATCGAGCCGTTTCGATGTGTATTTATGCACCGAGAATGCTAAAACCGCAAAGTCTTAAGCAGGTCGTAGCAATCGCTTCATCACTTCTTCGTAGATGATGGACAGTTCATCCAAGTCGCTGACTTTCACATTCTCATTCACTTTGTGAATGGTCGCATTGCAAGGGCCTAGCTCTAACAATTGTGCCCCAGTAGGGGCAATAAAACGCCCGTCAGACGTGCCGCCAGTTGTAGAGCACTCTGTCTCGACGCCGTTGACATGTTTTATGCTCGCGCAGACTGTGTCGATGAGATCCCCTTTGGCAGTCAAAAAGGGATTGCCCGACAACTGCCATTCAAGGCTGTACTCGAAGTCATGCGCATCGAGGATGGCCTCCGTGCGTTCACGAATATCCGCTTCGGTTAACTCAGTCGAGAAGCGAAAATTAAATTTCACTTCTAAATTGCCAGGAATCACATTGTCAGTGCCAGTGCCGGCATGGATATTCGAGATTTGAAAACTGGTAGGAGGGAATGCGTCATTGCCTTCATCCCAGACTTCATTGGCAAGGTCGTGCAGCGGCAACATCGCTTTGTGGATTGGGTTGCTTGCCAAGTGTGGGTAGGCAACATGGCCTTGTACACCATGAACCGTTAGGTAGCCATGCAGCGAACCGCGTCGTCCAATCTTAATGATGTCGCCCAATTGCTTAGTGCTCGACGGTTCACCTACGATGCAATAATCGATCTTCTCTTGGCGCTGTTCTAGCACATCAATCACTTTGCGGGTGCCATTGATTGCGCTGCCTTCCTCGTCACTAGTGATTAGAAACGCGATAGATCCGTCAATCGGTTTATCTTCAGCGACAAAGCGTTCACAAGCCGTAACCATGGCCGCAATGCTGCCTTTCATATCGGCCGTACCACGCCCGTAGAGGACGCCGTCACGGACAGTGGGTGTGAAGGGCTCAAAGGTCCAGTCTTCGACAGGGCCGGTCGGGACGACGTCGGTATGGCCGGCAAATGCGAACACTGGCGCTTTATCTCCTAAGCGTGCCCAAAAATTATTGACGTCGCCAAAAGGCATCGATTCAACCTTGAAACCGAGGGCTGTTAGGCGATCGATCAATAATTGGTTGCAGCCGGCATCGTCTGGGGTCACGGACGCTTTTTCGATTAAGGCGCTACACAGGGAGAGGGTAGAAGTCATATTTCTGTACTCATGCGCTGGGCGCGATTAATTATGGGTGTGTAACTCTTCGTTCAGAGCGATTGCTGTCTTGTTGGCTTTGCATTCGACTGCCCCGGTCATAGAGTTGCGCCGGAAAAGTAGATCGGATTTCCCGGCTAATTCGCGTGCCTTGAGCGTTTCAACGACATTATTGCTGTTATCCAATAGCAGAACTTTGGTGCCTGCGGTGACATACAAACCTGCCTCGATAGTGCAGCGATCCCCAAGCGGAAAGCCAAGACCTGCGTTCGCCCCAATTAAGCAATCCTTACCAACGCTGATCACCTCTGTGCCACCACCGGATAGTGTCCCCATGGTGCTGCAACCGCCGCCTAAATCACTGCCAGCGCCGATCATGACCCCAGCTGCAATGCGGCCCTCAATCATAGCTGGGCCTTCGGTGCCGGCATTAAAATTAACAAAGCCTTCGTGCATGATCGTAGTGCCTTCACCCAAATAAGCTCCTAATCTAACGCGAGCCGTATGGGCAATGCGCACACCTTTGGGCACAACATAATTGCTCATCTTTGGGAATTTATCGACAGACATGACTTCAAGCACTGAGCCTTTGAGTCGCGCTTGCAACTGGCGAGCAGGGAGGTCTGCTAGGTCGATGGCGCCTTCGTTGGTCCAAGCGAGATTTTGCAGAACACCAAAAGCCCCGGTGAGGTTCAGTGTATGCGGTTTACACAGGCGCAATGACAGCATATGTAGCTTCAAATACACCTCAGGAATGCTCGTAGGGGCTGTGTCCGCGGCGATGAAAGTCGCGATAATGTCGCGTTGCCCCGCGTTCAATTGCGTGATGGTTTCGGCTAGCTGGGCATCTGCAGTGATGGCTTTGGCAGAACTGAGTTTTTCGAGTTGTTCCACGCTTAACAAGTGAAAGGAGTTGCCCTCTTTATACTGCGCTGCCTGGGTAATGACATCGCTGAGCTCTTGAGCGGGGTTGCGCAGCACGATTGGGTAGTACACCTCGATGATTTCGCCTTGCTTATTGCGCGTAACGACGCCGAGGCCCAAGCTGTGTAGAGATGAATTCTGGCTCATAATGATTTCCTATTTTCTGATGGCGTTACTTTGCCAATAAAGTGCGTAATTGATTTTCGTCATAACCTGCCAACCACTGCGACCCGATTTCAATTAATGGGCGGCGCACGATGGAAGGGTTGTTGCAAATAATGTCGACGGCGTTTGTGCTGTCTAAAGACGCCTGTTGCTCGCTGGGGAGTTTGCGCCAGGTCGTGCCGCGTTTATTGATCAATGTCTCTAAAGGCACTGCGGCGATAAAGCGCTGCGCAAGCGTTCGGTCGATTCCAGACTTCTTGTAGTCGTGAAATTCATAACTCACCTCGTTGGCGTCTAGCCATTTGCGCGTCTTTTTCATGGTGTCACAATTGGGAATCCCATAAAGGATTGCGGTGTTATCGGGCATGGTCACATCCTTTGTTTAATTGCCGAGTTCTTCGCGAATATCTTCCAGAAGCTGGTCGATCTCTGCCTGGTCGGTCAGTTTTTCATTTTCAGCGGACACCACATAGAATAAATCCTCTACTCGCTCGCCTAAAGTCGCGATGCGGGCATTGAGTAGCTGTAAATTGTGTTCCGCAAAAATTTTACCGATAGATGCCAAAATACCGGGTTGGTCAGGGCAGTTAATTTCGATAGTGGAGTAGGGGTTGTCGTCGGAGTTAATCAGCTCAGTTTCGACATGTTTGCTAAAGTGTTTGAGCTTGCGAGCAATGCGCTTGTCGGACACTTTCAAATACTTAGTTGGTTCAATCAGGTATTCACTTAGCAATGCGATAATTTGCTGCTGACGTTCCTTGTTTGCACTTACTGGGTTGTCATCATCTTCTAACACCGTGTAGGTGTTCATACAGTAATTTTTACTCGAGGTGAAAATGCGGGCGTCCTGAATATTCAGCCCTAGCTTTTCCATTGCCGCGGCACTGCTCGCAAATAGATGGTTCTTGTTGAGGGTGTAGATAAAGATCTGTGTTGCACCACCGCTTAAGCTCTCGCTTGGATCTTCAATAAGAATCAACGTCTGTTGGCCGCCACTCTTGGCGATCGCCTCTGTATGCCAAATGATGTTTGCTGTGGATTCGCGCACGAAATATTCGTCGTCGATGTTGTCCCAAATTTGTGCAATTAGCGAATGGTCCACACCGTGTTCTGTGAGCTTCAATAGCACGCTTTCCTGCTTGTCTTTGATCCGGTCGGCGCGATCGATAGGGTTTTCAAGTCCGCGGCGTAATGCGCGTTTTGTGCTTAGGTATAGCTGACGCATAAGGGAGGCGCGCCAAGAATTCCACAAGGTAGGGTTGGTTGCATTAATGTCGGCGACAGTCAGGGCATAAAGATAATCAAGGTGAAGTTTGTCGCCAACTTCGAGGGCGAAATTGTGTATGACTTCTGGGTCGGCGATATCCATACGTTGTGCCGTCATGGACATCAGCAAATGCTTGCCGATTAGCCAAGAGACGAGTTTGGTATCCCAGGCGCTTAGGTGATGCAGGCGACAGAATTCGGCGCCGTCGACCATGCCTAAGGTGGAGTGATCGCCACCGCGACCCTTGGCAATATCATGGTATAGGCCCGCGATGTATAGCAGTTCGGGTTTCGGAAGTCGGCGTGCGATGTGTGCGGCAATCGGAAAATTTTCTTCCGCTTCTGGAAAGCGGAAGCGACGCATGTTTTCCACTACCTGCAAGGTATGGGCATCAACCGTATAGATATGGAAAAGATCGTGTTGCATCTTGCCCGTGATCGCGCCGAACTCAGGCAGATAGCGACCTAGCACACCGTAGCGCGACATGCGTCGCAGCTGCGACGTTAGCTCGTGGGCTGACCGTAATAACTCCATAAAGAGTGTGACATTGCGCAGATCTTTGCGAAATGTCTCATCGATCATCACGCTGTGCTCGCGAATCGAGCGAATGGTGGCGGCGCGTACCCCTTTGATTTCAGGGTTCTGTGCCATCAAAACGAAAATTTCGATCAAAGCAAAGGGAAAGCGTTTGAAAACATTCTCATTGCGAATTTCGATGTAATCGCTGCGAGTTTGAAAACGCTTGTTTATTACCTTGATCTCTTCTGTCTCATCGGCGCGTAAAATTGCCTCGTCAAAATGTTGCAGTAACACATCGTTGAGACCGCGCAAATTAGCTACGGCACGGTAGTATTCTTGCATAAGCTTTTCGACGGCAAGACTTTTATCGTCATCTTGATAACCATACATAACGGCTAGGTCTTTTTGTTTATCGAAGAGCAAGCGGTCTTCTTTGCGACCCGCCAAAAGATGCAAACCGTAACGCAGTTTCCATAACAAGTGTTCGCCTTCGACTAATTGCGCATATTCTTGCTCGGTGAGAAAACCGAGCCCTACTAAATCACCTAGCGTGTTGGCTTTGTAATAGCGCTTGGCGATCCAGGCGATGGTTTGGATGTCCCGCAGCCCGCCCGGTGATGTTTTCACATTGGGCTCTAAAGCGTAGTCGATGTCATAGTATTTATCGTGACGGGCGACTTGCTCGTCGCGCTTGGCTTCGAAGAATGATTTCGCGGGCCAAACATCTGCATTTTGCGTTCTTTCGATCATGGCATCGCGCAAAGCTTCGGGGCCGACGATCGTGCGCGATTCCATCAGGCTCGTGGTGACCGTGATATCTTTAAGTGCTTCTTGGCGACACTGCTCAATTGAGCGCACCGACTGACCAATCTCGAGATTTATATCCCATAAGAAAGTAAAGAAATCACCAAGGCTCTTTTTATAAGGCTCGAGATTGTCCTCGCGAGTCACGATGAGTAAGTCAATATCGGAGTGTGGGTGTAACTCGTCGCGGCCGTATCCGCCTACTGCCAATAGGCTGATGTCTGCCGCACTGCCCCAATCATAACGTTCCCATACACAGCATAGAATTTGATCCATCAACCATGCACGGCCGTGGATTAGCAGTGAGATGTCGACGTTGTTCTTATAATGCTCATCTAAGCGGTCTTGCGCGTCTGACAATGCTTGCTTAAATACTGCTACCGCTTGCGATCCTTCTTGCAGTTGTCGGCGAAATGCCGCTAGGTCGAAAAAGGATTCATGAAAACTTGCGTTAGCGGATTGCGATGAGTCAGTCATAGTGTGAGAGCCATTAAAGATAGAGGGGCGGCAGTGCTGTGCGGGGTATGTTAGAAATTCTCGTCGGAGCGTTTAGTTAGGACTTCACATCCTGTCGCGGTCACCGCCAGTGTGTGTTCCCACTGGGCAGAGAGGCGCCGGTCACGGGTGGTTACTGTCCAACCGTCGGCTTTGGAGAGTTTCGTGTGTCGAGTGCCAGCATTTAACATGGGTTCAATGGTGAAGGTCATGCCTTCTTTGAGTTCGACACCCGTGCCTGGAGTGCCGTAGTGCAGGACTTGCGGGTCTTCGTGGAACACTTGACCGATGCCGTGCCCGCAGTATTCGCGCACCACCGAGTAATTATTCGCTTCAGCATGCTGTTGAATGATATGGCCTATATCGCCTAAACGCGTGCCGGGTTTAACGATCTCAATGCCCATGTACAGGCATTGCTGGGTGATGTCGATCAAGCGTGAGACATGGGCCGGTGCCTCACCAATCACGAACATCTTGCTGGTGTCCCCATGAAAGCCATCTTTGATGACAGTGACATCGATATTGATGATGTCGCCTTTCTTCAGAAATTTCGTGTCGCTGGGGATGCCGTGGCAGATGACGTGGTTGATGGAGGTGCAGATCGATTTCGGAAAACCGTTGTAATTTAACGGTGCTGGGATCGCCTGTTGCACGTTCACGATATAATCGTGGCAAATGCGATCTAGCTCGCCTGTGCTGACCCCAGCGGTGACATGTGGGCCAATCATTTCGAGGACCTCTGCTGCCAATTTTCCGGCAACTCGCATTTTGACGATGTCTTCAGGCGTTTTAATACTGATGGCCATAGTGTGCTGTGTTTTCTCAGTTGGTCAGTGGGCTAAGGATTCAATAGGCCCGCTATTGTAATGCAGCAGGCCTGTGATTGACAGGGATGCAGCGCTTTTGCGCCTTGCTCTGCGTCGCGCTTGCAGAGTGCAAAAGTGTGGCAAAAGCTTTAAGTTGGTGGTGCTTTGTGGTATAAAGCTGCGCGCTTCGTGGGTCATCGACCAAACGATTGCGTATAAACTAACGTCGCACATATACCGACACATGTGTTTTGGGTGCCTAATTGCCGTCAGGCTTGCGGGTTTAACCATGGGGTATATGGAGGCCTAACCCGAATAAAGGAAAAATCATGACTACAGTTACAATGAAAGAGATGCTCAAAGCGGGCGTGCACTTTGGTCACCAGTGTCGCTACTGGAACCCAAAGATGAAGCAATACATTTTTGGCGCGCGTAACAAGATTCATATCATCAACCTAGAGCACACTGTGCCAGCGCTTAACGCAGCGCTAGAGCAAGTACAAGTTTTGGCTGCCAAAAAGAAGAAAGTTCTTTTTGTTGGTACCAAGCGCGCCGCGGGTAAAATCGTGAAAGAGCAGGCCGAACGTGCTGGCATGCCTTACGTTGACCACCGCTGGTTGGGTGGCATGCTGACCAACTACAAAACAATCCGTGGCTCTATCAAGAAGCTTCGCGATCTAGAAGCACAAGAGACAGACGGCACATTCGACCGTTTGACTAAGAAAGAGGCGCTCACTCGTCGCCGCTCCAAAGAGAAATTGGAGCGCAGCATTGGCGGGATTAAAGACATGGGCGGTTTGCCTGATGCTTTGTTCGTCATTGACGTTGATCACGAGCGCATCGCAATCACTGAAGCCAACAACCTCAGCATTCCTGTTATTGGTATCGTTGATACGAACAGCAACCCTGATGGTATCGACTTCCCAATCCCTGGTAATGATGATGCGATTCGTGCGATCGAGTTGTACGCAACAGCAGTGGCCAATGCCTGCCTATCAGGTCGTGGTGACGGCAATGTCGTAAACGGCGACAGCGAGTTTATCGAAGTAGAAGATAAAGAAGAGGCGGCACCAGCAGAAGCAGCAGCGGCTGCACCGGCTGAAGCGCCTGCTAAACCAGCGGCGGCTGAGTAATCTAGCCTTCTTGCGACAAAGGTTCTCGTACGGGAGCCTTTGTCTGCAAAAATAAGGGTTTATACGGCTCTAAGTGGCCGAAATATAGAAAAAAGAAGGGCTTTGCCCTTTTTTTTTAAGTCAGATTTGAATCACTGAATTTTGAAATTGATAGGGGCATTTAAATGGCGAATATTACAGCGGGTATGGTTAAGGAACTGCGTGAGCGCACGGGTCTTGGCATGATGGATTGCAAAAAGGCGTTAGTAGAAGCTGACGGCGACATGGAAAAAGCAATCGATGATTTGCGTAAAGCGAGTGGCATGAAAGCCGCTAAGAAAGCAGGGCGTATCGCAGCGGAAGGGACTGTACTGACTAAAATCTCTGAAGATGGCAATTTTGGCGTCATTGTCGAGGTTAACAGTGAAACAGACTTCGTGGCACGTGATGACAACTTCCTGAACTTTGCTCAATCTGTACTAAATCAAGCCTTCGAAACGCGCGAAACAGACGTAGCTAAAATCATGTCTGGCGATCTTGAAGATGCGCGTGAAAAACTAGTGCAAAAAATTGGTGAGAACATCAGTGTTCGTCGCATCCAGTTGATCGAATTTAAGAATGCCAACGACGGTATCGTTGATACGTATATCCACAGCAACAACCGTATCGCGGTGTTGGTGGCGATCAAAGGCGGAGACGATACATTGGCCAAAGACATTGCGATGCATGTAGCGGCGGTTAACCCTATCGTTGTGCGCGCTGAAGACGTGCCTAAAGAGTTGCTAGCAAAAGAGTCAGAGATTTATTCTGCACAAGCTCGTGAAAGCGGCAAGCCAGAAGAAATCATCGAAAAAATGATTCAAGGCCGTTTGCGCAAATATGTAGCGGAAGTTAGTCTACTCGATCAGCCTTTCGTTAAAGACAGCGAAATCACGATTGCAGGGCTTCTCAAGAAGGCCGGCGCGGATGTCGTAAGCTTTATTCGCTTCGAAGTAGGCGAGGGTATCGAGAAAGCGGAAGTGGATTTTGCAGCGGAAGTTGCGGCAGCTTCACACGTATAATTGAGCTCTAACAGATGAGCCAAAAGGGCGGAGTGCAAATGGGCAAGTCAGACAAAAAATATAAGCGCATTCTTCTCAAGCTTAGTGGTGAGGCCTTGATGGGAGATGCCGATTTCGGTATTGACCCTAAAGTCCTTGATCGTATGGCAGTTGAGGTCGGCCAATTGGTCGGCCTTGGCGTCCAGATCGGTATGGTGATTGGCGGTGGTAATCTCTTTCGTGGTGCGGCACTGAATGCGGCGGGCATGGAACGGGTCACCGGTGATCATATGGGCATGCTTGCCACGGTGATGAACGCCTTGGCAATGCGTGATGCGCTCGAGCGAGCCAGCATTGCCACGCGTGTCATGTCTGCAATCCCCATGAGCGGGGTTGTAGAGCACTACGATCGGCGCACGGCAATTCGTCACTTGCGCGCCGGTGATGTGGTGATTTTCGCAGCGGGAACGGGGAATCCATTCTTCACAACCGATTCAGCGGCCTGTTTGCGGGGTATCGAAATCGATGCCGAATTGGTGTTAAAGGCGACTAAAGTGGACGGGGTTTACTCAGCAGACCCTAACTTAGTGCCAGACGCAGAAAAATACGAACGTCTCACCTTTGATGAGGTGTTAGAGCGTAAATTAGGAGTTATGGACCTGACGGCGATTGCTCTGATTCGCGAACACGATATTCCTGTCCGTGTATTTAATATGAACAAGCCAGGGGCGTTGCTGAATAACGTCATGGGCGCTGCAGATGGCACGATAATCGAGAATCCATCCTCGCCAGCATAAATTGATATCAACCCTCAGTTGGGATTACAAGATGATTGAAGAGATAATCAAAGACGCAGATCAACGCATGGAGAAAAGTATCTCCTCACTCGAGATCGCCTTCAACAAGATTCGTACAGGTCGTGCTCACCCAAGCCTGCTAGACACAGTATTGGTGCCGTACTATGGTGCGGACACAGCGCTTAACCAGCTTGCGAATATTACTGTAGAAGATGGCCGATGCTTGGTAGTAGTGCCCTGGGAGCGCCCTCTGATTGGCGACATCGAAAAAGCCATAATGAAGTCAGATCTAGGCCTGAACCCCTCTAATAATGGCGAATCTATTCGAGTGCCAATGCCAGCGTTGACCGAAGAGACGCGTCGTGACTACACCAAACAAGCCAAGGCAGAGGCTGAGAACGCCCGCGTTGCGATTCGCAATATTCGACGTGATGCCAATGGCAGTGTCAAAGACCTAGTCAAAGATAAAACCATTAGCGAAGATGATCAGCACCGAGCAGAAGAGCGCATCCAAAAGCTGACCGACAAATACATTGCCTCGGTCGATAGTCATTACAGTGCTAAAGAAACGGACCTGCTGTCAATTTAAGTGCATTAAAGCCTTTAATTGTCTGGATGATGACCAGTAAGTTCGTTATAAGAGGGCAGGCGCGTGTATCACTGGCGTGAAGCACGCGTATACCGAAAAAACTAAAAGAGACATAGATGTCTAATGCAGAATATAGCCTCGCCCAGTCCTGAAGCCTCTCAATTACCGTGTCATGTGGCAGTCATCATGGATGGCAATAACCGCTGGGCGAAAGCGAACGGTTTGTCTGGGACGGCAGGGCATCGTGCAGGAGCGGAAGCCGCACGACAAGTGGTCTACTCTTGTTTGAATCGCAATATCAAATACCTCACCTTGTTTGCGTTTAGTAGCGAAAATTGGCTGCGCCCCAACAAAGAGGTAAAAGGCCTCATGGCCCTATTCCTCGCTGTGCTCAAGCGCAAAGAAATTACCCAGCTACACAACAACAATGTCAAACTGCGTTTTATTGGCAATCGTGAAAGCTTCTCTGCGACCTTGCAGCGCCATATGCAGGAAGTAGAAACCTTGACGGCGAATAATACGGGCACTGTGGTCACTGTGGCGGCCGATTATGGTGGCCAGTGGGATATCGCCAATGCAGCACGTAGATTGGCCGAGCAGGTAGAGCAGGGTACGCTACGCTCGGACCAAATCAGCGTTGAGCAAATGCAGAAACACATAGCGATGGCAGAAGACCCCGCACCGGATCTATGTATTCGCACCGGTGGAGAGAGCCGAATTAGCAATTTCTTGCTCTGGCAGTTTGCCTACACCGAGCTGTATTTTACTCAATGTTATTGGCCCGATTTCGACGATCAAGAGTTCGATCTTGCAATGCAGGACTATAGCCGTCGACAAAGACGTTATGGGCACCTGGATAACCCTGAGCACAGTGATGAATTGCCTGTGTCTGGGAGCGCTCGTAGTGCTTAAGACTCGTGTGATTACGGCCTTGGTCATGTTGGCTGTGCTCTACTTGGGCACTGTTTGGACGACTCCCTACCAGTTTGCAATCTTTGTCAGTGCGGTACTGCTAGTTGGTGTGCTGGAGTGGACTGGCCTGATGGGCATTCAGTCTCTTGCACACAAAGCGGTTTACCTGATTGTGTTCGTAGTGCTCATGGCGATTCTGGCTCCCGCCTTGCAAATCATCGCGACGACACGTTTGTTGACAGCGCCATTGGTGACAAGCCTCACAGGCGTTGGAGTCTTGTTCTGGCTTGTGGCGTTTTGGCTTATCCGCCACTATCCCGAAAATTCCTCAAAGTGGGTCAACGTCCCTAGTACTGCACTGATGGGGTTTTTTACCCTTATCCCGACTTGGGTTGCCTTGATAGAGCTGAAATACCTCGTGCCCAATGGGGCATTGGTATTCGCATTGATCGCAATCGTGAGCTTTGCCGATATTGGTGCTTATTTCACAGGCCGTGCTTGGGGAAAGGCGAAACTCGCGCCAAAACTGAGCCCGGGCAAGTCATGGGCGGGTTTCTGGGGAGGGATGGCAACGTGTTTGTTGCTAGCGCTTATTCTGCTTTACCCACTCAATCGTTACATCGTGCAATTAGATGCCGCGCACATGTTAGCGTTCATCGTTGTCGCCATGGTGACAGCCGTGTTCAGTGTGCTGGGCGACCTATTCGAGAGTATGCTTAAACGCAGTCAGGGCCTCAAGGACAGTGGCAAGACTCTTCCTGGGCACGGTGGCGTTCTCGATCGTATCGATAGTTTAACGTCTGCGGCTCCAGTGTTCGTTTTCTTAATTACTATTGTGTTTGCAGATGTGACATGGCTATAGATCACTCTCACATACCGAGCGTCTCTTGTAGTGCGCAGATCACGATCCTTGGCTCTACTGGCTCTATTGGCCAGAGCACCTTGGATGTGATTGCCCTGCATGCGCAATATCGGGTCTTTGCGCTAACCGCGAATTCCCGCGTGGATATCTTATTTTCCCAATGCCTGCGTTTTAAGCCACGCTTTGCGGTGATGGTGGACGAATCTGCGGCGCAAACCTTAGACGAAATGCTGCGCAAAGAAGGCCTTGAGATAGAGGTCCTATCGGGTGCTCAGGCGTTGATCGATGTAGCGGTGCATGCCGAGGCCGACACAGTGATGGCGGCTATCGTGGGCAGTGCAGGTTTGCCAGCCACTTTGGCTGCAGTTGAGCATTCGAAAAAAGTATTGTTGGCGAATAAAGAAGCTTTGGTGATGGCAGGCGATCTCTTTATGGAGACGCTTGCGAACAGTGATGCCGTGCTTTTACCTATCGATAGTGAGCACAATGCAGTATTTCAGTGCCTCCCTCCAGAGTCGCGCTTTGCCGGTGGCGATATTCGCGGGCAGGGCGTCCGTCGCATAGTATTAACGGCCTCGGGCGGCCCGTTTAGAGATTCACCCCTGAGCAGCTTAAGAGACGTCACCCCCGAGCAAGCCTGTGCGCATCCTAATTGGAGCATGGGCCGTAAGATATCGGTAGACTCGGCCACGATGATGAACAAGGGGCTTGAGATTATCGAGGCCTGCTATTTATTTGGCGTGGGGGCGCAGTATGTTGATGTGCTTATCCATCCGCAGAGTATTGTGCACTCCATGGTGGAGTATAACGACGGCTCGATGATTGCGCAGATGGGCAGCCCCGATATGCGCATCCCGATTGCCTACAGCCTAGCGTGGCCACAGCGGATCGAATCCGGAGCGCAAGCTTTGGACCTTACAGCGCAGAGCAGCCTGCAGTTCTATACGCCGGATTTAGAGCGCTTCCCTTGCCTTCGCTTAGGTATGGAGGCCGCTAAGATGGGGGGCACGGCGCCAACCTGTCTGAATGCGGCGAATGAGGTCGCTGTAGAGTCTTTTTTGCAGGGTAAGAGTCGTTTCACAGACATACCTGCTATCATTGCTAGCGTCTTAGAACAAATGACTTGTCGCAAAGCCGACACAATCGATATTATTCGGCAAGCAGACACAGAAGCTCGGGTTTTGGCGCGGGCAATTACCGACAGAATTTGACGCAAGATTACGTAAAAGCGTTAAGCTGACACATTCATGCGCGTACTTGGGCGTGGTTTAGGCCGCCCTGACGGAAGACCGTTATTTATGGCTCTACAACTGATCATTAATATCATTGCTCTCTTAGTGACGCTTGGCATCCTCGTTACTGTCCACGAATTTGGCCATTTTTGGGTGGCTCGGCGCTGTGGTGTAAAGGTGCTGCGCTTCTCCATCGGTTTTGGTAAAGCTGTAAAGACTTGGATCGGCAAAGACGGCACGGAATACGTCATCGCACCAATCCCGCTTGGCGGCTATGTGAAAATGTTAGGCCAAGAGGACACCAGTGTCGAAGGCGACACGGGTATCCCTGCAAGTCAGCAGCATATGTCCTTTGCGACTAAACCCCTATGGCAGCGAATGGCGATTGTCGCGGCTGGCCCTATCGCTAATTTCCTTTTGGCTATTACCGTCTTCTGGATCATCAATGTGGCCTACGGCTTAAATGGCACCTCGCCAGTACTGGCCAATGTTTTAGACGACTCTCCCGCCTATGCCGCTGGGCTGCGCGCAGGCGATGAGATCGTTGCCGTTGATGGCGAAGCAACCCAGCTGTGGCAACAAGTGACGATGTTGCTTTTGGCGCGCCTCGGCGAGACCGGCGACCTTGAAATCAGTGCCATTCCAGCGGGTCAAAATAGTGCCCAAGAATACATCATTGCCCTGGACAGCTGGCAGTCCAATACTGCTGAGCCCAATCCGCTAGGCTCTTTGGGGTTTGTTCAGTACGAAATTCCTCCCGTTATCGAAGGCCTTATCGACGGCGGTGCCGCGCAACTTGCTGGCATGCAAGCTGGGGACCGTATCGTGTCCGCTGATGGTCAAGAGCTAACCGGCTGGTTGCAATGGGTGCAACGTGTGCGCGCAAGTCCGGAACTGCCGCTCGAGGTTGTTGTCCAACGTGATGCAATGCCAGTGACATTGACGCTGACACCGGCTGCAAGCGTGCTAGACAGCGGTGAGCGCATTGGTGTCATTGGTGCGTATGTACAAGAATTCGACTTATATGGGAGTTTGCCTGCCGAGCGTATTCGTGAGGTGAACTACAATCCCGTTTCAGCATTTGTGCCCGCCGTACAAGAAACGTGGGAAAAGTCGGTATTTGTACTCGATTCGATCAAGAAAATGGTTATTGGCCTGATTTCTGTAAAGAATATCAATGGTCCAATTACTATAGCGCAAGTAGCAGGAGAGACGGCGAGCTATGGTCTAGAGGTCTATTTGGGCTTCTTAGCGATACTTAGCATAAGTCTAGGAGTGTTGAATCTATTGCCTATACCAGTGTTGGATGGAGGTCATTTGCTTTACTACAGCATTGAGGCAATTATTCGCCGACCAGTACCGGAACGAATACAGGCGATGGGTCTTCAGTTGGGTTTACTCCTTATCTCAGGAGTCATGGTATTGGCGGTATATAACGATGTCAGTCGGCTCTTGTAAGTCCCGAGGATCTTCTACGCAGCTCTCTCATTTCAATTCGATAAAAGATAATAGACTCAGGCCTGAAGTACATTCATGACTAGATCCCTTTTAAGTACATTAGTATTGTCAACAGTGGCAAGCACTGCCGCTTACGCTCAGAATTTCGTAATCGAAGATATTCAGATCGATGGCCTACAGAGGATCTCCTCGGGCGTTGTATTTGGCCTCTTGCCAGTAGGTATTGGCGATACGGTTAGCGATCAGGTACCAGCCGAAATCATTCGCGCTATCACCTCATCGGAATATTTCGAAGATGTCGAGGTGGCCAGAGAGGGCAATGTGCTCTTCATCTCGGTGCTAGAGCGTCCATCCGTGAGTGAAATCAATATCACGGGTAACAAAGTCTTAAAGACGGAAGATATCTTAGAGAATATGGCAACAGCCGATATTAGCGAAGGGGGTATTTTTACCCGCGCTACGCTAGAGGCAATTCGCCAAGGTATTCAGGAAGTTTATTCTGGGCGTGGACGTTACGGCTCTACCGTCGAGATCGAAATTGAAGAGCAACCACGTAACCGCGTGGCGATCAATATGACGATCAACGAAGGTAAAGAGAGTCGTATTCAATACATCAATATCGTTGGCAATAATGCCTTCGATGACGACGAGCTCTTGGAGTTGTTCGATCTAGGCTTGAAGCCTTGGTATAACCCCTTCAGTGGGCGCAATAAATATTCGCGTGAGCAGTTAACCGGTGACTTGGAAAAATTAACCTCCCATTACATGGACAATGGTTATGTGCGTTTCAATATTGATTCGACTCCAATCTCCATCACGCCGGACAACGAAGAAATCTACATCACTATTAACGTCACCGAAGGTGAACAGTATGTAGTGAATGAAGTGAACTTGGCTGGTGACTTGGTGAATACCGAGGCCATCTTGCGCGCCTATACAGTAGTGGCGTCAGGGCAAACATTTTCGCAAGCACTGGTTACCGCAACAGAAGAGTATTTAACACAGATCCTTGGTAATTTCGGCTATGCCTTTGCCGAGGTGAATGGCGTTCCCGAGATCAACGAAGAGGAAGAAACGGTCGATGTGACTTTCTTTGTGGACGCAGGCAATCGCACTTATGTGAACCGCGTTAACTTTATTGGCAATACGGCAACGGCAGATGAAGTATTGCGCCGCGAAATGCGTCAGCTTGAAAGCGCACCCGCCTCGAGCCAGCAAATAGAATTGTCGAAAGTACGTTTGGAGCGTCTTGGTTATTTCTCGACAGTTGAAGTGGAGACGATCGAAGTGCCTGGCACTACCGATCAGATCGACCTCGAGTACAGCGTAGAAGAGCAAAATTTCAGTAACATCTCGTTCAGTGTAGGCTCCGGCGGTGGTGGTGATTTCTTCATTAGTTCATCGCTTGAGGCACAAAACTTTTTGGGCACGGGGCGCACAGTTGGCATCGGAATTAATAAGAGTACGTTCCAGAAAAGTGTCAATCTGAGTTATCTAGACCCGTACTTCACCGCCGATGGCGTGAGTCGTGGTTTCAATGTCTTCTTGCAAGAGCAGGACTCTCCCTACAATATTGCCAGCTTCTCCACAAAATCCTATGGTGGCTCATTCAACTTCGCTTACCCGATTAATGAGATTCAGCAGATAGGGTTCAATGTTGGTTATTCTCATACCGAGCTCAGTTCCGGTGGGTTCACTGTGCAGGAGATCGAGTCTAGTCCGCAGCTCTTCGATGGAGTTGATCGATACATCATCGAGCCTGCCAACGAAAACCCCTTTAACGGCCCAGTGATGGATGCGACCGGTGGGTTTGTCGTCGACTTGCCAACTCAGTATCTCAACCAGAGCGCTGACCTAGGTTTCATCGATAAGCATGGAACGGAGTTCGATAATTTCACCTTCTCTACTAACTGGCTGCGCAGCACCCTGAACCGTGGTCAGTTGCCAACGGCAGGGTCTTTCCAGCAGCTCTCTTTCGAGGTGACGACACCAGGCAGTGACCTGGAATACTACAAGTTCAATTACGCGGCGCAATATTACAAGCCGCTGTTTGGCGACTTCATCTTAGCGCTGCGTGCCAATATTGGTTACGGCGGTGGTTATGGCAATACCGATGGCTTGCCATTCTTCCAGAACTTCTTCGCGGGTGGTTTATCGGCAAACGGCGTCGTGCGCGGTTTCGATGAGAACAGCCTGGGCCCTCGCAGCACTGATCCTAAGCGCTACCAGACGGCCCCAGCGGCTCTACTGCGTGACGAAAACGGCAATATCATCCGTAGTGAGGCCGGCTATGCGCAGATCGACCAAACTCAATATGGTTATTTGACGACGCCTGTCACTGATGCCAATGGCGACCCAGTGCTCGATGCCAATGGCAATCAGCAGTATCAATTAGCCGTCGAAGATATTGCCTTGAATCGAGAATTAGACGCTTTTGGGGGTAATATCTTAACAACCGGTAGTGTAGAATTGCTGTTCCCAATTCCTTTTGTAACAGACAGGAGTCGGGTGCGCTCGTCTCTGTTTATCGATGCAGGTAACGTATTTTCGTCAAACTGTACGGCTACTCAGGGATTGCAGAACAATTGTAGCGACTTCGATGCCGGTGAATTTAGGTACTCGATGGGCATTAGCGTGACGTATCTGTCACCTTTTGGTCCATTGACTTTCTACGTCGCGAAGCCGTTCTCCAAGGATCCAGGCGACGACGAGAAGAATTTCGACTTCACAATCGGCGCAGGGTTCTAAGAAAGGTGAAGGTCGATGGCTGCGAGGCGCATCTTCGGGTGCATGCTTCGGGCTACAACAAGAACATCGCAGTATTATCATGCTGCATATTTGCTCATTCGGAGATTGGATAGTGAAAACGATTACTAAAGTATTGGCATTTGCAGGACTGTTGCTTACTAGTGGAGTTGCCTTTGCACAGCAGCCAGTAGTAGGGGTTGTTAATCTCGAACAGGCCCTGTTTAACTCGCAAGCGGCGGTAGAGCTGCAGGCTGTGATTCAAGAAGAGTTTCGCGATGACCAAGAGCGTGCCGAACGTTTGAATGGTGAGCTGCGCGAACTAGTTGAACGTGCACAGCGTGATGAGTCCATCATGAGCGAGTCCGAGAAGCGTAAAATCAACTCAGATGCACAAGAGAAACAAGTGCAGCTGCAATTGATCTCAGAGCGCGTACAGGGTGCATTGCAGGAGCGCAATCAAATGTTCATCGATAGCATGCGTCAAAACCTAGGCGCTGCTATTCAGGCCGTTGTAGAAGAGGGCGGTTACACTTTGGTATTGAATGCCGATAGCGTTGCGTTCTTCGACAATGTATACGATATCTCTGGCAAAGTGACTGCCAAGCTAAACGAGCTGAATCAGTAGTAAGTCAGTGACTGGGTCTCACCGAGTGAGCAAGCAGACTACTTACACGCTTGGTGAGTTAGCGGCCTTGCTTGCTGTCGAGTTGCGTGGCGATCCGTCAATAGTCATTGACGGATTGGCTACTCTGAAGTCAGCGGGCCCCGGCAAAGTCAGTTTCCTTAGTAATTCCCGTTATGTTAGCCAGCTCGCCGGGACACAGGCGAGTGCGGTAATCATTGAGGAAAGCTTTGTGGATAGCTGTGCCGCTGCCAAGCTTGTCTCTAAGTCTCCCTATGTGAGCTATGCGAAAGCCTCGCAATTGTTTGCACCACTGCCTTCAATCAACCCTGGTATCCACCCCACTGCCTGTATCGATCCTAGCGCGACTATCGATGATGACGTCTCGATAGGTGCCTTTGTCACGATTGCCGCCGATGCACACGTGGGCAAGGGTTGTATTATCGCCGAAGGCTGTAGTGTTGGTGCACGTAGTCGGCTAGGGCAAAATTGCCGACTGTTCGCCAATGTCAGTGTGTACCATGATGTCCGGATCGGCGACCGTGCAGTGTTGCACTCCTCGGTGGTGATTGGGGCCGATGGTTTCGGTTTTGCTTTCGATGGTCGTCAATCGATTAAAATTGCCCAACTAGGCGGCGTGCAGATTGGCTGTGATGTGGAGGTCGGGGCCGGGTCTACTATCGACCGTGGCGCGCTTGATGACACCATCATTGAACAAGGTGTGAAGATCGATAATCACGTGCAGATCGCCCATAATTGCATAGTGGGCGAGCACAGTATTATTTGCGGCTGCAGTGCTATCGCTGGCAGTACCACGATAGGCCGTTACTGTACCATCGGCGGTGGGGTCGGTATTATTGGCCACCTCACTATTGCCGACAAAGTGATGATCAGTGCGATGTCCTTAGTGAGTCAATCCATTGCAGAGGCAGGGATCTATTCATCGGGCACTGGATTATTAGAATCAAAAGAATGGAAGCGCAATATCGTCCGTTTTAGGCAGTTAGACGATATGGCCAAACGCCTACGCGAATTAGAAAAATTAACGCTTGGTAAATTGTAAAACCAACAGCGTTTAAGAATATTTATAGATAACATGGACGCCTGCGTCAGGATCAATATGATGATGAACATCGAACAAATCAAAGAATACTTACCTCAACGTTACCCGTTTTTGCTCGTCGATCGAGTAGTAGAGATCGATCTTGGTAAGTCTATTCTTGCGTATAAAAATGTCTCTGTGAACGAGCACTTTTTTGAGGGGCATTTTCCTGGTCAACCGATCATGCCAGGAGTATTGATTATTGAAGCGCTCGCACAAGCTGCAGGTGTTTTAGGCTTTAAGAGCCAAGAGAAGAAGCCCAAAGATGGCTATCTTTACTATTTCGTGGGTGCAGACGACGTACGTCTGAAACGCCCAGTAGTGCCAGGTGATCAACTTAAACTTGAGGCGACAATCGTCACTAGTAAGCGCGGCATTTATAAATTCCAATGCAAAGCCTCTGTAGGTGATGAACTCGTTTGTTCAGCGACTATAATTTGTGCGGAAAGGAAAAATGAAATTGATTGATTCTCGAGCCATCATTGATCCACGCGCCAAAATTGCGGACGACGTTATCGTTGGGCCGTGGAGTATTATTGGGCCTGGAGTTGAAATCGATGAAGGGACAGAAGTGGCTTCGCATGTGGTTATTCGCTCCAATACCAAAATTGGCAAAAACAATAAGATTTTTCAATTCGCCTCTGTGGGCGAAGACCCAGCAGATAAAAAGTTTGAAGGCGAAGATGCTTGGTTAGAAATTGGTTCCAACAATATTATTCGTGAAGGTGCCACCTTGCACCGTGGGACTGGTTTTGGCGGCGGTGTGACGCGCATAGGCGACAACAATTTGTTGATGCCGTATGTGCATGTGGCACACGATTGTATCGTTGGCAGTCACTGTATTTTTGCTAATAACGTTGGTATTTCTGGGCACGTAGAAGTTGGCGACTGGGCAGTGCTCGGTGGTTATGCCGGGGTGAACCAATTCTTGAAGATTGGCGCCCATGCGATGATCGGAGGCATGACGCATATCAGTAACGATGTGCCTGCTTACATCATTGTCAGTGGCACGCCGCCCGAGGCGCGCAGCATCAATGCGATTGGTCTTGAGCGTCGCGGATTTACCAAGAGTGATATTCTCGAGATTCGCAAAGCCTTTAAAATCCTCTATAAAAAAGGCAATACCCTCAAGGAAGCACTGGCCGTGCTTGAAGAGATGGCCAAAGAGAATGTGCAGATTGAGGCCTTTGTTAACTCTATTGTGTCCTCCACTAGAGGCATTCAACGTTAAGTAAGGCAGTGGCGATCTTCATAGCCGCTGCTCTCACTTACGGCTATCCAAACGGAGTGTGGCTGTGCGAATTGGCATGATTGCAGGAGAAGCCTCCGGTGATACGCTTGGAGAAGGCTTGATTCAAGCGATTCGACGTCTTTGTCCCGAAGCCACGTTCGAAGGGATTGGCGGTCCTAAGATGATCGCCGAAGGCTTCGATAGTTTTGTGCCGATGGAGCGCTTATCGGTGATGGGCTTTGTTGAGCCTCTAGCTCGGCTGCCCGAATTGCTGCGCATCAAGCGCGATCTTGAGAACCATTTTATTGCCTCCCCCCCCGATGTCTTCATTGGTATCGACTCGCCCGGTTTTAATCTGCGCATAGAGAAAGTGATTCACGATAAACGAATCCCCACTGTCCACTATGTCAGCCCAAGTGTTTGGGCATGGGGGCAGAAACGCATTCATAAAATCGCGCAAGCTACTGACCTTGTCTTGGCATTATTTCCTTTCGAGATTCCTTTTTACGAACAGCATCAGGTGCCAGTGAAGTTAGTGGGTCACCCACTTGCCGACAATATTCCTATGGATGGTGGTGGTGAAGAGGAGCGCACGTCGGCGAGGTTGAGTCTAGATCTCCCGTTACAGGGGCGCTACATCGCCCTTATGCCTGGCAGTCGGCGCAATGAAATAGCGCGCCTTGGTCGTCAGTTTGTCGAGACGGCTAAACGCTTACTTGCGAGCGACCCAAGCTTGCGCTTTCTCATCCCCTGCGCCAACGCTGCGCGTTATACGCAGGTTCAAGAGCTATTAGCGCAGTGTGGGGTTGCCGAGGGCTTCTATGTGTTTGCAGGGCGCTCCCACGAGACGATGCGGGCAGCGGACATCGTGTTGCTTGCCTCGGGCACGGCGACACTCGAGGCCATGTTATTGAAGCGCCCTATGGTGGTTGCGTATAGTTTGTCACCACTGACCTATGCCTTAGCCTCGCGTCTGTTGAAAGTGCCCTATGTGTCCCTGCCCAATTTATTGGCTGGGGAGCGTTTAGTGGCAGAGTTTTTACAAAATGACGTAACTGTCGACAATCTGGCTGGCGAAATTCAGCGCCTGCTCACGGATACACAGGCGCAGCAATCCTTAGCGTTAGGGTTCCGCAAGATCCATGCGCAGATTCGCCTTGGCGCCGATAAGCAAGCCGCGCAAGCGGTGTTAGAGCTCGCCAAGCAAAAATCGGCCAAGAGTCGCTAAGCGATGCAATTGCGTTTTCCCTACCCAGAAGCTGAGCATGAGATCGTCGCAGGTGTCGACGAAGTCGGGCGTGGCCCCTTGGCGGGTGATGTCGTGGCTGCCGCCGTAATCCTCGATCCAAAGCGTCCCATCGCGCAGCTCAACGATTCTAAAAAACTATCGGCGAAGCAACGAGAACGCCTCTATGATCTCATTATTGATGGGGCGCTGTGCTATGCTTTAGGCCGAGCAAATGTCTCCGAGATCGACACGATCAATATTCTGCAGGCCAGTCTATTAGCGATGTCACGTGCGGCTGCCGCCCTTAGTGTGCAACCCGGATTTATCTATGTCGATGGTTTGCATTGCCCACGCTGGGACTATCGCAGCACCGCAGTGGTCAAAGGAGATTCGAAGGTTGACTGTATCGCCGCGGCGTCGATTATTGCCAAGGTAACAAGAGACCGTGAGATGGAGGCGATGGAAGCACAGTACCCTGGATACGGCTTTGCAAAGCACAAGGGCTACCCGACGCCTGTGCATCTTCAAGCGCTAGAGCGCTTAGGGCCATGCCCCGCACATCGCCGCTCCTATAAGCCGGTGCAAGTTGTTATAGAACGCAGAAAAACTAACCCTATTTAAAAGAGTTTGTGAGAACTAATGCCTGACCAATTCATACATTTACGTTTACATACCGAATACTCCGTGGTGGATGGTTTGGTGCGAATTGGGCAATTGGTTGGCAAAGTGGCGCAAATGCAAATGCCCGCCATCGCCTTGACCGACCACGTTAATATGTTTGGTTTGATCAAGTTTTACAGCTCTGCCATTCGTTCGGGCATCAAACCCATTTGCGGCTGTGATGTGTTGGTAGAGAACGAAGAGAATCCGCAACGTCCCACTCCGTTAGTCCTGTTGGTTCGTGACAAAGAAGGTTATCGCAATCTTACTGAACTCATCTCTTTGGCCTATACCTCGCGAGCAAGCAATGGTCTGCTCACTGTGCGCCGTGAATGGGTGCAAAAACATGCCAAAGGGCTGATTGCATTGTCCGGTGGTCGTGACGGGGAAGTGGGCCGCACCTTGTTGGAAGAAGGCGAAGAGAAGGCTAAAGAGGTGCTCGAAGGGTGGCAGCAGTGGTTTCCTGGTGCCTTCTATTTAGAGTTGCATCGCTGTGGCCGTGAGCGCGAAGAGGCCTATGTGGATGCCGCAGTCTCCCTAGCCAGTGCTACCGGTTGTCCTGTGGTGGCCACCAATGATGTGCGCTTTATAGAACGCGATGATTTCGAGGCTCATGAGGCGCGCGTTTGCATCAATGAAAGGCGCACCCTGGATGACCCGCGTCGATCACACAACTACACCGAACAACAGTATTTGCGCAGCGCCGCCGAGATGGAAGCGCTATTCAGCGATATTCCCGAGGCGATTGCCAATACGCGCAGCATCGCGATGCAATGTAATCTCGATCTTGAACTAGGCAAACCGTATCTGCCTAACTATCCGATTCCTGAAAATTATACTGTCGAGCAATTTTTTGCCGAGATTAGTAAAAAAGGCTTAGAGGATCGCTTTAAACAAATTATTCCGCGTGAGCAATTCGCTGACGAAGCCGATTACCTCGGCAAATTAAAACCCTATTACGAACGCCTAGATTTTGAACTGAACGTTATTAATCAGATGGGGTTTCCCGGCTACTTCCTGATCGTGATGGAGTTCATTCAATGGGCTAAGAACAACGATATCCCAGTAGGGCCTGGTCGTGGTTCTGGTGCAGGTTCTATCGTGGCCTATGCCTTGGGGATTACCGATCTCGACCCACTCAAATACGATCTGCTGTTCGAGCGATTCTTGAACCCAGAACGGGTGTCGATGCCTGACTTCGATGTTGACTTCTGTATGGATGGCCGTGACCGCGTAATTCAACACGTAGCGGATTTGTACGGCAAAGAAGCCGTGTCGCAGATTATTACCTTCGGTACGATGGCGGCCAAGGCTGTGGTGCGCGACGTGGCTAGGGTGCAGGGCAAATCTTATTCCCTAGCCGATAAACTTTCGAAGTTGATTCCCTTCGAGCCTGGCATGACCTTGAGCAAAGCTCTGGAGCAAGAGCCGGCTTTGCAAGAGTTCATCGATGGCGATGAAGATGCGCAAGAGATTATGGAGATGGCTCATAAACTCGAAGGCATTACTCGCAACGTAGGCAAGCACGCCGGTGGGGTAGTGATCGCGCCCACTAAGCTCACGGATTTCTCGCCACTGTACTGCGACGAAAACGGTGATGGCCTAGTCACACAGTTTGACAAGAACGATGTTGAGACTGCCGGGCTTGTGAAGTTTGACTTCTTGGGGCTGCGCACACTCACCATTATCGATTGGGCCATTAAGATGATCAATGCCCAAGAATTCGAGGCGGGCGCGCAGGGTTTGGATATCACCACGATCGCGCTGGATGATCGCAAAGTCTACGATCTATTGCAGAACGGTGAGACCACGGCGGTATTCCAACTAGAATCCCGTGGCATGAAGGATTTGATCAAACGGCAGCTGCCTAGCAGCTTCGAGGACATCATCGCATTGGTGGCCTTGTTTAGGCCTGGGCCCTTGCAATCGGGGATGGTGGACGACTTTATCAATCGTAAGCACGGGCGCGCCGCCGTGGATTATCCTCACCCAGACCTAGAACCGGTCCTGTCTAACACTTACGGGGTTATTCTCTATCAAGAACAAGTGATGCAGATTGCGCAAGTCTTGGCAAACTACACCTTGGGCGAGGCAGACATGCTGCGTCGCGCGATGGGTAAGAAAAAACCAGAAGAGATGGCCAAACAGCGTGATTTGTTTATGGCCGGTGCCGCCAAACGCGATATCGCCCCCGATTTGGCTGGCTCTATTTTCGACTTGATGGAGAAGTTCGCAGGCTACGGTTTCAACAAATCTCACTCCGCCGCTTACGCATTAGTGTCCTATCAGACGGCGTGGTTAAAAGAGCATTATCCAGCCTATTTCATGGCGGCCGTATTGTCGGCGGATATGCAGAACACCGATAAAGTGGTGACTCTCATCGAAGAGTGTCGGCAGATGAAACTGCCATTGGTAGTGCCCGATGTTAACCTTGGTGCGTTTAATTTTACCGTCAATAAGAATCGCGAAATCGTTTACGGCCTCGGCGCTATTAAAGGCTTAGGGGAAGGGCCCGTTGCCAATATCATTGCCGCTCGCAACACTGGCGGGCCATTCCAGTCGCTATTGGATTTCTGCCAACGTGTCGACGGACGCAGTGTCAATAAACGAGCACTTGAGGCGTTAATCAAAGCTGGGGCTCTGGATAGTTTGCAACAAGGGAGCAAAGACCAGGCTCGCGCCACTCTGTTCGCCTCGATTGCCGAAACCACCAAAGCCGCCGAACAGAGCAGCCGCAATCAAGCCATCGGTGTACAAGACATGTTCGGCGAGATCAGCCCGGTAGCACCGACTGCGCCTGTGGGTGCTGGCGCGCCGCCGCGAGTGCGGCCTTGGAGTGAGCAGCATCGGCTAGCATCGGAACGTGAGACGCTCGGCTTGTATCTTAGCGGTCACCCTATCGATGAGTTCTTACCCGAGCTAGGGCGCATGACGCGAGATCGCTTAGCAAACCTTAAGCCCGAGCGTGAGAGCCAAATCGTGGCCGGCCTTGTGGTGTCAACAAGGACAATGAAGAGTAAGCGTGGCGACACCATAGCCTTCATCGTATTAGATGATCGTAGCGCCCGGCTAGAAGTCTCGGTATTCGGCAAAGAATACGAGCAATTTCGCGATCTTTTGCAAAAAGACAGTATTCTAGTCGTCGACTGTAGTGTCAGTGTGGACGACTACAGTGGCTCCATGCGTGGGCGTGCCAAGCATATTGTGGGCCTGGATCAAGCTAGAGCCTTGTTTGCCAGCAGCGTGGAATTGCATCTGCATAGTGATTATCTGATGCCTGACTTTCCGGCAGGCTTAACGCGTATTCTCGAGTCCTTTAAAGTCGAGCTAGAGCCTGCGCTCCCGACTCCTGAGCCAGTGCCCAACGAGCGCGAAGGGAAGGGGCGCGCGCCATCGAGCTTAGCCTCGGGCAAGAGTAGCTGCCCGGTGCGGATCTACTATGAGCGCCAAGGCAGCAAGGGCTGTGTACAATTAGGGGAAGATTGGGCCGTAAAGCCCTCACAAGCGCTATTGCACCGATTACAGGAAGAGTTTGGCCGTGCGCGGGTCAAACTGAGTTATTAGACATGGCATGAGGCTTTCGTCGCCGTGTTTTGCCGCTGACGACAAGCCAGTCGCTAATTAGGACTGGCTTTTGGTATCATGCACTACTGCACAGACATTACTGGGATATGACAACGTATGAATCCGAATTACCTAGACTTCGAACAGCCCATTGCCGATTTGGAAGTGAAAATCAACGAATTGCGTTTGGTGGGGACTGACAATAAGCTCAATATCACTGATGAAATTCAGAAGTTACAGGAAAAAAACGTTAAATTAACAGAGAAGATTTACGCCTCTCTTAGCCCTTGGCAGATCTCGCAGGTGGCTCGCCACCCCCTTCGTCCTTACACACTCGACTATGTCTCGCATATTTTTACTGATTTCGACGAATTGCATGGTGATCGCTTATTCGCAGACGATATGGCCTTGATCGGCGGTGTTGCACGCTTAGATGACCGTCCAGTGATGGTCATTGGGCACCAGAAGGGTCGCGGTACCAAAGAAAAAGTGCGTCACAACTTCGGCATGCCGCGCCCTGAAGGCTACCGTAAAGCCCGTCGTCTCATTGCGATGGCGGAGCGTTTTAAATTGCCAGTGCTGAGCTTTATCGATACCCCAGGGGCTTACCCAGGCATTGATGCTGAGGAGCGCGGCATTAACGAAGCAATCGCCGAAAATATGGCGATGATGTCTACCGTTAAGACGCCTCTGATCGCCACAGTGACTGGCGAGGCAAACTCAGGCGGTGCCATCGCGATCGGTATTGCCGATCATTTGAATATGCTCGAATACTCTACCTATACGGTGATTACACCCGAAGGTTGCGCCACTATTTTATGGAAGTCGTCTGAGTATGCTTCAGCGGCAGCCGAGGCAATGGGGGTAACCTCTAAACGCCTAGAAGAGTTAGGGATTGTCGATAGCACGATCGAAGAACCCCTTGGTGGCGCGCATCGGGATGTGCCTAAGATGTCTGCAAACATCAAGGCCGCCCTAATCGAACAGGTCGATCGCCTGAGTGGCATGGACACCGATCAACTAATCGCGCGGCGTTATGAACGCCTCATGAGTTACGGTATCTCCAACTGACTATATGACATTTACCGCTGACACTCTGCTCGAGCAACTGTCGGACTTTCCTCCGGGTAGCAAATTCGTAGTAGCGTATAGCGGCGGTTTAGATTCCTGCGTGCTTCTGCACGCTATGCACCGGGTGCTCACTATTAGCGCCGCAGCCTATGGTGGCGCACCCGTGTACTCCCTTCGCGCTATTCATGTTAATCACGGCCTTAGCCCCAATGCCATGCAATGGCAGCACTTGTGCGAGCAAACCTGCCAGCACCTTGGGGTTGCGTTGCACTGCGAATCAGTCGCGATAGACCCCGATACTCCAAACCTTGAGAACCTAGCTCGCGATAAGCGCTATGGCGTGTTTGAACGCGAGTTGGAGGCTGAGGATTGTTTGCTTATGGCTCATCATCTCGATGATCAAGCCGAGACGTTTCTCCTGCGCAGTTTGCGTGGCGCAGGGCCGCGCGGCCTGTCATCGATGCCACTGCAAAGGCCCTTGGGTAAAGCCATGCTCTTTCGACCTCTACTGACAACCCCTAGGGATCAACTGGAGGCCTATGCCGAGCGAGAGGGCTTGGCGTGGGTAGACGATGAGAGCAATCAAAGTGAGCAATTTGACCGAAATTTTCTGCGTCACAAGGTGCTGCCTGAGATTGCCAGCCGCTGGCCCTCCTACCGGGAGAGTTGGCAGCGCAGCGCGCAGCTCAGTGCCGAAGCGGACGTGCTCTTAGACGAGCTTGCCGCCATAGATTACGAGCAGGTGAAGGCGCTCGTCCCGACGATTATCGATGCCAGCAAACTACACAGCTTAAGCCCTGCGCGACAACGCAATACGCTACGCTATTGGTTATCCATGGCGGGCGCGCCAGAGCCAGGCTGGAATGTGCTCACGCATATTGTGAACGAGCTGATTCCGGCCGGTGCGGGCTCGCAGCCCGAGATCCGTTGGCAAACCGATTCAGTCAGAGTGGTCCTGCGCCGTTATCGACAGAACCTTTACTTGCAGAAAGTTCTCGCAGGCTTGGCGGTGGTGGAACCGGTGGCATGGGAACCCCAAAAAGTGCTACACCTGCCGAGCAATGGTCTGGTCTATGCAATTGTTGAAAAGGGTGATGGCCTGCGCGTGGAAGACGCTACGCCTTTGAATTTGCGCTATCGTATTGGCGGTGAGTCATGCAAGTTGCATGGCCGGCGTACGCGGCCCTTGAAAAAGATCTTACAGGACGCCGATATCGCCCCTTGGTTACGCGACCGCTTGCCTTTGGTCTATTTAGGAGATGAGCTGGTTTGTGTGCCCGGTGTCGGCATCTGTGATGGTTGGCGTGCTCGTGGCAAAGAGCAGGGATGGCAGGTGATTTGGGTGCCGCCCGACGCCTCACCAAAGCCCTAACAAACCCATACTTGGCGCAATTTTGCGTTGTGGTAATGCAGACCTTCTGGTACTCTGTAGTCCCATCTATAGGTGCTTGTTTGAATTGATTAGTTTTCGCGTTTTGCTCTAATAATAAGCTTTTTCGCTTGACGCAGATTCAATACTAAGTACCAATTTTCTAGCTGAATTTCTTTATATACTCTGGATGGGGCGTTAATGACGCGATATATTTTTATTACCGGTGGTGTGGTTTCCTCCCTCGGTAAAGGCATCTCCTCTGCATCTCTAGCGGCAATTCTCGAAGCCCGCGGTCTCAAAGTCACAATGCTCAAATTGGATCCCTACATCAATGTAGATCCTGGCACTATGAGCCCGTTTCAACACGGCGAAGTATTCGTGACCGAAGACGGTGCTGAGACAGATCTCGATTTAGGCCATTACGAGCGTTTCATACGCACAACAATGAGCACTAAGAATAACTTCACCACTGGCCGCGTTTATGAGGAAGTCCTCAAGAAAGAACGCCGTGGGGATTACCTCGGTGCGACGATTCAAGTGATTCCTCATATCACTGATGAGATCAAGCGCCGCGTGATTGACGGTGCGCAAGGTTTCGATGTGGCATTAGTCGAGATCGGTGGCACAGTGGGCGACATCGAGTCACAGCCCTTCTTGGAAGCAGTGCGACAAATGCGCGTCGAGCTAGGCTCTGATCGTGCGCTGTTTATGCACCTTACCCTTGTGCCCTATATGGAAACGGCGGGTGAGACGAAAACCAAACCCACACAACACTCCGTTAAAGAGCTTCGCTCTATCGGTATTCAACCCGATATTCTGATCTGTCGGTCTGACCACCAGATTCCTGAATCCTCGCGGCGCAAGATTGCCTTGTTTACAAACGTCGACCTGCCAGCGGTCGTGTCATTACCCGATACCGATACAATCTATCGTATTCCGGCATTGCTGCGCGCTAGTGGTTTGGATGACACGATCCTGCGTAAATTCCATCTCGATTGCCCGCCAGCAGATTTCACAGAATGGGATCGCGTTGTCGATGCTAAATTAAACCCCGATCAAGAAGTCACGATCGCGATCGTGGGCAAATACATGGAGCTGCTCGATGCCTATAAGTCATTGATCGAAGCTATTAGCCATGCGGGTATCCAGACGCGCACGAAGGTGAAGATCAAATATCTCGACTCTTCCGATGTGAAGACTCAAGGCACAGAGATTCTCGAAGGCGTACACGCGATACTCGTGCCCGGCGGTTTTGGTATTCGCGGTGTCGAAGGCAAAATTCGCACGGTGCAATACGCACGTGAGAACAAGATTCCCTATCTAGGTATCTGTTTAGGCATGCAGGTGGCCGTGATTGAGTACGCACGCAATGTGGCTGGGCTTGCAGAGGCGCACAGCACAGAGTTCAAGCCCGACTGCAAAGATCCAGTGATCGCTTTGATCAGCGAATGGGTCGACTTCGATGGCAATACTGAAACTCGCGATGCAAACTCGGACCTCGGTGGTACTATGCGGCTGGGTGGTCAAGAGTGTCGTCTGGACCCGAAATCGACGACCTATGCTTGCTATGGCAAAGAGGTGATCGTAGAGCGTCACCGTCATCGCTATGAAGTGAATAACACTTACGTCGAGACCTTGAAGAAGGCTGGCCTAATGGTGGCCGGTAGCTCGATGGATGGTTCTTTGGTTGAGGTTGTCGAAGTTCCCGATCATCCTTGGTTTGTGAGTTGCCAGTTCCACCCTGAATTTACGTCGACGCCGCGCGATGGTCACCCATTGTTTACTGGCTTCATTAAGGCGGCGTTAGCACATCAGGCGCAAGTCAGCCCGAGTACGGCAAAAGTCTGATAAGGGGCTAATGAGTGAATACAATGACAAACAAGACCATCACCGTAGGTGAGCTCAAAATATCCAACGACCGGCCGTTTGTTTTGATGGGCGGTATGAACGTGTTGGAATCAGAGGCGTTAGCCCTGGAGGTCGCACAAGAGTTTGTGCAAGTAACACAAAAGCTCGGCATTGCGTTTGTCTTTAAGGCATCCTTCGATAAAGCTAACCGTTCTTCGATTCATTCGTTTCGTGGGCCCGGTTTAGAGAAGGGCTTGGCAATACTCGACACGATTAAATCGCGCTTTAACGTGCCTGTTATCACAGATTTGCATGAACCTTGGCAAGCCGAGCCGGTAAGCCAGGTTGCCGATATCATTCAGTTGCCAGCATTTTTATCGCGGCAAACCGATCTAGTGATGGCCATGGCTAAAACTAAGGCGGCAATCAATATTAAAAAAGCGCAATTTTTAGCCCCGCAAGAAATGCAGCATATCCTGACCAAGTTTGAAGAGGCAGGCAATGATCGATTGATGTTGTGTGAACGGGGCTCGAGTTTCGGTTATAACAATCTTGTTGTGGATATGCTGGGCTTCTCGGTGATGAAACAATTTGCCTACCCATTGGTATTCGATGTGACCCATTCATTGCAGAAACCGGGTGGTTTATCTAGCAGTGCCGACGGGCGTCGTGCAGATGTGACTAATCTGGCCCGCGCCGGAATAAGCCAAGGGATTGCCGGTTTGTTTTTAGAGGCGCACCCCGATCCTGCAAATGCCAAGTGTGACGGCCCTTGTGCGTTGCCTCTGGATAAACTTGCAGAGTTTTTGCAGCAGATGAAAACGCTCGACGATGTGGTTAAATCATTCCCTGAGATCGTTACAGCATAAGCGTAGAACACTAGAATTTTTTTTGATTAAAGAGTATAGGAAACCATCATGGCTGAGATTAAAAACATTATTGCACGCGAAATTCTTGATTCGCGCGGCAACCCTACAGTAGAGGCAGACGTCGTGCTTGCCTCGGGTGTGATTGCGACAGCTTGTGCACCGTCTGGCGCATCCACAGGGTCACGCGAGGCCTTAGAGCTGCGCGACAAAGACCCTAAGCGTTATTTAGGAAAAGGGGTGTTAACGGCGGTTAATAATATAAATACCTCTATTCGTGATTTGCTTATCGGTTTTGATGCGAATGATCAAGAAGCCTTAGACAAGGCGATGATCGAGCTGGATGGCACTCCTAATAAAGCGAATCTGGGCGCCAATGCGATTTTGGCTGTCTCTCTTGCGGCGGCGAAAGCGGCGGCCATTGAAAACAAAGAGCCTTTGTATGCACATATCGCAAAGCTCAATGGCAGTACTGGGATGCTCTCGTTGCCAGTGCCAATGATGAATATCATCAATGGCGGTGAGCACGCCGACAACAATGTCGATATTCAAGAGTTTATGGTGCAGCCTGTTGGTGCGCCGAACTTCTCAGAAGCGCTGCGTTATGGCGCGGAAATATTCCATAGTCTGAAAGCGGTATTGCACAAAGCCGGCTTGAGTACGGCGGTTGGTGACGAAGGGGGTTTCGCACCTAATCTTCCTTCCAATGCGGCAGCGCTCGATGCCATTTTAGAAGCGGTGGATAAAGCCGGTTTGAAAATGGGCAGTGACGTGCGCTTGGCTTTGGATTGCGCCGCCTCGGAGTTTTACCATGATGGCAAATACCACTTGAAAGGTGAAAACTCCGTATACGATTCTGCGGGCTTTGTTGATTATCTCGCGAAACTCTCTGCTGATTACAAAATTCTGTCCATCGAAGACGGGATGGATGAGAGCGACTGGGACGGCTGGGCACGATTGACGCGTAAGATTGGCGATCGTGTGCAATTGGTCGGCGACGATTTGTTTGTCACCAACACAGAAATACTCAAGCGTGGTATCGATCAAAATATCGGTAACTCGATTTTGATTAAGTTCAATCAGATCGGCACGCTTAGCGAAACCTTGGCAGCTATTCGCATGGCACAGAAAGCAGGCTTTACGGCTGTGATCTCGCACCGTTCAGGTGAGACCGAAGATACCACCATTGCCGATTTGGCTGTGGCCACCGGAGCGGGCCAGATCAAGACTGGCTCATTGTGCCGTTCTGACCGCGTAGCGAAGTACAATCGCTTATTGCGCATTGAGCAAGAGCTTGGCAGCCGCGCAATCTACCGCGGGATCGAAGAGTTCAGTCATATAGCAGGTTAACGTGATGCTGATGCGCAGGCATTGGCTAGACGGGAGCACTATGAAAGCACTGATGGGCATACTTGTAGTGTTGTTCTTGATATTGCAATTCAACCTTTGGGTTGGGGAAGGCAGTTATTCACAACTGCGTAGCCTTGATGCGCAAGTTGAATTGCAAAAAGAAGAAAACCTCAACTTGGCCGAACGCAACCAAGAGCTCGAAGGCGAGGTCGTTGACCTGAAAGAGGGCATCGATGCCATCGAAGAACGTGCTCGCAGTGAGTTTGGCATGGTCAAAGAAGGCGAAACGCTCTATATCATTGTTGATGAATGAGCCCATAAAGAGTGGTTACGTGTGATGCCGGTGTATGCCGGCATCCTGCTTTTAGGCAAGGCTAAAACGGGTAAAGGTAAGCTATGGCAATTTGGGCAATAGTCCCCGCCGCTGGCATTGGTTCGCGTATGAATAGCGAGACACCGAAACAATATTTGCCACTGTGTGGCAAATCGGTGATCGCACAGACTTTGTTACGCCTTGGGCAAGTGCCAGGCTTAGGTGCCACCGTGGTGGCTTTGCATCGCGACGATCGTCAGTGGCAAACCGATGGCCTGGCGTTGCAGGATGGGCTAATGACCTGCACGGGAGGTGCGCACCGAGCTGAATCTGTACTCAATGGTTTATATGCATTAGCGGGCCTTGCCGAAGAAGACGACTGGGTGCTTGTGCACGATGCTGTGCGCCCTTGTGTACGTTTGGCCGATATCGACTCGCTTCTTACGCAGATCTCTATGCATCCCGTAGGAGGTTTGCTAGGGGTGCCGATCAGTAGCACCTTGAAGCTAGCGGACGACAATGGCGATATAAAAGCCACCATGCCACGCGATGATATGTGGCAGGCGAGTACTCCCCAAGCATTTCGATATGGACTGCTGCGCACAGTTTTAGAAAGCGCAAATGCGCAACAAGCACTCGTCACCGACGAAGCCTCTGCGATGGAGTTGGCAGGTTATTCTCCGCGTTTGGTGCGAGGCAATGCGGATAATATTAAAATCACCTATCCCGACGACCTTCTCATGGCACAAGTCATTCTCGACGCACAAGCCTTAGAGCAGGGCATGAGCGATGCACGTAAAGGTTAACAACGATGTGGAATAAAATTCGAACAGGACATGGCTACGATGCGCATCGTTTTGCAGACTCCCTACTAGCCGATAAGCCCTTCGTGCTAGGTGGGGTGACTATAGAGCATGACAAAAGCCTGCTTGCACACTCCGATGGCGATGCTGTTATTCATGCCTTGTGTGATGCCCTATTGGGGGCAATAGGGCGTGGGGATATCGGGCGCCATTTCCCCGATACCGACGCAGCGTTTAGTAATATCGATAGTGGCAAGCTGTTACAGAAAGTGTGTGAATTTTTGCAAGAAGCGCAATGGCTGATCGGCAATGTCGACATTACGATTCTTGCGCAATCACCGCGCATGGCGCCTCATATTGATCACATGTGTGAGCGATTGGCACAACTTATGAGCATCACTAAAGAACAAGTGAATGTGAAAGCCTCAACGACGGAAGGTATGGGGTTTGTGGGGCGTAAAGAGGGTGTAGAAAGCTATGCGGTCGTATTGATTTACAGAGCTGATACCCCAGCATGAACGCACCGCGCGAGGCCATTGCACAACTACAATACATGATCGCGCCGCCTACCACGAGCGCGGTCTTTAAGAAAATAGCGAGTGATTTTTGTGTTACCGAAGACCTAGGTTTCGAATTAAGTGGTGCGGGCGAGCATCACTGTTTTCAGATTCGCAAAACCGGTGTGAGCACACCACAAGTTGTCCGTAATCTCGCGAAGATCGCTGGGGTCAGAGAACATGATGTGGGTTACGCGGGCTTAAAAGACCGTATGGGTGTCTGCGTGCAGTGGTTTAGTGTCTATCAACCGCACCGAGCAAGCATCGATACGAGTGCGCTGGAGTCGATGCATGTCGAGATCTTGCGCAGTACTCGCAATAGTCGCAAGATTCGCCGTGGCAGCCATCGGCGCAATGAGTTTGAGATACGACTGCGCGATGTTGGCCAACAGGCGCAAGATGACCTAGCGCAGCGCTTGGCGCGTATCGCGGTAGAAGGGGTGCCCAATTATTTTGGCGAGCAACGCTTCGGTAGAGAGAACAGCAATGTTGCAATAGCACTACGTTTGTTTTCAGCCGATTTGAAACTTCGTAAAGGCTTTCAGCGAGGCATCTTATTATCGGCGGCGCGCTCCTATGTATTTAATGAGTTATTGTCGCAACGAGTCGGTGCAGGGCAGTGGAATCGCTACATGAATGGCGATGTAATGAATCTTGCAGGCACGGAGTCAGTATTCGTGCCAGAGCTCTGGGATGACGCTCTTCAGGCGCGTTTACAAAGCGCCGATATTCATCCTACTGGAGCCCTTTGGGGCAGTGGGGAATTGCGCAGCCGCGATGATACGCGCGCCTTCGAGCTGATGCTGGCTAAGGAGCATCATGACATCTGTGCTGGTTTAGCCCAATTTGGGCTACAACAAGCCCGGCGCAGTTTACGTTTAATGGTAGAAGACTTGCGTTGGGAATTTCTGGATACGGATTTAGTAGTAAGATTTGCACTGCCCCCTGGGGCCTACGCCACTTCGGTGCTGCGTGAAGTGTGTGGGCTTAAAGAGGCGATAGACGAGTGAGTGAAATGAATCTGGCTGGCATTGGCATGACGTCACAACGAACCCGTGAGCGGTTAGTGGGGCGATTATTAGAGCAGGGTATTAAACACTGGGGGGTGCTCGATGTCGTTCGCAGTACTCCTAGGCATATATTTTTGGACGAAGCACTCTCGCATCGGGCCTACGAAGATGTCGCCCTGCCGATTGGTTACAACCAAACCATCTCGCAACCCTATATCGTCGCAAAGATGACAGAGGCGGTTCTAGATAATCATCCGGCTCTAGAGCAGGGCAAGCTCGGCAAAGTGTTAGAAGTGGGCACTGGTTGTGGTTACCAAACCGCCATCATCGCCGCGTTAGCTAAAAAAGTGTATTCGGTAGAGCGTATAAAGCCTTTGCTTGAGAAAGCCCGTAAAAACATTCGTGTTTTGGGTCTGCATAATGTGCAGTTCAAGCACGATGACGGCAGCATGGGGTGGAAGGAAAAAGGCCCATTCGATGCGATCATCGCAGCGGCAGCGCCGCAACATGTGCCTGAAGAATTGTTAGAGCAATTGGCAGAGGGGGGGCGGCTTATTATTCCTGTGGGCGGTGAAACTGCGCAGGAGTTGCGTTTGATAACTCGTCAAGGCGATGAGTTTCACACGCAAGTGATTGCCTCTGTGCGCTTTGTGCCATTATTTGTCGGCGCCTTACAAAATTAGCGTGAGTGCTAGGAGAGGTATGCAGAACAGTTCGACCAGCACCGGTAAAGGCAAGCTCGGCGTTTTTTTCAAGGGCATGGCAATGGGCATTGCTGACTCAGTGCCAGGGGTGTCGGGTGGCACGATCGCTGTCATGGCTGGGATCTATGAAGAACTGATCCATTCTTTAAAAAACCTCAACCCAGTGAGCTTATGGTCCTACCGCAAAAATGGACTCAAAGGGTTTTGGCATAGCATCAATGGCAATTTTCTAGTGCTTCTGTTGCTCGGTATTATTACTGCGCTTTTTATCAGTGCCAACACCGTCTTGTATCTACTAGAGTTTCATTACCCTAAGTTGATGGCGTTCTTCTGTGGCTTGGTGCTTGCCTCCTCGTGGGTGCTCCTGCGTCATGTGCCCAGTTGGAAGTTGCCGCAAGGGCTCCTGTTTGTATTGGGGGCAGGTATCACGCTACTCATCGCGTTTATTAACCCGATGGCGGCGCAGGTAAGCTATTGGTATCTATTCCTGTGTGGGGCGATCGCTATCTGCGCTATGATCTTGCCGGGTATTTCAGGTGCTTTCCTGCTCTTATTGTTGGGGGTGTATGACTTCGTCTTGAGTGCCCTGCGTGGGCTCGACTTTGCCGTCATCGTAGTCTTTGCATCGGGGTGTGCTTTAGGTCTGCTGAGTTTCTCGCATTTGCTGTCTTGGACTTTTGCGCATTACCGCGATAGAGCCTATGCTTTCTTGACCGGCATGTTGCTGGCCTCGGTTGTGGTGCTGTGGCCGTGGAAGCTAACACCAGAACAAGGGGCACTTGGCGTGCAGTATTTGAGCCCGGCAGCTTATTCGGCGCAGACACAAGCCTCCGCTACAGTGCTTAGCGTAGTAGTTTTATTACTATTTGGCTTTGCTTTAGTGCTGTTTTTTGAAAGAATCGGCCGCAAACATGCTTAATAAATTGGCATATTGCTCACTTGAATGGATGGATGTGATGAAGACTGTATTTTCGTCGTTGCGGGCCCCAGCAATCTTGCTCTTATTGCCCTTGTTGCTGCAAGCCTGTGCGGGGCGCTACCAAGCGCCACTAGACGATCAAAGTACTGTGTTAGAGCGAACTGCCCCGCCAATTTATTCTACCGACGGCAGCAGTACTGGCAGCCGCGTGGCCAACACAGCTTCAGCCAGTAGCAGTCGAGCTGCTCCAACAAGCGCAGCGCGAACTGTAGGCGCTGGGGTCCGTGTCCAGCCAGCCCCTGGGGTGAGTGTCAACGTGGCTAACGATTCGGGCAGCATCCGCCGCACGACTATCGAAAGAGCGCCTATTGACGGCGCTAGTGCCACTGCCGCGAGTGGCAGCATAAGTGCGCGCCCAATTGCTACGGCAAGTGAGGCACCCACGCCGGCGGCGCCTACTCCAGTATCTGCGGGGCAAACGCACACGGTAGTGCGTGGTGACACCCTGTACTCGATCGCCTGGCGTTATTCCTTGGATTCGCGCGCCTTGGCGCTTGCGAATAATCTTGCCCCACCCTATACCATCTACCCCAATCAAGTGCTCAATGTGGATATCGCTAACGTCAGTGACAATGCATTGCGCACGGTGCCCACAATTCCGGCTGAGCCGGCAGGGGACCCAGCTGTGGCAGTGGGGCAACGGCCTGCGGCAGCAGTGGCTAATCGTCGTACAGGCAATGTCACTACCCGCAACGTCGAAGGTGTTAGCTGGCAATGGCCCTTAGAGGGGCGAGTGCTGCGCGCTTTCAGTGCCGGCTCGGCTGCCACGAGTCGTGGCATTGATATTGGCGGCAATCGTGGGGATGCGGTTTACGCAGCAGCTGATGGCGATGTCGTTTATTCTGGGCGTGGCATTCAAGGTCAAGGCGACCTCATTATTATTCGTCACAGTGCACGACATTTAAGTGCTTATTCTCACAATAGCAATATGCTTGTGACGGAAGGGGCACGTGTGCAAGCTGGTGATAAAATCTCCGAAGTTGGTACCGACCTTAGCGGTTCGCAGCTCATTCATTTCGAAGTGCGTGTCGATGGAAAGCCCGTAGATCCTAGTCAATATCTCCCTCCTCGTTAGTTCCAAAAAACCTTTACCATTAATTTGACGGATTATTTTATTATCCGCTATATTCATACGTAACATATTTTTTATATTGCTAAGTATTGTAACTGGCGATCATAAACTAATGTGGAGGTGCTGAAATATAGCGTGACATAGAATATAGAACGTTAAGTTGAAAGCGACCGGTTGGAGAGTTTCATGGAAGATAAAAAGAGTCGTAATGGCAGGGCTGAAACTGAACAAGCGCTTGGATTGGGGCGTAAAAGCCCAGGGGTTGCCGAGGCAGTAAAGGGTTTCGATATCGCGGCAGAAAGGGGCAAGGGCAATCGAAGAGAGGCAGATGTTACTAGGCTTTACTTAAATGAAATCGGAGCCTCTGCACTTTTGAGTGCGAAAGAAGAAATCCACTATTCGCGCCTGGCAAAGCAAGGTGTTGAGAGTGGTAGGCATCGAATGATCGTCTCGAACTTGCGGCTAGTGGTAAAAATCTCGCGACGTTATCTCAATCGGGGGTTGTCCTTACTCGATCTGGTACAAGAGGGCAATCTCGGTTTGCTGCGGGCGGTGGAAAAATTTGACCCAGAGCGAGGCTATCGTTTTTCGACCTATTCGACGTGGTGGATTCGGCAGACGATCGAACGAGCCATCATGAATCAATCGCGCACCATTCGCCTTCCCATCCATGTATTAAAAGAGCTCAATAGTTATCTTCGCACCGCACGCGAGCTCAACGCAAAGAACAAAGCCACAACGCCTGAGGCCATTGCAGAGGTCTTAGGTAAACCTGTCGCGGCGGTGGAGCGTATTCTCGCGTTTGATGAACGGGTCGGTTCTGTCGATTTGCCTGCGGTGGCAGGGCAAGAGCCAAGCGTGATCGATACAGTCGCGGATGGTGAAGAGTCTGTGCCGACACAACTACTTCACGATAGCAAACTGCGTGAGACGATTCGCCACTGGCTGCATAAACTCAACACCAAACAATGCGATGTGATCGTCCGGCGTTTTGGGTTTCATGGGCACGAAGTGGGCACATTGGAGCAAGTGGGCCGTGAAATCGGCCTCACGCGGGAACGAGTCCGCCAAATACAATTAGAGGCCTTGGCGCAGCTAAGAGTATTGGCCTCTGAATCGGGCTTTGATAAGGCGAGTTGGTAATAGGCAGCGTAGAAGGGGCCCATAGCAGGAGCCAGTCTTACGAAAGGCTCCTTGCGTGGCGATCACTCAGCGTCTTTTACAAGGTGCTCGAGCTTGCCTGAAACACCTTTCCACTTCTCTGCATCGGCCATGGCTGGCTTCATTTCGGTGATGTTTGGCCATTTTTCGGCAAGCTCAGCATTGAGCGCCAAAAATTGCTGTTGATCCTCTGGTAACTCGTCTTCCGCATAGATTGCGTCAACTGGGCACTCGGGTTCACAAAGCGCGCAATCGATACATTCATCTGGGTGGATTACCAAGAAATTTGGGCCTTCATAGAAACAATCTACTGGGCATACTTCCACACAGTCGGTGTGCTTACAAAGAATGCAGTCTTCGCCTACAACAAATGTCATGATCTCTCCATCTTTAGTGCTCGAGAATTCGGGCTCATTCAAATTGTGCTAATTATAAATAGGTTGACCCTGACAAGGAAAATGCTTTTTCCGATATCCCATAGTTAATTCGCCGTTCAGAGCGTTTGTTTGAGCTTATAGAGCAAATCTAGTGCTTGGCGAGCACTTAGATCGTCCGGATTAAGCGCTTTTAGCTCAGTCAGCACTGGGTGTTCAGGGGCTTCGACGAATAATTCCGTCTGAAGGGGGCCATTCTGCGCTTTGTTTGGGGTGTTTTGCACCTGTTGCAGGCTATCTTGTTCTAATAGATGGAGCTTTTCTCGCGCCTGCTTGATGACAGGCAAGGGGACACCAGCCAATTGCGCTACCTGCAAACCATAGCTTTGGTTGGCTGGGCCGGGTTTGACCCTGTGCAGGAACACAATACCGTCCTGGTGTTCGGAGGCATCGAGGTGCACATTGGCGATATTGCTGAAACGTTCGGGCAGGGCCGTCAGTTCAAAATAGTGGGTGGCAAACAAGGTGTAGGCTTGCAGGCGCTCGGCGATATACAGCGCACTGGCCCATGCCAGCGAGAGCCCATCGAAGGTACTAGTGCCGCGGCCGACCTCATCCATGAGCACTAAACTCTGTGCGCTGGCATTGTGCAGGATATTGGCTGTTTCAGTCATCTCTACCATAAAGGTTGACCTGCCACCGGCCAAGTCGTCTGAAGACCCAATGCGGGTAAAGATCCGATCAATAGGGCCAATTTTGGCACTGCGCGCAGGGACATAGCTGCCGGTAAAGGCTAGCAGGACTATCAGCGCTGTTTGTCGCATATAGGTCGACTTACCGCCCATGTTTGGGCCGGTGATGATGAGCATTTGCTTGCGCTCATCAAGCTCGACATCATTGGCTACAAACACGGCATCACTGACTTGTTCAACGACAGGATGTCGGCCTTGCTCGATATGGATGCCAGGGGTATTGCTTAGCTGTGGCGGACAAAACTCTAGGCTGCGGGCGCGTTCGGCAAAATTATTCAGGACGTCGAGCTCGCATAGGGCTTCTGAGCTTTGTAGCAAGGGGTTTAAGCTTTCGGCGACGGTCTCAATCAGCGCCTCATAGAGCGCTTTTTCTCGGCTCAAGGCTTTACTATTGGCGCTGAGCACCTTGTCTTCGAATTGCTTAAGCTCTGGGGTGATAAAGCGCTCAGCATTCTTGAGGGTTTGCCTGCGAATATAGTCCGCCGGCATATCCCCTGCCTGTGACTTACTGACTTCAATGAAATAACCGTGCACGCGGTTGTAGCCCACTTTCAAGGTGCTTAAGCCTGTACGGGCCTTTTCTTGCACTTCTAGGTCGATCAGGTATTGGCCTGCATTGCTGCTTAAATTGCGCAACTCATCGAGTTCGGCATCGTAGCCAGGTGCAAGCACGCCACCTTCACGAATCACCACGGGCGGGTTTTCGATGATGGCATCGCTTAACAACTGCGCGAGCTGCGGGAAATCGGCGATGCGTTCTTGCATTGCACGCAACTGCGCAGTGGGTGCTTCTTCGAGTATCTTACTGACTTGTGCTTGTAGCTGCGGCAAGGTCAACAGGGCATCGCGCAATCGTGCGAGATCGCGCGGTCTGGCCGAACGCAGAGCGACACGTGCCAATATTCGTTCAATGTCACCGATCTCATGCAAAATAGGATGCAGATGCTCAAACCGGTACTGCTCGATTAAGGTGGCAACGACTTGTTGCCGATTAGTCACGGCAGTGATGTCGCGTAGCGGGCGATGCAACCAGCGTGCGAGCAGGCGACCGCCCATCGCCGTGGCAGTATTGTCGACAACCGACATCAAGGTGTTTTCAGTGCTGCCGCTAAGGTTTCGATCCAGTTCGAGATTACGACGGCTGGCGGCATCTAAGATCAAGGCTTCGTTTGCCTGTTCAAGCTGCAAGGTTTGCACATGGGGCAACTCTGAACGCTGTGTCTCGCGCGCATAGGCCAAAAGGCATCCCGCGGCCTCAAGTGCGACGTTGAGCTCTTCACAGCCAAACCCTTGTAAATCACGTGTCCCAAAGTGATTGCACAATGCACGTCGGCTACTCTCTAGGTCGAACTCCCAGAGCGGCCGACGCCGGGCGCCGCGCCTTGACTCTAAACACGTCAGTTCGCTCACTCCCTCGTTCAAGAGAATCTCGGCAGGGCGTATACGCTCAACTTCTGCCATTAAACCCGGAATCGATTCGACTTCGCTAAGGATAAATCGGCCACTGCTGATGTCGAGCCAGGACAGACCAAATTGCAGTTTTCCAGATTCTTGATTGGGAGTGCCGGTAACCGCCATAAGAATGCTGTCACGGCGCTCATTTAATAAGGCCTCATCGCTTAAGGTACCTGGGGTGATGATCCTGACGACTTGACGCTCAACAGGGCCTTTACTGGTTGCTGGGTCGCCAATCTGCTCTGCCACAGCCACCGATATACCGGCTTCCACAAGGCGAGCGAGGTAGCGGTCCGCCGCATGAAAGGGGATGCCACACATAGGGATGTCTTTGCCGTCGCTCTTTCCTCGGGCCGTCAGTGTGATGTCCAGTACTTTTGAGGCCAGCTTGGCATCGTCGAAAAACAGCTCGTAGAAGTCACCCATGCGATAGAACATCAGCTCGTTGGGATGTTGGGCTTTTAGACGCAGAAACTGCTGCATCATTGGTGTGTGTTGAGAAAATTTAACTTCAGAATTCATTGGGTTGTGTCGTTTATATAGTTGATATTTAAAGGTATTGGTAATTTATTGAGTCTCATTGGATATCACCACGTGTCATTAGATGTCGCTAAATCTTACAAATAAGTGTAGCAAAAAGTGTAGCATTTGATATGGTGACATTAATTGAACTCACTAAGATTCAGCCTGCTCATTCATCGGAGCATTACAATGCCAACTCAACAGAATAGCAAACCACTAACAACTAGAACAATTCAAAATCTAAAACCCGATGACAGTTTAACTAGAGATATAGGAGAGTATAGGGGGCTTCATCTTCGCTCAGGTAAGTCTGGTACGAAGACTTTCTTCTATAGGTATCGAAGTCCAATAAATAACAAGCTAACTCAAGTGAAAATAGGGAATTTCCCTTCGATTTCATTAGTCGAGGCTAGAGCCACCTTGCTTGATCTGAAATCCAAAAGAAGTGACGGGATTTGTCCAGCGACAGAGTTGAAAGATCTGAAACGAAAAAAGAAAGAGAGTGCTAGTCGAGAATCCAATAATATCGATCAATTTACGGTAACTAGCCTTATAGAGTTTTATCTTCAAAATTACATCGAAGATAGGAGGTCTCCAAACGGGAAGATCATATCAGGAGCTCGAAAGAAGAAAGGTCAAAATGAAACAAGGCGGACTCTTTATGCTGATGTAGTCGTGAAGTTGGGCGACAAGCTAGCAATGGAGATTAAAAGACGAGATGTAGTCGATTTAGTAAATGGAATCATTGAGCGAGGAGCTAAAGTGCAAGCTGGAAACGTACTTCGTGAATTCTCGTCTGCTTATGAATTTGCAATTGGCAATGGAAAGTTTTCGGATTCATTTGCGAACCCAGCTCTACTTGCCAAGGCCAGCTTAAGGCAAACAAAGGTTAAATTGACAAGTAATAAAGGAAGGAGAGTACTTTCCGACGTTGAGCTCTCACAGTTTTTAGCTTGGTTACCCAATTCTGCTTTTCGCCCAAAGCATAAATCGATTCTAAGATTGACGTTGTGGACAGGATGTAGAACTGGGGAAATTTGTGCGATCAAGATTAAGGATATAGATTTCAAGAACTCAACTTTACGAATTAGTGAGTCCAAGACTGATGTGGAGCGCTATATTCAATTGCCGCGCCAAGCGATAGCGTATTTAGTCTCTATTAAACCAGAAAACGGGGAATATCTGTTTAGGTCCGGGTCTTCAAATTTTCATCTGACTCAGAAATCTTTGTCGGAGCATTCCTGGGTGCTACGAAAGTCAGGACAAATGTTAAATATCGATTCGTGGACGCCTCATGATTTAAGAAGGTCTGTAAGGACGGGGCTTTCTAGATTGCAGTGCCCGAGCGAAGTCGCAGAGGCTGTACTTGGGCATGCTAGAAAAGGGATAGAAGGAACTTACGATTTGCACGGTTATGATCGAGAATGCCGTACTTGGTTACAGATATGGGCTGATCATTTGGACACCTTGTAAAAAATAGCGGACTAACGTAAAGAATAATCAAGGGTAAGGTTCTAGTTTTAAAAAATTTGTCCATTCACTCGCTTTAGAGCCGTTTCCTAGGTGAGAGATTCACTTCATTGAGTGGGCAGCAAGCGTAGTGCCAGTACCAATGAGAATTCTCCGGTAATTAGAAACTAACCATTGTTTTGGTGAATACCTATCAAGGTTTTTATATAGAGTGTCTGTGCTATTCAATTTTTTTTCAGTTACTCGACATGTAACTCCCCTTTATACATTTGCATCTGGCAATGAAAGGCGTACTTGCCAGGGGCAAGGGCAGGGATTGCGATGGGGACCTTCTCATTCAAGGCCAATGTTGCGCTGATCTCGAGATCGGGAAACTGTACAGTTTCGGCGCAGGGTGAAGGGTCCATTCGTTGAAAGTAGAGCGTCATGGGTGTATCTGCCGCTATTTTCAGGCGCGAGGGTTGGTACACCCCGTTTTCCACTTTGATCACTATATCGGAGTCTGTGAGAACAGCTTCCTTAGGCTTATAGAGCCAGAACCACCACACGATGAGTGCTATTAGGGCCAAGCCGGCAATATTGATAATCAGCATAATCCAGTTCCCTTTAATGAGTGTTCGCTTTAAATAGTCTTAATCGATTGGCGTTGCTGACGACTGTCAAAGACGAGAAGGCCATCGCTGCGCCAGCGATCACTGGATTGAGCAGGACTCCAATCCAGGGGTAGAGCAAACCGGCCGCGATGGGCACGCCCGCAATGTTGTAGATAAAGGCGCCAAACAAATTCTGTTTGATATTGCGCAGTGTCGCCTTGCTTATGGCAATTGCATCGGCCAGGCCATGCAGGGAACCACGCATCAGCGTGACGTCGGCGCTTTCGATGGCGACATCGGTGCCGGTGCCGATGGCAAAGCCGACATTGGCCAGTGCGAGCGCAGGGGCATCATTGATGCCATCGCCACTCATGCCGACGATCTCGCCCCGTGCTTGTAGCTCCTTGATTTTTTCGGCTTTCTGCCCTGGCAGGACTTCGGCAAAAAAGTCTTCCACGCCCGCTAAGCGAGCCACTGCCTTAGCCGTATCGCGATTGTCGCCGGTCAACATAATGACCTTGATCCCCTGCTGTCGCAGGCGCTTGATCGCGGCGATGGAGTCTTTCTTAATAGGGTCCGCCACAGCGATAATCGCCTGCAGTTTATTATCCACTGCGAAATACATCGGCGTCTTCGCCTGCGTTGCTAGGGCCTGAGCTTTATCGATATAGTCATCGATCGCAACCGCGTTTTCCTGCATGAGTGTTTGGTTGCCGAAAAGTAATTCCAAGCCATCTAGAGTCGCCTTGACGCCTTGCCCAGAGATAGCGTCAAAACCGCTTATCTTGGCCTGTTTGATGTCGCGTTTCTGTGCGGATTCGACGATGGCCAGCGCGAGAGGGTGTTCGGAACCCGCCTCGAGGCTTGATGCAAGACGTAGTATTTCGTCCTCGTTTCTGTCCCCCGTCGTAATCACGTCGGTCACAGCCGGAACCCCTTCCGTGATCGTGCCTGTCTTGTCCAATACCATCGCGGTAATCTTGGACGCGGTCTGCAAGGCCTCGCCGTTGCGAATCAACACGCCGGCCTCGGCGGCCTTGCCCACGCCGACCATTACCGACATCGGCGTTGCTAAGCCCAGTGCGCAGGGACAGGCGATAATCAATACGGTAGTGGCAGAGATAATCGCAAACGCGACCGTGGGCTCTGGTCCGAAGTTAAGCCACACGAGGGCACTGACCACTGCGATGATCATCACGACCGGGACGAAATAGGAGGAGATGACATCGGCCATGCGCCCAATCGGGGGCTTGGAATTCTGTGCGCGCTTCACCATGCCAATGATCTGGGCTAACATCGTATCCTTGCCCACTTTCTCCGCTTTGAATAGGAATGACCCGCTTTTGTTTATGGTACCTGCGGACACCCTATCGCCAATTTTTTTCTCCACAGCCATAGGCTCTCCCGTCAACATCGATTCATCGATTGTTGTGGTGCCTTCGGAGATTTCCCCGTCTACAGGTATCTTCTCGCCCGGCCGCACCCGCACGATTTCGTCTAGGCGTACGTCTTTAATATCGATATCGACCTCTTTAGAGTCACGTACGACTCGAGCCGTCTTGGGTTGTAAGCCGATGAGTCGCTTTATCGCCTCGGACGTGCGTCCACGAGCTTTCAATTCCAATGCCAGTCCTAGGTTGATCAGTCCGATGATCATCGCAGTCGCTTCGAAGTAAACGTGCCGCGCCATCTCGGGGAATATTGCGGGTGCAGACACGACGGCCATGGAGTAGAGCCACGCCGTGCCTGTTCCCAATGCGATTAGCGTGTCCATATTGGCACTATGGTTTTTAAAGGAGTGCCAGGCGCCAACATAGAAATGTTTGCCCGAAAATATCATTACCCCTAGGGTTAAGAGACCGATCGCGAGCCATGCTAAGCGCTCTAGACTCGTTTGCACGTTCATGTCGCCTGTAATGAGGCCGTAGAGCATAAGAGGGACGCCGAGCCCGAGGGCGATCGTCGTGTCGCGGATTAAGTGCTTGTAGTAGGCCTCGTCGCTGCGCTCTTTCTCCTCGAGTAGTTCGTCGTCATTCTCCGTGCTTGGTAGGCTCGCAGCATAGCCCGCGGCCTTCACCGCATCAATTAACGCAGCGGATTCGACAGAGCCGGTTATAGTTACCGTTCTATCGGCAAAATTCATGCTGGCGTTTTCAACACCGCTCACAGCTTTCAGGCTGTTCTCGATCTTCATTACACAACTGGAACAGCTAGCACCATCGACCATTAAGGTTAGAGTTTGTGAATTTTCTTTTTTGTGTTTAGTTGCTTGCGTCATGATTCAAACCCTCAGAAAAACTCTCTATCATGTGGCAGATCATGTGTCCGTTAGGAGCGCGATCCGGAATATTTTCCCATTGCGCGATCGCCGCAGTCATGCGCGCACGTAACGCGATCAGGTTTTGAAACTGGCGCTCGGTTTCTTCCAAACGTTTTTCGATGATATGGCGCACTGTGGGGCAAGGCGACTCATGTTCATCTGCCTTAGCTATGATATTTTTGATATCCTCCACAGTGAAACCTAGCGCACGTGATGCGACGATAAACTTCAAATGCTCAACGTCTGCCTGAGTATATTCTTTGTAACTATTGTGGGGATTGGTTTGCGGATTCAACACCTGAATTCGGGTATAGAACCTAACGGTATCTGCAGTAACCCCCAAGTTTTTGGCAACTTCCTTCACACGCATCCTTATCTCTCCTTGCGGTAACTAAGCCTGAGCCTTTAGCCCGCTTTTCATACACTATGATGCAAGGCTACACCTATGTCTTAGACACAGGTCAATACTTCGCATGAAAAATTTTCAAATGTTGGTTCCAAGTCGTTTTTTAGGCATCAAGGCATAGTAATGTTAAGCAAGTATTCTGAAAGGACGCTGGTTAGCTTGTCAGTGATGTACCTGATTTTTGGATACCTAGTACTTATGTCTCAGAAAACGATTCGCACTTGCAAATTTGCCTTTTAACTACCCATAGCACAAATGGAGGGATTACCAACCACTGAATGATTGGTGCAGCCCCTGTCCCAAGAAAAGGCAGAGTCGGCATTAAGTCGCCATACTCCCAACGATTTAGCGATCCGGTGGCAAGCTGTTCGGCCAGAATAGTAAATACCAGACCTGGTACTAGAAAAAGTACAATTCGGAATATACTCAAATGAAATATCCACTCTCTTGAATTAAGTAGGCCTGCAACTATCCAAAATGCGACAACAAGCATCACAGCGTCTCCAGCCGATGCCTGAATGCAAGCGATGTTTACCCCCCAAAAGGTTGCCTCGGGGTAAGAACTAAAAAGTGGCATTTGAACTATTTCCCAAATTAAGTTCGTTACGAAACCTAATAGTAGAAAATGGAATTCTTTATTCTCCAATACGGTTGTGTATTTCATAGTGCAAATATTTCTATAGAGAGTGGCTTTAGGTGTGACTGGAATGTTGGTTTCCCGTCTCCGACTATAAATCGAAAAATTGGGTGCTTTACTTAGAGGCCGTGATATTCAAAGACGCATAAGCGCTAAGAAATAGACACCTAGATATACGGTGCAGCTGAGTGTTCAGGTGATTAGCTGCAGAGCATAAATTTCACTATTTTCAGTCGTGGTGGTGTTCCACCTGGATAGGGTTATATCGCAAGAAAAGGACTTCCACAGTTAGAATTACAACCATTACAATGCCAGCAATACTAATCACTAGTGGATCGTTTGCTAACTTAATCCACACGAAACCAAGCAGAACGATTAAGTCTAGGGTAATTGCGGTGATTAGGATGAAGGGTTTTGCACCAACTTCGTGCCGAAGATAACGTAAGACCCCCAAATGTACTGCAATATCCATTACCAAGTAGAAGATGATGCCCAAGGCCGCAATACGAGATAGATCGAAAAACATAGTCAACAACAAACCTAAAACGACTGTATAGACCAGAGTATGCTTCTGAATGCTGCCGGGCATGCCGAAATGCCTATGGGGAACGAGTCTCATCTCAGTCAACATTGCCAACATCCGGGAAACCGCAAAGATGCTAGCTATGATCCCGCCTGCTGTTGCTAGCATTGCTAGAACAACTGTAAACCAGACAGCATATTCACCCAGTGCTGGCCTTGCGGCCGCGGCAAGCGAATAATTCCTAGTTTCAATGATCTCCTGAAGAGAAAGATTGCTTGCGACAGAAAATCCCACCAATGTGTAAATCACCACGCATAGAGCGATGGAGATTATGATGGCTTTGCCAACATTGCGGTGTGGATTTTTCAATTCCGAACCACTGTTCGTAATCGTTGTGAAACCCTTGAAGGCAAGAATTCCGAGTGCAGTTGCGCCGAGAAAGCCTGTTAACGAGGCGTCAGGTGCGGAAGACGAGAAATTAACTTCCACCTTGTCGGCCACAACTACGCCGACAACGCCAAACATCACGATACCGCCAATCTTTATAAATCCAAGTACAGACGCTACACCTTCGATCATGCGGTTAGCGGATAGATTGATTAGAAATGCCATCAATAACAACCCTACACCCAGTGTCGGTACCAGCAAGCTAGAGTCGTCTATTTCAAATAATTGTAAGGTGTAAGCGCCGAATGTGCGTGCCAGAAAACTCTGGGCTATCACCATAGAAAAATACATCAAAAGGGAATGGAAGGCCGTTGTCGCGGTACTGCCATAGGCCTTCTTAAGATACATGGCTATTCCGCCAGCAGAAGGATATGCATTCGACATTTTAACGTAGGAGTAAGAGCTGATCGAGACAACCAGCGCAGCTGAAAGAAAGGCTAAGGGAAAAAGGGCGCCAGTCAACTGGGCCATTTGGCCTGTTAAGGCGAATATGCCTGCCCCAATCATTACGCCGGTGCCGAGCGCAACCGCGCCGACCAATGTTAAGCTATCTTTTCGATAATGCGATGTTCTACTTTCATTAGAGTTCATATAGTAGATAAGACGTCGGAACGTTTAAAAGCAAGCGTTTAATTGAAAAACTGCAAAAATTATAGTAACACCTATTCAGTGAAATTGCGTCAGTGAGCTTAAGCGTTTTAAGTAATTTGTATGCTGAACAACAGACCTTGAAAACTGCTTGCGCGTAAAACGCCAACTTACTTAATGTGGAAAATATGGCGGCCTTTCCTGCTTAAACTGTTATGCACTTCAGAGTTTAATTTCCCTGACTTTTTACTGCTTTTAAATTGTATGTAGTAGGAGCCAGCTATAGCAATTTATTATATATTGTTGCTAGTAACCAGGCTGTCACTCCCGATATTATTGACCATAAAAGTAAACCATAAAATATTCCTGAGAAGGACATTTCCCACTCCCAGTTAGCCATGTTTGAATGAACCATATACCCACTTGCTTGCATGGACATTCCTGGCATTTGCATTACAACTAATGAACATACAACCCAGAATATGGAAAATGTTAATGCAGTAGAGATCGCAAACTTGTTAGCGTTTATATTCATTTAGCTATGTCCTTATTAGTGTCATTTTTTAGGCTTTGTCCACGCAAAGCGAAAGAGTATTATGCCGATTCATCTGAAAACGGGAACTTAGTATAGACAACCGTTCAAATATAGAGCCAGTTTTTATGTAAAGACTGAGAGCTAGGTTGGGCGCTATCTGGCACAATAGCAAGAACTAAAACCGTTCTGCGGGTTATGTGGCCGATAGTTGATAGGGATCAATTTAATAGGTGATTGGGATTGATTCTTTGCATGTATCGCACTTAGCCTACGACCTACGCCCCTTTAGGGGAGCTCTGAATTCCTGAGTCCGTGCCCGAGCGCTTCGAGTGGTCGACTGAGTTTCTACAAGGGAGAGTGTGAGTCGTTCTACGCCGTATAAGTCCTAGCAAGGCTAAGAATTCAATTTTAGAATCTCGACCGATGCTCTGTTCTTAAGTGGTGCGTTAGTTCAGTAACTGGCAATTTGTTTCAGGAGAGACGATATGAAGGATAAACCGATATCATTTTGGTCAACGCCGAAAGGTTGGGCGGCGTTGGGGCTTATCGGCGCCGCGACTTATTTCCTGCTAATGGAGCATCGACAGCACGTTTGGCAATATCTACCTTTTCTAATCCTACTTGCGTGTCCTTTCATGCATATATTTATGCACGGCGGGCATAGTGGCCACGGCGAGAATAGAAGCAGTGAGAGGGCAGGCTCTAGTGGACGTTCGAATAAAGTCAGCGAAAGTTCTGAAAGCCAGCACCGTCAATAATTCTGACTAAGAACAGGAGTTCCTCACAATGCACGGTGATTCTAGTTACGGTCTTTGGCCGTTAGTAATTATTAACTCGGCAATATTTATCTTTTTTGCATTCAGTTTTGCTAGGCCGAAAACAAAGATGGACTGGAGAAGTTTTGGTGCTTTCTCGGCCTTTATAGTTGCCTTGTTTACAGAAATGTACGGGTTCCCTTTAACTATATACTTTTTCTCCGGATTTCTTGCAGAACGATATCCCGAAGTCGATTTTCTCGCTCATGAGAATGGACACCTATTACACACGGTTTTTGGCTTTGAAGGTAACCCACATTGGGATCCGTTTCATATCGCTAGTAACATACTAATCATCTTAGGATTCTTCCTACTGTCTTCGGCTTGGAGTGTTCTCCATAAGGCTCAACAATCTCACTCTTTGGCCGTATCTGGGTGGTACGCGCGCTGTCGACACCCTCAATACATCGCCTTCATCATGATCATGTTCGGTTTTCTGTTACAGTGGCCCACACTTCCAACCTTAGTAATGTTTCCAATACTAGTAGCAGTGTATGTGCATTTGGCAAAGCGTGAAGAGGAAATGGCGATTGAGGATTTTGGGGGAAAGTATATTCAATACATGAAATCTACGCCTGCGTGGATACCGAAATTTAAAATCGGAGATAGTGCATATGCAAGTTGAAACTCTTAAAGACATTTTACATTGGACCAAAATGTTTCACGAACAGCTTAGTCAGTGTTTATCACACTGTTCCGATGTGAATACCAGTGAGAGGGCGAGAATGATTCTAGTGTATCTTTCTGACCATGAGGAAAAGCTCATGAAGGTGGTCAATAACTTCGAAGCATCAGGCGATGAGCACGCACTGAATACTTGGTCTTACGAGTATATTAATAAGCAGCCAATAGTCCAACATGTCCACTGTGACTCGCCGTTCGCGAAGTTAGATTCTGCTCAAATTATGGATGTTATTGTCGAGCGGCACGAACAAGTTATTGAACTTTACCGTTATCTTGCCGCTCAAGCACATATACCATCTTCTAAAGAATTGCTTGAGTCACTGCTTTCTCTGGAGGAGCATGAGACTATGCTCATGGTTCATGCAGCCAATCGCTTTGAGGACCTATAAAGTGGGGGAGGCCTAAAACCGTAGGCATCGAGTGGTAAATGGATTCTACGAAACTGGATGTGCAACGAATACAGTGTATGAAAATCTCCGTTTAGTTGGTAGCTGACCAGGCAATGTCTAACTCCTCTTTGGTTCAGCAAGACCGGTCGTTGGTTTCCGCAAGGGAGAATAGCCGCCGCTATATATCCAATGCACAGTCACCCGGAGACGATCGAGTTTGAATCAACTCTGGGACTACGCAGCTTTGGTGCTGTTGTTTACGAATGAGACTAACGTGATAGCAAGGATTACTAAAGAAACGCCTGCCCATTGTCTTATATTTAATATTTCATTGAAAAATACAAAACCGAACGCTAACCCAAATATCGGCGTTAAGAAACTAAAAACATTAAGCTGGTAGAGTGGAGCTTTGCTCATAAGCCAATACCAGATGACAAATGGTGCAGCTGTCCCAAATATGGATAAAGAGAACAAGGACAATACATATTCCCACTGCCAGATAACGGTGCTTATATTATCTCGGCTGGAAGCGAGAATTCCAAGTGGAATAGATCCGATAAGTAGTTGAAACCCCATTGCATAAAGGGAGTCTATTCTATTATTTATTTTTTTAAGTAGTATATTACTAGTCGCGACGCCTGCTGCAGCTGCAAGGATATAGAAAACGCCAGTGATAAACTGCCTTTCCCATACTAGGAGGCTGTCCAGACTGATGATTGCGATGCCTAAGAATCCTAATAGAATGCCGAGAAACGACATTTTTCCCATGCGTTCTTGAAGAAAGAACCAGCCTAGTATTCCCGCGATAATTGGTTGTGTATTCGTGATAACTGTTGCAAGGCCTGGGGAAAGAAGACTGCCTGCGTAGAACATACCCCAAAACCCTATGCTTGTTGCCGTAAATCCCACTGCGCAAATATACGCCCATTCATTCCTCGCACGGGGAAGAGGTCGTTTCAAAATAAATGCAATCAATATTAAAAAGGCACCCGCACTGGCTGCTCGAAAAAAAGCAGTAAACATTATGGGTGCATACTGAATGCTTACACTGATCAAGGGATAGCAAATCGCCCACAGTATCATTGTTACTGACGCGCCAATTGAAACGGGTGCTATTAGTGGTCTGTTTATAATACGAACACCTTGAATGTCTAGGAAATTTGTTTCAGAGTTTTAGGAAGAAACCGGGAGGCTCTAGATTAGAGTAGTCTCACTAATTGGAGAGCGGGAGATGGGAGAGGCAATTGAATAAAATGTAATGGTGCAAAAAAATATAGAATAAACGCATCCGTTAATGTCGTTGTAGTTACGTTATCCCTCCAATTTAATTTCGACGACGACCAGACGTATGAGTGTGCACAATGCGCCACATCCCATCCATCTTCTCAAGTACAGTGGTACCCCGACCTTCCATTTCAATATGGCCAGAATCGGTGTCTGCTGTCAGCTCGTAGCGCAGCGCCACGAAAGCAAATTCGCCTTTCACAACAGGTTCGATTGCCAAATATTTATAAGTGAAATTCTTAAAGGCATCGAGTTCAGGGCCCAGATGATTGTCTCTGTAATCTTCCCAGCCGTGATTGACACCTGAACCCTCGATTATGTGAACTCCGCGTCCCGGGGCGTAAATCTTGCCCAGTGAAGCCATATCTCCTGCCTGCATATACGCTGCAACGGCTTCAAGCAAATCCTTAATAGCCTGAGCATCATCTGACTGTGCATTGGCAGTTGGCACGCTGAGAAGGATCATTAAGAATGCTGACGATACAGTTCTAGTGAAGTTCATTTGAAGACCTTCCTGAGTTAGTTCTTGATCGGAAAATTAGATGTTCAGAGTAACCTAATCATATTGCGCATTCAACTTCGACGTGCCTAATTCAGTCGAGCTTGAAACGAGTGGCCAGTAACCCTTGGACTCCTATGGATGGGAGCGGAGCAATTGTCCTAAAAGATCGAGGAGGCGTGTCGCGAGCACTGAATATCACTTGCCGCTTTCTATAACCGGAGGTCCAAAAACTAGGGCATGGTGATCTCGGACGTTAAGGGCCCATCGAAACAGATGTATTATGTCGATTGTTCAATGTATGGATACTTGGGTAAGAGTTGAAAAGCGTTAATGTTAGTCTTGAGAGTCACGAGTTTTCAGGAACCAATACTTACCACCAAGAATCAGTAAAAGATCAAGAATCGATGCGGCCAAGGTCGAAATACGCCTCGATTATGATTGTCAGCACCATGGTGTAAACCAGTGCGTGTTTCTGAATGTTGCTTGACATCCCAAAGTGGCTATGAGGCACCAACTTTATTTCAGTCAGCATGGTCAACATGCGCGAGACTGCTAACACATTCGCGATAAAGTTTTAAACCGTAGCAACAATGGCGGATATTACGGTGGTCCGAAATCCTAGCTGTCCGTATGCTGGTCGTGAGGCATCCGCCAACGAGTAGTCTCTCGCGGCTAAAATTTCACTAATGCTCAGATTTCCAGCAACAGCAAAAGAGACTAGTAAATAGACTATCAACAAATAGCGAGCGAGATAATTATGGCGCGACCTACATTATTATTCGGTTTTTAATTTCAGACCCGCTGTTGGTAATAGTGGTAAATCCATTGTAGTCGAGGATGCCCAGTGCGTCAGCGCCGAGGAAGCCGGCGATAGATGCGTCCTCCTAAGGAGAAGCGATAGTCTCTTAAGAAAGTCCCGATACCCATAAACCTCCAACTGCAAAAAAGCTAGGCCACCAAATTTGACAAATGCCATAAAAAACGAGAAAGCCTGAACTGATTTGTTACCGTGGATGTTGACAAAAAAATCGAATAAGAGCACTGCGCCTTGAAGAGTTTGGTTGTTAGCTTGGTATTGCACGCTGCGATCGTGCTCGGAATGATCCTGCATGCTTAGTCCCTTGCGCTATTTTGCTAGCTGTGGAAAATAGAATTGCATTCCGATTCATTGCTTATGACGGTAAATTAACATGACGTTCGTGGTTGGCGAAAACTGCATTCAATGTAAATACACTGATTGTGTAGATGTTTGCCCTGTGGACTGTTTCTACGAAGGCCCCAATGATTCACCCAGACGAGTGTATCGACTGTGCACTTTGTGAGTCCGAGTGCCCGGCAAATGCGATTTTTTCGCAAGATGAACTTCCAGCGATTCAATCCGAGTTTTTGATTCTAAATCTAGAACTTAGCCAGTTCTGGAAAAATATTACAGAAGTCAAATTGCCACTAGCTGATGCCGATGAATGGAAAGATAAGCCTTATAAACGCGAATTACTCAAGAGATTCTGGTGATCAATGTGTTTGCTCTGATTGCATGGGTGCCCTCGCGGTGAGGATTTGGTACTGAACAGGGCTTAAGTCAGGCAGCCGTTCAAGGAATGCGACCATATTCCATATCCGTTCGTCATCGTGTCCCATGCCCCATGCAGGCATACCTGACATTTTGACACCGTGTTTTATTATCCAGAAGCTGCGTGCAAGTGCTTCGTTTGAGTCAAGCCCTGCGTGTGCGTGGTTCGACAGGTTAGGCGGGACAGGGTACAGTCCCATGGAGAGGTCATTTGAGTCCACTCCAGGGCTAAGATGGCATCCTGCACACATGTCATTATAGTCCGCTCCACCCAAGAGCAATCGGTCTGCAGAGTCAAGATCCGCTGGCGCTTGAATGCCTGAAGACGCGCGTGCAATCGAGCGTTCTCGCAAGATCTCCAGTGCCCACGTCGTGATTCGGAAATGTGGAGAATCTGCGCCCATTGGGTATAAGCCGGAGAAAATAAAAATACCCGCTGCTACAAATGCCAATACGATAAGAATTCCTGTGCGCATTAGTCAATTTCCCTTCAATACAAATCTAAGTGGGAGGGGGCAAATGATCTGCCCCCTAAAACGGCCAGAGCATAGCTATATCAGTGTTGATGTGCTTCCTCAACCACTGCTGCGGCAGTCACTGGCGCAGCTGCGTCGTGGCTGTGCTCCGCATGGCTCTCGGTGTTTGCGGCCGCGGCATTGTGTTCTGCATGGGCATCGCCGCTTGCGGCAACTTCCCCATGTGCGTCGGCAGCCATACACTGCTTCATCATTGCGGCCATTACAGGATCATTCATGTCCATCTTTTCGTGATCCATTTCAGCCATAGCGGCACAATCTGGGCTCTGTGCGTCCTTCATATGCTCGGACGCTTCGTGAGCGTGGGTGTTTACGCTAATCAATAAGGCTGCACTGCTCGCTAGAGCTAGTTTTTGTACAATATTCATATCTCAATCCTCGAGTTAATAACGTTGTGGTGGTTTCGCACTTAGAACCAAAATCTTACGCCTGCGAAGTAGCGTGATTCGTTAGCCTTCTCGCCTGCTGTGCGAATGAGGTCCGCGGTATTTCCGAAACTCTTCTCCGTCTCTACGCCGATGAAGGGAGCGAATTGCCGCGAGAACTCATAGCGCAGACGCAGGCCGAACGAAGCGTTGGCTAGGCCACTGCCTAATAAATTGACGGGGTCGTCTTTGCCGCGCACGGTGAGTTCGAGGCGAGGCTGCAGGACTAATCTTTGTGTCAGTAGCAGCTCATATTCGGAGCTGAATGCGATCTCGCTCTGGCCCGCATCGCCGAGATAGGCGGTGACATCCAGCTCGAACCAGTAAGGGGCTAAGCCTTGCACGCCTGCCGCGAGCCACTGACGGTTCTTGCCCTCGCTAGCAGTGTCTACCCGTAAACCTAGCTGCGTATCCCAAAATGCGCTGAATGCATGCCCCCAAAGCAAATCGGTCTGATTATCGTATTTATCGTCCTGGGCGAATGCGCCCTCGGACTTGATGACGAAGCGATTGAAGGACGTGCCGCGCCATGCCTGTAGCTCGTAGCTCCCGGTGTTCGAGTCTGGGTCGTATTCTAGGCGATCGCCAAGGAGCGAGAAGATCGGCTTCTGAATGCCATGGGATTCATGCTGTACGCCGGGCAGTGAATAGGGGGCCTCTGCTCGGGTATAGCCAGCAGAGTAGGCGTGTGGGTCACGCGCATCGGCAGGCGCTTTATCTGACCCTGTTGGCATGCTGTGATCCATCGCCATAGGCTCTGCGCTAGGCAGCACAGGGTCGGCCGGCGCAGCACCGTCGTGATTGTGCGCCGCCTCTACCTCAAGTGTGCTGTCCGGCGTAGTGGCTGGGTCGTGGACATGAACATCCTGCGCCTGCGCGAGACCTGCAGTAAACATGATTAGGATTGCGATATTAAAACGGCTCATGATACGACCACCTTTCGAAACATTCCTGCGTCCATGTGGAACATCAGATGGCAGTGCCAAGCCCATTGCCCCACATCCCTGGGTGTAACAAGAAAGCTGATGCGCTGCGCGGGGTGTACGAGAATCGTATGGCGTCGAGACAGCATCTCGCCATCCTCGTTCTGAATTTCACTCCACATGCCGTGTAGATGCATCGGGTGAGTCATCATGGTGTCGTTCTGCAAAATGACGCGGATACGCTCGTCTTTGTGCATGTGGACTGGCGTGCTATCGCCGAACTCCAAGCCGTCGAAAGACCAGCTATAGCGTTCCATATTGCCGGTGAGGTGTAACTCAATCTCGCGAGCAGGCAGCGTTGTGCTGTCCAGTGGCTCCAGCGAGCGCAGATCGGCGAGAGTCAGCACGCGCCTGCCATTATTGCGCAGGCCAACGCCCGGATCATCGAGATTGGTGCGTGGCGTCTCTATACGGGCATCGACGCTGGCACCGTATTCGGTGCTCGCATGGTGTACCGTTTTGGAAGGCAGGGCTAGCGGATCTGCAGACATGTTGTGGCCACTGTGATCGACTGCCGCTGCGGGCATCGCGTGTGCGCTGTGATCCACCGCTGCAACTGGAGCAGCATGAGCGCTGTGATCTACTGCAGGAGCAAGAGCGGTGTGGTCACTGTGGGCTGCGGCGCCGCTCCCATGGTCCATGCCCGCCATCGCACCCATGTCGCCCATCATATCCACCATGCTGAGTTGTTCAAACGCATCGAGGGGTGGCACGCTCGCCTCAAGGCCTGCGCGTACGGCCAGAGTTCCACGCACAGCGCCTGTGCGGTCCATGCTCTGGGCGAAGATAGTGTGGGCTTCCTCGTTAGGCTTGACAATCACATCGTAGGTCTCGCCTGGTCCGAAGCGGAACTCGTCCACCGATATTGGTTTGACGTTCTGACCGTCCGCCTGCACGACCTGCATCGACAGGCCAGGGATGCGCACGTCAAACAGGGTGTTGCTGGAGGCGTTGATGATGCGCAGGCGCACACGCTCGCCCGGCTTGAATATTGCGGTCCAGTTCGCATTCGCGGGGCTGCCGTTCATCAGATAGGTCAGTGTGGCCGCTGAGAGGTCGGCAAGGTCCGTAGGATTCATCCGCATCTGCTGCCACATGCGACGCTTGTCCAGCGCGAGGCCAATGCTGCCATTGGCTACATCGTCGAGGAAATCCCCTAGGGTCGGCTGATTGAAGTTGTACATGTCACTCTGAATCTTCAGCTTGTTGAATACTCGGTGGGGATCTTCGTCGGTCCAGTCGGACAGTTGCACGATGTAGTCGCGCTCTACTGGATACACCTCGCCGTCGCGTGGCTCAATGATAAAGGCGCCGTACATCCCGGTCATCTCTTGAAAGCCACTGTGGGAGTGGTACCAATAGGTGCCGCTCTGTTCGAGTTTGAAGCGATAGGTGAACGTCTCGCCCGGGGCGATGCCTTTGAAGCTGAGATCTGGCACGCCGTCCATTTCAAAGGGGAGGATGATGCCGTGCCAGTGAATCGAGGTTTGAACCTGCAGGCGATTGGTGACGCGTATGGTGACCTCGTCGCCCTCGCGAAATTTCAGCGTAGGGGCGGGCAGCGAGCCGTTGATAGTCGTCGCGATGCGTGATTCGCCGGTGAAGTTTACCTTCGACTCGGCAATGACTAGGTCGACCACGGGGCCATGAATGACGGGGGCTGTGCCCCGCGCGGCCTGCGCGATGGATCTAGTCTGTGCGCCCAGTGCAGTCGGCATTGCTCCTGCGACGCCTCCCATAAAAAGTCCCTGTAGTAATTGACGACGGGACTTGGACGAGAGGTTTGGCGATCTTTTGTGCTGTGGCATTAACTTTACCCTTAGAATACGAAGGTGAGGGGCTACTGTAGCTGAGCGAGGCTTTCAGCTTGATGACTGTAAGATGAGAATTTTGTAATCTTCGCTCTATGCCAAAGCTCGACTTGTCAGCTAAATCGAGTAACGGGAATGGTTCGAGGCTAGGCAACTCAATGCCAAGCGGCTCCAACCGAGCCCGATAACGGGCGCAGGGGTTATGAGACGAGGGCTTTGATTTGACTGGGTTTCGGTCGTCATGTGGGCGTTCACTCCTAGCAAACACGCTAGTCGAGTTGTTGAGGCACGCCTAAATTGAGTATACTAGTTCCTGTAACTTTGCTGCCCAGTACAGCTGAAACTCTTAATCTGGTAAAAGTTGAAATTGAAAGATGGATAGAAAAACCCTTAGCGGACTGAGAAAGTGGATCGTATTGCTTTCCCTCTTTAGCGTGTTGTTCAGCGTGCAGTCCAGCTATGCGTGTATGATGATGGCAGACATGGATACTAAGCAGGATGAGTGCTGCTGTGGTTCCCTGCATCGTATGCCAGAGGGTCAAGCGTCGACTCATGACGGTGCTAATGCTAGTGATGACGACAACGATCCACTTTGCGGTGAAATGCTCAGCAACTGTTGCAGAGTCGAAGTATCACTCGATCTAGACGACAGCGCAGACAATGAGCCGATCACTAGCAATAGCACATCTCTAAAGCACCAACTCTCCATTGTTAAAATATTCGATGATCCCTCTCTACACTGGGGCCTATCCCTCCAGAGCGATATTCTCGTTCACGGTAAATTCCATTACATCGACGTGCCACCCGATCCCGCGCTGCGGATCGGGAATGCTCCGTTATATCTAACGACGGAACGCTTCCGCATTTAAATATCTCCTAGTTTTACTTCGCGCAATCACATCCTTGTGTGATCTCGCCTGTGTTCTATTGGGAGAAATATTATGTTTTACCGCTTTAGAAAGTGTTCACGTTTAGCATGTTGGCTCATGCTGGCGGGCGCAAGCCTAGCCACTTCACCGTTGATGGCGGCGGAGCGTCCGGTTCAGTCCGCCGATCTTGAGGAAATAGTCAGCGTATTATTGTCCCGCAACCCCAGTCTTCAGTCCGTGCGCATGCGCGCCCAGGCGAGCGAGGCCTTGGTGCAGAGCTCAGGTGCGCTAGAGGACCCCCGCGTGACTTACTCCATTGCCCCCTCGTCGTTTGGCGACATCATTCCGAGTGGTTTCGGCAATGCGCTGGGTGTGCGGCAGAATTTCCAACTTAGCCAATCGATTCCCTGGCCGGGTAAGCGTGAGCTGCAAGTCGAGAAGATGGCGGCTGACACAGACGCGCTGTTCAATACCTATGCGCAGAACCGCAATGCCCGAGTGGCCGAGGTGCGCGAGGTTTGGGCGCAGTGGTGGTACGTCCACTTTGCACTAGAGAGCAACGAAGCGCTGCGCAAGCTCATTGCGGATCAATCTGCGGTAACGCAGACACGGTATGCCAATGGACTGGGTGCGCAGCAGGATCTGCTCAAGATACAAACCTTCGACCTCAAACTGCTGCATCAGCACCTCGTGCTAGAACAGCAACGCGTGCAGCTGCAGTCCCACTTGAACTATCTACTAGGCCAGCCGTCCGCTACGCCAATGCCAAGGCCACAGATGGAGTTGGAGGGGCCACAGTTGGCAGCACGGCCACAATTGGACCGGTGGCTGCTAGAGACGCAGCCCGCCTTGCTAGAGCTGCAGGCGAAAATCCAGTCTGCGCTCCTAAGCAAGAGGCTGACCGAGAAGGAAGACTACCCCGATGTGCAGTTCAATCTCGGCTACAACGAGTTATGGAACGAACCTGCGCTTAGATTGCAGGTGGGGGTTAGTTTCAATATCCCTCTGGATTTCGGGAAACGCACGGCGCGTAAGTCCGCGGCTGCCTATACGCTGCACAGTGTGCGGATGGAGGCGCAGAGTAAACGCGACGAGCTGCTCTCCCAGCTCGAGTCTCATCTGTCGAACTACAAACAGGCAGCCCATAAGATTCGACTCATCGAGAACGAACTGCTGCCTAGTGCTACACGCCTGCTGAAGGCCAATCTCGCTAGCTACGAAGGAGGCGGTGGCGACTTCAACGAACTGGTAGATGCCCAGGAAGAGCTGCTCGACACACAATTGCTGCTCCGCAGCACCTATGCCGAACGCTTCATCGTCCTGGCGCAAATCGACAGCCTAACGGGTGGCCGTCTCTGGCCAAGTGGAGAGTCACAATGAACACAAAATTAATATCGATATTCGCAGTAGCACTCGTCCTGGTTAGCGTTGTTGCTCTCTGGTTTATGGCTAGAGACGACATGGACATGACAGGCATGGCTGCGCCAGCCTCAACGAACTCAGATTCCCGTCTGCCCCTGTACTGGGTAGCCCCGATGGACGCGAACTACAGGCGCGATGAGCCGGGCCTGTCGCCTATGGGTATGCCGTTGATACCGGTCTATGAATCTTCGGACACGATCACGGTGTCGTCTGCCATCCTACAAAACTTAGGCCTGCGCACGGACGTCGTAGTTCGCGAGAACTTCGCGCCGAACATCGACGCGGTAGGGATAGTCCAATGGGATCAGTCCAGCCTCCAGAAGTTGCATACACGCGCCGAGGGTTGGTTGGAGATCTTCAATCTGGCCACTGAGGGTGAGGCTGTTTTTGCCGGCGATGTACTCTATGAATTGTTCTCGCCGGCGTTGGTGAGTGCGCAGCGCGAGTATCTTTCCGCGCGTGCCTCGAACAATGCATCCCTAAGGTCTGTGGCACGGGAGCGCCTGATGTCACTCGGGTTCACGAGCGAGCAGGTAGCCACGCTGGAAGAGACGACCAGTATCAGCAATCGTCTATCCGTACGCGCCGAGAAGGATGCCGTAGTCACGCAGATCGGCGTGCGCGAGGGCAGTTACGTGACTCCTGGCACCGTCATAGCAACTCTGGCATCGCTGGATACGGTGTGGGTCGAAGCCGAGGTATTCGAGTCTCTCTCGGCTTGGGTGCAAGTGGGACAGGCTGCCCAGATCAGCTTCTCGGCCTACCCTGGGGAGCTCTGGAATTCCACGATCGATTATATTTATCCGAGTCTGGACGCCACCACACGTAGTTTGCGGGTGCGGCTTCTGGTGCTCAACGGTGCAGGCCGACTCCGGCCCGACATGTTCGCGAGGCTTAGTATCGCAGGGGTGCCAAAGCTCGATGTGCTAACGGTGCCGCGCGAGGCGGTCATTCGTTCTGGCAACGGAGACCGCGTTATCCAGGCCCTAGGTGAGGGGCGGTTTAAGCCCGTCGTGGTGCGCACTGGCATTGCCAACGGCACGCGCCTAGAGATCATCAGCGGCCTAGAGCAAGGGGACACCGTCGTGACTTCTGGCCAGTTCCTCTTGGACTCCGAGGCGAACGGGGAGCAGGCGTTCTCTCGATTAAGCGAAGTGACTTCGGACTCATCCGCGCAGTCAGATGTTGCTTCTGCGTCCGCTGCCAATATGGCCGCAGTCGATGCGCCCATGTATACCACTGTGGGCGAGATTACTCAGATAACACCCGGTGCCTCGCTCACCCTCTCTCATCAAGCTGTTCCGGCACTGTCGTGGCCCCCCATGGTGATGAGCTTTCAGCTCGCGGCACCTGTGACCGCCGCGCAACTGAGTGTGGGCGACGTGGTCGATTTTACGTTTCAACGTGCTGACCAAGGTGGTTATCAGATAATTAATATCGCGACACAGGAAGCGCAGCCATGATCGCTTTCATCATCAGGCAATCCATCGCGAATCGCGGACTTGTTATATCGCTGGCATTGATCTTGACGCTGTTGGGCGTGCAGAATTTTCGCGATATGCCGGTAGACGCCCTGCCGGATCTCTCCGACGTTCAGGTCATCATTCGGACCCCCTTCCCTGGGCAGGCGCCGCAGGTGGTCGAGGATCAAGTGACGTACCCCCTCACCACGGCGATGCTGTCGGTGCCGGGTGCGCAGACGGTGCGCGGTTATTCTTTCTTTGGCGACTCGTACGTCTACATAATCTTCGCCGACGGGACCGATCAATACTGGGCGCGTAGTCGCGTGCTCGAGTATCTGAATCAAGTCAGTGCGGCGCTTCCCGATAGTGTTGCACCGGCCCTTGGCCCCGATGCGACGGGAGTAGGCTGGATCTATGAGTACGCACTCGTGGATCGCAGTGGGCAGCATGACCTCTCACAACTGCGCTCCATTCAAGACTGGTTCCTGAAGTTTGAGCTACAGACCGTCAACGGTGTCTCGGAGGTCGCGAGCATCGGAGGCATGGTGAAGCAGTATCAGGTGGTAGTGGACCCGGATCAGCTTTACGCCTTCGACATAAGCCTGACCCAGATCAGAGATGCGATTCGTAACGGCAACCGCGAGGTGGGCGGTTCTGTTATCGAGATGGCTGAGACCGAATTCATGGTGCGGGCCACGGGGTATATTCAGGGTATCGAAGACCTGCAACAGATTCCCATCAAAGTGAACGCCAACGGCACGCCGGTATTATTGGGGGACGTGGCCGACATCGGACTGGGGCCGCAACTGCGCCGTGGCGTCGCGGAGCTCAACGGCGAGGGCGAGGTCGTGGGCGGGGTCGTCATATTGCGCAGTGGTGAGAATCCCCTCGCCACGATTGCCGCAGTAGAGGCTAAGCTTGAACAGCTGCGCAGCGGCTTGCCTGCTGGCGTAGAGGTGGTTACGACCTACGATCGCTCACACTTAATCTACAGCGCGATCGAGAACCTCTATGGCACACTCTTCGAAGAGTTTCTGATAGTCGCGCTAGTGTGTTTGCTGTTTCTCTTCCACATTCGTTCGGCATTGGTGGTCGTGTTCATGCTGCCTATCGGCATCATCGGTGCGTTGATCATCATGCGCTTTCAAGGCATCAACGCGAATATCATGTCGCTGGGCGGGATCGCGATCGCGATCGGCGCAATGGTCGACGGCGCTATCGTAATGATCGAGAACGTGCATAAGAAGTTGGAGGAGAGTCCTCCTAAAGACGACGCCGCGCGTTGGGTGCTCGTGACCAAGGCAGCTATCCAAGTGGGCTCTCCGCTGTTCTTCTCGTTGCTGATCATCACCCTCAGCTTTCTCCCCGTGTTCAGCTTAGAGGCGCAGGAGGGCCGGCTGTTTGCACCACTGGCGTTCACGAAAACCTGGTCGATGGCGGTGGCGGCCTTCCTGTCGATCACACTGGTGCCAGTACTCATGGGCTATCTCATCCGTGGCCGGATCGTCGCGGAGCAACGCAACCCGCTCAATCGCTTCCTGACGTGGTGCTATAGGCCGCTCATTCACTTCGTGACGCGACAGCCGTGGTTGGTGATTTGCTTGAGTGTGTTGGTGATGCTCTCCGCCGCGTGGCCCCTGTCCAGGCTCGGCTCTGAGTTCATGCCGCCGCTGGACGAGGGCGACTGGATGTATATGCCAACGATGCGCCCTGGTCTGCCGATAGGGGAGGCGACGCAACTGCTGCAGCAGACCGATAGGCTGATTAAATCGGTTCCCGAGGTGGAGACTGTGTTCGGGAAAATTGGTCGGGCAGAGACCGCCACAGACCCCGCCCCGCTCACGATGATCGAGACGCTGATCCACATCAAACCAGAGTCGCAATGGCGCGCTGGGATGACGATGCAGTCTATTCGTGAGGAGATCGCGCAGAAAGTGCAACTGCCCGGTGTCACGAACGTGTGGGTGATGCCGATTAAGACCCGCATCGATATGCTCGCCACTGGGATAAAGACACCGGTTGGGATCAAGATAGGCGGGCCGGATCTCGAGAGGGTGCAAGCGCTAGGCAAAGAGATCGAAACGCTCCTCGCCGACTATGCGGGGACAGCGAGTGTTTACGCAGAGCGCGTTGTCGGCGGGCGCTATGTTGTCGTCGATATCGATCGTCTAAGCGCCGCGCGTCTTGGCCTTAATATTGCCGACGTGCAGGCGATCGTGGCCGGCGCCGTTGGTGGGCTCAACGTGGCGGAGACCATCGAGGGCTTGCAGCGTTTCCCGATCAATCTGCGCTACCCTCGTGAGCTGCGCGACTCCCTGGAGAGTATTCGCAGTCTGCCCGTTATTTCACCAACGGGAGTACGTATCCCATTAAGTGATGTCGCGCATATTAGCATCGAGGATGGGCCACCTATGATCAAGAGCGAGAATGCGCGTCCGACCGGGTGGGTGTATGTGGATATCGAGGATATCGACGTCGGCACCTACGTTTCCGGTGCGCGCGAATTCCTTCGGGACAATATCACGCTACCGGCCGGCTATACGCTGTCGTGGTCGGGTCAATACGAGTACATGGAGCGTGCGCTAGAGCGCTTGAAGATCGTAGTGCCATTGACCATCGCGATCATCGCCTTCCTGCTCTACCTCGCGTTCAATCGTGTGGGCGAGGTGCTGATCGTGCTCGCGACGCTGCCGATGTCTATCGCCGGCAGTAGCTGGCTGCTCTGGTACTTGGGTTTCAATCTGTCCGTTGCTGTCGCCGTAGGCCTAATCGCCCTTGCAGGGATCGCTGTAGAGATCGGGGTGATTATGTTGGTGTATCTCAAACAACATCGCGATGACTACCTTGCAAGCGCGGCCGAGGAGGGCGGCGTCACGCCTGCGGGATTGCGGCATGCGATCAGCGAGGGAGCGCTGCGGCGACTGCGTCCGATCGTGATGACCATGACGGCCATCGTGGCCGGTTTGTTGCCGATCATGCTTGGTGACGGCACTGGCTCAGAGGTCATGCAGCGCATCGCGGCCCCGATGATCGGCGGCATGATCAGCACACTCGTTCTTACGCTATTAGTGCTGCCGGCGGTATATTTTGTCTGGCAACGCTGGCAGTTGAAAGATGAGCTGAGTACAGTGGGTTGAAGATAGTTCAGCTTAGGAATTCTACAACGTCAATTTCGCTAATTACTGATTGACGGCACAGCTACACACTGAAGTTGCTGTCAAGAGGCGATTTTTTTCGCATTTTTTGTTTTCTGACTTATACACAATGTAATACTTGATACAGAAATGGTTCAACAAACGCTGAAAATCCTAAAAGGAAAATTACGAAGTGACAAACATAGAGCCTACTATTTTAGAGCAGTTAAACGAACATTGTAGCTGCGTTACGCTAGATCGTGAATTGCTCATCGGCTTCCTTGCGAATCAGTTAGGCGATGACGCAGAGGAAATGCTGGAAAGTCCAGCTTGGCAACAATATTTTTCTTCCACGTCGGTATTCGTTCCAAAACGCGATCTGGATAAAATGCAAGCCATTGTACGAGCGATCGAAGAGGCTTCGATGCTCAGCGGATATCGCGAGCAAGTGATGTCCTGGGCCCCAAGCACAGCTCAATCCGACTCCAAGGCTGCCGGTGTGTTTATGGGCTATGACTTCCATCTAAGTGAACATGGACCACAGCTCATTGAAATTAACACCAATGCGGGAGGGGCCTTCCTAAATGCAGTATTGTCTCGCGGGCAACATCAATGTTGCGGTGAAACAGTAAGCACTGAATGGGCCGACGATTTTGATGAGGGAGTCATCGATCAATTTGAAAGTGAGTGGCTGAAAAAAAATGGTAAAGGCAGACCTTCGACTATTGCAATAGTTGATGATCAACCAACCGAACAATATCTTTATCCTGAGTTCAAATTGGCAAGACAGCTTATACAGAGAAACGGGATAGAGGCTGTAATACTTTCACCGAGCGATTTGCATTATGAAAACGAGGTGCTCTATGGGAACGGTAAACCTATCGACATGGTCTATAACCGGTTAGTGGATTTTAGTCTAGATGACCCGAGTCATAAAGCTTTACGACAAGCATGGCTAACAGGAAGTGTCGTTATCACACCTAACCCATTGGTCCACGCTCTTTTCGCAGACAAGCGTAATTTGTCCTTATTGACTGACGCAGTTCTTCTCGACAGATGGGGGTTATCAGCTGGAAATATTGAATTACTTCGTCTAGGTGTTCCTCGCTCGGTACTAGTGACATCAAGCAATGCCGCGTCTCTTTGGAAAGAACGGCGAGAATGGTTCTTTAAACCTGTTGCAGGTCATGGGAGTAAAGGTGTCTATCGTGGTAGCAAGCTCACAAAGGGAACCTATGAACAAATTCTCACAAGTGATTACATTGCTCAGGCCTATATTCCGCCGTCCAAACGTTTGGTTGTAGTGAATGGAGAGAAACAATTTCTTAAGATTGATGTGCGCCTCTACACCTATAAAGGTAACGTACTGATTGGCGCTGCAAGGTTGTATGAAGGGCAAGCAACGAATTTTCGCACACCGGGTGGTGGTTTTGCGCCTTTACTTGTTATGGCGGATAAAAGTAGTAAAAATACTTGTTAAATTTGCTTGGCTACGTGCTTACACCACTCAGCCGCTCAATTTCCGTTCTGAATTTGTGGGTGTTGGTTGCGCTGTTTATCAACGCAAACTGTGCATCTAGGTATTCTTGCTGTGCACTGATGAGCTCCAGATAACTGTAGCTACCTACAAGGTAAGCTTGTCTGGTATCTTGCATAGCGCTATTAAGTAGGGGGATCACTTCTGATCGAAGGCTGTCGACTTCGGAGATAGCTTGCTGAAGCTCTTTGTGTACTGAGGAGATTTCACCAACAAGTCTGTTTACGCTCGTAGTTCGTCTGATTTCGACTACTTGAAGATTAGCCTGCGCGGTCCTGATGCTTCCAGAGGCTCTGGACTTACTCATAAGTGGGATCGATACGCCGATCACAAATCCTGTCTCATTGAACTCACGTAGGTGTCTAATCCCTGCCGTCCACTCAATATCACTTTGCTGTTTTTCCTGAGCTTGACGCAACTCAGCTTCTAATAATCGAGACTCGTCGGTGAATATTTAGATGTTGGGGTTAGATTTCATGTCAGCGAAAAACGACTCGATTGAACTCGACTGCGCCACAGCTAGTAGCTCTGAGGATGCGCCTTCAAATCGAGGGTTATTTTCCGCCTCCATGTTAGATAGGCGCAGTCGACAGCTTTCCAAATAGGTGGCGGCTTGTTCAGCGTTGCGTGCTCTAATCAATGTGGGGAAACCCATAAGTTGCACCGATAACCCATAAGTTGACATCTGAATATCTGGGGTTGGGTTGACGATAGTTAGCAGCCCGCGCCCAGAAAGTGTATTAAATATCTCTTTAATTCAAATGGTTAGTGGGTATTCATTAGGCTCACAAGTAAAGATTTTGGCGCTCTAGCGGGCATCATGGCAATGCCGATGTGATTGCGGCGATTAATATTTTAGCCCGAGGACGGCAGGACTTAGCCTGTGGAGAGACGTCGTTGGACGACTCGTTGAAGCAGGAAGCTGTGCTATATCGCAAGAGTAAGTCACCCAGTGCGGCTCTGGCCACGTAAGGAATCCCCATACGATAGGATGCCATGTTGTAGCGCTTTCACAGCAGCGACATCAATCTGAATGCGAGCTGGAAATGTTCACGCAATGGCATGATGGCGAACGTTGGCGTCATGATCGCAGCCCTCTTGGTCAGCCGTACCGGGCAGGCCTGGCCGAGTTTGCTGGTCGCGGTACACTGATCACCGCCATCGTGATGCACTCTGTAATCCAGATCATTCGGGAGGCCAGCGCACCACATCAGCGCTTTGTGTGTGATCAAGATGGAGCTAATCTATTTGACCCTTCTTCAACTACAGTGGTAGAGTCTTCGCACTAATAGTTAGGATCAATTACGTGCACAAGAAATTCGTCATAGCACTTCTGCTCATTCTCAATTACTCCCTGATGTTCGGAGTGACGGAGGCTGCACATATGCCCGACAGCGAACATCCCTACGGCCATACAGTGGATTACGACCACGTAGACAAACTTCCGGAACATTCGCCAGACGACGGTCACGAGTTTCACGACCAACATCACAAGCACGGTGCCCATGTGCATCTAGGCTTTGCACTCCCTGTCAGCATTGACATCAGTGCGGAGCTTGTCGGTGCAGCGCTCATGATAAATCACAAACTCTCTTACTCCAATTTGACCTACTCACCTCCAATTCCACCGCCCACCCGCTGAACTTCCGAAAATTTCCCTATTTTCAATTCGGTTCTCTCAGAGAGCCGATGACTGGAGTTCATGCTCATGAAAAAAATTTCAGATGCAAGGCTGCTTCGCGGCTGCCTTCTGCATCCAATGTTCAATAATTCACCGCAGCGGCTAGGGCTATGGAAGCGTTTGCAGCCATTGTTTGTCAGCATAATTCTCTTCAACCATGGCGCGCTGGCCAGTTCGGCAGAAGGTACCCTATCACTCGAAACGGCCATGGAGCTCACTCTCACGCAGAATCCGCAGCTGCGGGTTTTTGATTTCCGCGATGAGGCGCTTCGGGGGCAGGCCGAAACTGCGGCACTCAAGCCTGCGATCGAAATTGGGGTCGATGTTGAAAACATCGTCGGCACTGGCAACGTTCAAGGCGTTGATGGTGCCGAGCTGACGGTTTCTGTCTCTTCCGTGATTGAGCTTGGCAACAAGCGCGAGGCAAGAATGGCATCCATCGGCGCCCGACGCGGCCAGTTAAATGCAGAAATGCAAGTTGATGCCCTTGACCTGCTAGGCGAGGTAACCCGTCGCTACATTGAGAATTTGGCCGCACAGAACCGACTCTCATTGGCACAGGACGCAGAGAGCCTCGCTCGCGAAACCCTGCAAATTGTGCAAGACAGGGCATCAGCAGGCGCCACGCCCGATGTGGAGGTGCTGCGGGCTGAGGCTGCGCTGTCACAGGCCGAACTTCTCGTGTCGTCCGAAGAGAACCAACTCAGGTATGCCCAGGTCGCGCTGGCTGAGCTGTGGGGCGAAACAAACCCTACTTTCGAATCCGTGACAGGAGATATCTACCAGATCGAAGAGTCGGTTAGTTTTGAGAACCTTTTTTCGCGCGTTCAGCAGAATCCGTTCATCCAGATATTCGCTAGCGAGGAGCGCATGCGCGAGGCAGAAGTGCGCCTGGCAAGAACGCAGTCAACAGCCGACCCCCGCTGGTCCCTTGGTGCCAGAAGGTTCCAGGAAGGTGGCGACTTAGGCTTGGTCGCTGGCTTCAGCATTCCGCTGTTCAGCGCGACGCGCAACCGTGGGGCCGTGCGGTCGGCAATCGCAGCGCGCGATGAAGTGGAAGTGCGACGAGAAGTGGCGTTACTCAATCTGCGCACCCAATTGTTCAATGCATTCCAGAACCGGCAGCAGGCACTCATCACCATCGATACATTGCAGACTCGCACCATCCCATTGCTGACTGAGGCACTTTCTGAGACTCAAGCCGCATACGAGAGTGGGCGTTACAGTTACTTGGAGTGGGTGACTGCCCGACAAGAGCTCATCGGTGCGCGTAGCACGCTCATTGATGCGGCAACCGCTGCTCTGCGTCACGGCGCAGACATCGAGCAGTTAACCGCCGAGCCCCTGCTCTCTCCCCTGATTGATCAGACCAACTAACAGGATCAAACCATGAAACCGAACCGTCAAATAAAGCTGCTACACGCATTGTTGTTGTCGCTGTCTCTCACTGGTGCAACTGCGCAGGCCGCAGACGCGGATGCGCACTCCGATCATGATCACGAATCTCCTACCGTTGAGCTTGCGGAAGAAATGCATGCAGAAGAGGGACATGCTGAGGAAGAACACTCGGAAGAAGAGCACGCTGAGGAAGAGCACGCTGACAGCGTCGTCATTGAACCGGGTATGGCGCGACAGGCAGGTATGACCACCGCATTAGCTTCCACAGGCATTATACGTGAGGCCATTACGGTGTATGGCAGGACAACCATGAACCCTCAGGGGGTAAGCGAGGTCCGTGCCCGTTTCCCTGGTCTAGTGGTTGCGATTAACCCTGAAGTCGGAGACCTTGTGGTTGCTGGCGAAATGATAGCGGAGATCGAGTCCAACGAGAGTTTGCAGCGTTATCGGATTCAGTCACCCATCGACGGGAGAGTGGTGTCACGCAATTCGAACCCAGGAGAAACGACTGGGGATCAGCCACTGCTCACGATCATCAACTATGACCAACTGTGGGCCGAGCTCACAATTTTTCCGTCCAATGCACGACGCATCCAGCCAGGACAAGAAGTGATCCTGGAAGCAGATGGCGAACTGATGAAAGGACGCATATCGCATATTTTGCCTGGTTCGAGCGAATCCCCTGCGGTTCTTGCCCGTGTCACTTTGGATAACAGTGATGGTCGCTGGAGTCCGGGTCTGTTGCTGCAGGCAGATATCATAATTGGTCAGACTGAGGTCGCACTCGCTGTGGATAACCGTGCCATTCAGAGTTTCGAGGACAACCCGGTGGTCTTTGTACAGGAGGGCGCTACTTATGAAAGCCGAACGGTGGAGCTTGGGCGCAAAGACGCTGAGCAGACTGAGGTACTAAGTGGCCTTGAGCCAGGGGAGCTGTACGTTGTAGAGAACAGCTATTTGATCAAAGCCGACCTGGAGAAATCCAGCGCCGAGCACGCCCACTAATAAGGAAGCCAACATGATCACATCAATATTGCGCCTCTCTATTGAGAGGCGGTGGCTGGTTTTGTCACTGATATTTTTATTGCTTGGAGCGGGGGTATGGAGCTTCCAGCAACTTCCGATCGACGCAGTGCCTGATATCACCAACGTTCAGGTCCAGATCAATACCGATGCCCCGGGCTATTCACCTCTGGAAACGGAACAAAGGATTACCTATCCAGTAGAGACGGCTCTCGCTGGTCTACCCAGCTTGGATTACACACGTTCGATATCGCGTTACGGTTTGTCGCAGGTCACCGTAGTCTTTCAGGATGGGACTGACCCCTACTTTGCGCGCAATCTGATCAACGAGCGACTCGGCACCATCAAAAGCAGCCTGCCACCGGGGCTGGAGCCTGAGATGGGACCAATTGCCACTGGACTGGGGGAGATATTCATGTACACGGTCTCGGCATTGCCCGGCGCCGTTCAGGCAAACGGCGAGCCGTACGACCCCACTGCACTTCGAGAGATACAGGATTGGATAATCAAACCGCAGTTGGCTCGCGTACCAGGGGTTGTCGAGATCAACAGCATCGGTGGTTACAACAAGCAATACCACGTGACGCCATGGCCTGCCAAGCTTCTAGCCTATGACCTGACCATGGAGGATGTTGTTTCTGCCTTGCGCGCCAACAACGACAATCGCGGCGCCGGCTATGTAGAGCGCAACGGTCAGCAGCTGTTGATTCGCTCACCAGGCCAATTGGCCACGATGACAGACATGGAACAGGTGATAGTGGCAAATCGCAGTGGGGCGCCAATCCAGATACGGGATGTTGCCGAGGTTTCCATCGGGGGCCAATTGCGTACCGGAGCAGCAACGCTTAATGGTCAGGAAACAGTGCTAGGTACAGCGATGATGCTGATGGGCGAGAACCCACGTTCCATCTCGCGCGCCGTTGCGGAGCGTCTGAAAACTATACAGCAATCCCTGCCCGAGGGAATTGTCGCTGAAGAGGTTTATAACAGGACTATTCTGGTGGACAAGGCAATTGCCACTGTGGAGAAAAACCTGCTCGAAGGCGCGTTGCTGGTCATCGTCGTCCTCTTCCTGTTGCTTGGTAATTTCCGAGCGGCACTCATTACAGCTGCGGTCATTCCGCTCGCCATGCTGGCAACTCTCACGGGCATGGTGCGCACCGGAGTATCGGCTAATCTGATGAGTCTTGGTGCATTGGATTTTGGTCTCATCGTCGATGGCGCCGTGATCATTGTGGAGAATTGCATCAGACGCCTTTCGATGGCCCAACCGTCCTCTGGTAAAAAACTGCCGCTGGACGAACGGCTGGAGGTCGTTTTCAACGCCACCAACGAAGTCATTCGCCCCAGCCTGTTTGGCGTGCTCATTATCACCATCGTGTACATTCCGTTGTTCACTCTCACCGGTGTGGAAGGGAAGATGTTCCAGCCGATGGCGGCAACGGTCGTCATGGCATTGCTGGCCGCATTAGTTCTGTCGCTCACTGTGGTGCCGGCCGCGATCGCTGTCTTCATGAGTGGCAAAGTCAGCGAGAAGGAAAGCCCGATTATAAAAGGCGCCAAGTGGCTCTACAAACCGTTGCTTACAGCTGCACTCCGCTTGCGGTGGCTGGTGGTCACCGTTGCCGCAGCACTGGTGGTAGTGTCAGCATGGCTGGCCACGACACTTGGTTCTGAGTTTGTTCCCCAACTCAATGAAGGTGATTTCGCAGTACAGGCACTGCGAACAACTGGCACAGGGCTTGAACAGTCGGTTGCCATGCAGGAAATGCTCGAAGCGCGCATCATGGAGTTTCCGCAGGTCAGCACAGTATTTGCCAGAATCGGAACGCCTGAAGTTGCGACAGACCCTATGCCGCCCAATATCGCAGACACATTTGTCATGCTGAAACCTATTGAGGAGTGGCCTGACCCGACCCAAACCAAGGATGAGCTACTCATTCAAGTTCAGGAGGCGCTCGAACAACTACCGGGCAATAACTACGAGTTCACCCAACCAATCGAAATGCGATTCAACGAGCTGATTTCGGGTGTCCGCGCGGATCTTGGCATCAAAGTTTTTGGTGATGATCTTGATCAGTTGCTGGCATCAGCTCAGAGCATTCTCGAAGTCGTGACCACCATAGACGGCGCGGCGGACGCACGCGTGGAACAGGTGACAGGGCTGCCCATGTTGTCGATTCATCCCAAACGGATGGCCATCTCGCGGTACGGTTTGAACGTCGCAGACGTACAGGATTACGTCTCGATGGCCATGGGCGGGGAGTCGGCTGGTTTAATCTTCGAAGGAGACCGTCGTTTCGAACTGGCAGTACGTCTGCCTGAGACGCTGCGTAATGATATTGATAGCATGGGCGCGTTGCCGGTGCCCCTGCCTGATGGAAGTTATGTTCCTCTGGCAGAGATTGCTACGCTCGAGATTGCTCCGGCACCCAATCAGATCAGCCGAGAAAACGGCAAGCGCAGCATCGTTGTTACCGCGAATGTGCGGGACCGCGACTTGGGCTCTTTTGTGGCGGAAGCTGAGAAACGGGTCCTCAATGAGGTCACACTACCGGCAGGATACTGGTTGGAATACGGAGGTACCTTCGAGCAATTGGAATCTGCGAGCCAGAGACTATCGATCGTTGTTCCTCTGACGCTTGTTCTGATTCTGGGCTTGCTGGTCATGGCCTTTGGATCTATGAAAGATGCCTTGATCATTTTCACAGGGGTCCCTTTGGCGTTGACAGGTGGCGTGCTGGCCTTATGGTTGCGAGATATGCCTCTGTCTATTTCCGCAGGCGTCGGCTTCATCGCCTTGTCCGGCGTTGCAGTGCTCAACGGACTGGTGATGCTGGCATTTATCCGCGACCTTGTGAGGGATACCGGCGATCTCGTCTCATCGATTGTCGAAGGAGCACTGATCCGCCTGCGTCCTGTTCTCATGACTGCACTGGTGGCGAGTCTCGGGTTCGTGCCGATGGCGCTGAATACAGGCATTGGTGCAGAAGTGCAACGCCCTCTCGCCACAGTGGTAATCGGAGGAATTATTTCTTCGACACTACTGACACTACTGGTGCTGCCGGCGCTTTATCGGATATTTCATGGTCGCGAAAAGCGCATAGTGAAACACTAGGTAGGTTGGAGTTCGGATGAACAAGAACGGGAAAATGCAACATGAGTGATGACCATCTCAAGATACGCACTGCAAGCCAGCGAAAAATCTTGTGGATAGTTCTTGCTCTCAATGTGGCGCTGGCAATCGCGTTTTTGATTACGGGCGTGAACGGGGATTCCAGCGCGTTGATCGCCAACGGGCTTGATAACGCCTCTGACAGCATCGTCTACATCATCACGCTGCTGGCGCTGAGTCGTCCCCCTGTATGGAAGCGCGCCGCCGCGCGCGTTTCCGGGGGACTGCTGATCCTGTTCGCCGTAGGTATCCTGTTTGACGTGGGCCGCCGGTTCTTGGGCGATCCTGAACCGTTAGGTTACACCATGATGGTGATGGCAGTGATTGCTGTGGCAGTGAATGCGCTTTGCGTCTGGCTGCTTAAGCAAATCCGAAATGCCGAGGTAAATGTCCGCGCGGCAACGACCTTTAGTACCAACGACTTCGTCGCGAATGCGGGGGTACTCATCGGCGGAGGGCTCGTGCTCTGGACGGGGCAGGCGTGGCCCGATCTGGTTGTTGGGCTGGCTGTTGCGGCGATTGCTCTCAAAGGGGCGAGCAGCATCCTGCACGATGTCAACAGCGAGAGTGAACGGAAAGAGTGAGCTTCAACTTAGACACCCATACCGTTTGAATAATTTTCCTTAAACAGTGGAAAACTCCGACCATCGTGGGCGAGCAGAAAATTTTAGATCGCACAACATGCTGATTTATAAGCGGAATAATGAAAAACGGGTTATTAAAATGGATTTGATCAATTTATGGATTATTTTCGGTGAATCTAGAGGAAGCATTAACTAGAATAGTGCTAACAAAATCAATGCCCCGGATTTCACCTTATGAGTTTCCTTACATTGAAGCGGTCTGTGCAGGTTGAGTTCATGTGCGGGAGTTTGTCCTATATTTACTAGTGGTGTAAGAAGTTCGATGGTTTGAGAGCTAATCACGGTGGCTTGTTATTGCAATCCCAAGCGCTCTTGGGCGCTCGCAACATCATTGAACCGGCGGACTACTTCGCCGAGTAGGTCGAGCTCAGCGATCTTTCGCTCCGTGTTCAACAAGTCAAATCTTCGATTTATGGCATTGACGTGAATTGTGCGTTTGTCGCCCATCTCCACTACTTGAGACAAACTAAGATTTAGCTCAGTAGCGGAGATGCCGCTTATGCTTTCTGTGCCTAAAACATTCTCAACATTGGAACTGACCCTAAATGACGGATCTAGATTTACTGTTTCACGCTCTCCCGCGAGAGCCTCGTTGAGCAAGGGGAAGATGCGTAATCGTGGGTTAGCCTCCAGCGTCGCGTTGATTTCGTCCTTTAGTGTAATGGTGCCGTTAAGCGTCTGTTGTGCCCGAGCAAGCGGACTTGTGGTAGTTAAAATACCACTAAAAGTTAACACTTTAAGTGCATTAAAGTTGCTCCTGTAATAGCGAATATAATTGAGCTAGCTCAGACGTGCAGTCTGAGTGGAATTGCTCGATACGTTAATTAGGCTATGCCAGGGGGCTTGAGAAGGGGTAATAAGGTGGTAGGAATACCTGTGTGAATAGTTTGGAAAAATTCGGGAATAGCAAGCATACCGTCATCATTAGGTGACGACAGATAATAGAGCGAACTTAGAATGGCAATGCTTACGGAGCTAAGTTTACGTTTAGAAAGTACTGTATCGAGGGAAAATTCTTTCTCGATGTCGGAAGATTCTTGCTTCAAATGAGCAATTTCGACGTGAGAGTTTTCGTTCTCGAAATGTAATGATACGGCTGGCTCGTTGCAGTCAAGACAGTAACGAACATGTAAATGTGCGATGCTACTAAATAATAGGAATGTGACTGCGACAAAGCTGACCGCGCTTCGAAATAGTCTACCTCACTGTGTGATATTTAGCAGTTTCATAGCTGTCTTGACGCGGGTCTAGAAAATATTTTAGGTAGATAACATCTACAAACAATTCTTTATGTATGGCAAGGATATATCGATAGTCGGATCCATATTGGCACACTTCGTAATATGTCCATTCTAATTGTAGTTGCGCAGTACCATCACCTAGATATGCGATTTGTACCAGCGTGGTATTTATTGACTTTTTCAGAGGATGTTGAAAACCTTAACCAAAGGCCGGAAAATTTAGAGCACTGTGATTGCCTATCTCAAAAAAGTGCACCATTCTATCCCCTCAATTGTACACCAGTAACCTTGAGATCATTTCTTAAGCAGTCTCAAACCATTTCCGACCACAAGCAAACTAGCACCCATATCAGCGAACACTGCCATCCACATGGTGGCGTTTCCGGTGAAGGTCAGCACTAGAAACACTGCCTTGATGCCGAGTGCGAACGCAATGTTCTGTTTTAATACGTTGGCGGTGGCTTGAGACAGCCGCACGAAAACAGGAATCTTACGCAGATCGTCGTCCATTAGCGCCACGTCGGCAGTTTCAATGGCAATGTCTGTACCTGCGGCTCCCATCGCGAATCCAATATTGGCCCGCGCCAATGCTGGTGCATCATTTACGCCGTCTCCAACCATTCCGATCTTGCCATTCAATGACATTCGCTCCACCTCACGCAGCTTGTCCTCTGGCAATAAGTTTCCCATGACGCGATCAATGCCAACCTGGCTGGCAATCGCCTCGGCGGTATGCGGATTGTCACCAGTCAACATCATTGTCTTTATACCTAGTGCGTGTAATTCGGCGATCGCGTGGCGGCTACTGTCCTTGATGGTATCAGCGACTGCGAACAAAGCATGCACACGATCGGCATCAACTAGCATTACGACAGTCTTGCCTTGAATTTCGAGTGCCGAGAGTCTCGCCTCCAATTCCGGAGAGCACACTCCAATCTCTTCAACCATGCGGTGGTTACCCAGGTAATAGACCGTGCCATCAATGTCGCCACGCACGCCGCGCCCGGGCAAGGCGGTGAAATCCCTCACCTCGCGTATTGTTACCCCATCGGCTCGAGCGGCGAGGGTTACGGCATTAGAGACTGGGTGGTCGGATCGTGAGGAAAGGCTATAGGCAAGCACCCGAGACTCATTGAAATCCGCATCTTCCCATACCTCCCAGTCTGTCTGCTCTGGCTTGCCATGTGTGATCGTGCCTGTCTTGTCGAGCGCTAACCACGTTAGATTTCGCCCCTCTTCTAGATACACCCCTCCCTTGATCAGAATGCCGCGCCGCGCCGCTGCGGCTAAACCGCTAACGATACTTACTGGCGTGGAGATGACGAGGGCACATGGACACGCGATTACCAGCAAGACCAATGCCTTGTAGATCCATGGCAGCCACGCCTCTCCAAGTAGCAATGGCGGAAGTCCCGCCACCGCTACCGCTACCCCGAACACGATGGGGGTGTAAATGCGGGCAAACTGATCGACGAAACGTTGAGTGGGTGCACGGCTTCCTTGCGCTGTTTCGACTGCTCGAATGATACGAGCCAACGTAGTATTGCTTGCGGCCGCCGTGACACGATACTCGAACGAGCCCAATTCATTGATAGTGCCAGCAAACACCAGATCCCCCTTAGTCTTTTCGACCGGCAGACTTTCGCCTGTGATTGGAGCCTGATTGACCGTTGAGTGACCCTGAATCACCTCACCATCAAGGGCGATCCGTTCTCCCGGTCTAACGCGTATCCGGCTACCCAGCGCAACCGTTTTGGCCTCAACATCGACCCATCTTCCGTCACTTTGCTGGATGGTTGCAGTTTCTGGTGCAAGCTCCAACAAGCCGCGTATCGCGTTTCTTGCGTGATCCAGCGACTTGGCCTCTATGACTTCTGCGAGCGCAAATAGAACCATTACCATAGCGGCTTCTGGCCAATGGCCAATAAATATCGCGCCAGTAACCGCAATCGACATTAAGGCGTTTATGTTTAAATTCAGATTCTTGAGTGCGATTAAACCTTTCCTGTAGGTAGGAAGGCCGCCAAGAGTAATCGCAAGGAGTGCAAGCGCGACAACTGCCCAGCTATTGGCCCCATTGAGCCAGTAAACTACCTCCGCTAAAATTGCCGCCACGCCAGACACCGCAAGGGGTAACCAGTTAGTTGATGAAGGACGTAGTGATGTCGTCGCCTGAGTTGTCGGTTCAAGCTCTTCTGCCTCGAATCCATCCAACCTAACTGCTCGCATGTCAATGGATGACAAAGCTTCCTCTATTGGCGCTAGAGACTGCATCTGGTGTCTCACTAACAATGTGCGCTGTATTAAGTTGAAATCCATCCCAGTCACATTGTCTAGTTTCGATAGCTTATCGCGGATCAGTTTTTCTTCAGTCGGACAATCCATGTTGTTGATTCGGTATAGAGCCGTCGTCGCACTCAATTCGGTTGTTTTTGGAGCTAAGGAAGAAGTCGAAGTAAAGGGGGTGCTACATTCCTCTGAATTACAGTAGCTCATAATAAATCCTTATCCGAATTAGGTTGGTGTTATGGATTAAAAACCCTATAGTTACTATAGGGTCAAGTATTTATTACTTATGAGGTCGTAAATGGATATTAAAATTGGCGAGCTAGCGTCACGTACTGATTGCCAAACTGTGACAATCCGCTATTACGAGAAAGAGGGGTTGTTGCCTAAGCCTATGCGTAGCAGCGGCAATTACCGGTTGTATAGTGAAGCTCATATTGAGCGCTTAAATTTCATCCGCCACTGCAGGTCTTTGGGTATGATGCTAGTTGAAGTTCGGGCTCTGCTAAGGTTTAGAGATACTCCTAATCAAGATTGCAGCCAGATCAATGCTTTGTTGGACGAACATATCCAGCAAGTTGAAACTCGGGTAGAGGAGTTGTCCCAATTGAAATCGAACTTGATCGCCTTGCGCGAGAAATGTGTTGGAGCGCAAACTATAGAATCATGCGGTATTTTACAGGGCCTATCTCACGACTCTAATCTTATAGATTTTAAGGATGCACTCGCCCTACAAGGTTTGGGTTGCAGTTCTTAGGTGAAATCGTGGCTTTGATCTTTTACACTAGGTGTTTTTTCCGGGAAATTCTCGAATAGTAGGTAATCCCCCATTTTAAACAGAGGTCATCAGTAGGATCAGGCCACAATGGCCAACGTCTGTTTCGGGGTAAATCCTCTGAGAGCCATATTCGTTCTTTCGTTGTTAGAAGTCCATTACCATCGAGTGGCAAACTCTTGTACCTCTTCGGTCTTGTCGAACTAATACTGTTCCAACCAACTGTATCTTACCTTGCGTTTGTAACGTTCCAGATAAGCGTTTTGCTGTGGCTTGCCAAGTTGAATGTGCATCTACGTAATCCCGCACTTCTCCGCCCACGCAAAAAGTGCGTCGCTGTTGTACTATGGCTCCGAGTACTTCAGTGCTGACCTAGTGACATGGGCGAACAGGAAGCGTATTACGCCGATTTATATCCCCACACAGAACGCTTTAATTGCAGTGCACTGCGCTGCAGGAATGGCTGGATCTCTATCTTTTTGTGAGTCTCGATCCTCGATCACGCACAAAGTTTAGCTACGAAGTGGCAATGGCAAGACAGTAACGAAAGGCCGAATACTGCGATTCGGTGAGTGCCTCCAAGGTGATTACGGCTAGCAGATTAGCCCTTTACTTTAAAGGTCGGTTGTTAATTGGGTGGTTACAATACGAAGTTCTTATTTCATCAACTCATATATTCTGGGTTGATATACGAGTTTTTTTAGGCTGTTAAAAAAGTGTTTATTATTGCAGGTTTATTTGGCATTTTGAGTGCTTGTGGAGAACATGGTCACGAAGAAAGTAGTGATGATGGTGAGAAGAAAAAGGAATATATTCGTAGCCACGATTAGAATAATCTCCTCGTACTCTAGGCGCATTCTAGATGACTTTTCTGTGTAATTATTTTGTATTATTTGCAATCCTTTCTGCAGCTCTATTTGAAGCTGCAACCCCCGCAAGTAAATGGCTTCTTTTAGGTTTGACACCCATTCAGTTAGCTGGACTTTTGTATTTAGGAGCAGCCTTAGCCGTAATGCCAATGTCCATCTGGAAAGGCACTTCGCCACTTCCTCCAATGTATGACAGGCCCAACAAAATGAGGTTATTAGGGACTATTTTATTTGGCGGTATTTTGGGGTCGATATTTCTAATGTTTGGACTAACTTTGTCGCAAGCTGGATCGGTATCCTTACTGCTGAATTTTGAGTTTGTTGCGACTGCCATTATCGGTGTATTTTTCTTTCGTGATCACTTAAGAATTTCAGAGTGGGATGGAATCTTTACTGCTTTTATAGCCGCCACGCTATTCACATTCTCACTGGTAGGATTTGAGTGGCTGGGATCTGTATTAGTCTTATTGGCTTGCTTAATGTGGGGAAATAGATAACCATCTAACTGCTACCATTGATGGGATTCCACCTAGCCAAAGTACTTTCTGGAAAGGCCTAGTTGCTGGCCTTGTTAATTTATTAATTGGCATTACTCTTGACCCTTTTGTTTGGGATTCAACAGTAATAGTAAGTGCTTTGTTTGTGGGGGCATTGTCGTATGGTGCGAGTATTGTTCTATACATAAAATCTGCGCAAGGAATGTGTGCGACAAGATCTCAGGTTATTTTCTCAAGTGCACCTTTTTTTGGCCTTTTGTTATCTGTTGTGTTGTTGGGAGATGAACTAACAGGCAGTCATATATTAGCCGGAGGACTGTTTGTCATTGCTATTACACTGCTTATGCTAGACAATCATGCGCATTCTCATACACATGAAAAACTCGCACATAAGCATTCTCATCGACATGATGACAATCATCATAACCACAGCCATATTGGCTTGGATGAATCTGTAAGGCATACCCATTTTCATGAGCATGAAGCACTAGAGTACAAGCATCCGCATTGGCCTGATTTGCATCATCGACATGAACATAAAAAATGGACCTTAATTATCTTAGTTGGGCTTTACTATGTATTTTGATTTCAAAACGTTTGATCCAAATAAGGGGTTAGTACTAGATAAGGAAACAAGTTCCTTATGTAGAATGGAAGTAAGAGAAAATGCAGATCTAAGATGGATGATGAGTGAAGATGGTGTGCTTCACGGAGCCATGTCACTAAAGGAGCCATGCGTTCCGTTAGTGCCTTATGTAAGGTCAATGCTAATTGCTCATATTCTTAAGCCTGAAGCTACAAAAGTACTAAATTTAGGTCTCGGTACTGGCGCTATAGAACGCTATATTGGTGAGGTTTTTCCACAAGTTAAACTGACCACAGTTGAAATGTCACAAACAAGGCTTGAGCAAGTCAAACGTTTTTTTCATTTATGCCCTAGCTCAAGTAGTTTGATAGTTGTTCAGGATGCATCAAAGTTTATATCTCGTAAAATCCCAGAACAGGATATTATTTATTGTGATTTGTTTGATGTTCGCAGTAATTACAACGAGGTACTCTCAAATGACTTCATTACAAACTTATGGGAAGCGCTATCTAAAAATGGCCTCATTGCGATCAACTATGTGCTGGAGAATCAAAAAAAACTAATCAATACCTTGATAATACTGCGAAAGATATTTGCCGTAACCGCCATTATAAAAGTCGAAGGTCATACCAATATAGTAATTCTAGCCTTTAAAACCGATAAATCTGATGGTGAATCGATTATCTTAAATATCAATAAATTTGATGATGCTTATGATCTTAATTTCGCAAATGTCCTTCAGTCGATAGAATGGCTTCCACACCCCCCCCTAGTACTTGAGTTTAACGATTAGAATCGAGATGATCGATAGGAATCGAAAACAGCCTTTGTTAAACTAGCAAAGTCTTATACCTGCATTCTAGGGCGATAACTCGTTCAAAAGGTTCATTATTGTTAAGCTAACTCAACACATTAATAAACTGAATCAGTGAAGGATTGACCCACTCTGCATCATGCTGTTATATTGCAAAGTAACGGTTTTTCAGAGCGTCATCCTGTGCATATCAATATTCTTATAATCCTGTTAGTTATACTCAATAACTCAACATTGTTCGGCGGAGTTCACGCCAGCAGTACGTTTGACTCTGAGTATGCCAGCGGGAATGTCATTGAGATTGAGCACAGCCATGGTCACAAGCATGGCCATACGGGTGACCACGTGAACTCTGAGCATGCACTTGATTCGCATAGTACCGCGACAACAGAGACTGACTCCGATCACGAACACTCTCACAAGCATGGGATCTATGCGCAGTTGAATTGTGAGGTTCCGAAGTCTTATTCATTTGCAGTTGTGACTAGCACAAACGCAATTCAGATCAGTTCAGCAATTGCAGTTCTCAGCCCTACTTATACTCCTCCACTTCCCCCTCCCAACCTCTAAGTTTCATAAATTTGCCATTGTTCTCTTTGCGGAATTAACTCTAGCGAGTGCATCCGTGTGTGGGTATTTGTTCTTGAAACAATCTCCCTTTAGAACTCTATGTGGCATCGACCTGATTTCGATTAGGCAAATGAAATTCTAGAGGATTAAGTGATGCACAAATTGCAGCATCTGCTTATCAGCAACCCATATGCGGTGTTGGTGGCAATTTTTATACTACTTTTAGCGAGCTTTGGCTTTGCTCCAGACGCGCTCGCCCATGGGGTGACAGCAGGAGACAAGGGTTTCATTCAAGAAAGTTCTGGCGCACTTGTCATTCCGTTCATGTACCTAGGTGCTAAGCACATGGTCACTGGCTATGACCATCTGCTGTTTCTGGTCGGGGTTATTTTCTACCTGTACAGGTTCCGAGATGTTGGCATATACGTGAGCCTATTCGCGCTTGGGCACACGATCACTCTTTTGCTAGGCACCTTCCTAGAGATTGGTGTCAGCCCCTATCTCATCGATGCGGTGATTGGCTTCTCTATCGTCTACAAAGCGTTAGACAACATGGGGGCGTATCAGCGCTGGTTTGGGTTTCAGCCGAATACTAAAGCAGCCACGATGGTGTTCGGTTTATTTCATGGGTTCGGACTCGCAACCAAGATCTTAGATTACGAAATTTCACCCGATGGATTACTCACAAACTTGATCGCTTTCAATGTAGGCGTTGAGTTAGGTCAGCTGCTCGCCTTAAGCGTGATTCTAATCGCTATAGGGTATCTGCGGCAGTCTAAGAGCTTCTATCGACGGGCCTATCTAGCCCAGGTCGCGTTGATGAGCGCTGGGTTCCTCCTTATGGGTTACCAAATAACCGGTTATTTCGTGGCCTAGGCCAATCAATTTAGTTTGAGGACATTTTCACTATGAACAATACAAATCAACCAGCAGATGTACAGCTTCCATCGCCTTTCCGGCTATTGAAATCCACTGCTATAGCGGCGGTTGTGGCGATGCTGTTATTGCTCGTCATAGTTATGCCTGCAGAATATGGCATAGACCCAACCGGGGTAGGCAGTGTGACGGGTTTAAAGAGAATGGGTGAAATCAAAGTACTTCTTGCCGAAGAGGCCGCGCAGGACGAGGAAGCTTTGTTGAATGCTATCAATGGGACAACGCCAACTCCTCAGGCCGAGGTGGTGCAGATTGCCAGCCCTAGCAGCACGGTAGTTGCAGAGATTGCCGAACCAACGCTAGCAAATGGTGAGCGCAGTGATGAGATGCAAGTGACCCTAGCGCCAGATGCTGCCACTGAAGTTAAGGTCACCCTCGCAAAGGGGAAGAGCGTGCAGTTTGCTTGGGAGTCTAACGGCGGTGCGGTGAACTTCGATACTCATGGGGATTCTGCGGCTCTGGATATTAGCTATTTCAGCTACGGAAAAGGCATAGAGCAGAGTCAGACCGGCACTGTTGAAGCTGCTTTCGATGGGCATCACGGGTGGTACTGGCGCAATCGTACGGACACGGTGGTGACGATTACCCTTAGAACCACTGGTGCGTACACCGATATTCAACAATTGCTTTGAGTCGTGTAGGTAAACACGGGGGCTGTCTTGCAGCCCCCCCAACGAAAACACAAATGTATGTAGAAGGCTTTCATATGAACACGAAAGTAAAAGGTCGATTTAGGCGGAAAGCACTGAAGGCGATAGGGTACAGTGTTGCAATATTCTTTGCCTGCAGTGGTGTTAGTTCTGCGGCCGAAAGTTTGACCCTAGCGAGCGCAATTAGTGCTGCTATGAATGACAATCCGGAGCTGAAATCGTTTAGCTACAATATGAGTATTCAAGACGCGCGAATCATTCAGGCGGGCTTGAAACCGAAGCCGGAACTGAACGTCAACATCGAGGACATATTGGGGACAGGCGAGGCCCAAGGTTTTTCAGGGTCACAAACTACCTTGAGTATTGCGTGGGTTGTGGAGGGCGGCTTAGCACAACGTCGTGTCGATGTAGCGCGTACTGGTTCGCTTACGTTGGCTGCCGATGCAGAAGTAATGCGTCTGGATACTGCTGCCCAAGTGGCGCGGTATTATATGCAAGCGTTAGCGCTGCAGTTACACAAACAGTTAGCCGACGAAGGCATCTCATACGCGACTGAGAGTGTTTCGACTATAGGGCAAAGGGTTGAGGCAGGAACCGGTTCTGCCGCAGATCTTGCACGGGCAGAGGCAGAGCTAGAGCGTCTCTTACTCTATCGCGAAGATATGAATTATGAACTTGAAATAGTCTTCCACCAGCTTGCTGCTTTGTGGGGTGAGCTGTACCCCGAGTTTACATCTGTGGAAGGCGATATTACCGAGCTGCCCATTCTTCAGCCTTTTCCGATGCTCATAAAGCTTATTGAACAGAACCCCGACATAAGTCGTTTTCTCTCAGAGCAAAGGCTGCAGGACTCCATATTGCAACTAGAGTTGGCGCAACGCAGAACACCTTGGCGGTTCAATGCCGGTATACGGCGTATTCAAAGTTCCAGCGACACGGGCTTTGTTGCTGGGATCACAATTCCATTGAATCGAGGCAATCTAAATCAAGGCCGAATCCAAGAAGCGCGATCCGCAATCGAAAAAACTGCCGCTGAAAAAGAGGCCGCGATGATTCGCGTCCAGACGAGTTTGTTTGTCGTTTACCAAGAGCTAGAACACAACCTACATCGTGCAGAGGTGCTGCGCAGCGCCGTGATTCCAAAATACCAAGAGGCACTTGAGCAGGTGCGTCGTAGCTATGAACTTGGTGCTGTTAGTTATATTGAATGGTTCCAGATCCAAGAGAGCGTTCTTGAGGCTCGCAGCGACGTGATTGACGCAAGCTTACAAGCACAACTTAAAAATATTGAAATCGAGAGGCTGACTGGTTTGCGAATTGCACAGTCACTGTCCACACAATGAGGCGCATTATGAATCCAATCTTCAAACCTTTGGCAGCTTTTCTAGTTGCTTTGCTATGCGTTGCTTGCAGTGACAGCGAGCCGATGGACGCAGTCGCTCCGGTTGCTGACAACTTGCCACCAGAAGAGCGCGGTCCGAACAACGGATTCATGCTCCGAGACGGTGACTTCTCTGTCGAATTAGCGATTTTTGAAACGGGTGTGCCACCAGAGTATCGAGCGTGGGGACGTGTAGGCGACGAGCTGCTACCCCCGAATGCTTTGACCCTTAATGTTGAATTGACTCGCCTAGGGGGCATTGTCGATTCGATTGGCTTCTCCCCTCAAGGTGATGCTCTACGTGGTGACATGACGATCTACGAACCGCATTCCTTTAGCGTCAGCGTGAACGCTGCTCATAGTGGCCAAACATACCATTGGGAGTACGACAGCTTCGAAGGTAGAACCTTGATTGAACCAGCGGTACGAGAAGCGCTAGGTATCACAACGGAAGTCGCGGGTCCTGCAGTCATAGAAGAGTCTGTGCCCGCATTCGGAAAAATAGTGAGCAATACAGAGAACGAAGTGCAGGTAAGGGCACGATTCGAAGGCCAAATCAGCAATGTTTACCGATCCTTGGGCGATAAAGTCAATGCAGGCGACCGTTTGGCGGTAGTGGATAGTAATCAAAGCCTAACTCCTTACACCATCACTGCGCCTTCAAGCGGAACGATTATTGAGAGACAGGCAAAGGCGGGCGAACAAACTGCAGGCAGGGAATTATTCACCATCTTGGATACAAGCTCTGTTTGGGTAGATCTTGCCATCTTTCCAGCAGACCTAGCCCGTGTTGCAGTGGGTGCTCCGGTGCGTATCTATGTGCCCACGAGTGAAGAGCCAATCAATGGCAGTGTGGCAAGGTTCTTGCCAACGGCAACAGTGAATCAGTCCGTAACGGCAAGAGTGGTTTTGAACAATCCGGACAGCCTTTTAATACCCGGTATGTGGGCCAATGCACAAATCCATGTGGATGAGTACGAAGTCCCACTCGCAGTGAAACGCATTGGGCTGCAATCGTTCCGAGATTTCACCGTCGTATACGCACAGGTGGGCGATGAATACGAAGTAAGGATGCTAGAGCTTGGGCGTCAAGATGATACGTGGATTGAAGTGCTTGGCGGCCTGCCAGCAAACACCACCTACGTGACGGAAAACAGCTACATTCTTAAAGCCGACGTCGAAAAATCTGGCGCAAGCCACGATCATTAAGGAATTACTATGCTGGAATATATTATCAATACAGCGCTAGCTCGACGTGGCTTAGTCTTAGTGCTCGTTGCTTTGCTGATGGGTTTAGGGATATGGAATTTTAACCGATTGCCCATAGATGCAGTGCCCGACATTACCAATGTGCAAGTAGTGGTAAACACTCCTGCGCCGGGGTACACCCCTTTGGAAGCTGAGCAGCGCATTACCTTCACAATTGAGACTGCTTTAAGTGGCATGCCTAGCTTGTCCTATACGCGTTCAGTTTCTCGCTATGGGCTATCACAAGTTACCGCTGTGTTCGAAGAGGGCACTGACATTTACTTTGCTCGCCAACAAGTCAGCGAGCGAATCACAACGGTCCGTGGCATGTTGCCAGAAGGTTTAGAGCCGAGCTTGGGGCCAATAGCGACCGGGTTAGGTGAAATTTTCATGTTTACCGTCGACGCTGAACCGGGAGCGACTAATCCGGATGGTTCGTTGGTCACACCCACTGATCTACGGTCGGTGCATGATTGGATCATACGCCCGCAACTTCTTCAGGTTCCTGGAGTGGTGGAGGTGAATCCTATAGGGGGTTTCAAGAAAGAAATTCTTGTGGCGCCAGAGCCAGAGAAAATGCTCGCCTTCGGTGTAGATTATGCGGACATATTCTCAGCACTTGAGCAAGGTAATGGCAATCGAGGAACGGGGTTTATTGAAAACAACGGCTCTCAATTACTGATGCGCATGTCGGGGCAAGCGCTCACATTAGAGGATCTGCGCAACATTCAAATTGCTCAGCATGAAAGCGTGCCAGTGTTAGTGCGTGATGTTGCACGTGTGGATGTTGGGCAAGAATTACGCTCAGGCGCTGCGACACAGAATGGCCGTGAAGTGGTTATGAGCACCGTATTCATGCTGATTGGCGCAAATAGTCGTGAGGTTGCTAACGACACAGCGGTGGAACTTGAGAATATCAAGGCCAGCTTACCTGAGGGGATCACCGTAACGGCTGTTTACAATCGTTCGACATTGGTCGACAAGACACTCAGAACAGTTGAGAAGAATCTGATCGAGGGTGCGCTATTAGTTGTAGTGATCTTGTTCCTATTGCTTGGCAATATTCGTGCGGCAATTCTTACTGCTGCAGTGATACCGATTGCGATGCTCATGACGATTACCGGCATGGTGCAAACTCGCACGAGTGCGAACCTAATGAGCCTCGGGGCGCTGGACTTTGGGTTGATCATAGATGGCAGCGTCATTATTGTAGAGAACTGCTTGCGTAGGCTAAGTGAAGTAAGTTCGAGTGGTAGGTTGGAACTACAACGGCGTTTAGAAGTAGTGTCGTCTGCAACACGTGAGGTGATGAAGCCTGCACTATTCGGCGTGTTCATAATCACCGCTGTTTACATTCCCGTTTTCGCTCTAGAGGGCATAGAGGGCAAGATGTTCCATCCGATGGCAATCACCGTTGTCATCGCCTTGCTCAGCGGTATGTTGCTTTCGATTACGTTTATTCCTGCCTGTATCGCTCTACTGTTCAAGGAACCTGTCATTGAGCGTAGAAACATTATCGTTGGCGCAGCCAAGAGTCTTTACAAGCCGTTACTCACTTTGGCACTTCGATTCCGCTGGTTAGTGGTATTGCTTGCAGTAGTTTTCGTAGGCGTGTGCGCAAGCTTAGTTAGCCGAATGGGGAGCGAGTTTATCCCCAATCTCGATGAAGGCGATATTGCGATGCATGCTCTTCGCATTCCGGGCACCTCACTTGGACAGGCAATTGACTTGCAGTTTCAGCTTGAGAAAGAGATAACGAAAATGCCCGAAGTGGAGAGGATATTCTCCAAGATCGGCAGCGCAGAGGTGGCGACCGATCCTATGCCACCAAGTGTGGCCGACACCTTCATTATCATGAAGGAACGTGCACTTTGGCCAGACCCACTAAAGCCAAAGACGCAGATTGTTGAGGAACTCGAAGCGATCGTCACTCCGGTGCCGGGAAACCGCTATGAATTTCTGCAACCCATTCAGATGCGTTTCAACGAACTGATTGCTGGGGTAAGAAGCGAGTTAGCAATTCAAGTATTTGGCGATGATTTCGATCAGCTGATCGCGCTAGGTAGCCAGATTGAAGAGGTAGTGAACGGTATTCCTGGAGCTGCGGATGTTGCAGTAGAGCAAGCAACCGGGCTACCAGTTCTGACTATGGAGCCTCGTCGCGAAGTTCTGTCACGGGTTGGGATAAGCATTGGTCAGCTACAGGACACCGTCTCTATGGCACTGGGTGGGCGAGTAGCAGGTCAGTTCTTCGAGGGTGACCAGCGCTCGGATATTGTGGTGCGACTCCCGGAGCGACTGAGAAGCGATCCAGATAGCTATTATTACTTACCCATCATCACCCCTGATGGTAATTACATGCCATTAGGCGAGCTTGCCGATATTAGTGTCAGCAATGGCTACAATCAAATCTACCGCGAGAATGGCAAACGACGTGTAGTTGTCACTGGCAATGTGCGTGGGCGAGATTTGGGATCGTTCGTTAGCGAGATTCAACAGGCAGTAGAGCGTGATGTAGAGATACCAGCGGGCTATTGGATTGAGTACGGTGGTACATTCGAGCAGCTCGAATCTGCGACAGCACGATTGTTGATCGTGGTTCCAGTGACGTTGATCCTTATTGGCGTGCTCTTGATGATGGCGCTTAGCTCATTTAGGGATGCGGCGATAATTTTCACCGGGGTTCCGCTAGCGCTTACTGGTGGGGTGCTTGCTTTGATCGCACGAGATATACCGTTATCCATTTCGGCAGGTGTCGGCTTCATCGCCCTTTCGGGCGTCGCGGTACTAAATGGTCTTGTCATGCTCTCTTTCATTCGGGATTTGCGTGAACAAGGTAGACCACTTAATGACGCCGTGATGGAAGGTGCATTGGGGAGATTGCGCCCCGTCTTGATGACAGCGCTAGTGGCATCGCTCGGTTTTGTCCCAATGGCACTGAATACTGGCATTGGTTCAGAGGTGCAGCGACCGCTAGCAACAGTTGTAATAGGGGGCATCATTTCCTCCACGTTATTAACGCTCATCGTGCTACCAGCCCTTTATCGACTTGTACATGGCATGAGTACATCAAAGCAAATTAAAGTGGATGCTTAAGGTGTTATGCTCCCTACCAGAGGATCGGAGGGAGCATTTCCATTAAAAGTCTTTGATTGTCATTCCGGTTTTTGCAGGATGTTGAGGTGTGCCGCTAGCAGACTGCTATGCCAACGGTATTTGAACTGCAGACGAACTAGTGACAGATCCAAGTGCTCTTTTGAACAAAGTCTTTGAACGATGCAGCTCGATATAAAAGAGTTGAGTTCTTGTAAAAAGATCACCGATTAATTACAAGGGCAAATACGCCCAAAGCGAAACCCTCAATCGGCTACCTAGCGCGTCGTCTAAACAGAACCCCGCGCAGCGCTTTTCTCGACTATCTAAGGTTGGTTGGTCAGCAACTATAGAGACAGTATTGGACATGAACTCCTTAACCGTAGGCACGCAATGTAATATTTCGTTAGATTCTGTGACTAGGCTTATTAGGTAGCGTTTTTCTCCAGTTGAGCAAATGACAAACAGCGAGTCCGCGCCATTCAGGTCACAACCAAGTGCTCTGGCATAGGGCTCGATAGTTTTCTCCCAAAAATCTCCAAAACTTTCATCAGGCTCGCTTACTAGAGATAAGTAAGCTAGCTCAAATGGTTGGCATGGGATTGCGTCGTATAGAAAGCAGATATTCGAGTTGAGTAGTGTGGTACCAAGGGGTTCTGGTTCGTAGTTCATCCGGATGACATCTAGTAGAACTTGAAGGAATTGGTGGGGTCTTTCAATGTTACGAGATGAAATATCGAAAGCGACTAAGTCTTCTTTAGGTGGTTCTTCGAGCGTCTCTTTACTATGGATTTGTTCTTTCTGAGCAATGGCAAAGTAGAGGGTATTAATTGCAAAAAACATAGCATCTATAGGGTATCTGAAGTGTGCTGGACTGTTGATTAAGTGTCTCATTTAGTTCTCCATTGAGAATTGATTGATCTTGGTAAATAGTGCTCTAAGACCAAAAATAGCGTGCCCAATTCGATATTTCACTTAAAATCCTCTAAATAGCTTAAAACTGGCATCAAAATACGCTAAAAACCGCTAAAAGTGCATAAAATTGTAGATATTTCCATAAAAAGTGGTATTATTTGATCATGGCGTAGTTTTGGCCATAATTTGGCTCTTGGCGTGATCTCGTGAGCCAGCTAACTCTAAGCGTGTATCCACGCAAAACACCTCCTAGAACTCCCTAACTCAGCACTTCTTAGCTCGAACTCATTTCAGTTCGAACTCAGTTCAATTTGCTGTGGGCTTTCGCATGTCTGGAATAAAGGGAAGGGGGCTTAAAACAACTAAAACGGAGCATTTCCAATATGAGCGAGAACTCAATAAAACCCTCCCAACAGGGGCAGCTAGACAGTCTTTGTGGGGTCTACAGCGTCGTGAACGTTGTGGCGTTTCTCTATAAAGATAGACCTCACTTCAAGCGAAGAGCGCTGATGAATGCGTTACTAAAAGCATACGCGGATTGGGGTCCGCTAGAAGACATGGTCACAGGAGGCCTGGATACGTGGGAGATGGATATGCTGCTCAATCTTGTGATGGAGCGAGGATATTTCCATCAAAAGTATCCAATAACGATTAGTAAGCCATTCCTAAAAGATCGCAATCTTAATGTCCAAGAAGTGCTTATCAGGATTCGTCGCTATGTTGGTCGTAGCAACTCTAGGGTAGTGCGCGTTGTGCTAATCGGTACAACCATTCATTGGTCGGTGATTCATGCTGTCGATGCTCAGTTTGTGTATTTCTTCGATAGTACAGGTGACCAACAGGCTCGGCTGAGCTCATTCACGCTTAAACACACCAATGGCAAGCGGGTGCTCCACAAGGAGTCTATCTACTACATAAAGCGAACTAAGGAGGGTAGGCTATGAGGGGTTTCAAAAGACTTAAAGGTGGGCGTAGATATCGGTTGGAGGGCGAGGTTACGGCTAGTGAACTCATTAGCTTCGCACAAGTGCTAATAGGTAGGCGCTTTCGGCGAGGGACTGTTTTGACGTCAAGTCAGCTTACTAAGGAGTACTTATCGCTTAAGATTGCTCAGTATCACTTTGAGGTGTTTTGCGCTGTCTATTTGGACAATCAGCATCGGGTTATCTGTTTCGAGCAGCTGTTCCAGGGCACCATCGATGGTTGTGCAGTGTACCCTCGCGAAGTCTTGAAAAGGGCACTAGAGCTGAACTCGGCGGCGGTAATCTTTGCACATAATCATCCAAGTGGCATCGCAGAACCAAGTATTGCTGATATCAGTATAACGAAGCGGCTAAAAGCGGCGCTGGATACGGTGGATATTCGGGTGCTTGACCACTTTGTGGTGGGTGGGGATGAGGTTATATCGTTTGCTGAACGGGGGCTTTTATGAGCACTTTTAGGGGCCAAATGTTACTTGGTTTAATATGCATTATGTTGGAGAACCATCATGCCTCGAGCCAGAGTAGTTAGTTCGACTAAACCCTCCAAAAGCCACACTTATTCCCTGAAACTAATCGCCAAACCAGTCCCGCAATCGATCTTTGAGATCTACATCAATAGCCTAGCCCCTGCAGGACGTAGCGGTATTAAGAGTCTACTTAATACGAGTGCAGTGATTCTTGATCCGAAATCAGATGTATATAAGTACCCTTGGGAGACGCTCAGCTTTGCAAAGGTATCGAGACTGCGTGCGGAGTTGCTTTCGCTTGGTTATGCGGTTGCCACAGTGAACTTAGCGCTCTCTGCTCTTAGAGGACTTGCTAAGGTGGCGTTCAATCTAGGTATGTTTAGTGCTGACGAACTAGCCCGAATTCACGCAGTTAAGCGAGTTAGGGGAAATGTGGTTCGAAAGGGGCGCTCACTATCTAGGAGTGAAGTTAGAGCATTGCTAAGTGCTGCTAGGAGCCAGGAGGGCAGAGCTCGTAAAACTAGGGATGGAGCCTTGGTGTTGCTGGCTTGCGGTAGCGGTCTCAGATCTGCAGAACTCGTATCGCTAGAGATGCCCGATCTTAATCTTGAGAGCGGGTCTATTCATGTCAAACGAGGGAAGGGTAGAAAAGAGCGCAAAATGTATCTATCGAAGGCTGTGATCAAGGCACTAAAGCTCTGGCTTGAAGTAAGGGGAGAGGAAGAGGGCGCATTGTTCTGCAGAATAAACAAAGTAGGGAGTGTTAGCGTCGCGGCATTGAGTAAAACGGGGCTGGCTGGAATATTGTCTAATTTGACGTATATAAGTGGCGTACCCAAGTTCACTCCACATGACCTGCGACGCACATTCATTACCCGTCTCCTAGAGAGTGGAGTCGATATCAATACCGTCAGGCAGCTAGCAGGCCATAGCAATATAGCTACTACCGCCAGTTACGACTTCAGGGGTGAGAAGGCACTAATTAGGGCTACACAAGGGCTTACATGGTAGTCGTTTACTTAGGGTTTAGTAATCTGCGGTAATTCTTTGGTTCAAGGGCGTATTCCACATCTTTACCGCTCCACTTCTCAGTAGTTGCGCCTGTCTTTAACTTTTGAGGAGCTAACTTTGGATATTCGTATTTATTCATAAAGCGGGCAATTGCGAAGTCGGTTTCGCCTTTCTCGTTCTTCCGATACTTCAAAATCTGCATAGTACTGAAAATTGAATGAGCTAAACGTGGAGATAGGGTCGATTGAGGTAACTTTCCTTTGGTGCACCCAGCCGTTTGTCGAATGCAATACCCGACCACATTGCTTAAAACATCACCTCTATTCTCTCTCGCTCCTTTAGCTGCATCTAGATACCCCATTTCCTTGCACAGTCTATCTAAGGCGTTAAGGGATTCTTCATCCAGATAGACTTTAAGTTCACGCAGCCCAGACTCGCGTTTCTTTTCGACAAATCGTTTCCTTCTTTCTCTGTCGTTTGCACGTAACTCTTCTTTTGATTTCGTTCTAGGTCTGGCCATATATCTATCTCCAATTATTTCTATCTTTTCCTTAAGTAGTTAGTTCGCATTCGCATATTAAGTGCAAATTCTAATTCAAGATAGTGAATATACGAAAGTCCGGAAAGGAATGGGGAATCAAGAGTTAACCGTGAGAATTACAACACAATACTAGCCATTCTAGACATGAATATAGAGCGTGATATTCACGCTTATTGACGCAACAAGCAATCCTTTGGTCTAACAGGCTTCTAGGGAGTTCTTCGGTGCGTAAGTTGGTTGGTTACATCGCTGTAAAGTCCCCCGCATACAAATGGTATGCGAAACTTTAAAGGATATAACCATGAGTAAGAAATTGATAAAGAGACCCGAAGTCCTAAAAATGTGCGCAATATCGCCTTCAACACTATATCGGCTTATGGCGAGGGGAGCCTTCCCAAAGCCAGTGTCTCTAACTGGAGGTAGAGCCGTGGCTTGGGTAGAGGCAGAAGTTATTGAATGGATAGAAGAACGAAAAAAAGATCGACTTGGATAAAAAGATTAAGGAAAAATTCCACATAAACGGCCGAAATCGACAGCTGCTAGTGCGATAACGGTCGAAATCTAAGTCAACGAGGACGTTTTGTCTCTCGATCTGGAGGTGTTCTGTGCTCTGCGTGCTTCAAAAGGCGCAGAGTACGGATTTTAAGTAGGTTTTTTCAGAACATTAGAGAGCTATATTGCAGGAAATTTACTGATTTAGCCGATCCCCTCAAGGAGTTTTCAAATCTGAACCGCAGATTTATGACCGAAATCTCTAAGACATAGGTAAACGAGTATCTCGGCGTCCACGAAGCCAGGAAAAAGAGCTAAGGTCACGTGAAACTAGGGCCAACATGACTTTTTTTCACATTTTTCTCCGCATTTGACGAAGTGCGCTTGATGTTCTGAGGAGCCTGCCGAAAAAAAGAAAAATAGGGCATAACCGCAGCTTTTTAACGAAAAAATGAAAAATATTTACAGAAGAGACGCTAGGGGCCACCTACGCAACCCTATTCAAGCTTCTTTACGACGCGCCTTATCTCCTATATCAACTTCGATGGTCTTTTCCCCTTTTGACGACTAAGGGTCTAGATATTCCTCACCACACCTATGCTCTATTTATCGCGCACCTAATTCAGTCTGATCATATCTCTAAAATATGAGATTGAGTTAGAGCAAAAATCCCTCCGTACATTATAAGTGGAATAGCCAGAAGGCTGAATTTTAATAGCTATTTTAAAGCCTAGGCTAATACGTAAAAAGCAGTGCATGGAAAACTCAATTCGAGTGAAAATTCTCGCTGAGCTTTACTAAGTCTCACTGAGTTCCTATTTTATTATTCTAAAATAAAGCCTTTGCAATTGGGGTTTTTATTCAAATACAGTGGCTTTCGATCGAGCACATTTAATGGATAGAAGTAAATATACCGAACGATTTGTAATCTAATTTTAGTTACAAAATACACTTATTTTATGCCCTATTAATTAGTATTTAGGAAGAATAACTATGAAAAAGTACGAAGAATACCCGATCTTTAAGTGGTTTACCTATGCGAGTCTAGATTCACTAATGTTATTGGAGATAGAGAGAAACGAAGACACAGCCCCTCTAATGTATGCGGGATTAGTGGCTAAGGAGAGTGCTTAGATGATCCTGTCACCTCGAAAATATGAGCTACCAAAGGAGTTTGAATCGGTCGCAAAATGCAAGGAAGAGAACAACATTCGCGTGAAACATTTGAGGAAAGAGGGTAAGGAAGAGGGTCGTATTTTGGCCCTAAAAATTGACGAATGCACTAAGAATTACCCCTGTGGAAGTGGAGCCTGCCGACTTTGCTCGCGCGCTTCCAGAATACTGATTTTCAACAGAACCAAGGGGTTCTTGGAAACGAGTAATCTGCCATGTTTTCTAGTCACCATCGTATATTTCCAAGATGCAATGACTGATGCCCAGCTTGCGAATTTAGAGCTATGTTCTCTCAAAAGCCGCCTTAGAAAGCAGTTACATAGGGCTGGATTGAAGTGCGAGGTAATTGGCTCCTTTGAGCTTGATTACCAGTCCGATATAGGGCTCTGGATGCCACATTTCCACCTTCTTGTGTTTGCAACCCGTGATGAGATAGAAGCACTTCGTGGTCCTTTGCTCAAGAAGAACTTTCTCAAAAATTTAGACCGAATTTTTAAACCTTTGCGAGTAGACAAGATCAAGGGTTTTGATGACTTGATCACCTACATCTACAAGTTCATTTGGGAGGATCGAAAGCGATTCCCTATAAAGAAGGAATATCGTAAGAAAAAGTCTGGTAAAGAGGAATACCGAACAAAGAAACATCGGTTGTCTCCGAAGCGACATGCAATGGCACTCCTAGCACTGGATAGGTTTGGCTTCAATGGCTTGAGGTTCAGTTCTGGAGTGCCGAGATTCAGGCATCCGTTGTGTATGGAGAATGTCAGCGATGGCTAGATCAAAGTATGCGGAAGAGGGTATCAAAGTACCTGTTGGGGTATTGAAACCGTGAATCCATCAATATTGGCTAAGAACACTGCATATATCTGGAAAGACTAATTTCAACTAAGCACGCTATATGTATTTCGTCGAGCCAAGTGAGACAAATGAGTAAGTCATTTATGTGAGGTTTCTATAATGGGAAGGAAGAAAGTTAGTAAAAAATGTATTGAGTTGGTAGCTGTAAATGATCCGCACGAATCGTTCGGAAATGGTGGTTCAAAAGCAACTAGTCCAAAAAGTTATGGTCTTGTCAGAATTACTAAACACAATGGCAAAGTGGAAGAAGTTCTAATGCCTATGACGCTACTACTTGATGTAAAACGAATGAAGGAGTTTTTTATCAATAACGGCCATGCTCAGCTCGATGATGATCAATATTGGCTTAGGATTAGAGAAGAGCTCCGCAATTATCCAGATGTTGAACTCAAACTTAGTTACAGCCCTGGATATGTTGGAGAGGTCTATCTTTGTAGTAACGGTCTTGTTATTGGAGATCAGAACCAATTCGTTAGACTTCATCCAGATGCGAATTTTCGCCCATCCTCTACAGCGTCCAGCGGAACACTAAAAGAATGGAAAGAAAACGTTGCTTCGTTAGCACTGTACAGTGATCGCATGCTACTAGCTTTGTGTGTGAGCTTCTCAGGCTTGATAATGAAATGGGCAAATCAAGAAAGTGGAGGTTTTCATCTACACGCGGAGTCAAGTGTAGGCAAGACTACGGCTACATTGCTTGCCAGCACCGTATATGGTGGGCCGGAATATTTGTGTTCATGGGATATTACAGAGGCAGGAGTTGAGGAGGTCGCTGTAGGAAGAAACGACTCTTTGTTGCCGTTGAACGAACTAAAGTTGTTAAGTGCCGTACCAGTGTTAGCGTCTCAGAAAGCTAGCAAATTGATCTATATGATCGCAGAAGGGAAGGGGAAGCATCGGGCCAAGTCTTATCAAAGTAACGTAAATACGTGGGCAACAGTGGTGTTAAGTAGTGGAGAACTGAGCCTAGCTGAGCATGCTGAAAGTGGCAAAATGAAGCGGCTAAATGGTGAGTGCGTCCGGGTCATCGATCTACATGCCGATTCTCGAAGTGGCTATGGGATATTCGATCGCTTGCCTAAAGAATTCCCTTTAGCTCCAGATTTTGCTGATCACATTCAGGCGCAGTCGAAAAAGTTCTTTGGCACTGCACTTTTTCCTTATGTTGAAGGGGTACTGAATTGGGAAAAAGAAAAGGCTGGTTCGGTCAATAGGCGGATACTAAAGCACGTTAATAATTTCATCAAAAACTGTGGTGCTGATAAAACGAAAGGCCAAGAGATGCGGATAATTAGACGATTTGCTGTTGCATACGCTGCAGGGGCTATAGCTATCGAGCTGGGTGTGTTGGATTTTTCGAACTCTCAGATCGGACAGGCAATTAAAAAATGTTATGAAGCATACGTTCGGGAAAAACCAGAATCACAATCTGATAAAATCGATAAAGCCTATCAGAGGGTTCTGAATAAACTAGCTAATGCAAAATTGCTGAAGGTCAGAGAAGGAACGGATAGGCATTCCTTGCAGGATTTGGAAGAGATTGAGGGGTTTGCGATTAAGGTAAAAGGTCTCAAGATGATAGCGATAGAGCGAGAGGTGTTGCTACAGTGGATTGGCAATAAGGTTCAATTAATTGACGTTATAAGTAAGTTTGAACAAGATAAAAGATTGTTACTCAACAGTGATGGCAAGAGGACTAGACAAGTTAGAACTGGAGTTGATCAGAGACCAAGGGTTCGTTGCTTTTGTTTTCGATCAGCGTAAAGCGGTTAAATTAGCGGATTGGTTAGGGATTCAATTTTGGACGCGGGAAAAAGAGGTTAGATTGAAGCCCTAATTCCGTTCGTGTACCGGAAATGAAATGATGGGTACGAGCAAACTCTGAGGATCTAAGTTTGATCTCCTCATCTCTTCCCGATGCATTGCTAAAGAAAGGTATATGAGCGCTTCTCTCGCGGCTCGGAGCATCTTCAATGCCTTTCCCTCAAACTCATCCAGCGTCAAGTATGAGTGGTACTCGGTACCGCGACATTCGAAGCTGTAGTGCTGGAGAGTTAGAAACCTATGTTCGATGAGATTTCGGGTGTGATCTAATTCCCTTGCGTCTGGAGATGAAACATCTTGAAAGTCAGGGTCGTAGAAATCTTTGCTTAGGTAATACAGCCCCCTGAGCATCCAATTCTCACTATTTGCGAAGCTTGGATAAAGTTGAGTTTCGTTGCTCTTATTCTTCTTCCCCCAAATTGACTTGAATCTTATCTGCCTTACCTCCAGGCCGACAGAATAGTAGTCGTTCAGGAAGACCGCGACCTTATCAAGAAGTGAGTAACTGACACGGAACGAAGTTTTCAATTGTTCGGTCCTGAGACCATATGAAGCGGCATCGAGTCCATCCAAAAGTAATACATCCTTGTTCGCGAAATGGGGTTTTCGCTGAACAGCTTCATAGAGCATGAATCTGGCGCTCACATACTCCTGCTTCAGTAAATTGTAGTAGTCAGGGAACCTGGGGTGCTCTGAAACATCGTAGGTATGGTTAGGAAGGTGTATGACATCACTAGCTGCCACTGATGCATTAACAACATCATTGAGAGGTGAGAGGAAAAGCCTGTTATCCAAACACCATCGCCTATAGACTTTCTCTCCTTTTGTCTTACCCAGTGAAAATGCATCCAGATCCAAGTTGTGATCAAAACTGATCGCTTCCAACCGAGCCTCGTTGTCTCTCGCTATCGATGAGAAGAACTCTTGAGCCTGTGGCTGCGGACCTGAATCCCACAAACTCTTCCCTGACTCCAACTTTATGAGCTCTTCATTTGCCTTAGAGATTAGCAGCGCCGCATGGCCGTGATCATAAACAGAATCGGCGTATGTGGTGATACCATATCCTTTGTTCCCCAAAGCCATGGCGAAAATTGGGCATATTTCCAGAGTTTGGTCCCAATATTTGATCGCCTCTATCGGTCTACCAAGGCTATTCAGTACGTTTGCGAGATTAGTGAGAATCTTGCACCGAAGAACTTTGTCTGCGAGATTGAAAGAGGGCTCCACTACAGCACGTCTCAGCGATAATACCTGTCGCACAAGATGGTCTTGCTTCCAGCTCCATCGGGAGCCTTTTCGCATTTGTTCTTCTTGAGCCTTTCCCGCATGGCAGTTTGAAATTAAAAACCAGATAGCTACCTTATGCACACAGGATTTGTCTAACAGCCTCTCGCACTCTTGAATCAGTTGCGTAAGCGCATGAGTATCCCCCGCGTCATATGCTTCATCTATTTTGCGCGCAAGTGTCTTAATCTTTTTTGTCATTCTGCTTGTCTTTCAGGACTCAATTCCCACGTAGCGCTAGTTTGGAGGTTTATGACAGACGTGTTTAGCTTCCGATAACCCTGAATTCGCCCTTAGACGTCTTTTCTACATAAAGAGCTGTGCTTCCGAGTAATCTGAGCATATCCGGCGAACACCTGTTTCTAGCGAGCCCCGGCTGAACAATTACTACTTGGAACTTTATCGGCGTGGTCCTGGCCTTGTTCGATACAGCAAGCAAGTCTGATGTTTGGCCCTTAAGAAATCTGCTATAGCCATCTGCTCTCCACGTGTTTTCCCGCTTCTTAATGTGCTGATAGAGCTTTGTCAGCCCTGCATGCTTCCAGTGTATGCTCTTCTGAGACTGCCCGCACACAGCATACAAATCAGCAACTCTTGCGCCTGGCGCATCTCCGGATGAGAATTTGCAGTGAACCAAAGTGAGACAGATTTCGTCTCCGGTATCCTTTAGGCAAACTAGGTCCGCAGCTTCGCCTGCATCATCATCGTTGATGACAATGTCATAGTCATTCACGATCTCAGAATAAATCTTGTATTGAATGGTGTCTCTGGACATATTCTTGCCCATTGATTCCTTACGTATGTCTATGCCATCCCAGTTGAAGACTTCTATTCCGTTAGCGTCGTATTGACCGATCTCTTGAGTTACTTTGATAAGATGGCAGTTATACGAAAACGACCCATCGACATAATTTATTATCCAAGGATCACTTATCATGTACTCTTCGAGAGGTTTCGCGTCGCTACGCCCCTTCTGAATCAGGATCGCAGGACCTTCTGCCAACAGATAGCTGAAGCCCTGTGGTATCTGTCCGGAAATCATGAAGTCATATTTTGATTCCAAGTCCTCCGTGAACACTCTGATCCTGTATGCGCCAGTATCAAGCTTCGCTTCAATTTCCAAGTCAACCAGGTAGAAAGGAACTTGGTTTTCTCCGAAGTGGATGGTAACGCTGTCTTCAGGTGCTGAAATTATGTGCTCGCCCCATAACACTGAGACGGCGTGCTCGCCGTAAGGCAGATCAATTGGCTGAGGTCGTAGAAAGTTTCGGGTTATGTTGTCCTCATCATGTTGCTCTCCGACCACCTTATCCCAAGCGACGCTGGCCCATTCGATCCAGTCCGAAATAGCGCCGCTTTTCACAGACCAGACTTTCCCTTTCTTTTCTGAACACCCCCAAATAACCCTGTCTCCATCTACATAACCCATCCCGGCACAATTGCTTAGTTTGGAAAGCGAACGTTCTATCTGAGATAGGCCGTCAGTGACGTTTGGGCCAAAGTATTGTGTGAAACTTATCGCACCCTCTTTGGAGGCGCCTAAATTTCGGATAAGAGGAAACTCCATGCCGTTAAAAATATTGAATATGCGATTACCACTCATCAGTTCACAGTCAGCTCCGCAGATGTCTTGCGCAAGCCGTTCGGTTCTAAAGCTCTTGTAGTCGTTCGAGTAAATGAAGAGAGCGTTCCGTTCTTGATCCCAATGAGCTATGAGCAACTTGTATACAATGTCCCCAAGCTCTTTGTAGTCGCCCCATTTAATAGGAAGATTTTGCAGTGTAAGGACTACAAGAATGTGCTCATCCTCCGCTATCGAATACCAATGCTCCTCACATTTCGGCAGAGCCCCCGTAAAGCGTTCGGGGTTCCAATTCTCACACTGAGTTCTAAATAGCATGGCCGAATAGCCTGGCTTAAGGTTCCACAGCGATAATTCGTGATGTAGGTTTCCTTTTTGCTTCAGGTTGTCGACGACCTCTTGAAGCTTTACTTCTCTGGTTATTCTTTCCTCGGCCAGCCTCCTCAGCACCACATCCCAGTCAGCGCCCTGCGCATAGAGTTTCTCAAGATCATTCTCAACTTCCGGTTCTGCAATATTTACGATAATCGATGCGTCGCCGATATTCTGGGCAGTTCTGGTGAAGCGGCCGATAAACTGCAAGGTTACAGCCAAGCTCTTGTGGTGGTCATGGATTGCCGCGACCTTCAGGTTGGGCAGGTCGTAGCCTTCGCCGAGCATATCTACGCAAACAACTACCCGAGATTGCCGCGTCAATAACCTGTCCAGTCGTCTTGCGTTTTCGGCTCCTGGTTGTCCCGAGTGAACACAGATTGGATTGAAATCCGGGGCCAGCTCTAGGTAGAGGTTAAAGACAGCATCCGCCCGTACTTTTGAAGTCACCCTGGCAAGGAGTATGTGATCTGATCTCGCTTCAAGATCTTCTCTTAGCTGAGCAATTGCGCGCTGGGCGATTGCACGATCCTTGCCATCCTCGTAGTACTCTTCTACCGACAGCAGGTTTATGTGTTTGAAATAGCCCGCTTCCTGCGCCTCTCCCATTGAGTAGTTGTAGATGATCCGCCCGCCGAGAGATTTCCCGTCATTTCTAAAAGGAGTCGCGGTAAATTGCAGGACCTTGCGTTCCTCGAACTTTTCCCTGACGCTCGCCCAGGTATAGGCGGAAATATGATGCGCTTCGTCAACAAAGAGATGAGAGGCTTGCTGACATATTCTTTCGACTGCGGCAGAGCTGCTATTTGAAAGAATGCTGACAGTTGCAACGATTACATTCGAAGAGCTTAGAATTTCGTCGGCTTCGGCAGCGCTCCTGATGCCTTTCTTGATAACGGCCACAAGCGGATTTAACGCGTCCGGCGCTAACACACCGAGCTCCCGAAGATATCCAAGGCTCAAAAATTTATTCGATATCTGTGTCCTCAGTGCATCGGATGGCACTAGGACTAGGATCTTCTCGCATCGAGCGGATACTAGAGTTGAGAGCATTGTTTCCGTCTTGCCCGTCCCGGTAGGTAAAACAACCGTCGCGGGTTCAACGTTACGCTTCAAGGAGAAATAGGCTGATATAGCGTGCAATGCGCCTATCTGCGGAAGTCGCAGGCCGACGGTACCTTCTTGTTCATCCTCCAGAACAAAGGAAAACTTGTCCTTCCACGACTGAACAATCTCATCCGGTTCTGCATTGGCAAGGAGCTCTGAATAGGTTTTCCAGCGAAATCTTGTATCAGGTGTGAAATCCTCGACTGCGCATGGTTCTATGAGTTCAAGGCAGCAGGAATTAGGTGGAACTGAAGGCCTCGTATTGGGTTTCACGAGGAAGATGATATCGAGTGGAGAAGGGAGGGGTGTGTTTATTAGCAGGAGGCCTCTATGAACGCTATCTAGGATATCAGCCTCTACCCCCAAAGCGGGATGGGCCAATCTGGCAATCTTATTCCCGCCTACATATAGCTTTCTGTACTCATGCTTCGGCAGAGTAATCCGCATTGGCACCCCCTTTTTTGATGTCTTACTTCCCTATATCACAGCGTGCTTAGCCCGCAAGCCACAAAGAATATGGGCCTGTCTTCGCATGGCAATTCCACGAGAGCTAGCGTAGCAGGTTGAACCGTACATTGGGCTAGGCGAATAATTTTCAAGGCCAAATATCAAATTATTGACCAATCAGGAGGGGAAGGCCTTCCCTTTGGCTGCTACCGTCTGAAGGCTTTTGCCGCACATCTCCTTCTGTCAGGGGCACCCCTTATCGCCACGGAGGGCACCAAGACTAAACTTCGGTTCGAGAGCCGCCTACCCATGCTTGATTAGCGGTGAGATTTAGCGGGGAGCACTGCCCCATCCCCAAGCAACGGATACATAGTCCACTGCTCCAACCGGCCAAAAGTTCGTTGATCGGCTGCTAAGCCGATGAAAGATATGAAGGTTTTGAGGAAATCAGAAAAAAGATGGTGGGCCCGCCAGGACTTGAGCCTGGTACCAGCGTAATAAGAGTTGGAATTCAACAGTTATCCTCAGTAATCTTCAACTAAAATAAATAATAAAAACAATTAGATAGATGTTATTTTTTGTTGTGGTCTATTGTTGCAAATTGCCATTTTTGAGAGCAAGTGTCCCAAAAGAGTCCCTCAGGATAAGTAAACGAAGAAAGAATAATTAGAAGTTGCTACCGGAATATTGAGGGTTGTTCCTGTCAGACTCTCTTGTATCTGCAGAAACCATTTTAGCGCTAGTAGCTCCTCTTCGGATATATGCTTGCCGTGTATTTACATGGTAGTTAGGTTTTTGGGTTCTAACTACAGTAATGATAATTACATGCTTAAGGCCAATTTTTGACGACTTTATATCGAAGCAATGTGGTTCGCTTAGAGCTTCTATTAGTCTCTTTTTAATATCCTTGATATAGCTATTTAACGCTGAGTCTAAGTCTTCACCATAGTGGTATATAACTTTTTCATCGACGCCTTCTATACAACCATCATCTGACACGCCAATGATTAAATACCCACCTTGTGCGTTAGAGAAGGCACAGACTGTTTTTTCAATCTCTTCGGCCTTACGGTTCTTATTTTTCGTTACTTCAATGTAGGCTTTAAATTCAGTTTCATTGCCTTCACCACGTTCTATAATACTGAGCATAGAAGAGTCACCTTCTGAAACATGAGAATATTTATAGCGGTAATCTGAATTTGAATAATAATCCAATATTTGTTCTTGGTCGCTAAGAAGCCAGAGTTCTAAGTCTGGCGAGGCAGTAGAAATAATTTCAGCCTGTTCTCCATCCGTTAGGATAATTTTCTGCTCATTATCAATCTGACCTACTAAGCAGCAGTTCTTTAATTTACTTTCAAATGAAGTTTGACCGTTTGCTACAGTAATCCGGCCTCGCGTGTCTTTGGTGCTTATAGTTATGTAGCCTTTTCTGGAATCTGAGCCTCCATGAAATATGTCCATGCCTAGAAATTGGCGGACATATTCTTGAGCTGAGATATAGAAGTCTTTTTTATAGCCAATAAGCTTGTTGTCAGAGAAGTCGTTGCTTTCAGTTAACTGACGTGAAAATTCTCTAACAGGGAATTGATACGTAGTTGCACGGCCTGGGATTAATTCTTCGTCCCAATAGTTGGTATGCTCTTTTTTTTTCTTGATAGCAGGGAAATTCTCTGAAAGCTTAATTCCGCCTTCTTCCAATGACGCTATGAAATCAAATAAGCACATATCAGTGATTGTTTTAGTTAGAAAGGCATAGCCAAGATATATGTCTTCCAATTCGGGCATATCATCCCCAATAAAGCATTTACCCATAAGGTATGACCAATTCCCTTGCTGGTCTTTGGTGAATATCGCCTTAATAGAAATTGGGAGAGACGCTTTACAATCTATATATTCACTGATGTAGGTAAGCAAGCTGTTTGAAGATAGTTGTTCTATGCGCTCTACTCTCAATTTCTTAGTTTCCTTCAAAATTGTGTTTAATGTCTGGTAAGGCCCCAGTTTTCTAGACACCTTGTAGTTTCCTAAAATACTGCCTTTCCATCTCTTCAGGAGACAGTCCGTTGTTTGTACCATGATTGCGTCTAGGATTGTAGAACCCCTCTATGTAGTCAAAGATCTCCGATCTGGTACCATCTCTAGTCTTGTATATCTTTCGCTTCTCTCGGTCTTTCTTAAGCAAGAAGAAGGACTCGGTAATCTAGTTGTCGTGGCAGTTTACTCGCCTACTCATGCTGACCTCTCCCCGTAATTTAGAACCATGACCAAGATGAGGTTTCCAGTTAAATTAGCAACAAGGAGATCTCAACATGAAGAAACGTTATTCAGAAGAACTGATAATCAAGGCCATCAAAGAGCATGAGGCGGGGGCAAAGGTTGAAGAAATCTCCCTCTAGCCCACGCGGCGCAAGGGGTTATGGGAAGGCTCTTCTCGAAAGACCCGGAGGGAAGATCAGGGCGAAGCGTATACTGCTTCTTGGGGGCTTTCTTCGAGGTGGGGGACTTCTTAGTTAAGGCTTTGGGAGTATCGGAGGATGGTGTCGCGGCATTGGAGGCCGCTGCGGTGAGGGAGGGGGCTTTACCGGTAAGGCGATAATAACGGCGCTTATCCGGGTGGGCTTCGATGAGGCCTTCCTTCAACAGGACCGTTGTTAAGAATCCAGCGTTGTTGGCCGATTTGCCGCTGAAGAGCTTTCGCAGCTGATGGGAAGTGATGGGGGAGGAGGCTTGGAGGGTGAGTTCTATGAGCTTCCAGGAGACCCACTCATCGCTGAAGTGGCCGCCCCCGGTGTTGTCAGTGATGCGGAGCAAGATGGCGTCGTCGGAGCCGCCTCCCAGCTGGTACGTGAGCCTGCTGAGGCCTTTGAGGCTGGGACAGTGGCCTGTGCGGAGGGGGAGGATATCGGGGGTGTCTGAGGAGGGGGTGCTGGAAGGGGTTACTTTGGGCTTCGCATTGGATATAGTCTTGGTTGATACCTTGGATTTGACGGGCATGGTTTGCTCCTTATATGGGCTGAGGGATTGAAGGTCTTCATATAAGATGGCGAAAAAGCCGCATATTTGTTCGCTGCTGTATACATCGTGTGCAATGCCATATACGGCTAACATTAAACTAGGACAGCAATTTGACTAGGTTGGTAGAGTGTCTATACCTAGCGGAAACAGGTAGTACGAAACAGTTACATGGATTCAATCAGAAGACAGGGAATATCCGTCTGAGGCAGCACAAAAAGAGATTTCCAAAAGTAAAGGTGTAAGTGCTTTTCAATTTTTATTATAAATGAAAGCTAATTAGTTCAACAGGAAAGTATATTTCTATGTCAACGCCAATTGAAAGGAGAGATCAAAGTGACATCGGTGATTCTGTTCTTCGAAAATTCAACTACCAGCACGCATACGGTGTAGTACTTCTTACTAAAATGCTGAAGAATCACACGGTAATAAAATCAATTTGGTGTGAGCAGCACGAAGATCTGTTAGAAGAGCATTTTGACGGCACGATAAATGCGTTTCAAATCAAAACAAAAAAAAGTGAATCGGGAGAATGGAAGCTAAATGACGAACTGTTTCTAAAAAGTATAAAAAGATTTTATGAGTGTGATACTAAATTTCCGAACAAGATTAAAAACTTCTATTTTGTGTCGAATGCAGCTTTCTCTAAATCAATTGGGAAGAAAATAGAGCACTTAAGTCCTATTAATTTCTTTACTAGTTTGAATTCTGAAAAAGATTATAGAAAACTAACCGGCTCAAATGAAAAAGCCTTCAAATATTTGGTCCAAGAATTGGAAGTCGATGAGAAGGGACTGTTCGCAACACTGAAAAAAGTTGAGCTGATACATAGCCTTACTGAAAGAGCGTTTGAGGATGAGTTATGTCAAAGGCACATTTCTACACTCAACGGGTGTGCTGATTTGTCAGCGGAGAAGTTGAGGAAAGTAAGTGCTTCTCTAATGTCGCTAGTTTTAAATGCCTCCTCATTGAATTCAAGTGATCCAAGTCGAGATTGGGCTGGCTTGACAAAGAATTTTGAAGACGATCCGTATTTGAAATCAAAATCAATTTCTAAGCCTGATGTAGAGCTATCTATAAGAGAAGCGTTTGATAGTGATGTTCGATTTCCTAGCTTTTTAAGTGAACTTATCAATTCTAATTTTGCCAACACAAAAAGCGTGTTAGGTAAGAAGCTAGAAAGAGGAGGTTTGTCTGCGAGATATGACGTAATGTATCGCAGAGGGGTTCTAGCAGAGGAAGAGCTTTTGGACTTGGCCACCCGATCCGAATCAGAATGCAAGAAAATTTCACAAATTGAAAATGTAGTTCTTGGTGAGTGTGACGATTCCTACCTGAGAGTTTCTCTAAATAATAAAGAAACATTTGGAGCCGATATGTTAATCGATGTTCAAGACAGGCTAAAGGGAATTGCCGAGAGGGAGCCCAATAAGGTTCATCACTATTCATACGAGGTTCTAGTCGGTATTAGTAGTTTGTTAACTGCCGAATGTAAAGTTTGGTGGAGTGAGAAATTCAATCTTGGTGAAAATAAATGAGCCTAAAAGTAGTTTATTTGGCTTCCAATATAGAGAGTACTGATGACTTTCATTTAGCAAGGTTGCTAATCCTCTTAAAGGCTCTTTCCGGTAGAAATAATAGCGCAGTGGATGGGATTATGAAGCTCGCTAAATTGGATTTTTTGCTACGGTACCCAAGCTGCCTTGTTCGTGCGTTGCGTTCATTGGGAAAGGAATTACAAGCAAATGAGATTGATGAGATTGAGCAAAATACAATTGAGGCAAAAATGATCAGGTTTAGATTTGGTCCATGGGACAAAAGATATCGAAAATGGATAGCTTTACTTGTTTCAAAGGGATTGGCCGATACTTATCTTTCCGGTAATACGGTTAAGCTGAAATTGACTGAAAAAGGCTTAGAAGTTGCTGATTCACTTTGCGAATTGGAAGAGTTTCAAGACATTTCTAAGCGAAGTAAATTGATAAAGTCCGCTGTAGGTAGCTACACGGGGACAAAGCTTAAAAAGTTTGTATATGAAGTGTTCCCTGAAATTGTGCAAATGAAATGGGGGCGAAGTATAGACATATGAACTTCTACCTACATAAATTAATTCTAGATTTCAAGAAAAAAATTGAAACGATTGAGTTTTCTGATTTCAACTATTTATATGGTCAAATGGGAGCGGGAAAGTCAACAGTTGCTAGACTTATCGATTTTTGTTTTGGTGGCCGTATTAATGAAAATGGATTAACCCCAGCCCTTCAAAGCGAATTCTTGTCGGCAACTATTGAAATGAGTGTGGGAGAATCTCTGTTAGTTTTACGGCGGGATTTTGGTTCGAATCAAATTAGAGCAAGTTGGAATAAAGAGGACGAACTTTTCGATGCGATTATTCCTACAAGAGTGGCAAGTGGCGAAGTGGTGCCTGGGACTGGGATTGAGGTGCTTTCAGATTTAATTTTCTTTCTAGCAGGGGTGACTCCACCTAAAGTACGTAAGAGTAAGAATTCGGAGGATTCCGAACTGTCTAGATTGAGTTTTCGTGACTTACTTTGGTATTGTTATTTGGATCAAGAT
>CAMYOK010000013.1 GCA_947259995.1 uncultured Pseudomonadales bacterium | reverse complement strand
GAACTCAGAAGTGAAAGTGCTCAGCGCCGATGGTAGTGTGGGGTCTCCCCATGTGAGAGTAGGTCATCGTCAGGCTCTTAAACCCGAAAGCCCCTAGTACTAGCGTACTAGGGGCTTTTTTTATGCCCGGAATATTTTTGGCAATATGAAAAATGCGATGCTGCCTATTTTATGGCATTCTAAGAACACTAAGTCGCTGTGCGACTAGCATTAGAAATTACTCAGTTAAGGTATGTAGATGTCTAAACCTATAGGATTAATTTTCACAGTATTAGTCGTGTTGATATTAGGGTGTTATTGGATGTTTGCCATGCCAACAGTCCAGAGCGCTAGTTTAAGCATGGCTGAAACAAACATCGAACGGGGTTCCTACTTGGTAAGTGCCGGTGGTTGTATAAGTTGCCATGAAGGCGTTGAGGGCGAAGGACTCAGTGGCGGTATGGCATTGGAGTCTGATTTTGGGACTTTTTATGCGCCTAATATTACACCTGATACACAAACCGGTATTGGGGGTTGGCAGGGACGGGATTTTCTTCTTGCTATGCAACATGGCCGCACTCCTAGTGGTAGTTTCTACTTCCCTGCATTTCCTTATCGCTCTTACGCCGGTATGAGCGATCAAGATGTCCTAGATATCGCCTCTTACCTAATGGCGCAAGAGCCGGTGCGCTTTGAGGTGCCAGGTCATGATGTCCCTGCATGGTTAATGCGTTGGACACTAGCGGGCTGGAATAAACTCGCTGACTTCTTAGAAGGGGAAGTGATATCTGTCGGGAGTACTGACCCTAAGATTGAGCGCGGCGAGTATTTAGCGCGAAGTCTAGGCCATTGCAGTGAGTGTCATACTCCTCGCAACAGTATTGGTATCTTACAGCTAACTAAGGAATTCACTGGTGCCACAATGGGCGAAAGCCATGCTGATGAGATTGATTATGCTGCCTTAGAAGGCTGGAGTGAGGAAGATTTTGCTTTCTTTTTGCTGCTTGGGATGAAGCCAGATGGAGAATTTGTAGGCGGAGAAATGGAAGCTGTAATTGAGCACAACACCTCGACTTTGACGGATGAGGATAGACAAGCACTCGCTGCGTTCTTTAAAACTTCGAAAGTGCGTTGAAGGAGCTTAACACTCCTCCAACGCTTGTATTCAGTTCATTTAATCTACGCGGAATGTTTCGTGACAGTTGCCACAAGTTCCGCCAAAGGCGCGAATGCCTCCTAAAATCGCCGTTCTGTCGCCGCCACTGGCGATTTGAGCGAATGTATTGGCTGCCTCTTCTAGGTTCATCGCTTTTTCTTCGAACTCACCCATTTGGTCCCAAATAATCGGGAGTGCTTCAGTCTCGACATTGAATGCTCTCGTGTCGTTAGCCGCAAAGACTTCTGAAATCATAGGCGCTAAAGTAGCAATACGGTTAGCGTTGCGCTCAGCAACGCTGGCATCGAATTCAACAGTGCCTCGAGCCATCCCGCTAATCATGTTGAGGTTATAGAACAGCACCTGGAAGAGCGCTTGACGTGTATTGGTTGCTTGCGCTGCGATTTGCTCTGGCGTGGGTTCTGCCTGTTGTGCAGAAACGCTGATAAAGCCTGAAGTACCGGCAAGTAATAAGCTAATTCCTGCTATTCGCTTCAACATTCTATTCACTCCGTGTTTTAAACTAAGGGTTGGGCCCATAAGGGCATATTCACTTCGCGGCTCATTAGCAAGCTAATAAGTCGTCATTCAAATGACCGCCAAACAGTGTAATTGCTTCTCCCGCGCAATTGAAGGATAGAGATGCTTATAATGTTTAAGGTTTACCGGATAGAAATTGTATTGAATAGGGCGCTGGTTTATCATCTTTCGCACTATTTTTCTCGTGTTAAGAGCCCAATTCATGCAGTCGGTAACCAAAAAACGTGATGTTAAATCTCGAACTTCAAAAGCTCGCGAGACATCTTCCGTAATAGAGAATATGCCGGTCATTGGAGGGGCGCATCTGCTTAAAGTTCCCACTCTGTTTGCGATAGCCCTATTTTTACTTTCATTTACTAGTCGAGTCCAGTCTAACGACACTCTAATTTATTCTTTTTGGGCATCTTGCCTTGGGCTTTTAGTATGGCAGGGCTGGTTATTAAAGCACTGCGCTGCCCATAATTGTCATAAGACTTTTATTATTGGGCTAAAACCCCAGCACTATATCCAGGCTATGGTGCATTTATCGGTTTATACCTATTGGGGTATGTACTGGCAACCGGTACAGGATCACGCTGTTCTACTCGTAGCACAGATTTTATTTGCCTATTCTTTCGATATCCTACTTTCTTGGACTAGGCGTGAGACTTATCAGCTCGGGTTTGGCCCTTTCCCTATTATCTTTAGCACCAATTTGTTCATGTGGTTTATGGATGACTGGTTCTATTTGCAGTTTGTGATGGTCGCCGTCGGCTTTTTAGGCAAAGAGTTCGTGCGTTGGAACAGAGACGGCCGCCTAGTTCATATCTTCAATCCTTCCGCTTTTACACTAGGTTTGTTTTCATTGGTGCTGATCACAACGAATACGACCGACCTGACTTGGGGGCCACAAATTGCATCCACGTTAAGTTTGGCGCCAAATATGTACACCTATTTGTTCATGGGTGGTTTGGTGGTGATGTATTTCTTCTCTATTACTTTAGTAGCGGCCTCTGCGGCTATAGTGATGTTCGCCTTAAGTGCTTTGTATTTTTCGATCGCTGGTGTGCCATACTTTTTGGATTCAGATGTCCCGATTGCAGTCTTCTTAGGCTTGCATCTTCTTGTGACCGACCCATCGACCTCCCCTAGAACCCCTACCGGGCGTCTGGTATTTGGTATTCTCTATGGCATTGGGGTGTTCGTGCTTTATACAGTTTTGGATCTATTCGGTAGTCCTACGTTCTATGACAAACTACTTTGTGTGCCCTTACTCAATCTTAGTGTTCAGTGGATCGATAGAATGGTTGCGCCACTTCGCAACAATACTTTACTGGAAAATTGGGGGCTCGGAGTCACACCAAGTAAAAAGGCCAACCTCGTGCACATGTCGGTGTGGATATGTTTCTTCGCAATGATCTCAGTGCTCGGAAAAACCGATTCAAGGCATGTCGGGGACAGTCTTCCATTTTGGGCTCAGGCATGTGAAGAGGGGCGGGCAAATGCTTGTGAGCGCCTTATTTTACTGGAATCTACTTATTGCAATGACAATTCAGGTTGGGCTTGTAACGCTATTGGCGCTGAGTATTTCTATGGCCAAAATGTCCCTCAAGATACGGAGCGCGCGCTTGCGTATTTTGCACGCGCATGTGAACTGCGTTTCCAAGCAGCATGTTTGAATTTTTTAGACCCCTCACAGATATCTCTAGCCGATCCAAGGGCTTTTGATTTCAGATTATTACTGCGAGAAGCAGGACAGAATTTATTAGAAATGCCAGAGGATCAGCTCTATAGACGAGCATGTGAGCACGGATGGCAGTTTGCGTGCGATAAGACAGTCTCGATATAACAGCAAGCAGATGGCTTTTTTTGACTCTAAAACATGCAGGGTGCTGCTGTTTATTTTGACTCTTAAAAGCTCTACCAACAATAAGGAAAAAATGCGCAAAGTTAAAATAATTCGACTGCAGAAAACTCTCACTTTATTTGCAATTTTGTTGCTCACCACTCAAAGTGCAGTCGCTCAATTCGATGCTGATAAGTGGTGGTTGGCGGACGAACCGCTGCTAGGGTTTGTTGCTATTCCCGCGGGGAGTTTTCCGATGGGAAGCAATCCCCTAATCGATCCAATGGCATTTGAGAACGAACGATGGTCGGATTCAAGGCGGCAAGGCATTGTAGAGGTGCCACTGTTTTATATTTCCCGATATGAAACCACAATTGCGCAATTTAAAGAGTTTGTCGAAGACACTCAACACAATGTAAGTGATGCTAGCTTAGAAGGGGCTGCAAACTTTCCTGTCGCCAGCGTTACGTGGACCGATGCCGTGTCATATGCTCGATGGCTGGATGGTAAACTGCGTGGAGCTAATGACCTCCCTATAGAGATCAAACGCTTTCTTGATGAGGGTGGGCGTGTAACCTTGGCGTCAGAGGCCGAGTGGGAAAAGGCTGCCAAAGGGGAGCAAGGCAGTATTTATCCCTGGGGTAATCAAGTACAGCAAGGCATGGCCAACTACGCAAATGATGGTGTGCTTGCTGTGGGGAGCTTTGATTGTTCAGAGTGTAAGTTCGATTTGGCAGATATGAGCGGAAATGTCTGGGAATGGACACGGAGCCCTTATCAAGACTATCCGTTTGACGATACAGATGATCGTGAAGACCTTGCGAGCGATGCCCTTTGGGTGATGCGCGGAGGCTCGTATAGCGATGAAGCTAATAATATTCGTGCGTCTGTGCGAGGTGCAGCGGATCCGGGGGCGCGTCGACCATTCATTGGTTTTCGAGTTGTGATTTCAAAACAATAAACACGCGAAAGAAATAAAAATTAGTTTGCTCCCTGAAGTTTGGGGCGAATAGTCCAGTTTTAAGAACAAAACAACAGGGTAAGTTAAATAATGATAATAGAAGGTCTCAATCTGGCACTTTTTGGTATGGGCGCAGTATTTATTTTTCTGGCGCTACTTATTTTAGTCACCAAACTTATGTCGTTTGTACTTAGAGGTTCTGAAGGAGCGCAGCTCGTTTCAGCCGTTACTCAAGCTAACAGTATTAAACAAAACCAACACTCCTCATCAGCAGTGAAACAACAAGAAGTTGGCGACCTTAAGCTCGTACTCGCTGCTGCCATCAAAGAGTTCAAAAATAGACATTAGCAAGTATTGATCGCTTAGTGCTCTGGTGCTTGCTCACACTTATGTGTAGGCAGCGGTAAATTCATAGCGATCTATATTTTAACAACTAATGAATAAACCGGGGCTCCCGGGCGACAATAATAGGATTGAAGATCAATGACTAATAATAAAACACCTTTAGGCATTACGGATGTTGTACTACGCGATGCGCATCAGTCACTTTTCGCCACGCGATTGCGTACAGACGACATGCTCCCTATCGCAGAAAAACTCGATAAGGTTGGGTTTTGGTCGATTGAATCCTGGGGAGGGGCAACCTTTGATGCATGCATTCGGTTCTTGGGAGAAGATCCTTGGGAGCGTATTCGTCGATTAAAACAGGCTATGCCAAATACTCCGCAGCAAATGCTTTTCCGTGGCCAGAATATCCTTGGCTATCGGCACTATGCCGACGACATTGTCGATAGGTTTGTCGAACGCGCTGCGGTAAATGGAGTGGATGTGTTTCGTGTATTTGACGCGATGAATGATCCGCGAAATCTCGAACGTGCGATTAAGGCTGTACGTAAACAGGGCAAGCATGCACAAGGCACACTGTCTTATACCGTTAGCCCTGTTCATACAATCGATAGCTGGTTGACTATGGCTAAACAAATAGAAGAGATGGGAGCTGATTCGCTGTGTATCAAGGATATGGCTGGATTGCTTAAGCCTTATGTTGCCTACGATCTCATTTCGCAACTGAAAGCGACCGTCGATATACCGATTCATATGCAGTGCCATGCTACTACTGGTATGTCTACTGGTACCTATCTAAAAGCAGCAGAAGCAGGGATCGATAATCTTGATACGGCTATTTCGTCGATGAGCCTAACTTATGGCCATACTCCCACCGAATCGATGGTGGCGATGTTAGAAGGGACTGAACGAGGGACAGGTTTAGATATCGAGTTGCTAGAAGAGATTGCGAGCTATTTTCGCGAGGTGCGGAAGAAATATGCGAAGTTCGAAGGGGCGCTTAAAGGCATCGATTCGCGCATATTAGTCGCACAAGTTCCCGGTGGCATGTTAACGAACCTAGAAAACCAACTTCGTGAACAGAACGCTACAGAGCGTCTCGATGAGGTTTTGTTAGAGATCCCGAGGGTACGAGAAGATCTAGGTTTTATCCCTTTGGTGACGCCAACATCGCAAATTGTAGGCACCCAAGCAGTCATCAACGTCATGATGGGGGAGCGCTATAAAACTATAGCGAAAGAAACAGAAGGGGTGCTTAAAGGGGAATATGGATTGACACCTGCCCCTGTTAATAAAGCATTGCAAGAGCGGGTACTTGCAGGTAAAGAAGCAATTACCTGTCGACCAGCCGATCTGTTAGAGCCTGAGTTTGACAAGCAAAAAGCTGAGCTAATCGAGCTGTCCAAGAGCAAAGATTTTGAGATTCTCGACGAAGTCGACGATACCCTGACCTATGCGTTGTTCCCGCAACCTGCATTGAAGTTTTTCCAAAATCGCAACAATCCTGCTGCTTTCGAAGCCGTGCCAACGGCAAATGAAATTGCTGGCGCCGCTAGCAAAAGCCAAAGAATTGATGCTGATGTGTTTACAGTGGCAGTTTCTGGCAAGAACTATCTAGTGAAAGTAAGCGAGGGTGGGGATGTAGAAAAGTTTATTGAATTAGGGGACGACAAAGACACCGCAAACGGCGCTGAGAAGAGTGTTGCGAGTGTTGAGACAGAGGAAGCAATACTTGCGCCTTTAGCGGGCAGTATTCAAAAAGTTCTTGTCAAAGTAGGCGCCAATGTTGCTGAGGGTGAAGTAGTAACCCTGCTCGAAGCGATGAAAATGGAAACAGAGATACGCGCGACAATGAGTGGCACCGTTACGGCAATCAATATTGCTGAAGGTGATGCTGTATCGGTGGGCGACTCCTTAATCGTTGTGGGACAGTAACATGGATCAACTACTCATACTCTGGCATTCGACTGGCATTTATCAGATTGAAGTTAAGCAATTTGTCATGATTTTAGTGGGGCTACTGCTGCTTTATCTCGCAATAAGCAAGAAGTTTGAGCCGCTTTTGCTATTGCCGATTGGCTTCGGTGGCATACTTGCCAATATTCCCGGAGTTGATATTGCCACCGGCACGGGTGTTTTGGCGCAGTTTTATCACATGGGGATCGAGACAGGGGTATTTCCTCTGTTGATTTTCATGGGCGTTGGCGCTATGACAGACTTTGGTCCGCTATTGGCAAACCCAAAGACCTTATTGTTAGGCGCTGCAGCACAATTCGGTATTTTTGCGACAGTGATTGGAGCTCTGGCGATGACAGAGCTCGGCTGGTTCGATTTCAGTATTCAGCAAGCTGCCGCTATCGGCATTATTGGGGGGGCTGATGGTCCCACGGCAATCTATGTCGCGGGAATATTAGCACCTGAAATGTTAGGAGCGATCGCTGTATCAGCCTATTCTTATATGGCATTAGTCCCGCTGATACAGCCCCCGATCATGCGCCTGCTCACTACTGAGACCGAGCGCAAGATTAAGATGAGTCAATTACGCTCTGTTTCGCAGCGTGAAAAAATTATGTTCCCACTAGCCTTGTTGATTCTTGTCGCACTTGTCGTGCCAAGTGCCGCTCCTTTGCTTGGAATGTTCTGCTTCGGTAATCTCATGAAAGAAAGTGGTGTCGTCGATCGCTTGAGCAAGACCGCTCAGAACGCGCTTATTAATATCGTGACCATTTTACTGGGCTTGGCAGTTGGGTCTAAATTGAGTGCCGATCAATTCTTGGTGGCTAGTACGCTTGGGATTCTGTTGTTAGGGATGGTAGCGTTCTCTATAGGTACTGCCGCTGGGATATTGATGGCGAAGGTCATGAACTTATTCTCCGCAACAAAAATTAATCCATTGATCGGGTCAGCAGGTGTTTCTGCAGTGCCTATGGCGGCGCGTGTGGCGAATAAAGTGGGGATGGAGGCAAATCCTCATAACTACTTATTGATGCATGCAATGGGGCCAAATGTCGCAGGGGTAATCGGATCGGCAGTGGCCGCTGGCATCCTGATTCAGATCACTGGAGGTTAAAATTTCCGAACTTGGCAGTGAGCAATAAAAATCTTTGTTGCTCACTGCCTAGATGTTTGTCACACTGATGCCATATTGAGACGCTAATTTCGACTATGATCCCCAGCAACGTAGTTTAAAGGAAGGTGTATCCGTATGGCAGACGTTAAACTCGTGAGTGACTCGCTAGTTAAACCCGCAACAGAAAATCCTATCTTCTACATCCTCGATACAAATGTCCTGATCCACGACCCCACTGCTATAAAAAATTTCGACGAACACCACGTCATCATTCCCATCACCGTACTTGAAGAGCTCGATAATTTAAAAAGTGGCAAACAATCGATCGCAGCTGATTGTCGTCAAGCGATCCGCGAAATAGATCATATTTTGGGAGGCGCTCTCCCGCAGGATGTAGAAGAAGGAGTGCCGATTCAGAGAGGGAAAAAACTTAAAGCCTCCGGTTCCCTATCAGTGCTCATGACAGAAACCCCCGAAAACGTAGTCCTGCTCCCCACCCACCTGAATGACAACAAAATCCTCAACGCTGTAGCCTATTTAAAAAAGCGCCATCCTGGAAGACGTGCGGTCCTAGTCACCAAAGATATCAACATGCGCTTGAAGGCTAGAGGCTGTGGCATAGAGTCTGAGGATTACCACAGTGATCAATTGCTAAGTGATATTGCGCACCTCAACAAAGGTTATATCGAGTTTAAGAATAGTTTCTGGGACGAAGTGGCAGATGTCCAAACGGAACATTGCCATGCCTATACTTTGTACCACGTGCCGCGCAATGTAATCTCTCAAGAGGTTTTCCCTAATCAATTTCTATACGATAAAACGGGATTTCTCGCGCGGGTGACGAAGGTTGGCAAAGAGAAAATAACCTTACGGCATCTAGACTTAGGTGCACTGATGAGTCAAGAGACTTGGGGCCTTAAGCCGCAAGATGCCTATCAAGCAATGGCCTTAAATCTGCTCCTCGATCCGGAAGTGCACTTAGTCAATCTGACTGGTGCAGCAGGGTCAGGTAAAACGATTCTCGCATTGGCAGCCGCCATAGAAATGACAGTGGCTAATAATGTGTATAGACGCATTATTGCAACTCGCAGTACTCAGGGCTTAGATGAAGACATAGGTTTTCTTCCGGGGACCGAGGAAGAAAAAATGGAGCCTTGGTTAGGGGCGATTACCGACAACCTAGAGGCTTTGCATTGGGAGGACAACAACTGTTCGAGTAGCATCGAGTATGTGCTCGCCAAGGTGCCGCTCCTCTTTAAATCGCTTAACTATATTCGTGGCAGGAGTTTTCAACAGAGTTTGATTCTAATAGATGAGTCGCAAAACTTAACCCCACATCAGATAAAAACAATCATTACTCGCGCTGGGAATGGGTCGAAAGTGATATGTTTAGGGAATTTGGCACAGATTGATACCCCGTATTTAAGCCCAACGAGCTCCGGTTTAACTTATCTTGCAGAACGATTTAAGAACTTTGAGAACGGCGGTAGTTTACAACTACAGGGAGTTCCTAGGTCTAAGCTTGCCGCTTATGCTGAAAAACATTTATAGAAACTTTTAAATTTATTGAGCGAGGAGACTCGTTCTCCTTCGCTCAATAAACAAGCTATTTCCTTTGATATTCTTAGCGCTGTGCTTGGCGTGCGATGCCATGTTGGAAATGTCATGGTGAGAAATAACCTTTTTAGTATCAGGTATGACTACCCCAATAGAAACGCTCATAAACGGGAAGAACTGTTCAATTCCTTCGCGCGACTGGGAGTAAATGCCACCAAGGCTGCGATCATCGTCTGTGTATAAGGTAGGGACATGATTTTCAAATGCCTGTAGAATTTTAGCGCATCGATCAGGCCAATCTTGGCTAGAGAACACCACAATGAAATCATCTCCGCCGACATGTCCAATGAAATCGTCAGATTTGTGAGTGTTTTCACGTAGGATTTCAGCGACCAATTTGATCACGCGATCGCCTTCGAAATAACCATATACGTCATTGTATGGCTTGAAATTATCAATGTCACAGTACGCTACGCAGAATTCAGATTGAGTGGTAATCAGCTGATCGAGGCACTCATACAAGGGCACATTGCCAGGCAATAAAGTTAAAGGGTTTGCATAGCGAGCGTTACGGATTTGTAGATCGGTTATTTTTTTTAGTAGACCAAGAACTCTGCCAAGCCCTGCGTACTTTCCTTGGTCGACAATGATGAAATCGGCTTCAATTTGTTCTTTCATATTGTCTGTGATCAGATTACTCACTTGTTCAATATTCCAACTTCGCTCTACTACGATTATGGTTCTATCCATGAAATTGATGACGGATTTTGCACCGTGTAGTGAGCGACCATATTGGCTGGAAAACGTTGTCAGTAATTTACTTCTTCGTATAAGCCCAATGGGTATTCGTTGTGTATTGATTACCGCGATGGCTGTGAGCGAGTCATCATTGACGAAATAACGGTATGCTTGCTCGAGATTGTCGTCAGAGAATAACGCAGGTGTCTCGGTAAGCAGGTCCTCAATATCTTCGCGTACCTGCCATGGTTGGCTGCGAGGAATGAAACCATCCACGCCACGAAAAAGACTTTCTGGGATTGAGTAGGGTGGGGTGCTCTGTGGGCGTCCGAAATAATATCCTTGGCCATAGCTAATGCCCATGTCCATCAGCATCTGGCTCTCTTCGCGGCTTTCTATACCCTCTGCAATGACTTTGCAATTTAGCTCTTTGGCAATATCGATGATTGAACGTACGAAGGACTGTTTCACCGTATCGGTGTGAATATTCTGTATAAAGTGGCGGTCGATCTTCACGTACTCAGGACGCAGCTCAGCCCAGCGAGTCAGGCCTGAATACCCTGCGCCTAAATCGTCTATAGCAATCTCGAACCCCATTTCTCTGTAATGTTGCAAAGCGTTGCTGAGAACATGTGAGTCTGTCATTTGATACTGTTCAGTGAGTTCAATGACGACGTTTTCTGGCTTAAGACCGAGTTCGCGTAGATACTCTAACGTAAGACCAGTGCGGTGACCGGGTTCGAGTAGACCTTGCGGAGTGGTATTCAGAAAAAGCTTTCCAGGAAGGCGTTTCGCTTTGAAACCGTGGATGCCTGTGCGCTTGCAAAGTAGATCCAGCTCGGTGAGCGAGCCTGTCCGACGGGCCACGTCGAACAACATAACGGGATTATGCAACGCACTGTCTGATGGACCGCGGATAAGTGATTCATAACCAAGAACCACTTGTTTCTTATAGTCGACTATTGGTTGATAGATCGCATTGAGATTTTCGCTTGCAAGAATTTTGTTGAACTCTTGGCTGATCTCTATGTTTGTTCGAGCTTCTTCGGCATTACCGGGAAGCACCAGCTTGATTATATTGTCAGCCATCTTAGTTACCGCATAAATAGGACTGCCTATTATCGGTACTTAATATGACAATAAAGTTACTAAGCTGAGAGCACGGGTGAATTAGTTCTCGTAAACGTTCTGATTCATGGTGCGTGCCGGGAGGTCAGAGCAGGGCTTTCCTACCTTATGTGCGGGGACTCCCACGACAGTGGTGTGTGGTGCGACATTATTTAGGACAACGCTACCGGCTCCTATCTTGGCGCCGGTACCGACCTCTATATTGCCTAATACTTTAGCGCCAGTGGAGATCAGGACACCAGAACGAATCGTTGGGTGACGATTGCCGGTTTCATTACCCGTGCCTCCTAAGGTCACCGATTGCATAATGGAAACATCATCTTCGATGACGGTTGTTTCTCCGATTACAATACCGGTGGCATGGTCAAACATGATGCCTTTGCCCATGACACACGCAGGGTGTATATCGACACCAAAGACTTCAGAGTTTCTGCTCTGCATAAATAGTGCGAGTGTCTTACGACCTTTTTTCCAAAGGAAATTAGCGAGTCTATGGACTTGAATGGATTGATAGCCTTTCAGGAACAGCAAAATAGGCAAATAACTATTGGTTGCCGCGTCTCGGTCATAGACAGCCTGCATGTCAGAGATGGCATTCAAGATCATATCGGGCGACTCGCGATAGGCCGCTTCAAATAGCTCGCGCACAGCAATGGCGGGCATCACTTCGTCCGAGAGCTTATTCGCTAATATGAAGCTCAGTGCAGAACCCAAACTGGCATGATTGAGAATGCAGGCATACACGTAACTTGCGAGCAATGGCTCGGTCTGTACGGTTTGTCTTGCCTCTTCGTCTAATCGGTTCCAAATTGGATCTGGCATTGTGGTGTCCTAAAGTGCGCTTGTAAGTGATCTGAAAGTCTAGCGGGAGTGATTATATCGAAGCGAGTGTGAGTAACAACCGAGTATTAGGAATTTATGTCGCTGTTGTGCGGCCCCGTAGTCGATTAAACCAACTTGGTTTGTAGTCAAGTTGGTCGAGAAGCGCAGAATCGATAGTGGCAGCGGCGAGCCGGACTTGATGCGCCTGGACTTGATTTAAGTCGGCATAAAACGCGTTTATGATTGATTTTTGCGCAAGTAGATTGATTAAGCGAGGAACTCCCTGGCTTAGTTTCGCAATGAGGTCCAATGCTTCAGGCGAGAATAAAGGGTCTTGTTGGTATCCCGCCTTTGTAAGCCGAGTGAGGATATAGGTTTTGACCTCTTTGCCGTCGAGCGCTTGCAATTCGCGAGTCAAGGTCGTGCGATCGGCTATTTCTCGGTTTATAAGCAACTCTTGCTGTGAGTGCTCTAACGGCATCGAAAAAAGGGCGACACGAAGGAGTTTGTTTCCCTCATCACTATTATCGATAAGTTTGATTAGTGCTTCGAGCGTGTCGTTGGGTATAGATTGCCCCTCATCGAAAATAAGGACAGGGTTGCTGTTCTGCTTGTTTATTTCCTGTAAATGAGTCACGAGAGACTCTCTAAGATTTTTGCCTTCTATGGGCCTTAATTTAAGCTCCTGCAAGATGGCAAGATACAGCCCATCTTCGCTAAGTCGAGAATGTGGGATGTGAATCACTTTATAGCGCTTTTTGTGGCTACGCAGTGCTTTGAGCAACTTGCGACACTGGAGTGTTTTACCTGATCCCGCATCCCCAATAACTCGTATAAACCCGTCAGCTTGATTGATTGCCACAATCATCTCTGCAAACAAGGTTTGAGTTTTTGTACTCCCACAATAGAAACGCGTATCGGGTGTCGCTGAGAATGGCTCTTCAGACAAATTGAAGTGCTTGAGGTACATCTGCATAAGGTACTCGGTAATCCCTTGTCACTTGCTTGCTAGCGCCATTGATAAGATTTGCTAGGTCGCTGTACAGGCTCAATTCTACTGCTTCGTGCCCTCTAAAGGAATCTAATTACCTGATCTAAGACAAGCAAAACCTTATAAATCTTGCCTCTGTAAATACTTAGCTAATTGTGAAATTAGCGATATGAGCTATACCTGCTCGAAATATTGGTACATACTTCGGTCATCGACCAGATTAATCCAAGAACGACAATTAAAGTGGTGCGTCCATGAAGACGTCAACAACTAAAATCTTGGTTTTCCTTTCACTACTTTGCCCTTCGACTCTGTTTGCCCAAACAGAGGAGCGATTCAGTATATGGGAAAGCCTGAAGGTGACAGATGCTGCCTTTGCTGAGCGCTCAAGAACCTTGGGAATGAACCAAGCGTTTTTAGATGTGTTTGGTGATGGCGCGGTGATCTTTAGGCGTGGACCAGTAGATGCACGACTACTCTACGAACAAGTAAGCCCTGAAGAGCGCAATAATACAGCGCTAGAATCTAGGGCTAACTACATCGACTTCTCCCGCGCTGGCGACCTAGGCCTTACAAGCGGCCCCTATCGTTTCTCAGCAGGGTCTGGTGAAGAGCTCCGGCGCGTTTACGGGCACTTCGTCAATATTTGGCGGCGTGTGGACGGTGAATGGCGCATGGTTGCCGACATGGTCGCAAGCGTTCCAGGATTTCTGAGCTTAGATGTCGAACCAAACTTCGCCGACACCGATCTGCTTATAGCCGAAACCGCCTCGCCAAGCCTAGCCGAAAACAATACCGTTGAGTCCTTGTTCGAGGCCGATAGAAAATTCATTGCATCTATTAACCTGCGAGGTGGCCGCAGAACCGCATCGAGGTTTGGTATACGCCATCAGCGCATCTATATACCAGGGATGGCACCGGGAATTGGCAGTGAAGCTGGCAGTATTGTTTACGGTGCATTCTTAGATGAGAAAGTAGCCATGTCGGCACTGACTTTTGAGACTTCAGGGGCGTTCCTGGCGGAGTCAGGTGAGGTTGGCTATACCTACGGAACCATGTCAGTAGAGGAGGCGGGGTTCAACACCAATTATCTTCGTTATTGGCACTTTACAAAATCTGGCGAGTGGAAAGTGGCAGTTGAAGTTCTAAGCCCTTTTTAGCGCTTTATTGAATAAGCACTTCTCTTGTCCCGAAATACTGTATCTCCCCTGACACTCCTACCACCTTTATGCTGAGTGTTGCTCGACCCTTGGGCAATTCACGACTATCAATGTTCGCCTCAAACCCAAGGTTTTCCCCATTGAGGTCATTCTCTACGCTCATTGCCTGCGCAACATCTGGGCGCGAGACGCCGTAGCGTGCTTGTCCAATCACTAATCCATCCAGAAGCACTTCCACGCTAGATACCCCCAGCCCCTCATTGATGACCCATCCGGAGACGTTGATAGCAGATTCGATGTCCGCATGATTGCTTGGTAGGTCGAGCCAGCCTAGAGTGGGCTTTGGGCAGGTATTGGGGTTAGTCGATGCGCTGGCCTCTTTGCCGCGATAGAAACTGAAACGTTTGTCGCCGCTCAATAAAGAAAGCTCGCTCAGGTAGGTGAGTTGAGGGAATCGCTCGCAAGCCCTTTGCAGTATTTCAATCTTGTCAGTCACAGTCATTGTGCTGTCTTCAGTAATGAAAAGCCCTGTTGCTTGCGCAAGGTTGGCAAGCGCAGCGCCATTGCGTTGCCAAAGCTGATACTGAACGGCACGACCATCGCGAATCGCCTTATCTTCGTCGATATTGTAAATCTCATGCTTAGTTGGCAATGCCAATGCCAGTTGGGCCGCGGTGTAGTAGTTATCGCTGACGATGACCTCGTCCGGGCCGATTCCTTGCTCTGCGATTAGGAGCTCTACATGCTCAGCGAAGTCTTTCCAGCCTGCCATTTTATTCGAAAGCACGCCTGCCCCTAGAATTGGTCGCAATTGCTGATGAAATACTTGGGTGCCAAGCCCGGCTAGGGCAGCTAAGGAGCCTGTAAATCCTATTAGCACTGTCGCTACTAAGACTCGTTGGGCCAATTGTGGGTTAAATCTCTGAGCGAGATACTCTCTGCACACTAGCAGGGTTTCTGGCAGGAAAATGACTAAGGGGAGATATCCCGATAGGGGCCAATGGATGGACGTTCTAGTGCTATCTGTCCAAGGGGCCAACATTAAATATACGCCTAGATTGCACAAGGCGAAGGATGCAAACAGGCCCTTGCGCGTGTCTCCCGCTCGGGCAGCGATACACAGTCGGTAGAGGGTAAACAGAAGTGCTAAATAGAGTAAGGGGGTTACCAGAACCGCCTGTTTAACGGCGTGCAATAATCCTTCTGCTTGAAATTCCCAGGGGTGCCTTTCCAGTAAATGGTAGTCTATGCCACTGAGATCATTACTGAAATTGAAAGAAAGCGTGGGGTATAGCCCTAACAAAAGAATTGCTGCTGCTAGCCACAGCCCAGTTGACCGCCAATGTCTGTGCATTGATGGAAAAGCGAGTAAGTAAATGAACGCCGCGACAAGGTACAAGGCAAAACGATAATGCGTGCTGACGCCTAAAGCCGCAGCAATTCCGGCTGCCAACCAATATTTGCTGAGACCTGTCCTAGTGGCTCGCTCGAACGTACCAATGAACACGAGTCCGAAAAACAGCAAAGGCACATCGGGCACGGCAAGTAGCCCTAAGAAACCACAGAGAGGTAGGCACAAGCTTAGGGCGGCGGCTTGCAAAGCCTGTCGTCTTGGCAGAATTGCTTGGGCTATCCACAGCACTAAAAAGGGGATTGCGCTTCCTAGAAGCAGAAACATTGACCGAATCGCTGCGGCATTATTCCCAAATAAGGTGTTACCTATGCCTGTTAGCAACGCTGCCATAAAGGGCAGATCGCTATAGGCGATAGCCGGATAGGTCGAAGCCTGCCAATAGAAAATTTCGTCGCTGTAAAGGTCGAGCGTGAATGCGAAAAACAATTTCACCAATAAGATGATAGTAAAACCAATCACCAACAGGTGCAGAGTGCTGAAGGGCTTATTAGAGCTAAGGCGTTGATTTAGCAAACCGCAGTATCCTTTTTAGCGAAGCAAGTTTGAGGCGCGGGTATCTTACCACGATGCCTGAGTTGCTCTAGAGGCAGACTCTAAATTTGTAAGCGAATACATTTGACAATCATTCTCATTACGGTTTAAGATTCTCGGCACTAGAGGATGAATCCATGTACGTATGCATTTGTAGACAAATTACTGATAGCCAAATTCGCGAAGAGTGTATGCAAGGCACAAGCCGTATTGCAGACTTGCGTGAAAAGCTTGGTCTGGCTTCCGAATGTGGGAAATGCTGCAAACACGCCAAAAGTATCGTTAGTGAATTTCAAAACAACACTTCTTTTGTCAACGCGGTCGCCGTCTAGTCACCCCTTCTTTGCGTATTTGTAAGCTGATACTAAATGAGTTTGTTTATCATTAATATCAAAGCCTTACAGCCCCTTCAGTGCTTGACTTCCCAGCCCCAAAAGCCCACCCTTAGGGCTTGAATTACTAGAAGGGATTGAACATGAAAGCCGATGCTACCGTAATTAAACACCTCAATAAGGCTCTAGCTAACGAGCTAGTGGCTATTAATCAATATTTTCTGCATTCGCGGATGTATCGAGAGTGGGGGCTTGGCAAGCTAGCCAGCAAAGAATACGAAGAATCAATTGACGAAATGAAGCATGCAGATCAATTGATTGAAAGAATCCTCTTCTTAGAAGGCCTGCCTAACCTGCAAAATCTCGGGAAACTGCTGATTGGGGAAAATACTCTTGAGATGCTCGAGTGTGACCTCAAGCTTGAGATGATCGCTATTCCTACTTTGAAAGAAGGGATCGCCTATGCAGAGTCGATTCAAGACTATGTAAGTCGCGACCTCATGAGCGAGATTCTGCGCAGCGAAGAAGAACATGTGGACTGGCTCGAAACGCAGTTAGATTTGATTGGCCGTATTGGGCTGGAGAATTACCAGCAGTCAATGATTTAAGGCTAGTGGGTGCGAGGCCATAGCGCTTAGCACCCGCTCTTTCGAGCGCGTGACAAGAATGTCACATAAGCGTCATATATTCGCAGTAATATTGCGCGTTCATTCTTTATTTGAACTCCCCGCAGAATCGATTCCCTATGTATGCATGTATAGACCTAGGCTCCAATAGTTTTCACCTACTCATTGCAGAATGGCAAGACGAGCAGAGCCAGATCGTAGAACGCTTTAGTAATATTGTGCAGTTGGGCGAAGGTGTAACGGTAAATGGCGAAATATCGCCAGAGGCATTCGCGCGAGGGGTCGACTGTTTAGCAGAATTTGCTGCAGTCATGTCCAAGTATCCGATTCAGCAATATTGGGCTTTAGGCACCAATGCTCTGCGACTTGCCAGCAATGCCCCCGAGTTTATTGCAGCGGCGCATGAGATTGGTTTAGATATCTCAGTCATTTCTGGCGTTCAAGAAGCAATCCTAGTGTATATGGGAGTTCTCAGTCGTTTACCTCGAACTAACGATACTCGTTTAGTAGTTGATATAGGGGGCGGAAGTACCGAAATTATCATTGGTGCGCAGGAGAAGCGTTTTGTCACCCAAAGCCTTGCAATAGGCTGTGTGAGTTGGCGCGACACCCATTTTAAAGATGTGCAAGCACTGTCGGCTGAGCAATTAGAGTATGCCTTAGATCAGGCGACAGATGCCGCCGCGGCAACCTTTGCTACAGTTAAGGATAGTTTTCAGAAATATCCGTGGCAAGAAGCCTTTGCCTCGTCGGGCACCGCTAAAATGCTGGCCCATATCTGTCAATTTCGCGGCTATCAAGAAGGTAAGATTGATCTTTTGGCGTTAGAGGCTATGAAACAAGACGTCCTACTGTGTGCGGCAGACCCGAGTGCGTTGCTACCCGGTTTGAAGGATCGGCGGAAAGATTTGCTGATGCCTGGCTGGGCAATATTGGTGGGCTTGATGCGCGCCTGTTCGTTGCAATCCATTTCGTTTAGTCCAACAGCCCTGCGGGAAGGGATGTTGGACTTCATGATGCACAATGGCGCTGATACCTCTATTCTTGGCAAAGATACTCTGCCAGAGGTGACTCAAACCGAGCTATAGCGCACGGTTGCCAGTTGGTTCAATAGGCGCGTTTGTACTTGTTCGAGCTCGCTGTTCTCATCAGGTAGATTGCGCACATAGCTGCCATCGGCTTGCAGATCCCAGCTTTGTCCGCGATCTTCAAGATACCAATGTAAGTCTTCTAAAATCCGGTTTGTTAAACGTTTCTTCAGAACGGGGAACGCCACTTCGATTCTGTGCATCAAATTGCGCTCCATCCAGTCGGCGCTCGCACAATACAGTTGCGGTGTATTATTCTCGAAATAGTACACCCGCGAATGTTCAAGAAACCTGCCAATGATAGAGACAACGCGAATGTTTTCCGAAACGCCTGCGATCCCAGGTTTCAAACAGCAAATACCGCGAATAATGAGGTCGATTTTTACGCCGTGGCGCGCCGCACTATAGAGCTCTTTGATGATGTCGGGGTCAGTCAGTGAGTTCATTTTGGCGATGATCCGAGCAGGGCGACCATCGGTAGCCGCTTTCTTCTCCTCTTGGATCATCTTGATCAGCATTTTCTTCAATCGGAACGGTGCATGCATCATGACGTCAGGAACAATGCGCTTACCCATTCCCGTGATCTGCTGAAACACTTTATGCACATCAGCACACATCACCTCATCGCAGGTGAGTAATCCATAGTCCGTGTAGACCAAGGATGTTTTGCGGTGATAGTTGCCAGTGCCTAAATGGGCATAGCGTTTAAGTTTTCCGCCCTCTCTGCGCACGATGAGCAACATTTTGGCGTGGGTTTTATAACCCATAACGCCATAGACTACGACGGCTCCTGCCTCCTGCAATTTACTCGCAAATTGAATGTTCTCTTTTTCATCGAAGCGCGCACGCAGCTCGATGACGACCGTCACCTCTTTACCATTGCGCGCCGCTTCGGACAGCGCCTCCACTAACTCCGAGGACTCATTGGTTCGGTACAAGGTTAGTTTGATCGAGAGAACGCAAGGGTCTTTTGCCGCCTGTCGAGCCCAGTCGATGATGGGTAAGAACGACTGAAACGGGTGTAATAGTAATTGGTCTTCCTTAGTGACAGCGGCAAAGATATCGTTGCCTTCCTCTAGCGCGGCGGGGGTGCCTGGAGTAAACGTCGGGAAACTTAAATCGGGACGATTCAACATGCTCGTTAGTGTCATTAGGCGCTGCAAGTTCACAGGACCATCTAATCGAAATAAGTCGTCTTCAGTAAGATTGAATCGCTCCAGAAGGAAGTCAGTTAGTTCCCGTGGGCACGCTGCACCTACTTCCAGCTTGGCGGCTGTACCGAAGCGACGCATATGGAGCTCGCCTTGTAGAACGCTGGCAACGTCTTGGCCCTCGACATTCGACATCTCTAAATCGGAGTTGCGAGTAACGCGAAACTGATGGCATTCCGTGACTCGCATGCCCGGGAAGAACTCTTCTACGTGGGCGTGAATGATCGATGATAGAAAGATGAAATTATCACCCTCAGGCAGGATGCTGCTAGGCACCTTGATGAGGCGTGGCAATGACCTAGGAGCTGGCACAATGGCGAGCCCACTATCCCTGCCAAATGCGTCTTTACCCTCAAGGGACAAGATGAAATTTAGGCTTTTATTGACCAAGCGAGGGAAGGGGTGCGCTGGGTCTAGCCCAAGAGGGCTAATGACAGGCAAGACTTCGTCTCTGAAATAATTCTGCGCCCAAGTTGCTAGACCTTCGCTCCACTCGTGACGGTATAAGAAGCGGATATTCTCTTCCGCTAAGGAAGGGAATAGCTCCTCATTGAGAATACGGTATTGTTGCTGGACAGCGACTCGGACCTGCTGATTGATTTCACGCAGTATCTCATCGGGGTATTTACCATCTGCCCCCGGGCGTTGACGGCCAAACTCCATTTGCTTTTTTAGCCCGGAAACGCGAATTTCGTAAAATTCATCCAAGTTGGAGCTAAATATTAATAAGAACATGAGACGTTCAAGCAGTGGATGGCGCGGGTCTCGTGCTTGTTCCAGTACGCGCAAGTTAAACTGGAAATAGCTTAGCTCCCTATTCAAATATAGGTCGCTATTGTTGAGATCTATCTCAGGTAATTCCACAGGCACCTCAGGCTCTTGTCCGTCTACATCTAGGGTAGCCGATTGTAGTGATTCATATTGCAGAATATCGTCATTTGCACTGTTGGCGTTAGAGGTGTTTGCTTCAATATCTGCGGGTTTTCTCACTGGAGGTAGGCTCATATTACGGGCGATTACTCAGTCACTTGTAAAGTTTGCATTCTACATGACACAAAGCCGGAAGAAAGTGACAGATTCGTGACTAATCTAGAGTTTAATTTTGCAATGATAGGGATTCGAATAGCGGCCCGATGCATTCGCGAAGATTGAGCGATTGTCATCTTGCTGTCACAAAACGGTCTTATAGTACGCGCAATACTAAAGCGTACGTAAATTGAACCGAACTCTGGAGAAAACCATGAAGCTCTCTCTTTCAATCAAGCCGATCGCCCTTGTTATCAGTGCGTTCTGTAGCAGCATGTCATTAGCCGCTGGCGTCGATGAGGCGCTACCCGACTATACACGTACTAGCGGTGTGTCAGGCAACTTCTCAAGTGTCGGGTCCGATACTCTCGCAAACCTTATGACCTTGTGGGCTGAAGAGTTCAAACGCTTCTATCCTAATGTGAATATTCAGATCCAAGCAGCTGGCTCGTCAACAGCGCCTCCCGCATTGACGGAAGGCACGGCAAATATGGGGCCGATGAGCCGCGAAATGAAGGATAATGAAATCGAAGCCTTTGAGAATAAATACGGCTACAAGCCTACAGCTATTCCTGTGGCTATCGATGCGTTAGCTGTCTTTGTGCATAAAGATAACCCGCTTGAGGGGATGTCACTGTCACAGGTTGATGCAGTGTTCTCTTCAACATTGAAGTGTGGCCACAACGAAGTGATCAATAACTGGGGACAAGCAGGCCTATCAGGCCCTTGGCAGCGTCGCGATGTGCAGATCTTCGGTCGTAACTCGGTGTCCGGCACGTATGGGTATTTTAAGGAAACTGCGCTTTGTACTGGTGACTTTAAAAACTCGGTGAATGAACAGCCAGGCTCTGCGTCTGTGGTGCAATCCGTCAGTACCTCTGTGAATGGAATCGGTTACTCGGGTCTCGGTTATACGACTTCTAGTGTGCGAGCTTTGCCCCTAGCAAAAGAAAGTGGTGAGCAATTCTTCGAAGCCACTGCTGAAAACGCGATTGCTGGTAACTACCCGTTGGCTCGATTCTTATACGTATACGTTAATAAAGAGCCGAATAAGTCACTGTCTCCGCTGGAGCGGGAATTTATTAAATTGGTTCTTTCAAAGGCTGGTCAAGAAGTTGTCATGAAAGACGGCTATATTCCATTGCCTGCGCAAGTTGTTGATATCACCATGGAAAGCCTAGGTTTATAAAAGGGCTTTACTGCCCAGCTTGTACGGTGCCCGGGACAGCTTTGCAATCTGACTGTCATGAAACTGTAATATTTGCGGACTAGACTTCAACCCCATGAGTGAACAGCCAAATTTGTCCCACCCTTCTGTAGCAGATACCGCAGCAGGGGCGGCGTTAGCCGCCTCTGCCGCTACTACAAGAAGAAAACTTCGTCATCTTAAAGATAAAGCTGCCGGCGTCAGTATTGCCGTTGGTGGTTTGAGCGTTATTGCCGCCGTCCTGTTGATTTTCTTGTATCTGGTTTACGAAGTCATGCCTTTATTTCGTGCGGCCACAATTCAAGAGGTCAGTGAATTTCAGATAGCTGATCCGCACAGTGAAGAGGTGCTGCACCTCGCTCTCGAGGAGAGGCTTGAAGTCGCAATGCGATTGGGCGGTGACGGCGAGGCGATATATTTTGATACAGCCAATGGCGATCTTCTCAGCAGAATCCCCCTTGCGATCCCTGATGGGCAAAGCATCTCGAGTTTTGCGCTAGATACCGATGTGAGCGGTATTTTCGCGCTGGGCTTAACGGGCGGACACGTCTTGATTGCCGAGTATGCCTATGACGTTAGTTTTGGAGAAAACAATGTAAGGCAAATTACGCCTGTCATCCGTTACCCATTTGGTGAAGAAAGTTTTGAGCTCTATGGCAATGAGCCAGTTTCTAAATTAAGTGTGCGCTCAAGCACGAGTGAATTGATGTTGGCGGGGACGAGTGAGTCTGGCCAAGTGCGATTGTTGCGCGCACGACGTGAGACTAATTTGCTCTCTGCATTTACCGCCTCATCCGATTCTGATTGGCAAACAGAAACAGCCACTTTGACGGGAGTAATCCCAGCGGTCAATCAGCTTTACTTGGATGTCGATAGACGTTGGTTATTCGCCATAGGTAACTCAGGTCGACTTAGCATGGTCGATGTGCGTCCTGCATTTAATGGCGGCAATGCGGTGATAGAAGATGAGGTGATGCTGGTGCCTTCGGACCGCCGTGTCACCGAAGTCGAATTTTTGCTAGGCGGAATTTCACTTCTCGTTGGTGATACGGCAGGTGATGTGTCGCAATGGTTCCTGGTGCGCCGAGATGGGCGCGTGGCCATCGAGAAAGTACGCGATTTTGATGCCGGTGGCGAGGTGATCGCCCTTAGTTCTGAACAACGTCGTAAAAATTTCATCACGGCAAACGAGCAGGGCTATATAGGAATCTATAATACGACCGCGCATCGGCAAGTGACTTATAAAAAGCTTGTCGATATGCCGCCAAAAACGTTTGCGATGTCAGCACGCGGTGATGGGCTTCTTATCGAGCAGGAAAACGGTCAATTCAATTTATTTGGCGTAGAGAACAAGCACCCCGAGGTCTCTTGGGAAGCTTTGTGGCAACAAGTCTGGTATGAAAACTATCAAGAGCCAGAATACATTTGGCAATCCTCGGCGGCCAATAATGATTTTGAGCCGAAATATAGTTTAGCGCCTCTGGCCTTCGGTACGCTCAAAGCAGCATTTTATGCGATGTTGTTAGCTGCCCCTTTGGCAATCTGCGGTGCGATCTTTACAGGTTACTTCATGGCGCCGAAAATGCGCCGTACTGTAAAACCCCTCATCGAATTAATGGAAGCTTTACCAACGGTCGTGTTGGGTTTCCTTGCGGGACTATGGCTGGCTCCGTTCTTAGAAAACAATTTATTGGGTATATTTAGTCTATTAGTGGTGACTCCATTAAGCATACTCGTTGCCGCCTTTGTATGGACGCGTCTGCCCAAGGAAATTAGATACCTTGTGCCTGATGGTTGGGAAGCGGCGTTATTGATTCCTATTATTGTGATTATGGGCTACTTGTCATTTGTCATAGCCGGTCCAATTGAAATCGTATTCTTTGACGGGGATATGCGTAGTTGGATCACTAATGATCTTGGCATAACTTACGATCAGCGCAACGCTTTAGTCGTTGGGTTTGCGATGGGTTTTGCCGTGATCCCGACGATTTTCTCTATCGCTGAGGACGCGGTGTTCACGGTTCCCAAACAGCTTACCTATGGTTCACTCGCACTCGGTGCAACCCCTTGGCAGACACTCAGTCGAGTAGTCCTGCCAACAGCAAGCCCAGGGATTTTCTCTGCGTTAATGATTGGTATGGGGCGAGCGGTCGGTGAGACCATGATTGTTTTAATGGCCACTGGTAACACGCCGATTATGGATATCAATATATTTGAAGGGATGCGCACACTTGCCGCCAATATTGCTGTGGAAGTGCCCGAGTCCGAAGTGGATAGCACCCATTACAGAATCCTATTCTTAGCCGCGCTAGTGTTGTTCTTGTTTACGTTTGTCGTGAATACACTGGCCGAAATTATCAGACAGCGTCTACGACGCAAGTACAGCACTATATGATGCAGACTCTTAAAAAATTCTTTGCTAGCGGCACGCCCTGGATCTGGGTGAATGCTGGGGCCGTGGCCATCAGTGTCATTATGACTGTGGGCTTGTTGCTCCTTCTGGCGTTGAATGGCCTAAGCCATTTCTGGCCGAAAGACATTATGCTTGCCAACTATTCGCAGCCAGTCTTGGAAAGTGAGCCGATTGAACGCGAGATTATTGGTGAGCGAATAGATACTGAGCAAGTTTCTGCCGAGCGTATTATCTCCTCCGGCATTCCTGTCTCTGAGAACACGGCATTCTATGAGCGAGAGCTGGTTAAAATTGGCAATCGAGATTTGAATGGCAGTGATTTCACATGGCTACTGACCAATTATCTCAACGATATCTCTTATCCCGAAAATCTCACTGCGTTTGAACGTCGTGAATGGGGTAATTTCTACGGCTATGTTCAAGAAGTGAAAGAAGCTGGCGTAAGCATTGTTACAAGTGATCCTAGCATCCAGAACGATAATGCGGCTTGGCTCGAATTAGAAAAGCGCATTGATAGAGCGCTAGGTATTTTCGAGCAGATCGACACGCTTGAAGAAGATGATATTGGGGAAGTGAATTATGCGTTGGAGCGCCTTAGGCTGCAAGAACGTGGCCTAGAGTTGCGCGGTACCGATACCGCGCAGCGCATGGGTGAAATTGCCTCTGAGCGTGAAAACTGGGAGGCAAATTACGAAATATTGCAAACTCGGCTAAGTGAGCTATACGAACAAGTTGAGCGCGACACTGTGGTAATGCTGGCGATGAACGGCGAGACCACGGAGATCAATGTCTCGCAGATTGTACGCGCATACCAGCCTAACGGCATGCATGTGGGCAGCAAGCTAGTTGTCTATGGTGCCAAACTCTGGGAATTTCTCTCCGATGAACCGCGTGAAGCAAATACCGAGGGTGGTATTTTTCCGGCGATTTTCGGTACTGTGACAATGGTCTTATTGATGTCGATCTTTGTCACACCATTTGGTGTCATAGCCGCCGTATATTTGCGTGAGTATGCCAAACAGGGTTTTATAACCAGAACGATTCGTATTGCCGTGAACAATCTCGCCGGTGTGCCATCAATCGTATATGGTGTTTTTGGGCTGGGTTTCTTTATTTATTTCTTGGGCTCGGAAGTGGATCAAGTTTTTTACCCTGAGGCATTGCCTGCCCCAACGTTTGGCACCCCTGGGATGCTTTGGGCTTCGCTAACTCTGGCATTACTAACTGTTCCCGTTGTGATCGTCTCTACCGAAGAGGGTTTGGCGCGTATACCACGGAGCCTGCGCGAAGGCAGTCTAGCGCTTGGGGCGACTAAGTTTGAAACGCTGGTGCGGGTTGTGCTACCAATGGCGAGCCCAGCCATGATGACCGGGCTTATTCTTGCCGTGGCTAGAGCAGCAGGTGAGGTTGCACCGCTAATGTTGGTGGGGGTCGTGAAACTTGCTCCCACGTTGCCAATCAATGGCAATTACCCCTATTTTCATTTAGACCAAAAATTTATGCATCTAGGTTTCCATATTTATGATGTAGGCTTTCAAAGCCCGAACGTAGAGGCAGCAAGACCACTAGTGTTTGCGACTGCATTACTACTGGTGATTGTGATTGCTCTGCTTAATGTCCTTGCGGTCACTATTCGAAACCGTTTGCGCGAAAAGTATAAGTCTCTAGATATGTAGTGTGCCTATTGCAAACACTACCCAATGTTTATCCGATGAATAATGAATGGATGTTGTCGCTATGACAGAGTCAAAGACAGAATATGCCCCAGTAAACAGATCTAAGTTTAAAAAGATCGATATGGGGAAAATAGGGTCTCATGAGCAGAGTATTTCTGTTGAGGATCTGCCGCGCTGCCTTAGCGTTGAGAATCTGAACTTGTACTATAGTGGTGCGCATGCCTTGAAGGATGTCAGTATGACATTGCCTCGGCAACGGGTAACGGCGTTTATCGGCCCAAGTGGCTGTGGTAAGTCATCGCTTTTAAGATGTTTCAACCGCATGAATGACCTAGTTGATGGTTGTGAAATCAAAGGCAGCATTACATTAGATGGGGAAGATATTTATCACCGCTCTGTTGATGTAGCGGATCTGCGCCGCCGTGTTGGTATGGTGTTTCAGAAACCCAATCCGTTCCCTAAGTCGATTTATGAAAACGTCGCCTACGGTTTGCGCATTCAAGGCATTAATAAAAAGCGCATACTAGATGAAAGTGTTGAAAAATCATTGCAGGCAGCAGCGCTTTGGGACGAAGTGAAAGACCGCTTGCATGACAGTGCCCTTGGCTTGTCCGGTGGTCAGCAGCAACGTCTTGTGATTGCACGCACGGTAGCTGTTGAGCCCGAAGTATTGCTCCTGGATGAGCCCGCTTCGGCTCTTGATCCTATCTCAACACTCAAGATCGAAGAGTTGATTAACGAGCTCAAAGAGCGTTACACCATCGTGATCGTCACTCACAATATGCAACAGGCGGCGCGCGTGTCTGACTTTACTGCCTTCATGTATATGGGGAAAATGATAGAGTTTGATACGGCAGATAATATTTTCACCAACCCTACTGAAAAGCAGACAGAAGACTACATCACTGGTCGTTACGGATAGTCATCTACCGTTGTAGGGGCAATCGTCTGCAATTAATCGTAAGGGAAAGGATCGCGAAATGAAAAAAGATGCAACGATACACAGTCATCACATCTCTCAGCAATTCAATGCGGATTTGGAAGAGGTGAAAGCTAATATGCTTGAAATGGGCGGCATGGTTGAAAAACAGCTCAGCGATGCGATTGATGCCATTATCAACGCAGATAGCGGATTAGGGCAGTTAGTGCGCGAAGACGATGCGGCCATCAATGCGATGGAAGTCAAAATCGATGAAGAATGTAATCGCATTTTGGTGCGTCGTCAGCCTGCTGCAAGCGATCTGCGCTTGGTATTGACCATCATCAAGACTGTGAATGATCTTGAGCGTATTGGAGATGAGTCTGCAAAAGTGGCGCGTCTAGCCATTGAGTTGACCGAGCAAGGCGAGTCATCTAAGGGCTATATCGAGATTCGCCATATCGGTGAGCGAGTTCGCAAGATGGTGTACATGGCTCTCGATGCATTTGCTCGTTACGATGTCGACGCGGCGCTTGCAGTAGCAAGAGAAGACGTCAGTGTGGATGTTGAATACAGTACGGCGATGCGTGAAATGATCACCTACATGATCGAAGACCCAAGAAGCATAACGCGCGTTCTAAATGTAATCTGGGCACTGCGAGCCTTAGAGCGCGTGGGAGATCACGCTAAAAACATTGCTGAACACGTCGTTTACTTAGTGAAAGGGACGGATGTTCGCCATATCGGACTCTCTGGTTTAGAAGAAGAAGTGAACAGCGACTAGAGGCGTACAAGCAGTTTTTATAAAAGTATATCTTGGTTTAGGGTTTGAGCAAAACTCTAACCAAGACACTAGGCGTTGATGGCAAGCTTGTTTTCTGTCTCTGGCGCTTTTACAAGCCTCTCAACGGGAAAGTGGCATATAAAGCAGCTGCCCTTACCGACCTCACTACTGATTACTAAATTAGCGCCGTGGCGCGCTAGAACGTGTTTAACAATCGCGAGCCCCAAGCCCGTGCCGCCAGTGTCCGTTGATCGACTCTCATCTACCCGATAGAAGCGTTCTGTAAGCCGTGGTATGTGTTGTTCTGCAATACCGACACCGTTGTCCTTCACCTCTATCTCAAAGCCGTCCTGCACCAAGCGTGAGGTGAAGGTGATGTTGCCTTTGTTTGGCGTGTATTTTGACGCATTAAATAGCAAGTTGGAGATGGCGCTATAGAGCTCGCTCAAGCTGCCACGAATATAAACCCCTGGGGTGTCTAGCAGCTCGAAGCTGTGCTCTTTATGGGCAAATACTTGTTGGGCCTCGCCCTTTATCTCGCGCATCAGTGCGCTTGTATCGATACGGTCCTGCTCTTTAGGTAATGATTTCGTTTCTAGACGCGACAGAGTTAGGAGGTCGCGGACAATATTCTCCATACGTTGTGATTGTTGGTGCATTTGCTCTAGGGGCTTTATCCAGCGCGGTGCCACACTGTCTTTATGGTCTAACAAGGTTTCTAGGTAACCATTGATGACCGTAATAGGCGTGCGCAGCTCGTGCGAGACGTTGCCAACGAAATCTTTGCGCATAGACTCCAAGCGGTGCATCTGGGAGACATCTCTGACCAACATAAGGCGTTCGCCTTCACCAAATAGTGTGATCTGAAATTCTAAAATCAGGTTCTTTTTGATGGGGGATTGGATGCGCAAGGGCTCGGAATAGTTCTTGCCTTCGAAATACTCGAAAAACCGAGGTTCACGCAAAAGGTTTGTCACCCCTTGTTGCTTGTCTTGCTCGCTGCGAAATCCTAGTAAAGTCTCGGCGGCCTTATTCCACCACTCTAAATTGCCACGATGATTGATCATTACCACCGCCATCTCTAGGGCAGCAGAGGACTCCTGAGCTTTGTCTAAGATGCTTTTAAGGTGGTTGACGGCTTGCCGTTCCTGCCTTTGCAAACGATAGATGCCGTCAAATATCCAGCCCCAAATTCCAGTGGCTTCGGGCGGATCTTCCTGGCCAGAATGGGGGAGGTCTTCAAGCCATCGGTTCAAGCGATAGAGTTGGAATAGAATTTGGCCAAGATAGACCATGACGCCGATAAGGACAAAGAGCGTCATCTGTCCAAACAGTAGTCCTAGGACAGCAGAACCTACGATTGTCGTAAGTAAACGGTTGAGTTCAGAGCGCCATTCGCGAAGCACAGCAATAAATCCTTGGAATTGTCTTTCACGGGGCCACTATAGCTAAAGCGTCCCCTGAAAGAAACGTTAGGCAGGCTTAACAGAGAAGCGGTAACCGGCACCACGAACCGTTTGTATCAAACGGGCATAGTTGATGCTAGTGGGCTCTATCGAGCTCAACGCTTTGCGTAGGCGACGGATATGGACGTCGATGGTTCGCTCTTCAAGGTAGACGTTGCCGCCCCAGACTTGATCTTGTATATGGTCTCGGCTGAAGACTTTTTCCTGGTGAGACATGAAAAACTTAAGCAGTTTGAACTCCGTAGGGCCCATATCCACTGGATTGTCTTCAATCGTCACTCGGTGACTAGAGGGGTCAAGTTGCAGGTCAAATACACGAATGACCTTGTCTTGGGTGCTGCCATTGCTGCGGCGAAGGACTGCTTTGATGCGTGCCACTAATTCTCGTGGTGAGAAGGGTTTTGTCACGTAGTCATCAACGCCAACATCCAATCCCTGTACTTTATTATCTTCACTCGTTTTGGCTGTGAGCATAATAATGGGAAGAGTTGAGGTTAGCTCATCGCGCTTTAATCGTCTTGCCAATTCGATGCCGCTGCCGCCAGGTAGCATCCAATCTAATAGAATTAGGTCTGGTCGACTGTCGACGATGGCTACATGGGCTTGATGGGCCGTTTCGGCGCTCATGCTATTGAAGCCGGCAAGATCTAAAGTAATGCCGATCATGTCTCTGATGGCGGGTTCGTCGTCAACGATAAGAATGGTTGGGTCGCTCATAATGGTCACTACCGTTTTTAGTGTAAGTACTTGAATTCTAAACAAGACTATTAGAGCAATATAATATTACAGTGGTGTGACAAGAGTATACGTAATCCTGTCACACACTGCACATTTTAGAAACGGTATTCAAGCTTCAAGCTTGCCGCACGTCCTTCATTGTAGCCAGTTGTAACGTAATCACCTTGAGTGATTTCTCTGCGCTCATCAAACAGGTTCTGTGCTTTGATATTGAGCTGCCAACTATCGCCAAACTCTTTGCTGATCACTAGATCAAGTTCGCCTCGCGCTTCTTCGATGAAGTCTGGTGCGCCAAGAATGCCCACTTCATAGATCCGCTCGCCGACATAATTGTAAAGCAAAGTGGCAGTGAGGCCGTTGAAGCCTTCATAACCGAATTGGCCATTGAATAGCCAGTCTGACTGTCCTTGCAGTGGGCGTGAGCTATTGGTAAGTATGCTTTGTTGCGACTCACCAATGGTGACTTCCGATTCGATGTACGAGACATTGCCAGAAACAAAGAAGTTCTCTAATGGTGCAAAGAAGTCGAGCTGCTTGCGTGCTTCAAACTCTACCCCTTGGTTGCTTGCAGATTCTGCATTGACATAGCTGCGAGCGCTATTGGCACCTGGTTGCACAATCGACTCAATCGGAGAGTCGAAATCTTTCTTGAAGAACCCGAGCGACATACTGCCTGAGCGAGAGAAATACCACTCCCAGCGCAGATCGTAGTTTTTTATGGCCGCTACTTTGAGATCAGGATTTCCGACGACTTCATAACCCGTGAGTGGGTTTGTGAAAGTGGCAGGAGAAAGCTCACGGAAATCGGGTCGCGACGTGGTTTCACTATAGCCAAGACGGAACTGATGATTGTCGCGAATATAAGTCGCCGTGAGGCTTGGTAACAAATCACTCGTCTTTAAGCTGCCGTCGATCACATCGTCTGGACGAAACAAATCAAACGTTTGCACATTCTGGATGTAGTCTTCTTGACGCAAGCCTGTCAGCAATTGTAAGCGATCCGAGAAGTTGATCTCTGTTTGCACGTAGAAAGACTCTAGCTCGCGCGTCGCCGCGTAAGTGTCGGTCGGACGAGTCGTTTCACGCAACTCGAAATCGTTGGGGCTAATGTTTTCTGGCGCCAAAATCTGTGACAGGGGTTGGCTTAGGAAACCTTCGCGATTAGCAACGTCTCCTAGCTCAAAGAAAGTGAAACGACGGATATTGTAGTCTCGCTCACTTTCTTGCATGTCATAGCCTGCAGACATCACGATTGTCGAATCCATCGGCCCGTAGAAAACCATGTTGGTATCTATCGCGTAATTCGTACTGAGATCACTGAGCTCACTGAATCGACGAACATTGCCATCCGAACGCAGGTTGAACAAGGTGCCATTGTCTGTATCGTCATAGCGGTATTCGCGTGTATCAGGCGCATCTCGATCGGCGGTTGAGCGGTTGTAGCGCCAAGTAACATTTAGCTCATTGCTGTCAGGAAAATAGTGATCGCCTTGCAGTTGGTGCGATAGCAATTGACGTTCAATATACTCGATTTGTGTGATTGTGCTGTTGAGTCGCTCGTCGCCGTAGAAACCAACTTCTTGGCCTGCGATATTGTCAGACTGACGCAACATGATGTTCGTTGCACTGATGCTGTGGTTGTCATCGAGCTCAAAGGTAGTCGCTAAAATTGAGCTGATGTCGACGTTATTTTCAGTGCCGTAGAAAGTAAAGGCATCTTGATTCACCAGCTCGTCAACGCCACCCACCTTGTAAGTGTTGCGCTCGATCTCGTGTTTATTCCAACCGTTTTTGTAATCAATCGCGGCAAGATAATTAAAGCGGGAATTGCTGCCGATCTCATGAAAATTGCCAAGAGACATTGTGGCGCCAAAATCTGCAGGAACCGCTTGTTTGCCAAGATCATAATCGTTGTTCAGGCTTTGCCCAATGACTTGTAATTCCTCAGCGGTATAACCGCCGGTATCGAGATACTGGCTGAGACGCTGTAGACGTTGACCGTTCGCTGTGGCTTCTCGCAAAGCTTTTGGCATTTCGCGCGTGCCGTCATCGTAACCTAGCCAGTCTTTGTCGCCAGAGTTGGCGCTGAACCCATTTGACAGACTAACACCTTCTGTTCCTGAAATTGACGAACTAACATTAAAGAAAAATTCGTCGCTACTTTTTTTAGTGCGCATCTGCAAGACGCCACCACCAAATTCACTAGGGAACTGTGCAGAATAAGTTTTTTGTACGACCACGCTGTCCATAATGGCGTTGGGGAATAAATCCAAAGGCACGACGCGATTCAATGGTTCTGGGCTAGGCATGCTCGAACCATTTAGCAATGCAGAGGAGTAACGATCTCCGAGGCCGCGCACGTAAATGTATTTGCCACCAACAAGGCTTAGCCCTGCAACACGCTTAAGTCCTTCGGCGATATTAGTGTCCCCAGCGCGAGAGAATTCTTCATTGGTCAGAACATTTGATAATGCTGATGTGCTGCGCTTTTCATCAGGCACAAATCGTCCGATCACGGAGATCTCTTCGACCTGTGGAACATTTGAGTTCGAAGTAGGAGTGGATGCATCTTGTGCCAGCACGTGAGTGCTTGACAGTGCTATCGCTATCGCAGCAGGGAGAGCGCGTTTAATCATAATATTATGCCCGCAAATAAAAGAGTAATCTGAAAAGACAGCGCTATTGTAGGGGGCAAAAATGACACTAATATTTCAGTTAGGTGAAAAAGCCTTTATTTGGTGCAGAAAGTGCAATATATTTTTTTAAAGTGAAAAAAAGGGGCGCCGTAGCGCCCCTTTTTTGTGGTGATGACTTACTAATAATTAGTCAGTGAACACCCAGTTTGCAGTCCAGTCAGACTTCTGATCTTTTACCGCGCCGATGTGGTCGACTTGGTCAAAGAAGCTGTCTGCAGGAAGTGTTGGAGTGATCGCATTAGCAGCGGCGCTGTTTACGACACCTGACAAACCAGCAGAGGCTGTGGAGTTGTTAGCTTGACCTGCGAACCATGCAGTCAACTGGAATGGATCATCAGCACTTTCATTGAACGTCGTACCGCAATCGAACAGTGAGCTTGCAGCGGTTAGCTGGCCAGTCAATGCTGTTGCAGAAGTGCCAGCGTTTGTGAACGTTGCAGTGTCGTTAACATCTAAACAGTAGCTATCGAAGTTCGTCACTACAAAGTTGTAAAGGTTTGCACCGGTTCCACGACGAAGATCCATGCCGCGGCCGCTTGCGCCTTTACCGATCATTGTGAAGTTAGCTAGAGTAGGTTTCGAGCGTGGAGCTGCATCGAAAGCGAACTCGTTGTTGTCAGCTTCGATACCGCGGTCGCCAGTGTTTGCGCGCTGCTTGATCACCGCGTGCTGTACTTTGCCTTGGAAGCCGAACGTCCAGTCAAATGAATCGTCTTCGTTGCTGCTCAAGTAAAGGTGCTTCACGTTTACCGTGCCGCCGAAGAATTCCACGCCGTCGTCAGAGCTGCCGTGTACCTGAATATAATCGACTGTTGTGCCGCTGCCCACTGCCTGGAAAGCGATACCGTTCAATTCGTTTGATTCAGTGATGTTCTGGCCAGGGTATTTAACGATCACGTAGTTCAATGTGCCGCTGTTATCAGCCGCATCATTACCACCGTACTTACCAGTTGAGCCTTCGCCTTCGAGTTCGCAAAGCGTTGTGCCAGCAGCACAGCCATTCACTGGTGCATTACCGTTGATGATCAACCCACCCCAACGACCAGTAGTGCTGGCAGTGGCGTTTGCTTCGTCGTCGTAAGTGAAGACGATTGGAGCAGCTTCGCTGCCAAGTGCTTCGATTTTAGAACCACGGTTGATAACGAGGAAGTTCAAACCAACAGGTGCGATAACTTTCGTGCCCGCATCGATTTTCAATGTTGCTGAGTCTGTGTTGTCACCACCAATGAATACTGCGCCGTTTAGCAGGTAAACGTTGTTAGCAGTTAGGTGCGTGTCAGCAGTAATCGTACCAGTCAATACACATACTGGCTTGCCGTCATGCGTACCGCCAGTAGAAAGAGTCGTGTTTGTTGGGCAGCCCGCTGCAGGTACGCTATCGATCCCGAAAGCGATAGGGCTGGAAGTGTAAGCGAGCGTGTTGATGTCGCCGCCAGTGTAATAACCCATATATGCGCGGAAGCTTAGGCCACCAAGATTCGCCTCAGAGCCAATCAAGTCGTCTAGAACAGTGATCTGCTCTGTTGCGCCTAAAGTTTTAGTTTCGAAAGGAAGAAGGCCGCTTACTTGACCGTTCCAAGGTAGGAAGAAACCGCCAGAGACTTTTTGGTAGATACCCATGTTTGGGATTTCAACCAATGCAACTAATCCGCCTTTCTTACCGACGTCTGCTGCAGCGACATTGATAGTGCCCATAACATCGACTGCGGCGCTGCTTGCTGCCGTTGCAGTGTAAGATGAACCGTTGTTGATTGTAGCGCCACCAGTGATGCTTGCTGTTGTTGCAGCGCCGTTAGCTGTTGCGACACTCAGAGCCGGCTCAGCAGCTTGTGCTGTGATTGCTGAGAATCCTAGAGTTGCGATAGCAACAGCGGAGAAAAGGGATGTGCGGTTAAAATTCATAGTGACTCCTGAGGTCTTGTCTCTGCCTGAGACATTTGCGTTAGAATTTGAGCAGGCCTCATCCTAGTCATTGAATATTGCATTTGTGCGACACAAAATTTACATATTTATTACAGCTATTCGCAATTGCAGATTAGCACGCGTACAATGCGCGCAAGGTATTGATTTTTTTACTGGAAAGGGCAAGAAGGGCATAATAGCTTGGACGAAATTATGTCATTATCTGTACTTCATTGATCAGCTTTTTGTCACAGTTTAAATTACATAATACGACTCACTGCACAAAAGCCGTAAAATTCTTAAAATAATAGCAACTTAAACAATTGCATATAGCTGTAGTGCAGTATACTACTTACGCTTTATTACACTTGGTTAGTTCAAAGGAGAGACCATGAATAAAAAGTATTTAACTGCAATGAGCCTCGTGCTTGTCACAAGTGCATACACAGCTGCACCGAGTGTCGCAGTTGCTGAGGAAGGACAATTTTATATTGTTCCAGGTATTCAGCGCATAGATTACGACAAGGATCGCGGCCAGGGTTATGAAACCGGTTTCACGCTAGGCGCTGGTTACGACTTCAGCAATAAGCTTAGTGGCGAAATCAATGTTTTTGATATGAATCTCGATGGATCGGGACCAGATAGCGATGTGCGTCAAATACGCGCTGATCTTCTGTACTCCTTTGATTACAAGATCGATCAAGTCACGCCATTTATTGCCGGTGGTGTAGGCCACAATCGCTTCTCGCAGAATGAAGAGACGGTATTCAATGTCGCGGCCGGTATCAAATACCAAATCAGCGACAACCTAGAATGGCGTACGGCGGTGCGTAAACACTGGGGTATGGATGAGCACTTCCATGATTACGCGCTAGAAACAGGCCTCGTCTTCCGCTTTGGTGGCAAGCCGGCGGCGCCGGCGCCGGCGCCAGCGCCAACTCCTGCGCCAGTAGCGCCAGTTGATTCCGACGGCGATGGTGTACCTGACAGCCGTGATGCATGTCCTGATACTCCGCGTACCCATCGCGTTGATAGCAGAGGCTGCTCAATCGTTCTCGAAGAAGTCGCACGAATCGATCTTACTGTGCAATTCGACTTCGACCGATCAGTGGTCAAGCCAGAGTTCATGGCTGAGATTCGCGCATTGGCTGATTTCATGAAAGCCAATACAGACGTAGAAGCCGTGCTAGAAGGGCATACAGACTCCACAGGCACAGAAGCCTATAACCAAGGTTTGTCTCAGCGTCGCGTTAATGCTGTGCGTCAGGTGCTCATTGAGCAGTTTGATATCCCAGCCGCTAGACTACGCGCTGAAGGTTATGGCGAGACACGTCCAGTGGCTAGCAACGATACTCCAGCAGGACGTGCTCAAAACCGTCGTGTACAGAGTGTAATCTCTACAACATTGCAGCGTTACGAACAGCGTTAAGCGCTGGCAGTGTTAGTGTGATCAAAGAGCCTCTACCGTTTACGGTAGGGGCTTTTTCTTGGGTAGAATAAACTCATTGCGACAGGCATAGGTTGCTTGCTCTATAATTTGCTTCCTTGAGTTGTTCGCATTACAGCAGTTTTTGTCTTTAGGTGTCCTTTTGCTTGATTTGCCTTTTCAATTTCCGAGCCTCTACAACACACAATTGCGTTGGCAATCGCAGGCGCAATGTCTGCCAAGACCTAGACCCGCATTGCAATCGTGGTTGATGGATCCAGGCTCTCTTACCCAGCGTTTGAAAGACATGAGTCAAGGCGATTTCAATGTGCAAGTCGTTGCCGAGGGGTGGGCGCAACGTAGCACACCCAGCCTTCTGCAGTGCTTTCATCCCCATGTGACGCGCCAGCGCATGTGGTCGCGCAAGGTGTTGCTGCGCAGTGGCGAGACGCCGTGGGTTGCTGCCCACACACTAATTCCAATGAGCAGCATGGTAGGCGCTTTAAAACAGCTTAGAAGTCTACGTGATCGACCATTGGGAGAGTTTCTATTTCAAGATCCACAGTTACAGCGCCTGCAACTGGAAATCACTCAGTGTGAGGATCTATGGGGGAGGCGCTCTTTGTTTTTCTTACGTCATCAGCCCATTTTAGTAGCGGAATTCTTTCTTCCGGCATTACTGCGTGAGGATGCTGAACGTCTTCGAGCCTTCAATAGCTCGTGTTGAAAACCGCAAGACACTGATTTACTCTTTGCTTTCTCTGTCCCCACTCCCCATCGGAAGTATTGTTATGCAGAATGGCTCAGTGCAGCCCAGTGCGCTTACTGGTAAGCGTATTGTAGATTTGTCCCGTGTGCTAGGAGGGCCTTACTGCACACAGATATTGGCCGATCACGGGGCTGAGGTTGTGAAAATTGAACCCCCGAAAGGGGACGAAACGCGCGACTGGGGCCCGCCCTTTCACGAAGGTGACGCCGCCTATTATTTGGGGGTCAATAGAAACAAACGCTCCTTGGGCTTGGACCTATCACAAGCACAAGGCAAGGAAGTGCTGTTGAGTTTGCTCGAAGGGGCAGACATTCTGCTTGAAAATTTCAAACCGGGCACCATGGAAAAATGGGGGCTAGGCTATGAAGAGTTTCTGCAGGAGCGGTTTCCACAATTGATACATTGCCGCGTTAGTGGTTTTGGTTCCGACGGCCCGCTGGGGGGCTACCCAGGTTACGACGCTATCGTGCAAGCCATGGCGGGGTGGTTTAGCGTCAATGGTGAGCTCGGAAGTGCCCCGACTCGCTTAGGGATCGCGATGGTCGATATGGGAACTGGGCTATATACAGCAGTGGCAATCCTAATGGCTTTGGCTGAACGAGAGCGTTCGGGGCTTGGCCAGTATATAGATATGACGCTGTATGACTGCGCCGTGTCTTTAATGCACCCCCATATTCCTAACTACAATTACTCTGGGAAAATTCCTGTCGCGACAGGCAATGCCCACCCCAATATTAGCCCCTATGACACGTTCAGAACGCAAACCGTCGATATTTTTATCGGTGCAGGCAATGATGGGGCATTCAAGAAATTATGCGCCGAGTTGGCATGCCCGGAATTAGTGACGGACGAACGTTTCTTAAAGAACATTGATAGAGTCACTAATCGCGTCGAGTTAAAGACGGAGTTAGAAGTAAGGCTCATGCGTATCGATGGGGCGCAATTGTGTGCACGGCTATTAGCGGCAGGCTTGCCTGCAGGGCCGATCTACAATACCCAAGAAGTTGTGGAGCATCCGCATACGGCGCACCGCGAGATGCTGATCGAGCAAGATTGGTATCGCATGACCGGCACGCCCATTAAGTTCTCTCGCACGCCTGGCAGCCTCAGGCACCTGCCGCCTAAATTTGGCGAGCATAGTCGTGAAATACTGCGCGAAGCGGGCGTTAGTGATGAGATTATAGAGCAGCTTCTTGAGCAAGGTGTGGTGTTAGAAAAACGCCGTTGATTACTCGTTCAGTGGAATATTGATCTGCATTCTTATGCGTTCGGTGCGCTCTGGTGAGCCGTCGATAATTGCAGGTCTAAATTGAGTGATTTCTAAGAGTTTGCGAATTTGCACTCGGCTAGAGGTGTCATCGGGGTTGATCTCTAATATGTCTTTTCGACTCACTTGCCCATTGGCGCGCACATCGAACTCGACTGTGGCAGCAATAGAGCTCTCATCGCTCGCAAGGTCACCTTCAATGCCAGGAATAATTGTCGAGACTAGATTATATTCCCCAAGGTCGATGTGTTCGTCAGGAGCTCTGCTAAGGCAATGGCTAGTGTTGACTTCAAAGCGAGGCTGGAATTGCGCGATGGGCAGAAGTACTGGGCATGAAGTGAAGGCTTTGAGATCGGCTTCGCTGACTCCCGCTTGCGCTAAAGCTTCGAGCGCGTCCCGATAATAGCTCATGGCAGAGCCGGCACTAGAAGTGCCTCGCCTTATGCCGGCGAAGTCTCCTGGGCGTCTCTCAAATTGCTGGCGTATTAATATGGAGTCGCCCATATACATCTGTGCTAAGGCTTCTGCTTCGGCGTCTCCTGCTTTGTTATAGAGCTCTTTGATTCTCTCAAGTTTCTCAAAGTGACTACTCATATTGTTTTTAAACGATCGCTCTATAACGGTGCTTGCCCGCGAGCCATACATTGCTTCAATGTCAGCCGCGGTTCGTAAACTATAGTTGTTCAACCCGCTCATCAAACTGGGTCTGTTGGAGATGCCCTCGGTAAGGCGCAATAGCTCCTGCGATGTGTCGTGGGTAATGGTAATGGCCAGTGCGATATAGGCATCGGCTAGAGCTTGGTGGTAAATAAAGGGTACGGTCTCGACACTATCGACGCCATAAAGCTCTTCGGCAGTTGCGGTGATCTGTCGGTCTGTTTCAGCCAGTTCAATTAGGTGAAACGCTTCGCGTTCTTGGCTGTCTTTGCCTAAGGCTAGTAAGTGCCAATCACTGATTTTCCTCATGCCATTGAGTTTTTCTTGCGGGCTTAAACTCGTGTCTCGTTGATATAGCCAAGAAAGATACTCTAGCGAATCATTACTCTTCTGCCAGTCACCGGACTGTGTGGACAATTCAAGGAGGGTTTCAACAATAGGGATCTGTGCGACTGAATAGAGGCCATCGCTAATGCGTAATATTTGCAGTTGTTGTTCGAGAAGAGTTTGTGCGTTGGCACTGTCTTCGTTTGCAAGCATGAGCCTTACCAGTGTGCTCAGCGGCTCGAGTAGTTGTCTGTCGAAGGGGCCGAATTCGCTTTCGATTCTTGCGACATCATTCTCTACGTTTTGTAGCAAGTCGCTCAATGCTTGCGACTGTTCAACCGATGACGTGGCGTTAGTATCTTGCGCGATCGTCATGCTGGGGAGCAGCGATAAAGCAGGCACGCAGATCGAGGCAGCTAATAAGCAGCGATAGGTCACTTTTCTAGAAAAACCAACTATGCGAAACATGGTGCTTGTGCCTTAGGCCCTTGTGTTGAGTGTGCAGAGTGATTGTGACACTGAAAACAGATTATTGACATACTCTACTAGATCACATACAGTCGCGCGCCTCAAGTACTCGATTTTGAATCAATTATTACAAGGTTTTCATGACAGACGTTTTCTACAGTCAATTCCTGATTAACTTGGCCATGGCCAAGCAGGCTGCAGCTTTTGCTGCGGCCCGCCGTCGTGCGCGCGCCTTACGCGCGAGCTCATTGGAGATGCCTGAGACCTATTAAGTACTGAACCAACTACTTTATAAAAAACCTCCAGGCGTCTTGCACACTGGAGGTTTTTTTTTGCCCTGAGAAAAGCCGGAGACACTATGAATACGATTGCTATTGAAGATAGGTATGGACTGACGACGTGCAATAAGCAAGCGATTGCCATTGAACGTGGAGAGGGAAGTTATGTATGGGATGAGCAAGGCAGGCGCTATCTCGACTTCACGTCAGGCTGGGGGGTGACTGCTCTTGGTCACGCGCACCCGGCGATCGTTGCTGCCTTGCAAGGTCAGGCAGCAAAGATCCTGCAGAATCCAAACTCAGGCTTTACTTATTCACCTGTGCGGTCGCGTTTGCTGCAAAGAATGCAGCAAATTTTACCGCAAGGTCTGCAACGAGTGTTCTTTGCTAATAGTGGGGCAGAAGCAAATGATGCGGCAATTAAGTTAGCGCGAAAAATCACAGGTCGCTCAGTGGTCATCGCGATTAGCGGGTCCTTCCATGGACGAACCCTGAGTACACTTTCTGTGTCGGGAGGGCCTGAAAATGCCGCTCGTTATCTCCCCAAAGTGCCTGACAATGTGTTTGTTGCACTTGAAGATGTAGAGGCCTTGACGCAAGCATTTGCTCAGCACGCTGTGGCAGCTGTCATCATTGAACCTGTGCAAGGAGAGGGGGGAGTGCGAACGGTATCTCGTCAATTTTTCGCAACGCTTGCTAATTTGTGTCGCGATAACGGCGCCTTACTGATCGCTGATGAGGTGCAATCTGGGTATTGCCGAACAGGAAGTTTTTTTGCGGTTGAAAAGTCGGGTGTGAGTCCCGATATTCTCACCATGGGAAAGGGGATTGCCGGAGGCTTCCCTTTTGCTGCATTCGCTGTGACAGAATCCGTCGCGAGCGGGGTGGCAAAAGGCGACCATGGTGGGACCTATTGTGGTAATCCTTTGGGCTGTGCGGTGGCCGATGCAGTGTTAACGCATATGCTAGACCATGAGCTTGCCAAACAAGTGCAGGCGTCGGGGAGTGTGCTAACTAGCGCATTGGAGAAGGTGACAACACCCTTTCCAGAGCTGGTAAAAGAGCTCCGCAGTGCTGGCTTGTTGATAGGTTTACAGTTATACAGTGACGAACAGGTCCAACGTCTAACGCAGATTTGCTTAGATAATGGTTTGTTGGTGACCCCTACGCGCAATGCCGTGCTGCGAATCATTCCGAGTCTTTTGGTCAATAAACAAGAGATAGAAGAAGGTGTGGCTCTGCTACAGCGAAGCTTGGCACAATTGCAAAATGAACAGAATTTCAGCGTGCAAGCCCTGACTGCTTGATTGGGATGTTAGCAGTGTAAGGGCTTGTACAAACTACAAATAGAAGAGGGAATATATGAAAAATACTCGAGTTCAGTTGGCTAAACGCCCTACTGGAGAGCCAGATGATAGCTGTTTCGAATTCGTCACGGAACAAACGCCAGAACTAAAAGAGGGGCAGTTCCTTATTCAGGTTAATTGGTTGTCTCTTGACCCATACATGCGCGGGCGAATGAATGACGTTAAGTCTTATGCTGACCCATTGCAGATTGGCGATGTGATTACCGGAGAGTCAACAGGCACCGTTATCGAATCGCGTTCGAAAAAATTTGCCGTAGGCGATAAAGTCGCCGCCCACAAAGGTTGGCAGACTTATATCGTGGCCGATGAGGATGCGCCGGGAATCATGAAGGTGAACCTAGACAACGGCAGCCTGTCGGCACACTTAGGTGTAGTGGGTATGCCAGGGCGCACGGCGTATTTTGGCCTAACCGAGTTAGGCAAACCGCAAGCGGGTGAGACCCTCGTTGTAGCCGCTGCCTCTGGTGCTGTTGGTTCAGTGGTTGGGCAAATTGCTAAGATCAAGGGGCTGCGTGTGGTGGGAATTGCCGGAGGCGAAGAAAAGTGTCGCTACGTCAAAGAAGAGCTTGGTTTCGACGATTGCATCGACTACAAAACGGGCGATTTGGCCGAAAAATTAGCCAAGGCCTGCCCGAATGGCATCGACGTATATTTTGAGAACGTCGGCGGTGATGTGACGAAAGCGGTTGCCCCCTTGCTAAATAAGGGCGCGCGCGTGCCTATTTGTGGCTATGTTTCGCACTATAACGACAGCGATATCTCTAAGGCAGAATTGCCTGCTGATATTTTGAAGAACCTTGAAAATGTTCCTGAGCATCGCTTCTTTGTTGTGACGGAATGGTATGACCGCTGGATGGAGGCGACAGAACAGCTAGGGAGCTGGGTGAAAGAAGGCCGCATCAAATACCGAGAATCGGTCGGCGAAGGGATTGAGAACGCTCCAGAACTTTTCCGCGGATTGTTACGCGGTAGAAATTTTGGCAAGCAGCTAGTGAAAATCTCAGCAGAGTAAGTGGTTGTTTCTTGTGCCATCGAAAGCGCTTAGTTCGATGGCATAAGATGAATAGTTTCCCCTCTCAGGCGCACTTGTAGGTGTTGCCCGACTTCTAGTTGATAGCGTTGCGCAATGTGTCTTGGCACGTTCATCGTCAAGGTCTGATCTTTGTGTTGTACGCTGATCCGGTACTGCTCTCCTAATGCCAGCATGAGCTGCACTTGCACATCGATAGTGTTGTCCAGTGTGTCACTGCTGCGATTGCGCGATGGCATCAATAAAACGCCAGAGGTCGGCATAGCCCAAGTAATGGCACTCCCGGAGGTGAAATTGTTTTGTCGGCCTACTTTTAATGGTGTTCCGACCCAATCAATCAGGGTGTGTGAGCCTTCTTGCGCAAGAATTTTGCCCGTATAAATATTGCGCATGCCCATCAAGCGCGCGACTTTGTGTGAGTTTGGCGCCTGCAATAATTTGTCGGGCGTGTCTGTTTGCAAGGTTCGTCCTTCGTCCAATATGCTCATGCGGTCGGCAAGCAATGTTGCTTCATCGATGTCATGCGTCACGAGCAGTACCGGCATTTTTAGTTCGGTGCGAAGTTCACGCAATTCTTGATAAAGCGACTCGCGAGTTGAGCGATCAACGGCAGAGAAAGGCTCATCCAACAAGAGCACCTCAGGTTCACGTGCTAGGGCTCTTGCGACCGCCACGCGCTGTTGTTGACCGCCCGAGAGTTGTCGAGGTAGCCGGTGCGCTAACCCTTTTAGGTGCACTCGTTCCAGCCACGTCTGCGCTCGCGCCAATCTTTCGGCTTTCGGGTATTGCAGCATGGCTTCGGCGATATTCTCTAGTGCGGATAAATGTGGAAATAAGGCAAACTGCTGAAAAACCATGCCAATGCGGCGCTTGGCGGTGGCCACGTTGACCTGTGCGCTGCTATCAAACCACAAATGCTTACCACAGACGATGCGCCCCTCCCTGGCTTCATAAAGCCCTGCAATAGTGCGCAGTAGGGTCGATTTTCCACTCCCCGATGGACCAACGAGGGCAAGGACTTCGCCTGCCGCACAGTGCAGTTTTGCTGCTAGAGGGATCGGTGTTTCCTGATGCAGATGAACATGTAAACCGTCAGACATTATGGCGCCCCTTGCCCAAACGAGCCGTGGCCATATAAGACAGGCTGATGGCGAACAGGGAGATCAATAGTAAAACTGCCGACATGCTAGCCGCCGCACTATCATCGAATGCTTGAACGCGGTCGTAGATGGCGATAGCGATAGTACGAGTCTCGCCTGGAATGCTGCCGCCGACCATTAGGACAACCCCAAACTCGCCAAGGGTGTGCGCAAAAGTAAGGACCATCGCTGAGAGTATTCCAGGCCATGCCAACGGCAGCTCGATGCGCAAGAGAATGCGCCAAGAAGGCATTCCGCAGCAACGAGCCGCCTCACGAACCTCTTGGGGGATAGCTTCGAATGCTCTTTGCATGGGTTGAATGGCAAAAGGCAGGTTGAACACGATCGAAGCGATCAATAGGCCGGCGAAGGAGAAGCTTAGCTGTTGGTCGAACAGCGCTTCATAGGCTTGCCCAATTGGGGAGCGAGCGCCAAGTGCCACTAACAAGTAAAAGCCTAGCACGGTTGGGGGCAATACTAATGGCAGGGCTAAAAGGGCTTCGGCCATGCTCTTGCCGCGAAATTGTGACCATGCCAAGCGCCTGCCTAGCCAAATGCCAATGGGCAGAAGGACGATCATCGTCCAAAAGGATAGCTCTAAAGAAAGGCGAAGTGCCGACCAATCCATGGTGTTTCCTAGTCTGCTTGTGGGAGTGTGAAACCAAAGCGCGACATAATCGCTCGGGCAGGGGCGCTTTGCAAATAGGTGTAGAAGGCCTGCACATCCGTTCCTGCCGATTTAAGTAATACCATTCTTTGTCGCAACGGAGCATGCCATTGTTGCGGGATTACGGCGTAATTCCCAAGTCGAGCGACATTCGGAGCAAGGGCAAGGGAATAGGCAATGATGCCGCCTTGAGCACTGCCTGACGTGGCAAACTGTGCTGCTTGTGAGACGTTTTCACCCAGTATGATTCTTCCGTCAAGGGGCTCCCAAAGCTTGGCATGCTGCAATGCTTCTTTTGCGCGACGACCATAGGGAGCGTGCTCTGGATTGGCGATGGCAAAGCGCCTAATGTTGCCTTGCTCTAATGCTTCGCGTAGATTTTTCAGCTCTGCATCAACCGTTAAACTGGAATCGTGCGGGGCGATAATGACGATGCGCCCAAGTGCATACAGGGCGCCGTCGTCGGCAGTGAGCCCAGCTTGTGCTAGTTGTTGAACATAGGCTTCATCGGCAGAAAGAAACATTTGAAAGGGAGCCCCTTCACTGATCTGACGATAAAAATTACCCGATGATCCATACACGACCTGGACGTGCCTGCCCGTGTCTGCCGTGAACTGCTTGCTGACTTCTTCGAGTGCAAACTGCAGGTCAGAGGCAGCGGCGATTGTGGCTTGTTGAGCAAAACTGTGGGATTGAAAAAGCACGCCGAGGCTTAGGGTGGCAATAAGCCCTGCTCGTTGAAAGATGTTCATAACGTGAAACCTTGCTATTTGGTGCTATAAAGCGCTATATCATTTCATATATAACGAGCGGAAGTCCATAGCCTCATAGTGCAATTGAGTGCTCCTGCCAGTGCTAAGATGGATGATGTCATTTAATGGGGAGGACGTACCGGTGTCACAGGACTTATCGATCGAAACATTGTTTTCACTTCGGGGGTGTTCGGCCTTGGTCACCGGCGGCACCAGTGGTATTGGCCTGATGATGGTTGAAGGGCTGCTGCGCAACGGTGTGCAAGTCTATATGGTCTCGCGTAGCGCTGCACGCTGCGATGAGGCACTGCGCAGCGTTGCAGGTTTAGGGGCATGTGTAGCCATTGCTGCTGATATCACCGATCCCGTAGCCCGCGCTCGAGTCGTCGAGCGTGTCGAAGCAGATCTGCCAGAGGGGCTGGATATATTGGTCAATAATGCCGGGAGTAATTGGGGGGCTAAGCTAGCCGAGTATCCTGATTCGGCTTTCGATAAGCTCATGAAGACTAATGTCAGTAGCGTGTTTTCCCTGACGCGAGACCTGCATGAGTCATTGCGCAGGCGTGCTAAGCACACAGGTTCTGCGCGAGTGGTCAATATCGGGTCAATGGACGGTTTGCAGGTTCCAATTGTGCAACGTGTTCCTACCTTTGCCTATTCTGCAAGCAAGGCGGCCTTGCATCATCTGACTCGCGCCTTGGCAGTTGAGCTCGGTCCCCAGGGAATCACGGTCAATGCCATCGCACCGGGTTTTTTCGAATCGAAGATGACGAAGCATGTTATGTCACAGTATCGGCAAGATATAGAAGATGACTGCCCGTTGGGGCGGATAGGCAGTGCGCAAGATATTGTTGGGACACTGTTGTTCTTATGTTCACGCGCAGGGGGCTATGTGAACGGAGCGGTCCTGCCAGTTGATGGGGGAACGAGTTTGAGTAAAGGCAAACCTGCATGGTTTGAGGAATAAAACGCTTGTCCATGCGGCGTGATTATTGTTAATTTATGATAATGCATTAAACAAATATTCATCTAGGTGATAATGCTTATTTGAATCGCTAATTGTGAGAAAAGGGGGGAGCAAAGTGAGCCTATTCGATCTAACAGGGAAAGTCGCATTGATTACTGGCTCCACGAAAGGTATTGGTTTAGCAATTGCTAGCCGTATGGCAGAAGCAGGCGCTCGTGTGGTGATCTCTAGCAGGAATCAGGATGCCTGCGACGAGATTGCCGCACAGATCAATGCTCAAGGGGGGCATGCCGTCGCAATCGCATGCAATATCAATTACAAAGAGCAGCTGCAACACTTGGTGAATAAGACCGTCGAGCTGCTTGGCACAATCGATATTCTCGTTTGCAATGCGGCATTGAATCCGCACTATGGTCCATCGCAAGACATTCCTGATGAAGCGTTCGATAAAATTTTGAACGCGAATATCGGGAGTGCTCATCGACTGTGTCAGCTGGTGTTACCAGCAATGGCGGAGAAGGGGGGTGGGGCCGTAGTCATTGTTTCGTCAATTGCTGGTTTGAAGGGCAGTAATGTATTAGGGGCTTATGGCATTTCTAAAGCCGCCGATATGCAACTCGCTCGTAATCTCGCAGTTGAATGGGGCCCTAAAAACATTCGTGTTAATTGCATCGCTCCGGGTTTAGTGCGCACAGATTTTGCGCGCGCACTCTGGGAGAATCCGGAAACTTACGCGTCAGTTGTCTCTACTTATCCTCTACGTCGCATTGGTGAGCCAGACGAGATTGCTGGTGCGGCGATTTACCTAGCATCTGCTGCTGGCAGTTTTACTACTGGGCAAACCATCGTGGTCGACGGTGGAGGCACGGTGGCTAGCTAATATCAGTCAGCTAATTGCTTTTACTATGTTACAAGATCGAGGCGCAACAACATGATGGATTTAGGCTTATCACCAGAAATGGTTGAGGTACGAGAGAAAATTCGCAAATTTGTCGAGGTTGACGTAGCGGCGGTTGAGCACATTTACCATGATGAAGTTGCAGTTGGAGATCGATGGTCGCATACGCCAAAACAAGATGAAATCCTGGAGGGTTTGAAAGAGCAGGCTAAGTCACTAGGGTTGTGGAATTTCTTTCTGCCCAAGAGTCAGGGGGGCGCGGGAATAAGCAATCTGGAGTATGCCCATTTAGCCGAAATCATGGGACGGAGTCGTTTGGCCTCTGAAGCGTTTAACTGTAGTGCGCCAGATACCGGCAATATGGAAGTTCTTGAGCGTTATGGTTCGGATGAGCAAAAACAGCAATGGTTAGTGCCCTTATTGGCCGGACAGATTCGCTCTGCTTTTGCCATGACTGAACCCGATGTTGCTTCGTCAGATGCGACTAATATTGCCACCTCGGCGGTGCTCGATGGTGACGAGTGGGTGATCAATGGTGAGAAGTTTTATATCTCGGGTGCAGGGGACAAACGCTGTAAAATCATGATAGTGATGGTCGTGACTGACCCTGAAGCCCCGAAGCATAATCGTCAATCGCAAATATTGGTCCCCATGAATACACCAGGGGTGACTGTAGTTCGGCCGATGGAAGTCTTTGGCCGTGACGATGCGCCACATGGGCACATGCATATACGTTTTAACAATGTCCGGGTCCCGCAAACGAATATTATTCTTGGGCGGGGCAGAGGCTTCGAAATCTCGCAAGGGCGACTGGGTCCGGGCCGAATTCATCACTGCATGCGATCAATAGGAGCGGCTGAGAAAGCCTTGCAACTGCTCTGTGAGCGCGCCCTTAGTCGCGAAGCATTTGGCAAGCCGCTTGCAGAACTTGGCGGAAACTATGATGTGATCGCTGATAGTCGAATCGAGATCGAGATGTGTCGTCTGCTCGTGTTCAAAGCGGCTTACTTGATGGATACCATTGGGAATAAAGCGGCGCGTGATGCCATTTCGCAGATCAAAGTCGCAGTGCCGAATATGGCGTTGCGAGTCATTGATCGAGCGATTCAAATGCATGGCGCCGCAGGGGTGTCTCAGGATTTCCCTCTGGCGGCATTATGGACAGGGCAAAGAACATTGCGCCTCGCCGACGGCCCAGATGAAGTGCATCGCCGAGTCATCGCGCGTAAAGAGTTAGCAAAATATAAGGCCTAGTACCTTTAAAGATTATAGGCACAAATCCAAGTGCGCTGCGAATTCGTAAGCAATACGAACGCAGCGTTTTTTTTTGCGTAAAATTTAAAGGGGCACGGTTGTGAAAATCGCCATCATTGGGTCTGGTATCGCAGGGCTGACAGCGGCTTATCGTCTACATAAGGCTCATGATATTGTCCTTTTCGAGGCGCGAGATCGACTAGGCGGACACACTGCTACTGTGGATGTAAAGCTCGCAGAGAAACACTATCAAATCGACACGGGGTTCATCGTGTTTAATGACTGGACCTATCCGCAGTTCATTAAAATGATGGACGAAGTGGGAGTGCAATCGCGGCAATCGGATATGAGTTTCAGTGTCAGTTGCGAGCGCACGGGTTTAGAGTTTGCAGGCCTTGATGGCAAGCTGGAACTGCTAAACGGTTTGTTTGCGCAAAGGAAGAATTTACTCTCTCCTAGCTATATTAATATGCTGCTAGACATTGTGCGTTTCAACAAGGTTGCCGTGTCTGATGTTGAAAACAAGCAAATCGATGACAGCATTACCCTACAAGAGTATGTGAAAAAATATCGCCTGAGTGAGTTCTTCCGCGATTATTTTTTGGTGCCGATGGCCTGTGCAATTTGGTCCACCCCCTATAAGCAAATGCTCGACTTCCCAATGCGTTTCATGCTGCCCTTCATGTATAAACATGGTCTGCTGAGTGTCAGTCAGCGGCCAAAATGGCGGACCATAGTGGGCGGTTCGTCGCAATACCTTGCGCCCTTGAGCGCAGGCTTCAAACACGCCATTCGTCTCAATACACCGGTACTTGGTGTCAGCCGCAATGCTGACTCTGTCGAGGTGTTGTCGGCGGTGGGCAGGGAAAGTTTTGATCAGGTGATTTTTGCCTGCCACAGCGACCAATGCTTGCAGCTATTGGTCGATGCTAGTGATGCGGAGCGTTCGGTATTGGAGGCAATACGGTATCAAAACAATGCAGTAGTGCTACACACCGACACTTCGCAGTTGCCTAAGAACCCTAGGGCGTGGGCTAGTTGGAATTATAAACTGACACCTGGGGCTGAGAACGAACTGCCTAAATTGACCTATGATATGAATCGATTAATGGGAATCGAATCGAGAGAACGTTTCTGTGTCACGCTAAACAATAGCCAAGCGATTGCTTCGGAAAAAATTCTGCAACGGTTTGATTACGCCCATCCGATTTTCACTCAGCAAGGGGTGGATGCACAGGCGCGCTGGGGTGAGGTCAACGGGGTGCAACGTACTTGGTTTTGCGGGGCGTGGTGGGGCAAGGGCTTTCACGAAGATGCAGTGCTTAGCGCCAACCGTGTGAGTGATGAGCTAGCTCTAAGCCCATAACCCTATGATAACCACCCGAGGTGTTTGCCTAGGCTTGTGAGTTTGAAATGATTGGGTTTAACTTGTGTTGCTTCTTCCTGTGGCACGGTGGCAGGCCCTTGAATGACCCGAGTGCTAAAGCTATCGATATCGAACATCACCAGGCTCGCTTGCTCCTCTGGTAGAAGTGCGGCATTAGTAATGCGCGGCGATTGCGCGAACAACAAAGCGCGGTCGATAGGTGACCATTGCAAATTGTATAGGACATCCTCTGTGTTTAAGACAGTCACCGGCGAGTTCGGCAAGTCTGTAGACCCGAGCAATAAGCTTGACCCTTCATCGCTATACCGGATTTGTGCAAATAGTCTGCCGTCACGGGAAATGACTGGTTGACTGCCTTCGCTATTGCTCACCCCAAGTTGTGCTACGTTGGACGATGCGGCTACGGTATCCATTCGCGCATGAATCAATGAATCCAGAGCATCGGCGCCAGTAATATTGATATCGGCGAGTGGACGCTGCGCAACAAGTGCTGTTTCTAAATTATTGTCGGTATTGAGAGCCCCTAGCGTGACTATGGCGATGAGTGCGAGGGTGCCCGCTGCAGCGGTGCTGCGAACACCGTTAAGTTTCGCAATCGCGCTGTGCCAAAAATGCCCGCTGGCCACATCGATGTTAGCGCTTTGCAGCTCGGTTGCTACTGCTGACGGTTTTGTGAGCGGCTTATGTTCCTGGCACTTTGCCGTTAATCGGTAGCCCTTCTTGGGGATGGTTTCGATAACACAGTGCTGGAGGCTTGCGTGACTGAGCTTCTTACGCAACTCTGACACGGCGCGTGTCAGCGAGTTTTCATTGACGATGACTTTCGGCCAAATGGTCTGAATAAGGTGTTCGCGGGTCTGGACGCTGCCTGCATCATTGGCAAGCAGGCATAGCAGATGCATCAATCGAGGCTCTAATGAGCGCTGCTCTTGCGTCTCGATATGCGTAATTTGATTGATACTAGGTTCGACAAGCCAAAGGGCTAGAACAAACGAAGGTATCGACTCTGTTGGGCGGCTCTCTGCTAGCACTTGATTATCCATTGTTGGGTCTGCCTTTGTGGTCGGCTAAAGCGTCGTAATTACGTCTCGCTGTGCTGCTGCTTTATTAATCTTACTTTCCTTCGACTGCTTTGCGAAGCGGTGGTTCCGCGATTGTCGCAACTTGTTACAAGCTTAAATCCCTACATCGATGGTGCAATTTTAACCTAGTCTGCCGGGATAGCCCTTCTCTGGAGCGATTCTTCACCTTTTCTGGATAAAAACTTCACTGATTCGGAAGGTTTTTTGGCATTGCCAGGCCTATCTTTGCCCCATCGACCAGTCAGATGGCTCGGCTAGACCGGACACTGACTTTCGTTACAACTTACTGTTATGAGGGCTTCGTATGAAAAAACTAGTCGTTGGATTGTTATTGATCGCGTCCGTCGGGGGCTTAGGGTCGGTGAACGTGTTGGCTGCGACCCCAGGAGCTCTTAATAATGGCATGCCATCGCTTGCTCCTATGTTAGAGGACGTCACCCCAGCCGTTGTCATTGTCTCGACAGCGCAGACAGCACAGGTGCCCCGATCGCTGCGGTTTCTAGACGAGGATGAACTGCGTCGCTTCTTCAGTGACCCCTCGACACAGGGGCAGCAACAAGGCTCTGGTCGCCAAGTGCGAGGGATGGGATCGGGTGTCATTGTCGACGCGCAAGAAGGTTATATCGTGACTAATCATCATGTTATCGCTAATGCTGATGTCATTAATATCTCCCTGCAAGATGGTCGAGAGTTTAAAGCGACCCTTATTGGCAGCGATCCGAGCACCGATGTGGCGCTATTGCAGATTGAAGCAAATGACCTTGTCGCCTTGGATTTTGCGCAAATAGACAATGTGCGTGTAGGCGACTATGTCGTGGCGGTAGGAAACCCATTCGGCATTGGGCAGACGGTGACTCAAGGCATAGTGAGCGCACTTGGCCGCGGCGGGCTCAATAATGAGAACTACGAGGACTTTATCCAGACAGATGCCGCCATCAATATGGGCAACTCAGGCGGTGCGCTTGTTAATTTAGAGGGCGATCTCATCGGCATCAACACCGCCATCATCAGTGGCAGTGGCGCTAACGCCGGTATCGCCTTTGCCGTCCCCGTCAATATGATCACCGCCGTAATGGGGCAGTTGGAACAATACGGTGAGGTCCGTCGTGGGCAACTAGGGGTGCAAATTCAAGACCTGACGAGTGCGATGGAATCAGCTCTGCAAACGGGGGCAGGTAAAGGGGCGCTAGTGACTAGTGTCGTGCCAGGCAGCGCAGCAGAACGCGCCGGATTGGAGGTCTCAGATGTCATTGTTGCCGTGAATGATCAACTTGTTGATAGCGGACGCGAATTGCGCAACATCATTGGCCTTCTGCGCCTCGATCAAGAGGTCACCCTAGAGGTTTATCGCAACGGCAAGAAAGAATCGATTGCTGCCGTGATTGGGTCGACACAGCAAAACCTAGCGCAGAATGATGAACCATCGATTCGCAGTCTTTCCGAACCCGAATTCCTCGGCGCGCAACTGCGTAGCCTTAACGATCCTCGCGCAGGGGCAGCCAATTCAGGCACTCGGCAAGGGGTGGAAGTGGTCTCGGTAGAAGCGCAAAGCCCAGCATGGATGGCGGGTCTACGCCCAGGCGATGTGATCTATGAAGTGAACCGAAATGAGATAGCAAACCTGCGAGATTTTAATGCCTTAGTTGCAGAATCAGATCAGGTGCGTGCCTTAAGTGTGGTGCGCGAAAATCGCAGGATGTTAGTGATCGTGTCTTAAGTGGCACGGTGTGGCAAATGCATAGAGAGCGTAAGTTCTCGCATGACGTAAGTGGGAGGTAAACACGACTTAGCAGTCGCTGTGCCTGACTTTGGCCGATCGTAGCAGGGTGTTGCGATCGGCATTTTTTTGTCTATTACAATGGCAAGCGACGCCCATAAGCCGAGTTTGCAATCAGTAAGGTTCGTGTTAAGTTGCAGCGTTAGATTTTCGCATTAGCCGGATTTATTGTTTTTGGAGTTGCATGTTGTTCGCAAAACCTCGCCTTCTGAGTCATTGTCTTTGTTTATTCTTGTCGACCTGTGTCGCCGCGTCGCACGTATGGTCTCAAGTCCCTAGTCCTGAAAGGTTTTCTCCCGTTGATTATGTGGAGTATTTGCAGTGGTTAGACAATGAGATTTCAACAGAAGGAGTGCCAGGAGTCGCCTTAGGGATTGTTCGGGCTAATGAAGTGCTAGATGTGCGCACATGGGGTGTGCGCAGCATGGGCGATGATGCTGTAGTCGATAGCAAAACGCTTTTTCGCATTGCATCGGTGTCAAAGACATTCGCTGGGGCAGTGACCGCGAAACTCGTGTTTGACCAAAAACAAAGCTGGGACACGCCGATCATCACGATACTGCCCCAATATTCCATCGGCACCCAAGAGAGCACAAAAAGCATGACTCTGCGGCATATTTTGAGCCATACCACTGGCCTAATGCCCCACGCCTATTCGAATATGTTGGACTCAGGCGTCGCCTACGAAAAAATCCAAGAGAAGTTTCAAGAGATTCCAACAGTTTGTCCTCCAGGGCGATGCTATGGCTATCAAAATGTCGTGTTCTCTTTAGTCTCCGACGTGGTGGAAGTCACTGAGCAAGAAAGCTATGCGCAATATGTGCAAGAACGCATATTCGCCCCTCTTGGCATGGAAACGGCTTCGGTTGGGCTAGAAGGCTATACCGACGCTAAGAATGTGAGCGCGGCGCATAGGCAACGGGGTGAAAATTGGCTGATCGCGCCAACTAATGCCGCTTACTATACAGTCGGCCCAGCCGCTGGTGTGAATGCCAGCATTGAAGACATGATGGTCTGGGCCCAAGCTAATTTAGGCGCTTTCCCGGCGGTGTTGCCGGACCCTGTGCTTATTGAGCAACAAACCCCCGTTGTGGAGACGCCGCGGGGCAGTTATTTTAATCGTTGGCCGCGCCTCGAAAAAGCATGGTATGGCCTAGGCTGGCGTGTGTTTGACTATGCGGGTGTGCGCGTCATCCACCACGGTGGTGGCGTGCGCGGATTTCGCTCCGAGTTAGTGCTAGTTCCAGAGCTCGATATCGCCATGATCGTGTTATTCAATGGGGAAACCTCGCTCGCCAATGAGGTGGTGCCCGCGTTTCTCGACACCGTAATCCACTAAATCCTACCCCCTTAAACAAGGAGCTGTATCTTGTGAATGCCGTACATGCATTGCTGAACTCCCACCGCAGTATTCGTAAATTTACCGATCAAAAGATTACTGATGATCTGCTCGCTACAATTGTCTCCACTGCACAAAGCGCGGCGACTTCGAGCTTTTTGCAAGGGGCAACAGTCATTCGTGTTCGCGCACCAGAGAATCGCAAAAAAATGGCGGCCTATGCAGGTAATCAAGCTTATGTGGAAAGTGCCGCCGAGTTTTTGGTGTTCTGCGCCGATTTGAATCGCCCAGGAAACTGCTGTGAACAATACCAAAAACCGTTTGCTGGGGATTTCACAGAGCACTTTATCATCGCTACCGTCGACGTGGCCTTGCTGGCACAAAACATGGTGATTGCGGCAGAGGCGGCGGGCTTAGGCATTTGTTATATCGGCGGTATTCGCAATAATCCACGAGATGTCAGTGATCTGCTTAAGCTTCCTAAAGGAGTCTATCCGGTGTTTGGTCTGTGTCTGGGCTATCCAGACCAAGACCCAGAGTGCAAACCACGTTTACCTCTATCGGTCATCATGAAAGAGGAGGTGTACAACGAAGAGGGGGATGCAGAACAAATTGCTGCCTATGATGAGCAAGTGCGTGAATATTACCGTCAACGCACCGGTGGTGGACACGGCATTTGCTGGAGCGAACAAGTGGCAACCTTGCTAAGCGAGAAAGCGCGCCCCCACATGCGTGAGTTCTTGGCAGAGCAAGGCTTCACGATGCGCTGAAGCCTGCTTCTTGGCCTTTACACAATGCGCTCGGCGCGAAGCTCGGCGATTTGTTCTGCGGTATACCCTAGCTCTTGTAAAAGTTTGTCGGTGTGCTCCCCAAGAGTTGGCGCGCGGTGCCGAATAGTCGGAGGCGTTAACGACATCTTAACCGGCGGCGTCATGATTGGCGCGGGTCTTTTCAGGCCAGGATAGTCGACGGCTTGAAACATGCCTGCCTCCGCAACGTGCGGGTCATCCAAGACGTCTTGTGGTGACATGACGGGCCCAGCGGGCAAGCGGGCCTCTTCCATGGCTGCTAATACTTCGGCTGATGTGCGCTGCGCGCACCAACGCGCTAGCCTGGCACTGATGACTTCTCCGTGATCGCCGCGGCTGATGTCATCTTTGAAACGAGGATCTTCTAACCAATGGGGCTCTCCCATCAATTGCACCCAGCGTTCGAACAACGGGCCGCCGACGCTTTGCACTAATACCCAACCGTCTTGGGTTTTGTAAGTGTCCGCTGGTGCGGATGTCTGCGAACGGTTCAGTGTGGCTTCGCGGTTGAGTTGCAAGGCGTCTTGTTCGATTACAACACCGTTAGTCAGGGTCAGTGCGGTACTAAATAGGGCGCCTTCCACGACTTGTCCGCGGCCACTCTTCTGACGCTCATATAGCGCGGCCATTGTGGCATAAGCGCTTAAGCTCGCGGTCCCGAAATCTATGAAGGGCGCATAGGCCTTGGCTGGCTGCTCTGGTGTGCCGGAAAGATACATGGAACCAGACATCGCTTGGCCTAGGCCATCGAAGCCCACGCGGTTGCTGTAGGGGCCACCGCTACCAAAGGCGGAGATCAGTGTCAGGATTATATCGGGGCGGCTGGCGCATAGACTTGCATAATCGAGCCCCATGGCTTTAAGGGTATCAGGTGGTAGATTGGCTATGACAACATCGGCCGTCGCGACGAGTTTACGCACGATCTCTTGGCCTTTGGGCTTCATAGGGTTCAGCGTCATGCCGAGCTTATTGCGACCGACTTGCATGAATAAGGCGCCATCGCCATTGTCGCTAATGGGTGACAAGAAGCGATCTTCGCTCCCTTTAACCTTCTCGATGCGGATCACCTCTGCGCCAAGGTCTGCAAGTAAGCTCGCGCAAAATGGCCCAGCGATATAACGGCCAAAGTCGAGAACTCGAATACCCTTTAATACACCCTCAGTAGACATGTGACACTCCCCCCCGGAGCTAAAGACTGCAAACAAATAGAGCCAAAGATTCTAGCATAGCCCAGCGTCGAGACTCATTTGCGTCAAAATTTGAGGAAGATCACATTTTCAAACACTGCTCATTAAAACAGCATTTTTTGTGAACATGTTAACAACACAGATTCTGGCGGCGACGCATAATTGCCCCAAGTGTGAGGTTTGGTGAAGACCTCTAAGCCTTACACAAGCATTCGAGAGTTGGGTTTTAAATAGTGTTTCTCGTACCAGTGCAGGAGTTGCAAATGAGCGCCGACATACAACATATCCGAAATATCCAAGCCTATCGTGAACTGCTCGCCATTTTGCAGAAGCCCTATCAAGATGTATGCCTCGTTTGTGAGGGGACTGGCAGGGTGTCTAATGCGCATGTGTGCATAAATTGCAAAGGTAGTGGTCATCGTTGGTTGAAATTGATCTAAGAGCAAAGTCTATAGAAACTACCCGCTATCCACTCGCACAGGAGTGTGAATACCTGAAATTGGAGCGTGTTTTACTCGTCTATTAATCCCCTTGTCCTTCCTCTACAATGATGAAAAATAAGTATCCTAAGGATAAGAGGAAACCATCATGTCATACCGTCGCAGCGCGATTACCCTTCTATTAGTCCTATTGCTTCCGAGCTCATTTGCGTTAGCACAAGGCGCGCCTGCGGGCACCTATGTCGATGCACCGGAACGCAGTACTGGGGGAATAGGCCGATTCTATATGGGGCGCGAGATCTCCGGTGTCATGGGCTACCAAGCAGCACAGTGGTTGGAAAGGCCACAGCGGACACATGAAGAGATGCCAGATGATGTCGTGGCGAACCTGAATCTGCGTCCTACAGACATTGTCGGTGATATTGGCGCGGGCTCTGGTTTCTTTTCATTTCGTATGGCGAAGCTAGTGCCTCAGGGCAAAGTGTTGGCCGTCGATATTCAACCGCAAATGCTAGCCATGATCGAAGAGCGCAAAGCGGCAGAGGGTGTTACAAATATCGAAGGAATCTTAGGGGATATTGACGACACTAAATTGCCAGAAGAGTCAGTGGATCTTGTTTTACTTGTCGATGCTTATCACGAGTTCTCTCACCCTTGGGAAATGATGCAAAGTATCGTCAATGGTTTGAAGTCAGGGGGGCGGGTCGTTTTGCTCGAGTACCGTGAAGAAGATGCCACAGTGCCGATTCGACCTTTGCACAAAATGTCCCAAGACCAAGTGAAGAAGGAAATGGCGGTATTCGATCTTAATTTTGTCGAGACGCTAGATTTTCTGCCTTGGCAGCACATGATGATTTTCAGCAAACCTTAAGCGTGTGTTGAAAGGCTTAAAGATAAATAATTTCGGGTCGCAATCGCGCAAGGCGATCTAATACTTGATTCTGAGTGCCGATGGCAACATCGGCCTTGTTCATCGCCTCGATCAAATCCTCAACAATCGCTGTAAAGGCGCCTTCCGTGACATTCATGCCGACGTGGATATCGACCATGGTATCGCCGCTATAGTTGCAGGGGCCATCAGTGATCATGCATAGATGCTCATTAAACTTCTCGCGAAAGCGTTGCACGTTCGAATCTTCGAAGTAGGCGATGACGCGATCGTCATTCGCAATCTCTAAAACAAAAAGTTCAGTAATATTGGCGATGCCTTCGGCACTTCCGAGGCGTTGATAGAGAGTCTCGCCTGGCTTCGTGGTGGCACAGCCAATTAATGTGGCAAGCCCTATCATGGTGGCGAATAAACGACATGATCTAAATAGTACTAAGGTGTTCATGCTCTACAAACCTCCCTGGATAGAAAAGTAGAAGCCATTTTGATTTTGTGCCCCAGCGATGTCGCCTAGCCGTACGTAGGCGGCTGTCAGTGAAAGGTGTTTATTGGGAAACCAAGCGAGGAACACATCGCTTGCATCTTCTTCGATAAGGGCCGAGAGGTTGTCGGGCTTTTGTCTGTATTCGATGCCAATAGCCACACTTCTGCTCAGAAACATCGCGGCGGCGGCTTCCAACATAAACTCTCTATCTTGATTGTCGCCACCATAGCCTAATAGACCATATTGATTGGCCTTGGTGGAACGAATATTGAAATTCAACATGCTCGTGCGGTGCAATGGGCCGTCTATCCAAGCTTTTGCCGTGCTCAAATAGAAGTCGACACCGTCATCATCGCGAGCGCCTAACGCTCGTGCTGTTGCTGGATCACGCAGGGCGCTTTTTTCCACGCCAATACTGACTTGCGGGAACGGGCCAAATATAAGGTCACCTGCCACTTTGATCTTCAAGCCGTATTTGTCTTGGCTGATTTCGGCGTCGTTGGCTTTGATGGTGAAATCCTGGCGTGCGAGAGAAAATTCGACGCGGTTATGTAGGTTCAGTGCGACACCGGACACATCGAGCGTGAAATCGTCAACATTGGCACGGGTGATGAAGCCCGTAATACTGCGCTGATCCTGCGTGGCGAGTCCGCCCAATGTAGCCCATGGAATGAGGCCTCCACCACCGCCTCCGCTGATTGAGCTCACCCCGCCTGTTCCTTTGATACGCGTGTCGGCGTGGGTGAGGGAAGTGAAGAGCAAAAGGCTGGCGACAATGATCTTGAAATTAGCCTGCATTTATTGAGTACTCAGTGCTCTAAAACCGAAAACTTGCTCGGGGGCGGTAATATTCAGATGTACTTCTAAAGTGTCGCCATCTTCTACACTTTGTGTGCTCACGGTGCGACGATTGTTTGGGTCGTTAGACCACGGGTGCCAGACGATGATTTCGTCTGGAATGCTCTCTTGCGAAAAGCGCACTATGCCACTGGCATCCGTGACCCCCGCATCGTTCCAAGCGCTGACAAACACATAGCCGATCATGCTGTCATGAATATTGCAGCCTAGGGTCGCAATGCCGGCACGATCAAAGCTAACGGGGCTGGCAGGGTTGTCTGCATACAATTCTGTCGAGAACTGCTTGATCTCAGAGAAGGAATAAACGTGATGGCGAATATTGTCGTAGTTGGGGAAATTAACGCGCTGCCCAGTTTTCACAGCAATGACCATTGGCACGAAGCGTTTATTGACTTGATCAATGACGGCAATTTCTTCAGGAGCAACAGTGACAGGGCTGCCTGGGCTCTCGATCACGGTATCTGCTAAAGGCTGGCCTATTTGGTCAAATACTTGCACTGCGAACTCGGCAGCGTTGAGTCTGCTCGCGCTATTGCTGATCACAACGGCAAGTAGAAAGCTTATTGTGGTTTTGATATTCATAGGGTTGAGTGCGTCCTTGCAAAATAGGCCATGAGAGTTTCAGGCTGTACAGGACATACATACGACTACGAGCATCATCTGGATGACTGTCTATAAAAGAAAATCAGACGATGCTCGTAGGGAAGAGGTGAGTTCTAAAAGGTGGTGCGGATCTTCAAGGCGACCTTTTGCCCGCCACCTGAGCCACAAGCGTCTTCAATCTCTGTAAGCGCGCCGTTGAAGGGAAGACCATCATAGCGATAGCGGTCACGACAGAAGTCAGAGGCCAAAGTGTTCATTGATTCGAGCCTGAAGGTGACATTGTCAAATGCTACTTTAGAGATAAACAGCTGCAGCTGTGGGCCGCGAATCACTTGCTCGATGGTGTCTATGTCGACTTCTTTTTCACCACCTGTGATTTCTTGGCTGAAGTTGAAACCATAGTTTAAGCCAAACGCTGGCACATCGTGCTGGAAACCGAGCGAGACATTGCCGCGACGATTGAAGCGGCGATCTTCGCCCAGAATCGGGTCGTAGACACTGGAATCGAAGATATTCAAACCACTGGTGACCAAGGCGTCTGGCATTCCCAAGAACGCTAGTCGAGTGCTTGTATCGATAAATACGCCATAACGATTGCCGGAACCAAGGTTGCCCGTTGCTGACTCTGGATCGAGTGGATCGTCGGAAATATTCACATTGCCGATAACATCGTCTAAGTCGCGGTAGAAGAAGCGCGTATTGACGACACCGCCATCATTAGGGAGTCGATACTGCAGCCCTAATTCGTAACGGATCTCGTCTTCTTGGCGCAAATCAGGGTTGCCAGCAAGAGTATCTTTCGTTGGGTCAGTGTTGTTCGTTGTTGCAGTAAAGCTCGCGAAGCTTAGTTGCGACACTTGGCGCTCTACCGTGGCTCGAACCTGCAAAGAGGGGAGTACATCATAGCGGTAGTCGACTTTTGGTCGTAGAAAGCCAAAATCACGACTACGGTTGGCAGTCCCAGATTGGTCGATAGTCGATGCTTCATAGAGCAATGTGCTCTCGAGCGTCATTTTGTTGTTTAGTGTCCAGTTATGAACAGCAAAACTCTCGTAACGTATCTCCTCAACTGTTGAGCCAGGATTGGACGAGCTCAGCACTGGCGGCAAATTACCGTAAGTGGGCGAAGGGTCGCCTTCGACTCCTGTTGAGCCTAGGAACAGAGTGGTGTCGAGAATAGTTTGTGCACGCTCTATGCCCAGCTGCATATCGTGATCATCGGCCAATGACCAGCTATAACTCGCCTGGCCAATACGTTCACGAGTCGTTTTGTCCGATTGTAGATACTGGTTCTTGTCGTACGCTCCGTCGGTTGTCGTAAAGCGCTCACGAGTACTGTTACGCACTTCTTCGTTGCTAATAAACAAGAATTGGAAACGGCTATTGTTGGCAAACGTGTGTTCGTAGTTGCCGCCAATCTCCCAGTTTTCTTCGAGTTTATCAGTCGCTTCAAACTCGGAACTTTCGACAATGCGCAAATCGCTTCCATTGAAGTTGCTGCGATCGAGAGTTGTGTCGTGGCTGCCATCGGATATTAAAGCGTTGACTTGAATGCGGTCGCGCTCAAAGTCATAGCCAAGGTTGAGGCTAGTCTCAATGGCATCCTTATCACGAATATTGTTCTCTTTTACGAGCTCAGTCAGTGTGAGATCAGGGGTGTAGTTGTACTCCGAATTAACGAAGGAGTTGTACTGTGGGTCGAGCTTGGCGCCGATTAAATAATTAAAATTGCCAGATTGCCCACCGTAAGAGATCGTTGTGCCAGGATCTACTTTGCCATCATGGTGGTAATCCGCACTAAATTCCGCAGATAGGCTAGAGCGTGATGAGGCTTCTTTCAGGACAATGTTGACGACCTGGCTAGCGCCACGAACGTCGAGCGAGCCTGAGCTGCCCCGAATGATTTCAATGCGGTCAACTTGGTCAGCCGCAATTCGCTGTAGTTGGTCGTTGGCAGAGTTATCTTTGCCCGCAATGCGCTTGCCGTTGATCAGCAGGTCGCCACCGGAGCCGAGACCTCGGCTGTTGCCGCCGCTGTTGCTGTTCAAGTTAACGCCGGGAATACGCGAAATCATGTCATTCGCAGAAATGGGCGTGTATTGATCGAAGAAAGTCGCCTCGTAAACAATAGTTGAGTCGTCGATAGGGCTTTCTTCTTGAGCCTGGAGTGAGCCACAGGCAAGAATAGCGATGGAGAGTGCTGAAAGCTTTAAGCTGGTGCGAAGCGAAGGCTGAAGTAATAACTGCCCAATTGTCATGTGATCTCCGGAATTTAACGAATGAACGCAAAACACGTCGTTAGGGGTTCCGTTCAACGCCTGACATGGCACTGAGCGAATGCAAAAAACGTGTAATCTTACAGCAACTTACGTACTAATTGAAGTTAAACTTCGAACAACTTATAGAGCAAGCGTTCGGAGAACATGTTAGATTACCTATCATTGCATCAATATTACGACATTCGATGAACATTGGATTAGCGTAAGTGTTTTGCGATTTCCAATGCCATTGCTCATAATGTGCGCCTTCATTGTGCGATCAGGCCTTTCTTGGCTCTGGTGCCTACCGTTTTAGCTAAGAACGTATAGACCCTCATTTTGGGAGAATTGATTTATGCAGCGCGAATCCATGGAAGTTGATGTAGTTATCGTTGGTGCTGGCCCCGCTGGGCTTTCCGCCGCTTGTAGGTTGCTGCAATTAGCGCAGGAAGCGGAATTAGAGCTAAGTGTCTGCGTGCTGGAGAAAGGCTCCGAGATCGGCGCACATATTTTGTCGGGTGCCGTGTTCGAAACTAGCGCCCTAGACGAGCTCTTTCCCGATTGGAAAGAGCGTGGGGCGCCTTTGAACACCGCCGTTACCGGAGACGACGTTTACTATTTATCTGGCCCTACTAAAGGCGTCAAATTTCCAGGCTTGTTAGTGCCTAAGCCTATGCACAATGATGGTAACTACATCATTTCTCTAGGCAATCTTTGTCGCTGGTTAGCTGAACAAGCTGGCGAGTTGGGGGCAGAAGTGTTTCCCGGCTTCTCCGCCGCTGAAATTCTCTACCATGAAGATGGCAGTGTTAAGGGGGTGGCAACTGGCGACATGGGCGTCGATGCCAATGGCGAGCATAAAGACTCGTTTGAGCCAGGTTTTGAGTTTCATGCGAAATACACCTTGTTTGCGGAAGGTTGTCGCGGGCACCTTGGTAAAGAGTTGATCGCCAAGTTTGGCTTGGACAAAGATTCAGATCCGCAACATTACGGGATTGGGCTGAAAGAGATCTGGGAGATACCCGAAGACAAACACAAAGAAGGCTTGGTCGTGCATACGGCGGGTTATCCAATGATTGGGGCGAGCTCTGCGGGCTCGAGCGGTGGTTTCCTGTATCACAGCGAAAATAATCAAGTCTCTCTAGGTTTGATCGTTGACCTTGGCTATAGCAATCCGCATATCAGCCCATTCGATGAGTTTCAAAAGTTCAAGCAACACCCTGTGATTAAGCAATACATCGAAGGTGGTAAGCGTTTGAGTTATGGTGCGCGGGCCTTGAATAAAGGCGGCTTGAACTCCCTGCCGAAAATGACCTTCCCAGGCGGTCTTTTGATTGGCTGTGATGCGGGCACCTTGAATGCCGCGAAGATCAAAGGCAGTCATACCGCGATGAAGTCAGGGATGTTGGCTGCGCAGTCCCTTGTTGAGACCTTGCAAGCAACGGCGCAAGACGAAGCGCCAGTGCAGGAAGTGCACCGATATACAGAACTGTTTCGCGCATCTAGCCTGTATCAAGAGCTGCATAAGACACGTAATTTCAGCGCCGGTTTCCATAAGCTAGGTTTTTGGTTGGGGAGTGCGCTGGTATTTATTGAACACAATATTTTTGCTGGCAAGTTCCCGATGACGTTCAGAGATCGCACTCCAGATTATGCGCAAATGAAGCCGGCAGATCAGTCACCCAAGATCGATTATCCAAAGCCAGATGGCAAGATCAGCTTCGATAAGCTTTCTTCGGTGTTTTTATCGAACACCAATCATGCCGAGAACCAGCCCTGTCATCTGCAGCTCGTAGATCCAAGCATACCGATTGCAAAGAATTTGCCGCTCTATGACGAGCCGGCGCAGCGTTACTGCCCTGCAGGTGTCTATGAGGTGGTAGAGGAGGACAATGGCACTAAGCGCTTCCAGATCAATGCGCAAAACTGCGTGCATTGCAAAACTTGCGATATTAAGGACCCGGCACAGAACATCCAATGGGTAAGCCCTGAGGGTGGCGGTGGGCCAAATTATCCTAATATGTAGTCCAGTTCCTAAGAGGATTGCAAGCCGTTAGCTCATAGTGCCTTGCCAAGCGCTTAAGCCTCAGAGTACTCTCTAGCTTAAGCACCTTTTTTGGAGCGGACCACATGAGAAGACTGCTATTCATGTTTTTCTGGGCCACGCTGCTGAATCATGCGGTGGCCCAAGATGCACTTGTCACAGAGCGATGGTTTACCAGCAGTACGGACAGTTTCACCGTCTTTAGCCAGCTCTCTAGCAGGCAAACCGAAAGGCGGTCGATGGAGCTCGAGCAATGGCGCAATGCCAGTTTGCAATTACTCGACGTACTCAACCCGCAAGTGCAACCTGCAATTACCACCTACCTCTATATTTTTTCCAACGACGATGACTACGTGCTTTTTAGCGATGGTGGTGAGCCTGCTTATTTTTTCTCGTCGCCGCGGGCGAATTTTATCATCATGCAAGACAGTGATAACGGGCTGAAGTTGGCCAAGCATCACTATGCGCATTTTCTCTTGAATAATAGGACGCAAGGCCTGCCGCGTTGGTATGAGGAGGGGATGAGTCATTACCTGAGCAGGATCGAAGTGTTGCGCAATGATGTTGTGTTGCAGCGCTTTAACGAGGAGGAGTTTCAGCTCATATTAGCGCTGAATGACAATATTGAACTCGATGAACTATTCTACGATGACGCGGCACTTGCCTCACCGCGACTTGTGCAAATTGCCAACTTGAAAAGTGCATTCTTCATGCACTACCTATTGCATGCTCACGAATTTCAAGGGTTCAATAGTCGAAGCAGTGTTGTGCATAATTATCTGACTCAGATCGATCAAGGCCGCACCGAACGCTTTGCTTTTGATCAATCGTTTGAGTTTAGTATGCGCCGACTAGCGCGTGATTTTGAGCGGTTTTTGGAGGCCGGTGCGCAGCGTTCTGAACGTGATCGAGAGCTGTTCAAACTAGCGGCCATTGATGATATTGAAGTGCAGCCCGTTTCTATAGACGATAAAAGACTCTGGTTGGCAGAGCTGTCGCTTCATGCTGCTCGGTTTCCACTTGCCGCGTATTTATTCAATGCCCTAATCGAAGAGGGGCAAGCACCAGGTCGAGCCTATTCGGGCTATGCCGATGCTGTGCGTATGCATGACATGCAAAATGAAGCGCTCGAATTGGTCGATGAACCGACAATAGTTCAACTCTATGAGCAAGCGATAGAGCGATCCCCGCAGGATCATCAAGTCTACTTAGACTTTGGGCAATACTATGACTCGAAGCGTAATAACTGCGAGCCAATGCCGAGTGCAGATGAGCGTCTATTTTATGAGTCGCAAATGCAGGAGTACTTCCAGCAGGCACTTGCATTGAATCCAGAGAGTGCAGAGGTCAATTTATCCGCCGCACAAATCTATTTGTTTGACCAGCAAAATTGGTTAACGGGTGTCCCCTTGCAGGAGAAGGCATTTGCGTTGCTTGCCTCGGACACCTTCGTGCAAGAACAGGCGGTCGAATATGCTCTTCGAGCTGAGGATTTCGATCATGCGCAAACTATCATCGCGCGCATGGCACGCCCCATGCATTTTTATGGGGCTCCTGACTGGGTGGCAGAGTTAAGGTTAAAGCTACGCGCTGCTCAGCGTGGTGAAAGCTTCGACGCCTGTGCTAACGCAAACTAAAGGAGTTGTCCTTATGCGCGCACTGTCTTCACTGATTATTCTCGCCACGGCACTCATTTTTCAAGGGGGCGTGGCGGAGGTCCTCGATCCAAACACCGCGGTGAATGATCAGCTCAAAATCTTAAGCGCCGACTTAGATCGTATCGGTGTGGATGTCGCGTTTAATCTTAATGAATCGTCGGTGGCACGTAGGTCGCCGCAACGCCCTCGTATAGGGATGCATATTGATATCCCTAGCTTGCGCATGGCGTCAAGCGCAGAGCTGTTAATGTGGGAGCAAGAATACCAAGCACAGCGTTTTGGCACGATTGCCTTCATTGTAGAAAACGAATTGGCAGCCAAGAGACAGGCGTTTTCTGGGTTTTATCAAGACTGGTTGGCAAGCGCGGCCGAGCATCGCATCTTGCTCAGTTACGCGCTGAATGATGAAGCCTTAGTGCGCGAGGCGGTTGCCTTACTCGCTGATCGCTATGCTGTTCTGCATGTGCCTGCTGATGGTTTGCAAGTAGAGCAAGGCGGGCGGCTATTTGCGACCGCCGGGCAGCGCTGGGTCTTGGATTCAGCGGCGGCCCGCGATGTTGAGTCCGAGCTTCCTGAGTTCCAATACTTAGGAGAGTCTATGCGTCGCGGCACAGAGTCTGTGATAAACCCGAAAGCCCGTGCGCTTCGCCGCCTCGCACGGGCCGAGCCTGCCGTGTTCCTAAAAGAACGCTTAGGTGATGAGTTTGAGGCCTCCACCATTCCCGAGATAATAGTGCCCGGTGGAATAGCATTAGGTGAAAAAGCGGTCTTTACAGATATAGGCAACGAATTACGTTTTGATGGTGAAAGACTCTGGCTCAATGGCCCACAAGGCGCGTTGGCGCTACCCGAGGCGACAGCGCCGCTGTGGAAGGCAAGTTTCGATTTTGCAGCACGGGCCGTTGCCATCGCCTCGGACGCGATTGTCGATATTGACGAGCGAGGCCGGGTGAAAATTTCCTCGGCATTAGAGGACACAGATCTAGGTTTTCGAATGGTACGTATAGATCTAGAGCCATTTAATTTTGTGACCCGTTTGGATGTTCAGAAAAGCGTCATTATCGACAGCGATGTAGAGTTTAGAGCGGTTGCGAATCGGGCGCAATTTCAGGTGGAATATGAGGTGCGCTTTCTGCAATCAGATCGAATGCGTATAGCGCGTACGGAAGCGGCTATCGTTTACCGGTATCGATCCGAAGATGGATCCTTGCTGCATCTAGACTCTTGGGGGCCTAGTGCGTTTAGGCTGGAAGAGCGCACGGATTTTCTAGGCTTAGGGGCTAGTACCCGCGAGCTTGCCGACTATGCCGCGTGGGTGGCACTGTTTAGAGCCGTGCACGAACAACAAGTAGAATTTACTTATGGGCGTTATGAGTTTTTAAAGATAGATAAAAGTGGTCGCTCGACGCCCTCTAGAATATAAAATAAACATTATGAGAACGTACTGGAACTGCTACAAAATTTTAGCGTTACTGCTGTGCGGGCTGCTTTTGTCTGCATGCAATATTGTGCGTCTTGATTTTACCTTCATCGATGATCGAGAGTTTGAAGCGCAAATTTTAGATCAAGACCGTGATGCGTTTGCTGACATAGACCCAATGGCATTGAGCCCAGAAATAATCGCCTACATGGAGCGGCACGTAAAAAAGGGCACGCCAGTTGAGATGGTAGATCAATTGCAAAGCTTGTTGTTCGAAGATCGCTATCTCGACATCCAATATGACGATTCGAGAACTCGCACGGCAGTCGAAACCTTTCATGATCGTCGTGGGAACTGTCTATCAGTCGTTTATCTCTATATCGCGATGGCTCGATATTACGATATCGATGCGCGTTTCCAAACGGTGCTTGTGCGCCCGAGTTGGGATAGGCGCGGAGAGTTGCTGGTGCTAAGTCAGCATATCAATGCTATTGGTAGTTTCAGCCAGAACACGAGCTATGTGGTCGATTTTACTCCTGAGATTACCTTGCAACAGCTAACGGCCAATACCATTAAGGATGACAAAGCGCGGGCATTATTTTTCAATAATCTAGGGGCCGAAAAGCTTATCGAGAACAAGTATTCTGAGTCGATCGCGTATTTTAAGAACGCCTTGTATTTGAATCCGGTTCTGTCTATTTCGTGGAATAATATAGGCACGGCCTTTAGCCGTAATGAGCAAAGTGATATCGCCGAGTATGCCTATCGCAAGGCCTTTTCTTTGGATCGCACGAACACCACGGCTGTGAATAATCTGGTAAAACTCTATAACCGCGAGGGGGATTTTGAAACCGCAGAGCGCTACGCAAAAGCGATCGAGCGCTTTAACGTCAAGAACCCTTATTTTCACTATAATTTAGGCAATATTGCCTTTGCCGAACAAGACTACGAGGCTGCGCGCGATCACTTCATCGCCGCCATTAAGCGCAAAGATACTGAGCCCGACTTTTATTTGGCATTAAGTAAAACGGTAGAGGAGCTTGGGGATCTCGATCAGGCAAAAGCACTGTTCGAGGTGGCACGTTATATTTATCAACAATCGAGTGAGATCTACCACCCGAGCAATAATAAAGTTCGGATCATCGATGAGAATAGTATTCTTCGCTCTAACAGTGCTGGATTTAGCGTCAGAGCAAATGCACTCTGACGCTAAGGCTGCTAGCTGAAATCCACGGCGAAAGAGTAGGGGGTCAGTAACTCGTCGACGGTTTGTTGTTTGGCTTGGTCTGCCAGCTTCACTAGCATTGTTAGCCCACTTTTTTTATCAAGACGGCTAGACACTTCTGCCTCAATATTGTGTGCCGATAATAATTCTTTCAACATGGTTTCGGTGATCTGTTGCCGCAGAGCCGGGCGAAATACTTTGCCAACCGCAGTCAGTGGCATCGCCGGAATGATCTCAATGCGCTTAGGAATGGCAGCACGTTCACTAATATGCTCTTGTGCATAGCGTAACAACTCTTGTGCACTCGTTTGCTCACCAGGTTTTAACACCACGAAAGCCATTGGGAGTTCGCCTGCATAGGCGTCAGGTAAACCTACGGCAATACAGCTTGCTATGCTGGGGTGGGTAGCGATCGCGTCTTCGATGATCACCGGGTCGATATTGTGTCCGCCACGAATAATTAAATCCTTCGCGCGTCCAGACAAATATAAGAACCCCTTCTCGTCTAAATACCCTAGATCGCCAGTGTTAAACCAATCGCCGTCGATCCATGCATTGTTGTTGTCACTCTCAGCTTTATAACCATGGAACACCTGTGGGCCGCGGACAAGAATGACACCACTCTCATTGAGTTTACAATCTTTAACAACTTTGCCTTCATTCAGGTGAGCGATACGAATTTGTGAATAGGGCAGGCGCATGCCGACACTGCCTGGTGGTTGCTCGATGGGGGCGCGTGAGATCAAGGCGGTGGTCTCTGTCATGCCATAGCCATTGGAGACCTCAACATCGTAGCTCTTCTCAAACGCCTGTTCGAGCTTCGGCGGAAGTGGTGCGGCACCTGAGTTGATATTAGTGAGGCTGCTGATGTCGGCGTCGCCAACGGGAATATTGGCCAATGCCATGAGGACCGTCGGCACAGTAGAGAAGCTACGAACCTTGAAGCGATCGATGTGATGCCAGAAATTCTTCATGCCCTCCATAGAGCGAAAACCCGCTGGAGTTAATAGCAACACAGTGTAGCCAACACTAAAGGCGGCAATGCCTTGGATGATGACCCCGTAAATATGAAACAAAGGCAAGCCACAGAGAACGGTATGGCGTGGCATGTGTGCGGTGTAAATTTGCATCAATTGCCCTAGGAACGCCATGTTGCCATGCGTGAGCTGGGCGATCTTTGGTCGCCCGGTGGTGCCGCCAGTATGGAAATAGGCTGCTATTTGGTCGGCGGAAAATTGCCGTTCGCTGACTAGGTGGTCAGCGGGCTGTTCTGCGATGCTGGCATCATAGTTCAGTAGTTTGGCGTTGACGGCAGGGGGTAGGGCGAATTCAGTCTGGGTAAAATAAGCTTGGGTCACTGCGATGACCGTGTGCACTAAAGGGAGTCGATGCATGATCTGCATCACTTTCTCCCAAATATCTGTGTGCTCCGACGGGGCTAAACAAATAATAAGCTTGGCTTCGGCAGCCTCAATGATTTCCGCGATATGCTCGGCCTCGAGCATTGGATTGATTGGGTTAGCAATGCCGGCCGCTTGTGAGCCCCAAATAGCGGGATGGCTCTGCGGCATGATGGGGAGAATGATCGAGACGGCGGTCGTTTGGTCAACGCCTAAGGTGTGTAATAGATTGGCGGTCTGAGTTATGCGTTGGCCGAGTTGTCGAAAGCTAATGCTTTGCGATGTTTCTTCGCGTTGACCGCTGAGTAGAAACTCCAGTGCTGGTGTGTCGCCAAAACGTTCTGCGCTTTTCTGCAAAAGGGAGTAGCTGTCGCTGTATGGAAACTGTGTGCCTAGTGCGGTTTTCTCAAACGCCTCGATACTTTCGATGGACTCCATCAAAGGTTCTGCTACGGGTGTATTGCTTAAATCAATCACTTAATACGTGCCCCCTTTAATCTATTTATTTAGCACTTTAAAAAGAGAAGATTCACGAAATTTCCCATCCTTGTTGAATCTCGCTACTGCATTCTTATAACACCTCAATGGCGATGTTGCCAGTGCTAACATTTGCGATATAACTGGCTATCTTTAAGGCTTTCGAGCAAAATTACGCTCAATAATAAGAGCCGCACGAATACTGTAAGAGTCTCGTCATTTAGACGGTCTATAGTCGGGCTTGATGCAGCAATTTAATACCTACGCTTAACTAAATTTTGGAGTTATTTTATGAGCAAGACCCTATTCAAAGTCCTAGGCGCAAGTGCCGCAATCGCATTATCTTCATTGGTAATGGCGCAGCAAATGGAGAAAACCGCTTCAGCAGAAGGAACCATGGCTTATATAGTGTCTCCAGCTAACGGTGCGACTGTGAGTTCGCCTGTGAAAGTCGTATTCGGCCTCAACGGCATGGGCGTTGCACCTGCTGGCGTGCAAGCGAATAACACAGGGCATCACCATCTATTAGTGAATGGCGCCCAACTTCCTAATTTAGATATGCCGCTAGGGTCGGATGTAACCCATTTCGGCGGTGGTCAGACTGAAACTACAATAGAGTTGGAGCCTGGCACGCACACACTGCAGCTGATTCTAGGTGATCATCTGCATATCCCGCACAACCCTCCTGTGACTTCAGAGAAAATCACCATCACTGTTGAGTAACGGTGACGTCTCTCAAACTCAGTGTCCTTGATCAGTCCCCCATTCGTAGTGGCGGGACTGCTGCGCAGGCGCTCACTGAAACGGTGGCGCTTGCACAGCACACAGAGTCCCTTGGCTATCAGCGCTTTTGGGTGGCCGAGCATCATGGCTCAGAAAGCTTTGCAGGATGCGCGCCAGAGCTGTTGTTAGCGCGTATTGGCGCGGCGACTGCGTCGATCCGCCTAGGTTCGGGTGGCGTGATGCTGACGCACTACAGCCCCTATAAGGTGGCTGAAAACTTCCTGTTATTGCAAACCCTCTTTCCTGACCGAATCGATCTCGGCGTTGGTCGCGCACCTGGCAGTGACTCAGTTACCGCGCAGGCTTTGGCCTATGGCTCGCCCATAGGAGTAGATTATTTCCGTAACAAGCTCATAGATATGATGGCGTTCGTACAAGGTACGGAACCTCAGACAAAGGTGTTTGCCCGCGCCCATGCCAGCCCCTCAGTGGCTCTAGCACCGCAGTTTTGGTTGCTAGGCTCCAGCGAACAGAGTGCAATCTATGCTGGTGAGTTGGGGATGCGTTATTCAGTCGCGCACTTTCTAAACCCAAGCCAGAGTCATGAGCTCGCTGCCCGTTATCGAGAATGCTTCAAACAAGCTCCCGGTCTGACGAAGCCGCATGTGAATGTAGGGGTGTTTGTGCTTTGTGCTGAAACTGAGGAAGAGGCAGAGGCCTTGGCTTTAACGCGCGATGTGTGGCGTTTGGGCTTGGAGAAAGGGATGCCTGGACCAATCCCCTCAGTGAACGAGGCGTATGCCTATCCGTTCACCGCACAGGAGCGTGCCCTCATTGCCCAGCGCCGTAAACATGCAATTTGTGGTACGCCAAAAGTCGTAGCTGAACAACTAAGGAGTTTGGCGGCGAAGCACCAAGCAGATGAATTGGTAGTTATCAGCAATTGCTATGATTTTGAAGTGCGCAAGAACTCATACACGCTTTTGGCACAAGAGTTTGACCTGCAGGGTGTTACGCCAGCCTAGGGTTTGTGGTTAGCTGGCGCGATGCACGGAAAGATTGGCCATATCCACAAGGGCTTGTCGATAGGGGGAGTCTGCAAGAGTGTCCAGCAAGGCAATCGCTTTGTCTGCCTCGGCAATTGCAAGCGTCCGCGTGTAGTCGAGCCCACCGCTGCGTTTAATGATGGCGATAACGTCTTGTAGTTGTTTGTCTGCCAAAGCTTTATCGCCTTCATTGCTTGCCCCTTCTATGCAGGCCTTCAATAAAGCGGCTTCGTCCGCAGTGCCATTACGCATCGCATAGATCAGTGGCAGTGTAGGTTTGCCTTCGGCTAAATCATCGCCGATGTTCTTGCCCATTGTCTGCGCATCGCCCTCATAGTCGAGTACGTCATCGATAAGCTGAAAAGCCATACCAATGTGCATGCCGACATCACGCAATACTTTCTGTTGCTCTGCGCTGGCCCCGGCGAGAAGCGCGCCGCATTCGGAAGCTGCTTGAAATAGAATCGCCGTCTTATGGCGGATCACGTTCATATAGCCTTCTTGGGTGGCGCCGCTATTGTTCTTGTTGATCAATTGCAGCACTTCGCCTTCGGCGATGCGGTTGGTGGTGTCCGCAATGATCTTCATGATCTCCATGCTGCCAATCGATACAAGGACTTGAAAGGCACGCGAATAAATAAAGTCGCCTACCAATACGCTCGAAGGATTGTTCCACTGTTCATTGGCGGTAGGGCGCCCGCGACGCATAGAGGACATGTCGACCACATCGTCGTGTAATAATGTGGCAGTATGAATAAATTCAATGACTGCCGCTAAGGCGATATGTTGATTGCCTTCATAGCCGCAGCTCTTGGCACCAAGCAGCACGAGTACTGGGCGCATGCGTTTGCCACCGGCATCGATAATGTAATGACCAATGCTTTCAACCAGGGCGACATCGGAATACAACTGATCGATGATGAATTGGTTGACGGCGTCGAACTCTGTTGACACTACTGCGCGGATATTTTTATACATGGAGCTACCGTGGACGATCCTGCAATTTAGGACGGGAAAAACTTAGCATTTACGATGCAAAAATGAGCCTGCATGCTATGGGCGAAGCCGTTGCCTGTCAAGGTGAGCGCGCTCTGTTGTCTTTTCCCTCGCCAAGTCTATGGGGAACTTGATAAAATCTCGAATCGAGGCTTGCCAGCCATGACGAGTTCCCGTAAAATGCCCGCCCCTATAGGCACTGCTGGCCAGAGAAGTGAAAAAGCGTTCGAATAACGCTTTGAAGTTCTCTACTGAATCCTCAATTTGAGACCGCAGCGCTAGCAGAATACGAACCTATGCCCAATTTGGAGTGATATATGTACGCGGTAATCGAAAGTGGTGGCAAGCAACACCGAGTAGTTGAGGGCGAGACCCTTAAGCTCGAGAAAATAGAAGCAGCTACTGGTGAAGAAATCAGTTTTGATAAAGTGCTTATGGTGGGCGAAGGCGAATCAGTGAAAATCGGTGCACCTTATGTTGAAGGTAGCAAGGTGACTGCTGAGATCGTAGCGCAAGGTCGTGCTAAGAAAGTACGCATCCTTAAGTTCCGTCGTCGTAAGCACCACATGAAGCAAATGGGCCACAGACAGTGGTTTACCGAAGTTAAGATCACTGGAATTTCTGGATAAAGTCGGGCGTAAGCTGGCAGGAGACAACAAATGGCTCATAAAAAAGCAGGTGGTAGTACCAGTAACGGTCGTGATTCCCAGTCGAAACGACTTGGTGTTAAGCGTTTCGGCGGTGAAAGTGTATTGGCAGGCAATATTATCGTGCGTCAGCGCGGCACACATTTCCACCCAGGTGAAAATGTTGGCCTAGGCAAAGACCACACAATCTTTGCAACAGTGCCAGGCACAGTTAAGTTTGAAGTGAAAGGCGCGCAGCGCAGAAAATACATCAGTATTGATCCTGCCTAATATCTGCTTTCACTTAATTCAGGGTTTTGGCTAGGCCGGCGCTGAATGAATAAGAGCCTCGTCTACTGACGGGGCTTTTTTATATGGGCTATATTGCCCTTTTTGGATGTGCACAGGCGGAAAAGCATGAAGTTCGTAGATGAAGCAGAAATCACTGTAGAGGCGGGTAAGGGCGGCAATGGCTGCCAAAGCTTTCGCAGAGAGAAGTACATTGCCAAGGGTGGCCCGAATGGTGGCGACGGTGGTGATGGCGGCAGCATTTACTTGCTTGGCGATAGCGGTCTGAACACCCTCGTAGACTTTCGATTTCAGCCACAATACCGCGCGCAATCGGGTCAAAGTGGGCGTAGCAAGAATTGCACGGGCAGTGCCGGTGAAGATCTCGTCATCCGCGTGCCTGTTGGTACCAGTGTTGTCGATGGCGGCACAGAAGAGTTGATTGCCGATATCTCCGCCGCTGGCATGAAGGTGCTCGTTGCGAAAGGGGGCGTTCATGGCCTAGGCAATACGCGTTTTAAGTCTAGTACTAACCGAACCCCCACCAAGACTACGAACGGCACTCCAGGTGAATACCGTACCCTGCAGTTGCAATTGAAGGTATTGGCCGACGTTGGGTTGTTAGGAATGCCTAATGCGGGCAAATCGACCTTGATTCGCTCGGTCTCCTCTGCTCGTCCGAAAGTGGCGGATTATCCATTTACAACCTTGGTGCCTAATCTTGGTGTGGTCAGTGTCAGTAGTGAGCGCAGTTTCGTCATGGCCGATATTCCGGGTGTGATCGAAGGCGCCTCGGAAGGCGCGGGCTTGGGCTTTCGATTCCTCAAGCATTTGTCGCGTACGCGTTTGATGCTGCACCTACTAGATGTGGCCCCGCTCGATGGCTCTGACCCTGTAGTGCATGCTCGTAAAATCGCCGATGAGCTAGAAAAATTCAGCCCGACAATGGCTAAGAAAGAGCGTTGGTTGGTGTTGAATAAGTTGGATTTGGTGCCAGAAGAAGAGCGTGAAGCTTTGATTGATAGGCTTAAAGCCGAATTGGATTGGCAGGGCAAAGTCTTCCCAATCACCGCCATCAATGGCGAGGGTTGCCCGGCCTTGTGCCAGGCCATCATGGTGTCCGTTGAGACGCATCGCGAACAATTGCTTGAAGATCCCGACTACCAAGAGGCGCAGGCCGAGTTCGATCGAGAGATGGAATACGAGATTCGTAAGAGCATCGAGCAGAGTAAAGCGGCTAGACGAGCTAAGCTAGCTGCCTTGCGGGCACAAGGTGAAGAAGACGATGACGATTATGACGAAGATGATATCGCGGATTACGAAAACACCGGTTACTAATAGCGAGTCACAACTACAATGCGCAAAGAGTTATTGAAGACACGCTGCTGGGTCGTCAAGATTGGCAGCTCTCTCATTACCAACAACGGCCTAGGGCTAGATAAAGCCGCAATCGCACAATGGGTGCAACAATTGGTTGCTCTGCAAAAGCAGGGCATTCAGGTCGTGTTAGTGTCCTCTGGGGCTGTTGCTGAGGGCGTAGCCCGCCTAGGCTTGCAATCCCGTCCAAAAGAGATTCATTTGCAGCAGGCGGCAGCTGCCGTGGGGCAAATGGGGCTGATCCAGACCTACGAAAGTTATTTTGCCGAATACGGTGTGCATACCGCACAGATTCTGCTGACCCACGAAGACCTTTCCAATCGAACTCGCTACCTCAATGCACGCAGCACGCTCACCACGTTGGTCTCTATGAACGTGATTCCTGTGATTAACGAGAATGACACGGTGGCAACTGCTGAGCTGTGTTTTGGGGATAATGACACCTTGGGTGCGCTGGTGGCGAACCTAGTGAATGCCGATGCCTTGATTATTTTGACGGACCAGCAGGGCCTGCATGAGACCGACCCACGTAAAGACCCCAATTCACCTGTCATCAGTACCGCGAAGGCGAGCGATCCGAGCCTAGTGGCCATGGCCGGTAGTAGCAATAATGTCGGGCGAGGCGGGATGATCACGAAAGTCTCTGCCGCCAAGCTGGCAGCGCGTTCTGGCGCTAACACCATTATTGCCAATGGCCGTGAAAGCGATGTGCTTGTGCGCCTTGCTAAAGGGGAAGAGATTGGCACGTTGCTGCTTCCAGAAAAGCAGCCGGTAGCGGCACGCAAGCAGTGGTTAGCAGGGCAGCTCAAGCCGAAGGGTAAGTTGCAGTTAGATGCAGGCGCCGTAAAGGTGTTGCAGCACTCTGGCCGTAGTTTATTGCCGGTGGGGGTGATTGGCAGCCAGGGGCGCTTTGAGCGCGGAGATGTAGTGAGTTGTCTCGATGAGCATGGGCAAGAAGTGGCGCGTGGCTTGGTAAATTATGACAGCCGAGAAGTGACGCGTTTATTGCGAAGCTCGAGCGATAAGATCGAAAGTCTATTGGGTTATGCCGGTGAGCAAGAGATGATTCATCGCGATAATCTGGTACTTGTAGAGTAAGGCTAGTCCTTTTTTCTAAGCATGAAAAAAACCGGCATAAGCCGGTTTTTTTATACTAGCAAAAGACTGAGGTGTCTTAGGCAGCTTTAAGAGCAAGTACAGCAGAGTTCAAACGGCTCTTATGACGGGCAGCTTTATTCTTATGAATAATGCCTTTGTCAGCCATTCTGTCGATGACAGGTACCGCTGCAGCGTACGCAGTGTTAGCTTTTTCGAAATCGCCAGACTCGATTGCGGCGATTACTTTTTTCAGATACGTACGAACCATCGAGCGAAAGCTTGCGTTGTGACGACGACGAACTTCGCCTTGACGGGCGCGCTTTCGAGCTTGTGCAGAGTTAGCCAACTGGTGCTCCTTTAATGCTTATGCAATTCACTATGAATACGGTACACGGTGTGTCTAGGCTAAATAATGCAGTGCTAGCCAGACTTAGAGAACACGGTTCTCAACAGCCGAATTTAAGACGCGGTACTATGCCGACTTAAAGTGGTGTTGTCAAGACCGTAATCGGCACTATAATGGCCGCCTTTGCAGCGGCGCTACTGCGTCTTATTGCGCATCGCTACTCACAGAAATAACCGAAGAAAAGGACGATACATGATTATTAAGCCAAAAGTTCGCGGATTCATTTGTATTAACGCTCATCCACAGGGGTGTGCGGCGAATGTACAGGAGTTCATTGATTACACAAAGGCCCAGGGTGCTATCGAGAATGGCCCTAAGAATGTGTTGGTCCTTGGTTGCTCCACGGGGTATGGCCTTGCATCGCGCATTACTGCGGCTTTTGGCAGTGGCGCAAATACTCTGGGCGTTTGTTTCGAAAAGCCTCCTACGGACCGAAAAACAGGCTCCGCGGGCTACTACAACACTTCCGCATTCCATGCTCAGGCAGAAGCAGCAGGGTTTTACGCGCATACCATTAATGGCGATGCGTTCTCGACAGCCTGCAAAGAGCAAGTGATCGCGCAATTGCAAAAAGACATGGGTAAGGTCGATCTGATCGTCTACAGCCTTGCGGCACCAAGGCGCACCGACCCTGTGACTGGCGAGGTCTATTCCTCCGTCCTCAAGCCAATCGGCGGCGACTATACGGCGAAAAACCTGAACACGGACACCCTAAAGGTGAGCGATGTGACTGTTGAGGCGGCAAGTGATGAAGAGATAGAAGCCACTGTGAACGTCATGGGCGGCGCTGACTGGGAACTCTGGATCGATGCCTTGAAACAAGCAGATCTGTTGGCTGAGGGCTGTCAGACGGTCGCCTATACCTATCGTGGCGATAAACTGACTTGGCCTATCTATGGTCATGCCACTATCGGCAAGGCTAAAGAAGACCTAGATCGTGCGGCCGGCGCAATCCAAGCAAGCCTGTCGGGGGTGCAAGGCGCGGCCCGTGTGGCGGTATTGAAAGCCCTAGTAACGCAAGCCAGCTCTGCGATCCCAGTCATGCCCTTATATTTGTCTATTCTGATCAAGGTCATGAAGGAAGATGGCAGCGATGAAGGCTGTATCGAACAGCTGCAACGCTTGTTTACAGAGTGCCTGTACACCGATGCGCCACGCCTGGACGAACAGGGGCGTTTCCGTGTCGATGAAAAAGAGTTAGACCCTGCGATCCAGGCTAAAGTTGAGGCAATCTGGCCAGAGGTGACTGACGATAACTTATTCGAATTGACCGACTTCAAGGGTTATCAAAGTGAGTTCCTAAAGCTGTTTGGTTTTGGCGTAAAGGGCGTGGATTACGATGCGGAGACAAGCCCGCTCGTAGAGCACAACTTCTAAAAAAGTTGCAGAGCAGGCGCTATGGCTGCTTGCTCTGCAACTCTTCTAGCCAAGGGTCTAATGTTTCCCATTCCATCGAAAACATATGCGGCGACATAAACACTAAGTCTGCATCCACAATCGCACCACCTTCCCTTAATTTTCTTGCGGTTTCCTCTAAGCGGCTCATCCACGTCAATTCGTCTTGATCGCCAATGCGTAAATAAATCGGCATGCCTTGCAATGCAGCGACGTTCAAGCCTTGAGGGACTAGGGCGGGGACGGCCACAACGCCCGAATATCGCGAAGGCATCGCCGCGGCGATCTCCAATGCTGACATCCCGCCGTTAGAAATGCCCGCGAGAAGGGTTTTTGACTGTTGGATGCGCGCGTCTTCTTGCAGGGCATCGACGAGTAGGGGGATGAGGGCGTTGTTCTCGCCCCGAAATGAGCGTTGATTGGGCGATACCGGAATAGCCACCGCATACCCGCGCTGCATAAGTTCTTCACCTAGCCAGTATTGCAGGTCCCGCGCTAAGTCCTCCTCACCCGAGCCGCCAGGCATCAGAATGAGCAAAGGGCGTGCTTCCTGTGTCGCGGTTGTGGGTATTAGGAGATATACCCCTAACACGGTACCATTGTGCAGCGTTACTTCGACGCGCTCTGCTGATGCGGGTTGTAGTAAAAATATAGTGCATAGCAGAGCCATAACGCATCTGTAGATCGACATAGAGTGGTCTCCTTTTTTTTGTGCGTTTATGATCTGGCGCGCATTCTTCACAGGCCACTATTTGCAAGGCCTTGTGCTAAAAATATATAGTTTTCTAATCTATTGACCGAAAGCAGGCGTAACTCTACCATGCGCGCCGCTTGCCCTACTCATTTAAGATGAATCGATATCAACACTATGCGTATTTCGACCCTGTTTGTCGCAATTTTATTCGCTGTTGTCACCTTCTCAATCTGGGCGCTAATCAATCGCCCGACAGAAGTCGTTCCTTGGCCTGAAGAGATCAGTGGTTTTGCTTTTTCTCCTTTTCAACGAGGACAAGATGCTATCTTCAATGTAATGCCGACGGTAGAGGAGATCGAGTCCGATATCGCACTGTTGTCGGACAAGACTCGCGCCATCAGAACCTACTCGAGCCTATCGACGCTAGGCGCTATTCCAGCTCTCGCCCGAGATTATGATTTGGACGTGACGCTTGGGATTTGGCTCGGCACCGATGCCATCACTAATCAACGTGAAATAGACGCGGCCGTGGCGTTGGCAAATGCCCATTCCAATATCACTGACATTATGGTCGGTAACGAGACGTTCTTACGGGGTGAGTACAGTGTTGCTGATCTTGCAGTGTTTCTAGATCGCGTGCGCTCACAAGTCTCCCAACCAGTCAGCACGGCGGAACCATGGCATGTTTGGGTGCGCTATCCAGAGCTCGCCGAGCATGTCGATTTTATTTCGGTACACATGCTGCCTTATTGGGAAGGCATTAGCGTGGACTATGCTGTGGACTACATCGTTGAGAAGATGGACGAGCTCAAAGAGTTGTTCCCAGACAAAGACATTCGAATCGGCGAAGTCGGTTGGCCTTCGGATGGACGTACTCGCGAGGCCGCCGTTGCAAGTGAAGCCAACGAAGCGCTTTTTCTGCGCCGTTTCTTACATCGCGCCGAACAAGAAAATTACGAATACTATTTGATGGAAGCCTTCGATCAACCATGGAAGGCGCAGAACGAAGGTGGCGTGGGTGCCTATTGGGGCGTTTACGATGTGGATAGAAAACCAAAATTCTCTTTCGCTGAAGCAATCGTAAGAGTGCCCGACTGGCATATCTTGGCCGCCATCTCTATTCTTACCTCTGTGATTATGTTGGGGATGTTCTGCTTGAACAGCAAAACACTCAAGACCAAAGGTCATGGCCTGCTAGCATTAGTGGCTTCGGGCACGGCGACTGTGTTGGTGTGGATTATCTACGACTACTCCCAGCAATATTTGACGGTCACCTCGTTGATCGTCGGTCTTCTGTTATTTATTGGCATGTTGGGGGTGATTACGATCCTCTTGACCGAGGCGCACGAATGGGCCGAGGCGCATTGGTATACGGTTCGTAAACGCCAATTGCAGCCCACAGCGCTTAATCAATCACGCATTCCAAAAGTCTCGATTCATGTGCCGGCCTATAACGAGCCAGCCGATATGCTGATCGAAACCTTGAACGCATTGGCCGCATTGGAATATCCCGATTTCGAAGTAATCGTCGTAGACAATAACACCAAAGACGACAAAGTCTGGAAGCCGGTGCAGCGTCATTGTGAGCTTTTAGGTGAACGTTTCCGCTTCTTTCATGTGGCGCCATTGTCTGGGTTCAAGGCCGGTGCGTTGAACTTCGCCTTGCAAAAAACCCATGCGGATGCGCAAGTGATCGCGGCTATCGATAGCGACTATCAAGTAGAGGCCAATTGGCTCAATGACTTGGTGGGTGCGTTTGAGAACCCGCGTGTGGCCATTGTGCAGTCGCCACAAGATTATCGCGATCAAGATGACAATGCCTTCAAGTCGATGTGTTTTGCAGAGTATCGCGGCTTCTTCGAAATAGGTATGGTGACTCGCAACGAACGCAATGCAATCATCCAGCATGGCACGATGACACTAGTGCGCCGCTCGGCATTGGAAGAGGTCGGTGGCTGGGGTGAGTGGTGTATCACCGAAGACGCAGAGTTAGGCTTACGTATCTTCGAAGCCGGCTATGAGGCACTGTACCTTTCTTACAGTTACGGGCGCGGGTTAATGCCCGATACCTTCATCGACTACAAGAAGCAGCGTTTCCGTTGGGCTTATGGCGCCATGCAGATTCTACGTCGTCACACCAAAGAGTTGTTTAGTGCTAAATCGTCTTCCTTGACGAACGGGCAGCGCTATCACTTTCTTGCCGGTTGGTTGCCCTGGATTGCCGATGGTTTCAACTTGATCTTTAACCTAGCGGCGATTGCCTGGTCGGTGGCGATGATTGTCTCGCCAACCCAGATTGATGCTCCCTTGGTAATGTTCTCGGTACTGCCACTGTCATTGTTTGTATTCAAACTTTCGAAAATGGTGTACCTGTACCGTTCTCGCGTAAAAGCTAATTTGCGGCAGACTGTCGCGGCGGCTATTGCGGGGCTAGCACTGTCGCACACCGTAGGTTTAGCCACTTTGAAGGGTTTGTTTACCGATAATATGCCGTTCGTCCGCACGCCTAAGATGGCCCGTCCTTCGGCCTTATCGCAAGCGTTTGCGGCGGTACGCGAAGAAACTTTGATGTTGTTGAGTCTGCTCGGAGTGGTGTTGATGCTAAGCCTGGTGCCGCGCGAGTATGGCAGCCCAGACTTGCGGATCTGGAGCGTCGTATTGACGATTCAGGCTTTGCCTTACGCGGCCTCGGTATTGGTATCGTTCGTGAGTGCGTTCCGATGGCCTTCGCATCTATTGGGCGGTTCCATCAAACGCAAGCTCAACCCCCGAGAAGCTTAACTGGCGAATAACCACCAGAGGATAAACGCAATGGCGAAGGCAGTGAGGTAAATCAGGCCAACCCATGCCAGTAGATTCATACCTTTGGAGATATGGCGTTTACGCACTAAGTCGAAGTTTAGCCACGCGAAGAACGGCGTGGTTATGAAGGCCAAGGTCATGGCAAAGCTGAGCATCGGCGCTAGTGCACTCTGAAAGAACAGGATTATCGCCATGCCCGCAAAGGCTTGCGCGATGATCCAGGCATTTAATGTCCACCGTGGCGCTTCATCTTCAGAGCGACCAAGCAAATGCACGGATTCGTTAAGCGTTCGTGCATAGCCATCCATAACCGCCAATGTAGTGCCAAACATGCACATGAAGGCAATTCCCGCGACCAAGTATTGTGACCAATCACCTATTGTGGCGGCATACATCGACACTAATTGCTGAGCAAAGGCGGCACTGGCAAGCGCGATCTCTTGCTCGGCGCCATGTTGCACTAACGCGCCTAGCGCCAAGAACACCACGGCCAGAAGTACGGCAACGCCATAGCCAATATTAAAATCGAATAGTGCGTCGGATAAGGATACTTGCGTTAGTTTCTGTTTGGATCGAGTCCACAATGAACTGATAGCCGAAATCTCGATGGGCACGGGCATCCAACCGACCATGGCAACTAGAAAGGCGAGTGCAGATAATTGCCAAGGGGAAGGGCTCACGTAGTCGGCTGGTGTAGCAGACCCATTTTGCCAAGCGATCACAACGGCGAATACCGTGGTTACGGTGAGCGTGAACATGATCACTTTCGAGAGTCTATCGAGCAATTTGTAATGCCCAGCCAACAGAATGCTCAAACAGGCAAACAGCAAGAGAAAACATAGCGTGGTGAGTGACACTTGCCACGGAATGAAGTACTGCAGAAGGCTCGCGCTGAGAATCAATACGCCTGCCGTGTTGACCACTGCGGCAACTATATTAAGCGCGGTAAACGCCATTAGATAATGCCGACCCTTGCGGAGATAGCCATGGATGAGGCTTTCATTTTCAATTAAGGTGTATTGGACACCGAAGCGGAAAAACGGATATTTAAGGATATTCACGAGCAAGACAAGCCACAGAAGTTGCCAGCCAAACAAGGCTCCCGCCTGAGTAGACGCAACAAGGTGCGAGCCGCCAACTGCTGCAGAGGACATGACTAAGCCTGGGCCTAATGCCCGTAGCCGAGCGCGTAATTGGGTGTTTTTCATAGATTCTTGCCGTGTTAATGCTAAAGGGGGTCAGAGTAGGGCGCATCATACAGGGGAGCTTCGATGTGACTCAAGACTAAGCTTTACCAATACTTGTGTTCGCGAAACCAAAGATTACATGCCCACTTTTCGCCTTTGATCACTGGCATCCCACCGTGCAAGCTATGCGGGTGACGTACTGTCCCTCCAAGATTGCAATTATGGAACAGCACTAGGCGGCCCTTTTTCGCCTCCACCTGCATCTTGAGCTTTGGAAACGTGGTGCCACCTCCTTCTTCGACATCGTTGAGATACAGCAGGCAGGTAACAAGGCGTTGCCCACCACGCTTCATGCAGCGTTTTCCTGCTTCACTCTCGGCATCCCAGGCATCGAAATGCGCTGCATATTCCTGAGTCTCATCATAGTGAATCAGCTGGATCGATTCTGCCTGCAAAAGCGGGAGTCCAACTAGGGTGCTGATGCGTTCGCAAAGTCCTTCGACAACAGTGTCATGCTTATGGGGAATCCAGCAATTTCGCCCCGTTCTGCGTTTGCTGGTGACGCCTTCTTCTGGGCCGGTCACAAGCGCCGGCTCTAATAGGGCAGCGCCTGCTTGCAGTAAATGCGTGATCTCCTCATCGCTAGCGAACTCGTCGAGGACGCACAGCAATGGGTCGGTGCTGAGCAAATTGGCGTTAATGATCGCCACTGGCGAGGTCATGAAGCGTAGTTCCTGAGGAAGTTGTTTAAAGGTTAAAGTCTAGCCTCTCCATTGCAAGGAAACAATTATCGAGGGAGGAAGACTCTTTGTTAGACTGGGCCTTTGTTCTCGCTGCACTTTGCCATGGCTCTAGATAGGATTAGAGACGAATGCCCGAAACGCGTAATGCTTGGCTACAGATCCATTTCTGTGTCTTCCTGTGGGGGTTTACCGCCATTCTAGGCAGGCTCATCAGCATTCCTGCCTTATCACTAGTGTTATGGCGCATGTTGTTAGTGGCCTTGCTACTGTTCTGCGTGCCCAAGGTCTGGCGCGGTATAGCCAGTCTTTCACTTCGGCATGGGGCGGCTTTTGCCGGGGTGGGAGTGCTCGTCGCCCTGCATTGGGTGACATTTTACTTATCTGTAAAACTCGCCAATGCTTCTGTCACTGCAACCTGCATGGCCTTATCGCCAATCTTTTTATGTGTTTTAGAGCCATTGATCACAGGACGTCGTTTCCAATTGAACGAGATGTTTATCGGTCTCTTGGTGTTGCCGGGTATGGCGCTGTTAGTGGGGGGGACGCCCGAGCAGATGAATGCGGGGGTGTTGATCGGGGTGGTGTCAGCGTTGTTGGCGGCCTTGTTTGCCGCTTGCAATAAGCGTTTGATATTGCGCACAGATTCACTAACGGCTACAGGGATCGAAATGCTTAGCGGTGGTGTTTTCGTGCTGCTCCTCAGCATAGGGTTTGTGGGAGTTCGTGGTGCCGAAGCCACAGCGACCGAGTTAATTCCAGCGGCCTCACAGCTATTTGCCTTGCCGAACCAGCAGGATCTCATCTACCTTGCCGTACTAGCCTGCGCCTGCACCTTGCTGCCATTTGCTCTGTCACTGCGAGCCCTGCGGCATTTGTCCGCCTATGCCTCGTCGTTGGCGGTTAATATGGAGCCAATTTATGCGATCATGCTAGCCATACTGATACTCGACGAGCAGAAGGAATTAGGAGTACAGTTTTACGCCGGTGCGAGCATCATTGTATTGGTGGTGTTCCTGTATCCCTTAATGTCGAGAAAACAAGGAAAGCGAAATTAATTTGCAACAAATCGGGTTTCACTCCCTCTATTGTTGAAAGAGAAGCAATGTGATGAAAGAACAAGAAAAATTAGAACTCTTCATGCTGCATTTGGATGAGGAAGCCTCAATACTAGAGCTGTTTCGCGCACTATCTAGGCAATGCGACAACGAAAGCCCTGCCCAGGTACAGCAATGGATCATCGAGAAAACGCTAAGCCTTGCCGCTGCAGGGAGTCTGGGGTTTTATGTCGATGAATTTGGTGCGCGCGACGTCGTGGAGTGCGAGGTAGAGCAGGCCAGGAGTTTGCTGGCACATGATGATGTGTGGTCTTTAGCGAGTGAGACCATGTTGCATATCTATCCCGTCACCTAGTGTGATCGATGATCTGCTTTGAACAATAGGCTCGTACAGTATTGCAGAGAAAGAGCGTTTGCCTGCTCTAAATTCGTTTTAAACCAATAAAGTGTATAAAAGGGTTATCGATGGAATCGATCTACTATGTTTTATGTTGGCATTGCCATCGTCGTTGTAAACATTGCTATGAAGAAAAGTTCCGCCCTTATGTGCGCGATGAGCTCGAACAAGTAGTGGCAGAGGCCGAGCAAAACTCCCCCAAAATTATCGCCAATTTTCCAAAGACTATGCGTTTTTTAGAGCGCGTTAACCCTGAATCTGAGCCGCAAGCCGAGTATGAGGAGCGTATTGGGCGCATCATCATCTCTGGTGGCGATGTGATGACAGAACCTGTGCGTGAACGCGTCCTGTATCCAGCTCTAGAGGCAATCCGCGACAAATACCGCGATGTTGGTGGAGTGAAAGTTGTCGTCCAGACTACCGGTGACCTCCTGACAGCAAAGATTATTGATGAACTACTCGCCCGGGGTGTGTGGACGATCTCTGTGTCTGGCATGGACGACTATCATGTTGGCATGGAGGGGGACAAACGCCAAAAACTGATCGACAAACTGCAAAGCATGTTCGCGAATGCAGGGGTTGAGAACGCCGCGCTATTTGACGAGCGCCGCTTGCAAATGAATCCAGACATACCGCTATACAATATGTTTGGTGCCACCGAAGAGGTGTGGATAGGAAAGCTCTGGCCAAGAGGGCGTGCCTGGCAAAATGGCCTGTCGACGGCGACCTTGGAAGATAATTTTTGTAATGCTTGGTCAGGTGGGTTGAACTTTCTCAACTACGGTTATGCGGGCGCTGAGGTTTCTATAGATCCAACCGGTGACGTCTATCCGTGTTGCTTAAAGACTGCCCACCCGCTTGGCAATCTTACTGAAGAGCCCCTAAAAGAATTGTTAGAAGACTTGTCAGAACACCCAGCGATGCAAGCGATTAATCAGGGTGCCCCTGAGAAAATGGGCGAGTTCGTCGGGTGGAGCGAGGCGCAGTTTATTGACGCAGGTAAAACCAAGTCTCCCGACGGGCGCGACTACCAGAATTTGTGTATCGCCTGCGATCGTTTCCATCATGAAGTCTTAAGCGATGTCTTGGATGAGCGTTTTCGTGCGCGTCGCGCGAAGCGTTTAGGCTTGCTCGCTCGCTCAGATAGTGCGGCGAGTAAGGCGGCCGAAAAGGCGAGCAGCTGAATGTCACGATCGCTTTGCTTAATGCTAGTGGGCCTATTTTGTCTGCTCCCCATCAATGTGTTTAGCGACTCACCTGACCCAGGCAACTGGGAGCAAGTAGTCGCTTCGGCTCGGGGGCAAACAGTGTATTTTGATGCCTGGGCGGGGGACCCACAGATTAATCGCTATATCGCGTGGGCGGCAGAGCAAACGCAAAAGCGTTATGGCGTCGAAATCGTGCATGTAAAACTCAGCGACACCGCTGAGGCTGTGTCACGCATCCTCGCAGAAAAACTCGCTGGCAATACCGAGACTGGCACTGTGGACTTGCTTTGGGTCAACGGCGAAAACTTTGCCACGCTAAAACAAAACGCCTTATTGTTCGGCCCGTGGGCGGAACAGTTGCCAAACTTTGCTTTAGTGGATGCCGATAAGCGCCCTGAAATGCGCGAAGATTTCACCATTGCCGTCGAAGGTCTAGAGTCTCCTTGGACACGCTCACAACTCATTTACTATTTCGACAGTGAGATCTTGCCGTCACCACCGACTAACGTTCATGCACTTCTGGCATGGGCACAGGAAAACCCTGGACAATTTACCTACCCACGGCCACCGGTATTTTTAGGCTCGACTTTTTTAAAGCAAGTGCTGCTTGAACTCGTCGAGGATCGCGAGCCGCTCTATAAACCATTAGTGACAGAAGAGTTTGCGCGCATCACTGCACCTTTATGGTCTTATTTGGATCAATTACATCCCTCGCTCTTAAGAGGCGGGCGTAGTTTTCCCAGTAGTGGGACACAGATGCGCCGCATGATGGGAGACGGGGAAATCAGTCTAGCGATTAGTTTGAGCCCAGCGGAGGCGAGTGCGGGCATTGCGGCAGGAGAGTTGCCCGAGACAGTGCGCAGCTTTGTGTCCGATGCTGGCAGTATTGGTAATGTGAGCTTCCTAGCTGTGCCATTCAATGCTCGTGCTAAGGCGGGTGCCATGGTCTTCGCAAATTTTCTCTTATCGGCACAGGCGCAGCTGCAAGCCTATCGGCCTGAGGTCATGGGCAGCACCACGGTGCTCAGTATGGAGCAGCTCAGTGCACAAGAGCGAGCCGCATTTGCTAACGTCGATGTTGGCTCTGCGACTTTGCCGCCAGAGGCGCTAGGGAAGACCTTGCAAGAGCCACACCCAGATTGGGTGGGGGCATTAGAGCGTGAATGGGTCGAGCGCTATGGGGCCCGCTAGAGCATCTTTGCAAGCCGTGTTAAGGGGGGGCGCACAGTGGGGGTTGCGCGGCGCACCTTGGTTCATGTTGTTGATCCTGTTAGCGCCAGTCGTTCTTGGGGTGGGGCTAACCGTCCTACCTGCCTTCGGATATCTGCCTGCGATCGGCGGTGAAGGTTTGACTCTTAATCACTTCGCTGCACTATTTGCAGCGCCGGGCCTATCTCACAGTGTCATGGTGAGTATGGTTTCGGCGTTAGTCACACCCCTATTGGCATTGCTACTGGTGTTGCTGTTTCTCGCCGCCGCCAGCGGCACCCGTCTTGAGAGCTGGATGCGCCGGCTTGTCTCGCCACTACTCGCCATTCCCCATGCCGCGGCAGCTTTTGGCCTCGCCTTCCTCATTGCGCCGTCAGGGCTGTTGATGCGTTGGTTATCCCCAAGTGCGACGGGCTTTAGCTCACCGCCCGACGTACTGATCGTCAATGATTATTGGGGCCTGTCTCTGATGCTTGCGCTGACGGTCAAAGAGATTCCCTTTCTATTGCTGATGGCGCTAGCCGCATTGCCGCAGATAGAGGCCGATAAACGCGTGAATATCGCTCGCTCTCTGGGGTATCGCCGCGGTCTAGCGTGGCTACTGACTGTAACTCCAGCGCTTTATCCCCTCATTCGGCTACCGGTGTATGCAGTCATCGCTTTTGCGTCGGCGACTGTCGATGTCGCGCTGATTATTGGGCCAAATCTGCCTTACACATTAAGCGTGCAAGTGCTGCAATGGTTCAATGACCCCGACCTAAGCTTGCGCTTCATGGCCGCAGCGGGCGCCTTGCTTCAGCTAGGCGTCACCCTATCGGCGCTGTTGTTGTGGCGCGGCTTAGAAGTGGTCTTCGCATTGCTTGGGCGTCGCTATGCCCTTAGTGGACATCGTGGGCGGGCAGATAGCGTGCTGCGTGGCATTGGTTTGCTCGGGGTGGCAACGGCGGTGCTGCTATCTATCGGTGGCGTGGTGGCGTTAGTGCTGAATTCCTTCGCTGGATTTTGGCGCTTTCCGGAGAACTTGCCTCGCTCTTGGAATCTACGTGCGTGGGAGAACGCCTCTCTCGATCTGGCATCGCCCCTAGCCAACACCTTGATCATTGCTGTGTTGGCGACACTCATCGCAATTGCCTTGGTCATAGCGGTTCTAGAGAGTGAGCAGCGCTTTCAAAAACGCTTATCGCCTTCCTTGATATTGCTCTACCTGCCATTGATCGTTCCACAGATCGCCTTTCTATTCGGCATCATTGTGGCGACTGAGTTTTTACAGTGGACGCCCAACATCGCCATGGTGATTTTTGCCCATCTACTCTTTGTGTTGCCTTATAGCTTTCTAGCATTGTCGGAGGCTTATCGACGCCTAGACCCACGTTGGTCGCAACTAGCGGCAACGCTAGGGGCAAGCCAGTGGCAGGTGTTTTGGAAGGTACGCCTACCGCTACTCTTGGCGCCATGTCTGACGGCAATGGCCGTCGGTTTTGCCGTCAGTATTAGCCAGTATTTAGCCAGCCAACTCATTGGTGCAGGCCGCGTCTCGACACTGACCACGGAGGCCGTTGCACTGGCCTCGGGTGGTAACCGCAGTATTATCGCCGTATGGGCTTTGTTACAGGCAGTATTGCCGATGCTAGGGTTTATGTTGGCCTTGTTTGTGCCACGCCTAGTATGGCGCAATCGTAAAGGGATGAGAGGAAGCGCGTGAACGCACACCAATTGCATTTAAAATCAGTTCGTATAGCCCTGCAGGAGCGGCAGTTGCTCGAGATCGACGCCGTGATCGAGGCAGGCGAGGTGCTCACGGTGATGGGCCCGTCGGGGGCAGGGAAGTCGAGTCTTTTGGCCTATGTTGCCGGCTTTCTCGCTCCAGCATTCACGGCCTCGGGCGATATCCTGTTAGACACTGAACTTCTGAACGGTTTAGCCGCCGAGCACAGGCGGGTGGGGTTGTTGTTTCAAGACCCTATGTTATTTCCGCATTTAAGTGTCGCGGGCAATCTGCGTTTTGCGATTCCCGCGGATGCACAAGACAAAGAGGCTATCGTCTCACAGGCGCTGGCCTCGATTGGCTTGCAAGGGTTTGCAAAACGCGATCCAGACACTTTATCGGGCGGGCAGAAGTCACGTGTGGCCCTGCAACGGCTGTTGCTCTCGCAGCCTAAGGCCGTCCTGCTCGATGAGCCTTTCTCTCGGCTCGATGCCCATCTAAGGCGCGAAGTTCGCGAGTTTGTTTTCAAGCGCCTGCGAGAAGCGGGCCTACCTGCCATCATGGTGACTCATGATAGAGAAGACGCAGAGGCTGCAAACGGCGTTGTCATCGCCCTTTGAAGCTTTACTGCGGTGTTTGTGGTCGATCAATTTTACCCGTATTATCAGCGACCTCATTCGTATATTAGTAAGCGGGAAGGACAGTTCGTCATGGGTGCACAGTGGAAAGTTAAACATAAGGAAATCGCGGCCAATGCCAAAGGGCGCATTTTCACCAAACTCACCAAAGAGATCATGGTCGCCGCACGCAACGGCGCAGACCCAGACATGAACCCCCGCCTGCGCTTAGCCGTAGAGCAAGCCAAGAAAGCCTCGATGACGCGCGAAACTTTAGAGCGTGCCATTAAAAAGGGTGCCGGCTTGCTTGATGAAGGCATCAACTACGAAAAACTCACCTATGAAGGCTTTGCGCCACACCAAGTGCCGGTAATAGTGGAATGTCTTACTGACAACGCTAATCGCACCTATTCGAGCATGCGAGTGTTGTTCCGCAAGGGCCAGCTCGGTAACTCTGGTTCTGTCTCTTGGGATTTTGATTATCTCGGCATGATCGAGGCGACCCCCACGAGCGACGACGCTGACCCGGATCTCGCGGCGATTGAAGCGGGTGCGCAAGACCTAGAGCCTAGCGACGAGGGGGCGACCTTATTCCTAACTGAGCCCACGGATCTCGACTCGGTGTGTAAGGCGCTGCCAGAGTACGGCTTTAACGTCGAGAGCGCCAAGCTCGGCTACCGCCCCAAGAACCCAGTGACTTTAGGGGATGTAGAGCGTGAAGAAGTCGAAGCATTCTTGGATGCCATCGATGATGACGATGACGTGCAAACTGTCTATGCAGGCCTGGAATAAGCTGGCAAATTGTCGATATAAAAAAACTATCAATATTTGATAAATATATTGAAATTTGAAGTTAACTGGTCACTATGGCATACTGCGTTCCGAACTTATCGCAAAAAGGAGTTGAACGATGACAAAGATTGACATCGGTATTAAAGAGGCTGACCGCACCAATATTGCTGACGGACTCAAGCATTTGCTAGCGGATTCCTACACTCTTTACCTCCAGACTCATAACTTTCACTGGAACGTGACTGGCCCGCATTTTCGTGAGCTGCACCTAATGTTCGAAGAGCATTACACGGAGTTGGCAGTGGCTGTGGACGATATCGCAGAGCGCATTCGTACTCTCGATGTGCCAGCACCTGGTACTTACAAAGAATTCGTGAAACTTAGCTCCATCAAAGAAGTCGATGGGGTGCCATCAGGCGCCGAGATGGTTGACCTTTTGACTCAAGGCCATGAACAAGTGGTAAAGACTTGCCGTGAAGTATTGAAGCTCGCACAAGACGCGGACGATGAATCCACAGCGGCACTAGTTTCAGACCGCATGCGCTTACACGAGAAGACGGCGTGGATGCTACGCGCTACGAATAAGTGATATTGCTGCACAGAGTCTAGTGAGGCTTATGCGCTAATGGATAGCGACTGCATAGGAGTTTGAACGGGACCTTCCCGTCTACTTAAGAGCCATCACAAGATGAGTGATCAATCACAAGATCAAGATAGTACTAGCATGAATGGCAGGCCGCCCCGACCAAGGGGCGGCCTGCTTCGTTCTAGCGCGGTCACCGGCAGTATGACGATGGTCTCGCGCGTTCTAGGATTAGTGCGCGACATCGTGCTCGCTAGGATGTTTGGTCCAGGCGATGGGACCGATGCCTTTTTCCTCGCTTTTAAAATTCCTAACTTTCTTCGTAGGTTGTTCGCAGAAGGTGCTTTCAACCAAGCATTCGTGCCTGTCTTATCGGAGTACCGCAGCAAAAAACCCCACGAGCAAGTCCGATTGTTAATCGACAGCGTGGCGGGCAGTCTTAGTTCGGTGCTGCTGGTTTTAACTTTGCTTGTGGTCGTTGCTGCGCCCTTGATCGCGATCCCAGTGGCATATGGTTTTCGCGAAGACCCTGCGAAATTTGCCTTATTCGTCGACATGCTGCGGATTACGTTTCCCTATTTATTGTTAATATCCTTGAGCGCTTTCGCCGCATCGATACTCAATAGTTACGACCGCTTTGCGATTCCTGCGTTAACTCCGGCATTGCTCAATGTGGTGATGATTGCATCGGCAGTCTTTCTAAGCCCCTATATGTTACAGCCGGAAGTGGCATTGGCATGGGGTGTTTTGATCGCCGGGGTTTGCCAATTATTTTTTCAATTACCCTTCTTGGCGCGCATGCGCTTGTTGCCAATCCCTAAGTTCAACCCGAAACACGAGGGAGTGCAGCGGGTTATGAAGTTGATGGTACCGGCCTTATTTGGGGTTTCGGTGAGCCAAATTAACTTGCTTCTCGACACCTTCATTGCCTCGCTATTGGTCTCTGGCAGTGTGTCTTGGTTGTATTTCTCCGACCGTCTAGTTGAACTGCCTTTGGGGATCTTTGGCATCGCCATAGCGACGGTGGTGCTGCCAAGTCTATCGCGCAAACATGCGGAGAAATCGACGACAGAATTTGCCTCGATGCTCGATTGGGCCTTGCGTATGGTTCTGCTCATTGCGGTACCGGCAAGCTTGGCGTTAGTGCTATTGTCGCAGCCTTTGATCATTACTTTGTTCCAAGGGCAAAACTTCAGTGTTGACGATGTCACAAAGGTCACCAGCAGTTTGCAGGCTTATACTCTGGGGTTGTTGGCCTTTATGGCGATTAAAATATTCGCCCCTGGGTATTACTCCAGACAAGACACTGCAACGCCGGTCCGCATCGGTATCATCGCGATGGTGGCGAATATGGTGCTCAATATCGTCTTAGTTTTTGTGCTAGATTTTGCGCACACAGGCCTTGCTCTGGCCACCTCACTCGCAGCAATGCTCAATGCTAGTCTGTTAATGTTCGGCTTGATCAAGCAGGGCGTGTTTCAGTTTCAAAGCGGATGGGCGATATTCTTATTAAGAGTGTTATTTGCTAACGCCATAATGTGCGCATTTTTGTGGTTTGTTGCTGGAGATTGGCAGCAATGGTTAGAGTGGGGAGTATGGCAACGGATTGCGGAGTTGGCCGTGTTAACAATAGGGGGCTTTTTACTTTACGCCGCAAGCCTCTTTATTGCCGGCATGCGTGTGCAGCATTTTCGTGGGCAGGAATAGACACTCCGTTTAATAGACATTTTTTACGACAGAGAATTTTATGAATCAAAAAGAGAACGACAATCTTCACATCGTGACACAAGAAGAGCTTCCATCGCCACGCTCTTTGAAGGACGAAATGCCTGTGGCTGGGGCTGCGTTAGAGACTGTGCTCGCCGGGCATAAAGGCGTCAAAAGTATTCTCGATCACAAAGACAATCGACTCATTGTCGTCGTGGGACCATGCTCGATTCACAATGTCGATGAAGCGATAGAGTATGCAAAATTACTTAAGCCGCTAGCAGATGAGTTGAGCGATACCTTGATGTGTGTGATGCGCGTGTATTTCGAAAAGCCACGCACAACAGTGGGTTGGGAGGGCTTGATTTATGATCCCAACTTGGACGGCAGTCATCGCATCGAACACGGGTTAAGAATTGGCCGGCAGTTGATGTTAGACATTAATAGCATTGGCTTGCCAATTGCGATCGAAGCACTCGATCTTATCTCTCCCCAGTATTTGCAAGACCTAGTGTCGTGGACAGCTATCGGTGCGCGCACGACTGAATCGCCAACACATCGTAAATTGTCTAGCGGCATTTCATCGGCTGTTGGGTTTAAAAATAGCGTCGACGGTAGCCTTACAGTGGCAGTCAATGGCATTCGTTCTGCCTCTGCGGCTAACTCGTTTATCAGTGTCACAGACGAAGGCAAAGTGGCGGCATTCCGTACCACTGGTAATCCACATTGCCACGTCATTTTACGCGGTGGCAAAGAGCCAAACTACGATGCGGCGAGCGTTGCAAGTTGCGAAGACGATATGCGCAAGGCCAACCTTCCTGCCAATATTATGGTGGACTGCAGTCACGGCAATTCGCGCAAAGATCACACGCGTCAGTTAGAAGTATTAGAGAGCGTGGCGCAGCAGATCGAGCAGGGCAATAAATCGATCATCGGCGTTATGTTGGAGAGTAATCTGTGCGAAGGCAATCAGCCGATACCGGATGACCTTGAAGAAATTAAATACGGCGTATCGATTACCGATGCCTGTATTAATTGGGAAACAACGCAAAAGGCTTTGCGAGAACTTGCGGCTAGAGTGCAGCCCGCACTGGCGAAACGCTAAAGCTATCAGGCGCTAAGGGGATAAGCCTTAGCGCCTGATAGATCGTTTAGCCAACGACTTTCTTGATGCTATCCACAAGATAGTCGATGTTATTGTCATTGATGCCCGCCACATTGATACGGCTAGAATCAACAAGATAGATGCTGTAATCGTTGACCAAGGTTTGCACCTGGGCCACATCAACGCCGAGGAAGGAGAACATGCCTTTCTCGTTCTGAATGAAACTGAAATCACGGCTAACACCAGAAGCTGCAAGGCGGTCAACGAACTGCGTACGCAGGCCATTGATGCGTTCACGCATTTGTGTGAGCTCTGACTCCCAGTCGCTGCGCAAGGCGTCGTCAGTCAGAATCATCTCAACTACCGTGGCGCCATGATCGGGTGGCATTGAGTAAATACCTCTGGCAATGTAAGCGATCAGACTCGCAGAGCCTTTGAGTGATGCCGGCGTTTCGCAGATGACGGTCAACGCACCGACGCGCTCTCGGTAGATGCCGAAGTTCTTAGAACAAGAGCTCACGACAATTAACTCTGGTACCGAGCCTGCGAGCAAACGCACACCGTAGCAGTCCTCTTCTACACCATCACCGAGACCTTGGTAGGCGATGTCGATGAATGGCGTGAAGCCGTTTTTCAAAGCGAGGTCACGCACTTGTTGCCACTGCTCTTGGTTCAAGTCCGCGCCGCAGGGGTTGTGGCAGCAACCGTGAAGAAGTACCAAGTCACCTTCTTTAGCTTGATGCAAAGTGCTGATCATCTCGTCAAAACGAATACTGTGCGTGCTGTAATCGTAGTAAGGGTATTTGACGATCTCTAAGCCTGCATCACCCAATAATGGGATATGGTTAGCCCAAGTAGGGTCGCTGACAAAAATGCGTGCGCCTGGCTTAGTGGCATTAATAAATTCCGCCGCTAGACGCAAGCCGCCACAGCCGCCCGGTGTTTGAAATGTGCAACGCAGCGCTTTGGTTTTTTCGGCCAAATCACGCCCTAATAAAAGCTGTGCGATCTCTTCGTTATAACCTGCAGCGCCGGCGGGGCCAACGTAAGATTTACTTTCTTGCGAGGCAAGAAGGCGCGCCTCTGCTTCTTTAACGGCGCGCATGACAGGAGTTGCACCTGTCTCGTCTTTATAAATGCCAACCCCTAAATCGATCTTGTGAGCATTATTGTCGAGGCGATAAGCAGCCATGAGCCCAAGGATTGGGTCCGCAGCTAAAGGCTTTATATTCTGAAACATAGTACAACTCCAATTTAATCGGCTTGGTGATGCATGGCCTGTGCTTTCAAGGTGTTGAGTAACAGCGCGGCACGGGTCATCGGACCAACCCCACCTGGCACTGGTGTAATGAACGAGCATTTGTCTTTGACTGCCGCAAACTCCACATCGCCTACGAGCCTAAAGCCAGAGGGGCGAGTGCTGTCATCGACACGTGTGATGCCCACATCGATAACTACGGCGCCTTCTTTCACCATCGATTCATTGACGAAGTTCGGTTTGCCGATGGCAACGATAAGAATATCGGCGCTGCGACATATCTCGGCCATATTCGGTGTGCGGCTATGCACTAGCGTTACCGTGGCGTTGCCAGGGTTGCTGTTGCGCGACATCAAGATCGACATCGGCGTGCCGACGATATTGCTGCGGCCTACGACAACGCAATGCTTGCCGACGGTGTCAACTTTATAACGTGCAAGCAATTCCATGATGCCGTTTGGGGTCGCTGAGATGAATGTCGGCATGCCTAGGCACATACGTCCAACACTCGCGGGGGAGAAGCCGTCGACATCTTTCAATGGGTCGATCGCCAAGATGATCTTGTCTTCATCGATATGCTTTGGTAGCGGCACCTGTACGATGAAACCATCGATACTTTTGTCGCGGTTGAGTTGGTCGATGCGGTGCAACAATTGCGCCTCAGTCACGTCTGCCGGTAAGCGTATGAGGCTAGACTCGAAGCCTACTTGCCGGCAGTCGAGCACTTTATTGTTCACATAGGTCTCACTCGCGCCGTCATTGCCGACCAACACTGCAGCCAGGTGCGGCACTTTGCCACCGCTGGCTATGATGGTTTTTACTTTCTCCGCAATCTCGGTTTTGATCTGTTCAGACGTAGCCTTACCGTCGAGTAATTGCATGATTTATCTACCTTTTGCTAATTTAAAACTGTTGTCGCGCCTACCATTTGCCTGTGTTGGGCATGCTCTGCCAAGGCTCTTGGGGGGCAAGAGCGCTGCCTTCTTGCAGCAGCTCTATGGAAATATTGTCAGGCGAGCGAATAAACGCCATACGGCCATCGCGAGGTGGGCGGTTGATCGTCACGCCTGCATTTTGCAGCTTTTCGCAGGTGGCATAGATGTCCTTGACGCAATAGGCTAAGTGGCCAAAATTGCGGCCTTCATCGTAGCTTTCAGGGTCCCAGTTATAGGTCAGTTCGACCTGGGCGTCTTCATCGCCGGGTGCCGCAAGGAATACAAGGGTGAAGCGGCCTTGTTCTACTTCTCTGCGCTCAATCTCGACAAGGCCAAGTTTGGTGCAATAGAAGTCTAGCGAGGCGTCCAAGTCTGATACACGGACCATCGTATGCAGATACTTCATTAGTGAGCTCCTTACTGTGTTCTATAAATAGTGACGGGAATAAACTCTCCCGCTTGTGTCCAATCGCCGTCGATGCGCACAGGCTTGCCGTCCGTGCCGAGGTCAGCATGAACTGTGCCGAAATACGCACCGTTGATGCGCGGAATAGTAAACTCGACTTCTCTGCCTTCGATGCTAATCGACTCGATCGTCAGCCCCATCGCACCGCCGGCCTCGTCATCAAAGGTGCCGGTTACTTCGCCGTCGTTGACTTCGATAGTGAATACGATGTCGCGATCACCACCGATATTGATGTTATAGGTGCCTCTCCATTCGCCTGCGATTGTCTCGATCTGGGCGAAACTCAGTGCAGAGACGGCCATAAAGAGGCACGAAGCACAAAGTTTCAGAAGAACGCTAAGAGTTTTAGATTGTCGCTGCATGATTTCTCTCTTTTTAGGGCAATTTGGGCCGCTTTGTTGAGCTGCGCGCGGCGGAATACGAATGCAGGGTATTATACGGGCTAGGCTCTAGCGGGGCACGGGAAAATTACAGAGGATGATATGCACGCACACGGCAATTTCTTAGAGGGGCTCCCTAATGCGCAAGAAGCTGAGGTTTTTGAAGCACTTGTAAAAACAGACGGGGTGACGATCGAGCGTATTGTGTCGCATGGGCAGCGTAGCGCCCCTGGGCAGTGGTATGAGCAGGCGCAGAACGAATGGGTCATGCTGCTGCGTGGGGCCGCTTGCATTCGTTGGGATGATGGCAGCGAATTGGCTTTAACGGAAGGGGACTATGTGTTGATTCCTGCACTAAAGCGACACCGCGTGGAATGGACAGATCCAAAGCAGGACACTGTGTGGCTGGCTATGCATTTTGCCGGTGCGCTGCGCAAATGAAAAAGCACGACTCCAACGATGTCAGAGTCGTGCTTGGCTTGGTCGTGCGTTAAACCTTATAGCTTAGTGTAGTTGTACACCAACAAGTAATCGCTTGTGCTTGTCACGCCGTTAGAGGTCACAGATCCTTTAAAGGCGATCTTGAAGCTGAAGGTGCTGCTAGTAGAAGTGACCTCAGAGACGTCGATCGTCCCCACAAAGTTGATCTCTTGCAAAGATTCCTTCACTGCATCGCGAATGCCATCGATGTCACTCGCACTAGGAGCTGCGATGTTCTCGATTGTCACTGCCGGGAAGGCGGTGTTGATCGCGATACCGGCAACAGAGGTCGCGATATTTCCTGTCACTACCAGTTTGTAGTCGCCAGAAGCCGCATCAGGAATATCAGGAATGTCCACCTGTGTGCCTGTAAGCTCAGTAAGAATGGCTTCCAATGATCCCTGCTTCGTTGGCTGGTCACCAAAAGTGCCGCCCATGACATAGACGTCCCCATTGTTGATGGCAAGGTAGATGCCACCTGGGTAGGCGCGGTAGATGTAATCATCCAAGGTTTGGTTCACGGCATTGGCACTGGCAGGGAAGTACTGCGCAAACTTCTCTTGCGCTTTCGCAAACAACTCGTTGATCTTAGTCATATCGGGCGCTGGCGTGCTGCTGCCACACCCTGTTGTTGCCGTGCTAGTCTTTGCGCCTTGCAGCTGTCCATACCACGTGCCCGAAGTCGAGCCGACGTTAATTTCATTAAAGCCAGTCACGAGGCTAGAAAGCGCAATTTCAATACCAATAGTCGACTCAGCCCAAATGGCTTCATGAGCATTGCCATTGCGTGTGACAGGGTCAGTCAGTGTGTAGCCGCCGATACAAAGCAAGCCACCTGGCGCAATCACAACGCTGACGGCAGTGCCGTTCGTAAGCGGTGAGTTAGTTTGTGCATTAGCATAAGTAAGGTCATAGGTGCCGGTGAATGAAGTCGGCACTGTTACTGCTACATCTTGTGCAAACGCATTCGTGCTTAGTACGCCTGCTGTGAGCAGGGCAGCGCAGCTTCGCGCAACAGTTTTCCATGGATTAAGGGCAGCTTTCATTGCAATTCTCTCCGGGCGAGTACGACTGAATTAATAAAATAGTGGGCACGGATTGTGACGTCAATTCGTGCTCAGTAGAGTAATTCACAGACGCGCAGAGACAACCCCCTGATTGGGGGGTTGTATGCTAAAGTTTAATTATTTCAATTGCTTATTAAAATAAGACGACAGAGCGAATGCTCTTGCCTGCGTGCATTAAATCGAAAGCTTTGTTGATATCTTCTAACGGCATCGTATGAGTAATTAATGGGTCGATGCTGATCTTGTTTTCCATATACCAGTCAACGATGCGTGGCACGTCTGTGCGACCGCGCGCGCCGCCAAAGGCACTGCCTTTCCAAGAGCGTCCAGTGACAAGTTGGAATGGCCTAGTGGATATTTCCTGCCCTGCACCGGCCACGCCGATGATGAAGGACTCGCCCCAACCCTTATGCGTACACTCCAAGGCTTGGCGCATGGTTTTGACGTTGCCGATGCACTCGAAGCTGTAGTCGACGCCACCGTCTGTCATTTGTACGATGTGATCAGTGACGTTTTCGACGTCTTTGGGATTGATAAAATCAGTCATGCCGAACTGCTTAGCCAGCGCGACTTTGTCTTCGTTCAAGTCCACACCGATAATACGTCCCGCACCGGCCATGCGCGCACCTTGAATCACGTTCAAGCCAATGCCGCCCAAGCCGAATACTGCAACCGTACTGCCGATCTCGACCTTCGCATCGAAAATAACGGCGCCAATACCCGTAGTGACGCCACAGCCGATGTAGCAGATCTTGTCGTAGGGCGCATCACTACGCACTTTCGCTAAGGCGATCTCTGGCAAGACCGTGTAATTAGAGAAAGTAGAGCAGCCCATATAATGCAGAATGGGTTTGCCTTCGAACGAGAAACGGCTGGTGCCGTCGGGCATGAGGCCTTGGCCCTGCGTACTGCGAATCGATTGGCAGAGGTTGGTCTTGGGGTTCAAGCAAAAATTACACTCTCGGCACTCCGGCGTGTACAGCGGAATCACCGTGTCACCGACCTTGAGGGATTTGACGCCAGCACCCACCTCGACCACCACTCCTGCGCCTTCATGGCCAAGAATCGCTGGGAATGCTCCCTCTGGATCATCACCCGAGAGGGTAAAGGCATCGGTATGGCACACGCCGGTGGCTTTTATTTCGACTAGTACTTCTCCGGCACGTGGGCCCTCTAAGTCGACTTCAACAATTTCGAGAGGTTTGCCAGCGGCAAAGGCAACGGCGGCGCGAGTTTTCATAAACAATCCTGTGGCCCAATAATCAGGCGATGACGAGTAAAATGACTCATTGATACTGATTGTAATTGGGACGCCTCACCGCGTGCAAATGGTGATATTATTTCCGCCCACAAAACGCCTAGCTATTCGCCACAAAGAGTATGGACACATGAGCAAGCCTGAGAACAACGCATCAACCCCCCATAAATATGTATTGACGGTATCTTGTCCCGAGGCCAATGGCATCGTGCGCGCAGTCAGTGATTTTCTCTTTCAACGCGGCGCAACGATTAGCGACGCGGCACAGCATCGCGATCCGATTATCGATCGCTTCTTCATGCGTGTGGAGTTTGAAGAGGTAGAGGCGAAGATCGCGGGCATCGATACGCTTGAGAAAGATTTCGCAACCCTCGCCGTACAGTTCTCAATGCAGTTTAGTTTTTTCGATCTTGCCATCAAACCAAAAGTACTTTTAGCCGTATCAAAACACGGCCACTGTTTAAACGATATTTTGCACCGTTGGAGCAGCGGCGTCTTGCCGGCCAATATCGTTGGCGTGGTGTCCAACCATGAAGAGATGCGTGGCATCACCGAGTGGTACAAGATTCCCTATCACTATTTGCCAGTGAGCCCAGAAAACAAGGCAGAACAAGAAGCTGAGATTCTGCGTATCGTTAAAGAACAGCGAGTAGATCTGTTAGCGCTAGCACGCTATATGCAAATCTTGTCGCCAACGATGTGTGAGGCTCTAGAAGGCCGCGCCATTAATATCCACCACTCTTTCTTGCCAGGCTTTAAAGGCGCGAACCCATATCGCCAAGCCTATATGCGCGGCGTGAAAATCATTGGCGCAACCGCGCACTATGTGACGACTGATCTCGACGAAGGTCCGATCATCGAGCAGGCAGTGGAAAAAATCGATCATAATTTCGATATCGACGAGCTAGTACAGATTGGCCGCGATGCTGAATGTGCCGCATTCGCCCGTGCCGTTAAATGGCACTGCGAACACCGCATTATTGTAAATGGGCAGAAGACCGTGGTGTTCTAAGCTTATGCCCATATTTTTTGTATCCAATTGTCTTAAATTGTGTCAATTTTAAAAACTTTTCCTACAAATAAGTACCAAGTGAACCACTTTAATTTTGAATGGGATTGCAATTACAAGACGGCTCATTGTTAAGGCAGCTTTGACACGCTAAAACCTTGAGTTTGTTGAGTAATTGTGTCACATTCTTTTTGTGCATTTTTAGAGTAAAATCGGGTCTTATTTTATGCATAGAGCTGCCGATTATTAATCGGTTATTTTTGACATAACGCGAGACGGCATACTTTGACACTAAAAACATTTCAATCTGAACCTACTAAGCAGCTGCAAGGTATGCAGAGTCAATCTCCTCATAAAATTCTAGTTGTTGACAACGAACCCCTAGTGGTTGAGGAATTAATCGAGTTTCTCACTAGTAAGGGGTTTGCGTGTATCGATGCTGTAGGGTCCCACGATGCCCTAATACAGTTTACCTCTAACCCCGATATAGACCTTATTATTAGTGACTTTCGAATGCCTGAGATGAATGGTATTCAGTTGCTAGAGGCATTGCAGCAGACCGCTGAGAGCGGACGAATTTTTGAGACTATAATTTTCACTGGCGATGCCGATACAGGGGATGTAATTAATGCTTTAAGGGCAGGCGTTGCAGATTATTTTCAGAAGCCTCTCGATCTTACGCTTCTTGTAGAAGGCGTTGCTCGAGTGCTTGCAAGACTAGAGCGCAGACAAGCTGAGTCTCGCGTGCATATGCTTAGCAAGAATCTTACATTATTAAGTAACTCTTTAAGCGAGATAGTGCAAGGACAAGACGCTAAGAGTATAGCGCCAGCAGTTGCTTTGCAGCCTAAAGGGGTAAGCAATAAACCGGAGTCATCTAACCCTAGAACCCAAGCAGGGGCTGCGAATGGTAAACTTGCACCTCGCCAGAAAGAAGTGGCGCAATTTATCACGCAAGGCTTAACCAATTATCAGATCGCTTGTGAACTGGGCATTTCTGAAAACACAGTAAAAATCTACGTATCGCAAATTCTGCGCATCTATAATCTACGTAATCGAACCCAATTAGCGCTTTTGCTCAAAGGCGAGACTCAAGTTAACCCTTGATATGTTATTAAGTCACTAAGGAATCCAACTGATACTGACTTCATTCTTAAGAAGATCGTCTGTGTCTGGTGGGAGCTTTGGCAGGCCAAAAGCACTTAAGTCGATTGTAGGTAAGGAAGGCTCGTCAGGTAAGGCCGCTTGAAAACAAAGCTTGAGTACATCATCGCTTATCGGTGTTTCATAGTAGAGCGCTTGCCCATCACATGGGGATACCCGTGTAGAAATCCATCCGTGACCATCGATCGCGTTTTGAATCACCTCTTCAATTTTACTTTCTTGCATAACCGCTACTACTGAGCGAGAGGCTTCTCCTGCGATAAGGCCTAATGTATGTTTGTGCAGTAAGATTAGTGAATAGCAGATGATTCCGTAAAAAATTAGTAGCAATATTGGGAAGACAATAGCGAACTCAATCGCGCTAGCGCCGGTTTGTACTTTAGGGTTTGCTTTAGTCATTGGCACTTTTGCATTCTTTTAGATGATTAGAGAGGGGGCGGGAGTATGAATATTGAGGATATTGACACGCATAGGGTTCAGGTCGAGCCCCAGTGCACTTAACAGAGGCAATATGTGCTCATTAAGGTTGTCACGCAGCAATTCAACAAGGTCAGTGCCAGGAGGTAGTAGGTCGTTGAGGTCAATCGTGATTTCATCGCTGGTGATTGCTCCACAAACACGAATTCCTACCACATTGATTATGCAATTTCGGATGTTCATCGTTAGAGGAACGCTAATATCGTCAAAAGTGTAAGGCTGGCTCAATAGGCCAATTGATGTATCGCTTTGCTCAGGCCACTGAATCGTTTCTCCACCTTGCTTGATCGGTAGAGTGATGGGGTTTGTGATCTCTAGCTTAATGGGCTCTATCGACACTAGTTGCTTTAAGTTGAGAAGGCCTAACAAACTATTCAGTAAATTTTCGATAACGGATACTTCTTCGAGCATCGGTAAAATGGATACCTTGATCGTCAAGCCATTGTCCGTAGGATCACTCGAAAGCAATTCGGTATACCCACCAACCGCGACATTATAACTGCCAGGATCTGCTCTTCTTTCAGTGTTCGAAATGCCTGCATAGCCATTGATGCCACTAAGATCAAGTTGCAGGTCAACGTTGAGAAGATCACCCAGATTGACTGCAAAATCTGCATCCATCGAAATTTGCGCGGGAGAGGCTTCAGTGCGCCATCGTGTGCATGCGGGTTCTGTCGCAGCCGGGACAGAGCCATCGGCGCAGCCCACTTGTCCAATAGCAATTTTAGGGGCTTGTAAAATACTCAGGCGCAGTTCCTGCAGTGTTACCAACCCTGCTAAATCGACACTAGTGGAGGGCACAACAATAGCGCCTTCGCTGCTAAGGCAAGCATTATCGATGACGATTCTGCATTGCTGTGCAAGTAACACAGCGGTTTCGAGAAGTGCGCCAAATTCAATCTCAGTTGCCAATAATGTACGAATGCCGTAGCTGTCTTCAACAGTGCGGTCGATTTCAAGCATATCCCCTAGCGTTAAGGAGTAAGTCGAAAGGGTGCTATTGCTATTCAGCGCATCTGCGATAGCCGTAGCGTCTCGTGTAGGGGAGGGGTCGCTAATCGCTTCTGCAGCGATGTCAGCTAACTCTCCGAGATTAATCTCAGTAGCGAGTAGTGCTTCCATTGTCGCTGCCGAGTTGCTCATCGTAATCGGTAGCATCGCGTTCTGAAAATCCAGTAATGTTAGTTGCTCATTGAGCACACTTTCATTATTGATCAATGCCAGACAAAGCGAGCTACCGGCTATTTCATTTAGCAAGGCCTGTAATAGTATGCTGTCATCGGAGCACAAGGTTAAAAGACTTGTTTGGGCAGAGAATGCAACAAATTGAGAGGGGCGAGCGATGGCTTTTTTCTTCAAAAGCCTCGAGCTTGGCGTTAAGCATTCGCTATTCGAAGGGGCCTGATAGTCACCAAAGGGAAGCAAAGCGGATAGGTTGACAATGAGGCTCGCACATACCTCTTTAGTTACACTGACCTCTATCGCGTCGAAATGAGTGACTGTAGGGGGGCACGTGCTTGCAGAGCAACTGACTCTTACACCGCTGGATTGCACCACACCTAGTTGTTCGACAGTGCTTGTAAGGTTCCAGCTATCGTTTGGTAGATTGCGATTGATGCTGTTTTGGGCCAGTGTATGCAGTGTTTCGATACTGTCCTGGTCGAGCAGCAATCCGTTGAATACAGTCGTATTACTTGCGGCGACATCAAACGCGGCAATGTCCGCGATATGCTGGAGTTCTTGTGCCTCCCAGTAAAGTCTTGCAGCATCAAGAACTAGTGCAGCGCAAAGTAACGCGCTTCCTAGAACCAGTATGCTTAGGAGCCCAGCTGCACCTTTTTGGTATCGCAATAACGCTGCACTCTTATAGCTTTGTCTCTGAATCATAGGACCGCTTCCCTACCCATAGGCCGCCCAATGAATGCGTGGATTTTGGCCCTATGATCGAGGCAAGTAACACATTGCTTAGGATCAAGTTTCGCTACTACTAGTTGTAGGGGTAATTGCTTCAGTGACCTTGGCAAACGCTGCATCTAATGCCTCACTCATTGCTCCCTCACTACCAAATATCGAAACAAGTAAGATCGCGACTAAGCCTGCAACTACAGCGTATTCGATTGCGGCTGCGCCAATCTGCTTCTTTTTCGAGCTTGGTATGCGTTTCTTCATTGTTTTGATATTCATGCTCATGACTTGTTTGTCTCCGTTAATACTTAGCTTGCAATTAGGTTGACCTGCCCCGTCATATTAGCGAAACCGATAAGAAAGTATATACAACGAAAGGATTAGTCCTATCTGACTATATCGCGCATGAGAGCTTGGCTTTAGAGTGCTTCATCATCCAAGTAGGTACTCATACGGTAGAAAAGTACGGACGGATTAGCAAGGGGCGTCAATGAGTTCGTCCCCACTTCAAACATTTAGATTCAGTTCATTTTTAATCAACGCAATGCGCGATGATGCGGTGTGCATTGAGCAGAGGAATAAGCATTGAGTAGTCGTTTACTAATAGCGATCGCAGTTTTTCTGCTGATTGGAGCGGGGCTTTCCGCTTACTGGGGAATGCAGCAAACCACTCCGAATTTAGCGCAAGACACAACTTTGCCTGAAAATTCCTACAAAGAAATTGTGCAACAAGAAACGAGCGCGGGTTCTGTATCAAACACAGACCAAGACTCTATAACTGTAGTGATGTTGGCCCGAGATGTAAGCGCCGATAGGCCACTTATCCACGACGATATATTTATTCAACGTATGCAGATTGCACCACCAGGTAGTTTCCGTGATGAACAACAAGTGCTAGGCAAAGCTCTATGGCGTGATCTTTCTGCAGGAGCCGTTCTGAATGAGCATGCCTTTGGCTATGGGGGACCTCTGCCTCGCATGATCCGAGAAGATGAGCGAGCGTTAGCTCTGTCTGTGGATGAAATATTAAGCAGTGGCGGACATCTTCAACCTGGTGATTATGTCGATGTAATGTTGTATCTGCAGCAAGATGCAAATAATGCTGACCATACAATGCAAGTTGTATTGCCTGCACTCAGAGTCCTTAGTGTTGGTGAAGAACTAGGGTATTCCTTAGATGGCAGTTTGATATCAACTGGTGCTGATTCAACATCGAGTACCGTGCAGCGTAGAGCCATACCACGCAGCATAGTGTTGGCAGTCCCTGAATCACTAGTGACACGCTTTTCACTTGCCGTACATGTTGGGTCCTTGAGCTTAGCTGTGCGCAGTGCGGACGATAGACGCGCCATTAATTTCTATAACAACGACTTAGACCATCTCCAAGACATCAACCAGAAACTAGTGCGGTTCGAAGAATTCGCTCTTAACAGGGCTGCCAGTGAGGAAGTGAATGAGACACGCACGACTCCTGAAAAAGGTGTAGATGTTTTTCGCGGCACAGTGTTGTCACGCGATGTTCCCTGATGTTGGAGTCCTACTAGGAGTAATTTACAAGTGTCCCATTATTACAACTCAATGAAGGGAATCGCCATGGCATTTTTCCTTGGCACTACCCAGACTGGGTGGGCGGCGGATAACTGCGCGCTAGCCGATAGCTTGCAGGGTTCGTTAAAAATGCTAGTCGGCCTGCAAGAAGAGCTGCAGCTTCCTGTTCAGATTCAACGTCTTGCGGTAGGAGATCCCAGTGTTGCCGATGTACAGTTGACGAGCGATCGAAGTTTCATAATCACAGCGAAAGAAGGCGGTGTTACCAATCTTAGTGTTTGGACGCTGTGCAGCACTGACGCGCAACAAAGTATGTTGTTCGTGGAAGGGCCGGCGACAGCCGCACTGAACAGGGATGTTGACTCCGAACCTGTACTGCCCAATGTGGTGCAGACCGATATTCGTTTTGTTGAAGTTAGTAGAAGTAAACTTCGGGAAGTGGGCATTTCTATGTTGGGGGCGGGCTCACGTAATTTCTTGTTCGGCTCTCCTAGCACCACCCCTTCTTCAGTGCCCGTAGGCGCAGTAGGTCAGCTGACACCTGGGATCGATATGCCCCTGCAGGATTCTGGCTTCAATATCGTCTGGGGGGGAGGTAGCGCGAAAGTCTTAGCGGCGCTCAATGCTCTTGAGAGAAGCGGGTTTGCTTACACACTATCGCAGCCTAGTTTGGTGGCGATGAGTGGGCAGAGCGCCAGCTTCTTGGCTGGTGGAGAATTCCCCGTACCAGTGCCTACAGCTGCGAGTGATTCCTACTCCATTCAATTCAAAGAGTTTGGCGTGCGTTTGAATATTACCCCTACAGTCATTAGTCAAAAACGAATTGTGTTGAAAGTGGCTCCGGAGGTCAGTGAACTCGATTTCAATAATGGAGTCATGATTGCGGGCACCGCGGTGCCAGCCCTTAGTATTCGTCGAACAGATACCAGCGTGTCTCTCGCGGACGGTGAGAGTTTCATTATCAGTGGTCTGACTAGTACTAGTAATCAGGCCGCAGTTGATAAGTTTCCTGGGCTAGGAGATGTCCCCTATTTAGGAGCGCTTTTTAGAACATCACGCGTAGACCGTGAGGAGCGAGAGCTGCTAATGATTGTCACTCCTCATTTAGTACAACCCTTGGCGGCAGATGCAGTTCTGCCATCCCTTCCTGGAGAGCCCGCTCGCGGCTATCAGCCTTCACTGTTTGAGCAATTGTTCGACCCTGAAGGGGAGTTTAATCAGATTCAAGGATTGTCGCGTTGAGGTCACTATGAGAAATAGCTTTTTACTATGCACTAAAGAGGAGTCGCAATTTGAGTGGTTGCGCAGCGCCTTAGTAGCATTAGGGCAGGTCGTTAAAACCGATGACAATCTTGAAGAGTTAATGCGCTTAGTGGAGCTAATGACGGTGAGCCTAGTCTTCGTTAGCATTGATCGTCAACACCAAGTGCATCAGTGTGCACTCATTGAAAGCTTATTAGAAGAACGTCCAATGGTGGCCGTTATTGCGATTGGCGATGGCTATGATAGCGACCTTGTCATTGCATCAATGCGCGCTGGAGCGAGAGATTTTATTACCGTTGGCCAGCGCGGGATAGAAGTTGTCGGCCTGGCAAGGCGTCAGCTAACTCGTTTGCCGAGTCTGCCTCAGGGAAACTCACAGGCCTCCGTTACTGTTCTATATGGGGCGCAAGTAGACCCAGATACAAGCCTCGTTGCAACCCACCTAGCCTTACGCCTCGCATCGAGCTGTACAGAAGTATTGTTAATTGATATCGGTTTTCCCTCTGGTGAAAGTGAGGCAATACTTGGGCTGGAATCGACTTTTTACTTTGACGATGCTTTGCGCAACCTCCGCAGGTTAGATTCCAGTGTGATTGAAAGCGCTTTCAGTCGTCATGAAAGTGGTTTGACGGTTCTGTGCCTTGGAGACGAACCTTGCGCATTAAACAAAGTGAATTCAGCTGAAATATTTCTTTTGTTGGGAAGCTTAAAGCAGCACTTCAAAAAAATTGTGATCAACCTCAGCGGTCAACTCGATGGTAGCTTTATTCGCGCAATGATCGGTGCGTCGGAAAGAGTGCTTTGGTATGCAGATCAGAGCGTCCCAGGAAGTCGCCGTAATTTGTCCCTGCTAAGGAAGTGGCGACATGACGGTGTCAGATTAGAGCATGCTAGTTTGCTAGTTGATCGCTATTTGAATGATGTTGCGCCGAGTGCGGAAACATTATCAAAAACCTTTGCGTTGCCACTTCTGGCAACGCTTCCTCCTAGTGCCAAGGAGCGCCTCGAATGTAGAAATCAAGGTGAGAATCTTTTTCAATCACGTACCAGTAGTTCGTTGTCGAAAGCCTTGCTGAAATTTACCGACGCTATTGCTGGTGAAAATAAAGTAAAGCGGGGACTTTGGAATAAAATTAGGGGCATAAACTGATGTTTGATGCTTCCGAAGATATAGGGGCTTATCGCAGTGGATCGGGGAGTGGGTTTTCCGATGTCAACCGAGGAGATGGCTATAAGTTAAAAGCCATTCTACACCGCTACATCATTGATCAATTGGAAGGCAATAACAAGCTCATAGAAGGTGGAAGAGCCGCTTTAGGTGACTTTGTGCAGAGTCATATAGAGACCTATGTGCGACGAGGGCAGATTGTCATGTCGCGCTATGAACTAGACCAACTTACGGAAGAGTTATTAGATGAGTTAGTGGGTTTTGGTCCCCTAGAATTGCTCCTTGCAGATCAAAGCATCACCGAAATTTTAGTTAATGGTACGCGCAATGTTTTTGTTGAGCGCGAGGGAAAGCTTCAGCGTGCCGCTATTAGTTTTATCGATGAAGAGCATTTATTGCGGGTGATACAGCGTATTTTGGCCCCCGTTGGGCGTCGCCTAGATGAATCTTCCCCCATGGTTGATGCAAGGTTACCCGATGGTAGCCGGGTAAATGTTGTCATTCCTCCTATCTCTTTAGATGGTCCTTGTCTTTCCATTCGACGCTTTCGTCGAGACTTGCTTAAAAGCGTCGATCTGTTGGCCACAGGTTCTTTAGATGCAGCAATCCTAGAGTTTCTCGGTAAATGCGTCGTGCACAGGTGCAATATTTTAGTGAGTGGCGGGACCGGCACGGGTAAAACAACAATGCTCAACTTGCTCAGTTCCCTCATCGATAGCCGTGAGCGTGTTGTCACCATTGAAGATACCGCTGAATTGCAGTTAGGGCATGACCATGTTGTTCGTTTAGAGACGCGCCCTCCCAATGCTGATGGGCATGGGGAAGTCCCTGCTCGAAATCTCGTGCGCAATGCCCTGCGGATGCGTCCCGACCGCATCATCCTGGGCGAAATAAGAGGGGAGGAGGTTCTAGACTTACTGACCGCCATGAACACTGGGCACGATGGGTCTATGAGTACCGTGCATGCTAATACCGCCCAAGATGCGCTGCTACGCCTTGAATCACTTGTAGGGCTCTCTGGCGCAAAAATCTCAGATCGTACTCTACGGCAGACACTTTGCTCGGCAATAGATGTAGTCATTCAACTGACCCGTTTGCCAGATGGTCGTCGATGTGTGTCAGAGATCCTCGAGGTCGTAGACACCCGAGAGGGCGTCTATGTTAGCAATAGTCTTTTTCGCTTCGATCGTAGCAGGAACGTATTTGTAAGAGACGTGCTTTCGCCAAGTAATGGGAAGTTCCGGGAAATCGCCTATGCCAAACAATAGCTTTATGGTTCTTAGGTGTTACAGAGAACATTTACTATGAGCTCACTCCTTTTTTTCACTGTGTTTGCACAATTGAGCTGTGGTTTATTGATCTTGTATATCGCGAAAAACAGGGCTAACTCTGAGCGAGTCCTACATCGACTGAACTTAGAGAATTCTTTGCACGACACGGGTCCAGAAAAAATTGGTCGCATCGATAGGATCCTGATCAGATCTGGGGTTTCTATGTCGAAAGGTCAATGCAAAGGCTTGTTAGCACTCGTTCTATTAATGTGTAGTGTGGTTTTTCTGCGTTCTGGGATGCAGGCGATGCTGGCGTTGTTGCTAGGTGCGGGTGTGGCGCTGCAGCTATATTTACGATGGAGGTACTACAAACGTGTGAATCAGATGGTCAGTCAGTTACCGATGTTTCTTGATCATATGATTCGAAGCCTTAAATCCGGACGAAATGTCAGCGATGCCATGTTGCTCGCAACGCAACGCAGCGAATCGCCGTTAAAAGAGGCATTGTCTAGCTGTACCCGCGGCATGAACTTAGGGCTGACCATGAGCGAGGTGATGACAGACTTTGCAACTTTATATGACCGCAGAGAGTTTTACATCCTGGCTGCGACTATAAAAGTGAATCAACATTATGGCGGCAATGCTAGTCAATTGATGGAAAGCCTTATTGTCATGATTCGCGATCAAGAGCGCGCGTCGGCACAACTACGAGCCCTTACGGGAGAGTCTCGTGTCAGTGCGTGGATTCTTGGAGCGATGCCTATATTGATGGGTGGATACATCTTTTTTGCTAACCCCGATTTTTTCATGGGGCTCTGGAACCATGAGACTGGGCGCTCCTTGCTGTATACCGCTATTGGGCTGCAATTTGGCGGCGTCTTCTTGCTCTGGCGCATGATGAGAAGTATCTAATGCCAGCATTAATCCTTAGTGCAATTTTTCTATTGCTTGCCTCAACTCTGTTGATAGTGGCTGCTATTCGGCGAAGTGCTTTAGATCGGACAATGATCCAACGCATGGGAGGGAGGGACGATACTGAGTCACAACTCAAGCGCCATCAGAATCAATCGTATTTCAACTGGAGCATTGATCCGGAAGTTGGCAGTTTACTGAATAAACTCGGATGGCGCCGTCATGGTTTAAGAAACATCTATATGCTTAGTCAGATAGGTGTTCCCATTGTTTCTTTGCTTAGCGTGTGGATGTTCAGTTTTCTAAGTGGAGATGAGCTAACACTACTTTCCGCTTTGGCCGGATTAGGGGTTGGTATGTTGATACCAAAACGTGCTTTGGCCATTGCTGCTGCGCGGCGGCAGGATCGTATTGCAATGGATGTGTCGACGAGCCTACCGATGATGAGAATGTTCTTTGAAGTGGGTATGACAGTAGAGCAGGCGCTAAGAGTATTAGTTGGTGAAGGGGAGAGAATTGCCCCCGATCTTGTGAAGGAGCTAGGTCTCGTTCTGGGCCGAGTGGACGCTGGCTTAGACCTTGGCACTGAGTTACGAGCGATGGCGAAATTAGTGGATGTCGACGAGTTAAGCGAGTGTGTAGGTATTCTCGAACAATTGCTTCGCCAAGGGGGCGGGGCGCTTACTTCATTGCGAAATTTAAAAACCCTATTGGATGAAAGACGAGTCACCAAGCTACAAGAAAATGTGAGCAAAATGTCAGCGAAGGTGTCAGGGGTAATGGTGCTATTTCTGCTTCCAGCATTACTAATTGTACTAGCAGGGCCCGGCTTTATCGCCATCTTTGAAGCTTTGGGAGGAACATGAATATGAAGCTTGTCCTATCAATCTTTGCCATGTGCGTCTTAGTCTCTTGTGCACAGGTCAATGAGCGTATTGATTCTAATAATCAAGCAAATGCCTTTGAAACTTCGTGCAATGCAACTATGGGGTCAGAACAGGAACTGTTGATGAACTTGTCACAGGAGATGGTGGTGGAAGGGCGTTTGCACGCTGCGCTAGCGAATCTAGAACAACTGCAATTGGAGTCTCCCGAAGTGCTGTTACAGAAAGCCAAAATATTGCGGAAATTGGATCCCCAGCAAGCCAAGTTGCATTTTCGAAGCTTACTCGACAAGAGTTGTTTTGTGGCGGCTTCCCACCACGGCCTAGGACAAATTGCATTTGCAGAGGCTTATTACAGAGAAGCAGCTGGACATCTGCGTATCGCTGCCCAACATGCTCCGGCGGATAAAAATATTAGGAATGACCTTGGCCTTGTTTACCTTTATCTGAGGCGTATTCCCGAGGCTCGTTTTGAGCTTATGACTGCACTGGAGCTAGATACGCACGATGTAAAAGTAGCAAGTAATGTATTGCTATTATTGCTGTACCAAGACCAATGGCAGCAGGCTAGTGATCTAATAAATCAATTAGGGTTGACCCCTGTGCAATTTGATTCGGCCCAAGCGCAAGCTCGGCTACTAAGGCAAGAGGATGCAGCTAGTTAAATGATAGCTGCACTGAGAGAGTCTATAGGAGATGTTATGACAGTATGTAAAAGTATTAGAGCAATGATGCTAGCACTGTTGTCGATGTTCATGTACAGCTGTTCTACTGGCGTAATGCACGCGGGCAGCACTGATTTACAAAGGTTCGAACAAGACAGTCCAGAAGTGTTGCAAGCACACGACCCTGAGCAAACAGAAGTGGGTGTTTGGTTGTCGATACAATCGAGTTCAGAAAAAGCTAGTGCGAACCCTCAGCAAGCTACTGATGTAGAAAAAGAGTTAGCCAATCAACGATTCTTGGATACATATAAACATCCGATTCCGGACTATTTCCCTAGTAATCTTGGTATCTCTAACTCACAGTAAGCGGAAATTGTAGGCATGAAAGCGACTACTTTCAGACTCAAAGAGTTCTTTACCCTTCCTCGATTTCGGGAAAAATTGAGGCCTATGGAGCCTGCTTTTGACCCTGCTAGTCAAGAGCAAAAGACAGATCAAGAGGGTTTGTTTCTGCACCTCGATAAACTTGGGCATATCGTGGAGTGCAGTAACGATCTTTTTCGCTTATTAGGCACCGACGATGTAATAGGGATGTTTCTTAGCGAGATCGCAATTTCCAATATGCCTTGGATACGCCTGTCACCCGAGCATTGGCCACGTCAGTTACCCTACTTGGAGTTTTACACGAACGAAGACGAAATTCTTACCTTAAGTGGAGTGTTACGACGAGAACTTAACGGCTGGTTTGTGGGCCTGATAGACCTTACTGACCTTGTGCGTAGAAAATCTGTTGTCGAGCGACAACTCCGTCTTAAGAAAGCGACAGCGCGCTATGCGGAGAAAATGCGCCGACAAGAAACTTCGATTGAGACAGTGATGTCCGACTGGTTAGAAGTCGTATCCCTGCAGTTAAATATTCCGTGGATGGTCGTGCTGATACAAGCAGAGGATGGCTGGGATAATATTTCGCATTTTCAACGCACTGGCGTATCGGTGCCTAGTATCGTTCAAAGTGACCTTATACCGCTAAACGAAAAAGGGCGTAACAGTCCTTTCGCCTGCACACTTGAAAGTGGGAAAACCATTTGGGCTGTGCCCTACAGCGCAAAGACAAGTGTCAATGCGTGGCTATGCTGTGGCGGCTACGATGTGAGCAACAAAGCGTCCTGTTTAGACACAGAGGATTGGACGCAGTTGTTTGCGCAAATTGTGATCCCGACAATAACACGCATTCAGAGCCTTAAAGCAGAACAACTTGAGCAGAGGTATGAAGCATTAGAGAGGCTGAGCTCTGGCGGTTGGTGGGAATACTATATACATTCGAAAACTTTCCGGCTCTCGCAGGGACTAAGCGACGAATTAGCGACACCAATGCACGCACGTACTATTACGCTGGACACCTGTCTACAAATGCTTGATCCATTAGATAGGGACTTATTCCTAGTAGGCATACAACAGGCCGAAGATGGAAGTAATTTTGTACACTCCCTCAGATTTTTGCGCGGCAAAACTTCGATCTGGTACAGGTTTGAAGGTGTATTAACCGGAGATGGTGATGACAAACGCATACTGGGCTTTGCTTTCGATGTAAGTAGTCTGCATAGACGAGAGGAAGAAGCTAATACCGTAATGGCTCGTCTTGGTGGCTTGGTAGACAGTATGCCTGGCGTAGTCTACGTGCAAAGCTATAAGCAGGGTGCATTCCAATTTCAGTTTTGTAGCTCGAGCTTGACGAGTATGCTTGGGTGGACACCGGAGCAATGGCAAATCAACTCAATGCCCTCGTTGATTCATCCGGACGATAGAGAACTGTATTTAAAAAAATCGCAACAACTTCTGCATCATAGCCGGGTCAGCTTGCAATACCGAGTGCGCTGCGAGAATGGCAGTTATAAATGGTTGCAAGATGAGGCCAAACTTCTACGCGATAATAGGGGGGTTCCAGTCGAGGCTGTAGGTCTTTATCTTGATGTCAGTGAAATCAAAGAAGCCTCTGAAAAAATATTGCGAAGCGAGGAAAACTATCGTGCACTGGTTGAAGACTCGCCAGCGATTATCTTTCGCTACCGTCCTGATCTTTCGGTTATATTTGCCAATCCTACCCTTGCCTCTGCACTGAGTGTTTCAAAAGATGAAGTCGAGAATCTTGATCTAGGAACCTATATGTCATCCGCCCAACGCGACGAAATGCTGTTACAGCTTGCGCGTTTGAGTGCTTCCCAACCCACCGTTAGTTTGGAAATATGTATTCAGCGACCCGATATGGAAAAACGTTGGTGGGTTCTGTATGAGCGCGGCTTGTTTGATCAGAATGGACAGTTAATTGAGATTCAAGCGGTGGGGCGGGATAACACAGAAGTGCATCAAACTCGGCAGCAATTGTTTCAAAGCGCCAAGATGGCCTCGCTTGGCGAAATGGCCACTAGTTTAGCTCATGAGATCAACCAACCGCTCAGTGTTATACAGATGACGCTTAGCAACTTGATGGCGCGTGCCGCTGATAATCAAGTCCCTGCTAGCTATCTAGTAGAGAAACTAGACCGTATCTCCAGTCAGGTAGTGCGTGCAGCCGGGATCGTTAAACATGTGTGTATTTTTGGGCGTTGGTCGGGTGTGGACGGCATTCCTTTCGCGCCCGGTAAATGTGTCGAAGGAGCCCTGTCCTTACTTGGGCAGAAGCTTGATTTATTGGGTATCGAGGTCATTTGTGAAGGGTTAGAGAATGCGCCAGTTGTTTCCGGCCAACCTGATCGCTTAGAACAGGTGTTTGTGAATATTCTTATGAACGCCTCGTATGCGCTAAGTGAGCGTAAGAAGAACGAGCCGGATTTTTGTCCACGTATTAAAATTTGTGCCCGAAGTACTGAGAAAATTCTAATTCTTGGTGTTGAAGATAATGCTGGCGGTATCCCAGAGCTAATACTAAAGAAAGTGTTTGATGCGTTCTTTACCACCAAGCCTGTCGATCATGGAACCGGCCTTGGTTTGTCTGTTAGTAAAGAAATCATTAAGCAAATGTCTGGACAATTATTAGTTAAGAACGCCTCAGATGGCGCTATCTTTAGTATTGAGCTGCCGCTTCTACCTCCTGCCTCTCTCCCAGCCAAAGCTTAGTTCACCAGTCTAGACGCTATAAATATAAGCTTTTACACGCCCACTAAAGCGCTAACGTACTACTACTAATTGTTTATTTTCACCTCCTGCTGCGCTCATTACTATTGTCACCAATTTCATGGTGCTCAATATTTATTTTTAGGCACCTATTTGTCCTTCAATGTGAAAACCGTATGACGGTAAGGATCTCACATGCGTGCGAGTGTAATTAAACTAATTTTTGGAATGCTGTTTGTAACAGTGACAGGATGTGTTAGCAATGACACAAGCAGCGTCGCCAGTAGTGCAAATGATGAAAGTTCCGAACGTCAAGCCTACGACTATGAGGACATAGAGTTAGATCCTGCTGAGATGAGGACAGGGGTGCTAAGAGATGGATTCTTTATTCCTGTAGAAGAGCTTGTGCAAGTCGCCCCAGGGGCTGAACGGGAGTCAGTACAAAGTATTCTTGGCTCACCAATATCCAGTTCTAATCAAGACTGGTGGTTCTATAATATCAACCTTCCCCTTGGCAATGCCGATGACTATTTGGTTTGCCAATACCGCGTAGCTTTCCAAGGGAATCTTGTCGGTAGTCAAAACTGGCGCCGTCCACAATGTCAAGCTCTTTACCAAGAACTTGTAGCGAACCTGCCTTCTGACGAAGAAGAACAGCCGCAGAAAATCACCCTATCAAGCGACGTGCTTTTCGCCTATGAAAGTGCCTCGTTATCAAGTGCCGGCGAACGCGAACTTGATGACGTGGCCTATGTTATTTCTGCAGAAGTGCAATTGACCCGTGTAGATATAGAAGGCCACGCCGATCGTACGGGGAGTGATGCATATAATATGGATTTGTCTGAACGCCGTGCCCGTGTAGTGGGCAATTATCTCCAATCAAAGGGAGTTTCCGCGTCATTGATTAATGTTCGTGGACGTGGGTTTCACGACCCTGTTGTCACTTGTGCTGGCAATCAAGTGAGCGAAGAATTGAAACGTTGCCTGCAGCCCAATCGCAGAGTCGAAATTACTATCAACGGTGTTCGTTGAGACAGAATAATTAAGGGAGTAGTTGTAGATGGCCAGTAATTCAATAGAGTTGGTAGGGAAAAGTAGCTCCGACGTGACAACGGTTTCGGCAGGAGACGCAATAGTATTGACAGAAAGTAGTGTAGTGAAACTTCCATACGGCCCGGAAGAGATCGCCAGTACTACCCAGCAAGGGGCTAACCTCGTTGTTGAGCTAAAGTCTGGCGAGCAGCTTGTCATTAATAATTTTTTCTCGCTCGAAGAGGGCGTTGATGACAGCCAATTGATACTAGAAGACGCCAATGGGGTTATGTGGCTGGGTCAGTATGATCAACCCTGGACTTCTAACTCTCAGTTTGCGTTTGCTGAAATTTCTGACTTGATGTTACCGATCGTTGGCGGCATTCCCTCGGGTGTAGTGGCTGCACTGGGCCTTCTAGGGGCTGCGGCAGTGTTAGCGAACGACGATGACGATGACTCTGACTCTGACTCTGACGCGGATGCGGATGCCGATGCAGACGCCGATGCAGATGCCGATGCGGATGCCGATGCAGACGCCGATGCGGACGCGGATGCCGATGCTGATGCTGATGCTGATGCCGACGCAGACGCAGATGCCGATGCCGATGCCGATGCCGATGCTGATGCGGATGCTGATGCAGATGCAGATGCAGACGCCGATGCAGACGCCGATGCAGACGCCGATGCAGATGCTGATGCAGACGCGGATGCTGATGCTGATGCAGACGCAGACGCAGACGCAGACGCAGACGCAGACGCAGACGCAGATGCCGATGCTGATGCCGATGCTGATGCCGATGCAGACGCGGATGCTGATGCAGACGCCGATGCCGATGCTGATGCTGATGCCGATGCTGATGCTGATGCCGATGCCGATGCCGATGCCGATGCTGATGCCGATGCAGACGCGGATGCCGATGCGGATGCCGATGCGGATGCCGATGCAGACGCAGATGCGGATGCCGATACAGTCTTAGCACCTACTAGTGGTGGTGTGGTTCAGAATTTAACAGCAAACCTGGACGACGAGTTGCAACTAGGTGGGAACTTAAGCCCCATCGTGTCAATGCAAAGCGATCTGCTTAGCTCTCTTGAGACAGCAGTGGCCCCACTGCTTGGTTCCGAATTCTCGCAAGATGATGAAAATGCACTCGATCCCACAGATGACACCGTCGCAAGTGTTGCAAACGATATTGGTTATATTCTTTCTCCTACAGTGGATGGATTGCTTGGGGAGGGTGTGACGAGTGATGCGATTGCTCCGGCTACTACGCAAGTGGATTACGTGTCTGATGCAGTGGTTAATCTTGTAACGACTGGCGGTGTTGGCTCATTGCTTGGAAACTTTGGTGTAAACACATTGCTTGAGCCTGATAGTTCATTGGGATTTGAACAGCAGAATCGACTCTATGAGAGCACGTTAGATCAGAACGTAGAGAACGAAGTTGATCAGGAAGATGGGGACAGAAAAGAAGGGCTGTTAGGTAGACTCGCTTCAGAAGTAGGCATAGCCAGTGGGCTTTTAGCAGAAGACGGGTTAGTCGGTAGCCTATTGAATGAAGACGGGGCTGTTGGTAGCGAATTGATGCCTGACGGCGGAATCGGTGGCCTCTTCTCTGATGGGGGAGAAGTGCAATCAGTCCTAGGATCAGAAGGGCCTGTCGTCGAAATCCTCAATGAGATCAATGGAGACGAAGGACTTGTAAACACTTTATTGCAGCAAGAGGGCGTCGATGAGCTTGTGGGTGAGCAGGGACATTTAAGTGAACCTGTTGCACAAATTGTGACAAGTGCTCCGGTGGTGCAGCTTGTTGATGGCGTCATCGGGGACGATGGGCTCGTCGTGAAAGTCGGCAAAGGAGTCAACGCTGTAATTGGTGAAGAAAGTCCACTCGGAGAGACACTTGCGAAGTCAGAAGCTATTACGCAGATCTTAGACGAAGTGTCGCTAGATAATGAGTTACTTGATCCACTTTTAGGGGATGAAGGAGTGCTCACTGAACTGCAAGAGGAGCTAGTTCCGGATGCCGACCTGCTTGAACCAATACTTGGAGAGGAAGGTCTGTTGGCAGGTTTGCAGGACGGCGAACTGCCCGTGACCGAGCTGTTGGATCCAGTAATAGGCGATGATGGTCTGTTAGCAGGTTTGCAGGATGGCGATCTTCCCGTGACCGAGCTGTTGGATCCGATCCTAGGAGAGGAAGGTCTGTTAGCAGGTTTGCAGGATGGCGATCTTCCCGTGACAGAGTTGCTGGATCCGATCCTAGGAGAGGAAGGTCTGTTGGCAGGTTTGCAGGACGGCGAACTGCCCGTGACCGAGCTGTTGGATCCAGTAATAGGCG
>CAMYOK010000012.1 GCA_947259995.1 uncultured Pseudomonadales bacterium | reverse complement strand
CGGTCATATTAGAAACTGGGAACCGATAAAAGACGTTTATCTTAACCCGGAAAAGCCAGCGGTTGTGGACGAGGAAAACAAGGCGGCATAAATCAATCTGAGGCGACAACTACCTTGAAAAACGCCGCCAGCAACGGATCTAGTTCGGGCCTCTGCGGCAGAATCCTCAATCCAATTTCGAATGCCCCCAGTAGTGAAAGCATGTCTCCATTCGCTTCTATAAATTCAAATGCTTTCAAAAGATCGTCGTTGTTCAAACGACCTACTTGTATTTCGGACGTTAAAGAGGAGTGAGACGCGAGAAGTAAACTGAAAAGAAATCCTTCGTAAGGTTGCCACTTAGACAGGCTGTTTAAGAATGGCTGCCCAACACTAGCAGCATACTCTTGGATAGAAGCGCTTCCATCATAGCTACCAACCAGTCTACTGTAGTATTCCCGTGAACTTGGGACGAGTGACGATATGCTACTCTTCCCCTCATTGATCTCACTACGAAGTGTCCGCTCGAGATGTACTGGCGTGTTACGAAGATCTCTGTAGAGAATATCAATTTCGCCGTCTTCTAGCGCGCGTTCTTCAAGTATCTTCCTCCAATGTTCCTTCACATCAATCGGGAGATTCACGTCAACTGCTGCCTGTTCAAAAGATCGAATGCGTATTCCGACGTCATCGGAAAGCGTTGCAACATCAGGCAAAATTAGGCGCTCGCCGTCAGCACTCAAGGTAAGAGCTGGAAGCGCTTCATCATCTACCTCATTTCTGAGCTGCCAGGCATTACCTGCTTCGTCAATGACTTCGGCGTTCTTCGTGCCGGCCAGAACGGAGCGAATAGCGTCAAAGAGTGCAGCTCGTTGAATGGGAACCCCACTTTCTCCAAATGACACCATAGTCTTTTTCTTAAGGCCCAATTCTTCATTAAACGCCGTCTCATCAAGCAGCGTTTGGCGTATGAGCGGCGGAACAAATTGCATTACTGCTTGCGAAAGTGCTGCTCTGTCAAAAGGTGAATTTGTCATGGACTACCATCTATAGAACCATCAGTTACGATCAATTTACGGACCTGCTCTTTGTTCCAATTGACCAACCATTCATAAAGTTCGGGAAATTGTTCCTTTACGGGGGCAAGTAATTTGTCTTCAATCCAGATCCAGTATGCGTCAATAATTGAAGACTCAACTTGGACTGGCGGGGTAAGAAGAAGGAGCATATGTGCACCGCGACCTATGCGAACGACATCATCTGCATTTTCACGCTTAAGGCTGTGTGCCCAACCACGGAGATCGACTTGATCTAAAAGCCAGTTGGAGCGTGCAATCACATGCTTAATGTTTACTCCGTCCCGCCAAAGGTCTCTCAAAACCGTGACGAAAGCCTTTAGCGTCAAATCTAGCCATGGAGCTTCGTTGGGAAGTTGTAGCCAATCGCTCATCCTTACCCGCAGAACTGACTCTCGGATTGCTTTCAGTTCAGCTGATTCTAAAACTTCACCTTCAACAACTGCTGAAGTATTTATACATTGCTCAAGTTCTGCTGCATTTACAGGAATGAAGAAATAGCCCGCTCTCCTCAATCTAGTTCGGTACTCCAGTAGGTCATCAGAAGATATGACGCAAGCCGCTGCTAGGGAGTCGAGAAGATCCATTGTAGAAAGAAGCGGCGCCAAGCTACCGCCACAGTCAATATGTGCATGCTGGTTCATAAACCTGTCATCGACAACTGCGGCATCACAATGTCGAGCCAAGGCTATAATGCCAGCGGTCGGATGTTCTGAAATTAGATTGTCGTCATCTCTACCAAGCTCGTGCCTGCCACCGACTTTGATCTGACCGGATTCTATACGAGCATTCAAAGACGCTCTTATCTGTTCTATGATTTTCTTTACTTCATCCGAAGTACAACCATAAGCTATGAGAGCATCATTCTCAGAAATCTCCCTCGGAGAGGATACAGCTATAAGACCGGCACCTCTTAGCTTCTCCAGTAGTCCAAGGTGCAGTAGATAATTGATAGCCAGATCATCAAGATAAAGAACTGCGCCATCCGTTATTTCAGGCTGATTGGGCCATGGTCGTTCTTTAAGCTGCAAATACGCACGTGCTCTTTGTTCCTCATCAGCGGTAACCTGTCCTTTTTGCTTAAGCTTTTCGACAACCGCGAGGCAACTGATCAACACAGGATCGTGGGCGGAAAGATCAGCTTCTTCTTCCAATAAACTTGAAAGACGATGTACCGGCGCAGAACGTACAACAAGATGTTGTGTGTCATCGCCTTCTCGAACCATCTCCGCCTCGGCAATAAGCGCTGCCAGTTCGTCACCAATTTGGATTGAGAGCTCACTATTTGCGACTGTGCTTGGAGAGAATCGTTTAAGCTTGCCTGTGGCCAGCAAGTCACGTACCTGACGTGCATCTGCTATACGACTAGGTTGGTGAAAGTTAGCCCTATGCCGTTCTTCAAAAAGCCACCTTAAAGTTGAATGCGGAATTAAAACTGTACCAAACGTGTCAAGTGCGATATCGAGAATATTCAGGAAGCTCAAGGTTAGTAACGCAGTTGCGTCCAGAGCAACTGTTTTTCCGCTGACATCGACTTGTTGCGGTTCACGTTTACCGCTATATGCAGGAATAGCGCTCCGTCTCCGCGGATCAATCTCCGACCGATTAACTAAAGCTGGAAAAGTAGTCAGATCGATAAGTGTACGATTAAGGGATTGGGCAGCCATGAATATCGGAATATTACTCTGAGCAATCATTGTCCAGGTTTCCGATTCACGACGATCCCACTCCGGTTTTCTGTCAAGAATGTCCTTGAAATTCATTCTCTGCAGTGGGCCGTCGTCATGAGATAATTCTGCCGCCCTTTCCAACCACTTAAACACCCCTGGTTCAGCCTCCCAACCAGCATTGGTAGCAGTTAAGTAAGCCGCAACTAATGTTGCTGCGTCATCTGCAGCTTTAGAAGCGGCTTCGAAAACTAGAGCTTTCGCATGTATTGACCCAATATGGAGTGCAAGTTGTGCAGTTCCCATGAGATCAGACGAAGTCCGATCATTTCTATTCTGGTACTCGTTTACGATATAGGCCGCAAGAGAGTTCCAGTCGCCCAAAGCAATACCTAGATTGACCAACAACGCACGATAGTTCGTGCTATTCGATAGATCACCCAATTCATGCAGTTTTTGGCGGGATTCAAGAAGAAAGCCGTCGTTGTATAAAGCCCAAGCATAAGACATTTTAAGATATTTAGATTGCCCAAGCTGGTCTGAATTAGACTGTAAAAATTCGATGAGTGACTTTGATTTGTGAGTGTTGTCGAATGCGCGAACAAGGCGTTCGGCATCTATTAGTGAGTGCGTTTGTTCGAATAACTGTCTGCCAAATTCGCAAAGATCATCCCAGGATTGATGTTCTTCTAGTTCTGCAACAAGATGGATCAGGTCTTCTAAAGCACCTGTAGATTCGTATTGCTTTTTGCGATGGGAAACGGGATCACTTCCCTTTGACTCGGAGATGAAACGCCGCAGGTTGATTTCCTCTTCCCGAGAAATCCCCTTCTCAGCAAGGTATCCCAGCACCTCATTAGCCCTGTCTGTCAAACCTGCCCGCGCATAAAGCTCTACCTGCCTAAATCTCATCAGCTTAGGGTCTACGTGGGAAGAAAGTTGATCTTGGTGCCGTACAATATAGTTGGCAGCTTCTTCTGCAGACGGTTTGGTAAAGGCAATAGCAAATCGGGCAACCGCGGCACCTATCGTTATGCCACCATTTATAGCTATATTTCGATCAATTTCACGTTCGACCGCCTCAATATCCAGTTGAATTCCAAACTGGAGAGCATATGGAACAAATCCTAGAGCATCACTCAAATGGCGAAGTTTATTTTTGAGCCGGCTCTTACCATGTTGTGTCTGAGTCGGATCACGTAATTCGAGCCAAAGCGCATACTCATCATCTAAATATTCCGTACGATGGCAATTAAGGTGCTTTGCCGCCTCTGCAGCTAAAAGAAATTGGTCGTGAGCAGCTCGAAGCCTTTCCAATGATACCGAATCAGAAGCAAGTGGAAAACTGCTCGATTCGAAAGGTACTTGTGACAAAACAACGCTTCTAAAGTCCAACGGAATTGTTGACGCCAGTATCGCTATCGCGGACAAATGATGTAAAACAGGTGTTTTTTCGAAATCTGTTTCATATAAATTATCTGCAGAGTGCACGGCTTCACTCCATAACCCTAGCTGAAGCTGGTTTAAAAGAAGAAAACACTTTCCCTCAGAATCTAGCTTATCGACCGTATGCCCCGTATCTGACATCCACTGAAGTGCACCCTCAGGGCCGTCATGATGTGCAACGATCATCAAACTGGCCGACCGTGATTCAGCCGAATCAATAGAGGCCAGGCTCTGAAGTGCCGAAGGTTTGTCTCCTTTTTGAGAAATCACAAAAGCGTCGGCTATCCTAGTCTCGGCATTCTCACCGATGCTTTTGGCTACTTTCAAAAAATTTTCAGCCTTATCAAGGTGCTCTGATCGGGCGAGAAATCGTGCGCACCACGCCAGTCCAATACTTCTGACTTGGTGTGAGCCAACTGCCAGATCACCGTCGAAAAGTCGTTCACCGAGACTCAAAGCGGCGCTTTCTTGATCAAATTCAATGAAGAACCGAGTTTTGCGAATTACTTCAAGCAACTCCTGAATTTTTTCATCAACAAGTTCCGTTGGAACCTTCCCGGCCAGGAAAATGTTGACATCTCTTCCTGCAATAACGTTGGTCGAATCATCTCCTGAAGAGATAGTTTGGGTGATCCTCTTCCACATCATTTTTTCTTGACCTGCTTATCGATGTTTATATGAACATCTCTACCACCTTGGACATTTGTTGACTCGTTCCCCGCCTGGATCGTTTGAGACGATGCAGCCTGCCTTTTATTAAAAATTATTCTGAAAAGCCACGCGATGCCTACTAGCCCAGCACCCGAGAACAACCATTCTTTATTACCACATAAATAGGTTATTATCTCGCTCATTTTAGGTCTCCCTCAACATTCAAAATCGTATATGATTCTACCTAGATTTGTCGAAAAAGGATCGTTAGCATGATAAGGCTCAGGCTCTCCAGAAATAAACGAAACAAAGTTTTTCTTTTTTAAGAAAAGCTTTGTCTGCATATAACCTCGACAATCGATTTTGAGAAAGTTTTCCTACAATATACCCATCAATGAAAATCCACTCCGCCCAAAAAATGCCCCCCATCCACGGTGAGCACGTTGGTGTAGATCTCGGTGCTTTCGACGGATTTATGCCCCAAGAGCTGACTTACAATCTTCAGCGGTCGTCCGTGCAGCAATAGGTGGATCGCGAAGCTGTGACGAAAGGTATGGCAGGTAATATTGATCGGCGCGCCCCCTACTCTGTCCACTAAATCATGGATATGCCGGTTCACCGTCTGGCGGGCCATGGTGAAGATCCGCTCGTCCTTTCTGAAATGCCCCGCGTACAGGTAGCTCTGTATGCGATCCTGAAGAATGGGGTCGACGATGGGCACGGCGCGCTTGGGGCTGCGGGCGAGTTGCACGTTGGTCGGTCGGCCCGGCCGTTGTTTGAGAGTGCGCAGCACCACCATGAAATCGTAGCCGTCATCGATGAAGTGGCTCGGTGTGAGGGCCAGAACCTCAGAAATCCGAGCGCCGGCAGTCCACATAAGGTCAAGGATCAGGCGGTAAGTTGGGTGTTTTTCGGCGTCGAGCAGGCCCAGGACTTCGGGCTTGAGTAAGTACGTGGGCATCGCGTCCACGGTATCCAACACGAGTTCGCGCTTGGCCATGAGGCGCTGCCAGTCGATTTGCACATGCTGAATCGGGAACGTATCGAGGCGCGGCTCGTTCGGGGAGAAGCGTCGTTTTGGCCGGGATGCGGGAAATGCCCCGCGGCCGTCCTGAATCCGTTCCATTTCACCTTAATCCCTGGTGCACATTTGTTACCTTTATACGCTCAGGTTTGGGGCGTTGCAAGCCGCAATAGTCGAGGAAAAACGCACTGCTGGCCGGTGCACCGAAATAGGTGTTAATGGTGCAAATCCGGCTCTTTTAATTAATGTGAAAACAAGTTGAATATCGCAGTCCATCCCTTAGTTGCGGCCGAGTCCTTAGTGCCCTACCTAGTCACAACCTAGAATTAATTGAGCGTTGGCAGTGATTGCGATGAGCAGCGCTTTGTGGAGAATATGTTTATTACCACGTTACATAGCTACAGTGAGCTTCTCTATGGGCCTGTTGGAGGGTGACCCTAAGGTACCACTTTCACTATCGTTTGGAGTTCCCACATGTACAAAACGAAATTATTTGTTCTTTAACTTCAGTCAGTTATCGAGTCTTTCAAGAATTTTCACCCTTAAGTCGTCAGCCACCGATCTCCCTGGCGTGGGAGAATGCATCCTGATATCGAGAGTGAGAAGCGCATATAATTAGATTATCCGAAAGCATCGAAGTGTTCCACGAATATGTTTCACGGGATAATGTGGCAAGAAGTGGCTAGTACCCCTATTTACTCGGCCATACAGTTTGCCGCCAGCTTTGCGCCGACATCCGCCCCACCTCCTTTTATGGGTTTAGATGCGATGGCAAATATTTTGGAATCCGAAGATGCCCACGCGGAGTTAGTGATTCTCGTGGTTGGTGAAACTGCGCGCGCAGACCATTTCTCTTTAAACGGCTACCCTCGAGCCACCAACCCACGGCTTAGCCTCGAGGCGAATTTAATCAGCTTCAGTAATATTCATTCCTGTGGCACATCAACCGCGATATCCGTACCGTGCATGTTTTCTTACTCAGCCCATGATGGCTTTGACGTAAAAAGTGCGAGAAACACCGAAAACGGTCTCGATCTGCTGCAAAAAGCCGGTGTAAATGTGCTGTGGCGAGACAATAACTCGGACTCTAAAGGCGTGGCCGACCGGGTGCCATTTGAAAATTTTCGCAGCGCCGAGTCAAACCCTGTCTGCGACGATGAGTGTCGCGACATAGGCATGCTAGACGGCTTGCAGGCCTATATTGACGGTAAAAGCGGCGATATTTTGATTGTGTTACACCAAATGGGCAGTCATGGCCCCGCCTACCACCGTCGCTACCCAGCGGAGTTTGAAAAATTTACCCCCGCCTGTCATTCAAATGAACTCGCCGATTGCACGCAGGACGAGATTATTAATGCCTATGATAATACGATTCTCTACACCGATTATTTCCTGTCCCAAGTCATTGCGTTGCTAAAAGCGAATTCGCCAAAGTATGAGGCGGCAATGTTCTATGTTAGCGACCACGGTGAATCCTTGGGTGAGTCGGGCATTTATTTACACGGCATGCCCTATCGCTTTGCGCCCGAGGCGCAGACTCATGTTCCGGTCATTGCTTGGATAGGTTCATCATCAGATATTGATTACGCGCAGTCACTGGCATTAAGAAATCAAGCAAACTCCCACGACGTGGTTTTTGACACCCTGCTAGAGGTGTTTGAGGTGACGACCGACCTCCTGCCCGCTGCCGAGGTAAAATTAGTGGTTCTGGAGGAGGAAGAAGACGAGAAGAATCACAATGTCGCCCGCTAAGCATATTCAATACTCTCTGGTGGCCCTCATCGTAGTGATACTAGGCTTTGAGTTTAGTAACTTGGATTTATGGATTCAGGGGTTCTTTTACAATGCCAGTAGTCAGCATTGGCTATTTCAAATCGACGGCAACCCTTGGCGTCATTTTTTCTTTTACGATGGCCCTAAAAAGCTCTTAATCATTTTTGAGTTTGCGCTGTTAGCCAGCTTGCTGTTTTTTCGCAAAGCGCCGTTTGTCCAACGATATCACCGCGGCTTACTTATTGTATTGCTTGCCCTGCCCCTTGGCCCAGCTGCTGTATCCTCCTTAAAAGGCACTACGAACATCGCCTGCCCGTATGCACTCAGTGAGTACGGCGGCAAGCTTCCCTATCTCAAGCTATTTGAACGCTACCCTACCGACAAACAGCCAACAAAGCAGCAGCGGTGTTTCCCTGCCGGCCACGCCAGCGGTGGCTTTGCCCTGTTGGCGCTTTATTATTTACCTAAGTCTCGGCGTCGTCGACGTCAAATGGTAGGTATAGCACTCGCGGCAGGTTGGGCCATGGGGGGGTATAAAATGCTCCTTGGCCATCATTTTTTTAGCCATACACTCGTCTCGATGCTACTGTGCTGGCTGGTGACAAATTGTATAGCCCTATTAGTAACACCGACCTTGAGCCTTACCGAGCGCAGTTCACTCCAGCAACATAGAGCCTCATGTTGAACATGAACGTTTATTTGGGACGCGGACCAATAGTTATCAACCGCTGCGGGCTGGAAAATACGCCCATTCCGGCGAGCAAAAATTTAATGACACACTGGCAAGCTCACTAACAAACCGACGCTCTGCACTTGGTGAGCGATGAAAAGCAGTTGCCCGCCATCCTGCACCCCGCAGTACGGCCTATGATTTAAGCTATATATAAGAAGAAATAATGCCGCCCTCTTGAAACGGCGGCGAGCCTCCTCGCCTACTGTATGACTAGCCAAACTCTTGTTTATAAAGGCTACTTTACGCTAAGCTTGGGCATCTTTTGCAGGCGCTCCTTAAAATTGAACGTCTCTTTCGCAGGCGGGCGCCCTTGTAGCGGTGCTGTTTACTCTGTAATCGCCACTGAGCGCCATTACAGATTGAGTTCAAAAGGGAAAAGAGCATTGGGGCATTAAAAAGCGGACGTTATTGCTTACTCAACAATGCTAAGCGTGCTAAATTTGCGACACTTAATTTGGATTCACGCTCACTGGCTTAGTGGGTTAATGCAAATATTAAAGACCAATTGCTGTTGCAGCGATTAATACCAAGAAAAATACTTAAGGCCTCTATGAAACACACGGTTAGTATTTCTGCGCTATTAGCCACTATATGGCTCGCCAATTCCGGCCACTATACCGGCTTATTGCTGTCCTTTGGTGTAGTGTCTGTGGCATTGGTTGTTTGGGTCTGTCATCGCATGGACGTGGTCGATCATGAGTCGCAGCCTATTCACTTAACCCGCCACCTCCCCCGGTATTACAGCTGGTTGGTGGTGCAAATCATTATCAGTAATTTCGATGTAGTAAAGCGCATCTGGCTAGGTAGCAGTACAATTTCCCCTGGCACTAGGCGCTTTCCGGTAGGGCAAAAGACCGACATTGGACGGGTTGTCTATGCTAACTCGATCAATCTTACACCCGGAACAATTTCCGTAGAACTATCCGACAGCGAGGTTTTAGTACACGGCCTCACTCAAGCCAACCTTAATGATCTCGACGCGGGTGAAATGTCCCGT
>CAMYOK010000011.1 GCA_947259995.1 uncultured Pseudomonadales bacterium | reverse complement strand
TTATGCCTGGCGATAACGTCAAGATGGTAGTAACGCTGATCAACCCAATCGCGATGGATGACGGCCTACGTTTTGCGATCCGTGAGGGTGGCCGAACTGTTGGTGCCGGTGTTGTAGCGAAGATTTTTGAGTAAATAATGTCAAGGGTGGTGCCCTCGGGCGCCGCCCTTTTCATTGCCTGTAAGAAAAGCAAGAGTAAAGAGCGAAAAGATCGATGCAGTTTCGCTTGACATAAGGGTGGCGTGAACTTAGAATCTCGCTTCCATTTTTTCGGTATTGAAGCCGAATAAATAACAACGATCAGTAACTGTTTCATTTAAAAAGTTTTTTGGAGATTTGAGTAGATGCAAAATCAGCGTATCAGAATTCGGCTAAAAGCCTTTGATCATCGGCTGATTGATCAGTCTACGCAAGAGATAGTCGATACGGCGAAGCGAACTGGTGCGCAAGTGCGAGGGCCTATTCCGCTGCCGACGAATACTGAGCGTTATACCATCTTGATTTCACCACACGTGAACAAAGATGCTCGTGATCAATACGAAATCCGTACGCACAAGCGTTTGTTGGATATCGTAGAGCCCACTGAAAAGACAGTAGATGCTTTAATGAAGTTGGATCTAGCGGCTGGTGTAGAGGTGCAGATCAGCCTGGGTTAATACCTTTAGGTATTAGGTCAGAGTTGAGCCTAGTTTGCAGCAGTGCAGCGAACAGATCGGGTCTCCCGGTCCTTAACATGCTCAAGGGCACGTTGAATTGCCCTGTAGCGAACATGGTGTAATGCGTAAGCAGCCATAGCGGGTTTTAGCCCCGTACACGATGAGGTTTATAAAATGTCGATTGGTTTAGTCGGTCGAAAAAGCGGTATGACCCGCGTTTTCACTGAGGCAGGTTTGTCTATTCCGGTAACGGTCGTAGAGGTTAGCCCTAACCGGGTAACTCAGATCAAAACCGCAGAAGTTGATGGTTACAGTGCTGTGCAGGTAACCACTGGCGCGCGCAAAGCATCACGCGTTTCTAAGTCTATGGCGGGACACTTCGCGAAGGCGGGTACTGAAGCTGGTACTGGTCTATGGGAATTCCGTGCGGACGTTGAAGAGCTTGGTGAGTTGGCTGCAGGTAACGAGCTTACCGTAGAGCGCTTCACTCCAGGTCAAAAAGTCGATGTTACTGGCACCTCTAAAGGTAAAGGTTTCCAAGGCACTATCAAACGCCACAATTTCAGTATGCAAGATGCCACTCACGGCAACTCGCTATCGCACCGAGCACCTGGTTCTATCGGCCAGTGTCAGACTCCAGGTCGCGTATGGAAAGGCAAAAAGATGTCAGGGCACATGGGTGACGCACGCGTTACCACGCAAAGTCTTGAGGTCGTTCAAATTGATGTTGAGAATAACTTGATTCTCGTTAAAGGCGCATTGCCTGGAGCTACTGGCTCAGACGTCATCATTCGTCCCACCGTTAAAACTAAAACGTCTAAGGGGTAAGCAATGGAATTAAGTATTGCAAAGCCCGGCAACAAGGCGGGCAAAGAGAAAGTTTCTATTTCCGATGCAGCGTTTGCGCGTGAATTCAACGAAACGTTGGTGCATCAGTCAGTTACGACCTTCCTTGCAGGAGCGCGTCAGGGTTCTGTGCAACAGAAAACTCGCTCGGAAGTAAGCGGTGGTGGTCGTAAGCCTTGGCGTCAAAAAGGTACGGGCCGTGCTCGTGCAGGCACTATTCGTAGTCCTATCTGGCGTACTGGTGGCGTGACATTTGCTGCGCGTCCACAAGACCACAGCAAAAAATTGAACAAGAAAATGTATCGCGGCGCGATGGCGTGCATTTTGTCTGAATTGATTCGCCAAGAGCGTCTATTGGTTGTTGATGAGTTTGTTGTGAGCTCGCACAAAACTAAAGACTTGGTGAGCAAGCTTAACGAGTACTCATTAGATAACGTGCTTATCGTTGCAGAAGATATCGCTGAAGAGTTGTTTTTAGCGGCGCGCAACCTACATAAAGTAGACGTTCTAGATGCGGCTGGTTTGGATCCTGTCAGTTTGATCGGTTTCGATAAAGTGCTTATGACAGTGCCTGCGCTGAAAAAAGTTGAGGAGATGCTGTCGTGAATCAAGCCAGACTATATTCTGTAATTTTGGGTCCGCACATTTCTGAGAAAGCGACGATTATGGCAGAAGCTCATAATCAAGTAGCGTTCAAAGTATTGAATGACGCGAGCAAAGCCGAGATCAAAGAAGCCATTGAGACAATTTTCAAGGTGAGCGTGACTGGTCTGCAGGTATTAAACGTGAAGGGTAAGACCAAGCGCACTGCGCGTGGCGGCATCCGTCAAAAATCAAACTGGAAAAAAGCTTACGTTCAATTAGAGCAAGGTCAAGAAATCGACTTTGCCGAACTGAGCTAAGAAGGGGTTAAGGGTCATGGCAGTTGTAAAGTGTAAACCAACCTCTCCAGGTCGCAGATTCGTTGTTAAAGTAGTTAACCCTGATCTGCACAAAGGCGAGCCATATGCTCCCCTTCTGGCGAGCAAGTCAAAGTCAGGCGGTCGTAACAACCTAGGTCGTATTACTACTCGCCACATGGGCGGTGGTCATAAGCAGAAGTATCGTATAATCGATTTTCTTCGTGATAAAGACGGCATTCCTGCGAAAGTAGAGCGTCTTGAATACGATCCGAATCGCACTGCGAACATCGCGTTAATGTTGTATGCAGACGGTGAGCGTCGCTACATCATTGCTCCAGCTAAGGTTGTAGCGGGTGATGAGCTGGTTTCTGGCGAAACAGCGCCAATCAAACCAGGTAACTGCTTGCCACTTCGCAATATCCCGCTAGGTAGCACGGTGCATTGCATCGAGATGAAGCCTGGTAAGGGTGCGCAAATTGCGCGCAGTGCTGGTTGCTCTGCTCAGTTGGTGGCTCGCGAAGGAACTTACGCAACATTGCGTCTACGTTCTGGTGAGATGAGAAAGATTTTAGCTGAGTGTCGTGCAACGCTAGGAGAGGTTTCTAACTCCGAGCACAGCTTGCGCTCGCTTGGTAAAGCTGGTGCAGTGCGCTGGCGCGGTATTAGACCAACCGTTCGCGGTGTAGCAATGAACCCAGTCGATCACCCACACGGTGGTGGTGAAGGTCGTTCATCTGGTGGTCGTCACCCAGTGTCACCATGGGGTCAGCCAACTAAGGGCTACAAAACTAGAACTAACAAGCGTACTAGCAAGATGATCGTACGCCGCAGAAATGCTAGCCGATAACGGCTCATACTAGAGGAAATAAAAGTGCCACGTTCACTGAAAAAAGGTCCCTTCATAGACCTTCATTTGATGAAGAAAGTGCAGACAGCATTGGAGAACAACGATAAGCGTCCTATCAAGACTTGGTCGCGTCGCTCAATGGTTTCTCCTGACATGATTGGTTTGACCATTGCGGTTCATAACGGTCATCAGCATGTACCTGTTTTTGTTTCCGAAGATATGGTCGGCCACAAGCTAGGTGAATTTTCGCTGACTCGTACCTACCGCGGTCACGTGGCTGACAAGAAAGCCAAGCGCTAATTAACGGGGATAAAGAGATGGAAGTGGTAGCTATATTAAAAGGCGCTCGGCTCTCCGCACAAAAGGCGAGACTAGTAGCTGATCAGATTCGCGGTAAGGGCGTAGAAGAAGCTCTTCTGATTCTGACTTACAGCCCTAAGAAAGGCGCAGAGATCATAAAGAAAGTGCTCGATTCGGCAATTGCTAATGCTGAGCACAACGAAGGTGCCGATGTGGATGAGTTGAAAGTTTCAACGATCTTCGTCGACGAAGGGTTAACAATGAAGCGGATTAGTCCACGAGCAAAAGGAAGAGCGGATCGCATCTTCAAGCGTTCGTGCCACATCACCGTCAAAGTAGCCGATAAGTAGGAGATTAGGATGGGTCAGAAAGTACATCCAACCGGAATTCGGCTTGGTATCGTCAAAAAACATACTTCAACGTGGTTCGCTGAAGGTAAAAGTTACGCTGAGAATCTATTAGTAGATTTGCAAGTTCGCGCCTTCTTGAGAAAGCGTCTAACTGCAGCCTCTGTTTCTCGCATCGATATCGAGCGTCCAGCGCAAACGGCAAGGATTACGATTCATACCGCGCGTCCTGGTATCGTTATCGGTAAGAAAGGCGAAGATGTGGAAGCATTGCGCGCAATTCTTAGCAAGAAGATGGGTGTGCCCGTGCACATCAACATCGAAGAGATTCGTAAACCTGACCTGGATGCCCAGTTAGTGGCAGACAGTGTGGCGCAACAACTAGAGCGTCGTGTGATGTTCCGTCGTGCCATGAAGCGGGTAGTGCAGAACGCGATGCGTCAAGGCGCTGAAGGTATCAAAGTACAGGTAGGTGGTCGTTTGGGTGGTGCTGAGATTGCACGTTCCGAATGGTACCGTGAAGGCCGAGTGCCTTTGCACACACTACGTGCTGATATCGATTACGCAACTGCCGAGGCAAGCACCACTTATGGCTTGATTGGCGTCAAAGTGTGGATTTTCAAAGGTGAAGTATTGAATCTTCACGAAGCTGTTCCGGCGCCACAGAAAGCGACTAAGTAGAGGTAGGCTCGATGTTACAACCTAAGCGTACAAAATTTCGCAAGATGATGAAGGGCCGCAATCGCGGACTATCACATCGCGGCAGCAACGTGGATTTTGGTGATTTCGGTCTTAAGGCTGTCTCTCGTGGCCGCCTGACTGCGCGCCAGATCGAATCTGCTCGACGTGCAATGACTCGTCACGTAAAACGTGGCGGTAAAATTTGGATTCGTGTGTTTCCCGATAAGCCAATTACTCAGAAGCCTCTTGAAGTGCGACAGGGTAAAGGTAAGGGTAGCGTGGAATACTGGGTAGCCCAGATCCAGCCAGGTCGAATCATGTTTGAAATTGAAGGTGTTGACGAATCGCTAGCTAGAGAAGCATTTGCTCTAGCATCAGCAAAGCTGCCGTTCGATACCACATTCGTTAAACGGACGGTGATGTAATGAAAGCCAGTGAATTGCGTGAAAAAAGCGTTGCAGTGCTGAATGAGCAACTGAATACGCTGTATCGTGATCAGTTCAATATCAGGATGCAAAAGAGTACCGGACAACTAGCCCAGACACATCTAACAGGCAACATCAAAAGAGATATCGCCCGGGTTAAGACCATTATTACGGAAAAACAGAAAGTTGGGTCATAAATATGTCGCTTAGTGAAACTGCAGTAGAAAAGAGTGGACGCATAGTGTCCGGCAGAGTCGTCAGTAACAAGATGGATAAATCTATCGTTGTACTGATAGAGCGCCGCGTGAAGCATCCAGTGTACGGTAAGTACATTACTCGTTCTTCAAAAGTGCACGCACACGATGCGAGCAATGAGTGTAAAGAAGGCGATACGGTTACGATCAAGGAAGTGCGTCCCATTTCCAAGACTAAAACTTGGGCTCTCGTGTCAGTAGACGAAAGAGCTATCGAAGTTTAATTAGTATTTAAATACAGAGTTTGTTGGGCCCTTGGGTCCATAATCGCTGATGCGATAACCAGATAAGGGTTCGGAGAGAATCGATGATTCAAGTACAGTCATACCTTGACGTGGCAGATAACAGTGGTGCAAAGCGAGTAATGTGCATCAAGGTTTTGGGCGGATCGCACCGTCGTTACGCTCGCATTGGTGATGTCATCAAAGTGACAGTAAAGGAAGCGATTCCACGAGGCAAGGTCAAAAAAGGCCAGGTATTAACAGCACTAGTTGTTCGTACTAAGAAAGGGGTTCGTCGAGGCGATGGTTCACTCATCAAGTTCGATGATAACGCTGCTATTCTTCTGAACAATCAGTCCGCTCCAATCGGCACTCGTGTGTTTGGACCAGTTACGCGTGAACTGCGTTCAGAGAAGTTTATGCGAATCATTTCACTGGCACCCGAAGTGCTATAAGACAAAGTTTGAGGCCGCGGATTATGCGTAAGATTAAATGCAATGACGAAGTGATTGTTATCGCCGGGAAAGACAAGGGAAAACGCGGTACTGTTTCTCGTCTAGTCGGAAAGGACAAAGTAGTAATAGGTGGCGTCAATATTGTTAAACGTCACACTAAGCCAAACCCAAATGCGGGCCAGGCTGGCGGTATTGTTGAGAAAGAAGCAGCGATTGATATTTCGAACATCGCCATTTTCAACCCAGAAAGCAACAAAGCTGACAAGGTTGGAATTCAGGTAGAAGACGGAAAGAAGACGCGGATTTTCAAGTCCACAAATAAAGCAATAGATTAACGTATATTCAGGTTGCCCAAATGGCTCAGTTGAGAGAGTTTTACAAGAAAGAAGTGATACCAGCCCTGACTAAAGAGTTCGGGTATGACAATCCAATGCGCGTCCCAAAAATCACGAAAGTGGTTTTGAACATGGGCGTAGGTGAAGCGGTTAACGATAAGAAGATTCTTGAGAACGCCGCAAACGAATTGGAAATGATCTCTGGTCAGAAAGTTGTAATCACTAAAGCGCGTCGTTCAATCGCTGGCTTTAAGATTCGTGCTGGCTGGCCGATCGGTTGCAAGGTCACTTTGCGCGGTGAGCGCATGTACGAATTCCTAGAACGTCTTATCGGTGTCGCTATACCGCGTATCCGTGACTTCCGTGGATTGAGCCCGAAAGCATTTGACGGTCGTGGCAACTACGCGATGGGCGTTACTGAACAGATTATCTTCCCAGAGATTGACTACGACAAGATCGACAGTCTCCGAGGGATGGATATCACAATTACGACTACTGCTCAGACAGATGATGAAGGTCGCGCGCTTCTAACAGCGTTGCGCTTCCCTTTCAAAGGCACTGTTGCTAAAGCAGAGACTAAGGAGTCTTAAGATGGCGAAGCGATCAATGATAGCTCGTGAAAAGAAACGCGCAGATACAGTAGCGAAATTCGCGGCTAAGCGTGCGGCCATTAAAGCGATATTGAACGACGTAAACGCGTCTGACGATGAAAAGTGGGAAGCACAGGTCAAGCTGCAAAAGATGCCGCGTGACGCCAGCCCTGTTCGCCAACAGAATCGTTGCCAGATTACTGGACGTCCTCATGGTGTATACCGCAAGTTTGGTATGTGCCGACACAAGCTGCGTGAAGCAGCGATGCGCGGTGACGTGCCAGGACTGACAAAGGCAAGCTGGTAAGCTGGAGTAAAAATTATGAGTATGTCCGACCCTATAGCAGATCTACTGACTCGTGTCAGAAATGCACAAATGGCTAAATTGCCGTCTGTAGAGCTACCGTCTTCAAAAAGCAAAGTGGCTATTTGCCAAGTGCTGCAAGACGAAGGTTACATCAATGGTTTTTCAGTTACTGAGGGTGATAAGAAGCCTTCGCTAACGATCGACCTAAAGTATTTTGAAGGTCGTGCTGTAATCGAAGAGATTAAGCGCGCGAGCAAGCCAAGCCTTCGAATTTATCGAGGCAAGGATGAGCTACCGACTAACCGCGGTGGTTTAGGAATTGCGATTGTATCGACACACAAAGGCCTAATGACCGACAAGCAGGCACGCGCTGCTGGTTTGGGTGGCGAGATTTTGTGTACGGTATTCTAAAATAGTCTGTCATTCAGTTAATAGAGCACGAATATGTCCAGAGTAGCAAACAACCCGGTTCAATTGCCGAAGGGAGTAGAGGCCAATTTTTCGGCAACTCAGATCTCCGTTAAAGGCAGCAAAGGCAATCTTGAGATGGCATTGCATGACGCCGTTGAAGTGAGCAAAGAGGGTGATACCTTGCGCGTTTCCGCCAAGAATGGTTCGAGACAAGCCGTTGCGCTGTCAGGAACCTTCCGCGCGCTCATCAATAATATGGTGACAGGTGTCAGCGAAGGTTTTCAGAAAAAGTTGCAACTCCAGGGCGTTGGTTATCGCGCCAAGGCGCAGGGCAATATACTGAATATTTCGGTTGGGTATTCACACCCTATCGATTTCGAAGTGCCTAAAGGTGTAACTGCAGAAACGCCATCTCCAACAGAGATTGTGCTTTCTGGTGCAGACAAGCAGTTAGTAGGCGAAGTTGCAGCAAAAATACGCGAGTTCCGACCACCTGAGCCCTACAAAGGCAAAGGCATTCGTTATCTCGATGAGCATGTTTACAGGAAAGAAGCTAAGAAGAAATAAGGCTTGAGACTATGAACGTTAAGAAACAAGCGCGCCTTCGTCGCGCGCGAAGAACTAGAGCAAAGATCAGTCAGCTGAAAGTGAATCGTTTGTGTGTATATCGCACTCCGCGTCACATCTATGCACAAATTATTTCTCCAAGTGGTGCCGAGATTTTGGCTAGCGCTTCTACCCTGGATAAATCCCTACGCGGGACTGCCACAGGCAACGTTGCAGCGGCTACTAAGATTGGGGCCATGATCGCGGAACGTGCGAAAGCAGCTGGTATCAGCTCTGTCGCTTTCGATCGCGCTGGATATAACTACCATGGCCGAGTTAAGGCACTGGCCGACGCCGCACGAGAAGGCGGTCTGGAATTTTAAGGGTTGAATGAGATATGGCATTTAAAGAAGACGCTAGAAAGAATGAAGAAGGTTTGCAGGAGAAGTTGATCCAGGTAAACCGTGTCGCCAAAGTTGTAAAAGGTGGCCGTATCTTCAGTTTCACAGCATTGACTGCTGTAGGCGATGGCAATGGCCGTGTTGGTTTTGGTCGTGGTAAAGCTCGTGAAGTGCCTTTGGCAATCCAAAAGGCAATGGAAGCTGCGCGTCGCAATATGATCTCAGTGTCTCTCGATGGCCATACTCTTGAGTATCCAATCAAGGCGCGCCACGGCGCTTCTAAGATCTATATGCAACCAGCCTCTGAAGGTACTGGTGTAATTGCTGGTGGTGCGATGCGCGCCATTATGGAGCTTGCTGGTGTACAAAACGTACTAGCTAAGTGCTACGGCTCTACAAATCCAGTAAACGTTGTTCACGCAACGTTTAAGGGACTAAAAAATATGCGCGCGCCGGAAAGCGTTGCTGCGAAGCGCGGTAAAACTCTCGAAGATATATTGGGTTAGCAGATATGGCTACAAAACAAGTAAAGATCACTCTGGTTCGCAGCCCGATTGGAACGATGGAAAGACATCGTCAGTGCCTTAAAGGTCTCGGTCTACGTCGTATGCATCAGAGCGTTGAAGTGTTGGATACCCCGGCTAACCGTGGTCTGATCACTAAGATTCGCTATATGTTGTCTGTTGAAGGCGAGGAGTAAGTCATGCATTTGAATACATTGAGCCCAGCGCCAGGTAGCACTAAGCCACGTCGCCGTGTAGGCCGCGGTATTGGTAGCGGTCTAGGTAAGACATGTGGTACTGGTCACAAAGGTCAGAAATCACGTAGTGGCGGCACAGTACGTCCAGGTTTCGAAGGCGGTCAAATGCCTTTGCAGCGTCGTTTGCCTAAGTATGGTTTCTCTTCACGTGTTAGCCGTATCACTGCGGAGGTTCGTACTAGCGAGCTTGCAGCCGTTACAGCTGATGTGATCGATCTAGCGGCGCTACGCGAAGCGGGTCTGGTCACTAGCGTTATTCGCCGTGTGAAAGTAATGCTTTCCGGTGAAGTGACTAAGCCTTTGACTGTTAAAGGTCTTCGAGTGAGCAGTGGTGCTCGCGCGGCGATCGAAGCAGCCGGCGGAAAAGTGATTGAGGATGAGGTCGTTCACAATGTTGGTAAGAACGGCAAAAAACTTCCTAAGCAAGCTGCTAAAAAGGACTAATTAGACCGCGATGGCGACTAAACCAAATATTAATCCCGAGAAGATCGGTGCCGGTCTGGGCGAGCTCAAGGCTCGCCTGTTGTTTTTGTTGGTGGCACTTATTGTATATCGCATAGGGACGCATATTCCGGTTCCAGGCATCGACCCTAATCAGTTAACGAATCTGTTCCAGCAGAACGAAGGCACGTTCTTGGGCCTATTCAATATGTTCTCGGGCGGCGCCTTGGAACGTATGAGTATCGTGGCCTTGGGCATCATGCCGTATATCTCGTCGTCGATTATTATGCAGTTGCTTTCGGCGGTTAGTCCGCAGTTAGAACAGCTTAAGAAAGAAGGTGAGTCTGGGCGTCGTAAAATTACACAATATACGCGTTACGGTGCGTTGGTGTTGGCGACGGTGCAAGGCACAGGCATGACAGTGGGTTTGTTGGCGCCAATGGCCTATAACCCAGGGATAGCGTTTACAACTACGGCGGTAATTTCGCTAGTGACCGGTGCTATGTTCATGATGTGGCTCGGCGAGCAAATCACGGAACGCGGTGTTGGTAACGGTATATCCATGCTGATTTTCGCTGGTATTGTGGCAGGCTTGCCTGGTGCAATCGGCAACTCTCTTACCCAAGCGTATGAGGGGCAGATCAGCGGCTTGTTACTGTTTGTTGTGGCCATCATTGCAGTTGCAGTGATTGCAGCGATCGTCTTTATCGAACGTGGGCAGCGCCGGATTACAGTGAATTACGCAAAACGTCAGCAGGGCCGCAAAATGTATGCGGCACAGTCTAGCCACCTGCCTTTAAAGGTAAATATGGCGGGCGTTATCCCAGCGATCTTTGCGAGTAGTATATTGTTGTTCCCTGCCTCCTTAGGGCAGTGGTTTGGTCAGTCTGATGGCGCTGAATGGTTGCAGGACCTCGCGTTAATGATTGGGCCAGGGCAACCGTTATATATCATTATATTTAGTGCCATGATCGTGTTTTTCTGTTTCTTTTACACGGCCTTGGTGTTTAACCCGAAAGATGTAGCAGAGAACCTCAAACGTTCTGGTGCTTTTATTCCAGGGATCCGTCCTGGTGAGCAGACTGCTAAGTATATAGATCTCGTGTTGACGCGATTGACGATGTTTGGAGCGGTATATATCACTTTGGTATGTCTACTCCCTAACTTCTTCCAAATGATGGCTAACGTGCCGTTTAATTTGGGTGGAACAGCGCTTTTGATCGTTGTTGTGGTAAGCATGGATTTTATGTCTCAGGTGCAATCTCATTTGATGTCTCATCAGTATGATTCGCTGATGAAGAAGTCAAACCTGGGTAGTTTTGGCCGCAGCGGCCTGTAATTTAGAACTGCCCACGGGGGAAGCGTCCCTGGGAGAATCTAGACCTTGCGAATGTTGGGAGAGAGAAAGTGAAAGTTAGAGCATCAGTAAAGAAAGTCTGTCGTAAGTGCAAAGTGATCAAGCGCAATGGCGTCGTCAGAGTGATTTGTTCGGCTGAGCCACGACATAAGCAACGCCAAGGCTAATCGACTTGGTTGATTTTTTAGAGGTCAGAGTATATCCTTTGCCCCCCGTAATTTTGGCTCAGGTTTTTTCTGGGTCCGTACGTAATATTTAAAGTGGAGTAAAAATATGGCACGTATTGCAGGTGTCAACATACCGGATAATAAGCATATTGTGATTTCCCTTGGCTACGTCTTCGGAATCGGTGCAACTAGGGCGAAGGCGATATGCGCGAATTCTGGTATTGCTCCGCATACCAAGACTAGTGCTCTGAGCAACGAAGAACTAGACACCATTCGTGCGGAAGTTGCCAAATTCACAGTGGAAGGTGATCTTCGTCGTGAATTGTCTATGGCAATTAAGCGCTTGATGGATCTAGGGTGTTTCCGCGGGATTCGTCACCGTCGTTCGCTACCTGTGCGTGGCCAACGTACTAAGACTAATGCGCGTACGCGTAAAGGTCCACGCAAGCCTATTCGCAAGTAATGTTTGAATAAACGAGGCCTTGGCCTTTTGGACCCCTAATTATTAGGTGGTCAGTTTTAGTGTAATGCTTAAGACGCAGTCAAATTGAATCAGGAATAATTTATGGCAAAGCCAGCAGCAGCGAAATCAACGAAGAAGAAGGCCCGCAAAGCGGTCGTGGACGGTATTGCGTTCATTCATGCTTCGTTTAACAACACAATCATTACGATTACGGATCGTCAGGGCAATGCGCTGAGTTGGGCGACTTCCGGTGGCTCTGGTTTCCGTGGTTCACGTAAAAGTACCCCTTTCGCGGCTCAGGTTGCGGCAGAGCGTGCTGGTAAGGCGGCTATCGAGCTATACGGCCTTAAGAATTTGGACGTGAAAGTAAATGGTCCAGGGCCAGGCCGCGAGTCTGCAGTCAGAGCCTTGAACGGTTGTGGTCTGAAAGTTAGCAATATTACTGACGTAACGCCTATGCCCCATAACGGCTGTCGTCCACCCAAGAAGCGTCGTGTATAAACACTGCCGTTTCGAATCACTTTGTTAGGACTCATGAAATTTAGTGGCTTATCTCCAATAGATAAGAACATAGGAGACAGTATATGGCCCGTTATTTAGGCCCGAAATGTAAACTGGCACGACGCGAAGGTACGGATCTGTTCCTGAAGAGCGGCGTTCGTCCTTTAGACAGTAAGTGTAAGACTGAGAACGCGCCAGGACAGCATGGTCTGCGACGCGGTCGTTTGTCTGATTACGGCGTACAGCTGCGCGAGAAGCAAAAAGTGCGCAGAATGTACGGTGTACTCGAGAAGCAATTCAGTGGCTACTACAAAGAAGCTGCTCGCCTGAAAGGCGCGACTGGTGAGAACCTGTTGCAATTGCTCGAGTCTCGTCTTGATAACGTGGTTTACCGTATAGGCTTTGGCTCTACACGTGCAGAATCGCGTCAGCTCGTTACTCACAAGTCTATTCTTGTGAACGGAGACGTTGTTAACGTCCCTTCGTATCAGGTATCACCCGGTGATGTCATTTCTGTGCGCTCGAAAGCGAAAGAGCAACTACGTATTAAGTCAGCTCTTGAGCTAGCCGCACAGCGTAGCCCAGTAGAGTGGATCAGCGTAAACAGCGAGAAATTAGAAGGTTCCTTCAGTCGTAAGCCTGATCGTGCTGACTTGTCTCCTGACATTAACGAAAACTTGATAGTTGAGCTTTACTCCAAGTAGTAAACTGGCTAAGTGTGAAGGGTGATTCCATGCAGATTTCATTGTCGGATTTTTTGACACCGCAACTGATTAAGGTTGAAGAGTATGACAAGTGCCATTCAAAGGTGGTGCTTGAGCCGCTTGAAAGAGGCTTCGGTCATACTTTAGGAAATGCGCTAAGAAGAATATTACTTTCCTCAATGCCGGGCGCAGCGATCGAAGAAGTAGAGATCGACGGCGTGGTGCATGAGTACAGCACTATTGAAGGCGTACAGGAAGATGTAATCGAGATCCTTCTTAACTTGAAAGGTGTTGCGATCTTACTGAACGGACAAGAAGAAGCGGTAATCACGCTTAATGCGAAAGGCAAAGGCGTTGTCACTGCTGGTGACATCACTGTCGGGCACGATGTTGAAATCGTTAACCCAGAGCATGTGATTGCAAGCTTGAATGATTCAGGCGAGTTAAATATGCGTCTAACAGTGCGTAAAGGCCGTGGATACTCTCCAGCCGATACTCGTGCTTCTAACGACGACGAAACTCGAGCAGTTGGCCGTCTGTTCCTCGATGCCTCATATACTCCTGTGACGACTGTGTCGTACTCAGTAGAGAGCACGCGTGTTGAGCAGCGTACTGACTTAGACAAATTGATTATTGATCTGCGCACTAACGGTACTATTGATCCTGAAGAAGCTATCCGTCGTGCTGCGACAATTCTTCAACATCAATTAGCAGTGTTTGTTGACTTGCAGAGCCAAGTGGCTAGCGAGCCAGAAGAGCCAGAGGACGAAATAGATCCGATTCTATTGCGTCCAGTAGATGACCTTGAGTTAACAGTACGTTCTGCGAACTGTCTGAAGGCTGAAGATATCTACTATATTGGCGACCTGATTCAGCGCACAGAGGTTGAGCTACTCAAGACACCAAATTTGGGTAAGAAATCTCTAACAGAAATCAAAGACGTTCTTGCAACTCGCGGTTTGTCTTTAGGACTTCGTTTAGAAAACTGGCCACCGTCTAGCCTTCGCACAGATGAGCGTGCGTAAGTAAGTCCGATTAAGTGACTGGTTTGTGGCTGGACTTAAGGTCAGCCCAGAAGATTATTAACATAGAGTGACCACGTGCCAACAGGTGCTAGGTAAGTATAGGAATTAGAAGATATGCGTCATCGTAAAAGTGGACGTCAACTCAGCCGAAATAGCTCACACCGCAAGGCATTGCTGCGCAGTTTGACAGTAGCTTTGGTTGAGCACGAAATTATCAAGACTACCCTGATCAAGGCAAAAGAACTGCGTATGGTTGCAGAGCCTATGGTTACCCTAGCAAAAAACGATAGCGTTGCTAATCGTCGTCTAGCCTTTAACCGTTTGCGCGATAAAGCCGCTGTTGGTAAGCTTTTTACTGACCTTGGTCCACGCTATAACGAACGTCCAGGTGGCTATATCCGTATTCTTAAGTGCGGTATGCGTCCAGGTGACAACGCGCCGATGGCGTATGTTGAGTTCGTCGATCGTCCAAATTCAGGGCTAGAAGACGCAGAGTAATTTGAGCGTTTTATGTATCGATTGAAAAAGCCGAGTTTAGCTCGGCTTTTTCGTTTCTGGGAGTTAAGTATGAGCAATTCATTTCATCCACCAGTTAGATCCTTGATGGGCCCCGGGCCCTCGGACGTCAATCCTCGCGTTTTAGAAGCCTTGTCGCGACCAACCATAGGTCATCTCGATCCAGAGTTTATTCGCCTGATGGATGAGATCAAGGGGCTGTTGCAATACGCGTTTAAAACTCGCAATGAGCTAACACTACCAATCTCAGCTCCTGGCTCGGCAGGCATGGAAGCGGTGTTTGTGAATCTGCTTGAGCGTGGGGACAAAGCAATTGTTTGCAGTAACGGCGCTTTCGGTGGCCGTATGCAGGAGAACGTAGAGCGAGCCGGATGCACTGCCGTCATGGTGCACGATGATTGGGGTAAAGCCATCGATCTGGAAAAAGTAGAAACCGCGTTAAAGCAGCACCCTGACGCCAAATTATTGGCTTTTGTACACGCAGAAACTTCCACCGGTGTTCGTAGCGACGCGCAGGCGCTGGCGGCTCTGGCAAGGCAATATGATTGTCTTGCGGTCGTTGATGCCGTGACTTCTCTAGGTGGCGTTGAATTAGATGTAGATGGCTGGGGTATCGATGCGATCTACTCGGGCTCGCAGAAGTGTCTTTCCTGCATACCGGGCTTATCACCTGTGAGCTTTAGCCCAAAAGCAGTAGAAGTGATTAAGACCCGCAAGACCAAAGTCCAGAGTTGGTTCCTCGATATGAACCTAGTTATGGGATATTGGGGGCAGAGTAGTAAACGTAGCTATCACCATACCGCGCCTATAAATCCGTTGTATGCCCTGCATGAGGCCTTGCTGTGCTTGCACGAAGAAGGTTTGGACAATGCTTGGGCTCGACATACTTTGCACCACACAGCGTTTGTGGCGGGCTTAGAGGCGATGGGCTTGTCTGTTCTAGTGGCACAAGAATCGCGTTTGCCACAGCTCAATGCGGTCTGTGTCCCACAGGGGGTAGACGAAGCATTGCTCAGAAGCACATTGCTTGCTCAATACGACCTTGAGATCGGTGCGGGGTTAGGGACACTGGCAGGGAAGATCTGGCGCGTAGGCTTGATGGGTTATGCGAGCTCGCAGAAGAATGTACTGCATTGTTTGACTGCACTAGAGTCGGCGCTAGTTGCCCAGAAGGCAGAGGTGCAAACGGCTCGAGCTGTGAGCGCCGCGCTTAGTGTCTATGGATAGGCGCTAAGCGTTTTGTTCATGGTTGGGAGAGAAAATGCTCCAGTACAACATTGGCCAAAGGCCTACATGAACCATGACATCGGCAGTGTTGAAAATATAGTGCCAGTAGGGGACGCCTTGCACGTTGATGAAGTCAATTACGCTGCCATAGACCAGGCGATCAAGAATATTGCTGGCGCCCCCACCGGCAATGAAGCCAAAACAGATGTACTCGTAGAAGCGCACTTGCTGGCTACGTAGTAGGTAGACTATTAAACCCGTGACTAAGATGAGGCTGAAAAGCGCAAATACCCATCCGCGACCTTGAAACATGCCAAACACACCACCCATATTACGGATATGGGTGAGATGCACTATGGGGGTCCATTCGATTGTGGTGCCTATTGGGATACTGGTGTTGACTAGATAGCTGCCCAATTGTGAAACGGACAAAACGACGAGCGCAATAGCGCTAAATAGAAACATTTTCTGTGTTCGTTGCACGAAATACCCTACATCAACTTGATAGTACGAGCGCAAGCATAACATACCGCAGCAAGGCCAAGCACCGACAAAGAGGCGGTGCAATCATGACAAAAAAGTCGAACCCTCAGAACTCTCAAAATAAACGCCGAATTGTCGCGATGTCGTATCGATTTTTACGAAAAGGGGAACGTTTCTTACCGCCATTGCTGCGCGGCTTAATGGGAGTCTTGCTTATTTTTGGCGGAATTCTGGGGTTTTTGCCAGTCTTAGGGTTTTGGATGATTCCCCTAGGATTGGCCTTGTTGGCGACGGATATTCCGCCTTTGCGTCTTTGGCTTATTAAGCGTTTAAACGCAAGCAGGCGGAATAACAGCAAGTGAGTGCTTACACAGTATCTTTAAAGCCGCGCGAAGAACTCTCTTAGGCGCGCCGCATTCTTGCCGACATCACTAGTGCCAACACGCGAGAGCGAGCGAGCATTGAGCACGGAGCCCTGTGGCGTTTCGTCGACCACAATGACTACGTCGTCTTTAAATCTAAACCAAAACGTTGTGTCTGTAGCCTCGATACGTCCAGTGGCGGCATTTTGTTCAACAATCTCCCAGCCTAGTGCCTGGGCCGCGTTTAGAGCACGCTCGAATACTACCTCTTTAGACTCGCTAAACTCCTGTGGCACGATATCGGGGTACGCTTCATTCTGTGCCGCCGCCATACGGGCCTTGTCCCAGTTTGCTTGTTCGCCATACACCATATTATTAGGTGCGTCGGCGCGCAACGGAGCAATGGCAATATATTGCGGCGGATTGTCTGTGTCGGTGGTGATGTCGTGAATAGGCGGAATGCCCTCAGCCGGACGATAGGTCTCGGGCACAATATAAGCCAGTGTTGCCGCAAGCGTACCAACAGCCGCAAACGCCGTGAGCTTTTTGGCGTTCGCAAGCCCAAGTTTGCTTGCCGCAACGAACACAGCAATGGTGACGGCGAGGCTGATCCACGCTGTCCAGTCGGCACTGGCGTTGACGGTGCGCAACATATTAAAGCCAGTGCGGAAATCCCACATGCCAAACCACACGCCTAAAGCAGCAAATAAGGCATAGACTCCTAAGGCGATACCGCCGATCAACGAAAGAATGGCGACTACTGTGACGATTTTGCGCGCTAGTGGGTTGGAGGGATTTCCAGTCTCAGTGGAAGTGGTCATTTTTTATTCCTTTTTATGGTTTTCGGTAATTGAGTATTAGACCTGTTGTGACTTTGCATTATTGCGCGATGCCGGCAAATTGTGTAATGCGCGGTAACGCATTGCCTGTGTCCTTAACAATGATGCTATGTGCACAATTGTGCATCACTGGGGGTTCCCAGAGTTGTGCCATCGGGCGGTTCTCTAAGTGACAAAGAATAGACTTTATTATCACTCCGTGGCTGACGATCGCGACCTCATCCTGTTGCTCGGATAATATCTTCTTCAGGATAGTAAGGCCACGCTGTTGTACGTCCTCGAAAGACTCGGCGTCTTGTTGTGTAAATAGATGGGGGGCATGCCAGAAATGTTCAAACTGCTGGGGGAATAAGTCTCGAATTTCGACCTGTAGCTTTCCCTCCCATGGGCCGAGAAATATTTCTTTAAGTTCGTCGAGATACTCGATTGCAACATCACTGTCGGCAAACAACAGCGCGGCTGTTTGTCGGGTACGGATGCTGCTACTGCAATAGACCTTGGTAATTGGGTGTTGCTGCAGGGCGACGCCTAGGTCACGGGCCTGCTGCTGGCCTTGCACAGTTAGTGTGGACTCACTATGCCCCTGCACGCGTTTTTCTTTGTTCCAGTTGGTTTCACCGTGACGGATCAAATGGATTTTCATGGAGCTCCTGCGTTGATCGTAGAGTTTGCACTTATAGTTTGCTGCGTGTTCGTCGTACCGCATCCTGCCAAAGAGCGTAGCGTTGGTCTCGCCATGATTTGTCTTTCTGGGGTACGAAGGATTTCTCGAGCTGCCAATGCGAGGCGATATGCTCTAGGGAGTCATAAAGACCGCATTGCAAGCCTGCTAGCCAAGCGACCCCTAGTGCGGTGGTCTCGGTGACTTGCGGGCGGTCAACTTGGGAGCCTAATAAATCTGCAAGATTCTGTAATACGAAATCATTGCGAGACATCCCTCCATCGACTCGCAGTGTATCGGGTCGTTCGCCATCGGCTTCCATGGCTTTTTGTAAGTCACGGGTTTGATAGCAGACAGATAGTAACGCGGCAGTCACTAATTCTTTGATCCCAGTGTCTCGGGTCAGTCCAAAAATAGCGCCACGAGCGTCGGCATCCCAGTAGGGGGCGCCTAAGCCAGTGAATGCGGGTACAAACAAGACATGCATATTCTTGTCGGTCTGTTCAGCAAGGCTTTCTGTCTCAGAGGCATCTTTGAAAAGCTTTAATCCATCACGGAGCCATTGCATGGTCGCCCCAGCCATGAAGATGCTCCCTTCAAGTGCATAAGTCGCTTTTCCATTGAGTCGATACGCTACTGTGGTCAGCAGACGGTTCTCCGATTTAAGCGCCTTTTCCCCCGTATTTAGCAACAGAAAACACCCCGTGCCATAGGTGCTTTTCGCCATGCCCGGAGTAAAACAACATTGGCCAAAGGCGGCAGCTTGTTGATCGCCGGCGATCCCTAACACAGGAATTTGGGCACCTAACAGTTGGGCATCGGTCGTGCCGAAGTCGGCGGCACTGTCTTTCACCTCGGGCAAAAGCGCCGCAGGAATGTTGAAAAGCGATAAAAGCTCATCGTCCCAACATTGCTTGTGAATATTAAACAGCAATGTCCGGGAGGCATTAGTGGCGTCGGTGTAAAAGCTTCTCCCGCCTGTTAAGCGCCAGAGCAGGAAAGTATCGACTGTTCCAAAGGCAAGTTCGCCGCGCTGCGCCGCTTCTTGTGCTCCTTCGTGATTGTCCAGAATCCAGCGGATCTTGCTTGCCGAAAAATAAGGATCTAGAAGCAAACCAGTCTTCTCGGTGATCAGTTCGCTGCGTCCGCTTTTCGCTAACGAATCGCTTAAAGCCTTGCAGTACTCGCTAGTGCGGCGGTCTTGCCAAACTATCGCGCGGTAGAGGGGGACACCTGTAACTCGATTCCAAATTAGCGTGGTTTCGCGTTGATTGGTAATGCCAATCGCGCGAATGGCATCGGCACTAATCTTAGCCTCCTGTAGTGCACGCTTTGCACTGCGCAGAGAGCTTTCCCATAGGTCTTCAGGGTCATGCTCAACCCAACCATCTTCTGGAAAATGCTGGGCAAACTCCTCTTGGCCTACGCCAAGACGCTGCCCCGCCTTATTGAACACAATTGCACGGCTGCTGGTAGTGCCCTGGTCAAAAGCTAAAATATAGTCAGTCATGGCGGTTTCCCAAAAACTTGTGAGCGATCACGCTGTTTTCTTCGTATAGTTCCTATAGTTCACGTCATGCGCGCATCCTGCTAGCATGCTCGATCAATGTGGTGGCCCTATAGTAACCTCTATGACTCAAAATTCTACAATACATGACCTGCTAATTATCGGTGGTGGGATTAACGGTGTTGGCATTGCGGCTGATGCGGCAGGGCGTGGGCTTGACGTTGTGTTGTGTGAGACAAACGATCTTGCGTCTGCCACTTCTTCGGCAAGCACCAAATTAATCCATGGTGGCTTGCGCTATCTAGAACACTATGAATTTAGCTTGGTGCGAAAAGCCCTTGCTGAGCGCGAGGTGCTGTTGCGAAACGCCCCGCACATCATTACGCCATTGCGTTTTCAATTGCCCCATATGGCTCATCTGCGGCCACGCTGGATGATTCGGCTTGGTCTTTATCTTTATGACTTCCTCAGCACAAAAAGGACATTGCCAGCGTCAAAGAGCATACGCTTCGGCGGAGAGAGCCCGCTTAAGAGTTCTTTAAATTACGGTTTTGAATACTACGATGGCTGGGTCGATGATGCGCGCCTTGTCGTGCTCGTGGCGATGCAAGCGCGCTCACATGGGGCGCAAATACGGGTGCGAAAGCAATGCGTGCAAGCGCAAGAGCGTGATGGCTTATGGCAGGTCACACTGAAAGATACACGCAGTGGTGAAACCGAAACCTTGCAGGCCCGCGCAGTCGTCAACGCCGCGGGCCCATGGGTCGAGATTGTTGCGAGCACCGTTTTAACATCGAAACCTCATGAATCGATAAGGCTCGTGAAGGGGTGTCATATTGTGGTGCCGCGCCTATATGAAGGGGAGCAAGCATTCCTGCTGCAGAACAGCGATAAGCGCGTCGTGTTTGCGATTCCTTATCAGGGTGATTTCACCCTTATTGGCACGACGGAGGAGGACCTTCGCGGTGACCCTGCAAAGGCAGCTATCGCGGATTGGGAGATAGACTATTTGCTTAAAGTTACAAACTCCTACTTTAAAGCACAAATAAACAAAGCGGATGTAGTGCATGTGTTTGCAGGCGTAAGGCCGCTACTATCTGGTGAAGACGAGAGCGCCTCGGAGGCCTCGAGAGATTACACGCTAGAGCTCGATAGCAGCGGTGCACCATTGCTTTCTGTCTATGGTGGGAAAATCACCACCTATCGGCAGTTGGCAGAAAGTGCCTTGGAGAAACTGCAAGCTGTGTTTCCAGAGATGGCTAAGCCTTGGAGCGAGTCGGCGGCATTGCCAGGAGGGGATTTCACGACACAAGCGGCATTGCATCAAACTTTGCAACAACAGTATCCGTGGGTGCCCGAGGCACTACTTACACGTTGGGTCGCCAGTTACGGGACGCTCACTCTGCAAGTTCTCGCTGGTATTGAGACAATGGCAGGGCTTGGTATAGAGTTTGGAGCAGGCCTGTACCAACGAGAAGTCGACTATCTATTGGCACAGGAATGGGCATCTACGAGTGAGGATATATTGTGGCGCAGAACTAAATTGGGTTTGCGTTTTACCGCTCAACAATGCGATGCGTTAGAGCAGTATCTTAAAGCGAAAGATTAGCTGTTGTTCTTGCTAGAATACATGGCATTGTCGGCGTAATGCAGAAGCGACTCGATGTTATCGCCGTGGTCTGGGTAGCTTGCGATGCCGATGCTCGGGCTAATAAACAGAAGTTTGTCTTGGTGTTTTATAGGCCTATCTAGCGCCGCGCGAATCTTAGCCGCGACGTTCTGTGCGTCGCTGGGTTTTATAATTCTATGGAGTAGTAGTACAAATTCATCGCCGCCGATTCGTGCCACGGTATCAGACTCTCTTACACAGTCCTTTAAGCGTAGTGCGACCTCTTTTAATACGACGTCTCCAAAGAAATGTCCGTATAAATCATTGATTTCTTTAAACTTATCTAGGTCTATGTAGAGTAGTGCAAAACGTGCTGGGTTGCGTCTTACCCGGGCGAGTATGTGCAATAGACGGTCTTCAAACAAGCCGCGATTGACTAGGCCTGTGAGTGGGTCGTGACCTGCTGCATGAATAAGGCGTTCATGCATCTGCGTGCGGGTGATGGCAGAGGCGACCTGACTAGAAACAAACTGCAGCAGTTTTTTGTCTTTCTCACTATAGCGAATATCGCCGGAATAACTTTGAACAACGAGTGCCCCGATACTGACTTTGCCAGCTTTTAGGGGGACGCCAAGCCAATCATGTGAAGCGGAGCCAATCACTTGCGCAAAGCGTTCGTCATGCCCGAAATCGGATTCGGGGGTAATGAGCAAGGGTTTTCCTGAGCGAATGACTTCCGCACTTAGGGTGCCGCTAGCAAGTGGGCGCGGCTCGGGGCTTTCATCATATTCATCGACAAAGTAGGGAAAATGTAAGATGTCTTTGTGGGAATCATACATCGCAACGAAAAAATTCTGTGCGGGGAGTAAATCCCCGATGATTGCGTGGATGCGCGGGAACAGGCTCGTTAAGTCTTCGACTGAATGGACTGTTTGTGAGATAGCGTAAAGCGCTTGCTGTATAGCCTCGGCATGTTTACTTTCCGTTATGTCATGGGCAACGGCGACCCTCACTTTATCTTTCTCTGACCATCGTGCAGACCAGCGTATATGGACAATATGTCCATCTTTGTGAATAAAACGATTCTCGAAAGCGTGGCTTTTTCCGCCGCGATTGATTGTCTCGGCAAGCGCGGCCGTCCTGTCTTTGTCATCTGGGTGCACTAAGTCGATGACCGCCATTCCCAACATTTCTTGTGGGGTGTAACCAAACATTTTTTCACAGGCGGCGCTCGCAAACAGTACTTGTCCTTTGGGATTGACTACGCAGATTGCATCGAGCAGCAAGTCCATAAAGTCGACAAAGTGTTTGTAAGGCTCGTTCATAGCGTTCGTCAATGGTTAAACAAAATATTGTAGGGACCAATACCTCCACGATCTACCACTAGATGTTGATAGCCAGATTGCGGCCCGCTTGTTCGCACGTATTGGTCGACCCCGCTTGATTTTACGTCATTTCGGAACCGATCATGCAAATATTCGCTCAACTCTATGGCAGTGAGTTCACCATTGTTATCAAGATCGGCATGACCATTGAGGGCTTCTTCAAAGAAAATAGAGAGATAACCACCGGCACGGAACTTGGCTGCCACTTGTGAGGTAACGTCTTCTTCGGAAGAAAAAAGGCCCATCCTGCCAGGCCGCGATACGATGTCTTTCGCAAACCCGCCACTAAAGCAGGAATCGAGGACGAGTAAGGTTGTGCCAGCGCTCACTGTGTCAAGCAAGAGCGCTAGCTCGTCGTCGAGCATAGCGCCATCATAGAGTTCAATTGTTTCATCTAAACCATCGGGGTCAGCACTATTGGGCCCAGCGGCGCGCGTGACGCGGTTGCCATGGCCAGAATAGAAGAGTACGACGGTGTCTTGCTCCGTGGCTATTTGAGCGATCTCCTCGATTGCCGCACGGAAATTTGCAAGTGTGGCATCACTATTGAGTAACAGAATGCCATTGTCAGCAGGCATGCCAGCGCCGCTGATGAGAGCGTCTCTTGCTCGTATCGCATCTTGATCTGTGAAACTCAGATCTTGCTCATTTCCTGGGTAATCGCTGATACCCGCAAAGATGCCATAGACCTGCCCGCTGTTGTTTGGTGAGATGATGGGGTCTAGTTGTGCTTGCAGGCTCAGTTCATACTCGCCCGTGTCTCCTGCGTCATAACTTGTCACCACCACGCGATAGCGTCCCGCCTCACGCAATGTTAATGAAACCGATGAAGTGTTGAGGCTGCCCTCGAAATCGTCGTTTTCGATAAGCTCTCCACTGGGAGTCACTAGGCGTAGGTAGGTATCGAAGTCATTCGAGTTTAAGTCTATGCGCACGGTGTCATTGATCTGCCCAACAAACCAATAAGTGTTTTCCAGCTTGTTTTCGATATGAGCACTTTGCTCTTCGCTTAGCTGACCTTCTATGGTTTCGCCGAGCGCGAGGCTGCGGCTATTAGTGTCTCTTATTGGGTTGTCTGCAATGCCACCATGATCGATCTGTAAGGAATATTCGCCAGTTGAGCCTACGTCGTAGGACGTCACTACGACTCGATAATTGCCCGATTCTGATAAGCTCATATCAAGAAAGCTACGGTCAGTAGAGTCCATGTCATCGTTTTCGAATTGCTCTCCGGAAGGGGCGATGAGGATCAGGAAGGTATCGAAATCCTGGGATCGTAAATCGGCTTGAAAACGCTGGCCGGGCCGGCCATCGAACTCATAGACATCGATATACTCGCCATTTCCTAGTTGCTCGTCCGTGACTGTTAGCTCTCCCGTCTCCGTTCTTGTTGTCGCGCGGCTATTGTTATCCTCTAGCGACAAGGACAGTGCGTAGGGGCCAGTCTCACCACTCATGAAGCTCGATACAATGATCTCAAACTCACCAGATTCAGTGAGAGGAACTGAGAGTAAGGAGCGAGCTGTACTGCCTTCAAAATCATCATTACTCAGCTCGCCCCCGCTGGGGGTGCGCAGCACAAGGTAGGTGTCAAACTGCTCGGAGCTTAAATCTATGATTGCATTCTGCCCCGCACGGCCAGTGAAGGTGAAGCTGTCCGCGTAGCCGTAGTTGGCGAGTGAATTGTCATCGGAGTTAAGGCGACCTTGCTCTTCTATGCTGCTGAAGATCGTTTGCGAGTTGTCGGAAATATTGCTAATTGCACTGCCGTCTAAGTCGTTAGCGAGGCTTAACCACTGGTCTTGTAACTGTTCAGTAATGAATAATTGAGCTTGCGTGCCTGCATCGGAGGCGTCATAGGTGCCTACCCAGATATCGTACTGTCCTGTCAGTGGGGAGGTGAAGAGAACGCCAGAGTTGTTGTTCTCCAGTTCGGAGAGATCGTCATTGCACTCCCAACTACCGTCAGGCGCATTGATAATAAGAGTGGTATCAAAATCGCTTGCGACAAAAATTCCGAGGGAATAATCACCGGGGCTGTAGTGTAGCCGATAGTCGGGTTGATCGGCAGCGATAAAGCCTTCGCAATTTGAATCAGTATCGCTGGTATCTGTCGGGCCACCTGCAATGATATCGATGCGCATTGGGTCGGGAGCAAAGCCAGCGACCAGGCTTTGTTCTCCAAAAAGTGGGTCAGAGAATACATCTTGAGCAGAAGTCGAAGGAATATAGAAAAAAGTCGATAGTAATAATGCGCTACAATACCGCGGCACAATAGCCGGAGTGGAATGGCGGTACTTGGATGGCAGAAGAGAATTGGCGGCGAGTAGTGTCATAGATCGAGCTCTGTATCGTGGCAATTGATGGAAATATTTGCCAGACGATCGGGCCCAAAGCAAACCAGCAAAAGGTTAGCGGATGTGAGCAAGCAAGTCTAACGGGAAAAGGGCCGCGTTTGGTCATGTAAAATAAGTGGAGATAAACGCATGAAGGGTAGATTGGCATTAATGGGAGTTTTGCTTGGGGCCGTGGGCGCAAACACGCTTGCACAAGAGCTTGAAGAAGGCCTAGTTGGCAATTGGAAGTACTTGCGCAATTTCACCTACGTCAACGTCGACGCTAACGCTAATATTTTTCAATGCCGCATCCTGCCGGACCTAAACCTATATTTAGCGACTGGCGCGATCACTGCCGGGGGGCAAGTTAACTGGGACCCGGTGCGCTTTTATAGCTTGTACGGAGAAGAGGTCTCGCCCTCAGGGCAGGACTGGGGAGAGGGCGAGATCGAGCTGCGCACGCGAGTGATGTTTCTTAGTGGGCCGAATGTATCAGCTACGGGCATCGAGCGCCGAGAGTTCGACCGAGTCGCCAAATTGCCCACTATCTGCTCACACTACCTCTCTATGGTTAATAGGTAAATTGAAATGCGGGAGGAGGTGGTTTATCCTCTTTCTCCCAAATTTTTATCACTTTCAAGGGATTAATCCCCAAATCGCATCCTCGCGAATGACGGCAACTAGCATGAGTAAGAAATACAGCCCCTCGGACATTGAACCGAAATGGCAGCAGTTCTGGGACGAGAACAGCACCTTCAGCGTTGGCAATGAAGATTTCAGCAAGCCTAAATATTATGTATTGGACATGTTTCCCTACCCTTCCGGGTCTGGGCTTCACGTAGGGCACCCAGAAGGCTATACGGCTACCGATATCATCGCGCGCTATAAGCGCATGAATGGCTTTAACGTATTGCATCCCATGGGTTGGGATGCCTTTGGTCTACCCGCCGAACGGGCTGCCATCCGCGAGGGGCGTCATCCTGCATTGATTACGCAAGAGAATATCAGCAATTTCCGTGGGCAAATTAAGCGTCTTGGCTTGTCCTATGACTGGAAGCGAGAGATCGATACCAGCAAGGTTGACTACTACCGCTGGACGCAGTGGATATTCCTGAAGCTCTATGAGAAAGACTTAGCCTACTTGGCAGAGGTGCCAGTGAACTGGTGTCCAGCTCAGGGCACCGTGTTGGCTAACGAAGAGGTGCAAGACGGGCGCTATGTCGAGACCGGGGATCTGGTTGAGCGGCGCATGATGCGTCAGTGGATGTTGAAAATTACGGCATATGCTGAACGCTTATTAAGTGATCTGGATGAGCTCGATTGGCCATCTGGCATCATCGAGATGCAGCGTCAATGGATTGGAAAGTCAGTGGGAGCGCAAGTTCGCTTCGCTGTTAAAGATCATAACGAGAGCTTCGAAGTCTTTACCACGCGCCCTGACACCTTGTTTGGCTCCACTTTCTGTGTGTTAGCTCCTGAGCATCCTCTGGTAGAACAAATTAGCACCGCTGAGCAGGCCGTTGCGGTCCGTTCCTATGTGGAAAAAGTTAAAAACATTAGTGATCTAGATCGCGAGACGGCGGCGGCCAAAGAGAAGACTGGCGTTTTCACTGGTGCCTACGCCATTAACCCTGCGAGCGGATTGCCTGTGCCAATTTGGATCGCGGACTATGTAAAAGCCGATTACGGTTCGGGTGCCATTATGGCGGTGCCAGCACACGACGAGCGCGATTACGAGTTTGCTAAAGTATTTGGTTTGCCAATCATTGAGGTGGTAGCCGGCGGTAATATTGCAGAGGCTGCACACGTTGCAGAGGGCGCTGCCGTTAATTCCCAGTTCTTAGATGGGCTCAACACGGTCGATGCGAAAGCGAAGATGATTGCATGGCTCGAAGAGCAGGGTTTGGGCAAAGGCGAGACGACGTATAAATTGCGCGACTGGTTGTTCTCAAGACAGCGTTATTGGGGCGAGCCGTTCCCAATCCTACACAACCCAGAGACCGGTGCAATCTCTGCTGTGCCCGAGGGCGAGTTGCCAATCACACTGCCAGAACTCGATGAATACAAGCCTACCGCTGAAGGAGAACCTCCTTTGGCGCGTGCACAAGAGTGGATGCGCGTAGAGCTCGATGGTGAATCTTTGTTGCGCGAGACCAACACTATGCCGCAATGGGCTGGCTCTTGCTGGTACCACCTGCGCTATATGGATCCACATAACGATCAAATGCCCTTCGACCCCGAAGCGGAAAAATACTGGGGGCCGGTGGATCTATACGTCGGCGGTGTAGAGCACGCCGTATTGCACCTATTGTATTCACGCTTTTGGCACAAGGTGTTATTTGATTGTGGTCTTGTGCATACGCGTGAACCCTTCAAGAAGCTCTTTAACCAAGGCATGATTCTAGGTATTAGCCACCGCGATGAAGCAGGCCGGTTCTATGCGCCAACGGAAGTGGAATACAGAGATGGCAAGCCATACGCGAAAGGCAGCGATACCTTGCTAAGCGCTCGCGAAGAGAAGATGTCCAAATCACGCTTAAACGTGGTAAACCCCGACGATGTCGTCGCCGAATACGGGGCCGACTCCTTGCGTCTTTACGAGATGTTCATGGGGCCGCTTGAGGCCGTGAAGCCTTGGCAAACCAACGGTGTAAAAGGCGTTTTTGGCTTTCTCGATCGTGCCTGGTCATTGCTTATCGATATTGAAACCGATGAGCTTGCAAGCGTGATCACTGACGAGCCAGAATCCAGCGCCAACGACGACTTGCGTCGTGAGATCAATATAACAGTTCACAAAGTAAGCAGTGATATTGAAAATATGCGTTTCAACACCTCAATTGCCAAGATGATGGAGTTTGTGAATCTTGCCAAGAAGCAGAAGCGTATTCCGAAAGAGGTGGCCGAGAAGTTCGTACTAGTGCTTGCTCCCTTTGCGCCACACGTGGCTGAGGAGCTTTGGCAACGTCTGGGGCACACCGATTCGCTGGCTTATCATCCGTGGCCTGTGGCTGACGAGAACTGGCTGGTCGCCGATACGATGACGATGACGGTGCATATCAATGGTAAGCGTCGTGCTGAGCTTACGCTCGAGCGAACCTTAGAGCGTGCGCAGATCGAAGAGGCTGCAAAGAAAGCTGAAGGTGTTGCAGACAAACTAGAGGGGGTGGATATCAAGAAAGTGATCTTTGTCCCCGGCAAATTGGTTAATTTTATCGTGTGATCTTGCGGATTTTTAGATTTCACATACTGCTTTCAAAATTCGTCAGCAAATTATGAGAATCGAGGGAGCCGAGCCGACAGCACTATGTTTAAATGCGATATCAAAGTCGTAAATGAGCAATTGCAGTCTATGAGAATTCGAATAAATACGATCAAGAGCCTAAAGTATTTAGGTGTGTTTTTTGCCGCATTAGTCTCTGTGTCTGCGCTGGCACAGAGAAGTACTGATTTCGCATTGTTAGATCAGCATGGCACTTTTCATCAATTAAGCCGCTATGGTGAATCTGAGTTTGTCGTGCTGTTTGTGCAAAGCAATGGCGAAGCCGCATCGCGCCAAGCTCTACCCCTTCTGCAAGACCTCCATGCCCGTTTTAACGAGCAGGGTGTGGAGGTTATGATGTTAAACCCAGTCCCTGGCCAGAGCCGTGCGCAAACCATCGCGGAGTTGGCAGAGATTGGCGTCGATTTGCCCGTGTTGCAAGATAGCGCCCAACTCGTCGCGCGATCTTTGCAGGTCACGACCACGGGTGAGGCATTTATCCTCGACCCAGAGTCCCACGATGTACTCTATCGAGGACCTTTGGCCAGTGGCATCGCTGTGCCAGCGACCACTCCCGATACTCTCTACCTAGAGCAAGCCCTGCTCGCATTGCTTGCACGGGATGAGTTGTCTGAAGATGAGCTGCCCGCTGTTGAAGGCACTCCAATCGACTACCTATATCAACAACGCTTCGGTGACCGACAAATCTCCTATGAAGAGGAGATCGCCCCTATCCTCAAACGCCGCTGCACAACTTGTCATATCGAAGATGGTTTGGCGCCATGGGCGATGGTCAATCACCGTATGATCCAAGGCTGGAGCCCGATGATCCGCGAGGTATTAATCACTCACCGCATGCCTCCAGGACAGATCGACGAGCAAGAAGGGGAGTGGGAAGATATCCATCACATCACCGATGAAGAGTTGATTACACTCGTGCATTGGATCGATACAGGCGCGCGCAATACCGGTGAGGGCGATCCTCTCAGAGAGCAAGAAGAACTCAATGAAGATTGGCAGCTTGGTGAACCAGACCTTATTGTTGATGTGCCAGCCATCGAGGTGCCTGCCACAGGAATGGTCGATTTTAAAATTCGCCGCGCAGACCTCAATCTTACGCAAGACCAATGGGTGCAAGCGGTCGCCTATAATGTCGGTGATCGGTCGGTACTGCACAGCTTGCTGGTGTTTGCGGTTGATCCAGATATTACCGAGAAAGATGAGGCCGGTTTAGTCAGCCCAGAGAACACTGAGTTCATCAGTCTATATGTGCCGCCTAGTACCGAAGAAGAGTTTGCCGACGACTCTGCTTTTTTGCTGCGCCAGGACCGTGATCTATCTTTTAAGATTCGCTATGTCACGGGCGGAAGAGACACAATCGATGCCACTCGCATAGGCTTGTATTTCAGAGACACCCCTCCCGAGTTTGCAGTCCGCAATGTGATCACACTTAATCCGCAGTTTTCCATTCCTGCGGGGGTCGTGGACCAAGTTGAACGGGCACAGACTCCCGCGTTTGAGAGTGATGTGTGGGTAGAGAGCTTTGCTCCACAAACTCATACCCGTGGCAAGAGTATGACAATCTCGGCGCAATTTCCTGACGGCTCTGTGCAGCGCCTAATCAATGTAGCGAACTACAATTTTAATTGGCAGATGAACTACAAGATGAGTGAAAGATTGCTATTGCCCGCTGGCTCACGGTTGATTGCAGAAACGGTATACGATAACTCTGCTTCCAACCCGCAGAACGTCGACCCAGAGGCCGACGTCAAGGTAGGAATTACCACTTACGATGAAATATTTAGTCATTTCATTCGTGTTTTAGAACCGGTGTCCCAATAAGGTTTGTTGCCACTGCCGCAGCGACATTTCTACGACCCAATAGCCAGCGGCAGTCAACTGTGAAGTAAGTTGCTGCGAGACAACGCGACCAGAAGTCGATGACTCAGTTAAGCAGGCGATATCCGCGCCCTCTTAAGCAATTGTGCACGACCCTATCGCGCTCGTTGAGTCCAGAGCTGGCCCCTTTGACGCCGCCGCCCACGGCACCAACGCCAGCCCCTCGAGCTGCCGTACGGCTATTTCCTAGAACGGCACCGAACACGCCCCCAATCGCGGCGCCAGTAGCGGCACCAACAATGGCGCGATCAGCAACTGGAACTTGGTCGGCGATTGCTTCGCATTCGCCTAAGTCGACTTCGTAGCGTGCCATATCGACTCCTTGGGGGTCGATAATAGGCCCCGAATATGCTGGGCTGCGCCCAGATTGGCAGGCAACCAAGGTTAGGCTGAGAGTGTATACTGCAAAACGAAGAATCATAGAGGCGTCCTCAATAACAATGGGCATGAAGATCACGATGTATTAATACACAGTGGCCCTCATAGACTCCAACGCACGAGAACGCGAATGGTTTACAGCTGTTCTTTCACCCAGCGCTCGAACTGCGCGGCAGGCAATGCTCCAGAAACTCTTGCGACCTCTATGCCGTTTTTAAACATCATCAGTGTTGGGATGCTACGAATTCCATAGCGCTGTGCTATGGCCGTCTCTTCCTCAGTGTTTACTTTCGCAAGCCGAACTTTCGGTTCAAGTTTAGCGCTCGCAGCCGCAAATGTCGGGGCAAACTGTCGGCAGGGGCCGCACCAAGGTGCCCAGAAGTCCACTACAACAGGCACATCACCTCCTAAGTGCAAGCTGAAATTTTCTTGCTTTAACGTGACCGGTTTGCCCACAAACAAGGGTTTTTTACATGCGCCACATTGCCCTTGCGCCGACAGTTTTTCTGCGGGCATGCGATTTTTGCGATGACAATGGGGGCAGGTGACAAATATTTCTTGTGACATGGAGTGCTTCCTTCTGACGACTATCTTTAGCCAGCGACAAATATTACTTGCGTTTAGTATCAAATCAATTGCATTAATACTATACCACTGCCCGGCGTTGTTGATTGCTTGTCATTGGCTCATTCACTATCTCTAGCACAAGAACCTTGCATGTCTGAGACCGCTTCTGCCCAAGCTCCAATTAAGCCTGCTGCGCGTGCATTGTGGTTGCGTAGGACTTTAGGCCTATCGCAAAAAGAAGCCATTGCCTCTGCCACTATGACGGCAACAGGAGATAATTTTTTTAATGCCTTTGCCGTCTACCTAAACGCCAGTGCGGTGCAGATGGGGTGGCTTATGGCAATCCCGCAGCTGTTTGGCGCGTTATTTCAAGTGCTGTCAGCATGGCTAGGCAATTACCTTCCCCGCAAGCCACTCGTTGTCGTCACAGCGACTTTGCAGGCAGTCGTTGTTGCTGGGCTTTCTATTCTGGCTCTTACTCGCAGCAGTCACTCTGTGCCGTGGCTTATTGGCTGTGCGGTACTGTATTTTTCTTGTATTAACTTTATTCAACCGCAATGGCGCGCTTGGATGGGAAGTATTGTGCCTCAGCGTCGACGTGGCGCTTTCTTTGCCTCGCGCACTCGCCTGACGATGATTGCATCGCTGGGTATTTTTGTCAGTGGAGGAGCACTGCTTAGTCTAAGTGAGCGTTTGAATCTCGTGTGGCTGGGGTTTGCCATATTGTTTGCGACTGCGGCGGTTGGCCGTTGGGTGTCCAGCCAATTGTTGGCAAAAATGCATGACCCTGATCCGCGCCCGCACCCCGAAATGCGTAAAGGGTTCTGGCAGAGTCTGCAGCAACTAAAAGCCTCGTTAGGCGATAAAACCTTTAGGGATTACAGCTTTTTTGTCGCGGGAATGCAGGGAGTCGTGGCGATATCTGCGCCGTTTTTCGCCGTGTATATGCTGCGCGATTTGCAATTCAGTTATCTGCAATACAGCCTCAATGCTATCGCGTCGATACTGACACAGTTTCTGATGCTCAGTTTTTGGGGAAAGTTTAGTGACCGCTTTGGGAATCGTTTGCTTATGCAGTTGTCTAGTCTGATGATTCCCTTTTTGCCTTTGCTTTGGTTGTTTGGTTCGCATCAATACTACTTGTTGGGAGTACAAGTTATATCAGGTTTTGTATGGAGCGGTTTCAGCTTAAGCACGGCGAACTATTTATACGATATCCGCCCGCATAAAAGTGATTTTGCAGTGTATGCCGCAATGCAGTCGGCTTTAGGGGCCTGTGCCGTTTTTGTTGGAGCCATCGCAGGGGGGCTCATTGCCTCACAAGCGCCTAGAATCGTTGCGCAATTCAGCACGTTCGATGGCATAGGGAGCCCGTTGTTCTTGGTGTTTTTTGCTAGCTTTATTTTGCGTTTGGCGATTGCTGCGTGGTTTGTGCCTAGAGCTGTGGAGCCAAATCTAAGGAAACGTCCAAAACTGCTGCAACTCGTTTTTCGGGTGTCGCGCTTCAATGCTATCTCGGGGATCTCACTCGATTGGTTGAGCGTGGTGCGGCGCTCGAACGATACTGAGCGCAAGGTCGCAGACGATGACGAGTCGAGGCCTTAGTCGCCAAGCCAGACGTCTGTGATCCAGTGCCAAATAGTCTCCCATTCTTCGTCGCTATCGGACTGATCCCAGAAACCAACTTCGCCGTCGTGTTTTATATAGTAGTAACCCCCATTGGCCTCGCAAATAGGTAGGTACTTACGTGGTAAACCCATGCTCCACGCAACGGCGGCTAATTCCGGCAAGTAGGTATGAGAGTTTGGGTCAGTCACTGTCACCGGTTCTAAATGCCCATACACGACATCGCTAACAGTGCTCAAATAGAGGCGTAAATCGTCGGGAAGGGCCACGTAGAGAGCCTCTTCGATCTCGATTAGCAGGTCCTCGCTGGGGAGTTCGAGAGGGACTGGGACCGGTTCATTTGCTTCTCGTAATAGGTCGATTACGTCTTCCATTTTTGCTTGTCTGCTCCCAATGCGCCTGACCATTTAAGGGTGGGGCGGTATAAAAAATAGTGCCTTGTTCTGCAAGGCTTATAGTAACACTGTATTGACAGTATCCGCGGGTAATTTCCTAGTGTGCGGTGTTGTTCAGGGGTTTGCGTAGTCGCAATAAAAATTGGTCAGTTTGCCGGTTGAGAATGGGGTCGAAGATCGAGCGACGATGACTGTCTTGAGGGTTGCGTAAAACAGAGCTTTCAGCCTCGATAATGAAACCCGTTGCCAGCACGAGACTATGAGCATCGTCGATAGTCATTCTGTGCATTCTTCTATTATCTGCACCTTCTACTCCAACGTGGTCAATGATTCCGACAATCCCGCCTGGCTTGACGATCTGGTAAAGGTGCTGAAGCAGTTGGTGGGCGCGTTGAGGATTAGTGTTGTAGTAATCGTGCAAAATTTGTGAGATCAAAACGAAGTCAATGGAATTGGGGGCGAGCCCTAGATCGGTGCTTGGTCTTAGTAGCGCCTGCACGTTGTTTAAGCCCGTAGCCTCAACCATTGCGGCTAATGCCTGGCTTTGGGGGCGTTCACCGATATTATCTTCGTAGTTAGCGATGTGGGGTGCGTTCTGTGCGAAGACCGTTCCGCTAGGCCCAATCGCCTTGGCGATAATATACGTGTAATAGCCGCTCGCCGCATAGAGGTCGAGGGTTTGCATCCCGCGTTGTAGGCCAAGAAACTCTAAAACTTGCAAGGGTTTGCGTGAGGAGTCGCGAACCCGGTCGGCGACATCGCGCTCTGTGGCGAGTAAGGCCTGCTGCAAGGCTTGCCCATCTAGGGGCTGGGCTGACAATGGGGGTAGGTAAAGAACGCTTACAAGCATCAGCAGAAGGCAGTTTTTGATTTTCATTACCTCGCTCTCCTTAACCGAATGATTTTCACTGGCATGATAGGCTGGATTTGAGACAATGCCCATTTTGCATTGATGGAAAAGGCACAGATGAACTACCTCCCCACTGTTGAAAGTGTTATTCCCGCAGCGAGTGAACCAGACGCTGCGATCATATGGCTGCATGGCCTAGGGTCTGATGGACACGATTTTGCGGGCATTGTGCCTGAGTTGCGTCTGCCGTCTTCACTCAAATTGCGCTTTGTATTTCCGCATGCCCCTGCTATTCCAGTGACAGTAAATGGCGGGTATGTAATGCCCGCTTGGTACGATATCTTAGAGATGGATGTTGGTCGCAAGGTGGATACGGAGCAGCTTACGCGTTCGGCCGAAGCGGTGCATGCGTTAATCGACCGAGAGATTCAACGCGGCACGCCGAGCGAGCGCATAATTCTGGCAGGGTTCTCACAAGGGGGCGCTGTCATTTTGCAAGCGGCCTTGAGTTATGCGAAACCGTTGGCGGGCGCTTTGTCACTGTCGAGTTATTTCCCAACGGTAGAAACCGTTGTGCCTAATGCGGTGAATAAAGGGCTGCCAATCCTAGTTTGTCATGGCACGCGAGACCCAGTGGTGAATGAGGCTTTGGGGCGTAAAGCTGAGTCGGATTTGCGCAGCATGGGCTATTCCACAGAGTATAAGAGCTATCCAATGGAGCATTCAGTTTGTCTGCAACAAATACAAGATATCTCGGCATGGATACAGGCGCGTTTAGGTGCTTAAGTGCGCTTAGGCGCCAATGCCCCGCGCCATTAAGAAAGCAAGCAGCGGGATCACCGCCACTAATAGCAACTCGATTCGCAGTATACGAATGACCCCAGCAGGTACTGCAATCGTGTCGCTGTCGCACTTGCGCTGCTTCATAAAGAACATCGTTGGGTAGATTGATAATAAGCCGACGAGGATAAATAGAGTTAGTTTGGCGTGAAAGACTGGATTGCCCGTATAGAACTCACTAGGTTTTCCGACCCAAAGCCATAGAGCAAGACCGCAAAGCAAGACGACGACTGCGCTCATGCCATAAGCCGCATCTACTTTTAGTAGTTGACGGATATCTTCTTTAGCCAGTGTCTTCGCGATCGCGATATTCTCAATGATGAGACTGCCCGCCAAAATAAATACCGCAAAAAGATGCAAATAGCGCAGCAAAATATCCATTGAGTCGCTCCTGCCCTCATACTGAGGGAGTAAGTTTCGAGGCAATCGCGTGCTGTTCAAGTAGTGCTGTTAGCGTCCCATTTTTATAGGCGGCCGCGAGGTCGGTATAGCCACCAATGACTTCGCCCGCAACAAACAACTGCGGCAATGTGTTGGCGGAGGTCAATTCACGCAGGCGAGTGCGCACTTCTCGTTGTAGTGTTGGTTCGAGAAATTCGCCCTGGTCTAGCTCTATCACTTTATAGGCGAGATCTAGCTGCGTTAGTAATTGTTTGGCGGCACGACAAAAAGAACACCAGCTTAGGGAGAATAAAACGATGGCTTTTTTGGGGCTTGCAATGTGCTGGTCGACGATTTCCCGCCCTCTTTGAGGGGTGGCGGTGTGGCTTGTGTCATTTTCACTCATGTTAGCGTCCGTCTATCGATAAAACACTGTATTGTGGAATAACAAAACGCTATTTTCCTACAATGTGTAAACAAATGTGTCTAAAGTTTGTGCTAAAGTTTAACCGAACTGCATGGAAATTTCGACCTACAGAAACCTTGCAACAATCCGCCGCTCCTTCCGCCACGATCATTACTTTACCGGCAAATTCCATTGGGCGGTGATTTTTAGTCGTTAAGTTAAAGAGAATTCATCATGGACCAACAAGGCGCTACAGATGCGCAATTTACCCCCGAAGAGCCAATGTTGGCGAAACCGGGGTTGAGAGAGCGCAAAAAGCGTCTGCGACTACAGCGTATTATCAGTGTTGCTCGCCAACTGTTTATGAGCAAAGGCTTTCAGAATACGACAATCCAAGATATTGCCGAAGAGGCAGGGATAGGCTTAGGCACCCTTTATCTTTATGCCAAAGGCAAAGAAGACCTATTAGTCTTGGTGTTTCGTGAAACCTTGCTGCAAATGACGGATGCGGCCTTTGATGGCACTGACCCTGATGCCTCTGTGCTTGATCAGTTGATGCACTTCTTTCAAGTGCATATTGACTACCACAAAGAGGATCGCGTGCTGTCCAGAACGGTATTGAAAGAATTGTCTTTTCCCGTTAACTCCCAACGCCGGCACGATATAGAACTCATTTTTAATACGGCATACGACAGGTTAGCGCAATTGCTAAAGCGCAGTATTCAGCAAGGCAAGGTGTCAGCAAAACTTTATGTCGGTACCGCAGTCACGAGTATTTTTGGTTTGTTCTATCATCTACTACAAGGATTTCTGTGCGATTTCTTTAGTGAAGAAGAGTTCCAGAAAAACCTACGACATGCCCTGCATATGCTGCTAGCGGACTCCTTCACCTCTGATCTCTCTTAAAATGCCTTGCTGATTCCTTGATTCGAGAAAGTGATAATGGATAAATGCCCTCCATCGCGCGATGTCGTTTGCTTTGCCATTTGCGGGTGCTAGGATTATTGGCACTCTCACAGTTTATAAGTGAAAAATGCGTGGCAAGGTCTGTTGACCAAATAGTCGTGTGATCGGAGGTAAGTATGTTCAAAGCGATAATTACTAGAACAGGGCGGCGGTTTGGATTGGCCGTTATTGCAATCATGTGTTCTTTTGCCGCTGGAACACTTCACGCAGCCGATCGTGTCGGCGATTTTTCCCTTCTTGATCAGAACGGCAAATTTCATCATATCGCCTGGTACGATGATCATAAAGCCATCGCCTTCCTAGTCCAGCTCAATGGCAGCGCGCAGACTCGCGCGGCACTCGCTGACTTCCAGCGCCTGCACGCACAATATGATGCGCAAGGCTTTGAGTTTATGTTGCTTAACCCCCTAGGGCAGTCACGGGATGCCGTGCAGCAAGATGCACAAACTCTAGGGGTGAGCCTGCCTGTCCTAATCGATGATACGCAAATCGTCTCTGAGGCCATGGGCGTCGATAAAAGCGGCGAAGCCTTTTTGTTCGATCCGCGTAGTTTTGAAGTGATCTACCGAGGTACTGTTGCAGGCCTTGAGCAGGCGCTAGGAGAGCTTGGTGCTGGACAGTCCATTAGCACTCCAATGGTCGCTATGAGTGGCGCTGACGTCAGTTATCCCAATACTGCACAGCATATGTCTGAGGGGATTTCCTACAGCGAGGATATCGCAGCAATCATTGCTGAAAACTGTGCCAGCTGTCATCGCGACGGTGGGATTGCCCCCTTTGCGATGGACAGTCATGCCATGGTGCAGGGGTGGTCGCCTATGATCCGCGAAGTATTGATGACCAAACGCATGCCACCAGGTCAGCTTGATCCGCACGTCGGCAGCTTCTCCAACGACTACAATGTGGCCATTGAGGATCAACAAAAGCTTATTCATTGGATTGAGGCGGGCGCAGTGATGGATGGGTCGGTAGATCCGCTTGCGCAGCTTACTTGGCCTGAGTCCAAATGGGAGTTTGGTGAGCCAGACTTAATCGTAAAAGTGCCACCGCAAACTATTCCTGCAACGGGGGTGCTCGACTATATAACCGTTGTGGTGCCGTTTGAAGGGCTCGAACGGGATCGTTGGGTGCGCGCAAGCCAATACCTCGCGGGGGATCGTACTGTGTTACACCATACGCTTAACGCGGTCATGCAGCCGGGTGAAACACGGCCCCGAGGTTTCTTAGGCGAAATTGATCCTAATCTCGCTTACATCACGCCTTATATTCCGGGTGCGGAACCGCATGTGGAGCCAGCGAATACAGGCGGTTTGTTGAAAGCTGGGTCTAGGCTCGCGCTACAACTGCACTACACCACGACGGGCAAAGAGACTGTTGACGCTAGTGAGATCGGTATCTGGTTCTACCCAGATGATGAAGTGCCTCAGGAGCGCCGCTCCAGTGAATGTGCGTGCATATTTCCGCAAACCTGGACCGATATCCCAGCCTATGATCCTGATTTTGTGCAGCAGCAGGCGATCACGATCGATGCAGATGCGTACCTGACTAGCTTTATTCCACATATGCATTTCCGCGGTAAAAGCATGAGCTTTGCAGCGCATCATCCTGATGGCACTGTGCGGGAGCTGATAAATATTGCGAACTACAATTACAACTGGCAGATAGAGTACAAACTTGAGGAAGCCGTGTTTGTGCCTGCCGGTACCAAAATTGTCGCGACAGGTGCTTACGATAACTCAACCCAGAACAAGTCAAATCCTGACCCTGCACGGACAGTGCCTTGGGGTGATCAAAGCTGGGATGAAATGTTCTTTGGTCAAGTCTATTGGAAGTATGTGGATCAAAGTGTGTTTGCAAGTGCGAGTGCGCAGTGATCAAGAATTAAGGAGAAAGGGGGGGGACGGAGTCCTGAGAAAAAGGGAAAGAGGCTGGATGCTTCTTTCCCTTTTGACTTTTGACGTAATGCTTACTTGGCTTGTTCGATAGGGTTGCGCAGAATGCCAACGCCCTCGACTTCAACCTCGTATACGTCGCCGCCTACCATTTGCTGAGTGCGACCCATAGTGCCAGACCACACCAAGTCGCCAGGCTCTAAAGTGAAGTAGCGTGAGATATAGCTCACCATATAGTCAAAGTTGTAGAGCATGTCCGAAGTGTTCTCACCTTGGCGACGCTCGCCATTGAGTCGACCTTCAATCTGTAGCTCATTAGGGTTGATGCCTGTGACTATTTTCGGGCCCACGGCGTTAAATGTTTTGCTGCCTTTGGCTCGGGTCCATTGCAAGTCTGCTCCCTGCCAATCGCGGGCGCTACCATCGTTACCCGCCGTGACTCCAAAAATGTAATCACGAGCATCTTCTAAAGAGACGTTCTCTGCGCGTTTGCCAATAACGACGATCGCCTCGGCTTCGTAGTGGAAGTTGCTACTATCGGCGGGGATCACCATAGGTTCATCTGGACCGATGATTGAATTTGCTGGGACAACGAATAAGCCGGGGTACTCGGCCGGTTCGCCTGTGATGTGGCTGCGAAAATTCAGTGCAGTCATTACCACTAGCTCAGGATCAACGGGTGCCTTTAAGGTGACGGCGGATTGGGCAACGGTTTGCCCCGTGTGCGAGCCACCCAGATACGGCGCATCGCTTAGTTGATGGATTGTGGTTCCTAGCAATTCACCCCACGATACTGTGCCGCCTTGCTCATAGCGCACGAACTCTGCAGCTTGAGCCGCAGTCATAAAAGCGCCAGACACCAACAACCCTGCAAACAATTTGTTCAATGAAACTTTCACGCAATCACCTCCTCTGGATGAGTTGTAGCATTGCCATTCCCTTGCGTCTTACGAGCAAATATAGAATAGGCTTGCCTTTATAATTATTTAGCCAATTGCGGATTGAACCCTTGCGAATCGCACCGCTGCGTTGAGTATCCTGAACCTATAAGAAGTGTTACGCAAGCGTTTACGATAGCGTGAATTTGCCGCAGCTACTGGCTCAAGCAAGGCAGTTCTTCACTTTGCCCAGTACCGTTGAGGAATTTCAATCGGGATGGATTGCATTTATGATGCCCACTTAGACCTTGGATTCACCTTGAGAAGGTAAAGATATGAACCGTTTTATCCCAAAAGCTTGTGTATGGCTAACGGCATTGTTTCTGGCAATTGTGGCGAGCAAGTCTTTCTCCCAGGCTGCTACTCCTGTGGTCCCAGGACTGCCGGAGGGCTTGCAGACTGTGGAGTTTTATAGCCCTGCAGTAGATAAGACCATGAAATATGACATCGTGTTGCCACCTGCGTATGAGCAAGAAGATCGTGAATATCCTGTTCTCTACCTTTTACATGGCTATATGCAGAATTACACTGTTTGGGGACGAAACCTCGGTGCGGCGTTCTACGCTAAGTCTTTGGAAAATTTGATTTTAGTGCTGCCTGATGCGGGCAATACATGGTTTGTGAATTACGCCAGTAGCGAATCGGGCAAGGATCAATGGGAAGACTACTTAATAGAGGATGTTATCGGTCATGTGGACGCTAATTTTCGCACCATCGAGCGCCGCGAAGGGCGCGCGATTGCCGGCTTGTCGATGGGCGGCTTTGGCGCGTTTTCATTAGGGCTGCGACATCCCGAGATGTTTATTTCCTTGGGAAGTACGAGTGGCTCTTTAAGTTTTGCTCGCGATAGGGCCGCGGCAATTGCCGCCGGAGAAGTGATGGCGCCGAGGCAGCGATCAGCGGCGCAGCAAAGTGCTATCGATCGCGCAGATGCGTTTATCTCGGAAATTATTGATATCCCGGGCTTTAGTAAACAGGATGAACGAACTCCTAACGGCGTTGAGTTCGAAACCGAGGCGCAAGCCTTAGCCTATGATCCGTTTCAAATAATATTCAATGTGACAAAGAGTCGCCTGCCGCATTTCTATATCGACGCAGGTACCGAAGATGGTTTGGTCTCAGTGGCACGAGAATACATGGGCTTATTGCTTATGAATGACGTCCCTTTCGACTTCATGCAGTCTCACGGAAAACACAATTCCGAGTATTGGCGCCGCTCCATTGGCCATATGATGACTGTGCAGTATGAAGTCATGCAGAGAGAACTAGGCAATAGGCCTTGATACGATGGCGCTAATTCGCGTAAAGAATGCGCACTGTCGTATCGCCAGCCAGAAAGTTCTAGATGTTCCCGCTTTCGAGCTTGATGTGGGGCAGCATTATTGTATTTTCGGTGGCAATGGCGCTGGCAAATCATTGCTCAGTGCATTGCTGCAAGGCAAGCTCGTTCATGGAGCTGCGGCAATCCACTACGCCGCCGATTTTCTGCCTCAGCGCGACATCATTGAGGTGTCATTTGAAGAGCAGCAAAGGCTTTGGGCCTTGGATAATCGACACGACATCAGTGAGTTCAGCGAGGCTGCACAAGATCAAGGGACAAGCGTGCGTGAGCTAGTGCTAGGGGCTGCGCGCGCAGACGAGCGCTATGCCGAAATTATGCAATCGCTAGCGCTCGAGAATCTTGAGGAGCGAGGAATTCGCTATCTCTCCTCAGGGCAATGCCGTAAAGCGATGCTTGCGCGAGCACTTTTCCAACAGCCCAAACTATTGGTGCTAGACGAACCCTTAGAGAGTGTCGATAAGGCAACGCAAGCTTTGCTTGTGCAAGCACTGACCCATTGGATGGGCCCCGAGACTTGCACACTCTTGTTATGCCGAAGAGCCACAGATATTTTGCCTGGCATCAGCCATCTTGCGCTAATGCAAGATTTACGGATAGTGCAGCAAGGGCCCCTGGAGCGAGTGCGAGAGCTTGCAGAATATGGGGAAATTAAGAACCGCCGTTTGCCTGTTCCGAAGTCTCTCCCAGCAGGGCTGCCTGAGAAAAGCTGGCCAGCCTTAGCTGCGAATGTGCCATTGATTGAGCTAGTTAAGGTGAATGCGGGGTATCACGGCAAGCTCGTCTTGAAAGAGTTCTCTTGGACTATGCGCCAAGGCCAGCACACGCTCATCGAAGGGCCCAACGGTTGCGGTAAATCAACGTTACTAAGCCTGATTAATGGTGAAAACCACATGGCATATGGGCAGGACGTCACACTTTTTGGACGCAAGAGAGGCACCGGTGAAACTGTTTGGGATGTGAAAGCGCGTTTTGGTGTGGTCTCCAACGAGATGCACAATCGATACGTGCGAGGCTGGCGTGTCATCGATGTTGTGGTCTCAGGGTTTTTTGACTCGATAGGACTATACGACGACAGTGGCGCAAGCCAGCAACAGGTGGCAGATGCGTGGCTTGCCGCGGTGGGAATTGCAGCATTACGCACGGACTATTATCACACTCTCTCTTTTGGCCAGCAACGTTTAGTGCTTCTCGCGCGAGCGATGGTGAAACAACCGAGCATTCTTATTCTCGACGAAGCGTGTGTAGGCTTAGACGCAGCGTACCGAAGGCTAATACTAGCGCTTACGGACTTAATCGCTAAGAGCACTTGCACGCAGATCGTGTTTGTAAGTCATAGTCAGGGTGAATCTCCAAGCTGCATCAATCAGACCTTGTGTTTTACGCCGGCAGGTATTGCGATCGAAGAAGTTTAGCTCGCTGAAATAGCGGGCTTACGCATGTGTGAGCTAGGCTTGCCAAGGACGAGTATTCGGGGTAATTTGAACTCTCAGTCAGGTGTCAGTACTGGAAGGAGCACAATAATGATAAGAACCGCCAGAGATATACTGCAAGAGAAGGGTGGCCACATGGTGACGGTCAGCTTGGAAGCGACTGTTTATCAGGCAGTGAAGATTATGACGCAAAACCGTGTTGGGTCTATCGTGATTGTCGATGAGGGCAAGATCGTTGGGATCTGGACAGAACGCGATCTAATGTACCGAGTGCTTGCCGAAGATTTTAATCCTAAAACTGAACTAGTCAGCAGCAGCATGACAAAGAGTATCATCTCAGCAGACGTGAATGATCAAGCTTTTCAACTCTACGATAAATTTCTTGGGCGCCGAATTCGCCATCTTCTCATTGCAGAGAATGGTGAATACATTGGTATTCTCTCAGTAGGCGATGTGATGCGGGCGAACCTGCAACAACGGGCTGAGGAGTATAAAGACCTTAACGAGATGGTCAGTCTCGAATACTATGAAAATTGGAAAGTGCAACACGACGAAGCGTCACGTTAAGGCGCTTTACGCATTGACGATATTGAAAAGCGCTTGCCATCAATTTGGGATGCGTGTAGATTCAAAGCACTCTCTGGGCCGACAGTCTTAATAAGAACAAGAACGAACAGGCCGTTATTTCCGCTCTAGCAGCCTCTCCTCCCTTTGTTCTATTTTTCTGCAGTCGCATGCCTTTGGTTTGAGTAGTTAGTACTTTTTCTTGCACCGCGTTGTTAACTCTACGGTGCGTATTAGGGTGATTTTTCTGAAACTAATGACAAACATAGAAAAGTGATGGAGTGTTGATTAGTTCTGCATTAGGTGCGAAGTAAGATAGTACACTTGTATTAGAAAAACCCAGCACTCCCAGTAAGTTTGGGAGCATAGGATTGGATAGCGCTACGCAAATGCTGGACGCACTGCGTCCCTTTCTCATATATTTTGCTTTGGTAATGCTTGTTGTCATTGCCATGCTAGGTATTTCCTATTTTTTGGGGCAACGTGCCTCACGTCCCGCTAAAAATATCCCTTATGAATCCGGCATCGTATCTGTCGGTAGTGCTCATTTTCGAATTTCCGTACATTTCTACATTACTGCAATTCTATTCATTATTTTCGACCTCGAGGTCGTCTTCTTATTCGCTTGGGCTGTGGCTGTGCGCGAGAACGGCTGGGCAGGCTTTATCGAAATTCTCGTCTTCATCGGCATATTAGGCGTTGCGCTTCTTTATCTCTGGCGCATAGGGGCGTTGGACTGGCGCACTCAAACTCAAAAACGTCAGCTTCGTGGCGTACACGGGCCAGGCGGCGTTACGAATATTAAAAAATCACAAGGAGGGCTCTGATGAGCTGGGAATTGGAGCGCGCAGATCAAGCCAAGTCACCCGGGCGGGGCGAGAGTTCGTTTGACGAATATATCCGGCGTAATGTGATGATGGGGCGCCTTGAAGACATGGCCTCGTGGGGGCGTAAAAATTCTTTATGGCCGTTTAATTTTGGTCTGTCTTGCTGCTATGTAGAGATGGCCACGGCCTTCACTAGTCGACATGACTTGGCCAGATTCGGCTCAGAGGTCATAAGGGGAACCCCTCGGCAGGCTGATCTCATTGTTATCGCCGGGACTGTGTTTCGTAAAATGGCCCCAGTGGTTGAGTTGCTCTATGAGCAACTGCTGGAACCGAAGTGGGTGATTTCGATGGGCTCCTGCGCAAACTCCGGTGGCATGTATGACATTTACTCGGTAGTGCAAGGAGTCGATAAGTTTTTACCTGTTGATGTGTATGTCTCTGGCTGCCCACCAAGGCCAGAAGCGTTGTTGCAAGGCTTAAACCTTTTGCAGGATTCGATCGGTCGTGAACAGCGCCCCTTGAGTTGGGTCATCAACGATCAGAAGGTCTATCGCAAAGAAGTGGACCCAGTGCAGCGGGTTCGCAGGCATGATGAAAGAATTGCGGCGACGCAATTGCGCTCGCCAGATGAGCTGTAATGGGAAAGGGTTAGCAAGGAAATTCTAATAATAAAAGAGAAGTGGCGCTTAATAAGTAGCCGCTAGGAATGGTGAATCGCTACAATGGAAGTCGCCGACACAGTGCTCGATGTCGATCCAATATCCGCTAACTTAGTGGATGAGTTGAATCTACGTTTCGACGAAGAAATAGTAGGCATACTAGCCTATTGTGACGGTATTCCAGTCCTTTGGTTGCAGCGCGATGGATTGAAGGCCGTTCTGCATTATCTGCGTAGCAGCGCATCGGTTCACTTTGAGATGTTGTTTGACATCACGGCAATCGATGAGCGGGCGCGCGTCAACTCTCTCGGGCAGCCGACGAGTGATTTCACGGTGACTTACCACTTGATGTCTTTTAGCAGTCACTGCGATATTCGTTTGAAGGTCGCCTTGAGCCTGAATGATCTCAATATCCCTAGTATTACCGACCTATGGCCCAACGCGAATTGGTACGAACGGGAATGCTGGGATATGTTCGGCATCTCCTTCCTCGGACACCCTAATCTCACTCGCATAATGCTCCCTCCAACGTGGCAGGGGCACCCTCTGCGCAAGGATCATCCGGCACGTGCCACTGAGATGGAGCCCTATTCCTTATCGCAAGAACGACAAGATCACGAGCAAGAGGCCCTGCGGTTTAAACCCGAACAATGGGGCATGACTCGCGAGTCTAAAAACTCTGAGTTTATGTTTCTCAATCTAGGCCCCAACCACCCCAGTGTGCATGGCGTTTTCAGGATCGCCCTGCAATTAGATGGCGAAATCTTGGTCGATGCCGTTCCGGATATTGGTTATCACCATCGTGGTGCTGAAAAGATGGCAGAGCGGCAAACCTGGCATACCTATATTCCCTATACCGATCGCATCGACTACTTAGGCGGGGTGATGAATAACCTGCCCTATGTCATGGCGGTAGAGAAAATGGCGGGGATCAAGGTGCCGGAGCGAGTAAAAGTCATTCGCGTCATGTTGTGCGAGATGTTCCGTATTGCCAGTCATTTACTGTTCTATGGGACGTTTGCGCAGGATGTCGGGCAGTTGTCACCTGTGTTCTATATGTTTGTCGATAGAGAGCGCGTATTTAATATTATTGAATCCATTTGTGGTGCTCGTATGCATCCAGGTTGGTTTCGGATTGGCGGTGTGGCACAGGACCTCCCTAAAGGTTGGGACAAGGCCATTCGTGAACTTCTCGATTTTATGCCTGCACGTTTGCAAGATTACGACAGCATGGTCATGAACAACGGAATTCTAAAGCGTCGAACTCAAGGAGTTGGCGCCTATACGACCAAGGATGCCTTGGACTGGGGCGTTACAGGTGCGGGGCTACGAGCGACAGGCTTCGAATACGATTTGCGCAAGGCACGACCCTATAGCGGCTACGACAACTTTGAGTTTGAAGTGCCTATCGCGGCGAACGGCGACAGCTATGACCGCTGTGCGGTGCGCGTGGAGGAGATACGCCAAAGTCTGCGCATCATTCGCCAATGTGTCGACAATATGCCCGAAGGCCCTTACAAAGCCTCACACGCTGCTACCACTCCCCCACTAAAAGAGAAAAGCAAACTCGATATCGAGACTTTAATTAATCACTTTTTAAGTGTGAGCTGGGGGCCGGTGATTGCGGCCAATGAAGTGACGATGACGATCGAGGCGACCAAGGGCTTGAACAGTTATTACCTCGTGAACGATGGCAATACTGGGTCCTACCGAACGCGGATTAGAACGCCATCGTTTGCACATCTGCAAATGATTCCTGAAATCAGTCGCGGCTTCATGGTGCCCGATCTTATCGCGATTATTGCCAGTATCGATTTTGTTATGGCGGATGTGGACCGATGAAAGCATTGAGCGCGAAACAGTTTCGGAGGAAGCAATGACCAATAGTCAACTCATTGCCAGTACCGCGCCAAGAGTTCAGGCGCGCACGCTAACAGAGCAGGAAGTGCATGACATAGAACATGAACTCACGCTGTATCCAGATAAACGTGCGGTGGGCTTGGAAGCACTGAAGATCGTGCAGAAGCATCAAGGTTGGGTATCAGATGAAAGCCTGTTAGCAGTCGCGAATTTTCTAGAGATGTCGGCACACGAGTTAGATGGCGTGGCGACATTTTTCAATCTGATCTTTAGGCAACCGGTAGGCCGCAAAGTGATGTTGTTCTGCAATAGCGTCAGCTGCTACATCATGGGTTGTGAACAAATTAAGGCACATATCAGCGAACGCCTTGGAATTGATTATGGAGAGACTACCGCTGATGGCCAATTCACCCTGATTCCTGTGCCCTGCCTTGGCGATTGCGATCGTGCACCTGTAATGCTGATGGATGGGGAGCAACAGCGCAATTTAAGTATTGAAAAGATAAACGAAATACTCGCAGAAAGTGCTGAACGCGAATAATTACTCGAGAGCCTTGCAATGACCGATACGCCATTAACCAAGAACATAGACATGAAACGGGAGCCATTCGATTTTGGCTTGTACCGTCATGCGGGTGGCTATGATGGCGTATTGCGGATGCTCAAAGAGATGGCCCCCGCCGATGTGCTTGAGACAGTGAAGAACTCAGGTTTGAAAGGTCGCGGCGGGGCAGGCTTCCCTACGGGGCTTAAATGGAGCTTTGTGCCTACGGGCGAGAATGCCCCAAAAACCAAATACCTCGTCGTCAATGCCGATGAAATGGAGCCTGGGACTTTTAAAGATCGACTGCTGATGGAGGGAGATCCGCATCTATTGATTGAGGGCATGCTCATTGCCGCCTATACCATTCAGGCCAATACAGCTTACATTTTCTTGCGTGGCGAGTATTTGCGTGCAGAAACGCTATTGCGAACCGCGATTGGCCAGGCGAAAGAACAAGGGCTGCTAGGCAAGAACATACAGGGCTCGGGTTTTGATTTGGAGATTATCCTGCACACCAGTGCTGGGCGTTACATCTGTGGAGAAGAAACCGCGCTGCTCAATGCGCTCGAAGGTAAGCGAGCAAACCCGCGCGCCAAACCTCCTTTCCCGCAAGTCAGTGGTCTGTGGGGCAAACCAACGATCGTGAACAACGTTGAGACCTTGTGCAATCTTCCCGGAATAATCCGTTATGGGACACAGTGGTATAAAGATTTGGGCAAAGGCGAGGATGCTGGCACCAAGCTATTCGGTGTTAGCGGCAGGGTAAAGCACCCAGGGTGTTGGGAGTTGCCATTAGGCACGCCAATCCGGGAGTTAGTCGACGGTCTAGCCGGAGGCATGAGCGATGGCTATCAGTTACGCGCCTTCCTGCCCGGCGGCGGCTCCACCGATTTTTTATTGCCCGAGCACCTGGACTTAACTCTCGATTATGACGTGATCGGCAAGGCCGGCAGTCGTCTCGCCACGGGCACGATGATTATTCTAGATGACCACACATGTCCTGTTGGCATGGTAGGCAATCTCATGCGTTTCTTCAGTCATGAGTCCTGTGGGTGGTGTACGCCCTGCCGCGATGGCTTGCCTTGGGTCGATAGTATTTTTAGACGTTTGGAGTCTGGGCAGGGGCAGGAGAGTGACCTGCAAATACTCACTGAACATTTAGAGTACCTGGGGCCAGGCCGCACTTTCTGTGCTCTGGCGCCAGGCGCAATGGCACCGCTTGGGAGTGCTCTTAAACATTTTCGAGACGACTTCGAAGCCCATATTCGAACGGGAGCTTGTCCGTGGCAAAAATAAGCGTTGATGGCATTGAATACGACGTGAACCCCGAGAATAACCTCTTGCAAGAGTGTTTGTCTCAGGGGCTCGATCTGCCCTATTTCTGCTGGCACCCTTGTATGGGCTCTGTCGGTGCCTGTCGCCAATGCGCGGTGAAACAATACCGCAATGAAGAGGATAAAAAAGGCACTATTGTCATGGCGTGTATGACGCCCGCGAGCGACGGCAGCATCATTTCGATTAACGATCAACAGGCAACAGATTTTAGAAGTCATGTCATCGAGAGTTTGATGATTAGCCACCCTCACGATTGTCCGGTCTGTGAAGAAGGGGGCGAGTGTCACCTTCAAGATATGACGCAGATGTCAGGCCATAATTACAGGCGCTACGATTTCAAAAAAGTGACTCATCGCAATCAGAATCTCGGGCCTTTCATCGGCCATGAGATGAATCGATGTATTGCCTGTTATCGTTGCGTGCGCTTCTACAACGATTATGCGGGTGGAGAAGACCTTGCGGCGCTAGGTTCTCATCACCATGTGTATTTTGGTCGTCATGAAGAGGGGGTCTTAGAGAATGAATTCAGTGGCAACTTGGCTGAAGTCTGCCCAACAGGTGTTTTTACCGATAAGACGTTCAGTGCTCATTACACACGCAAATGGGACCTGCAAACGGCTCCCTCTATTTGTGCCGGTTGTGGTGTTGGCTGCAATACCGCGCCGGGGGAGCGTTATGGCACACTGCGTCGGGTAGTGAATCGCTATCATCATGATATTAATGGTTATTTTATTTGTGACCGAGGCCGGTTTGGGTATGACGCTAACAGCAGCAAACAGCGTGTAGGCAAGGCACTTTACCGGCATGGACAGGAAGCAGAATTCAAACCCCTGTCGTCACTCGAAGCAAAGCGCCAATTTGCGGCCATGACCGGTGGCGATGTCATTGGGATAGGTTCTCCGAGAGCAACTCTAGAGAGCAACATCGCACTGCGCGATCGAGTCGGAGTAGAAAACTTCTATGCAGGCTTCAGCGATGCTCAGTTCGACTGTCTGCAAGAGGTACTTAAAAGTCTGCGTGAGCCTGGCCTGTATTGTCCGGATGTGCGCCAGATTGAACGCTCCGATTGTGTCTTAGTTGTTAATGAGGATATTACCAACACTTCAGCTCGCCTTGCGCTGGCTATTCGTCAAGCTGGCCGTAATGCTGCGACTGATCTCGCAAACGAGGCACGTATTCCACTGTGGCAGGATGCTGCCGTGCGCGAACTTGCGCAAAATACCCGTAGCCCTTTGATTATTGTAAGTCCGCAAGGTAGCCGTTTGGATGACGTTGCTAGTGCAACGCACTTATTGCAATTAGACAATCAAATCCACCTGTTGCAAGCGGTAGCGCATGCGATTGACCCAGATGCCCTTAAGCCCACGGCAAGCAATGAAGTGGATGAAGCCCTCTCTAGCAGTATCGCCGCGCAGCTATGTCAGGCAAAGAACCCTTGTTTAGTCTCTGGTATTAGCGCCGAGTCTCCAGCACTCGTGAAGGCCTGTGTGAATGTCGCCAAAGCCCTGCGAGCCTACCGCAAACACAATAGCGCGGAGCAAAACCCAGTGGCGCTGTGCTTTGCAATGCCTGAGGCCAATAGCCTTGGTATGGCGCTATTGCTGGAAACCGGCGGTAAACCCTTGCGAGCCGCATTGCAGAGACTCGCCAGTGGGTCAGCCGATGCAGCCATTGTTATGGAAAACGACCTCAGTTTGCGAACATCGCAAACCGCGCTCGCAGAGGCAATGGCAGGCGGAGTCCCATTGATTGTAATGGATCAATTGCACAACCGCTTCAACGAGCAGGCTCAGTTACTACTCCCCAGCTCAAGTGTTTTTGAGCAACATGGCACTTGGATAAATTACGAAGGGCGAGCGCAAAGCAGTTATCAAGTGTTCCGACCTAGCGAGGATATTCTTGCCTCCTATGAACGATTAAGTGCGCTGGATCCAATGCAGGAATGCGGTGTGTCGAGCGAGCTCATTATGCAAGAGTTCGCACGAGCCAATGATGCTTTCAGCGCACTGACGCAACTGCGTCCGCCACGTGTTGGCATCAGTGCGTCGTTAAAGAGTCCACGCCAAAGCCATCGTTTTAGCGGTCGCACGGCAATGCACGCACAAGATCATGTGCATGAGTCACAGCAAGAACAAGATCGCGCGTCTGCCTTGGCGTTCTCAATGGAGGGCGTGATGTTGCAAAAAGACAGCAGCCTGATGGCTTCACCATGGTCGCCAGCGTGGAACTCGAATCAGTCGATCAGCAAATTTCAACAAGAAATCAATGGCGAGCTTCAGCAAGGCAGCAAGGGCGAATTGCTATGTGTTCGGCAAAGCACAGAGACTGCTTATGATGCTATTTCTGCAAAACGCGATGAAAAGCTCACGTGTTTTATTATTTCACAACTGTTCGGCAGCGATGAAATAAGTGCCAATGCGCCAGCTATTCAAGCGCGTTCGCTGGGGCCCTATGCATGTATTGGACAGGAGTTGGCGCTGGCCTGTGGTATTCGCCAACATGGCCTAGTCGACATCACGACACAAACTGGACGAGTGCAATTACCCGTCATTATTCGTCGTCAGATCGCGCCAAACTGTATTGGCATTTACCCTGCAAACGAAGTGGATAAGTATGCCTTGCTGTTGGGTGAAATCACATTGCAGGCAGTGCCAGATGAGGATTCGCATATCGCCAGCAGTCGCGCCATGTTCGATCATTTGCTCATTAAAGATGCACTAGCAAGGGAGGCCTAGACAATGAGTTTTGAAGTGGGGTCTGCACTGAGTATTGGGGCGATTCTGTTCACTGTGATTATTGTCGCCGCGATGCTGATCTGGGTTGAACGACGCTTGCTTGGGCTATGGCAAGAGCGCTTAGGACCAAATCGCGTAGGGCCATTTGGTCTGCTGCAGGTGGTGGCAGACATGATCAAGATTTTCACAAAAGAGGATTGGGTACCGCCGTTCGCCGATAAATTCAGTTTCATCCTTGCCCCACCGATCATCATGGTTGTGATTCTGTTGAGTTTTTCGGTGATCCCATTCGCGCCAGGAGTTGGTGTTATCGATTCGGATATTGGCGTGCTATTTGTGTTGGCGATGGCCTCGCTCGGTGCGTATAGCGTCATGCTCGGCGGGCTCTCTTCGAATAATAAATATGCTTTGCTGGGCAGCTTGCGTGCCGCCGCACAAATGGTCAGTTACGAAGTGTTTATGGGAATCTCTTTGCTAGGCGTTGTGGCCTTAGCAGGCTCATTTAATCTTCGCGAAATCGTGCTTTCACAAAGCGATGGCTGGTTCATCATTCCGCAATTTGTCGGTTTTGTGATATTTCTTATTGCCGGCATTGCCGAGAGTCATCGTTTGCCCTTTGATATCCCAGAGGCCGAACAAGAGATTGTGGCGGGGTATCATACCGAATATTCCGGAATGAAGTTTGGCATGTTTTTCGTGGGGGAATACCTTGGTGTGGTGCTAGTCTCATCATTGATGGTGGTGCTGTTTTTTGGCGGCTGGCTAGGCCCCGCATTCTTACCGCCTATTGTGTGGTTTGTATTAAAGGCGAGCTTTTTTATCGCGTTTTTTGTGCTACTGCGCGCTGCCATTCCACGACCACGCTACGACCAGCTAATGAACTATGGGTGGTTGTTCTTGCTACCACTCTCATTGCTCAATCTAGTGCTCACAGGCGCCTATATCCTGTGGCAGGAGGGTCTGTAATGTTTAGGCTGATTAAAGACACTCTAGGCAGTCAATGCGTCACCTTATGGCGTGTATTCATGCATGCCTTTGCCAAGACTGACACCGTAGAGTACCCCGATGTACAACCGCAGATGGCTGCGCGCTGGCGCGGTCGTATCATCCTAAGCCGCGATCCTGATGGCGAGGAAAGATGCGTGGCCTGTAATCTTTGTGCGGTTGCGTGTCCGGTGGATTGCATTGCCTTACAAAAAGCCGAAGACGAAGAAGGGCGTTGGTATCCGGAGTTTTTCCGTATCAATTTTTCGCGTTGCATTATGTGTGGGTTTTGCGAGGAAGCCTGCCCGACCAATGCGATTCAATTGACCCCAGATTTTGAGATGGCTGAATATGTTCGCCAAGACATGGTGTGGGAGAAAGAAGACTTGTTGATCAATGGTACCGGGAAGTATCACGACTATAATTTCTATCGAATCGCCGGTAAAAAAATCGCAGGCAAAGACAAGGGCGAGGCGCGTAACGAAGAGGCACCTGTGAATGTAAGGAGCCTGCTACCATGATTTTTCTTTTCTATACAGCGGCCATAGTGGCACTGATAGCAACGATTGCGGTGATCGTCAGCACCAACGTCGTACACGCATTGGTGTATCTCATTATTTCTCTGCTTTCGGTTGCCGTCATTTTCTTTGCACTGGGTGCTCCTTTCGCGGCGATGTTGGAAGCCATCGTCTATGCCGGCGCCATTATGGTGTTGTTCCTGTTCGTCATGATGATGTTGAACCTAGGGCAGGCGACCCAGGATGAGGAGAAGGCGTGGATGCAGCCGCGCCTATGGATTGGTCCCGGCACGCTAGTGGCATTGTTGCTTGCACAGTTGACCAGCGTGCTGTTCACCCAAGATGTCGCGATAAGCCCTGTAGAGGTCGGCGTGCTAGATATCAGTGTGTTGTTGTTTGGGCCCTGGTTATTGGCGGTTGAGCTGGCCTCTATGTTGCTCTTAGCTGGCTTGGTCGCGGCCTACCATTTGGCGAAAAAATAAACTTGGATGAGATGACACAATGGAATCAATTCCCTACGAACATGGCTTAATCCTCGCAGCGATTTTATTCGTGTGCGGCTTAGTGGGCGTTCTAACGCGCCGTAATATCGTGTTTGTATTGATGTCCTTAGAGATCATGCTCAACGCCTGTGGTTTGGCCTTTGTCGTTGCCTCATCGCGTTGGCAGCATGCGGAGGGGCAGGTCATGTTCTTGATGATCCTTACCTTGGCGGCGGCAGAAGTCGCAGTTGGGCTTGGGCTGATCATTCAGATGTACAGACGCTTCCATACTGTCGATATCAGTGTTCTTAACGAGATGAAGGGTTAAACCGATGCAGAATTGGATTGGACTCTTACCAGCATTTCCCCTCGCAGGCTTTCTCTTGCTTGTGCTTAGCCGTGGACGAATGACAAAAACCGTTGCTGGCATCATTGGTGCGGGGAGTGTTGGACTCTCGTTTCTACTGGCTGTGATGATCAGTATCGAATTTTTAAACTCAGGCGCGCAGCCCTTTAGCAAGACGCTCTGGATGTGGATGCAAGTAGGGGGGCTGGACACGGGCTTTACCTTCTTCCTAGATGGGCTGACGCTCGTGATGATTCTGATTATTAGTGGTGTCGGCTTCTTGATCCATTTGTACTCAACCGGCTTCATGGCCGATGACCCAGGCTTCGCACGATTTTTCTCGTATATGAACTTATTCGTCGCGTCCATGCTGGTACTCGTGTTGGCTGACAATCTGATTCTTTTGTATCTGGGTTGGGAAGGAGTTGGGCTTTGTAGTTATCTGCTTATTGGGTTCTGGTACGACAACCCTGCTAATGGGTATGCCGCCCGTAAAGCCTTCGTTGTCACTCGGGTTGGGGATACCTCGATGGCGATAGGCCTGTTTTTACTCTTCAGCCAGCTTGGGACGCTTAATATTCAAGAGATTCTTCTTTTGGCACCTACCCAGTGGAGTACCGGTTCTGCTGTGGCAGTTGCTGCTAGTGCGTTGTTGCTGGGCGGTGCGGTTGGTAAATCAGCCCAGCTGCCTTTACAGACTTGGTTGCCCGATGCGATGGCGGGGCCTACACCGATAAGCGCCTTGATTCACGCGGCGACGATGGTCACAGCTGGTGTGTATCTCATTGCGCGCACGCATATTCTGTTCGAGCTGGCGCCTTCAGTGCAATTGATAGTCGCCTTTGTGGGTTTGGCGACGCTGCTTATGGCGGGGTTTACTGCGCTAATGCAACGGGACATCAAACGCATACTCGCCTACTCCACTATCAGTCAGATTGGCTATATGTTTCTGGCCTTAGGCGTCGGTGCGTGGTCTGCGGCGGTGTTCCATCTATTGACGCATGCCTTCTTTAAGGCCCTACTATTCCTTGCCGCTGGTACCGTGATTCTAAGCCTGCATCACGAGCATGATATCTTCAAGATGGGTGCCATGCGTCGCCGTTTGCCGGTGTCATTCTGGTGTTTCATCGTGGGTAGCGCCGCCTTAACGGCTCTGCCATTCACCTCGGGCTTTTACAGTAAAGATGCCATCCTCTTGGCCGCATTGGATCACCCAAGCTATGGAATGCTTTTGTGGGTTGGAGGTGTTCTGGGCGCGTTTATGACAGCGCTGTATAGTTTCCGCTTGGTGTTTGTGGTGTTTTTCGGCAAGTCTCACTATGAGCAGCGCGACACGCAACAACATGATGATCACGGCGCTGTGGTAGAGAACACTAGCCCGGCCATGTTTTTCCCACTCTTAATCCTTGCGATTTTGTCTTTGTTTGGGGGGTTAATTAGCGTCCCCGTAGACGCCGTGTTCGCAAACGGAGCGCTACATGAAGAAGCCCACGCGAGCCAGTTTCTTCATGCACTTATGATTCTAATTCCGATCTTAGGCGTGATGATTAGTTGGTTGCTCTATGGGAGCCTTTCTTACGAGAAGGCCGGTGCGCATCTACGCAAACAGCTGCTTGTCTCTCCTCTGGGAGGCCTGCTCAATCGGTTCTGGTTCAGTGGTTGGGGCATGGATAAGCTCTACCAAACGCTCCTCGTGCAACCCTTTCTTGCGCTTGCCCAGGTCAATCGCAAAGACATCGTTGATCTTGTTTTTAATAGCCTTAGCTACGTCGCGCGTTTCGCAAATAGCGCATTGGTGCTCACGCAAACCGGCAATATGCGCTGGTACGCCATCAGCCTGGTGGCTGGTTTGGTGATCGTTATTGGACTGGGGGTGTGGCGATGATCGTTCTAATCCTCGTTGCAACCCTGTTTGTTGGTGGCGCTATCGCTTGGGCTAGCGAAGCTCTTGACGCAAGAATGCCACGGGTCGTGGCCTTGCTTAGCCTGCTAGTCAGTGCTGTGCTGTTACTCGTTTTCAGTCTTAACTCCGGCCCCGATGTGGGGTCTCCGGGAGGGCAATGGTGGATCCTTGCAAGTTGGTCTTGGATTCCCCGTTTTGGGATCGCCTTACTGGTGGGGGTAGACGGGCTCTCCTTACTATTGCTGCTACTGACGATTTTCCTTGGCCTCATTGCCTTGGGGGCAGCGTGGGATGAAATCAAAGAACGAGTCGGGTTTTTCTACTTCAATTTATTGTGGACGATCGCCGGAGTCGTTGGCGTGTTCACAGCGCTCGATCTATTCCTGTTCTTCTTTTTCTGGGAAGTCATGTTGATACCGATGTACCTCATTATCGCGATATGGGGGCATGAGAATCGTGCCTACGCGGCGATGAAATTTTTCCTCTATACGCAAGTGTCAGGTTTGTTTCTGTTGATGGCAATTCTCTCGATGAGCTATCTACACTACGTGCAGTTTGCTCGTTTCAGTTTCGATTATTTTGATCTGCAAAATATTGCGCTGGTAGGGTCTTTGCAAACGTGGATCATGCTCGGCTTCTTTGTCGGCTTTGCGACTAAGCTGCCTATTTTTGGGCTGCATTCTTGGCTGCCTGATGCGCATAGCCAGGCGCCGACTGCCGGCAGTGTCTTGCTGGCGGGGGTGTTGTTGAAGACAGGGGCCTATGGGTTGATTCGTTTTGCTGTGCCGCTATTTCCAGAGGCGTCCGATAGTTTCTCTTCGGTGGCGATGACGATTGCCGCGCTGGGAATTCTCTATTGCGCCAAAGTGGCTTTCGCACAGCAAGACATCAAACGCTTGATTGCCTATACCAGCGTCAGCCATATGGGGTTCGTGTTGCTAGGGATTTACGCGTGGAACTTATATGGGCTGCAAGGGGCCGTGATGACGATGCTCGCCCATGGTCTGAGTTCGGCAGCGCTATTTATGTTGGCAGGGGGGTTGCAATCTCGCTTCCACACCCGCGATATGAGACAGCTCAATGGCCTTTGGGCAAAACTGCCAATGCTCTCAGCCATGGCGTTGTTCTTCTCTGTGGCGGCCGTCGGGATGCCAGGGCTAGGCAATTTCATTGGTGAGTTTCTGTCCCTGCTTGGCGCGTTCCAAAGCAACCCAGTGGCGACCATTTTTGCAGCCCTTGGTCTCGTGCTGGCTGCAGTGTATTCGCTTTGGGTCATTCAAAAAGTGTTGCATGGAAGCCTGCAAGTCCCGAATGAATACAGCAATGCAGCAGATTTGTCGCTAGTGGAGATTCTTTGCTATGCCTTAATGGCATTGGGGCTTGTGTGGATGGGGATGTACCCGCAGAGCTTCTTGGATGTGTCCGAGGCGAGCCTGCTATATCTGCAGTCTTTAAGTGGAGGAGCAGCGTAATGACTAGTGCCATGTTGTTCATGCTTCTGCCATTAATTTTGGTCACTGCCACAGCCGTGGCGACAATGTTGATGATTGCCATTAAGCGTCAGCATGGCATGAGTTGTAGTGTGACGGTAATTGGCTTGAGCCTTGCCTTTGTCAGCCTCTATTTCGTCATGCCAAGCTCTGCCCAGCAGCTTACGCCGTTAATGAAAATCGATGCGTTCTCGGTGTTCTTCTCCGGGGTCATCCTGCTCAGCGGCATCATGATCGCTTGCTTTAGTTATCCTTACTTTTCCAATCTCGAGGACCACCAAGACGAGTTCTATATTCTATTGTCTGTGGCTATTCTTGGGGCCCTAGTGATGGTGAGCAATAGTCACTTCATCACTACCTTCTTAGGGATGGAAACACTTAGTGTCTGTCTTTACGGCATGGTTGCTTATCCGTTGCATCGAAGTGTCGCTGCACAGTATCCGATGGAGGCCAGCATTAAGTATCTCGTGTTGTCAGCTCTATCTTCAGGATTTGTCTTGTTTGGGATAGCCTTGCTCTACGCGCAAACTGGGACACTGCAGTTTAGTGATCTCGGCCAAGCCTTGAGCTCAGGTATGGGACCCGTGCCACCTGTGTATTTTGTATTGTGCTGTTTAATGATCGTCACAGGTTTTGCATTCAAACTTTCACTTGTGCCTTTTCATCTTTGGACCCCAGATGTTTACGAAGGCGCACCACTGCCCGCCACTGCCTTTCTTGCCACAGTTGGTAAGATTGCCATGGCGGCGTTGTTGATGCGTTTCATGAGTGAGAGTGCGTTGCTGAGCAATGAGGCGATTGTCTTCGTGCTTGCTCTGGTCGCGGGGGCATCGATTTTATTTGGTAATTTGCTCGCCTTGTTGCAGAGCAATTTAAAGCGCCTGCTGTCGTATTCTTCGATTGCGCATATGGGGTACCTTGTGATCGCTCTCATAACAGTCGATCGCACGGTTGATTCCCTTGGTATAGAAGCGGTGAGCTTCTATTTGCTGGCCTATGCTGTGATGTCCATTGGCGCCTTCGGCGTCATGATGGTCGTGTCTGATAGCGAGCAGGAGCGCGATCATATTGGGCATTATCAAGGGCTTTTTTGGCGTAATCCTTGGTTAGCACTTGTCATGACGGCGATGTTGTTTTCGCTGGCAGGAATACCCCTGACTATTGGTTTTCTTGGCAAATTTTATATTTTCGCAGCGGGCGTGCAGGGCGCCCAATGGGCGCTATTATTTACGATGGTGGTAGGCAGTGGCGTAGGGCTGTTTTACTATTTGCGGATAGTTTATGGCATGCTCACGCCCTTGGATGAGGACCTGATATTGCCAGAGGCGGGGTTGAAAGAGCTAGTGCCGCATTGCCTCTTGTTTGTTCTTCTACTGCTCCTATTGTTGCTCGGTATAGTGCCTGGCGCACTGATGCAATGGCTCGCCGAGATGGCTAGTGCTCTGTAGAGTGAGCTGCAATTTTAATGCCCTCTTGCTCTAAGCATTGTCGCAACTTCTGGGCAAACTCTAGGGCAATCTTGGAATCTCCATGCACACACAGTGTGTTTGCAAGCACCGGAACCAAGCTCCCATCGACGCTCTGAATATGCCCAGTCTTAATGACCTTTAAGGATTGCACAATTGCTTCGTCGACATCTTCTATGACAGCGTTCGCTTCACTGCGGGCGACTAAGCTGCCATCGTTGTGATAACGCCGATCGGCAAACACTTCGCTGATGGTGTTCAACCCTTTTTCATGTGCTAGCTGTAAAACCACACCGCCGGCCAAGCCAACGATAGGGAGTCGTGGATTGAACTCTTGCACAATATTGATAAACGCTTCAGCAAGTTGTTGGTCTTTTGCCAATTGGTTGTATAGCGCCCCGTGAGGTTTTATGTGGCTCAGTGTGGCTTGCTGTTCACACGCCAAGTCTTGCACATAATGTAACTGCATGAGCAGGTGTTGGCGCAAGCTCGCGAACGGCAACTGCATGGCTAAACGGCCGAAATTTTCGCGATCAGGGTAGGAAGGGTGTGCCCCTATGCGCACGCCTCGTTCTACTGCATAAGCAATCGCGGGTTCGATAGTCGAGCGATCGCCAGCATGAGCACCACAACTAATATTCGCTGAGCTAACCAAGACTAATAGTTCGCGATCAAATGCCCCTCCCTCTCCAAGGTCTGCATTCAAATCGATTTGCATAGGGCACTCCAAAAGCTAGGTTAAGTCTACCAAAAGCGATTGTACGTTATCACATGGGTAAATTTGGGACTTTATGCACGAGATTGCTAGGTGCCACTACCACTGCATTGAGCCTAACGGTGGTCGGAATGTCGAGCTTGCCGTAATTGCTCGCCTAAGCGTTCGAAATAATGCGATTGCTGTAACTTTGCTTCGACCGCTATGGCGTGGCTAACGGGTTGAAAATATACCGAGGTATTGGGTGACATATGCGCCAGCTGCCATAGATCGGCCTGTATGACGCTTGCGATTCTAGGATAACCCCCAATGGTTTGAGCGTCATTGGCGAGAATGATCGGTAAGCCATCCTCAGGCACCTGAACGTCACCTGGCAACACACCCGAAGAGAGCAGGTTGACACGGTGGTGTAAATGTAATTGCTTGCCTTTCAAGCGCATGCCCATACGATTGCTTTGGTGACTAATTCCCCAAGGCTGCAACCAAAACTGTTGATGGGCATTGTCATCGAATAAATCGTAATCCGGCCCTGGTAATGCGCGTAGGACGTGGCTGGGGGAAAAGGAGCGAACGAGCGTGTCTGCAGTTTGCTGTGAAGGCGTGTAGGTGGTTAGCGGAATATAGTCGCCAGCTTGCAGTGCACGACCATTCAAGCCGCCGAAACGGTTATTTAAGTCAGTGCTACGCGACCCTAATACCAGTGGGACATCGATGCCACCTGCGACGGCTAGATAGCCCTTGGCTCCGGCTATTGCTGGGCGTAACAATGACAAGGTACTGCCCGCGACAATATTCACGGGATGCCCCGGAAGTACCTGCTGTATGCTTGAGGTATCGGTCCCGGTGGTTAAGGTTCCAGCAAAGTCGACGCCAGTGAGGACTACTCGGCTGGGCGACGTGAAGCGCAAATAAAGGGGACCAACGCCAATCTCCAGTACAGCAGCGTTTTGAGCATTACCGAGGATAAGATTGCCTTGTTGCAGGGCTATAGGATCGAGCACTCCCGCTTGGCTTACTCCTAGATGCCGCAAACCGAAACGGCCAAGGTCTTGCACTGTGGTCATGGGGCCCGAGCGCAATACTTCAATCACTTTGTACCCCCTATCGGCACAAAACGTACCGAATCCCCGATCTGTAGCAGAGTGATGGGGGATTTTGAGGGGGTAAAGAGAGAGACCTCTGTGTGCCCAATGATGTGCCAACCTCCTGGAGATTCGCTGGGGTAAATGGCTGTTTGCTTGCCTGCAATAGCAACAGAGCCCGGCGCAATGGCCAAACGCGGAGTTTCTCTGCGAGGCAAGACTAGGCGCTTGTCTAAGCCGCCTAAATAAGCAAACCCGGGTTGAAAGCCAAGGCAATAAACGCGATAGCTGCGGTTGCTATGGGCATCGATCAGCGCGGGGATGCTAATGCCACATTGTTCTGCGACATACTCGATGTCAGGCCCGTCAGAGCCTCCATAGTACACAGGAATCTCAATAGTGCGTCCTTCTGTCTCAGTGGCGTTTAGTTGCGGCCAGCGCGTCAGGACGAGGTCCTGTAGGGTGTTGAGAAGCGTTTTCTGGCTTGCACGCAAAAGAAGATTGCCCATGCCTGGCACTATCTCTAGCAAACCTAGGGCATCTCGTTGAGGGTCTAACCACTCATAGAGTTGCCAAATTCGCCGCTGAACTTCTAGAGGGGCCTCGGACTCAGTTATTGGTGAGAAAACAAACAACAGTGCATCCTCGCCCACTAGCGAAACACGTACATCTTGTTGAGGATCTGAAGCGGGTATACTCATGGTCACTAATCTATAGCACTATAGCGTGCATTGGCAATGCAAGGTTTGGCACTAACTTTATTCAGCCTTGGTTAATGCAAACTATCTTTATAATGGCCTCGTCAAAGTTAAACCCGATGAACTGATAGCAAGGAGTAGTCAATGAAGCTGATAGCGCAAGTAATGATGGTCTGTTGTTTAGGCCTAGCCTCTTTAGTGGCCAGCGCACAAAACATTCAACTTTTACCAGAAGGACAAACTTTGATCAGTTTATCCGTGACTGAAAAACTGACTGTCGAGCAAGACACCTTGACCGTGGTGCTGAGAGTCGAAAGTGAGAATAAAGACGCTCAAATTCTCCAGCGAGAGATCAACGCGTTGATGGCACAAGCGTTGGAGCTGAGTGACGCAGTGGACTCCGTTGAAGTTGCCACTGGCCACTACTCCGTATACCAATATAATAATGCTCCACAAGGCGGCCGAGCCGATCGCCAATGGCGGGGCTCTCAGTCGATCACTCTGGAGTCGATCGATGCGCAGAGTGTTTTAGAGTTGGCGGGTGCGATGCAAGAACTTGGTTTTGTAATGAACAACCTGAGTTATAGCTTGAGCAACGAGCGCGCGGATGAAATTCGTGATGGACTGATGGACAGTGCCATTGTGCGCGCACAAGCCAATGCGCAACGTGCTGCGTTAGCAATGGGTAAAAATGATGTCGATATAGCCACTATCACCATTGATGAAGCGATGGGATACGCGCAGCCAATGATGATGGCGCGTGGCATGGCCATGGACTCGGCGGTTGAAAAAGCCAACCCTGTTGCTGAGGCGGGAAAGTCAGAGGTCTCGCTTACGGTTCGCGTACAAGCGGTAGCAAAATAGTTTAGGCTGACCGAGCCCGTAAGGGCTCGGTCGTGATTATTCCTTGAAGTTGGCAATAGCCCCTGCGAATTTCTCAGCAAAATCACCCGCGCGCACAGGTTTACCGAATAACCACCCTTGCGCGAATTCTACATTGCGCTGCGCAAGAAAACGCGCTTGTTCCTCAGTTTCTACTCCCTCTGCCTGTATCGCTAAGCCTAGCGTTTTGGCCATCTCGATAATATGCAGCACTACGTGATTGGTGGCCGCCTGGGTGTTGATCGCATCAACAAATATTTTGTCGATCTTCAAAAAATCGAACTGCAAGGTCTGTAGATACGACAGGCTGCTATAGCCGGTCCCAAAATCGTCCAAAGCTACAGAGGTGCGGCCTTTCCTAAGGGCTTCAATTCTATCCGCTGAGTGTTGCGCGTCTAACAAGACGCGCTCGGTGATCTCGACGGTGCATGCACCTTGAATCTTATCGGCTAGGTCTTCGATCAGTGGACGGGTTTGCTCGGACTCCAAATCGGCGGCGGAGATATTAATCGCAATCTTAAAGTTAGGGAAATCGTTAAAATAGTGCCGCGCATCTTTTTCAACTAGACCGATTAGCTGATGAGTAATCTGAGTGATTAAGCCCAGATTTTCTGCTTCGCTAATAAATACATCGGGCATTGTTATAGTGCCATCACAGCGCTGCCAGCGTAGCAGTGCCTCTACGCCAATGATTTTTTTATCGTGTAAGCGAACAATAGGTTGGTAGACCACATAGAACTCTTTACGTCTAAGTGCCAGTTTTATCTCTGCACCGATGGATAGATGTTGACGAGCGAAAAAAGCGACTGCCGCGGCGAGTAATAAACCTGTGAATAGGCCAATGGGCACCATTAGCCAAGTAAACTCGCTGACGCGTTCATGTAAAACCGATAAGGGTATAGCGGCGACAGCCGCGGTTAGCCAGATGTCCTCGGAGCGCCCAACACCGACGATGAACCCTTCGGTGATGAAGCTGACTTGCTTTTCTTGGCCGAGGCGCATCATCCATTGTGCTTCGATCTCGCTATTGGAAGTACGAATCTCGCCAGTCGTCGGGGTGAATGTGGCAAAACGGACTCCAGTTTCTTCGTCCGATAGATCGATTGATAGGCTTCTGTTTGCAATCGCAACAAAATTGTCTCGATCGAGGCTGACCAATGAGACACTTGGGGCGAGTGGAAAATGCAGGTCGGCCCGTAATGAGTTGCCGACTCTTGTCGTTTGGTCAGGAGGTCCTAGGTCTATTGGAGGGGAATGCCAGCCTAGTGAGGAGCAATCCATAAAATTGCCGTCAATGTGTCCGATCACTTCCACGAATTCTTTCTCAAGCGCAACGGAACTCATTCTTGCGATCATTTGATCGGAACAATCTTGGCCCGAAAATTCAGCGTAAATTTGCCCTTTAGACTCATTGAGTTGGAATGTGGTTCGATCGGAGCGATGGAGCACGTCATTCACGTATCGCAACACGTGTTCGGTTTCAATGCGTAAACCCTGCTGATATGCAAGGTACTCGGCCGCTAGAACTGGACCAATGGCTGAAATTACAGCTAACGCGATTGTAAATTGTAAAGTCTTTACTCGCGTCATGTATTGCTTAAAATCTGAGGCATAGAAAAATTATTATAATTATAATGCCTCAGGATAACGCACAATTTGTATCGTAGTCTGTAGGAAAATAGCTCAACTATTAAAAACTTTTTTATTATTTAACGGCTAAGTTCTATTCGGTCCATCTCTAGCAGTTGATTATAACTTGAAGTGATAACTCTATCTCCTTGCGATAAACCATCAATGACTTCTATAAAGCGATTATTGCGACGGCCAGTACGAACACTGCGTCGACTTGCGAATTCTCCGGCGCTATCGACGACAAATACCCAATTGCCTCCAGTGTCTTGAATATAGCTGCCTAGCGGCAGTAAAAGCGTTTCTACCGAGCTGCCAAGAGTCAAGTCTAATTGCAAGGATTGGCCGCGACGAATATTCTCGGGGGGAGTCCCGTCAAACACCAAGTCTATGGTGAAAGTCCCGTCGGTTATTTCTGGATAAATTTTAATGACACGTGCTTGATACTGTTGCCCTGCAAGGTTGAAGCTGGCGGATTGGTCGTTCGCCACACGAGTCACATAGTATTCGTCAACTTGCGCGACTATTTTGAACTGTTCGATGACATCGATCTGCCCTAAGCGTTGCCCACGAGTTTTATTCTCGCCTACCTCCACTGGCAAAGACGTGAGCTGGCCAGAGATTGGCGCTCTGACGAGTAAGTTTTCGAAGCTGCTTTGTGATAATTCTAGATTCTCTTCGAGCTTGGACACTTGCAGCGCGATTTGTTCCATGCGGTCGTTGCGAATGCGATCTTCAAGAGCTTGTCTATAGCGAGTGTTCGCAAGAAGTTTGCGTTGATAGGTCAATTCATCCACGACTGACTCGTATTGTTCTTTGGAGATCAGACTATCGGTGGCCAGCTGCTGCAAACGTTGCTCTTGACGTTCCAGCACTATAATGCGGTACTCGATCTCTATGACTTGTCTGTCCGTGTCCAGCTTGGTTGTTTCTAAACCATTAGAGATATTGGACAGATTATTGAGCTGCTCGGTGATGGAAGTGTCGTTGCGGGCGACATTCAGGCGCAGGTCGGTATTACTCAGTTGCAGTAATGCTTGTCCTGCAACAACAAAGCTACCTTCTTCAACTAATACCTCTTCGACGACTCCACCATCGACAGCGTCGAGGTAGACGCTATTGAGAGGTTGGATGGAGCCGCGGATAGGCGTGACATCTTCGAAGGCGCCAAAGCTAACGCTGGCAATGCTCGTTTGCGCAAAAGGAAGCTTAAATGTGCGAATGGTTGCATCGTTTAGCAAGCCATAAAACCAAAACGCAGCTCCTGATACTGCCAGACTTAGTAATCCCCATTGCCAAAGTGGTCGTTTCTTCTTCTCTATTGCGCGGTCCATTGTCGTTTCCTTATTCATATCGTAAAGCAAGATTTGGGCTGGCTTGAATAGTGCGCAGTGATTGCATGGCCATAGTCGTGAAAGCCACAGCGATTGCGATAAGTGCAGCGAGACCGAAGATCATGAGGTTTGCCCCCAGCAGGTCGATGCGGTAATAGAAGCCCTCCAGCCATTGATTGATCGCCCAGAATGAAATGGCGGATGCCAGTAACGAGGCGACTGCAAGTAAGGACAATATGTTCTTAAAGAGCAAAGCAATGATGCTAATCGTTGAGGCACCTAGTACTTTGCGGATGCCAATCTCCTTAGTGCGTTTCGCCGTGTTGAAGGCCGATAGCCCAAAAAGTCCTAAACAAGAGATGAAAATACAGAGCCCCGAAAAGCCACCAACGAGGCTCATGAGACGTTGTTCAGAGCCGTACAGTTTTTGTAAGTCTTCTTGCATAAAAATGAAAGATAGAGGGTGACTTGGGTCGAACTGTGCCCACTTGTTCTGCAGATCATTCAACACGCTGCTTGTGAGATCTGGATCGATTTGGATGACCAGTTGTTCCGAATAGGAGCGTCGCCGTGCTTCGCTGAACTCGCTAAAATCAGTCGCGCGATAGAAAATGATTAAAGGCGAGATTGCTTGTTGTAGGCCAAGTACATGAAAGTCCTCGACAACCCCGATGACTTCAATGACCGGGTTATCACCCTCAGGGCCAAACTGTTGCATACGTCTGCCAATTGGCTGGCTCCATCCCATTTGTCTTACTAGGCTTTGATTCACTATGGCTGTGTGGTTTGAGTCATTGACACGATTGATGTCAAAGTCACGGCCTTGGACCAATTGCATTCCTAATACATTGATCATATCCGGTCCCATTTCCATAGTATTGACCGTCATTTGTTCATACGCACCGTCGTTGTTTTCAACTTGTAATGCATTAACGCTAGGTTGTTCGCCAGGCAAATCTTCCGTCACGGCTGCCGAGATGATCCCGCTAGTGTGACGTAGCTCGTTCAGCAATGCCGGTAAACGTTCTACTTGGTCGGCACCTGATACGCGTAACACTAGACGATTCTCGGGTTGATAGCCTAAGGGCTTGCTTTGTACGAACTGCATTTGAGACAGCATCAGTAGAGTGCTCGAGATGACCGCAATCGAAATCACAAACTGCATCATTACCAACGCTTGGCGAGTCCTATTGCCCTGCCGTCCATTGCCTTGTGCGCCCCTAAACGCGGCGATTGGCGGAATTCCTGATAGATACAGTGCAGGGTAGAGCCCTGACAACATGCCGAGCAATACTGCGCTAAGAATAAGCCCCAGCATTACTACCGGCGAGAACAAAAGGCTAAGCGGTAGGGGCGAGTCTAGGAGCGAGGTGATCGGAGTGAACTGAATCGCCATCCAAGTGATCAACAGTGCAAGCGACAAAGCAACGAGGACATAGACAACCGATTCACCTATGAATTGACCGAGCAATTGACCACGGCTTGCGCCGAGTACTTTACGCATTCCAACTTCTTTAGCTCGTCCGATAGATCGGGCAGTGGCAAGGTTGATGTAGTTAATACACGCAACTATGAGGACAAATAGTGCGATGGCAGAGAACGCATAGATGTAAAAAATATTACCCCTAGGTAGGTCGAAGCTTGTCGTTGATTGTAAATGCACATCCGTTAGAGGTTCGAGAAAGAATTTAGCAGTGGCATTGATATTAAGCTGCTGTGCAACCGGCAGCATATTGCGCTCATAAAAATCGACGGAGAGCATTTGAAAGTCGTCGATGGAGAAATTTTCCGGAAGCAATACATAAGTGTAGGCGTTGATGCTCCAAAGCTCTTGACTACGCTCGTTTGATTCGAGCATTGCGACCTGATTGTAGGAGATGAGGACATCGTATTTTAAATGTGTATTCTCTGGAAGGTCTGCGAATACTAGATCGATTCGATAATTATAAGCGTCAGTCGAGACGGTCTCACCGATAGGGTTTCGCTCGCCGAAATATTGTCGGGCGAATGTTTCGCTCACAGCAATGCTATTGGGATCAATAAGCGCAGTGTCTGGGTTTCCATAAAGCACCTCATGGGTGAATATATTGAATGTAGCATTGTCAGTTAGGTACACGTCCTCCCAGTAAAATGCTTGATTATCGTTGTTGCGCATCAAGGATTGTGTATTGGGAACGTTACGGAAACGGGTAGCATATGCGAGCTCAGGGTATTGCTCCGTTAGCATCGGTGCGAGCTGAGTAGAGGTCACTGCAGCATAGGTCGAGTCTCCATTGATAGAGAACTCATTGATCACGCGATAGATACGATCTTTTTGTGCATTATGTTGATCGTAGTTTAATTCATTATGCAGATAGAGCCCGAGTATCAAACAACATGCGATGCCGATTGAAAGCCCTGCGATATTTATGACGCTGTAACTGCGTTCTTTAACGAGTTTGCGCAAGGCAACTCGTATATAACTCGTAAACAATGATGATGCAGACATGAAAGTTTCTCTTAGGCGGTAGTGGAGGCTTTGACGACTTGTCCATCCAGCATGCGTATGGTGCGCGTGCCATACTCAGCATGTTCGGGCGAGTGTGTCACCATTACGATGGTCGTACCTTCTTGATTTAACTGTTGCAATAACTGCATCACTTCGATGCCATGCTCGCTATCCAAATTACCAGTCGGTTCGTCGGCAAGAATGAGTTTTGGGCGATTCACTAGGGCGCGTGCCACCGCAACCCGTTGCTGCTGACCGCCAGATAACTGCTGTGGAAAATGACGAATACGATGACTCATGTTCATTTTCTCAATCACAGCTTCTACCCGCTGCTTGCGCTCATGTGCGGGAATTTTTGTATAGATTAAAGGCAGCTCCACATTTTCATAAACACTCAGTTCATCGATGAGGTTGAAGCTCTGAAAAATAAAACCCAGGTTTTCTTTGCGCAGCACAGCACGCTCACGCTCGCCAACGCGAGAGATGTTTTCGCCAAGAAAATAGAACTGTCCGCCATCGGGATTGTCGATGAGCCCGATGATGTTCAGTAATGTTGATTTACCGCAACCCGAGGGCCCCATGATCGAGACGAATTCTTTCTCGGCAATCTCGATGCTCACTCCACCTAATGCGGTAGTTTCTACCTCATCTGTCCGAAAGAGTTTGCTAAGGTTCTCTGTTTTTATAATCATGATTTTGACTCCAAGGGGGCATATAACACTGTTTATGTTTAGAGGTGCGCTCAAACACTAGGGCAGACGCTGCAATATAAATGCATGGCCTGTACTAGGCCTTCCTCTAGTGGCTGGAGTAGCAATCGTTGTGCCAAAATTATTTATTCAATAAAAACAAAAGGATAGTGGGCTTCTAAGAGCTGTCGCGTGGATAGCCGCACCAGAGTTTGGCGAGAATGACAATTGTTGGGGGAAATCGCTAAATTGCCTCGGCTTCCTTGCACGCCAGCTATGTCCTGTTTATTCTCGACTTATCTATAAGAAGAGGGTTGGGATTATGATGAATAAGCGAGGGTGTTTTTATTTGCTCGTCTTGGCGGTGCTAGGAGCCTGCAGTGGAGAGCAAGCGAGTACCGCTCCTGATATGGTTGAGGATGAACAAATTGCAGTTGGTGAGCATTCAGAAGAGCTAATAGCGGCCGCAGATATTCTTGGTGCCGCGAATAACAACGCAGAATGGTTAAGCTATGGGCGTACCTATTCGGAAGAGCGGTATAGCCCGCTGACTCAAATTAATCGAGAATCTGTTGAGCAACTGGGTGTGGCATGGTCATTCGAGCTCGATACTAATCGAGGGCAAGAAGCCACACCCTTAGTAATCGATGGCACTATCTATTTCACCTCGGCTTGGAGCAAGGCATTTGCATTGGATGCCCGCACAGGTGAGGAGAAGTGGCGCTACGATCCTCAGGTGCCTGGGCGCTATGGCGTGAATGCTTGTTGTGACGTCGTCAATCGAGGCATGGCAGCGTGGGGTGACAAAGTCTTCTTCGGCACCATCGATGGCCGTTTGATCGCCTTGGAGCGAGACTCTGGCGCAGTTGCATGGGCGGCCGAGACGGCCGATCCAGAGTTACGCTACACCATTACTGGAGCACCGCGGGTGATTGACGGAAGAGTCATCATTGGCAATGGCGGCGCTGAGCTTGGTGTCCGGGGCTATATCTCCGCTTATGATGCAGAGTCTGGTGAAATGCTGTGGCGCTTCTATACCGTGCCGGGAAACCCTGCCGACGGCTTTGAGAGTGCGGCCATGGAAATGGCTGCCGAAACTTGGGCTGGACAGTGGTGGGCCTTAGGCGGTGGTGGCACAGTATGGGACTCTATGGCTTATGACCCAGAGCTAGACCTTCTGTATATCGGTGTTGGCAATGGCAGCCCTTGGAATCATGAGATCCGCTCCAACGGTGAAGGCGATAATCTTTTTTTGTCGTCTATTGTTGCTTTGCGCCCTGACACCGGGGAATACGTATGGCATTTTCAGACAACTCCTGCAGAGTCATGGGATTACACGGCAACTCAGCACATCATGCTGGCAGACCTCGAGATCAATGGGGAGCAACGCAAGGTATTGATGCAGGCGCCTAAGAATGGTTTCTTCTATGTCATCGATCGCACGAATGGTGAGTTTATCTCTGGCGAAAATTATGTCGAAATCAACTGGGCTAGTGGTTTGGACCCTGTGTCGGGACGGCCTATCGAATCCGAAGGGATTCGTTATAAAGAGCAACCAGTTGTCATGATGCCTGGCCCACTAGGTGGGCATAATTGGTATCCAATGTCGCGCGATCCAAGCACCGGTTATGTGTTTCTTCCTACACAAAATACCTCCTACCAATACGCCAATCCAGGGGCGATGGAAAAGCAAGAGGCGGGTTGGAATCTTGGTTTGGACCCTGTTCCGAGTGAACCACGTAACCCGCAAGACCGGGCGCGTTCTGCCGCATTGACGCCATCTAGCCTGATTGCTTGGGATCCTATAGCGCAAAGCCCCGCTTGGCGTGTGGATTATCCGGTGTATGGCAATAGTGGCACACTTGCCACTGGTGGCGGGCTAGTCTTTCAAGGCTCTGCCGATGGCGTGTTCCACGCCTATGGCACCAACGATGGGACAGAGTATTGGTCTACAGAGGTAGGCGATGCCATCTTAGGAGGCCCGGTTACTTACGAGCTCGACGGTGAGCAATACGTCTTAGCCTTAGCGGGGCAGGGAGGCGCAATCCCCTTAACCATGGGCTTGTTATCCGGCAATGGTCCGCGCTATATGAACGGCCGTTTGATCGCCTTTAAGCTGGGAGCTGACACGCCTTTGGAGATCGCTGCGCCAAACCCCTTGCCGCCACTCGACACGAGCATCACTACCACAAGGGGGAGCACCATAGAGGGAGCGCTTGCTTATGGAAGTTTTTGTTCGGTGTGTCACGGGCCAGCCGCACTCAGTGTGGGTTCGATTCCCGATTTACGGTTCTCCTCTAGCATCCTGAATCAAGATGCGTTCATGAGTATCGTGTTGGATGGCTTGTTCGAATCCAGAGGCATGGCGAGTTTTGCTGAAGATCTAGGGGCCACCGAAGTAGAAAACATCCGCGCTTACCTGCTGCAACAAGCAGACGCCGTGCCCCGTTAGCCAAAATCGTTAATTATTTAGCGAATCTCACAACTTAATGCGAGTTACAAACAGCTTTTAATGACAGGCTGTTTGTAACTCCCTGATAAATATAATGAAATAACTTTGGCCCAAACTTTGCTATACCTATCGTGGTTAGCGAAGCTTGTGGCTGCCCACGGTGTTGCACTCTGTGTGACAACGTAGGGCAGCTCTTTTTTCTCTACACGACATTGTTATTAACAGAACTAACAGTCTAAAAAAAGAGCTCACTATGTTGCGCCATTATTTTGTCATTGCTGCTCGTAACCTGAAAAGTCACTTACTGTTTTCATGCATCAATATCCTTGGGCTAACTATAGGGGTAGCCTCAGTGATTTTGATCGCACTGTTTGTGCGCGCCGAAGTCAATTACGACAAGCAATGGACAAATGCTGATCGCACATATCGTGTAATGCGCAATTTTAACCCCCCCGGGGGTGGCGCGCCGCTGTATCTTGCTACCAATGCCCCGCAAGTTGGACCCTTGTTAGCCCTGGAATACCCCCAGTTTGACTATGTCATACGACTAATGGATAACACTGCGGTCTTGTCTAGGCCTAACAGCACGGATTCATTCTATGAGTCGGGTTTGTATTTTGCCGACGCAGACGTTTTCTCTGTATTTGATATTCCATTGTTGGAAGGCGACCCTGAAAATTTATTCAATGGGCCCTTCCAAGTCGTCATCAATCAAGAGTTGGCCGAGAAATACTTTCCACAAGGAGGCGCTCTGGGAGGTACCATCCTGATGAATGGCGAGGTGCCAGTCTTGGTCACTGGGGTCATGGAAAACCTCCCTCGAAATACTCATTTGGATGCGCGGGCCTTCACCTCCATGCAAACCGCTCAAGTCATCTTGGGTGAGCGCATGCAAAGCTGGGGATTCAATAATTTTCATACCTATATTGTTGCAGATGAAAGTTTTGATTTGGCGAGTTTTGAATCACAAATGCCAGATTTTTTGAGCCGACATATTGGTGAGCAAGCACCGTCATTTACCAGTTTTACTGTCATGAAATTGACCGATATCCACTTGAACTCCGCCCGTGACAATGAGCTGCAGGACAATGGTAGTGGTGTCACAGTGATGACCTTTAGCGCGATCGCCGTATTCATCCTGTTATTAGCTTGTTTTAATTTTATGAACCTTTCGACTGCGCGCTCCTTGGCACGTGCGCGTGAGGTTGGCATGCGCAAGGTTTGTGGAGCGAGCAAGCTTAACATCGCCACTCAGTTCCTCAGTGAATCGCTGCTGGTCGCTATTTTGGCAGTCGCTTTAGCGACGGTGATTGTGCAGCTTAGTTTGCCAGCGTTTAATAGTTTGCTGGGGAGTAGCCTTTCTTTAGATATTACGCAAAACCTATGGGTGCTGCCTAGCTTGCTACTATTCGCTTTACTGGTGGGGGTTCTTGCTGGCCTCTATCCGGCCTTCTACCTGGCTTCGTTTAGTTCAGCGACAATTTTGCGTGGTGAGCTTAGTCGCGGCAAGAGTGGACAATTGTTACGTAAACTCTTGGTGGTTATGCAATTCGCGATCTCCATTGCCATGGTCACTGCAACGGGGATTGCTCTGTCCCAGCTTCGGTATGCGCAGACTCTTGATCTAGGGTTCGCGCAAGAAGAGGTGTTAGTGTACCGAGGCTCTGGGCAACAAGGGCTAGGCGGCAGTTATTACACGATGAAACAAGAATTGCTGCGCCACCCGCAGATCTTATCGGTGACTGCGGCAAACTTAATGCCGGGTGATCAGAACACCAATGCCGATGGAGTGCGCTTTGAAGGCGGGGGAGCTGGGGTTATTGGAATGCCTTATCTCAATATCGATTTTGATTTTTTCGAGACCTTCGATATTGAGTTCTATGCGGGTCGAAGCTTTTCGCAAGAACGCGGAACAGATCTATTTTTAGAACCAGTGCCTGGTGAGCCAAGTGCAAACGCCAATTTCATCATTAATGAATTGGCGGCACAGCAGATGGGATGGACCGCTGAGACGGCGGTAGGTAAATGGATGGAAAGTGTGATGGACCAAGCGGCGACGCAAGTGGTGCGTGGCACGGTAGTGGGAGTCGTAGACAATATTTATTTTTCATCGATTCGCGAGGCGGTCAAGCCGGTTTACTACCGCGTCATGAATAGTCAAAGCCGAGTTAACCCATTTCCGAATTTGCGCAGCATGGCGATTCGAATCTCTGGTGAGCAACGCGGCGAGACTATCGCGTTCATCAATAGCACTTGGAATCAGTTCGTGCCGGGTATCCCAATACAGCAATCTTTTCTAGAGGCGGACATCGACGGGCTCTATGAGAGTGAGCGGCGGCAAGGGATTTTGTTTTCATGGTTTAGTGCAATGGCAATCTTTATAGCCGCACTTGGCTTATTTGGTCTCGCCTCCTATATGACGGGCCAAAGGGCTCGCGAAATCGGCATCCGCAAAGTGTTGGGAAGTAGTGTTTTGCAATTGGTGCAACTGATGTCGAAGGACTTTTTGTTACTCGTCATTGTGGCTATTGCGATTGCTTGGCCAGCCGCGGCTTATTTTATGAGTTCGTGGTTAGACAATTTTGCTTATAGGGTCGAGATGAGTCCTAGCATTTTCGTGGTCTCAGGCGTGCTTGCTTTGTTGATTGCCACGCTGACCGTGGGTTTGCTGTCGGCAAGAATTGCCGCGCGCAGCCCTGCCTTGTCCTTGCGCCATGAATAGGCCATTATCAGCCTCAAAGATTCCCGTGCGAAACGATAATGCCACGGTCAAAAATAGAGGCGCTAATAATGAAAACGAGTTTTCTCTCCCTTTTAACCCTGAGTGTTTTTGCTACTGCAGCAAGCTCAGCGTATTCGCAAACCACTAGCGAAAGTGACGCCTGTGCGGCGTTAACACAGATACCATCGCTTACCATTTTGTCAGCCGCTATCAAGCCAGCACAAGATGCAGTGCCTGCCTATTGCTATGCGCGCGGTCTGATCGCACCGGGAATTCATTATCACGTGCAACTTCCCTTGCCGAGCAACTGGAATTCACGGTTTCTGCAATGGGGAGATGGTGGCAAGGATGGCGACTTAGACTTCGCCGACCATCGGCTCGCGCAGGGTTATGCGGTCGCCAATAGCAATACTGGACATGATAATGCCGTGGAGCCAGGTTCGCAGTTTGGATTTAATAACCGTCAATCAGAGATCGATTTCGGTTACCGCGCTGTGCACTCAACGGTCATGGCGGGCAAAGCGCTGGCGCAGCAGTATTATCGTAGTGCACCAAGTTACTCCTATTTTGAAGGATGCTCTACAGGTGGGAGGCAAGGTTTGATGGAGGCGCAGCGTTATCCAGGCGATTTTGACGGCATCGTGGCTGGCGCCCCAGTGAATTATTATCAGGCGATGAATGCCGCTGGCGTGTGGTGGTTGCAGCGACTCTTTAAAGACAATTTTGCTGGAAATCTGGCCGTCGATACCGACGGCGATGGCAGTTTTGACAGTTTGCGCTTATTAGACACTTTGCACACAAGAGTGATCGAAAAATGTGATAACAATGATGGTATTGAAGACGGTGTCATCAATAATCCACTGCAGTGCTCGTTTGAACCTGAAAAAGATCTTGCCGATCTAATGTGTGGCGCCGATGCAGCTACGGATCGTTGCTTTACTAATGCGCAGGTGCAAACCATTAACGACTTTTATTCGGGCCCTAGTGATAGTGACGGCAATAATTTGTATCCGGGTAAAGCCTTAGGGTCTGAGCTTTCATGGAGTTCGCTTTATATTCCGCACGCCGGTAATGGCAATGGTCCGGGAATGTTGATGGGGCCTGCCGGTGATCATGTGAATTATCTCTTCTATGAGAATGACCCAGGCGTGGTGATTCCAGATATGACCAGACCATTACACGTGCCTGGGAGAAACGCTGCGCTGCCAGAGTTTTCTTGGTTGGAGTTCGATATCAACGACTTGAGTGCGGGCAAGGCTAGCACTATGCAGTCAATCATGGACGCCACTGATCCAGACCTCAGCCGATTCTTGCTAGACCATAACGGCAAATTGTTGCTTTATCATGGTTGGAATGATGCTTTGTCTTCACCTGCTGCTACATTGCAATATTTTAATGCCATGTTGGACGCAACTTTTGCCAATGATCAAGCCGCGGCGATGCAGCATACACGATTATTTTTTGCCCCCGGGATGGGGCATTGTAGCGGCGGCGAAGGGCCCAATACGTGGGATAAATTGCCGGCCTTGGTGGATTGGGTTGAAAACGCAAAAGCGCCAGATAGCATAGTCGCGACCCACAGCACCCAAGGAGTTGTCGATAACGAAAGATTGCTATGTCCGCATCCCCAGCGTGCCGTTTATATCGGGCCAGCTGGGGGTGAAAACGAAACAAGTAATTGGCTTGCCGAAAACTTTTCTTGTCGAGAGTAAGCGCCTAGTTGCTGAGGAGGCGACCCAAATACTTGCCAGTATAGGATGCTGGATTCTGTGCAACAGCTTCCGGCGTCCCTTCGGCGATGATGCGTCCGCCTCCATCGCCACCTTCTGGGCCTAGATCGACAATCCAATCCGCCGTCTTGATCACATCTAGATTGTGCTCGATTACGACAATGGTGTTGCCCTGATCGCGTAGCCTGTGCAAAACAGCAAGAAGCTGCTTAATATCTTCGAAGTGCAAACCAGTGGTTGGTTCGTCAAGAATATAGAGGGTTTGCCCAGTGTCACGCTTGGATAATTCTCTTGCTAGTTTAACGCGCTGTGCCTCGCCGCCTGAGAGTGTAGTTGCGGCTTGGCCAAGGCATAAATACGATAAGCCGACTTCGACTAAAGTTTGCAATTTACGCGCGATAGCGGGAACTGCATCGAAAAACTCACGCGCATCCTCGATGGTCATGTCCAACACTTCGCTAATATTTTTACCCTTGTATTTAACCTCTAAAGTCTCGCGATTATAGCGTCGACCATTACAAACATCACATGACACATAGACGTCGGGAAGGAAATGCATCTCTACTTTTACGACCCCATCACCCTGACAGGCTTCGCAGCGTCCACCCTTGACATTGAAGCTAAAGCGGCCAGTTTTATACCCTCGGGCTCGGGCCTCTTGCGTGCCTGCGAATAGGTCACGCACAGGTGTGAATATGCCAGTGTAAGTCGCAGGGTTTGAACGAGGGGTGCGGCCGATAGGGCTTTGATCAATATCGACGACCTTATCGAGCTTATCTAAACCTAAAATTTCTTTGTGGGCGGCGGCATTCAACGTGGTCGCACCATTGAGTGCCGTTGCGGCCAAGGGGTATAGGGTGCCATTGATTAGGGTAGATTTACCCGAACCAGAAACGCCGGTAATACAAGTAAGCAGTCCCAGAGGGATGCGCAGGGTGACATCTTGCAAGTTGTTGCCAGTGGCGCCGCCTAACTGCAGAACTTTCTCCTCGTCCGCCTCGAAGCGTGTTTCAGGGACAGCGATTTTTAGCCTGCCAGAAAGGTATTGACCTGTCAGAGACTCCTCGGAATCCAGAATATCTTGCAGGCTACCTTGTGCCACGATCTCACCGCCATGCACGCCAGCGCGGGGTCCGATATCGATAATATGATCGGCGTTACGTATTGCGTCTTCGTCATGCTCGACTACGATGACTGTGTTACCGATATCGCGTAGGTGGTAGAGCGTGCTAAGCAGCCGGTCATTGTCGCGTTGGTGCAAACCAATTGAGGGTTCATCAAGGATGTACATGACGCCAACGAGCCCAGCACCAATTTGGCTAGCGAGCCTGATGCGTTGCGCCTCACCACCGGAAAGTGTGTCGGCGCTGCGGTTTAGCGTTAGATAGTTGAGCCCAACATCGACCAAGAAACGCAGGCGATCTTGTAGCTCTTTTAAGATTTTTTCGGCAATGGCGGCGCGGTTGCCTTGCAGCGACAAGGTGTTGAAATACTGTGCTGCACTCGTAATGGTCATCGCCGAGACAGTAGGCAGGTTGGTACCATCGATAAAAACATTGCGCGACTCGGGCTTTAAGCGTGTGCCTGCGCAATCAGGGCAGGACTGCGAGCTTAGGAAACGCGCCAAGTCTTCACGCACGGCGCTGGATTCGGTTTCGCGGTAGCGTCTTTCCATGTTCGGCAAGATACCCTCGAAGGTGTGGCGCCTAGTAATGGTGTCCCCACGATCGTTCAGGAAATGGAAATCGATCACTGCATCCCCACTGCCACGCAAAACGGCTTCGCGGTGTTTTGGGTCGAGGTCACGCAGAGGTGTTTCGACTTCGAAATCGTAGTGCTTCGCTAGTGAGCTGAGCATTTGGAAATAATAAAAGTTACGGCGATCCCAGCCACGTATTGCGCCTTCGGCAAGGCTCAGTGACTCGTCTGTGATCACGCGGTTTTCATCAAAAAACTGTTTAACCCCCAGACCATCGCAACCAGTGCAAGCCCCCGCAGGGTTGTTGAAAGAGAATAGTCGTGGTTCCAATTCGCTGATGCTATGGCCACATTCGGGGCAGGCGAACAAAGACGAGAAGAGTAAGTCGTCTTTGTCTGATTTTTGGCCGTCGTCTTCCATGAACGCGACTTTCGCTAAACCATCGGTGAGCTGCAGTGCCGCCTCGAAACTCTCGGCGAGGCGTTGCTGCATGTCTGGTCTAACTTTTAGTCGGTCGACGACCACGTCGATGCTGTGTTTCTTATTCTTTTCTAATTCGGGAGGGTAATCGATCTCAGTGACGATGCCATTGACCCGTGCGCGGATATAACCACTGGTCTTGAGCTCATTGAATATGTGTAAGTGCTCACCCTTGCGCTCGCGTACTAAGGGCGCGAGGACCATGACTCGCGTCCCCTCTGGCAATGCCAGAACTTGGTCAACCATTTGGCTTACGGTCTGGGCTTCGAGTTTTTGATGATGGGTAGGGCAGAACGGCTCGCCAACGCGGGCAAACAATAGGCGCAGGTAATCGTAGATCTCAGTAATTGTGCCAACAGTGGAGCGCGGATTATGCGAAGTGGACTTCTGTTCTATCGAAATCGCTGGAGATAGGCCTTCGATATGGTCGATATCGGGTTTATCCATCATCGATAAAAACTGTCGCGCATAGGTCGAGAGTGACTCAACATAGCGACGTTGACCCTCCGCGTAGAGCGTGTCGAAGGCTAAGGACGACTTGCCTGACCCAGACAAACCTGTAATGACAACGAGCTTGTCACGGGGAATGCTGACATTGATGTTTTTCAGATTATGGGTACGGGCCCCTCTGACGATGATCTTGTCCATTGACTACTCGCTTTTGTTGCGTCGGGCAAATTAAACAGAGCATTATCGTCAATCCGAAGGATAAGCGCAAAGGCTGGCAAGTCATTCTGTTAATTACTGCTATGCTTGCGGTAGACTAGCCTGCTTATGGAAGTGGGCTGGAACAATCAGCGCTCAATAGTGAATTTTTGGAGGGTAATGTGGCGAGCAGAGGCGTAAACAAGGTGATACTGGTAGGTAATTGCGGGGGCGACCCTGAAACAAGATACCTTCCCAGTGGTGGTGCCGTGAGCAATGTTACACTTGCAACTAGCGAAACTTGGAAAGATAAGAACACGGGACAACCGCAAGAGCGAACAGAATGGCACCGAGTGGTGTTTTTTAATCGGCTTGCTGAAATCGTCAACGAATATGTGAAGAAAGGCTCAAAGCTCTATATTGAGGGTAGCTTGCGTACACGTTCTTGGGAACAAGATGGCGTGAAGCGCTATGCTACAGAGATTGTTGCCAGTGAAATGCAAATGCTGGATTCCCGCGGTCAAGGCGGTGGGGCCAGTAGTGGTGGTCAGCACGACAATCAATTTGGCCAAGAGTCGGCGCCTTCTCAGTATGGGAATCGCCAGCGCGAAGGGGCGGCTCAGCCTAAGCCTTCGGCGCCAGCGCCTTCTAACTTCGATAATTTTGACGATGACATCCCGTTTTAATTGTAGGGACTATTGATGCAGGGTAAACGGGACAGGTGAAGGTACTCATTGTTGGCGCCGATAGTGCTATTGGCGTGGAATTTATCAAACTTCTGCAGCAGCGGGCTGTGGACTACGTCGCGCCGAAAGCGAGTGACTTAGACCCTCGGGACCCTCTCAAGGTTGCCCGTGTATTGACAAAATGCGCTCCCGATCAGGTGGTCAATTTAGCCTCCTATCAAGCGGGAAGCCAGCTCGCTATACACGGAGCGGAACTTGACCCCGAGGCTTGCGAGCTAGTCAATCACGAGCAACCCTCTGTGTTGGCCCAAGCTTGCGACCATCTCAACATCCCTCTTCTGCATTTATCGACTGCCTATGTCTTCAGTGGCGATAAAAAACTAGGGTATAACGAGCTCGATGTCGTGAAACCGGTTGGCGTCTATGGAGAGTGCAGTCAGCGTGGTGAGGAGGCAATTGCTGCAAGCCTCGAGAAGTACATCATTCTGCGCACAGGCTGGGTTTTTGGGGCTGGGCAGGATGAGTTTATTCGTCGCTGGATCTTTGAGGCACAAGAAGCAGAGGGCGCAGTCACGGTTTTGCGGCGTAAGTTTAGCCCGACACCAGTAGAAGATGTCGCTCGAGTATTGTTAGCGATCGCATTGCAAGTGGACTGCGACGCGGAAGTATGGGGTACCTACCACTACTGTGGGCTGGAGACTAAGCGTGAAAGTGAATTCGTCCAACATGTGCTGAAACTAGCGGCGCAATACGATGAGAATGTGTACAAATTACTGGATCATCTAAGTTTGAATTTGCTTCGAGCTGAAAAACCGGAGATCGCGAATTCCACGCTAGCGACGAAAAAGATTTTCGACACTTTTGGGATAAAACAGCGTTCCTGGCACGGCAGTTTGCAAGCGCTGATTAAAGGCATACTCAAAGACAACTCTCACGAACCCACAGAACAAGCATAAACGCTAAGCGAGCGCATTATGGCGAGGCCGCCCAATGGCACTCTCACTCCTATCGACGAGGCCTTAACACTCTTACTGAGCTCCATAGAGGCGGTCGCGAGCAATGAAACCGTAACTTTAAACAAGGCGCTCAATCGAGTGCTGGGTCATAGCATCAATGCACCCATTGCCGTTCCAGGCTATGACAATAGCGCCATGGATGGCTACGCTGTCAACTCCCAAGACCTTGCGCGTGGTCAAAGCGAATTTTTAGTCTCCCAGCGAATCCCAGCAGGGAGTGTTGGGCGACGATTGGTACCGCAGACTCTCGCCCGTATCTTCACCGGTGCCCCAATGCCAGAAGGCGCTGATGCGGTCATCATGCAAGAGAATTGCCGTGTTGAAGGGGACTCGGTGTACGTCGAGCAAGGCGTGAGCGCAGGAGCGAACGTGCGGCGCGCAGGGGCTGATGTGCAAGAGGGTGAGCTACTGTTCGAGCCCGGTCATCGATTACGTGGCCCGGATATCGGCATGTTGGCTGGAGTCGGGATCGCCTCCCTGGCTGTGCGCCGGCCATTACGTGTCGCGCTATTGACGACTGGCGATGAACTCGTTCGCCCTGGTCAGGCTTTGCAAGCCGGGCAAATCTACAACTCTAATTTCTACACTGTCAGTAGCTTATTGCAAGGCTTAGGGCATGAGGTGATCGATTGCGGCATTGTTGAAGACACTCTGGCAGCCACGGAGCAAGCGTTACAGAGCGCGGCTGCAGATGCCGATTGCATTATCAGCAGTGGCGGTGTTTCAGTCGGGGAAGAAGATCACGTGCGCAATGCCTTAGAGCGCTGCGGTGCACTACAATTTTGGAAACTCGCCATTAAGCCCGGTAAGCCTTTTGCGTTTGGTCGCGTTGAGAGCACTCCGTTCTTTGGTTTGCCGGGCAACCCTGTGTCGGCATTCATTAATTTTGCCCTGATTGTGAGGCCTTGCTTAGATCGTCTACAGGGGGTGCGAGCGCTTCCAGAAATTCCTTGGCACTTGCCAGCAGATTTTGAATTTGGTCCAACGGGAGTGCGGCAAGAGTATTTGCGCGTGCGCTGTGCGCCGACGGGGGAGCAAGGCGTGGTTCTGCAGTTGACGGGCGATCAGAGCTCTGGCGTATTGTCCTCGATCAGCGCTTGCGATGGCTTAGCAATTATCCCACCAAAAACATCGGTTTTACCGGGCGATCTGTTGAGATTCCTGCCATTAAGTGAGATAGTCGGACAGGTTTAATGCCCTTGGATTATTGGCCTGTGTGCCAAACGTGAGCGCGAGTTGTGAACTGTTCCCGAAAGGTCTCTGCTTTTAGAAAATCTATCCCCTTAGCCTATTTATTTTTAGGCCTGTTAGCGGCCTGCCAGCCAACGCAGAATGCCCGCGTTGTAGCAGTCCCTGAACCAGAGCCAGAAAGCGAAACGGTTGAGCCTTTTGATGAGGCAGCCGTTATTGCAAGGTTTGAAGAAGATCTTCGTTATCAGCGCATCATCGCCGATCTATTGTATGAAGGCATCAAGGCGCTTAATGCCAATCGCCTGCTTACGCCTCCCGATATTAGTGCCCATGCTTATTTCAGTCGGGTGTTATCCGTGCAGCCGAGCAATGCAGTGGCGCTCAATGGCATTCAAGAGATAGTCAGTAAATACCTGCAATTGGCTGAACAAGCGGGTAGGCAGGGGCAGTTCGACAATGCCAAGCAGTACCTGCGCCGTGCAGAACAAGTCGACAACACCCATGCTGGGATTGCAGCTGCTTGGGTGAGGCTAGAGAACGAGATGAACTCTTCCGATGTCGTGCATTCAATCAGTGCTAGTGAATTGGCAAACCGTTCGTCAACCTTGATGGAAGAGCTCGCCAAGATCGGTGTGCAGGCGCGAGAAACGGGGGCGTTTTTCTTGATTACTGCTCCGAACGACACACAAGCGCGGTGGATCTACTCGCAAATGCAAGCGGCGGTAGAGGGGCATCGATTACGCGGTAATATCGAGCTGGGTGATAGCCCGACGGTGCGTTTAATATTGCCCAATGATGGGGACGTCTAGGAGACAATGACTTTTTCATGAGTGGCACACGTTTCGCAGGCTTGTTTCCAAAAACGATAACTTGGCACTCAATGGGGTTGGTGCGCAAGGGCATCGCTGCGCTCTTCGTTATCTACCTCATCGTTGTAATCGTCCTTGGGTTTTATTGGAGCGCTGAGCCAGCCCCCTTCGATGTCTCACTAAATGCTCAAGAAAAACTCCCCGACTCCGAACAAGTGGTGGGCTCTACAACAGCTGCGGCCTTGATTCGAGTTGCCGAGACCATGCTAGACAAACCCGGCGGGTTTCTCAGCAATGATATCGCGCCACCGGGCTTGTATCTGGATAATATTCCTAACTGGGAATACGGGGTGCTCATTCAAATACGCGACCTCGCCTTGGCCTTTCGGCAAAACTTCAGTCGGTCACAGTCGCAATCAACCGAGGATCCCGATCTGCTCATCGTTGAGCCGCGTTTCAGCGTGACAAATGATAGTTGGATTCTTCCTGCCTCTGAAACTGAATATCGTCGTGCGATCAATTCGATGAGCTCCTATCTTAGCCGTATAGCCGACCCTATGAACCAAGACGCGCAATTCTATGCGCGGGCAGATAATCTATCCCGTTGGTTAGCCAACGTAGAGTCACGACTAGGGAGTCTATCCCAGCGCTTGAGCGCAAGTATTGGCCAAGCACAAGTGAATATCGACACAGCGGGAGATCGCAACGCCACACAATCAACGAGCGTGCCAAACCAGCGCCAAGTTAAAACTCCCTATACACAAGTGGATGATGTGTTTTATGAGGCGCGCGGCGCTACTTGGGCATTGATGCATTTCTTGCGTGCAATCGAAGTGGATTTTGAAGCAGTACTTCGTGATAAAAATGCCCTTGTCAGCGTGCGTCAAATTATTCGTGAGCTCGAAGCTAGCCAAAGAACAGTCTTTAGCCCTTTCATACTCAATGGCGGGGGGTTCGGCTTTTTTGCTAATCATTCATTAGTAATGGCTAATTATGTCTCCCGTGCTAACGCCGCTATCATCGATCTGCGTGAACTACTCAATCAGGGATAAACCCCAAGCAATATGAATTACTTAGGTGTTTAACGGCGGACTGTGTTAAAGTGCCCCCCGAGCTTTGATCTAAGGATCAAAGGCGTCATCGTTAATTGTCTGGTCTTTGTGGTATCACGCCACATAACCCCCTCTAAGAGTGCCAATTACTGCATGCCGCACTGTGTGTATCGCACAACTAATGGCAACGCTGTATTGCGGTAATCCCCCGTATATTTTGGAAATGAGTCCCAATGTGACTCGGCTCCCGCTGTCCCAACTAACTGTCGAACTTTCGCTTGCTCGCCACTACGCGAGCCACGTGTGTTTGGTATATGTGCCAGTTGGCACTATCAGGAAAATTTATGAATTTTACAGAACTTGGGCTTTCTGAAGCCCTTTTAAAAGCGCTTGCAGAACAAGAGTACTCAAGCCCAACGCCAATCCAAGAGCAGGCGATTCCCGCTATTTTGCTTGGCAACGACATCATGGCTTCGGCGCAAACAGGTACAGGTAAAACAGCAGGTTTTACACTGCCCTTGCTGCAGAAGTTAGCGTTGCAACCGCGTGCGTCGAGCAATCGCACACGGGCTCTAATCTTGACGCCAACTCGTGAGTTGGCAGCACAAGTGCATGCGAGCATCGAGAACTATGGCCGATACCTTTCTCTGCGCTCTACCGTCGTGTTCGGTGGCGTAAAAATAAATCCACAGATGCAAAAACTGCGCGGTGGTGTTGAGATTCTTGTTGCCACGCCAGGGCGCTTACTCGATCTGTTTCAACAGAACGCGATTAAGTTTGATGAGATCAACACATTAATTCTTGATGAAGCCGATCGAATGTTAGATATGGGCTTTATCAATGACATTAAAAAGATTTTGGCAAAACTGCCTAAACAGCGACAGAACCTAATGTTCTCGGCAACTTTCTCGCCAGAGATTCAAAAGCTTGCTAAAGGACTCTTGAATGACCCTGTTGAAGTAAGTGTAGCCCCTTTGAACACGGCAACAGAATTAGTAGCGCAGCAGCTTTATATTGTCGACAAAGGGCGTAAAACAGAGTTGCTTAAGACACTGATCAAGAATGAAAATTGGTACCAAGCGCTAGTGTTTAGCCGGACCAAACACGGTGCTAATAAGATTGTGAAACAGCTCGAAGATGTCGGGATTCACGCTGCGGCGATTCATGGCAACAAGAGTCAGGCGCACCGCACTAAAGTCTTGGAGCGTTTCAAAGAAGGCAAGCTACAAATCCTAGTGGCCACAGACATCGCAGCACGCGGCATCGACATCGATCTGCTACCGCAAGTGGTGAACTATGATTTACCGCAAGTGCCAGAGGACTATGTCCATCGCATTGGCCGCACCGGGCGAGCGGGTTCGAGCGGTAAGGCAATCTCTTTTGTCTGCGCAGAAGAGCGCAAAATGCTACGCGATATAGAGCGCCTTCTTAAGCGCTCGATCGACCGTGCAGAAATCGAAGGCTTTAAATCCACGGAAGATTTCTCTAAGCCTGTGGCCGCGCCTCAGCGCACACAGCAAAATCGTCCTAAACGAGCGGGCGCTACACGCGGGAATAATAGTGGCGCGGCTCGCTCGCGAGACGGACAGCCAAATGCTAATAATAGCAGGCGAACAAAGGCGCAAAGTAATCGCCCGGCGCGCTCTGCGCAGACGGCTAGCCAAGGCCAAGCACAGAGTAAGCCTAGTAGTACGACAACTTTGCTCTATCGTTCATAGAGCATTGCGGCATCAAGGCGGTGTTCGGCATTAGCTGACACCGCTTTTTTTATTTTGGAAAAATGGTTTAAACGTGTATTGTTCTTGGCAACCGTTTTCTATGGGCTAATAAAAATAGGAATAAAGCCGATGAATTTTACCTACAAAGAACCCTTTTTGCTCGCCAAGGTTTTCTTGAGCCTTGTGATATCACTTGTCGGAATTTCGCACACGCAGGCCCAAACCCTCCTAGCCAATGAGATTCGCCCCGGTGTTGTAAGAACGCCAGATCAGCGTTTTGAAAACTTGCAGGATTATCCCTTCGCGGCCAATTATATCGACGTACAAATAGAGCGTGGTGTTGGTGGCCAAGAACGGGTGCCGATGCGCATGCATTATGTCGATGAGGGGCAGGGCGAGGTTGTGCTCATGCTGCATGGGCAACCGACGTGGAGTTATCTGTATCGTAAGATGATTCCCATCGTGGCAAGAGAGCACCGGGTGATCGCGCCTGATTGGATTGGTTTTGGCAAGTCCGATAAGTTCACGCGCGAGGCCGACTACAGCTTTCAGATGCACTTTGACGCGGCTCAAGCCTTCATCGAAGCGTTAGATCTACAAAATGTAACCTTGGTGATGCAAGACTGGGGCGGTTTCTTAGGCTTGCCAATCGCGGCACATATGTTAGAGCGTATCTCGCGATTGGTGGTCATGAACACCGCCTTGCCGACAGGGTATGGCATGATGACACCGAGTTGGTTTGCTTATCGTGATCGCACTCGGCAACAGACACCATTCGGCGAAGAGCGTGTGTTCGCCGCTGGCAATGATGGCAGCTCAAATCCTGAGAACGTACGCGCCTATTCCGCGCCATTTCCTGACCCCTCTTTTTATGCGGGGCCGAATACCTTTCCGCAAATAGTGCCTATGCGTCCTATGGACCCAGCTAGCGCAATAATGCTGCATTCAGCAGATGTCTTGTCGCAGTGGAGTAAGCCCGCCTTAGTGATGTTTTCTGATGGTGATGTAGTGCTCGGCCCGCATGAAGAATACCTGCGCCGTTTGCTACCTACTTCTGCGAATGAGCCTCGTATCGTGATTGAAGGGGCAGGTCACTTCCTTCAAGAAGACAAAGGAGAGGTAGTCGCCGAGCATATAATGGAATTTATTGCTCGCCACCAGTAAGGCGGCAACGCGTGTTAATGACTCTCGATCGTGTCGTCGGCGCTAATGTCCAGCAGGTCTCCGGGAGTACAGTCTAGTGCGCTGCAAAGCCTTGCCAAGGTTTCAAAGCGAACCCCTTTCACTTTGCCAGTGCGCAAAAGTGAAAGGTTCGCTTCGGTAATGCCGATCTGCTCAGCAAGATCCTTTGCCTTCATTTTGCGAAGCGCAAGCATGACATCAAGCCGCACGATTATCTGTTTCATATGAACGATTCGTTTTCTTGCTTTAGGGTCGCTGCAGCGGTGAGAATTCGGCCAACGGTGGCAATAAATATTGCAAACGCCAACATGCCAATAAACTCGTTTTCGATGCGAATGTCGAAGCCTCCATTGTGAGAAATCCACAGGCTAAGATTAGGGACTATGAGCATTGCTGCGACCATTGCTTGCACGGCGTAATCGCCAGAGCGGGCGACGTGTGTTGAGGCTTGATGGCTGAAAAACTCACCTTCACTGTATTCCTGCAAAGCTTTAATTAGTTGGTTGATCGACAGACATAACAAAATGGCAGGCAGAGTTTGCACGAGCAGTAAGCCCGATTCGTTAATGCGCTCAGTCCAGGTCAGCCCTTGGGTTGAAATCACACGAAGCATAGGGAGCCCAGTATTGCTTAGTATCGCAAGGCCCACAAAGATCAGCGCGAGGATTGCGAACACATGAGCGGTTTTGGCGAGGTCTTGAGCCTTGCTAAGGTCTTTCTCGATGCTTGAGTGCATACGGCCCCCTAATGTTTCTGTTTTGTTTTTATAAATTATCGTAAAACAATAATTTAAGCAATAGGGTGAGTTGCAATAACTTGGCAGCATGCGCGCGGCAATTTTCTTGCTTAGTCAGTAAACCAAATTGACTATTGAACGTTTAAGAGTCTAGGGGAATACTGTTTAACAAAGCAGTAAGTGCATAGACGGCCATAAGAGACGTCTTACTAAACGTGGAGCAAGACACTGGATACAATGCAGAAGCTCGATCGCTTTCTTGCCGAAAAACAAGGCAGAGCGTTTCGAATTGCGCAGATCGCAACGAACAGTTCGGACGACGCTCTAGACCTAGTGCAAGACGCCATGTTTAAACTAGTCGAGAAATACGCTCAGCGTGATGAAAGCGAATGGGGCCCGTTGTTCTATAGTATTTTGCAAAGCAGAATCAACGATTGGCATCGACGTAATTCAGTGCGTCGACGATTTATGGGTTGGTTACGGCCGAGCGTCGACAATGAAGAGGACCCGTTAGAGCAGGTTGAAGATACAGCGCAACGCAGCCCAGAGCAGCTGTTGCAACAAGATGGCAGTATGGAAAAGCTCCAAGAGGCGCTACAAGCCTTGCCCCTGCGTCAGCAGCAAGTATTTCTGTTACGCGTATGGGAAGGGCTAGACGTGAATGAAACTGCACAGGCAATGTCCTGCGCTCCTGGTAGCGTCAAGTCTCATTACTCAAGGGCTGTCCATACACTCCGCAAACAATTGGGTGAGCATTGGTAATGAAGCATTCAGACCAAAATCAGGATCAACCCCTTACAATTGCCGAACAGCGCTTGCTCAAAAAAGCCACGGCGGTTCTTGACGATAGTCTCGTTGCTAATTCGCCTGTCGTGATGCGGCAGCTTGATGCGGCGCGTCATGCGGCCCTGTTGCGTGCGTGGCAACCTATGCATGGGCAAGACGGTATTACCCAGACATTGGACGAAAGTGCGCAGCAACTGCCTAATGAAATCAATAAGCGTCTAGACGCTATACGGCAGCAGGCGATTGCGCGAGGACGGCCTGAGCGCACAGAAATACCTGCGTCTTGGCTGAATAATCTATGGCCCCCGCGGGGATATGCGATCCCGGGCAGCGCATTCGCCTTCTCTTGTCTTCTGGTGACAGCGCTAACGCTATTTCCGACACAAAGCCCGCAGGAGGCGATGCCGCTAGTGGTCGCCGAAGATGATCTAGTGATCATGCCTGACCAAGAGTTAGAGTTGTATGAAAATTTAGATTTTTATCAATGGCTTGCAGATTCTGGTTTGCCAAACTAGCGACAATTTGGATTGGAAAACATCAACTTGAAGAAGTCTAGACTCATTACAAAGCGAAACCCACATCAGAGGAGGCTATGGCTGTCCTGCTGCGCCATGGTTTTTGCACTGCATGTTGCAGGTGCTTATGGGCAGGAGGCAATCGCTTGGGAAGATCTTTCTAACGAGGAGCAGCAGCTATTGCAGCAGGTAGAAAGGCGTTGGGAGCAATTGAGCCTAGAGCGTCAAGTGGAGCTTCGCGAAGGTGCGCAGCGTTGGCAAGAAATGGAGCCGGATGAGCGCGATAGGCTTAGACGACGACTAGAGGACTTGGTGCAACGGCGCAGCCTCGAGGTACGAGAAAGGATCGTGCGTCGTTTTCAGCAATTTAATGATGCGCCTCCAGCACATCAACGACGTCTAAAAGAAGTGCGAGAACGGTTTCAAAGTCTATCGCCAGATGACCGAGAAGCGCTCCGCTTACGCTTTGAAAAGCAGCAACAATTGCAGCAACAAGATAGCGTTGATGAGGCGGCTGAGCGAAGAAATCAAGAGTTTAAGGAATCTGCCGCGGACTCACCAAGGCTGGAAAACGCTCCACTTAGACCTGAGCCTCCTCGGTTTGAGCGACCTAGGCCGCAAGGGGGGGCTGGGCATCGTCCAAGACCACCGCGGCAACAGTAAAAGCAGACAAAAAAATGACCGGAACAAGTCCGGCCCAAGGGGAAGCGCAGTGTTTACTGCGCCAGATCTCTTTGCTCCTTCATGCATGAGCGCATCGCTCTGCGAGCCTCGTTACGCGCCTCGTTGCGCGCTTTGTTACTTGCCTGTATCTCTTCTGTAGTTAGTTGTTGGTCACCATCGCCATCTAGGGCACTGAATCGATCGAGAGTGCTTTGTTCCAACATCGCGAAGAACTCATCTTGGCTTAGCGCGCCATCACCATTGGTGTCAGCTGAAGTAAATCGCTCATCATCCGCACCAGTCGCAATGCCTGTCTCCTCGAGGCAAGCTTGCAGCGCGTCGCTATCAACGCGCGGACGTTCAGCTTTACGAGATGGACGAAGCTCCTCAAGGGTTACGTATCCATCCTCGTTTTTGTCGGCGCGAGTGAAGGTTTGTGAGTAACGTGTGATTCCATCGCCTATGTACTCTTCTAAGCTAATCAGATTATCGGCATTGGTATCCATGCGCTGCAAAAGACGATACGCAGTGTTACGAGTTTGGCGGGGGCGTTTGTCGCGCAACTCGGCGCGGCTGGGTTTTTCAGCTTGCAGTTGTTCTGTTTCTTGGTTCTGGGCGAGTGTTGCTCCAGTCATTGAAGCGCCCATAATGGCGACCGTAATCGCCACGAGCTGAGGTTTGAACATCATGTTACTCCTGTATGAACTTGCGAAAATAGGCGGTGCAGCCAATACAGCGTTGCACTTACAAATTCATTAACGTGCGAACAGTCACTTGGTTTACACGAACTGGCGAGCTTTTGAAAAAGGCGATTGAAATTGCTTATTTGCTTCCTTAGACTGCTAAACGCGTGATAAAAAATGCTATGAACTTGCTTAAATTGAGAAAAACGATAAGCTTTAACTGTTTGTATTTTATTGTTTTTTCAGTATTGCTTGGTCTGACGCGAAGTGAATTGGCGGTTTTTTAGTATTTGATAGAAAATTTTTCGCATTAAGGGAGACGAAGCGTGTTTCCTATGTTCCAATTCAGTAATCAGGTACGTGGGCTTGTCCGGCCCTGATACTTAATAAAAAGAAGTACAACTCGATTACAACCTAGACGAAGGAGGTGCCACGTGCGCGTTCAATCCGAACTGCTAAGGCTCAAGACCCGATTAGATTTCAAAATTCAAAGCATGTCTGCAATTGCCAAGTGCGTGTCTGTTGCAGCGTTCTTGCTGCCAGCAGCTGCTAGCGCGCAATCTGCTGATGGTGTGACTTTCCACAAAGACATCGAACCAATCCTGCAGCGCAGCTGTCAGAACTGCCACCGTCCAGCGGGCGTGGCGCCAATGTCTTTGGTAACTTACGAAGAAACTGTGCCTTTCGCCGGTTTGATCGAATATAAGACTGGTCTTCGTGATCGTGCAGGAGCAATGCCTCCTTACTATCTCGAACACGATATCGGTATTCAAGATTATAAGGACGATCCTTCTCTGACAGACGAAGAAATCGCCGCAATCTCTACTTGGGCACGCAACGGCACACCTAAAGGTGATATGGCCGATGCGCCAGCGCCACTAGAATTCCCAGAAGGTGCTACTTGGACTGCTGGTGAGCCTGACCTAATCGTGCGCTCGGCAGACATCACAGTTAAAGGCAGCGACCCAGACTGGTGGGGTGATATCCCACGTATCGCAATTCCAATCGAGGAAGATCGTTATGTATCTTCTGTAGAGATCATCGAAGTGAATGATGTGGACACTAGCGGTGCTGCCGGCACAGTGGGTGGTCGCAACATTTTCCACCATATGATCTGGAGCACACAGGTGCTTGACCCTGAAACGATGCTGCAAGTAGAAGGTGATGTGGCAGTCGGTTGGCCGGTTCACGAGATCGCTCGTAACCCAGACATTTTCGATCCTGATAGTGGTCGTTTGTTGAAGAAGAACTCTTACGTCGTATCTGATTCAGTGCATCTTCACTCAACAGGTGTTGATACAACTGGTCACTTGATGATCGGTTTCCGCTTCCATCCGATCGGGTATGAGCCTAAGTATCGTCCTGCGTTGATCGGTCTTGGTAACGGTGTTGATATCAGTATCACTGGTAACGAAGACGGCCAAGAGCTACACGCTTATGCGGTTCTAAACCAGCACACTAAAATCGTAACTTTTGAGCCACATTTGCATGCTCCTGGTGAGCGTATGTGTCTAGAAGCGGTTTGGGGCTACACAGTTGAAACATTGACTTGCGTTGGTTATGACCATAACTGGGTACGTGGTTACACCTACGAAGATCACGCTGCGCCATTGTTGCCAAAAGGCACAATCCTGCACATCGTGGGCTACATGAACAACACTCGTACTAACCCAAATGTTCCTGATCCACGTAATTGGCAGGGTTCTGGTAACCGTTCAGTAACCAATATGTTTATTGACCTTGGCATGCGCGTTACTTTGTCCGAAGAGGATTTCTTCCAAGAAATGGCAGATCGCCGTGAAGAATTGAATCTTGGTCCTAACGATCACCAGATTGGTTGTCCTTTGTGTCTAGCTCCGCTAGTTGCTCCGGCATATGAAGAAGTTCTAGGTGCCGAAGTTGCATCATCACAAGGGGATTGATCAGATGGGTTTGTTTAGTTTGACTCGGCAACGTCATGCAGTAGTTGCCACGCTGTTTGTAGTAATGAGCTTTGTGACTGGAGCTGCTAGTGCTGCTTCTGCCAACTATAATAAGGGGCAGCACGTTGAGCCAGCCTATGAAGGCTGGCGTCAACTTGACGATGGCAGTTATGTCATGATGTTCGGCTACCACAACGAGAACTGGGTAGAAGAGCCCGATGTGCCAGTTGGCGAAAATAACTTTTTCAGCCCTGGTGCAGAGGATCGCGGCCAACCTACGCATTTCTTGCCAAAACGTAACCGTTTCACGTTTGAAGTTCCCGTTCCTGCGGACTGGGGTGATAAAGAGCTGGAATGGTCACTGACAGTCAACGGTGTTACTAAGGTGGCTTATGGCACTTTGGCGCGTGACTATGTGGTAGATAACGTCGTAATTGCTTCAGAAACTGGTTCGCTTGGTGCGGGCACTAGTAGCCCTGAATCACGTGCGAATATCCCGCCGACAGTTGAAGTTCAGGGTGACCGCGTTGGGGGTGAAGTTATTCGCACTGTGCGCGTTGGTGAGCCATTGACGTTAACAGCGAAGTTAGAAGACGACGGTTTGCCTCAGCCACGTAGCCTTGCGCCATTTGCAGGCAATGGCACAGCGGCTAAATCACGCTTATTGCGTCCACCAGTGCAGATCACTGTGGGTAAGATCAACGGACTATTCCTTTCTTGGAATGTCTACCGTGGCGAAGGCAATGTCACGTTTGATCCACCCCAGTCTAAGCCTTGGGAAGACACTCGCACTTCTGCAAACTCTCCTTGGGGAGCTCACTGGACTCCTCCAGAGCTACCAGAAGACGGCATGATTGATGTGAACGTCACGTTTGATAAGCCAGGCACTTATGTGTTGTGGGCTCGCGCAGACGATGGTGGTCTGTACCACGACGAGTATGTCACAGTGAATGTATTGCCGTAACGCAAATGCATGATCTGAAAAGCCCCTTAGATTACGTCTAAGGGGCTTTTTTTATGCCTACAAATCAGGAAAGAGAGCTTGTATATCGCGCCAAGGGACGAGTTTAAAGTTTTGCTCTTGCGTGGGAAGCACATTGCGACCGTCTTGGACGATGAGGATGCCATCGCTGTAAGGGCCGCCAAGGTTTGCACTGCTTGCTTCTAAGCCATCCGTCTCTGAGGCACCGTCTATCCCTAACGCAATATTCAATCCAATGCGGAACGCGCCAAGCGCTCTATAGGGCGGCGTTGTCGCAAATAGAGCGTAGCTGTCATTGCCCTGGCTGGACGCGATTAGAATGCTGCGACCAGCCGTTTTATAAAGGGCTAAGCCCTCTACATCGTCATGCAGTTCGTCCCCTATCATCGCGACAGAGTTTAGTGACGTCGAGTCCTGAGCGTTGGCGCCGAGAGTCCAAATACCAACATCCTCTTCACCAATAAATAGTTGCCCGAGCTGGTCATCGGCGACACAGCCTTCGGGCTGGCTCGCTACCTGAAACTGCCGGGTTAACTCGCCAGAGACGGTGTTGCCATTGGCTGTTAAGGCGTATTGAAGAAACCTACCATCGGCGTCATTGGCAAAGGTAAACATCTTGCCCGCACCGTCTTGATACATGCACAGCCCATAGATGTCTTGCAGTGGTGTGGCAATAGTAGCGACCAACTCGAATGCTCGACTCTGGCGGTTAATGCTGAAGACAGACAAAGCATTGAGATCTCTATTGGAGGCAACAGCGATATCGACAGTGTTACCAGCGATGTTTAAGCCGTAGCGAATATCGACATTATTGAGGCGACCAACATCGAGTTGTTGCACCAGCTTCCCTTCGAGATCATAAATGAATAACCCTTGGCGTTTATTGGTCCCGACGACTAGGCTTAGGTGCGCCTCCGTCGGATGCACCCAGAGCGCTGGGTCGTCGGCTGCATCGCCAAATTGCGGCATTGGTTCAGTCTCAGCAAGGGGTTTTACTTCTGCGAGAGCGCCGCTAGGCATGCTCATGGCGCTAACATTTTGCTCGATCAAGGTCACGCGTGAGTGCTCTTCGTCGAACAAACTGTGCGTAACTTTACCGTCATTGACGATGCTCGATAGGCTTTCTGAAGACTCAATTGCATAGTTGTTTAAGGGCAGGGAGCTAGTGTGGCTAAACGACTCTGCATCGTTTTCAGGTGTGTAACGATGGAGCTGCGGCCCGTTGCTGCTCAAGACATTGAGTGTCCCCTGACTCGTGCTTAGCCCTAATGGCCCTGAATCTAATGTGCCAAAAGGGGCGGCAATATCCACAAGTGTGCGAAGCACTTCGGCTTCTGGGTGGGTTGAAAATGCCCATAATGTCTTCTCGGCTTCGCTGAAAAAGACAGTCTCAGTTTGGTCATCCGTTGCACAGAACTCTGTTTCGGGGCCGAGGGGCAGTGTGCGAAGTGGGCGTAGTTGCAATTGCTCGTTTGCATCGGGGGTAATCAGGTATTGGTGCGCTTGAAACAACTCGCTGATAAGAAATAAATGTAGGACACCATGCTGATCTTTGTGCAGGCAAAGCCCTTCGATAGGATAGGGAAGAGTGCTGCTAACCAACTCCTGATTAATGTCGGTGCTGCCCAGATCAACTGAATAGAGGAGTACTTGATTCGAGCGAGTATCGACACTGGAGAAAAGTCGTTTTTGCACAGCATTTAAGGTAATGGTGCGAGAATCTAAATACTCGGCGTTACGATCCCAGGCGTCAAGAGTGTCTAGGTCGGCGTCGAGGATTTGTATGCCGCTGCGCTCTCCAACGCTCAACCAATTTGTAGAGGCTGCATCTAGGGGGAGTAAATGCTCACCAATGGCGTTTTGTTGGCTAACGACTGCTTCATTCGCTGTTGCAGTACAGCTAAATAATGCGCTTGCTGAAAAGCCTAGTAAGACGGCAATGCTAAGCGCGCGAGTTTGAAAGATTGGCATGGCCAAAGGCTCCTACAAATACATAGATAACGGATGCAACGGGACTCCGTGCAAAAGTATGTAAGTGTAAAAAACGGCTATGACAAGTTAATGACAAGATAAAGAATCAGCGGAAATCCGGGGATAAAAAAAGGCGGTGTCACCCGTTAGTGACACCGCCCATTTTTGCAATTCGCTATAACGCTTTAAAAAGCGTTAAGAGAAATTAGCATGCAACAACGTTCTCAGCCTGTGGGCCTTTCTGACCTTGAGTCACTGTGAACTGAACTTGCTGGCCTTCAGCCAAAGTTTTGAAACCACTGTCTTGGATTGCACTGTAGTGTACAAATACGTCAGGGCCATTGCTCTGAGAAATAAAGCCGAAACCTTTTGATTCGTTGAAGAATTTAACTTGGCCAGTTACTGTGTTAGACATAATGTCATCCTGTATATCAAATAATTTAAGTAGTTGTTTGACTCTCGCAAATGACAAGTACAGCTGTACTGTGCCTACGCATGAGTCGGTAGCATTAGAATTCGAATATAAAATATGAGATACAGAACGAGTACTTAACGGCGGGTCTTCGAAGTGCAATACATAAATATAGCCGGTATTCAGGCTGATGTGCAGTATACGGGCAATCGGGGGCAAGTCAACATCTATTTTTGCCACTAAGGTATTGAAATTAAAGAGCTCATTGTAAGCGGGCGCTTTAGTTCACTAATTCGCCCCGCCGTTAGTCTGCCTGCAGTTTGCGATAAAGCGTACGTAGAGAGACCCCTAGCTCTTTGGCGACTCTTGCTTTGTCACCATCAAATTGGGCGAGCATGTTTTCTACGTGCCTTCTCTCCAGAGACTGTAGGTCTTGTGGCACTTTGCGTCGTTCAACATCACTCGACATGCTGCTGTCTATTATTTTTGCACTTATACTGCTGGTGTTTGAAAGCAAAACAGCACGTTCCAAAATATTGCGTAGTTCGCGTATATTGCCGTTGAATGTGTATTGCATAAGGCGTTCTTCAGCGTTTTTTTCGAGTGAATAATGTGTGTGCGCATGTAGCTTGCTGAGAATGGAGCGCGCCAGTAGTGGAATGTCGGTACTACGCTCACGCAGTGCAGGAAGGTGGATAGGAAATACGTTGATGCGATAGTAAAGATCTTCACGGAACTCCCCACGCTCCACCATCTCCCACAGATTCATATGGGTAGCGCAGATGAGCCGGAAATCGGTGCTTTTAGGCTCTATGCTGCCAACGGCGCGATAGGTGCCCGTTTCGATTAACCGTAATAGTTTTACCTGCTGTGATAGGGCGATATCACCCACCTCATCGAGGAAAAGAGTACCGCCATTAGCGGCATCCACTAAGCCTTGTTTACTATAAGTGGCGCCAGTGAACGCGCCTTTAGTGTGTCCAAATAACTCACTTTCGAAAAGCGTTTCGGATAACCCCGCACACTCTACTGTAACAAACGGTTTTTCTTTGCGCGGGCTGGATTGATGGATGGCTTTGGCAGCAAGCTCTTTGCCTGTGCCGGACTCCCCGAGAAGGAGCACGGAGGCATCGCTAGGGGCGACGCGAGTGATCAATTCGAGCAAGCGATTAAATGGCGCACTAGTGCCCACCATCAAATCTTTGCTTGCTTGGGCGCTCGCATGTGACACTGGCTTTAGAAGTTCAACGAAGTATATGAGCGAGCCTTCTTGGTCGAAGATTGGCAGCATTTCAACATCCACATGCTCGCGCCCCCGAGGCGTGTTGTGAATATGCAACACCTTCTCGCGATGGCCAGTTTTTTTGCAAGCGGCCAAAGGGCATGACTCCCCAGCTTGATCGCAAGGGCGGTCATAATCGTGGGAGATCTTATAGCAATAGGCTGAGTCGCCGGAGGTGATCTCCCCAAAGGAGCGTGTGTATTGGTCGTTGGCCGCTAGAATCTGGTAGTTACTGCTGACCAATATGGCAGGGCAGTCAAAGCCATCGAGGATGCCGGCGGAGACTGGATTGCGCAGATCTGAGGCGATTATTTGCATATTGTCATTCTTGTCTAAAATGGTTGTCAATTATGTCTTAAGTGTGTGCTGTTGGCTAGCATTGATAGGGGTTTGACTAAGAATGTTTTCACTAAAACTAGATTTATATCAATTGCTTAGCAGTATTCTCAGCGGCTGTCTTTCGCTTGGCCTGCGAATTGCTATCATTCTTAGTATCTGAGTCATTATTCGAACCCCTAGGAGAGCCGAGCGATGCAAAAAACGGAATTAAATTTCATTCCACAGATGACGGTAAAACCTGAGGTGGAGCACTTTTTCGATGCCCCGACCAATACGTTTAGCTACGTCGTCAAAGACCCAAATTCAAATGCCTGTGTGATTGTCGATTCGGTGATGGATCTCGACTATGCCTCTGGGCGCACAGATCTAAGTGGCGCCGATCAAATCATCGCCTATGTGAAAAAGCGCGGCTTGGAGGTACAGTGGATCATTGAGACCCACGTTCATGCAGACCACCTCTCCGCTGCTCCCTATTTGCAAGAGGCGCTGGGCGGTTCTTTGGGGATCGGTGTGAATATCAATATTGTTCAGGAAACTTTTGGCAAGGTGTTTAATGCCGGGACAGAGTTCAAGCGTGATGGCTCGCAGTTTGATCGCCTATTTCAGGACGGCGACAGCTATCAGATCGGGGGTATGACGGCCTACGCGATACATACGCCAGGGCATACTCCGGCTTGTATGACGCATGTCATAGGAGATGCGGCATTTGTAGGCGATACTATCTTCATGCCAGAAGGCGGTTCCGCGAGAGCAGATTTTCCCGGTGGCGATGCACGGGTGCTATATCGCTCCATACAAAAGGTGTTGTCGCTGCCAGATGAAACCCGTTTGTTTATGTGCCACGATTATCCGGACAACCGAGAGTTAAGTTGGGTGACAACTGTTGCAGAGGAGCGTCAACATAATATCCATGTTCATGAAGGGGTCAGCGAGGATCAATTCGTTGAAATGCGCGAGGCGCGCGATAAGACTTTGGGTATGCCGAGGCTGATATTGCCTTCCTTGCAAGTCAATATGCGTGCCGGTCATCTGCCCCCAGCTGAAGCCGATGGGAAAGTATTTTTGAAGGTTCCTCTCAATATATTGTGATCTCGCCGCTGGCGATATCACCACTAGGATAAGCTCCTTAAAGCGACCAAATTAAAGGATATAAAAATGAATATTAAGCAGATAACTGAAGAGTTCGCAGTCACAGAGCAATTGAACGGTACGGATGTCGAGATTCTAGCCGAACAAGGGGTGAAAAGTTTAATTTGTAACCGCCCTGATGGAGAGTCCAGCGATCAGCTAGCGTATGCCGATATAAAGGAAGCCGCGCAAAGCCATGGCATAGAAATACGCTATCTCCCCGTAATCTCAGGACAGATTCAAGCTGCTGATATCGAACAATTTGCTAGCGCTCTGTCGGAGATGCCAAAACCATTGGTGGCTTATTGTCGAACGGGAACGCGCTCGATCACCTTGTGGGCCTTGGGCCAAAAAGCCAAGGGGCAGCCGGTCGGTCAGTTGCTCAATGCGGCCGAGCAGGCTGGGTATGATCTAAAAAAGGTTCTCAGTCCAGCCCCTGAGGCGGTCAAATCACAGCATTTTAAAGTGGTCATAGTAGGCGCCGGGTCGGGGGGGATTAGCACTGCCGCTAGTTTGTTGAAACGTCAACCAGGGCTGCAGATCGCCATCGTTGATAAAGCTGAAAAGCATTATTATCAACCCGGTTGGACGATGGTTGGTGGTGGTGTGTTTCATGCTTCGGATACAGAAAGAGATACCGCCCCACTGATCCCCAATGGGGTTAAATGGATCCAATGCGCGGCTCAGGAATTTGACCCCCAAAACAATAGCCTCACTCTCGATGATGGGAGTCAGCTTAGCTATGACCACTTAGTAGTGGCTTGTGGTCTTAAACTCAATTGGGAGGGGGTAGAAGGCTTAGTTGATACCCTTGGCGAGAACGGTGTGACTTCGAATTATCGCTTTGATCTGGCTCCCTATACATGGAAACTTGTGCAGGGCCTAAGGTCGGGGAAGGCGGTTTTTACTCAACCCCCTATGCCTATTAAATGTGCAGGTGCGCCACAGAAAGCAATGTATCTCTCTGCCGATCACTGGCATCGAAATGGCTCTCTCAGTGCGATCGATATTCAATTTTACAATGCAGGTGGGGTGCTCTTCGGTGTGAAAGAGTATGTGCCAGCGCTAATGAAATATATAGAAAAATACAATGCGCACTTGAACTTCAATCACCGCTTAACAAAAGTGGATGGTGAGGCGCATATGGCTTGGTTTGAAAAAACTGATGCCGAAGGTAACAAAGAGACGGTGAGTACAGAGTTCGACATGCTCCATGTTTGTCCGCCTCAGCAAGCCCCGGATTTCATCCGCAGTAGCCCTCTAGCAGACGATGCAGGATGGGTGGACGTGGATCAAGGCACTCTTCGACATAAGTCCTTCGACAATGTTTGGTCGTTAGGGGATGTTATGAACGCCCCCAACGCGAAGACTATGGCCGCCGCACGTAAACAAGCGCCAATTGTCGCACATAACTTGCTCTCAGCGATGGGAGTCACAAAAGGAGTCGCGCTATACGATGGTTATGGCTCCTGCCCACTGACAGTTGAAAAGGGCAAAATTGTTTTAGCGGAGTTTGGCTATGGTGGCAAGTTGCTACCAAGTTTTCCAACATGGCTATTGGATGGGCAGCAGCCTACTCGAATGGCATGGGCACTGAAGAAAGATTTTCTACCCGCTGTGTATTGGAATGCAATGCTCAAAGGTCGAGAGTGGATGGTGAAACCGGTGCCTAAAGGCTAGCAGAAATGTATCGAACGTATCACTGTACAGCGGTGGGTAATCACTGATGGCAAGACAATGGTTGCCCGCTCTTGAGTGGGTAAAAACGTACAATGGCACTAAGTTCACAGAGGACTCGTTAGCGGCTGTCATTGTGACCATCATGTTGATCCCGCAATCGCTTGCCTATGCGTTGTTAGCGGGCCTGCCTGCAGAGATGGGTTTGTATGCAAGCATATTGCCGTTGTTGGTGTATGCAGCGCTAGGGACTAGCCGAGTGCTATCGGTTGGTCCGGTTGCTGTCATGTCCTTAATGACCGCGGCAGCGCTTGGCTCTTTGGGGCTAGCACCCGATCAATATATTAGCGCGGCACTCACACTTGCCTTCATGGTGGGCGTGATGTTGATGTTGCTCGGGGTATTGCGCCTAGGGTTTGTTGCAAACTTTATGTCCCACCCAGTGGTCACCGGGTTTATCACGGCATCGGCGTTGATCATCGCGGTGAGTCAAGTGCAACATTTGTTGGGGATTGAGTCGCACGGTTATACGCTGTTGGAATTGTTGCCTTCGTTGTGGGAGTCGGCGGGGCAATTAAATAGGGTGACTGTATTGGTCTCCCTACCAACTCTTTTATGGTTGTTCTGGTCACGCAACGGGGTGGCGAAGCTATTAAAAGGTTGGGGCATTTCTCACAGTACTGCGCAAATGTTTTCGCGAATAAGCCCTGTCGTGTCTGTTGTGGCTACAACTATGATTGCCTGGTGGTTTGAGCTTGATAAGATTGGGCTTGCCACTGTTGGGCAAGTCCCTACTGGCTTGCCTTCATTCACCTTGCCTTCCTTTGATATAGAAATGTGGCGTTTGCTTGCTAGCTCAGCGGTGTTGATCGCCACTATTGGTTTTGTTGAGTCGATATCCGTTGCACAAGGCTTAGCGGCCAAACGTCGAGAGCGGATCAATCCAGACCAAGAGTTGCTTGCACTTGGAGCCTCAAATACTGCGACTAGTTTCTTTGGAGGCTTTCCTGTAGCCGGTGGTTTCTCCCGTTCGGTGGTGAACTACGATGCAGGGGCTGCCACGCCGGCAGCAGGGCTAATTGCGGCGCTATTGATGGCGGTTGCTACCATACTATTCGTGCCCTTGTTAGTGTATTTGCCGAAAGCCACCTTGGCCGCCACTATTATTGCGGCGGTGTGGTCATTGGTCGATGTCTCAATTCTAAAAACCGCTTGGCGCTTTTCTAAGGCGGATTTTTTGGCCGTTGTGGCCACCATCGTTTTGACATTGCTTGCAGGAGTTGAAATAGGCGTTGCGGCTGGAATATTGGTGTCGTTAATAGTGCATCTTTATAAAACATCACGGCCGCATGTGGCCGTTGTGGGTGAGCTGCCAGGCACGGAGCATTTTCGCAACGCGGCAAGGCATGAAGTCGAAACCCATGAAACGATTCTGTCGATTCGAATCGATGAGAGTCTGTACTTTGCCAACTCTCGCTATCTCGAAGATATCATCTACGCCATGGTGGCAAAAAGGCCACGACTGAAGCACGTCATTTTGATGTGCACCGCAGTCAACGAGATTGACATGAGTGCGATGGAATCCATTTTGGCAATGAATGAACACCTGGATGAGTTAGACATAAAATTACACCTCTCCGAAGTGAAAGGACCGGTGATGGATCGTCTAGAACGGGGAGAGTTTCTAACTAAGCTCAGTGGCAACGTATATTTGTCTCAGCACCAAGCTGTCGAAGCCTTGAAATGACACCGATGCTTGCACCTTCAACAATGAACGCCATGTGGCGTTTGAATGAAGCAGCCGCGATCGAGGCTCTGCAGCAACCGCAAAGCTTGTTCTTGGAAAGACTGCAACATTGCGACTATCAATTCGATGTTCGCAAAGCCAAGAAGATTTTGGCATTCGCTTTAGGGATCAGTGCAGGCCAGGCCATTGAGCAGTATAGCTATCAATGGTTCATGACTCGCTTTGATGATTTTGTCTACTTAGATAGAATCGTTGTCGACGCGTCTTTGCGCAGAAGTGGGCTGGGGGCTGGATTGCTTGCGTCATGTCTGGCCAAGGCGCAAGAAGATAAGCACTTGTCACTCGTGTGCCAAGTGCACGATCGTCCCAACAATGCCCAGGGGCATGCGTTTGTGCAGCGCATGGGGTTTCACGCAATAGAAAGCGTTATGCTCCCATCGCGTGAAATAGTCACGATGTATCAGCGCTCTATTGCGATTGCAACACCCTGACCGCCACCGATACATAGAGTTGCTAGTCCTTTCTTAGCATCTCTTTTTAGCATTTCGTGAACTAGTGTCACAAGAACGCGGCAGCCCGATGCGCCTATAGGGTGGCCTAGCGCAATTGCGCCGCCATTGACGTTCACTTTGGTGGCATCCCATTGCAATTCTTTAGCAACTGCCAAGGATTGCACCGCGAAGGCTTCGTTCGCCTCTATCAAGTCTAAATCTTCTATTTTCCAGCCAGCCTTTTTCAGACACAAGCGCGTGGCACTAGCAGGGGCGATACCCATGATCGCTGGGTCCACCGCTGAATTAGCATAGGCGCTAACTCGTGCAAGAGGTTTGCAGTCTAGACGGGTGAGCATGGCTTTGTTGCACAGAATCACGACGGCAGCACCATCATTGAGACCAGAAGAGTTGCCTGCGGTTACCGAGCCATCGGCTTTGAAGGCAGGCTTTAACCGTGCCAATAACTCGGCACTAGTATCGGGGCGTGGTCCTTCATCGCGATCGACTATGATTGGGTCTGCACGGCGCTGAGGCACGCTCACTGGCAGAATCTCGTCAGCGAATCGATTCTGTGCGATCGCGGCGCTAGCCTTGTGTTGTGATGCGAGAGCAAAGTCATCTTGTGCACTGCGTGAAATATTGTATTGGCTGGCAAGATTCTCTGCCGTGATGCCCATGTGGTAATGTTTAAAGGCGTCTTGAAGCCCGTCATGGAGCATAGTGTCGACTAGCTCCCAGTTACCCATTTTTTTCCCTCGTCGCGCCTGAGGCAGCACATGGGCCGATTGGCTCATGCTTTCCATGCCCCCCGCAACGACCAGCTGTGCATCGCCCAACGCAATTGCTTGTGTGGCTAAGTGCACGGCTTTCAATGCAGAGCCGCAGACTTTGTTGATGGTCAGGGCTGGGGTAGAAATGCCGATGCCGGCATGTATGCTCGCTTGTCTTGCCGTATTTTGACCACAGCCTGCACTCAAGACATGGCCAAGTATCACTTCATCGATCAGTGCTGCATCGATGCTGTGCTGATCAATTAATTGCTTAATGACTTGGCTGCCTAATTGGACGGCGGATAGGTCCGCGAGGGCGCCATTAAAATTACCGACGGCGCTACGGCCGGCCGCTACAATAAAAACATCTTCCATCTAACTTTCCCCCGAATGATTACAGCGGTTATGGCAACACAGTGCTTAGCGATTGACTCTATGTTCTATCAGTTGATCAACCACTGTAGGGTCCGCTAAGGTTGTGGTGTCACCCATGTTCTCTAGCTCGTTCGCCGCAATTTTTCGCAAGATTCGCCGCATGATCTTTCCTGAGCGGGTTTTGGGCAGGCCCGGTGCAAATTGAATAATCTCGGGGCGTGCAAATGCACCGATTTCCTCTGCGACGAACGCTAACAGGTTGCGCCGCAGCTCTTCGCTTTCCTCCTCGTCTAACATCAACGTGACATAGGCATACACAGCTTGCCCTTTGATGTCGTGAGGGAAACCTACGACGGCAGCCTCGGCCACCTTCGGATGCAGAACCAGAGCACTTTCAATCTCCGCGGTGCCTAGGCGGTGTCCTGATACATTGATGACATCGTCAACGCGTCCAGTCACCCAGTAATAACCATCGGCATCGCGGCGCGCGCTGTCGCCAGTAAAATAGTAGCCCGGATAGGCTTTGAAATAGGTATCGATGCAGCGCGGATGGTCGCCATAGACTGAACGAATCTGGCTTGGCCAGCTGCGGCAAAGTACGAGATTACCTGTCGCAGGCCCTTTCAACTCTTCGCCATTGGCGTCTAGCAATGCAGGTTGTACGCCAAAGAATGGCAATGTCGCAGAACCGGGTTTAAGGTCTGTTACTCCAGGCAGTGGCGTAATCATGATACTACCGGTTTCGGTTTGCCACCATGTATCGACTATTGGGCAACGTCCTTCACCTACGACGTCGTAATACCACTGCCATGCTTCTGGATTGATAGGTTCGCCTACAGAGCCAAGTAGGCGAAGCGATTGGCGCGAAGTGCTTGTTACAGGTTCATCGCCTGCCGACATGAGTGCGCGAATTGCTGTAGGAGCCGTATAGAATGAATTAACTTTATGTTTATCGATGACTTGCCAGAACCGAGAGGCATCTGGATAGGTCGGGACCCCTTCAAAAACAAGAGTCGTGGCGCCGTTGGCAAGTGGTCCGTAGACGATATAACTGTGGCCAGTGACCCAGCCAACATCGGCAGTACACCAATAGACGTCGCCTTCTTGATAATCAAATACGTAGCGATGGGTCATGGCCGCCATTAATAAATAGCCCGCGGAAGTATGCAAAACGCCTTTCGGTTTGCCAGTCGATCCGGAGGTATAAAGTATGAATAATGGATCTTCTGAGTCCATGACCTCGGGTTCACAGGTATCGCTAACATTGTCGATGATCTCGTGATAATACACATCACGATCGTCATGCCAGGCGATGTCCGCGCCTGTATGTTTTACAACTAATACGGTATGAACATCAGGGCAATGCTCTAAGGCTTTGTCGACATTGTGCTTCAAAGGTATGTGTTTACCCCCTCGCAGACCTTGGTCGGCCGTGATGACAACACGGCAATCTGAATCGAGAATGCGGTCTTTGATTGCCTCGGGCGAGAAACCACCAAATACAATGGAGTGTATGGCGCCAATGCGGGCGCAGGCCAGCATCGCATAGCAGGCCTCTGGAATCATCGGCATGTAAATGCTGACACGATCGCCTTTCTTTACCCCGCGTGCGCGTAGCGCGTTCGCCATTTTACAGGTTTGTTCATAGAGAGTTTGATAGCTGATATGTTGGCTATCCTTTGGGTCGTCACCTTCCCAGATGATGGCGGTCTGCTGAGCTCGGTGGGGGAGGTGGCGGTCAACGCAATTGACGCACACATTGAGCTTTCCGCCGATAAACCACTGGTTAGATGCATCTTTGAAGTCGCCGCTTTGTAACTGCTCCCAGGGCTCGATCCAATCTAGAAACTCCTTGGCTTTGTTTGTCCAAAAAGTCTCGGGTTCATTAATGGATTGTTGGTAGAGCAGTTGATAATCTTCTTTAGCAATTAGGCTATTCGCTGCGGTTGCATCACTAACTGGGTAAACACGACTGTCAGGCATCGCTAAGTCCTTCTGTTAATTGTTTCTTGTGGTGGTGATAGGTAAAGCCACTATCACGATATGAAGTTGTTACCTAAAGGTTTTAGCAGGTTTTCGGCGGTGAGTAAAATGACAGGGATAGAGTAAAAGGATTGTCCCTGTTATGTGTGGGAGAGTTGCAACTGGATATTGTCGATGAGACGGGTTTTGCCGATATAGGCGGCGGCGAGGATGACGAGGTCGCGGTCGTCATGTTGGGCGGGGGCAAGTGTACGGGCATTGCAAATCGCAAAATAATCTGGAGTGAACCCTGCTCTGCTCAATCGCTCTGAGGCTGCGCTCTCGATCGCGGATGCCGGCTCTCCTGCGTGTAGCGCAGTAGCCGCCCAACGGAGAGTCTCGATCAATGCCACCGCACTGTGTTTTTCCTTGTCGCTTAGGTAGCCATTGCGTGAACTTAAGGCAAGCCCACTAGCTTCGCGCTGCGTTGGCACGCCCACTAGCGTCAATGGTAGGCAAAGGTCGGCGACCATTTTGCTGATGACCAGAAATTGTTGATAGTCTTTCAAACCGAATAATGCGGTGTCGGGCTGGACGATATTAAAGAGTTTACATACCACTGTGGCGACACCATCAAAATGCCCTGGTCTGCTTGCACCACAGTACCTCGAAGAGACTTGCGGGACAGAAACAACGGTATTGTTATCATGCCCAGTTGGATAGATCTCACTCGCAGTTGGCGTGAAAAGCACATCACAATGCGCGGCAGTTAGTTTCACTTTGTCTTGTTCTAGAGTGCGCGGATAAGAGTCGAGGTCTTCGTTTTTACCGAATTGCATGGGGTTAACAAAGATAGTGCTTACGACGATATCGGCATGAGTGCGGGCAGTTTCGACTAAATGAATGTGGCCCGCATGCAAATTTCCCATGGTGGGCACTAGCGCAATACGCAGCCCTTGCTGCCGGTAATTCGCTATGCTATCGCGCAGTTGTTGTATGTGCGTAAGATGTTGCATGAGAGGCTCAATTAGTCGAAGCAGTGTTCGGGCGCCGGAAATTCCTTGTCTTTGACCTGCTGCACAAATGCTCGCAAAGCGCCACGAATCCCATCATCAGAATCGTGCAAGAAATTTTTCACAAACTTCGGGGTGATTGGTGAAATGCCAAGTAAGTCATGTAGCACCATGACTTGTGCATCAGTGTCGGGGCCTGCCCCAATACCAATGACCGGAATGCTTAAAGATTCGCTTATCTCTTTCGCTAATTTTTGCGGAACGCACTCTAGCAGCAACATACTGGCGCCAGATGCTTCCAATAATTTCGCTTCCGCTAACATACTCTGGGCTTGGCGAGGATCACGCCCCTGGACATGATAGCCGCCAATGCGATTGATTGATTGAGGCGTGAGCCCCATATGGGCACAAACTGGTATCCCGCGTTCCGCCAATAAATGCGTAGAGCTAGAGATCCACGCGCCGCCTTCGATCTTAATCATTTGGGCGCCTGCGCGCATGAGTGTCGCCGCGTTCTCTAAAGTCTGAGTCTCAGAGGCGTAGCTCATGAATGGCATATCGCCAATGAGGAAAGCACCGCGGTTGCCACGTTTCACACTGCTGATGTGGTAGACCATGTCGTCCATAGTGACAGGGAGTGTGCTGTCATGGCCTTGTAAGACCATTCCTAGGGAATCGCCAATCAAGATGACATCGACCCCAGCCTCACCGACAAGGCTCGAAAAACATGCGTCATAGGCGGTTAGGCAGGTGAATTTCTCATCATTTTGCTTCATTTTGATGAGCGTGCTGAGGGTCGTGGTGCGACGGATAGTCTGGGGAACATTGGGTGATGCTTGAGAGCTCATAATCGTCCATCCACTGTGTGCTATAGAAGGCTAGGCTTAGGATTGAAGTAATGCGTCCCTTTGATGCCTGCCATGATTTGCTCAACGAGTAGTTGATAGTCATCGTCATTGCCGACCAGATCAATCTCAGCACAATTGACGATTAATAAAGGGCTTTTGTCATAATAATGGAAAAAGTCCGTGTAGGCAGTATTCAAGCGCTCTAAATATTCACTGCTTATATTCTGTTCAGCCTCGATTCCGCGCTTTTGAATTCTTTCGATTAGCACTGGCGCTGGGGCCTGCAAATAGAGAACAAGGTCCGGTACTGGGGCATCAATCGTGAGGTGTTCGTAGACTTGCTGGTAGAGCGCAAACTCGTCATCGTCCAGATTTTGCCTAGCAAACAAAGGGTCTTTGTCGATCAAGAAATCGGCAACTCGTACCTGCTCGAACAAGTCATCTTGGCGCAGATCTTGTATTTGGCGAGAGCGCTGAAAGAGAAAGAAGAGTTGTGTCGATAGTGCGTTGCGGCGCGGGTCGAGGTAGAAGCGCTCTAGGAACGGGTTGTCTTCTGGCATCTCGAGCAGCGTTTCGTAGTTGAAAGTCTCCGCTAGACGCTTCGTTAAGCTTGTCTTGCCCACACCAATAGGGCCTTCCACTGCAATAAAACGTGGCGTTTGATGCGGGGACGGTGCTGTATTGCTCACTCGTTGCCCTCTGGTCCCGTGCTTGGTTTCTTTGCGGGTTTGCGGCGTCGACGCCTTTTGGTCGTCGCTCCCTTGCCAAGGCTTGTAATCATATGATCCTGCTGATTTTTATCAGCATTTTGGAAGTCAGTCCACCATTGCCCAATGCCGCCTAGGTCCTCACCGGCTTCCTCTCTTAGCAATAGGAAGTCGTAAGCCGCACGGAACCTAGGGTGGGCGAACGCTGTTTCTGCTGCCCGTTTGGTCCGAGTTTGCAGGCGCAGTTGCTGTTCCCAGATCTCTTTAGTTGCTATGGAGAAGCGCTTGGGAATGGCGGTTACTTGGATCTGTTTAAGAATGACCTGATTCGCCGCCTCATGATGTTCCGGGATAGTGGCAGCCTTGCCCTCGGTGAGCTTCTTAAGGGTTAGCTGCAGTGGCGCCCAGAGTATCGCGGCGTAGAGAAACGCTGGAGTGACCGATTTGCCTTGAGCTAAACGACGATCGGTGTTGCGCATTGCCAAGGTCAATAATTTGCTTTCGCTGCTTTCTGGGTCTTTTGTGGCCGCCATGGTGGCGGGGAAGAGCACTTTTCCGACGTTGAACTGTCGTAATAAGGCGAAGGTCTTCTCAGCCTTACCACCGGTTAATAATTTTAAGGTCTCGTCGAAAAGCCGCGCTGAGGATATCGATGCCAGCAGTGGTGCCATCTCATCCATGGGGGCTCGTGTATTCTTCTCGATGTCAAAGCCGAGCTTGGCAGCAAAACGCACGGCGCGGAGCAGCCGAACTGGGTCCTCTCTATAGCGAGTTGCTGGGTCACCAATCATACGCAAGAGGCGGTTCTCGATATCGTGGAGTCCCCCAGCAAAATCGAGGATGCGGAAGCCATCGGTCGTGTAGTACAAAGCATTGGCAGTAAAGTCTCTGCGTAACGCATCTTCGTTGATATCGCCGTAGACATTGTCGCGTAGAATGAGCCCTGCGCTCGAGTGTGCAGAATCTAAGCCTTTGATGCTGCGGTTAGTGGTGTTTTCTATAAACTGATTCTCGGGCTCGTGGGGAGCGCGGAATGTAGTGACTTCGATGATTTCGCGGCCAAAGCGCACGTGAATGATCTTGAAGCGCCTGCCAATGATCATGGCATTGCGGAACAGTTGTTTGATTTGTTCAGGCGTAGCGTTTGTAGAAATATCGAAGTCTTTAGGTTTGTCATCCAATAATAAGTCGCGCACCCCGCCACCAACGAGGAAGGCGTGGTAGCCGGCATCGTTTAAGCGATAGAGCACCTTTAAAGCATTGGGAGAAATGTCGCGTCGGGAAATGCAATGTTCATCGCGCTCAATGATATCCGCGCCCGACAAGTCGAGTTCTGCGATATTGGCGCGGCCACGCTTATCCTTCGGGTGTGGGCTCTGCTTATGTGCGGCGCTTTCTACGGGCTCGGAAGGCATTGCCTTGGAGCGTTTGCCGAATAGCGCTTTGCTTATCTTTCTTAACATCGAGTTTTAAAATCCATTGACTGCAAGCATAAGCCAAAATACCAGCTTGCATTATCCCATATCTGCCTGAACGCAGTCTTACGCATTGCTAAATACAATGGGAACGGGACGAGATAATACACTGAAACAAGGGAAATTAGCAGGAGGAAATGCTTTGGGGGGCGAGTACAGCCCCCCCGCAAGGAAGGTAATTTAGTTTTGTTATTATTATTAGACTAATCAGGCACCAAATACAGCACCGCAAAGCATTTTTTATTTTATGAAACAGTATTAACAGTCAGACAACAAATAGGTTCTCAAAACACTGGCAATCTACTTCATTATTTTTATTATTTTATACACCAATTACGTAGTGCTATTTTTATTGTTATTTACGGTCGTTGTTATTATTTATTGTTATTATGCTCTAGTATAGAGCAGGAAGCGTGCCAGTTATTGTGTTTCCATATAAAACAATAACTTAGCTGTTTTTAGGGGGGTGGAAAACAGCGAATATTTGGTACTGTGTTACTTAAAATCTCTATTCGAGTGGGTAGATGGGTAGCAGTAACAAACTGAGCCTGCTCAGATTTGTCTGTGATTTCCATCACAAACTTATTGGATAGTGCGTGCACGGGCACGCTCAATGCCTTCATATAGCAGAAGGCATTTCTTATTCCATAAAGGGTGATTAGGCTTGTTTTTTCTTACGAGGTAGGCCGAAACGCTGTCGACGCTCCCAAAGGCATTTGCGGCTGATGCCAAGCTTTCGGGCGAGTTGCGTTTCGTTCATTTGATCTTGGTGCTCAAGGACAAAACGCTGGAAGTAATCCTCTAGGGATAGCTCTTCGGCAGGGTCTTCCTGAGTCATGGTGTTATTGGCGGCCGTGCGTTCACTAATAGGGCGTAACTGTGCGCGCAGGCTGGTATCGATAGCAAGTAACTCTGCCCCAATCTCCTCAGACTCTGCCAGCACTACCGCTCGCTCGATGGCGTTTTCAAGCTCTCGAACATTGCCAGGCCAGGGGTAGGACGCAATGGCTTGCGTGGCCTCCGAGCTGAACTTGAGCATGGGCGACTTTAAGCGCTTGCAAGTACGTTCGAGAATCGCGTCTGCAAGCTCCAAAATGTCGTTGCCACGCTCTTTGAGAGGCGGGATGATAAGCGTCATTACGTTGATGCGATAGTACAAATCTTCTCGGAAATCACCGTCAATCACGAGTTGTTTGAGGTCTCTGTGGGTTGCGACTACGAGCCTTACGTCGACTTTCTTCGACTGAACAGAGCCAACTTTTCGAATTTCGTTTTCTTGCAAGACGCGTAATAGGCGGGCTTGCGCCTCTAATGGCAGCTCGCCGATCTCATCGAGGAATAAGGTGCTGCCGCTTGCGGCTTCCACTAAACCGGTGCGGTTTGCAGTAGCCCCTGTAAAGGCGCCTTTCTCATGACCAAAGAGTTCTGATTCGATGAGATTCTCAGGAATCGCAGCACAGTTGACTGAAATCATTTCTGCTTCGTTACGATCGCTCAGCTTGTGGATCGCACGCGCAACTAGCTCTTTACCAGTCCCCGACTCGCCGTTAATCAGTACGGTGGAGTTGGTCATCGCGACTTTGCGGATACGGCGGAACAGCTCCATCATCTGTGGACAGCTGCCGATCATGCCATAAACGGGTGGTTCTGGGGGTGGGGTAGGCTTGCTAGCTACCACTTTTCGACTGGCACTTTCTTCAACAATGCGCGCTACAGTTTCGAGCATTTCTTCGTGTTCGAAGGGCTTGGAGATATAGTCGACGGCGCCCATTTTCATCGAATCAATTGCCGAGCGCATGCTGGAATAGCTTGTCATGATTAAAACAGGGGTTTTTGTCGCCTTGATGAGATCAGTGCCGGGCGCGCCGGGCAGGCGCAGGTCGCTAATGACAATATCGAAATCATCCATTTGATGGTTTTCGATTGCCTCTTTGACACTGCCAGCTTCTTGGACGGAATACTCGTGCCGCTCTAAGAGACGTCTCAAGGCAGTCCGAATGACTGGTTCATCTTCTACTACTAATACTTTGTTCTGCGCTGTCATCATGTTACTCAAGCAGATTGATAACTAATTCAACAGGTTAGGGTCTAGATTCGCTCGCTTGTTCAAGCGCGGCGTTTTCTATATTCGAACCATCATAGCAGGGAAAGGTCAGAATTACTCGTGTCCCTGGGTTCTCTTTCCTGTTCGAGGCACTGATTATATCAATATGCCCGTTCAGGTTTTCAACAATGCTATAGACCAAAGAAAGTCCTAGGCCTGTGCCTTCGCCGGGTTCTTTGGTGGTAAAGAATGGGTCGAAAATTTGTTCCCGTATCTGTTCTGGGATTCCGCTGCCCTCGTCGGTCACGGAGATCTGTACAGAGCCCGAGACAAGTTTCGAAGACAGAGTGATCCTACTGTCACTTGGGCTGGCATCATGAGCGTTATTGAGCAAGTTGACTAGTACTTGCAGCAACCTTTGTGCGTCGCCAAGCACCAGTAGGCCAGGTTTGCAATTTACGACATATTCGATCTCTTTACGCTTTTTATCCAAGGATATTAAGGCAATGGCCTCATTGACGCACTCTTCGATGTTGACGATTTCGCTGTTGTGGTCGACTTTGTTGCTGCCACTATGGGCAAAATTAACCAAAGATTGCACGATGCGAGAGGTGCGATCGGTTTGTTCGATGATTTGGCGGGCCATCGAGCGCAGCTCGTCATTATTGGTTTCATCGCGGATGTTTTGTGCCAGGCATGCGATGCCGGTGATCGGATTGCCAATCTCGTGAGCGACCCCCGCCGCGAGACGGCCGATAGAGGCTAAACGCTCGCTATGCGTGAGCTCTTCCTCAAGTAACTCCGTATCGGTTAGGTCCTCGAGCAAGATCACGACACCGTCTTGCTTGATCTTGTGCGCCGCCGATTTCTCAATAATGGCTTTATGTAGGCTGATCACGCGGCGCTTGCTCTTCACTTGCACAGCGCGCTTGTGGGCATGGGCAGTATCTCCCACCGTGAACTCATGTATGAGTGATGCCCAAGGTTCAGATATCTCTATCAACTGTGAGCCTAAGACTTCTTGGCTAGGGATTCCTGTCAATTCGGTCATTGCATGGTTCCACATGACGATCTGATTTTGCTCGCCAAGTGAACATACGCCTAGAGGCAGCTCTAGAAGAACTTGCCGATGATAACGGCGCAAATTATCCAGATCTTCTGCCATCCCCGACAGGTTGCTACGGTAGGCTTCGATGCGGCTTTCGATGACGTCAACATCGGTGCTGCCGTGTTCCGACTCGATCGTGAACGGCAGGAATCGGTCGATAAGGTCATGCGCTATCGATGGGCCTAGCAAGCCGGAGAGGTTTGCCTCTAAGCGTCCACGCAGCAGGCGCATCGCATGTGGGCGTTTCTCTTCTTTATTAATGCTCAGGTCGCGCATCGCCTGCAATACTTCTCGCGTTGCTGTGCGCGCACCCAGAGGCTTAGTTAGCTTGGCAATAAAGTCCTCTGGGGATTTGGCGACAAGGCCGGTGCGATTGCGCCGCCGGATCGTGTCCAGGGCGCAAACATCGGCGGAAGCGCGCTCCTCTGCGGAAGTGCGCGTCCACAGGGAGATCCCTACAAACAATATGATGTTGCACACTAACGAGAAAGCCACGATTTCACGCGTGTTGATGTTCTCAAGCGACGGCAAGCTGAAGCCAGTCAGTACCGGCAACATGAGGAAAACTAGCCAGATTAGAACGCCAGTCAAAAGGCCGGCAATGAAGCCTTTCTTATTGCCTTTGGGCCAATAGAGTAGAGCGATGATACTGGGGAGGAACTGCAGGCTTGCGATATAGGACACATTGCCTATCGCGCGGACGCTGAATTTATCTTCTGGCAAAAAATAAAACAGGAAACCAATCCAGATCAAAGCGGCTATAAGGGCGCGGCGACGCCAGAGTAACCAGCGGTAAATGTCATTGCGAGCATTCGGTTGATAGAGCGGTAGAATAAGGTGATTAAGGCACATATTGGACAGCGCCAGAGTGATGACAATAATAAGCCCGCTTGCGGCAGAGAGCCCTCCTAGAAAGCCAATCATGGTCATAAAACCCGAGCCGTATTCTGCGCCCAAACTGACTGGGTAGTATTCGAGTGGTGCTGTGGAGCCAATCTTTAATCCAGCCCAGAGGATGGGGAACACGGGCAGACTCAGGAGTAAGAAGTATAGAGGCAGTGCCCAGCTGGCCAGCGTCAAGGCCTTTGGATCTTTGTTCTCGTTGAAGATCATGTAGAACATATGTGGGCTGGCTACCGCTGCAGTGAAGAACAAAATCGCGGTAATGTGAAACGAACCAGGTGAGTCGGGTTGCTTAATGCTAGCAATGATCTCGGGTTGGGTTTGTAGCCAGGCATCGATGCCGGCAAAACCGCCAAACCCTTGGTAGACCGCAAAGCCTCCTAGGCAGAGCATTGCAATAAGTTTGACCAATGATTCGAAGGCAATCGCCATCACCAAGCCTTCGTGCTTTTCTCGGCCTGCGCCGCGTCCTGTGCCAAAGAAGATCGCAAACAAAGTAATGAGTGCGCAGAATGCCATTGCGAGTTTGGTCTGTGAGACCTCGGGTGCCATAATGGCCACGCTGCTGGCAACCGCTTGGATTTGCAGAGATAAAAGAGGGGTAACCCCAATCAACATCACGATAGTCGTCAGGGTGCCAGCCATAGGGCTGCGGTAACGAAAGGCCAAAAGGTCGGCCAGAGAGCTCAGTTGATAGCTGCGCGTTATATCCAAAATTGGACGCAACATGAGTGGCGAAAATAAAAACGCCAGTGAAATCCCAATAAAGGGCGCGAGATAACCAAAGCCATCGCGATAGGCATTGGCTGTCGTTGAGAAATACGACCAGACACTGGCAAAAACCCCTAGCGCCAATACGTAGACGATCGGGTGGCGGGTGACTTTTTGAGGGATCCAGCCTTGGTCGGTGGCATAGGCTACGCCGAAGAGCACGACCATATAGACCACGCCCATGATGAATAAGCCGCTTAGATCAAAGGTCATCTGAGTTCTGTTCCCTGTGGCAAACGGCAGCGATTATGATGATAAAAAGGCTGATGATGAAGGGGCGATACCATGCGCCCGTGGGTTCTGCGAGCCAATCCACGCTCGCCACGAAAACGATGTAGCTAGACATGATAAGTAGGAGTGTGGAGCGAGTTAGATACACATCGATTCCTCTGCTGACCGAGCTAAGTGCTTAAACGGATTCGTGCGGGATATTAGCTAACTTGGGTACTGCCTGTATATCCCAGTGGGCAATCCCCCACGAGAGTAATTCGGTGCTGCTTGCCCCTGCAAGTGCGGGGTCTGGCGTTTGGCCTAAGAAGCTTAAAGCCTTAAAAAGCAGTTCTGAGGCTTGCTGCGGGTTTATTGCATCGGCGAAATGCTGTTTGCTGAGTTTTTGTCCCTCCTCATTGACCGCAACAGGGATATGAGCATATCGAGGGAGTGGATAATTGAGGCAACGTTGTAAATAAATTTGCCGTGGTGAGGACTCGATTAGATCGAAGCCCCGCACAATATCGGTGATCTGTTGATATGCATCATCCACAACGACTGCTAACTGATAGGCAAAAAGTCCATCTTTGCGCACCAAGACGAAATCGCCGCATTGATAGAGCAGGTCTTGCGAGTATTCACCTTGTATTCTGTCTTCGAAGCTCACTTGAATATTCTGTGTTTGGACGCGTAGGGCGCCACCGGTGACCCTGTCGTTGCGCGTGCGGCATCGATTGTCATACACACCACCCATGGCATGGATTTGCTGCCTTGTGCAGTCGCAGGCGTAAATGAGGCCTTGCTCTTGTAAGTCATTCAATGCTTCGGCATAGGCCTCCAAGCGATGGCTTTGGTAGAGCACTTCGCTATCCCAATGCAGTGAGAACTGTTCGAGACAGCGCAGGATCTGCTCTGCTGCCTCTGGAGGCTCGCGCGCTGGGTCTAAATCTTCCATACGCAATAACCATAGGCCTTTGTTTGCTTTGGCGTCGAGGTAACTGGCAAGGGCGGCGAGAAGTGAGCCGAAGTGCAATGGGCCACTAGGGGAGGGGGCGAAGCGACCGATATAGGTGGTATCGGAAATCATATGCAGGAGAGCAGAGACGATGCACTAGCAATGCGGCGCCGGTTTGGCGGCATTGCTAGGCAGGAACAAGCAAACGGTGCGCTTATGCGCCCCATTGCTTCTCTTTGATTTCGTCGAGAGTCTTACAGTCGATGCACTTGTTCGCCGTTGGGCGCGCTTCAAGGCGACGGATGCCAATCTCGATACCGCATGACTCACAGTAACCATAATCGTCTTGTGCAATCATCTCGAGTGTTGAGTCGATCTTTTTAATCAACTTACGCTCACGATCACGCGTGCGCAATTCGAGGCTGAATTCCTCCTCTTGCGTCGCTCGGTCTGCTGGGTCTGGGTAGTTTGCAGCTTCATCTTGCATGTGGTGAACAGTTCTATCCACCTCTTCCATGAGCTGATTACGCCAACTGTAAAGAATCGATTTAAAATGATCCTTTTGATTCTCGTTCATATACTCTTCCCCTTTTTTCTCTTTATAAGGGGTAAAGTTCTTCAGAACGGGTGCAGAAGCAGGGGCTTGCTTGTTAGACATGGTTCGCTATGCCTCATTGCCCAAAAAAGGGCTTGTCCAATTGAATCACTCGCAATCATAAACTACGTGATGCCAGCACAGTGTTCGCTATTTTCTAAGCGTTTTTTTGCATTCCTGAGTGCAGTTCTTGCTACACCTTACCGGCTATTGACGGCAAGATCGGATCAGATGAAGTTACATCTTATGCCACCAGCACACAACTTATGTTGTAGGCCAGACCCTAGAAAGCCCGCTAAACTACCAGAATATTGTCAGGGGCGCTATAGGAAAGTAAGACTGTCATAAACCCTATTCAAACTGAGCGATAGTTCGGCTACACGCAATTCATCTTCACTCTATATAATGGCAAACTTTGCCACTTCAATATTTGTATCGTACACGGAGCTCGCCTTGTCAAAAAATGCCCGAAAGTCTCGATTTTCTCCAGCTGCCCGCATGCAACAGGTGAACCCATTTCGAGTGATGACAGTATTGGAGCGCGCCAAAGCTTTAGAGGCGCAGGGGCGCAAGATAGTGCACCTAGAAGTGGGTGAGCCTGACTTCGTGACCGCCTCTCCAATACTTGAGGCAGGACGCAGTGCGCTCGCGCAAGGGTATACGGCCTATACGCCCGCGGCAGGCTTGCCGCAACTACGTGAGCGTATAGCACAGCACTACCTCGACACCCAAGGAATAGTGGTAGTACCGGAGCGCATCTTTGTAACCCCTGGGGCTAGCGGTGCACTGAGCCTGGTGGCTCAGATGCTTATTAATCCAGGCGACGGGGTGTTGATGTCTGACCCAGGCTACCCCTGCAACCGAAATTATGTACGACTAGCTGGAGGCACTGCCCAACTCGTTCCTGTCAGCGCGCAGACAGACTATCAACTCAGTGCTGCGCAACTCGATGAGTTTAGTGACGAGCATACACAAGGCGTGTGGGCTGCCTCGCCCAATAATCCAACAGGAACGGTGTTGAGTCGCGAGGCTTTGCAAGCGATCAGCCATTGGTGTGAGCGTCGTGATGCCCACTTCTTAGTCGATGAGATCTACCATGGTTTAGACTATGTTGATGGCCTGCCGAGTGCATTGCAAATTTGCGACGACGCTTTAGTAATAAACAGTTTTTCGAAATATTTTGGGATGACAGGATGGCGATTAGGGTGGTTAGTGGTTCCACAAGCCCTAGTCGCGCCAGCAAACATCCTAGCGCAAAATCTATTCATTGCAGCCTCAACAATTGCACAGCATGCCGCGTTGCGAGCATTCGATCAGGACACCTCGGTGATTTTAGAGCAGCGTCGCGCCGCATTTAGATGCAGGCGCGACTTTCTTACCGCCGCATTGATGGAACTCGGTTTTACCATAGCCCTGCCCACCCAAGGGGCCTTTTATATTTATGCGGGCATCGAAGCGTTCTCTGTTAATAGTGAGCGCTTCTGTCAGATTCTTTTGGAGGAGTTTGGCGTAGCCATCACTCCGGGGACCGATTTTGGTGACTTCGAAAACCAACGTTATGTGCGCTTCGCCTTTACCACGGGCATGGCTGAGCTAGAGATTGCCGTGCAACGACTGCGCGCAGCAGTGGCTTCTGGGCGGTTGTCACAGTGAGGTACTCCCCAGCATTACAAGAAGCACGACTTATCAAACGGTATAAACGTTTTTTGGCTGATGTGACGCTTGCAGATGGCAGCCAAACAACGATTCACTGCCCAAACACTGGGTCCATGCGTAATTGTGCTCCGCCGGGTGCGCGCGTGTGGTTCTCTCAGTCGTCGAACACTAAACGCAAATATCCTTTTACTTGGGAGCTAGTCGAGGTCGATGAACGTTATAAAGTTGGCGTCAATACTGGGCGTGCAAATGCGCTGGTTGCAGAAGCCTTAGCTGCTGAAATTATTGCCCCTTTGACCGGCTACAAGACAACGCAAGCGGAAGTTAAGTATGGGCACGAAAACAGTCGTATTGATTTTTTACTAAGCGAGCATGCGCAAAGACCAGAGCAGTTATGTTATGTCGAAGTTAAGAGTGTCACGCTTGGGGTAGGGGAAGGGCTCGGCGAGTTTCCAGATGCGGTGAGCAGTCGCGGAGCTAAACATTTGCGCGAATTGATGCAAATGAAGGAGCAAGGACAGCGCGCCGTGTTGCTGTATTGTGTACAGCACGAGGGGATCGAAAAAGTCACGCCAGCTTATGAAATCGACCCTAGCTACGCGCAGCTATTACGCCAAGCGCACGACTGTGGTGTTGAAATCTACGCGTATCGTGCTCGCATTAGTCCGCAAGAAATTAGCTTACAGGATGCGATCCCTTTTTGCTTTCAATGCATGCGTTAAATGCGACCTAAAATGGCAACATCTTCCTCATTGATCATGACGAAGCCATTGCCCTGTTGAAATGGGATTGCTTTTAAGTGCTTGCCTTTGCAAGGGCCAAGAATGCATTGACCGGACTCAATTAAAAACAGTGCGCCATGGGTGGAGCACTGTATGAGTGCTCCGTCGCTGTCTAGGAATTGATCTTCTTGCCACTCTAAGGGGGTGCCAAGATGTGGACAGTAATTGTAATACACGTAAATCTGCGCATCTTTCTTCACAGCGAAAATGTATTTGTTAGCGACTTCGAAGCCTTTTGAGCTGCCTTCTTCGATGTCGTTTTCGTGGCAAAGTGTCATCATTTTTTGCATTCTCTATTGCGCGAGAGCCTGGCTGAAATCAGCAATCAGGTCGTCGATATTCTCAATGCCTACAGCGATGCGAATCAGAGAGTCTGGAATTCCCATAGAGGCACGGCGTTCTGCACCCATCTCGTAAAAAATAGTATGTGCAACGGGTATAGCTAAAGTTCGGGTGTCACCAAGGTTGCTAGAGGACACTACATACTCGAGTCGATTTAGAAAATCAAAGCAGTCAATGTCTTCATGCAATTCGATGCTCATTAAGGCGCCAAAATGGCTGAATAAGTCGGAGGCACGTTGATGCTGTGGGTGGCTGGGGAGGCCGGGATAGTTCACGCTTCGTACCTTGGGGTGTGCTGCGCAAAACTGCGCTAAGGCCAATGCATTATTGCTGGCGCGCTCGACACGCAAAGACAAAGTTTCTGAGCCTAGCGCCAAAGTGTGCGCCGCCTCAGGCGCCAGTGTTGCGCCGAAGTCTCGTAGGCCTTTCTTTTTTATCTGAGTCAGCCCCCAGCCGTGGCTGTCCCCCGTTTTATAGTTGTCATAGATGTTGGGGAATTGCTTCCAATCATAGAGGCCTGTGTCGGTCACCGCACCGCCTAAGGCGTCGCCATGCCCGCCAAAATATTTAGATAAGGAATTGACTACAAATGAGGCGCCGACCGACTTGGGTGTAAACAAACAAGGAGTCGTAATAGTGTTGTCGACCACATAGATGATTTGCTCTTGCGCGCAAAGCTCGCCAATCTTCGCAAGGTCTGCGATTTGAGTTACTGGGTTGGCGATGGTTTCGACAAACACAAGTTTGGTGCGATCTGTGATGGCCGCTTGAACATTGCCGGCATCGGTCGCGTCGACAAAGCTTACGTCAATGCCCAGATTACGAAAGGTGTTGAACAGGCTGTTGGTATTACCAAATAAAAATGCGCTAGAGACTACGTGATCACCTGCTTTGAGCAAGGAGAAAAAAATCGACCCTATGGCGGCCATGCCGGTGGCGAAGGCAACTGTCGCAGTGCCTTGTTCCATGTGGGTGACACGCTTTTGCAGGGCGTTGACGGTAGGGTTCTGTTGGCGCGCGTAGTTATAGCCCGGTTGTTTGCCTTGAAAGACAGCGGCAAGATCGCGCGCATCATCGTATTCGAACGCAATCGAGGTGTGGGTGGCTCTATGCAGTGCACCATGTTCGGGTTTATCACGCCTGTCTGAGTGCAAATTGACAGTGTCGAAATGGGCTTTTATCTTGTCGGTGCTCATGCTGCCAAGGTCCTAGTGCGCAAGGGGTCGCGAGGTTTTGAAGGCCGCAGTATATAAGACCTGTGGGCAGCTGAACACCGTCACAGGAGTTTAGTGCTCTATGTAGATTGGTAGATCGGCGATCTGAGCATCGATCTCGGCTAATTTGGCTCGATAGGCGGGACTGTTGCGGTCGGTAAATTGAGCGGAGAAATCGTTTTCTGTTAGCCCTGCATTCTCTCGGGACACGGGAGGCATATAGTCGCTTTCCTGGGTTGCGGACGCAATACGTTGGGCGAATAGTTCGGCATCTCTTGCAGTTTTGGTCGCGGCCATGCCGAGTGCCACGCCGGCAGTATTTGCGGTTAAATCGCTAAAGCTAAAGCCTGAACGATAACGAGCATCATGGACTTCTTTGCTCGTCGAGAGGATTCCTGCTACGCCGGCGCCTACCGTCGCGCTCATGGCGGCAGAGCTCGTGAAATGCTGCGCAAGGTCGGTACGGCGTTGAATGGTGACATTCAAGCGGCGCGGATTGATCAGCGCCGCGGCGCTAGGAGGTTCGACTAATTGGCTAAGGTCCGATTCATTGACGTAAAGGGAGAGTGCTTGCAGGAGGGCGCGATTCTCGCTCAAAGGATTAGCGCCGCTCAAAATTCGCTCATGGGCCATATTGAATAGGGGGACGAGTAGTAGGTCTAAGGAAATGCTGCGAGTGTTTTCGTCTTGTGCGCGAGCAATGCTGATTATTTCGCCAAAATAGAACACTATCTTGTCTTTGTCTTCAGCGCTTAAGAGCAGCTGTTCCGCCTGCGTTTGCACCTGTGCGAGGAGTCCCGGGTCCCAATCTAAGCCGATCAGGAGCGCGTCTTTGTGAAAATCTATTGTCCGAATGCTGCGCTGTAAATCATAAATTTGCTGATAGTTAACGTAGGTACTGGCCAGTTGTCGCTCTGCTCGAGTGCGCAAAAAATGGACTAACGCGCTGGGGATCGGCAAATAACCGACCCTTACCGAATACAATTGTATTTGGTCTTCTACTTGTCGCACTTGGGTGTGTAAATTGAGGTAACTGGTTTTAAGTGGCGTTCGTAAGGGGATGCTCATATCGACACTGGCATTGCCGTCGTCGATTGTGACATTCGAGGTGACGCTGTTAAGGCTAGGGACGTTCTGCAATAAGAACGCTGCGAGTAAGTTTAACTCCTCGTTATCTAGGTGCAAGCTCACCTCTCCTGGGGCGCTGATTGACGCTGGAGCATTGTCGACTATGACTTGTTCGATCGTATTGATGGCGAGATTGTCCAGAGTGGGGTTCTCAGGAACGCTGGGCTGCCATTGTATAGTGAGCACGACGAGCAACAAGACAAGGCCTAGAAGAGCGCCTATGATGCGTTTAAATCGGCTTAGGTAACTGATGTTGCGGGCTTTTGTCATGAGAATTCAGCATAAATGCTGACAAATTCCTGAATTATAGATATAAAGTGCAAGTCTTGACGCTCTATTGGTTGCTTGACCCTACTATCAGCGACTGATTATGGTGTCGTCAAGTGTTGTACGAATTAAAGCGACACCTCATAGATTAAAAAGGATTCTGTAAAATGAAACACTATACAAAACCCGGAAAGTTCACAGCGAATGTCAAACTGTGTCTGCTTGGGGCGATAGTGCTAGGGTTGGTGGGCTGTGCATCTAGCGATACGGAGCAAACCACTATTGATCAAGCGAGTGTGATCGAGAGTCAACGAGCCGCAGAGCAGGCCGCTGCTGCGCGTGCGGCGCAAGAGCGAGCTCGCATAGCACGCATTGAAGCGGAGCGTGAACGGCAAGAGGCGGCGCAGCGCGAAGAAGCTGCTCGCATAGCTCGTGCGGAGGCTGAGGCAGAGGCGCAAGCGCAAGCCGAGCGTGAAGAGGCTGCACGACTTGCCGCCGCGGAGCAGGCTCGCCGTGCGGCTAGGGCGCGAGAGCAAGCGCAGCAAGCGCGAATCGCCGAATTAGAGGCACAAATAGAGGCCTTGCGTGCTAGCAATGCCTCGCGAGTGGCAGCGAACAACAAATACGAAGAAACCATCGCGGCGGCACAAGCGTTGCTTGATGCCCTCAACGCTGAGCAGCGCAAATACAGCAATACTAATGCTCAGGGTGAGTTACTGGTGCCACTTGAGAAAGACCTGCTGGCCGATCTCGAGGCGCGCAAGAACACTTTAAAACGCGAAGCAGAGGCGTTAGCACAGTAATGAGTGGTGAAATAGTCGATATCACGCAGGCGCTTGAACAGCGACGATTCAAAGTCAAAGAAGAGCGTTTGCAGAATATGCGGGAGGCGTTCAAGGCCGCCCGCTTAGACGCCAAACCTGAGCTCAAACCGAAAAGCCCCCGAGCGGCCAATAGTAAGCGCAAAAAGTCCGCTAAAAAACCATCACGCTAAGTCATTTTCCTGTATGGAATGTGACTGCAATAACCCTACTTCTTGAACCCTCGTTAACCATTCTTCTATGGCCTTTGTTGCCGTTCAGCCCTGTAAATTTCTGTGTTCCAGAACACTTTTTGGAAGCATTGGTCCCTGCTTTGTTTGTCCTGTTTGATATGCTACAGTCGGCTGGTTCCGTTAACAAAAACAATATAGGGGATACCGTAAGATGCCAGGCATGACAATAAGTATTACGATTTTGCTTTCACTTTTCGGTTTGGGCGTGGCGTATTTATATATGCGTCAAGTGATGAGTGTGCCGTTGGACCTCGGTCTTGAAGGCGAACAAAAGAGCCGACTCAAATTCATTCACGGTGCAATTGCCCAGGGTGCCATGGCATTTCTGAAGCAGGAGTACAAATTTCTCGCTATCTTTATGTTGGTTTTTGCCGCGATTATCGCGGTGTTGATCGACGACAATCACACTCCCGATACTCGGGAAGGTCTTTATACCGCAGTTGCATTCTTATTCGGCGGTATTATCTCAATCGCGTCAGGCTATATCGGCATGAAGATTGCCACCCAAGGCAATGCGCGAACCACCGTTTCAGCACGTAATGATATTAGCGATGCCTATAAAGTCGCCTTGAACTCCGGGGCGGTAATGGGCTTTGCGCTGGTGAGCCTTGCGGTATTGGGTTTAGTGCTTGTATACGTCGCCATGAAGGCTTGGGTACCAGCGGATCTACCCAATTATGTGTTAATGGAGATTATTGCAGGCTTTGGGCTTGGTGGGTCGACGATTGCACTTTTTGCACGTGTGGGTGGTGGGATATTCACGAAAGCGGCTGATGTTGGTGCCGATCTTGTGGGTAAAGTAGAGAAGGGGATTCCTGAGGATGACCCCCGTAACCCAGCTGTGATTGCCGACAACGTTGGCGACAACGTCGGGGATGTCGCCGGTATGGGGGCAGATCTCTTTGGTTCTTGCGCCGAAAGTACGTGTGCAGCGATGGTGATTAGTGCTGTGGTGTTCGCGGGCAATATTGACGCATTACTCTACCCGATCATGATCAGTGCTGTTGGCATTCCAATCAGCTTGATAACACTTATGTGTGTATCAGTTAAGAAAGAAGAGGATGTTGCACCTGCGCTAATGAAGCTACTCGTGATCTCTAGTGTCTTAATGGCGATCAGTATGTACTTTGTGACCGGTATGATGATTCCTGCAGAATTTGTCCTGCGTGATGTGACTTACACTAGCATGGGCATATATTGGTGTTTCTTCTCAGGTTTGGTAGCGGGTCTTGCCGTTGGGCTGCTGACGGGTTACTACACCTCCGATAAATACTCGCCGGTGCAGGAGGTCGCTAAATCCTGTGAGACAGGTGCCGCTACAAATATTATCTATGGTTTGGCATTGGGGTATAAAAGTACCGTGTTGCCCTATATCGCCATTGCTATCGCGATCTTTGTATCTTGGGCGCTTGGAGGCATGTACGGGGTCGCGATTGGTTCTCTTGGGATGCTTGGCACCTTGGCCATCGCGCTGACGATTGATGCCTATGGGCCTGTTGCAGATAACGCCGGTGGCATTGCTGAAATGGCAGGGCTCGATAAAGAGGTCCGTCGTCGCACTGATATTCTCGATTCGGCCGGTAACACGACAGCTGCTATCGGTAAGGGCTTCGCTATCGGTGCGGCGATCCTGACTTCTTTGGCGCTCTTTGCGGCATTCTTAACAAGTGCTGATGCTTTGATGAAAGAGCAGCGCGGGGATAGTTATGACCTGTTGGGGTCTATTAATCTACTCGACCCGATTGTGTTTGTGAGTTTGTTCTTAGGTGCCGTATTGCCGTTCCTTTTCACTGCAATGACAATGAAGTCGGTTGGTAAGGCTGCCTTCGACATGATCGAAGAAGTGCGGCGTCAGTTCAATACTATCCCAGGCATTATGGAAGGGACCGGTGAGCCGGACTATGCGCAGTGTGTTGCCATCTCAACCAAGGCGGCATTGCGTGAAATGATTGCCCCTGGGGTGCTTATCATGGGCACGCCACTCGTGGTAGGTTTTCTGTTTGGTGTTCCTGCTGTGGCGGGCATACTTGCAGGCTCATTAGTGACGGGCGGCGTGCTCGCAATCGCCTCTTCTAATAGTGGTGGGGCATGGGACAATGCGAAGAAGTACGTGGAGGCTGGAAATCTTGGAGGCAAGGGGTCTGAGGTTCATAAGGCCGCTGTCGTGGGCGATACTGTTGGCGACCCACTAAAAGATACTTCCGGCCCTTCTTTGAATATCCTAATAAAACTATCAGCGATTCTTTCTCTCGTTTTTGCACCTTTCTTTGTGCAGTACGGCGGCGTGTTGATGGGCGGTTAAAAAGCAATGCATAAAAAAAGGGGCTACTAGTAGCCCCTTTTTTTTATATTTAAAATTACTTAATTAACCAGTTGTCGTTCGAAGTGATAGAGAACCCATTCGGTGAGCGAACCAGTATTGCCGGTCGCTGAATCTGTCCAGCTTACCTGGACGTTACGTACGCATTGATAAATTCGAAAAGTCTCGGTGTCCTCGATGATGAGGCCTCGGACAGAAGGGTTGAGCGTATAATTAGAAATCTCAACGAGCTTCCAATCTTCTTGCATGATGCGGCTAATGCATTCGCTGCCAAATAGGAGGTCAACATAGTCCATCTCCTTATCTGCCCATCCATGTGGAGGTATAGTCAGCTCTAGATCGAGGTCGTTGCGCACCAATGAGTCTTCTTCATCGATAAAAGTGACGGAATCTAAGACGACTTCATGATCACTTAGGTTTTGTGCTACTAGGCGCAGACCCGCATTACTTCTAGTGCCCCAGGCGCTAGAGTAGATCGAATATTTTATTGGATATTCCTGTTCATCCGCTGCATCTGAAGGCGCATTTGGGCCTTGTGAGAACGCGATCTGTGGAACACTAAGGGCAATACAAAGGGCTATCGACGCCTTGGACATAGCTAATTCAATCCTCAGCCGTAGAAATATCGGCGATACATGCTAGAAACCTATGCAGATTAGCGCACTCGCCTAATTTTTTCCACGAGCAAATGCTGGTGGACAAAAACTTCGCATGCACATCGATACCCGATTGATAGCTTGTTCCGCATTGCCCCTTAGATGGATAATGGGGGTAATCACTATTTTGTGTAGCTATAACGTTAATCTGAAGAGTTGATAAATTGGAAAAACTTAGAAATATCAAAAAGATAGTATGTGTTGCGTCTGGCAAGGGTGGGGTCGGTAAGTCCACCACCGCCGTGAACCTCGCTCTGGCGCTGAAACGCAGAGGTTTGAACGTGGGGCTGCTCGATGCCGATATCTACGGTCCAAGCCAGCCTTTGATGTTGGGAGTTAAAGCCGGCACAAGGCCTAAGATTGTCGATAATAAGTTTATGGAGCCCATTACGGCCCATGGCATAGAATCGAACTCTATGGGGTATTTGGTTGATCCGAATACTCCCATGGTCTGGCGGGCACCGATGATTGTGGGAGCTTTTAATCAGATTCTTAAAGACACCCTCTGGTCAGCTCTAGACTACCTCATTGTTGATATGCCACCGGGGACTGGGGATATCCAGTTAAGCCTTTCACAGTCTGCCAATATATCCGGCGCCATCATCGTAACAACACCGCAAGACGTGGCGCTGTTGGATGCGCGTAAAGGCATAGAGATGTTTCGCAAAGTAAAAGTGCCTCTGCTTGGTGTTGTTGAAAACATGGGGGTGCACATCTGTAGCAATTGTGGCCATGCGGAGGCGATCTTCGGGACTGGGGGAGGAGAGCAGCTTTCGCAGGACTACGGGATCAATGTCATTGGCTCCCTGCCTTTAGATCTTGGCATACGTGAGCATACCGATAATGGCACGCCAATTGTGATTGCAGAACCCGATGGCGCCGTCGCGCAAGCTTACCTAGCCCTAGCCGACGCAATGGTGCAGCGGGTCGAGCAAGTGGCAAGCGAAAGCGTGGCAGCGCCTTCATTCACTGCAAGCGATGACTAAAGCCTTTGGCGCTTATTCCCCCGGAAGCCTGATATGGCGCACGATACGCTGCACGTATTCTGGGGGCGGCGTCGTGACACGACAGACAAGCAATGCCACCACTAAATTTAAAATAGTGCCCATGGTGCCAATCCCTTCCGGAGAAATTCCGAACCACCAATGTTCGGCATTGCTCATTTCTGGGTTAATAAATTTGAAGTAAATGATGTAAGTCGCTGTAAAGAAAAAGCCTGTTAACATGCCAGCCACGGCACCTTGGCGATTCATGCGACTATAGAAAATACCGAGGACTATCGCAGGAAAGAACGATGCTGCCGCGAGTCCAAAGGCGAACGCTACCACTTCTGCTACGAACCCGGGCGGGTTGATGCCAAAATACCCAGCAATCAGAACTGCGATGAAAATGGCGATACGTGCATAGCTGAGCTCCTGTTTTTCCGTTATGTCGGGCGCTAGACAGCGTTTTAATAGATCGTGGGAAATAGAGGTCGAGATCACCAATAAAAGCCCTGCTGCAGTCGACAGGGCGGCGGCAAGGGCGCCAGCGGCAACGAGGGCGATGACCCAGTTTGGAAGCCGTGCGATCTCTGGATTAGCCAGAACCATGATGTCACGATTCACGGTTAGCTCATTTATTTCTGGATCGCCCACATATTGAATCCTGCCATCATTGTTTTTGTCATCAAAGGCTATCAGGCTTGTGCGCTCCCAAGTCGTAAACCAAGAAGGCATATCGGTGTATTCAGCGTTATTGACGGTATTCATCAAATTAGTTTTGGAGAACGCGGCTATGGCCGGAGCCGTGGTGTAAAGGATGGCGATAAAAATTAAAGCAAAACCTGCCGAGCGCCGCGCATCGTGCACTCCAGGTACAGTGAAAAAGCGAATGATTACATGGGGGAGGCCGGCAGTACCAAACATTAGCGCGGCGGTGATAAAGAACACATCTTGCGTGCTTTTTTGCCCGTCGGTATAAGTGCCAAATCCTAAATCTTCACTGACCCCATCGAGACGATCTAACAAATAGCCGCCGCCATATTCTGGTGTGAGTTCCGAGCCAAAGCCAAGCTGTGGAATGGGGTTGCCAGTCATCATGAACGAAATGAAGACAGCTGGCACCATATAGGCGAAAATTAACACACAGTATTGCGCTACTTGTGTGTAGGTGATTCCTTTCATTCCTCCTAAGACTGCATAGAAGAAGACGATAGCCATGCCGATGATAACACCGGTAGTGATGTCGACTTCTAAAAAACGAGAGAAGACGATTCCGGCTCCTTGCATCTGCCCACAGACATAAACGAAGGAAACGACGATGGCACAGAACACGGCACTTAGCCTAGCGCTATGGGAATAGTACCGGTCTCCAATAAAGGCCGGAACTGTGAATTTGCCGAATTTGCGTAGGTAAGGGGCAAGCAATAAAGCGAGCAAGACATAGCCGCCGGTCCAGCCCATGAGATAATAGGTGCCATCGCGGCCCAGAAAGGAGATGAGGCCAGCCATGGAAATGAAGGAGGCTGCTGACATCCAGTCAGCGGCTGTTGCCATGCCGTTGGTGAGCGGGCTAACCCCGCCACCGGCGACGTAGAAGTCGTGAGTTGAGCCAGCTTTAGACCAAACGGCGATGCCGATATAGAGTCCAAAAGTTAGAAATACAAAAAGATAGGTCCATAGTTGCACACTCATTGTGGTCCCTCGCTTGCATCGGCTTCTATGTCCATATGGGCTGTATCGGCCGAATGGCTTTGGTCTAAGTCATACCGTTTATCGAGTCGATCCATGAGCCAAATATAGACATAGATCAGGATAACGAAGCCATAGATTGACCCCTGCTGGGCCATCCAAAACCCGAGTTTGAAGCCGCCAAAGCGAAACTGGTCGAGAAAGTCGACGAAGAGTATGCCGCAGACGAATGAGATGAAGAACCAGACAAAGAGAAGAGATAATACGATTCTGACATTAGCCTGCCAGTAGGAGCGTGCATTTTTATCGGACATGAATGCCTCTTTTTATGCATTTAAGCTTTTGATTATTATATTTATTTTGTTCTTATAAAGCGCGCTAATAGCGAAGCGATGTTAGCACTAAAAAATTACAAGGTACACAAAACAGACCTTGCCTAAAATCTAAGGAAATTGCTCTCGCGGTTACTTGTTATCCGTCAACTTGGGCTATTCATCTTTCTGATGTTGATTATTCAGCAAGTTTGCGTACTATTCATGCGAGCTATATAAGTGCTTCCCTCAATTCAGGAATATTTATTCAATGTCAGTTAAGCGGTGCGACCTCAATCTGTTTTTGGTGTTCGATACCATCTATACGGAGCGCAACCTAACACAATCGGCCAAAATGTTGTCGATTACACAACCGGCTGTGAGTAACGCCTTAGCACGCCTACGCAAATTATTTAATGATGAGCTGTTTGTTCGAACGGCTCGTGGTATGCAGCCGACTCCTGTAGCCGACAGCATTGCACAGAATGTCTCTGAGGCCCTAAGCCTTCTTAAGACGAGTGTTTTAGAACGCGAGGATTTTGATCCGAAACTCAGCGAGCGCATTTTCCAGTTTAGTATGACTGACTTGGCGGAGGCATTGGTATTGCCCAAGCTCATTCCATTGTTTGAAGAGTCGGCACCGCATGTGTCTTTGCAGAGTTATTATGTTAAACGCAATGAGCTTGTACGCAACCTTTCCCGTGGGGAGTTAGACTTTGCTGTGGACGTGCCAGTGGTAGAGGATCCGCAATTAAGTCATCAATCATTGATGAAAGATGACTATGTTTGTGTTCTGCGCCATGGGCACCCAGCACTGCAAGAAGCACTCACATTAGAGAGTTTTTTGCAGATGCAGCATATCCATGTGTCGAGCCGTCGCAAGGGGTTAGGTCAGGTCGATCTAGCATTATTGAAGTTAGATGTTGAGCGCACGATTAAATTGCGCGTACAACACTACCGGGTTGCCGCCGCTATCGTGAGTAGTACGGAGTTTGCGCTTTGTCTGCCTAGGTTTTTGGCGGAGAAATACGATCTTGCAATCTTAACCTTGCCATTTGAGGTGGCGAAATTAGATCTGCATTTGTATTGGCATCGACAGTCAGATAGCGATAGCGCTCATCGCTGGATGCGAGAGTCGTTAATCTCTTTATTCACTGCGCAGGACTAAAGTTTATTCGATAAACTCTTTAATATAATTGAGGAGTTTGCGGCGATGCACTTTCGCCGCTTCTTCGTTTTCTTTACTGTAATTGCGTGCCATTTGTCGAAGTGCTTGACGCTCGGCAAGCGGCCAGCGCTCGATGAATTCGCTGATTTGTTCCTCTGTGCCGTTGAGGATTTTATCTCCCCACTCTTCGATCAATTGTGCTCGTCGTACTTGCGCACGATCAGGCGTTCTTAGCTTATCCAGTGCAGCTTGAATCTCTTCATGATTCGCATCGCGCATGACTTTACCAATAAACTGCAATTGTCGTCTTCTCGCCTCATGACTATTGGGCAGGCGAGAGTACTCATTTAACGCGGCGCGGACTGAATCGGAAATCGGCAGTTTATCGAGCTGTTTTTTGCCAAGTGTGGTTAGATCTTCTCCGAGTTTTTGAATACTAATCATGTCACGCTTAACTTGTGACTTGCTTGGCGGCTCTAGCGACCAATCTATTTCTTCGCGTTTTTTCATTCCTGTTCCTATTGCCCGCATGTGCAGTGGTGAATTGGGGGCTTATTCGCTTTCGTCAAAGCGATTGTTTACGAGGGTAGTGATTGCTTGTAGAGCATCGGACTCGTCTGGGCCTTCTATTAATAAATTCAATACAGTCCCTTTGCTGGCGGCGAGCATCATCAATGAAAGAATGCTTTTGCCATCGACGAGTTTGTCCTGCCCTACTTGAATTTGGCTATCAAAGGCGGAGCTGACCGATACCATTTTTGCTGCAGCACGAGCGTGCAGACCCGCCTTATTGCAGATTGTAACTGTAGACTTAATCATAGGACTTAGGCTGTTTCCCTTCGTAGTAACTCTCGGTGCATTACCTGCACATTTTTTATTTTATCGGCGAACTCTTTTTTTAGTCGTTCGCTCAAGTATACAGAGCGGTGCTGTCCGCCAGTACATCCTATAGCAACGGTCATATAGGCGCGGTTATTTTCTTCGAACTTGGGTAGCCACTTCAGTAGGTAAGCTTTGAGGTCTTCATACATGGCCTCAGCGGTGGCCTGAGTTTGCAACCAGTCTCTTACAGGCGCGTCTAAACCCGTGAGAGGGCGTAAGCTTGGCTCCCAATAGGGGTTAGGTAAGCAGCGCACATCGAACACAACATCGGCATCAATAGGCACGCCATACTTGTAGCCAAATGATTCAAACATCAACGCTAGGCCGCTCTCGTCTCGCTCAACAACGCGGGTTTTAATGCTGCCCCGTAGCTGGTGCAGAGACATATTGCTCGTATCAATCGACAAGCTCGCTAGTAGGGCGATCTGCTCAAGGAGTTCAGTCTCCATGTTGATTGCTTGTCGCAGACCAATTCTTTCGGTGGTGAGTGGATGCTTGCGTCGACTCTCACTAAAACGCTTGATCAGCGTTGGGCTACTTGCATCGAGAAAAATGATCTCAGTGCGCAGGGGTATTTGTTTGAGTTGCTCGATTATCTCGGGCACTTGCTTCAAATCGGACGGGATATTGCGTGCATCGATGCTCACGGCCACCAGGGGTAAGTCGGTGCTTTGTGCGCTGAGCCTCTGGGCTAACGCTGGCAGCAGGCTGGCGGGTAAATTGTCGATGCAATAATAGCCATGGTCCTCAAGCATGTTGAGAGCAGTACTCTTACCTGAGCCGGACCGGCCGCTGATGATGAGCAGTTTCACAGTGTGTCGCCTGAAGCTGGATGAATGACTAATTTTGCGTAGCAATCTCAAATAGTTCTTCTGCGCTAGTGGCATTTCGCAATTGCGCACAAAAACTCTCTTGATGGAATAAAGTGGCTAAGGCACTCAATACCTTCAAGTGTTCATCAGTTTCTTCTGCCGGCACAATCAAGACGAACAATAAATCGACAGAGCGAGAGTCGATAGCGTCGAAATCGATGCCCTCGGAAAGTGTTACCAGCGCACCAGTGATTTTATCGCAATCGGCAACTCTGCAATGCGGAATGGCAATGCCATTGCCAATCCCTGTACTGCCGAGCTGTTCTCGAGCCAGTAGCGCACTATAGATATGGTCAGCCGAGAGGGCTGGAGATTGTTCGGCAATGAGCTCGCTGACTGTCGTCAGGAAGCGTTTTTTACTGACGCCGGGCAAATCGCAAAAGCAGCGCTGCGGAGTCAGAATGGTATCAATTCGCATTATGGGAAAGTCTCAGAAGTCGAAAATTCAGTGCTAATTTTAGCATTGCTGATGCTCAGTTTTGAGTGTTTTTCGCAACTATCGGCATTCAAAGCAGCGCAAACGGATCTAAACCAGTCTCTTGCGCTCATTTGAGGGGGGAATCGAGAGCGATTCCCGGTACTTGGCGATAGTGCGGCGCGCAACGTTAATTCCTTGCTCCTCCAATAATTTCGTGATTTTGCTGTCACTTAGAGGTTTGCGCACATCTTCCGTGGAAATTAATTTCTTGATCAACGCGCGAATGGCTGTCGATGAGCACTCGCCGCCGCCTGCGGTGCTGACGTGGCTGGAAAAGAAGTATTTAAGCTCAAATATCCCCTTAGGTGTGTGCATATACTTTTGGGTTGTGACACGGGAAATTGTCGATTCGTGCATGCTGACCGCTTCGGCAATGTCGTGTAGCACAAGTGGCTTCATGGCCTCTTCGCCATATTCAAAGAAGCCTTTTTGATGTTCGACGATGCGAGTGGCCACTTTCATGAGTGTCTCGTTGCGGCTCTGCAGGCTCTTAATGAACCAGCGTGCCTCTTGTAAGTTATCGCGCAGATAATTGTTATCCGTGCTGTTGTCTGCCCGGCGCACAAGTGAGGCGTACTCAGGGTTGACGCGAATCTTTGGGGCGGTGTCCGGGTTTAGGTCAACACGCCAGCGCCCTGTTGAACTGTCTTTGCTGACAAAGACGTCGGGGACGATGTAAGTCGTGGAGGGCGGTGAAATGTCTGAACCAGGGCGTGGGTCGAGTTGTTCAATGACTTTGATTGCATCGCGTAGCTCGGGCTCTTTTAGGCGCGTGAGGCGCATGAGTTGCGCGTAGTCGCGATTGCCTAATAGCGATAGGTGATTCTTCACAATCATTTTGGCGTGCTTCACAGATACTGTGAGTAGCTCGTCTTCGAATTGCTCCAATTGAATGTAGAGGCATTCGGCTAGGTCGCGATAGGCAACACCGACAGGGTCAAACTGTTGAATGCGGTGCAATACGGCCACGACTTCGTCAGGGTCGATGTCTAAGGAGCGGATTAAGCTGGCGTGAATCGCCTCAATACTGACAGTGAGCATGCCATTGGAATCGACAGCATCGATAATAGCGAGCCCGATTAGACGGTCAGCATCTGACATTGGGGTCAGGTTTAATTGCCACATCAGATGGTCTTGCAGAGTCTCTTCGGCGCTATTGCGCGAATCGAAGTCCATGCTATCGCCTTCATTGGAGGCGGAGTCTGAGCTGCCAGTGGTGTAATTGCTTTGGTAGACGTCTTCCCAATTGCTGTCGACCGACAAATTCTCTGGAATGCTGTCTTCCCAGCGGTTGTCGTCATCGCTGGCTTTGGCGCTGAAGTCCGAATCATCTTTGCCTTTGTCGGATATGACTCGATCGGCGCTGTATTCGTCGCTAGAAGCGGAGCTTTCGGAGTTGGTTTCTGCGGCTGCATCGGCTTTGGCGAAGGCCTCATCGACGCCTTCTTCGATCTCGAGCATAGGGTTGGACTCTATTGCTTCGTAGATTTCTTGTTGCAAATCGAGTGTCGAGAGCTGAAGAAGACGGATGGCTTGCTGCAGCTGTGGTGTCATGGTCAGTTGCTGACCTAACTTGAGCTGAAGCGATAATTTCATAGCGATGAGTACTTCATAAAATGACTACTATGTCGATGGATTGTGGGTGCGGCATACCGGTAAATGGAGCTTATTATTCGATAAATGCCCTCGCAGCAAGTATCGTGCCGTAAGTCACTAGCAAATTTCAAGCCCAATCTGAATTAGATTTTAAATTGATGCCCTAAATACACATCTCGGACCTTCTGATTGCTCAGAATAGTGTCGGCAGAGCCCTCTGCGATGATCTGTCCTTCGCTGACGATGTAGGCCTTTTCACAGATGTCCAATGTCTCTCGAACGTTGTGGTCGGTCAGCAGTACGCCTATGCCTTTCTGCTTTAGGTGCGTGATAATGTCTTTAATATCGCTAACCGATATCGGATCGACACCGGCGAAGGGTTCGTCGAGTAAAATGAAACGCGGTTCCGCGGCGAGAGCGCGAGCAATTTCGGTTCGACGTCGCTCCCCGCCGGACAGGCTCATCCCCTTGTTGTCGCGAATATGAGTAATGTGAAACTCTTGCAAGAGGCTTTCTAGTTTTTCCTGCCGTTCGTCGCGGCTCAAGCTTTTGCGCGTCTCGAGGATCGCCATGATGTTTTCTGCCACAGTCAGGGTTCGAAATATAGACGAGTCCTGGGGCAAATAGCCAACACCACGCTGAGCACGTGCATGGATTGGTAATATGGTTAGATCGTCGGAATCCAGCGCGATAGTGCCGCCATCGGCCTGTACAAGCCCAACGATCATATAGAAGCAAGTGGTTTTGCCCGCGCCATTAGGGCCCAATAGACCAACGACTTGCCCGCTGTCGACACTGATGGAAACATCGCGAACGACATTTCGGCCCTTGTAGCTTTTGGCGAGGTGGCTGGCTCGGAGTGTGCTCATCAATTGGACTGCGAGCTCAAAGAGCCGCTACATGCTTGGCCAGAGGTGGCGCCGGTTTCAATAGTATGACGGATTTGGTCGCAGCTAAGTGTCGTGCCAGGCTGGTTAAAATGGGCGTTGCCTATGAACTCCACGATGCCCTCTGTGCCGGCGTAATAATTGATGGTTTCGCTGTCGCCGGTGACAATATCAGTGTCGGCGCTCGCGAGTTGTTCGAAGTTGGCAGGAGTGCCAGTGAGTTTGACTTGTTGCAATTGATTGCTCTGATTGTATTCCAGCACAGCAATATCGCCGGTCAGTTCAATGTCACCTTGGCGAACAAATACATTGTCGCGCAGAGTTATGACTCGAAGGCCGTTAATCGTTTCTATATTGGTTTCACCATCGGCGCTGTACTCATGGCTTTGGGTTGCCTCTTGCGCCCAGCTTATGCTGGCAATGCAGCACACGCAGAAGCTTAGAAGCGCCAGAGTGGATCTACTGTTGACTAGTTTGAACTTCATATCGGCCCTTGACCTTCGAAAGGAAGGTCAGTGTGTCTTGCTCTAAGTCTGCGGTCATACCAACGGCAGTTTGATGCAAGCTGTCAGTGATCATAGTGACTTCTCTGTCAGTGTTCATCGTTTCGCTTTCAGGAAATAGCGACAGAAAACTGGTCGTAAGAGTCATGCGATTGCCTAATTGGTCAATCTGAAAGAGTTCCACTTCATCGCTAAGATCAAGTTGGTCGATGTGTGCATCCTCTTCGGCTGCGAGGATTTTGCCCGATCTGGCAACGATATTCCAGCGCGCACCTGAACCTTGGTATAGGCGTACATAGGGATTGCTTAATTCCGTTGTGTTGTCGAGAAAATGAACTTGTCGGCTCGCCTCTAGCGTGTATTCGATGTTCCCTAGTGAATCATAGAGTACGCTGGTGACTCCATTGGAGTAAGCATCGAAGAGGATCTCTGTAGTGGCTTGCAGCTCGTCCGATTGAGCTTGATTTGCACGCTGCTCCAGAAGACTGCGGCCAGCAAAGAATGCAAGAACGATTAGGATGGAGACCACCCAAAACCGCAGCCCAGAAAGCAGTGCCTTGAAGTCGATAATCTTACTCACTTCATTGGCAATATTGGGCTCAGAGGTAGGGGGCGATGGCGTCATCGTAAAGACCTTGAGCTTGCAGGATAAAATCACAGACCTCACGCACGGCCCCGTGGCCACCAGCACTTTGGGTTTGCACGTGAGCCACTTCCTTAACGGTACTGTGGGCGTTAGGCACTGAGAACCCGAGGCGAACTGTTTTGAGCACCTGAATATCGGGTAAATCGTCCCCAACGTAGGCGATAGCGCTTGGCTCTAATTTTTCTTTTTTGCAGAGCTCTTTGAGGGCATCGAGTTTATCTTCGCGGCCTTGAATGATGATCTCTATGCCAAGGTTTGCGGCGCGTTTGCTCAATAGCTGCGACTTGCGTCCACTGAGAATTCCCACTTTCACGCCGTGGCGCTGCAATAGCTTGATGCCTTGACCATCGAGAGTGCTAAAGGCTTTTATCTCCTCACCGCTGTCCGCAAGATAGAGTTCACCAGCGGTGAGTACACCGTCGACATCAAGTAATAGTAGGGTGACAGCGCGTGCGCGCTCAATGGCATCGCTAGGATCAATAGTAAATAGCATCGCTCGACTCCCTATTCATAAATGCTGTTGCACCAGATGCCATTAGACCACATTCGCCTGCAGCAGGTCGTGCATTCGAATGACTCCGTCGAGCTCGCCTTGGGCGTCTGTGACTATCAGCGTATAGACGCTATTTTCTTGCATCATAAGTACGGCTTCAGTGGCTAGGGCGTTTGCTTGAATTTTCTTGCTATGGACAGACATGACTTCGCGAATATAGGTTTTGTGAATATCCTTGCCTGAGTCTAAGGTACGACGCAAGTCACCATCGGTGAAGACTCCGCATAAGCGTCCTTGTTGGTCAATGACCGTGGTCATGCCCAAGCCTTTGCGCGAAACCTCTAATAGCGCATCGCTGAGTAAAGTGTCTGGGCCGACCTTAGGGATGGCATCGCCGCCGTGCATGATGTCTTTTACCTTTAGCAGGAGGCGGCGGCCAAGTTTGCCACCGGGGTGGGAGAACGCAAACTCCTCTGGAGTGAAGCCTCGTGCTTCTAGTAACGCCATCGCCAAGGCATCGCCTAATACAAGCGTGACCGTGGTGCTGGAGGTTGGCGCTAGGCCGAGCGGGCATGCCTCTTCTTCGACATAGCCATTTAAGTGCGCGTCGGCCGTAGTTGCCAGAATGGATTCGGGGTTGCCAGTGATGCTAATCAGCGGAATGGCTTTGCGTTTCAAGGTCGGCAATATAGTCACTATCTCAGTAGCGGTGCCTGAGTATGAAATTGCGATGACCACATCTTGATCGGTGATCATGCCGAGGTCGCCATGACTGGCCTCGCCTGGATGGACAAACATCGAGGGGGTGCCAGTGCTAGAAAGTGTGGCGGCTATTTTGCGACCAATGAGGCCAGACTTGCCCATGCCAATAACCACTACGCGCCCTTTGCACGCCAGCATTAGCTCGCAGGCAGCCACAAAGGCGTTGTCGATTCTATGGCGCAGCTGATCGATGGCACGGTATTCAATGTCGATTGTTCGCAGGGCGCGTTGAATCAGGAAGTTTTCTTCACTCATTGCCATCACTTCTTTGTCGAAGATGCAGGGCTCACCGATCGGTCAGCACTAAATCTGTTGATACATTACGAGGAACCAGCAGAGGTACATCAGTACAAATACCGCGCCGCTTCCTCGGCCTATGTTTTTTCCTGTTTTTGCCGTCCAATAACAAATGGCGGCGAGCACTAGGGTCATGATGAGCATTGTCGCATAATCGCGATAGAACAAGCTGCTTTCAATAGAGCCCGCGGCCAATAGGCCAGGAAATGGCAGCACGACAAGCAGATTGAGGATGTTGGAGCCGACGATATTGCCCAGAGCAAGGTCCGAGTGCCCACGCAAAACACTGGCCACGCAAGCGGCCAGCTCTGGAAGACTGGTGCCCAGCGCTACGATAGTGAGGCCGATAATCGCCGATGAGACGCCCATGCGAGTCGCAATTGAGCTAGCGGCACCGATTAGCGCCTCCGCACCAATAACCAAGAGCAGTAAGCCAAAGAGTAACATCAGTGTGGCGCGAAGAATGTTGACGGGGGGGATGTCGAGCTCTTCCTCGTCACTTTCTTCGCCGCGCTCTTGTTTCCTGCGGCCTTGGCGTACGAGTCGGTAGGCTAGGAATCCTAAAACGCCAATTAAGATCAAGCTGTCGTTGAGCCCTAAATGCAAGTCGGCGAAAAGAATCCCCGTCACTATTGTAACAAGCAGCAAGGCAGGCAGTTCTTTCTTTATGAGGGACTTGGGTGGCGTGATGGGGCGCAAAAGGGTTGCGATCCCAAGTGCAACCCCAATATTGAAGATGTTCGACCCCAGGGCATTGCCGATGGCTATTGGCGCTTGTTGTTCTAAAGCGGCCACAGCTGAGGAGAAGAACTCGGGGGCTGAAGTGCCAAAAGCCACGATGGTTAAGCCGATCATCAAGGGGGCGACCCCTAGATTTAGCGCGATAGCAGAGGCGCCGGCAACGAATTTATCTGCTCCCCAAATGAGACCCAGAAAACCAAAAACTACGATAACAACGTCTAACAGCATAAGACCTGTGCGAGCCAAAAAAGTAAGGGCACCAATTAGACGAAGGAATATTAATGTTTGCAAGTAGTAATTTATTGCGTGGGCGGTTTGATGTAAACTCTGCGCAGCTTTCTAAGACCAGAGACGCTTCATCAGTCAGTGCTGTGAGCGGGCCATTTTGCCTAATCTACGCAAGCAATTTTAGCAGGCACAAAAATAAGCGTTTACTGAATTAATAGGAGAAATGCTCACGTGATTAAATTCAACCGATTACTCGTTATTAGTCTACTCGCCTTCTTGGCGCCGTTAGTTAACGCCGCTGAGGAAATGTCTGCCGTAGACTCGGCGCGCACGTCAGTCAATGAGCTGCTCGCCAAGGTCGAGGAATTAAAGCCTTACTTCGAATCTGACCGGGATCGCTATTTCAGTGGTATTCAAGAGTCATTAAGCAGTTTTGTGGATTTTGATGAGGTTGCCACTGGGGTGATGGCGCGTTACGCCGAACAGGCCAGCGCGGAGCAAATTAGCCGTTTTGGCGATAAGCTAAAATCGACACTAACGCGCTTCTACGGTGCAGCACTCGTGGGCTACGATGGCCAAGAGCTAGTGTTCTTGCCGGCTGGGCGCCCTGCACCAAACCCAGAAGAAAATACCAACGTACGTATGGAGATCTCTGCCAACAATAGCAAAGTGGAGTTGCAATACACTTTGTTTTTGAATGAAGAGCGCGAGTGGAAGCTGAAGAACTTGTATCTCAGCGGAATCAACCTGCGTCGTCAATATTACACACAGTTCTCGGCGTTGATGAACCGTTACGGAAACGACATCGACCAAGTGATTGAGAACTGGCAGTAAACGATTGTGCCCTAAGCCTTGTCGCTTGGGGCGCGCTAAAGCATGAATATAGATAGGTTGAATTTATGATGATTGATGCAGGCCAGATTCAAGAGTTGCTCGTGGCGCAGCTCCCAGAATGCGAAATTAACGTCACTGGGGAGGGGGGTAAATTCCAAGTTTTAGCGATTGGCGATGCGTTCGCTGGCCTTAACCCTGTGAAAAGACAACAAAAAGTGTACCAAATTCTAAATCCTCATATTGCCTCTGGCGCGATTCATGCCGTCAGCATGCGCTTGATGACAGTTCAAGAACAAGCCGCTCAGGCTTGATATCACACATTCTTTAGATCGAGAAACTAATGGATAAATTATTGATTCATGGAGGGATTAGCCTCAACGGAGAAATCCGTATTGCGGGTGCTAAAAACTCGGCGCTGCCTATTCTTGCTGCTACGCTGCTCACTAGAGAAACCGTGCAGATCTGTAATTTGCCGCATTTATACGATATCACCACCATGCTGGAGCTCCTAGGCTGCATGGGGCTTGAGCCTGTCATTGACGAAAAGCTTAATGTCGAAGTGAACGGCGGCACGATCAAGCACTTCAATGCTCCCTATGAGCTCGTGAAAACGATGCGCGCGTCGATACTCGTGTTGGGCCCTCTGCTAGCGCATTTTGGGCAAGCACAAGTCGCACTCCCAGGCGGCTGTGCTATAGGGAGTCGCCCGGTGAATTTACACATTAGCGCTTTGCAAAAAATGGGCGCCGATATCGTGGTCGAAGATGGCTACATCAATGCCACCGTCGATGGCCGACTGAAAGGTGCCCATATCTTCATGGACATGTGTACGGTCACTGGCACAGAGAACGTCATGATGGCGGCCACTCTAGCCGATGGACAAACCATCATCGAAAACGCTGCACGTGAGCCGGAAGTCGTAGACTTGGCGAATTGCTTGATCGCGATGGGCGCCGAGATTACTGGCCAAGGTACTGACACGATCGTCATCAATGGCAAGACAAGCCTGCACGGTTGCAGCTATTCAGTGATGCCCGACCGTATCGAAACAGGCACTTACCTGATTGCGGCAGCGGCAACTCGCGGACGCATTAAGGTTAAAGACACGCGTCCAGATATTCTGGAAGCTGTACTAAGCAAGTTGGAAGAAGCCGGTGCCGACCTGCGTATTGGCGATACTTGGATTGAGCTAGACATGCATGGTAAGCGTCCTAAGGCAGTGTCATTGCGGACAGCGCCTTATCCCGCTTTTCCAACCGATATGCAGGCTCAGTTCACGGCCCTGAATGCAATTGCAGAGGGCACTGGCTCTATCACCGAAACGGTGTTCGAGAATCGCTTTATGCACGTGCATGAGATGAACCGCATGGGGGCTTCGATGCATGTCGAAGGCAATACGGTGATCGTCAATGGTGTGACCTCCTTGAAAGGGGCGCCGGTGATGGCAACCGACCTACGTGCATCAGCAAGTTTGATTATTGCAGGCCTAGTATCGGAGAACGAGACAGTGGTCGATCGCATCTACCATATTGATCGCGGCTACGAGTGTATCGAAGAAAAACTGCAATTACTCGGTGCGCGTATTCGTCGAGTGCCTTCGTAATTAGAGCGCCGCGGCGTAATCATTGAACAAGTAACAGGCTTAATAAGCGTATGACTGCAACGAATTATCAGAAAATTGTGATCGCCCTAACCAAGGGGCGAATCCTTGATGAAGTATTGCCTTTGTTTCAACAGGCCGGTATTGCGCCGCTTGAAGATATCCATGTTAGTCGTAAACTGATATTTGATACGACTGTGCCTGGTGTGCAAATAATGGTGATTCGTGGCTCAGACGTGCCAACTTATGTCGAGTTTGGCAGTGCCGATATTGGAGTCGTTGGCAAAGACCTGCTGATGGAGCATGGCAGTGAAGATTTTTATGAGCCGTTGGATTTGCATTTGGCGAAGTGTCGATTGATGACGGCAGCACCAGTGGGTGTAGCCCCAGTGCAGGGGCGCGTGAAAGTCGCGACTAAGTTCGCCAATATCACGAAGCGTTACTTCGCCGAACAAGGCGCGCAGATCGATGTGATCAAGCTCAATGGGGCATTGGAGTTAGCACCGTCCATGGGGCTAGCCGATATCATTGTCGACATCGTCGATAGTGGTAATACGCTCAAAGCTAATGGGCTCGAACCGCTAGCATTGATTGCGCATATTAGCTCACGCGTTATCGTGAACAAGGCAGCGATGAAGATGAAACATGCCGTTATTAATCCGCTATTGCAGAGGCTTGCAGAAGCGGTTGAGGCTAAAAAATGAGCACGGCTGCTGTGAAAATTATGCGTCTAGACGCGTCTGCCGAAGGCTTTGAAGCTGCCTTGCAGGCGATGTTGAATCGCAGTTTGCTCGGCAACCCTGAGGTCAATGCGGTTGTCGCGGATATACTGGCGGCCGTGCGTGAGCGTGGCGATGAAGCGGTAGTTGAATACACGAATCATTTTGATCGGCGCGAAGCAAAAAATATCGATGCGTTGACAGTGAGCAAAGAGCAAATGGCCACTAGCCTTGCTCGTCTACCAAGGGCGCAGGCAGATGCCTTGCGCGGCGCAGCCGATAGAATTCGAGAGTATCATGAGCGTCAAAAAACGGGCTCATGGCAATATGAAGATGCCGACGGTTCGATCTATGGCCAGAAGGTTTTGCCTTTAGCGCGCGTGGGTATTTATGTTCCAGGCGGCAAAGCCAATTACCCATCGTCAATGTTGATGAACGGCATTCCTGCGCAAGTGGCAGGCGTGAAAGAAATTGTCGCAACTGTGCCAACGGCATGGAATGAACGTGGCGATTTGATTTTTGCAGCGGCAGCGCTCGCAGGTGTCGATAAGGTCTACACAGTGGGCGGGGCGCAAGCCATTGCGGCACTTGCTTATGGCACACAAAGCATCGCGCGCGTCGATAAGATTACCGGCCCTGGGAATATCTTTGTCACGATCGCTAAGAAAATGGTGTTTGGAGATGTGGGTATCGATATGATCGCTGGGCCATCGGAGCTAACGATTATTGCCGATGGCAGCACAGACCCTGACTGGGTCGCTATGGACTTGTTCTCGCAAGCCGAACATGACGAGCAGGCGCAATCGATACTCATAAGTGATAATGCGCAATACCTAGAAAAAGTATTAGAGAGTATCGAGCGTCTGCTTCCGACCATGGAGCGCCGTGACATTATCGCAAAATCACTTAACAAGCGCGGCATCATCATCCTGGCCCAATCACTCGAAGAGGCTGCGCGGGTGAGTGATATTATCGCTCCGGAGCACTTAGAATTATCAGTGCAAGATCCACAGGCCCTTGCTGAGCATATCAACCACGCGGGAGCTTTGTTCATGGGCGCTTACAGTGCGGAAGCTTTAGGGGATTATTGTGCGGGGCCTAGCCACGTGTTGCCCACATCGGGCACGGCACGCTTTTTCTCTGCCCTAGGGGTTTACGATTTTCAGAAGCGTAGCTCGATCATTCAGTGTTCTGCTAAAGGAGCAGATAAACTGGCTGGAATGGCCAGTGAACTTGCTAGAAATGAATTCCTGCCAGCGCACGCCGCATCTGCTGCCTATCGTCGCAAACCTTAACGTTTAATTGCTGGGAATCTCTGGGATTCGGTAGGCCGAGGTGCCGGTGCCAAGTTGCACCGGAATCACCAGAGTTTCGCCTTGTCGGTAGATACTCAGGTCCACCATTTGACCTGGCGCTTTGCGGTTGATTTGGTCGATGGCACCAATGACATCGGTAATGACAATGCCGTCGATTGCTGTCATCACATCCCCTGCACGAATACCCGCATGTTCTGCTGGGCTGTCTTCATTGACTTGCTCAATGAGCAGCCCTGAAACATCGGGGTTACCGAAGAAGTTGACACTGCTTTCCTCGGTAAGCAACTCGCCCGTGATCACCCCGAGATACCCCGGTGTGACTTCGCCAAAGGCCAAGAGCTGATCCACAACCCCCATGGCTTTGTTGATTGGTACTGCAAAACCGATCCCGTCTGACCCGCCCGATTGTGAATAGATGAAGGAGTTGATGCCAATCAACTCACCTCGGGTGTTCACTAGCGCACCGCCAGAATTTCCGTAGTTAATGGCGGCATCGGTTTGGATATAGTCGACAATCGGAAGACCATCTTGCGGAATCCCTAAGGCACTAACAATGCCCCTGGATACAGATTTTTGGCTGATTAATTCTTGGCTAGGGAAACCTATGGCAAGCACCGTATCGCCAACGCGTACGGCATTAGACGAGCCTATTGGGATAGGGCGGGGTAAGGCCAGTGCATCGATCTTGAGAAGTGCGAGATCGGTACTGGAGTCGGAGCCAATAAGCCGTGCGGGAGTGATGATAGTCTTGGCTGTGTTATCGCCGAAGCGCACTTCGATGTCTTCGGCCCCTTCAATCACGTGCAGGGAGGTTAGCACGTGTCCCTCATTGCTGACGATTACACCCGATCCAAGGCTGCTGTAAGAGCGCTCTGCGGGGATGTTCTGCAATAAATTGCGGAACATCGGAGGAATTTCTTCTTCTGGGGGAAGCTGAATCTGCTGGCGAATGGTTGAGTGAATGCTAATGACAGAGGGAGCTGCCCGATCGACCGCGTCAGCCAGGGAGAATGGTAATTCCTCCACTTGTGTAATGGTGTCCACGGGAGTCTGTAATAGCGCATCGCCCAACTTATTAATCTGTTGGTATTGCACTAAGATGATGGCGAACAACATGCCGGCAACAGTAGGCCAGCCAATAAACTCTAGAAGCTTTTTCATGAATTCTCGCAAGGACTCAGGCGTCATTGCATGAGTCTGATACCATACGCGTCAAAATCAAACGCATACCATTGGCGCCGCATGATGGCGCCCATTATGCGAGTAATTCTTTGTTATGTGAAGGTGAATTCGAATGTCTACAAGCCGTGATGAGATCCTAAGTGCATTGAAAACGCTACTGCGACCAGAGCAGTTCCGAGATTATTGCCCGAATGGCATGCAAGTTGAGGGTAAGAAACAGGTAAAGCTCGTCATTACTGGGGTGACGGCGTGTCAGGCCTTGATTGATCGGGCGATTGAGGAAAAGGCGGATTTACTCTTGGTACACCACGGATATTTCTGGAAGGGCGAGAGCGAATGCATTACGGGAATTAAACGTCAGCGTGTAGAAGCATTGTTGGCCCATGATATTTCCCTGCTGGCTTATCATTTGCCCTTAGACGTCCATCCAGAATATGGCAACAATGCAATGCTTGGAAAGTTGTTGGGATTCTGTGTGACTGGCGACCTAGGTAAGCAAAATAATAACAGCATCGGTTTGACTGGGGAGTTGGCTGAGCCGATGTCGGGCGAGCAATTGAGTGCGCTGTTAGAGCAACGTCTGGGCAGAGCGCCATTGCATATCGATGGTAGCTCGAAGCCAATAAAAACTGTGGCATGGTGCACGGGAGCCGCGCAAAATTTCATCGAGCTTGCTGAGCAAGCGGGTGTCGATGCCTATATTACCGGTGAGGCTTCAGAGCAAACCGTGCATTTTGCCCGTGAAACGGGAATGCATTTTTTCGCAGCCGGGCATCATGCGACCGAGCGTTATGGAGTGCAGGCGGTGGCTGAATATTTGGCGAGCAAATTAGATTTCGAGCATCAGTTTATTGATATTGATAATCCGGTTTAGGTTTTGTTTTGTTGGTGGTTTCGATCTCGTGCCGTTGTTGGTGATGTGAGTTGCAAAGACGCCGTGAATACATCCATGTAGGCTCTAAGGCGGCATCCTTGCCGCCGAAGCTTTGCCACCCACAGCACCAGCAACAGCACTGTATTGGTGGGCTTTCCAAGAATTAAATGATTTCTGCAGCAGGCAGTAGAGGAGTGTTGGTGCGCCAGCTTGCGGGCAGGAAGCTTCGGCGGCAGGGATGCCGCCGTAGAGCCTACACGGACGTATTCACGGCGTCTTCCAGCCCGCAAGCTGGCGCACCGACACGCGATCAGTGCAACGACACGCGATCAGTGCGCCAAGTTAAATAATCTTCCGAGACTGCATCAAACGAACAACCTCAGAGAGGCACTTGTCTACTGACAAGGATTCTGTGTTTAACACTAAGTCAGCATTCTCCGGCTCGTCATAAGGGAATGAAACACCCGGCAAGTCGGCCGAGCCAGAAAGCTCTGCCGCCGCATACAAGCCACTTGGGTCGCGTTGACGGCAAGTCTCCAATGGTGGGTTCAAATAGACGATTAAGCAGTGCTCTTTGCCGATAACTGCGCGAGCATGGTCGCGCGAATCTTTGTTCGGCGCGACGAACGAGGCGCAACAAATTAAACCTGACTCGTTTAATAGTTTGGCCACGTTTGCGCTGCGGCGTAAATTCTCCGCTCGCCCTTCCTGATCATGCGGCAGGTCTTTGCTGATTCCCAAGCGCATCGCTTTGCCATCGAGCACGGTACTGATTCGACCCATGTCGAATAAGCGACGCTCTAGTCCGTGTGCTAGCGTGGTTTTTCCTGAACCAGATAGCCCAATAAACATTACAGTAACTGGATCTTGGCCATAGCGTGCCGCACGTTCCTCTTTGGTCACGTGAGCTTTAACATCGCCTTTTTCACACTGTACTGTCGAGCTGCCCGCGTCGACATTGACCATGCCAGCTGCGATGGTGACATTGCTCATTCTGTCGATCACGATGAAGGCACCGGTACTGCGGTTTGTAGAATAGCTATCTACGCACACTACTTGATCGATGCTAATTTCACACTCACCGATTTCGTTGAGTTCCAACGTTGGGGCCGGTGAGGTTTCTAGAGTGTTGACGTCTGTGCGATGACGCAGCGTGGTGACCTTGCCGCTGACAGTCTTGGTGCCAAACTTAAAGTCATATAACTTGCCCGGTAGCATGGCATCTTCTGTCATCCACACTAAAGTGGCAGCAAAATTATCGGTCACAACCGGGTAGTTGTCGGCATGTACGATCATATCGCCACGACTGATATCGATCTCATCCTCCATCGTCAAAGTCACAGCCATCTCGGTATGAGCAAGCTCTAGTTCTTCGTCATAGGTGACAATCGATTTGATGCGACTGCGTTTTTGTGAAGGCAGAACAACGATCTCATCGCCTTTGCGCACGGTGCCAGAGGCGAGGGTGCCACAGAAGCCACGGAAATTGAGATTGGGGCGATTCACATACTGCACCGGAAAGCGCAGGTCTTGCATATTGCGGTTCTTCGCAATCTCAACGGTTTCGAACAATGACATCAGCGTTTGGCCTTTATACCAAGGCATGCTTGCGCTGGGATTGACCACGTTGTCGCCGTTAAGAGCGGACATGGGAATAAAGTGGAAATCGGCATCGGCAAGGCGTTCGCTGAAGCGAATATAATCTGCCTTAATGTCTTCATACACTTTCTCGTCGAAGTCGACTAAGTCCATCTTGTTGATCGCTACGACAATATGTTTAATGCCTAGCAAGGAAGTGATGAAGCTGTGGCGGCGAGTTTGAACTTGTACGCCGTGTCGCGCATCGATCAAAATGACCGCAAGGTCACATGTCGATGCGCCCGTGGCCATATTGCGAGTGTATTGTTCGTGCCCCGGAGTGTCTGCAATGATGAATTTGCGTCGCGCGGTGGAAAAGTAACGATAAGCCACATCGATAGTTATGCCTTGTTCGCGCTCGGCTTGCAGGCCGTCAACTAGCAGTGCAAGGTCGACAGCACCGCCGGTAGTTCCAGACTTAACGCTATCTGCTTTGATGGCGTTGAGCTGATCCTCATAGATCATTTTAGAGTCGTGGAGCAAGCGCCCAATCAGAGTGCTTTTGCCATCGTCTACGCTGCCGCATGTAAGGAGGCGTAATAGCTCCTTGCGTTCATGCTGTGCCAAGTAGGCGTTGATGTCGGTGCTAATGAGTTCTGACTGATGTGACATAGTGATAAAGCCTGATCTGAATGCTGGTCGTGAATCTAAAGGGTTGCTATTGACTAAAAACCTAGAAGTAACCTTTACGCTTTTTGTCTTCCATGGAGCCGGCCTTGTCGCTGTCGATTAGACGGCCTTGTCGCTCTGATGTGGTTGCCAGTAGCATTTCTTGAATGATCTCTGGCAAGGTCGTGGCTTCGGAGTCCACCGCCCCTGTGAGGGGGTAGCAGCCTAGGGTTCTAAAGCGCACCATCTTGGTTTCAATCTTTTGCTCTGCAGTGATGGGCATGCGCTCATCATCAACCATAATATCGACACCATCGATATTGACCACTGGGCGTGGTTTTGCGAAATACAAAGGCACGATCTCGATATTGTTTAAATAGATGTACTGCCAAATGTCGAGCTCGGTCCAGTTGGAAAGCGGGAAGACGCGGATGCTCTCGCCTTTGTTTACTTTGCCGTTATAGATGTTCCAAAGCTCTGGGCGTTGGTTTTTTGGATCCCAGCCATGATTTTTGTCGCGGAACGAAAAGACGCGCTCTTTAGCTCGTGATTTTTCTTCATCGCGGCGTGCGCCGCCAAAGGCCGCGTCGAACTTATACTTATTGAGTGCCTGCCGTAAACCTTGCGTCTTCATGACGTCGGTGTGCTTCTCGCTACCGTGGGTGAAGGGACCAACCCCCTCGTCAACACCCTCTTGGTTGATATGAACGATCAGATCAAGGCCAAGTCTTTCAGCGATGCGGTCTCTAAACTCGATCATTTCTTTGAACTTCCACGTCGTATCTACGTGCAGAAGTGGAAATGGGGGTTTGCCCGGGTAGAAGGCTTTCATTGCTAGGTGCAACATGACTGCAGAGTCTTTGCCGATGGAGTACAGCATGACAGGGTTGTCGAACTCTGCCGCTACTTCGCGGATGATATGAATGCTCTCGGCTTCTAATTGCTTGAGATGAGTCAGGTTGTAATCAGTCATACTTAATAAATTCGCTCAGCTGTATTGCTTTTGGGCGTACCTCTTATAGTGGAGGTACGCAATATGGGGACAAATCGCTAGGAGTCAATGCAAGGAACAGATTGTCTGTTTTAGAGCGCTATTCTTGCTCTTTCGCCTTCTCTAGTCCGAAGTCTTCGGCTAGCGCTCCGGTCTGATTAGGGTTTTGCCGGGGGGCATAGTCCTTAGGAGCCTGCAGGTCGTCATCTTCGTCTTGGGCTGCGGCGCCAAACACGTTTTCATTATTGGCCGGTAGCAGCTTGCTAGCCACGTCGGTGCTACAAAGATCCTGTGCGCCGCTCGCTAGGTGTTGATACACATCCTTGTAGCTGTCGGTCATCTGTTGCACAAGTTCAGCGGTGGTGCTGAAATGATCGCTCACTTCATCGCGATATTGAGCGTGGTTACGCTGCAAGTCTTGTAGTTTCTGCTCAAGTTCGGTGACTTTATTGGGCGCGGTGTTTATGCGGCCCACTAAAAAATAGCCAATTGCGATGCCAACTATTAGACAGCCAATTCCGGTCAACCATAACATCTTTAAACAATGCCTCTTATTTGTGAGCCGCCTTAGACAACGGCTCGGAAAATTCAATTGCACAAGTATAGCCTGAAAAGGCGCGCACGGCGCGATGAAATTCCGTGACTTTCGTAGAGCTTAACTTAATAAGCGCTTTGGAGTGAATGTGCTTCTCGCTGGCCCTGGCTATTGGATTTGCCGTAGAATGCCCAGCCTTGTGCAGTATATCCAAGCGAACTATCAAGTCGAAGTCCCCCAATGCCAGTCAATCGAGAAAGCTTTTTAACCCCAACGCAACGCTATCGTCGTGATCTTGCGGACGGAGTTTTGCAAGAGGATGTCGCACAAGCGCATGCCATTGCACAATTTCAGCGCCTGTATGATGAGCTTTTGGTGGCAGCTAACGCCTCGCCGAGCAAGCTCGGTAAGATGTGGGGAAGGTTGCCAGGGCGCAAGGCGGTAGCGACTCCCCCAGCCAAAGGCCTGTATATTTATGGCGGCGTTGGGCGTGGTAAGACCTATTTAATGGACGTCTTCTTCGACAGTTTGCCGTTCGAGCGCAAGATGCGCACGCACTTCCATCGCTTTATGCAGCGTGTTCATCATGAGCTAAGTCAGCTGAAGTTGCAGAAAAACCCCCTCGAAAAAGTCGCACGGCAGATTGCTAAAGAGGCCAGAATCATTTGTTTTGATGAATTCTTCGTCTCCGATATCGGAGACGCCATGATTCTAGGGGGCTTATTGACCCATCTAATAGAAGAAGGGGTGAGCTTTGTAACCACCTCCAATATCGTTCCTGACAGGCTTTATGAGAATGGATTGCAGCGCGAGCGCTTCCTGCCAGCGATTGCGCTATTAAAACAGCACACGGTGATTCTCGAGCTCGATGGCGGGGTGGATTACAGGCTGCGTGCCTTGCAGCAGGCCAGTATCTACTACAGCCCGTTAGGGCAGGAGGCGGACGCACAGCTGCTGGCCTGTTTCGAAAGGCTCGCGGACCATGGTGACGTTGAGGAGGGCGTGGAGATCGAAGTGCTGGGGCGCAAAATTCCTGCCCGCATGTGCGCACAAGACATCATTTGGTTTGACTGCGCTGCGCTATGTGATGGGCCGCGCAGTGCCTACGACTATATAGAGCTTGCGAGGCTGTTTCAGGCGCTGGTGCTTAGCAATGTGCCAAGTTTCGATGGCAGCAATGATGACCTCGCAAGACGCTTTGTAAGTTTGGTCGACGAGCTGTATGATCGACACGTTAAGTTAATCATCTCCGCACAAGTGCCTTTGCTGTCACTTTATACCGGTAAGGATTTGGCCTTTATATTCGAGCGGACCTCTAGTCGATTGCTAGAAATGCAGTCAGAAGAGTACCTCGGACGCGAACACAGGCCATAAATTTACCTATGGATTGAGTGAGTGCATCGACAATCTCGGCTTTTTGCCTTTTTTATCGCACAGTGCTTGAATATTTAAAGTTGCTTCGGTAGTATTCGCGCTCCTTGAAGAAATGCTCCTTTGGTGAAAGTTAATGAAGACCTTTATTGCGAAACCGCAGAATGTTGAACACAACTGGTTGGTCCTAGATGCAGAGGGCCAGACACTGGGTCGCATGGCTGCTGAAATAGCAACCCGACTGCGTGGTAAGCACAAGCCTGAGTACACTCCTCACGTTGATACTGGCGACTACATCGTTGTCATCAATGCAGAGAAAGTGGCTGTTACGGGTAAAAAAATGACAGATAAGATTTATTACTCTCACTCTGCATTCCCTGGTGGCTTGAAAGAAATTGCTTTTGGCAAATTGGTCGATCGAGCACCAGAGCGCGTTATTAAATTGGCTGTTAAAGGCATGTTGCCACGCACCCCACTAGGTCGTGCCATGTTTAAGAAGCTAAAAGTATACGCTGGCACTGAGCACCCACACACAGCACAACAACCGCAAGCGCTGACACTGTAAAGAGGTTTATAACAAACGATGTCTACGACACAATACTACGGCACAGGTCGACGCAAGACTGCTACAGCACGAGTCTTCCTTACTAAAGGCACTGGCGAAATCACTATCAATAAGCGTTCGCTAGACGGTTTTTTCGGTCGTGAAGTGGCACGTATGATTGTTCAGCAGCCTCTTGAATTGGTTGAGTTGACTGAAAAATTCGATATTAAAGTGACTGTGAAAGGCGGCGGCAGCTTCGGTCAAGCCGGTGCGATTCGTCACGGTATCACTCGTGCTTTGATGGAATACGACGGCGAACTACGCCCTACACTGCGTAAAGCAGGCTTCGTAACTCGTGATGCGCGTGCTGTTGAGCGTAAGAAAGTGGGTCTACGTAAAGCGCGTAAGAAGCCACAGTTCTCCAAGCGTTAAGAAAATATTTGTCCTGCTTCTTTGCCGCATGGGGGAGGAGCAAAAGGGTTTTCACGTTGTGGGGGCCCTTGTTAGAAAAAGCGCAACTGCCCTAGTGGGTAGAAGGCGCTTTTTTTATGCGTGAAAAATAAAAATTTTCCATAAAAATCAATTCCTTGCCTTACCCCTCGCGACATTTCTTCTTGAAAAAAACTGCGTTCTCCGCTACCATTCGCCGCAAATTGCGCAGTCACTGCATTCGGGAAAGTCTTAGTGCTCCCGTTTATAGTTTCTATTCTCGACTCTCTCATGTCTCATGAGGGAATTTTTATATGACCAATGCTCAGGAGATAACACGGTGAGTGAAGACGGTACTGATTCTGGCCGCAGGCGTTTTTTATTGGGGTCTACCTCGGTAGTAGGTGTTGCCGGAGTGGTTGGCGCGGTTGTGCCATTCGTTGGTTCTTGGAGCCCAAGCGCGAAAGCCCGAGCGGCTGGTGCGGCGGTTCGAGTAGATATCAGCTCTATTGAACCCGGCTCTATTTTAGGTCCAATTCCCGCATGGCGAGGCCGACCTATATTTGTCGTGCGTCGTTCCGAAGAGGCACTTGCTGCATTGCCAACGCAAGACGAGCGTTTGCAGGACCCTGACTCAACACAGCCTGAGCAGCCTGAATACGCCACAAACGAGTTTCGCTCGCGTGAGCCAGAGATTCTTGTGCTAGTGGGCTTGTGTCCGCACTTATTCTGTTCGCCAACCCCGCATGTCGCAGTGCGTGCTGAGTCATTTGATGAACAGTGGAAAGGGGGCTTCTTCTGCCCATGCCACGGTTCACGATTTGACCTCGCTGGCCGCGTCTATCAGGGTTCACCTGCTTCGCGAAACATGCAGGTGCCACCTTACTACTACGAGTCAGATAGTGTTCTAGTGATCGGTGAAGACGGGGTGAATGCATAATGAGTACAGAGAACAAAAGTGGTTGGATTGTCTCCTCGCTTGCTGGTCTAAGAGACTGGACTAACGATCGCCTTCCAATCGTTGCCGCCTGGGAGCGGCACATGAGCAAATACTACGCGCCTAAGAACTTCAATTTTTGGTATTTCTTCGGTGTATTGTCCCTAGTCGTATTGGTAATGCAGTTGCTTACCGGTGTATGGCTAACAATGAACTACACCAATAGTGCCGAAGGCGCATTTGCCTCCGTTGAATACATCATGCGTGATGTAGAGTGGGGATGGTTGCTGCGTTATTTGCACTCAACCGGTGCCTCTGCCTTCTTTATCGTCGTGTACATGCACATGTTCCGCGGCCTTATGTACGGTTCTTATAAGAAGCCACGTGAACTCGTTTGGGTGTTCGGGATGGCAATCTACTTAGTCCTCGTGATCGAAGGTTTCATGGGCTATGTATTGCCTTGGGGCCAAATGTCTTACTGGGGTGCAAACGTAATTGTGTCTCTGGTGGGGGCAATCCCAGTCATTGGTGAAGACCTTCTAGTATGGGTGCGAGGTGACTACCTCATCTCCGGCGCCACGCTAAACCGATTCTTCGCATTGCACGTAGTGGCATTACCAATCGTCCTGTTGGCGCTGGTTGTCCTGCACTTATTGGCATTGCATGAAGTGGGTTCAAACAACCCAGACGGTATCGAAATCAAGAAGAATAAAGGGCCAGACGGTGTGCCTCTCGATGGCATTCCATTCCACCCTTACTACACAGTGCACGACTTAGTCGGTATTACTGTATTCCTATTTGTTTTCTGCTTCGTTGTATTCTTCGTGCCAGAGATGGGCGGTTACTTCCTCGAGCATGCAAACTTCCAGGAAGCCGATGCACTTAAAACGCCTGAGCACGTACCACCAGTTTGGTATTACACGCCTTTCTACTCAATGCTGCGCGCCGTTACAGTGCCATTGTTTGGTATCGATGCGAAGTTCTGGGGTCTAATTGTGATGTTTGGTGCGATTGCGATTCTATTCGTCGTGCCATGGCTCGATCGCAGCCCAGTGAAATCGATTCGCTACAAAGGCTGGGGTAGCCGCATTGCACTGCTAGCCTTCACGGTAGCCTTCATCATCCTAGGTGTTCTGGGAACTATGGCAGTAAGCCCTGCGCGTACTTTGCTTGCGCAAATTATGACCGTAGTCTACTTCCTGTTCTTCTTCCTCATGCCTTGGTACACGGCGAAAGAACAAACCTTCCCAGAACCACAGCGTGTTACGGGTCGTTGGATTACTTGGAAACAATTAGCCATTACTCTAGCGTTGCTTGGCGCGTTGGTATTCCTGCCGCTAAAAGCAGTGGGAGCGGAATCCAATGTGGCGCTTGATAGCGTTGAAGTTGATGTAAGCAATCAAGAGTCTTTGCAGTCTGGCTACAAGTACTACATGAACTACTGTGTGTCTTGCCACGAATTAGGGTACGCGCGATATGAGCGTACGGCAGATGACCTTGGTATTCCGCATGAGTTGATCTTGGAAAACATGATTTTCAATGAACACCAGATTGGTGATCTTATGGAAAATGCCATGTCTGCCGAGAATGCGAAGAACTGGTTTGGCGCTGCGCCACCCGATCTGACTTTGATTGGTCGCGTACGTAGCCCTGAGTGGTTGTACACGTACTTGCGCTCTTTCTACGCAGATGACTCACGACCATACGGCGTGAATAACGTTGTATTCCCTAATGTCGGCATGCCCAATGTGTTGCATGAGCTACAAGGGGACGTAGTCTGCGCACACGGCGATGTTGAGCATTGCGAATTCGAGCATGTAGAGGGTACTGGTACATTGAGTCCAGCGGAGTTCGATGAAGCCGTTGGCGATATCGTGAATTTCCTTTACTACATCGGAGAACCAGTACGTGCAACGCGCGAATACATTGGTTTCTTCGTTCTAGGATTCCTGGCGATTCTGTTTGTATTCACGACTCTTTTGAATCGTGAGTATTGGAAAAATATTCACTGAAACGTTTAGGTTTCGCCGGCTTTACGGCGAATAGAGGTTGATAGTATGGGTGTGGTCGCTAAACGTTCGTCAATGACGTTTTATTCCGATGGAACAAGTCAATACAGCCACCGAGTGCGTATTGTATTGGCTGAAAAAGGTGTGACGGTTGAAACAATCGATGTGGATCCTGAGCATAAGCCTGAGGATCTCGCGTCATTGAATCCTTACAATACCTTGCCGACTTTGGTCGATCGCGACCTAGTGTTGTATGAAGCCAATATCATGATGGAATACTTGGATGAGCGCTTTCCACACCCGCCGCTCTTCCCAGTATACCCAGTCGCACGCGCACAAAGTCGTTTATGGATGTATCGCATCCAGAGAGACTGGTGTGCGTCTGTCGATTTCATCATGAGTGGTAAAGGCACGGCTGCTGAGTTAGATAAAGCGCGCAAAGAGCTGCGTGAGAGTCTCACGTCTATCGCACCAATCTTCTCAGAAAAACCGTACTTCATGAGTGATGAATTCACGATCGTGGATTGCTGCGTTACCCCGATTCTTTGGCGTCTGCCAGCATTGGGAATCGAGTTGCCAGAGACTAAGGCCTTACAACCTTTGTTAGATTATCGTGCACGCTTGTTCTCACGAGATTCTGTTCGAGCTAGTTTGTCAGAACAAGAACGAGAGATGCTCTAAATCATTCACCAATGCTGTCATCTAATGACGGCATTGGTGCGTTAGCGTCACTCTTGCAAACTCGACACTTTTGATAGTCCCAATGCGGTATAAAGCATGAGCATGACCTCTAGTCGTCCCTATATATTACGCGCCCTATACGAATGGATTTTGGAGAACTCTTGTACTCCTTATATTCTCGTCAATGCGTATGGAGAAGGCGTGCAGGTGCCGCAAGAGCATGTAAAAGATGGACAGATAGTCTTGAATATCGCGCCAGCGGCTGTGCATGGCTTGCAAATCTTCGATGAGGCGATTGAGTTTAGCGGTCGGTTCGCGGGGATCCCTACTCCGGTGTACGTGCCGGTCGGGTCAGTGCTTGGTATATACGCACGAGAAAATGGGCAGGGAATGGTCTTTGATCAAGAGAAGCCTGAGCCCCCAAGTCCTGTTAGCCCTCCGCCAGGAGCGCCAAAGAAGAGCGAACCGAAACCTTCTGGTGGTCGCCCCTCGTTGCGCGTCGTTAAATAGTACGTTTTAGATATACTCGAAAACCTTCACTACCTTCGAAACTCCTGCCACATTGCGCGCCAGTAGGGCAGCGCGATCGCCTTGTCCCTGCGTGACCATGCCCATTAGATAGACGGTGCCATTTTCAGTAATGACGCGAATTCTCCCTGCAGGAACATCCTTGTTGGCGGCCATTTGGGTGCGCACTTTCGTGCTGATCCAGCTGTCGTTAGTACGCGATAACAAGGTGGTCTTGCCTGCAACCTCGAGCTCGTTGTGTACGCGGCGAATCTGCGCGCTGGCATCGGCTGCAATTTGCCCAGCTCGGTTCTTGAGGGCATCAGACTGCACTTGCCCAACAAGAAGCACGACGCCGTTGTGACTAATTACATTGAAATGGGCATCGCGGAACGCAGGCTCGATGGATTTCATGTTGACGGTCACTTTGGTTTCAATCGACTCGTCCTCTACAATTGTTCCCGCTGTACGAACTCCTGGGTCTTCAACTATGCCGTTCTCGTCCGTAGTGGCGACAAGAATAGACGTGCAGGCAGTGCTCAATAAAAGCAAGGTAGTCGCAAGCAAACGAATAATCATCACAATTCATCCTCTCCAAAAATTTGAATGTCTATCAAATCACACAAACTGTGTAGCACCAGCAAATGTACTTCATGAATCCTTGCTACGGATTGGGCAGGAACCCTTATTTCTACGTCGCCTTCCTCGAGCAGTTCTGACATCTCACCGCCGTCGCGGCCAGTAAGGATGACGACTCTTAATCCCCGTTCGTGCGCGGCTTTGACTGATTCCGCCGTGTTGCGCGCATTCCCGCTAGCCGAGATCGCTACTAGTATATCGCCCTCTTGAGCTAAGACCCGCAACTGTTTAGAAAACACTTCACGGTATGTGAAGTCGTTCGCGATACTCGTCAGTGCTTGGGTGTCCGCATTAAGCGCGATTGCGGGCAGGCCGGGCCTTTCGCGCTCGAACCGCGTTAACAATATAGATGAAAAATATTGCGCTAGGCTACCAGAACCGGCAATGCCGCAACACATCACTTTATTGCCCATTAGTAGGGACTGAGTAATGAGTTCGCTAGCCTCGACAATGGCGGGGCCAATGATGGAAACGGCCCCCTGTTTGGTGGCGACACTGTGATTAAAATGTTGGGTAACTCGTTGTTGCAAATCCATTGGTTCGACCATTGCTTAATCACGACGGGAGCCATTTTACTTTAATTTGCTGAACTGTACATGAATCCTCGGCCTCTCGGCGCACAGCTTAATAAATCCCGTTTAGACCAAAGGCATTTTGACGCCAGTCAAAACACAGGCTCTTGTCACAGGCATTCGGTGTAATACCAAGGATGTCGAAACGACAAGGCGTACTTTGATTCAAACGATGAATTTTTAAATACAGCAAAGCGGTACGGGTTAGCTTGCGTTGTTTGCGCCTATCAACGCTTTCGACTGCAGAGCCAAAACGCTCGGACTTTCGATAGCGTACCTCAACAAACACTAGTGTTTGATCATCGCGCATGATCAGGTCTATTTCGCCAAGTTTGCATTGAAAATTGCGCGTGATTAGGGCGAGGCCGCGTGCGCCTAAGTACTCGCATGCAATGACTTCGAGCTCCTGTCCAAGCGCTCGGGTGGGGGATTTATGTTCCATACAATCACGTCCATTGTGAGAAAAGGAATGTGGGTGTGGCTTAGTAGAGTATAGACCCAGTGCGGGAAAGGCGGTGTTAGTTGTCTAGGGGATTGGCGATGCCGTTCACGAAAACAGCATTGCGCAGTTTTCGATGAATGCTGCCATCGCTCTCATAATGTAACTCACCAGTGGCCCCGTTTAGGCGTGTGTAGGGGAACTCGCGCATTAACTCCATGCGCAGGTACAGGCGATAGGCATCGACTCCCATCGCTCGCAGGCGTTGTATAGGGCCGGAGGCTGCTGACCAAGTAGAGGAAGCATCGGCTTTCAATGGATCATCGTTTTCCAAAATCCAGGGAGCGTCGTTGAAGATGATATTGTTCAAGTCTCGATTGGCCGCCGTGTTGGTGCCTCCATCATAGATAGAGGGCATGGCGTAGACGGGCACATCATCAGCAAAATGAAATGCTAGGGTTGGTTTGATTTGGCGTCCTTCGTTTGGGTTTGCGAGTAAGAATATGAAGTCCACATCTTGGCGGCGGCGAGGGGTGAATTCTACATTTTGGCGAGGAATAATATTACGTATTCTGGCCGCTCTAGCTTCACTGGCATCGATGCTGAATATGCGCTTGATCACTGGTGAATAGTCGCGGGCGTCGGCATAGCTATCGACAGAGACAATAGTGCCACCGAGCTGTTGCCAGTAGTTTACAAAACTATCTTGGATGCGAAGGTAGTCGCCACCACTCGGAGTCAAGACTGCTGCATAGCGATGCCCTGCTGCCCATGCAGTATCAGCGGCTTGCACTATTTCGTCCTCTGGCGCGAGGCCGAACTGGTATAAGCCTTGTGGCGAGCTGTTGCCTGGGTCTCCATAGTTAAGCGCCAAGGTTGGGACTGGCATTGGGCGGCTGGAGCGTTGCACACGGCGCACCGCATCTTTCAAGATTGGCCCGATGATTAACTGCGCGCCGTCCTCTACCGCTTGATCATAGAGTACAAGAGGCTCAGGTTGATAACTGGTGTCGTAGATGCGCACTTGAGGGACATCGCGGCCGTTCGCTAGAGCCTCGTAGTAGGCGCTAAGAAAGCCTTCGCTTATCGCTTTGCCCACGGGTTCCTGCACTGGCAAGACGAGGGCGATCTCTTGAGGGCGATTTTCCCAAATGCTGTAGATCCTAGCGACAGCGGCAGGTAAAGCGCTTGCGGCGCTGTGTTGGGTCCATGTGTTTCGCCATTGGTCGATGGCGCTAATTTGCGCCTGAAAGTCTCGCTGATTGCTGGTGACCAGTCGGGCGAGTTCTAGCCAGCCGCGAAGTTCATAAGAATCAACAGCGGCATTCGAACTGACTAGTGCGCCTGAGGGCGTGCTCGCCAAGATCTCCCAAATGCGGTCGTTATTCTCGGTTTGTCTGCTGTTGTCTAATAATGGGGTCAGTTGGATTCTTTCTCGTACTGCCGCAATAAATTGTCCATCCTGCAAGAAGCCTTCGGCACGTAGTTCACGCAGAGTAATTTGCAAATCGGGTGCTTGTGCGTTGATCGGGCTGAGGGTTGAGGACTGCAAGGCACGCAAGGCCACCTCGGGCTCTTCTTGCGCTAGCGCTAAGTTGGCCACTGCAACGGCGTAACGAATTTGTGTGGTTTCGGGCAGCTGCGAGATATCACCGATGCGCTCTAATATCGTCTGAGCTTCATCAACACTACCAGCCTCTATCATGAGCTCTACAGCCTCTAATCGATAAGTAGCCGATTCTGGGCTGTCGCTGCTTCTGGCCAAATCAAGGGCGTTTTGAATGGCATTAGCTTGCTCGCCGAACTCAATGCTCTCTACTGGCGCTAGGGGAGCCTGAGGGGATGGGCTGGCACATGACAATAAGGCGGCCAAGCCACAGATTAGGCTGGCAGAGCGAAGCCTTGTGTGTACGGTTTGGAATTCAGGCATGGGTATGACAACAGCGCAGTGATTAGAAGAGGAAGCTTATTACAGTTGCTTGGTCCGAGCAACACGGGGCGATGCACAGCATTGTCCGCCTGTGTATACTGTCACGTTTGCACTTCCCTAGCTTGGTAGGACTTTAGACTATGGTTTCAAATGAACGCGAACCTTCCGCCCTCTATATAGTCGCCACTCCAATCGGGAATCTGGGAGACATGACCGCAAGGGCTGTCGAAGTGCTGCGCAGCGTCGATTTGATCGCGGCAGAAGATACCCGGCACAGTGCGCGCTTGATGCAGCATTTTGGCATTTCGACACGCATGACCTCCTACCATGACTTCAGTGACGATGTGCGGGTCGAGTCATTGCTAGCGCAAGTGCACGAAGGGCAGTCCATTGCCTTGATCTCAGATGCTGGTACTCCCTTGATCTCCGATCCAGGCTATCGTTTGGTGCAGCGCGCCAAAGAGCAGGCGCTACGGGTTGTCCCTATTCCTGGTGTTTGCGCGATTACGACGGCTTTAAGTGTTGCCGGTTTGCCTAGTGATCGTTTCATCTTTGAAGGGTTTCCCGCCGCCAAACGCACAGGGCGACAAAAGCATTTTCAAAGTTTGCTGCAAGAGCCGCGCACGATAATATTCTACGAATCTCCGCATCGAATCCTCGACAGTATCGACGATATGCTCGAGGTGTTTGGCGCGCAGCGCGAGGCTGCCATTTGTCGGGAGCTTACCAAGACCTTTGAAAGCATCCATAGTGCCAAGCTTGGTGAGTTGCAGACGTGGATTAGAGAAGACCCCAATCGCCAGCGCGGCGAGTTTGTCGTCATCGTGCGCGGGGCAGTGCTGCAACAAGAAGAGACTCTGAATGCCGAGGTGCTCAGAACACTGGAGATTCTTTTGGAGAGTCTGTCGGTAAAGCAGGCGGCGGCGTTAACGGCGAAGATTAGTGGTGTGAAGAAAAATTTACTGTACGAGCGCGCCTTGGAGATCAGTAAAGCGCGCTCATAGTGGGTGTTAGATTAGAGTGCCGTTATGGTTTTCGCGTCCATTGTCCTGGGCTAGCTTCAACAAAATTGCCGGACAATGTGTTCTCTAAGGCGCGCGTAAATGCCAGTTTCGCGACCTCGCGGATATCGATGCCATTTTCACGGGCAATCTGTTCATAACGCTGCCGCCGTTGGGCATTCACATCGGCAACTAACGCAGCCACATCGGCGGGTACGTTGGTTTGCACAAAGCCAATATAGCCATCTTGTTTCTCACCAATTTGCCCGGCAGCTTTTGCTTCCTCTAAAGTGGCGGCAAGAGCGATGCTGCTCATCATTGCAAATAAAAACACAAACTGTGTAAGACGTTTAACTAGGCGCATACCAAAATCTCCAAAATTAGAATAAATCACTGTCGTCGCTAAAGATGTCATCGAGCTCTCTCTCTACTTTGACGCGAATTTCGTGTTCGATGCGAACATTAAGATTAATAGTTATAGGCTCGTTGGGTACCGCCACTTGGACCGTGGGGGTGCAAGCGACAAGAAGTACGGCGGCAAGCATAACGAATATCGGTGTACGGCTTGGCATAAAAAGTCCTAGGTTAAGCGCCGCGCCTAGTGTTAGGGGAGGCATTAATAATCGATTGCGAGTTTACTATAGCAGGGCCAGCTTAATCATAGCTTAACTGCCTCGCAAATTTTCTTACTGTAGTGCACGTTCTACCGCCTCTGCAATGGAGCGTCCTGACTGCAAACTTTGCAAGAGCGCTGGAATATTATCATTGATGTTCAAGTTCAAATTGATGCGTTGGCCATTGTTCATGTCAGGGTTTAAGCCTTGTAATCTTACCCCTAAGTCTAACTCGCCGCTGGGCTGATATTCGACAGTAGTTTCCATAAGATCGTACTGGTAATTACTTAGGGCTTCGTTGACGAAGTCGAGCGCCGCATTGCCACCTCCTGCTCCTAAGGCAGCGTAATGAATAGCGCCACCTGGCGCTTCGACATAGAGCTTTCCTGCGCCAATAGAGGGCTTCAGCCCGGTAAGGGCGACAGGAAGGGTGCCGCTAAGCAAGCCTGTAGCGCGCACTGCGTCATAGGCCGCAAGGTCGAGCAGGCGGGCAAGATCCAAGCGTTCGATGATTAGCTCTGCCTGATTGTGCTCAGCATTCCAATCATAGTCTATTCGACGGCTACGAACCTTGCCGCGAAAGAGCGTTGCCTCCAATGCATCGATCGCCACTGTTGAGTCTTCTGTGTTGATTGCATAGTTGAGCATGATGTTTTCAACCGGTAAGCCAACGTCGATGCGCTCGATGCTAATGGCTTGATTAGCCTCGCTTATAAACTGAGAGCTGGCCACGAACTCGCCTTGCAAGACTGTGTTGAAGTTGATCAGTCCTATCTCCTCATAGAAGCCGCTTATAGCATTTGCGCTTATTGAAACGGGCCCATCGACTAGCCAGTTTAGAGCGTCGTCTTGCCGCACCTGTAAAGACGCTTGCCCCTGTAATGAACCATCAAGGAGATCGGCATTAAATGGGGGGCGGAAGAAAAACTGGCTAAAGCTTTGACCGCTTTGTGCGAAGGAAAGTTCAGGAATCATTATTTGCAGTGTGCCGTTGTTCTGAGGCAACTCCCAAATTGCGTCTATTTGCAGAACTTCACGATCTGCCAAGCGGACGTTGCCCTGTAAGTCGATGTGCTCTTCGCGCAGTGCAAGCTTTAGGTTCGCTTCGGGTTTGCGTAACGAGAACGCTAGCCAGTCACTACCGATGTTTCTAAATTGCAGTGTGCTTGCAAGCTGCAAGCCCTGCGTATTAGTCGCAGAGTTGCTGGCCCGAAACTGTTGTGCGGCGATAGCGAAGTGCGTGCTTTTCTCAGCATGAATGAGGTCCGGAACAAATAGGTCAATGGCATCGCTTGCTACTTCCCAGTCGCCGTTGCTGGCGAGCGTGAGCGCTAAAGTGTCTTGCACGAGCAGGTTGGGGTTTAGCAAAGAGAGGTCTGCGGCACTTAATATGGCGGCCTCAAGGCGAGAGCCTTGTGCAAAGGTAATTTGCGTCTGTTCGGGGGACAAATTCATGCTGAAGTCGCTGAAGGCTAATACGGTTTGTGCGCTCAAGGAGCCTGCGGCGAAGCTGTCCAGTTGCAGGGTGGTGCGCAGCTGTGCCGAGCAATGTTCGATGTCAGAGCAAGTCACTGCTAATGACGGGATGCTGATTGTCATGGTGGTGGCCGGAGCTTGCGAAGGGGTGACCATCAACTGTCCAGTGAGCGCACTGGCGTTGATACTCATGCCAAGCTCCGACAAGCCAACATCGCCATTGACGCTTAGCTCGGCGGTGTTGAGCCACTGCATGGTGCCCATTTCAAGCGGCATGTTCTCACCAATATCAATAGCAAGGGGTTGTGAGGCTGGTGCCACAAATGAGAAGGCTAGGTCGCGCTCGGGAGTGTTGCTGGTGCTCAGAGTGAGCTCAAAAACGAATTCACCGTGTAGCTTAATAAACGGCAACAGCAGGAGTTGATGTTCGTCTAATAGTGCCTGTAGTTGTTCCGTTTGCGAGCGCACGCTTGTCTGTAAGCGCGCTTGCTCATCTTGCTCACTAAGAGTGAAGGCGAGTTCCAGAGCAGGGCGGTGGCTGTGCTCTAATGTGAGAGTGCCTGTGAGGTTTGTTGCAGCCGCCTCGGGCCAATGCAGCTTAAGTTCAACGTCGGTGCTGGGCTGTGCGAGTGCGATTTCTAGCGTATTGTCGCGATGCTGAATGCGCACAAGTGCGGCTTCGAGATAGGGGTTAACAGTGAGCGAGTCTATCGTCATCGATTCAAACGGGGTGCCGGCAAGTAGTGGCACAATGCTGTGCAGCGAAGGGAGGGTATCCAAGCCGGTATTGGCATCGGGCGCGTCGCTTTGGTTTGGCTCGGCGAGCACTAAATGCAGGCTTTCGGCATGAATATTCGTGACTCGCCCTGCGAGTAGCTCTTGCCAATTGTAATCGATGGTCAGCTGATCGAGTTGGCTTGCTTGGGGGCTATTACTGAAACGAAAGTCGATGCGCTCTATCTGGATGGTTTGAGTGCGCAGCTGCAGGCCAGCAATTTCCTCGAGCTCCACTCCCAACTCCGATAGGGATGGAGCGAGGGCAATGCGGGCGATGCTGTCGAGAAATAGGAAGCCGAATAGAACAGCTGTAGCGCAAAGAGTGAGCACAAATAGACCTGTGCGCAGCGCAATGCGTGTCATAGTCATAGGCAACGATGAAATGCTTGTCATGTGTGCTCGTGGAAAGAAACAGCGAGTGCGTGGCTGAGTGTGCCACAGAGTTTGCGCGCTTGCATAGCGCCTAAGTGTGCGCTCAATAGCACAATTAGCTTGTATAAACTGGCGGGCTGCCTTAATCTGCGCCCCGAGTCAGCTGGACAGTCGCTGCTTTGATTTCTTTGTTTGTCGTGTCGAACGACTTAATAAGGTGCTAGGCAGAGGAAAGTCCGGGCTCCATAGAGCAGAACGCCAGGTAACGCCTGGGAGGCGAAAGCCTACGGAAAGTGCAGCAGAGAGTAGACCGCCAACCCCGATGCAAATCGGGCGGTAAGGGTGAAAGGGTGCGGTAAGAGCGCACCGCGCGACTGGCAACAGTTCGTGGCACGGCAAACCCCGTTCGGAGCAAGACCAAATAGGAATCCAAGGGTGTGGCTCGCACTGGATTCGGGTAGGTTGCTTGAGGCTAACAGTGATGTTGGTCCCAGATGAATGACTGTCCACGACAGAACCCGGCTTATAGGCTGACTCAATTTTTTTCCCTTCTTGTAGTGTGTATCACATTAGCAAAAAACACCCCTCTCTTAACAAACCACTTTAAGTGTAATTGCTAGTGTTCTGATATTGCTATTGTTCCCTTCGTTTGCGCGAAGCATCGCACGTAACTTCCGGATTTTTATAAGCATTTTCCTAAAAAAACGCACAAATAGTGCTTGCGCTAGGGCATTGCTGTGCCTATAGTGTCGCAAGGTGGAAAAAAGTGGGTAATTCTGTAGAAAAGTGGAGAAAATTGCCCTCCAGTGGAAAAACTAACAAAGGCTAAAGGGAAAGACAGTGTTCAGAGGCGTCAACGTTATCAATTTGGATCCGAAAGGGCGGATGGCTATGCCAGCGCGCTATCGTGATCAATTGCATAGCGATTTTGATGGCCGTCTTGTGGCAACTATCGACCCAATGGCGAAGTGCTTGTTGATTTACCCAATCGATACCTGGGAAGACATTCAGAAGAAAATTGAAAGCTTGTCTAGCTTCAACCCAGAGACGCGTAAGTTTCAGCGCATGATGATTGGTTATGCCACCGATCTTGAGATGGATCGCAGTGGTCGTATCTTGTTATCGCAAGTGCTGCGCAATCACGCAGAGCTTGATAAGCATGTGGCCTTGGTCGGTCAAGGGAAAAAGCTAGAGCTTTGGAGCGAGAAAAACTGGGCTGAGCAGACTGAGCTTTGGTTGTCAGAAACAAGTTCGAGCGGCGAAATGCCTGCCGAACTACAGTCGCTTTCATTGTGATGGGCGTTCAATATTTGCCGCGTTTCTTTGAGTGTTTTGTTTGGAATGACGTGTTGGGGAAGAGCGCATGACAGAACAAACCAAAGACGCATCACACGAGACCGTGTTATTGGCACCTGCTGTCGAGGCATTGATAACGGACAAATCAGGTTTTTACGTGGACGGGACGTTTGGCCGTGGTGGTCATTCAAAACTGATTCTTTCCATATTGGATGAAGATGGGCGGTTGCTAGGGATTGATAAAGATCCACAGGCAATCGCTACGGCAGAGCAGGAGTTCGGCACGGATTCGCGTTTTGAGATCGCCCAAGGAAGTTTTTCCATGTTGGCACAGTTAGTGGAGTTGGCAGGAAAGACGGGCAAGGTGAGCGGGATATTGTTGGATTTAGGCGTGTCCTCGCCGCAATTGGACGAGGCACAGCGCGGTTTCAGTTTCACTCAAGATGGTCCTTTGGATATGAGAATGAATCCGAATGAAGGGCAAAGTGCAGCGCAGTGGATAGAGGCGGCGGCAGAGCAAGAGATTGCTGACGTCATCTATCGCTACGGCGAAGAAAAATTCTCTCGTCGCATGGCACGCGCCATAGTTGAGTACCGCAAAGAGACTCCCATTACTACGACATTACAGTTAGCCGAAATTGTGAAGCAGGCCAATCCCGCGTGGGAGAAACACAAGCACCCAGCAACGCGCGCATTCCAAGCCATCCGTATTCACATCAATCGTGAGCTTGAAGATCTGCAAAGCGTTCTAAACCAGGCACTAGAAGTGTTGAGTGTTGGTGGGCGTTTGGTAGTGATTAGTTTTCACTCTTTAGAAGATCGTATCGTTAAACAGTTTATTGCCAAGCAGGCTCGCGGAGATGATTACCCTGCGGGTGTGCCGGTGCAGTTTGCGGACCTCAATCCGCGCGTTAAGAAAATTGGAAAAGCTGTGAAAGCGAGTGGCGAAGAAGTGGCACGCAATCAAAGATCGCGCAGTGCCATTATGCGCATCGCTGAAAAAATCGCATAAGAACATAAAGTCTTATTAAAAGAAGATGCCTTTATGAGAGCCCAGGCCAATAAAATTAATGTACATGCGCGACGTGCGGCAATGCAAACCACTGTCTATCGCTGGTCGGCATTATTCTCGCCACGCATGGTCGTAATTTTGCTGTTGTTGCTCTGCGTGTTGGTCTCTGGGATATCGGTTATCTATACCACTTTTAAGAATCGTTATTTGCTCAATGAGTTGCAGCAGCTAAAGACTCAGCGCAATGAGCTGCAAGTGCAGTGGGGTCAGTTGTTGATCGAACAGAGTACGTTTAGTTTGGAGAGCAGGATCGAGCGCAAGGCTACAGATGAGCTTGCGATGGAGATACCGGATATCTCGGAAATCGTCATGGTGCGTTATGACTAATAAGACACAACATAAGCCAATTGTATGGCGTCTATACCTTATCTTCTTTGTGATGCTGCTATGTGTTATCGCGGTGTTCTGGAAGCTAACCTCTTTGCATGTGTTGCAAAAAGACTTTCTGCAAGGTCAAGGGGATGCGCGCACCATTCGCACCGAACCTTTGTCAGCCAATCGCGGCATGATTACCGATCGCAACGGTGAGCCTTTAGCGGTTAGCACGCCTGTAAAATCTATTTGGGTAAACCCAAAGGAGATTTCGCAAGAGTTAAGAGATATAGAGATTTTGGCGTTCGAGTTGCAGATGGAGTCACAAGTGTTGGCGGCCAATATCGCCTCTAACTCTGACAAAGAATTTCTCTTCGTTAAGCGTCGCATGTCGCCGGCAGAAGCAGACCGAGTGTTGGCTTTGGGAATCGATGGTGTCTATTCGCGCCAGGAGTATCAACGTTACTACCCGCAAGGCGAGATTGCGGCTCATGTGGTTGGCTTCACCAATGTCGATGACAGCGGTCAAGAAGGCTTAGAGCTAGCCTATGATGAGTGGTTGCAAGGCGTGCCTGGGCGACAGCAGGTGATGAAAGACCGTCGTGGGCGAGTCATTAAAGAATTAGACACCCTAGCGCCCGCCCAACCTGGGCAAGATTTAGAGTTGAGTATCGATTTTCGAATTCAAAATCATGCTTACAAAGAATTGAAATCCGAATACATGCTGCGCGGAGCACGTTCAGCTTCTGTAGTGGTGATGGACGTTGCGACTGGTGAAGTGCTGGCGATGGTCAACCAGCCTTCCTATAACCCGAATAATCGCAGCACCATCACGGATTTTAGTGCGTTGCGTAATCGTGCTGTGACGGATCTGGTAGAGCCTGGATCTACAGTGAAGGCATTCACTGTCGCTGCCGCGCTGGAGTCTGGCATGTTCACGCCGGAAACTTTAGTCGATACAAATCCAGGCCGTATTAGGGTTGGACGAGACTATGTCACGGATGCCACCACGCGCGCCATTAATCATGGTGTATTGACAGTGCAAGGGGTTATTACCAAGTCGAGCAATGTTGGCGCGACAAAATTGGCTTTAGCAATCGGTCACGAGCCCTTGCGAAACTTGCTTGAGCGTGTTGGGTTTGGCACGGATACGGGAACAGGATTTCCCGGTGAGCGCAGTGGCGTTCTTCCAAATCACCGCATTTGGCATGACATTGAAACAGCAACACTTTCCTACGGCTATGGCTTGTCTGTATCCGCACTGCAACTTGCGAGTGCCTACACAACTTTAGTGGGCGGCGGCATTAAGAAACCTGTCTCGATGTTAAAAGTACAAGAAAATGCCTTGGCCACAATGCCCACTGAGCGTGTCTTGAGTGAGAGTATTTCTAGAAATGTTATGACGGCATTAGAGACCGTAGTAGACAAAGAGAGAGGCGGTGGCGCTACGGCGGCCAACGTCCCATTTTATAGCGTAGCTGGGAAGACGGGTACCGCTCACGTTGTGGGCGCCTCGGGTTATGAAAGTAATATTTATAATTCACTCTTCGTGGGGTATGCCCCCGCTAGTGATCCGCGCATTGTGGTCGTGATCATTATGAATGAGCCCAGTGGTCGTGAGCACTACGGCAGCCAAGTTGCTGCGCCACTGTTCTCGAAGATCGTCACTGGTGCAATGCGTATTTTGAACGTCACGCCCGACCGATTGGATGATGCACAATTGTTGAAACTAAGCGCACTCTAATGGGAGCAGCGCAATGAATATAGCGGAAAATATTTTGTATACAACAACACTCGACCAACTGCTTGACGGTTTCACGGAATTGCCCCGTGATCTACCTTCTGCATTTGCTGTGCGTGTCAGTGGTGTGCAGCTAGATAGCCGCTTGATCAAACCGGGCGATCTTTTCTTCGCATGTTTTGGCAAGAATCATGATGCGCGCGATTATATTGATGCGGCGATTGAGCGCGGTGCAGTGGCGGTGCTTGCCCATGCCGGCGGTTCCTGGCAGGGCGTCAGTGTTCGCCAAGGAGTGGTCGTTGTGGCTATCGCTGATCTTGCTGCACGCACAGGTGAAATCGTCAGTCGTTTTTTCGATGAGCCAAGTGCTGCAATGACGATGTTTGGGGTTACTGGCACCAACGGAAAAACAAGCTGTACACAATTTATCGCGCAAGTCTTAAACAGCATGAAGCGACATTGCGGGGTTATCGGTACGCTAGGTATTGGGATTCCACCCAAATTGTCTGAGTCTTCCTATACGACTCCCGACCCTGTGCAAGTGCACAGCGCGCTGGCCGATATGCGTTTCGCCGGGGCGGATAGTGTCGCGATGGAAGTGTCTTCGCAAGGGTTGCATCAGCATCGAGTCAATGGGGTGAAGTTTGACATAGCGCTCTTTACTAACTTGACTCGCGATCACTTGGATTATCACGGCAGCATGGACGAGTACGCGGATACTAAGCGCAAGCTTTTCATGTTCGAGAGTTTAAGTAGCGCTGTAGTCAATATTGATGACCCTTTCGCGAGTCGGCTTCTCAACTCTTTGGCACCACACGTTAAGAGTTATACCTATAGTGTCGAAAATGCCCAGGCTGACGTCTATGCGTTGAAGTTAGAACGAAACCGTGAAGGATTCAAAGCGCGTGTCCATACGCCTTTTGGGGAAGGCGAGTTGCAAGGTGCTCTACTTGGCACCTTCAACTTCAGCAATCTCATGGCTGTCTTAACGTGCTTATTGGCAAGTGAACATAGCCGTGCAGATTTCGATATCGATGTGCTCTTCGAACATCTTTCGCGCGTTAGCGCTGTGTCTGGTCGTATGGAAATGATTGGCGATGAAACTACTGACGTGACCGTTGTGGTGGATTATGCGCATACGCCTGATGCCTTAAGTGTCGCATTGAAGGCATTGCGAGAGCACTTCGCTGGTCGAATTTGGTGTGTGTTTGGTTGTGGGGGTAATCGTGATCAGGGCAAGCGACCCATGATGGCGGAAATGGCAGAACAGTATGCCGATATCTTAGTGGTCACTGACGACAATCCTCGCAAAGAGAACGCCGATGAAATCGTCAGACAGATCGTTCTCGGGATTGATGACAAATCTAAACTGACGGTGCAACGCGATCGAGCTCAGGCCATCGAGCTGGCAATCTCAACTGCTGCCGCAGGAGACGTCGTGCTCTTGGCTGGAAAAGGGCACGAAGACTATCAAGACATTGATGGCAAAAGAATGGCGTTCAGTGACGTTAAACAAGCCAGGTTAGCTTTGGCGCGACGTCTGGAATCTTCTCAACAAGGGCGCAGGTGAATCTGTGATACGCGACATGAGTCTAGCGCAAATTAACAGCGTAATTTACGGAAAGCATATTGGTGCTGATGTGAGTTTTACGGCTGTGTCCACAGATACTCGAGCGTTGTCTGAGAATTCCCTCTATGTGGCGTTGGTCGGTGAGCATTTCGACGGCAATGAGTTTGTAGCTGACGCAATACAAAAAAGAGCGTGCGCCGCTGTAGTGTCAAAACCGGTGCAAGTCAGTGCTCCTATTATACAAGTCGCTGACACGACAAAAGCACTGGGTCAGATCGCACGTCTGAATCGTGAAGCGTCGGATGCGCATTTCATTGCGATCACCGGTAGCCAGGGCAAAACCACTGTGAAAGAGATGTGCGCGAGCATAATGAGCGAGTGCCGTAACGTTTTGGTGACGCAGGGAAACTTCAATAACCACATTGGTGTACCGCTAACGCTTTTGGAAATCAACGCGGAGCACAATTGTGCCGTGATAGAGCTAGGGGCAAGTGGCTTAGGGGAGATTGCCTACACGGTGGCTATGGTCACCCCTAATGTGGCTGTCCTGACGAATGCCGAGGCAACACACATCGAAGGCTTTGGTGATCTCGACGGGGTGGTGCGCACGAAAGGTGAAATAATTGACGGGCTTGTCGCCGATGGCATCGCCATCCTCAATGCTGATGACCCGCATTTCGCAATCTGGAAAGAGCGCGCAAAAGACAAGACAGTGAAGAGTTTTGCCCTTTGCAATGCCGCGGACTACCAGGCTAAGGATCTGCTTCTCAAGAGTAACGGTCGCAGTGCTTTCATGCTAGTGACGCCAATTGGGGAGATCGCTATTAGTTTGGCTTTAGCAGGGCGCCACAATGTACTTAACGCGCTCGCCGCCGCTGCAGCCAGTCTAGAGTCAGGCGCAAGTTTAGTGGATGTGCAGCGCGGTTTGGCCAATGTGAGTGCGGTGCCTGGTCGCTTGCAATTACTTGCGGGTATTTCTAACTCGGTATTGATCGATGATAGCTACAACGCTAGCCCTTCTTCATTTCATGCGGCAATAGATGTGCTTGCAGAGCAAGCTGGTCGCAAGATTCTAATAGTGGGAGATATGGGAGAGCTAGGACTGCAGGCCGCGCAAGCCCACACTGAGATAGGCGAGTACGCTAAACACAAAGGCATCGATGCCTTATGGGCGACTGGGCAACATGCAATTCTTGCTGCGCAAAGTTTCGGTGCTGCAGGACGACATTTTGCGAAGCAAGTTGACTTGATTGCTGCCGCTAAGAATGAATTAAACGAAGGTGACACTGCCCTAGTGAAAGGATCACGCAGTGCAGCCATGGAACGAGTAGTAGAGCAATTAAAAATGGGAGTGTCTTCATAATGCTGGTATGGCTTGCAAGTTATCTTACTCAGATCGATAGCGGCTTCGCTGTATTTCAGTACATTACTGTGCGCGGTATTTTCAGCATTCTTACGGCTTTACTGATTTCGTTGTGGATTGGCCCATGGATGATTCGCAGACTCAATTCTATGCAGATCGGACAAGTCGTGCGCGATGATGGCCCTGAAAGCCATTTGAGTAAAGCGGGCACACCGACCATGGGTGGGGCGCTTATTATCGTTAGTATGTTATTCAGTACTTTGCTCTGGTCTGATCTCAATAATCACTACGTGTGGATAACTCTGGCTGTGACCTTGATGTTTGGTGCGATTGGTTGGGTTGATGATTACCGTAAAGTGTTTGAGAAAAATCCGAAAGGCTTGCCTGCGCGTTGGAAATATTTCTGGCAATCAGTAGCCGGCTTTGGTGCTGCAATCTTTTTATATTTTTCAGCAATAGGGTCAGCAGAAACACATTACATCGTCCCGTTTTTTAAGGATGTGTCTCTGAATATAGGCATCCTCTATATTGTAATTTCCTATTTTGTCATTGTAGGAAGTAGCAATGCCGTAAACCTTACCGATGGACTCGACGGCTTGGCTATTCTACCAACGGTAATGGTCGGTGGCGCGCTAGGCATAATCGCCTATCTCGCAGGTCACGTTGAGTTCTCAGAGTACCTACGTATCCCCTATGTGGCTGGTGCTGGTGAGTTAGTTATTTTCTGCGGCACTTTAGTTGGGGCGGGCTTGGGCTTTCTTTGGTTCAACACCTACCCTGCGCAGGTGTTTATGGGTGACGTCGGGGCGCTAGCCCTTGGCGCGGCACTCGGCGTAGTTGCCATCATCGCTCGGCATGAGATCGTGTTGTTCATCATGGGCGGCATTTTTGTCATGGAGACAGTATCGGTCATTTTACAAGTTGGCTCGTACAAACTTACGGGCAAACGCATTTTTCGCATGGCACCACTGCATCACCATTTTGAATTGAAGGGCTGGCCTGAGCCAAGAGTCATTGTGCGGTTTTGGATTATCACAGTGATGCTGGTGCTGTTTGGGCTTGCAACCCTGAAGTTACGCTAAATTTTACGAAGAAATAAAGGACGAATTGTGGCGCATTTACATCGAATTATAGTGGGTTTAGGAACAACAGGATTGTCCTGTGCCCGCTATTTGCGCTCGAAAAATTTGCCTTTCGAAGTCGTCGATAGCCGCTTGTCGCCCCCTGGTCTCGCGCAGTTCAAAGCCGAGTTTGCAGAAGTTACTCTGACTTTAGGGGAATTCTCACAGGAGTTGCTTAGCGATGCAGATGAGCTACTGCTTAGTCCTGGAATCAGTTTGCAAACCGCAGCGATCAAAGCGGCGGCGCAAGCCGGCGTGCGCATCGTCGGTGACATTGCCCTGTTCAGTGAGGCGCAAGATAAACCTATTGTAGCGGTGACCGGCTCTAATGGTAAAAGTACGGTTGTGACCTTATTGGCGATGATGGCGCGAGAAGCTGGCCTGAGTGTTGGGCTAGGCGGCAACCTAGACGGCGCGGAAGCTTCTCCAGCGTTAGATCTGCTGCGCCAAGCGCCAAAAGATATTTATATCCTCGAACTTTCGAGTTTTCAGCTAGAAACGACGCCGCATCTTGGGGCAAAGGCAGCTGTGATTCTCAATGTCAGTGATGACCACATGGACCGCTACGCCAATAAGCATGAATACGAAGCGGCCAAGCAAAGAATTTTTCTAGGCGCAGAGACAGCAATCGTCAATAAAGATGAACAGGCAAGCCAACCCTGGATTAACCAAGATCTGTCTATTGCTCGTTTTGGTCTTGGTGCGCCAAGCAAGGGAGAGTGGGGGCTTGTGCAGGACAAGGGGGCGAGTTATCTCGCTTTTGAAAATACAACAGTGCTCGCGACTAACTCTCTGAAAGTAGCCGGCAAACACAATATCGCTAATGCACTCGCGGCACTCGCGCTAGGTGATGCTATTGGCCTGCCACGCAGCGCCATGTTGAACGCCTTAACTTCCTTTTCAGGTTTGCCACATCGTTGTCAGTGGCTTCGTCGAGTGCACGGGGTCGACTACTATAATGATTCGAAGGGAACGAATGTGGGGGCGAGCATTGTCGCCATCGAAAGCCTTGGCGAATTAATCAAAGGAAAACTTATTCTTATCGCCGGTGGCGTCGACAAGGGCGCAGACTTTGCGATTATGGCGCCAGTCGTAGAGAAGTTTGTGAAGCTGGCAATTTTAATTGGGCGCGATGCAAAGCATATCGCCGCCGCTGTGAAGAACTCCATTGACGTAGTGTTTGCCAACAGCCTACAAGAGGCGGTCACTATAGCCGCGCAGAAAGCGAACGAAGGCGATGCCGTCCTGCTGTCACCGGCTTGCGCAAGCTTTGATATGTTTAATGACTTCACGCATCGCGGTAGAGTTTTCACCGAGACAGTGGAGGCTTTGGCATGAGCACACCTTCGCTATCAGTTTATAGCGCCATCCAGGGGCGTCAGCCACAAATATTCAAGCCCAATGCCTTGTTGATCATCATGTTTGTGCTGATGACCGTGGGCCTATTGATGATGACTTCCGCCTCAATCGAGATCGCGAATGGTCAGTACGGTGATCCATTCTTCTTCATGAAGCGACAGTTGTTCTTTACTGTTTTGTCTTTTGCTGTCATAGCGATAACACTGAATATTCCTACACGCTTCTGGTATTCGGTTAGTGGAGTCTTGTTGGTTTGTTCGTTCATTCTTCTTGCACTGGTGCTTGTGCCTGGCATCGGCAAAGTCGTCAATGGTAGTGCGCGTTGGATCGATCTAGGTTTCTATAATTTACAGCCATCAGAGATGGCGAAATTATTTTTTGTATTCTATTTGGCTGCCTATTTAGAGCGTAGACGTGAAGAGGTTGTTGCGACCTGGTTAGGGTTCGGAAAACCAATGTTAATTCTCGCAGCGGCGATTGTACTATTGCACTTTGAGCCCGATCATGGCGCCATGGTCATTATGATCGGCACCTGCTTTAGTATGATTTTCCTTGCCGGGGCAAAGTTGCATCGTTTCCTTCTTGTCCTTGCCGCCTGTCTCGGTGCCGTCATCGTATTGGCGATTATGAAACCTTATGTTTTAGATCGCTTCTCTTCGTTTTTGAATCCTTGGGCTGCCGAATATGTCTATGGTGAAGGCTATCAACTCACACAAGCCCTGATTGCCTTTGGGCGCGGGGGGTTCTTCGGTGAAGGTTTGGGCAACAGCATTCAGAAGTTGTACTTCCTGCCCGAGGCGCATACCGACTTCGTCTTGGCGATCGTTGCCGAAGAGTTTGGTCTCGTCGGAGTGACCACCGTAGTGGGCTTATTTGTGGCGCTAGTGGCGCAAGCCTTCGCAATTGGTCGTAAGGTTGAGGCGCAAGGCGATCTATTCGCCGCTTACGTCGCCTACGGCATTGCGATGTTGATTGCCTGTCAAACCCTCATCAATGTTGGTGTGAATATCGGGCTCTTGCCGACAAAAGGTTTGACGCTGCCATTCTTAAGTTACGGCGGAAACAGTTTGTTGGTGAGCTGTTTTATGGTAGCCGTGCTGGTACGAATTCAATTCGAGCATGAGAAAAAGTCCATGCCACAAGCGCAGCGAGGTCGTCGCTGATGGCTACTCAAACAGTATTGATTATGGCTGGTGGAACCGGCGGACATATTTTTCCAGCCCTTAGTATCGCTCGTCATTTGCAAAGTAAAGGGTTCAGCATTGCCTGGTTGGGAACTGCGCGAGGCTTAGAGATCGATGTGATCAACGGCACGGATATCCCACTGCATCTTATTGATGTGAAAGGTTTACGAGGAAAGGGTTTGCTCAGCATTGTTGTAGCCCCTTTTATGATTCTCAGTGCGATCGTGCAAGCTCTAGGGGTGATTCGCAAGGTACGGCCTTGTTGCGTACTTGGGATGGGCGGCTATGTAACAGGCCCAGGCGGAGTGGCCGCGAAACTGTCTGGAAAACCGCTACTTATTCATGAGCAAAATGCGATTGCCGGGTTTAGTAATCGCATGTTGGCGAAGATTGCGAATACAGTCATGCAGGCCTTCCCTGGTACTTTTTCTGAGTCGGTCAATGCCCTAACTACTGGTAACCCTGTGCGCGCGGATATCAGTGCATTGACAGTGAAAAATTATGCAGTAAGCACCGCCCCGCTACGAATATTAGTGGTAGGTGGAAGTCTAGGGGCTGTAGCGATTAACGAACTCATGCCAACTGTGTTATCGATGTTCGCGCAAGAGTCGCGTCCTAAGATTTGGCATCAAGTAGGGAAAAAAAATATCGCCTCGGCATTGCAAGCTTATGCTGATGCTGGCTTGGCAATCGATGAGAGCTGTCGTGTTGAGCCCTTTATTAACGATATGGCCGCAGCGTATGAGTGGGCAGACATCGTTGTTTGCAGAGCGGGCGCGTTAACAGTTAGTGAGGTAGCGGCAGCGGGAATTGCCTCGCTGTTAGTGCCTTACCCTTACGCTGTCGATGATCATCAAACTCGTAATGCGCAAAGTTTGAGTGAGGAGAACGCAGCGGTTCTTATTCAACAGAAAGACCTAGACGCAAATAAATTACAACAGCTGCTCGCAGGTTTTCAAGAAGACCGTGATGCACTGCAAGCGATGGCGCAGCGAGCCAGAAAAGTGGCGCGCTTTGACGCCAATGAATTAGTCGCAAAACAATGCATGGATGCGTGTAAAGGATAGTAAAGGCATGACAATAACTCATAAACAGAACAAGGCGAACTCAGTACCAGAAATGCGTCGAATCAAGACGATTCATTTTGTCGGTATTGGTGGTGCAGGTATGTGTGGCATAGCAGAAGTGCTGCTCAACCAAGGCTATGCCGTGACTGGTTCTGATATACGCGCATCGGCCGTTACCCAGCGCTTGGTGGATTTGGGAGCCCATGTATTTATAGGGCACCGAACTGAGAATGTTGCGACTGCTGATGTGGTTGTGTATTCCAGTGCGGTGAACCCAGAGAACCCCGAACTAGTAGCTGCGCGAGAGGCCGGGCGTCCGATTATTCCGCGTGCAGAAATGTTAGCGGAACTAATGCGCTATCGTCACGGCATTGCAATAGCCGGAACGCACGGCAAGACGACTACTACTAGTTTAGTTGCCTCCATTTTTGCCGAGGCGGGATTAGATCCAACTTTCGTCATCGGTGGTCTGCTCAACAGTGCTGGCGCGAATGCGGCGCTAGGGGAAAGTCGCTACTTGGTAGCAGAGGCAGATGAAAGCGATGCCTCATTCATTCATCTACAGCCTATGGTGACTGTTGTCACAAATATTGATGCAGACCATATGAGCACCTACGAAGGCGACTTCAACAAACTGAAGAAATACTTCGTCGAGTTTTTACATAATTTGCCATTCTATGGTCTCGCCGTAATGTGCATCGATGACCCTGTGGTTGCAGAGATACTGCCGCAGATTGCTAGACCGACTCTGACATATGGTTTCTCGGACCAGGCAGACTATCGAATAGTGAATTTGAGCCAGGATCGGCAGTTCACCCAGTTCGATGTCGTGCGCCCAGAGCGTGAAGGAACGCTGCGTATCAATCTAAATATTCCTGGACGTCACAACGCCTTGAATGCAGCAGCAGCGGTTGCGATTGCGAGTGACGAAGGCATAAGTGATGAGCATATTTTTGCGGGTCTGAGTAAATTTCAGGGTGTTGGTCGAAGATTCGAGATGCAAGGCAATTTCCCCGTACGAGATGGGACAGCGATGCTACTGGATGATTACGGCCACCACCCGCGCGAAGTGGCGGCGACCATCGCGGCATTGCGCGACGGGTGGCCTGACTCACGCATCGTAATGATCTATCAACCGCATCGCTATACACGTACTAAAGATCTCTACGAGGATTTTGTGATAGTGCTATCAGACGTGGATGTTCTATTAATGTTGGAAGTGTATCCTGCCGGAGAAGAGGCAATTCCTGGTGCGGATTCACGCAGCCTATGCCGAAGTATTCGTGCTCGTGGTCGAGTTGATCCCGTGTATGTTCAAGATGAAACCGATATTCGAAAAGTATTAACAGAAGTACTGCGTGATGGTGACATTGTCATTACGCAAGGCGCAGGAAGCGTTGGGGTATTAGCAAAGCAATTGGGCGAGCAAGGTCTAATAGTATGACTGAACTAAATACACAGACACAGGACGCTATCGCTGCACTAGGGCGCGTCGCTGTTGTGATGGGCGGAAATTCCGCTGAGCGTGAAGTGTCTCTGAAAAGTGGCAGTGCCGTTCTCGAGGCTTTGCTTGGCGCAGGTGTTGATGTAGTAGGGATCGATGCAAAACAAGACCTTCCAGTGCAACTACAGGAGCAGAAAATCCAAAGAGTGTTCAATGTTTTGCATGGACGTGGTGGTGAAGATGGCACATTGCAGGGCTTACTAGAGTTCTTAGAAATCCCCTATACCGGTAGTGGTGTGCTGGCTTCGGCATTAGCGATGGATAAAGTAAAAACCAAATACCTTTGGCAACAGATCGGACTGCCGACGCCAAGCTTCTTTGTACTCAATGCTAATACAGATTGGCAGGCAGTGGTGGATAAGCTTGGCAAGGCCGTAGTAAAGCCTGTGCGTGAAGGGTCAAGCATTGGTATGTCAATCGTCGATAGTGCTGAAAAATTACGCGAAGCCTTCGCGGTGGCAAGTGAGTATGACTCGGAGGTCATGGCAGAGCAGTTTATCGCCGGTACAGAGTTCACGGTGGCAATCCTAGACGGTCAGCCCTTGCCTGTAATCGAACTGCACACGTCCCACGTTTTTTACGACTATAACGCTAAGTATATAGCTAACGATACGCAGTATTTATGCCCAGCACCGATTGCCGCAGATGTTGAACAAGATGTGCAAGCGCTCTCACTAGAGGCGTTCTTGGCGCTTGGCTGCACAGGTTGGGGGCGGGTTGATTTGATGCGCGATAGCACTGGTAAATTCTACCTTTTGGAAGTGAACACAGTGCCGGGGATGACGGACCATTCGCTCGTTCCCATGGCCGCTACGGCAAAGGGGCTTAGTTTCACCGAATTGCTGCTTCGAATTCTAACAACGACACACTAAGAGAGCGCCACTAAGGCTATGAGTAAAGCGACACAACAACAAGGATTTTCAGCACATGGCGGTATGCGCGACATACCCCGTGGCGCCGTGCCTTTGCAGAAACAACAGGCAGAGAAAAAAACGCCTGGTCGCAAAAGTCATGCGGGAATCTTACTTGTAGTGCTAATGCTTTCTGTGGCGGTTCTTGTTGGTCAAAACAGTGCAAAGATTAATGCTTACGTGAACAAGCCAATTCGTGTGGTAAAGATGGCGAACGAATTGCAGAGAGCGAATGAAGGTCACATTCGCGCTGCGTTGGCGGCTCACCTTAATGCAGGGTTTTTCGCTCTAGATGTGCAGGCGATCAAAGCGCAGCTGGAAGCAGATCCTTGGATCGAGAAAGCTGTGATTACTCGCATATGGCCGGATACTTTGTCAGTCGGTATCACCGAGGAGATCGCGATTGCCCGCTGGGGAGATCAGCATCTTTTGAATCAGTACGGAGAGAGTTTTGCACCAGAATTACAATCGGATGATCTAACGTTGCCACTGCTGCGAGGCCCCGAAGGATTTGAGCGTAAAGTGATGGAGCAATACCAAGTGTTCTCGCAAAAATTATCCGAAACGGGGTTGCGCGTAAGAGAGATCGCGTTGAGCGATCGTGGAAGCTGGACATTGCGGATGGAAAACGACATGCAAGTTAGCATTGGGCGTAACGACGTCATGGAAAGAATGGAGCGATTTGTCACTTTCTATTCGCGCCACCTTTACACACAGCTTGCTGAAATCGAGGCCGTCGATTTGCGCTATAGCAATGGAATATCAATTAGGAACAAGACAGTTATGCCAGCCGGAGTTGCTTCAAAATGAACACAGTGAACGACATAAAAAATGATAGCGAACAGTTATCTACACGAGCTTCAGGAGTGCGCGGATTATGAGCGAATCAGCACGCGGAAACCTCATCGTTGGCTTGGATATCGGAACTTCGAAAGTAGTAGCAATCGTTGGCGATATTAAAGCGGATGGAAGTCTCGATATCGTCGGGATAGGAAGCCACCGTTCGAGAGGGCTTAAGAAAGGCACCGTTGTCAATATTGAGTCCACAGTGGAGTCAATTCAAAGGGCGATCGAAGAAGCCGAGCTAATGGCGGGCTGTCAGATACATTCAGTTTATGCGGGTATTGCTGGCAGCCATATACGCAGTATGAATTCTCATGGAATCGTAGCGATTCGAGACGGCGAAGTGACTCGCGCGGATATAGAACGCGTTATTGATGCGGCACAGGCTGTTGCCATTCCGGCGGATCAGAAGGTCTTGCATATACTGCCACAGGAATATGTCATCGATTCCCAAGAGGGTGTGAAAGAGCCTTTAGGTATGTCAGGGGTACGCTTAGAAGCGAAAGTGCATCTGGTGACCTGTGCAATCAATGCGGCGCAGAACATCGAGAAGTGCATTAAGCGCTGTGGCTTAGTAACAGAAGAGATTATTTTGGAACAACTCGCATCGAGTTATGCGGTGTTAACTGAGGACGAAAAAGAGTTGGGCGTTTGTCTAGTGGATATAGGCGGGGGCACCTCTGATATCGCCATCTTCACTGAAGGGGCTATTCGTCATACCGGGGTAATTCCCATTGCAGGGGATCAAGTCACCAATGACATCGCGATGGCCCTACGCACGCCTACGGAGAACGCCGACGAACTAAAGATTAAATATGCCTGTGCGTTGACGCAACTGGCGAATGTTGGTGAAACAATTAAGGTGCCAAGTGTTGGCGATAGACCTCCACGTGAATTATCGCGACAAGCGTTAGCAGAAGTGGTCGAGCCTCGCTATGACGAGTTGTTCACTTTGATTCGTGCAGAGCTACAGCGCAGCGGCTTTGAGAATATGTTGGCGGCAGGAATCGTATTAACCGGCGGCACTTCGAAAATGGAAGGTGTGGTTGAGCTGGCCGAGGAGATTTTCCACGCGCCAGTGCGCATCGGTGTTCCACAAAACGTGAAAGGACTATCCGATATTGTTCGCAACCCTATCTACTCCACAGGTGTGGGGTTACTTCTTTACGGCGTCAAGCAGCAGCAAGATCGCGAAGGTATCGCTGCCCCGAAAGAATTGCAGATAGGCTTTGGAGATAGGTTTAGTGCTTGGATCAAGAAAAATTTGTAAACGAAAAGATTTAGAAACAGCAATTAATAACATTTTAGTTTTTGAAAATATAATGAGTCAGGAGGCCGTATGTTTGAATTAGTCGATAGCTTGCCACAGAATGCAGTCATCAAAGTGATCGGTGTAGGCGGTGGTGGTGGTAACGCAGTGCGCCACATGATCGCCAATCATATCGAAGGCGTTGAATTTGTGTGTGCCAACACTGATGCTCAGGCCTTGAGTAATCTAGGTGCTCGCACTTTGTTGCAAATGGGAAGTTGCGTCACTAAAGGGCTAGGTGCTGGTGCGAATCCTGAGATTGGGCGTCAGGCCGCATTAGAGGATCGTGACGAGATCGCCGAAATATTGGCAGGCGCTGATATGGTGTTTATCACCGCTGGCATGGGTGGCGGTACGGGCACAGGTGCCGCGCCGATTTTTGCGGAAGTGGCGAAAGAGCTAGGTATTCTCACTGTAGCGGTTGTGACTCGGCCTTTCCCTTTCGAGGGTAAAAAGCGTTCACTAATTGCAGATGAGGGAATCGTTGAACTTTCTGAGCATGTGGATTCTTTGATAACCATTCCAAATGAAAAGCTGCTTGAAGTGCTGGGTAAGTCGGCGAGCTTATTGGATGCGTTTAAAGCGGCAAACGATGTGCTGTTAGGTGCAGTGAAAGGGATTGCAGATTTGATAATGCGTCCAGGTATGATCAACGTCGACTTTGCCGATGTACGCACAGTGATGTCAGAGATGGGCATGGCGATGATGGGAACAGGTTACGCGACCGGAGAAGGGCGTGCGCGTGAGGCGGCCGAGTCTGCAATTCGCAGCCCACTACTTGAAGATGTGAATCTTCATGGTGCACGCGGCATTCTGGTCAATATTACTGCTGGCGAAAACCTCTCTCTTGGCGAATTCACAGAAGTGGGGGACACAATCGAAGAGTTTGCCTCCGATGATGCCACCGTGGTTGTTGGTACTGTGATCGACCCAAGCATGGGTGATGAGATTCGCGTGACTGTCGTCGCGACAGGTTTGGGCGAGCGCGCCGTAGTAAAAGAGGTAAAACCTGTTGAGCAGCCTAAAGCGGTTGTCACTGACTACCGTCAATTAGATCGACCTGCGGCGTTGCGTTCACGCACTGCCTCTTCTGCTTCAAGCCACACCATGCCGCAATCCTCAGGGCTTGCAAAGGCAGTTGGTGCGGAGACAGATATGGACTATCTGGATATTCCAGCGTTCTTGCGTCGCCAAGCAGATTAATGTGATCTCCCGCCCAAAGTTTGCATAATTTTTGGGCGGAGTATTACGGTGCAGCCCCTGTTTTGCAGTAGTTAACAGCCACAGACCCACAATCATGACGGGCTGCCCAGTGCTGGGAAATGTTTGGGTTATTTTTTGTTATTTGCTATGATCTCGCCTGCATTGACCCTAAGTGTCACGCAGGTTTCACATTTAATCAGGAAAAGACGAACCTATGCTAAATCAAAGAACTTTGAAGAACGTTATCAGAGCCACCGGAGTGGGTTTGCATAATGGCGAGAAAGTCTACCTGACGTTGCGACCTGCACCGATCGACACGGGAATCATCTTTAAACGCACGGATCTCGATCCAATGGTGGAGATTCCAGCAACCGCGACTTATGTCGGGGATACCACGCTATCGACGACGCTCGTGAAAGGGGATGTCAGAATCTCTACTATCGAGCATTTGATGTCTGCGATGTCGGGTTTAGGGATCGACAATGCCTATATTGACGTCAGCGCCCCTGAAGTGCCTATTATGGACGGCAGCGCAGGCCCCTTTGTGTTCTTGATCCAGTCCGCTGGTATCGAAGAGCAGAAAGCACTAAAGAAATTCATACGTATCACCAAACCTTTAACGGTTTCGGACGGGGATAAATCGGTAAGCCTAGAGCCATTCGATGGTTTCAAGGTCAGTTACACGCTGCTTTACGATCATCCTGTTTATCGTAAATATACTAAGACGGCGAGTGTCGATTTTTCCAGCACGTCTTTTGTGAAAGAAGTGAGCCGTGCACGAACGTTCGGATTTATGCATGAATTTGAAGAATTGCGTAATCGAAACTTGGCCTTGGGCGCGAGCATGGACAATGCCATCGCTGTAGGTGATTATAAGGTATTGAATGAAGACGGATTACGTTATGAAGACGAGTTCGTGAAGCACAAAATTCTGGACGCCATCGGTGACCTTTATATGATCGGCTTTAGTCTGATCGGCGAGTTCAAAGGATATAAGTCTGGACACGCACTGAATAATGCATTATTAAGGTCGCTTGAAGATAACAAAGACGCCTGGGAAATTGTCAGTTTTGACTCAGACTCGCATGTACCGATTTCTTATATGAAACCAGTACTCGCGGCCTGATAATTTTCTAGCACCGTTCCATATTTGTAACCCATTGATTATTGGGTATAAGTTTGACGTACGGCTGCCTAAGCTTGGCTCAGGTGTTCTGCATTACGACTAACAGAGAACACCTAGACCCATGAAATTGATATTAGTTGACCAGCATCATGGTCAAACTCGCACGATTGTCCTCAAAGGGTGGCTGAAAGGCCTCCTTTCGATTTGCATCCTAGGTGCCCCTGTCGCTTTTGCCTATCTCGGTTATCAATTCGCCGTTTCGCAAGACCCTACCGAATATTCTTCAGAAGTCCGTCAAGGATGGAGCGAAGATCTTGCCTCGCAAGCCGATGCCCTAGAGCGTCTGAAACAAGAATCCGAAGAACAAATTGAAGCGCTGACTTTGCGCTTAGCCATGCTACAGGCAAGATTGCTGCGCATGGAGGCTCTTGGCGAGCGTATTACCTCAGTGGCGCAATTGGATTCCGATGAATTTAATTTCTCTAGCCCTCCCGCATTGGGTGGGCCGCTGTTTAGTGACTCAATCCCGTATTCTCCGCCAGACTTCGTTGCCGCGATAGGCGACTTGGAGCAGCAGATCGCGGACCGAGCGCAACAGCTTGAAATTATTGAAGGTTTGATGCTCGAAAGGCAGTTTGAGTCAGACGCTTTCTTGACTGGGCGACCGATCAAACAGGGCTGGATGTCGTCACCCTTTGGGCGTCGTACTGACCCATTCACTGGCAAATTAGCTTGGCACTCTGGCGTTGATTTTGCCACTAGCGAAGCCGGCGAAGACATTATTGCTGTGGCGGCTGGCGTAGTGACAGCAGCGGGCGAACGACAAGGCTACGGACTCACGGTCGATATTAATCATGGCAATGGCTATGAGACACGCTACGGGCATGCTGAAAAGCTACTGGTAGATGTCGGCGAGATTATCAAGAAAGGCCAAACCATCGCCTTGGTGGGCAGTACTGGCCGCTCTACGGGCCCGCACGTGCATTTCGAGGTGTATAAGCACGGCAGGGTCGTGGACCCATCCTCATATATTCATCGAACCTCCAGATAGAACTCCTTACCGTCTTCGCTTGCTACCTTGCCCTTTAATTGGGGCGATGCTGGCGGCATGTCTATGTGAATCATTCTTTTATTCCAGTTTTTATCATTAAGTGAAGCAAAATCATGAACCTTAATTTTTTAAGCGCCATTTTTGGCAGCAGTAATTCAAGACAACTTAAAAAACTTCAGAAAACAGTAAATAAAATCAATGCCTTAGAAAGTGGGTATGAGTCTCTCTCGGATGCAGAAATACGAGCAAAGACCGCAGAGTTTAAAGAGCGCTTCGATAAAGGTGAGACCTTAAACTCGTTGTTGCCCGAGGCATTTGCCATTGTTCGTGAGGCAGGTAAGCGGGTCATGGGCATGCGTCACTTTGACGTGCAAATGATCGGCGGCATCGTGCTGCATGAAGGCAATATTGCAGAGATGAAAACAGGTGAGGGTAAGACTCTAGTTGCGACGCTGCCTGCCTATCTTAATGGTTTAACTGGGCTAGGCGTGCATATCGTGACAGTGAACGATTACCTGGCAGAGCGTGACGCGAATTGGATGCGTCCACTATATGAGTTTTTGGGCTTGAGCGTTGGGGTGATTATCTCGGGCCAAGGTCACGAAGCCAAAAAAGCAGGTTACGAGTCGTCGATTACTTACGGCACCAACAATGAGTTTGGTTTTGATTATCTGCGCGACAATATGGCGTTCCGTATCGAAGACAAAATGCAGAAGAAACTGAATTTTGCCATCGTCGATGAAGTGGACTCCATTCTCATTGATGAGGCGCGTACCCCATTGATCATCTCGGGTGCCGCAGAAGATAGTTCGCAGCAATATAAGGCCATCAATTCTTTGATTTCGCGCCTTGAAAAAGGTGAAGGAAAGCCAGAGAAAGCCGGCTTCAGTATCGACAAGAATACTGACTTTGTAGAGACGGGACATTTCGTGATTGACGAGAAAGCACGTCAGGTCGAACTAACCGAGAGCGGCCATGTTTTCGTAGAAGAACTGTTGAGCGACAAGAAAATGCTTGGCGAAGGAGAGAGTCTCTATGCGGCAAAGAATTTAGGCTTGTTGCATCACGTGCATTCTGCTTTGAAGGCACATTATCTCTTCCATAAAGATGTGGAGTACATTGTTCAGGATAACAAGATTGTGCTGATCGATGAACACACTGGCCGTACGATGGAGGGCCGACGTCTATCAGAAGGTTTGCATCAGGCCATTGAGGCCAAGGAAGGATTAGAGATTCAAAGTGAGAGTCAAACTCTTGCTTCAACTACGTTCCAGAATTACTTCCGCTTGTATAAGACGCTTTCGGGCATGACTGGTACGGCGGATACTGAAGCGTTCGAATTTAAGCAGATCTATGATTTAGATGTAGTGGTTATTCCTTCGAACAAGCCCCTGCTACGTAAAGATATGAACGATCTGATTTATCTCTCAATGGAAGAAAAATTCGAAGCGATTGTGCGCGACATCAAGGAAATTAGTGCGAAGGGTGCCCCAGTACTTGTCGGCACGGCTTCTATCGATACCTCTGAAATTCTCTCCAAATTTTTGACTAAAGAGAAGATTCAACATGAGGTATTGAATGCTAAATTCCACCAGAAGGAAGCTGAAATTATTGCCCAAGCTGGGCGCCCAGGAGTTGTAACGATTGCCACAAACATGGCTGGTCGTGGTACGGATATCGTATTGGGAGGTAAGTGGGAACACGATGCGGCGGCTCTCAATAATCCGAGCGAAGCACAAATCGAAGAGGTGAAAGAGCAATGGCGTGCTCGCCATCAGCAAGTCTTAGAGGCGGGTGGATTGCATATTATTGGCACAGAACGCCATGAGTCACGTCGTATTGATAATCAGCTACGTGGTCGTTCAGGGCGTCAGGGTGACCCTGGTTACTCGCGTTTCTACCTCTCATTGGAAGACAATCTCATGCGTATCTTCGCATCCGAGCGCGTGAAAAACTTCATGCAAGCCTTGGGGATGGAGCGTGGTGAGGCCATTGAACACGGCATGGTGTCTAAATCGATCGAGAAAGCACAACGTAAGGTTGAAGGGCGCAACTTCGATATTCGTAAGCAATTGCTCGAATATGACAATGTCGCCAACGATCAGCGCACAATTGTTTACCGTCAACGCAATGAATTGATGGCAAGTGAAGATATTTCAGAGCTTGTGACCAATATGCGTGAAGAAGTGGGCAACGAGATTATCGGCGCGCATATTCCACCACAGAGTGTCCCTGAGCAATGGGATATCGAAGGGTTAGAGAAAGGCATTGAGGCGCAATTTGCTAATAAAATGCCGATACAGTCATGGTTAGATGCGGACGAAAAACTCTTCGAAGAAACTCTAAAAGAGAAAATTCTTGCGGTGCTGCATGAGGATTATGCGAACAAGTGTGCGGCGGTGGGTGACAAGATTCACCTGCTTGAGAAACAGATCGTTCTGCAGATTCTCGACAATTTATGGAAAGAGCATTTAGCGTCGATGGACCAATTACGACAAGGGATTTTCTTGCGTGGCTATGCAGGTAAAAACCCCAAGCAGGAATACAAACGCGAGGCCTTCGCACTGTTTCAAGATCTGTTGACGAACCTTCAGCACGAGGTGATCCGTTTCTTGAGTCATGTGAAGATTCGCACAACTGAAGAGATTGATGAAATCGAGAAGCAGCGCGAAGAAGAGCGTGCGCGCGAAAAAATCAATTATCAGCACGCACAAGCGGCGAGCCTTGCCCAAGAAGCGGCAGCAAAAGGTGGCGAGCAGAGTTCAGGAGCTGGACAATCGTCGGAGAACTCGCCTTTTGTTCGTGGTGGCCAGAAGGTAGGGCGTAATGACCCTTGCTATTGCGGCTCGGGTAAAAAATTCAAACAATGTCACGGGAAATTGAGTTAATCATTATGAACAAGCCACAAGTGCAAGCCAAAGATTTGATCGATGTTGCAGGCGTACGCGTAGCTGCAGTTGCGAGTCATGTTCGCTATGCCAATCGGCTAGACCTTGTCTTGATGGAGTTAGCCCCAGGGTCCACTAGCGCGGGTGTTTTTACTCAGAACGCATTCTGTGCGGCCCCGGTACACGTGGCGCGTGACCACCTTAAAAGCAGTTTAGGCTCCGTGCGGTATTTGCTTATTAATACTGGCAACGCCAATGCAGGAACGGGAAAAGTCGGGGTCGAAGATGCACTCGCTTGCTGTGATGCTTTGGCCTCTGCGGTGGGCATTAAACGGCATGAAATTTTACCTTTCTCGACGGGAGTGATCGGTGAGAAATTGCCTGTGCACAAAATCGCGGCGGGAATCCCATCCGCGTTGGAGTCGCTTGGCAACGATTGGCTCAATGCCGCGAAAGGAATAATGACGACCGATACCTGCCCTAAGGCGCGTTCGACGACAGTGCAAATCGCCGGTAAAACTGTGGTGATTACGGGGATGAGTAAAGGGGCTGGGATGATCAAGCCGAATATGGCGACCATGCTCAGCTTCGTGTTTACCGATGCGAAGATCGACCAGGCAACTCTGCAGTCGCTTTTGCAGGGAGCCGTGGATCAATCCTTTAATCGCATTACGGTCGATGGTGATACTTCGACTAACGATTGCTGTGTGTTGAGTGCCACTGGGCAAAGTGGCATTGAAATTACTAAGCACAATGCCAGTGACTTCGCCGTCTTCGAATCTGCATTAAGAGCGCTTGTACAGGAGCTCGCAAAAGATATTATTCGCGATGCCGAAGGGGCCAAAAAATTTGTGACTGTGGATATTAAAGGCGGCGCGACAAGCAAAGAGTGTTTGTTAGTTGCTTATGCTATTTCCGAGTCGCCGCTAGTGAAGACTGCCTTATCTGCATCGGATCCTAACTGGGGTCGCATCCTAGCCGCTGTAGGGCGAGCGGGCATTGATGGTCTTGATGTCGATAAGATCGACATGTATCTGGGAGACGTTTGTATTGTCACAGGGGGCATGTTGGCACCGGATTACACGGAGGCTCAAGGCCAAGCGCAGATGAATCAGGAGCAGATTTTCATCACAGTTGACCTGAATCGCGGTGAAGCGCGCGAGACAGTGTGGACGTCTGATTTGTCCGAAGAGTATGTGCGTATCAATGCTAGTTATCGCAGCTAGCCTACTGTTACAAAAGGTTTGCTAGGATGAAATTAGTGCACGTTGCGGTAGGCGTATTAATCGATCGACAGCAACGTGTGCTTGTCGCACTTCGCAACGCGAATGCCCATCAGGGTGGCCTATGGGAATTTCCCGGCGGTAAATGCGAAGCCGGCGAAGACATTAGTGAGGCCTTGCGCAGAGAGTTTTTCGAAGAGATTGGCATCGAGGTGATGCGCGACGTGCCTCTGTGCGATATCCGACACGACTATGGCGACAAACAAGTTTGGCTCGAAGTGCGCCGCATTCTTGACTATCGCGGTGAACCGACTGGGAAAGAGGGGCAAGCGATACGCTGGCAAAAGCTAGGCGATTTAAACGCCGAGGATTTTCCCGCCGCAAATAAAGCCATTATCGATCGAATTCAACTTCCAGATCGCATTGCCATTACGGGCAAGGCCGATAATGAATTCGATTTTCTGCAGCGTTTTGAACGCGCGCTTGCTGCTGGTGTCGAGTTGATTCATTTACGCCAAGACAATATGGCAGACGCATTATTTGCAGCACTCGTGGCGCAGTGCTGGCAGCGCAGTCGCGATTGGCCCGTGCGCCTAGCCGCCAATACTTCACTAGCATTGTTTAAAACTTTGCCTGTTTCTGAGTTGCATATTAATAGCGCCATCTTGAGCTCATTAACAAAGCGACCGGTAGCGAAAAATATTCGCCTTAGTGCTTCCTGTCATAGTTTAGCGCAGTTACAGCAAGCGCAGAATATTGGTGTCGACTATGTTTTCCTCTCGCCTGTTGCCGTGACACAAAGCCATCCAGGGCAGGTGCCAATAGGGTGGGAGGCATTTGCGAGCCTTGTTTCGCAAGCAAAAGTGCCTGTGTATGCCCTAGGCGGTATGGGTCTGCAGCATATTGATCAAGCTATGGGTTGTGGCGCTGCGGGAATCGCAGCTATTTCAGCGTTCTGGGAGGCTGAGCTAGAAGCGAATTAGGCCAATAGTGCTACTATTAAGTGGATGTAAGCAGAAGGACTGTGACTTGCGTCACCGCTTGTAAATGTAATGGCTTGATTTTATTAGACTTAAGAGCATAATCTCAGTCTAGTATGCTAGTGCGACAATTTGCTTAAAAACCGGTAGGGATCAGTGTTATGGCTAAAGCCGTCAAAAATGCAGGCATGTTGCTCTCGCTTCTGTCTTTCGCTTTCAATGTGAATGTCTTTGCTGATCAAGCCGTGTTAGTGGAAGAGGCAGTGTTGGTGCATTCAAACCCGACACCCGATGAGCCAGCGCTCAGAGCGAGTTATAAAACTAATGACGGTTGGGCTGTGACAAGCCCCGATTACGTCGATGCCGCGACAATGGTCTTCGATTTTGCTACTCAGCAGTCGGTACAAAGTGCCGTCGTGCATCTTCCTCTTGAGGCACTCTATCCCCGCGGTGGTCAAGCCCCATTACAAATTTACGCATTTGCTGACAACGGCAGCATAGAGCTCACGGATTTTGTCGCAGGCGGTGTGTTGCCTGCCGCGACTATAGACGCCGTGCAGGCTTCGGGCGGCAATTCAAGCGCAACTCTCAGTATCGATATCACCGGCTCAGTCAATGCGATTCTTCCTAATAGTCGCTATGTGGGCATTCGTGTCCAGAGTGCGACGTCTCCTGAGGATGTGACAGAAAGTTTCCCTGTTTGGACCGGAGTGAAATTCCGCCCGCTTTATAGCCTAGAGTACACAGTAGGGACTGCTCCGGCACAAGCGATGGATCGTCCAAGGTTCGATGGTTTCACCTTGTCAGTGCCGGGTTTAAGTGCGCCTGGCGTAGGGGCGTTCAATGTTGCCCTGTCTTTGGTGGATCAACAGAACACCCTATTCGAACTCAGTGCTGCGACAGACATTACCCCGCCGGGTAGCATCAGTGGCTCAGGGTTAACTGGGCTACAGTTGCTCGATTGCAGTGCTTTTACGGCGCCGCCGGGTTCGCAAACCCTTGTGCCCGGGGCTCCCTCTTTTAACTCGGCCTCAGGGGTGCTCGATATTCCCTCTATGATATATGCTGGCCAAGAATATAGCGTCCAAATGCAATACCTTGCTGGTTCAGACCCTATGCAGTTCAGTTTACTCAACATTGTCGAGGTTTCTGCGCAAACGACGAGTACAGTGACAGGTATCGCGCAGTTTGGCGGTTCAATAGTGACAGAGCCGAGTCTAGACTTTATTCCACTTTGTCATGGCTGGGTGTTGATCGGCGATACGAAGAATAATCGCTTGGTGGAAAGAAATGTCATCTCTGGTGAAACCGGCGCGGTGTATAAATTTAATACGATACCTGATCAGATGGAGCTAGACGCTGCCAATGGCACCGTGTATTTCTCAACGCATCCTGAATCTCAACGGATGTACCAGCTTGATATTGCCAGTGGTGCTTTTACTTATCATCGTTTAGCTGATGGCGGTCGAGAGTTTATTCCACGAGATTTCGCGATTGGTGAGGACGGCAATGTCTTTACGCTGTTGTTCGATCCTTTGTACGAGTTAGAGGAAGACAGCCCGGCTGAAGAAGGCTTGTGGATGGGAATCTTTAATAAAGATGGCGACCCAGTGAGAGCTACAATTCCAATGTTAGGACCTGTGCGCATTGAATACGATAATGTTAAACAACACTTGTTCCTGACCACTGAGTCGAATCTAGTGACGTTCGATTTTAACCCGCAAACCCAGGATATTACCTTTGTTCCTGGTACCGATATTCCTGTGGGCAGTGGCTGCACAGATTTCAGTGTCTCTCCCGATGGCAATCGACTCGCTTATTCTTGCCCTAATGGCAATGAGGTGGAGCCTCACACAAGTATTGTGGATATGGATCCGCGGGTTTACTACAACAATGATGGGGAATGGTATCTCGAAGGCTCACCAGTGAGTGCGGAGTTTGATCCAAGTGGCAAACTCTTAATCGCGACAGATAACGAAAAACTCTATTTCTTCGACGTCGAGAAACATCTATTGCACGATAGTTATCCGCTGGGTTTGGCTGAGGACGAAACGGTTAATAAGATTAGAATCTCCCGCGATGGTCAGTTCATTTTGCTTCTAATGAATGCTGAGCTCAATGCCGACACTGGGAAAATCTATTGGCTACCGCTGCCTAAATACGCGCCACTTTAATGGTGCATTAATAGCCTTCTTCTTCATCATCGATGTGAGTCGGGACAGACTCACCCGCGATGACGTTACGTTCACTCGCCCAATCTCCGAAATCAATCAGTTTGCAGCGTTCCGAGCAGAAAGGGCGGAATAGACTGCTTTCATTCCATTGCACGATTTCGTTGCATGTTGGGCAATTGACTTTTAATTCACGTTGTTTCATTTGATACATTAACTCTTTGGGCTTGCTAAGGGCCTTTGGCCGTTAGTGATAATAGTTGCTGGTGTAACTCTAGCACGGCGGCCTTTAGCGCCGCTAAGCTGCCGTCGTTTAGAATGATTAAGTCTGCATGTTCCTGACGCTTTTTTCGTGACCACTGTGCTTTCATGATGGCTGTGACAGCCTCGGCGCTAGTATCGTCGCGAACTTGTGTTCGGCTAAGCTGCAATTCTTCGCTAGTGTCTACAAGCAGGACTTTGTCGACAAGTGTATGCTGCCCAGATTCGAACAATAAGGGCGAGGACAATACGCTGTAAGGCGATTGAGACTGCGCGAGTTGCAGTTGAATTTCCTGTCGAATCATTGGGTGTAATAAAGATTCAAGCCAAGCTCTTTGGTCTGCATCTGCAAATACTTTGGCGCGCAAAGCGCTGCGATCGAGGCTACCATCGGCATGAATTATTTCGTCGCCAAAATGCTGAGCGATTTGCTTAAGGGCCTGCGTGCCAGGCTGTACTACTAGTCTGGCAACGACATCGGCGTCGATGATATCGATGCCTTGTTCGGCGAGCATGTCAGTCACAGTCGTTTTACCGCTTCCGATCCCGCCTGTGACGCCAACTACCAATTTTCTAGGAGCATGTTTTTCCACGCTAGTTGACCAGCGCGCCAAGATAGAGCGACATGAAACTGTCTCCCCATAGCAACGCGATAAAACCCGCGCCCGCTAAATAGGGACCGAAGGGAATGGGCACGTTACGGTCTCGGCCAAGCGCCACAAGCATCACTATGCCAATAATAGCGCCCACGAGACTAGAAAGGATGATGATAAGTAAAATTGGCTGCCAGCCCATCCACGCGCCAAGTGCCGCTAATAATTTAAAGTCGCCGTAACCCATGCCTTCCTTGCCGGTAAGAATTTTGAATAGCCAATACACCGACCAAAGCGATAGATAACCCACTGCAGCGCCAATCACGGCATCGCTTGGGCTGACTGTAGCATCGGGCAGCAAGGTGTTGACCATAAGGCCGAGCCAAAGCAGAGGGATCGTAATATTATCGGGCAGCAACTGGTGATCGAAGTCGATCATGGTGAGGCTGATTAGGCACCATGTCAGTATCAGTAAGGCTAAAGTGAGCCAAGTGGGACCAAACTGCCATGCGACTAATGCTGACAATAAGCCCGTGACGCCTTCTATAATTGGGTAACGTATAGAGATACCCGTCTTGCAGGAGCTGCAACGTCCGCGCAGTAAAAGATAGCTAATGATTGGGATATTTTGCCAGGCTCGCACGGGGGCGTTGCACTTGGGGCAATGCGATTCTGGTTTGGCGAGGTTGAAAACCTTATGCGTTTCTGCGGTACCTTCTTTACTGACAGTGCTCTCATCGAGTTCGAGAAATTCGCAACATTGTTGACGCCACTCTCTTTGCAGCATAACCGGTATTCGATAGATCACGACATTAAGAAAACTGCCGACGAGTAAACCAAGAATCGTGCAAAAAATGATTAAGTAGCTTGGGTTGTTCTGAAGAAGTTCTAGCACTGTCATTGTTGTTAAACCACCTGTCCGAGCTGGAAGATTGGTAAATACATCGCGATCATTAAGCCACCAATAAGCGTTCCTAACACCGACATAATGAGGGGTTCCATGAGAGAGGTTAGACCGTCCACAGCGTTGTCGACTTCCGCCTCATAATAAGTTGCACATTTGTCTAACATGGCATCGAGTGCGCCAGACTCTTCACCAATGCCGACCATTTGCGTAATCATGACTGGGAACAAGGCCGTTGTGCGTATGGCGAAGTTTAATTGTTGACCGGCGCTCACATCGTCTTTGATTTTACGGGTTGCCGTGGAGTAGACAATATTGCCTGTGGCCCCAGCCACAGAGTCCAAAGCATCCACTAAAGGGACGCCGGCAGCAAATGTAGTCGACAGTGTCCGTGTGAAACGGGCATAACAGGATTTTTCGATAATAGGGCCGATGATTGGTAATTTGAGAGCGATACGATCGACAGAGTCCGCGAAACTTTTTGAGCGCAGGCGAGCCTCTTTGAAGGCGTATCCAGCCACCCCAAGGCCAATGACCACCTTCCACCAATGGGCAATGGCCAAATCCGATAAGCCTAATACAAACAGCGTGAAGGCGGGCAGATCCGCGCCAAAGCTAGAAAAAGTTTCAGCAAACTGTGGCACCACTTTGACCAAAAGAATGCCTGTAACGATGATCGCCACAACAACTACGGCGATCGGGTAGTTCATCGCTTTTTTGATTTTCGACTTCAAGGCTTCGGTTTTTTCTTTGTAAGTGGCAACGCGATCGAGCATGGTTTCTAGTGCACCAGACTGTTCGCCTGATTCGACGAGGTTGCAAAACAGTTCATCGAAATATCGTGGGTGCTTGCGAATGGAGTCGGCGAAATTATTACCGGCAGCAACATCATCGCGAACGGAGCGCACAAGCTGAGCCATTGATGGATTCTCTAAGCTGTCGCCCACAATCTCAAAAGATTGCACGAGGGGGATGCCCGCTTTCATCATCGTCGCGAGTTGGCGACTAAAGATCGCAATGTCTCCAGGAGTGATTTTTTTCTTCTTGGGGCCAAACAAATCTTTGGGTTTGCGTTTGACTCTTGTGGCATTGACGCCCTGTTTGCGCAATTGTGCCTTTACAAGGGCCTGGCTTGCTCCGGGGATTTCCCCTTTGGTCTTATTGCCGTTCTTATCAGTGCCTTGCCATAGGTAAATTGTTTCATTAGCCGATGTCTGTGCAGCCATGATGAGCCTCGATAGAGAAATTGTCCGCTAAGGCGGAGTTTTAGATGACGCGATTAGCCTCGTCTAAACTGGTTAAACCCTTTGCCACTTTTTGCAATGCTGATTGGCGCAGATTGTTGAAACCCTCTTTACTCGCTTGGTCGGCGATAGCAATAGAGTTTCCGTCTTCCATGATAATACGAGCGATGCCATCTGTAACGGGAACCACTTCATATATTCCGACTCTGCCTTTGTATCCTTCGTTGCAAGCATCACAGCCGACGGGGGCGAATAATTGGAGAGAGTCGAGTTGCTCCTTGGCAAAGCCGGCTTCGAGTAGCGTGCTCTCAGGTAGCTTTAGTGGTTTTTTACAATAGGAGCACAATCGACGGCAAAGGCGCTGAGCAATGATAAGAGAGACTGACGTGGCTAGGTTGAACGAAGGAATCCCCATGTTGCGCAGGCGTGTGAGCGTCTCTGGAGCGCTATTGGTGTGTAGGGTCGAGAGCACAAGATGGCCTGTTTGCGAGGCCTTAATGGCAATCTCAGCGGTTTCTAAGTCACGAATCTCACCCACCATGATGATGTCGGGGTCTTGGCGCAGGAAGGCACGCAAGGCGGCGGCAAAACTAAGCCCAATCTTTGCGTTGACCGCGACTTGGTTAACCCCTTCAAGGTTGATCTCAACCGGGTCCTCCGCGGTGGAAATATTACGCTCACTCGTGTTGAGAATATTGAGGCCGGTGTACAAGGAGACTGTCTTACCGCTACCGGTGGGGCCTGTGACGAGGATCATGCCTTGGCTCTTGTTCAAGCAGTCCATGAATAGAGCCTTCTGGTCCTCTTCATAGCCAAGCGCATCGATGCCCATTTGTGCACTACTAGGGTCCAAAATACGCAAGACGATTTTCTCGCCCCATAAAGTGGGAAGGGTGTTGGCGCGAAAGTCTATTGCTCGCGTGCGAGAAAGCTTCATCTTGATTCGGCCGTCTTGCGGTACGCGGCGCTCAGAGATGTCCATCTGTGACATGATCTTTAGGCGCGAAGAGATACGGGCCGCTAAGTGCAGAGGCGGGCGTGACACCTCCCTAAGGATGCCGTCGGTGCGAGTACGAATGCGGAAAGTTTTTTCATAAGGCTCGAAGTGGATGTCCGAGGCGCCACTACGGATGGCATCTAGTAGCACTTTGTTAACGAAACGTACTATCGGAGTCTCATCCGCCGCATCGTTTGTTAATGCAGGATCTTCTTTGTCTGCGACCTCTATGTCGAGGTCTTCTAAGTCGACATCATTGATTGCATCGAGTAGATGGCTGCCACCCTCTGAGTCATCGATGAAACGATCGATCGCAGGAGAGAGAGTTGTCTCATCGACGATGACTACTTGCGTTGTCAGCCCTGTGTGGAATTTTACTTCATCGACAGCGTTGATATTCGTAGGGTCGGAGACTGCGAGATAGAGTCTATTGCCTCGTTTATATAAAGGCAGAACGCGATGTTTGCGAAGTAGTTTCGGGTCAACAAGTTCTTTGGGGCAAAGCGTAAGGTCAAATGCATTGAGGTCCATTAGCGGGGCGCCATATTCTGCGGAGGCGGCAGTAGCGATACGGTGGCTGTCGGCGATTTTATTTTTCACCAAATGGGTCACTAAAGGGATTTTATCCCGATTTGCACTGCGCAATGACTCCTGCGCTTGCGCCTCAGACAAAATGCCGATTGAGACAAGTCGTTTAGCGAGCCCGCTAATGTTTTTTTGCATGGTTTACTACTATTGCTGCGCTTCGATGAATTTGGACTGTTTTTGCTGTGATCTCAGTATAGAGCATCGCCAGTTCCTTCAACAGTCATGAAGTCGAGTAACTATCGTCCTAAAATTCGGCAAAGGGCTCGATTAGCTGTGCCCATAAGGGGTGTTTGTGTCGCTGAAGGTCAGAGACTGACAAAAATTGTCAGCTGTGGTGCTCGACGTTTTGTGAGCGAGTTAACAGTCCATTTTTAGCCGCATTGGGCGGATAATTAAATTATGCATATAAAACATAGGGTTAGAATTATTTTTGGGGCCGAGCGCTAATGTTGGCACGGCATGTGTAATAAGTTTAATAACCGTTTCATACAAGGCGGCTACTTGAATGAATTCGACAACTTACTAAAAAATTTGCAATTAGGCTCTTTCCCAAATCGTTTATCTCAGGAGATACAAATGACTAACGCTAAGCAAGCACAAAATGGTTTCACACTAATCGAATTAATGATCGTTGTAGCAATTATCGGTATTTTGGCAGCGGTTGCGCTTCCTGCGTACCAAACCTACACACAGCGTGCGACTTTCTCTGAAGTGGTATTGGCAGCAACTCCTTATAAGAGTGCTTTCGAAGTGGCAGCGCAGACTGGTCGCGTAACAGCACTAGCAGACGCAGATGCGGGCACTAATGGTATTCCTGCTGCCGCTGGCGCAACCGGCGATGTTTTGAGTGTTGGCGTAACCGATGGCATTATCACAGCAACAGGTTTGGCTGCATCATTCGGCGGCACTGCATACACTTATGTCCTCACTCCAGGTGGTGTAGCAGCTCCTATCCAGTGGACGACTACTGGCACATGTATTGCTGCTGGTCTATGCTAACAATGACTGTTGTTCGAGGCCTTTCATAAGGCCTCGAACGCTTTTCAACCGTGCTAATCTGTACAACTAAAAGGTAAAAACGACGGAGAGGGCTTATGAAACTGCAGCGACACTCGCACGGGTTTACCCTCATAGAATTAATGATCGTCGTCGCCATCATTGGCATCCTCGCAGCGGTGGCCTTACCCGCTTATCAAACCTACACCGAACGCGCTCGTTTTAGCGAAGTAATCCTTGCCACCACCCCCTATAAAACTGCCGTAGGTATCGCCATTCAGAGTGGCCGAGTGACAGTCTTGACAGACTTGGATGCCGGGACAAATGGCATCCCACCAGCAGCTGCGGCCACTGGCTGGATTGCATCTGCGACGGTTCTAGATGGTGTTATTACGGCCACAGGCACGGCAGATGTCAGTAATAATACCTATACTCTGACCCCAACATTAACCGCCCCCATACAATGGACAGAAGGCGGTAGCTGTATTGCTGCAGGCCTTTGCTGAAAACCCTATCCTCTATGTTTGCACTCGCAAGAACTCGTACTCGTTATTCCGCTACTGCTTTGCATTTTCTCGCCAGTCTCAGTGTCTTTTCACTCCTGCTTGGGGTGGCGTTACTATTCTGGTACCCCGACTCGTATTTTTCAGCCTCGGGCGGTTGGCAGGGCATTCGTTTGGTGGCGGCGGTGGACCTAGTTCTAGGCCCGTTGTTAACCCTCGTTCTGTATAACCCGAAGAAATCTCGTCGAGAACTCATGGGAGATATAGGCGTTGTGGTGCTCATTCAAAGCGTTGCGCTAGTTTGGGGGATTAAGGCGATCTACGAGCAACGCCCTGTTGCTGTCGTGTTTTTAGACACTAGTTTCTATACTGTTCCCGCGGCAGCATTAGAATCGCAAGGAGTCGATCTTGCGCAGCTGGACAGGTTTGGTCAGCAGCGCCCTGTGCTGGTGTTTGCCGATCGGCCGGACTCGGGTCCAGGTTTGCAACAATATCTGCAATTAGCCGAACAAGAGCAAATTCCGCCCCATGAACAATTCGGACTCTACCAGCCTTTAGCTGAGCATTTTTCGCGTGTAACAAGGTCTGCAGTGGATGTGCAGGAAATAATGGCAAACAATGCAGATATGAAACAGCAGATCGAGCATGTGCTCGCTAATGAGCAGGGGGTAATTGACGATTTTCACTTCCTGCCTTTGACCTCTCGTTACCGTAATATTGTTATGATGTTTAACAGGCAGGGAGTGCTGGTAGCGATGATCAACGCCCCCTTTAAGACCGGGGAAGTCTAACAAAAAGCCGTTTCAGCCAGCTTGATAAATGTAGGCGGCTGGTTTAAGGTAGCCGCCTTTCGCGCAAATGCTTAGGGTTCTGGACTGCTTCGGATCAGCTGCTTATGCGTAAAACTGATTATGGTGTTCAGGTTAGATTCAGCCTGAAATGCTATTATGGAAACCGTAAGAATAGTAAAACAGTTGCACTTACGTGCCGGAGTGTTCGGATATGAAAACAGCAAAACTCTTTACAGCGACATTGATGACTTTAATTCTAGCGACAGCAGCGATTGCAGATGCTGGTGCGGCTCCTACATCCCTGAGTGAGGGCGCTTATACTGCGGAACAAGCGGCGGAAGGTAAGCCACTTTTCGAGTCTAACTGCTCAACTTGTCACAATGCCGACTATTACAAGACCGTCTTTCAATCTTGGAGAGGGCAGCCAGTTCAGTACTTATTCGAGCAAGTCATGAGCGCGATGCCAGCGGACAAGCCAGGTGCATTGCTAGACAGTGAGTACGAAGTAGTGATGGCTTATATGTTTGAGATCTTAGGGTTTCCAGCAGGTGATACAGAGCTAAACTATTCCAGCGGTATGATGAGAGACATCAATATCGAACCAGCGCCGTAACAATCGCGCAAAAAAAAGGCCCTTTTAAGGGCCTTTTTTTTGCTCTAATTTTTAGTTCTCCGAACAGTCTTCTAGAATCGATGCAACACGGTTCCTATCGCGACTGGTCAAGCGTAGATCATATTTTTCTGCAATCGCCTCCCATTGCCTAGCGTAATCGCATCGATACTCTTCTCTGGGTAGATACCGGCTAGGGCCCTTGTCGCCCTTCTTGCGAATCTCGCTACGCTCTGTGAGTACTAAGTTCATTGGGTCATTGGCGAATGCGACTTTTTTATTCATTGGCCAGCGGTCACCTCCAACGTTATGGGCGTAACGCAGCGGTACAATATGGTCGAGATCGATTTGCGTGGCAACGGTGAACACTTTGCCCGTGTATTCATCGAACCATTCGCCTGTGCGTACTTCGCAATTTCTAGGGTTGGTATAGCGAACGGGAGCTCTACTTGTGGCAACTAGGATTTCGGTACGGGTGACCTGACAATCGCCATCGAAGTCTTCGTCATAGGGCCAGTCAGCTTCGTTGAAAAATTTGCTGCGACTCTCGGGGTCGAAGAAAAAACTGTCGCGGTTGCCTCTAGTGAAGGTGTCGGGTTGTTCACATAGTCCTAAGTGGCAGTGATAAGAGCCGCCATTGTAATGGCCACCATTCTCATCCAAAGGTCCTGGGTGTGCATTGGCAGCGAGACTAAATAGGCTGGAGGTAAGAAATGGCAAGCAAAGAGCAACTAAATGCCGCGATGCATTGCATGAAATTTGAGTCTTGTTGCGAAATTTCGGAAACATTAAAGCTCCTTCTACGCACAGGTTTTATGAGTGAAAAAGCATCGATAAGTCGATGGCTTTGCAATCTTTGGTTAAAGCGCCAATGGAGATAAAGTCTACGCCAGTCTCTGCAATCGGGACTAGAGTCCTATCATTAATGCCACCAGAGGCTTCAAGTTTTACTTTGCCTGAATTGATTTTGACTGCTTTGCGTAAATCTGCAAGCGAAAAATTATCTAGCATGACGGTATCGGCTTGTGCTGCGAGTGCCTCTTCGAGTTGTTGCAGGTTCTCGACTTCGACTTCCACGGGTTTGCCAGGGTGTAGTTGCTGCGCTTTTGCAACAGCGGCACTGATGGATCCGCAGGCGTTGATATGATTTTCTTTTATTAGAAATGCGTCAAACAAACCGATCCTATGATTATGACAGCCGCCAATTCTTACCGCATATTTTTGTGCGCTGCGCAGCCCTGGAATAGTCTTGCGAGTATCGAGTAGTTTGACTTGCGTATGCGCAACCTTGTTTGCATAGGCGCGGGAAAGCGTGGCGGTCCCTGATAAGCTCTGAATGAAGTTTAGCAATGTGCGTTCGGCAGTGAGAAGCGAGCGTGCATTGCCGCGTAGCTCGATGAGAGCCTGGTCCTGCCCGACCTCGTCTCCCTCTTTGCATTGCCATTGGCGTTGGATAGTAGGGTCGATTTGTCGCAAAGTTTCTTCTACCCAGGGGGTGCCGCACATAACGGCGTCTTCGCGGCAAAAGATACTCGCAACTGCCTGCTTGTCTTTAGGAATGAGCTGGGCCGTGATGTCGCCATCGCCAATATCTTCGCGTAGCGCATTGGTCACATTGATTACGATATCGGTCTGTAAGTTGCGGATGTTTTGCATGCGGGAGGAATACCTTGATGTTTAGGGAATATAGCGCAAGGTGAGTGAGTCCCCTCGCTGCGTAAATTCTATGTGCCTCAGTGCGCTCATGCCAAGCAGGACTGTGTCACCTTGCATCGCGGGGTTAATGCTTGAGCTGACGCCATTGAGTGTAATATTGCCGATTTGAACCGAGTCGATGATGGCAGAGAAAACAGTGAGTTCGCCATTGGCGGTCATTGCGCGGGTAGGGTAACCGCGTTCTAATCCGGCCTGTTCAGCTAGTGCTTCGGACATCACCACATCGGTCGCCCCGGTGTCCAACAAGAAATTTGCCCGTGCGTCATTGATGAAGCCTGATACGAGATAGTGGCCTTGTGGATTGCGTCGCAGAGTTACGCTGATGCTGCCATCATCGGCCAGAGTGCTTTCAGGGTTGCGATTGGGGTTCTGGCGTGTGCTCAACGCTGAATCGAAAAAAAGTGTCAACACACCTAATCCAAGCGCGAAACTGATAAACAGCATCGCCATTCCCGTTTTCTTGGTTGTATGTGGTTGATTATTCTCGCTCATCGCCTCTCTGCCAATGCATGGTATTGTGAAATTATGGCGTATAGCCGGTGCGATTGATAGAAGCTTTGTGGGCTACATTGGATAGATTTCTAGCCACTAGTTAGAATACCGCCCAATTGAAGTGGGGGATGCAATAATGCATGTCCAAAGGAGGATCGTTGATCAAGAAGCACCAATTAGTGGGGGCACGGCAAATTGCCTCTCCTAATTTTAGTGAGCGCACAGACACCGCAAAAATTGCATTGCTGGTGATTCACAACATTAGTTTGCCGCCGGGGCAATATGGAGGAGGGTATGTTGAAGCCCTTTTTAGCAACTCCTTGAACCCAGATGACGACCCGTATTTTCGTGAAATTGCGCATTTGACAGTGTCAGCCCATTTGCTCATTGATCGGCAGGGGCAGTTTACGCAATTCGTTCCATTCGATAAAAAGGCTTGGCATGCCGGTGAGTCTAATTTTCAAGGTCGCACTAACTGCAATGATTTCTCAATAGGAATTGAGTTGGAGGGCTGCGATGATGAAGCGTTTACCGCTGAGCAATATCGCAGTCTCATTAGTGTTACGAAGCAGTTAATGGCAGAATACCCGGATATTAGTTTTGCGAACATCGTAGGACATAGTGATATAGCGCCAGGGCGTAAGACGGACCCTGGTCCGCATTTCGATTGGGCTTACTACCGTGCTCAATGTGCCTGAGTTAGGACGAATACCATGAAATTTTTAGTCATTCTTGCTGCCTTGCTCATCAATCACTATTGGCAAAAAGACCGTGCTTTGCCGGGCGATGGCTGGTTTCAACGCTTTGTGGCTTGGATGCAGGCGCCATTGTCGCGTCTTCCCAGTGTGCTGGGGGAGTCACAAGAATGGCGCGTGCTTATCACTATCGCTGTCCCTGTTGGGGCCTTATTGGTGCTTCTCTATGCCATTGACGGTGTGTTGTTTGGGTTTGTGAGCTTTTGTGTGCATGTGGCATTGCTCCTAGCGCTGTTCGACCCACGCAATTTACAAACATGGGTGTCACGCTATTTGCAGTATTGGCGTGAAGAGGAGTTTGAATCGGCGTTGTTGTACCTGCAGGAGCGTTGGCCGGGGATCCGTTTAGATAAGGGGGCTGACTTCGAGGCATTGCATGAGCATTGCTACCGATTCATCCTTACCGATGCCTTCGAGCGGCTTTTCGCCATCCTCTTTTGGTACCTGATACTAGGGCCAGTTGGGGCAATTGTGTATTATGCCCTTGTGCAGCTGCGAGCGCTTTCCTATTTGGATTTTGAATCCGCGAACGAGCATTGGTTGCGCCGCCTAATCTTCGTGCTTGAATGGCCCGTGGCGAGGTTGCTTGGCCTTACTTTTGCCTTGGCAGGTGACTTTGAGGCAGGATTCAAACGTCTACGAGAGCTGCTCGTTAGTGCGCACAGCGCTTTGGATGTCGTATTGCTTTGTGCCCATGCGGCGGCTGGCACCGGTTACAAGGCGTTGGTTGTGCATGACTCCCAAGAAGCGGGCGGTATGAATACCTTGGTCATCGATTTAGAAGAGGGGGCGGCTCAACTTAGCCCCCGTAAATGCGTACAGCAGATCGAAGATCTCGTCGCATTATTGGATCGAAGCCAGATAATCTGGATTAGTACGCTCGCTCTATTGGCCTTCTATGGTATCGGGACGTAACAGTTTGTAGTTTAACTACAAAACCGGATTTCGGGCATTGAAAAAAAGCCGTGTCTTGAGGTAAAATCTGGCCACGGTGTAAATAATTTACAAGGCGGGTTGCTCTATCGCGACCTGTCAAATTTATAGAATCCCCACAAGGGAAAGAAAGCGAGAATAATAGTCTATGAGCCTACCTAAAGAAGATCTAAACCCTACCGAAACCAAAGAATGGCTTGATGCGTTAGGCTCAATCATCGATCAAGAAGGTTTAGAGCGCGCCCATTTCATACTCGGTAGACTGGCCGAAGAGGCGACCCGTAATACTCAGACACTCCCCTATTCAGCGGTTACAACTCCCTACCGCAACACCATCTCTACTCTCGAAGAAGAGAAAATGCCAGGCGACATGTTCATGGAGCGCCAGATTCGCGGCATTATCCGCTGGAACGCTTTGGCGATGGTCATGCGCGCGGGCAAGAAGCCTGGCGCTGAACTCGGTGGTCATATTTCGACGTTTTCATCGGCAGCCACACTTTATGATGTTGGCTTCAACTATTTTTTCCGTGGTGCGAGTGAGGACCATGGCGGTGATCTAATCTATTTCCAAGGTCACTCTTCTCCTGGTATTTATGCTCGCTCGTTCTTGGAAGGACGTCTTTCAGAAGAGCAGCTCGATAATTTCCGTCAAGAAGTCAACGGCAATGGCCTTTCTTCTTACCCGCACCCATGGTTGATGCCGGACTATTGGCAATTCCCGACAGTATCTATGGGCCTAGGCCCTATTGCCGCGATCTATCAAGCGCATGTGATGAAATACCTCACTAGCCGTGAGTTGATGGACAATAGCGATCGTAAAGTATGGGCGTTCTTAGGGGACGGTGAGACGGACGAGCCGGAATCACTTGGCGCGATCGCCAAAGCCGGCCGCGAAAAACTCGATAATCTTATTTTTGTGATCAACTGTAACCTCCAGCGTCTCGATGGCCCTGTGCGTGGTAACGGCAAGGTAATCCAAGAGCTAGAAGGCGTGTTCCGTGGCGCTGGTTGGAATGTGATTAAAGTGGTTTGGGGGCGTCATTGGGACGCACTATTGGCCAACGACAAAGACGGTTTACTGCAGCAACGCATGGACGAAGTGGTCGATGGCGAATATATCAACTACTGGGGCCATGGTGGCGCCTATACGCGTGAACATTTCTTCGGTAAGAGCCCAGAGCTTTTGAAGATGGTTGAGCACTTGTCAGACGATGACATCATGAATCTAAACCGGGGTGGTCACGATCCATTCAAAGTGTATGCCGCTTATAAGCAGGCAACAACACCGAATGGCAAACCAACAGTGATTCTTGCTAAAACTGTAAAAGGTTATGCATTTGGTTCAACAGCGGAAGCGCAGAACGTTGCTCACTCGGTTAAGAAGCTTGACGTTGAAGGCTTGAAGACCTTCCGTGATCGTTTCAATATTCCAATTACAGACGACAAGCTTGAGTCGGTACCTTATTACCGCCCTGCAGAAGACAGCTTGGAGATGCGTTACCTGCGTAAGCGCCGTGAGGCCCTAGGTGGCCCTGTGCCTGCTCGTCGCTCTGTTGCGCAAGAGCTGGCCATCCCGAAACTTGATGCCTTTGCTGCGCAATTGCAAAGCACTAAAGATCGCGAAATCTCCACCACTATGGCGTTTGTGCGGATGCTAACGACTTTGTGCAAAGACAAAGAAATCGGACACCGCATCGTACCCATCGTGCCAGACGAAGCGCGTACCTTCGGTATGGAAGGCATGTTCCGTCAAATTGGTATCTATTCATCGGAAGGTCAGCTTTACGATCCAGTCGATTCAAAGCAGATCATGTATTACCGTGAAGACAAGAAAGGCCAAATGCTCGAAGAGGGGATCACGGAAGCGGGTGCCTTCTCAGCATGGCTAGCCGCAGCGACCTCTTATAGCGTCAATGATTACCCATTAGTGCCATTTTATATTTACTACTCAATGTTTGGTTTCCAACGTATTGGCGACTTGGCATGGGCCGCCGGCGACTCACAGGCGCGAGGCTTCTTGATCGGGGCAACGGCAGGGCGTACAACATTGAACGGCGAAGGCCTGCAGCACCAAGATGGCCATAGCCATTTGCTAGCCTCTACAATTCCGAACTGTGTGAGCTATGACGCGACTTACTCTTATGAGTTGGCCGTCATCGTGCATGAAGGCATGCGCCGCATGTATAAAGAGCGCGAGTCAGTGTATTTCTACATCACGACGATGAATGAAAACTACACGCACCCAGAAATGCCAAAAGGTGCCGAAGAAGGCATCATCAAAGGGATGTACTTGCTCGAAGATGGTGGGACAAAAGAGTATAAAGTTTCCGGCAAAGCAATTAACAAGGATCGCGTGCGTCTGTTAGGTAGCGGCACTATACTGCGCGAAGTACGAGAAGCAGCGAAAGTGTTGCGAGATGAGTACAAGGTGGCGGTTGATGTCTGGAGCGTTACTAGCTTCAATGAGCTGCGCAAAGATGGCTTGTCGACTACACGCTACAATATGATGCACCCGACCAAGAAGCCAAAAGAGAGCTATGTTCATAAGTGCCTCTCGGCAACTTCTGGCCCTGTTATCGCGTCTACGGACTATATGAAAGTCCAAGCGGATCAGATCCGTGAATTCGTACCAGATACATATCGAGTTCTAGGCACTGACGGTTTCGGCCGCAGTGATACGCGCGAGAATCTGCGCCATTTCTTCGAAGTTGACCATCGCTTCGTGGTGATCGCGGCATTAACAGAGCTCAAGGAGCGTGGTTTAGTCACTGCCGATACGATTGCCAAGGCGATGAAGTCTATGGGCATTGACCAAGATAAAGTTGATCCGTTAACGATGTAAGTCGTTCGTTCATTAAAATAAAGATTCAGATTATTCAGGAGCATTGATCAGTGCCAGTTGAAAGCATAAAAGTACCGAATCTAGGGGATTCACAGGACGTTGAAGTCATCGAAATCTTGGTGGCCGAAGGTCAAACTGTGAGCGAGAACGACTCGTTGATGGTTTTAGAAAGCGATAAAGCGGCTATGGAGATTCCAAGCCCAAAGAGCGGTGTCATTAAAAGTATCTCGATCAAATTAGGTGATCAGGTATCGGAAGGTGATGAGATCGTAACGATGGAAATTGAAGGGGCGGAAGAGTCCGCGCCAGCACCGGAGCCAGAGGCAAAGAAAGAATCAGCGCCAGCAGCACAAGAGAAGGCCAGTGCTCCCGAGCCAGCGCCTGCCGCTGCAAGTTCCAGTGTAGAAACAATAGAAGTGCCAGACCTTGGTGGCGACAGCGATGTTGAAGTGATCGAGATCCATGTGGCTGTTGGTGATTCGGTCAATGAAGAAGACCCACTTATTACTTTGGAGTCTGACAAGGCTGCAATGGAAGTGCCGGCGCCCAAGGGTGGCGAAGTTAAAGCCCTAAAGCTGAAGGTAGGCGATAAGGTGTCGCAAGGCTCTGCAATCCTCGACCTATTGGTGAGCGGGTCTGCAGCAGCTGCACCAGCACCAGCGCCTGAGAAAGATGAAAAACCTGCAAGTGCTCCGGCAGCAAAAGCGCCAAGCCCACAGAAAGCCAGTTCGCCTGCGCCAGCGGCGCCTGTCGCAGCACCGGCCGAGGCAAGCGGCAATGAAGGCGATGTGTATGCGGGGCCTGCAGTGCGCAAATTAGCACGTGAACTGGGTGTGAATCTCACACAAGTCGCGGGTACCGGTGCCAAGAATCGAATTCTGAAAGAAGACCTACATGCATTTGTGAAAGCGCGTATGCAAGCACCTGCGGCGAGTGCCGGTGGTGCGGTAATGGCTTCAATACCCGATGTCGACTTCAGTCAGTTCGGTGAGATCGAAGAGATCTCTATGAGCAAGCTGCACAAAGTGACTGCCGCTAATATGCAGCGCAATTGGTCGGTAGTTCCTCATGTCACGCAATTTGATGAAGCGGATATCACAGAGCTTGAGAAATTCCGTGGCGAAATGAAGAAGGAGGCCGAGAAAAAAGGCGTGCGCCTAACTTTCTTGCCTTTCTTATTGAAGGCTTGTGCGAAAGTGCTTAGCGAATACCCACAGTTCAATGTGTCTTTGCACTCCTCTGGTGAGTATCTCATTCAGAAAAAATATGTGCATATCGGCGTAGCGGTGGCGACAGAAGCTGGCTTAATGGTCCCGGTCATTCGTGATGTCGACAAAAAGTCTATCTGGGAGTTGGCAGCAGAAGTGATAACGCTTAGTGAAAAAGCTAAGAACCGTCGCTTATCTAAAGAAGATATGACAGGGGCGTGCTTTACAATTTCTAGCTTGGGGGCACTTGGTGGCACTGGATTCACACCAATCGTCAATGCGCCTGAAGTGGCTATCTTGGGTGTCTCTAAGACACAAGTGAAGCCGGTCTATATCAATGGTCAGTTTGAGCCGCGTCAGATGCTACCACTAGCATTGTCTTACGATCACCGCGCAGTGAACGGTGTAGACGGTGGCATGTTTGCGACTTATCTCTCTAAACTGCTTGGCGATATAAGAATGCTTGTATTGTAATTATTGGCTTTCTTCTCACAGCGCTGCAATAGCGTTGTGAGAAGGGGCTGCTTATGCTGGAAAGAACACACTTCTGCCTTTCTCTATTTCAAACTCTCTAATTTCACAATCATAGGCTCGGCTTAGGTTTTGCGCCGTTAATACGTCTGCGCAGCGCCCTAAAGCGAATTTGCCTTCTCCATAAAGCAACAAAATTTGTTCGCAGTAACGCGCAGCAAGATTGATGTCATGCGTTGCCATAATCAGGGCGCATTGTCGTCTTTCGATGTGAGCGCGTAAGAGCTGCAATGAGCGCAGCGCAAAGGCGATATCTAAATGATTGCCGGGTTCGTCCAATAGAAATAAACGGGGTTCTTGAGTGAGTAAGGTCGCGATCGCTAGGCGTTGTCTCTCACCGCCTGACAACGAGGCGATTTCGCGATTTGCGAGTTCGGCGATTCCCACTTCCTCCAAGGCCTGCTGAGCTAGCGCAAGGTCGGTTTTTGTTTCCCATTGCCAATCTGCGAGATGAGGATGCCTGCCAATCAGTGCAGTCTCTAAGACTGTGGCAGGCATAATGTCATGGGTGTTCTGAAAGAGTATTCCTAACTGTTGTGCTAAGGATTTGGGGTCCCATGTCTTTAATGGCTTATCGCCTAAAATAATATCGCCAGAATCAGGGCTGCGCAGATTCATTAAGGTGTGTAATAGAGTGGTTTTGCCAGTGCCATTTTGACCTAATATTCCTAAACACTGGCCTGCGGGAACTCGTAACGAGAGCTCCGTACAAATTTTTCGACCTGCTATGCTCAAGCTAAGCGATTGAGTCTCTAGCAGAGGGGCTGTCTTGCCTAGGTCATTGCTCATGCTTTACTCCCGCAACCGATTACTGCTGTGTCGCAGGATTATCAAAAACACCGGGACGCCGATGATAGCAGTGACAACGCCCACAGGGAGTTGCGTCGGGGCAATAACCGTTCTGGCAAAACTGTCGGCGATCATTAAAAAGCTGCCCCCTAATAGAAAGGCGCTTGGGATGAGAAAGCGATGATCTCGTGCACCGAGCAGTCTTAGCATATGGGGAATGACTAGCCCTACAAAGCCGATCGTGCCGGCAATGCTTACTGCGCATGCGGTTAACACCGAAGAGGCAAGATACAGCAAAAGCCTTAGTCTGCTGACATTGACGCCGAGAGCGGCGGCTTGCATATCGCCGCGACTTAACACGTTTAAGGCGCGTGCGTAGTACATCAAAAGGGCAAAGGCGATGACAAGAAATGCTGTGTTGAATATGCCAGCGCGACTCTGACTCAAGTCTCCCATAAGCCAAAACAGCATGCTATAGACGCTGTTGTTGGCGCTGGTGGTGAGTAGCACATTGATAATGGCCCCCCAGCCCGCAGACATGACGACGCCTGTCAGTAAGAGTCGAGTCGCTGTCCAGTTGCGCCCACTTTGAGCAAGGCCGAACACAATGAAAATCGCAAGCAATGCACCGATAAATGCCGCATTGGAAATCCAAAGACCACTAAAGCCTAAAAGAATAGCAGAAAGTGCCGCAACGGCAGAGCCACCAGATATGCCTAGAATATACGGGTCGGCAAGGGGGTTGCGCAGAAGCACCTGCATTATCACGCCTGACATGGCTAGCATGGCGCCAGTCACAAAGGCGGCGATACTACGAGGGATGCGTAGCTCGTAGAGGATCTGTTGTTCTAGGCCAGGTTCTGGTGCAAACAACTGGCTAATTACTTCGCCAAACCCTAGGGATGCACTACCGCTGCTGAACGAGATCAGAAAACTCACAAGGGTCAGCGCAAGCAGGGATAACAATAAAACAATATGTCGACGCTGAATCAAATGGGTGTGCTTCCTTAATTCACAGGAAATTGTGTAGCTTGCCCGGCTACGACATACCAGCTTACAAACAGACCACAAATGAGTGCGCCAGGCACATAGCTTGCGGTGCGCGAATAGGTATAACTTGTGAATATGCCAACGATAGTCAATAGAGGGACGAATTGTATCATCACTATCGTGTTTAGCGGCTCATTCGGCGTGAGAAGAAAACCGCTGAGAAATAAGCTGGCATACTGAGCGACTAAGAAAAGTAAAAAACCACCCATCAGTGCCGCGACATTGCTGGCGAAATAACGTGCTGTCGAATCACCGCGTACTGATAGACCGGCATGTAAGGCGCGCAGTGCCAAAAGGAAGAAGGCGGTAAATGGTAGTAAGTACACAAGCATTATTTGGAACTGCATGAGGTTCATGGCTTTTATGCCGACAAACCAAAAGCGGAAATCGATCTGGAAGAAAAAGTCCGCTAGCACAACAGAGGTGTAGGAGATAGCAATGACGGCAAGGCTCAGGCCAATACTTGGCCATAGTTGAGTCGAGAAAGTGACCTCTTGCGCTTTGATCACTTTGCCAATGAGCATGAAGATGATGCCATTCATGACGCCCCAGAATGCTACTTGGCTGCTAATGCTTTGGGGTAATAATGCTGAAACGCCAAGCAGCTGAGCGCCCCAACTCATGAACGGGTAGAAACTAATAACAGGAATGAGTGCGCTGATTGCCAATACAAGCCACCATCGTTTGGAGCGTTGTTCGTAGGCGAATTGTACTGGTTGCTTCTGCAATGAGGCGAAAGCAGGCATCGTCAACAGGGCTTTGAAGCTGCCGCAGGTGAGCACAACGAACCCGATTAAGCCGAGCAATGTGCCGATCTCTTTGCCCAACCAAATTTGATTGTCGGCAGGCAAAGGGGTACCACCGTCTAATGTGCGTTGAAACCATTCGATCGCGTGTCCGATGGCGGCATGGGAAATGTGATCGCCTGGATGAGTGACGGGAGGAGATTGCCAAATGCGTGCAGTGCCTGCCGCGATATCGCCATATAGCTGTCCCTCGTTGACAGCGCTGCTGCTACCAAAAAGGGTTTTTAGGTTTTCGCTATTGCCCACCTCACTGCCTTTAGGAACTTGCCACATCGAGGCAGCAAACTCGTCAAATTGGGAGAATACTACTGCTACATTGCGCGGCCATTGTGTGGTGCCAGGGGCTGAACGACCACCGCCGACGCTAGAGCCTTCTAACACCATTGACTTGTAGTCGTCCGGGTAGGCCGCGGCTGCGGCAAGCACGGTCCAGCCACCCATCGAGTGCCCTTCTAGGCCAATATTGTCTGTGTCGACGATGTCTAGGCTGCGCAGATAGGAGAGTCCGGCAGGCCCGCCGAAACCGGCTGCAAAGGCGGGGGCATCTGAATAACCATGACCCGCTTGGTCCATCGCCAGCACAACGTAGCCTCTACGCGCGAATTCGATCGCAAACCCAGACTGTACTTCCCTTGAATTGATATAGCCGTGCACAGCGAGGATACCAGGTGCTGGGCTTTGTGCATTGACCCCGGGTGGAATATAGAGATAGGCACTAATGGTATTGCCATCGGCGCCATTGAAGCGTACATCTTTGATTGTAATGCCGCCGCTTGTTTGCACTAGATGAGCGATAAGCGAACCGATAAGAATGATTGCCCAGCCAAGCATAAACGTGCGCCATTGCTGCTTCATATTGTTATTATCCTTGATGCTTTATTATTGGTTTTTGAATGCCTTGCTGGGATAGTAAGGCATAGGATAACGGACTGCAATTAGTCTGCTAGCTTAGCGAAGCTTGTCGAAAAACGTGCGATTACTTGCTCGTTTACGGGGTTCTCAATTTTCTGACTTTGTGCCAGTTCGCACAGATAAGGGTTGAAATGGATAAATTCACTGGGCTGACCTTTGCGTGCATCTTGTAGGGTTGAAGAAATATTCTCAGCAGTGGCAAGTAAAACCGCTTCGACCTGCTGGAAAAGGTTGTCGATACTAGGGCTAGTGGGTGTTCGGTTGAGAATAAGTTGTATTTCCTCGCACAAAGCACGTAGGGTTCTTAAGCTTTGTGGATGGTGTAGAAGCTCCCCATTCTTGCAATTGTAAATGACCGTGAGAGCGTTGATAGCGCAGTTTATTGCAAACTTTATCCATAAGCGGGAAGTGATGTTTGCGTCCCAGTGTATATTCATTCTCTGCACCGGTAATGCGTGTAGCAAAGTGTCTGGGCTCGTGCTTTCATTGGCTGCGCTAGGGCTTAACAAGCCCAAATAACTTTGTCCAAACCCTGCGTGAACCACATCGAAGGGGGCGTGCAGATAGGCACCTTGACTAGTACTCAGGGCATAGACCTTGTGGCTGGGATAAGCTTGGCTGATATGCTGTTGCATTTTAATGCCGTTCTGCAAGAGCACGATTTTTGTGTCGGGGGTAAAGCAATGCGCGACACTGGCAATGGCCTTTTCGGCATCTTGCGCTTTAGTACACACAAGAAGGTAGGAGATTGCTGTGTCGATGAGTGGGATATGCTGGCCTTGGACAGCAGCAAGAGTCTCCATTTCTGCCTCATGCAACCTCACTCCACCTGCTTCTTGTAGGTCTTCAACAGCACTTTGGCGGCGCAGTAATAAGGAGACACGAGCAATATTAGGTAGCTCCCATAGACGAGCAGCCCATAGGCAGGCCATCGCTCCCGCGCCTAGCACCGCCCAATGATGATTCTCACGTGTATGTTTTTTAATGCTTACAGGCTCCGTTGTCTGTTGCGGCACACACTATGATTCACCATCTTAGTTGTCAGTGGTAGTATTGCCCGCATTGATTTGAGTTAATTAGCAACTATGTAAGGTGGGGTTTTAACATGCCGTCATTCGATATTGTATCTGAAGTGGATATGCCCGAGGTCAATAATGCTGTTGATCAAGCAAAACGCGAAGTGGGGACTCGTTTTGATTTTAAGGGAGTCGATGCACAGTTCGAACTCACCGACAAGACCGTAACCCTAAAAGCTGAGGCAGAGTTTCAGTTGGATCAGATGCTAGACATTCTCAAGGGCAAGCTGGTTAAGCGCAATGTCGACGTAAAATCCCTTACCACGGGAGAGGTGCAAAAATCTGGAAAGCAGTGCTTGCTTGAGATCACCATAGTGCAGGGGATCGAAGCTGATGAGGCACGCAAATTAGTTAAGATGATCAAAGAGGCAAAACTAAAAGTGCAGACTGCGATTCAAGGAGAGAAACTCCGTGTCACAGGGAAAAAACGTGACGACCTCCAGGAAGTGATTGCTATGCTGCGTGAAGCCAAGCTAGAACTGCCTTTACAATTCAATAATTTCAGAGATTAATCCCTTGCCTACAGTTGAGCCGAAAAACCCTTGAGTACACAGAAGACCCTCAAGCAGTCGTTGACACAGCTGCTGGATAAACGCTTTGTCATGATTTTCTTGCTGGGGTTTTCCAGTGGCTTTCCTTGGGTATTGCATGGCTCCGTCATGACCCTTTGGCTGCAGGCATCGGGCTTATCGCGCTCCGCTATAGGCTATTTCGGTGCCGTCGCCACTGTCTATGCAGTCAATTGGATGTGGGCGCCTTTAATCGACCGCTATCGTTTGCCCGTACTCGGGCGCTTAGGGCAGCGTCGCTCGTGGATTCTATTGACGCAGGCGGCAATACTTCTGTCGATCTTGGTGTTGAGTAGTACCGACCCTACGCAGAATCTTGTGTTCGTGAGCCTTTGTGCCCTGAGTATTGCGTTCTTCTCGGCGACCCAAGATATCGCTGTTGACGCATACCGCATCAATATTTTCAGTAAAGAGGAAGCGGATGACAAAATGCCATTCTCGGCAGCGGTCAGTACGACTGGCTGGTGGGCGGGTTATGGGTTTTTAGGAGGTGCATTTGCGCTCTATCTAGGTGGAGAAACACTTGGGTTTAGCTGGCCAGAGGTCTATCGAATCCTCGCACTGCTCTACGTCGTCATGATGGGCTTAGTGCTGTTGATCAAAGAGCCGGAAGTAGAGCCAATAAGCGCGATTGCAGAGTCGCAAACGGTAAGTCACAACCCTGTCGTGCATTGGTTCAAAACTTACATCGAAGCCCCATTTGTCGAGTTTTTCAGCCGCTGCGGGTTAAAGCTGGGTTTTTCGATACTGTTATTGCTATTGGTGTTTCGTTTAGGCGAGGCCATGTTGGGGCGTATGTCCCTTGTTTTCTATGGCGAAATTGGCTTTAGCACTGATGAGATTGCATTGTATTCTAAGTTTTTCGGGGGCTTGGTGACAGCCGCATTTAGTTTACTAGGGGCGTTGATCAATACTCGCTTTGGCGTCATAAAAGGCCTGATGGTGGGGGGGATCGCCATGGCCTCTTCTAATTTGCTGTTCGCATTGATGGCGATCACGGGGCCCAACGTCAATCTGTTGTTAGTGACCTTACTCGTCGATAATTTCAGTGCTGCGTTTGCCACTGTCGCGTTTATCTCCTTCATCTCCTATTTTACTAGCCGCACATTCACAGGCACGCAATACGCCTTAATGTCCTCTGTTTCCAATTTCGGTCGCACTAGTTTAGCGGCTGGCAGTGGGGGTATCGTTGATTACCTAGAGGGTGATTGGGCATTGTTTTTTGTGCTCACCGCCCTGATGGTAATACCTGGGCTGTTGTTATTACTATGGATTGGAAAGCAAATTCGGCAGTACCAAGACAAATATGACGTTCCCCAAGAAGCTTGAGGGTATATAAACCGCAGCCGCGCCATCTATTTTAATCCGAGGAGTGAAAGTGCCTATTCCATTATTGATGTTTATCGTCATCCCCTTTATCGAGATCATGTTGATCTTGCGGGTCAGTGATGAAATAGGAGGGCTCTACACCATATTGTTGGTGCTCGGAACGGCGATAATTGGTATTAATTTACTTAAACGTCAAGGGTTTAGCACGCTTGCACGTTTTCAGCAGCGTTTGCAAAGAGGGGAGATCCCCGCACAAGAGATCCTCGAAGGGATGATGATCGCCTTCGCCGGTGCCTTGCTGCTCACCCCGGGGTTTCTTACGGACACGATTGGCTTTTCTTTGCTTTTCCCGCCAATTCGACGCTTGCTTGCTCAGAGAACGTTGAGATCGGGAAAGTTTATGTTCATGGGGGGCATGCAAACCGGTGCTGGGGGTTTTCAACACGGCCCTACTGGAGGGGCTCATGGCGATACTTTCGACGGGGAGTTTCGCAACGAGACCAAGCCAAATCCCACCTTAGAGGAGCGTGACCGTGACTAGCGCTCACATCCCTAAATTAAAGGGCCCGATATGCAAATATTTTTTGCATTAGGCATTGAAAAACTACTTCCACACCCCATTTAAAAGGCACCACATCGTCATATGCTGGCAAAGCAAACTGCCAAGCAATGACGAGGGAAGCAAAAACCAAACAAATTGCTGTAGAACAGGTTTATACGCACAGCAGTTGTGACGCATTCAAAAACCGTTTCAGGAGAAGAAAAGAAATGAAAATCAGACCTTTGCAAGACCGAGTCGTAGTGCGACGTAAGGAAGAGGAGACTAAGACTGCAGGGGGTATTGTGCTACCCGGTTCAGCGACTGAGAAACCTGCGCAAGGGGAAGTCCTTGCAGTCGGGCCAGGCCGCATTCTCGATAATGGCGAAAAGCGTCCAGTCGATTTAAAAGTGGGCGATACAGTCGTGTTCGGTAAATATGCTAGCAATACGATCAAAATCGACAGCGAAGAACTTCTGATTCTCAATGAAAGCGAAATTTACGGTGTGATCGAGTCCTGATCCACACGCTTTGTTCCCTTAAAAACTTGAACACGTAAAACCAGAATATAGGAATTGTGAAAATGGCTAAAGACGTAAAATTCGGCGATCCAGCTCGCCAAAAAATGCTTAAAGGTGTCAATGTATTAGCCGACGCCGTAAAAGTAACTCTTGGACCTAAAGGCCGTAATGTTGTTCTCGACAAATCTTTCGGTGCGCCAACTGTCACTAAAGACGGTGTTTCTGTCGCGAAAGAGATTGAGCTTAAAGACAAGTTCGAGAACATGGGCGCGCAAATGGTCAAAGAGGTGGCTTCACAAACTTCTGATGTGGCCGGTGACGGTACGACTACAGCCACAGTATTGGCGCAGGCAATCCTTAACGAAGGCCTCAAGTCTGTAGCTGCAGGCATGAACCCAATGGACCTTAAGCGCGGAATCGACAAAGCTGTTAAGGCGATGGTAGAGCAAATCGGTTCTCTATCTATTCCATGTACTGATTCTAAAGCCATTGCACAGGTTGGTACTATCTCTGCCAACTCTGATGAAGATATTGGTGCCATTATCGCTGAAGCGATGGAGAAAGTTGGTAAAGAAGGCGTTATCACAGTTGAGGAAGGTTCTGGTTTTGAAAACGAACTGGATGTCGTTGAAGGGATGCAGTTCGACCGCGGCTACCTGTCTCCGTACTTCATCAATAACCAAGACAATATGAGCGCCGAGCTTGAGAACCCTTATATCCTTTTAGTGGATAAAAAGATCTCAAACATTCGTGACATGCTGCCAGTGCTCGAGTCAGTTGCCAAATCTGGTCGTCCATTACTTGTGATCGCAGAAGACGTTGAAGGCGAAGCACTTGCAACTCTTATCGTGAACAATATGCGCGGTATTGTGAAAGTCGCTGCAACTAAAGCTCCTGGCTTTGGTGATCGTCGTAAAGCAATGCTCGAAGACATTGCTGTCCTTACTGGCGGTACAGTGATCTCTGAAGAAGTAGGCTTAAGTCTAGAGGCGACGACTGCAGAGCATCTTGGTAGCGCGAAGAGCGTTGTATTGTCTAAAGAGAACACAACGATCATCGACGGTGCGGGCGATTCCAAACTAATCGAAGGCCGCGTGACACAGATTCGTCGTCAAATCGAAGAGACTTCTTCAGACTACGACAAAGAAAAACTGCAAGAACGTGTCGCGAAACTTGCTGGCGGCGTTGCTGTGATCAAAGTTGGCGCAGGCACAGAGATGGAAATGAAAGAGAAGAAAGCACGTGTAGAAGACGCGCTGCATTCAACTCGCGCTGCAGTAGAAGAGGGCGTTGTTCCTGGCGGCGGCGTTGCATTGATTCGCGCATTGCAAAAAGTTGAAGGCCTAAAAGGCGACAACGAAGATCAGAACGTTGGCATAGCATTGTTGTTACGTGCGGTGACCTCTCCACTACGTCAAATCGTACAAAACGCCGGTGATGAGCCATCAGTAGTCCTCGACAAAGTGAAGGCGAGTACGGGTAACCAAGGCTATAACGCTGCGACTGGCGAATACGTCGACATGGTTGAGCAAGGCATTATCGACCCTGCGAAAGTAACTCGTAGCGCCCTACAGGCGGCAGGTTCGGTTGCTGGCTTGATGATCACGACTGAGTGCATGATCAGCGATATCCCAGAAGAAAGTGGCTCTGCCGCACCTGATATGGGTGGCATGGGCGGTATGGGTGGAATGGGTGGTATGGGCGGCATGATGTAAGCGTCCCCACTCAGTTCCATTGAGTCTCAAGAAGGCCCGTAAGCCTAGTGTTTACGGGCCTTTTTTATTGATTTTTGATATTAGGAAGTCGCCTATTTTTCAATTGAACTAAACCCTTTTTACGCATTGGCCGTCCCAAAGTGAACTAAGATACTAAAAGCGGCTTTTTGATGAAGATCACCGATACCTCAGCGCAAGACTCCCCTTTAGAGCCACCCTCACGTAATCGAATGCTAGTCATAATCGCATTGGCTGCGCTTGTGCTGTTGCCTGTTTCTTGGAAGTTGCTCCCGCTGTTCCAGCGTTGGAGCCAAGCTCAAGTTGTAGTGGCTGCCGAGCGACTTCGTTTTGGTATCGTCGAACGAAGTGATTTTGTGCGTGACCTCACTGTACAGGGGCGTGTTGTCGCGGCTGTGAGTCCTACACTTTACGCAAGTGACACTGGCACGATCACCTTTTTAGTGGAGTCAGGTGAAAGCGTTGTTACTGGAGCCCCCCTAGCTAGGATCGAAAGTCCCGAGATGCAAAATAGCTTGCTACAGGAGCGTTCACGCTTGAGTTCACTCAATGTCGAGCATGATAGGCAGCACATTAGCGCTCAACAGCAGCGCTTAGAAAGTCAGAAAGCCCTGAGTTCGATAGAGATTTCGCTCAAAGCCAGCAAACGTGAGTTAGAACGAGCCCAGAAGGCATTTAGGCAGGGAGTTCTGAGTGAGATGGAGCTTGATTTGGCGCGGGACAATATGGAGAGCGCTGAAGTTTCCTACAAGCACGCCAATTTGAATGAAGCGTTAGAAGAGGAACGTCTGCGCTTTGAATTACAGACCCGAAAGCTAGCAGTGGAGCAACAAGAACTGCTTGTTGAAAATCTTGCACGGCAAGTAGATGACTTAACGCTGCGCTCACCTGTCGATGGCATCGTAGGGAATTTACTCGCGGATCAAAAAACCAATGTGCTACGCGATCAGCCGGTGCTAAGTGTGGTCGATCTGAGCGCCTTTGAGATCGAGGTACAAGTGCCTGAATCCTATGTAAACGACCTATCTATTGGCATGGCTGCCGAGATTAGCGCTGGTAGCAGCCTTTATCCCGCGATTTTGATTGCCGTGTCTCCCGAAATCATCGGCAATCAAGTGACAAGCAGGTTGCGTTTTTCGACGACCATGCCAGAGAACTTGCGGCAAAACCAACGTTTAAGCACGCGCATTTTAATTGAAGAAAAGGAGCAAGTGCTGATGGTGCCTCGAGGTCAATTTGTAGACAGTGGCAACGGTCGAGTGGCGTATGTGCTTCGGGATACGATCGCTTATCGAACACCCATAATGATAGGTGCCACTAGTTTGAGTAGTGTGGAAATCCTAGAGGGGCTTGACGAAGGGGACCGCATCGTGATTTCCAGTACAGAGACTTTTAACAACGCTGAGACAGTGTTGGTAAACAATTGAAATCATGCAATTTGAAAAGGAGACGCGGCAATGCTGCAGATGCGTAATATTAATAAACGTTTTAAAACCAGTTTCGTGCAAACCTATGCCTTACAAGATTTTAGCCTACATGTGCGAGAGGGTGAGTTCGTCACTGTCACTGGTCCTTCTGGTTGCGGTAAAACAACGTTCCTGAATATTGCTGGGCTGTTGGAAACTTTCGATAGCGGTGCCTATTTGTTAGACGGTCAGGATGTCTCTCATCTTAGTGATTTTGAGCGAGCGAAGTTGCGCAATCAGAAAATTGGTTTCATTTTTCAGAGTTTCAATCTAATGCCTGACCTAGATCTTTTCGACAACGTTGATGTGCCACTACGATACCGCGGTCTAGGTGCTAGCGCACGGAAAGAGAAAATAGAAAAGGCTTTGGATGCGGTGGGTTTGTTAGCACGCAAAAATCACTTGCCGTCGCAATTGTCTGGCGGGCAGCAGCAGCGTGTTGCGATTGCGCGCGCATTGGTGGGAGAGCCCCGGTTCTTGTTAGCGGATGAGCCTACTGGGAATTTGGATTCCAACACTGCCGCAGGGGTAATGGAATTGTTGCAAGAAATTAATGACGCAGGAACCACCATCATTATGGTGACACATGACGATTCCTTAGCAAGTCGTAGTGCTAGGAATGTCCATATTCTAGATGGTTGTCTACAAAGTGATGTTGAGAATATTGCGCCGGCTATCGCGGGCTGAGGGAGCTTATCAATGTTTTTATATTACATTCGCCTGAGTATGTTGAGCTATAAACGTAACCCAGTGCTGAGCTCTCTCATGGTCTTGGCGGTGGCAGTTGGAGTGGGGGCCTTTATGGTGATGTTCACACTCAATTACGTGATGGGTGGAGATCCGATACCGCAAAGTAGCGATCAATTATTTCATATACAACTGGACTATGGTGATCCAGCTGATCCAGCGTCGCAGCCACCTCCGCAATTGACCTATCGCGATGCTACTGCTCTTCTAAATGCACCGTTTCCTTATCCCCGAGTAGCAACTTCAAAATTCCAAGGGGTTGTAGAGCCTGAAAATACAGAGCTAAACCCATTCTATATTGATGGGCGCGGTAGCACTGCAGACTTTTTTAAGATGTTCGATGTGCCGTTCGCGTTTGGTACCGGATGGGATAGCGTGGCGGATGAAAACCAACAACAAGTGCTTGTATTGTCCGAGGCGCTCAATCTTAAACTTTTCGGTGGGGAAAATTCAGTCGGGCGGGTGGTCAATCTTGCAGGTAAGAGCTTTAGAGTCATTGGAGTGCTTGAGAACTGGCAACCTGCGCCAAAATTCTACGACGTCAATAATGGTGGTTTTAGTCGGACAGAGGAAGCTTACATTCCATGGTCTTTAATCGCAGGACAACGTTTGCAGCGTGCAGGTAATACAAGTTGTTGGGCACCTCGCACAGATAATAGCTATGAAGCGTTTCTTGATAGCGAGTGCGCATGGGTACAGTTTTGGGTGGAACTGAGCACCCGTGAAGAAAAGCAGGCCTACACAGACTATCTTGCCCAATATGTTGCACAGGAAAGGGCTTATGGTCGGATGCAGATTCCGCAAGATAAGCGTTTGTACAATGTTAGGGAGTGGTTAGTAAAGCAGGAAGTACAGCCAGATGAAACACGAATACTTACTGCGTTGGCCGCAATGCTTTTAGCTGTTTGCTTACTCAACACTGTAGGTTTGTTGCTCGCAAAATTTCTTGGCAAAGCCTCCGAAATAGGCGTTCGTCAAGCTCTTGGGGCGCACAAAGGCGCTTTGCTTACGCAACACATTGTAGAAGCGGGTTTTCTCGGTTTAATGGGTGGAGTGCTAGGTCTAGGGGTGTCCACTCTTGGATTGAAAGGTGCGAAGTTACTCATGGGTGAGCAGATGAATATTGAATGGATGCAGCTAGACCCAGCGATGATCGTAGTGACTGTGGCGCTAGCGATTTTGAGCAGTATTGCGGCAGGGATTTATCCAACTTGGCGAGCATGCAGCATCAGCCCCGCTACTCACCTCAAAATTCAATAGGAACACAATATGAGCATCTCTTTAGAAGTAGGCCCCATATTTCGCACGCAGTTGCGCAATAAATTGGGAGTCATTCTCATTGCTTTGCAAATTGCGTTTACGATGACGGTGATGGTCAATGCCGTGGACATCATTCAAGATCGGAACGCTAAAATGGCAAGCCCCACCGGATTAGACGAGGCCAACATCTTTCACATTAGCAGTTTTGGGTTTGGTGAGAGTTTCAATGAGAGTACAGTGCAAGACGAAGATATCAATATGATTAGGGCCTTGCCAGGGGTCATTGATGCGGCCATTGTGAGCGCTGTTCCTGCTGGAGGGAGTGGTTCATCGGATGCCTTTATGAGTGAACCAGATCAACGCGAATTCACCACAAACGCTGCCGTCTATAGAGTGGACGAGCATGCTGTAACTACAATGGGATTAAAACTAGTCGCGGGTGAAACGTTTGGCGCCGAGCAAGTCCGTAAACGCAGTAATAGTGAGGCTCTTGGTGCCGATCAAGTTGTTGTCTCATTGGCTTTTGCGCAGGAGATGTTTCCCGGTGCAGCTTTGGAAGCTGTGGGGAAAACAATATATGACTACGAAAATCATGGGTTGCGTGTTATCGGAATCGTCGAGAAATTACAATCACCTTGGCCTAACTCTGATTGGATCGTCGAGAGATCCGTGTTGATTCCCGATATTATCATCGATGGCAATACTACCTATCTTGTGCGGACAGAACATGGGCAACGTGATGACATAATGCTGGAAGTGGAAGAGCGCCTAGCAGCTTCTGCTCACGAGCGCATCGTGCGCAACAATCTCTCTATGACACAGTCTCGAGCCGAGCTGTATCGCTTAGATGGGGCAATGGGGAAAATTTTGTATGTTGTCATTGCTACTTTGATGTTTATCACCGCCATGGGCATCGTAGGCTTGTCTGTGTTCGGTATTAATAAACGGCAAAGGCAGATCGGAACTCGGCGGGCGCTCGGCGCGACGCGAGCGGGTATTTTGCGCTATTTGTTGTTGGAAAATTTCTTAGTTAGCGGAACAGGGGTGTTGCTAGGTGCTGTACTGAGTATTGTGTTCAATATGTTTCTAGTGCAAATGTTCGACACTCCTAAGCTCGATTGGTATTTCATACCGATTGGAATGCTAGTGTTGATTCTTCTGGGACAATTGTCAGTGTTGGGGCCTGCTCGAAGTGCGTCATACGCTTCGCCAGCACAAGCTATTTCACCTTCACATTGAATAAAAGGTCAGCACATTCCCGACGATTTAGCTGGGGTGTAAAGCGAATTCACTATAAATGACATACTCTCGCGGTGGGTATGTCAAAACCTCCCGATTACGGGTGTTTTTTCATTCCGCTAAGTGAGACCGCAATGGGGCAGAGTGGTTTTATCAATTAAGTCGATCTAAAGCCAATTGCAAACGAGTATTTTCTGCGACAATATGAGGCATTTCTCATCGCAATAAGTTTTATAGGGTGGAGGCATGAATTTTTCGCAAATAAGTGAGTCAGGGTGCTTGGGCATGAAAGGTTTTAGACTCGCAACTTTTCTGTTGGCCTTGTTTTCCCTATCCGCAGTGGCGGACGAAGACACTGCTCTGGCGAAGCAGTATCCTGAGCTGCAACAACTGCTGCTAGCCCACGATATTGTGCAGGCGCGAGTCTATGAAGAAATTAGCCTTGCTAATGCATCTGACATTGCAGCCATAGGTCAGAGAGTCTTGTTGGAAACTCTTGAGGAACTCGAGGAATCGAAAAACTCACACTACCACTCTGCCGGTGATCATTCGGCAATGCTGGGGCCACATCGCGTGTTTGAAAGTCGGGCGATTCCTGGCCTGTTGGGAGTCGTTAGGGGAAACTATAATGCCGAAGAGGTAGGTACCGCCTTGGCGGATGTCGGCAACTTACCTCCCGTAGCGGTAGAGACCCTGCAAAAGGGCCGCCAATTTATTGAATTACTTATTGAGATTTACATCAACCCAGCCTTCGAGGATAAGAAGGGCGCGGTGGCACTTGCGGTAGAGAGCTATTTGCAGAATGACTTGCACTCTATCGCCGCCAAGCCGAAATCCGATGAGTTGTTATCGGAACACCCGTGGGCCTATGCTTTCAATGCCGGCTTCCCGCAACTCAGTGGCTTAACCTGGGCATCGCAATGGTTGAAGATTGGCGCGCTGGAGCTGTTGGTAACAGAGCCGGATGTAGCATCACGCGATCAAGCTATTGCACACCTATTGGAGCTCTACAATGAGAAAATAAACCGCCAGCATGGCAGTCTAGTTTCTCTGCCCACAGACATCCCTACCAGCCCCGTTATCGCCCCCACTTTCTTTGAACTGTATCCGGATGCTGCTTATATCATTGATAATCTGGAATTGTTAAAAGTCGTCATCGGCGACATCCTCGCCCATCCGGAAGTAGAAGATCGATGGCAGGAAATAGAACTGGCCGTGCAAAATTACACCGACAAAACTAGCAACTTCAGCGATGAAATCGATTATCTGTACTACACGCTACGAGGTGGTATCTACAATGCCGGAGGACCTGCCCGGGGTGGCCTTGATCGGCCGGACCGAAACTGGTCACGGGAGCAGTCGGAGAACCCCCACATCAGTATCGGTTCACAGCCTGATCCGCTTTAGCTTCTTTGCCCAGCAAATGAGTGGGAGCCAATAATTGCACCGTAATTTATAAGCTCGTTGGCAACGAAACTCCGGATTCTGGATAGTAAAAGTTCCAATTCAGATTCAGGGGCATTACTAAAGGAAATGAAAACGTGCTTGCTTCTTCGCTTCGTTTTGGTGCATTTTTTGCCGAATGTCAGTAAGTTAAAGGTCTTTCGGCTTTATGTTGGTGCGTAATAACTCGAGAAGCTTGCACATCTAGTCGACAATTCGTAACATTTAAGGACTGGAAGTAGTAGGCTCAAATGAGCATTACATGTAATTATACTCATTGAATTAAGAGTTCGAAATACCGATCAGTGTATTCAAAATGCCCATCCCAGTAAGAGGATATGGAAAATGATGTATCAAAAAGTTTTAAAAACGCTATTAGTTTTTGCAGCATTCCCAGCACTTAGCAGTGCTCAGGAAGCCGCTACACACCCCACTTATGCCAAAGAGGTGTCTCGGCTAATTCAGGAGAATTGTCAGAACTGCCACCAACCTGGATCAGTTGGGCCGATGTCATTCATGAGCTATGAAGAAGTGCGTCCTTGGGCTCCACTCATTCAGATGAGAGTCGCGAACCGAGAGATGCCTCCTTATCATTACGATAACGACGTTGGCGTTCAACATCTCCAAAATGACTGGCGTCTGTCACAAGAAGAGATCGATACAATCGTAGACTGGGTTAACGCTGGTTCTCCAATGGGCAATCCAGAAGATTTACCGGAGCCCAAGATGTTTCCCGCTGTGGACGAATGGCGTTTAGCCGCTGAGCTCGGAGAGCCCGATCACACTATTAAATCTGAAGCTTGGGATGTCCCTGCGAATGGTCAAGACCTGTGGTGGAAGCCAATTGTAGATTCGGGCATCGACGAGAGTCGTTGCATTAAGGCTGTAGAGACACGTCCTTCGGCAGCAGCGATAGGCTCAACTCACCATGCCAACTCGCACTTCAAGGTTCTGGACGCAAACGGCGAATGGGTCGATGGCGACCGTCTGTCAGAATTTGCGATCGGCAAGCTTGGAGAGAAAGTACCAGAAGGTGCTTGCCGAAAAGTGCCGGCGAATTCGAAAGTTGAGTGGGAGATTCACTATTTCCCCGATGGCACTGCGGTGCCAAATGACCAAGTGACTATAGGTATCTGGTACCACGACGAAGAAGATAACTTTGTCGAAGAAGAAAGCTACCGCCAAGACTTGCGCGCCTATACGCTCTCTGCGTCAACGGATGATTATATGATTGCCCCCCATGGCAAACTTATGACACAGGGATTCAGGTCTTTCGACCATCCGGTTCGCATCGATAGTTGGCAGCCTCACATGCATCTGCGCGGTGTCGCAATGTCATTGGAAGTGTTCTATCCGGAAACGGGCAGAACAGAAGTATTAAGTCAGGCTTCCAATTGGACCTCCGCTTGGAACCACAGCCACACCTATGAAGAAGGTTATCAGCCTCTTATTCCTGCGGGCGCGACCCTTATCATGACCGCATGGTATGACAACACTGCAGACAACCCCATGAATCCTGACCCGGATCAGTGGGTGGGCTCTGGTCAGCGTACGACGGATGAGATGTCTCATGCATGGATCGCGGTTTCTCACCTCGATGACGAAGCTTATGAGACCCTTCTAAGCGAGCGCAAAGAACGAGACAATAGCAGTGTTGCTAGCTTGGATGGTGGGGCGCAATAATGAGTTGTTTGAAAGTTTCTAGACTATTATTACCTATGCTGGCGGGGCTGCTTGTAGCAGCCCCCCTGCATGCTCAACTACCAGAAAGGGCTCGCGATTATCCTTTGGGGACTCGCTCAAAGACTGGAGAAATAGTAGCGCCTATGTTCAATGGCTGGATTGCCAATGAAGATGGGACCACAACCTTGATTTTTGGCTTCGCCAATCAGAATAGAGAGGAGACTGTGGATGTACCGCTAGGGCCTAATAACATGTTGGAACCGGCGCAATTTCAAGGCGCACAGCCGACGCATTTTCCCGTCTATAGCAGACGTGGATTCGTTGGTATTCAGGAACGCGGCGCCTTTGGCGTAGTTGTACCTGCAGACATGGCGGGCACCGAAGTTATTTGGACGCTCACCTCTGGCGGCAACACTTACTCTATACCAGGCCGCGCTACATCAGCTGCCTATGAGTTAAGTGCTGGCGTATCCGCTGCAGGCTCCTTGAGACCTGCTATTAGATTCAGCGAAGGTGGTCCAGAGTCCACTAATGAAGTGGGTATCTATGCTGAGCCTAAAACGGTCAAAGTGGGCCAGCCACTCACGCTTTCTGCGCAGATGCAGGATCGAGGAGAGCGTGATGGTTATGCAGACGTTGTGCCCTATTACGATCTTGGCACTTTCTGGGCTATGCATCAGGGCCCTGCTAAGGCGGAAATAGAAACGCCGGAGATTCCTGGAAGTGTGCGCGCAGAAAACAATCCAATCGATCCATACGTTAATGAATGGACCGAGGTGTCAACTCAGGTGACCTTCCCAGAGCCTGGGGATTACATAATCCGCCTTAGAGTAGATAATTTCGAGGCTCCAGATAGCCAATTCGATAATGTTTGCTGCTATTCCAACGCTTACTTCCCAGTAACCGTTAATCCTTGACCCTTGGGTAATGTGCAAGCACATTTGCTGCTTGCACATTATTCCCTTCTTTGTGTTTCCTCCTAGCACTTGCTCTGTTCCTCTCCCGCTTTGACATAATGTGGCGTCTAACTGACCGACTTGAGCAGGAACGGCGAACAAATTCTCATAAAGCTATCCTAGCTATTTCAATGCCAGTTTCGACATTACTAACCTTGTGCCAAGCACTGCTGATCTATGGAATTGCTTCTGGTCGTGAGGAAAATCGCGAAACTAGGGAGTGCGATGGCACCTGCGCAGGGATGCGTTTATACTGTTTCCACATCCCGCAATCGGGATCAATACATAGATTGGCCCCGCCAGCCTCGAATTGCTAGGCGGTGAAAATAGAACCAATCGAGGAATTAGAACATGAAAAACAAACTCAATCACGAGCCCAAGTCGGTCACAAGAAAAACCTTGCTGGCCTCTGCCATTTTAGTTGCCTGCCTCTTTAGCAGTGCTCTGACGGCACAGGAAGCGGCCGAGATACGACAGCAGTATCCACAGGTCGCGGACTTGTTTAACGCCTTCGACGTGACTCAGGCTAAATCCTTTGAGGAAATTGCTGCAATCAATGCTAATCCAGCGACGCAGCAGGCTCGGAATGAACTACAAACGAGCCTGAACATGCAGGCCAAGATGTCCATGAGAGAGATGATGTCGCATAGTGGCGTAATGCTCATGGGCTTGGGCGATGGTCCGCACCACAATCTGGAGGTCGAGGCACGAGTCAGGCTTATGGAAATGATGCGCGGCAAACACAGCGAAGAAGCGGCGGAAACAGCCTTCGAGAACAGCTCTGCCATAAGTCGTCACACAGCGGAGATTTTCAAACGCGGCAGTAACTTCGAGGAAAGACTATTTGTTATCTATATCGATGATTCGATCGAAGACAAACCCGCCGCCGTCACAGCAGCGATCTCCGACTATCTTAGCGATGATCAACATTCCGTAGCCCCTGCACCGAAGGCGGGTAACTATCTGCTAGAACACGATCAGGCAAACGGGCTGAAATCGGCGTTTCCACTGCTGCGCGGTTTCCTGTGGACACAGCAATGGTTACAACTCGCCGCATTGGAGGCGGTGATCCTGCAAGGTTTGGACAGCCAGTTTGACGGTGGTGTAAATATAGCGCTTGAGCGTTTCTGGAATAAGGCCGGTACCTCCGGTGGTATGACGATGTTCCCCACCCCCAGCGAACTGCCAATGGCGCCTGCGATCGCTCCAGACCTGTACAGCCAGTCACCCGAGGCTGCCATTATCCTAGACAACCTGAACATGCTGGAAACCGTCGTCGCCGATATCCTTGCCTTCCCGAACGCAGAAAATCTGGACCAGTTAATGGATCAGGCTGTCGAGTTCTTTACCAACAAGACTAGCAACAATGCAGAATCGATGGACTATTTGCGTTTCGCGCTACGTGGCGGAATCTACAATCAGGGCGGACCGGCGGTCGGTGAATTGATGCACTCGGAACGAAACCGTGCCCGCGAAGTTATGAACATGAAGCACAGTATGGTCATGTAATCTGCACAATAAGCCAAAGAGTCCAACAACTTCACTTAAACGCTAGCACGATCTTGTACCCGACATCATAGGTCGAAACAATCCGCTCTTTACTTTAGCAGCCACAGAAACGCCACACGCTTACAGCCGATGCCGCAGTGGGCTGGATTTGCATTAGCTTGGCGTAGATTCCAACGTTGCTTGGTTCGTAAATAGAAGCGTGGTTTGCGCGATTGTCTCGCTGAGGCAGTAGGGAGCTCTAGCCATTGGCCGAAAACTTAAAACAATGTGGTACTCTCGGTACTTTATTCCAAAACAATAATCGGGAATGCGAGCATGAGTGAGTTGTTTGGTCAGATAAATGCAATTGTTTGGAGCCCAGCACTAGTGTTTCTTTGCCTAGGGGCTGGCCTATTTTTCTCCATACGTGGTCGCTTCCTGCAGATCCGTCATTTTAGAGAAATGATTCGGCTTATTTTCCAAGGCAAGGTATCAGCAACAGGGATATCACCCTTTCAGGCATTGAGTATGACACTCGCGGGGCGAGTGGGGACTGGGAATATCGCCGGTGTTGCTACTGCTATTACTTTCGGCGGGCCAGGTGCATTGTTTTGGATGTGGGTAGTCGCATTTCTAGGGGCAAGTTCAGCATTTGTCGAATCGACCCTCGGGCAAATATACAAAGAGAAGATCAACGGCGAGTATCGCGGCGGTCCGGCGTTCTACATAGAAAAAGGCTTAGGCATGAAGCGTTATGCTTGGGTATTTGCGTTTACTACGATCGTATCTTGCGGGCTATTGCTCCCCGGTGTACAAGCCAATGCCATTGCCGATAGTGTCAGCACGGCATTCAATATCGATACTTCTATTACAGCCGTTATATTGGCGTTATTACTCGCTTTCATTATTTTCGGTGGTTTGCGTCGTATAGCACTTTTTGCTTCGGCCGTTGTCCCCTTTATGGCAATCGCCTATATCTGTGTTGCCATGTTCATTATTCTGATCAATATTGACCGTGTGCCAGAGATGTTTTGGTTGATCATTAGTAGTGCTTTAGGCATTGATTCGGCGTTCGGTGCAATCCTTGGGCTAGCGATCATGTGGGGCGTACGCCGTGGGGTTTACTCCAATGAAGCGGGGCAGGGCACAGCGCCCCATGCCTCATCCGCCGCCTCTGTCAGCCATCCTGCCAAACAAGGTTTAGTGCAAGCATTCTCTGTTTACGTCGATACTATCTTTGTCTGCTCTTCTACGGGATTTATGCTGCTGATAACCGGCTTATATAACGTAGAGACGGCGGCTGGAGATGCAATTTATACTGGAGTTGCGGGTGTCGGGGCCGGGCCTGGTTATGTACAAGCGGCCTTAGAAGGATTGATGCCCGGCATTGGTAATATATTCGTTGCTGTTGCTCTGTTTTTCTTCGCGTTTACAACGATTCTGGCTTACTACTATATTGCCGAAACGAATGTTAGCTACATAAATCGATTTGTCGCTCGCCCTTGGATGAATACTGCACTCAAGTTTGCAGTAATTTCTGCTGTCGTTTACGGAACAATAAACACGGCAGAGTTGGCATGGAGCTTAGGGGATACGGGGGTTGGACTTATGGCGTGGCTGAATATAGTCGCAATATTCTTTTTGAGTAAGATAGCCTTCCAGTGTTTAGCAGATTACGAGGCTCAGAAAGCGCAGGGGATCGATCCTGTGTTCCACCCTACGGCATTGGGTATTGAAAATGCGCAATACTGGCAGGAGCGCTTAGAGGCGCAGGAAAGTATAGAGTAAAGGAGCAAAGCCGCAGTAAATTTTAGGCAAAAAAAAGCCGTCCAATTGGACGGCTTTTTTCATGTTTCATCGATTACTCGCGAGGCGCACCTGCGTTAATCCAATGAATCAATGTCTGTGTGTCTTCTACAGACATAGTACGAGCATTTTCAAAGCTGCGGATTTCTGGATCCACGCTCATTGGAGGCATACGCTTAGTCATGATCACTTCGCGCATCATTGGGCTCCAGCCCTGAACCATCTGGTGGCTATTCATTGCGAACGGGCCAATGCCGCCTTCAATGTGGCAACCAACACAGTTTTCGATCAATACTGGTGCAACTTCTGTTTCGTAGTCTGGAACATCATCAGCACTAGTAATTTTTGCTGGGAACTCAAGTTCACAGCTTTCTGGTGCTTCGAAATCCACTACAACAGTGTCACGATCGCGAACTTCGCCAGCGGCAATAGCTGCAAATGTATCTTTTAAGAATGTCGTACCTGGCTCACCTTGACGAGAAGGGGTGTCAAAAGGACCACGGTAAAGAATAGACATGCTGTTTGGATCAAGAACAACGATTTCACCCGCTTTAGTAACGCCTAATAACTCGGCAACTAGCTGTGTGTCATCGATTAGTACAGGCATGTCTGGGTTGTAGCTATTCTTCCAACGACGAACGGATGCTGGATTGTCATTGATAGAAGAGTTCATCATAACGAAGCTGATTTGCTCGTTATCCCATTTTGTCTGTTGAATACGATACTCACCAAAAAGCTCTTGGTTAGTAATGCAAGAATTCGCTTGAGAAATGACAACTAGCGCTTTCTGATAACCGTATTTGCTTAGCTGGTGCGCAGTACCGGTTTCGTCAATCAGGTTGAAATCACCAACTCGCTCTTGTGCCGCGAATGATTGTGAGCCAGCAAGTACCGCAGCCAAAAGGCCTACGCACTTTAAAATTTTCATGTTAACTACTCCAGTGGATCGGAAAAAACTTAATTCAAAACAAGAAAAAAGGGTTCGCGCGAACGCGAACCCCTTTTTTTTTAAGTCACAGATTACTCATCAGTATATGAGAAGTATCCGATGAACATTTCGTCCCAGCTCTGCAAACCACCAAGGGCTGGCTGAGATGGATCAGGTACACCTACGTTGTACTGAGAGTTATCGAAAGAACCTTCAACAACAACACGTGAACCCGCAGGTAGTGTCATTGGCTCGTCCAGACGATAAGTAGGCTGCCATCCGAAGTTGTAGTTAGCAACGTTGATGATCTCTTCGCGAGTTTGATCTGGGTAGATCACAGCTGCGCGCATTGACTTACCACGGTAGTGCATGTGTGCACGGAAGCTATAAAGAGTAGTTTCCTCTTCAAAGATGTGGTTAGTTGACATTTCGTAGTTCATGTCACCTGGTGGAATCAGGATAGCGTCTTCACGGCCACCACGAGCTGATACTGAGTACGTACGGAACGCTTTCAGATCTTCTTGCTCATCATGGAACCAAAGACCAACGCGAGTTGCGTCTTCTGTTTCTTGGCCCATTGCAGTGTAGTGAATAGACATTCTGATTGCAGAGCCTACAGGAATCTTAACGCCAGTAGCTTCTGGGTAAGTTGTAGGATCTTCTTTACCAGGAGCATAGCCTTCTAGGAATTCAACTGTGTCGATGTTATCGGCTTCGTCAAATTCGTGCTCGGCGTCATCACCAGGCACAACATAAGAAAGAAGGTGGTGAAGTACGCGCTTATCACCAGGGATAAACTGTACAGACTTAACCCACTTTTCTTCTTCGAAAGGCATGTCGATAGTTGTATTGATGTAGTCAAGTACACCAGTTGCAGGAATCAATGCTGCTGGTACGTCTACGATGTAGTCTGGAGCGCCATTAAGCCCCCAGCCAGCGTCAGCCGGTTTGACCTGAGTCAATGGATCTACACCAGCGAAAGCTGACGATAAAGTCATGCTTACGCCTGCCATGAGCAGAGAAGTCGTCAAAACTGTTTTTTTCATTTCAATTCTCCTTGAATTGACATGTGCTGCTAGGATTTTAATGGGCGTCACACTGATAAAAGGTAGTTTTACTTACCGAACTATCACTCTCCACGTGCGACAGTCTGCCCACTTGTTGCAAGAACAAAACTAAGGTTACCTCAAGTCATGCCCCTGCGTAACTACTAAATGTGAACATATTGTAACTTTGTGAAACGATATTAAGTCCACATCTTCTTGCTATTTTCAGCTGTGAGCTACAGCCTGTGAAAGCTGCGGCTCAACTGCATCAACGGGCCCAGTATCGCCCAAAATAGGCGCAATGTGTCCTATTTTTTTTGTATTACAGGCAACAGTATTTTTAAATGATTTGCCCGCAAAAATAGTGAGAAAACCCAGCTTATGCCTTGGCTAGATTGCTGTTGGCGAAGTCCCAGTTTACGAGATTTTCAACAAAACTCGTCAAAAAGTCGGGGCGACGGTTCTGGAAGTCTAAATAATAGGCATGTTCCCACACGTCACAGACCAGAATAGGAGTAGCTCCTGCTGTTAGTGGGGATTCTGCATTGGCTGTTTTGGCGATCTTTAGTTTGCCATTTTCCAATACTAGCCATACCCAGCCGCTACCGAACTGAGTTACGCCGCCATTGACGAATTCTTTCTTGAAGTTGTCAAAGCTACCGAAGTCGGCGTCGATTTTGGCAGCGATATCGCCACTAGGAGCTCCGCCACCATTTGGGCTCATGCTGTTCCAGAAAAATTCATGGTTGTAGCATTGGCCGACATTGTTGAATAACGCGCCGCCTACTTTGGCTGCTTCAAGAACGAGCGCCTCTAAAGTGTCTGCATCGACGCCAGCGTCTGCTAGTAATTCATTGCCTTTAACGACATAAGCGTTATGGTGCTTGCCGTGGTGAAAACTAAAAGTATCCGCTGACATGTGCGGTTCCAATGCTTCGGGAGCATAGGGAAGAGCAGGCAATGTTAATTTCATAATAACCTCAGTTAATTGATTCGTTGAATATCTTGCATTTTTGGCGTTCACAGCTAAGATTTAGCCGCATTTGCGTTGCCTGATTGCAATAGAAAGAATCCGCGAGAATAATCCACAATGCTGTGTATTTCAAGGAAGCTCAAAGTGCTTGAAACCGGTGTAGACCTATTAGCTGCATATAAAGGATAATGCCGACATGAGAGATAATGACGATTTATTAGATATCCCCTCGATGGTGCCGGCCAAAGACGAAGTGGTGCACCATCAGAATAAACGCAGGCAGCCTGAGATCGAACCTAGTGTTCGCTACGGAGAAACTGTCAAAGTGAGCACTTGGCCTGTACGGGTCATGCTTGGTTTGCTCACACTCGCGATTGGCGCTGGCTCATATCTGGCCTACACCGTCTATCAAGACAATCTTGATGCTTTGCGGCAGGCCAATATGCGCCTAGAGGATCTAGAAGGGCGACTCGCGCTGGTAGGTGACTCTGCAGAAGAGACCACAGCCAATGTGCTTGAGCGACTCGATTTCAATTTTTCTGAAATTGACAAGTTATGGGCGGCTCGTAATTCAACCAATAATGACGTGAATGAGGTGACGGGCAAAGTGGCGGTGCTCCAAGACGCTAGTCAGGGGCACACCGAGACAACCGAGACGCTAGCGCAGCTAATTTCGCGTAATGCCAATCAAACTCAAGATGCTTTGGTAGAGCTCAATCGCGTAAAAACCGAAGTCGAGCAAGCTGTGGCAAATATCACTCGTTTAAATGCTAGCATGCAAAGTGTTCAATCTGTCGCTCAGGATATGGCTAATATCCGTGCGAGCCTCAATAATGGCGACAGCACCTTGGTCGGATTGCAAGATAGAATGGCGAATGTAGAAGAGGCTGTTGAGTCGATCGATGCCTACCGTTTGCAGGTAAACCAGACCATTATTCGCTTGCAAGACAATATTGAGGCGATGCAGGCTAACTAGACAAATCAATCTATTTTGTAACTTCTTAATATTAGGGCTTGGTTTGTCCTGCGCTTCGGGTATAATGCCGCCCGTTTCGCGCTTACACAGATGTGTTGTTTAAGCTGCCGAAAACCTTGGAGCGCCTTGCTCCAAACAGTAGTGCCCCGCGACGCGGATGTGGCGGAATTGGTAGACGCGCTAGATTTAGGTTCTAGTATCGAGAGGTGTGGGAGTTCGAGTCTCCCCATCCGCACCAGTGGGGCAGCTTGTATTGCTCGGTCAATACAAGTTATTGTCAGGTCAGCTCAACGCTTCTTATGCACCATGACAATCTCGTTTCAGTCCTTTTGCTTAAAATCCCCGAAGGTGGCCCGCCATGTCTAAAAGCGGCAAAGATCTCTCATCGAAAGTGAGTAATAGCACTCAAGTGAGCGCATTTCTCAATAAAGTCGCAGCATTGCCCAAGGCAAACAGTGGGCAGGGCTTAGGGCGCTTGCTTTTCGCTCTGGATGCGAGTGCTAGCCGCGAACAAACTTGGGACCAAGCTAGTCAATTGCAAGCGGAAATGTTTTTGGCGGCAGGGCAGGCTGGTGGCTTGTTGGTTCAGCTGAGCTATTTTCGTGGGTTTGGCGAATTCTATAAAACACAATGGTGTCGCAACTCGACAGATCTCCTAGGCTTGATGACAGGGATTCAATGCAGAGCTGGCACTACCCAGATAGAACGCGTGTTACGCCATGCGCTGCAAGAGCATAAGCAACAAAGAATACATTGTGTTGTTTATGTGGGTGACGCCATGGAAGAAAACACCGATGTTTTGTGTCAACTTGCTGGCCAGCTCGGTATATTGAACGTGCCGGTATTTGTGTTCCAGGAGGGCGCAGATCCCGTTGCCCGTAAAACGTTTGAACAAATGGCCAAGCTTTCTAAAGGCGCGTATTCGCAGTTTGATAATAGCAGCGCGGCGCAGTTGCGAGCATTGCTGCGAGCAGTGGCGATCTTTGCCAGTGGCGGGTTCAAGGCGCTTGAACAGCACAGCCAGCAGGCAGACGATGCGGTGAAACGTTTAACCCAGCAGCTGCGCTCCTAGCGTGAGACGAGTGAGACCTAAAGAGGTTCGAGTTTAAGGTGTTTTTACTTCGCTATATTGTCATTCTCCTCATTCCAGTGTTTGCCTATATTGGCCTGCGCAAACTGGCGATTCGTTACTCGCTAAATCAAAAACAATTTAACCTGCTTCTGTTGCTAGCCACGATGCTGACGATCATCGTCATTTTGATCTTGTTAGGTCGTATTCCGCCGACGTTTATCATCGCGCCAATTATGGTGGCTGGGACATTTCTACTGCGTAATCTGCATTTGGTTTTGCGCTTGCTGCCCTTGTGGAATATGTTTCGAACAAAGACGCGAACGGCCTATGGCAGTAGTGGGGCACAGGACAGTTCTAGTATCCGTACGCGGTTTTTGCACATGACTCTGCAGCATGAAAGTGCGGACATGGATGGTGAGGTGCTCGAAGGACGGTTTGCCGGTCAAGCGCTTTCACAGCTATCTTTGGAGCAACTGTTATTGTTAGCAGATGAGTGTCGACAGGATGCAGACTCTTTGCAGGTGTTAGAGGCCTATCTCGATCGCGCCCATACCCAGTGGCGCGACAATAATCAAGCTTATGAGGAACAGGCAGGTCGTGACACTGGAGGCAATAGCGAGTCTGCTATGGACCGACGGACGGCGCTCGAGATTCTAGGCTTAGGAGAGGACGCCGGCAAAGATGACATTGTGCAAGCGCATCGCCGCCTTATGCAAAAAATGCATCCCGACAGAGGCGGTTCTGACTTTCTCGCTAAGAAAATTAACGAGGCACGAGACTATTTGCTCGAATAGCCGTGTCTATTTTAAGGTTTTTTGCGCGCTAAGAATGCTTGCATGATGGCTTGAGCTTCAGGGCTTTGCAGAAGTCTCGAGAAGTTGACTAGCTCTAATGCAATGGTCTCGTCTATCGCTTCCGCCTGCTTTCGCTTCAATAGATGCTTGGAGGTCTGCACTGCCTCGCTTGGCAATGCGGCGAGCTCCTGGGCCTTCGTGAGCGCATAATCAAAGACTTCCTCGGCTGCTAGGGTTTCGTTGACAAGCCCATATTGTGCTGCCTTGCCGGCGGAGAAGCGTTCGCCTAAGAGGAGTAATTCGGAGGCTCTTTGGTGCCCCATGATGCTAGGCGTTAAGAAGCTGGATCCAGCCTCGGGGCAAAGCCCTAAACGGGTAAACGGCAGTTGGAGAAAGCTATCCTGCGCGGCATAGACAAGGTCGCAGTGCATGAGCATCGTTGTACCAATGCCGATGGCAAGGCCGTTGACGGCAGCGACCAAGGGTTTGCGAGCGTGTGCGACGGCCTTCATGAATGCCACAGAAGGGCGCTCGGTATTGCTCTCTGGTGTGCTGACAAAGTCATTGACGTCATTGCCGCTGGTGAAACAGTCCGCTGTACCACGCAACATGATGACGCGCACTTCGGGGTCGGAGTCTGCTGCCTTCACCCCCTCCGCTAGCGCCGTATACATACCTTGAGTTAGGGCGTTTTTCTTCTCCGGGCGATCTATCTGCAAAATGAAAACACCACGATTTTTCGTGTAGTGGATATGCGGATCATTCGAAGCTGTCATGACGGTTCACCTTAGCTGAGCGTAATGCTGGTGTTTGTGATGTTTCAAAATGGCATCAAAGTGTAACAGTCTAAGGGAGCCATCTAGAATAAGCGAATGCCGTGGTGGCGTTGCGTCATGCACGCAGACTCTGTGGTAGAATTTAGCTTTCTTTTCAAGGGCTAGTTCGCCCAAAGCACAGGAATTGCCACTCCATGACTGTAATCCGCCAAGAAGATCTCGTGCAAAGCGTCGCGGACGCGTTGCAATACATCTCCTACTATCACCCTTTGGACTTTATACAAGCGGTTAATGACGCTTACGAAAGAGAAGAGTCCGTGGCAGCAAAAGACGCCATGGCCCAAATTTTGATTAACTCGCGCCTTTGTGCCGAAGGCAAGCGACCAATCTGCCAAGACACTGGGATTGTGACAGTATTTTTGAAAGTGGGAATGCAGGTTCAATGGGAAGGCGAGCTAAGCGTTGCAGACATGGTCAACGAAGGGGTCCGACGTGCTTATTTGAATCCAGACAATGTTCTCAGGGCCTCTATCCTAGACGACCCAGCAGGAGCGCGTAAAAATACTAAAGACAACACGCCAGCCGTGATTCATATGGAGATTGTTCCAGGCGACACATTGGATGTCACTGTGGCGGCCAAAGGCGGGGGCTCTGAGAATAAAGCCAAGATGGTCATGCTAAACCCAAGCGATAGTATCGTTGACTGGATTCTCAAGACTGTACCAACGATGGGGGCTGGTTGGTGCCCACCCGGCATGCTGGGGATTGGCATCGGCGGGACTGCCGAAAAAGCGGCGGTGTTAGCGAAAGAGTCGTTGATGGACCCGATCGATATTCATGAGTTGCGTGCGCGTGGTCCAAGTAATCGCGTCGAAGAGCTACGCTTAGAGATTATGGACAAGGTCAACGCGCTAGGAATAGGCGCACAAGGGCTCGGTGGTTTGACAACTGTCTTAGACATTAAGATCAAGGACTACCCAACGCACGCCGCGTCATTGCCAGTCGCGATGATTCCTAACTGTGCAGCAACGCGTCATGCTCATTTCGTTCTAGATGGTAGTGGCCCTGCACATTTGCAGGCACCTAAGCTAGAGGACTGGCCGAAAATCACATGGGACGCTGGCCCGCGTGCGCGTCGAGTGAATCTGGACACCGTCACTCCTGAGGACGTGGCGCAGTGGCAGCCAGGCGAAACTCTATTGCTGTCTGGCAAGATGCTGACTGGCCGCGATGCGGCCCATAAGCGGATGGTTGAGATGTTCGCGCGAGGCGAGTCTTTACCGGATGGAGTCGACCTAAAAGGACGTTTCATTTACTACGTTGGGCCAGTAGACCCTGTGCGTGAAGAAGTGATTGGACCGGCAGGTCCAACTACCGCCACACGCATGGATAAGTTTACCGAGACGCTGTTAGATAAAACCGGATTGCTCGGCATGATCGGTAAGGCAGAGCGTGGGCAACTTGCAATCGATGCCATTCAAAAGCACAAAGCTGTTTATTTAATGGCGGTGGGTGGAGCTGCGTACTTAGTCTCTAAAGCAATTCGCAAGGCGCGAATAGTCGCGTTCGAAGATTTGGGAATGGAAGCAATTCACGAATTTGAGGTCGAAGATATGCCCGTCACTGTGGCGGTGGACGTTAATGGAACGTCAGTGCACCGCACAGGCCCTATTGAGTGGCAACAGCGTATCGCACAGAAAATCACTGTGCGTTAGTCACACATGTCTGCATAAGGGTTTGGCATCTCTAGGTTGATGTCGCCCTTTGCGCCTTTGATTTGTATTTTGTTCGTCGACACAGACACTGAATCGCCGTCCATGACGTGGTGATCAAAGCGATAGATGGTGTCTGCCTGTCCGGCGATCGTGGCGTCGTCATATTTCTTTACTTGCGCTTGCACCGCATCATTGCGTTGCCCGTAGTCTTGCATCTTCGCCTTGCCATGTTTTTTCTCTAACATCTGCAAGGCGATATGCGGTGCAAGTATTGATGCGGTCGCATTGTTGCCTCCAAAACCTTTCGAGTTGATTAACACCGCATCCATCCCCTGGGCACCGACATTTTTGTGCTGCAGGAGAAATTCAAGGTTGTCGCGATGCACATCGTCGGCCAATGCTCGCGTCGATGTGATTCCTGGAATGATGCCATAACGCCACAAACCTAAACTAGCGCTCAATTGATCGCCGGCCGAGGTCGCTAGAGAGTGGCCGATGTATGACTTCAATGCTGTCACGGGCCATGCCTGGATACCGTTGGCTTTAGCGACAGTGCTTAAGATATGGGATTCTGTCGTGCGGTTTTGTGGCGTGCCGGTGCCGTGGGCTTGCACATAACTGCGTTGTCTCAAGCCCTCCTCGCCAATGATGCAGCGTGTGGCGGCAGCGGCTTTGGCGACGGTGATGTAGTTGCCTACACCGGGGCTAGCAATGGATTTTTTATATCCGTCGGCATTGACGAAAACATCATTCACTGCGCCTAGAATATTCGCCCCCATCTCTACGGCGAGACTATCGTCGCATAGCACTATAAATTGTGCCGACTCTGACAAAGTGAAGCCTGCATTCAAACCAAAGGGTCGACAGGCTCTGCGGTAGTCAGGTCGCTGTGCCTTGAGGTGCGCATCCAGGGCCATAAGGGCCGCATCATCGGCTAAGGCGCCCATCGTCGCATAGCCTTCAATGACTTCGCTGGTGATTGGCGCCTCGCTGGTGCCAATAATCGCAATTCGGTGCGTTCCTGACTGAATGTCTCTGATGCCTTGACGCAAATTGTAAAGGAAGGTCGCGCATGCGGCGACGTTGGTGCCGGTTGTCCCTAAATTACCTAGGATATAGGCATTAATAAAATCCGCAGGCATCTCTGCGAATCCTAAAGGTAGTTGCTTAGAGGTGACTTTTTTACCCAATAGGCGTGCCTGCATCAAGCCGCCATTACCGTTATAGTCCATTTGCGTCATGCAACTACCTGCATAGACACTCACTTGGTCAGGAGCCACTTGGCTAAGTAAATGTTCCCAGTCGACACCGAGTGACTGGACTGCGTCGCTGGCACCAAAGATTGTCATCTGCAGACCACGCGGATGGTTACGCGAGGCATAGAGGTTCTTGGGATCAAAGCCACGGGGAAGTTGACCCGCACTGTTAACGCTAGTCTTTAAATAGTTCTCTGTGAGCACATCGAGACTGCCTTGCAGTTCGACCCGAACATTGCCCGGTGAGTCTTCGCTAATTTGCCAATCCAGTGGAATGGCGTCGGGTAGATGCTGCCTGCGAATGACAAAACTCAGTGGTTTATTAGTAGCGCTATTGAGTGTTGCCCGTTTGTGGTACGCAACGCGCTGAGGATCAAACAAATTGTCCTCCAGCTGTCGAATCAACGTGCCTTCGCGCAACAGTGGGTCAAGAGATAGCAAATAACTTGAATACTCGATAGGAGCGTCGTTAGCGTCTAACCACTGTGCGTCTTTTTTCTTCAACAGGCCCATCAAGCTGGCAAGGCTCGCACGGGTTTGCATGGCATCTTCGGCATTGAGTTCGTCAAGAACTAGGCGGCGATAGCTATGATGTGAAGAGCTGCGGCCAGCAGGATTTATTCCTCCCATACCGATTATGACGGGCAGATGTGACATAAATTTCCTTAATTGAACGGTTGTTGCACACGAGAGGCGGCTAAGGATCAGGTGTGGCTAATATAGACAAGTCGCACTCTTTGATGTAGCTCATATTGGACATAGTTTTTGTCATTATGGCCAGCGTAACGTTTTCAATAGAGATGATTAGGCTTGCCTAGCGAGCGGCCAGCACTATAGGATGAATTGAGGGTTAGTCTCTTCCTAAACGTTCCGACAACACTTGCTGAAGTAGGGCCTAATGATCGACATAGAGTACCAACAACGCGTAATTGCATTGCATGATGCACTGGGAATCCCGGCAAGCTATAGGGAGACAACGCCATTATCGTTTTATGAAGAACCCAAGGAGTTAGTCCAGACAGATCTAGACTTTTTCGGTAGAGAGCAGCGTTTGACTCCGAACGCAGAAGCGGCTTGGGTGCGCATGCGTGCTCGGGCGGCGCAAGCAGGCATAGAGTTAGTCATGATTTCTGCTTTCCGAGGCATCGACTATCAGGCGCAATTGATTCGGCGCAAATTAGACAAGGGGCAAGCAATCGATGACATACTCTGCGTGAATGCGGCCCCCGGATATAGCGAGCATCATACAGGGCGTGCCATCGATATCGCATCGACTGACTGTCCCAAGCTCGAAGAAGAATTTGAAGGCACGACTGCCTTCGCTTGGCTACAGGCAAATGCTGCCGGTTTCGGCTTTAACATGTCCTTCGCGCGTGGCAATCCCTGTGGGATCATCTACGAGCCTTGGCATTGGTGTTATTCCGAATAAGTCGCCATTTTCCTGCCACATTGCAGGCTTTTCCTGCCTCAAAAACATCTCCAAAAGACCCTTAGACAAATCAAATTGATTGGAGTAGTCTGGACTTGCAAGCTTAAGAAGGAGAATGAATGCAACTCGCTCGACTCGCCGCATGTTCAATCTTGGTGGCATTCCTAAGTTTAACGGTTACCTCTAGGAACCATGCACAGGAACCACAAGTCGAATTTCAAGATTGGTTGGCAGAACTTATTGCCGAGGCCAGAGAAAGAGGCATACGCGAAGATATAATCGAGGTCGCGCTCAACGATATTACCCCTATCCCTCAGGTCGTCGCGAACGACCGCAATCAAGCTGAATTTACCGAAACTTTCGCTCAATACCTTGAGAAACGAGTCACTTCTTGGCGGATTAATACTGGCCGAGAGCGTTTGCGCGAGCATAAAGAATTGTTGGCACAAGTGGGTGAACATTACGGTGTTGCTCCCCGCTTTATTGTGGCTTTTTGGGGGGTTGAAACAAACTACGGCAGTTTCACCGGTGGTACTGATGTGGTCCGGGCCCTAGTTACCCTCGCTTATGATCCTCGACGTTCCGCCTATTTCCGCCGCGAATTATTAAGCGCATTAGACATTCTTAATGAGGGGCATATCGCCCATGCCGACATGAAGGGGTCTTGGGCTGGTGCGATGGGTCAAAGTCAGTTCATGCCTTCAAGTTTTCAAGAGTTTGCGCAAGATTTTGATGGCGATGGCAAACGGGATATCTGGAACAGTGAGGCCGATGTTTTCGCCTCTATCGCCAACTATCTGCGCGCTGCGCAATGGCAGGATGATCAAACATGGGGGCGTGAGGTGCAGCTGCCAGATAACTACTTTGCCAATGCGCAGCAATGGCAGCAAGCCCCTACACAGAACTCTTGCAGTGTCTTACGGCATCACACAGTGCAGATGCCATTGAAGGACTGGCAAGCGGCCGGTGTTCGGCGTGCAGACGGGAGTGATTTGCCAACGAATGATTTCATGGCCTCGATCATTTTGCCTGATGGCGAACAAGGACGAGCCTTTATCACGTACAACAATTTCCGCACGATCTTGAAATACAATTGTGCGAATAACTATGCCCTGGCAATCGGGCATCTTGCAGATAAATTTATAGGTTATTAAGAGGAGGGCCCAAGTAAGCGAAAACTATTTCTATTTTTAGTGTCACGATAACAAGGAGATAAGAACTTATGTCAAATGAATTCCAAGTTGTTTTTCACAATATCGACCAATCTGAAGCGCTAGCAGACAACGTAAAAAAACGTATCGAAAAGTTGCAACGTTTTAGTAATGACATCATCGGCGGGCGTGTTGTGTTGGATTCTCCCCACAATAATCATCACAAAGGCAAAGTGTTCAGCGTCACTTTAGAAATACACACTGCAAATAAAGAAATTATCGTGAAACAGGGCCAGCATGATAAGCCCGAACATGAAGATATTTACGTCGCCGTACGTGATGCATTCAATGCAGCCGAACGCCAATTAAAAGCGACGGATAAAAAACATCGTAAAGCCACTCTAGCGGCAGAAAACTTTGATGTCGTGCCAGAGGCTGAAGAGGGTGAGGCAGATGAGCTTAGTGCCAGCGAAGACGACGACCTAGAAGACACCCTCTATATGAAAGAAGACTATAATGACGTTACGGCAATTGATACCCGAGTCGCATAACGCATACTAAGAGACGAGAATTTCCATGAGTTTGAATGATCAAGATCGAGTCGAGTTGGAAGCAGCAGTCTTTAGACGCCTGCTGAAACACCTAGATGAGAACAAAGATGTCCAGAATATCGATTTAATGAATCTCGCTGGGTTCTGTCGCAATTGCCTTGCAAAGTGGTACAGCGCAGCGGCCCAAGAAAAAGACTTGGAAATCGATTACGAGCAAGCTCGAGAGCTCGTTTATGGGATGCCATATTCAACATGGAAAGAAAAATATCAAACACCCCGATAGGGTGATATGAGTCTAGCCTGTAGGAGTTCACGAGACTCCTACAGGCCCCTCCTTACTCAGCATCAACATTAAATAATTTTGTCCTGACTAAATGCCGATACTCTTTCGGTGTGACACCATTGGTGCGCTTGAATAAAGAGGTGAACGAACTTGTGTCTTGATAACCAATTTCATAGGCGATCTCTGCTACAGTCAGATTGCTATGTTTAAGCAGCGACTTGGCTTGCTCAAGCCGAATTTCTTGTAAATATTCTAATGGCGTTTTGTCTGCCGCATTGCGAAACCTGCGATTGAAGGAGCGCACACTAAGGTCAAATTGTTGCGCGAGTTCTTTCAGGGAAATGGTTTGCTGGTAGTGCTTCTGCAACCACTCTTGAATCTTGATTATTTGCTCATCGTGATGGGTGTTCTTTTCCTCATCTGCGAGCAACATTGATTCGTAAGAGCGTTTCAATTCGTGTGTGAAGTGATGGGCTACCTCATCGGCTATTTCGGCCGTGAAAAGCTGCTCTACGAAGTGGAGGGCAACATCGCGAACGGCATTGACGCTACCGGTGCAATACAAATTGTCGGCATGCGTGATGAAGCGTTTTCGTTGGAGTTTAATCTTTGGGTAGCGTTTCTGGAAATCATCGAAATAATACCAATGGGTCGTTGCGCTACGAGCATTCAATAATCCAGCATGGGCAGGAAAATAACTGCCTGTGCCAACGCTGCAAATACTTGCACCGGCGCTATGCTGTTGGCGGAGCCAGTCACATATTCCCGGGTGTTTATTAACTGTGGCGTTGGGGTTTCCCCATAATGCCGGAATGAAAATAAGGTCTGTTTTCTCGATCTGTGCCACACTTTGTTCGGCCATAATACTAATGCCACCGGTCATGACCGCTGGTTTGCCGTCATGACTAGCGATTGCAATGTGATGCTTTGGGGCTGCACGCTGACGAATTCTCTGGATAACATCGGCGGCGCGAATCATCTCTAGGGGAATGGTGATGCTAGAGGCGAGGCCGTGCTCGATGGCTAAGACGGTTACATGGGTCATAGTCTGCCCGTGTAGCTGACGGCTAATACAATCCAAAGCTTTCTACCGCTAGGGGTCTTAATACTGACTTCGTCATCGGCGCTCTTTCCCAAAAGCGCCTTGCCTAGAGGTGCGTCAATACTGATATAACCGTCGCCTTCGCCTACTTCGTCGCGACCGATGAGTCGGAAGCAGTGCTCATAGCCCGCTTCATCTTCAACTTTTACCCATGCCCCAAAGTAAATTTTGCTTGGGTCGCTAGGTTTGCTGTTGACGACAGTGAGAACTTCTAGGCGTTTGCGCAGGTGTCGAACACGTCGGTCGATCTCTCGTAGTCGCCGCTTGCCGTAAATATATTCGGCGTTCTCTGAGCGATCACCCAGTGCTGCCGCATCACTAACCGACTGGGTGACTTCGGGCCGCTCTACCTTCCATAGGTATTGCAGTTCGTCGCGCAGTCGTTGCTCTCCCTCTACCGTAATGTAGTTTGAAATTGGGGGTCTTGGTGCATTAGTTAGTTTCATGATGCCTGCACTTTGCTTTAGTCAAAGCGTAAACGCAACTGTCGTTTGTGGATGGAGTCGCCATTGAGCAAGGCGCTCTCCATTACACGTTTAGGCTCAAGCTTTACTCCCATGCCGACGAGTCTTACCGGTCTATTGCCACGGGTAAATGCTTCTTGGCATAGCGTCAAGTAGCCCGCAAGCTCGGTATCATTGGACATCGTCTCTATCGTAGTGCTGACAAAATTATCAAACTTGAGCTTGAAGTATTTTTTGCTAATGTAGTAATCAGTTTCGACCTTGCCTAGTCGCGTCAGCAGTTGCTTGTGCAGCGCGGGAAGTTTAGCAAGACAGGCCTCGACATCTTGTAAGTCGTTATCGTAGGTGTTTTCCACACTAAGAGATTTTCGTATGCGCTCGGTGTTGACTGGGCGCTCGTCTATGCCACGGCAAAGTCGATAGAGCCGTTCGCCAAAGCTGCCAAAATGTTCGCTAAGCTCTTGTATTGAGAGCTCACGAAGATCGCCGCATGTTTGAATGCCTAAAGCATGCATGCGTTTCGCGGTGACTTTTCCTACACCAAATATTTTCTTCACTGCGAGTAAGCGGACAAATTCATCTACTTGCTCAGGTTTCACGACGAACTGTCCATCGGGCTTGTTCCAATCGCTTGCGACTTTGGCGATGAATTTATTCGGCGCAATACCGGCAGAAATTGTGATACCGACATCTTCACGCACCCTGCGGCGAATCTCTTGGGCGATGAGCGTGGCGCTGCCTTGAAACTTGGTGGACTCGGTGACATCTAAGAATGCCTCGTCAAGTGAGAGTGGCTCGATGAGAGGGGTAAACTCCTGAAAAATTTGCTGCACTGCTTTGGAGGCTTCTCGGTATTGCTCCATGCGCGGATGAATAATCAGTAGTTGTGGGCAATGTCTTAATGCTGTCGCCATCGGCATAGCGGAGTGGATGCCAAATTTACGCGCCTCGTAGTTGCAGGTTGCTACTACTCCGCGTTTATCGGGCCTGCCGCCAACGGCGAGTGGCTTGCCGACCAAAGTCGGGTCGTCACGAGTTTCTATCGCGGCATAGAAGCAGTCGCAATCGCAGTGAATGATTTTTCGGGAGATGGCGCTCATAGACGCCATTGTAAGGCGAGAAAGGGGTAGAACAAGAGCGTGCTACCCCTTTTTTTTCTAACCGTTGCGACGTTCGAAGTCTTTCATGAACTCAACTAAGGCAGCACAGCCTTCTATTGGCATTGCATTGTAGATCGAGGCGCGGATGCCCCCTACTAAGCGATGACCTTTTAGTGCGTAGAGCCCAAGTTTATTTGCTTCACTTAAGAAGGCATCGGAAAGCTCTGGTTTTGCGATGTTGAAAGTCACATTCATGACAGAGCGATCGGGCTTGTGCGCAGACCCAATGTAGAAGTCTGTGCTATCGATCGCATCGTACAACAACGCCGCTTTCTTCTCGTTAACCGCTTCTATCGCGGCTACGCCACCTTGCTCTTTCAACCACTCAAGCACCAAGCACATCATATAAATGGCGAAGGTGTTGTTAGTGTTCTGCAGCGAATGGCTCTTTTCGTAAACGGAGTAATCGAGTAGAGAAGGAGTGTAAGGCAGGGCGTTGCCCAATAAGTCTTCACGCATCAGCACCAATGCCATGCCAGCTGGGCCAAGGTTCTTCTGAAGGCCAGCAAAGATAGCGCCAAACTTGTTGTAGTCAAGCTGACGAGACAGCAGCTCAGAGGTCATATCGGCGACTAGTGGAATATCCCCAGTATCTGGGAATTGGTTCCAACGCGTGCCGAAAATGGTGTTGTTACTTGTGAGGTGGACATAAGATGTGTCGGCATCAAGACTGGCTGGGTCGAAGTCTGGAATGCGATCGAAGTTTGTCGCTTCACTAGTTGCGGCAACGTTAATATTGCCATAGCGAGAGGCCTCTTTGCGTGCAAGAGAGGCGAAGTTGCCAGTCTCTAAGTAGGCCGCTTTGTGAGCAGGGTTGCGCCCAATCAGGTTCATCGGGATCGCAGAGAATTGCATCTGTGCGCCGCCATGAACGTAGAGGATTTTGAAGTTGTCAGGCAAGCCTGATAACTCACGAAATAGCTCGTCGGTACGATTGATGACGGCATCGAACTCTTTAGAACGATGGCTGATCTCAATAAGGCCTGCGCCTAAATCGTTAAAGTTTAGAAACTCGTCACGTGCCTTCTCCATTACAGAGGTTGGCAACATGGCGGGACCGGCACCAAAGTTGAATACGCGTTTCATAGTGACATCCTAATTGCTAAGTGAAAAAACTGTAAAATCTGTTGGCTGAGGCGAAGGCGCGCTACAGCACATTGACCTTGATGACGTCTTGGATCTCGGCAATACGAGCAATGGCTTCATCGGAAATTGGAGAATCGACGTCGATAAGATTGTAGGCAATCTCATTTCGGCTGCGATTGATCATATCGATGACATTGACATTTTGATCGGCGAGAACCGATAAAATCTGACCCAACATCTTAGGGACGTTTTTATTACTAATGGCCAAGCGTGTGCCTTTTTCTGCACCAGCAACGCGATCCAGCGCTAAGGCTGGGAAGTTGACTGAATTCTTAATGTTGCCATGCTCGAGGAAGTCCATGAGTTGATCCGCTGCCATGATGGCGCAGTTCTCTTCGGCTTCGTCAGTGCTAGCGCCGATGTGTGGCATTAGTATCACATCGTCACGGCCGATTAGCTCTGCACATGGGAAGTCCGCAACATACATACGTAGCAAACCGTTATCGAGACCTTTAACGACGGCATTTGTGTCAACGATTTCTTCGCGGGAGAAATTCAGCAGACAAAGGCCTTTCTTCATATTGGCGATGGTCGTCTCATTGATTAAGTGGCGAGTGGACTCCAAAACGGGGAGGTGCAAGCTGACGAAATCGGAGTTAGCGAGCAAGGCTGTCAGGTTCTCAATTTTATGGACCTGATTGGGGAGGCGCCATGCCGCATCTACTGATAGCGCTGGGTCATACCCTAGGACTTTCATACCAAGCCCGATGGCCATCTCGGCGACTAAGGAGCCGATAGCACCGAGGCCTACTATGCCCAAGGTTTTGCCTGCAATCTCGGAGCCTTTGAAGCGGCTTTTCTCTTTTTCCAATAATTTCGACATTGCCGCATTATCTTGCATATCGATGAGAGAGTTGACGTAGGCCATGCCGGGAAGGATGCCTCGAGAGGACAGCAAAAGGCCGCACAGCACAAGCTCTTTCACGGCATTGGCGTTCGCACCAGGGGTGTTGAATACGACAATCCCTTGTTCGGTGTATTGGGCGACCGGTACGTTGTTGACACCCGCCCCAGCACGCGCAACCGCTTTGAGGTTGGCATTTGCATCGGTATCTTGAAGTTTATGACTTCTCACCAAAATGGCATCTGCGTCGTTGGCTTCTGGGCTTACTTCGTAAGTTCCAGGAAATCGCACGAGGCCTTTACTTGAAATTTTGTTGAAAGTCTTAATTTTGAACATCGCAATTACCTTTTACACCGTGTTTTCGCGTACAAGGCAGGATACTTTTTCGAATCGCAGAGTAAATCGAGGAACACTGAGAACACGGGTAAGGATCAATCTATGCACACGCGCTGGGGTTTAAAAAGCGCACTTTATATCTCTATTTGTCATAAATTACCAGTATTGCCTGCAAGCGGCAGCGGTGCTCCTTGGCCGTATGCAAACGGGTTTTCGCCTTGTCGCAAACGGGCTATGATGGCAAACGCTCTGTAATTACAGGGGGTGACAAAGGGGAGCAGTGTGCAAGAAGATTTCATCGCCGGTAAGCCTGTGCCCGTTGTAGGGACCAATATCCCTGTGCTGCGAGTACTAGGCAATAACGCGGGCCCCATGACCGGCCCAGGCACTAACAGTTATATCGTGGGTAGCGATCGTCTGGCCGTGGTGGATCCGGGGCCGGCAGATGCAGAACACATCGCCCGCTTGCTCGACATCATAGACGGCAGGCCTGTTGAGGCGGTGTTTGTGACGCACACACACGGAGATCACTCCCCCGGAACCGCATTATTATTGCGCCATATCGATACGCAAGTAGTGGGATTGCCAGCCCCGCAAGGCAGTGGCCAAGATCCTAGCTTTACGCCTTCTCGCCGCTATGAGGATGGGGAGAGCATTGGCTGTGCGGACTTCGCCATCAAGCTACTCCACACTCCAGGACATGTGTCTAATCACTTTTGTTTTTTGCTCAAGGGCGAGGGAGTGCTTTTTACTGGCGATCATATTTTGGAAGGCACCACGCCTGTCATTCTGCCTCCTGACGGGAATATGCGTGACTATTTAAACTCATTGCAGCGACTTAAAAGCGAGACTTTACGCTTCATAGCGCCTGCCCATGGCAGAGTAATGTCGAAGCCCTACCAGGAAATCGAAAAACTGCTGCGACATCGTTTGCGGCGCGAGTCCAAGATTAGGCGTGTATTGGCTGACTCCTTCGCCTTTGGCGCTATTCCCATCGAGGCGTTGAACCGCCAAGTCTATGATGATGTGCCTGAGCATTTGTTGCCATGGGCAATGAAAACCTTGCAAGCACATTTGATAAAACTGGCGGAGGATGGTGAAGTGGTAGAACACCAGACTGGCTGGTTGCAGCGTGGGCCGCAAGACTCATGAGTGCCAAACCGTGGTTTCTATACCTTGTTCGATGCCGAAACGGTACTCTATACACGGGTATCAGCACGGATGTGCAACGCCGCTTCGAAGAGCATCAGCAAGGGGGGGCGAAAGGGGCGCGATACTTGCGCGGCAAAGGGCCGCTGACTTTAGTTTTTCAAGTGCAAGTCAAAGACAGGTCTGAGGCAAGTCGTTTTGAGGTGTGGCTGAAAAAACAGCCACGCAAAGTGAAAGAGGCGCTCGTTCTTAATCAGTCAACTATCCAGAGCCTTTTTGTAGACAACGAGAAGAACAAAATAGTACACAACAAAGGTGGCGATAATGAAAACCCAAAAGAAAAAACAACATGATTGGATGAACCTATCCGCAAGTATCGCCGTAATCATGGGTATAGTCTTTCTAGGCCTAGAAATTCGCCAGAACACCGAGATGATGAAATCGCAAACGCGCGACTCCATATCGGAAAAACAAATGATGTTTTCTGAGTGGGTGGCAACAGAGGTCGACCTCGCAGAGGTTATCGCCAAAGCCAATAGCGGGCATGATTTGAGTGCGGCCGAAGCAGTGCAACATGGCTATTTCTTGGCAGGCGTATGGCGCGAGTGGGAAAATAGCTATTATCAGTTCCAGCAAGGCCTATTTGATCGCGAGGAGTTTGTCCCCCGCATGAATCGCTGGGAAGAGATGATGCGAAACGCCTATGTGCGTAGCTCGTGGGTCGCAACGAGAATGAATTACTCCCCTAATTTCCGCATGGAGGTGGATAAGATGGTGGAAGTCAATGTGTTAGCAGAACAAAGGCTGTAGGACTGCGAGGAGAGAGATGAAGGTAACTGAAGCAACAATAGAATCTGGAAATGAACAAGGCGAGACGCCATTGGAGAAAATTCCCGTGGGCATAAGCAGTTGCCTGCTCGGGGAGAAGGTGCGTTTCGATGGGCAGCATCAACTCGATAATTTTGTCTCCAAAACTCTCGGGCAATATTTCGAATTTAAGCAGTTTTGTCCGGAGGTCAGTATTGGGCTTGGGATTCCCCGTCGGCCCATCCGACTAATTGCGAAAGATTCTTCTGTCGCCTGCGTCTCTTCGGTAGACGAATCCTTAGATTACACACAAGCCTTGACTGACTGCGCGCAGGAACAGCGTTCTTGGCAAGAAAACTTGTGTGGCTATATCTTAAAGAAATCGTCTCCCAGTTGCGGTATGGAGAGAGTTAAAGTTTACGATGGGAGTCGACCACGTCGTGACGGTGTCGGGATCTACGCGGCTAATTTGATGCAAAATTTTCCTAATTTGCCTGTCGAGGAAGAGGGGCGACTGGGTGACCCAGTGCTTCGAGAAAATTTCGTTCAGCGCGTCTATGTCATGTCGCGGTGGCGCGCCTTGCAACGAGAAGGGCTGACGGTGCGTGGCCTAGTGACTTTTCATGCGCGACATAAGCTCATTCTTATGAGTCACTGTTTGCCTACCTATAAAGCGCTGGGTCCCCTAGTGGCCGCAGCCACCAAAGGCAATCTTGAGGAGACTTGTGACGCGTATATTCGTGATCTCATGGCGGCCCTGAAAATTAGGGCCACCCGCGGACGACATGTGAATGTGTTGCAGCATATCCAAGGCTATTTGAAAAACTACTTAGACAGCGATGACAAGGCTGAGCTCAATGAGTCTTTCGCCAGCTATTTGCGCGGTCAATTGCCGCTAATAGTGCCGATTACACTCTTGAACCATTATTTCCGCAAACACCCAAACGACTATATCCGCGACTCCTGGTATATGCGTCCCTATCCGGCTGAACTAAGCCTGCAGAACGATATTTGACCCCTATCCAGTTTTGCTTTGTCTGTCACCCTGCTCGCGGGCTATAATGTCCGCTTTTATGCGGCTCTGCGCTGTTTTTAAGGCGCGCTGCAAAATCGTTTTATTAGTACGGGTTTTATCATGGCAAGCAATGATCAGACTCTCGCTGCGGTGCAGGGAGAGGATATCGAATCCTATATGACGCAATTGGGTCAGCAAGCGCGCCAAGCTGCGCGCGCGGTCGCGAAGGCTCAAACTGCTCAGAAAAATGCGGCACTACTCGCGATGGCCGATGCTATCGATGCGCAGCGCGATACTATTATCCAAGCCAATGCGCTGGATTTAGCAAACGGCAAAAACAAGGGTTTAGATAGCGCGATGCTAGACCGCTTGGAGCTAACGCCAGCACGCTTCGATAATATGATCGAAGGGCTCAAGCAAGTGGCAAGTTTGCCCGACCCGGTGGGTGAAATCACAGATTTGCGTTTTCGCCCTACTGGCATTCAAGTAGGCAAGATGCGAGTACCATTAGGCGTTGTGGGAATGATCTATGAGTCTCGTCCTAATGTGACTTGCGAGGCTGCCAGTCTGTGCCTGAAATCAGGTAATGCTGTGATTCTGCGCGGCGGATCAGAATCGATTCATTCGAATCAAGCCCTAGCGCAATGCATACAGTTGGGCTTGCAGTCGGCAGGCATCGATCAAAACGCTGTACAGGTAGTGGCTACGACTGACCGCGCTGCTGTTGGCCGGTTAATCACGATGCCAGAGTATGTGGACGTTATTGTGCCTCGAGGGGGCAAATCCTTGATCGAGCGCATCAGCGCCGATGCGCGCGTGCCAGTGATCAAACATCTCGATGGCAACTGTCATGTGTTCATCGATGATAAGGCGGATCTGGAAAAAGCGTTTAGTATTGCAGTGAACGCTAAGACTTCGCGCTATGGCACCTGTAATACCATGGAAACTCTGCTTGTGGGGGAGGGAGTCGCGCAAGCCGTGCTGCCACGTTTGGCGCAGGCCTATCGTGAGGCTGGTGTTGAAGTTCGTGCCTGTGCAAAAGCCCTATTGCTAATGGAAGGCTCCGTGCCTGCGCAACAGAGCGATTGGGAGACCGAATACCTAGCTCCCATTCTCGCCGTGAAAGTAGTCGCAAGCCTTGATGAAGCGATGGACCATATTGCCCGTTATAGCTCAGCTCACACTGAAGCAATCGTCACGGAGGATTATTCACGAGCGCAGCGGTTCTTGCGCGAAGTCGATTCCAGCTCAGTGATGGTGAATGCGTCAACGCGTTTCGCTGATGGCTTCGAATATGGGCTTGGGGCAGAGATCGGTATTTCGACAGACAAGTTGCATGCGCGCGGACCTGTAGGTCTAGAAGGGCTTACCTCACAAAAGTACATAGTATTGGGCGATGGGCAGATTCGTGTCTAATGCGCGCAGAGGCAATGGTTTATTCATTGTGTGGGGCGCATAAATTATGGCGGTAAGACGTATAGGTGTTATGGGAGGCATGTTTGACCCAGTACACAACGCGCACTTAGAGGCAGCAAAAGTGGCAATGCAAGTTTTGCAACTTGATGCGCTTAATATGGTGCCCTGTCATGTTCCCAATCATCGCAATGCGGCACAAGCCAGCGCGCAAGATCGATTACAAATGCTGCGGCTAGCCACTGCGCAAATGCCTAAAGTCTTTGTCGATGATCGCGAATGCCAACGGGAGGGGGTCTCCTATACCGTTGATACCCTCGCTTCGATCGCTAGTGAGCATCCAGGTGCTATGTTAGTGCTCGTGCTCGGCATTGATGCCTTTGCCACATTGCCAAAGTGGCACCATTGGCAGGCCATTTTCGCCTTAGCAAATGTGCTGGTGTTAGATAGGCCGGGAGTGCCAGCGGAGATCGATGAGGCCCTGGAGTTGGATTTGCAGTATCGAGAAGTGTCTTCGGTCGATCGTTTTTTTAGTGTGCCGCAAGGAAGGATTTGGCGCTTACAAGAACCTAAATTAGAGATATCTTCGACAGCAGTGCGTGAAAATCTACACAGTAATAGTCAGTCGACAGCGTTAATACCGGCAGTAGTTGCAGACTATATAAGCTCGAACGCTTTATACCAAAACAGTGCTCAATCTAAAGATTAAGCAAACACAAAATTGGCGCAAGCCAGTTACATACAAGACAAGGAATACACTCGGTTTGAATACAAAACAATTATCAGAGCTTGCAGTACATGCACTCGAAGAGATGAAGGGGCAGGACATTGTTTGCTTGGACGTGCAGAAACTTACGCAAGTAACCGATTATATGGTGATCGTGACAGGCTCCTCCACGACTCACTTGCGCTCGATGGCAGATGAGCTAGGTCGTGCGGTCAAGGCGGCAGGGCAACCAGTCTTAGGAGATGAAGGGCGTCTGCAGGCGGAATGGATCCTGGTCGATTTAGGGGCGGTAGTAGTGCATATCATGCTGGCAAGAACGCGGGCGCTTTATAGCCTCGAAGACCTGTGGAATTTTGACAATAAACCAGGTGAGATTCCAGTCGATATGCCCGGTAACGATGAAGATTAATTTGCTATCGATTGGGACTCGGATGCCCCGTTGGGTTGATGAGGGGGTTAGCGAGTATGCGAAACGACTCCCTGCGGATTTCAATTTTGGCGTTACCGAAGTCCCAATGGCTAAACGTGGCAAAAGCATTGATATTGCACAGGCAATCAAGAAGGAATCTGACGCGCTGCTCAGTCGTGTGCGAACGCAAGATTATGTAGTAGCCATGGAGGTGGGCGGCAAAGTCTTGAGTACAGAAGATTTAGCAGCTCGTTTCGATGCGATTCGTATGCAGGGGCAGCATGTGGCGTTGTTGGTGGGCGGCCCCGATGGTTTAGGAGCAGATTGCCTCGCGCGAGCGGACGAGAAATGGTCGCTTTCTGCGTTAACATTGCCACACCCATTGGTTAGAATTTTAGTGGCTGAGCAAGTCTACAGGGCGTGGAGTATTCTCAATTCCCACCCCTATCATCGGGCGGGATAAAACTATTTGCCATTTAGCCGGTCATATAGAGAGTTAGTTGGTGAGCAGAAGGGATTATGGCGGAAAAATTCAAGCTAAATGATCATGAGCGCGACACCCTGATTTTTAACAGGCGCATGATTGTCGCTGGTGTTTTTATCTTTCTGCTTATTAGTGCGCTCATCGCTTGGATGGTGTACTTGCAAGTGTATCGCTATGACTATTTCGCCGCCCGTTCTGATGGTAACCGACTTCATTCCCAATATGTGGCACCTAATCGCGGCTTAATCTACGACCGTAATGGGGTCTTGCTCGCCGATAACCGACCTATTTTTAACCTAACAGTGGTCCGTGAAACTGCCTCTAATCTTGATGTCTCACTGGACCTGCTGCGCTCAGTGATAGATTTGAGTGACGATGATATCGAACAGTATCGCGCACGCCAAAGTCGACGCGCAGTGCCACACACCTCGGTCCCACTGCGGTATCAGCTCAGCGAAGAGGAAATGGCAAACATTGCCGTGAATCAACATCTATTGCCAGGCATCGCAGTGGAAGCACAACTAGTTCGGCATTACCCATTCCGTGAGCGGGCCTCCCATGCCATCGGTTACGTCTCTGAAATCAACAAAGATGAAATGACAGCGATGGATGCAGATACTGCCGCTAATTATCGCGGCACTCATCAGATCGGTAAAACTGGCATCGAGAAGACTTATGAATCGCTATTGCACGGGCAGGTAGGATACGAAACGGTTGAGAAAAATAACCGTGGGCAGGTGATGCGTGTTTTGGATCGCACCGATCCGATCCCCGGTCGCGATATCGTCCTGCACATGGATAGCAGGCTGCAAGCGGCGGCTGAGAAAGCCTTGGGCGACAAGCGCGGCGCAGTCGTTGCAATCGATCCAGCAACGGGTGGCGTGTTGGCCATGGTCAGTAAGCCAGGCTATGACCCTAATCTCTTCGTCACAGGGATAAGTCGCGCTCAACTAGCCGACTTGAATCGTTCGGGACACACCCCTTTGTTCAATCGGGCAATTGCTTCGCGCGTGCCCGGGTCGACCATTAAGCCGTTTATTGGTTTGGCCGGCTTGTATCACGAAACGATTACACCCGAGACCGTCATAAGCGATCCCGGCTATTTTCGGCTGCAAGGCCGCACGCGTCCTTATTACGACTGGACGTGGTGGGTCGATAAGTCAGGACATGGTGCAATCGATTTGCGGCGTGCTATTTATCAGTCCTGCAATACGTATTTTTATCAACTCGCGGTTGAGCTTGGCATTGAGAAAATTCACGATTATTTGCTGACCTTCGGGTTTGGTGAAAACCATGCCATCGATATCCCCGAAGCCAGCGGTGGGATTGTGCCTTCAGAGGCATGGAAAATGGAGAACCGAGGCGAGATTTGGTACCCAGGCGAGACTCCCTATGAAGGCATCGGGAATGGTATTTTTCAAGCCACGACTCTGCAGATGGCCGCCGCTGCCGCCGCAATCGCCAACCACGGTGTGCTTAGGCAGCCACGTATGTTGCGCGGCACTATTGGTAGTGATGGCGAAGAAACGGATGTGATTTTTCCAGATAATGCAGCAAGCCAACAGTTACTGCCATCGCAAGAGCAAATCGAGCTGGTGCGCAATGCGATGGTTGATGTCGTGAATAAACCCTATGACAGCGAGCATCGTCGTCATGAGGGGTCGGCTTATCCGGTGCTTCGCGCCAGTGGTGAGCCATTGCTTTACCCGATGGGGGGAAAGTCCGGCACAGCGCAAGTGGTGCAGTTTCAAGTCGATAGCGCGGGCAATAGAGACGATGGTGAGGTGGCTGAGCAATTCCGTACCCATGCCATGTTTATTGCCTTTGATGCCTCCGAGCATTCGCGCATAGCGGTTGCTGTTTTTGTGGAAAATGGCGGCGGTGGCGGCACGGTTGCATTCCCCGTTGCGAGAGCCGTCCTAGATGCCTACTTAGTGCCAGAGCAAGACACATTTACCGAAGTCAGTGTTGTGCACAATGATCATTAATGCGGTTTTTAGTGCAGTATATTTTCAATAAACTATTTTTAAGGCGTCTACTCAAGCATGGCCACTCGTAGTATGAATCGCCAAATGAATCCGGGGTTTTACAAACTCTCCGGTAGGGCTGGGGCGAATAAGCGCTCTTTAAAAATCGACGCGCCGTTGATGCTGTCCTTGTTCTGTCTGGCGGTGTACGGTTTGATGGTGCTCTTTAGCGCTAGCGGGGAAAACATCACGGATGTGGAGCGACAAGCTGCTGCCATCGTCGTGGCTTTTGTGGTCATGATTGGCATCGCCCAGTTTGAAGTGGACTTCTTTCGACGCGGCGCGCTTTTGATGTATGTCGGAGGCTTGGGCGTACTAATTATTACCTTATTGTTTGGTTCAGAGGTCAATGGTGCGACAGCTTGGTTGGATTTGCCGGGTTTGCCGAGTTTTCAGCCTTCGGAGCTGGAGAAGTTTCTAGTGCCAATGATGCTGGCCTCCTATATGTCGAACCGGTCTTTGCCTCCACGCTTCAAGGATTTGCTCGTTTGTGCCGTGATCATATTGCTACCCTCAGCGTTGATTCTCTTGCAGAACGATACCGGCACCGCACTCATGGTAGCCATGTCGGGGATCTTCACCGTGTTACTAGCCGGAATAAGCTGGAGAATCGTGTTCTCTGGTGCCGCGCTTCTCATAATGGCGTCCCCGGCTTGGTATATCTTCCTCGCAAAGGCTCATCAAAAGAATAGGATTCTCACCTTCTTCGACCCGTACCGAGACCCTACAGGGGCGGGCTATAATATTATTCAATCGCAAATCGCGATTGGCTCGGGAGGAGTGCAGGGCAAGGGTTGGTTAAACGGTGCACAATCACAGCTAGACTTCATTCCCGAGAGTAATACTGACTTCATACTTGCTGTTTTAGCCGAGGAGTTTGGCCTGTTAGGGGTGCTGTTTCTCGTAACGCTCTACCTCGCAGTGCTTGCACGCGGTTTTTATATTGCACTGACGGCGCAAGATAGCTTTGGTCGTTTGTTGGCAGGTAGCATCATCTTAACGTTCTTCTTCTACGCTTTCGTGAACATGGCGATGGTATCGGGCCTGATGCCTGTGGTGGGCTTACCATTGCCCTTGGTGAGTAAAGGCGGCACGTCAATTGTGACCTTGCTGATTGGATTTGGGATTTTAATGTCCATCCATACCCACAAACGTGTGTTACCGAGATAACATATTGATTATAATGCCGAATATTTCTAGTGAACGAGGTTTATTGCGTGCTGGCTAAAGCGAAGATTTGTAAGTACGTTTGCGCATCAATTGTCATCCTCACATTGGCAGCTTGTGGTAGTGCACCAAGTTCGCGTAATGCTCCGGCAACGATGTCGGCATCCGATGCCTATCAGGCGAGCCGCTACTCCATTACTCAAGACCGAGGCCCAAGCGAGGCTTTAGATCTAGCGCAAGTGCGAGAAGTGATCCCTGTTATTGAGAACCGAACTCTTGCTGGCAACAAGAGCCCCTATACCGTCAATGGGCGAACCTACCGCGTAATGCAGTCCGAAGAGGGCTATCGGGAGCGAGGATTTGCGTCTTGGTATGGAGAGAAGTTCCACGGCCATAAAACGTCGAATGGCGAAATCTACGATATGTTTCAGCTCTCGGCGGCGCATAAGAGTATGCCGATTCCTAGTTACCTGCGGGTGACTAACTTAGAGAATAATCGCAGTATCATCGTGCGTGTGAATGATCGAGGCCCATTTCACAGTGACCGCATCATCGACCTTTCCTATGCGGCAGCGCATATGTTGGGCTACGACAATAAAGGCACCGCGATGGTTGAAGTTGAGGCGATCGTCCCCACTATGCAAGCTAGCACCGCTCCCGCGCCGGCTTATACGGCGCCAGTGCCCGCCCAGTTGCCGGCAACAGGAGCCATTCTTCAAATTGGGGCTTTCTCCGACAGGTCTGCCGCAGAGCAGTTAAGTGTTCGCTTGCGCAACATGACATCAAGACCTGTCTTTATCCGGTCTGTGCAATTAGATGATTCGAACGAGGTGCTACACCGCGTTCGCGTAGGGCCAATTCCAAATGCGGATGAGATCACACGAATTAGCAATAGCGTTGTTGCCGCAGATTTGGGAAGACCGTACACTGTTCGCGAGTAAATTATAGGCTATAAGCCGTTCATGACATGAAATTTAGAGGTTCGAAACGAGTGAATATGCAGGAGAAAGTGATGGTTAAGACTGGATGTCCAAAGATGGGTTCAGAGACACTCAAGTCCCATATGCGTAAGGCGAGCATGTCATTTATGGCAATGTTGGCGCTTGTTTCGACACTTTCACTGAGCACGGGAAGTATTGCACAAACTACCAGCACGCTTGCGATCATTCCTCGCCCACCACAAATTGCGGCTAGCAGTTATATTTTGATGGATGCCGAAACGGGCAAGATCATTGTGGAAGAAAACGCGGATGTGCAATTACCACCGGCGAGTTTGACTAAGATCATGACGGCCTATATTGCAGAGGTCGAAATCGACAACGGTAATATGAGCCTCGATGACGAAGTGCATATCAGTGAGAAGGCTTGGCGGACACAGGGCTCGAAGATGTTTGTCGATGTGAATAGCAATGTGCGAGTCGAAGATTTATTGCGTGGCATCATTATTCAATCGGGCAACGATGCTAGCGTCGCGATGGCCGAGCATCTTGCGGGCAGTGAAGATGCGTTTGCGGACATGATGAACCAACATGCGCAGCGCTTGGGTATGAGCAATTCATTTTTCATGAATTCGAGTGGTTTGGACACTGAAGAGCGTTACAACATTATGTCGGCGCGCGACTTAGCGATACTTGCCCGCGCCACGATTCAAGAACACCCTGATCATTACTCGATGTATTCTGAGCGCGAGTTTACCTACAACGGTATTCAACAGCCCAATCGTAATACGCTTCTGTTCCGTGATCGCAATATCGATGGCATGAAAACAGGTTGGACTACTGCTGCAGGCTATTGCCTAGTTGCATCGGGCGAGCGTGATGGCATGCGGTTGATCTCGGTGGTCATGGGCACGGCTAGCGAAGATGCACGTGCCACAGAAAGTCAAAAATTGATGACCTATGGTTTCCGCTATTTCGAAACTAGTCCGCTGTACGCCGCTGGTGATGTCTTGAGTTCCACAAAAGTATGGTCTGGCAAAGAAAATGCTGTAGAACTTGGTATGACCGAAGACGTTGTGGCGACTATTCCACGCGGGCAGGCTAGCGAACTACAGGCCACTCTGAATATCGATGAGACCGTGACAGCTCCTATCGAGCAAGGACAAGTATTAGGCACGGTGGAGATTACCCTTGGTGATGAAATTATCTATCAAGGCAATGTTGCCGCCCTGCAAGCGGTTGAGCGTGCGGGTTTCTTAAAGCGCTTGATCGACTTTCTCACGATGTTCTTTACTAATTTGTTTAGCTAATCGGCAAATCTATGAGTGAAGTAAAAGCACCAAAAATTGAGTTTCCATGCAGCTATCCCGTAAAGGTTATGGGGCATGCGACGCCTGATTTTGAGCAAGATGTTTTGGCGCTTGTACAAAAGCATGCGCCAGAAACTAAAGAAGAGCATGTGTCGGTCCGGCCTAGCAATAATGGTAATTATCTTGCGGTGACGATAGTCATCGAAGCCACTGGGGTTGAGCAGTTGACTATCATGTTCGAGGATCTCAAGTCGCATACGAGCGTTAAGCTGGTGTTATAAGCCTCCCTAAGAGCGTTTTTCGGAAATTGAATTGCAGCATCTCTCACAATCACTTTGCATCCGCACGCTGAGCAGTTCTAGCTCCGCGCCGTGGACGCCGTTTGCCTATGAGCCAGTCTGGAAGGCCATGCAAGAGTATACGGCGCACAGAGATGCGACGACGCAAGACGAAATTTGGTTGCTCAACCACTACCCTGTTTTTACGCAAGGGCAAGCGGGTAAAGCTGAGCATATCCTTGTGCCAGGCGATATCCCGGTAGTGCAGATCGACCGCGGTGGCCAAGTCACCTATCATGGGCCCGGCCAGCTAGTCGCTTATCTCTTGTTAGACGTTCGCCGTACTGGCATTGGTGTGCGCGACCTCGTGGAGCGCATCGAGTCGAGTATTATCGATGTATTGACGGGCTACGCAATTGCTAGTGAGAGCCAGAGAAAGGCTCCCGGGGTCTATGTAAATAATGCTAAAATTGCCGCTCTTGGGCTACGAATTCGCAATGGCTGCTCTTATCACGGCTTAAGTTTTAATATTGCGATGGATTTGTCCCCGTTCTCACGTATAAACCCCTGTGGATATGCTGGGATGGAAGTGACGCAGTTGTGTGATCTTGTGCGCTCCCAGCAAGTTGTTGCAGTGGACTCACAGCTGAATGAAGTGGCAAAGCACTTGAGTGCCGCACTGATCGCGAAACTTGAGTATACGCAAATCGAGTATAGCAACGATATACCGGCAATATTGGCATCATCGTAAAGGCGCTAAATAACGGCGCAAGCCAATCGAACCCATTACACGCTTATAAGCAAAGGTTAATAAAGACATTATGGCCGAACAACCAAGACGCAACGTTCTGATCGAAGGTGAAAAACTTCGAGGTGCTGAAAAGGTAGCCCGTATCCCGGTGAAGGTAATTCCGACAGTCGATTTGTTGAAGAAACCCGACTGGATTCGTGTGAAGGTCCCTGCGTCTCCGAAAATTAATAGCATTAAGCAGAAGCTTCGTGAGCATAAGCTCGCATCCGTGTGTGAAGAGGCATCCTGTCCCAACCTAGGCGAGTGTTTTAGTAATGGCACCGCTACTTTTATGATCATGGGCGAGATCTGTACTCGACGTTGTCCTTTCTGTGATGTCGCGCATGGCAAACCCAAGCCCTTGTACGAAGATGAGCCGCGAGAGTTAGCTGAGGCCATCGCCGAGATGGGGCTGCGCTATGTAGTGATCACCTCGGTCGATCGCGACGACTTGAAAGACAGTGGTGCGCAACATTTTGCCAACTGCATCAGTGAGACTCGTCGTTTGAACCCAGAGATTCAAATTGAAGTGTTGGTGCCCGACTTCCGTGGTCGTATGGAGATTGCGCTCGATATCCTCGAAAAAACGCCACCACATGTCTTTAATCATAATCTTGAAACAGTGCCGCGCTTGTATAGAAAAGCACGACCTGGGGCGAACTATGAATGGTCCCTAGAGTTGCTGCGTCGCTACAAAGAGCGCGCGCCATCGGTGATGAGTAAATCAGGTTTGATGCTGGGGCTGGGCGAAACCAAAGAAGAGGTCATGGAGGTCATGCGTGATCTTAAGGCGCACAATGTCGATATGGTGACGCTGGGGCAATATTTGCAACCTAGCAAGAATCACCTAGCAGTCAGCCGTTTTGTGCACCCAGATGAATTCGAAGAATTACGTGAATATGGCGAGAAGCTCGGGTTTACTCATATCGCCAGTGGCCCCTTGGTTCGTTCGTCATATCATGCCGACAAACAAGCGAAAGGCGAATTAGTTTAAGCCAATCGATTTTAATTTTTTATCGCCGCAAAGCGTTTGCACTTTGTGTGGCAAGTTAGTGAGTAGAGGTTGCAATGATCGAGATCGGAAGAGTAGCTATTAGATATACGCGTCACGTTTGCACAGCATTGCTACTGATAACAGCAGTCACCGTAAATGCACATGCCAATACGATTGTAAGAATAAGCACATCGATGGGAGACTTTTCCCTAGAACTATTTGATACGGTGACGCCAGTGACCGTGCAGAATTTTGTGAACTATGTGAATAGTGGCGCTTTCAATGGTTCTTATTTTCACCGGCTCTCGAAAGATTTTGTCGTTCAGGGGGGCGGTTATAAATTTATCCCCTATGAAGGTGCTGTAGTGATTCCTACAAACGATCCAATCGTGAATGAATTTAGTATATCTAATACTCGTGGCACGGTTTCTATGGCAAAAGTTGGAGGAGATCCCGATAGCGCCACCTCACAGTGGTTTGTGAATCTAGCGGACAACTCGGCAAATTTAGATGCGCAAAATGGTGGTTTTACAGTATTTGGACAAGTCTTAGGCGACGGGATGGCCGTGCTAGATAGAATCAACGAGCTGTCAATTTATAATTTAGGAACAACTCACAACGAGGTGCCTCTACGTGAGTTTGGCACCTCTACCAGCCTGACGGAGGCCAATTTTGTCTCGATGAATGCCGAAGTTGTGCAGCGCTACAGCTCTGCATTGAGTGTATTCGAGTATCAGTCAGGGATTCTACAAACAACAGTGGATGGTGGTGAAACACTTGGCCTGTATAGTCTGAACCTTTCATTGCAGAATGATCTTCCTGGCATTGTGTTTAAATTGAATGCCGATAGCCTGGTTGATTTGGGCATTACCCCCGACGATCGAGCGACATTCTCTAGCGATGATAACCGCCTTCGGATTCCTTATTTGGAGTTAAACAATAACGGCAGTGTGAGTGTGATTACGAATGTCGTATTAGTTCTAACTGACGCTACAAACTGGTTATTTACGCTGGAATCCTACGACCAACAATAAAAACAAGCGGGGCGTCACCGATGGCGGCAGCACGGGGAGAATTTAGTTCTAGATTTGGTTTCTTGATGGCTGCCGCAGGCTCTGCAGTGGGGCTCGGCAATATATGGGGCTTTCCCACTAATGCCGCGAGTAATGGCGGCGCAGCTTTCCTCTTTCTCTATCTCTTGTTGGCATTTACGCTTGCCTACCCAGCCTTGATGGCCGAACTCATCATTGGCCGTCATACTCGCTCTAATGCCGTAGGGGCGCTGCGTCAGCTTGCCCCCAGTCCTAAGATCGCGCGCTTAGGCAGTGTCGTAGGGTTTGCGGGCATTGCAACCGTGACCTTGATCTTAAGTTTTTACTCGATTGTCAGTGGCTGGATGCTCGCTTGGCTATTGAACTCAATCGCGACAATCTTTGGTTTAGATGCCGCCTCTGCATGGTTAACGAATGATGGGGAGTCGCGCAATGCCATTTTCTCTGTCGTGTTCATGCTGTTAACAGTGATAGTGATCAGTGCGGGTGTGCGTGACGGTATTGAAAAGTGGGCGACCCGATTGATGCCCGCATTAATTTTTATCCTAGTGTTGCTTATCTTTTATGTGTTGACACTAGAGGGCGCGATGGATGGTCTTAAAGCCTATTTAGTGCCAGATTTCAGTGTTGCTCTACAACCTGGCTTGATCATTAGTGCCTTGGGGCAAGCCTTCTTTTCTCTGTCCTTAGGCGTAGGCACGATGTTGATTTATGGTTCCTATTTAAGCAGTAAAGAGAATCTTCCAGTAATAGGTGGGCTAGTGGCGATGCTCGATACTGGGATAGCATTCTTGGCAGGTTTGTTAATTTTGCCTTCAATGTATGTGGCGCTTGCCAATGGGGTACAGATTTTCGATGCCAATGGGGCATTAGTGGCCGGGCCTGGTTTGATCGTGGCCGTGCTTCCTGCCCTGTTTGACACGATGGGGAGCGCCGGCGCGTTCGTAGCATTGGCATTCTTTGTTTTGATGACGATTGCCTCTCTCACCTCGTCAATTTCGATGCTCGAAGTCCCCGTTGCCTATGTGGTGGAGACCTTCGATACGCAAAGGCGAAAGGCAACTTTCTTACTTGGCGGTGGTATAGCGTTAATTTGTTTGCTGATAGTTTATAATTTTGCCACCTTGTTCGATCTCGTAGTGACTGTGACGACAGAATATAGCCAGCCGCTATTGGGGCTGTTCTTCACTGTCTTTGTAGGTTGGATATGGAAGCGAAACGGTGTATTGCAGGAGCTGCAACAAGGCTATGCAGGTGCGCAGCATTCCTTGTTCTGGAAAATCTGGCCGTTCTACATTCGTTTCGTCTGCCCAATCGCGATCGCCGCTGTATATATTCAATTACTATTCTTTTGACTCAGAATGCGTCAACGGTGGCGCAGAAGCGATCGATCTCTTCTTCTGTATTGTAGTAGTGTACAGAGGCGCGATTGATATCGGCTTGGCAGCGCTGGCCTAAGTCAAGTTGGCTATTGCCCAGCCGTAGCACCGATGTGTTAAACCCTCGAATTTGCAAATACTTGTGCAAAGCTTCGGCAGCTTTATCTTGTTTGTTAAAGGTGACGATGCCACTCAATTGAGTGCCATGTTCATGCACCTGCACATTGGGAACATGACGTAATTGTGCGCGTAAGTGCGCGGCGAGCCTCTTAACGCGTTGTTCTATGACATCTAGCCCGATGTTTAGTGCGTAGTCCACAGCGACTCCTAGGCCAATTTTCCCCGCGACAAAACACTCGAAACTTTCATATTGCCTCGCGTCTTTTCTGATCTCATAGGAGTTTTTTGCGGTCCACGCAGCGGAGTGTAAATCGATCTCTGCGGGCTCCAGCAATTCTCGACAGCTCTCTTTCAAATAGAGAAAACCCGTACCGCGTGGGCCGCGCAGATATTTACGGCCAGTGCCGGTCAGCATGTCACAACCGAGACTGTCGACGTGCAATTCTATCTGGCCCACAGACTGACAGGCATCTAATAGGTAAAGGATATTGTGGTGACGCGCGAGTTTGCCGATGGCTTGCGCGGGATGAATCACACCGCTTTGGCTGGGTATGTGGGTGAGGGCGATGAGTTTGACGCTCTGATCGATAGCGGCTTCAAACAGGGATAAATCGATGATGCCTTGCTCTGTGTTGGGGATGACCTTTATCTTAACTCCCTTATATTTAGCAAGGTGTAGAAAGGCCAGATAGTTGCTCGCATATTCTGATTGTCCTGTCAGAATTGTTTGACCAGCCTCGAAGTCGATCGCATTAAAGAGTTTATTCCAAGCATGGGTCGCGCTGTCGGCGTAGGCAATCTCTTGGGGAGAACAGCCTAGCATCTGTGCAAAGGCATTGTAGAAGTTTTCAAGCCCAGCGTGAGCCTCCGCGGCAGCTTCATAGCCACCAATCTCTTGCTCACGTTGTAAATAGGCAAGCACAGCTTGGGTCACTGGGCTGGGGGATAAAGCAGCCCCTGCATTGTTAAAGTGTATGAGATGCTTACAGGCTGGAGTCTCTGTTCGAATTCTTAAGAGGTCGAGGCTCATGTAGCGGTCCATATAGTCTTGCATTGCGAGAGTTGTTGAACTCTGGCTAGGTCTCTACCTTGCCTATTCTGGTGTGCTTGGGTACATTGCCCACAGACCAGAGAGTCGAAAGTTTTACACTACCATTTAGCTCATGCGGAGAGAACACAATGTTGAAGATTTATGGCGCTAGTACATTTAATGCTACAAAAGTGCTGTTTACGGCAGAAGAGCTAGGATTGCAGTACGAATATGTGCATTTGGATTTTACTAAGGGCGATCATAAGAGTGCAGAGCACCTCACTCGCCATCCGCTTGGCAAAGTGCCTGCCTTAGAGCATAACGGCAACTATTTATTTGAAAGCGCCTCGCTTTGTCGCTATCTAGCGAATATTGCAGATAAAAAACTGTACTCCGAAGAGCCGGTGAAGGCCGCGAAAATCGACCAGATGATAGATCTCGTGTGCCACCACGCTGGAAAGTGGTTGGCGGTGTATTTTTATCAAGAAGTGGTCATGATGAAGTATTATCAAAAAGAGGCTGATGAAAAGGCAATCGCAGAAGCGAAAGGGTTTCTCGACCAGCAGTTGCCCTATTTAGACAAAGTGCTTACACAAAGTAGGTTTCTATGTGGCGATGAAATTAGCATTGCTGATACGGTTGCTTTGCCCTATTTCCATGCTTGTCAAAGCACCTCTGTCAAACTGGATGACTATCCGGCTATTGTCCGCTGGATTCGTGACGGTGTAGACCGTCCAGCCTTTCAGAAAGCCCTAGCGGCCATGCCCCAGTGAGATAAGGCTTTGCTGGCACTCTTCGAGACTATGCTCTGGGGGAGCGCTGGCAAGCGCCACGCTGCCGTTACGGCAGTACATGAAAATAGACGCAATGGGCAGCCATATCCTGTCTGATATAGAACCCTCCTTTGTGTAGATCAATTTCCTCGAACAACGCTTTGTAATCCGGCTTTAGCGAGTTATAGATCACTTCCTGAATAATCAAAATATTGTAATGCTGCAGGCCTATACTTGCGGCTTTGTTGTGAATGATTTTCGCAATGGAGGGGTGTTTGCGAATTTCTTCGTATCGGTAGGCTTGAATCAAGGCTTCGCCAAAGAGGTCGTAGGACTTAATGCCACTGCTTTGGAAAGTTCCTTGCACGGAGTTAAACGCTAATCCCATCGCGCCTTTAATAGGTTCTGCATATTTGAATTTAGAGACTTCCTCATTGAAAGCCTTAAACATTATCAAGGCGGTCGAGACCGAGTGGTCTGCAAGTGAGTTAGGGTCATCGGCGAGAAAGGGGTAGCCAATTGAGCTAATAAACCCATCGCCAGTCTCTTTCAGGCGAAAGGCCCGTGAGCGCAAAGGGTTGTGTTGATAGCCCATCATGCATATCTGTGAGAATGCACGGAAGACATCCAAGAAGAAGGACTTGGTTTTATCGTGTTTAATGTCACTCGAATTTTGTATGTCAAAAACATTGATTATCGCGCGGCCTTTCTCGACAGGCATAGTGTCTTCGAGTTGATCGCCGGACTTAATCATTTCAAGTTGGTGTGGATAAACGAGCTTGGAGAGCTGCTTATAAAGGTGTTGGCGCGTGTCGGCATCGATAGACTTGTAGTAGAAGCGCGTTTGAATACGGGTAAAGAATAGCCAGCTGAAGATACTTCCCGCCATGAACCCCTGAACAACCTGTACTGCATTACCAGCTAGGTATTGGCTGTTCACCATATAGATCAGCAATGTAAACACGATTGTGAAAATGATATTGCGCGTAAAAGTGACTCGATAACTGGTGTGGTAGGAGAAGGCCGTCACCATCAACAGGCTGAAGTTGATTTGTCCAGATAATGCCAAGAACAGTAGGGACTGCTCTTGCGCTGTGATCTCTGGTTGAAAGACATACTTAAGAGTAGTGCAAAACCCAAAGATCGTGGTGAGGCAAATTAGGTCTAGTACCGTTCGCGAATGTTTATTAACGCTTGAGACCAATAGCGACGAAATAGGGAATAAGAAAATTAGCAGTATTGGGGGCGCGTAGGTAAACAGTGTGTTGAAGGCAAACTCATTGCCCGTCGATGTGAGGTTCAGATAGGTCAGGATAGACGAGATAACAAGTAAGAGACCTGCCGACTTACCAGGCCAGCTGGTCAGCGCGTGTGAAGCCTCATCTCTTAGCTCATCTCTAAATTCCTCCACATGCTCTTGGCAGTAAAGTGAATATTTATCTGAATTCATTATTCATACTAAATGTGCAAATTGTCGTTAGAGCGGCGGTTTTGCCGTCAATGTGGTGGGGATGCTGTGTATTTGTGCATCCAAGGGCGCAGTGATTATACAGTAATAGGGTGTAGCGGCAATTCAATGAGTATTCGGTGTTTTCAAGATGCCTGTACTAGTTCACACTTCTGCACATTGCGAAAAACCAATGGGTGTCCCAGGGCTTTTTGAAATAACTTGTTGACGTCTTAGTTCGAAATTGGGCGGCAAAAATTTTCCGTATTTATTCACAAAAGAAGAGTTGTTTATGATTATTTCAGTAGTGCTTTTTGTTTGTATCGTCTTGAGTTTGATATGGGGGCGTCTTCGGTTTTTCAAAATGAACTCTGGAACGCCAAGGTTGAGTGCGCTTTTGTATGATGCAACTGTCGCTACTCAGATCGTTACAACTTTGGTTTTAATGTTTACAACAAGCGGCAAAATATTGCCGCTTGTTGCGGCAAGTATTTTCCTCTACGGCTTGTCTTTGGGTCTTTTTTGGTGGGCAATTTTCACGGCAAAAACTCTCGACTTCGCATTCAGTAATGAAGTTGGAAGTATTGTAACAACAGGTCCGTTTAAATTAATTCGTCATCCATTTTATACTTCTTATATGTTAGCGTGGCTAACAAGTAGTTTATTGTTTAACTCATTGATATTGTGGATTACACTGCTGTACTTAGTAGCCTTTTATTTTCTTTCTGCACGAAAAGAAGAGGGGGTTATTTTACAAAGCGTGTACTCAAATGAGTATAAAAACTATATTCGAAATGTAGGAATGTTCCTACCCAGGATTAAAAATGGAAGCGATAAAATTCAGAGTTCTGACAGCGGAGAGCGACATTGACGCCTATCTGAATAAGTTCGAAAGTTTTGTGGGTGTGAAACTGCCTTATGACTATTCTTTGCGTAGTACGATTGTTGGGGTGTTTAAAAAAGACGAAATGATTGCGGGATACATGCTTGTCACAAAACCGCAATTTAGAAGTTTAGTGTTTGTTCCTGATTCAATAAAAGAATCGAATGGTTTCTTTAAGAATGATCAATATGAAATGATGGAAGTTAACGGGGTGTGGATCAGTGCGGCGGTGAAGTCGGCAAGCGAGCAATACAAAATTTGGTCGCACTTGATCTGGGATATTTTCCTTGCGCGCAAGAAGTACGTGCTTTTGATGGCCGATCTACGCAATAGCAATATTCGCAATATCCATAGTCTAACCAACCCAGAGCTTCTATACGAAGGCGAGCCTATGTTGATGGCGGGTGCTAAGAGCCACTCGACTATCCGGGTAAGCTATACAACACGCTGGCAAATGCTTCTGAATATTCCCAAGTACTATTTGACCTATCGAGACCGTGCTAAACGCTCTAGCAAGCGTGCCAAAGTGCGTGCATTTAGCCGGGGCATGCGTGAAGTGCAGTCCTAAGGTGAGCAGTTAGTTTGAATACACGTGAATATTGTCACAGAGTCTCTTCCATGCGCTCTGTGGCGGGTCTGTGTGGGTCTAGTTGGTTTTGTAGGTATATATGCTGACCTAGGCTTGCGGAGCCCTGTGCATTGGGTCAGACTACTCCTATGGGGTACCAGCGAATGGAACCTATATGATAGAACGTGATAAAGGAGCATCAGCTTGGATCAGGATAAAGTGCGCAGCCTTTTGGCTCAGTTGCAGAAAGAGCTAAAATCTGGGGAGAAACTCGATAGGGAAACCCTAGAGTTAGTCAAGAAGCTCGATAAAAACGTCGATTCGTTGATTGAGTCTGCCGAAGATAGCAACGCACCGGTCATGGATGATGCGATTGCATTAGAGGCAAGATTTGCCGCGAACCACCCAGTGGCCGAACGCCTCGTTAGAGAGTTGATCGACACACTAGGGCGTATCGGGATTTAAGCTAAACTAACTAGTCTTTGTTGAAGTGCAAACTAGCGTGATCGTCTACTTGAATGGCTTTGTCGCGCGCTTGCTCTGCTGCTACATAGTCGTCAGCCTCTTGCGCTGTACACACCTCATTTGCCACTGCCTCTGTCGCCAGCTCGTGTAGATTGGCGTTGGCAGGTAAAGTTCCTGCCCGCACAGCGCGTCTGATACTGTCACGTGTCGGCTTCGTCGCTAACACCCTCTGGAAAGCATTTTCGATAATAAACGCTGGGTCATCGGCCTCTTGGCCAATGTAAGCATAGCGTGTAATGCGATCTCTGACTTCGGTGTGGCTCCACATGGATTGCACGATCTCGTGATCTAGCTTGTCGCTGGGGCGTCTGTAAGCGTCACCCCAAGGAAAGACGATGCGTTTGAGGACCATGGCGATCACTCTGTTCTCCAAGTTATCGAAAAAGTCATTAAAAGCCTTTTGGCACTCATATAATGAGTACTCAAGATTCCATCTTACATAGGGCAAGTCACTAGGGGATTGCTCGTGATGCTCGTAGTATTTCAGCACAGTGGAGGCGAGGTAGAGTTGGCTCAATACATCGCCTAGGCGAGCTGAGAGCCTCTCCTTACGCTTTAATTCGCCACCAAACATCAACATCGAGATGTCCGACACAAGCGCTAGAGCAGAGCTCATACGGGTGAGCTGCTGATAATAGGGTGCGGTTTTACCACTGACAGGCCGTGCGGCAATCATGCCTGCGCTTAGTCCTAGCGTTAGAGTACGCACGAAATTACTAATCCCGTAGCCAATGTGGCGGAAGATCAAGCTATCGAACTCACGCAAGCCTTCTTTCTCGTCACTCATTTTAGCCGCTACCATTTCCCGGGCGATGAAGGGGTGGCACCGGATTGCGCCTTGGCCAAAAATCATAAGATTTCTAGTAAGAATATTCGCACCCTCAACTGTGATGCCAACAGGCATGCTCATGTACGCATGGGCAAGATAATTGCTTGGCCCCATGATTAGACCTTTTCCTGCATGGACGTCCATAGCGTCCTGAATGATCAAGCGTGACTTCTCTGTCATGTGATACTTGGCAATGGCTGAAATAACAGCAGGTTTTATGTGGCTGTCCACAGCACCGGCCGTGACGATACGGGCGGCTTCCAGTTGATAAGTGTGGCCAGCAATGCGAGCTAAAGCCTCCTCAACCCCTTCAAAATGACCAATCGCCAGATTGAATTGCGTGCGTATGCGCGCATAGGCACCAGTCATGCGATAGCTTAGTTTTCCCGTCGCCGTCCCTAGGGCCGGTAACGAGATTGCGCGGCCTTCGGACAAGCATTCCACGAGCATGCGCCAACCCTGTCCCGCACGCTCCACCCCACCGATTATCCAGTCCAGCGGAATAAAGACGTTTTTACCGCGCGTTGGGCCATTCATAAAGGTCATTCCCATAGGGAAATGACGTTGACCAATTTCGACGCCAGGGTGTTCAGTTGGAATCAACGCCACTGTGATGCCGCGGTCTTCTTCATCGCTTAGCAAATGCTCTGGGTCGTACATTTTAAAGGCAAGGCCAAGAACGGTTGCGACAGGGGCAAGGGTGATATAGCGCTTGTTCCAAGTGATGGAAATACCGATGCACTCTTTGCCATCATATTGGCCTTTGCAGATGATCCCTGTGTCTGTCATGGCTCCTGCATCGCTGCCAGCTTCGGGGCCAGTTAGCGCGAAACAGGGGATGTCTTGGCCCGTTGCTAAGCGCGGCAGGTAATGTTGTTGTTGTTCGTCAGTACCATACTTCATTAGCAGCTCTGCTGGCCCTAAGGAGTTGGGTACCATGGCCGTCACGGCTGCGCTGGCGCTGCGAGTGGCTATTTTTGTGACGATCGTAGAGTGAGCGAGTGCAGAAAAACCAAGACCACCAAACTCTTTGGGGATAATCATGCCAAAGAACTTTTCATCCTTTAGGTATTGCCACGCCTCGGGGGAGAGATCTTTGTCTTTATGAACTATTTGCCAGTCATCTAGCATTGCGCAGAGGGTTTCAGTTTGCTGCTCTAGAAATTCCTCTTCTTCTTGGCTCAGCGTAGGGTAGGGAATGTCTTGCCACTTTTTCCAATCCGGAGCGCCTTTAAATAGGTCCGCATCCCACCATGTGTCGCCGGCTTCGAGGGCTTCTTGCTCCGTATCACTCATAGGGGGAAGCACGCGCTTGAAGAATTCAAACACTGGGCGAGATAGTTTTTCTTTGCGAAGATTATCTTCAAAATAGAATAACGCGACGCCAATAAGCGGAAGCCACAATAGCCATGCAAAGCCGCCAAACCAGGTCATGCCAATGAGTGCGGCGGCAATGGACACCAGAATGGTTCCCATATGGGCCCGCCTGTACGCGAGTACCCAAATTACAGCGATAATAACGAGCAATTGCGTAAGCGTTGACATGAATAACTCCGTCAATTTTGCAGAAAGTGGATGGGTAAGTGTGAGCCTAATACTGCAAACTAACAATAGCAGTGCGGCTACGAGTGTTTAAGATAACACTGACTGGGGTAAAATGTGATGTCCACTTAAACGGAGTATAAGTTGCGTGAATTCACTCCAAGGGTCAGAGTTTGCGAGCCCTTTAACGGACATGTCGATTTTTCTACTGGTGCGCAATAGGGCTTCAAGCTCGGGCAGGCGAAGGTGCTCCAAGGCTTTCTGGACTTCTTTTTGATGGTTTGGGCGAATCCGCTCACTGCGGATCGCATCGCTAAGACTACTGCCAGACTCAACGAGCTTGGCAACCGCAATTAGCCTACGCAGCTCGGCATTGAAGCTCCCGAGAAGTTGTAAAATCTCAGTCCCTTCACTGCGTAGACTATTGAGTACTTTAACGCAGCGACGTGCATCGCCTAGGAGTGCCGCGTCAATTAGATTGAAAGTATTATACCTAGAGCTGTCCGCTACTAAGGTCATGATATGTTTGCGGTCTATATGGACTTGCTGCGTGGCGCTGGCGCCAGTCAGGACGGCTAATTTCTGAATCTCTTGGTCTGCCGCCAGTAAGTTACCCTCTACTCGGTCTGCCAGCATTGCGATTGCATCATGATCGGCGTTCATGCCGGCTTTTTGCATGCGATCGTGAATCCAGCGCGGCAGTTTGTCGGGCCCAATGGGCCACACAGTCACAAACACACCAGCGGACTCTAAGCCCTTGAACCACTGTGTGTTGAGTGCGGCTGGCTCTACTCTCGGGCTGACTAAAATCAGCACGTTGTCTGGGTTGGGGTCTGCAAGGTATTGCTTGAGTGCAGCCTTACCAGCGTCATCTAATTTAGCAGACTGGAGACGCAGCTCTATGATTTTTTTGTCAGAGAAAAGCGACATGCTATTGCCAGACTGTAGTAAAGACTGCCAGTCGAACCCGCGATCAACAAAGAGCAGTTCCCATTCATTGAAGCCTGCTTGTCGGCAAGCGTTGCGTAAGTACGTCAAGCTTTCTTGGACGAGCAAGGTTTCGTCGCCGGCGAGCCAATAGAAGGGCGCAAGTTTTTTTCGCAGCTCAGCAGTTAATTTGTCAGAACTTGTACGCACAACTTTATCTCTTGAATTTGGATTAGGCGCCTTGCACTGCTGCTCGCAGGCGACGCATGATTTGTTCAACGAGTTCGCGGCGCATTTCTTGTTGCAGTATCTCAATCTCTTGAGTGCTACCGGCAATATTAGCGGTGTCCTCAAAATAGCTGCGTTCGACACTCAAAGGCTCGTCGCTCAAAAGTTCAACGCCCTGTTGGCTTAGTGAAATTTGCACGCCCAGCTGGAGGTTATATTGAGCGGCTCGTGCGCGGCCATTGACAGTGCTAGTGCGGGAGTTAAATTCTTCGGCGCTAAGTTGTAAAACGTAGTTCGAGCTTTGCATAGAGTCAAGTAAACGTAACTGTGCTTCTCCTAACGCCGTTGTGAGTGCTTGGGTTAACTCGCTACTAGGTTGCGCAGATTGGAAATACACTGTGTCATTGGCGATAGGTGCATTACTGCTGCCACGTAGGGCAAAGCCACAGTTTGTTAGAACAAGAGCCATGAGTAGTAATGTAGCAACGCGCATGGTGATTGACATGGAGTTTGACTCACTATTTAAAGAATGACTAATTTTCGGTCTCGACTTGCAGGGCGGCGAGGGCTTGCACCCTTAGCAATCGAATTTGTCGGCTATCGGCATTGAGCACGGTAAATTCGAAATTACCAATCTCAGCCGTTTCATCGCGTTCAGGAATATGGTTAAGGTGCTGGAGCACTAGGCCACCTATGGTGTCTACTTCGTGGTCATTGAAATCACTGCCAAACTGCTCGTTGAAATCGGCGATGGGTGTTAGTGCTTTGACAATAAAGGTTTTTGCATCGACTCGCTTGATGAAACTCTCATCGTCGACGTCATACTCGTCGTCAATCTCACCCACAATTTGTTCCAACACATCTTCAATTGTAACGACGCCGCAAGGGCTGCCGTACTCATCTATGACGACGGCCATGTGATTACGATTCTCGCGAAACTCATTGAGTAGCACATTGAGTCGTTTGCTTTCGGGGACAAAGGTCGCAGGCCGCACGATATCTTTCAGGTCGAAGTTGCCAGAGTCTTTTCGTGCCGCAAAGCGAAGTAAGTCTTTGGCTAGCAAAATGCCAATGATGGAGTCTGAATTCTCGGCCAATACAGGAAATCGAGAGTGCGAGACCGTGATAACAATGTCGAGCACTTCTTCAAGCGAATTTTGTGCTGAGACGGTGATGACTTGTGGGCGCGGAATCATAATTTCGCGCACTTGCATCTTAGATACCTGCAATGCCCCTTCTATAATCGACAAGGCATCGGTATCAAGCACATTGTCTTGCTCAGCATTGCGCAGCAGCTCTAATAGGCTTTTAGTATCTGTCGGTTCGTCTGAGAAAATTTGCGCAATTTTATCGATCCAAGACCGGGGTCTAGGATCGATACTCGCTTGTTCTTCGCTCATTGTTAAAAGTAGCTCCTGCTAACTCGATAAAACGGCATTTAATTAGTAACGCTTATGCTGAGGCGCGCTCAACTAAATAGGGATCTGCAAACCCTAGGTCCGTGAGAATCTGACGTTCGATAGATTCCATTTCTTCCGCTTCTGTTTCATCTAAATGATCAAAGCCATGCAGATGTAAAACACCATGAACCAACATGTGTGCCCAGTGAGCTTGGCTAGGTTTGTCTTGATCCAACGCTTCACGTGCAACTACTGGCGCGCAAATCGCCAAATCCCCTAATGGAATTTCCTCCAAGCTAGCTAATACCGCCTCAGGTAATTCGCAGCTGAATGAAAGCACATTGGTTGCGTAGTCTTTATGACGGTAAGTGTTGTTGAGTAGGGCCGACTCTTCTTCGTCAACTATGCGTACACCGATAGACACATCTTTAGCATTCTGCTTGTTGGGTAGATGCGCCAGAGCACTTTTAGCCCACATAAGAAATTCGGATTCGCTCGGAATACAGGGAAAATGTGGGCAATTGTTCTCAAAATCAAGCGTCGCGTTCATGACTTTGATCCTGTTTGCCATCCTGTCCGCCTAATGGGGTGATGCTTTTTTGGTCGTAACGATCATAGGCCTCTACGATGCGTTGCACGAGATTGTGCCGGACCACATCTTTAGAATCGAACCAAGTAAAACCGACCCCCTCGATTTCTTTCAGTACTTGTGTGACATGCACTAAGCCCGATCGCGTCCCTTTGGGTAAATCAATCTGTGTGACATCACCGGTGATAACGGCCGTAGAACCAAACCCCAAGCGTGTTAGAAACATCTTCATTTGCGAGGTGGTAGTGTTCTGACTTTCATCGAGGATAATGAAGGAGTTGTTAAGCGTTCTGCCTCGCATATAGGCTAGCGGCGCAATCTCAATGACATTTTTCTCTATGAGGCGCCCAACGCGTTCAACGCCTAACATCTCATACAAGGCGTCATAGAGGGGGCGTAGATAGGGGTCGACTTTTTGCGTCAAATCCCCAGGCAGAAAGCCTAGTTTTTCGCCCGCCTCAACGGCTGGGCGAACCAATAAAATCCTTTGTACTTGGTCGCGCACGAGTGCTTCTACTGCGGCAGCGACTGCGAGGTAGGTTTTACCCGTTCCGGCAGGCCCTATGCCGAAATTAATGTCGAAGCGGTGAATCGAATCTACGTATTCGTGCTGATGTTCACCCCGTGGCTTGATGGAGATGTTCGGGGTTTTAAGGATCAAGGGCTTATCGACATTGTATTGGGTTTTGCTGTTTGGGGCAGGGCGTTCCTCAACCTCTTTCAAGCTTAGGTGCACTTTGTCAGGGGAGAGAACTTGTTTGTCGGCCGTCGCCTCGTACAGTTTATTGAGTACAAGGTTGCCACTCTCAACGGCATGCTTAGAGCCGGTAAGTTTAAATTCGTTGCCTCGATTCTGGATTTTAACGGCCAGTGCCTTCTCAATCTGCAAGAGGTGCTCGTTGAGGCGGCCACAAAGATTGGCCAATCGGTGCGTATTATCAGGCTCTAGAACAAGCCTTTGGGTGTATTTTGGGGTTGTCATTAAGACAGCTTTTGCGCCTCCATATTTAGTAATGTCTGTTGCTAGTATACCAATCTATCCCTACTTGTAAGTATTTTTGCAGCCGACAAAGGCAACCAACAAGAGAGTAAATGCCGCTTTATAAGCTCCCAAATAGGGAGTTGGTATAGGCATCGACAATTTTAACGTTTACAAACTGCCCAATCATGCTGGCATCGTCGCAGCGGAAGTTAACCACACGATTATTCTCTGTTCGACCTTGCAAAGCGCCAGGGTCCTTCTTTGAAACGCCATTCACAAGAATTCGCTGCTCACTGCCAACCATTGCTTCGCTGATGGCTTTCGCTTGCTGGCTAATCTGCGCCTGTAAGACTGCGAGTCGATGCTTTTTCTCTTGCTCGGAAGTGAGGTCTTTCAGGTCCGCCGCTGGTGTGCCGGGGCGGGCGCTGTAAATAAAGCTAAATGAATTGTCATAGCCTATATCTATAATTAAATTCATCGTGTCTTCGAAATCTTTCTGAGTTTCGCCTGGAAAGCCAATTATGAAATCTGACGATAAGCTGATATTTGGTCTGATGGCTTTGAGTTTGCGAATAGTCGACTTGTATTCGAGTACAGTGTGACCACGTTTCATCGCAGCGAGAATACGATCAGAACCACTTTGTACAGGCAGATGTAAATGATCAACTAACTCAGGGATGTGCCGGTATACTTCGACTAAATTGCTTGAAAATTCAGTAGGATGCGATGTCGTGAAGCGAATGCGATCTATGCCATCGATGGCAGAGATATACTGGATCAAAGTCGCAAAGTCGGTGATCTTGCCATCGAAACTCAGCCCACGATAAGCATTAACGTTTTGTCCCAAAAGGTTGATCTCGCGTACGCCTTGTTCGGCCAGATGCACGGCCTCTGCCAGAATGTCATCGAGTGGTCGGCTGACCTCTTCTCCGCGCGTATAAGGAACAACGCAGAAAGAGCAGTACTTACTACAGCCTTCCATGACAGTTAAAAACGCCTCGCAGCCATCTACTTTCGGTTCTGGTAGGCGGTCAAACTTCTCAATTTCTGGGAAAGTAATGTCGACGACCGTGTTGCGACCGCTCGCGTCATTCAACATTTGCGGTAGTTTATGCAAGGTTTGCGGACCAAAGACTACATCGACATAGGGAGCTCGCTTGCCTATAGCCGCGCCTTCTTGGCTAGCGACACAGCCACCCACGGCGATCTGTAAGGCTGGATTTTTGTCTTTCAAGGATCGCCAGCGGCCCAGTTGATGGAACACCTTCTCCTGGGCTTTCTCACGAATAGAGCAGGTGTTGAGAAGCAGTAAGTCTGCAAGCTCAGGACTATCGACTAATTCGGCCCCTTGGGTTTCGCGCAATAAATCAAGCATTCGCGACGAGTCATATTCATTCATCTGACAACCGTGGGTCTTAATAAACACCTTCTTCACAGCAGCGCTAGCACTGGTGTTTTCGCTAGGAGGGGTTTCCACAGCGGTGGTGGGCGTTCCAGAATTTTGCGTATCAGTCATGGTCATAGTCAATACTGTGGCACGAATGCCTAAGGGCGATGGATGGGGCGAAAAATTAGAGGGCGGATTGTAGCAGTTTTGTGGCGCGCAAAGAACCAGTCAAGGAAATCTGTAATATGCTTGGGTTCGTGAAGGGTATTTGCGGTAAACTGCCGCGCTGCTTGGCAGTTCATGTTCGCGGGCTCTTGAATTTTATTTTTGCTGCCCCAGATACTGCCTGCAATCACACCAAAGAGAGTAAATGCATGGCCATACCCCACGAGATCTATCGAGTCACCTTCCTAAATAAAGGTAAAGTCTACGAAGTGTTTGCAAAGCAGGTCTACCAAAGCGAACTCTATGGCTTTATCGAAGTCGAAGACTATATTTTCGATGAGCGCAGTCAAGTCGTTGTGGACCCAAGTGAAGAGAAGCTAAAGGCGGAGTTTCTTGGAGTAAAGCGTAGCTTCATTCCTATGCAAGCCATCATACGAATTGATGAAGTAGAAAAGGGCGGGGTGAGTAAAATCTCCAACGGAGACAATATCACGCCATTCCCATCCCCCTTCCTTGCCGCCCGCAACCCCGATACGCAAAAGTCGGAGTAGGCTAAGGGTGGGCAGCGCAAACAGTGCTGCCCACGCCTGAATTACAGCCCTAGAGCCTTCTCTATCGTGGCTAGCTCTACACACAACACAAATACACGCATTGCAGCTTCGATGTCTTTAACGCTAGGAAATGATGGTGCGAGACGGATATTGCTGTCATGCGGATCTTTGCCATAGGGGTATGTTGACCCCGCAGGTGTAAGTTTTACTCCTGCCGCTGCAGTCAGTTTGACTACTCGATCCGCAAGGCCTGCTTGTGTATCGAATAAGACAAAGTAACCCCCTTGCGGCGTAGTCCAAGTTCCTAAGGGTTGACCAGCAACCGATTTGCCCTTCAAGCCGGTCTCTAATGCCTGTAGGACACTTTCAAACTTAGGCTGCAGAATTGCTCGGTGCTTCTGCATCAAGGCACGCAATGTGGGCATGTCTTTTAGAAACCGCATATGGCGCAATTGATTGATTTTGTCTGGACCAATAGTAGAGATTCCAAGCTGTTTGGCAAACTCCGAAAGATTAGCTTCGGAACTGGCAATGAACGAGATACCTGCGCCAGCGTGGGTGATTTTCGATGTAGAGCCAATAACGACAACATTGTCGAGTGTTCCGGCGGCGTCGCTAAGCTCCAAAATATTGGCTAACTCAGGGGGATTGTCGACCAGATGATGTTCGGCATAAGCGTTGTCCCACATAATGCGGAAATTTGCGCCGGCAATCTGACCGAGCTTGGCCATTCTGGCGACTACGGCGTCGGAATAGACAATGCCATCAGGGTTGGAGTACTTGGGTACGCACCATATGCCTTTGATCAGCGGGTCGGCCTGGACAAGTGCTTCTACCTGGTCCATATCGGGACCTTCGGAGGTCATTGCGACAGGAATCATTTCTATATTGAGTGTTTCGCACACGGCGAAGTGTCGGTCGTAGCCTGGTGCTGGGCAAAGGAACTTTACTTGGCCACTGCTACGAGCGGCCTCCATCAACCAAGACGAGTCTGCACCTCGCACTCCGTGATAGAACGCATTGCTCACTGTTTGATACATGAGCTGTAGGCTGCTATTACCGCCAACCATCACGCGTGCCGTGGTTGTTCCTAGATATTCGGCGGCGAATTTTCGCGCTTCGGGTATACCCATGATGCCGCCGTAATTTCGGCTATCACTGCCATCTTCGCAAAGGTAGTTGTTGGCCAGTATCCCGTCCAAGGCGTCGCTTAGGGCGAGTTGTTCAGTGCTTGGTTTGCCGCGCGTAAGGTCCAAATTCAGGCCCTGTTCGCTGACTTGTTGATACTGTTGTCGTAATTCTTGGTGTCTTGCTTGCAATTGCTGATCGTTCAAGAAGAACTCCTTGCTGATAAGAGTGGGTGTTAAGTGCCGTCATGGCCATAGCAACCACGAACGATGAGCAGTATTTTACAGTATACTGCGCGCAAACTCGATTAGGACTAAACAAATTACATGGTCAATATACACGACGTTGAAGATGATGATCTCGATGAGGATGCACTGTGCAATGGTAATACACTTGTAGCAGATAGCGATGAGAGCCAAGAGGCAAAAGAGCCTCCGAGCATGTTGGTGCATCCTTATCAACGCCTTAGTCCGGAGCGTGTACTAGAGGCGATGGAGAGTGTTGGCGTGCGCACTGATGCTCGAATTCTCGCGCTCAATAGTTACGAAAATCGTGTCTATCAAGTGGGGGTCGAAGATGGGCCGCCATTGATCGTGAAGTTTTATCGGCCCGCACGTTGGTCGCGCGAGCAGATCCTTGAAGAGCATCGGTTTGCGCAGGAGTTAGCGGATCTAGAGATTCCCGTAGTGCCGCCATTGGCGTTAAACGGTGTGGATACCCTATATGAATTCGATGGTTTCTCCTTTTCGGTCTTTGAACGTTTGGCGGGGCGAGCCCCAGAGCTAGATAACCTAGATAACCTGCTTGTCATGGGGCGTTTTATTGGCAGGGTTCATGCGGTAGGGAGCACAGCGCAGTTTCAGCATCGCATTGCTTTGAGCGTTGATACCCTAGCCATACAAGGCAGGGAGTTTTTGCTGAACAATGCTTTTATCCCTGAGAGCTTGCTGCCAGCCTATGAGTCTTTATCGCAAGATTTAATCGCTAAGCTGCAAGAGATTTTTGCGCGCAATGCGGATGTCGCAAAGATCCGGATTCACGGCGATTGCCATCCAGGAAACGTTCTCTGGCGTGATGATGTGCCCAATTTTGTCGATTTCGATGACACAGTCACCGGTCCTGCGATTCAAGATATTTGGATGATGCTGTCAGGAGATCGGCTGCAGAGGCAGGGGCAGCTTGCCGAAATAGTAGAGGGTTACAATGAATTTTTCGACTTCAATCCGAAGGAGTTGGATCTAGTGGAGGGGCTGCGTGCGTTGCGAATAATGCATTATAGCGCTTGGCTTGCTAGGCGCTGGGAAGACCCTGCGTTCCCTATGAGTTTCCCTTGGTTTAACACGCAGCGGTACTGGGCGGAACACATTCTGGAGCTACGTGAGCAGTTAGCTGCGCTTGATGAACCGCCCTTGCGCTTGTTTTAGTCGCTTATTCTAGGAGTTCAGTAATGGCGGCTTCAATCAGCTCAATATCGTTGCCACGAAAGCCCATGTGAACCATTCGCACAACGCCGTCTTTGTCGATAAGAAATGAGGTTGGCATGCCCCTCACAGCAAATTCATTGAGTACGGTGTTGTCGGTGTCGGCGGCAATCAAATAGTCCAAGGGAGTATCTAATAAAAACTCCTGACCATCTTCGACGGGGTCATCGACATTGATAGCGATGACTTCGAAGTCTTGGTCTTGGTATTTATTGTACAGTTCGTTAATGAGAGGCATGGAACGCAAACAGGGAGCGCACCACGATGCCCAAAAATCGACATAGACTGTTTTGCCGCGCAGATCAGCCAAGCTGATATCGGGCTGGCCTTCATGAATATCGGGCAATGTGAATTCAGGGGCCAGATCACCCTCTTCAATGGCGTAGGCGCCAGATGAACTTAGCGCGGCAATGACTGACAATGCACATAGAGTTTTTAGCATTTCTTGAAAAATCCTCAATATCGAATGATGTCTACAAGACCCTCACTTAGGCAGGGTTTATTGCAGACAGAGTCGAATAATTTTCGACTAGATCGCGCCAACGCTGTCGTTGCACTTTTAACTTAAATTTAGCCTCGCGATAGCTATCGCGCAGTTCTAGACGCTCCCAATGCGTCCACTTTTCATGCAATTCGGACGATTTAGCCTCGTACCAAGATTGTTGGTGCTGTGCCCACAGCTGCAATGATGCCTTGAGTTGCTGGTACTCAGTCTCTAATCGTTGTAACCATTTATCTGCATTGTTTAGGGTGGAATACTTCTCTGTCGCGAGTCGATACTGCATCTCTAAGCGAGCGCTTTCGATGGCGATTGGCGAGCATCTTTTTAGATCTTTAGTTAAGCCAATATAAGAGCAGGCATTAATGAACCACTTGGTAGGGTCGTAGTGCCACCAATGTATGCCATTGCGGTAGTCCCACTGAAAGGTGTGATGGTAGTTATGATACCCCTCGCCATAGGTGATCAGCGCTATCAGCGGGTTGTCGCGGGCAGAGCTAGCATCACTATAGGTTTGTTTGCCCCACATGTGAGCGAGCGAGTTAATCAGCCAGGTGACATGTTGGCTAAGCACGAGGCGCAAAAGCCCGCCTAGGAGTATGCTGCCAATGATATCGCCACCCAAGAACCCTAAAAAGGCTGGAAGACCAATGTTCATTAATAGCACCAGAGCTAAGTAATGCTTATGCTGCCATACCACGATTGGGTCGCGTCTTAGGTCCTTTACATTGGAGAAATCTTCTTTTCCGCTTTCATAGTCTCGCAAGATCCAGCCCATATGCGAATACCAAAAGCCACGGCCAGCCGAGTAAGGGTCTCTGTCATTATTGTCGACGTGTGCATGATGCCGACGATGGTCAGATGCCCAGTGCAGAATGTCGTTCTGCAGTGCGCAAGCTCCGCCTAAGGCTAATATGAAACGCACGATGGGGTGTGCCTTGTAGGTCTTGTGCGACCAAAGGCGATGGTAACCGGCAGTAATCGACATGCCGCAGAAACCCATGAGTACCACGAACACAATCCACTCGTAGGCACCATAGCCATGGGTGAAGCCGTAATAGGGCACTAAAGTGACCGCGAATAACGGGGTCAGCGTAAAAAGAATAGTATTAGTCCAATTAATAGGAGCTTTCGGCATAATTGCTCTCTTGGCAGTGTGTGGTCAATGTTAAGATATTACGTGTTCGACAACGAAAACTCAGAAATTATTGCATGATTGTTGAGATGTGCCAAAAGCCACTTCCTGATAAACACGTAAACCTGCCTCAATTTGCCACTAATTCGGCCTCTCAAGAAGAGTCGATTATTCGAGATAAGACTGCTATGAGTGAAGATTTTAGTAAAGCCCAATTGATTGATTTGCAAACACAATTTGCGTTTCAAGAGGATTTGTTGAGCGAACTGAATAACATTGTGATTCGTCAACAAGCGCAAATTGATGCTTTAGAGCGCGAGCTGGCAGTGCACAGAGATAAAATTATTCACGTGCTCGATAACTTGCCTGAAAAAGGGGCAGACGGGGCATCGCTTGATGAGCGACCGCCACATTACTAAGAGTAATGTGGCGCTTATCGCGTAATGGCACTATTTGGTGGCAGCGACATCCTCGGCTTGTAGGCCTTTGTCACCTTCACTGATGGCAAACTCTACGCGCTGGCCATCATGAAGAACGCGGTGCCCCTCGCCTCGAATAGAGCGAAAGTGAACAAAGATATCGTCACCGCTGTCACGGGTGATGAAGCCAAAACCCTTGCTAGCGTTGAACCATTTTACATTGCCACTTTCGCGGCGAGATTGGTTGAACGCGCTGCGGTTGTCGTTTGTGCTCGACTTGCTGCGAGTTTTGCCGTTGTTGCCTGTTGCCGCCATCGCGGAGGCTAGGCTAATCAAAAAGGTGGCGATAAGGATTTGAATGGAAGTAAATTGAAGGTCGATGATAAGGACGGGAAGTCCGATAATCAAAGTGGCGACAATAGCGATAATAAAAGACTTGTTAATGTAAGACATGGAGACTCTCTTAATTGCTTATAATTATTATGTACTAACCAACGGGCCCACAAATTTGCTGGGTTTGTTGGCAGCCCCTAATTCTAACGAGCTTTATGCAGAAGTCAAAGGCACTCTTAAATGGGGTTTGTCTCTACTACGATTAAGGCTCTATTCAGCTATACGGTGTCAGTATTGCGTCAAGGTTAGCGCTATCCCAATAAGGCCTAACTAAGCATTGGTTTTCGTCAAAATGGCGTGACTTATACATACTGAGGTCGATGACTTATGAAGAAGTTCCCTAAAGGTAGAAAAAATTTAGTCACTAAGGCAGTTTTTTCAATTGTTGCGTTGTCGATGACAGCGCCAGTGTTTGCTGAAACACACTATGCCTATGCGCAAGTTGTTGAGTCTACTCCTGTATACCGCATCGTGGAGGTTTCCACACCTCGTCAAGAGTGCTGGAATGAGGAGGTCGCACATACCCATAACAATGCCTCAAATAGCCGGACTCCTGCTTTACTTGGGACCATCATAGGGGGGGCTTTAGGCAACGCGGTGGGGCACGGGAAGTCAAACAAGCGCGTAGGTGCTGTAGTGGGTGCAGTATTGGGACACTCTATTGGACGTGATATAGTCGCCAACAATAAAAGGGATCGCACTGTGCATTACGAAACTGTTCGCCAATGTGAAACCGTTTACGATTACCATGAAGAAGAGCGGATCATCGGGTACCAAGTGCAGTATCTTTATAATGATGAAGAATATTCTGTGCGGATGGACAACGACCCCGGTGATAGAGTGCGCGTCAAAGTTAATATACAGCCTGTATTTTAAGACAATGTGTCTTTGATTTGACACGCAGGCTGTACTCCATCACGTTTTTTGAAAGGGGTTCAAGTTGAAGTCAAAATCACTGACAAGCCGAATCGGGACGCTGGCAGTCGTTCTATTGATTGCCCTAGGCTTGCCGAGTCAAAATGCGGTATCTGCACAAGGTCTGATTTTGGCACAAGCTAATGCGCAAGACGCCGAAGCACCCGCCATCTCGCAACGCCGCGCGCTTGAATTGGTGCGGGCACGCTTCCCTGGCAATGTTGTCAGCATTAATCAAGTCCAACAAAGCGGAGTGCTTCAGTACCGCGTGCGGATGGACAATGAAGGCAATATCTACACTGTGTATGTGAATGCTCGAACAGGCGCTATTACTAGGGAGCAGTAACGATGCGATTGCTCGTAGTAGAAGATCAGAGCCTCTTACGCCAAACCCTTGTGCAAGGGCTAAGCCAAAATGGTTACGTTGTTGACGATGCTGCCGATGGCAAGGCCGGATTATATTACGCGACCGAATTTGACTATGATGCGGCGATCATAGACTTGGGTTTGCCTTTGATTGACGGCATTTCATTGATCAAGCAGATCCGAAGTTCAGAGAAAACCTTTCCTATTCTGATACTAACAGCGCGCGGCGACTGGCAAGATAAAGTGGAAGGCTTAGACGCCGGCGCCGATGATTACGTAGTCAAACCGTTTCAGATTGAAGAGATTCTGGCGCGGCTAAATGCACTGCTGCGAAGGGCTGCCGGCTTTGCAAAATCGCTGATAGAATTTGGCCCTATCGTTTTGGACATCAGTGCCAAAAGAGTCAGTCTTCATGGCGCCAGTGTCGATCTAACCGCATATGAGTACAAATTGTTAGAGTATTTAATGCTGCATCCTGGGCAAGTCATTTCTAAAACTGAGCTCACTGAGCATCTGTATGCGCAAGACTACGACCGCGACAGTAATGTGTTAGAAGTTTTCGTCAGGCGCTTGCGCCAGAAACTCGACGCTGCTGACACCTTAAAGCCAATCGAAACCATTCGCGGTCAAGGCTATCGCTTTCGGGCAGACCAATGAGTCAGCCATGAGCACTGCAGCATTCCCCGCTCAATACTCCCTGCAAACTCGCCTTCTAGTGGCAATGAGTGTCCTCTTAACAATTTTCTTAGGTTTAACCGGTGTTGTTCTTGATAGGGCGTTTCGGAGCAGTGTGGAGGCGGGAGTTGCCGAACAGCTGCGTGCGCAAATCTATGTGCTTTTATCTGCGGTAGAACAGGACAATGGCCAGTTTTACTTTCTACAAGATTTAAGAGAACCCCGCTTTACGCAACTCAATTCTGGCTTATATGGACTCGTAAGCAACTCCGAGATTGGGGAGGTTCTGCGCACGCCTTCAGCACTGGAAATTGACTATGTGGATTTTGTGACCTTGTGGCAAGACGTCAATCGAGGGGATTTTTATTTTTCACGTGCCTTTGCCAACGACGGTAATGAGTATTTTGTCGCGGCTTACGGGGTAGTTTGGGAAAGTGGCGCGGCGACCTACGACTTTGTGGTAATCGAGTCGACAGGAACCTATTTGGCAGAGCTGAGTAATTTTCGCACTAGCCTTTGGTCATGGCTAGGCGGCGTGGCAGTGCTGTTGTTAGTCTTACAAGTGCTATTGATGCGTTGGGGCTTGTCGCCACTGCGGCGTTTAGCCGTCGACCTAAAACTGATTGAGAGTGGCGAGCACGAGCAGCTGCAAGAGAGCTACCCAAAAGAGTTGCAAGCTGTCACGCAGAACTTAAATCTACTGATACAGAGTGAGCGCAAGCAAATGACAAGATACCGCGAAACCCTAGGTGATCTTGCTCATAGCTTGAAGACGCCACTGGCAGTGGTAGCGGGTGCCATGCAGAATCTAACTGCTCGATTTTCGACGAAGAACGAAAGTGATGCGGCAGAACAAATCAATACTGTGACAGAGCAATTGGATAGAATGAATCAAATCGTTAGCTATCAATTACAACGCGCAGTGAAGAGCAATGGCAGCTCGAGCCTAGCTCGGCGCGTGAACGTGGCTGAGAGTGTCGAGAAAATACTAAGAGCATTAGAGAAAGTCTATGCAAGTAAGCATATGGCAGTGACTAAACAACTAGATACGCAACTAGTGTTCTTGGGTGATGAACGAGATTTAATGGAAGTGTTGGGTAATATTCTAGATAACGCATTTAAGTACGGAGGGAGTGTGCTTTCGATAACAACGAATGTGACTGCAACGCCAGTACCGCAGCTCAATATCATCGTTGACGATAATGGCCCTGGGATATCAGACCAACACCAAGAGTTTGTACTGCAACGCGGTGCTCGCGTGGACACTCTAGCTAAAGGACAGGGCATTGGCCTTGCCGTGGTGGCAGATATTATGAATAGTTACGGTGGGCAGGTTAATGTCACCACAAACGATTCGGGCGGTGCACGTGTAGAGCTGGTTTTTAGCAATTTTCATCGTGAACTTGAGAATTGATTGCTAGCCCTAGTACAGCCAAGCAGCCAAGCAAGAACAAAGTGTCATCACAAAGAGAAACCATTTAATCGTATTCTGTTTGGCATGCACTGCAAATTTCACAGTCAGCCAAGAGCCGATCATGGTGCCAACAGCTAGGATTAACCCCGGGATCCAGCGGACTTGGTCGAAGTAAATAAAAATGCCAAGCGCAATCAAGGTAAAGCCTAAAGAGCACACCATTTTTAAGGCGTTCGCTCGGACCAAGTCATAGCGTAAGCCGCCGGCAAGCGCCGCTAACAAAATAAAACCAACTCCGGCCTGTACAAAACCGCCGTAGATCCCAGCTATAAACAAGGTCCACCAAGCTCCGGCACTATCGCTTACGCTTTTCACTGGAGTGCCGTCGGGAGGAGCAATAAAGCCTGGGCGCACTAGAATGATCACCGACATCGTGATGATGGTGCCTAGCAGAATAGGTTTTAATGCGACTGTTGGCATCAATGCGGCAGCGAAGGAGCCCAAAACGCCGCCCAGTAGTGTCGGTATAATGATTGGGATGATGGCAGGGGTGTCTAAACGATCATACTTCTTGAATCCTTGGACGCCCACAACACACTGGAGGACGACGGCAACGCGATTCGTCCCATTAGCTACATCCGCGGGTAAACCGAGTAACATAAGCACAGGCAGTGTCAGGTTCGAACCACCCCCAGCTATTGTATTGATACCCCCGGCTAGCAAGCCCATTGCGGCAAGCAAAAAGAGAAGCGGTATATTGTAATCCATAGGAACGGCGGCTCAAAATTTCTGGGGAAGCGTGAAAGGCGTCACAGTGTAGCAAATCAATACGCGTTGATCTGCTAAAGTTCTATATGCATCACATACTTGACGCCATCAAGTGTCTATCTTGATGCTGTCCCCAAAGGGGCAGCTCTTGCTGGGGTAATATTTATCTGCAATAGTGCCAAATGCCTACCCATACGGGTCAAAAGTGCTGTGAATTTAATGATGAATGTTAAGACAATCAAGGGTTTTACCGTAATTGAGCTGATGATCGTTGTCGGCGTGATAGGGATATTGCTCGCGGTAGGTCTACCTAGCCTTCAGGACACGATTAGTCGAATTTCGACAAACACTCAGGCGAAAACCCTAGTATCTAGTCTCAACTTTGCGCGTAGCGAAGCGATTAAACGTGGCAGTTTGGTGTCGATATGCGCCAGCGCTAGCGGCACCGACTGTGCTGCAGATGCTTGGAGCGATGGCTGGTTAGTATTTGTTGACAACAATGGGGATGCAAATGGAGCCGTTGGTTCCGTAGACGTGGGAGACGAAGTCCTAAGGGTTTATCAAGGATTGGGGGGGAACACTCTGACCTTTAGTGCCGACATTCAGCAGTTTGATCCACGAGGGTTTGGGACCAATGCTGCCGCTAGGACGTTTTTGCTGTGCCCTGAAGATGATAATTCTGTGAATGCGCAAGCAGTAGAGATCTCGATTACCGGCAGGGGCCGGCGCATCCATGATGGTTTAGATTGCTCATGACCAAGACAAATTTTACAACACGCCGCACTTATCGAGCTTGCCGGCACCGCCAATCAGGGACCACTCTAATCGAGGTTCTTATCTCTCTGCTCATTTTGGCGATTGGCCTTCTGGGTATGTCGGGTTTACAAACAGTGAGCTTGCGCAGCACCCAAAGCGCCTACTTAAGAACGCAGGCTAGTATTGCTAGTAATGATATCGTTGAGCGCGTGCGTGCCAACTTGCAAGGTGTTGAAGCCAATAGCTACAACAATATTGATGGGGAAGTAACAGCTGCATGCAATACCGCGGTGGGATGTACTTTCTCTGAATTGGCTGGCAATGACGTTGCGGAATGGAAGGCGGCGCTCGCGGCAAATTTCCCAGCGGGTGTTGGCACAGTGTGTGCCGATTCTACTCCAGAGGATGGCACGCCCGCAGGTCCCGCGTGCGACGGTGCAGGTGCCCTCTATGCGGTGAAAATTTGGTGGGATGAAGATCGTGACGGTGCAGCAGAGAAGCGCTTCACATTGAGTTTTCAACCCTAAGTTATAGCGGAAATCGAGTTGCATTGTATGAAAATAAATCAACATGAAAAGAGCCAAATAGGGTCGCTTAGAACGATGAGTGGTTTGAGTATGATCGAGCTGCTGATTGCGATGGTGATGGGCTTGACGCTTACCGCTGGCGTTATGCAAGTCTATGTTGGGAATACTCAAACTGAACGCGACCAAGAGGCTCGCTCACGCATGCAAGAAAATGGTCGTTTCGCGACCACCTATCTTGCGAATGAGTTACGCATGGCGGGATATCTAGGGTGTTTATCTACTATTGATGAGAACTCTATTAACAATACACTTGATGGCCCGCCACCGTCATTTCAGCCCGGTATAGGGATACAGGGTTGGGAAGCCAACGGCACGGGGCTTGGGGTCACGAGTAATAGCGCCAATAATGTCGCAATAAGCGATACCAATGGCGGTGGGTGGACCAGTTCTGGTGGCAATATTTTGGAATCAACAAATGTTGTGCCAGCTACCGACATCGTGCGTGTTTGGAATGCGGCAGGCACTGGTGCCACGATTAATTCAATCTCTCCCGGTGCGGGGATGACTGTTGTGAACTCGGGGTTAACTGACATAGAAGACGGGGACATTTTATTGTTAAGCGACTGCCAAAGAGCCGATTGGGTGCAAGCATGCAATGTGCAAGATATCGGCGGAGGCACTAGCATAAATTCTGTTCTTTCTTCGGGTTGCGTCCCTGGTAATGATGTCACGGCTGCCATGCGTACTCAGGCCGGTGGCGAGTTAGTAAAGTTGGCAGGCACCATGTTCTATATCGGCAAGCGAGGCGATGTCGCGACGAACCCTCCGGCATTGTTTAGACGTCAGTTGAGCCAAACTGCAGGCTTAGGTAACGCTGAGGAATTAGTCGAAGGAATAGAAAATTTACAGATACTCTATGGTATCAATGCCGACAATGATAATAAGAAAACTGTCGATTCCTATGTGCCAGCAAATTTAGTGGGGGATTGGTCACGAGTGATTAGTGTCCGCATTAGTCTCTTAGTTCAGTCGATCGAAGATAATATGCTGCCAGCTCCGCAAGCTTATACCTTCAACGGTGTCCGCTACGATGGTGCGGCAGGCAATGGCGCGCTACCCGCTGACCGGCGGCTACGGCGAGTGTTTACCTCGACCATTACCTTGCGCAATCGTGCGGTAGGGAGTTAAGAGATGCGCCTTAACGTTATCGAAAAAAAGCCGAACCTTGGCACACCACCAACACAGCAGAACGGCGCGGTTTTAGTATTCTGTTTAGTGTTCTTATTGGTTCTGACGATGATGGGAGTCGCCAGTATGGAGTCCTCCGTATTGGAAGAACGTATGGCCGGAAACCTGCAAGACTACAACGCGGCTTTCCAAGCGGCGGAGGCCTCTTTGCAAGTAGGTGAAAATTGGCTCATGGATCAATTCACTTGGCCAGCAACAAGTAGCGATGGCAGTACGACGGTTTGGAGTCGAGATGCGATGGACCCTGATACGGGCGATTCACTGCATTGGTGGCAGGACAGCGCGCGCGATGTCTCATCATGGTGGGGCAACAATGCGATAGAAGTCAGCGATGTGGAAGGCGTAGCGACAGCTCCGCATTATGTACTTGAAGAGATGTCGACAATCACAAGCGGGCAATCGATTGGTATTGGCTCTGGCCTGCAATCTCGTGTGCGCGTATTTCACCGCATTACGGCGCGTGGTTCTGGAGTAGGCGACACGGCTGTCGTTCAATTACAGTCCACGTTTGTAAAGACTTATGAATAACTGTTTTTCATTTCAGACAAGCTGGGGCAATGTATGACGATGAATGAGATAAATAGAGTCGTTGGGTGTTGGCTGCTTTCAGTCATCGGACTGGCATTTTCTGTGAATGGGCACGCCGCACCCTTAACACTGTCAAACAGCCCTTTGTTCCTTGGTGTAAGTGTCGACCCTAACGTATTTTTTATGGTGGATGATTCTGGCTCTATGGACTGGGAGGTTCTGACAGAACCTCACGATTACTATCTAAATTACTGGGACAATAGCGGTGTTTCTCTTAACAGCGATGGGCTCTGGTTGACCTTCGCGTCGTCGGGTAGTTGCACAGGGCGTCGCTCCTATACGTTCATGTTCGACAATAGTGATAATGCCTATAATTCTTGCTCCTATCCAGAGGCCGAGCGTCAGCCAGAGGCTTTCGAGCGAGACTGGCGTGCACGTTCTTCTGACTTCAATTTGCTTTATTATGATCCCGCTTTAGAGTATCGCCCTTGGCCTGGATTACCAGATGCTTCGTTTGCTGCGGCGCGCAGCGATCCGCAACCTGGTGCTAGTGGTTATAACGTCACTCGGGACCTTACAGGATTCATTTACGAAGTTGCCATTGACGATCATGGCTATACAGGCTCGCGCCCAAGTGGGCCTTCGAACGCAACCGATACACCCAATGATATTGTGGACTTGTTTGACTCCCACGTGGAGTACACGGTAGGGCTTGCAAACCTAACGCGACGAGAGTTAACGGTTCCATCCGCTGCGACCATGGATGCATTAAATACCAGTTGTACTTTGACACATGCGCAGCAGGCGACTCCTTATTCGTCTTGCTTTGGAACGACCTCCTCGTCGACCACAATCAGTGGCGCAGCAGTTGATGAGTATGGTCGAACTTTGGCAGAGACCAAGCAGAATATTGCAAATTGGTATCAATATTCCAGAAGGCGTTCGTTCGTCACTAAGGGTGCAATCGCTGCGGTGATCACGGCTTCCCCTGGTTTTCGTTTCGGTTTAAGCGTCATTAATCAATATGCTACTTTGTTTGCAGAGGTGCCCAGTGCAGCAACGACTGAATATTCTGCACACAACACAGCGCTTTTAGATGATCTTTATAGCTACAATTGGCCGGCGATGGGCACCCCATTGCGACGGGGTCTGGAGCGAGTCGGTCGTTATTATGACAATGTCTTAGGTATGACAGACCCGATTATTTCGGCTTGTCAGCAGAACTTCTCTGTGCTGTTTACCGATGGCTATTGGAATGGCAGTGACCCAGATAATGCGATAGGTAATTCTGACGGAGATAGCCGAACCCGCACCCTTGCGGATGTCGCTCACTATTATTATGACAACGATCTGAGCCCACTTCCCGATCAAGTGCCTACGAGTTTGCTAGATGGGAATAATCGTCAGCACATGGTGACCTTTACCGTTGCTTTTGGTGTGACCGGTTTGCTCGTTGATACTGATAATGACGGTTGGCCGGACCCAGCGCTAGAGGTTAATAGTAATTGGGGAAACCCTTTTGACAGTGACCCTGAAAAAATCGATGATCTGTGGCATGCCGCCTTTAATAGCCAAGGGGTTTTTGTCGCCGCCCAATCCCCTCAAGAAGTAGTCGATTCTATCCAAGGTGCACTTGCTAATATTGCCGATCGTGTTGGCTCATCGGCTTCCGTTGCGACAAACTCTGGTACCCTGAGTGCGGGAAGTTATCTTTTCCAAGCTCGGTTTGATAGTGCAGATTGGAGTGGTCAGCTTTTAGCGTTTGCTATTAATTCTGACGGCAGTGTCGACCCAGTACCGGACTGGAATGCTGGTGATGTTATCGATACACAGAACTACAGCACTGGCCGAGAAATTCTAACCTTTAACCCAGATGCAGATGTCATCCCTGGCGGGGCAGTTGAAGGTCAGGGCGTTGCATTTCGCTGGCCGGCTTCCTACAACTCTCCGGATGCACTAACGGATATGTCATCCGGTCAGATTGACGAACTACTTCTCTTCGCTCCGTACTCTTCAGGGACGGGAGATGCAGGAGAGCTTGCGGCGAATCAAGCCTATGGATCTGCAATTACAAACTACCTGCGCGGCCAGCGCAGCAATGAGGGGGTTGGTTACGGGTTCAGGACGCGTAATTCTGTTCTTGGCGACATCGTTAACTCTGATCCACGTTATGTGGGAGCACCTAAATTCAGATACCCAGAGAGTATTGCGCCAAAGTCGTATGCGGCTTTTCAGTCGGCGTATGCAGCCCGTACCCCTATGGTTTATGTCGGCGCTAATGACGGTATGTTACACGGTTTTGCCGAGTCTGACGGACGGGAACGCATCGCCTATATGCCTAACGCGGTATTTGAAAATATTGCCTCACTCTCTAGGCCCGATTATTCGCACCGCTATTTCGTGGACGCAGGCCCGACTATCGTCGATGCCTATCTTGCGACCATGGATGATCCCAGTAGCGCCGTCGATGGCCTGTGGCGCAGCGTATTAACCGCAGGGCTAGGCGGGGGCGGGCAAGCCGTTTTCGCTTTAGATGTCACTAACCCTGCAACTTTCGATGAGTCCAATGCTGCGAGTTTGGTGTTATGGGAGTTCGATGATGCTGATGACGCAGACTTAGGATATACCTATGGAAAGCCGCAAGTCGCAAAGATGGCGAACGGGCGCTGGGCGGCAGTTTTCGGCAACGGATATAACAGTACCGAGGCAGATGGTAATGCGAGTAGCACTGGCCATGCGGTACTTTATATCGTGGACTTGGAGACGGGCGAATTAATTGAGAAGCTGGATACAGAAGCGGGTACGGCGGGTACTCCAAATGGCCTAGCAACCCCTACCTTGGTTGACTATAACGGTGACTTGGTAGTGGATATTATCTACGCAGGCGATCAACTAGGGAATATGTGGAAGTTTGACGTATCGAGCGCCAACTCAGGGCAATGGGATAGCGATTATAAATCAGGATCTACTCCTCGCCCTCTGTTTACTACACAAGCGAATCAACCGATCACGACACAACCACAAGTCGCATTTCACCCTGACGGTCTCGATGGTTTTATGGTTTACTTTGGAACAGGGAAATATCTCGAGATTGATGACAATGACCCAATTGCCCAAGCCACGCAGGCCTTCTATGGCATTTGGGACAAGAATCTTAACTCCCTGACCTCGTTCGATAGCAGTGATTTGGTTTTGCAGACTATCAACAATCAATACGACGATGGCTTCGACACGAATGGAGATGATGCGGATGATGCCTTTTATGTGCTGCGCGAAATGTCCGATAATGATCTCGATTTCGCCAGCGCGATGGGTTGGAAATTAAATCTGCAACCATTAGCAGTAGAGGGAGTTGCCAATTCTAATAACTTCGGTGAACGGCAGGTGAGCAATGCTGTAGTGCGCGATGGACGAGTAATCTTTACAACGCTCATCCCGTCGCAACAACCTTGTGATTTCGGCGGTAGTAGCTTTGTGATGCAGGTCGACTATCGAGACGGAGGGGCGCTTGGTTTCCCAGCGTTTGATTTGAATAGCGATGGGGTGTTTGATGATATCGATACTAATGCATCGGGACGGATGTCTGATGTAGGCATAGTTCCAACTCTCAGTATCTTGTCCGATTCAGATAGAGATATTGCGTTTGGTAGCGGCAGTAGCGGTGATGTCGACGTTATGGAATTGAACACAGGCACTACAACTAGCGGCAGGCAATCGTGGCGTCAACTCGATTGACGCGAAGAATAGGATGTGAATATGAAAACTAGTCGTTCCTTGTGGGCTCTATGCTTGCTCTTGTTCGTGCTCGTACAAGCCGTAATGGCACAGGAAGAGCGCACTGGTACCATTGAGAATTTAGATCAAGATAATGGTTTTGTAAGTATCTCAGGACAGCGGCATGGTTTCTCTGATCGTGTGACCCTAGTGTTTATTGGAGACCGGCAAGTTGGGGCGCAAACATTGGATGTAGGTATGGTGGTTCGTTATACCTTGAATGGCGAGGGGACCTTGCTGCGTATCGAGATCATCGGCCCCAACGACATGCTGCAATTGTTGGAGCAAAACTAGCAGGCGCCACTCGCTCTATAGTTACGATGGTATAATTGCCGTTTCTCAACTAAGCTGTAAGCAACGAATTTATTAGGCCAATGCTATGCACACTCAGCGCAGATACACTGTGAACAAAGGTTTTACTCTCATTGAATTGATGATCGTGGTCGCAATTCTAGGTATTCTGGTGGCCGTAGCATTGCCAGCTTATCAGCAAAGTGTCCGTGGTGGAGCAAGGGCTGAGGCACAAAGCTTGCTGTTGCAAGTGGCCGCCAATCAAGAACGGTTTTACTCTGATAATAATTCCTATTCCGCAAACGCTGACCCATTGTCCAATCCTGCCGTTGCCACATTGACCACAGAAGCTGGGTTCTACCAAGTTGCCGTTGCAGCTTGCGGTGCTGGCACAATTGCTAATTGTTTTGTAGCGACCGCAACTCCGCAAGGGGCTCAAACTGCCGATAGCTGCACGACGCTAACGGTCACTAATACAGGTTTGAAAGGGGCGACGGGTGATACCGTCGCAAATTGCTGGCGCTAAGCGCTGTTACTTATTAACAGTTTATTGCTTTGCCATTGCTACCCTCACGAATATTATCCCCGTCATTATCAATGGCAATTCTTACCCGGCCAGCGCCATTAACAATTAATTGTCGGGTCAGCACTGGGTCCCCACTATTGTCGCAGTAGGTGAAATTGCCACTTTGGTGTAATAAGAAGCCCATGGGACTGAACTGCAAATACTTGCGTCGTCCAAAGGCTCTCCATTCCAATTGCCCTTCTCGAATGTCTGCGGATCGAACTCTAAGTATTCGATCTTCGAGGTCTACGATTCTGTTTGCATTGCTATCGATGAATATCATGCTGCCGTTAGTCCAAGAGCTTTCGCATTGTAAGTATTCTGTGGTTGGGCATAAGGTTACAATTTTCCCACTATTGGCGGCAGAACTCTTGGCAAAAGCGATGTGTTGTATAAGTGTTTTCTGCAGAGCTGATGCTTCGCTCTGGTCGATAAACGATGTCAGTTTGGGCATAGCGAGTGTAAATAATATACTCATAATCAAAAGCGCGATTATGAGTTCAAGCAATGTGAAGCCCCGTATTGAATGCATCTTCGCCACCTCCTTGTGATAAAGTTGCCCCCCTAGTAATAGTAGTGCTGAATGAACAGTTTTGCGCGAAGATCGATAGACTTACGATTGATGGACGAATGCATGACAGATTTTCTGATAGTCGGTAGTGGTGTCATTGGCTTATTAATGGCACGGGGGTTGGCTCGCGCAGGCGCAACGGTCACTCTTGTAGAGCGAGGAGAGTGTGGTCAGGAGGCCTCTTGGGCTGGCGGTGGTATTGTGTCCCCGCTTTATCCATGGAGATATACAAGCGCCGTAACGGCGCTGGCGAGCGAAGCGCAACGTAGTTACCCTCAGATTGTGCAATCTCTTCTAGATGAAACGGGGATAGATGCGGAATTGGAGCAAACCGGCTTAATGATGCTCGAAGCTGATGATGCGCCTCAAGCCCTGTCCTGGGCGCACCAACATAAAAGTACAATGGAGGCAATTGATAGCAGGAGCATCTATCAACGTGTACCTATTTTGGCGCGGGGATTTGAGCGAGGTCTGTGGATGCCGAACATCGCCAATGTTCGCAATCCAAAGCTTCTTAAGGCCTTAATAGCAAGCGTGCGTATGGATCGCAATATTCGTGTCACTGAGCATGCAGCGGTAACAGGGTTTGAGCTGGTTAAAGGATCAGGTGTGGCGCAGGTTCGGCATGCCGTAGTAAATCGTAATGGACAGAAAATTGAGTTGGCTGCCAATCAGTTTGTGATTACCGCTGGAGCTTGGTCGCGCCAAGTTTTGCAAACACTTGGGGTAGATATCCCCATAGAACCAGTGAAGGGGCAAATGTTGTTATTTAAACCCCCTCAGCGGCTGCTGCACTCGATGGTGCTAACCCAAGGACGATACCTAATACCACGAAGAGATAATCATATTCTAGCTGGAAGTACTTTAGAGTACTCTCAATTTGACAAATCGACTTCGGAAGATGCGCTCACTAGTTTACGAAGATCGGCAATTGCAATGCTGCCAAGTTTAGAGGAGCTTCCTGTCGTTAAACACTGGGCCGGACTTCGCCCAGGGTCTCCTCACGGGATTCCTTATATCGGGCGTGTTGGAGCCTATGCAAACTTGAGTGTGAATGCGGGGCAGTTTAGAAATGGTTTAGTCTTAGCGCCAGCCTCAGCAAAACTGCTTACAGATATTCTTCTGAAGAAAGAGACATCAATAGACCCAGCCCCCTACAGGCTTGATAGAGCCTCGTAACGTTACTCGAGGTTTAATTTTTTCATTCGATAGCGTAACGAACGAAAACTCATGCCCAGTAGTTGTGCGGCGGCAGTTTTATTCCAACGTGATTCTAATAAGGCTTGTTCTATTGCGCGTTTTTCGATGTTCTCTAAATGCTGTTCTAAAGAGAAATCATCGCCAAGTTTAAACTCGACCTCAGCGTTTACAGTTGGTTCCGCCGCGAGTTCTGGCACTGTCTCGATAGGAAAGGGGAGGGAAGCTTTATGAGAAAGGTCGAGGTTTTCGGGTACTATACGTTTGTTTTCACTTAAGGTAAGCGCTCGTTGCAAAATGTTTTCGAGCTCGCGCACATTGCCTGGAAAATTGTATTTACACAACATCTCTAACGCGTCGTCTCTAATATCAGGTATGTCAGCAAGTTTATTGTCGTTGGCAATTCGGCTTAAGAGTTGATGCGCAATGTCGGGTATATCTTCACTGCGCTCCCTTAGGCTGGGAACACTTAACTCGATCACATTGATACGGTAATACAAATCTTGACGAAAGCGCTGTTGATTGATTTCTTCTACGAGATTTTTATGGCTCGCACTCAGCAAACGAACATCGGTGGGTAGTTCTACCTGCGAACCGACAGGGCGAACAGACTTCTCTTGGATTACTCGTAACAGTTTCACTTGCATGTGTAAGGGGAGGTCGGCCACTTCATCAAGAAATAGCGTACCTCCAGCAGCTGCTTGAAACAGACCGGTTTTGTCTTTGTCGGCACCTGTGAAGCTACCTTTGATGTGACCAAATAATTCACTTTCCATCAACTCTGCGGGAATGGCGCCGCAATTGACTGCGATGAAAGGGCCGTGAGCACGAGCGCTCTGTAAATGGATAGAGCGAGCGGCCAGCTCTTTTCCACTGCCAGACTCCCCATTAATGTAAACGGGGGCTTGGCTGCGTGCTAAGCGGCTGATTTGTGCGCGTAATTCGCGAATGATGCTTGAATGACCGCTAATATTGACATGCATTGGTAATGCGGTATTGGGCGCAAAATTGTGACTATTCTCTTGCGCGGACAAGCGCAAAGCAGCAGAGACTAGGTCACGCAGTTTTTGCAGATCGACAGGTTTGGAAACGAAATCGAAGGCACCGGATTTAAGCGCCTTAATGGCGGTCTCGGTATTGCCATGCGCAGTTATAACAGCCACTGGCATATGCGAGAAATGCGCCTGGATGTGTTCTACCAAGTTAATGCCATCGCCATCGGGTAGTCGCATGTCGGTTAAACATAGGCTGAATGATCTTTGTTTGAGGAGCTCGTAAGCTGAGGCTAAATCACCGACACTTTCGGTTTCAAGGGACATGCGTCCTAAAGTGATTTCCAGCAATTCTCTGATATCTGGCTCATCATCGACTATGAGGACTTTGTCAGGCATTAATACTCCGAGCGTGGCTTTATGGCTTGCTAGTCTATATTTCTATCTGGGTGGGCAAAGTGAATGCTGAAGCAGCTTTTACCATTACTTGTTCGGCGATAAGAAAGCTGAGCCTGATTAGCTTCGCATAGTTCTTTCGATATATAAAGTCCTAGCCCAGTGCCAGTAGATTCTGTGGTATTGAATGGCTCAAACAGATGCTCCTCCGCTTGCGAGTCGATGCCAAGCCCATCATCAATTACATGTAGTATCGGGCGAATGGTTTTGCCTTTGACATCAAGACGCCCCTTAATGAGTAGGTTCTCCTCTTTCGTCGCTTTGGCACTGTAGCGCAATCCATTCTCGACTAAATTATTAAGGATTTGCTGGAGTTGACTGGTGATCACTCGCACCTCGATGTCGCGTGGCTCGATGTCTATAGAGATGGTCCCCTGAACTTGATGAGCTTCATGATACTCTGCGACGAATTGGCTTACCCAGGCATATAAATTAATGCGGTCAGTATTATCTTTTTTGTGTTGGGACATGTGTAGGACATCGTCAATGATATGGTCGACGCGCGCACAGTGCGATAGCACGATTTCCAAAAGCCTTTGATCCGCTGGCTCTAATGCATCGTTTTCTTTGAGTAGTTGGCTCGCATGACTGATGGCCCCTAATGGGTTGCGTATTTCATGTGCGATACTGGCAGTCAGGCGACCAAGAGAGGCAAGTTTCATTTGCCGAACCCTTTGAATTATTTGGCTACTATCCTCTAAGAAGATCAATATATTTGAATCTGATTGAGGAGTTAAGTAGGCAAAATTGGCTTGGATCTGCGGCCCGTTTTTTTGCGTTTTAAATGTCGGCGTGCGCAAATCATTGTTGTCTTTCCATTGCGCTAAATTCTCTAACAAGGCGTCAGGTAGGGAAAGAATTGTTGAGCTCGGTGTTAAGGAGCCTTGGCCGGAGTGATTGATGAGCATTTGGAAGGCCGCATCATTTGCCGTGATGATCGCTGCGTCGGCCCCAACCACGACAATCCCCGTGCGCATTCTTTGAATTATAAGGTGATTGAGTTGCTCTAGACTCAAAATGCTGGAGGCTTGTTCTGCGGCAAGCTGTGCGCTGCGACGCATTCTTACTGCTAAGCCTTGTAGGTACAAAGAAGCGGCAAATAGGAGCGCGCCTAATAAGCCAGATTGGATGTACTGGTTGGCTACGACGTCGCGAGTAAAGCTAAGATAAATCTCTGAGTAAATCGTCGCAATGCTTGCTATCGCGGCAAGAAGTGTACTCATGCGACCGACAATAAGAATACTGCCTGCCGCAATCGTGACTAAATGCAGTAGCCCAAGCCCGCTTAAGACTCCTCGGGAGCTATAAGTGAGCAAGGCAATGCACATAATATCTATGATGAATAAAGTGCTTAAAAGTCGTTGTCGGCGCGAAAAAGTGCGCTCCGGCTTCAATACAAAAATAACGAGCAAGCTAAACGCGAGCAATGCGAGCGTGGTATACAAGAAAACGGCGGGATCTTGGTTTCCTAGTTGTGTGGTGGTGGCTCCGGTAAGGAAGCTAAGCAGCAGTAACAACGCGAGAAAGAACCGATAGACATTGTAAATCTGCAATATGCGGATGTTTTGGTCGGATTGAATAGTGGCATCCATGAGCTTATGGCTTTTTAGTAGGCTAACAAAGCGATTTGCTTTTTGCTTATACAGTGGGTTTGTCGGACAATATCGCACTTGTTAAACAATAGCCACATGCACGACTGCGAGTGGTCAATAGGACACTTTATCCCCGTACCGCCTTGCTTGCGGTAGTTGAAAGATCTATGAGGAGCGTATGCCCAAGCGGTTGAAAATTGTGATGGCGCAAGTGAATTTGTTGGTTGGAGATATCCAGGCAAATACAACTAAGGTTATCGAAGGGGCTTTAGAGGCAGAACGACACCACAATGCCAACATCGTGGTCTTTCCTGAGCTAACACTGACCGGATATCCACCCGAGGACTTATTGCTAAGGCCTAGCTTGCAGCTGCGAATTGACAAGGCTATGCAAAGGATTAAAGACGCTGCTCTGCAAATCCATATAGTCCTAGGTTATCCGTTATTTGAAAATGGCGTGCTCTACAATGCACTAGCTTTAATAAAGGGTGGCGACATACTCGTCATTTATCGTAAGCAGCACTTGCCAAACTACCAAGTGTTCGATGAGCGCCGCTATTTTAGCCCTGGTGAGGATGTGGCGGTTGCCGAAATTGAAGGGGTCCGCGTTGCTCTGACGATTTGTGAAGATATGTGGTCGGAAGGGCCCACTGCACAAGCGGCTCAGGCGAAGGCTGAGTTACTGATAAACATCAATGCCTCGCCATTCCATAGGGACAAAATGTCTGAACGCTTGGCGCTATTACGCAAGCGTGCCAGAACCGTGAACTGTCCTATCATTTATAGCAATTTAGTCGGCGGGCAAGACGAATTGGTATTTGATGGCAGTTCGATGGCGATAGAGGCAAGCGGTGAGTGTCGCGTTCGCGCACCTTCGTTCCAAGAGGGGTTTTATCCTGTTTCTTTAGTCCAAAGTCCGAACGGGATTATGGAGATAGAAGCGACCCCCGAGCAATTGCAGCCAGTAGACGCGACAGAAGAGAGTCTCTACAAAGCCTTAGTCATGGGTGTGAAGGATTATGCCCATAAAAATGGCTTTAAGGGCGTTGTGTTGGGTTTATCTGGAGGCGTCGACTCGGCATTAACTTTGGCGGTTGCTGTAGATGCCTTAGGGCATGAGGCCGTTAAAGCGGTGATGATGCCCTTCGATTACACCTCGCAATTGAGTTTGGATCTTGCGCAGTCGCAGGCAAGCAGGCTGATGGTCGATTACAGCGTCATCCCGATTAGCGATGCATTTGCCAGTTTTGAGTCGGCATTGGCACAGGAGTTTGTGGGCTATCAAACCGATGTCACCGAGCAGAACATACAGGCGCGTTGTCGTGGTGTGATGCTAATGGCCATATCCAATAAGACGGGGCGATTAGTGCTTACAACCGGCAATAAGAGTGAAATAGCCGTTGGCTATTGTACGTTGTATGGCGACATGGCCGGAGGTTTCGACGTTCTCAAAGATGTTTCTAAGACAATGGTTTATCGCCTATGTGCCTATCGCAATAGCCTGGAAACCGCCGAGAATGGGCCGGTCATTCCAGTGGCGGTAATAGAGCGTGAGCCCTCAGCAGAACTAGCCCCTGATCAGATCGACCAAGACAACCTGCCGCCATACGATATTCTCGATGCGATCTTAGAGCTCTATATTGAGAAGGATGCCAGTGCGGCGCATATTATTGCGCAAGGATACGCCGAAGAAACTGTGCGGCGAGTGCTACGTTTAGTCGATGTGAATGAGTATAAACGCCGGCAGAGCCCCGTGGGGGTGCGATTGACGCAGCGAGGGTTTGGACGCGATAGGCGCTATCCGATTACCTCGGGATGGGAACTAGGCGAATAGCCTAAAGTCTAAAAAAACAATTTTGTATAGGGAAAAGGCGGGCCATACGTGAAAGAACATATTCTAGCAACACTCGGTGATTCAAGGGACTACCTCCACCGTTTCATATCCGACCCAAGTAATATCGAGGCAATTGCTCGAGCCGCGACCGTGATGATCGCGACCCTGCATCGGGGCAATACAATCTATAGTTGTGGCAACGGTGGATCGATGAGCGACGCGATGCATTTTGCCGAAGAGTTAACAGGTCGATATCGTAAAAATCGCCTCGGGCTATCAGCCGCTGCGATCAGTGACCCTGGCCATATCAGCTGTGTGGCGAATGATTTTGGCTATGAGCATATTTTTTCAAGGTATCTAGAGGCGCGATCACGCAAAGGGGATTGTCTGCTAGCGATTAGCACCAGTGGTACCAGCCGTAACGTCATTATGGCAACGGAATATGCTCAGGCCAATGGTATGGAGGTCGTTAGTCTCACGGGAGAGGCGGGTAGCAAGTTGGGGCAGATAGCTAGCGTCGACGTAAGCGCAGGCAAAAGCGCCTTCGCCGACCGTGTGCAGGAAGTTCATATCAAGATCATTCACACGCTCATCGAGCTTATTGAGCGAGAGTTTTGCCCGGAGAACTACTGATTTTTACGAACCGAGGAGCCCAAACGTCAAGATGTTGAGTAGGCTGCGCGATTGTCTTGGCGCGCCTTCGAGCGTTGTCTCAGGGCGAAATGGACGTGTTGTAGGGGCTAGCGGCGTATTATCTACATTATCACCTAGTAGCCCAAAGCTGACGGTATAGAGTAAAGACGGGTTGGTGACGTCGCTACGCACGATAAAATTACCCGCAGAGTCGATAGCAGGGTGGTCGGGGTAATTATCCTTCAATAAGGCTAATGAGGTGCTCGCAAGCTCGTCTAGCCCCATACGTAGATAACATTCGACCATTATGGCCACGCCGTCCGCAACTATTGGGCTGCCCTGAAAGTTTTCGACAATATACCGGCCTCTGTTAAGGGCCGCCATATAGGCACGACGCTCGAGGTAGTACTCTGCTACGTGCACTTCATAGGCCGCGAGGGTGTTGCGCAGGTAAATCATACGGGCCCGCGCATCGGCGGCATATTCACTATCGGGGTAGAGCGCGAGTAAAAGTGAGAACTCAGCAAATGAGTCGCGCGCGCGGCCTGGGTCACGCTTCGAAGGGTCGGTTGGTAGGAAGCGAGCCATGAAGCCCGAATCTTCCGCAAAAGAGGCCATGCCCTTCATATAATAGGCGTAATCGATATTGGGGTTGTCTGGGTGTAGGCGTATGAAGCGGTCAGCTGCAGCTCGCGCTGCCTCAAGATCGAGGTTGCTATAATAGGCAAAAATCAACTCGAGCTGCCCTTGAGCGGCAAAACGGCCGAAGGGGAAGCGAGACTCAAGTGCTTGGTAAGTTGCTATAGCAGCTCGATAATTACGTGCAAAGAGCTGTCTTTGAGCGGTGGTGTAAAACTGCTCTTCAGTACTTAGGCTGGCAAACTCGTCACGCTCTTCGCTGTTAAAGATGGAGCATGATGTGAAGGCTAGGCAAAGTGTTAACAGGAACAGGATTCTCACGCGACTACAACCTCTTGCCATATTGGCATGTAAAAAATAGTAAAGTTATCTTCAGTGCTAAGCTCTATAATGCTTAGTCAGCCTCGTTATGTATAACGGGGTATTTAACCACAGCAGGCACTTTATACCAAAGTGAAGCTGTATTCTTTATCGCTTTGCCGTCACACGCTCTAAAACACAAGGTATTATGACTACTAAGATCTCAATGCAGGCAACAGTGCCCGAAACTTTATGTGGTAGTCGCTTAGACCAAGCCGCAGCCATTCTGTTCCCTGAATATTCACGTGGCAGACTCCAAGCTTGGATAAAAGAGGGGAGCCTGCGCGTTAATCAGAAGGAATGGCGTGCCAAAGACAAGATTAATGAGGGGGATCATCTCAGTTTAGAGGCTGAATTGGTCTCCGAAGAGACACACGCGGCAGAGCCTAAAGAGCTTGATATCGTTTATGAAGATGAAGACGTCATTGTTCTGAACAAGGGCGCAAATACTGTTGTCCACCCCGCGGTTGGTAATCGCACCGGCACTCTATTGAATGGTCTTCTACACCATTGCCCGTCTCTTGCCGAGATCCCGCGTGCAGGAATTGTGCATCGCTTGGATAAAGACACGACGGGTTTGATGGTGGTCGCCAAAAACCTGCAGGCACACAGAATCCTTGTAAAACAGTTGCAGCGCAGGGATGTCGAGCGTGAGTACGAGGCGATAGTCATTGGGGTAATGACGGCTGGGGGCACTGTCGACCTTCCGCTTGGGCGTCATCCGGTACAAAGGCAAAAGCGTGCAGTCATCGAAAATGGCAAAGACTCAGTGACGCATTATCGAGTAGAAGAGCGTTTTCGCGCCCATACCCATATTCGTGTGAAACTGGAGACGGGCAGAACCCATCAAATCAGGGTGCATATGAGCCATATACGGTATCCGTTAGTGGGTGACCAGATGTATGGAGGTCGGCTACAGATTCCTAAGGCTTGTAGCGGTAAATTAGCGGCTGAGTTGAAAGGGTTTCGCCGGCAGGCTCTGCATGCGCGGCGTTTAGGGTTTGAACATCCTCGAACTGGTGAAATGTGTAGTTGGGAGGCTGAGATGCCTGCAGATATGGCGCATTTGCTAGAAGTGCTTCGAGACGACATGTAAATAACTCTGGATGGCGAGCAATGGGTGCAATAAGTAAACAGACCTTAAGCCTTGTAGAGGGCTGGATAGTGCCGCAATGGTCTGCTCCTAGCTCAGTTTTTGCTTATGTCACGACGCGGCATGGAGGCGTGAGCAAGGCTCCATTCAACGGGCTCAATCTGGGCTTGCACGTTGGTGACGACGCAAAAGATGTGCACACAAATAGAGCCAGATTAAGTCAATGTTTGCCAGTCGATACGCCACTGCAGTGGTTGACGCAGGTGCATGGTACTAGTGTTGTTGACGCACTAGGCGATGGGGTGACTCGTGAGGCCGATGCGGCATTTATCGACAAGCCCGGAGTAGGTGCGGTAGTGATGACCGCGGACTGCCTGCCAGTTTTCTTTGCCTCGAAAAGTGGGGGGCGAGTTGCCGTTGCTCATGCCGGTTGGCGCGGGTTGCTCGATGGTGTGTTGGAGAATACCTTAAGTCGGTTTCCTGATGCTGCTGACGAAGTATTGGTGTGGCTAGGTCCTGCAATTGGACAATGCCATTTCGAGGTCGGAGAAGAAGTCCGCGATGCCTTTGTGCAAGCTAGCGCCTCTGGCGACGCCGTAGCGCAGGCCTTTCAAGAAAGCGAAATTACCGGCAAGTTTTTTGCGGATCTTTATCGCTTAGCCCGACAGCGTTTGCAGTCTCAAGGTGTGCGTTTTATTAGCGGAGGTGAGTATTGCACTTTTTGCGACGACGAGCGTTTTTACTCCTATCGGCGTGAAAATCGCACTGGCCGTTTTGCCAGTGTAATTGGCTTACTAAGTTAACAATCTTTTCTATTTAGCTTGAAATACATCAAGCTGTCCGCATTAAGCCTACTATACAATGCTTTTAGTGCCACTGTGTCCGAGACGCTGTTTAGAGCACTAAATTCTCTTATGAGGTAACCCAATGCGCATGGATCAGTTAACTAGCAAACTACAGTCTGCAATTTCAGACGCGCAGTCACTTGCCGTAGGGCAGGATAATAATTTTATCGAGTCAGTTCACCTGTTGGTCGCATTGCTCGATCAAAAGGGTGGTTCTGTTCGTCCCTTGCTTGCACAAACAGGTTTTGATGTAAACGCCTTGCGCGGGCAGCTGCAAGAAATGATGGAACAGTTACCAAAAGTTGCCGGCCATGCCGGCGATGTTACTTTTTCTAATGACTTAGGTCGCTTGATGAATCAAGCAGACAAGCTCGCGCAGAATAATGACGACAAATATATTTCGAGTGAGACCGTTCTTTTAGCTGCGATGGCTGACAAGGGGGCGCTAGGTAAGCTTCTAAACTCCTACGGTGTAAGTGCGGTTGCTCTGCAAAATGCGATAAACAATTTACGCGGTGGTGACAAAGTCAATGATGCAGGAGCGGAAGACTCTTGGCAGGCATTGTCAAGGTTCTGTGTGGACTTAACAGAGCGCGCTGCCAATGGTGAATTAGACCCGGTTATCGGTCGCGATTCGGAAATTAGACGGACTATTCAAGTACTGCAGCGTCGAACTAAAAACAACCCTGTTTTAATCGGTGAGCCAGGCGTGGGGAAGACCGCTATATTGGAAGGTCTAGCCCAACGCATTGTTAATGGCGAGGTGCCAGAGGGGCTTAAAGACAAGAAAATCCTATCACTCGATATGGGCTCTCTGATCGCGGGTGCAAAGTTTAGAGGGGAGTTCGAAGAGCGTTTGAAAGGAGTGCTAAACGAGCTGTCGAAGCAGGAAGGGTCAGTTATACTTTTTATTGACGAGCTGCACACCATGGTGGGTGCTGGCAAAGCAGAAGGGTCTATGGACGCTGGCAATATGCTTAAGCCGGCGCTTGCAAGGGGCGAGCTACACTGTGTCGGCGCTACGACATTGGACGAGTATCGACAATATATCGAAAAAGATGCCGCACTAGAGCGCCGCTTTCAGAAGGTGCTAGTTGATGAGCCAAGTGAAGAGGACACTATCGCCATTTTGCGTGGCTTAAAAGAACGCTACGAGGTGCACCATGGTGTTCAGATCGCCGACGCTGCTATTATCGCCGCGGCGCGTTTATCGCAGCGATACATCCCAGATCGACAACTGCCTGATAAAGCCATCGATTTGATTGACGAAGCGGGCAGTCTCATTCGTATGGAAATCGATTCGAAACCTGAAGACATGGACCGACTCGATCGCCGCTTGATTCAATTGAAGATTGAACGCGAAGCACTAAAAAAAGAGGTGGATGAAGCATCGCGTAAACGCATGGAAAAACTTGCTGAAGAGATCTCCAAGCTTGAGAAGGAGTATTCTGACTTCGAAGAGGTTTGGAAGGCCGAAAAAGCATCCGTACAAGGGGCCCAATCGATTAAGAGTAATTTGGAGAAAGCCCGCAATGAGCTCGAGCTTGCTCGACGCGCTGGTGATTTGGCACGAATGTCTGAGCTCCAGTACGGGATAATTCCGAACTTTGAGCGTGATTTGGAAAACTCCTCGCAAGCAGACACTAAAGATATGCGTCTCCTGCGCAATCGAGTCACAGAGGAAGAAATTGCTGAGGTTGTCTCGCGTTGGACCGGAATCCCAGTTGCCAAAATGTTGCAAGGTGACAAGCAAAAGCTGCTTGAAATGGAAGCGGCACTGCATAAGCGCGTAATTGGGCAAGATGAGGCCGTAAGTGCAGTCGCAAATGCAGTGCGTCGTTCGAGATCCGGCCTGTCTGATCCGAACCGCCCTAATGGTTCATTCCTATTCTTAGGGCCAACCGGTGTCGGTAAAACCGAGTTATGCAAGTCTTTGGCAGAGTTTTTGTTTGATACAGAAGACGCCATGGTGCGCATCGATATGTCGGAGTTTATGGAGCAGCATTCGGTCGCCCGGCTAATTGGAGCTCCTCCAGGTTATGTCGGTTACGAAGAGGGTGGGTATCTCACTGAGGCAGTCCGCCGTCGCCCTTACTCGGTATTGTTATTGGATGAGGTAGAGAAGGCGCATCCGGATGTCTTTAATATTCTATTGCAAGTCATGGATGACGGTCGCTTGACCGATGGTCATGGCCGTACCGTTGATTTCCGCAATACCGTAATTGTGATGACATCTAACCTTGGCTCAGACCGCATTCAAGAGTTAATGTCGGATAATGTCAGTGACGAGCAAACCTATGAACGTGTGAAGAATGAAGTGCTTTCTGTCGTTGTGCGTCATTTCTCACCGGAGTTTGTGAATCGCATTGATGAGACTGTAGTGTTCCATCCGTTGCAGCGAGACCAGATACGGGGCATCGCCGATGTCCAGATAGCGTTGCTCAATAAACGATTGCAAGACAACGACTTAGAACTGGAAGTGGCCGATGCGGTATTAGACAAGCTCGCTAAACTTGGTTATGACCCAGTGTATGGGGCTAGACCACTAAAACGGGCTATTCAAAACTGGATTGAAAACCCATTGTCGCAAAAAATGATCAAGGGGGATTATCTTCCCGGAGATACCGTTACCATCAATGTTGTGGATGATGTGTTCGAGTTCTCTAAAAAGTAATCTTTATTTGCACTTCGTTTAGTCTGCAAGCCTACATATGCTTGACATTGAGGGAAATGTTGGGAAAATTGCCATCGTTTACTTGCAGACTGAACATACCACCACCTCATCCGGTCATGTTCAGAGGCGTATCGACAAAAATATCGAGTGCCGAGAAGAACTTAGGTGTCAAACACGTCCACCTTAGGCTCCAAGACGTTACCGCGTTAAGGGCTGACAAGAGTCAAGCTGGGCCATTGTTCAATAACATCGGTCGGCTTTGACACTCCCTGAATCACATTGAATCACTATATTGGCTTGCGTAGAGCAGACCCATTCGTATTGCTATACGATCGGTGCTCACGCAAGTGAGTTGAATAGTACAGAGGTCTAAGAAAGTGGAATTATTATCAGGCGGTGACATGCTCATTCGAGCATTGCACGACGAAGGCGTAGAAATGATATACGGCTACCCAGGTGGTGCCGTATTACATATCTACGACGCAATTTTTAATCAAGACAAAGTTGAACATATATTGGTGCGCCATGAGCAGGCGGCGACTCATGCTGCCGATGGCTATGCGCGTGCTACCGGACGTCCAGGCGTGGTATTGGTGACTTCTGGTCCAGGTGCAACCAATGCAGTGACGGGGATTGCGACGGCATTCATGGATTCGATTCCAATGATCGTGATCTCCGGTCAAGTCGATAGTTCATTAATTGGATCAGACGGCTTCCAAGAAACCGATATGGTTGGAATCTCGCGTCCGATCGTTAAACACAGCTTCATGGTACAAAACCCTGAAGACATTCCGACTGTGGTTAAAAAAGCCTTTTATATTGCAACAACGGGGCGGCCTGGCCCAGTCGTGATTGATATTCCTAAGGATGTTACCGATCCGGCGAAAAAATACCCGTATTCGTACCCAGAGTCTGTGAAGCTGCGTTCGTACTCCGTCCCTTCAAAAGGACATACCGGCCAAATCAAAAAGGCTGTCGAGATTCTGCTAGCGGCAAAACGCCCCATCCTCTATACGGGAGGCGGTGTTGTTCAAGGCGAAGGCAGTGCGTTGTTAACGCAGTTGGCGCAAAAACTAGGATATCCCGTAACCAACACGCTTATGGGTTTAGGGGCATACCCTGCCACTGACAAGCAGTTCTTGGGCATGCTGGGAATGCATGGCACCTATGAAGCGAACATGGCAATGCACTTTAGCGACGTTGTGCTGGGGATTGGGGCGCGGTTTGATGATCGCGTTACGAACTCTATTGCAAAGTTTTGTCCAGGGGCAAAAATCCTACATGTTGATATAGATCCTGCTTCGATCTCTAAGACCGTCGCTGCCGATGTGCCCATAGTAGGGTCGGTAGTCAGTGTTCTTGAAGAAATGCTTGAGCTAATCAAGCTTTCAGAAACTAAAGTAGACAGCAAAGCGTTGGAATTGTGGTGGAAACAAATTGAAGGCTGGAGAGAGAAAGACAGCTTGAAAGTCATCCCAGCTGACAATGATGTGATTAAACCGCAGCAAGTCATTCAGACGCTTTATGACATTACCAATGGAGACGCCTACGTATCTTCTGACGTTGGTCAGCATCAAATGTTTGCGGCGCAGTATTATCATTTTGATAAGCCAAGACGTTGGATTAACTCGGGTGGCTTAGGCACGATGGGCTTCGGTTTCCCTGCGGCAATGGGCGTGCAACTGGCGTTTCCTGACGCGGTATCTGTTTGTGTGACAGGTGAGGGCAGCTTCCAGATGAACATTCAGGAGCTAGCAACTTGTTTGCAATATCAGCTTCCGGTGAAGATTGTTTGTTTGAACAATCAAGCGCTAGGCATGGTTAAGCAATGGCAAGATATGCAGTATGGTGGTCGATATTCACACAGCACCTATTCAGAGTCTTTGCCTGATTTCGTTAAGCTAGCCGAAGCGTACGGACACGTTGGTGTGCGTATTGAAAAGCTCTCTGAGTTAAAGCAAAAAATGACCGAAGCATTTGCGATGAAAGATCGCTTAGTATTCATCGATGTCTTAGTGGATCCAATGGAGCACGTTTATCCAATGGCCATTAAGGGTGGTGCAATGAAAGATATGATTTTGAGTAAGACGGAGAGAACCTAAGATGCGACATATTATTTCTATCTTACTTGAGAACGAACCAGGTGCTTTGTCGCGAGTTGTTGGGCTGTTTTCGCAGCGTAACTACAACATCGAATCGTTGACTGTTGCTCCAACCGATGATCATACCTTGTCGCGCTTGACGATCACTACTGTGGGTGACGATCGTAAGATCGAGCAAATCACTAAGCATCTAAACAAGTTGGTTGATGTGGTTAAGCTAGTGGATCTAACGGAAGGGGCGCATATCGAACGCGAGTTGATGCTTATTAAAGTGAAGGCAACGGGATCGCAGCGTGATGAGATAAAACGCACAGCTGATATTTTCAGAGGACAAATTGTCGATGTCACTAGCACCATCTATAGCATTCAATTAGTTGGCACTTCGGCTAAACTCGATTCCTTTATCGCCGCAATCAGTGGTGTGACGATTCTGGAAGTGGCTCGTACTGGTGTCTCTGGGGTGTCTAGAGGAGAGAAAGTGCTGAGCGTTTAAGCTGCGCATTTTTCGCTTATAAAAAAAGGGCCATAAGGCCCTTTTTTTATGTAAGCAAAAAACCTGATCAGACGATTTTCTTCATGTCAGTCATGTAAGAGCGAAGCTTCTTACCAACAGTTTCGATTGGGTGGTTGCGAATGCTTTGATTCACAGCAATCAATTCAGCGTTGTCTACGTGGTTATCCACTAAAGTTAGACCTTTGCCGATAACATCAGTATCAATTTTTTCCATGAAGTCTTTCATCATTGGAACCGCAGCGTGTGAGAACAGGTAACAACCGTACTCTGCAGTGTCCGAAATTACCTTGTTCATTTCGTACAGCTTTTTACGGCCGATTAGGTTCGCAATGAGTGGTGTTTCATGCAAAGACTCGTAATAAGCAGACTCTTCGATGATGCCACTTGCAGTCATTGTTTCGAATGCTAGCTCAACGCCGGCCTTCAACATTGTTGCCATTAGAATGCCATTGTCATAGTATTCCTGTTCGCTGATGTCCATGCTGCCAGCCGTAGATTTTTCGAATTCAGTTTCGGCTGTGGCTGCACGCCAAGTTAATAGTTTGATGTCGTCATTTGCCCAGTCTTCCATCATTCCGCTAGAGAATGCGCCAGTAATGATGTCGTCCATGTGTTTTTGATAAAGCGGTGCAAGAATTTCTTTCAACTCGGCTGCTAGGGAGTTAGCAACGATTTTGGCTGGGTTGGATAGGCGATCCATCATGTTTGTAATGCCGCCGTGCTTCAAACCTTCTGATACGACTTCCCAACCGTGTTGCAATAGTTTAGAGGCGTATGCTGGGTCGATGCCTTTAGCGACCATTTTCTCGAAACTAACAATTGTGCCAGCCTGCAGCATGCCACATAGTATTGTTTGCTCACCCATAAGGTCAGACTTCACTTCGGCAATGAAAGACGATTCAAGGACACCAGCGCGATGCCCGCCAGTGCCGGCAGCGTATGCTTTGGCGATCTCTAGGCCATCACCATTGGGGTCGTTCTCAGCGTGAACTGCGATTAGTGTTGGGACACCAAAGCCGCGTTTGTATTCTTCGCGAACCTCTGTGCCTGGGCACTTAGGGGCAACCATCACAACTGTCAAATCAGGACGAATTTGCATGCCTTCTTCCACGATGTTGAAACCGTGTGAGTAAGCTAAGCAAGCACCTTTCTTCATTAAAGGCATAATTTCAGTCACAACCGGTGTGTGCTGCTTATCAGGAGTGAGGTTTAAAACTAGGTCAGCCTGTGGAATAAGGGCTTCGTAAGTATCGACTGTAAAACCGTTCTCTGTAGCGTTCTTCCAAGATTGGCGTTTCTCAGCAATTGCCGCAGCTCTAAGCGTATACGAAATATCAAGACCGCTGTCGCGCATGTTCAAACCTTGGTTCAAGCCCTGCGCACCGCAGCCAACAATGACAATTTTCTTGCCGAGCAGCTTGTTGACGCCATCAGCAAACTCGCTTTTGTCCATGAAGCGGCACTTGCCAAGTTGTTCTAGTTGCAGCCTAAGCGGCAAGGTGTTGAAGTAATTCATAGCTTTCTCCAGTGAGGATTTTTAATAAGTAATCTGAATTCTATGCAGACTGTTATATGCAGCAGTCATTGCTAAGCTGCGCATGATAGGGTAAATGCTTGGTTGCGTAAAACGCTATATATGCAACAATACATTTCATATTATGAAATGAAGGGTGGCTAACTGCATTGGAATTACGTGAGCTTCAACTTTTTCTGCACTTGTGCCGAAATTTACACTTTGGCAATACTAGTAGGGAGCATCATTTAAGCCCCTCGAGCCTGACGCGGATTGTTCAGAAACTAGAACATGAGGTTGGAGCATCTCTGTTTGAGCGTGACAGTCGCACCGTTAGGCTCACCGCGGCAGGGGAGCGCTTCCGTGAGTATGCAGCCGATACATTGCAGCGCTGGGAGTTGTTGCAAAAGGATCTTCATCAGCAGGCGCAAGTGCTTAGTGGGCGGTTAAGCATATTCTGCTCTGTGACAGCGAGTTATAGCTTCCTGCATGAGCTGCTAGATCAATATCGGGCTCGCTTTCCTGCAGTAGAGATTCAGCTGCATACGGGGGATACCTCACTTTCAATACAGCGCATTCTTGATGAGCAAGAAGACATTGGTATCGCGGCAAGGCCTAATCGGGTGCCAGATAAACTAACTTTTCGTGCAATTCGAGACTCTCCCCTTATATTTATTGCACCAACGGCGGCTTCTCCGTTACGAGATCTCTTAGATAAGTGCGCCAAGGACGGTAGCGATTTGCCTTGGGAGCGCGTTCCTATGATTCTGTCTGAAGTTGGAATCGCGCGTGAGCGCGTGGATCGCTGGTTCCAAGAGCAAGGGATAAAACCTAATACTTATGCTCAAGTAGCGGGCAATGAAGCCATAGTAAGTATGGTTAGCCTAGGGTTTGGAGTGGGGGTAGTGCCTCAGTTGGTCGTCGAAAACAGCCCAATACGATCGAAAATAGAAGTTCTAAACGTGCAAACTCAGCTCGAGCCATTTACGATTGGCTTGGTTGTTTTGCGACGCAAGCTCAATAACCCCCTAATAAAGGCGTTCTGGGACTTGTCCCAAGACCATATTGCGGCTGACACGCATACTGTTCGCAGCTAATAGGTAACACTCTGTGTATAATTCACGGAATAAAGATCTCCTCGTATCCCATGTATTTGAAGGTAATTTTGTTAGATGAATATTGAAAACGACAATGATCAAGAGTTGGATGAGGAAGACAGTCTTTTCCCTATAGATGAGCACGAAGAGTTAGTCTCTGAAGATGGCAAGAAGGTGCGTCGCAGAGGTATCTATCTACTGCCGAACTTGCTGACACTTGGTGCATTGTTTGCCGGTTTTTACGCAATCATAGCGGGCATGAACGGTGATTTTAATGAGGCGGGGTGGGCTATACTCATTGCGGCCGTCCTCGACGGTTTGGATGGTCGAGTGGCTCGTCTGACGAATACCCAGAGTGCCTTTGGCGCACAGTTTGATAGCTTGTCCGACATGGTGTCATTTGGGGTTGCACCGGCCTTGATTATGTTCAGTTGGGCGCTCTCTTCATTGGGGCAGGCTGGTTGGGCAGCGAGTTTCATCTACATGTCATGCGCTGCGTTGCGTTTGGCACGCTTTAATGTGCAGCTCGATACTGTAGATAAACGCTTTTTTGTGGGCTTGCAGAGCCCCGTCGCCGCTGGCTTAGTGACTTTTGTGGCATGGGCAGGGTTTAAGTATGACGTTCAGATTACACCGTTAATAGCGATTGCTTGCGCGGTATTGACTACCTTTACCGGCATTCTCATGATTTCCAATTATCGATACTACAGCTTTAAAGAGATTCATTTTCGCGGAACCGTGCCTTATGTGGTGTTCCTTATGGCAGTCGTGCTTTTAGTGGTTATTGCGCAGCGGCCGCATGAAGTATTGCTCTCGATGTGTTTAGCTTACGCCTTAACCGGTCCAATTATATGGATTTATCGCCGAGTAAGGGCAAAACCACGTAAATCTGCGAATGATTCTGCAGCGTAAGCGTTATCAACTGCCGCAACTTAACGCGATTGATCTGTAACGCGGGCAAGATAAGAAGGTCCAATTTTTAAAGGGCGATAAGGCCCATGGTCTCAAACTTTATAGGCCGAGGAGCATTCCATGCTAATTAAGTCGAAGTCGAAGTCCGATGTATTATCTTCTGAAATCACCCCGGAATCGGTGTATCAAGATCGTCGTCGATTCCTGACAGGCAGTTTAGGAGCGGCGTTTGGCTTGGCAACAGCAGGTTTTAGCGGTTTGTCCCACGCTGCCGCGGGTGATGCGCTAAGGGCGCGCGCGCCTAGTGGTATGGAGCGGTCCGCGCCAGCAGACTGGTGGAAAGCAAAATTTGCTGAAATTACTCCAGCGCCTAGATCTGGAGGGTTTTATACAAATGAAGCCTTAACTCCGTATCGTGATGTTGTCTCATACAATAATTTTTATGAATTTGGCATGGACAAGGGCGACCCCTCCGCCAACTCGCAAGACTTCAAAGCTGATCCTTGGTCCGTAACGATTGAAGGAGAGGTCGGTAAACCTGGTGTTTACACGCTGGAAGATATTCTTAAACCGCATGCGATGGAGGAGCGAGTCTATCGACTGCGTTGCGTTGAACGTTGGTCTATGGTCATTCCATGGGTGGGTTTCTCTTTGGCCGATCTCATCAAACGATTTGAGCCAACTTCGAAAGCGAAATATGTGCAGTTTTTTACTCTGTTCGATCCAGACAGCATGTCCGGCCAGCGATCTCGATTCACCACTATTTCTTGGCCATACCGCGAAGGATTAAGAATGGACGAGGCGATGAATCCTCTCACCTTGTTGGCCACGGGGCTGTACGGTAATTACCTCCCTCCGCAAAACGGAGCGCCGTTACGGCTTATTGTGCCTTGGAAATATGGTTTCAAGAGCATTAAGTCGATAGTAAAAATACGTTTTACTGAGACAGAGCCTGAAACGAGTTGGAATATGCTGGCCCCGAGAGAATATGGATTCTATGCCAATGTGAATCCAGAGGTTCATCACCCTAGGTGGCGACAAGATATGGAGACTCGCTTGCCGCAGACGCTTTTTAGCAGCTCGCGTATCGATACGCTTCCGTTCAATGGTTACGCAGAGCAAGTAGCCTCTCTATATAAAGGGATGGATCTAGCAAAGTTCTACTAAGAGTTAGTAGGGCTTTGCTTGGTGTTCTAGGATGATCAGAGCTGCTAAGTACTTTATCTTCTTCCTGGCATTGCTGCCTTTTGCAGTGCTGTGCTGGAGAGTGTTGAACAATACCTTAGGGCCTGACCCTGCAGATACGCTAGCGATAGAAACGGGGGAGTGGGCGTTACGCTTTCTTCTTCTTTCATTGGCGATCACGCCCATTAGGAATATCGGTGGTTGGCCTAAGTTATTCCCCTATAGACGTACATTCGGTTTATTTGCGCTTTTCTATGCCTCTGTGCATTTTCTTGTTTACCTGCTGTTTTTGTTGCAGCTGCGTTGGTCCGAGATCTTTGAGGACATAATAGAGCGTCCCTATATTACTGTTGGGTTCACTGCATTCGTGCTTTTGCTGGTCCTAGGGGCCACTTCGACCAAGGCAATGATGCGTCGCTTAGGGCGTCGTTGGAAGCAGCTTCATAAGCTCGTTTACCTCATCAATATTCTAGCGTTGATACATTTGATTTGGATTTTGCGAACAGACCTTACAGAAGCTGTATTTTATGCTAGTATTCTCCTCCCGTTATTGGCGTACCGGGTGTATAGGCGCTACGTCAGCAAAGCTTTAAAACATATCAATTTGTCAACTTCCAATTGAGTGTTTGATTACTTTTTTGGAGTCTTTTGTTGTTTTGTAAACAAATCTAAAAAAGTGCTTGCAAGGTCAAAATTTTGCCCTATAATGCGCCTCCTCCTAACCACGAAGGTTTAGGAAAAGAGTTCTTTAAAAAGTAGAGATTAAGTAATAGAGGTGGGTGCTTGCCGTGATGGCTTTGCGAACATTGCAAAAATATCAAAGGTAAGCAACTGCGTTATTTTATTAAGTTAAAAGACAGTATGTTGTGACTTTGAGCATGAATGATTGCTTCTGTGTTGATAAGCCGATTAAGTAGTACGGTTTGTTGTATGGCACATTAGCAAGTAGTACTTAAACTGAAGAGTTTGATCATGGCTCAGATTGAACGCTGGCGGCAGGCTTAACACATGCAAGTCGAGCGGAAACGATGGTAGCTTGCTACCAGGCGTCGAGCGGCGGACGGGTGAGTAACGCGTAGGAATCTACCTAGTAGAGGGGGATAGCCCGGGGAAACTCGGATTAATACCGCATACGCCCTACGGGGGAAAGCAGGGGATCTTCGGACCTTGCGCTATTAGATGAGCCTGCGTCGGATTAGCTAGTTGGTAAGGTAAAGGCTTACCAAGGCGACGATCCGTAGCTGGTCTGAGAGGATGATCAGCCACACTGGAACTGAGACACGGTCCAGACTCCTACGGGAGGCAGCAGTGGGGAATCTTGGACAAAGGGGGCAACCCTGATCCAGCCATGCCGCGTGTGTGAAGAAGGCCTTCGGGTTGTAAAGCACTTTCAGTAGGGAGGAAAGCCTGATCGCTAATATCGGTTAGGATTGACGTTACCTACAGAAGCAGCACCGGCTAACTTCGTGCCAGCAGCCGCGGTAATACGAAGGGTGCAAGCGTTAATCGGAATTACTGGGCGTAAAGCGCGCGTAGGCGGTTTGATAAGTGAGATGTGAAAGCCCCGGGCTCAACCTGGGAACTGCATCTCATACTGTCAGGCTAGAGTACGGTAGAGGGGGGTAGAATTCCACGTGTAGCGGTGAAATGCGTAGAGATGTGGAGGAATACCAGTGGCGAAGGCGGCCCCCTGGATCGATACTGACGCTGAGGTGCGAAAGCGTGGGGAGCAAACAGGATTAGATACCCTGGTAGTCCACGCGGTAAACGATGTCAACTAGCCGTTGGAAGGGTAATCCTTTTAGTGGCGCAGCTAACGCACTAAGTTGACCGCCTGGGGAGTACGGTCGCAAGATTAAAACACAAAGGAATTGACGTGGGCCCGCACAAGCGGTGGAGCATGTGGTTTAATTCGAAGCAACGCGAAGAACCTTACCAACCCTTGACATCCCGATCGCGGGGACCAGAGATGGACCC
>CAMYOK010000010.1 GCA_947259995.1 uncultured Pseudomonadales bacterium | reverse complement strand
GTATTTACAATGCACTGGGCGGAGCTGCTTGGACGGATAACAGTGGCTGGTTAGAAGATGGCGTGGCTGAATGCGATTGGTACGGTATCAGCTGCAACGAAGATGGCATCATCACCGATATCGATTTGTCTAACAATAATCTTGTGGGTGAGTTGCCAGGCGATCTTGATCTGCTGAGCCGGGTTCAGACCTTAAATCTGCGTAACAATGATATCGGCGGCAGCGTTCCTATTCGTTTAGCGTTTATGCAAGATCTAATTAATCTCAACCTTAGTGACAACCTCTTAACAGGCGATGTGCCGATGGTGATTACTAGCATTGAGACATTTGATCTAGCGGGCAATGAAGCGCTAGGAGAGGCTGTGCTTGGTGACCCTGCCGCGTGTATGCGCCTTGAGGATCTTCCTATCGGCTACAGTGTGCGTGGAGTGTTGAGTCAAGTGAATGATTGTTTCGGAGCGCTTGGGGATCGGTTGGCCGATGGGTTTAGCCTGACTCTGGATCAAGTGGAAGCCTTCTCTGTGACATTGATGTCGGATGATTTCACTCCCTTCTTGTCTATGCGCAACTCAGGTGATGAGAGCTCGGTGCTGACTGGATTGTCCATTGCCTCGCAATTTGCAGGCGGCAACAGCAAGACGATTGAGTTTGTGATGCCACAAGGTGAGTTCGTCGTCGTTGCCGCGTCTGCGGGTACTGACGTTGAAGTGCCACCCGAGGGCGTGTATACGCTGCAAACCATTAGCCTTGCGGAACCTGCAATTGGTTGTGGGGTGGATACATTCGTGACCTTTGGCAGCGTTGCGCAGGGTGCAATCAGCGAATTCGATTGCGCGCTAGCGACACGAGACGACATCGTTGGTGAAGACGGTACGCGTTACTATGACCGCTATCTTTTCAACCTCTTTGCCGACACCCCCATGTATATTGCGTTTGAGTCAGACTTTGACTATCGCATCGAGCATTGGACTCATCGCTCCACTGGCACAGAGGTTGAAACGCTTGTTGCTGATGGCAGTGCTGGGGCGCAAGAGCTGTTTATAGTGGAGCTCGATGCCTTTGCCGTCCACAGCTTTGTCGTCGTCGCTAACGACCCAGATGGAATAGGGGATTACACGGTGTCATTCAGTGCGACAGAGCCCATTGTTGTTACTCCTGATGAACCAGGGGGCGGTTCGACACCCACTGTCACTGAGACTGAGTCTTCGATCTCTGATATCGACAATGAGCTAGATGACATTGTAGTAGTAGAGGGTGAGACGGTGTCAGATGAGGTAGCAGAGCGAGTGGGTAATGCATTGAATAATGCCGGCGCAGTCGCTGAACAAGTCGCCAACGCGCTGCCTGAAGGCAGTGCAGGAGTAGACTTGGCGCTATCGGCTCTATCGACCATCGATAAGTCTCTGAAGGTTACTGGCAGTGTGCGTCAACAAGGGGGTGCAGTGAATGACTTGGCGGTGGTAAGTTCGCTTGGCAACGTGGCGAAAGTATTCACGGCAATGTCCTCACGTACCGGCAGTTTAACCGCGCAGCAAAAGCAAAATGTGCAGGGGATTACGGACTCCACTGTGACTAATTCAGCCAGCATGATGCGCGAGGAGTCGAGCAATGATGAGCTCGTGGCATTGGTGTCTGCCACTAGCGCTGTGATCAATGCAGCGGCCTCTGCTGGTGCAGAACTAACGCCAGAGTTAGCACAGAAAACTGAGCAGCTAGTCACCAAGGCGATTAAAACAGGCATGAAGTCGTTTGCTGCGAATATCGATACGGAAGACCCAGCGCAGGTAGAAGAATTGTTGCGTAGCAATCCCGATGCGTTGGAGTTTGCCGTAGCGGCCTCTGTGGCGGTGACCTCGCGTATCAAGCCTGATACAAATGCCATTGCGACAGAGTTAAGCGAGCGCGGTGTGTCTGCCGATGTAAGCGCGAGTTTAAACAATGTCCTCGATGCGGTTTCTAACCCGGATGGCGTTACAGTTGGAGGAGTCAGTGCCACGCAGGCGTTGTTGTCCGCGCTGACGCAATTGCTGACGGGTGGCAATGCATCGGCTTTGCAATCGGGCTTGAACTTACTGGCGATTAGCAGTGGTGACGCGCAGATCGATGTTGACCCACTTACGGGCGGATTAATTATCACGGCTCCGAACGAGCAGTACTACGGCGCGGCGGTGAACATTCGCATGGTGTCCAATGCGATGCCTAAAGGAATCTCTTATATGCGTGACGGGCGCGCTCTAGTGGTGGCCGATGGCTTGGCAATTGAGATTGCGCCAATGCCCGCCGACATTGTTGGTTTCACCGCCGCGGTGCAGGGGGCAGGCTATCAATTGACGATGCGCAATAACGGCTCTTTGGAGATCACTCTTGGTAATGGAGAGTACTTCTCTGGTGCGCTTGCTTACGACAATCTTAGCGGCGTGTCAGGTGCTTGTGGTGCGATTAACTTCATTGAGCCGCAAGGGGCACTGAACGCGCCAGAGTATGTATTCGAGGTGACTTGCGCTAATGGCATCACACAACGAGTGACACCCTTTGTGCACGACAGCGCATTCTATACGGAGATGGCAAAGAATGCGGCAAAGGTGCAAACCGATCGCAATACAGGGATTGTCTCTATCGAGTCGGTTGGCAAGTTCAAGACTGGTTTCTTTGTGACACCATTAAATGAGGAGGAGCAGATGTTCTTTGCTAGCAATGCCAGCGGAGGCATCGCCATCCAAACAAAGGATGTCAACGAAGATGGGATCAATGACCTGGTGTTGATGTCGGCCAAAGGAGCGCAGGCCCTATTTGGGGTTGCTAGGTAAGGCTACTTCGCTAATCCAGAGGGCGCCCAAATAGGGGCGCCCTTTTTTTTGCGCCGAATAAAAGTAAATGGAAGCGACATTAGGCTTGATATCTGGGGGTGAAAATTGGATATAATCATGGTCAGACCAATTGTGCTGTGCTGTAATACAAATCTTTAGGGCAGCGCAAATTTGTCTTTTAGTATAGCCAAAGCAATAAAAAGGAAATGAATATGTCTGATCGCATAGACGCTAGGCCTAGTAAGCGCCTGTATCTCGGAGTCGTCGATAGAATGCTGAACCTGATAAGTTCAGGGGACTATCCAATAGGTAGCCGATTGCCACCAGAGCGAGAGCTTGCGGAGTTGTTCGGTGTAAGCAGGCCGACCATACGTGAGGCAGTGATAGCCCTCGAGGCGAAAGGCCGAGTAAAGGTTAAGACTGGCTCGGGAGTCTACGTTCTCGCAAAAGACGAGGAGATCGATGCGCTTAATCATGATGGCGTTAGCCCATTCGAGCTAATCGAAGCGCGTGTTTTTATTGAAGGGGAGTCGGCGGCGCGGGCGGCAGTCCTCATTACACAAGAGCAGCTCGTAGCGCTTAAAGCGGCGCTCGACGAGATGGCAATGGACACAGTAGAGAACGGCACAATATCTTCCGCTGCCGACAGAAAATTCCATGCGATTATTTCTGAGGCCACTAATAACCGAGTCTTCTCACTATTGATTCGTCAACTTTGGGATGTTCAGGAGAAGCTCGATAATATTCGCACCGCACACCAGGCGGTGTGTATGCAAGACACCAAGCGCCGTCTGGCCGAACACACAGCCATCTATGATGCGTTACTTAACAGAGACCCAAGCGCGGCGCGATCGGCGATGCGCAGCCATTTTTCTCGTACTCTTACGGCATTGCACGAGACAGCAGAAGAAGAGGCTGTAATGGAAGTGCGGCGCAAAGTCTCTAAGATGCGCGAGCGTTTCTCGTTTGAGGGAATGGTTGACTAAGCATTCCCTCTATCGCGCGGCGCACTTTTCGTAGTTGAACTACGTACTCTGCAATTGGTAATAACCCTTCTTTTGATTTTGGTCTTACGAAAAACCCCTTTCTAAGACCAAAACTGCTCAATTTTGGTGCAAAAATACGCTTACCCTAAGTTTGTAGCAGCGCTGTTACAAAAAAAATTACGTAATTTTTAACGCAGATAAAATAGCTAAAAAACAATATGTTAAATCTAGGCGTGGGTATTTCTGGAACGAATTTGTCCAGTTATTGTAAATTGGTAATACCAATTTAGTTGACAGTCCTGCAAATCGGTATGTACATTCTCTCAAACCAAAATACATAAAAAGTTTAAATAATTAACAATAAACAGGAGAGCAGTAATGCCAACTACCTTTAAAGGCCGAACCACTGGTTTGCGAAAAGCCATGGGGATCGGATCCTGCCTTTTGCCAGTCATAGCTTCAACTTTCTCGCTGAATACAATTGCTCAAGATCAAGAAGTTATCGAAGAGGTCTTGGTCACTGGTATTCGCTCATCTCTTGCTAGTGCACTTGCGCAAAAGCGTAATGCCAATAATTTAGTCGAAGTCATTCAAGCGCAGGACATCGGCAAGCTGCCCGATCAAAACCTCGCCGAAGTACTAGAGAATATCACCGGTGTGCAAATTACTCGCGAAGCGGGTGTGGGCACTGGCGTGCAGATTCGCGGTACAAACTCTAACCGCACAGAAATCAATGGCGTCTCTACAGTAGGCTCAGGCGCTGGTCGTAGCGGCATCGACTTTGAAGATGTCTCCGCCTCTATTATCGCCGCTGTCGAAGTCACTAAAGCCCCAGAGGCGAGAACGATCGAAGGTTCTGTAGGTGGAACAATCAATCTAAGAACCATTCGCCCTCTTGAGTTGAGCGAGCCATTGGCGGCGTTCCGTATTCAAGGTGAAGAGGGCAGCCTATCCAGTGACAGCGGTTTGAACCCACGTGCATCAGGAACTTGGGGCAACAACTGGACAACTGACGTGGGTGATATCGGTGTCGTGATCAGTGGTAGCTGGAGTGAGCAAGACGTGACTTCCTTCCGCCCCCGTGTTGACCGCGACAATTTGGTAAGTGCCTCTAGTGGCGTTGCCAGTGCGCAATCCTTCGACTATCTTCCAATTCAGTTTTTCGTGCAGGATTACGATAATTTCGAATATGAAACGAAAAACTTTGCCGGTTCGTTCGAATGGGCTCCTAGTGATAATTTAAAATTGTATTTCGATGCGGTACTAAACGAGCAAGAGCGTTTGCAAGAGAGTTCAAGGATTCAAGCATCGGGTGTTAGCGATCTACGCAATGTGCGGGCACCAGACACGTTTGAAACAGTTAACTTTGGTTCAGGTCTTGGCGAAATCCAAGCGGGCTTAACTGGCATAATTCCTGTAGAGGCTGGCGATGCCGATCCTAATCTGCGTATGTCGACTGACACGAGTTCGCGTGTGACAGAAAGCGAAGTCTTTAGACTGGGTGCCGACTGGATGCGGGGCCGGTTCTCAGGGCGCGTTGAGCTGTCAACGTCCGGCTCTGAATCATCGACTCCAACATTCGATACAACGCTTAATTTCATCAACCCAAATGTTGGCACTAATTCTTCGAATGAAAATGGGACTCCGTTTGCGTATGACCTTAGAGGTGGAGCGTTAGCATGGGGCATTGCTTCTAACGAAGCAGGTGCACCGACTACGGCGCAATTGCTAGACCCCGCGAACTATGTATTGCGCGATGTAAACCAGTCACAAGATATTGCTGAAAATAGTGAAGATGCATTTCGAACAGATCTCACTTATGACTTGGATTGGAAGTTTGTAACGACACTTGATTTTGGCTATCGCTATAGTAAGAGCTCTAGCCTGAATAACGATGTGCGCTCTAATGTAGGTTTGCGCACAATGGCAGACAGTCCTTCAGGCGATTTATTTGCGAGTATTCTCACTCCAGGCCCTGATAATTTTAATGATGCCGATGGCCGAGACTTATTTGTCCGTGATTTTCTTTTGATCGACCCAGAGCAAGTCAACTCAAGCCCTGCCGCAGTGCTTGCAGCGCTAAACTCAGCGATTGTAGCGAACAACGCAGTGACAGGGTCTGATCGGGCACCTATTAGCTCCCCTACTTCAACTGTGGCGGCATTCTTCGATATTGAAGAGGAGACCAATGCGATCTACGCACAAGCAAGTTTTGAGCAGGGGATCTTCCGTGGTAATGCCGGTGTGCGTTATTTAGAAACCGACATTAGTTCCAAGGGCAATAGCATCCTTAACGGTGTGGTGACTCCAAATACAGAGTCAGGCAGTTATGATTTTGTGTTGCCGCGTATCAACTTGGTTGCCGATGTCCGTGACGATGTGGTGATTCGTACAGGTTGGGGTAAGGACATCCGACGCCCTGATTTCGACGAGCTTTCTACTTCTGTGGCTTTCTCTACTAGTCCTAACCCTGCCGTTGCGATCGGTAACCCAGACCTATTGCCAGAAGAAGTGACTTCTTTTGACTTGTCAGCGGAATGGTATTTCGCACCAGGTAGCGTTGTTAGCGTAGGCGTCTTCCATAAGGAGCGTACTGGCCTGCATGTGAAAACGCAGAACGATCCATACGAAGATCCTGTCACGGGCTTCCGCGATATCTCGGCACCTTGTGAGGCGGGGGGTATTTTCAACCCTATCGCGGACATCAACGTATTCGGCCCTGTAGGGGTTGGTGTCTGTGTTCCTTCCGCTACTACTATCAATGGTAAAGGCGAAACTACCCAGAAAGGGGTAGAGATGGCTTTCCAGTACGACCTTGGCATGTTTGAAGATACGCTGGGTTGGGCTTCAGGCTTTGGTTTTATCGCCAACTATACGAGACAGTCTTTCTCGGGTGGTGATACATACTTGACGCCAACTTCGCGTGCAGAAGCGGTGTTTGCATCGCTTGGCAACCCTGGGTACACCATGAAGGCTCCTTTGATCGACCTGTCTGAAAATGCCTATAACGTGACTTTCTATTACGAAATGTACGGCATCTCAGCGCGTGCTCGTTACACCTGGCGCGAAGCATATCGATCAGAAGATTTTGGCAGCACGTCTAGCCTGCCTTGGGGTTTCCCAGTGGTCCAAGAAGATCGCGGCCAGCTTAACGCCAGCGTCAATTATGCAGTGAATGAGAACTTGAGCTTTGGTGTTGAGGCAGTGAATTTGACTGAGTCAGAAATTAATCAATCTTGCGTAAACGACGGTGCATTGCTTTGCTTCCAAGGCCTTACGGATCGTCGAGTGACAGTGGGTGCAAGTTACCGCTTCTAAGAAAATTTGATACAGGAACAGTTACTGATGATGTTTAAGGGGTTCGCTACAATGAGATGCACAGCACTTTTTCTTCTTAGTTTGATGTGGTGTGGCAGTTTAGTTGCTGAGCAAACCCTAGTGCAGAATCAGGCTGAGTATCAGCAGGCGATAAGCAATGTTGAACCTGGCGACACGATTGTGTTGGCCAATGGAATCTGGAAGGATTTCGAAATACTTTTTGCAGCCAACGGGACAGAGCAACACCCGATTACCTTGGCTGCAGAAACCAAAGGTGAAGTAGTGATCACTGGCCAATCGAATTTACGCTTGGCCGGCGATTACTTAGTAGTGACTGGTTTAGTGTTTAGAGATGGTCATACACCGACCAGTGCGGTGATCTCCTATCGTAATACTGAAACTGAACTTGCAAATTACTCACGCGTCACCGAAGTCATCATCGATAATTTTAACAACCCAGAACGTACAGAAACCGATTATTGGGTCGCCATGTATGGCAAGCATAATCGTTTCGATCACAATCATCTCGAAGGCAAGCGCAATACTGGCGTGACCATGGCGGTAGTGCTCAATAGCGAAGCAAGCCTTGAGAACTACCATCGCATCGATCACAACTATTTTGGCCCGCGCTCTATCTTAGGCGGCAATGGCGGCGAAACGCTGCGCATAGGCACCAGTGCCTACTCCTTGAATAACTCCTTCACCACTGTCGAAGACAATTATTTTGATCGCACAGACGGCGAGCTAGAGATTATCTCCAATAAGTCCGGCGGCAATATTTTCCGCGGCAATGTGTTTTATGAGTCACGCGGCACTCTGACTATGCGCCACGGCAGCGGCAACCTCGTTGAAAATAATGTCTTCTTTGGCAATGGCGCGGACCATACCGGCGGCATTCGCGTCATCAATGGCGAGCAAACGATTCTTAATAATTATATGGAAGGCTTGGCGGGGTATCGATTCGGTGGCGCCTTGGTGGTCATGAATGGTGTGCCGAACTCCTCCATCAATCGTTATCATCAAGTGAAGAATGCCTTGATTGAAAACAACTCCTTGATCAACTCTGACCATGTACAGTTAGCAGCGGGCAGTGATCTTGAGCGTTCAGCAGTGCCAATCGATAGCCGCATGGCAGACAATCTTTTCTACAGCGAAGCCGAGCACGATATCTTCACAGTCTATGACGATATCAGCGGCATCGAGTTCGAGAACAATGTGCAGAACCGCGCCTCGGCACTGGGCACTGAGCAGCATTTCATGACTAAGCCAATGGCCATGAGCCGAGCGAGCAATGGTCTGCTTTACCCCAATGACACTGCACTTGCTGCCTTCGGAGTTGCACGTGATTTACAGCCTATTCAAAAGCAGGAAACTGGTGCAAGTTGGTATCCAAAGCCTGAGGTACGCTCTAAGTTCTCTGGCGGTGTTGAGACGCAAGTCGCGCCATCGCAGGGTGCATTGGCGGCGGCGATCCGGGCGTCATCGGCTGGCGACACTTTAGTCCTGGCGGCTGGGCAATACAGCGTTCAGCGCATTCTTGAGATCACCCACCCCTTAACGATTCGCTCAGTCGCGGGCGCTGATTCAGTGCGCATCGATTACGAGCGAGGGGCTTTGTTCGAGATTCAAGATGGCGGTAGTTTAGCGCTTATCGGCTTAACGATCTCTGGCGAGAAAACACCAGACAGTACTGGCAATGCTTTGATTCGCACGCAACGGGGGTCGATGCTAATTAACTATGAATTGCTTGTCGATAGTCTCAATGTCATCGACTTGAATGTGAACAATTCTTTTAATTTTCTGACGGTCTCGAAAAGCACTTTCGCCGATCGCATCGAAATTCGTAATTCCAACTTCGCGCGCATCACTGGCGACATCTTAAAGCTCGATGCAGAGAACGATGACTTCGGTATTTATAACTCCGAATACGTGATTATCGAAAATTCTCACTTCGACTCTGTGCAGGGGGCATTAGTCAATTATTACCGTGGCGGGACAGACGAGAGCACCTTTGGTCCGCATTTCGAGTTAAGTGGCTCGGTCTTGAACGATGTCGGTAATGGCTCGCGCAATAAGTCGGGGGCAGCGATTCTCGTGCATGGGGTACAAGTGACGACGATTACAGGCAACACGGTTAGCAATAGCCCCGCCATCAAGGTCATGCACACAGTGGGTGAGCCAGTCACGCAAATTCTTTCTAACACCTTCGTCGCGACCCCTGCGCCAGAAGTGCTTGAGCTCAATAGTGCGGAAGTCGACACCGCGATTATTCAGGACAATGACTACCAATGATATTAATCAAAAAAATAACAACAGGCGCGTTGGTCTTTTTACTACTAAGTGCCTGTAATGGTGACACCGAAGCGGCCGACTCAGTGCAGAGCGCTAACGCGCAGCACCCGAATTTGGTGCTAACCAGTGCCGATGTGCAGGATATGCGGGAACATCTGACTGAGTTCCCCATGTTCGAGCAGAATTACCTTGCCACGAAAGCGGCGGTCGATGCGCAGATGCAGCAGCCGATTGTTGTACCTGTGCCAAAGGATGCCGGTGGTGGTTATACCCATGAGCAACACAAGGCGAACTACAAGACGATTCATGATGCTGGGCTGCTCTATCAATTGTCGGGTGAACAGGCCTACGCAGCCTATGTGCGCGACATCTTGTTCGAATACGCCGAGCTATTCCCGACTCTAGGGCGTCACCCGGTCATTCGCTCCTCGTCGCCAGGCCGGTTGTTTTGGCAGAGCCTTAACGAGGCTGTGTGGCTGCTCTACAGTATTCAAGGTTATGACGCCATTATCGATACGTTGAGCGACGCCGAACGAGAGCAGATCGAAAGCAATTTATTTGTGCCAATAGCGACTTTCTTGTCGGAAGGGCAGCCAGGCACTTTTGACCGCATTCACAATCACGGGACTTGGGCGAACGCGGCAGTCGGTATGACAGGCTATGTGCTGGGCAACGATGAATTCGTGCAACAGGCGCTTTATGGTTTAGACAAGTCTGGCGAGTTCGGCTTTGTAAAACAACTGGATGAGCTGTTCTCTCCCGATGGCTATTACAATGAAGGGCCATATTATCAGCGTTATGCCTTGATGCCTTTCGTGATCTTTGCGCAATCGATCCAGAGCAATAGTCCAGAGATTGAGATTTTTGAGTACCGCGATCAAATCCTATTGAAAGCCATCTATGGCGCGATTCAACTGAGCTACAACCAACTCTTTTTCCCTCTAAATGACGCTATCAAAGACAAGGGTCTTACAACTGAGGAGTTGCTCTACGGGGTGTCGATCGCCTATGGCATTACACAGGACCCAGCCTTATTGTCAGTGTCTCGCACCCAGGGCGATGTGGTATTGACTGGTGCAGGCCTTGCCTTAGCGCGTGGCCTTGCTGAGCAAATGGACGAACCTTTCCCTTACCAATCGATGCAGTTTACTGACGGCCCAATGGGGGATCGCGGTGCACTCGCCATTTTGCGTTCGGGCAACGAGCCAGGCCATCAGGCATTGGTCATGAAGAACACCTCGCAAGGATTGGGGCACGGGCATTTCGATAAATTGAACTGGCTGTTTTATGCCAATGGCGATGAGATCGTGCAGGATTACGGCGCGGCGCGTTTCCTTAACATCGAGCCTAAAGAAGGCGGGCATTATTTGCCAGAGAACGAAACTTGGGCCAAGCAGAGCATCGCGCACAATACCCTAGTGGTTGATGAGACGAGTCATTTTGGCGGCGATCCTGAACTGGCGGAAACTCGCTGGCCTACGACGCTGCAATTCGATATTAGCGAGTCGATCGAACTGGTGTCGGCGCAAATGATCGGTGCTTATGAGGGCGTTGATTTCGTCCGCACTATGGCCATGATCAAAGATCCCGAGTTGGAATTCCCCTTCGTACTCGACCTCTTGAATGTACAGAGCGAGCAGGGCCATCAGTATGATCTACCAGTGCATTACAACGGGCACTTGATCAATGTGAACGTGCCAATGAACGCCAACACTCAACGCATGGAAGCCCTTGGTAGCGCCAATGGCTATCAGCATCTATGGTTGAAAGCGGCGGCCACAGTGGGTGCCCAGACTGATCTAGCGCAAGTCACGTGGCTGCAAGAGGATCGATTCTACACACTTAGCTCTGCTGTCTCGCAGGGGCAGGCGCTTCTGTTTACTGAGTTAGGTGCCAATGATCCTAACTTCAATCTCCGCCGTGAGAATGCGGTGATTCAACGTGTAACTGACGCCCCAGAGCATAGCTTTGTGTCGGTGCTAGAAACGCACGGAGAGTACAACGGCACGCTCGAGTTCACGCGTGACCCTTATAGCAGCATCGCTGCTTTGGAATTGGTCGAGCAAGACGAGATCGATTTTGTGCTCATCGAAACTATCCATGGAACGCGCTGGGGTTTGGCTATTTCTTACGACCCACAAGCGTCCACTTCTCACTCCATTAGCTACCAAGGTCGTGCATTTGACTGGCAGGGCTATTACCAACTTTTCGAGCTATAGATGAAAAAAGAAAGTGATATTTTCTTGTTCGGCGACCAGCTAGAGGTCGAGCAGGTGCAAGACGGCATTAAGCGGCAGATCCTTGCTTACAACCATGAACTAATGACAGTAAAAGTTTGGTTTGAAGCAGGTGCCGTTGGTTATGTGCATCAACATCCGCATTCTCAAACGTCTTATATCGTCAGTGGCGAATTCGATGTGACAGTCGGGGGTGAAACCCATCGTCAAAAGGGCGGTGATTCCTACTACGTTCCGCCGAACGTATTGCATGGAGCCGTTTGCATAGAGTCGGGGGTTCTGATCGATGTGTTTAGCCCTTGCCGCGAAGACTTCCTCACCGGAGAGCAAAAATAATGCAACTTAAAAACTTACGCTGGTGGGTTATCGCCCTAATCGCCTTAGCCACAATTATTAATTACATCGACCGTCAGTCGCTCAATGTCCTTTGGCCGGCGATCTCCGAGGATCTATACCCGGATAAAACGGCCGATGAGCGTAAGGAAATCTACGCCTTTATTTCAGTGATTTTTGTTTTCTCCTATGCCTTCGGTCAGGCCATCTTCGGCAAGATCTTCGACTGGATCGGCACGCGCCTTGGTTTTGCGCTGTCCATCGCGGTGTGGTCTGTTGCCACAGCGATGCACGCGTTTGCACGTGGTATTGTCTCGTTCAGTTTGTTCCGCGCAATCTTAGGGATTGCCGAGGCGGGCAACTGGCCAGGGGCTGCGAAGGCCAATGCCGAGTGGTTTCCGACGAAAGAGCGCGCCTTAGCGCAAGGGATATTCAATTCCGGTGCGGCGATTGGCGGTATTATTTCAATTCCCCTGATCGCCTACTTGGCAGTGCATTTTACCTGGCAAACAATCTTTATATTGGTGGGCATCACAGGTGTATTATGGTTAATCCCGTGGATGATTCTGGTGAAGTCACCCCCCAAATCGCATCCATGGATTAGTCAAGAAGAGCGCGAATACATCCTCACGGGTCAACAGAATCAAGACATCGATAAAGACGGTAATTTTGACGAAGGCTATACCCCTTCTACCGGCGAGATGTTGTCGCGCAAAGAAAGCTGGGGCGTGATCATTGCCTCTGCCGCCATCGACCCTATCTGGTGGCTATTCGTTTTCTGGATCCCCATTTACCTTTCCGAAGTGTATGGCATGGACGTACAGACTATCGGGATCTACGGCTGGGTGCCCTATGTAGGTGCGATGTTTGGTGCCTGGTTTGGGGGGCTATTGGCGCAGAACCGACTCAATGCGGGCTGGACTGTGAATAAGGCGCGTAAGTTCACCATCACGCTGGGCTGTTTGATCATGCTGCCAACACTATTGGCGATGTCTGACCCTGGTGCACCGGTCAATGCGGTGTTGTTGATGGCTGTCATCCTATTCGGTTTTCAAACAGCAATCGGCAATGTGCAAACCTTGCCGAGTGATTTTTTTGGCGGCAAATCAGTTGGAACCCTCGCTGGGTTCTCTGGTATGGCTGCGAAATTGGGAGCAGCAGGCTTGACCTCGCTAGTTCCTTGGCTGACCTCTGGCGGCAACTACACCCCTGCGTTTGTTATTGGCGCGGCATTGGCGGTGACAGCGATGGCCAGTGTATGGGTGCTTTGCCCAACAATTGCGGCACTAGAGCCAAAAACGAAACCCTAATCCTTTTTTAAATACACACTAAACATAAGTTGAGAATTACTATGAAATTACAAAATAAAGTCGCAGTCGTCACAGGTGGAGCACGAGATATCGGTAAAGCGGTCTCACTGCAATTAGCGGCGCAAGGTGCGAAGGTCGTGATTAATTACTTCGGCAGCGTTGATCAAGCCCAGCAGACTTTGTCTGAGATTAAAGCGGCAGGCGGCGAAGCCATGCTCGTTAAAGGCGATATGACTAAGCCAGCTGATGTCGACAACTTGCTAGCGGAGACGACGAAGGCTTATGGCGACAAGATCGATGTATTGGTCAATGTGGCTGGCGGCATTGTGGCTCGCAAAACCTTGGCGGAGATGGATTTCGATTTCTTCGACCAAGTGGTGCGCCTTAACCTGCACAGCACCTTCCTGGTAACAAAAGCAGTTGTTGCCCATATGGACTCAGGTGCCTCGATTGTGAACTTTGCCTCACAAGCTGGCCGTGACGGAGGTGGCCCAGGTGCGGCAGCCTACGCTTGTTCTAAAGGCGCGGTCATGACTTTCACTCGCTCAATGGCGAAAGAGCTAGGCCCTAAGAATATCCGTGTGAACTCGCTTTGCTGTGGCATGATCAGCACGACTTTCCACGACACTTTCAGCAAGCCTGAAGTGCGCAAGAACGTTGCTGCGGGCACACCATTACGCCGCGAAGGCTCGCCTGACGAAGTGGCGAACGTGGTGACTTTCCTAGCCTCTGACGAGGGCTCCTTTGTGACCGGTACGAATATCGATGTCAACGGCGGCTTGCTGTTCTCTTAATGAGAGCGGCTCATCAGCTTAAGGAATTCTAGGCGACCTATGCGAAGTAAAATCGCGGTAATTGGTGAGTGCATGCTGGAAGTCAGCAGCCTCGCCAATGATGCTAATCAACAGACTCTACCCTCTTCATTGTCCTATGGCGGTGACACTCTCAACACCGCCGTCTATCTCGCGCGCTTGGGAGTTGATGTCGACTACGTGACGGCATTGGGTGACGATGTCATGAGTGATTGGATGCTCAGCCAGTGGCGCAATGAAGGGGTTGGTTGCAATCTTGTTGCACGCCTGCCCAATTCAGTGCCTGGCCTGTATATGATCAAGCTGGATGAAAATGGGGAGCGCTCGTTTCTCTATTGGCGCAGCAACTCACCGGCAACGCGTTTATTAGACGACCCTGATGCGGCGGCGTTGCTATTCGATAAGCTGTTCGCCTACCAGCGCATATACCTTTCCGGCATTACCCTTGCCTTATATTCGGAGCCTGCACGGCATCGGCTATTCGACTTTCTCGCTCGTTATAGAAAGCAGGGTGGCAAGGTGGCATTCGATGGCAATTATCGTCCAAGGCTTTGGTCTAGCCCAGAAGTGGCACGTGACGCTTACGAGCACATGTATCGCATTTCTGACTTAGTGCTGCCAACGGATGAGGACGAGGCGATGCTTTTCGGCCCTGAAGAACCCGAAGAAGTCGTCAAGCGCCTGCAAGCTTTCGGTGTTGAGGAAGTGGTGTTGAAGATGGGCGCGAACGGCTGCCTATTGGCGCAAGATAAAGAGTTAGAGTTTGTGCCTTCCAAGGTCGTCAAGGTAGTCGACAGCACGGCCGCGGGGGATTCGTTCAATGCGGGGTTCTTAGCAGCAAAAATCGATGGGGCTGATTCACATAGTGCTGCACTTGTGGCTCATAACCTTGCCTCCACAGTGATTCAACACCGTGGGGCAGTCATTCCTAGCGTTGCGATGCCATCACCGTAGGCATTGCGTGCTTGTCTTGGGTCACACTAGTTATCTAGTGTGGCCATTTTTTGCAGTACATCACACACTCGGTTCGAGTATCCCCATTCGTTGTCATACCAGCTCAACACTTTAATGAAGCGTCCTTGGCTTTGCGTGAATGACGCATCGAATACGGATGAGTGCGGGTTGCCAACGATATCTGAAGACACAACAGGTTTGCTGGTGTATTCAAGCACGCGTTGCATGGCAGGTGTTTTGGACGCTTGCGCCACGGCCGCGTTTAAGTCTTTCACGCTCACCTCGGTTTCCAATTCCGCAAATAAATCCACCACTGAGCCGTCGGGCACTGGCACGCGCGACGCAATGCCATGCAGGCGGCCCTTCAAATCTGGTAGCACTTCGCCCACGGCCACCGCAGCACCGGTCGAGGTTGGGATGATATTCTCGGCCGCGGCACGGCTACGGCGCCAATCGGCATGAGGAACATCGGCAAGGCTCTGGTCATTGGTATAGGCGTGTACTGTGTTGATAACCCCTTCACGAATGCCAAAGGCGTTGTGGATGACTTTGGCCAGTGGTGCAAGGCAGTTCGTCGTGCAACTGGCGTTCGACACGATGCGATGCTCTGGCAATAGGCCGTCATCATTCACACCTAGGACGACGGTATAGTCGATGGCGTCTTTGGCGGGCACGGTTAACAGGGCGCGTTTCGCACCGGCTGTTAGGTGTTGTCCTACCTGCTCGCGGCTTCTGAAGATGCCGGTGGCTTCGATCACGACATCCACACCGAGCTCGCCCCATGGCAATTGCTTCGGGTCTCGCTCGCTGAGCATTTTTGCCCGTGTCTTGCTAGTGACTAAGTGGCCGTCGTCGATCTTTACTTGATCGGCAAAGCGGCCCATGACGGTGTCGTAGGCAAGAAGATACCGCAGCACGGCTGGGTCATAGAGATCGTTGATGGCGACCACTTCGATGTTTTCAACTTCATCTAAAATTCTGAACACTGCACGGCCGATGCGGCCAAAACCATTGATTGCGACTTTCATTACGCGACCTCCTCTTGCTTGGCATCATCCAGGCTTGCATAACAGGCAACGACATCGAGAATGCGATGCGCGTGGCCCAGTGACTCATGCCAGCTAAGGAGTTTGAACATCTTTGACCCGGCCTGCATGCTGCCTTGTAGGTCCACTAATATCGATTGCGGGTTTGCGATCACGTCTGAGGAAACGATTGGATCTTCGGTGACGCCAATTAGAGAAGGGTTCGCCTTGGCTGCGTCGACAAACAATTGCTTCATCTCTTCTAGGTCCTGCAAAGGCTCTTGCAAGGACACAGTAATGTCGAGCATGGAGCCATTCTGCACGGGCACATTGAGTGCGTAGGCTGTCATTTTACCGTTGATGGCAGGCAGAACTTTCTGCACCCAATGCAGGGCCGGTGTGATGTTCGGGATAATATTCTGCGCGCCGGAACGGCTGCGACGGAAATCCCCGCTCGCGCGATCTTGCAAGCTCTGGTCGCTGGTATAGGCGTGCACAGAGGTCACGCTCGCATGTTCGATCTGGTATTTTTGCGCGATCACTTGCAAGGCCAAGGCCGTCGCAGTAGTCGACGAGGAGCCCGCTGAGATAATGCGGTCGTCACTTTGAATCTCGCCTTCGTTAACACCGAACAACACCACGCGGTCGATATCGCCAAGAGGCAAAACGGACGTAATGACGCGTTTGGCGCCACTGTCTAAGTGGGGCTGCAGTTGTTCAGCCGAGCGAAACTGCCCAGTGGTGTCGATGACAACATCGGTGTCGAAGACATCCCAAGGAATCTCGCTTGGTTGGTCGGCGGACATCAAACGCGTGCGCAGGCCATTGCTGACGAGGTAGTTGCCTTCAAGATTGACTTCGCCAGTTTGGCCAAGCTCTACGTCAAGAAGATGCGCCAGAATTTTCGGTTGCCCAATGTCCGATATAGCCACAATCTCGAAGCGTTCGTCATCCATGGCGAGGGTGTAAATCTGTCGGCCTATTTTGCCAAGGCCCATCATACCTATGCGGAGTTTTTTCATTAGTTGATCTCCATTATTTTTAGCGTGTTGGTGCCGCCTTGAACGTTGCGATAATCGCCCTTAGTTAAGATGACCCGATCGCCAGCGGTGATCGTGCCATCGTCTTGAAGAAGTTTTATCGCGGCGTCATTGATTAAGTCAAAATCGATATCTTCGGCAGTGAACTGGCGTGGGTGGACGCCACGGAACAGCGCGACACGGGCCAATGTTTGTAGGCTGTCAGACAATGCGTAGATCGGCAGTCGCGAGCGGCTGCGTGACATCAAACGGGTAGTGGTGCCGGTGGCAGTTAGGCAAGCAACGGCGCGCACGTTTTCCAGGCGCTCAGCGATGTTCATGGCCGCCATCGCGATAGAGGCGTCAATCGTCTTGCACTCGTACTGCAGCGCCACTGTCGGCTTCACATAGGTCGATGACTCGGCGCCTTCGATCACTCTGACCATGGACGTCACGGTGTCGACAGGGTACTGGCCCATGGCAGTCTCGCCCGAAAGCATCACTGCATCGGTGCCATCCAATACGGCATTGGCCACATCCATGACCTCGGCCCGCGTAGGATGGGGGTTGGTGATCATCGACTCCATCATCTGAGTGGCGGTGATCACGCTGGTGTTGAGTTTGCGCGCACGCATGATGATCTTCTTCTGCATGCCCATGAGCGCCGCGTCGCCGATCTCGATACCAAGATCGCCACGGGCGACCATGACAGCGTCGCTGGCATCAATAATAGCATCGATGTTTTCGTCCGAAGCCACCGCCTCGGCGCGCTCTAATTTGGCAATGATGCCGCAGGGCGAGTTGTGCTTGCGTGCTAGGCTGCGTGCTTCTTCTATATCCTGGGCTGTGCATACAAAGGAGATGGCCAGGTAGTCCACGCCATGGCTGCAGGCAAACTCAAGGTCAATTTTGTCTTTGTCGCTAAGCGCTGGTGCGGAAAGGCCGCCGCCCTTCAAATTGATGCCTTTACCCCCACCGAGCTCACCGCCGATTAAGACTTTGCAGTGCACTTTGGTGCCGGCAATGTTCACAACCTCTAGTTCCATTAAGCCATCGCCAAGCACTAAGATATTGCCGACAGACACTTCAGTGGCGAGAGTCTTGTAACTGGTGCCAACCTCCTTGCTATTGCCTGCTTTAGCGTCGAGCTCGGTGTCGATGGTGAAGTCGGCGCCGGCCACGATGTTCACTGCTGCGTCGTCGACAAAATTACTGATGCGAATTTTAGGGCCTTGCAGGTCGGCAATGATGGCGACGAAGCGGTTTACTTTGTTGGCGACCTCGCGAATGCGCTTAATGCGGGCGAGGTGTTGGGCATGGCTGCCGTGGGAGAAGTTAAGGCGAAATACATCGACGCCGGCGATGACGAGTTCTTCAATGCGTTCATCGCTTGCCGGGCCTAGTGTGGCAACAATCTTGGTACTGCGTATCTGCAGCGGTTTGTTTTGCGTTTTACTCATGTGACGATCCGTTATGGTTCGATTTAGGTTTACCTGCGAGTGATAGGGCGAGCTTGGTGTTTTGCAGATTAGTCTGCGCGGCATCCCCCATCCTTAATGCCAGCGCGACTTGTATTGCGTCTAGCAAAGTGAGTTGAGCGAGCCGCGAGCTCATCGGTGTAAAGACATTAGTGTCTTCGTCTGCATGACAGGCAAACACGATGGAGGCAGCTGCGGCTAAAGGCGAGTGTGGGTCGGTGATGGCGATGACCGTGGCGCCGGCCTCTTTGGCGATCTGCATGCCATGGACTAGCTCAGGCCAATGCCCAGTGTGAGAGATGGCAATGAAGACATCGCCGGGTTTAGCAATGGCGGCCTGTTGCAGAATCATCTGAGTGTCTAATGCCGTCGGGCAGGGAATGCCGAGGCGGAAAAATTTGTGTGAGGCGTCTCGTGCTACATGACCAGAGGCGCCAAGCCCAACAAAGACAAGTTGCCGAGCGCTCTGCATGGCGCTCACGGCGGCATCGAAGGGCATGTCGACAATGAACTCGCGAACCTCGACGAGGGCACGAATCGCACTTTCGAGCACTTTAATGGTGGCATCGGTGGTATCGTCATCAGAGGCGACATTGTGTTGTAGGTAACTTTCTGGCCGATGTTGGTCGGCGATTAGGTGGTTTCGCAGGTCTCTGAAACCGGCTAAGCCAAGGCTGCGGCAGAAGCGGATGACCGTGGGCTCACTGACCTCGACGGTCTTGGCGAGCTCACTAATAGAGACCTCTGCCGCGCGGTGGGAGTTGGCGATTATCCAGCTGCCAACCCTTGTTTCGGAGCGTGAGAGGGTCTCTAATTGTTTTTCGATGCGTTGGGTAATTGATGTCGACATGTAGTAAAATTACATCTTTATTTTCAATATATCAACTATAACTGTTGATTTATTACAAATAAAGTAGTGAAATTACATAAATTATGAAACTTTTGTGGCAGTGCTTGTTCCGATACAGGCGCCAGAACCTTTAGGAGTAAGCCCCTTGGATGCAAGTAAGTTATTCAGTAAAAGCCGGATTGTGCCTGTCGTAGTGATCGAAGAGGCGGCAGTGGCCGTCGATTTGGCAAAGACTCTGCGTGATGCTGGCGTTGCCTCAATTGAAGTCACACTACGCACCGCCTGCGCCCTAGAGGCCATCGAGCTCATCGCCAGCCAAGTGCCAGACCTCATCGTCGGCGCGGGCAGCATTCGCCGGCCAGAACAGATCAGCGAGATCGCCGCACGTGGGGCAAGCTTTGCAGTGAGCCCAGGCGCAACAGAGCTATTGATCGATGAAGCCATAAGCAAGCAAATGCCCTTGGTGCCAGGCGCGGCCACGGCGAGCGAGATGATTCGTTTGTCTGAACGCGGTTATCAACTACAGAAATTTTTCCCTGCCGAACTTTTGGGCGGCGTGCCGATGTTGAAAGCGGTGTCTGGGCCATTGCCCGAGATTAAGTTTTTCCCCACAGGCGGCATCACAGCAGCACTTGCTAAGGACTATTTGAGCCTAGCGTGTGTGAGCTGCATCGGCGGCAGCTGGTTTGTGCCAGCGGCGTTGTTGAAGGCGCGGGATTTTGCGGGGATTCGGGAGCTGGCGGTTGAGGCTGTGGGGATTGGTGAAGTCCAATAAGCGACGTGCTTATAAAGTCGAAGTGGCGATGGGAGGTTCATGAGCGGTATAACGGAAGAGTTTGTTTCGTTTACTTCGTCCAGTAGGCTCAATGACCCGCGGTTACGTTTCAATAGGAAGATCCCACTGCTATCGCCAAAGGGGCCTTTTTTATTTAGTGCTGGAGGGGTGCTTAGAGTCTTTAAGCTTGAAAGGCGATAACTCGGCTATTCATAGTTAACGTTCATATCCATGACAAAGTTCAAATTACGTCAACGTTTAATGCTGTTATCTAGGGGTGGAGATAAATTAAACCTAAGGAGAAAGCAATGACGATTGCGTACCATTACTTAGTACACGATTTTCCTCAGCCTCGCAATCGAATGCATGAGTAAGAAGACAGTTACAAGCAATTCCGAAAGCTATTTGACGAGTATTACTTGTTAGCTAGAAATAACGAGAATATGAAAATGGAAGCTAATGTGATTGCGGTCCACACGAAAGTAGAGGCCACGGCACGTAGGGTTCGCCTAAAAGAAGAGTTATACAATATGCTAGATCGCTTGACCTGTAAGTGATAGGGCATTTCAACTATGAATTTGTAGCTATGTAGAAGCGAAATTCCGCGAGAAACTTAAGTAATTGAATGAACCGCTTGCCCATTTCAAAAAAGTTATAAGCAAAAGCCATTCTGCAGACTCTGTCGAGCAGGTTGTTGAGCGCGAGATCGACGAAGTTTTTGAAGGTGTCGGGCAGGAAGCCCAGTCTGCCATTGAAGATATTAGCGCAGTATTAGTTCGAATCGGAATAGGTATGAATGGGGTTTGCGCTGCCTTGGGCAGGGTGATAAATCCTGATAGTCTGGACGCACTACACGCATCCTCTTGTTATATAGACTGCGCAACAGAGTCAATTTCTTATACCTTTTCGCCGTATTTAAGTCTTCACGATGCGGTCTCCAGAAGGTTTTAGGACTTCATTGGAGGCGTGTTGGTTGGGGGTAGGGGGAGCACGGCAGAGCCGAAGCCGTTCGCGCGGCGCAAGCCAAAATTTTTAAAACGACTAAACGCCTTTTAATAAAACGAGAGTGGGCTAAAAGCTGTTCCGAGCGCGCCTATAATAAACTTCTACGTGTAGGTAAAACAAATTCCTCATTAGTACTTCGCTGAATCGCGGGCACACAAACTGGTTAACAAATGCCCAGTTTCTTGGGGAGACCAACCCTATGAAAAATCTGATCTAGTATAGCTAAATTGTGCTTAGATAAGCGTCCAGTTTGGCTGGTATTTGTATAGCAACCCGCAATGTGGGTCAACTCGGTACTTAAATTCGAAGCATAGTGCAGTGGTTTGATTGATGTATAGCGTGAGCACATTTAAATATGGTGATCCAGACTCTTACGCAAAAGTCTATCTCGGCTCCTTGGGGGTTATTCCAGATCTGGTCGAAGGTCAAAGCTTGGCAATTTGGCAACTAGATTAGAAGTATGCGGACAGCAGTGTCCTATAGGGTATTCGGATTCCCGATGAAATATTCCCTAGCTTCGTTACTCATGGCTGAGTTTGTAAGCGAGGTTGAGCAATTCAGAAGTAATTTGGATATATCTTTATGTCTCTATCAGGCAATATCGCCAAGCTAGGTATTTGTTGTCCTTGAGGGTTTGCATGAAATATCTTACGATGTTGACGGGGCGGAAAATGCGTGAATTAATGCGAATCCAAATAAATAGTATTTTGATCATCTTCGGTCTATCTAATGTGAACGCTGCTGGAAGTGGGACCTTTGATTATGTTGAAACGGTATTTCATTAATAAGGGGTTTTTGCGCTAGTGGCTTTGGATGATATTCAGATTCTTGAGGAATACCGCACAGGCGAACAAGACTTGGTCGAGTCTTTTTACAAGCCCTGTGTTAGAGAAGCCCTAATTTATAATAGGGCTGTTGGTTACTTTAGGTCTACAGTGTTTTTGCTTATCGGTCCGGACTTGATTGAATTTGCAAAGCGCGGTGGAAAATTGCGCTTGATCTGTTCCCCAGTTTTAACATCTGAAGATTACGAAGCTATATCGAGCGGCTATCAACTTCGAGCGAATAGGCTTAGCGAAGCGTTGTTGACAGATCTTGATATTCTTTATAGCGATAAAATCCTGCGGAGTAACACTGAAGCCTTGGCTACACTCATTTCTCTAGGGGCAATAGACATTAAAATTGCTTATAGACCAGAAGGTCATGGTATATATCATGAAAAAATTGGCGTTTTTAAGGATGATAACGGCAATGTT
>CAMYOK010000009.1 GCA_947259995.1 uncultured Pseudomonadales bacterium | reverse complement strand
GCGCTTCACCACCAAAAACCTCTGCACATACACGTGTCAGCGCTGCTGTGAGCGTTGTCTTACCGTGGTCAACGTGGCCAATCGTCCCTACGTTAACGTGCGTCTTATTTCTTTCGAACTTACTCTTAGCCATTTTGATCGCCTCTAATATTATTTCATTCGCCCTGCGACCATTTGGCCACTGCAGCAGCGTCAATTGCACACACAGTCAGAACTTTCATTTTCTTGCTACGACCCACCCGCCTAACAAGGCAAAGAAATCGCAAATCTGGTGCTCACATCCGGAGTTGAACCGGAGACCTCTTCATTACCAATGAAGTGCTCTACCTCTGAGCTATGCGAGCCAGACACTAGTAATAAAACAGCCCGAGCCTAATCTATTGTCCGGAAAAGCTACCAGACTCTAACCACCTCTATATAAGGAGGCTTTCCTCAAGACCTGTTTTTTAAATACGATGTTGCCAACCCCGTGCGCCAACTTACTACGCCAGAGATCGACACAAACACCATTCAAACTGGAGCGGGTAGCGGGAATCGAACCCGCGTAACCAGCTTGGAAGGCTGGTGTTCTACCTCTGAACTATACCCGCCGCGCTCAAAAGCCGAATAAAATCATACAAATATATGGTGGAGGGGGGTGGATTCGAACCACCGAAGCTCGCGCGTCAGATTTACAGTCTGATCCCTTTAGCCACTCGGGAACCCCTCCTGCAAGAGCCCCAAAACCTCTTAAAGGAACCTGGGTGTCTTATTCAGAGGCGGCATTTTATGGGAATTGCTGGGCATGTGCAATCGTTTCGCAGAGTTTTTCTCTAGTATCTACATAGGAGCGCGAAAGTCGCATTTGCGCCCAGTGCTCTGCAAATTCTTCCGCAGAGGCCAAACCTTGCGCTAGCACCCAAACCTCTTGCACCTGTTTGGGCTCGGCACGTACCACGACCTTATACCCTAGAATCTCCATTTGGCGCTGCACATTTAGCGCATTAGCGTGCTCAGAGAACAAGCCCAGCGCGATACCATTGGCCAGTTCGCCACGGGGCATTAAATAAGTATCGATTGCCAAATTGTTCGCGGCAAACTGCGCTTGCAGGGTGGTTAGCGTGCTTTGCGCCAATTCTCGCGAGCTAAATGGCGGCAAATACACACGATAATCAGGCGCAGCGGAGATTTCTCGCTCATCTAACTGCAATGCCATCCTCTGCGCGTTAGTGAGCACAAACCCTTCTGCATCTTCTGTGCTGCGAAATGGCCCAATCTCTGCGCAGTATGCCGCATCACTAGGCGCAAGCGCCTCCTCCTGCACAAGCATCTCTTCACGAGTGGGATACGGCACAAGTCTCGAGGAGTCGATCTCAGATAAGAGTTGCAAAGCGGTTGCGCCCCTCTCCTCGTTAACAGCTGCGGGCAAGTCAGGCCGCAGCCCCGGCGCAAAAATATTCCACGCCAGAAACACGACATTACTCAATAGCAGTCCTAGCAAAATGCCACGCATAAAACCTCTTTCCACTTATGGCAGGGCGACCCGCAAACCATCCATCACTAATTCGGGCACCAGACTGCAAGAGATTGACTGGTTTTGCAAATGCGCCGCGATAACATGCCCATCGCCACCAGTCAGGTATAAATGCCCGTCCTTTATATGCTCTCTATACTCTTCGACAATCCAAGCAACAGCCATACCCAAGATACCGTTATGAATAGCTGACTCGGTCGAGCGACCCGGGCAAAGCTGCGCCTCTGCAGAAAAATCAGGCATACGAATCGCAGTATTCTCAAGCAAGCTCTTGCGCTGCAGACTCAGCCCTGGGACGATATAACCACCCAAGTGCTGACCAGCGCCGTCGACGAAATCCAAGGTCAATGCACTGCCCGCATCCACCACACAAAATGAGCCATGCGCGAGCTGCTTGGCCGCCAACATCGCCAACCAACGGTCAACTCCCAAGCGCCGCGGCTCAGCATAAGCAATAAGCAACCCCGCATGACTCGCTTGCGTTTCTGCAAACTCAGGCATTACCCCCCAACGCGACGCCACCATGGCAGCTAACTGTTCTCGGTACTCTTGATCACGCACACAGGAAATACGCACTCGCGACGGCGCCAATTGTTTTGCGAGAAAATCTAAAGACAGCACTCGCTCCAGCACCACTCCTGCCGCTTGATGTTGCCCTCGCTCGTCTAGAGATCGCCACTTGAGACGAGTATTCCCAGCATCTAATTCAAGCATCCTGCCCCCTAGCATCAAAGACTGGGCGCAAACTTGGCGTAATCTCGCCGCCGGAGACTGAAATAACTTCAGATTCGGTTTGTAGCAATAAAGCCCCTGTTTCGCTTACCCCCATAGACTGCCCTCTTTGACGATTGCTGCCACTCACTATCTCGACCTCTCTTCCTTTATAGACATCCACCTCATTCCATCGCTTGGCAAACCCCGCAAAACCTTTCTGCGAAAACTCCGCCAAACCTGCTTGCAAGCTAGCAATTAGCGCGGCAACCACTCTATTGCGATCAGGGACAACTTCTAAATTTGCCGCCAAGTCTATGTAACTCTGATCGATGTCAGCGGCGCTTGTGGCAGGCATGTTTACATTAATCCCTACACCAATAACCACTTTGCAAGGGCCTGCTGTGTCGCCACTTATCTCTATCAATATACCGGCTAGCTTGCGCGCCGACATCAATATATCGTTGGGCCATTTCACCCCTAGCCCTGCGTAGCCACAAGCCTTTAGCGCATCTACAACTAGAGTCGCCACAACCAAGCTCAACCCTTCTAATGCCGTAATCCCTTTGTCGAAACTCCATAGCAAAGACATGGCAATATTTGCCCCAAGAGGACTAACCCATGTCTTTCCCCTTCGACCGCGCCCCGCCGCCTGATGTTCCGCAATACACAAATACCGCCTAGCCCCAGCTCGGCCCTTCGCCATTGCATCTGCATTTGTTGAGCCTGTTGTGAACACCACATCAAACTCTTCTCGCCACTCAGCCCCCGCCCCTCCAAGAAGAGCCAAAATGCGCTCCTTGTTGATCATCTCCAACATATAAGGCAAGCGATACCCCTTACCAGTGACCGAATGAATCTCGACACCCATAGCCCGCAATAGCTCAATTTGCTGAACAATCACAGTGCGCGTAACACCCAGCTCAGCACTCAAGGCGCGCCCCGGGTGAAACCCCCCATCGGAAAGTGTTTTAACGAGTGGACGCAAGTCCATAGCAAGGATCCAAAGTAATAGTAGAAGTGACACTCGATGCAAAGAGATCGACAGCGAGGCATTTAAGAAGGCACAGAAGGTTTGCCTAAAAACTAGGCTTGAATTCTACAGAGAAAGGTCAGAAAGTGAAAACACCATGATCGGCGCTACCCAATGCTAGATCAGCGCTCGCTGACTCGCATCCAGGCAATAAACATCTCATCCCAGACCTGGTCGCCCCAACGAACCTCTTGAGTCGGATCTGGATTGAGCTTGTTATTGGCAGAGTTGTCGAAAGCCCCCTCAGCGACAATGACGGTGCCCGCCGGCAACATTTTTGGCTCTCTTAAGCGATACACCATTTGCCAGTTATGTTGAAAATTGGGAATGGATAACAAATCTTCTCGCGTTCCGTCTGGGTACTCTGCACGGTACTTCACACGCTTACCACGAAGATGCATATGGGGAGCAATGTTATAAAGGTAGGAGTCCTTGTTGATCAATGCCCGCGCCTGCACCTCGAAATCCGCATCCCCTGGAGGAATAATGAACTCCCCATCCATTACCGCGGTTCTGCTTAGAGGAAACTCAGGTTTCTGGTCTTGAAAATACAAACCAATCCGGGTGACATCCACCGCAGGCCGACCTACTGTGGTGTAATGAAACTGGACCATAAAGCGCATGTCTTTTTTAAGCAGCACACCAGTATTTTCGTCAAACTCCACATGGGCGCGCCCTGGTGCGTAGCCACCAAAATTGGTACGACTACCGCCACCGCTTGAATTCTGCTTTTGTTGTTTTTCGTCTTGGGTATAGGCAACCACATGGTGCAGGACCGCATTATCGCCGATATCAAACTCATAAGCACGGACCCACTGATCCTCCTCTAGGCCTATTTCGACGGGGATAAATTTGTAATCCAACACCCCAGAGGCAGGAATTTCTTGCGGCGGAAACTCAACAATGAGGTCAGGCTCCCCCAAAGACCAGCCAGATGATTCCGGCAAGGCTTGCGCAAGCGGGTCAACCCCACCTTCGAACGGCGCACCCTCATCGATCCATTTCACCAATGTTTTCTTTTCTTCAGAGGTGATTGTGTGCACATCGACGAACTGACCGATGTACTCCTCATCGATCTGCCCGGGCGGCATTCTGAGTGTTAATAAGGTTTCACGCATCATCGGCGCCCAACCGCTGACCATTTGATGACTGCTCATAGACCAAGGCGCCACCCCGCCATCCTGATGGCAAGATTGGCAACGAGCCTGCAATATTGGCGCAACATCATCCGCATATGAAACCGAAGCTGAGTCTCGCCCAAGATCGTTGTAGGCTATCTTCTGCCCACCACTCCAAGCAACGTTCTGCACCTCAGGCCCATCCAATAAGACCGCGGATAGGACCTCATCTAAATAATTACGTGAGATTTCGTCGTAGGAGTCAGATGCGGCAGCAACAGCGCGACTATCAATCGCCCCTCGATAGAGAAGCTGCATATTCTTAGGGTTAATAACTAACACTTCGCCAGTGCGAGAGATTGAAAGTGAATAGGACACCAATTGCGAGACGTCCATTAAGACGGGGATAGTGTTCGTGCGACCCAAGGACTGCTTAACTGCTGCACGGCTCTCGCCCAGAACAGGGTCAATCATGAAGAAATTAATGCCTCGCGCTTTATATTTGTCGCTCAACACATTGAGCTTTTCTACCGCGGCCTTTGCGACCTCACAGTCTTTGCTGTACGAGTAGAGCACGATTGCGCTTGCTTCAGAGTACCGGCTTAGCTGATGAAATACCCCTTCGTGATCGATCAACGCAAAGTCATCAATCTCGCGGGCGCTTGTGGCGCCTGCAAAAGCAGTGATCGCGATCGATACTAAAATTAACAAGCAAGATTTCATGACAACATAAACCAATATAAAAGCATTCACATATTAGTAGCAAATTATAAAGCACAAGAACAACTAGCTTAGTTCAAGTCACTGAAAACATTGTGACTCTTTGTAACTACTTGTGCAAAATCCATCAGCCATAAAACGCAAAAAGGCGCCCCCAAGGGAGCGCCTCTTCAAAATCAGTCACTGACTAACTATGAACAAATAAGTATTACTTACCCGTCTCATAGTAGGTCCAGTAACCAATAAACATCTCTTCCCAGCTCTGCAGACCAAACGTTACCTGCTCATCTGGATCAGGGTTCGCTGTATTTAAGGCAGAGTTATCAAACGCCCCAGTCACATGCACCTTGGTGCCTGCAGGCAACAATTTTGCCTCGCTCAACTGGTATGTAGGCTGCCATGCATAGCTGTAGTTAGGAACACTCAGCAAGTCCTCCATACTGCCATCAGGCAATTCAACAGAGAACTTCATGTCTTTGCCACGGAAGTGCATATGCGCGCGCAACCCGTTCACAACCACCTCGTTCTGAAACACATAAGTGCCATGCACTTCATGGTTATTAGCGTGAGGAGGGATTACGAACATACTAGACACTGAGCGCGTGAAGTTTTCGTGCGCTGGTGGCTCATCGTAGAAATACATCCCCAAAGTAGTCTCGTCAGTCGTCGCACGGCCATTAGTCGTGAAATGGAACTGCATCGACAGCTTGTGCCCAGCAGGAATCAATACACCGGTATCTTCAGGGAATACCATAGCTTCCACTTTACCCGGCGCATAACCCTCCAAGAAACGACGAGCCACAGAGCTTTGATCAGCTTCACCGCCATCAAAGTCTTCTGCTGGCGCAGTCACATAAGTCAAAAGGTGGTGAAGAACAGTCTCGTCACCAGGGATAAACTGTACCGCTTTGACCCACTTATCTTCTTCGAATGGCAGCGCCACATCGACATTGATGTAGTCCATCACGCCTGTTGCTGGAATTTCCTGAACCGGCGTCTTAACAACGAAGTCAGGCTCACCCAGCTGCCACGATTTAACGTCTGCATACTCCAAATTGCTTAATGGATCAGCCGCGAACATGCCCTTAGGCGCCCCTGCGTCGATCCAACGCACAAGCGTTTGCAACTGCGAATCATCAATATAAGCCGCATTGTCGAAGTGACCGATCGCAGGATCCACTTGCATAGGAGGCATACGCTTGGTCATCAAAACTTCGCGAATCATTGGCGACCAGCCTTGTAGCATCAAATGGCTATTCATCGCGAACGGGCCGATACCGCCCTCACGGTGACATTCAGCACAGTTCTCAACGATGATAGGAGCAACTTCAGTCGCATAATCGGGAGCAACGGAGGCCAGTGTTGTATCGGCGACTACTTCTAGATCACAGCCCACAACATCCATTACCATGGTGTCTTGCGCCGTGCCTGCCAAGTCGTTTCTGAGCGTTTCGTGAATATGCTCATGGATAGGCCCACGATACAAAACAGTCAGGTTTTGTGGGTCAAGCACGATCACTTCGCCAGCTTTGCTTACATTCAATGTTTCGGCAACAAGCTGCGAACTATCTAATAGGATCGGTAAGTCGATGTTATTCGCCTTAGCAGCCTGCCTAATAGCAGCCAGATCTTCTTTTGACGAGTTCATTAACAAGAACGCTACATTCTTAGACTCCCACTCGGCGCGCAACTCTTGCAATTGCGCTATTGCACTTTGACTAGCAGCACAGCTATTTGACTGAGAAAGGACGACAACGGCGTCTTTGTTAGCATATTTGCTAAATTGATGGAAATCGCCGTTTTGGTCTAAGAGAGCGAAGTCTCCTGCACGCTCTGGTGCAGCGAATGCAGAGACGCTTAGCGCGCCCGTGACCGCAAGGGTAGTAAGAATTCTTAATGGCTTCATATCTGGCACTCCGGTGGAAAGGTAACGAGCCTAAATCTATTACTGACTGTCTGGCTTAGTATTATTAAAACTGCCGAGCAGTGTAACTTTTAGAAACGCTTTACAGCAATGTCTGTTTTCGAGCGATCGTTATACCGAAAGGCAGCAACACATTAACGCCACCAAGAAATATAGACTTTATTTTTTAAAAACAAGGCGTTACAGACGGAAGGGCGAGATGACTTGCGCACGAGCGTGGCCATGAAAATCGATGAAGCGAACAAAGAAGTTAAGTTAGGTAGCCTAGCAGCTCAAGCCAGCACCTAAGCGGTGCTGGCTTGAAGCTTATTATGCGCCAGTAGAATCGCTGGAAGCCCCTACTGATTGAGAGACAAAAAATCGCCCAAATAGGTTCTGCATCACCCACAATGTTGAAATCGCCACCATCAGCAATATTCCCCACTGGGTAAGTGATGCGTAGAAAGCAGTATTGATGACAGGGAAAGCTATTTCATAAGCGTTAAGCACTTCCCAGCGTTCTGCCATCCAATGCCACGCACTATGCGCCACCAAGGCTGACAGGATAATTACTCCCATCCGCTCGGCAACTAAGTAGCGGAACATAACGACCAGCAACGGTACCACAATACAAAGCACCAGTAGTTGACCCAGCTCCACACCAATATTGAACGCCAGCAGGGATGTTAACAAATGCGCCCCAGCGAACTGCATACTCTCCGTTAACAAGAACGAAAAACCAAATCCGTGCACCAAACCAAAGCCAAAGGTTACCAACCAGCGGTTCTCTTGCTTAAACCCAATGATATTTTCGAACGCCATATAAACGATCGACAGGGCAATGAGAGTCTCAATGAGCGGCGGAAACCATAGCGCCGACGGCACTACACCGAATAAGGATGAAATCAAGGTTATGGAGTGAGCGACAGTAAAGGATGTGATTACCGGCACTAAAGCCCGGATATTTCTGAATGGAATCACTAAACAGAGCAAAAAGAGGATGTGATCGGTCCCCTCAAGAATGTGGTAAAACCCCATCACAATGAATCGCCACGCAGCCTGAAACCAGCTAGGGTCAAGACTTACAAGCCCAGGGTTGCCAATAAAGCTAAAGGGACGCTCAGCACCGTTAGGCAATATATAGCGCATCACAGTATTGGTCTCTACTCCAAGTATGGCAAGACGCGAATCCACTGAGAAACGTGACTCTTCGGAGTCAATCGGGTAGCTAATCAAGGCATCGAAGTGCCCCTGTCGCCAATAGAGGTTTACGGAATCATCTATCTTAGGGCTTCTGATGTTTGCCAGAGCCGACTCATAAGATTCGAAGGAGCGATCCACAGGCAATGAAACACGCACATTGCGTACCTCTGGGTTCTCTAACAACCGCCCCTCCTCATAGAAGCGGATATTGCCCAAGATATAGGCTTGCAAGGCCAATTGGAGCTCGTCATCGGCTTCTGAGAAGATTATAAAGCCTGGCACTCCTCTTTTGGGAAAGTCGATCTCCCCTAGCGCATCCATCGGCACCCGCAGTAGCACCGACAATTGATTCCCCTCTGGCTTTACAAATGCCTGCACCGACACGCTCAACGGCACATCGTCTGCAAACACTGAATTTACAGGCGTTAACGCAATCAACATGAACACCGCGACTAGCAATCGACGCCAAAGCCCCGAAAAATATGCGTTTCCAGCTCCCCTCAGTTCTGGATGGTCATTGCTTTTTCTAGGAATACTACTTGTTATATTCAACTCAAAACCCTCTATTTTATTGTTTTGTCGCAGGTCTAAACACCAGCGAACATGCGCCTCTTGGCCAAATGTAAGTTTTTGTAATCAGACCAAGGAAATCACTGAAACTGAGTATACTGTCTGTATAGAAGTGAGTATACTGCGTCTCGGTCTAAAAAAAACAAAGCCTCAGTAGAGACTTACCCCGGAGGGAAATAAGAATGACAAAACATTTGAAATATGCGGCAGGAGCCACATTTGCACTAGGGTTAGTAGCACTTGGTGTAAGCCAATCCCAGTTCCAAGAACCTGCTGAAGCAGCTAGCGATATGGTCATGGCCCCTACCTTTTTGGTAGATCCATACTGGCCAAAGCCACTCCCTAACAATTGGATTCTAGGCCGCACGATTGGTGTAGACGTTGATGCACGTGATCACGTATTCATCGTACACCGTGACCAAGACTCCATGTTCGGCGGCGCTACAGAGATCGGCCTTAAACTAGGCGTCAGTGGCTGCTGTACTCCAGCACCACCCATCATCGAATTTGACCCAGCAGGTAATGTAGTTAACGCATGGGGCGGTCCTGGTGACGGTTTCACATGGCCAGCTTCTAACCACGGTATCGATGTTGCTCCAAACGGCAACGTATGGATCGGTGGTAATGGCGGCGGTGACTCACACGTACTAGTATTCACAGGTGACGGCCAGTTCGTTGCGGAATACGGTGAGCCAGGCAATGCACCAGACAGCACAGCGACTAACCATTTCTCAATGGTTGCTGAAATCGAAGTTGACGCAATGACTAACGAAGTTTACCTAGCTGACGGTTATGGTAATAAGCGTATTGCAGTAATCGACGCGAACACTGGTGCGTTCAAGCGTTTCTGGGGTGCTTACGGCAACACGCCTGAAGACGGCCGCGTTCCTTATACTCCAGGCGAGCCACTTCCAACTCAGTTCCGTGGCCCAGTTCACTGTGCAACACCTTCTAACGACGGCCTACTCTACGTTTGTGACCGCGGTTCCGACCGTATCCAAGTGTTCCGTAAAGACGGCACGTACGTAAAAGAAGTACAAGTTGCTCCAGAAACACTGAACCAAGGCTCTACTTGGGATATCGACTTCTCTAAAGATGCAGACCAAAAGTACTTGTACTTGGCTGACGGACAAAACTTCCGTGTTTACATCCTAGATCGCGAATCTCTAGAAGTTCTAACTAGCTTCGGACACGGTGGTCGTGGTCCTGGTCAGTGGTACGCGCCTCACAGCCTTGCTACTAACTCAGCTGGCGACATCTTCACTACTGAAACTTACGAAGGTAAGCGTGTACAGAAGTTTGCCTACCAAGGCATTAGCGAAGTACCACGCGTACAAGGCGCTGCATGGCCTGCAGACAAGCTATAATCTTGTACGTTTAAGCCCCTTACGGGTCTTAATAAAAGCCACCGCTTCGTCTGACGATCGGTGGCTTTTTTCATTGTCAGTTGAATACATCCCCCAATTAAATTAAGTTTGCATTCAGCTGTTCTACTGCACAATTACAATACTGATAAATATATTTTGGAGTTGCTATGAAGGTTCGCCGTTTCCTTACTCACCTGTCGCTATTGAGCGCACTATCTTTAACTACGTTAGCAAACGCCGACGACCTGACTATTCAATACGAATACAAACTAGATCCACAAGTCGATTTCAGCCCAGCCCCCAAAGGCCCTCTTAAAGTCGCAGCCTTTACTGATGTTCGCGGTGCAGCTGATGCAACATCGATCGGCGAGCACTCCGTAGAAATGCCTGTTGCGGATATGATCAATAGCGCATTGACGCAAGCGTTTATTGCGGGCGGTGCAGGGCTCGTTGAAGAAGGCCAAAGCCTTACTCTTAATGGTGAAGTCACAGAATTCACAGTGGAAGATAAAGGTGGCGAATTCGACGTCATTATCCGTACACACGTCACGCTGCGAGCAGGGTCCCGCACGGCGTTCGATACGGTTATCTTTGGCCGTGCAAGTGCAGCAGAAATCGAAACAGCCATTAGTGGTGCTTTAGACAAATTAGTTCATTCTTTGATTTGGGATGATTACTTCTTGATGGAAGTGATCTAACTTTATGTAAGCGCAATAATAATAAGGTGAAAAGCCATGACTCTCGATATCCGTAAAAGCGTTTTATGTTGTTTCGTAGTCTTGATGGGCGCAGGTAGTTTGAGCACTTGCGTGCTCGCGCAAAATAGCGAAAAAGTGTTTGAACTACGCACCTACACCGCAACGCCAGGGAATCTCGACAAGCTATTAACTCGCTTTAGAGATCACACGATGCGTATTTTCGAAAAACATGGCATGACTAATATTGCTTATTGGGTTCCTACCGATGAGTCTGAGTCGAGCAATACTTTGGTGTACATCTTATCGCACGAAAGTCGGGAGCAGGCCGACAAGTCTTGGCAGGCATTCTCGCAAGACCCAGAATGGCAAAAGGTGAATGAAGAATCTAATGCTAACGGGGCAATTCTGGCAGGTGTGGTCCGAAAATATATGACGACGACTGATTTTTCGCCTATGAAGTAAAACATGAAGGCATCGAGCTGGCTTTACTATCAGCTCGATCGCCTGCTAGCCATACGCCATTTCTAGTAATTCTCTTACTCCTTGTATTTGGATTCCCCAATACACAAGCGCAACGACTATAACAACTGACGACGCTGTCAGTGCCAGCATTTCCAAACGGTCCATTTTCACATTTTTCACTTCTTTAGGATCTTGCATGAGTTTGCTCCAATGCGTGTGCCAAGCCGCCATGCTTAATCAAGAAAAACCAATCCATCTGCCCGTTGCCGCCACCGAAAACCAGATCACTAATGAGGCGAGAGCAACAGATTTTAGAACCAATGGGTTAATGTCATCGTGCGGGCGCTTCAACAAAGGCCGCTTGATTGCAAAGACGAAGGCTATCCCTGTCACCAACGCGGTCATCTTCGCCCAATAGAATGGGTTGTAGTACATGCGCGTCGCGACTGCCGCCGCCATGAATATCCCCGTGGCCATAACCATAAAAAGTGCCACCTTGAACCATTTGTGGGCATTTTCCGCCACTTGCTCGGAGGGAACGTCGCGCAACACCACGTTTAACAAACGCAGATCGGTCAGCAGCACTGTACCACCCAAAAGAGCCAGCGCTAGCAAATGCAGTGATTGCCCTATAGCGTACACCCCCCCATAACTCTTGCCGATTGAGCCTAAAAGGGAGGTTTCTGCCCACTCAAAAAAAGGAAGTAAATCCACTCGCTTCTCCTCTACTGGTGTAGTCCAGGACGGGGCTATTCCGCCATGCACCCAGCAGCCCAAGTAATGAATTCTGATTGCGCTCTAAAACAATCGTACCAATCATAAGCAATGAGCCGCCCTGTTGTGACAATTCCAGCCCACAACCCAAGCGACAAGCCTGCTGCGTAGCGCAATCGCCTCGGCGCTTTCGGCTCGTTGTCCCACGTCGAAACAGACTCATTCAGTTTTTTATGGAACAGCCATGCGTTAACCGCAGCCGCGATCAGCAGCACGAATTTAATACGGAACCAGATACTCTGAGTAGTTCGAACGGGGACGGCGAAGAACAGCAACAAGCCCGTTACGATCATGATTGTGAAACCAATCATCATAGGCAAATTGAGGCGGGACGCTATGCGAGAGGCGGGCACGTTTGTAAGCGTCAATCCAAGCATGCGCATATCGATAATAAACAGCATGCCAAGGGAGAGCATGAGCGCTACAACATGAGTTGATTCAACCCAGTTATACATATAATAGGACTCATGCAAACGAGTACTTAATTCAAGCGAATCAAGCCATTGCGAAAAATTAAACAAACCTTGGTTGAGCACTTACATCCCCCCACAGGTGTATATTATTTTTATTGCTCTTTATTGGAATAAAATACCACAGAAACCAAAGAACTTGAGTAAATACGTGCTCTATCTGTCTGAAATTTGCATCAACTCAATGCACAATGCTGCCTTAGCTCTTATCCCGAAACCCGATCTGCGCTCCAAACCGCTCCTTAATGTATGCAAATATACTGGCGAGAAAGAGGATAACCCCCCCTATTTCCATCCCTTCTTCGACTGGCGTCCAAAGATTATAGGCCATCGTATTCAGGGCATCGTTGTATAGGTAGGGTTCCGTAGCAAGTTCAACCCCTACAGCCCCTCCGACAAATATTGCCCCCGACATCATAAACCGAACCGCTGTCGCGCTTGGTAATGCAGAAAGAAACTTTAGATACATTCCCCCAATAATTAGGGCGACTACAAGCCCAGGCACCGCCCAGGAAATTTCAATGACTGTATTAAGAGTTTCATGAAAGCCGGCTATCTCATCCGCAGACATGAAGGCAAATCCAATACCTAAACCGGTCCAATATTTCGAATTGCTATCTTTGCATTGTCGGCAAAGCGCGGCAACCAAGAACAAAGTCAAAGAAGTCACAAACAACAACATTGACGAGAACCAAGTAGGAATACTCTCTTCCTCATCAACATCGAACAACTCCCTAAGTAACCAAGGCAGTTCAATGAACCCGTAATGAAGGATTGTTAGAACGATGTGAGCGATTAACAACAACACCGCACAAATAGTTAAGCGTTTGATAAACGCTTGCGATGAAAACGGGACTCTCAGCTGGATAGGTTTCGCCATACGTTGATAATGCCTTTTTGAGGTGTATTTCACACCTGATTAGTCGATAGCCCGATTATAGTCCGTCACACTCTGTATAACAAAAATACTCTTTAGGGATAGTTAGATACATGGGTCGGCCTCAGGTTGAGCACATGCCAATTCAGGGCCTTTTAAATATTGTGTCTAGCATCCGGACCTTGGTATGATGCGTCCTCTTTTTGACAATAAAAAACACTGGAGAACGCCCTATGTCCTCGGTATTGATAGTACTTCTAGGTCTTGCCGGATTCACATTTGGCTGGTTTGTTTACTCCCGCTTCATCGCGGAGAAGATTTACAAGCTAGACCCGAATTTCGTCACACCATCTCATCAAGTCAACGATGGTGTTGATTACGTTCCAACAAATAAGTTTGTACTTTGGGGGGCGCACTTTACCTCTGTCGCTGGTGCCGCGCCTATCGTTGGCCCAGCAATCGCAGTGTTTTGGGGTTGGGTACCAGCAGTATTATGGGTAACCTTTGGCTCTGTTTTCTTCGCAGGTGTCCACGATATGGGCGCATTGTGGGCTAGTAGCCGACACGGCGCTAAATCAATTGGTGCTCTTTCTGAGTCAGTGATTGGTACGCGAACTCGCTCATTGTTCATGATCGTAATTTTCTTGCTACTACTAATGGTGAACGCGGTATTCGGCAGCATCATTGCCGGCGAGATGGTGCACATCCCAACATCAGTATTCCCTGCTTGGGCAGCCATTCCAGTAGCTGTCGCTATCGGCTTTTTGATTCGTCGTAAAGCAAACCTGCTTCTGATCTCTGTAATCGGTGTCAGCATTCTTTACTTCACTATCTATGTTGGTAGCGAAATGCCACTAGCACTGCCTGAAGGCTTACTTGAAACTACTGGCTTGAGCTCAAACGCAGCATGGATTCTTATCCTTTTCGCATACGCTGCTATCGCTTCGATGCTACCTGTATGGGCACTGCTTCAGCCACGTGACTATATCAATGGTGCACAGCTAGTCGTTGGTCTTTTCTTACTATACGGTGCGGTATTCTTGTCATTGCCGGACATTACAGCTCCTGCGTTTAATACTGACGTTCCAGAGGGCACTCCCAGTATCTTCCCGCTCCTGTTTATCACGATCGCATGTGGTGCACTATCGGGCTTCCATGGAATCGTTTCATCCGGTACTAGCTCTAAGCAACTCGACAAAGAGCCAGATGCGCGTTTTGTGGGCTATTTAGGTGCCTTGGGCGAAGGCTCATTAGCATTGATTACTATTGTTGCAGTATGTGGCGTTTTCTATGCGTCCTCTCCAGAAGCATGGCATCAGCTCTACGCGGCATTCGGTGCCGGTGGTGCTGCAGCCTTCATCGAAGGTGGTGGTAACCTACTGACAGCTGGTTGGGGGCTTCCTAATCTGTTCGCCACCACTTTGCTTGCAACGATGGTCGTTCTGTTCGCAGGAACAACCATGGATGCGGGTGTGCGTTTGCAGCGTTATATCATCCAAGAGTGGGGTTCAATCTATAACATCAAGTTCCTCAAGGGTAATGTCGCAGCAACGTTCGTAGCCGTAGGCAGCTGTCTGCTATTAGCATTCGGTGCCGGCGGTTCGGAAGGCAACGGTGGTAATGTAATTTGGCCACTATTCGGCGCGACCAACCAAATCCTTGCGAGCTTAACGCTACTAGTTATCTCTATCTTCCTAATGAAGTTAGGACGCCCAGCTAAGTTCACACTGATGCCTATGATCTTTGTATTGATGATGTCAGTATGGGGCAGCCTCATTCAGTTAGGCAGCTATTACGCAAACGAGCAATGGCTACTAGCAGTACTTAGTGTCGCTGCACTTATTGCGAGCATCTTGGTTATTCTCGAAGCTGTCTCTGTAATCTCCGATCTGAAAAAGAACGGTGTACCAGCTGCAGAGGCAGAAGACGCTAAGTAAAGATAGCGGATACAAAAAAGCCCTGGCGCGTAAGCTCCGGGGCTTTTTTTTGCTGCAAATTTACCCACTGCTAGCTCTATAAATTATTGAGCTCTCTCACCATAAAAGGCGATACCTTCATAATTCCATTCCTTTGATTCGTTAAAAAGCAATGCCTCTGACGGGCTAGCTGTAAATACATGTCGGTTATACACCGAACTATAAAACCGATGGACGGGTACCTCTAAGCCTTGTGCCGATTCATTTGGGTCCCATGGATAGACTTTGAAGGCCGTTCCTTCATACTCGAAGGACCAATTAGCTTGAGCAATTTGATGTTTGATATATTCGATTTCATCTTCATTGACAGTGAAAAAGTGGTGCCCAGTCTTTGTGTTATAAAAGCGGTGAACATATACGGCATCTGGATAATTATGAGCGGCAGAAAACGTTGCTCCTTGATAGACATAACTCCATTCGGCGTCACTATTTTGTAGCTCTGAACTTCTTTCTAGTATGTGCTCAGCCTCTGAGGCATTAGAAGTATAGAAAAAAGAATTATTCTTAGCGTTAAAGAATCTAAATATCGGCTGCTCTATAGCAGAACTTGGAATACTGCTTTTGCCCCAATACCCTACATCTGAATTCGAGATACTTTGATCGCGAAACTGATGAGTCTCTACATCTCCGAAAATCAACGCTGTTGCATCCCCGTTCTTTGAAACGACCTCTATATCACCGGTTAACGGATTTTGGCTAAGCGCATAATCATACCTATCATATTTGTACAGGGCTGTGTCACTCCCGCCCCCGCCAAACAGATACGAGTATCTAGCCCCTACGTGTAACCCGTCGTCGCCAGCGAGTCCAAAAAGAATGTGCTTTGAATCAACTTGCCCAAGTTCATTCAATGTCGCATCACCATACTCTATAGTGCTATCTGCAGAGAAACTTTGCGTAGTGCGATCACTTAGCTGTGCTGCTAAGTGTTTGGAAATACTACTTATCGACGGGTTCGTTATCTTGAAAATCTTGTCTCGTCCATTGCCAACGGTTAGAACATATAAGTTACCTTCAGAATCGATTTCCAGTTGCGAGGGATAAGAAAACTCTGAGTTTGATGACTCAGTTGAGCCGTTTACAATCAACTCAACTGTCCCGTCACGCCAAACCTTGAACAACTTATGAGAAGTCCTAGCGATTACATAAACATTTCCGAGTGAGTCAGTCACTGAATCGTAGGGATGCACCAGGGGATTGCCGTTAATATCAAAAGTGTAATTATAGTGTCCGAATGATCCTGTTGTTGTTGTTTGAACCTCCCCGCTACCGTCACCCGACACATCCAGTATTTGCTGAAAAAACCCTGGAGGACTCCATTTAAACACTCGCCAATTTTCATCTTTTGAACCCCTAAGCGCGTTACTAAAGGTATTATCTAATAAAAACAGCTCTCCAAAATTATTGACACTTAACGAACGTATCGCTGGGATTTCATAATCTGGACCATGGACCAGCAATTTATCAAGTGAGACAAACTCACCCTCTGAGTTCATTTTCAGTATGCTCAGCCCTTCATTAGAAGGGACATGATCTTGCACTAAGAAATAGAGATTGGAAAATTGATCTACTGTAGATATATCCAAATCTCGTGCAAAAGTATTGTTAGGAAGTAGAGCACTATCAATGAGTATCTCCTCTCTTTCCCCTTCTGAGTCTATTTTAATTACACTTGGGCCGTTTTGAGTGTCGACAACATAGTAAGTATTTCCAGCGATATCTTGCACAGATTTTTTCAAATCCACATCGTCCAAAAAATTTGTTAACAACAAACTCCCGTCCGCTAAAAGTTTGTATGTGCCGCCTTTGTAAGGCAAGCCATTTACTCTAACGAACACATTTCCAGAGGGGTCTACTCTAAAACTGTCTATCGAATAATATTCCGTGAAGTCTGAATGCACTAGTAAGTGGTTAAAGATTGGTTCGCCATCTTTAGAGAGTTTGCTCAAGCGTTTATTAGACTCCAGTATGTAAAGGCTATCATCCAACCCCAGAGTCACCTGTCTAATGCGCTCAAAGGTCCCGTCTTCGCCTCCAGGCTCAGCTTCATAAAGCAGTGACATTTCATGATTTTGGCCATAAACGAACAGCGGAACGGCAAACGCGACAAATAGACCAATACTGCGTAGAAAAGAGTCTTTCATGAAATAAACTACCTAATAAGCTAATGCGGGATTTATTCCCACACCTTACAGGCGAGAGAATATTTATTCTAGGCTTATCGGGTAAAACCCGTTAAATAAGTGAGATTAGCTGATAGCAAGCAGCTACACAGAAGATGCACCGAATAAATTCCAGGCATAAAAAAAGCCCCTAGTACGCTAGTACTAGGGGCTTTCGGGTTTAAGAGCCTGACGATGACCTACTCTCACATGGGGAGACCCCACACTACCATCGGCGCTGAGCACTTTCACTTCTGAGTTC
>CAMYOK010000008.1 GCA_947259995.1 uncultured Pseudomonadales bacterium | reverse complement strand
TAGACATTAAAATTGCTTATAGACCAGAAGGTCATGGTATATATCATGAAAAAATTGGCGTTTTTAAGGATGATAACGGCAATGTTGTTAGCTTTAAGGGGTCGGTAAACGAATCTTGGAATGGGTGGCATGATCGTGGCAATTACGAATCTTTCGATACATATTGTTCATGGGAAGGTGTGAGAGAGACTCTGCGAGTCAAAAATAGCGAACAGTATTTTGAGCGACTATGGAATGGAGAGCTCAAGGCTATTCACGTTGTTGATTTGCCAGATGTAGTTAAAGAAAGAATCAAAACAGTTGCCAAAGAGAATATTGATGCAATTGATGTTGCTGCTCTTTATCAGATTAAAGATGCTAAGCCAGACCCACATCAACTGAGCCGCATTCGTAAGCCATTACCGCATCAGATAGCAGCTATCGAAGGCTGGATAGCGCAGGGTCGTCGAGGCGTATTGGAGCATGCGACTGGCAGCGGCAAGACTTTTACAGCATTAACTGCGTTGAGAGAACATCTAGAGCAGGGAGGTGTGGTCTTGATCCTAGTTCCCGACAGCCTATTACACAAGCAGTGGGGTGAGGAAATTAAAGGCGAATATGCTGAAGCGACAATATTGAAAGCAGGGGGTGGGCACAATCGATGGAAAAAAAATAAACGACTTCGGCACTTTACGCAACCAGGCAAGACCCTGGGTCAGAGGGTAGTATTGGTGACTATGCCAACTGCTAGAACAATAGACTTTCGAGAGAATATATGGCAAGGCGACCATTTGATGATTGTTGCAGATGAGGTGCATGAGATAGGCAGTACCGAGAATGCGAAAGCAATGATGATTCAAACGGGACCTCGATTGGGTCTTAGTGCGACTCCGAGGCGATATGGAGATGCAGCCGGTACTTCTAAGATTTTTGATTATTTTGGTCCTGTTGTTGAGCCGCCCTTCACACTAATAGACGCTATAAAGCAGGGTCGCTTAGTGGAATATGAATATCACCCAGCACCTATTCGGTTAACTGCAGAAGAATCCGAATCATGGGAAGTGGCTACCAAAGAAATATCATTGGAGTTCGCGCGTTCGCAACGGGATGAAAATGGGGCCCCAGTCATGAGTGCCAGAATACAAAACATGCTCATACAGCGCTCTAGAATTGCGAAGAAAGCGTCAGCTAAAGTTCCCTATGCGGTAAAAACTGTTGTTGAAAACTATGTAGATGGGCAGAGTTGGTTGGTTTATTGTGAGGATCAACACCAACTAAGAGACGTAATGGATGCTCTAAGGTCTCGAGGCTACGAACCTTGCGAGTATCATACGAATATGAGTGGGGATGCCGCAGCATCTCTAGATTGGTTTAAGCGTTTTGGTGGCATTATGGTATCGATTCGATGTTTAGATCAAGGTGTGGATATTCCAAAAATTTCTCATGCAGTTATTTTGGCGTCCTCTCAAAACCCTAGGCAGTTTATTCAGCGAAGGGGGCGAGTTTTGCGTGTTTGCCCAGGGAAATACCATGCTGTAATTTATGATGCAGTGGTTGTGCCTATATGTTTAGACCAGGAGCCAGGCCAGTTGTCACTATTAACAAGTGAGATACAACGAAGCATACAGTTCTCTGAAACAGCGATGAACCGCTCGGGGTCCAATAGACTAATTAATATTGCTATAGACTTAGGGATAGACCCTAAAGTAATTGGTTTAGCCGATACTGATGGAATAGAAGAATCGGGAGATAATGATGAAGACAAAGAGTGATCCTCTAACTGTATTGCTTGAGGTAAAGGCAGGCATGGATACTACACTAAGTGATGAGTTGGTAAGTGCTTGTTACCAATTGCAAAGCGACCATCAATATGACAAAGACCGAACAACGATGAGAAAAATGCAAGCATTGGTTGAAGAAGTAATCGTAAGCGGAGAGGAAGATCTGCTTTTATGAAACTCAAAGAACTGACTATCAATAACTTCATGCCCTACAAAGGAGAACAGAGGGTTAGTTTTCCTCAGCACGAGACCCAAAATGTGATGTTACTTTTTGGAGACAATATGAGGGGTAAAACTAGTTTTCTTAATGCGATGCGTTGGGGATTTTACGGAAACGCTGTTGGTAGGCACTTGCGCGTAATTCCAAGAATAAATTTAGTAAATATCGAAGCGGCCACTGATGGTGACTGGAGCATGTCTATTGTCCTCAAGTTTTCGGAGGCAGGGAAAGAGTTCGAGATAAGACGTCGTATAGAGAAGAAAAGCCATGTCTCCCAACCTAAGCAAGATGCTGATTTTGAAGAAAGTGTCGGTTTACGAGTTAATGGGAAAGCAATATCGGGAGATGCGATTGAAAATCAAATCAATCAGGTAGTTCCAGAAGAGATTTCAAGATTTTTCTTGTTCGATGGAGAGTTATTGCAAGAATATGAAAACTTGTTAATAGAAGAGAGTGAGCAGGGAGATAAAATAAAGGAGCGTATTGAGCAGGCTCTTGGTGTGCCTGCACTCATTCATGGTCGCGATGAATTTAGCAACCTTTTAAAGGATGCTCGACGAATCCAGGCAAAGGATGCTAAGAAGAATACTGAACTTAAGCGATTTGCTGAACAGCAAAATCAATTAGAAATAAGACTTACGTCACTTAAAAATGATTTAGAGGATCTGTTGGCGCAGCGCATGGTGATTGAGAAGCAAGTTGACGATATAGACGATGAGCTCAAAAACACAGAGGCTGTACAAAGGAAAAAAATAGAGTTGGAGAGACTTAGCGCAGAGCGCAAAGCCGCAGAAGACCAAATATTCAATTTGAATAATTCTCAAAGAGAACTGTTAAGAACAGCATGGCTGGACGTCTTGCATAAGAACATGTCACCAATGCTAGAGTTGATTAAAACAAAAAGAGATAACCTCCAAGCGGTTGCGGAGACAAAGGCTGTCCTGAACTCAAAGATAAAAATCCTTCAAAAGAGTATCGACGATCCAACTTGTGCGACCTGCAAACAGTCCATTCCTCAAGAAAATATTCAGCCAATCCGTGATGAGATCTCTAGATTACGTGCCGAGGAAGAGTTATCTATCTATGATCCAAGTGAGATTCGTGTTTTAAATAGCAAAATTGATAGGTTGTCCGTTATCCGTTCGGCAGAAGAAGGCCGACGGCTTCGACAAAATGAAAGTAGCTTGCAAAAGCTTCAAGTTTCACTGATTCGAATTGAATCTAAAGAGGATGAGCTTCAAGAAGAAATTAAGGGGTTTGATACAGATCGAATAATTCGGCAGCGAAACAAGCGCGATTCACTTAAGGCTCAGCAAACCAGATTGAATCGTGACATTGACGAAATAAAGGCAAGCTGTGATAAAAATAATAAGGAACAAGATCACATAGCAACTCTGATTTCTAAAAGTACAGGTGGTCTAGGTCAGAAAAGTTCAATTCGTGTCACCATGTATCAAGAGCTAGAGGCTATATTTGCTACTGGTATAGATAGGCTAAGAGATGGCTTGCGCGGTGAAGTTGAGAGGTTTGCAACTGCAGCTTTTGCTGCGTTGACTACAGAATATAGCTATAGTGGCTTACAAATAAACAGTAACTACGGCCTTTCTATCATAGATCAAGCTGGAAGGGTGTTAAAGGAGCGGAGTGCTGGTGCAGAGCAAATCGTAGCTTTGTCTTTAATCGATGGGCTTAACCGGACTGCTCGCAAAGCTGGACCGATTGTCATGGATACTCCGTTAGGTCGATTGGATCCAAAACACAGAAACAATGTCTTAAAATATCTCCCTAAAATGGCCGATCAGGTGGTGCTCTTAGTTCACGAAGGCGAAATTGATCCTGATAGAGATATTCAGAATTTTGCCGCTCGTATCGGTGCCCGCTATCAGATTGAACGTATCTCAGCGACCGAGTCGCGTATTGTAAAGAGTGATTAAAATGGATGAACCAACTCGTATTGGACTTACTGCTGAAGCTGGAGCCCAGCTCGAAGACTTACTTGATGAGCTAAACCCAAATAAGGGTATTGAAGGAATTAAACTAATTAAATTTGACCTTTACAGGTTAGCTGTCGCATTGGGTTTGAAAAAGAGTGAGGTAGCGCCGCCATTGGCTGGTAATAGTACTTCTAGCTTAAGAGTAAGTGAGCTAGACCCGGATGGGGTTCTATACCTTGCCGCTGAGCAATCTGAAGTGTTGCCGGCTGATGCGCCTGTTTATGGCTTTATAGAGCGTTTGGCTGAGGCAGGTGTTCGCGAGTTTTACGCCTTCTATCAAACAACGGGCCAATTACCATTCGATCAATATTTCGACGAGTAAATTCTAAAGTATGTCATCGCTGAAACTCTATTTTGCCGTCATCAAAAAAGGCTCTCCTGTTCAGATCAGTGTTCACCGAGATCTAACAACATTGCAAGATGTATGGCTGCAGGAAAATAGAGAAGAGTCTGTTGGTATAGTTCACGTTGGCTTTGTTCGGCCAAGCATCAAGAATGAGGATGAGCTAACAAAGCATCGAAGTAAAATACTAACGACCATAGCAGCAAAATGGGCACTGCCCCTAGAGTATCAGAGCTCTGTAGCAGTTGTAGCCGAATTGAAGTTAACGACTCAGGTCGTGCCTTTGCATCTATTGTTACAAGGGTTGGGATGTAATTGGGCAGAACCGAGTGCAAGTTTTAAATCAACCGCAATAACGGCAGGATCAAGCAGCAAGCTTACAATAGCGGAAGCTGCGCTGAGTATTCTGAATACTAGTGCTGGACCATTGAATGCAGAGGAAATTTTTGCGCGAATCATCGAGCAAGATTTGTATCATTTTGGTGTTAAAAAGCCGGTTAGTGTGTTGGCAGTCGAACTTAACAGACATGCGCGAGGTACGACTTATAGTAATCCAGCTATTAAACCCCTGTTTCATAAAATGGCTGATGCTCGATTTCGTTCGTTAGAACGAGAGTCGGTTGAACTAAGTGGCTGGGTCAAACAATTGGCCGATGAACGTCCCGATCTCGCTGTTGTGGCAGGGTCTTTTGGGATCTACGGTGAATCGAGCTATGACGATTCAGTACTTTCATTGCCAACGGATCTGAGAGATCAATTGGATGTTTATCGTTTTTTCAGCCTAGCTCGCGAGATCGATACTACTGACCCAAAATCACTTATACGGATTCTACCCCACCGCTTTATGGACCCTAACTTCGGATCATTGGAATTACCTGTTCGCATTTATAATGTATTTAAAGAACAAAATATCGAAAGTTTAGCTGAATTAAAAAATGTGTCAGCTGATGATATGTTGAAATGGCAAAATTTTGGTCGAAAGTCTCTAAGGGATCTCTGCAAAATTATCACGCAGGCTGTCGAGAAGCATGCTGATCAATTGGTTCTGCATGGGTCTATAAACACAATTAGAGAAGAGTCAAATTCACCGAAGCATTCAGATCAAGATGATGCAGGCTATCAGGTAGAGCTCGCATCTAAGATTCCACTCAAATCACATTTTGCTAATGCCTTAGCTGATCTTAAGGATATCCAGCGGCAGATTATAGAGTGCCGCACTGGATATACTGGATCAGTAATGACTTTGGAGTCAGTAGGTGAAATAGTAGGAGTGACTCGAGAGCGTATTCGTCAGATACAAAAGAAATACGTGAATAAAATTATTAAGTCAGAGTTTTGGGATGATTGCATTGCCATAAAAATTGGCCAGTTATTGATTGACCGTAGCGCTCCGCTCTATATAGAAATGTTAGAGGTTGAAGATCCCTGGTTTGAGGGCTTCATGGGTAACTATCAGCACTTAGCAGCGATTATCGAACTTTTCTCAGAGAATGAAATTCGAGTCATAAATATAAACGGTGCAAGTGTTGTTACGCGAATAAAAATTGATGTTTGGCAGGAGTGCGTTAGTCACTTTCGTAAGAGTCTTAGAGATAAGGCAAATTCAGGCAGCTGGACTAGAGGTGATATAAATACAACTTTCCGTGCAATATTGTCTGACAATGGCGCGCCTGAATTGGTGCCGCTAATGTGGAGAGAGTTTGAAGACGCTCTTCAATTTGAAAGTGAGGCAGATGATGCGAAATTGATAACATATGGAGTTTCAGGTGAATCGGCAGTGCAAGCAGTCCTATTGCAAGCAGAAGAGCCCCTACATTATACGGAAGTGGCAGCTCGAGCTTCAAAAATTTTAGGCAAACCGGTTGATGAGCGGCGTGCACAAAATGCGCTGACGAGCCAGGGCGCCAAATTGTATGGGCGAGGTATTTACGGCCTTGAAAAATTCAATCCATTATCCCCCCGAGTGTGCAGCAATATACGGTTGGTAACGGAAGATTTGCTGTACAAAGGGCCTCGGATGAAACAGTGGCACTCAGCCGAAATTTTAACTATTTTGCAGTCGAAGTATTCGGCGCTTCCAGAAGAATTAGACACTTACATTCTAAATATAATTCTAGGAGACTCTCAAAGGTTAACATATCTTAATCGGATGATCTGGACACGGTCGGATTCTAGTCAGACGATCAATGACCGCATCGATATGGCGGATGCATTCACTAAGATTTTGGAAGAAAATCTCGGCCCACTAAAAGGCAAAGAAATTAAAGAGCGTCTGGCTGCTATTCGAGGTGTTTCAAAGAATCTTCAATTACAGCCTACTGACCGAATGATTCAAGTTGGACCTGACTATTGGGGGCTAATCGAGCGTGACGTCGGTGGCACTGAAATCGAGAATATGAAAAAGTTGGATATCTTGTATCAAAAACTAAAAGAACGTAAGAAGGGAATACATGTCTCCGAGGTTGAGCAATTTGTTGAGGTAAGTGACACGTCACTTGATAAGCCATCAGCGTATGCTTTGTTTAACTTAGCGCAGAGAGATAGTCGTCTACACCTGGGTCGTTCTATGTTTCTAGGATTGGCTGAATGGAATGGGGATACTCGGCGGTTAAATACTGTGCAAGCAGTAAGAAAGGTTCTTTCCTCTATGACTAAGCCAATGGGGATTGCTGAGATAGCGTCACTCGTAGAGGATATTACCGAGATGCCCATCAATGGAAGCGTAAGTGGAATTCTGATTGATGAGGGGGCAGTCTATAATTCGGAATCAAGGGAATGGGAGAAAAAGCAGTAGCCGGAATTCAATCAAAACACAGGTATATCAGCGTCAATAAACCTCAATTATTTGATGCTGGCGATGAATGAATGCATGCAGATCATTAGAGTAAAATTATGTCAATAAAATTGAAAGATATAAGAGTGCCTCTTTCTAAGCTTTTCTTAGATCCAGACAACTACAGGGTGGCTAAAAAGACAGATAGACACAAATCTAGCTCAGCTGAAATTCGCGACCTGCAAAATGAAATATTTGGAGCTCTTAAAAAACAAAAATTGGCGGATTTGAAAGACTCCATATTGAAGAATGGGTTTTTGACTGTAGATAGAATTGTGGTGACGCGTCTTGATGATGATTACCTAGTAATAGAAGGAAACAGAAGAGTAGCTGCCTATAAGAGCCTAGTTTTAGATTATGAAAAAGGTTTTTTGGAAGACAGCAAAATTGGTGACCTAATTGAGCAATCTCATGCAATAAGTGCCGTATTAATTGAAGGCTCCGAAGATGAAATTAGAGACTATAGCGATGCGTTAATGGGAATTCGCCATGTCTCAGGTGCTAAAAAATGGCATGGTTGGCAAAGCGCTAAGCTAGTAAACAGTATGTATGAAAATGGGAAGTCATTAAGTGACATAGGCCTCATGCTGGGGATTTCATCAATTGATGCTGGGCGGAGGATGCGGGGTTATAAAGCCTTCCAGCAACTTGAAAATGATTCCTTATGGGGAGAGAAAAAAGAAGCCCACCATTATGGCCTTCTTTTGGAATTTCTTGCTCCGAACAAAAATGCAAAACAATGGCTTGGCTGGTCAGATAGTAGCAAGTCATTTGAGTCTATCTTGCATCTACATAGAGTATATAGGGCTATAACAAAGAAAGATGACGATACGTATGAAGTAAGAAATATTGATGATGCTCGCGAATTTATAAAAAGACTAGAGACGCCTTTAGGGCAGCAACGAATCATGGAAGTTGTAGATTATAAGGATATCAGGCTCGAGGAATTGCGCGGGCGTGATGCTGATCTAGAGTCGATTGTAGCCTTACTCAAGGTTGTATCCAAAGAACAGATCAGCCTACCTGAGGATAAAGCTCTAATACTTGAAATTATAGAGTTAGCTGAAGGTTTGTTGGAGCATACAAATGAGTAATCCAGATTGGTTCTCGGATCTAGCAGAGTCATTGAGAATGAAGTTTGACGGTGAAGAAAGCCAGAAAGTTGTTCAAGGCGAACAGTTTTTTAGAGATTACATTTTGGAAAATCCTCTGGCTAATTATACTGAAGAAGAGGAGGACCAGATTGTCGAGGATCACTTTGAGCCATTCCAGACGTATTTGGGCGGTCTTGAATGGGTTGATGTTGATATCGAATCTTCCAGATGGAGTAAAAATAGGGGCAAATTAGGGGCGGGTGCCAAAAAGTCAACTAGTGCCGTATTTCATTGCGATAAAGCTCGCCTAGACGGAATGCTAAATCAAAAAGATGGTATTGGAATATCAGATATCGAGTGGACTAAAAATGAACTGTTAATTGAAGGTTGTGATTATGACAAAATTGAACAGCTTCGGTACAGAATGGCACTAGAGATAGATAAGCATGAAAATTATACAAAAGATGATAAAGCGGAAGCTTGGCAGCAAGCCGCTAAAGTCAGTGATTCCAACAAAAAGTCTGCAGAGTGTTTCGAACGAGCGTCAGACCTCATGGCGGAACAATTTAAATATGATGAAGCAGCTGACTATTTAGAGAGTGCAATATACAGGCTAGATTCATCGCTGGGAATTGATGCGGCTGAGAGTGCGGTGTCAAGGCGGGTGCGCTTAATATTTATAAAAGAAAACAAAACCACACACGATCAAACTGAAAGGCTTATACGCAAGTGTAGAATTTTTTATGACCAAGCTGGTAACAGGAATGAATCGTCAAAGCTATTTGTGTTGGAAGCTGATATAAATAAAAGGAAGAAAAGTATATTTGTACAGTTTATCGTGTTTTTGTATTGGTTATTCGCGAAGTATGGAGAATCTCCAATTCGAGTCTTTTGGAGCTCTATTTTATTAATCGTAATTTGGGCGCTTATCTATCGTTATATGGGTATAAGTTATAACTTGAAAGGTGAAGGCGCGGAGGGTGAGTTAATCACTAGCATCTATTTTAGTATTGTCACATTTACAACTCTTGGTTATGGTGATTTTTCACCTGTTGCAGAAGCCCGGATTTTTGCTTCTATACAAGCAATGCTTGGATTGTTTATGACCAGCTTATTTCTAGTCACATTTGTAAGAAAATACTCTAGATAAAGATCTCTCTTAGTGTTTAAGCTTATTTAATTTCCTTTCTGAGTCTTCAATATAAATAGGTCACTAACGCTACTTGTTTTTTTAGTTAAATAAGAAATACCTCGATGAAGGTGTATCTTAAAATAAAGTTTAAGGTTGTATTCATCGATTTGGATCCCATCGTTATTTAGGCGTGTTTTGAGTAACGCTAGGTACACATCGTGATATTCGCCACCGAAGGTTTGCCAATTCATATCGATCGAGCTGTCAGTGTTGATATCTTCTAGAGGTGGCACTGATTTTTCCTGAAGTGATAGGCAAAAAGCCCAGCGACATAGGTGATTCCACTGCTGAATACCGGTCTTCGTTTTAAGCCTTGTAAGTTGTTTCTTACCTTTTTCGGAAACGTAAACGTTTTCAATTGCCACTAGAAGTACCCCTCAGTTATGGTGGAGGTCTGTAATGACTCCTGATATTCAATGTGGTATTCGCGTCCTATGTACTTACTTAGGTCATTTCGGTAGCTCTGATCTATTTCCTCATCTGTTGAAAGAAGAATGACCTGATGGCTCGCCTTAGGAAAGTAGTTGCCGATTAGCTGTTTTCGATGCTTGGAGTCTAACCTGCCTAGAGGCGTGTCAATGATTGCGGGGAGCGGACGTCCAGATGCTTTTGCTAAGCCCCATAGAATTGAAACGGCTAAAATCTGACGTTCCCCTGCGCTGAATCTATTGCTGGGTATAGGCTTGAGGTCTTTATCGAATAGAGTGAGTTTGAAATTTTCGGGCTCGATAGTTATACGTTTAACCAATTTGGATTTGCGTATCAGTGATATGAAACTGTCTAGGATAAGTGACTCTAAGTGTTTTATGTGCTTTTCCACCATAACATGGTGGAACTTTTCCAGTATTTTTTTAACGCTACCTACGTTCTTGATTACTTGTTGATCGATTTCAGTGTCAAAGTTGTTTTTATTATCAGCAATTTTTAAATTGCTTAGCCGTAATTCGGCCTGCTCATGCTGGCGCTTCACAAGCGATAGCTGATCTTCGAGTATACTGTATTTGGCTCTCTCTTGTATAAGCGCAGATTCACTATCGCTGAGCTGTCGTTGAATATCGGCCAGGGTGGCTTCTTCGGGTACGGCGGACAAGTTTCGTTCAGAGTTGATACGCTGTTCTTCGAGCACAGCGAGCTCCTCGATTAACAGTTTGCTTGCTAGCCTAGATTCATTGAAACGCTGAGGGTTAAGGTCCGCAAAAGCTTCGACTGATATGTCGAGATAAAAATCCTCAGGTATTTTTTTAGATAGTGCATTATTCTCTGCCACTAGCTTGTCTTTTATTAGTTTAGTACTAGCCTGGTTAGTACCTATTGCTTCAAGGTACTGAATAAGTTCGCTGTCGCGTTGAGTTACTTTATCAAGAAACTGCTTAGTCTCTCTGCCAGTGCTTTCTGCATTTGCTTGGTTCAGGCTCTGCCACAGTAACTCTTCGACTAGAGCGAGCGGGGCGCAACCTTCAGCTTGTTTTCGTAGCTGCAATTCTTTCCGTTCGATATTGGTCTTAATGTCTTTAAGCTTTGCTGTCATTGCTTCTCGCTGATCGAAAAGGTCGCCGCCAGCAATACGGTAGCTTGTTGTCAGGCTTTCAATTTCTTTGCTGTAAATGTCTATGGCAGTGGATGTGCTAGCAAGGTTTGAGGATAGACCCTTTTCCCGAGCCTTGAGTTCAAGCAACTCTGCTTCTTGCTTACTAATGGCTGCGAGATCTTTCGGTTGCGTCTTGATCGTTTTGGTATTTCTAATACCGGTGCGGAGAAGGGCATTTAGATCTGTACTGAGCTTGTCGACGATATCTAATCCTAACAGGGACGTTATGCCCGTGCGGATTAAGTCGGCGGCGCCCTCTGGGTCTGCTAGTGCCTCTATTTTTTCACCATCAAAAAAGAAAAGGCTTGAAATACTTAGGGGTATAAATTCATCGACATATTCGTACCATTGTTCAGTCATCACAGGGTCAAGAGATCCGTTATGAATAACTTCCATATCCTCTTTTATGGTTTTTCCCGCGGAGCGCCAGAAACGTTTTATTTGATAGGTTTGTAGGACTCCGTCCATGTAACTAGAAAACGTAAGCTCTAGCGATGCCCCTTCTTTCTCTGGGCAATGGCGATTGATGGTTTCGCGCAGATAGTCATCGTAACTCATATTGCCGCGGTTTGAGCAGCGTGCAAACTTGCCATAGAGAGTAAGTTGAAGCGCATCAAGGAAAGTGGTCTTTCCTCCACCATTTAAACCGCCAAAAAGAATTATAGGTTTCTGCTCAGACTTCGGAGAAAGCGGAATTTTATGCCGCCCTTTATAGATGCCGAAATTATGGATAATCAGTTCTTCGAAAATCATGAGGAAGTTACTTCTGTAAATATTTTTTGATCAGTCGCAATTATGTACTCGTCAGTGTTACTTACTTCCTCAAGACTTTCGTCAAGTGAAGATGCTCGCCGTTGTGCAAATTCAAGTGCAGCCTCTTCTGTGGTGAAAGCAGCTTTCTTGAGAGACTTGCGCATCTCATCGAATAGCCCTTTTCTTCTAACCAGTGTACGGTTTTGGTGTTCGATGTGTAGTAGCTCTCTAGTCAATTGGTAAAGAACACCTTCCGGGTCACCTTGCTCTTTGCATAGTTCCTCGAGAAGCTGCAAATCGTCGGCTTTGAGGTTTTGGCGCTCATCAATATCTTTGCCAGGGTATGGCTTTCCAGTAACATTTTGGTAAATATTTGGAATAGTGTCTTCGATTTCATGTTTTTCAGCCACCCAGATTCGTCTGATTTCTTCGAGGTCATCAAGGCCTATCAATTCGAATCCTTTTGCTTCTGCCGGCGCGAGTTCACGGATTGCTTCTTGTGCTTCCAATAGAGCAGCCAACATTTTTTCCCTGTGGTGTTGTCTGTAAGGGCCATGAACTAATTTGTCGTTGTATAGTGTAAGGTTGCCGTTCATACGTCTGAAGTCACGGTACTCTCGTTTTTCATTGCTAACACTCAGCCATTGATTGCGAAACTCTAGTATTGGGAGCATCCACTCTTTTTCATCATCATTGCTGATCATCGCTTTCATAGACTTGTCTTCATCCACTAAGGTGCAGACATAGCAGCCAAATCGGCTGTCGCCGCAGCTTGGTGTGGAGGTATCTACTACAAGTGGGCACTCGCCGTCTTCGGTTGCACCACTATACATTCCAAGTAAATCTGTATTGCGATATCCCCAAGGGTTTTTAACTTGAGTTAGGTACTGCCAAACATCGTCGTTAGTCCATTCATTAATCGGTGTATAAACCCATGCCCGATCTAGATCTTTGGAAACACTGAGGTTGGCATCTTTCCGTGTATTTTCTTTTTGCCAAGTAATGACTTCTTTTGTTGAGCCATCTTTCATAGTAATAATTTTCGTTTTCTTTCCCTCTTGAAATTTCTTTGCGTTACTCGCTCGGCTTGCGCCTTCTGCGCTGCGCGTGCCCAGTACCAAAATTGCCTCTCCATTTTGCTTAACAACATTGTTGATAAAGTTGTTAGAGGGACTGATCTTTAGCCTGCTTGTGCACCAACGAAATTTAGGGCGTGGGGCAGGATAGCCTCGTCCGATGAGATTGACCCAAAACCTATCTTGAAGCGCAGGCGTTAAACGGTGTGGTTGCACTGGGAAGTCTTTATGCAACGCCGCTACAGCATCAGACATAGTGCTCAGAGAGTTTTCCACCCAAAGCGCAACAACAGGGTTTTCTACTAGAGTGTCCGTGCTGATAACATGCACTGGTTTGTGCCAGTGCTTGGGTTCCAGTTCCTGTAAGGCATACCACACTAGTTGTAGGGTGGCGGTAGAGTCTTTGCCACCGGAATAGCCGAGCACCCAAGGTATCTCATCACTGAGATATAACTCTTGAATTTGCTGACTGAGTGAGGCAATTGTTTGTTTGAACCCATGCTCTTTAAATGCGGTTTTACGTTCTTTGGTTTTACTAGTGCCCATTTTCGCCTCTATTAAATGCGTCTTCGAGTCTTTCTTCTTCTGGGGTGAGAGGAAGGTCTGTTCGCTGTTTGAGGAAGTTAGTGGTGAGTGCGACGTTTGAAGATGACTTTTGAATTCGCCCGCCCAACATGCAGCGCCCTTCCCATTGATCGCTGTTAGAGCGCTTCCAGTTAAGCTCGTTGAGCAGATTCAGCCGCTCTTTCTGCTGTGCCTTTGGCAGTTTTGTTATTTCTTTGCCGAGATTGCCCAATGCTTGTAGCACGATAGCGTGGCTATGAACGTAGCTTTGGCGCACCTCGCCAGACGTGAGTTTGCCTTCTTGAACTTGCCTCCACTCAGGAATGTGTTTGTAAATTTCATTCCAGTAGATGCAACAAAGCTCAATAACTTCTTCTACGTTCTCATATTCTCGCCCGTTGATAATGGCCATATTTGCTGAATGGATAGCGCTGAGGGTGAAGAGTTTACGAGAGCGAGCGGATAGAGAGCTCTTTTCCATTTCCACAATGTCTTTGAAAGCTTTGCTTTGTTTTACGACTGCTTTGGACATGATGGCTCTTTCGTCACGATGATCATATAAAACCCCAATTGAAGGGCTCGTTCGGATAGCATAGCGGTTTAAGTCGGCAAACATTTGTTGACAGCGTTCCAGCCCTTTATCAATAAAAAATACGACTGATATGGTTTCGTCGCCTAATTCGGGGCGCGTTTTAAGCGCTATCTCAATAGCCGCCCTCCGGTGTTGGCCATCGTTGATGATGAATTGCGAATTCATATCAATCTTCAGGCTGCCCACACGGCTTGCATCCCCTTTTTCGCCTAGCGGCTCAAATTTTACTAAGCCGTTAACAGATGCCGTGATAGAGCTAAATACATAATCCTTTTTGTTTTCTATCAGGTAACTAGCCATTGCAGGCACGCGCGAATGGTTTAGTATTCGCTGTGCGCGTAGTTCGGGCACTAGCTCAACTTCTACTTCGTCAAACAGGAATATTTTGGGTATAAGTCGAAGCGGGCACATTGAGACGTAATACTCTCGGCCGGCTTGTATGCCACGTATAGCGGGGAATACATATTCAAATTGGGTGTCCATGGTGTTTGTATGTGCCCCTCGCTTGTTTGTATATGTACTTACAAACAATTATGATAGCTGTTCATTGGATATCTCACAAGAATTGTGTAAAAAAATTTATGACTATTTATTTGGATTGTAATGCCACAACACCAATAGAGCCTCAAGCTATTGAAATTATGAGGAAATATATGGAATTGGAGTTTGCGAACGCTGGATCTCGCACTCATGAGTTTGGCAATAGCGCTAAGTCAGCTGTGGAGCATGCTCGCGAGCTCGTTGGTTTGGTTGTAGATGCAGACAAAAGCGAAGTTATCTTTACAAGCGGGGCGACAGAGGCAATAAACCTAGCAGTTTTAGGTCTCGAGACTTACGCGACAGAACAAAAGAGGCTTCATATTATTACGTCTGCAATCGAGCACAAGGCAGTTTTGGAGCCTATTGCTCAATTGGAAGCTCGAGGGTTTGATGTCACTTATCTGAAGCCGAATAAGGATGGCTATGTCTTGCCCGAAGAGCTAGCAATGGCGTTAAGGCCTTCGACGGTTCTTGTTAGTTTGATGCATGCAAATAATGAAACAGGTGCTATTCAGCCCTTGGCTGAATATTCAGACTTGTTAGCAAATCATGATGCGTATCTTCACGTTGATGCTGCGCAGACATACGGCAAAGAATTGGATGCACTTTGCAATAAACGAATCGATTTGATTAGTTGTTCTGCGCATAAAGTCTTTGGTCCCAAAGGGGTAGGCGCATTAATAACACGTCGTAGAAAATATAAGAGGCCGCCGTTGACGCCTTTAATGTACGGTGGGGGACAGGAGCGTGGGCTCAGGCCTGGTACTTTGCCTGTTCATCAAATAGCTGGGTTTGGAAAGGCTGCCGAATTAGCAATAAAAGATCACAAGGTTCGCAGAGATACCTGCCTGCGCATTAAGAAAGAAGCTTTGCTGGCTCTCCAGCAGCTAGAGCCACGCTATCATGGGCAAGGCATAGCTTTAGCGTCTACATTAAACTTTTCTATCGATGGAGTTAATTCCGAAGCGGCAATAGTTGCGCTCAAAGGTGTCGCTGCTGTTTCTAATGGCAGTGCTTGCACATCTTCCAGTTATAATCCTAGTCATGTTCTCGAAGCGATGGGGCTTGAAGAAGATGAAATTTTGGGTGCTTTGCGTTTCTCTTGGTGTCATCTAACGCCTCCTATACAGTGGGGTGATATCGTAGATCGACTGCTATCACTTCGGTAGGAATGCCGCTTTGTTGGGAAGTGGTTGTGGCTCGTAGTCTTCGACATAGTCGAAAAAATCGATATCTTGTTCTCGCATTTTTATCTTAATCCGCTCTGTTAGCAATGGGGTTTCTTTGTTCCAATCGTCGTATACCATCAGGCTAACCTTGCCGCTCAAAATATGTACTTTTATGAGATTTACGTTATCTAGATCACCATAAAGTTGTGTTGAACAACCAATATAAATGCGTAGTTCAATTGGGCACATATTTAGATAGTCTTTATGAAAGATGAGGTCGTGCTGGCCATTTAGCTCGCTAGCGGGTAATTTTCTATTGGCGGTAACACATGCATCATAAATTACATCTATATCAGAAACGCTGAAAAGAAGTTTTTTACCCATCTCCCGCGCGGTCGAATAAGTTTCAAAAAAAGCCTTGATGTCTCGTTTCAATGCTTTCGGCATTCTGCTGAACGCTTTCCTTTTTCTGTTAAAGAAGCTCAAAGCAAAATAAACCAATAGGTCATCTTTTCGTTCTCTTTGCGCTTGGTGGAATAATGCACGATCAAAATGCTGTGTGCAGATTGCAAACGTTTTATTGAAAGAGCCACACACAGTTTTTAAAACCTCGGTGTGCTCAAACTCATCATTTGCGGGCAGTCTTCCAAGTTCAAGGCATGTGTACCAAAAATCTTCCACGAGTTCTCGATTTTTATGAAAGACAGCTTTGGCTTGTTTTTGGGTAATCGCTTTAGGTGGTTTGGTTGTGAGTTGCCGCCATTGGTGTCTCGTTCGCTGTCTTTCTGCTAAGTACCACTGTTCTTCTGATTTATCCTTGAATACGGCGAATATGCCTGGCGCTAGGGCGATAGGCGTTTCTCCTAGGGTGCTTTCAATGTATAGATGCAGCTCACCTTGCATATAGTATTTCTGAAATGTATTCCTACTTGTGATGACGCCATCTTTATAGGGCTTAAATCGCTCAAATATAGATTCATTGCCAAGCATTGCAGATACAAGCAACATCTTGCCAGCATACCCATAGGCGCGTTTGAGCGTCTCATTTCGCTCACCTTTGTCTTCGATAACATTGATAACGTAACCAAGGTTGACGATGTCAGAAGCTTGGATATCCGTGTCTGGTCTGTGGACAGGGTCCCAGCCAATACATTCGATATTGTGTTCTTCAAGTTCTCTTATGTCATCGCCCCTTCCACAGCCATAGTCTAGAAAGCTGTATCTTCCATCGAGGTATCCTCGTTGTGCCAACAAAAAAAGGGGTAAGGACAGTCTGTCTCTTGAGAGTGCTGTTTTATGCCGCTCAATGCTGCCTGAGAAGGGGCTGGTGACTGCTGGTAAGGGCTTTTCTGTTAGTGGTATTAGGTGTCCGTCTTCTCTTAGAAAGTAACCGTTTCTCCTAATTGCGCGCTCCCACCCTTGCTTCGTCCCAATGATTCTAGTGTTTTCATATAAACCAATAGCCTCTCCTTCTCTTGTGAATTCGCTGTAATGGTCTATATGTGGGTGATCCTTGTTTAAAAAAGTTTCTCGTCTGTGCAGGATAGGCGGGTTGTCGCTTTGAGAGTAATTAGCCTCTCGAACGGTTAGTTTTGATAGATCTATAGTCCAGCTGTATCTAAGGGGCGGGTAAGGTTCTTCTGAGAACGTAGGGTAGCTTAGAAACGATAATTTGAAATCGCGTTTAGATAATTTAACTAGTTGCCATTCTTTGCTGTTTATCTTTAATGCTTTTCCTATTTTTAAAATAAACCTACCAAGCTCTGCCGGTAAATGATTAATAGCGCTTTGATGCAGATAAATCGATTCTGGCAGATTCTTGCCGAAATTCGTTTCTTTAACGAGCTTTGTGTAGTTTTCGAAGTCCATATTGAGTAGGCGCGAGCTATAACTTCAAAGACGACCGCTTGCTGGCGGTTGTGCCAAAATAGCAAAAAATTGACCCGTAAAACCAGCCTAAAATTACGAATCCCAAGTTTAGGTTTGAACTTATTTAATTGATAGAGCTAGAATCAAGATTATCGAATTCAGGTAGAGGGGGTTGGTTGTATATAGATTTTTGCAGTCTGGACTTCCCAAGGGGCTGCAATCATAGCAATGCAGAAAATAGTAGCCACATCCACAGCCCTAAAACGCGCATCAAAAAAGGGCGCTCCGAAGAGTGCCCTTTTTGTTTTCCAAACCCCGCTACCAAAGCAGCAGGGTTTCATTTCCTACACCGACTTAGATAGTGAAGTTCACTGCCAAGAAGCCGTAACGACCGCGAAGACCGGCTGGGCGAGAAAGCGTGCCCAGGTATGGTTCTTCGTCTAGGGCGTTGTTTAGGCCACCGTAGACATTGATTTTCTCGCTGACGTCGTAGTTGAAGTTGATGTCATGCACCCATGAATCGCCAGTTTGTGAAGGATCAACGAACAATGGGTTGGCATTAATCTGCTGGTTAGAGATACCAGACAGAAGCTGATTTTCTTCCCAACGACCAGCCCAGCTCAGTCGTAGATCACCGTATGTCCAGCTAGCACGGGCGTTAATAATCCACTCGGGATAGGAGAACTCACCTATGCGGTTCTCGAAGATAGAGGCATCCAGAGGGTCCTGGAACTCATCGAAGCGAAGCAAGTGAGTACCTTGCAAGCTGAAGCCCAAGCCGCCCCAGTCATCCTGACCTAGCGCAGGCAGCTCGAAATCATAATCAACACCGACATGGCTGCAGATCTGTTTGGATTTGAGGGAGGCAGGTAGAAGGGCAGTTTTTAATGTTTCTCAGAATACTATTAGTTTAGACGAGGTAGCGAGAAGAGCTGTTGATAGAGAGATACAGAAAGATGCTGAGAATAAGCTTCAAAAAGCGAAAGATATTTTGGCAATGATTAGTATAGATCAAGTTCGTGGTATGGCCACTGAGGAGGTATTGGTGGAACAGATTTATAGACTATTGACACAAAAACTTATGCCAGCACTTAATGTTCATAAATAGTTTTTGTATATGGTTTGTCTATAAGTATGGTGGCCCCTCCCAGTCCTCCCCGGTTAACCCCTAACAGTACTAAACCAAGCCGCCGGGCTGGCACGGGGCGCCGGTTGGCAAAGCGGGGTCAGGGATGTATTCTTCAGTTACGAAAGCCTGATTTAATGAGACATAAGCTATGGCAATTCGAGCGGAGAATATAGCAAGCGAGAGTGCGCGGTTAGAAAGACTCAAATCGTACTGTGTTCTAGATACCGCGTCGGAGCAAGACTTCGACAATATGACTAAGATGGCCGCTCAGCTATGTGACACGCCGGTTGCGCTTATTAGCCTGATTGATGAAACACGGCAATGGTTTAAAAGCCGAGTGGGTCTGGATGTTAGTGAGACTCCGCGTGAGATCGCGTTTTGCAATGAAGCGATAAAAGACTTCTCGATCATGGAAGTGCCCGATGCCTTGTCGGATGCGCGCTTTCAAGACAACCCCTTAGTGACACACGATCCCAATATTCGATTCTATGCCGGTGCGCCTTTGACCACGCTTGACGGGTTCAATGTAGGGACTTTGTGTGTGATTGATAAAAAGCCTCGTAAGCTTACTGAGGTTCAAAAGGGGGCGCTACAGGCGCTTGCGCACAATGTGGTATCCCAGTTTGAGCTGCGCCGGGCATTGAAAGAGTCAGAGCAGGCCCGAGTGCAACTCAAACAAGAGGCTGAGCAGAAAAAAGCGCTACTAGAGCAACAAAAGCGCACTGAACAATTTATGCATCAGTCACTTGATGCCATTCCTGCTCATGTGGCTATCGTCGATGCCGATGGTGAAATTGTGTTCGTGAACCATGCGTGGCGGGAGTTTGCGACCAACAACCAGGGGGCTGCGAAGGGCACAAACTTCGGCCTAGGCGCTAACTATCTGCGCGTGTGTGAGCACTCCTCTGAGCAAGACAACGACGATACATTTAAGATTGGCAAGGCAATTAGGGCGGCGTTGGACGACCCAGCTTTTGCTGGAGCAGAGCTCGAATACCCTTGTCATTCGCCTGATGAAAAGCGCTGGTTTATGGCCAGTGTCGCCAAAATGTGCGTCGATTCGCAGCGTTTTGCGATCATCACCCACCACGATATCACCCGCCGCAAGCTTGCAGAGCTTGAGCTCGATGAACTTGTACAAACGCTTGACGCGCGTGTGATCGCTCGCACCGAGGAGCTTGCACGGGCGTATTCAGATCTAAGGTCAAGTGAAGAGCGCCACCGGGCAATGTTTGAAAACTCGACTGTTGGGTTTTCTATCGCGAACTTACAGGGGGAGTTTGATGATGTAAACCCAGCCTTCTGCGCGTTCCTAGGTTGTGGTCGCACAGAGTTGATTGGTCGTAAAATCAGCACTGTCATTCATGCCGAGGACCTAAAAGCGATTGAGCATCAACGCAATGAGGTGTTGTCTGGGCATAGCCTCGGGTTTGTATGCGATGTCCGCATGACAAGGCCCGATAAATCTTATTTTTGGGCCCGTGCGAGTGTTGCCGCAATCCGTGATAGTTTTGGCAGGCCTGTGCAGACTATGACCTTGGTTCAAGACATCACTAAGCAAAGGATTGCCGAACAAGAGCGAGATGAGGTGTTTGCAAGGTCGGTCGACATGATTGCGATCATCAAACCCGACGGTAGCATTGTGCAGGCGAACCCTTCGGTCAGCCGAATCCTTGGGCATAGCACTGCGCAACTGGCCAATATGAATATACGCCAGTTTGTAAAGTCAGACGATATAGAGAAGGTGAGCAAAGGCGTCACAACGCTGTTAACAGAAAGTGACGTCGAAGAATTGCCCACCATGGAACTTAAAATGCAAAGTAGCAATGGCCAATTTAGGGATATTCGTTGGAGCGGCGCAACGCAGGAGAAGGGCGAAAACCTTATCCTGATTGGTCGCGACGTGACCAAATCACGTAATGCAGAGCGCGCCCTGCATCGCCTTGCCGCGCGCTTACAAGATATCCGAGAAGAGGAGCGAACACGCATCTCAAGAGAGATTCATGATGAGCTAGGGCAGATACTAACCGCCGTAAAGATAGATCTGGACCTATTGCATAGCGATATTGAGAGCACCGGTAACGCGCCGTTAGCCAATAATGTGAGTGCAATTACTGAGTTACTAGACTCAACCTTGACCTCAGTGAAGAGAATTGCGCAAGATTTACGCCCTGAAATATTGGATGCGTTGGGTTTAGTGCCCGCGCTAGAGTGGCAAACTAAGGAGATCTATACGCGTGCCGGTATCCAGTGTGAGTTGGAGTGCCAACAAGTTATACCGCCGTTAGATCACCGGCAAACTACGCAAGTATTTCGCATTACTCAAGAAGCATTGACCAACGTTGTTCGGCACGCGCAGGCAAGTTTTGTGCGGGTATTGCTGGAAGTTTCAACCGAGGGGGCCCTGTTAGTGACAGTACAAGACAATGGTAATGGCTTTAATTTGGCGGAAGCGGAGTCGCGCTCCTTGGGCATGCTCGGGATGCACGAGCGAGCCGCGAATATTAATGCCTCCCTTGAGTTTGACAGTCAATTAGGCAAAGGGACGACTGTTCTTCTAACATTGCCTGTTAGCTCTATCACTGGAGGGAGCAATGATTAAGCTCATGATAGCCGATGACCATGAGCTCATTCGAGAAGGCTTACGCAAAGTGTTCAGTCGTGAGTCGGATATGGAGTTAGTGGCAATGGCTCAAGATGCAACCGAAGCGGTGACTCAGTGCCGAGCCAATGCTATCGACGTTGCGATAATTGATTTTAATATGCCCGGTCGCAGTGGTTTAGACCTCGTGGTGCGGCTTAAGCAAATCAATCCCGCCATGCCTATTTTGGTATTGAGCATGGTGCCGGTGCGCGATGTGGCGCTTCGCGTGTTTAAGGCCGGTGCTGCTGGTTTTGTGTCAAAACAAAGTGCCGTCAAAGAGATTGTCAGCGCGGTGCGCAAAGTCGCATCAGGTAAAAAATACGTAAGCGCCGAGGTGGCAGAGCAATTAGCTGGCACCATTGGTATGGCTGATCATGAATTAGCCCATGACGCCTTGTCTGATAGAGAGCTGATGGTGGTGCAGTTGATCGCCACCGGCAAGCGCACAAGAGAAATCTCTGAAGAGCTCTCATTGAGCGTCAATACAATCGCAACATATCGTCGTCGTATCCTCGAAAAGCTGAATGTCAGATCCGATGTCGATATCACACGCTATGCTATTGAGCATCATCTGGTGTGAATCTCTCCTAAAGCACCTCCTTCCCTCGGCATTCAATCGCCATAGCCTCCCCCTGCAAGGCGGCTAAATCTCTCTTGTTGTCATGTGCCTTGTCACGATTTTAGTGACAAGCAATCAAGCGATTTTGTGACGTCAGCTAAGTGTTTCACGTGATGTGTCACTTGCTTCTGAGCGCTATTGTGAGCGTCATTGAAAAACAAATTTTCTTCGGAGCGCTTTAAATGAAGGTACTGGTAGCAGAAAGCTCAACAATCCTGCGCAGCAGATTTATGAAATTGCTTGCGTCAGTGCCTGGTGTACAGTCGCTAAGCTCGGCAAGTAACTACCAGCAATTGCTGGAGACCTGGCGAAGTGAATGCCCTGACGTCGTTGTGACCGAGGTGTTTATCGCAGGGGGAAGTGCGCTGCAAGCGTTGTATCAAATAAACAAAATCCAGGCCCAGAGCGAGGTGATAGTAATGATGGATGATAGCAACGAGTCTTTGGCGAGCCATTGTATAGAGGCCGGAGCAAGCTCAGTGTTGCTAAAGAGCTCGCAGTGGTCTGATGTGGTCAAGCAAGTCGGTCTGTTGGCGCACAATGCACAAGTTAAAAGTGCGCAAAGTGTTGCATGTGAACTGTAAAAAAACAAAATATCTAGAGGGTTGCGGCATGTTAGCAAACGCACAATTTGAGTCAATGAAACAGCCAGTAATGAGTTTATCTGTGCTAGTAGTCGACGATGACGAGTTTCAACGTAAATTGATTACGCACCAACTAAAGCACTACGGTGTGCAAAATATCAAACACGCCTGCGATGGCATCGAAGCCGTGCAAATTGTGCGTTCGCAACAAGAAAATTTCGATCTAATTCTAAGCGATCTTGATATGCCTAATATGGATGGAATGGAGTTGATCCGCATCCTAAGCGAACACAATTGTAAGGTGCCGGTCGCAATCTCTAGTGGCTGGGACGCGAGCTTCTTGAACTCTGTGCAAACGATGTGCATGGCTTACGGAGTAACGCCAATCGATGTATTGCAAAAGCCAATCAGTCGAGATGGGATAGGGCGCGTACTAGAAAAAGTGCTGCTTAAGCGAGACACGCCCATTCACATCTCTCAGTGCGCCATTCCCGAATTCACTCTTGATGAAATCCTAGAGGGCATTAGATCCCAACAGTTTGTGCCTTTCTATCAGCCTAAACTTGATCTGAGTACAGGCAAAGTGACGAGTGCTGAGGCGCTAGCGCGGTGGGTGCATCCGGTTTATGGCGTGATTGCTCCGTATGCGTTTATCGATAAATTAGAGAGCGCCGGTGAGATTGAGTCATTAACATTTGCCATGATTCGTCAAGCGGCACGGGACTGCAGTGCCTGGCAGCAGGCAGGGTTTGCGATTGATGTGTCTGTGAATCTGTCTATTACTTCGCTAGCCGACAGACAGCTAGGGGAGAAAATCTACCACACTGTATGTGAGTCAAAGTTAAGCCCTAAGCAGATAACCTTAGAAATAACAGAGACGGCAGCGATGACCGACATGGCGCGAGCGCTGGAGACATTGGCAAGATTACGTATGCGCGGCTTCGGATTGTCTATTGATGATTTCGGTACTGGCTTCGCCAGCATGCAACACCTCTCTCGTGTGGCATTTACGGAGCTTAAGATTGATCGCGGCTTTGTTGCGGCGATATTTGAAACCCGCGAGGCGCGCGCAATTGTCGATTCCAGCATTGATATTGCCAAGCGAGTAGGGATCAAATCAGTGGCCGAAGGCGTCGAAAGCATCGATGAGCTCAATGCCTTGCAAGAGGCAGGCTGCGATTTAGCACAGGGATACTTCATAGCGAAACCCTTAGCGCTAAGTGATTTTATTAACTTTTGTCGTGACGAGAGAAATTAGTAATGGGCATGGATAAAGCAGCAAACTTCGCAATGACTAAGCAAACATGGCATGCAGTATTTTTGTTCACGGCCGCGTATATAGCGGGTGTGTGGCTAGGCAATCTTTTTCTCTATCGGCCCGATGGGGTGTCGGTGCTGTGGCCTGCAGCAGCGATTGCTATAAGCGGGTTGCTAATCGGTGGCTTGAAGCTGTGGCCATGTATTGTGCTTGGGGATCTTTTGCTGAAGCTTCTAATGCTTTCGGGGCTTGTGGCGTTGCCTAGCGAGGTAGGCGCGTCTTTTCTAGAAACAATTGGTGCCACTATTCAAGCTGTTGTAGGCGCTGCCTATATCAGTAAGCATTTGTCTGCGACGCTAGAAGGCGATATGCGCGCCATTGCGAAAGTCTATGTGGTTGGCATCTTGTTATGTTGTGCGATCTCTCCGACGTTTGGAGTCGGCTCAATGCTTCTGTTGGGTGAGATTGACTTCGCTAGTGCTCCAGCTGCATGGTTCTCGTGGTGGGTTGCAGATAGCACGCCAATCTACTTGATAGCACCGATTGTGCTTTTAATGGCTGCTGCTAAAAATAAATTCAAAGACATCAAATACTATATTCTATTGCCCTCCACTTTGCTGGTAACGGCAGTGGTGGCCATTAGTATGCTTTGGTTCAATGCCGACGAAAAAAACGCGGCAACGGTGCCCTTAATAGTGCGCTCACAATTGGCGCTCGAGCTTTTTTCTGAACGCTTGACTAACACGGCAAGGACCGTGCAATCCACCGAGTATTTTATCTCTTCTGAAGATGAACTAAGCGCTGAAGAGCTTGAGCGTTATGTCTCTAGATTTGATGTCACTGGCTTGGAGGCGATCGCGTGGTTTCCTCGGGTGACTGACTCGCAATTGAATGACAGCCCGGTAGTGCCAGGTTTTGAGTCCACAAATCAATTAAACATCATCACTCTTAACGAGCAGGGAGAGCTAGTCCCTGCAGCGCGCAGTAACGATTACTTTCCAATGGTGTATGTATCCAACCCGGTTTTCGGCAGCCGTTTTATCGGGTTTGATCTTTCGCTACTTGCGAATAATGAACAGTACCGCGGGAATGACAACTCGCCTGATCAAGGCATGTTCAGTGGCTCGATAGCAGTCCCAACAATAGATGAGCCTTATCTTATTTACTACGAACCAGTGTATAAGCCGAATGTTGATGTTTCCTCTGGCGACGCTGTTGGTCGTCGAGAGGACTTGCGCGGAGTCATTGTTGGAATATTGAATCCTGCATCCCTCGCTCGCGATTTGGAATCTGGCGAGCAGAATACTGACCTGATGTATTCTCTTGTCGTTACCACCTCGGGGGGGGATACCTTGCGTCTATTCGGTGATTCCGCCGAGGACGACAATCAAATACTGATAGATTCTGGAACGATAGAGTTTCGAGGTCTTTCTTTCGCCTGGTCGACCCATACTCAGCGCGGTTTCTGGTCGGCCAATAGGAGTGCTAAGTCTATTGGTTTTCGAATTGCTGTAGTGCTGGGTGTCATGCTTTATTCCTTGATTTTGTTAAATGGTATTACGCGCAATCGCGTTATCCGAAACCAAGTGGTTGAGCGCACCAGAGAGCTAAGAGAAAAGAGTAGCAAGTTGCGGCAGGCTTTAGACATTGCCAACGTCTACAATTGGACTATGGATATGCAGAGCCGCTTGATCACGATGGATGATCGAAGCTATGTATTCCTCGAAACCAGCGCAGCAGAACAAGGTGGGTATGAAATTACTCTGAGCCAATGGATGCAAAGATTCCTTCACCCCGACGACCTCAAAACGCTACGTGAACTCATCGCACAAAAATGGCAGGCGAATTCGGAGTTAAGTAAAGAGTGTGAAGGGCGCCTGGTGACTAGTAAAGGCAATATCCGACATGTGATGCTGCGGTTTAACGCTCAGTATGATGGGCAGGGGAATATAGTTTCAGTTTTAGGGACAACGCAGGACATTACACAGCGCAAAGCGATGACCCTAGCGCTAAGGGAAAGTGAAGAGTATAGCAAAAGCATCATTGCTAGCAGCCAAGATTGCATTCAGATACTGGATTTGCAGGGGCGAATTCTTGATATTACCGATCGTGGCATCGAGATGTTGTGTGTTCCTAGTATCGACGCAATTATCCACACTTCTTGGAATGACTTCTGGGTCAGGGAGCAAGACCAACGTTCTGTGAACACGGCCCTAGCCGATGCCAACGCAAAGCGTATTGGGCGTTTCCAAGGGTATGCGCCAAGCATGGATGGTAGTAATAAATGGTGGGATGTTGTGGTTACGCCAATCCTTGGTGCCGATGGTCGGCCAAAGCGACTACTTGCAGTCTCAAGGGATATTACGGCTGAGCGAGAATCCCAGTACGCGCTCGAGCAGTTGAACGAAAGCTTAGAGGATGAGATATCGTCGCGGGCCTCAGAGTTAAAGGAAAGTGAAAAACAGCTGCGTGCGACAGTGGATAACGCGGCCGTGGGTATCATACACGTTAAGCCTAATGGGGATATCATTAGGTGCAATCCGCAATTGACGCACATCACTGGCTATGAGCATGCCGAAATGCTTGAGCTGAGTGTCGAGAATCTTCTACACCCAGAGGACCTGTCGAACTTTCATCAGTTTGCTTTGAAGGGGTGTGAAGACGGTGCGAGCACCTTTAAAAAAGAGCTTCGTTGCGTGGATAAAACACAGCGAGTTCGTTGGCTGCGTCTGTCCGGTTCGGCTGTGTATGATGAGGCCGGTGCCCTGCAGTATTGGGTGATATTAGTCGAAGATATTCATGAGCATCGAGAAGTCGAACAAGCCCTCATCGAAAGTGAAAAGCTCTACCGTAATATGTTTGAAAGTAATCCGATCCCAATGTGGGCATTCAATACCAACACTTTGGAAATATCTTCAGTCAACAAGGCTGCTATTGAGCATTACGGATACTCCGAAAGCGAGTTTCTGACGATGACGATCATGGACTTACGCCCTGAGTCAGAGCAAGAATCAATAAAAGCACATATGGATAAGCGCGAAGCCCATGAATATTCTCGCTTGGACAATGTGCTGCATAAACGAAAAGACGGATCCATTATCCATGTGGATATCTCCTCGCACGAGTTGAAAGATTCTTCTAGCCATTCTCGCATTGTTTTGGCCAACGATATCAGCGATCGGATCAAAGCGTCTGAGGCACTTGGTCAGCAGCAAAAGCTTACGAGCTTGCTGCTGGAGAACCTTTCCGAGGGCGTGGTAGCCTGCGATAAAGAGGGGCAGCTCATCATGTTCAATAAAGCTGCGCGGGATTGGCACGGTACGGACCCTCGTAGTATCCCTGCTGAACAATGGGGTGATCATTACAATCTGTTCCATGCCGATGGGACAACGGCGATGTTGACCGACGAAATCCCTCTTGTGCGAGCATTCGATGGCGAAGTGGTGCGCAGCGCAGAGATGAGCATCATTAGACGCGACGCTGAGGCTCGCTACGTGTTAGCCAGTGGCGGGCCTTTGTTCGACGACAAGGGCGAAAAGCAGGGTGCGGTAGTGGTGATGCATGATGTGACGGAGCGAAATCGCTCAGCGCGTGCACTTGAGCGATCAACCCATGAACTAGAAGTGGCCAATGCTAAGATTGAGAACGAGCGTGCGACACTGGCTGAGCGTGTTGCCAAGCGGACGCTAGAGCTGACCTTAGCGAATGAAAAGCTTCTGCAAGCAAAGGCCGAGGCCGAGGCCGCATCGCGGGCGAAGAGTGCCTTCCTCGCTGTAATGAGTCATGAAATACGCACACCAATGAACGGCATTGTCGGGATGGTAGATGTCATGTCGCACAGCGAATTGGATGAACGACACGTGGGCGCAGTGCGCACGATTAAAGACTCAGCATTCTCCTTGTTGGAAATTATTGATGATATTTTGGATTTCTCCAAGATTGAAGCGAATGCGATGGCATTGGAGCGTCGCAGTTTAGATCTGCATTCCTTAGTTGAGAGTGTGGGTGATTCGCTCTCAACAATCGCACACAAAAAAGGCGTCACCTTGGACTTATGTGTAGACCCAAGGCTTCCTAGGTTTGTTTGGGGTGACCAGACCCGTCTTCGTCAAGTGGTGACGAATCTTGTGGGTAATGCTATTAAATTCTCCAGCGGTAGGGCCCTGGTATCAGGAGCTGTGAGGATATTGGTTGAACGCTCTGAGTCATCCGCTAGCGCATTGTTGATTAAGGTGGTCGATAATGGGATTGGAATAGCACAGGATCAAGTGCCCAAGTTGTTCACCTCATTTAATCAAGCAGAAACCTCCACAACGCGAGTGTTTGGTGGAACAGGGCTCGGTTTGGCCATTAGTAAACGTTTAGTCGAGCTGATGGGGGGCGATATTACTGTTGTTAGCGAGCTGAATCAGGGCTCAACGTTTACGGTAGAGCTTCCTCTGGAGGCTGTAGATTGCAGTGCGAACGATGAGATGCCCGATTTGCGTGGGGTCAATTGTCTCTTGGTTGATAGTGAGGTCGGTATTGCTGATGAGTTAGCTGCGTACCTAGAGCTCGCCGGCACGACTGTGACACGGCAAGGCAGCCTTGAGAGTGCAGTGCAACAGTGCCGCACGGAAGACTTCGGAGCAATGGTCACTATTGTTAATACAACCGGTTTGAACGATCCGAGTAAACAAGAGCTGGAAGCGCTAGTGGCAGAATATGATGATGTTAATTTTCTTTTGATAAATCGTGGTATGCAATGCAAGCCCCAATTTGTTCGCCCGGGATTGACTCGATTAGATGGCAACTTCAGTTTGCGGCTAGAGCTTTTGGAGGCAGTTGCCATAGCGGCTGGCAAGGTGAGCCCACAACAGAGTGAGGAATCACCGTCAACCTCAATCTCTAATTATTCGGCCGCTCCGTCTATTGCTGATGCACGCGCGAGTGAAAACTTGATCTTAGTTGCAGAGGATGACAAGACCAACCAGAAAGTAATATTGCTGCAGTTAAGTATGCTTGGGTTTGCTGCCGAAGTAGCCGCAGATGGCGAAGAGGCATTGCGCATGTGGCAGTCAGGGAGCTACGCCTGCGTTCTAACAGACCTGCATATGCCGAAAATGGATGGCTTTGCGCTAACTCAAAAAATTCGTGCGAGCGAACAAGACGGGCAGCGGGTACCTATCTTGATGTTGACTGCGAATGCACTGACTGGTGAGGCGGAGAAAGCGCAGCAGCAGGGAGTGGATGCGTATCTAACAAAGCCATTGCAACTGGAAGTGCTAGGTGATGCGCTGCGCAAATGGATGCCAGCCTCAACAGCGTCTGATATAAATCCAAGTGCGCGCAGTGTCAAAGAGCCTAAAGCAAAGGATATCGACCTGTCTATTCTAAGGCGGATTCTTGGTGACGATGAGGCAATGACTCATGAAATATTGGCAGATTACCTTGCGGCGGTCCCACAAATTCGTGATGAGCTTTTACAAGCGGGTGAAGAGAAGAAATTCACGAAGATTAGTGGTCTTGCGCACCGATTAAAGGGGTCATCTCGCACGGTTGGTGCGGTGGCTGTCGGGGATTTATGCGCAGAATTGGAGAATGCCGGTCGCTCAGAAAATCATGTGGGTGTGCAGCGCTGCATGGGTAAGCTACTGCCGGCCCTGCAAGAGGCGATTGATCATATTCATGCGAGTTTGTATGAGTCAGATGTTGCCTAAAGGGCAAGACAGTGCAACAAAAAAGGGCGCTCCGAAGAGCGCCCTTTTTTTTCAAACTCCGCAGCTAAAGCTGCGGAGTTTCTATCTTCATCATCGACTTAGATAGTGAAGTTCACTGCTAAGAAGCCGTAACGACCGCGAGGACCGGCTGGGCGAGAAAGCGTGCCCAGGTATGGTTCTTCGTCTAGGGCGTTGTTCAGGCCACCGTAGACATTGATTTTCTCGCTGACGTCGTAGTTGAAGTTGATGTCATGCACCCAAGAATCGCCAGTCTGTGATGGGTCGACGAACAATGGGTTGGCATCGATTTGCTGGTTGGAGATACCAGACAGAAGTTGACTATCTTCCCAACGACCAGCCCAGCTCAGTCTTAGATCACCGTATGTCCAGCTAGCACGGGCGTTAACAATCCACTCGGGGAAGGAGAATTCACCTATGCGGCTTTCGAAGATAGAGGCATCCAGAGGGTCCTGGAACTCATCGAAGCGAATCATGTGAGTGCCTTGCAAGCTGAAGTCCAAACCGCCCCAGTTATCCAGACCTAGAGCCGCTAGCTCGAAGCCATAATCAACACCGAAGTCGACACCTTCCACTTCGAACGCAGCCAGGTTTACCTGACCAGACTGGTGATAGGTAATGAAACCTTCAGGAGCACGATTGATTAGCGAACAGTAATCGTTATTGATGGACGGTAGGTCAACACAGAGCTCGGAAACAGCCACTGCTGACAAACTATCGATCGCACCCTCGATCTCGATTGAGTAGTAATCAACGATAAAGGTCAGGTTGTCGACGAAAGTAGGCTCATAGACGATACCTGCAGTAAACGTTGTCGCCTCTTCTGGGCTCAGGTCGGGGTTACCACCTGACACACCCGGAATGCCCGCTGTGATGTAGTCGTTCACATCATAGCCAGCCGGAATGCCCAGAGCCGCACAGTTACTGACACGATTCGCAGTGCCGTTGTTGATGTTGTCGACGGAACATGGATCGTTCTGGAATCCGTAGGATGCAGGCTGCTGGGGTGAGTACAGCTCGGTGATGTTTGGTGCACGCACCGCTTCACCGAAGGTGCCACGAATGGTCAAACCGAAACCTGGCGAGTAGCGTAGGCCGGTTGACCAAGCATCATTGATACCCACGGTGCTGTAATCGGCAGAACGGTACGCACCGGTAAGTTCCAACAGTTCGATGCCCGGCACGTCGGCAATGATCGGGGCCTGGCCTTCGAAGAAGTATTCGAACACGTCGAATTCGCCTTGAATCGGCAGGTTGGCGTTACCGTTGGAGGCGTCCCATGTCACCAGATCGAGGTCGAGCTGGTTTACGATGAATCCACTCTTCTCTTCTCGGTATTCCAAACCAGCAGACCAACCGATTGCGCCGCCAGGCAGTTCGAAGATGCCGGCCGTGTCGCCAGAGATGTTACCGAAGATAACGTTTTGTTCTATCTCAGAGATATCGAGCAGGTCCGGGTACACAAAGTCGGCGTTGGCCTGCGAGGTTGAGTTCGCTCCGAATGGGTTGAACGGTGCACAGGGGCTACCCGCACCAGGCGTGAACGAAGAAATCTCCACGTATTTGCCGTTACCAGTGGCATTCGTCGAAGTGAACTCAGGCGACGGATAGGTCTGTGTACGCACACTTCCGCTGCTGCTTATGCTTGTGGCCAGCGGTGGCTGGGCAGTAGGGTCCAGGGTAGAGCGACAGACGATATCCCCAGTTGCAGGATCAACTACTGAGTCCAGAGCAGCGTAGAAGCGGTCTTCGATACGCTTGTTGAGGTTCAGGTTCTCAACAGTTGTCTCACCATAGTTATAAGACAATTCATAGTCGACACCGCTGCCGAAATCCAACGTGCCCTCAATACCAGCCACAAAACGGATGGTTTCACGGTCAACGTCGTTGCCGGTAAGCACGATATCGTCGTTACTGTCGCGGCTTGCCCCAAAGCCCCAGAAGCTGCCGTCGTTAGGGTTGCTTGCTGGAATGATGCCAGCAGCAGCCAATTCATCAATTTGTACCTGCAGCGCGGGCGAGATATATGGGTTGTCATACTGAATTGGGATAGCGTCGTTGAAGTCCACGCCGGCTAAGTCATCAACGTTGTTCGAGTGGGCGTACTTTGACTCAACAAAGAATGTAAGCGATTCGCTGAATTCGAAGCTGCCGTTCAGGTTGATGTTGAATCGTTCCTGCTCCGGTAGGATGGCTGCCTTGTTGTTCTGCAAGCCGTCACCGATACCGTAGGCTTGGTTTACGTTGGACGCGTAACCTGGGTTATATGGGCGTGGGATACCATTTACAGGGTCTGTTACCACCTGCACTAGAGGAACACTGGTGCCGGGAATATACTGCTGTGGTAAGCCGTTTTTGGCATTGTTGGCAGCGTCAAGTACTGCACCGAAGCCGTCAGCAGAGGACAGATTGAATACCCCATAAGGTGAGGAAATCGGGTTCGTTGTGGGGCGCACGAAGGCACGGGTTGCTTCCGGATTAGTACCGGTAAGTGCGGCAATTTGAGCAGTCTGATTGATGTCATTACCCGTGTATGGGCCAGCAAATGACGCACGGTCGTAGGAGCGAACGGCATCGTTTGTTTGCCCTTCAATGGCAATGACTACTTCGCCCCGGCCTTCAGAAAACTCGAAACCGGTCGCGGCGGCAAAATAATTTTCGTTAGAGTCATTTTCGGCGGACAGGCCAGTTTGGGCAGTAACTTCGATACCGTCGAAGTCTCCGCCGTCCCGCAACACGAAGTTGACAACACCAGATACGGCGTCGGCACCGTAAACCGCAGAAGCGCCGCCGGTTAGGGTTTCAACGCGCTGCACCATCACTGTAGGAATGGAGTTTACATCTACAGCAGCGGTGCCTTGACCACCCGCCACGTGGCGGCGGCCGTTAACCAGAGTCAAGGTGCGCTGGGCACCTAGACCACGCAGGTTGAGCAGACCGAGGCCGACGTCGGTATCGGTTGTGCCAGCACTGCTAATAGCGGAGAAGCTGGCCGGTAGAGAGTTGTTTAGTGCTGGCGATTCGCGAAGCAGTTCGCCCAGGTCAGCTTGACCGGAAGTACGAATGTCGGCGCCGCCGAGAACGGCAATTGGGCTAGCCGCTTCAGTTGCATTGTTTCTAGAGATACGTGAGCCGGTGACTACCACCTCTTCAATATCGTCTGACTGGGCCATTACCTCAGTACTAAGCAGCGTGGTGGCGCAGATTGCACCTATAGCTCGAACTAATATCTTTTTCCTCATTGTGTTTCCCTTATAGTTGAATGTCATTATGTACCCTTCATTTCAGTTTTCCGGTTGTCGCGATAAAACAACGATCCAAATTTCAGTTCAACGCCCATCCACCACGCCTGCTCTAATTTTTTACGTGCGGATGATTGCACTTAGCCATCACTATGCAATAACAATGCCAGACAAATTATTACGTCAGCGTTGCAGAAAAATGGCGATAAAAGGCTAGTCGCTGCGCTGCAAGGAAGGTTTCACTGCGCCAAAATAGAGCCTAGAGAATCATTTTGGGGCAAGCGGTATAAGCAATTTCTGTGCGGCGGGTGAAGTACAGCTTCAATATCGATGTTGATATCAGTTGTAACGATCAGTCTATTATGTGCGAGGAGAGGCTTTGGGTTGAGGCGATTCTTGCTGAAGTTTTAGTGGGTTCTTGTAAACGTACGACCCCGGCATCGGCCGGGGTCGCTCCATTCCTGATCACTGAGCCTCGTCCGGAAGAGGCGGCACGCCGGGGAAGTCCGGGCTCGCGACAAAGGCCTTGTAACCGGCGGTCATGGCGCGCGAACACTCCACGGGAGTGCCCTCCATTGTCCCACGGTTTTTGCATGGGCCTTCTGCGACCTCAGGCATGTTCTCGCGCACCCACACTGCGGCCTCGCGATAGATGTCCTGATCGTTCGAACTGGTCGTGACCTTGACGAGCACACCGTCATCGAAGGTGAGGTGGAAGGTGTCGGTGACGTCGAAGCCTGTACCGAGTGCCTGCACTCGATCGTCCTTTACCTTCACGGGGCAGTTCACGATCCCTTCTTCGTCTCGGGCGCAGGGCGTGCGCAGCAGCACTTCGTAGTTCCCGCCCTTCGCCGAGCCCTGATAGTAGAGCAGACGCGGTGCGGTTTCCGGTGCTGCCGCCATGATCGGCGCTAGACGGTCAGGTTCGAAGGAGTAGAAGGCGTCGATGAAAGACTCGGCAATCACTAAGTCTGGATCGGCGGCTTCGGGTTGCGCGATCGCCGAGCTAGCGCCAAGCCAGGCGGTGAGGCAAGCCACAGAGGTGATCGTGATCGAGCGCTGAAAAGTTTTCATAGTATCTCCTTGAATAGTGAATAAATGGGGTTGCTGTAAAAATACAAAAGAGCATTCCAGAGTTGGCGTTCTGTAACGAGCCTGTCACCTTTACAGATCTTCCAGTTCTTCGTCTTCGCCACCTTCCTCATCTTCGTCGTCTTTCGCGGCGCTACAGGTCTTTGGCAAGTAGGACCTGCCTAAGGCGTCTGCTGTGACCCCGTCTGCCACGCAGTCCCATTTGATGGTGTCGTCGTCCTGAGCTCGCGCAATGAGCAGGAAGCCAGATTCAATCTCTTCGAATCGCAGGCCAAATTCTTCCATATTTACCAAAGCCCTGAGCGTACCGATGCGTGATTTGTCTGCAGCAGGTACTCCCAACTCACCTGCCCGGTAGTCCATGCCGATGAGAATGCCTTCTGAACGGAAAGAACTCAGATTGATGTCCGCTTCTGATTGTGGCATCTCGCCGTAGGTATCGAAGTACTCTTCAATAATTGCCTTCTGTTCTAACCCCAGATCAACAGCAGCAGAGACTGCGTCGTCGATTCTGGAGTTGTGGTAATAACCAAAAGCAACTGCTATGAGCGTTACTACTATCATGGGATAGACAATCATCTCGGTGATTGTGAAGCCAGCCTGCCGGCTGCGTGTTTGTGGTTTTGTCATCGAGCTGAACTCCAATTTTTCAGATAAAGATGTCCTGCACTATTGCAGGCACACGGCACCATGCAATTTTCGCACCCAAGCGCCATTTTATTTTCTACGGGGCTTACTGATCAGTACCGATGCCTTCGTGTTCCACGAGGTTTTCCCCAGCCCATCTGGAGTGCACCAAGCGCGACTCACTAAGCTAGGCACAGTATTTGCTAATTAAATCTACAACTGGATGCTTTTGGCAGTGTATAGCGCCAAAACGCACAAATACGTCGCATAGCGCGCACAAAATTTGCGCATTATTTTGTTTGATGTCTCAAAAAGAGGCGGGGGCTAATATGGAAACTTGGAATAATCTGGTCGACAAGTTTGATCTCCTGTTAACGAAGGTCAAGTTTGACAGTACTGTGAAAATCGCTGGGAGAGAAATTTCTCCTTTAGTTATGGGCTTTGCATTGATCGTTGTCTGCATTGCCATCTGGGGCTACCTGGAATTCGAAGGCAATAACAAACTCATCGGTGCGCTGGTCTCTGTTCTGATGGCTTGGGCCGTTGCCCAGTTGAGCACTATGGGTTGGGGTGACGGTATCGGCGAGCACGCGGCCGGTTCCACATACGAAGAGACCTTGGCATCTGCCACCACGTCCAATTCTACCGAAGACTCCAAATCAACTGAGCATTCAACGGACGCAAGTGAAACTCAGCCCGATAAGGAGCGGCTGGCCTTATTCGCATTCGGGGGTGTGATCGTCGCATTATTCGTCATCTATCAGATGAGGAATGTTGACAGAGTAGAAGATATGAACACTGAGTTTACCTATAGCGAACTGGTCGAGATGGTGGAGCCTATCCAAGACACGATAGAGGCTGCTCTGCTATCCGGGAGCGCCGGCGACATGGATTCTCTTGATAGCGGCGTGGCAGGGTTGCCCGATGAGGTGCTTGTTTCTGAACAGGCCCATGGCATTTCTGTCATCGACGGCCAGATCATTGCCACGTGGATGACGGATGAGTCCAACCTGGATGGGGTGACCTATATTCTTACCCCAAAGATCGAAGACGGAGAAGTTGAGTGGGCAACCACTGGCACTTGTGGTAGCAAAAATGCCTGCTAGATTTTCAACAAACCAATTTATGACTAATCAATTTACATTAACCATTAGCGAAAAAGCTCAGGAGCAACAGCAATGAGTGATCAACCCATAAATTCTTTCGATATAGGTAATCCGCTTGACTTAGTGGATAAATCAACACCCGAGAAGGCCTCCGCATCACCAGAGTTGGGCCCCTCCGGCAAGCCATTAGTGCGCACAGAAGAGGGCATTATCACCGAAGGCAGTAAGGTGACATGGAATTTGAACTCTATTCTTTGGGCGCTACCCCAGCCGGTTCTGGTGGCGGGCTCAACGCTACTGGTCGCCGCCATTGTGGTAAACGAATGGGGTGGGGAGTACTACGGAATATGGGCGCTGATCGTTTCGATCTTTTCCACGCCTCTTCTGCTGATCGCCGAACGTTTTTGGGCGAAGAAAAAATCCTGGCTGCTCAAGCCCGACGAAATGCTAGAAGACGTGTTTTGGCTGGCTTCGGGGGCTTTGCTTTGGGGGCCTATCGTTTCCGGCATGTATCGCACGCCAGTTTCTGAGGGCTTCCGTGCTCTGCGTGATATGGCTCCGCTGCATATCGAATTTCAACCCACTACAGTCCTCGGGCTGATTGGCGCCGGGCTGGTTATCCGATTTACTTCCAGCTTCTTCTACTACTGGCTGCATCGGATTCAGCACGAGTCACTGTTCTGGTGGCGTATGCACGCGACGCATCATCACATCACCAAGATGAGCGCCATGCGCGGCGGCCGTACCCATCCATTCGAACGTCTGTCGCTTGGCCTCGCTGGTCCAATTGCTGCGGCCCTGATGGGTGCAAGCGATGAAGTTTTCATCGTTTCAGCAGCCTTCGGCATGTGGAACGGCAGATTTAACCATGCCAATCTGCCTATGGTTTCAATGCCTGTGTGGGACTGGTTCTTTGCTACCGCACAGCAGCATCATTGCCACCATGCACATGAGCGCCGTCAGGCAGATTCCAACTACGGTTGTGACATCATTTTCTGGGACCGCGTCTTCGGCACTTACTGCGGCGACTCTGAGGTGGGAGCCACTGGCGCAGGCAAGCGCGTTCGCCTTTCCATCAAAGACCAGCTTATGCTGTGCTTCTATTCCGACAAACGCCTCAAGGATTTGTAGGTAATCGACTAGAGCTGATCCCAGGCGGTCCATTCAATGGATCGACCTGGGAAGGCTTGCTCTGCAAACGGCCAGTTGTCACCCACTCACTGCGTCGTCCTCTCATCATCTAACACACACTGGCAAGCCCCCCACCTTTTATAGACATTTCAAAATCGCACCATATTGAATCCAAAATAGTGACATTGGTTACTTATAGTGCAGTCAATAAAGAATGGGCGGTATTTAATGCGCGCAATCATGCGCTTTCAAGCCATTTAACTAATAACATTCCTATTGGCACTTTCTTTGCTATTCAGTAGGGCTATTGAGATGAACTATCCAGCGAGGAATGAATGAATACAAAGAAAAAGCAAAAGCTTGTCGTAGTCGGAAACGGTATGGTTGGTCACCAGTTTATCGAGTATCTTCTCGCTAGCGACAACGCTGATGATTATGAGATTACCACCTTTTCGAATGAGCCGAGACTGGCCTACGACAGGGTTCATCTTAGCAGCTATTTTTCAGGGTCTACTGCTGCCGATCTGGCACTCACCGAACAAGAATATTATCGCAACAAGGGTGTGAATTTCATTCTTGACGATAAAGTGGTTGATATCAATAAGTCAGAAAAATGGATTACTACTCAAAGTGGTCATTTGCAATCCTATGACAAGCTGGTGCTAGCCACCGGTTCCTATCCTTTTGTGCCCCCGGTTCCAGGTAACGATCAGGAACATTGTCATGAGTATAGAACAATAGAAGACCTTGAGAAAATTAAGGCCTCCGGCGCGCAAAGCAAAGTTGGGGTTGTGCTTGGTGGTGGCTTGCTAGGGCTGGAGGCAGCCTACGCTATAAAGGGCATGGGCCTTGCAACCCATGTCGTGGAGTTTGCACCAAAACTGATGTCAGTGCAGCTAGACGACGGCGGCTCCAAGCTTCTACATGACAAAATCGAAAGGCTTGGCGTGAACGTTCACACCCAAAAAAGCACCCTAGAAATTAGTGATGGAGAACATTGCCGATACCGCCTGAATTTCACCGATGGCTCCCATCTTGAAACCGATATGATTATTTTCTCTGCGGGGATTCGCCCTCATGATGACTTAGCTAAAAAGTGCGGAATAAACCTAGGCCCTCGCGGTGGCATAGCGATTGATGATCGTTGCAAAACATCCGAGGAGAATATTTATGCCATTGGGGAGTGCGCCGCCTGGGAAGGTCGGATTTTTGGATTAGTAGCCCCTGGATACCAAATGGCAAAAGTGGCTGCATCACAAATAACTGGAGGCCAAGCTAAATTCAAAGGTTCCGACATGAGCACTAAGCTTAAATTGCTGGGTGTGGATGTGGCGAGTATTGGCGATTCCATTGCCCGCACGCCGGGTGCAAAAACCTATTCTTACAGTGATGTCTCGGGCGATATATACAAAAGCTTAGTGGTTTCCGAGGATGAAAAAACTTTGCTCGGCGCAGTACTTGTTGGTGATGTGGGTGACTACGAAAACTTTCTGAGAATAGCGCTAAATAGGGATGAGCTTCCGGCAGACCCTCAGATAATGATTCAGCCCAGCACAGAAAGTGAAGGCACTTTTGAAGATGACTACGCCGATACTGATACGATTTGCTACTGCAACGATGTATGTAAGCTGGTCATTACCAGTGCAGTAAAAAACGGCGCAACTACTTTGGACCACATTAAGACTCAGACCTTCGCATCCACGGGCTGCGGTGGTTGTACCGATTTGGTGCAACAGTTGCTAGATGCAGAACTGAATAAGCTTGGCGCGGCCGTGATTAAGGATGTCGCTCAACTCTCCCCAGATTCCATGCCTGAGCTAGTGGAAGATTTGGTGGACTAATCTTAAATATTTTACTAATCAACTTTATCTTCGGTACGCATGACGCCGTAACTAACCATCAATTAATTCGGAGAATTTTTTATGTACAGGTCATTAAAGAAACGAGCTGCAGTTTCTACACTATGTTTGTTGGGTCTGGCCGCATGTTCCAATGAGCCGGAGGTGTCCACAGCGATGGCAACAGAACCTGAAAAAACAGAACTTGCAATGGAACCTGAAAAAACAGAACTGGCGGCAAATCTTGAAAAGGCCGAAGGAATGATCGATGCGTTCTATTCCTTCGATGCCAGCCGCTTGGAGCCATTTCTCACTGAGGCGGGTGATTCCAAGGCGGGTATCCTTGGCTACCAGGCCTCGGCTGAAGGGGGCAATTACAAGGTATTGGTTCGTCCGCCTTGTGCTCTTGAAGAAGAAGGGGGCACGATAGTCTGCCCTGTCACCGTGCAGGATGATCGAGTGCAGGCTCTTGAGACAGGCTTCGATGTGACGGATACCTTTCACCTGACATTTGAAGATGGCGTTATTGTCAATGTCGATACCAGCTCTAATGATCAACCCATTTACCGCGATGCCGGAGTGTGGGTGCGGGAAAATTTGGCTGAGCTGATAGAGGAGCCCTGCAAGCGTACCGATGGTGTGCGTGATACACCCCAGGACTGTTCTCGGGCCATGACTGAAGGTTACAGGCAGTACAAACTGTACCTAGATGATATTAAGGCACAAGCAGCGCTTGATGACGCGTTTATTCCGGACGTGTTCGAGCCTTCGGAACTTGTTGGGGGTTGGGGCTTCAAGTTGGTACCCCTTGGTCCGGAAATTGTGGATCTCGATTACGCTGCTTATATGTCATCGATTGAGCATCTGCAAAAGACTTTTTCCCGCTCTGGGAACTGGCCTCGTGAAGGCATCACTGATGAAGACGCTATGCAGGACATGTTGAATGAGCAAGGCCGTTTCGAACGACGTGAATCTTTCGCCTATGGTGTACTCACACTGGATGGTGAGCGAGAAATGGGCAGTGTCTACGTCCGCCCTAGCAGCAAACCGGGATATGACGCCCAAGTGACAATGTGGGTCACGCAGGCCGATTTTGATGCAGGATTTGATGAGCTACTTTTCGAATGGACAGAGATGTGGATAGAGCAGAGCTGGCCATTTGCGAACGTAGCGTATCCTGGAAGAACAATCGACTGGGCTACTTGGGACGCGCTCTGATTTTACTGTTCAAGCTATTGGTCAGATGAGGAACCTCGCCTGGGCTCGCCCAGCCGGTCCTCACGGCCACTAGGACTTCTTAGCAGTGAACCTCACAATCTTGGCTTTCTAGGGAAGCAGGAATGAAACTAAACAAAGTTATCTGCGGCTTATGTTTGTTGTTTATAACAAGCGTTGCTCAAGCTCATCTGCTGAACATGACAGACCTGCACCTGGATACTACAAATCCAGAAGCAGTGACCATGCGAGTCAAAATAGACTTAGGGCAGTCTTTGTTATCACCGCAAGAATACTGGCGTACGGTGAATATGGACTCCAGTGAACAGTTGCTAAACCTTGAGCCCGCGGTCAATAAATTGCTGGATGGTCTCGGCATTTTCGTTAACGGTGTGCCAGTTTCCGCCAAGCTAGAAACTTGGAGCCTAGCAGCGGCTTCGCTTGAAGCCATCGAAAACACCCTCTCTCCTCAAATGGCAGAGCTTACATTCAACTTTGGCAACTTAGGATTAGAGTCCGCAACTGCGCTAGCCAATGCATCGATCGAAATGCGCATTGCCGAGTGGCTGGAGATTCCTTGGCCTGCCTTACTGCGCATCGATTCCGCCTCACGCGAGCTACCCGTATCTCGACTGCTAACAAGTAGTGATCGCAGCAGTCGAGCAATACCACTAAGCGCGGATTCTGCAGTAGCTGATTCGTCGTTTGGGGGCAAGCTAGCAACGGTATTTCAGAGTTGGATACCGAGCTTGAGTTGGTTGGCAATCGGATTTCAGCACATCATTCCGTGGGGCTTGGACCATATCGTGTTTGTTTTGGGTTTGTTCTTTCTGTCTACACGGTTGTCGACACTATTCTATCAAGTTAGCTGTTTTACCGTTGCGCATTCACTGTCGCTTGGACTTGCCACTCTGGGCATGGTGTCAGTGCCGGCAAGCATCGTAGAACCTCTTATTGCAGCCTCGATTATCTTTATTGCAGTGGACAATCTTTACAGCAATTTTTCAGCGCGCTGGCGATTAGTCGTAGTGACCTTGTTTGGACTGCTACATGGATTAGGTTTTGCCTCGGCACTGTCTGCGCTCATGTTGCCCGCAGAAAATTTTTACACAGCCCTATTGATGTTTAATCTTGGGGTTGAAGCAGGTCAGATTGCAGTGTTGATATTGGCTTTTGCAGCAGTTGGCTGGTTGCGAAGCTGGACTGCTTACACTGAACGCGTCGCTCGCCCGGCTACAGTTACGATTGCCGGTGTGGGTACTTATTGGTTATTAAAGCGAGTAATATTTTAATGGGTCTAATTAAACACTCTGAAAAACTACGCACCTTCGCTGGTATCGCGACGGTTGCCTCCTTGTTTCTGGTTTTTGATGTGGCGTTCTCCGCCATGGCGCCAGCACGCTTGGCTTTCCCTCTCGATGAGCGAGCACCTGGTGAATTTCCAGATGGCTGGATACATGGCTCCAAGTCAGCTATGGACAACGATGACCCAGCAGTCCAGGTGCATGCTTACAACGAACACACTTATATTCTCCGCGAGAACAAGGCGATAAATTACGAGGGTGCATTTATGTACCTGTTTTTTGGCAATGACGTAGCCATGCTGATTGATCAAGGCTCTACTTCTTCGCCTGCGCTATTTCCTCTTCGCGAAGTAGTCGATGAAATCATTGCTGGATGGGAAGAGCGTAACGGCCAAGAGAATATTGAGTTAATTGTTGCCAACAGTCATTTGCATGGTGACCACTTCGCTGCTTGGAATCAGTTTGTCGATCGGCCCAATACAGTAATGGTTGGATTGACCCATGAAGAGGTGATGGCATTTTGGGGGATTGATAATTACCCGCAACAAATTGTTAACTTTAACCTTGGCGGAAGGGAGCTAGTAGTCACAGGAACTCCGGGACATGAGGGGTCAGAGTTGGCAATTTATGATGGCTGGACCGACCTGTTGTATACGGGCGATATGTTCTATCGCGGTCGCCTCTACATCGAGGATTGGGAGGCATGGGCTGCAAGCATTCAAAAACTGCGCACCATTGCGGATCAAAACCCTGTCGTACATCTGGTAAATAATCATATAGAAATGACCACAACGCCTGGGGTCGACTATCCAGTTGGCACAACTTGGCAGCCCAACGAGCCGCCTATGCAGATGACTCTTGAGATGCTTGATCAAGCCGTTGAAGCAAGCTTCGAAATTGAAGAGCCAGGCATATATACCTACGATGATTTTCTGATTATAAACCAGGTGCCCTGGTCATACACTTCGGACCTATAGAGGCTAGCAATGAAAAAAATATATCTCGTCCTAGCACTCATGCTAGTCAATATTCAAAGCCACGCTCAAATTTCATTCGACAGAGAAACGGCAGCGCCTGGCAATCTCCGGTTTACTTGGATTTACGGCAGTCAGTCTGCTAAAGATAATACTGATGTGCGTATCCAAGTACACCGGTATAACGAGCATACCTATATTCTCAGACAAAACCCTGCGATCCACTGGGAAGCGCCTTTTATGTACCTCCTCATGGGGAACGAGCGTGCCGTGCTGCTCGATACAGGCGCGACCGAAGAGGACGAGTACTTCCCACTGCGTGAGGTTGTTGATCAGGTATTAACTAGGTGGTCAGATGCGCAAGGAATTGCAATGCCTGAACTTCTTGTCATGCCGCTTGGTTCTGATCAGTCGCAGCTAGGCGCACTTGGCCAATTCAGTGGGCGACCCAACACCGTGATAGTCCCGCCTACTCAAGAGTCGCGAGTACAGCTTCTTGGTGCGGGATGGCATGAAGGCGGCCAACTTGACTTAGGCGGGCGCCTATTAGATGTTCTGCCAACCCCAGGCTTAGACACTGCTGCCATGAGTCTATATGACCCTTGGGCCCAGCTTATGTTCACTGGCAATGCCTTCTATCCTGGTCGGCTGGTAATTAGAGATTTCAAAGACTACCGCCAATCACTTAGAACTCTAGTTAATCTTGCTGATACTAAGCCCGTTTCCATGATCTTTGGTGGGCGAATCGAAATGACAAATCAGCCTGGTATGGATTACCGATTACGGACTAATTTTCGGCCCAATGAACACTCGTTAGAATTGAGTGCGAGACATCTAACGACAGCTTTACAGGCAGTAATGCTGATCAATGGCTCAACAGATATTCGAATTTTAAACGATTTTATTCTCATGCATGGGGTAGGGCGTGGCGCACGCGATTCTGGTTTTCCTGTGTTTACGCCGGAGCAGTTTAGAGCGCGAAATACACGCTAGATCTGTCGTGGCGTATCTTAGGTAGCCCAATCGACTGGGCTACCTGGGACGCGCTTTAATTTTTACTGCTCAACCTACTGGCCAGATGATGAAGCTGCCTAGATAGGTTCTTTCTGGTTCCTCCAGCGACATGAGAGTTTCATGTAACTTGAGGATATCAGAAGGCGCCAAAGGGAGTGGGTGCTCATCTGGCTGGTAGGTAGTGCGAATTGGATAGTCTACGTTTGCATCCGCAGTCATTTCAATATGGGTTCCCAAAACGTAAGACACTGGCTTTTCCTGTATCCAGGCGTTCAGCCTAGCAATGCTGGCTCGATAGGCTGACCAATTTCTGACATATAGTCTGCCAGGGTAAAGAGTGTCACCAGTGACAACAAACTGGGACACCGGATCGTAATAAGCGATGTCGTCGTCTGTATGACCGGGGGTCGGCAAAAGACTTATTGTGCGCCCCCCTAGTTCAAGTTCAGCCTGCTCCTGTGGCCAGTTGTCAAAACCAAAGAATGACTGCACAGCATCAGCTCCCACACCGACAAGACTCGTATCTTCCTGGCCTGAAAAGGCGTCATCTCCCTTAATATGATCGCCGTGACCATGGGAGTGGGCAACAATAAGCGGTAGGTCGGTAATTTCTCTGATAGCCGCAAGTAAGCTAGCACCACCCTCTTCGGTGGCACCCGTGTCTATCAACAGGGACCTTTCATCACCTATAAAAAGATAGACGAATGGTGCTTCATAATTGGAACACTTATTCTGTCTAAAAATTATGGTGTTGCTCTGGTAGCGCACTTCCTGCCACTGCACATATCCTGGTTCTGTCCGAGCCGCCTCGCAGTCTTGCGCCCCATGGATCCAGTTAAGGCTAGTGAGATCGGTATCGGCTTGGGCAAGGCCTCCTTGCAGAAGGAGTAAAGAGAAGGCCAGTGAAGAAAATCTGGCCACGCTTAAGGACTGAAATTTGTTGTTGATAGTGTGAATCATTGCTAGTTCCTTATGTGCAGTTTTATTTTGCCGCTAGATAGGCTCTCCACCCACCAAAATGTGAGATGTCTTGTGCACCAGCAATCCCACCTTCTTCACAAATAAAACTCGGGAGGCATTCACCTGTTTCTAGAGTTACCTTGCCGATTCCAAGTGGCGACGGAATGCCCGCTACAAAACTGCCAAACTCTGCCATCGGCATTTGCCAGACTTCCACTTCAATGGCGCAGCCGCCTTCTTTTTGCACAAGCGCGGGGCGTTTTCCGTCAGGAAGTGCGAACAAGGCATAGGCCTGGCTTGTACGGGTTTTCATTTTGAGTGTGGCGCCGCGGTCCTGTAGTTGCCAATTTAGCGGCTGCCCCGATAAATGGGCACCACACACAGCAACCTCAACTGACTCCTCAGGGGCAGTGCGGGCGGTGTTTTCTGATTGCGGAGGCAAGGTGTGTGGTGTGGCGCCTAATGGCAGATTGAGTTGCCGCTGTAATGCACCGGCAAAACTCAATAAGCGAATATCGGTAAAGGCTTGGCTAAAAAACGTCACGCCCCAACTGACTTGTGAACTCAATCGTCCAACCGGGACTGCAGTGGCAGCGTAGTCGAGCAGGTTCATAAAATTCGTGTAGGTGCCAAGTTTAGAGTTCAATGCAACAGGTTGATCTGCTATCTCAGACCTGAGATAGCAAGCGGGGGCTGTTGGCGTCACTACAAAGTCAACTTTATCCAGTTCGCGATCGCAGATTCGTTTTAATGCTTGCAGTTTATACTGGGCGTCAAAGGCATCGGTTACCGCAAAGTTTTTCGTTGTCGCCAGAATGTCCTGAATAACCGGCAACATAACATCGGGGCTGACATCCTGTGTTGCCCAAGCGCGCTCTGCGACCCAAGGGCCCTCATATAACAGACGAGCTGCTTTCATGAAAGGCTCAAAATCAAGCGTCACGGCCTGGCCACCAAGCGCGTCGAGCTGTTCGCATGCATGATGAAACAATTCTTCTGCCCGTGCATCATCAAATACAAGTTGGTCAGGAATGCCGTAGCTAAAGGCTTCCGGAGTTTTTTCACTCCAGTAGGGCGGCGTATTGAACGCGATGTTTTTTCGTGAGTATGGGTCGTTGTCATCTGCGAGCGTTGCGACGTCCAACACCCGCACGGCGTCTTCTGTGGTTAGTGAAAAAATGGACACACAGTCTAAAGACTTACAAGCAGGCACTACACCGCAGGTGCTGAGCAGGCCTTTAGTTGGCTTATGACCGATCAAATTGTTAAAAGCCGCAGGGACTCGCCCTGACCCTGCAGTATCGGTACCAAGTGCAAAAGAGACCTGGCCTAGCGCCGTGGCAATGGCGGATCCCGCACTGCTGCCGCCACTGATATAGTCCGGGTTAAAGACGTTCTTGCCTTCACCAAAAGGAGAGCGAGTGCCCACAAGGCCAGTTGCAAATTGATCAAGATTGGTTTTGCCCAGAGGTATAGCACCGGCGTCTATCAACAGATCAACCACCGTTGCCGATTTCTCTGGCGTGTAAATAAAGGCTTCGCAACCGGCGCTAGTTGGGACATTTGCAAGGTCGATATTGTCCTTGATTGCAAAAGGAATGCCCCAAAGTGGCGATTCTTCTATGGGTTTGAGCTTGAGGGCATCCAAATAGACTTGCAGCTCCTCTTCACTTAATAAGTGGATCCATGCATTAAACTGATCTTGGCTCAAAGCTTGAGTGCGAAGCTTGGCAATTAAGGATTCGGGCGTTTCCCGTCCAGTGGCATAAGCGTCGTGCACTTGTGCAATGCGCAAATTTATTATGTCAGTCATCGTTTGCCTCTTTGTGTTGTTCAAGCCATATCAGGCACTGGCCAGCATGGACGTCTTGTCCTTCGCCAACCAGGACCTTGCTTATTTTTCCTGCTTGTTGAGCATGAATCTCGATTTCCATCTTCATGGACTCTAAGATCATTAGCGTTTGTCCTGCGCTAACACTCTCACCTTCGGACACCTCAACTTTCCAGACATTGCCAGAAACTGAGCTGTCGATCGGTAATACTCCTTCCGGGATTTCACTAAGTTCGGCGCTACTTTCATTGTTTTCCGGGGGAGTGAAGGTAAATTGGCCGTTATCGCGCCAACGCTGCAATTCTTCCTCAAAAGCCTGTTCTCGCATTTCCATGAACGTCGCTATGCTGTCTTTATTTTCCGTCAGCCCGCTTTCGTATTGAGATAGTGAAAACTCGGTCTCTTCGATGCGTAGAGCGACCTGGCCTTTGGGCAGGTCGCGTCGGAACGCAGCGAGCTCGTCGGCGCTGACTTCGTAGAAGCGAATCTGATCGAAGAAGCGCAGCAACCACGGCTGCGAGAACTCGGTAGTCTTTCTATAACGATTCCACATCTGCGAGGTTCTGCCGACAAATTGATAGCCTCCCGGACCTTCCATGCCGTACACACACATGTAGGCACCACCAATACCGACAGAATTTTCTGCCGTCCAAGTTCGGGCCGGATTGTATTTGGTGGTAATCAATCGATGTCGTGGGTCAATGGGAGTTGCAACGGGAGCACCTAGGTAAACATCACCAAGGCCCATCACAAGGTATGAGGCATTGAAGACAATATCTTTCACATCGTCGATTGAATCTAAGCCATTCATGCGCCGGATAAACTCCAAATTACTCGGGCACCATGGCGCATCAGCGCGCACTGATTGCATGTATTTTTTGATCGCCAATTTGCAGGCTTCGTCATCCCAGCTAAGAGGGAGGTAAACCACGCGGCTGGGGACTGCCAAGTTGTCTGTAGTTAACGACTGGGCCGTTTTTTCGATGATATTGAGTAATTCAGACAACTGGATTTTCTGGCTGTCGTAATGGACTTGCAGAGATCTAATGCCGGGCGTGAGCTCTTTGACACCGGCAATACCAAGTTCTTCGAGTGCCAGCATAAGGGCATGCACGCGAAAGCGGCGTGGAATATCCAGCACCATGGGGCCTACTTCAATAAGCAGAAAATGATCACCGGCTAGGCGGCACACCAGTTCGTCGTCTTCCCATTGCATACGTTTGACAATGGGAGTACCCAGTTCATCGAGTTTAGGGGCGCTGTCAGCGGGAGGAAGCTGGCTGTGCTCAATGGCTGCAGTTTGTGCAGCTTCGGCAGCCACGGCTGCCTCATAGCTAACAGGAACGAATTTGAGGCTTTGTCCGGCAGAAAGCTGTCCAAGTTTCCATAGGTCTGCAGTGATGACTGTGGCTGGACACACAAAGCCGCCCAAAGAAGGTCCATCCGGCCCCAGTATCACTGGCATATCGCCAGTAAAATCGACCGTCCCAAACGCATAGGCGTTGTCATGAATATTGGAAGGGTGCATGCCGGCTTCGCCACCGGAGGGTCTAGCCCAGGCAGGCTTAGGACCAATCAGGCGCACACCCGTTCGGCTTGAGTTGTAATGGACTTTCCATTCGCTAGCAAAGAACTCACTAATATCGGCATCAGTGAAAAAGTCCGGAGCGCCATGTGGACCATATATGACGCGCAACTCCATCACCTCTGGAATTTCCGGAATCGCAAGTTCAGCAGAAGCAACAGCGTCAGGCGCACACAGGTGCAGTACATCACCTGTTCGCAAGGCGCGACCAGCATGCCCGCCAAACTGGCCGAGCGTGAAAGTGGCCTTTGAATCCAGATAAGTAGGAACTTGAATCCCACCAGCAATGGCAAGGTATGCTCGGGCCCCCTGGCCCAGCACTTTAGCAAAGGCCAAGACCTGACCAGCAGACACGGGGATAGTTTGATAGCGCGGTACCGACAGGCCATCGAGCGTGGCCTGCATGTCAGCGCCGGTGATCGTAATAACGGTATCGGATTGAAACTGTAACGTCGGCCCGCTCAATGTCATTTCTAGAGCAGCGGCATCGGTCGGATTATTCAACAGCCTGTTAGCCAAGCGGAATGACACTGAGTCCATAGGGCCTGAAGGCGGCACGCCAACATGCCAATAACCCTGACGGCCGGGGTAGTCTTGAATAGTGGTTTGAGTGCCCGCGCTCAGGACACGCAATGAGTGAGATTGTAGAGTATGGGATGCCAAAGTCTTGGTTAGCAATTGACCTTCTTGGGCCAAGTCTGTCGCAAGCACTGAAGCGACATAAGCCAAGTTCGTTTCTATACCGTAGACTCGCGATTGCTGGAGCACTTCGATCAATTTGCTCAATGCGTCCTCGCGGGTGCTGCTGGAAACAATCAATTTGGCCAGCATCGGATCAAACAGGGAGGGGACTTCAATACCTGATTCCACCCAAGTGTCTACGCGCAAATAGTCCGCTGTTGGAAAGTACACGTCCGACAACAATCCAGCACTGGGTTGGAAGTCCTGCGCGGCATCCTCAGCATACAGACGCACCTGGATTGCGTGACCGGCAGGGGCTAGGTTCGGCGCAATTGTGTCCAAAGGCTCCATTTCATCGGCAGCGAGCTTGAGCATCCACTCTACCAAGTCAACATCGTAAACTTCCTCGGTGACCCCGTGCTCAACCTGTAGACGGGTATTCACCTCCAGAAAATAGAATGCTTGCGCATCAGTGTCGAAAATGAACTCAACGGTGCCAGCGTTTCGATACTGGACAGACGCCATCAAGGTTTCGGCCGTACGATGCATGGCTTCGCGCAAGTCCTGGCTTAAATTGGGAGCAGGGCATTCTTCTATTACTTTCTGGTTTCTGCGTTGAGCGGAGCAATCACGCTCACCCAAGGCGATCGCGTTACCTCTGCCATCGCCAAAAACCTGTACCTCAATATGACGAGCATTGACGATAAATTTTTCGAGAAACACGGTGTCATCCGAAAAATAATTCGCACTCATGCGTTTCACACTGTCCCAGGCACCTTTGAGGGCATCGACGTCGCGACATACCTGCATGCCGATACCGCCCCCTCCGGCACTGCTTTTTAGCATGACTGGAAAGCCGACTTTTTCAGCCCAAGAGACGGCGCTTTCAACATCGTCCAATACTGGAGAGCCAGGCAACATGGGAACATCGGAATTTTCGGCGGCTTCTCGAGCGAGATGCTTGAGGCCAAAAACATTCATTTGCTCCGGTGTCGGCCCGATGAAAACAAGTCCATGGGATTCGCATTTTTCAACAAATGTTGTGTTTTCGCTGAGAAAGCCATAACCAGGGTGTATCGCCTCGGCTTGGTTTTCTTTGGCAATTTGTATGATTTTTTCCTGGTTCAGGTAGGTCTGCGCAACAGAGCCTCCGCCCAGGTTGACGGAAATATCAGCATGCTGAACATGCAAACTGTCCTGATCTTTTTCGTGATAGATAACAACAGATTCGATATTCAGCTTCTTAAGCGTGCGAATAATGCGCGTGGCTATAGCGCCACGATTGGCAACAAGTACTCGTTTGAACATGATTACTCTCTGTCTGACGTGGGTCGTCCCAGGATTACTGAAAACGCCAGCAGGTCGTCCTGCGCGTTATTGGATTTGTATTTTATCTACGGCCTATGCCGCGTCCCACACAGCTACTTCAATTGGTGTAGGGTTGTAGGCATTACAAGGATTATTTAATTGCGGGCAATTAGAAATTAGAACGATAGTGTCCATTTTCGCTGTCAGCTCGACATACTTACCCGGCCCTGATACGCCATCGGCAAACTGTAGCTGCCCATCGGATGTAACAGGCACGTTCATGAAGAAATTTATATTGTGACCAATGTCTTCCTTGGCTAAGCCGTATTCTTCGTGTTCAGCGATGGCTAGCAACCAGCTGTCGCGGCATGCGTGCATGCAGCGCTTTTCTAGATCGTAGCGCACCGTGTTGGATTCTGTAGAACAGGCGCCGCCCACAGTATCGTGGCGCCCACAGGTGTCGGCCACGATCTCAAGTAAATCTCTGTTAAGATTGGTTTTTAAAATGGTGCCTGCAGTGAGATAAAGGGCCGCCGCTTCTCTGACAGTGTCGCTGGCACTGTAACGTTCGCTTGGGTCCTGCGCGTTATAAAACAGTGTGTCTGCCGCCTGATTGCCTTCCAAGTCGATGATGCGAATGGTTTCACCCATTTTGATGGTCTGAATGTAGTAATCCCCAGCATTTACCGTTGCGCGCAATTTCGCGTCAGCCAGGACAAGCTTGCTTTCTTTAATCATGGTATTGCCTCAAATATTCTTTCACTGACCCAGGTGATACAACGCATTGTTGTGGAGCCCGCGGCGGTTTTCGTCACAAAGATTCAAGCAGTAGTCATCCGCTTGCATTGGGCTGGCCTTTTCCAGACCAACCTGAACCGCTTTGTGCGGATAGTCAGAAGCAGTATTAAGCGGGTGTGGACAGGTGTGCATGATGACCAGTGTGTCCATTTCAAACCTTAGTGTAATGTTGTCGCCGGCCTGACTTTGTCGGGATAAGCGTAACTTGCCTTCATCGTCAGAAGAGACCTCCGAAAACAAATTCAGGTTTGCCGCCAGATCCTGCTTTTTCATTCGATACTTCGCAAGTTCAACCAAAAAAGCATCAAAACCATTTTGCAGCCACGCATTGCTCTGCGTTTGATAGTTTCTCTCTCCCCAGCGGCTTTCAATGTGTTGAGGGTGACTGTTGCCACAGATAGTGTCGTGCCATCCAAACGTGTCGTGGGTGATGGAAGCGAAAACACGCCCCATATCAGAGTATAGGCAATGACCTCGTGTCAGCTTGAATGTGTGCTGGCATTTCAAGGTGTCGGGGGCATTGTATTTCTCGCTCATCAGGTTTGGGTTGTAGAAAAGCATGCCAACGTTTGCGCCGCCTTCTAGATCCGTCAGTGTCATCTGCATGCCTTTGCGTACAAGCAAAGACCAGTGAGCACCGGGTGCTATGGTGGTTTTGTATTCATCGGGAAAAATTTCTTGGTTTGTCATCTTTTTTCGGATTCCAAATTAGCTCTGTGTCGGTTCAGTTGTTTTTTCCGCCCCATGTAGCTGGGCGTTGATTTCATCTATGGCGGCGATTGTTAACGCTTTATCCTTGGATTGAAGCGATAAGTCGTAGGTGATAGTGCTACCGAAGCGGTCCGGTGCATGGGGGTCGTGACGTATTTTGTCGAACACCCACAGACGCGTGCCAAGATGGAAGCCTTCTTTCAAGTCATGGGTGACCATGAAAATAGTCAGGCCGTACTGTCGCCAAAGCCCCAATACCAGGTCATGCATTTCTTTGCGAATACCTGGATCAAGTGCACCAAAAGGTTCGTCTAAAAGCAGTACCTTCGGTCTCTTGATGAGAGCCTGTGCCAAGGCGAGTCGTTGCTGCATGCCGCCGGACAACTCGTGGGGATATTTATATCGTGCCTGCTCGAGTCCAACGGCCGAAAGTAACTCATCGGCTTGTGCCAAAGCTTCTTTGCGACGCTTTCCGAACAGGCGCCCTAGCCATTTGCTTTCTACAAACTCGACGCCAAGCGCGACATTCTCACGGACGTTCAAATGGGGAAACACCGAATACCTTTGAAAAACGATGCCGCGATCGGGGCTGGGTTCCTGTTCGATCGGTTTCCCAGCCATTAATAACTGCCCTGAACTGACGCTTTCTGTGCCCAGTAACAACTTGAGAAAGGTGCTTTTTCCGCATCCGGATGCACCAACAAGAGTAACGAATTCGCCTTCTGCCACTTTGCAGTTCAAGTTTTCCAGCACCACATTATCGCCGTAATTTTTTGCCAGACGATCTAATTGAATAAATGCACTCATACCGTTTCCTACTTCTCTGCGTGGTACCAGGGGAATACCACCCGGCTGAACTTCAACAAACACCAGTCCAATGTGAACGCCAAGAAAGTAATCCAGACAACATAGGGCAGAATGATATCCATCGACATGTAGCGCCTTACCAGAAATATCCGATACCCAAGTCCGTCTGTCGCGGCGATTGCTTCGGCGGCAATTAAAAACAGCCATGCGGCACCTAGGCTGAGCCTTACGGCATCAAGCAGGCGAGGAACGATCTGCGGCAGAATTACTCGTAGAATGATTTGCCAGCTGTTACCGCCCAGGGTCTGCGCCTTGACCAGTTGTTCTCGTGGCAACTCTTGAGTACGTTGCAGGATGTCACGAATCAGGAAAGGACTAACGCCGATCACGATCAGCATTACCTTGGACAGTTCACCTAGGCCAAAGACTATAAAAAGCACTGGCAGGATGGCCATAGGGGGAATCAGAGATATGGCGGTAATCAAGGGGCTCAATGGCGCTGCGATCATAGGGATTGCACCCGCCGCCAAACCAACAAGCAATCCGATAGTTGCCGAAATAGCGATCCCTATCGACAGCCGCTTCACACTGCTTTTTGTGTCTTCCCAAAATTCATAATCACCGGTGCGCCGACTGGGTTCAAACGCCATTCGATTGATGCCGGCTGCGATTTCAGAAAAACTTGGCAGCAGTTTGTCTTGCTCATTCTCGGCTTTGCGGATATCAGAGCCAATCTGATAAGCCAGAAGTATGAGCAAGAAAGGAATGATACCAAGCGCGACTTTGAGAACGCGATTGGGTTGTAAATTAATAAGCCTTCGCATGGAAATACCCTTTTACGGAAAATATCACGGGGACGTAATGCCAGATTTATGACATTACAGGCTGCCGTCGGCAGCCATTTCCATATATGAAGGGTCAAAGCGAAGCTGAATATTGCCACTGTTGCCGAAGACACCTGCAGGAGTTTGAATACCAATGAAGCCTGCATCGGCAGCACCTTCGCCTAACAAACCGTGATCAAATGAAAAGTTGGCAACGTATTCCATTGTCGTCATCAACTTAGGGCTCTTCACAAAGGCAAGAGCATCGCTTGCTGAATAGAACATCTGAGTGGTTGCGAGTTGTGCTTCGTATCCAGCCTGGTCTGTACCCGAAGCTTCCCCCATGTGGGCACGAACTTCTGGCTGGCTTTCCATCGCAGACATAATTTCATACCAAGCACCAACTAGAGCTTTGCCTAGGTTAGGATTAGCTTCAAGCACTTCAGTCTTGACCATCAAAGTATCAATAATTTCGCCAGGAATTTGCGCGCTATCGAAAACTTTCGTAGCCCCTGGTACTTTCAGTATTTCATTCACAAGCGGGTTCCAAGTGGTGACCGCTGTGACATCACGCGTGGAGTATGCTGCGACCATATCGGCGTCTGATGTATTGACGACAGTGACATCACGTTCGCTTAAACCTACGGATTCTAGGGCCCGCGCCAAAAGATAGTGCGATACGCTCAATTCAACCAAGTTCACGCGCTGCCCCTCTATATCAGCTAGTGTTGCCGCTTCTTTCAAGATGACCGCGTCGTTGCCATTGGAGAAATCGCCAACGATAAGGGCGGTAGAATCCACACCTCCGGCAGCGGGAATCGTTAGCGCATCCATGCTAGTCATGGAACAGGCGTCAAACTGGCCTGCTGTGTACTGGTTAATAGATTCGATGTAGTCGTTGATTTGCACGACATCGATCTCGATGTCGTATTTGTCAGCCCATTTATCGATGATGCCGGTAGCATCGCCATACTCCCACGGCATCCATCCAACATAGATAGACCAACAAATGCTAAAGCGGTCTTGGGCAAAAGTGAACGGCGAGGAAAATGTCGCAGCGGTTACAAGTAAAAGGGTGATTAGGCTCTTTGGTAGGTTTCGTATCATTTCATGTACTCCTAGTATGTTATTCACGTATTGAAATGCTGACACCAAACGCTGTGTCAGCTAATCCTCCCGGGCTTTTGTCCCGCCGTGTAACCTTACAAAAGATTAATACTGAAGTTCGTTTACTCTGATAGAACCCAGCTTGAAAGGTCGAGTGCTCTCGGACCAGGCGCATCTTCTACAATGCCGGAACCCTAGCACTCCATTTTTATCGTCGTCATCTTTAAGTGGATTGTTTACACCCCTCAAGCAAAGCTGGAATTACTCTGCACTTTGCCGAGAGGCATGCTCGCTGCTAGTCATCCATGCAGGCTCTGTGCCAACTGCCAAACTGTTTAGATAGTCGCCTAATATCGAGAGCTGAGATTGATACCCGTCACTTTGCTTTCTTCAGGCTGCACCAGTTTGATGCGCGCGCACAAAATCGGAGCAAGGCTGTCATGTATTGGTGCTTTTTTGAATTAGAGGCAGAGATGACGACTGTTATTTACAGCCATTAAAGTGATTCGATTTTCCACAGCGATTGAGGACTAAAAGGCAAGCTGGGCTATAGCCACTGAACGGCTAGGAGCATGGCTGATAACTAGGTCAAAAGTTTTTTCGAACAAAAGTTAAGTATGAGTATGCTTTTTGCATACAGAGACTGGTCAAGCCTACACCATTGAGGTGTTTTTAAAATATTAAGCAAGGAAATTAGAGTATGAGTAATCCGAAAAGAGCGACAGATACACCCTTAGCGATTGAAGTTGAATCGGGAAAATCCTATTTCTGGTGTTCATGTGGCCTCAGCCAAAACCAACCTTTTTGTGATGGCTCGCACAAAGGGACCGAATTTACGCCTGTGAAATATCAGGCGACGGAATCGAAAAAAGTATTTTTCTGTGGTTGTAAAGTGACCGCATCGCAGCCGCTCTGTGATGGCAGTCATAATAAGCCTGTGTAAGGTCAGTAATCGGGCTTTTTAATTTAAGTGGTGCTGCTGTGGGACGCCGGTTTGGTTCCCACAACAGCAACTGATAACCTTCACCAGCAATTGCTGCGGCCGCTAAAATTTACCCATAGTTTGTGACACTGTCGGGCTTCTGGAAAGGGCTCAGCCCTCTTTTTTGCAAGCATGGTCCTCATCTTATAAAGTAAAGCGCTCAGAGAATTCTTAGCTCTTTTCGTTCGCATTTATCTTTATGCTCGAGAAACATTTTTCCCTAAAGTGGGTGATTTTAGGGGGATTCTGGGTCTCAATTATGAATAATGAGAGTCGCAGGCCGGAAAAAGCGAAGGCTTAAGCGGTTCTTTGAGCAAAAAGTGCCGCATTCAGGCATTGGACGGAAACGTTCGGCCTTGCCCATCTAGCATAACCATGAAACCAATAAAAATAAGGAAGCTTACTATGTCATTGAACAAGACCGTTTTAGGGATGATCTCGTGCATTGCGATTTTAGCATCAGGATTTCCCGCTCAGGCACAAGAATGGCCAGCAACCCCGCCGGCAGAGGCACCAGCGCACTGGGGCTCTGTTTCTGCTAACTTCGAGGAGATACCCTACCCCTATCCTGTGCATTTCTTAGAGTTGGAGCGCTTCGATACGCCGATGCGTATGGCGTATATGGATGTGCCTCCGTCCGGCCGAGCCAATGGGCAAACGGTGTTTATCCAGCACGGGATGAATTTTTATTCTGAGGCTTATACGGACACCATCAACGCACTGGCCGCAGACGGTTTCCGAGTGCTCGCAGTCGATCGAATTGGCTACGGCAAGTCTTCAAAGCCCATCATTCCCTACAACTTCAACTTCGTCGCTGCCAATATGAAGTCGCTACTTGATGAACTCGGCATCGATGAGGTGGCTATTGTCGGTCATTCCATGGGAGGCATGGTCGTTACACGGTTTGCCATGCTCTATCCGCAATTGGTGACACATGTGGTAATGGTGAACCAAATAGGGCTAACCGATCAGCGCCAAGGGCGGCCATGGAGCGACCCTTATGCAGACGAGCTTGAAGTCTCTACGTATCAGTCGATCTTACGTGGCCACCAAAATTACTTTCCCCTAGCATGGCCGCCCGAGCATCTGGAATTCGTTCGTCGACAATACGGACAAACCCTTAGCGGTGAATGGCCAACGCTGGCGATGGTACGTAGATTACAAGGCGGAATGTTGTACAACGACCCTGTTGTGTATGACTGGCAGCACATTGCGACCAAAGCGTTAGTGATAGGGGGTGAGGAGGACGGCCTAGTTGATGATTTCCCAACACTCGCCAGAAATGTGGCGAATGAGCTGCAAAATTCGGCCATTATTCTCTACCAGAATGTAGGGCACGCGCCGCAAATTGAAATACCGGATCAGTTTCATGCAGACTTAATTCGGTTTTTGCGATCGGACCCAAACCAAGCAGCGAGTGCATGGAATTAATCACCTAGCGCTTTTCGCATAAAAGGACTCAAGTACTCTGGTTTCCAAATTGAGAGTACTTGAGGAAGTTTTAGCGTGTGTAGGTATTGAACCAATCCGCCACACGATTCCTAGAGTCGCTAATACCTAACTATGCAAGACGGCTATCCTGACGTTTTTTTTAATCTGACTTGGTTTCTAATCAGCTAAATTGCCTCGTCGAGGCGTCTCACGACGCCTGATTTGCGCCGGATAATGCTTGCGCATTTCCGGCATTCACACCGCGCCTGAGGCGCGGCGCTCACCCCGACTATGCAAGTCCGAAACCTCCAGCTATACACCACTCAATAAAAAAGCCCCACCCGCTTGCGCTGGTGGGGCTTTTTTATTGAGTGGTGGAGGCGGGGGGATTAGT
>CAMYOK010000007.1 GCA_947259995.1 uncultured Pseudomonadales bacterium | reverse complement strand
TACCAAGGCAAGACTTAGACCGTATATTGTTCGATGAAGGAATAGCACCCAATAGCCCACAAGCAGGAGTGTCAGCTAACCCGCAGGTCTAAATCGCTACAGGGTAAAAAGCTGGGTTAATTTACAATTATTCGTTAAAATCACCCCCGTATTTTGAGTGGGGTATGGAGAAGCCAATGGCTTGGAATGAACCTGGAAATAAAGGTAATGGAAACGACCCTTGGGGCGGCGGTGGCCGTGGTGGTGGTGATCAGAAGCCGCCAGATATCGACGAAGTAATAAAAACTGTCTCGCGCAAGCTTAATAGCTTGTTTGGCGGCGGCAAGTCCGGTGGCAGCAACTCTGGCGGAAGTGGTTCAGGGGGTTCGGGTGCTGGCATCTCTTCAGGGCTGCTAGGCGCGGCCGTGGTTGTGCTGGTCTTGGTGTGGGCCGTGTCTGGCATCTATGTTGTCGACGAGGCAGAGCGTGGCGTTGTGTTGCGTTTCGGTAAACTTCGACCAGAGGTGGTGCAGTCAGGTTTGAACTGGAATCCCCCTCTTATCGACCAAGTCGAAATCATCAATGTTACCCGTGTGAATACGCGCTCCTACTCACGAGACATGCTGACTACTGACGAGAATATCGTCAATGTGTCTATCGATGTGCAATACCTTATCGATGACCCAATTCAGTTCGCCTTGAATGTGCGCGACCCAGAATTGAGTCTTGACCACGCTGCGGAATCTGCGATTCGTCATGTGGCTGGTGGCACGACAATGGATAGAGTACTCACCCAGGGCCGCGCAGAAGTGGCGGCTGAGGTGCGTGAGCGCTTACAGCGTTACATGGAAAGCTATCAGTCCGGGATTCTTATTTCGCAAGTGACATTCCGCAATGCTCAGCCACCCGATGCAGTGCAAGGGGCATTCGATGACGTGATCAAAGCGCGTGAGGACGAGCAGCGAGTGCAGAACGAAGCCTTGGCTTATGCCAATCGCGTCGTCCCTGTGGCCCGCGGTGAGGCTCAGCGTATTATCGAACAGGCTAACGCCTATCGAGACGAAGTGATTGCGCGAGCTGAAGGTGAAGCCTCTCGTTTTGAGCAGTTACTTGCTGAATATGAGAAAGCACCACGAGTAACGCGTGAACGTCTGTACATCGATGCGATGCAGTCAGTAATGACAAACAGCAGCAAGGTACTTATTGATGTCGAGAGTGGCAACAATATGTTCTATGTCCCGCTCGATAAGATTATTGAACAGGGCAATGCCTCGCGATTAGCCGATTCCCCTGCTTTGTCTCCGCAGCAGTTACGAGAGATTTCAGAGCAGCTTATTCGTGAAAGTAACGCGGCTGCTGCCGATCGCGCTCGTACCCAAACGACGACCAGAGGAATTCGCCCATGAAGAGTACTTTTGCAGGCTTGATATTATTTATATTGGTAGTCGTGGCGTCTGATTCTATCTATGTCGTGAAAGAAACAGAGCGCGCGTTATTGCTACGATTCGGCCAAGTGGTGGAAGAAGACTTGCAACCTGGTTTGCATTTCAAGCTTCCCTACGTCAATACCGTGCGCAAGTTTGATGCACGAGTGCTGACACTGACTGCGGAAGCACAGCGTTATCTTACGCTCGAGCAGAAAGCCTTAGTGGTTGACTCCTATGCCAAATGGCGTGTTGTCGATGTAATGAAATATTACACGAACGTTACTGGGGAAGAGAGTCGTGCCAATAATTTGCTTTCGCAACGTATCAACGACGGTTTGCGTAATAAGTTCGGTGAGCGTGACTTGCAAGAAGTCGTCTCGGGTCAGCGCGATCTATTGATGGAAGAGCTAACACGTGAATTGAATCTGACTGTTGCAGAAGATCTAGGGATCGAAGTCATCGATGTGCGAGTCAAGCAGATCGAGCTGCCTCTAGATGTGCGCTCATCAGTGTATGAACGTATGACCTCCGAGCGTCAACGTGAAGCGCAGCAATTACGTTCACGCGGTAATGAATTAGCCATTGGTATTGAAGCCGATGCGGATCGACAGGAAGCCGTTTTATTGGTTGAAGCCTATCGAGATGCTGAGCGAATTCGTGGTGAAGGCGATGCGATGGCTGCGGCGACATACGCTGAGGCTTTTGCGAAGAACGAAGAGTTTTATTCATTTACTCGTAGCATTAATTCGTATCAAGAGAGTTTCTCCAACAAAGGCGATATCTTGTTGATCGATCCTGAAAATGAGTACTTCAAATACCTCAACGGTAGCGAAGTTCAGTAAAGAACGATGTTGTGAAGGCCAGTAGTGATTTATCGCTACTGGTCTTTGTGTTTTTCTGCGATAGGAGAAATGGCGAAGCCGTCATAGTCTCCTATGGTGTTTTAATATCGAATTGGAAATGAATAATGTCAGTGCGTGATCGTTGGCTGCTCCCCGAAGGAGTAGAGGAAATACTGCCGGATGAAGCGTTTCGACTCGAAACTCTGCGCCGTCAAATTCTCGATCTCTATTCGAGCTGGGGCTATGATTTAGTCATCCCTCCACTTTTTGAGTATCTCGACTCCTTATTAGTGGGGTCATCACATGACCTAGATCTGCATACCTTTAAAATTACGGACCAGCTAACCGGGCGTATGATGGGGCTGCGGGCGGACATTACTCCGCAGGTTGCGCGCATAGACGCGCATTGCCTCTCGCAAAGAGAAGCGGATTGCCAGCATTTACCAGTGCGCTTGTGCTACTCAGACACTGTTGCTCATACGCGACCAAGAGGTTTGTTGGCGTCACGCATTCCTATTCGTATAGGGGCTGAATTCTTCGGGCACGACGGAGTAGGTTGTGACATAGAGCTTATTTGCCTCATGCACGAAACCTTACGCTTGGCAGAAATCGATGAGATTCATATAGTCTTAGGGCATGTGGGGATTTTCCGAAGCTTAGTGCAAGAATCTGCGCTCACCTCGGAGGTAGAAAATGATCTCTTCGATGCTTTGCAGCGCAAGGCCTACGACGAAATAGATTCTCTACTAGAACAACATGTCGACGATAAAGCGATTGCTAAAATGATTTTTGAACTGGCTCGCCTGAGTGGTGACGAGTCTGTTCTAGAGACGGCATTGGAGACATTCAAAGAGGCACCAGAAAGCGTGCAGCAAGAACTGCAAGAGCTCGCCGCTATCGCGAAAGGTGTGAAGTTACGCCTGCCCGCCATTTCTCTTGGCTATGATCTGTGTGAGCTGCGTGGATACGAATACCACACAGGCATCGTGTTTGCCGCCTATACTCCAGTCTATGGTCGTGCCCTTGCACAAGGTGGCCGCTTCGATGATATCGGGGATGTGTTTGGGCGAGCGCGCTCCGCCTCGGGCTTCGATGCAGATCTCAAAGTGTTGGTGCAGTTAAGCAAGGCTGCATTTGTTCGGCCAAAGGCTATTTCGGCTCCGTTCGATGCAGATGAGCAATTACAGCAGTTGATAGAAAAGTTACGAGCTAACGGTGAACGAGTGATCGTAGAGCTCGCAGCAGAGTCGAGCGATGATGCGCAGCGTTTAGGATGTGATCGCAAGATCGTACGAGATGGCCAGCAATGGCAAGTAAAATCGCTTATTGGGTAGGTGCCGCTAATTAGCCTTTTATTAAGGCTATGTTGCTAGTGTGGGCGCAGTTTACGTTGAATACTTTTAATTTTAGAGAAGCTTACAAATGGGTAGAAGTGTAGTTGTACTAGGAACGCAATGGGGCGATGAAGGCAAAGGCAAGATCGTTGACTTGCTCACAGAGCAAGCTGCGGTAGTTGCGCGCTTCCAAGGTGGTCACAATGCAGGACACACCCTCGTGATTAATGGCGAGAAAACGGTGCTGCACTTACTTCCCTCTGGTGTCTTGCGTGACGGCGTTTGCTGTGTGATTGGCAATGGCGTCGTGCTTAGTATGGAAGCTTTAATGAGTGAGATTGCCCGCTTAGAAGAGCGCGGTGTGTCTGTGCGTCCAAAGTTGAAAATTAGCGCATCCTGCCCGTTGATTCTGCCTTCCCATGCCGCACTCGATCAAGCGCGCGAGAAGCGCCTTGGTAATGAGAAAATCGGCACGACTGGGCGTGGTATTGGCCCTGCCTATGAAGATAAAGTCGCGCGGCGTGGCATTCGTATCGGCGAGCTCTTCAATGAAGAGCACTTCTCTGCCCGCCTGCAAGAGATTATGGAATACCACAATTTCATGCTCACTAATTACTATGGGGCAGAGGCTCTGGATTATGAGCAAGTGCTAGCGAACTGTCTCACCCTTGGTGAGCAGCTCAAGCCGATGATTGCCGATACGATCGAAATTCTGCACGGGCATCGCAAAGCGCAGGACAATATTTTGTTTGAGGGAGCCCAAGGCTCGCTGCTCGATATAGACCATGGTACTTATCCCTACGTGACGTCGTCGAATACGACGGCAGGCGGTACGGCGACCGGCAGTGGTTTCGGTCCGCTTTATCTGGATTATGTCTTAGGGATTACTAAAGCTTACACCACTCGAGTTGGGTCTGGACCGTTTCCTACAGAGCTCTTTGATGAGACCGGAGCCCACCTAGCCACTGTGGGTAAGGAGAAGGGGGCGACCACTGGGCGCGATCGTCGTTGTGGTTGGTTCGACGCTGCCGCGGTGCGTTTGGCAATTCGTATTAACTCGGTCTCGGGGATCTGTTTGACAAAGCTTGATGTCCTCGACGGCTTAGAGACCATCAAAGTGTGTACGGGTTATAAGGGCATCGATTCTGAGACCTCCTCATGTCTAATGAACCTTGACGCCTATCAAAAACTGGAGCCAATCTACGTTGAGTTGCCAGGCTGGAAAGAGTCGACATTTGGAGTTAAGAGTCTCGATGAGCTGCCGCAGAACGCGCGTGATTACATTAGCTACATCGAGAAAGTGATTGAGGCGCCAGTCGATATCATCTCCACCGGCCCAGATCGCGAAGAAACGATAATTTTGCGTCATCCGTTCGCTTAGTTTCCTGATATGACAACATATGTTCACTTCTGAGCATATGTTGTCTCGCTCACACTTTGCACCATTCCTCATTGACAGCTCATTTTTTGACAGCTACCTTGGCATTGTTGTGACAAAAAAATGGATGAATTTCGCCAATGAGCGACATAAAAATGACGGAAGACCTTCAGTCTGAGGTGCTCAAAGCCCTTTCTCAAGAGACTTCAGGAAGCGTTGTTAAAAGCCTGGATGAAAGTTCTTGGCTCAATGCTGATATCGAGAGCAAGCTAAGGGCGAAGCTAAAAGAGTATGCCCATGAGCTTCAAGCAGTGAAAGAGTCCTTCAAAGAGCGCTAAAACGAACGATTTCAGCTTATAATCCCCTCTATTGTGTGCGAGTGTTTAGCTCTCCTCGCGCAAGCTCTGCTATTCTTTCCCTTTTATATTCTCTTGAGTGTTTCGATGGACGTCGGAAGTATTAATAGTTTTTTTCTGATTGGGGCTCTCCTTGTAGGGTTTAGCGTGCTGTTTAGCGCCCTGTCTTCACGTTTGGGTATCCCTATTTTAGTAATATTTTTAGGGGTCGGCGTGCTAGCGGGTGAGGACGGGATTGGCGGCATTCAATTTGACGATTACTCCTTGGCGTATCTTGCGAGCAATTTAGCGTTAGCAATCATCCTCCTCGATGGCGGGATGCGCACACGAGTGGCGACGTTCCGGGTGGCATTAGGCCCAGCGCTTTCCCTGGCGACGGTGGGAGTCATCTTGACGACTAGCCTCACAGGCTTGGTTGCCGCCTATTTGTTTGATCTGGAGCTAATACAGGGCCTCCTAATAGGGGCTATTGTGGGCTCAACCGATGCCGCCGCAGTGTTTTCCCTTCTGGGCCAAAGAAGCCTGAATGAACGTGTTGGCGCGACCCTCGAAATCGAATCGGGTAGCAATGACCCGATGGCGGTGTTCCTAACTGTTTCTTTGATCGAAGTGCTTGCCTCTGGTAATGATCAGTTTGGCTGGTTCTTCGTTGTCAGCCTAGTGCAGCAATTTGGTGTGGGGATTTGTCTGGGGCTCGCTGGAGGGTGGCTGCTCTTGCAATTGATCAATCGCAGTACCCTTGCTAATGGTTTGTATCCCTTGTTGGCGATAAGCGGCGGCTTGTTGATCTTCGCATTGACGAATATGTTAGGTGGTAGCGGCATTCTTGCGATTTACCTCTGTGGCTTATTGTTGGGAAACCAGCCAATCAGGAGTCGTACATCGATATTGAGCGTATTCGATGGGCTTGCTTGGTTAAGCCAGATCGGCATGTTCTTGGTGTTGGGATTGCTGCTTTCGCCGAATGAGCTTACAGGCATCATCGTCCCAGGGCTGTTGCTTGCGCTTTGGATGATTGTCTTTGCTAGACCGATTGCTGTGTGGTTGGCGCTCTTGCCTTTTAGTCGCTTCAAGAACCGCGAGCGTTGGTTTATTTCTTGGGTGGGGCTGCGCGGTGCCGTGCCGATCATTTTAGCGGTGTATCCAATTATGGCAGGCCTGCCTAGCGCCCAGCTGTATTTCAATTTGGCCTTCTTCGTTGTATTGGTCTCCTTGTTGGTGCAGGGCAGTTCGCTACCTTTTGCCACGAAGTTGGCCAAAGTTGAAGTCCCCTCACAGCCTTCTCCTATCGCACGCTCTGGTCTGGAGATCCATCCAACGAGTGAATGGGAGCTATTTGTTTACCGTTTGGGTGCGGAGAAATGGTGCATCAATACGGAGCTGCGTCGTCTGCATATGCCAGAGGGTACCCGAGTTGCGGCGTTGTTTCGCGGTAAGGAGTTGTTTCATCCAAAGGGCAGCACTAAATTGATGGCGGACGATATACTTTGCATCGTCGGGCATGAGTATGATTTGCCGGCGCTAGGAAAGCTGTTCAGCCAAGCGCCTAGCTCCAGTATCGATACATGGTTTTTTGGTGACTTTATTCTTGATGCCAATGCTCAGTTAAGGGATCTCGCTCCCGTTTATGGATTTGCTCTGAGCGACGCTGATGGTGACACTAGCATCGGGGAATTCTTCCGCGCGAAGATGGGCGGTAAGCCTGTAGTCGGTGACCAGATGCTTTGGCAGGGGTTCCTATGGACGGTCGCTGAGATAGATCAAGGTCGTGTGGCAAAGATCGGTCTAAAATTAGCGCAAACAGAAGACGACTAAAATCATTGTCACACATTGCCAAACCTTTCCTAGGGAGAGTGATGGACTTCCACAAAAAGGGCTTTTATTCTTGTTAGAACTAAAATAAGTGGGAAAACCACAGGCTGTTACGCAACGCTACGCGGGGGTAATAATGAAAAAAACACTACAAGGAATGCTTTTCGGGCTCACGCTCACAAGTTTCACAGTACCCGCCACACTCTATGCTCAAACAGGAAATGAACTGATCGATACAAGATTTCCTGAATTGAGTCGTTATCTCAATGCTTCCGAAGTCCTGCAAGCCGCCGTTTTCGATGAAATCGTGGCAAGCAATAATTCCAACGATTCGATGATCGGCAAGGTCTTACTGCGTGAGTCTTTGTTGGAACTGTCCGAAGCAGAAGACTCGCACTACCACACAGCATCGGATCACTTAGCAATGCTCGGCCCATTTCGTGTGTTCGAGAGTAGGGCGACACCTGGCTTGCAGGCAATGATCCGCCGCGAATATTCTGCAGAAGAAACCGCGTCAGTGCTAGAGGCCAACGGCAGTATTCCCCCCATCGCGGTGGCTGTGCTAAAGCGCGGACGAGATTTTGGCAACAAGCTCTTAGAAATTTACCTTGATGATACTTTATATGACAAGCATTCCGCTGTAGGCGCCGCGTTAGAGGAGTATTTGAGCAATGATGCCTTGTCTGTGCCGGACTCCCCTAAGTCTTCCGACCTTCTGTCAGAGCATGACTATGCCTACGCATTTCGGGTTGGCTTCCCGCAGCTAAGCGGTCTAACTTGGGCATCGCAATGGCTTCAGTTGGCGACCTTAGAGATCGCGATGAACTCGGAAAATGAGAGAGAACTGGAAGCCTCGATTAATAACGTGACCGCTTTATATGAGGAGAAGATCGCTCCCGCACACGGCGGCCTGATGTCATTGCCAACGGATATCCCTACCATGCCTGTGATTGCTCCCAATTTGTATGGCTTTCACCCGGGCGCAGCCTACGTGCTCGACAATATCGCCGCGCTCAAGGTTGTTATCGGTGATATTCTCGTACACCCAGATGTCATGGATCGCACGGCCAGTATCGAGAATATGGTGCAACGTTTCACCATCAAGGACGATGAGCTCGATGATGAAACGGATTACCTATTATTTGTGCTTCGGGGAGGCATATTCAATCAAGGCGGGCCAGCATTAGGAGGCATGGATGAGTCTGAACGTAATCGCTCAAGAGCAGCGTCGAACTTGCAGCACATCAGCAACTACCCAATGCGTTAATTCTTTGGCGGAAAATCAATAAAGCTATTTAATTGAGGGGTGATATTCCTTATGACTAGAGTATCCATTTCATGCCTAAGTGTTTGTATAGCGCTGGCAACAGGGAGTGCCCATGCCGCTTTAGACCGCACGGGTGATTTTGCAATGTTAGATAATGAGGGCAGCTTTCATCAGCTGAGCCGGTATCAGCATAGGAAAGCCGTGGTGCTGATGTCCTATTCGCAGAGCTGCCCCAATATGGACAGTATGCTGTCTAGCTACACAGCATTGAAATCACAGTATGCCGAACAGGGTGTCGAATTCCTGCTTATCGATTCGCAAGATTCCGCGCGAGATGCGCTGAATGCACTAGATCTTGAGCTCCCTATTTTGCAGGATAACGGGCAACTCGTGTCTGAAATGCTAGGGCTAAAGAATGTCGGCGATGTAAGGGTGTTGAACCCCGACCGGCTTTCCGTTTATTACACTGGTGCAGTAGGGGGTGAATTAGATCAAACCTTGGCGTCGATTATCGATGCCCCTATTCGCAATACAGTCAATACCGACAACTCTAACCCCTGTGCTATCGATTATCCTGCGAAGGCCTTTTATTCGGAAAACGTGCCTAGTTATTCCGACGATATCGCACCAATGATTGTGGAGAACTGTGTCACCTGTCATAGGGAGTTTGGTGTCGGGCCGTTTGCGATTGATAGTTATCTGTCCTTGCTTGGATGGTCGCCTATGATAAAGGAGGTGCTGTTAAATAAGCGTATGCCCCCATCACAAATCGACCCGGATATTGGCCACTCTTCTTCAGCGCGTTATATCGAAATAGCGAATATTCAGAAGCTCGTACAATGGTTGAACGCCGGAGCGCCTCGTGGAGATGGTCCGGACCCTCTTGCAGAGTATGAACATGTTGAAAGTAAAGAATGGCTACTCGGTGAGCCTGACTTTATTGTAGAGGCGCCAGCACAAAAGATCCCTGCAACGGGCGTTTTAGATTATATTTATGCCGATATTGAATTGCCTTTTGATGAGGACAAATGGGTGGTTGGGATGCAGTATCAACCAGTAGCCACTAGTGCTTTGCATCATCTTATGGCCTTTGTGACGCCTGTTGAAAGCGATTTCTGGGGCGAGGAAAAAAACGCGTCCACCTCAACGCGGCGTTTTCTCGACGGTTATTCGCCAGGCGAGAATCGCGCTGCTAAATTTCCAGAAGGAACGGCGGTCTTGATCCCCAAGGGATCAAAAATATCGATGCAGTTTCACTATGTGGGGATTGGAGCAGAGCTCGTCGATCAAACTAAAATAGGCTTTTACTTCGCTGACCCTGACCAGGTCGATGCCTTAGAGGAGAGGTTGGTGCAAGCCGTGTCCGCGCAGGTCACGATCCCGCCATTCGATTATCACTTGCCCGCCCATGCCAGTTACCAATTTGACGAAGCCGTGGTGATCTCTGGTGTAAGAGCAAAGATGAATGCGCGTGGAAAACAGATGAAGTTTAGTGTGGAGCACCCCGATGGCCATATGCAGGATATACTGAGCGTCCCCGCTTACAACTATGGCTGGCAGCCTCATTACGAGCTAGATGAGCCTGTCACGATTCCTGCAGGGAGTACGGTGCATGTGACAGGTGCTTTCGATAACTCGGTGTCTAATCCTTTTAACCCGGACCCCAGCTCCGAAGTGAAGTCGGGCTTCGAAAGTTGGGATGAAATATTCACAGGGTATTTTACGTTCCATAAGGCGAAATAATAGGTCGTCTTCCGCTAGCTTTTCTCGGAGTATAAAAAAAGGCCTAAGAGTTAAACTTAGGCCTTTTTTTACTTGGAGGGCGTTAAGGCCCGCCGAGTTTGGCATTACTTACTCAGAGGCAACTGAACGCTGCTTCGCTTCTTCACGCTGGGCAAGAATTTCTTGATAGCCCTCGTCGTCAAGGTGAGTCACGGCAATCCAAGCATGGGTCATTTCGTCAGCGGTACGGCTGCCTGCGACTACCCAGAAGTCTGGGTCTGGGTTGTTGGGATTATTGGCCGTATTGTCATACCACTGCTTGATCACGAGTACTCCGCCAGTGGGAACGAGCGGTGCAACATTCTCCTCAAATAGATGGCTATGGTGCCATGTAGCGCTCCAGTTTGAGATCTGGCTGATCTGCTCTGTACGGCCTGTCGCTGGGTAGTAAATCTCCAGTGAGGCAGCGCGCATACGCAGGTGGCCATGTGGCTGGAAGCTATCGATACGCACAGGGTGATCAAATGAATGGAAACCCTGTGTCATCGCTGTGCCATGAGGAGGGATCACCAATTCGCCATGATCGAGCCTGTATAGCTTCAGGTCCTGCTTGAAGCGAGCTTGCTCAGCGTAACCTTCTGGGTGCAGCCAGATACCGATTTCAACAACGTTGTCTTCGATTACTGTGCCGGGAGCTGTCGCACCAACACCACCAGGGAATAGATGGATGTCCCAACGGACGCGTGAATTGGCTGGCAAGACACGGCAAACGCCGTCAGGCATGATTTCGCCCCACTTGCCCATTGCATACTCGGTCAACTGTCCATAGTCGTCATAGCCGCCATCGGCGTTCATGACTTCTAGGTCTGAGTTTGCATGGTGGACGACTGCTTTTGCGTTACCGGCTGGTTTAACCTGGATCGCCTTAATGCAGCGATCTTGCGTTAGGCCAGTTTGCACATAGGGACGATGCCACATGTCATTGCCCGCAGCTGGCACATCGATAGGGGCTGAGTCCAGTACCATCGTAGGTTCACCGAACTGCGCGGCGAAATTCCATTCGTCTGGGTTAGGCAGGTCTGCCACTGGATGGCTGCGATCGCCCCAATCGCCTTCTGGAGCGCCTTGAGCAACCCAGTTAGTGATTGTCGCAATCTCTTCGTCAGTAAGACGCCAGTCGCCTTGTAGCTCTTGTATGCCGATGTGTTGATCATAGGCATAAGGAGGCATTTCTCGACTCGCCACACGCATGCTGATTAGCGGTGCCCATGGGCGAATCTGTTCGAAGTTAGTTAACTGCATAGGGCCGATGCCGCCTTCACGGTGACATACAACGCAATTCTCTGTGATTATTTCAGCTACGTGATCAGCGTATGTCACTGCACCCGAGTCGATTGACAGGGTAGACGATTGCGCCTGGGCTTGCGCCGTGAATCCAAACACTGCCAGGACTGCAAAGCCTAAAGCGGCCTTCCCTGAGCGTTGACTGTTCCAACACTGCTTGATTCTCATGATCCTCTCCTCGTAAATGGGTGAGCAGTCGCCGCAACATAATTCCTGTTGTGGTCGCTTGTCCACACTTTGATTGACGTATATGCAACTAATTGTGACTGCGCCATAAGCCCACGTCTTTGAGGCTTTATGGCGAGAAATTATGGTGGAACGGCGAGTTAGCCACCAGTGTGTAATCTCATTGGGTTACATTAACCTTTTGGTACAGATTGGTCCAGCAGCACTGGTCCGCTTCGGTGCTGTCATTCGCATCCCAATTGTCGATCATCGTGCGAATAATGTAGTCGCCAGGCTCTGAGAACGTTGCGATCACGTTGGCTGTTCCGCGCCCTGGAGTGAGTACAGTTTGATCTGCTCCTGGTAAGCTTTGGCCGCGACTGATCTGTAATTCGGTCAATGGAGCTGGGTCTTCCGAACTAGGGTGTTGTTCATAACTCACCATTCCAGGACCTTGATGTTTGTGCCAAGAAACGCGCAGCGGGATAGGCTTCTCATTGCGCGGATCGTTAGGGTCGCGAACGGATGGGTCTTCCGTGTGCACAGTCAAAGTGACAGGCACGCCGGCCTTTACTGACAATGTGTTGTCGGCCATCAGCCCCATGGGGTCGCTACCTTTCGGGCCATCGGCAGTGAACGAAGCTAGCGGCGCTAAGGAGCCGGCGGGTCGAGGCTTTGTGTCGAGCGTATACCCTAGTTTTCCGCGTCGGCCAGGCACTTTCAATTCTTCATGACCGTCTGTTTTAATATACCACCACACTTCTCCATCGCGCATTGACGCCGGGACGGTGACAGTGAAGACGCCGGTATGGCGTGTGATCTCGAAGAAGGTTGGCTGCATGCCATCGAACTGTGCGGGTTCGATACGATTGTTTGGTCCAAGAGGGATGGTCACTGCTTCTTGTGTGTTTCGGTTTAAATAACCGAATGAATAAGAAACGGAGCCGTCTTCATTTTCATAGGCGCCTTCAAAGATGGGCACTACGGGGAGTCCTACTGGAGGTTTTAAGCTTAGAGGGTTGCTAATAGAGGGTTGGGCTTGGGCTGGCATTGTACTTGCGGACAATACCATTAATGCTCCCAGTGCGAGGCCATACATCGACTTACAATGATTCCACATTCAAATTTCTCCCATATATTTATATTTTTTTTATAAGGCTAAATTCAGGCGATCAATTGAAGCAGGGCTTGGCAATTGTAGCAAGCCCGATCATTCTATATCTGGTAGGTTTCTCCTTGAAATTGTCCTGTTTCTCTGAAAAATTACAGAGCTAACTAGACTCTAGCAATAACTCTCATATTATTTCAAATGTGTTTGTAGCTGTTTACCTTCTTTCGATGATTTACATCAAATCTTATTCGCGCATGCCCAATCTTATTCTGGGCTTTCGACAATGGCGGCGGCACCCATGCCGCCAGCGGTACAGATTGAGATTAGTCCGCGTTTATTTTTCTCTGTCGCTAGCAGTGCCCCGAGTGTGCCTAGAATGCGCGCGCCAGTGGCAGCAAAAGGATGGCCTACTGCAAGTGAGCTGCCCTTGATATTAATGCGGTCGCGATCGATGCTACCAAGAGGTTTTTCGAGCCCCAGTCTATTGCGGCAATAATCTTCGCTTTCCCAAGCTTTTAAGGTACACAATACTTGTGCGGCGAATGCCTCATGAATTTCGTAGTAGTCGAAATCCTGAAGTGAGAGCGATGCTTGGCTTAGCATTTCGCTAACCGCCACAGTGGGGGCCATTAAGAGACCTTCACCGCCCACAAAATCGACAGCACTCGTACGTCCCAATGTCAGCCAAGCTTGTACCTTGAGCCCGTGCTTTAAGGCATAGGCTTCGCTGGTGAGATAAACGGCGGCGGCACCATCGGTTAGCGGGGTGCTATTGCCTGCGGTTAATGTGCCTGCGGCGCTGCGGTCAAAGACAGGTTTTAAGGAGCTGAGTTTCTCGATGCTACTATCGGGACGTAGGTTGTTATCTCTGGCAACCCCATGATAGGGGCGCAGCAGAGGGTCAAAAAAACCATCTTCGTAGGCGGCCGCCGCTTTCAGATGGCTCTGCATAGCCCATTGATCCTGCTCTTGTCGCGTTACGCCCCATTCCTTGGCCATTAGTTCGCAATGTTGGCCCATGGATAGGCGTGTGCGTGGTTCTCCATTAGCCGGTGCCTGAGGAGCTAACTCGCCTAGTCCCAAGCCTTTGAAGGCCTTCAATTTGGCGGAGAACGTTCTTGCCTGGCTTGCTCTTAGAATGCGTTTCGATAGCCGTGGCTGTAGCACCAGTGGGGCATCGCTGGTGGTATCAGTGCCGGCCGCAATTGCTGTCTCTATTTGCCCAGATGCGATACGCCCAGCCAGTAATAGTGCCGCTTGTAACGATGTGCCACAGGCCATTTGCAACGTGGTGCCTGGGGTGCTGGGTGCTAGAGTCGTACTAAGAATAGCTTCTCTTGCTAGGTTCCAGTCGCGAGAGTGGGTAGTCACAGCGCCAGCGATCACATCGTCGATTTTCTTGCCGTTGAGATGGAACTTGTCGACTAGCTGTTGCAGGGTGTCTGACAGCATGTCTAGGTTACTAAGCTGCGCATAGGCAGTATTAGAGCGGCAAAATGGAATGCGAGTACCACCAATGATTGCTACCCGATTGAGTTGCTGCATCATTGCTCTCCTTTTAGGGTTTTTAAGTAATGCATGGGGCCGCCACGGAAGGGGGGGAAGCCGGTGCCGAAGACCATGCCCGCATCGAGAAAATCTTCATCGCTTACAATTCCATCACGTAATGCGGCCTCGCATTCTTGGGTATAAGCGTTGATCAAACGAGAGCTGATTGCTTGGGCGTCATGCCCTTTGGCCTTCTCAGACTGTTTGACGGGTTTGTCCTTGTCCCACCGATAGAAGCCTTGGCCTGATTTGCGGCCTAAGTGTCCGGCTGCGACTAGCGCTTCGATGTGGGCGTTGGCTTGTTGTTGTAGTTCAGGAATATCTTTCTCTGCACCAAGGGTTTTGGTCACCATGACGCAAACATCAAGCCCTACGGTATCGGCGAGTTCGACCGGCCCCATGGGCATGCCAAAGTCTAGGGCGGCGCTGTCAATGGCCTCGATTGCTACTCCTTCTTGGTGAATAAGCATCGCCTCAAGCATATAGGGAGCCAATATGCGATTGACTAAAAAGCCTGGGCTACTTTTAACGGCTAAGGGAAAACGATTGATCTGTGAACAAAATGCGGCCCCATTGCGAACCGCTTCCGCATCACTGTGTTTGCCAATGACCACCTCGACCAGTGGCATTTTTGCTACGGGGTTAAAGAAATGCAGTCCGATTAGGCGTTCAGGTTTTTGCAGGGCGCTAGCGATCTCTTCGATCGGAATCGAAGAAGTATTGCTAGCCAAGATTGCCCCCTCTTTGAGTTGTGGCTCTAGTGACTGTAACAAATTTTGTTTGGCGTCTAAGCGCTCTACGATGACTTCTATAACGACATCTGCGTGAGCGACCCCATTGCCGTCGACATCGGGTCGCAATCGTTCGAGTGCCGACTTACGCTCTGCGGGGCTAAGGCGTTTCTTTTTGAATAAGGCCCCCGCACGTTTAAGGGCCGGTTCGATGAATTTCATTTCACGGTCTTGCAGTGTGACTTCTAAGCCTTGCAGAACGCACCATGCCGCAATATCGCCCCCCATGACGCCTGCGCCAATGACGTGAACGCGGCGGGCACGAAACTCACTTTGTTTCCCTTCGCGTTTGAGCAGTTCCATAAGGCTGAAGACGCGCCGCAAACCTGCGGCTTGTGGGGTCAGCATTAAGCGGCCTACTGCTTTTGCCTCTGCTTGCATCATTGCGTCACAATCATTGCCGTAGACTTCCCAAGTATCGATGAGCCGATAGGGAGCTGGGTAGTGCTCCTCTTTGGCCCGTTGGGCAGTTTTGCTGCGCATTTGCTTGGCTAGAAAGCCTCTAGCTAAGGAGGCGTTGCTAAGGCGAGCCAGAAGTGTTGGCTTGCGACTTTTGCGATTGGCAAGGATGGCTCGGCGGGCTGCCCAGTAGAGTTCCTCATGGCGGCCGATCACTTCATCTACCAAACCTGCCGACTTGGCTTGTCGAGCATTGAGTTGCCGTGCAGAAAGCATTAGCTCCATCGCTTTCAGGCCACCGATTTGCCGCACTGAACGAGCGGAACCACCGAAGCCTGGGAATATTCCTAACTGTACTTCAGGAAAGCCGATCTTGGTGCTCGGCAAGTCTCTGGCGATGCGATACGAGCAGCTGAGTGCGAGTTCGAGCCCACCACCTAAACAATAACCTTCGAAGGCGGCGACTGTCGGGAACGGCAGGGCCTCGAGTTTGCGGAACATGGCATGGACTTCTTCAATCGACTTGGTCACTTCTGCGACATCAGAAAATTGACCAAACTCGCGAATGTCCGCTCCTAATATGAACCCTGTGCTCTTGTCGGATAGAATGGCTAAGCCCTTCGGATTGATCGATTTGGCATAGTCTAGCAAGGCTTCGAACTCGCGAAGGACTGCTTCTGAGAGGGCATTGATTGCTTCGCCCTCACGGTTGATAAATAGCCATAGAATGCCATCGGCATCTTGATCAGTTCGCCAATGGCGGCATTGCGGTAGAGTGTCACTCATAGCCTGTGTTCCCTGCAGTTGCTTTTGCATATAGCGTTGCGTGAAGTCGTTAAAGAATTCAATCAGCTTTCAAGGTGCAAGACAACACGAATAAATTGTTAGAGAGCCATAACAATGGAACAAGTGTGTGCATATATCAAGAAAGGCTTGTTTTGTGCAGTAGTGTCGTGGGCAGCATCAATGAAAACTCAGTGCCGTGATTAAATTTGCTACTCCAGTCGATTAGCGCGCCTATCTCTTTGGCGCGTGAAATAATATTGCTGATGCCATTGCCCATGGGGCCGTGCCGATCAAACCCCCTGCCGTTGTCGCTGACAATGATTTCCAGCTGTGCAGTGTTGCAGCGCACCTGTACATTGACCTTGTCGGCGTTTGCATGACGGATAATATTACTTACCACCTCCTTCAAGATTCGATTGATGGTAAAGGCGATCTTGGATGGAACTATTAGCGTTCCCTCCGGGAGCTCTTGTGTCCATTGAATTTCATGCCCAGATCCTAAAAGGCGTAGTTCGGTCTCCTCTCTAATGTCATTCACAAAGGGGTGGATAACTTGGTCGGGGTTGTTTGCTTTTGAAACGGCATGGCGAAGGCTTTCAAGAGCTGATCGTGCCATGTCTGCTAGTTTGCTATCTCGGTCGGCATGAACGATCGATAAGAGTTTTGAGCCAACGTCATCGTGCAGTTCTCGGTAAATATTAAATCGCTCTTGCTCTGCTGCTTGTTGCAATTCCAACTGTCGGCGCTCGAAGAAACTTTTCTCGATGACTTGTCGGCTGGCTTCTACCTTTGACTCAAGTTGTTTGTTGACGTTCTCTACCATCGATAGTGCGCCATGGAAACGCCAAAGGAGAGTGCCAATGAACACCAGAAAGAGTAACGGCACACCGAAGTGCGCATAAAACATGTTGCCTTCCCATTGCGCGGTGCTTGAGAAAAACATCAAATAATAATTGTGAGCAAACAACGCTATTTGGATGAATAACGAGAAAGTAACGATAATGGCTGGAATATTGTGTTTTTGAAACGCGAGTTTGGCGACGCGAAATACGATGATCGCGAGAACAAGAAAGCCAATGAGATGAATCGAATAGGCAATGTTGAAGAACAGCTCTGGCGGTAAATAAAAATAGCTTGCTGCACTAATAAGGCACCAAACGAGAAAGAGCTTTTCACGATTGCTTCTTTTCACGTTCGTGATGAGCCTACCAATAAAACCATACATAAAGAATATCGAAAAATCGATTGCGACATGCACCAATGGCAGCCAAATAGCATAAGGCACAGGATTGCTAAGAACCACAAAATGACAAGAGATAACGCTCCAGCTGAAACACATTCCACTGAACCAAAGGTAGACGGTCTCGCGAGGGCGAATGATCCACAGTAGAAAACTTATCAGGCAAAGCCCAATGCCGAAACTGAGCAAAATTTCGTTGAACTGTACTTGTCGCAGCATTCTTGCTTCGTATAGGGGTGTTAAATATTTCATTTCTCCGAAGACAATAGGGGCTAAGTTTCCTCCCCAAGGGCTTCTGGTTAAGCGCAGAAGTACCTCATTGCCCTCACTGCGCCAATTTGGGGTTTGTATGGAGGCTAGTAGGGGGTGATTCCATGACATGGTTTCACGGCCTTCATATTGCGGGCTAGAGGCAATGAGATGGCCGTTAAAATACGCATCAATCGCAAGGTTGAAGCGCCAAAAATAGAGTCCGTAATTGCTGAGTTCGTCAGGTTGGTCTAATGAGAAACGAAACCAAACATAAGGAAATTTTTGCGAAGTTGACTGAGCAATAACAGATTTTTCACGGGTGTTATAGGGCAGCGTGATGGCCTCCCACTGCGCATCAGGGGGAGGCGTATCAGCACTCCAGTACACAGACTCTAGTTCTTCTAGCAAGGCGAGTGTATCGGGCAGTGCTGGCTGGGCCACAGCGGTGTGCGTGCCAAAGAGGGGCGTCAGGCAGGCGAGTAGCAGCGCGGTCAAACAGGAACGCAAGTTACCAGTCATCGAGCAGTCTCTAAGGAGGCAAAAGCATTATTCTACAGTCAATAGTAGTTTGACCCTATAGGCGTGCGGTGATTTTGCGATGGTCCACCCTTTCAGGGGTATACAATATTGCAATGCTCACTTAAAGTCTGCGCTATCAATAAACAGCACGGCCTGTGCTTGGCAAAGTTTGTATAGACGCTTAGGCGAATTTCATGTTTCCCAATTCAGATGCTAAAGCATTGGTCGTAGAGGACAATCCAGATACCCTAGAATGGCTCGTCTCGTGTGTCCAAGCCGCCTTTCCTAGTTTGCAGATTGTCACTGCTAGCAACTTGACCTTAGGCAGAGGTCTTGTCGAGAAGCACAATTTTGATCTCGCCCTAATAGACCTTGGCCTTCCTGACGGCAGCGGAATAGAGCTGATCAGAACTTTGTCCATGCAAGCCTATCCGTCTTACATCGTCGTCGCGACCATTTATGATGACGATAAAAATTTATTTGCTGCACTAAAGTCAGGGGCCAAGGGCTATATTCTAAAAGATCAAGACCGAGAGCGGATAGTGAGTTATCTCAAGGGGATAAAGAAGAATCGTCCACCACTCTCCGCTGCCTCTTCAGCCCGCTTGATTAGCCACTTTAACTCCAAAGGTGATGCGCTACAGCGCTCTGCATTGACGGCCCGTGAATCCGAAGTGGTTTGCTTAATCGGCAAGGGCTATAGCGTCGATGATACCGCCAGAATGCTAAAGTTATCCCCAGACACAATTAAAGGCTACATCAAGGCGGTTTATGCGAAGTTGGGCGTGGGCAATCGTGCTGAATTGACTCTAGAGGCAGTGCGCCTAGGAATTATAGATTCGGTTTAATGCCCCATTAGGGCTTCGCTTTTGTTATTATCGGCTTGCTATTTGAATTTCCAGGAGCCAATTTCCAAGATGCGATTCGCAGTAATTATTTTATTGAGTGCCTTGTCGGCAAGCTGTATGAGTAGCCGAATACTCGATCAATGGCCTGAAGACATCCCCGAACAACGCCATTTTAGGCACCTTTATCAAGGCGACAAGGCTAACGCACAGTTGCAATCAGAAGTAGAGTATCTCACTTGGGTTGCCCGTTTTTATCAGGGCTGGGAGATGATGCCTATTGGCTGGGATGATATTTCCGGCAGTGTTTTAGTAGATCTGCAGCCAAGCCAATATCGGCATATAGATCGAAAGCTCTCTCGTATTGGGGTGCAGATCTCAGGTGAGTGGGCCAAAGATAATAGCGTGCGCGAGATCGACTCGAGAATGCTGAGTCTCTGGGCCGGAGTGATGCAGGCAGATTTTTCAGCCGAGTATCGTGTGCAAGCCGTTGATCTTATTGCGCAGGATGTGGCTTTGCTGTTGCAAGGGGCTTTAGCGCCAGAGGCAGTGGATGAATATCGCTATAGCGACCGTCTTGGGGTGTCACTGGAGCCATGAATCAGTGCTAGGCATTCCTTCGCGGCTAAATTTTCGCAATAGCGCGATGGCCTCTCGGTCATTTTGGACATAGGCTGATTTCAAATATTCGTCCACATCAAGATTGTCGTCAGTATTTCCAGACTCTCGACGATACATAAATCTTACAATGAGATGCCCGGGGGCTGGCTCTTCTATTCGGGCGATACTCTCTGCGAAAAATACTGGGTCCGCATCAGCAGGGCTCGTATGCACCAGCTCTTCGTGAGTCAACAGAACGCGCTCGCGTAAACTCTGTTCGCCAAATCGCAACACTCGTACAAACCCGCTGTCTGTTATTTCCTCAACAGTGCACTCAATATTTGGCGTAAAGTGCGCTGGGTGTTTGCTACGAAAGACTAGCCCCTCCCACAGTTGCGCCTTGCTCATATGAGGGACATGAGACTCCTTTGGGTCATTGATTTGAATTATGTGTTGAAACTCGAGCATTTTCTAAGCATCCGTAAAAACTGGCATCGCACCCATCTCCCAAAGTATAACTGTCGCAGCGAGCAATGCCACCATAAAAGCAAGATTCGAATTGCTGGCGGTATAGCTGGGTTGAGGAGTTTATTGTTTGGGTAAAGCCAAGTTCTTCGTGGCGGTAGGGTTTCGATCGCCAGTTAGTGTTCGACGAATTGGCTGATGGTTTTGCCGGTCTCCTTAGCGAAGGCGATCCTTTCTTCAAAGCTTTCCTAGCAAGCTATGCAATTCCTGGGGCTTTAGTTAATGCTTTCTCTGAGCTATCGCAAAGTTTGTTAAGCTATGTTGCAACTGTGGCAAAAAAGTTATTTTTGCCACTTCAAATGAGAATAAATTGCATCGGCATGCGTTTTTTTATAGCGTACGCACTTATTTTATTGGCATGGGTACTAAAAAGAATGAAATATCCCCTCCGAAGATCACTGCTTGCGACCTCTATTGTGCTCGCAACTAGCTGTTTTACAGCGAACTCCTTCTCTCAAGAAGTTAACGCAGATGACTCGACTGTGCGTTATCCATCAACCTATTTTACTGAATGGGCTCCCACAACGGCGCAAGACATGATCAATCGTATCCCTGGGGTAGGCAGCGTCACCGGTGGTGGCGGTGGCTTCGGAGGTGGTGGCGGAGGTCGTGGATTAGGCGCCGGTGGTGGCGACGAGATTCTCATCGACGGAAAACGCATGGCAGGAAAGGGCAATTCCTCTAGCGATACACTCTCTAGAATTACTGCCGCGCAAGTGGACTATATCGAGATCATCCGCGGGACCTCCGGCGCATTGGACGTCCGCAGTAGCGGGCAAATCGTGAACGTAGTGCTACTTGAAGCGCTCGATGCGAGTACGGTCTCCTACCAAGTGAACGCCGATCGCTACCCTGATGGAGAAGTAATGCCGGGTGGCTCGATTGCCTATAGTGGGCAAGCAGGTGCGCTGAATTATGTCCTTAGCGCCGTTATCGAGCCTCGCTACGATTACTATCTGAGCAAAGAAACGAGTCGTCTTGGTGATTGGTCGTTGAATGATGAAGTGCGTGAAGATCGTATTCGAGATCGTCGCGACTATATTTATTCTACGAATTTAGGTTACGACATCAATGAACGCAGCAGTGCGCGTCTTAATGGTTTGCTTGCTATTCGGGATGGCGAGAATGAGACGATGCGTTACACAACTGACTTACGCACTGACCCCAATACTCTCGCAGTTGAGCGTGATGACACACCTCGCGAAGAAGATGAATGGGAATTAGGGGGAGATTATGAATATAACTTCGCCAATGGCCAGCGTTTCAAGGTGTTGTTTATTGCCAACGAAAAAAACGATTATCAAGTGCTTGAGCGTTACGATGTGTTTGCCGATGGAACTGAAGCTAAGGACTTATATTTAGCCACAGGCAGCACCACTAAAGAGCGTATCATTCGAGGCTCGCACACCATGGGAATTTTCGATGGGCAAGATATCGAATTCGGTGTCGAGCGTGCGCAGACCACCCTTGACTCAAGTTTGCGTTATGGGCTCGCTAGTACGACTGGGACGCCATCTGCGGATTTTGGAGGGTTGGTGCCACAAGTGGTCTCCATCGCCGATTCGAAAGTGGAAGAGATTCGAGTAGAGCCGTTTGTGGTGCATAACTGGCAACTTAGCCCAAGAATGTCACTTGAAAGCTCGCTCGTATATGAGATGTCAGAGATTACGCAAACAGGCGATGCATCCAATCAGCGCGATTTTGCATTCTTGAAGCCAAAAGTCGACTGGCGATTCGATGTTACGCAAAACTTCCAAGTCAATTGGACGGCGCAGAAATCAGTGCGACAGTTAAGCTTCAGCGATTTCGTGGCCACTAGCGACAATCAAGATAACGATTCCAATACACAAGCGGGTAACGCCAATCTCAAGCAAGAACAGGTGTTGCGTACCGAGCTCGGGTTCGAATACCGACTTGCAGATGATATCGGTGTAGTTGAGGGCGATGTATTCTGGATGAAACATCTAGATGTGATCGACCGAATGGATATTTCTACTTCGCCAACAGATCTGAATTCTACAAACGGCAATATCGGCGATGGCATTATGTATGGGGCCAATTTAAGCGCCAGTATTCGCATGAGCATGATCAGCATGCCCAACCTACTTGTGACGTCGAGATTGAATGTCCAGGATTCCGAAATTACCGATCCGTTTCTTGGAGTTGATCGTCGCTTCTCCAACTACAATCGCGGTCGCTTAGAGCTCGGGTTCCGCCACGATATTCCAAGCCTCAGGCTGAATTATGGGATGAACTGGAACAATCGCTTTGACGGCAATATGTCACGCACAGATATCGACGATATTGAATACTATGCTGGCGACCCCAATGTACAATTGTTCCTCGAGTTTGTTGCCTTTGACGGAATAACCTTCCGCTTCGACGCAAGAAATGCAACGCGTAATAATCAGTGCCGAGAGCGTCACCGCTATCTTGGTGCGATTACTAGCGGTATCATTGAGGAGTATGAAGATCAGTGCGGCACAGGCGGTCGTGTGGTCTCTTTGAAAATCAACGGTACTTTCTAATGCTGCTGCCCTCGCAGTGCTCGCAGAAGCATTTCGAGGGCAACGCACAACAGGATTTTGATGTTAGAGCAATACGAAGCTGCCCAAGCGTGGCTTGAGACATACCCCCAGCTAGATACACTTATCACTGCCACGGCACTATTGTTAGCCGCTTGGCTCTCTAACTGGATCATGAAAAGGATCCTCTTGCGTGGCATAGAGCGCGCGCTCCGCGCCACGCCTTTGGGGCACGACGATGCCATTGTCGATGCCAGAATCATCTCGCGTCTTTCGAATATTGTTCCTGCTCTAGTTATCTCCATCGGGGTTGGGTTTGTCCCTGGGCTTCCCGAGCCACTTGTCTTGGTCGTGCGCAATATCTGCAGTGCGTTTGTTGTTTTGACGTTCACTTTGGCGTTCAGTAGTGGTTTAAACCTCGTCAACACGCTTTATGAGCGACGCCCAGATGCGAAGGTTCGCCCGGTCAAGGGCTATATCCAAGTGATCCAAATAGTGATCTACCTTCTTGCTGTAATACTGATTATCGCAGCGCTGATTGACCGTTCTCCGTTAATCCTGTTATCGGGATTGGGTGCCATGGCAGCCGTGCTTATCTTAGTGTTTCAAGATACGCTTTTATCACTAGTGGCCAGTGTGCAAATCTCATCGAACGATATTGTGCGGGTGGGCGACTGGGTAGAAATGCCTGGGCTCAACGCCGATGGTGATGTGATCGACATTGCACTGCACACCATCAAGATTCAAAACTGGGATAAGACCATCACTACGGTCCCTACTAAGCGGTTTATTTCCGATCCTTTCAAAAACTGGCGCGGAATGAAGGACTCTGGTGGGCGGCGTATTAAGCGCGCATTGTTGTTGGATCAGACGAGTGTCAAATTTCTTAGCGATGAGGAAATCGAACAACTACACCGGTTTAGCCTGATCGACTCCTACCTGGGTGAAAAAGAGCAGGAGATCAAGAAGTGGAATCTTGAACTAAACGAAAGTGCTAAGGAGACAGTCAATACGCGGCGGATCACCAATATAGGGACATTCCGCGCCTATGTGGAGAGATACTTGCGCAACCATAAAAAGGTTCGGCAAGACTTGACGTTAATAGTGCGCCAGCAGTCTATTACTGCAGATGGTTTGCCATTGGAAATATATTGTTTTACCAATACAACGGTATGGGTAGATTACGAGGGTATACAGTCAGACATCTTCGACCATCTAGTGGCGATATTGCCTGAGTTTGGATTGCGCGTGTTTCAGCATCCAAGCGGTAATGATATGCGTGAGATGGGTAGGCACTTTGCTAGTGCACCTACCCAGCCCGAACTGCCTGGTGATCAAGAAGCGTCTGCGTCAGGGCCTTGATCGTTAAGCCAATTGACCTTGTATAAATCACGACGGCGATCCAAATAATTGCGCACTGAGCCCTCATTGCGCAATTTCTTCAACTTCTCTAAATCTAAATCGACGATCAGTGTCATTTCGGTATTCGGAGTCGTTTCCGCCATGATGGCGTCGTATGGGAATGCGAAATCCGACGGCGAGAACACAGCCGATTGGGCGTATTGAATATCGGCATTGTCCACCTTTGGCAGGTTGCCAACACTTCCCGCGATCGCTACATAGCACTCATTCTCAATAGCTCTTGCCTGAGCGCAGCAGCGCACTCGTAAGTAGCCATTTTTAGTGTCGGTCCAAAATGGCACGAATAGGATTTGCATATCTTGCTCGGCCTGCAAGCGCGCCAGTTCTGGGAACTCAACATCGTAGCAAATCAACACGCCGATGCGACCGAAGTCGGTATCGAATACGCGTAGGCTATCGCCGCCCTCCATGATCCAGTCGCGCTTTTCGGTTGGCGTTGGGTGAATCTTGTATTGAGTATCAACTGTTCCATCTCGGCGGCATAGGAAGGCTACGTTGTAGAGTAGCTCATCTTCGATAATTGGCATTGAGCCAGCGATGATGTTGATGTTGTAAGACACGGCCATTTTGCTGATGGCTTGAATGATTGTATCGGTATAGGTCGTTAGGGTTTTAATGGCATCGAGTGAGGTCTCGTGGTTATCGATCCCCATTAGCGGCGCATTGAAAAACTCTGGAAACAATGCCGCATCGCATTGGTAGTCGGACAAGGCATCGACAAAATACTCAAATTGCTGAAGCAACTCTTCAACAGAGCTAAGAGTTCGCATCTGCCACTGCACGCAGCCGATGCGCGCTGAGGTACGGGGGCCGCCAAAGAGAGGGCTCTTTTTGGGTTCATAATAGAGGTTGTGCCACTGCAGAAGCGTTGCATAACCAAGGGAGGCTTTATCCTCGGGCAGATAGGCTTTGAGTAAGCGCTTCACTTCAAAATCATTGGATAATTGGAAGCTTAAGATCGGGTCATAGATCTCTTTCTTCTTTACGCGGTTGATGTATTCGCGCGGGCTTAGGTCCTTGGCGTAATGCTGATAATTTGGGATGCGCCCGCCCGCAATAATAGCGCTGAGATTAAGGCTTTGACATAGCTCTTTGCGCGCCTCGTAGAGGCGACGACCCAAGCGTAAACCGCGGTAATCGGGGTCAACGAAGACGTCGACGCCGTACAAGACGTCCCCTTTCGGATCGTGGGTGCTTAGGTAGGCATTACCCGTGATTTCTTCGTATGTATGTTTGTCTCCGAAGTTGTCGTAGTCGACTATGACCGAGAAGGCAGCAGCAACAACACGGCCATGATCTTCGATACAGATCTGTCCTTCTGGAAATACTTTTAACTGAGTACGAAACTGCTTTTGTGGAAAAGAGCTATTAAAGTCAGTATAGATTCTGTCCCACATTCCCTTCACATCGTCATAGTCCTCAAGGCGCAAATGGCGCAAACTGAGTTTGTGTTCGGAATCTTCGGGGACTTGTTGCGTGCTGGTCATTCAATACACTCCAAAATATTGCGTTTGTGCCGGCTATATTGACACGATTCGCCGGTTTCTACGCAATAATTTTTGCTGTAGAAGCAATTTTTAAGCGCGCGATCCGACTAAGCGACTTGCAGTAGAACTGAGCGTAGTAAAGACAGAGTAAAATTGTGCAGTAGGGGGGCATCGCAGTGGCTAGTGTGGCCGCGGTACTGTAATTGTGTGCCAAATGGCGGTACATGAACAAAAAGGACTAGGTCCAGGTGCGGGCAACTCGACTTTATGTCTTCTAGGCCATAAAGCAACTCTTCGCATAGGTAGGCACCAGCGTCCTCGGATACTTCAATATTAATGCCCTTCGATTGTAGATCCTGCGTAATCGCTGCCAAGGGAGCGGTGCTATGGATAATGGCTTCACCAGCACACTTGATGGGTTCGCCGCAGGGTAGGCGAGCATCGTTGTCGGGGCGCTCACTGCGCGTATTGCGAGCGCGCGACTCTAGCGTGAAACCTCCGGGCTTTCCTTCACCTAAACTTATAATGATGCGGGGTTTCCAGCGCGATACAGCTGTAGTGATTTGTGAGCGCGGCTGCCCCCAAAGCACGGGCAGGCGCGCAAGATGGAGCACGTGCTTGGTGTTGTGCGAGCTGCATAACTGTCGTGCAGCGACCCAAGAGGCGTTCTGGCTGCGGCCATCAAACGGTGTGAAACCTGTGACTAATATGTGTGACATTGCACGCCTTATTCATTAAGCGGGAGTAAAGGTATCAACAGAGCGAATAGGGATTGTGTTGCCAGGCTTCTGACGGTTGGCAATCTCTTTCATCGAATGCCGACAAGTACCTGCCTTAGTGATCAATTTACTTTCGCATACGTCGCAGCGCACGCATTCTTTAAAGTCTATCTCAGCGCCGCGAATCGCTCCTGTAGGGCAGGCATGCTCACACACTTTGCAAATGCCACATTGTGGTACGCGTTTAATTCGCAGCGGCGAGAGCAGTGAGGCGATGCCCAGTGCCGCACCTAGCGGGCAAACATATCGGCAATAGAAACGCTCAACGAGTGCGCTTGCAATGAGTATCGCAATGAGGATTGCCCAGAGTGTTGCAGACGAGCTGAAGAAAAATAATGTTCCGAAAGGTTCAAAATATTGAAACAAGCTAATGCCGCTGCCAGTGAACGCTACAGTGATAATCAGCGCGAGAATGCCATACTTGATATACAGTGCACGGTCATGGATGGCTTGCGGCACTTTGATGCGCCAAGACTTAGGCGTGAAGCGAGTAATGAAGTCTTGCACGGCCCCGAAGGGGCAGAGTGATGAGCAGAAAATTCGCCCCCAGAGGAGTGTGGTAACTATAGTGAAGACAATAATCATCAGCATGGGCAAATTGTTTAAGAAAATTCCGGGCCCTTGGCTAATCGCACCAGTGATATGGGCAACAGATAAAAACCCTCCTTTGAAGAATCCCAGGTAGAGCATTGTCGCTGTTAAGGCGACCCAACGAATGCGCGCATCGTTTCGTAGAAACGCGGCCATGACTAAACTAAGAATCCCCGCAAGTATGATGACCTCAAGCCAAGGAGTCGTACCCCATGGCGGGGCATACCAAAGACGGACAAAGAAATTTGACTCGGCTATGCGCGCGCGTTCGATGTCAGCCTCTGACAAAATAGGCTCGCCATTTGCGAGGGCGAGTGCAAGTGGGTAGACATCATAAGCCACGCTGAAGAAGTCAGTGCTGCCGCGTGGTTTGTAGAGGATATTGATGGTTTGGTTTACATCAACATACTCCTCTAGAACAATCGCACCCGCATAATTGACATGGCCCGCAATCGCGCCAATATCGCCATTGCCTGCGGTGACAAAACGGTTGGGGTCAACACGCTCAGGTTCGTTCTCGCCTTGTTGTACGTACATCATGCTAGAGCGGAACAATGGGGCGGCACTGCCGCCCACGCCAATTAAAATGAGGTGATTGCCCCCAAGGCGGGCGCGAGAGTCGCGATCAGCGCGTTGATAGGCTGCATCGCCAATGAGAAATTCGCCTAATTCTGTATCGCCTATATAGGTCACTGAGAGTTGTAGTTCTTGGTCGGCTGGCATGGGGATGTTGAGTGTTTTCACCATGCCGGCTGCGAGCATAGATTCCCAAGTATAGGTTTCAAGCTCCGCCCGGCCATTAGCGGCCCAAGCCAGTACTTCATCGTCAACTTCTTGGTAGCCAATGTAAGCGGTGGCGACTCGCCTAGCAGCCCCGCGCGCACCTTGGCTGATGCCATAGCTTGTCATTGTGGCACCGGCAATGCCGTCAATGTCCTCTGTGATGCGAAACTCGTCAGTGATAGGTTTGCCAGGAAACTGGTCATGGAAGTCGGGCTCCGCAACGAAGTCGCCAAGTGAATATCGATACGATTCTGTGTAGGTAAGCACCTTCAAGCCAGTGATCACGCCCTCCATATCCATGCCTATGAGCATATCAATAGGAGCTGCAAACCCTTTCTCCTCTGGAGGGACGTCCGCGCTCAGGAAGACGAAGCCTATTTGTACTTCTTCGCCATCTTCATTGTTCTTATAAGCGCGAAAGACCGGCGGCTCACCCGATTTTTCGGAGAATCGTTGGGCGCCGGGCAAGACCTGCTCTAGCCATTGCTCTTGTAGGGTGGTGCTAAAAGGTGTGCGCACGGCGTCTAGACGATCGTTTTGAGCAAATACGGATGGAGTAAAGCTAAGAAATAGCGCAATCAATGCAGCGCAAACAATACGTGTAGATGGCATTTTGGGCGATCAATCCTTACGGCGCGGTAGTAGAGGGGGGAGAGTTTACTCCTTCGCGCTCTATTTCGAAAAGGCCGCGCAATAATACGCGCCATTGTGCGTACTGCTCCTCAACAGGGCCAGTTAATCCATTGACGTTGCGGCTAAGCTCTAGCACGGCGGGGGCTGTCTCACTTACAAAACCGGATGCCAGGGCGACAAACTCTTGTTCGAATATCTTGGCCCATTTATAGCGGTTATAGTTTTGGCTTATGGCTTCGAAACTGCCTCTATCGGTATTGCCGTTGCGGGCTCGCTGCGCACTGTTGCGTTCTTCATTGACTTGTTCAAAGGAGTATTGGCGCCAAATATCATAGATAGGCTTTAAGTCTTGATAGAGCGACTCGTAATATTCATCGATGGTGTCGATGAAGACATCGTGTCGCGCTCGGATATCCTCGACGTGGCCAAGCAAGGGATCGTTCTCAGCAGGAAGGCGGCTCACGGTGAGAAGGCCTTGAGGGTCGCGACTCAAGTAAGCTTGAAAAGCGTCGGGGGCAAGGTCGCTTGCGTAGCGCATCTGCGTAACATTGAATATTTGTCGCATCTGATTGCCATCTAAGCTGTTTCTATAGGCAATCAAGTCATTGGCGATCGCGTTGTAGATGTCTTGGAATGGGTCTTCGTTGTAGGTGATGCCGCCTCTGTCGAGAAGCGATGGTGCGGAGTCGGGGTAGTCCGCGACTCTGGCAATATCGGCGTATAGTTTATCTAGCCAAACATTGCCGACGCTATCGACAACATTGACCTGTAGCTGCAATTCTACTCCGTTTGAGCGCACAACCGTTGCGGTGATCTGCAGATCCATCGAAGGGTCTGCTTCGGGCAGGACTCGAACAATTCCCCATTGGTTTGAGCTAAGGAGTGTGTGGCGCAGTGCCACTGGTAGGTATTGGGTTTCGGTGTCGCGGATCTCAGCGAATATCGCAGCGCCACTGCGCTCCAATGCTTCATTGGTTTCTATGCTGTCAAATACTTGGATGCCAATGTTGAAGGCTTGTAGTGCGTTCGGGCCGGAGGCCGAGTTCGACAATGCCACAGTGCCCACAGGCGCAGGGCCAAGCTCTGGCTCTGGCGCGGGACTACTTGCACAGGCCTGCAGTAGTAGCAAAGCAAGCGCAATAGCCACTTCAGGAGCTTTAAATTTGCACATCAATTGCCGAAGTCCTCTGGGTTTCTTGCGCTACAAACTCGGCCGCGACTCAATGTTTGAACACAATGAATACCATCTTCTGGGGCATCGTAGGCGTTGTAAAAGGTGATGAGATTGAAGGGCAGCGAATTGCGACTGGACACGCTGGTCAGCATGCTGAGGCTGTCGCCGCTAGGGTCTACGCTAAAACGGTGTTCAATATAGACCCCGTCAGCGAGTGCGATCTGAAAGACTAATTGCTGACGCTCCCAGCCACAGTACTCTTGGCCGTGGGGGCTTTCGAAGCTATTGGCGTCGCTATTGAGAGTGCTGCAAATCAACGCCGCATCGCCTTGGCGCTCAATACGAACCTCGTCGTCTGTTTGAATGATGCGCATAGTGGTTTGGCGGGTAATCAGTTCGGCTAAGCGAGCGTGAGATATGAGATTGCCGGCATTTCTTCTGGAGCTGCTATAGCCTGCGCCGGAGTCGCCCCTGCCTTGGCTGCGCTCCATTTCTCTATTGAGTTGGTCAATTGTGCGCTGTAGCTCCTCATCCCATTTGTCGCTGCGAGCAAAGTCTTTCTCCCAGGAGCCTTCGAAATTAGGGCGCAAGGGGCCTTTGCGACCATTGGCGATAGGGTCCTCAGCCGCAAATAACAGGGGCATACAGGCCCAATTTAACAACACAACAATAATGTGGCTAGTTCGAAGGAATGCGAAGGTCTTTGCGCTCATAAGCTATATAGGCTGTGTTGATTGAGAGTTTAGTAGAAATAAAAATCTGAGTATTGCTGTCATTATCCATACCCTACTCGAAGGGTCTATACGCAATGTGTAGTTGAAACTGTCTGTAACAGTGTATTGAGATTTGTCTAGTACTCTGTAAACTCAGTAGAGCCCTAGCGGGAGAACAATAACAAAAGTTGACGACAAAAAGTCGTTGACCGCAAATCAGTGGAGTATCTGCATGAAAAAGGCAAGCTGCGTAGCGGCGTGGTTGATGGCTGGGAGTTTAACAATACCTGCAATTGGGCAAGAGCTCGTTGAAGCAGGTCCTAGCCCATATAATTTTATTACAGAATCTTGGATGAAGCCTTTCGCTCCTGAAGGTTTTACATTCGGCGGAACATCTAGCATCGTTGTGGAATCCGACGAACGCATCTTCGTTTTGCAGCGCGGTGAAACTGAGCTGCCAAACCCTCTTCCTGCAGACTACACAACATTCGCCGGCTCTATGGGTTGGAACGTGTTACGTGGCCGTGGTCGTGTATGGAACAATGTATTATATGTGATTAATAGCGAAGGTGAGGTCCAAGAAGTCTGGGATCACTGGGATCATCTTTTCACGGGCACCGACGGCCCAGGCCCTCACAAACTCCGTATTAGCCCCTATGACCCAGAAAAACGCCTGTGGTTAGTCGACGAGACAGGGCACATCATCTATGTGTTCTCCAACGATGGCGACAAGCTTCTAATGACATTGGGCGAGAAAAACGTTTCGGCCAAAGATGAAACGCATTATGACCTTCCACAAGATGTCGCTTTTTTACCCGACGGTAAAATTCTAGTGGCTGATGGCCTTGGTGATAATAAGCGTATCGTCGTGCGTGGGCCTGATGGGCATTACATTTCTGAGTTCGGCGAAGGTGGCGATGAGCCTCATCAATTCGCTAGTGTCCACACTCTAGCACTGGGTCCCAATGAGCACCTTTATGCCCTAGACCGGGATAAGAAAGATGTGAAGGTATTCAAGCAGACAGCGGCACGAGATTCAGCGGCGTATCCTAAATTCGAATACGTGAAAACATGGACAGGCCTTGGCTTGCCATTGGATATCACTGTCACTGAAAACGCAGCTTGGGTCACAGACCTTCAACCGCCTAAGGTGGTGAAGTTTGATCTAGAAGGCAATTCAACCTATGTCTTCAATCTGCCGGTCGAAGGTCCTGATATGTGGATTGAGATGCACTCTTTATCCATTGATCAGCATGGAAACCTATATGGTGCCGATAATCAGGCTGGACGCCCGCAAAAACTAGTGCCTAAAGAAGGGGTGGATCCTTCTTTGATTATCGGCCGACCTTACGTACCACGCTAAACTTTAGGCAACTGCCTTTCATTTGTAGTAAGGGGCGCAGGCGTGAGTGATTCAATATTATCGGGCAAGTATTTGACTGACGCCGAGGCTTTAGCCTTGGCGGACATTCAAGAAACTGACGTGCTTGCACGTGTGGCTAATCGCTTGCGCGATGAAAAACATGGGCAGTTAATTACTTATTCTCGTAAGGTGTTTATCCCGCTCACGCATTTATGCCGTGACGTCTGTCATTACTGCACCTTTGCAAAAACTCCCAAGCGAATTGAGCAAGCCTACTTGCCTATTGATGAAGTGCTAGAGCTTTGTCGGCAAGGGGCTGCGCTTGGGTGCCAAGAAGCCTTGTTCACTTTGGGTGAAAAGCCAGAGCTTCGCTATAGCGCTGCTCGCAATGCCTTGGCAGAAATGGGTTTTGCAACAACGCTTGATTATGTGCAAGAAGTGGCACGGCGAGTACTAGAAGAGACAGGCATGCTGCCGCATATCAATGCCGGCTGCATGACGGCGCAAGAGATCGAAAAACTGCGTCCAGTCAGTGCATCAATGGGCATCATGCTGGAGTCGGCATCGACCCGTTTATGCGAAAAGGGCATGCCGCATTATGGCTCTCCAGATAAAGACCCAAAGGTTCGCTTGGAAACGATCGAGCTAGCCGGAAAGGCGAAGGTTCCCTTTACCTCAGGGATCTTGATCGGCATTGGCGAGACGCGTCTGGAGCGCATAGAATCCTTCTTGGCCATTCGTCAATTGCATGAAAAATATGGTCATATTCAAGAAATTATCGTGCAAAATTTTCGTGCAAAACCTGAAACGAAAATGTCACAAGCACCAGAGCCAGATCTCAATGAGCTGCTGTGGACTATAGCCGTAGCGCGCATTATTTTTGGCGCCGACATGAATATTCAAGCCCCTCCTAATTTGAGTCCTGGTGTGTTGCCACAGCTTATCGCTGCAGGGATCGACGACTGGGGTGGCGTATCCCCATTGACTCCAGATCATGTGAACCCAGAAGCACCGTGGCCGCATTTAGATTCCCTGGCACGGGAAACCGCCGCCGCTGGAAAATTTCTAGAGCAGCGTCTGACGATTTATCCTAATTATGCTATTGAGCCAGAGCAGTGGTTAGATACGCGCGTGCGCAGCGCGGTACTGCGGCAACTCGATAGCAGTGGTTATGCTAGGCGCGATGATTGGATGCCTGGTGAGAGTAAACATATACCACCCATCGAAGCGGCTTTATTGAGTCACAAGGTGAAGCCAGCAGAAGTCTCGGAAACCGTGCGCGGGATTGTTGCGCGTTGCGAGGCGCAAGAAGCGATTAGCGAGACTGAGATTGCGACCTTGTATGAGGCCCGTGGCAAGGACTTTGCGTTTATCGCGCAAAGGGCCAATGTATTGCGTCAGGCTGTCAATGGTGATGTGGTGAGCTATGTTGTAAACCGCAATATCAATTACACCAATGTGTGCTATTTCAAGTGTCAGTTTTGCGCCTTCTCTAAAGGCAAACACAGCGAAGACTTGCGCGGCAAGCCTTATGATATTAGTGCCCAAGAAATTGCTCGTCGCTGCACGGAGGCTTGGGAGCGCGGTGCAACTGAAGTCTGTATGCAAGGCGGTATACATCCCGATTACACTGGGCAAACCTATATCGATATCTTGCACACAGTGCGTGAAGCGACGCCCGCGATGCATATCCACGCGTTTTCTCCACTGGAGGTTTGGCAGGGTGCGCAGACCCTCGGTATCAGCCTTGAGGAATTTTTAACGCAGTTAAAATTGGCCGGGCTAAACACCTTGCCGGGCACAGCTGCTGAGATCCTTCATGATGATGTGCGAGCAGATTTATGCCCCGATAAGCTGCGCAGCGATGAGTGGTTAGAGGTCATGAGGATTGCGCATAAGGTCGGGTTCAAGACGACTGCCACTATCATGTATGGCCATATTGAAACGCCAATGCATTGGGCGCGACATTTGCGCGTGATTCGTGACCTGCAAGAGAGCACCGGTGGTTTCACAGAGTTTGTCCCATTGCCTTATGTGCATATGGAAGCACCACTGTACCTGAAAGGCCGGTCGCGCAAAGGGCCAACGTTTAGAGAGGCTTTGTTGATGCACGCTGTCGCACGTCTAGTGTTCCATGGGCGTATCGATAATATTCAAGCGTCATGGGTGAAGATGGGCCGTGAAGGCGTGGCTGCCTGTCTTAACGCTGGCTGCAACGATCTAGGTGGCAGCTTGATGAATGAAAGTATTACACGGGCAGCGGGGGCAAGTTATGGTCAGGAATGGCCGCCGGAACAAATTGAAGCAAGCGTGAGTAACTTGCAGCGTACCCCAAGAATGCGCACAACGCTTTACGGTGATGCGACACAAGAGCGACGCGAATGTGCAATGCGCGCGGGTGATTTGCAGGAAATAGAAAACACGCCTGCAAGCAAGTTGCAAAGAACTAAACGATTACCGTTAACGGAACAAAGCGCCTGAAAAATTAGATATCAATTTAAAAAAGCAGCAAGTTATCAATGATAATTACAAGAAAGTGCAAAGGTAGCAAACTATGAAAATTGCCATTACAGGTGCCAATAGCCGAGTCGGCCAGACGTTTATTCAACATATTCTTACGCATAGTGAAGATTCGGTCATTGCTGGGGCGCGCTCCGAAAGTGCCTTCAAATCGTTTCCCGAGTCAGATCGCGTGCAGCCCTGCGTCATCTCTTACAGTGATGTTGACGGCCTAGCAGAGACACTGAAAGGTGCAGATTGTTTAGTGCATTTGGCAGGTATTCTGATGGAGGGAAAGGGCTCAACATATAAGAGTGCGAATGTTGACGCAACTGGGGCAGTTATCACGGCTGCCGAAAAGGCGGGCGTTGAACACGTGGTGTTTATCAGCGTAGTCGGCGCGAGTGTGGATTCAGCCAACGCTTATTTCAAGTCGAAAGCCGATGCTGAGAAGCTTGTTTCTGCCTCGACAGTTTCGTCCACGATTATACGCACGCCCATACTTTTGGGGTTGGGTGCGGCAGGTGCTGAAGCTATTAAATGGGCATCATCAAATCCTAAGCCTAAGTTACTAGGTGGCGGGCGATATACGATGCGCCCATTGGATATCGATGACCTTTGTATTGCGGTATTAAATGCCTGCAATGCCAAGCGCAGTGGCAGTGTGACCCATGAGTTAGTTGGTCCAACACCTGCACAATATTGTGAGATTATTAAGATGGCGGCCGCGATGCGCGGTAAGACAGTTGAGGTAGGCTCGTTCCCTATTGGGGTTGCCAAGTTTGCTGCAACTGTCCGTGGAATATTCAAACCAGGAGGGATGTCTCCTACTGTGATTGATGTGATTACTATGGATGAGGTGGTAGATCAAAATGGTGATCAAGCACTTGGCGTAACTTTAACGCCATTGCAAAAGACTTTAGAAAAATTCATTACAAAATAAGAAGCCGAAGATTATGACTGATTCAAATGTCCAAACTCCTGATAACTCTATTCCACCTGAAGCCCCTGAAACAGCGCCACGTAAAAAACCAAGTGCTGTGCAAAGAGGGATTTTCTTAGTTATAACTGCCTTGTGTTTTGTCTATCTGTATTACAGATTGAATGGTGCAGCTGCACGAGAAGGCCTTGGGCTCATTGAGTATATGAGTCAAGTATTTGCCAGTGTTCAGTGGCTGCCATGGATGCTGTTGATGATGACCTATTCCTTGGCGTATTTTGCGATCGACACACTGGTGATCACCAAAGCCTTGAATTGGTTCATTGCACCAATTAAGTACCGAGACATCATGCCAATTCGTGGCAGCTCTTATATTATCTCAATTTTTAACGAACAGATTGGCAAGGGTGCCATGGCTTATTATTTGAATAAGCGCGATAAGGTGCCTGGTTGGGAAACCGGTTCGGTGATGCTGTTCATCATGTTCTGTGAGATCTTTTACTTGTTAGTGTGGGCAAGCATAGGTTTTGTCTTCACAAGCAGTTTGCTACCAGACGTGTTTGGCTTGATTCCATATATTGCTGGCTCAGCTGGGGTGTTCCTCGTGCTTTGGATACTGTATTTCCAAGGCAAAATTTTGCCAGGCAGTGCGCTACGTGAAAAGAAAATCCTGCATGCCTTTAGGCTCGCTAAACCTTGGCACTATGGCGCATTTTTCTGTTTGCGCTCACCGGCGATTATCGCTGCGATTGTTGTTTATACGACGGCCTTGAACCTATTCGGCGTTGAGGCTGATGTAGGCGCGATGGTCGGAATATTGCCAGTTATCTTCTTCGCGGCAGCCGTGCCAACTCCGATGCGAGCAGCCGCTATTACTCTATGGGTTGTGTTGTTCCCTGAGAATGAAGGGCAAATGGCGGCATTCGGATTTGTGCAACATAACTTCTTTATCCTGTTCAATGCGGCGATTGGCCTTGTATTCTGGCGTCGCGCGCAAAGAGAGTTGTTCGGAAGTTGATAGCCAATCTGCTGACAGGCCTGCGCCTATTGCTGGTCATTCCAGTGGCGTGGTCCTGCGCGGACCCAAGCGTCTTGCCGAATGCAAGTTTGCTTATTATGCTATTGCTGGCCATCGCCACGGATTATTTTGATGGTAAGGTCGCGAGACAACTCAATACTGCCTCTGCGAAGGGGCAGTTGTTTGACCATACAACCGATTTTCTCTTTGTAAGTGCCGGGCTCTTTGGTGCGGTTTACGTTGGTTTGATCTACCTTTGGTTGCCAGTTCTTATAGTTCTAGCTTTCTCACAATACGTTGTCGACTCCTATTTCCTCTATCGTCAAAAACAGCTCAGAATGAGCTTCCTTGGCCGTTGGAACGGTGTGTTCTATTTTCTACCTCTACTCATAATCGGGTTTTCGCGTTTAGAAGCTTTAGAGTCACTTACTGCATTCTTAGATATACTGTTGTTTGTCGTAGTGATCGCATTGACGCTGAGTACCTTTGTGTCGATGGTAGATCGTGCAATTGCACCGCTGCGCGCTCGTTAACTCACAGCTAATTCTGTGCAGCAGGACTCTATAGGAGGCTACCCGTGTCAAAAAGACCAATCTCGCCAATTAGCAGCTTTCGCTGTTTATTAATATTTCAATTAAAGCTCGCTGCTGACGCCCTACGGGACCTTGTTATGAGCCCGGTGAGCATAGTGATGTTTTTGCTAGATATCCTGCTGCGCCCGCCAGAAAATGAAAGCCACTACAAGCAGATGATGATTTTTGGTAGGAAATCGGATCGTTGGATCAATCTATTTGAAGAACACAGCAATCCTGCCGATATATCCACTAATCAACATGTTGAGAAGCCATGATGGCTGGAAGTGTATTCTCGCAGGGGCGCTTCCTGTCGTAATAGTGGTAATGTGCAATCCCGTCATTAAAATGGGTTTTTTCCCGAAATAGATTGCCCGGATTGGCGACAATGCGTAATCTGAATGCTGGATTTTCAGACGACCATCTCTATCAGGGTTAACAAGGGTGCTAAATGCCAGACGCTAAGATTCTCATTGTAGAGGACGAAAACATTGTTGCGTTGGACCTTAAGCGAAGGCTAAACAAGCTAAACTATAACGTGATAGGTATGGCTCCAAGCGCAACGAAGGCCATTGCGTTAGTCGATGAATATCAACCCGATATTGTGTTAATGGATATTCATATTCAAGGCAATACCGATGGCATCGACATCGCAAAAATACTTTGCGATCAATATCAAATCCCAGTGATTTTTCTTACCGCCTATTCCGAAGATAGCACCCTGCTGCGCGCTAAAGAATCTAAACCATATGGTTATCTGATCAAGCCCTATTCTGAGCGAGAATTGCACGCCTGCATTCAAGTGGCATTAGAGAAGAGCAAAGCCGACAAGAGCCTTCGTGATACCAAAGTGCACCTGCAATTGGCTTTAGACGCTGGCAACCTCTCTACATGGGAAGCTCATGCTAAGACTGCCGATGTCATCGTGTCCTATGCCCCCGACGGAAGTAAAAATAAAATTGCTGACTGGCAGCAGATCTCAGAGAAAATTGTCCTAGCCGATAAAGAGCGTGTGCTTGCTGAGATTCTTAAGATTCAGCGTGCGCCTGAGCTAAGCATCGAGTTGTCCTTTGAAATCAATGATCCTAGCGATGGACATTGTTGGCTTGCAATGTACGGTAAGTCTTTTCAGACAGACTTTGGCATCAAAGTGGTTGGAGTATTGAAAGACGAAACTGAGCGCCGCGTCGCGGAGCAGAGCCTTAAGCAAGCGGCCTTGGTATATGAGTGTAGCGCTGATGGAATCGTTATTCTGGATAATGACAAGTGCGTTCTTAGTTGTAACTCCGCCTTCGCGCGCATTACTGGGCGCGCAGAGACTGAAATGCTGGGTGCTTCGCTCACACTGCTGAGCGCCGAAGTAATCGGAGAAGATACGCGTAGAGACTTGCAAGCGGGGCTGGCGAACAATGGATATTGGCAAGGTGAGGTGAAGACATTTCGAGCCAATCACGAATTCCTCTATGCTTGGGTCAACGTGAGTCAGATTCCCGAAGCGATAAGTTCATTTGGACAATACGTTGCAATTGTCTCCGATATTACTGAAATTAGAGCTACACAAGAGAAGCTCTCTCGCATTGCCTATTACGATAGTCTGACAAGTCTCCCTAATCGAAATCTGTTTATGGATAGGCTGACAATCGCTGTCGAGAATGCTAAACGCCATGAGACAGAACTGGCGATACTATTCTTAGATCTCGATCATTTCAAACTAGTCAATGACACGCTAGGGCATCAAACTGGTGATGTGCTATTGAAGACGGTAGCGAAACGTTTGCGCACGCAGATTCGAGCTGTAGACACTTTATGCAGAATCGGGGGTGATGAATTTATAGTGATCATCGATCGCTTCAAAACTAAGTCTGACTTAAGCTTTATCGCCAGTAAGCTCTTAGAGACGTTGAAGCACCCTGTTCGTTTACTCGGCACTGAGATCATTCCAGAGGCAAGTATCGGCATTAGTGTTTACCCTAAAGATGCTGACAACAAGGATGATCTTATTAAGATGGCCGATACAGCCATGTATTCGGCTAAGAATGAGGGCCGCAATCGATTTGCCTTCTACCATCAAGAGCTAACAGAAAAGTCTGAGCGTTACTTAAAGCGAGAGACGGAGTTACGGCAGGCAATAGCGGCGCAGCAATTTATTGTTCATTACCAGCCCCAGTACAATGTCGCAAATAAAGAAGTTATAGGCTTAGAGGCTCTTATTCGATGGGAGCACCCTGAGCTGGGTTTTGTAGCCGCAGGAGAAGTGATTCCCGTTGCCGAGGCGAGCGACCTCATTATCGAAATTGGGAATTGGGTAGTACAGGAAGTATGTCGACAGATTAATGCATGGCGTGAGGCGGGCTTACGTTTGATTCCCGTTGCCATCAATGTTTCCCCGCGGCAGCTTCAAGATATTAATTTTGTCAAAACTATTGTCACTGCAATGCAGCAGCATCAAATACCAGCAGAATTATTAGAGATTGAGATCACTGAGTCCTGTTTGCAAGATGCAGAACAGACTATTAATAATTTAATCGAACTAGAGAAGCTCGGTCTGACAATAGCAATTGATGACTTCGGTACAGGCTATTCGTGCTTTAGCTCATTGAAGTCCTTGCCTATTGGGCGCTTGAAAATAGACAAAACATTTGTGAATGACGTGTCCCATAACGAGGCTAGTAGAGCTATTGTGTCAGCCATTGTTGCTATGTCACAGAAACTAAATTTGCAAGTGATCGCTGAAGGAATAGAAACCCAGAGTCAGTTTGATTTCATGGAGACAATTGAGTGCCAAGCTATTCAGGGGTTTTATTTTGCTCGGCCAATGTCAGCGCAAAATATTGAGAGCCTGTTGCGCGCGGGCGAAGCCTCATTGGGCTTAGGGTGATACGTTGGTGAAGAGCTAAAATGACGCCTGAATCAAGTGCAACACAGACTCGACGTTCCATGCAGTTGGCAGTCAATGCCTCGCCTAGCGCAATGGTGTTAGTGGACGAGAGTGGTCTTATTGTTATGGTCAATGCGAGTATTGCGGATTTGTTTGGCTATGAAGAAGATGAGTTAATAAGGCAGCCGATTGAAAAGTTAGTGCCTGCACGCTTTGCCGCTTCTCATAAACAACTGCGCGAAAATTACTTGCTGGCTCCTTCGACACGCTCTATGGGGCGTGGTCGCGAACTTTTTGGCGTACATAAATCAGGCGCTGAGATCCCCATTGAGATCGGCTTGAATTATTTGCACTCTGAGTTGGGCACAATGATCTTGGCTTCGGTAGTCGATATTTCGGAACGTCGTGCGCAAGATAAAAAACTACGAGCAGCACTAAAAGAGAAAGAAGTTTTGCTGTCAGAGATTCACCATCGCGTTAAGAATAATCTGCAAATCATAGATAGCTTAATCGGCCTTCAGTCCGAAACTGTGACAGGTGAGCGGGTTCTTGCCGCATTTCAAAATAGCCAAAACCGAATCCGTTCCATTGCGATGATTCATCAGATCCTTTACGAATCACAAGACTTCTCAAAAGTGGTTTTTCAGACTGTATTAGAGAATCTTATAGATAATTTGACTCAATCGTACGGCATCGATATCTCCAAGATAGATATCACCATCAATGTAAGTGACGTGGCATTACCGCTAGATAAGGGTATACCGCTTTGTTTGATTATTAACGAGCTGGTGAGCAATACATTCAAGCATGCCTTCCCTAATGGGATGACAGGGACACTGAGTCTGGGCTTGCAGAGTATCGCAGATAAGCAGTTAGAATTTAGTATCGAGGATTCTGGGGTTGGGTTCTCCGAGAGTTTTATGTTGCGCGATTCTAATTCACTTGGCCTGCACCTTGTGCGTACTATTGTGGATCAACTTGGGGGTGAATTGGAGATACATCGATCGAATCCAACAAGGTTTGCAATTAGATTTGCGGAGGACTTGGAGCTCTGAAAATGAGCCAAGGAATACTGCACTCCCTATTAGGCTGATAAAACTCCTTCGCCTCTTAGTCCATGCCTTGTATGGCTAACCCTCCTGTTCCCGTCAGCCTCTCAATATAAACTGTAAAAAATGCGGCACCCGTGTTCTAAGCCTATGCTCAGATGATAGGATTGCCGGTGAATGGCATTGAGCGCATAGTATTGTGGTCGCCACCGTGTCGGGTGCAAGCGCAAAGGTTTGTTAAAATGGCTAAACGTGGAAATATTCGAGTCTTGCTGACATATATGCTGGCTTTTGGCGTGTTTTGCGCCGAGGCGGTGGCTCAAGGGGGCGATGCTGTAGAGCTCTCTCGGGAACAGCAACGGGAGATATTTTTATCGGCAAGAGCTGCCTTTAATGCTGAAGATATCACTCAATACAAGAGCCTGCTGGCACTTCTAGATGATTACCCATTGCGCGCCTATTTAGAGTATGCAGATATTTCTGCCCGCCTTACATCGTTGGCAAGCGCAGGCAGCCCAACTAAGGAAGTAGACGAATTTCTACTACAAAACTCCGATAGCTACTTAGGGCAGCGTTTAGAGCGAGTGTGGGTGCGTCAGTTGGCGCTCAACGAGCGCTGGCTCGATGTGCAGCGCTATCATAATCCTCGCAATACCAATACAGAGCTTAGTTGTTATGCCCTTCACGCGCGTTTAATAGCGGGCGATACAACTGCGCTCGATGAAGTAGAAGTGCTATGGAATGTATCTCGCTCGCAAGTCAATAATTGTGACCCAGTGTTTGAAGCCTGGATTGCAGATGGGCGACTCACTCCCCAAATCACTTGGCAAAGATTTAGTAAGACCGTGCGGGCGGGGCGTAACTCCTTAGCACGATATGTGTCGACATTGATGCCGGAGCCAGATAAAACCTACGCGCAACTTTTTTTAGACGTCGATAGAAATCCCCACCTTCTACAGACCCCTTCGCAGTTTAGTGCTCAGTCGCCTAGAATTTCAGAAATTGTATTGTATGGTTTGCGGCAACTGGCAGTGAGCGATGCCAATTTAGCCTTACGGCTAACCCAGAGCTATCAAGAGCAATTTGATTTTAGCGAAAATGCCTTAGACGCTTTGCTGCGCTATTGCGTACAGAGATTATTACTAGAAGGAGAGGTCGCGCAAGCGAAGACTTTCTTGCTGCAATCCCCTGGGCTTATCTCAGAATCACTAGTGGCGATGATTGTGCGTAACGCGCTGCGGGAGTTAGATTGGCCGAGTGTGCAGGCATGGATAGATCGACTTCCAGCAGAACAACGCGATACGGAGCGCTGGCAATACTGGAAGTCCAGAGCCTTGTCCATGGCAGGAGACATCGACTCCTTAGAGCAGGCCCATAATCTGTTACGGATTGCTGCAAATAGCCGCAGTTATTTCGGCTTTCTTGCGGCAAACCAATTAGGTGCAGAGTATGAGTTCGACCATCAACCTGTCCTCGCAAGTGAAGAACAAATCCTCGAGCTCAGTCAATTGCCGGCAATTGAGCGGGCCTATGAGCTATATATGATCGAGGATGAAAGCGCCGCGCGCAACGAATGGAATTATGCCAGTGCGAGGATGACTGTGTCACAAGTGATGGCGAGTGGAAGGCTTGCGCAACGTTGGGGCTGGCATCGTAATTCCATTCAGGCAATGATTCGTGTGCAGTACTGGAATGACATTGAACTGCGCTTTCCACTAGCCTATGCAGAGGACTTTGGCTCATCCGCTCGTGAGTTCGCGTTGCCCCAACACCTATTGCATGCTGTTGCCCGCCAGGAAAGCGCACTGATGCACGATGTGCGCTCTTCAGCGGGGGCAATGGGCTTGATGCAACTGATGCCTGCTACTGGCAGAGAGATGGCCGCAGGGGCTGGACTAGGCTTGTCTACGCAAGACCTTCTCGACCCAAGCCTTAATATTCGTTTGGGTGGTCGTTATCTTGCCCAGCTTCTGCAAGACTTTGAGGGCAATAGGATCTTGGCGACGGCTGCGTACAATGCAGGGCCGAATCGAGTAAGGCAATGGCTGCGGCGCAGTCAAGATGCACCACTACCCTACGACGTTTGGGTCGAGACAATCCCCTATGGCGAAACGCGAAATTATGTGGAGAGTGTGCTGACCTACACGGTGATTTATGGCCATCGCACTGGTGTGAAGCTACCATTGTTTACACAAGCTGAATTAGATTCAGCTCTATAGAGGGTGCTGTCTGTTCGCGCAGTGCGTTAGAGGTGTTCATGTTGTGATATAAATGCAACGCAAGACTAGTTAATAGTTGTCGAAATTAGAAAGGTGAAAGAGATCAAAACTAAGCACTTTTTGAGCTGGGTTGAGCAGCGCAACAGTAGCATTGTTGTTATATCAGCGATGATGACGCTTGCGTTGATAGCAGCTGCATATGCCCTTGTGTTGCAAACAGGAGGCACGCAATACGTATTCGTTCATTCCATGTATATCCCAATTATGTTCGCAGCGATGGCGTTCGGTGTGAAGGGCGGATTTCTTGTGGCGTTTTTGGGAGGAATGCTGCTGGGCCCTTTGATGCCATTAGATACTACGACAGGCGAGCAGCAAGCCGCCATCAATTGGGGGTATCGTATTGGTTTTTTCGCATTTATCGGTATCTGCGCAGGCCTAGCTAGTGATGGCATTAGAGGTTATGTCGTGCGATTGCGTTGGTCAAATAGGCATGATGTTAGCTCTAAACTCGCAAACTATTTGGCATTGATAGAGGACATCGAACAACTGCGGCTGAGCGAGAAAAAAACTAAACACTCGTTTACCCATTGTCTCATCATTATTTCCTTAATGAACTCAGAAGAAATTGTTACAAATTTTGGTATGCCGGCTTTGGATAGGATTCTTCTTCAAATGGGCGAGCGGGTGAAGCGGGAGACGCCAGCAGAAACGATTGTGTATCGTACTCGAACCGATCAGCTATGTTTATTGCTGGAAGAGAAGAAGCACTTAGATATGAAGTCCTTCTGTCGCGCTTTGCATCGGGCGTTCCAAGAGCCTTTTCATTCTGATGGCTTACAGCTGCATGGCGATATACAGATAGGCGTTGTGAGGTTTCAAGGTGTGGACCAGCCTGCGACTTATTATATTCAAAAAGCGGTTAGCGCGGTGGCTGAGGCAAAGAACGCAAGTACGACAAAATTCGTCCACTTAGATCAAGGCAGTGATGAGTCTGTTGCAGAAAATATAGAATTATTAGGTTATCTAAAAGAGGCGCTAGACAATCAGCAACTGCAAATGCATTACCAACCAAAAATTGATCTTAGAACAGGAGAGATTGTCGCAGTAGAGGCGTTGATGCGTTGGAAGCATCCACGTTTAGGGAATATCCCGCCTGACAAATTTATCCCTAGAGCAGAGCGCAGTACCTTAATTGACAGACTAACTAAGTTCGCGATCGATCAGGCCTTAGGGGACGTTTTAGAATGGAAAAAGCTTGGGGTGAGTATCAAAGTCGCCGTCAATGTCTCTGTGCAAAACCTCACGCAGCCGGGGTTTGTTTTTCAAGTGATGTCGCAATTAGAAAAGCACAATTTACCTGGCGAGAACTTAGAATTAGAGCTTACCGAGAACTCATTGATGCATGACATTGATCGTGCGATTTATGTGTTGTCGAAAATATCGAAGCTCGGAGTGACTGTGTCCATCGACGATTATGGGACTGGCTATTCGTCGTTGCAGTATTTGCAAAAACTGCCTATTTCAATGATAAAAATCGACAAGGCTTTCGTGATGAATCTAGCGAACGACGAAGGCAGCAAGCATATTATCGATGCCTCCACTAATCTTGCTCATCGACTTAAATTTAGGGTTGTGGCAGAGGGTGTTGAGGACAAAGCGTCTCTGGACTTTCTGCGCGATGTAGGTTGCGATTTGGCACAAGGCTACCTGATCTCGCGTGCATTGCCAGCCGATGAGTTTATTGCTTGGTATCAAAAACACGGTGGCCGTTACCCAATTACCTGACCCGTTGGGGAGACCCACCACCCAAAGGGCTGCAAAACAATCGCTTAGAACTATGCCCTCGAAAATGTTCCGCTTGCACAACACTGATGATAAGCATCTTCATAACTGGCTAGATATGGCCCGGGATCGTATTGCCTTTCAAGGTCTGCCTGCTCGAATCTGCTGGGTGGGATTGGGTGATCGCCATCGTTTGGGCTTAGCTTTCAACGAAATGGTTGCCAGCGGCGAGCTAAGCGCGCCTGTGGTCATCGGTCGAGATCACCTTGATAGTGGATCGGTCGCCAGCCCCAATCGTGAAACCGAGACTATGCAAGATGGTTCGGATGCAGTCTCAGACTGGCCGCTATTGAACGCACTTTTGAGTACGGCATCTGGAGCCACGTGGGTTAGTTTGCACCATGGTGGGGGTGTGGGTATGGGCTTCTCCCAGCATGCTGGGATGGTGATCGTTGCCGACGGCACAGAAGATGCGGCAAAGAGACTTGAGCGCGTGCTTTGGAATGATCCGGCAACGGGGGTGATGCGTCACGCGGATGCGGGATACGAAATTGCGTTGGACTGCGCCAAGGAACAAGGCCTATCGCTTCCGGCAATCCTCGGCAAGTGATACGAAGTCTCCTGCCGAAGCAAAGTGCTTGGGCAGGAGGCGTTCAATTGGCCAGTAGTAGTCGTGTGGCTAGCTGTTGGGCTCGGTTTCGCGATTCAGCGTCTAATTGCTTGCCAATTTGATCGCGGGCCTCTATAGCCTCTGGCGCTCCTTGCTCGGCTGCAAGGTAAACCCATTGGTAGGCTAGCTCTATATTCTGTGCAACGCCTTGCCCTTGCGAATACAACAAGCCCAAGGACAGCTGCGCTTTAGCGACTCCCCGTTGCGCGGCTAGGCGGTACCAATTTGCTGCCTCAACATAGTCCTGCGGCACTCCTTCGCCTGCGGCAAACATCTCTCCCAACATCAATAGAGCGTAGACATCCCCTGAATCCGCACGAGTTAAAAGATCATAAGATTGGCTCAGCACGGGATTGCAAAATAGCCACATCGCGGCTGTAAGTATTAGGCATCTTTTCATAGAGATATACCTTCAGTTTATTGTTAAGCCTAACTAAGGGTAATGGATATCTCCTTAGTTTTTGCAAGGTTCTGAGAGTTTTTGGCAATTAAAGAGGGGTAAAGAATTGCAATGGTGCCCAGAAGAGGACTTGAACCTCCACGCCCTTTCGAGCACTAGCACCTGAAGCTAGCGTGTCTACCAATTCCACCACCTGGGCAAATAGGGGGTATTCGAAGCGCGCACTTTATCGCTGAGGCTGGTCGCTGTCAATTGGGCTGGGCTTAATAGTGCAAGTAATATAGGGTCTTGGAGTGTATACTGCCTGCTAGAAACCCATTTTATTTGGCAGGATATGGCTAAGAAATCAAAAGACCCTGAAGTGATCAATGACCCCTACGCAAGTCGGGAAGCGGAAAACTACGAAAATCCGATCCCCTCTCGCGAGTACATCCTCGAATACATGGAGCAAATAGGTGAGCCTGTCACCTACCAGTCGCTCTGTGAGCATCTCAAACTAGAATCTCATGAGCACACCGAAGCTCTGCGTCGGCGTCTGATCGCTATGGCCCGTGACGGGCAGCTCATCAGTAATCGCCGTGGTGTGTATGGTTTGGTCGACCGGATGGAGTTGATCAAGGGGCGTGTGCATGGCAATAAGGATGGCTACGGCTTCTTTATTCCTGCCGATGGTTCAGGCGACTTGGTTCTGCCCAATTCAGAGATGCAGAAGGTCTTCGATGGCGACATCGTCCTTGCAAGGGTGTCGGGAGTTGACCGGCGCGGGCGCAAAGAAGCAATGATCTTTGAGGTGCTAGAGCGGCGCAGCAATCAAATCGTAGGGCGCTATTATTGGGAGCAAGGCTTTGGTGTCGTAGTGCCAGATAACCGTCGCAACAGCCACGAAATCATGATTCCTGAGAAAGAGAATCGCGATGCGCAAGACGGGCAGTTTGTCGTCGCTGAGATCACCGCATTTCCAACTTCCCGCCGTAAAGCAGTCGGTAAAATTGTAGAGATCCTTGGTGACAATATGAAGCCAGGGATGGAGATAGACGTGGCGGTACGTAGCCATAATATTCCATACGAATGGCCGCGTGATGTGCTTAAGGAGATGAAAGGCTTCGGCACCGAGGTGTCTGCGGATGAATCGGCGCAGCGGGTCGACCTGCGAGAGCTGCCATTCGTCACAATTGATGGTGAAGACGCTAAAGATTTCGATGACGCGGTGTATTGCGAACAGGGGCCGGGCGGTAGCTGTAAATTATTCGTCGCCATCGCCGATGTCTCCCATTATGTGTCGGTCAATTCTGCGCTTGATGAGGAGGCGCAAAACCGTGGTAACTCGGTGTACTTCCCAGGGCATGTGATTCCGATGTTGCCAGAGGCGCTGTCCAATGGCCTGTGTTCATTAAAGCCAAAAGTCGACCGCCTTGTCATGGTGTGCGAGATGCATCTAGACAAACAAGGTCGCGTGCAGGACTACCAGTTTTATGAAGGGGTGATTCACTCCCATGCACGTATGACCTATACCGAAGTGGCCGATATTCTCGAGACGCCCGAAACAGACTTGCGTGCGAAAACACAAGAGCGATTACGTACTCGTTATGAGGCTTTGTTGCCGGCACTGGATTCATTGAACAAGGTGTATCACAAGCTGGCGAAACTGCGTCAGCAAGCTGGTGCTCTGGACTTTATCAGTACTGAGACGCGGATCGTTTTTGGTGAGACGCGCAAGATTAGTTCGATCGTGCCAGTTGTGCGCAATAGTGCACATCGCTTGATTGAAGAATGTATGTTGGCGGCTAATGTTTGTACGGCAAAGTTTTTGTCAGAGTCGTCATTGCCCGTGTTGTACCGTGTGCATGACGGCCCCAACATGGACAAAATGGACAATCTAAAAGCGTTTTTGAAAGAGATTGGTCTGCAGCTTACGCGTTCGGCCAAACCAGTGCCGAAAGATTATCAGAGAGTCTTGCAGAAAATTGCAGACCGTCCCGATGCGCATCTGATTCAGACGGTGATGATTCGCTCGCTATTACAGGCGGTGTATCAGCCAGAGAATATCGGCCATTTTGGGCTTGGTTTTGCAGCCTATACGCATTTCACTTCGCCTATTCGACGTTATCCGGATTTGTTAGTGCATCGCGCGATTCGTTTCCTAGTGCGCAGCAAAGAGCATACGCAAAACGTCCAGAAGGTAGAGGGAGTTGCGCCTCTAACGCGCAAAGCCATTTATCCCTATGACATGAAAGACATGCAAACCTTCGGCGAGACTTGTTCGATGACCGAGCGGCGCGCTGATGCGGCAAGCTACGATGTGTTGGATTGGCTCAAATGTGAGTATGTGCAAGACCGAGTCGGCGAAGATTTCTCCGGCACTGTGAGTAGTGTGACGGCGTTTGGTTTGTTTGTAGAGCTCAGCGATATCTACGTCGAAGGCTTGGTGCACATTACAGCCTTGAAGAACGACTATTATCAGTTCGACCCAATACGGCATCAATTGCGCGGTGAGCGCAACGGCATGGTGTACCACCTAGGTGATACCGTGCGAGTAAAAGTGGCGCGTGTTGATTTGGATGACCGTAAGATTGATTTGGTCATGTTGGATGCTGCTGGTAATCCGCAAAGTGCAGCGGGTTTGCCGCCCAAGAAAGCGAAGTCGAAAAACAAAGGCGGCGCTCACGCGAATCCAGCAAGTAAAGGTCGCGGGGCGAAGAGTGCGCCAGCCACTGGTGACAAGCCAAAGGCTGCTGCCAAGAAGAAAAAACCTAGCGCTAAGGCTAAAAATAAAGGCAAGCGTCGCAAACCAAGCGCGGGTGAAGCTAAGAGTCTGCGAGACCAAGTGCGCGACGGCACAGTCACGGCCCCGCCAAAACGCAAAAAATAATATCACTCAATAAAATAGGGGGGGAGCCACTGACTGTAGGAGCTTGCCTGCAAGCGAATCGTCCAGCCAGCTCCGCACCCCCGGTAAGCCCCAAATCAAAGGACAAGAAATTGAGCAACAAAGAATGGGTCTACGGCATCCATACTGTCAGCGAGCTACTCAAACAGCATCCCGAAGACGTATTGGAGCTGTTTATTCAGCAGGACCGTGAAGACAAGCGCATTAACGAGGTTAAATCTCTTGCCAGCGAGGCGGGTGTGGCTTGGCAGGGCTTGGACCGCAAAGATCTGGATAAGCGCTTGCGCAATATTCAAAAGGGCGCCGTCCATCAAGGCGTTGTGGCGCTGTGCAAGCTGGGCGGCAGCCTATTGGATGAGCGCGGTTTAGAGGCTTTGCTCGACGGTTTGCCCCATGCCCCTCTACTATTAGTACTCGACGAGGTGACTGATCCGCATAATTTGGGCGCTTGTCTGCGCACCGCCGATGCTGCGGGGGTGGATGCCGTGATAGTGCCTAAAGATCGCTCCGCTCCACTAAATATGACGGCCCGCAAGGTGGCCTGTGGCGCTGCAGATACGATTCCCTTTGTCTGCGTGACCAACCTCAGTCGCAGCCTTGAAGGCTTGAAGCAGCGCGGTATCTGGATCGCAGGGGCTGCCGGTGAGGCGGATCAAAGCCTCTATGCCATGGATTTTAAGCAGCCGATAGCCATTGTCATGGGATCTGAAGGCAAGGGCTTGCGCCGCTTGACCCGTGAGCATTGTGATTTTTTGATGTCGATTCCGATGGCTGGAGCTCTGAGCAGCCTCAATGTCTCGGTAGCCACAGGTCTGTGCCTGTTCGAGGCGGTGCGCCAAAGACAAACCCCCTAAATTGGGCCAGTGCCTCTCCAAACTAGAATGTGCCCTCCATGTGGGAGCGGGCCTGCCCGCGAATGAATCCAGCTCCAAGCCCGAAAGAATCCCCCATGTGGGAGCGGGCCTGCCCGCGATTCCCTGTCACCGAGTTGCTTTTTTTCGCGGGCAGGCCCCCCAAAAGGGGCAAGCGCTCCCACATCATGCTCGGTCTTTAGTTCGGTGGTGCTCGAAGCTGTTAGGGGCTAGTAAAACCTCGGCTTTCAATCAGATTAATCCTAAATGATTTGCATATTGCCTTGCTAATCTCTAGAATGCCCGCTCTTTAATTTCGGGGAGCTGTCTTTAGGCAATGCCCCTTAACTCCTTGTCTTCCTGCGCATTAGGCCTCTCAAGCCGGTGTTAGTCAGAAGACTTCAACCCGTAAGGAGTCTCTATGAGACATTATGAAGTTGTATTTTTAGTACACCCTGACCAATCCGACCAAGTGCCGGGTATGGTTGAACGCTACACTCAGATCGTTAAAGACAGTGGTGGTACAGTTCACCGTCTTGAAGACTGGGGCCGTCGTCAGTTAGCGTATCCAATCAATAAAATCCACAAAGCGCACTACATCCTCATGAACATTGAGTGTGGTAGCGATGTGCTGGACGAAGTCACTACTTTGTTCCGTTATAACGATGCCATCATCCGTAACTTGGTCATGAAAGAGTCTGGCCCTGTTACTGAAGAGTCTTTGATTCTTAAAGGTGAGCGCGAAAGCCGTGAGCGTCGTGCCCGTGCGGAGCAAAAGCGTAAGATCGAAGAAGACGCAGCTGCTCGTCAAGCTGAAGCGGCTGCCGCTCAAAGCAAAGACGAAGAAGCAAGCGAAGAAGCTAGTGAAGAGTCAACTGAGTCTGCTGAAGTTGCTGAAGAAGCGACTGAAGAGAAAAAAGACTAATCACTTAGTTTATTGCTAAAGACTGTTGTTTAAACAAACTTATTGAAAGGATATAAACATGTCTCGTTTTTTCCGTAGACGTAAATTCTGCAAATTCACAGCAGAAGGCACCACTAAGATTGATTATAAAGATATCGAAACTTTGAAGGCGTATGTGTCTGAAACTGGCAAGATCGTTCCTAGCCGTATCACTGGTACTAAGGCGCGCTACCAGCGTCAATTGGCTACTGCTGTGAAACGTGCTCGTCATCTTGCATTGATTCCATATACAGACAGCCATACTGCTTAAATCCGTTAAGTGTCATGCTGCGCGGCGGTAACGCTTTCGCAGCAGTACGGAGACGCGTATGAAGGCTTTGGCTGCTTATGTGATGTCAGGTCGCCGCCAATCGATAATAGCGGCTGTTTTACTTGGCTTACTGCCGGTCATCAATTTTTTGAGTGCCCCGGTCGTGGCTTTGATAGCACTAAGGCACGGCAAGTCTGAAGCTTTGATCGTACTCGCTTGGGCAATATTGCCCGCCATAGCGTGGACGGTTACAGGGGATGTGATTCCCCTACTGTTATTGCTTGGTATTACAGTGCTCGCACAAGTGCTGCGCACGACCGGCTCTTGGGAAGTCACATTGCTGGCCTCTATCGGTGTTGGCATCGGCGCGCAATTGGGGTTAATGATTCAGCCCACCTTCCTCGTAATGATGGAAGAGCAATTGCTGCAACTGATGGAACAAATCGCTAGTGCTCCTGAGCTAGAAGGCCAGGTGGCGCTAATAGAGCCGGAGTTGCTAAGGCCACTTTTGTTAGTGTTTTTTGGCACCTCGGTAGCGTTTTTATCGGTGACACTGTTAATGCTCGCCCGTAGTTGGCAAGCAAAACTGTTTAATCCTGGTGGTTTTCGTGAAGAATTCCATCAACTGCGTTTAAGTTGGAAGTCTAGCGCAGTGTTGTTTTCGATGTTTGTGCTGGCGAACTTAGGGCCGCCAGTGGTGCAGCAGCTCGCACTGTTCTTCTTGTTGCCGCTGCTGATTGCAGGCGTTGCTTTAGTGCATGGCCTGGTAGGTCGAAGAAAGTTGCCAGTTGCAGTTTTGGTGATTTTCTATTCAGCGTTGATGTACCCAGTGATGTTCCAATTATTGGTCATTGCCGCGGTAGCCGATAGCTGGCTAGATTTTCGATCGAGGGTAGCCCCGCGCGAATAACGCGGTAGAAATTAAGGCAAGCGTTCAGCGCTTAAATGTAGATTAAGAATACACGCAGATTTTAATGAGGAAGTAAAAATGAACGTCATTCTATTGGAAAAAGTAGGCAAGCTTGGTGCGGTAGGTGATTCTGCCTCGGTAAAAGCTGGCTATGCTCGTAACTTCCTGTTCCCAACGGGTAAAGCGATTCCAGCCACTAAGACTAACCTAGAGAACTTCGAAGCGCGTCGTGCAGAGCTGCTTGCAGCGCACAACGAGAAAGTTGCTGCTGCTCAAGGCCGTGCGGCTAAGCTGAAAGAATTGCGCGTTACTATCGCAGTGAACGCTGGCGAAGAAGGCAAGCTCTTCGGTTCTATCGGCACACGTGATGTGGCCGATGCAATCAATGAAGCGGCTGGTTCAGACGTGAATAAGTCTGAAGTACGTCTGCCGAATGGTACATTGCGCGAAGTAGGTGAGTACGAACTAACTATCGACCTCGGCTACGAAGTTGAAGAAGTTGTGACGTTAGCTGTCGTTCCTGCTTAAGACACCATTGCTCTGACAGCGCACCGCAAAATTCTGCGGTTGTTGAACTCGGGGCAATAGTGGACAATGAAGCGCTGTCATTCTTAGGAGTGATGGCGCTTTTTTTTTCTAAAAGCTCGCCATAGCGCGGGCCGCTACAGTGATTACTTCATGTCTGAATTGTTTGAGAAAAGCAAAAAACCCCTCGATGCTGGCGCGCTAGCATCCCTGAAAACTCCTCCTCACTCGATTGAGGCAGAGCAGGCGGTTCTGGGTGGATTGATGCTCGACAATTCTGTGTGGGACACGGTCGTCGAGAAATTGATTGAAGAAGACTTCTTTCGTCATGAGCACCAACTAATCTACCGTGTGATGTTTTCGCAAACCGAAGCGGATAAGCCTCTGGACGTTGTGACGCTAGTAGAGGCGCTGGATAGCCTTGGTGAGCTGGATGAGGCCGGCGGTATTGAGTATTTGAGCGATCTCGCGAGTAATGCCCGCGGGTCGGCCAATATCGGTGCCTATGCCGAAATTATTGCAGAACGCTCAAAGCTGCGAAAATTGATCCGTGTGGCTTACGAGATTGCCGATAGTGGCTACAATCCTGCCGGGCAACGTGCTGATGATGTTCTCGATGTTGCCGAGCAAAAGGTGTTTAAGATCGCTGACGACCGTCCGAAAGATGGCGGCCCAAAGGCGATCAACCCCCTCTTGCAAGATGCCGTGACCCGCATTGACGAACTATTCCAATCAGATGGCGCGCTCACTGGTTTGCCCACGGGTTTCAAAGACTTGGACGACAAGACCTCTGGTTTGCAGAAATCTGATCTCATCATCGTCGCAGGCCGACCTTCGATGGGTAAAACATCGTTTGCTATGAACTTGGCAGAGAACGCTCTTTTGCTAAGCAATAAACCGGTATTAGTATTCAGCCTCGAAATGCCAGCTGAAAGTCTGGTCACAAGGATGCTCAGCTCTGTTGGCAAGATTGATCAGAAGCGACTTCGTACTGGCAAGCTAGAAGATGACGATTGGCCGCGGTTGACCGCTGCGGTGAGTAAGCTGAAAGACAAACCCCTATTGATCGACGATAGCGTTGGCTTAAGCCCAATGGAGATGCGTTCACGCGCACGCCGTGTTGCTCGCGAGCATGGTTCGATCGGTCTAATCGTGGTGGATTACCTACAACTTATGCAAATTAAAGGCTTTGGCGATAACCGTGTGGGTGAGATCTCGGAGATCTCCCGCTCGCTAAAGACTATGGCCCGAGAGTTTCAGTGTCCTGTGATCGCGTTATCACAGCTTAACCGCTCGTTAGAGCAGCGCCCGAATAAACGTCCCGTGATGTCTGATCTGCGTGAATCGGGTGCGATCGAGCAAGATGCCGACATCATCGCATTTGTGTATCGCGATGAGGTCTATAATGAAGACACGCAAGACAAAGGCATTGCCGAGATCATAATTGGCAAGCAGCGTAATGGTCCTATTGGAACAGTGAAACTTGGCTTCCATGGTCAGTTTACTCGTTTCGAAACTCTTGCTATGCAGGCATACGATGAAAGTTATACCCAACACGAATGATTTTCGTGCCTGGGCCACTATAGACTTAGGAGCCTTGCTCCTAAACTTTGCGAAAGCACGGTCTTACTGTCCTAGTGCCAATGTAGTTGCCGTTGTGAAGGCGAATGCCTACGGTCACGGCGTGCTTGCTATCGCACAGACTCTGCGCCGCCAGTTGCGTCCCTCAGATTGTTTCGGTGTAGCCTCGATTGACGAAGCCATGGAGCTACGCGGCGCAGGATTCCATGAGCCAATATTACTGTTAGAAGGCGTTTTTAGTGAGTCGCAGCTCACGCAGGCAGTGGCTAACGGCCTGCACCTAGTAGTGCATTCTCTATTTCAACTAAACATGCTGACTGAGTTTTTGGCGGAGCATGCCGAGGTTGACCCGGTTTGCGTATGGCTGAAGGTCGATACAGGAATGCATCGTTTGGGATTCGCAGAGAAAGAATTCATACAAGCGTGGCAAGGTTTAAAGCAGCATCCACAAGTAGCAAAGATCGTATTCATGTCGCATTTTGCCTGTGCTGATGATGCAGCTAGTGATATGTCTGAGCGCCAGTTGTCGCACTTTCAGAGCGTGCTGGATGCGGCTGAGGTGCCACACGAGTCTCGAGAAATCAGTTTTGCAGCTTCCTCCGGCATTCAGCTTTGGCCGCAAGCCCATTACCAATGGTTGCGCCCGGGAATTATGCTGTACGGTGGCACAGCCGTTGCCGGAGAAAACGCCGTCGAGCGTGGCATCGCCCCAGTCATGACCTTGCGTGCCAAGCTGATTGCCGTGAAAACGGTAGCTGCAGGTGAGAGTGTTGGTTACGGCGCAAGTTATGTTTGTCCGCATGAACAGCGCATAGGTGTGATCTCAATAGGTTATGGCGACGGATACCCACGCCGTATGCCACAAGGAACGCCTGTTATAGTGAACTGCAAAACGAATGCTGGCGTGCTACAGCGCAGAGTAGCCCTATGTGGAAGAGTGTCGATGGACATGATCACTGTCGATCTCAGTGAGTGTCTTGAGGCGCAAGTGGGCGATGAGGTGATTCTTTGGGGCGAGGGTTTACCTGCCGACGAGATTGCTCGACACTGCAATACAATTGCCTATGAGTTGTTCTGCCAGATTACCGCTCGAGTGCATTTTGTTTATAGCTAAAAATTGCCCCAAACAAATAAAGGAATCGCAATGGCGAAGGTGAAGAATGCCTATGTATGCACCGAATGCGGTGCAGAACATGGGCAATGGCAAGGGCAGTGCGTGGCCTGCAAAGAATGGAACACTCTTTCAAAAATTAGTCTGGGCAGCGCAGCATCTCCCGCCGCAAAACCCGACTTTCGTAAACAAGGCTATGCTGGCACCACTTCAGGTGTGCAGGATTTATCCGACATAGACTTAGAGTCTGTGCCGCGAGTCTCCACTACGATCTCAGAGCTAGACCGCGTCCTCGGCGGTGGTCTCGTACCCGGTTCGGCAATTTTGATTGGCGGCAACCCTGGCGCCGGTAAGAGTACTCTGCTGTTGCAAGTGATGTGTTTGCTTGCTCAGTCGACAAGCGCCCTTTACGTTACCGGCGAAGAGTCGCTACAGCAAGTTGGCATGCGTGCCAGGCGTCTCGGCCTGCCGGAGAAAAATTTAAAAATGCTGGCCGAGACCAATGTCGAAAAGATTTGTCAGGTCGCCCAACAAGAGCAACCCAAATTATTAGTCGTCGACTCGATCCAAGTGATGCACAGTGCCGATATTGCCTCCGCGCCCGGCAGTGTTTCTCAGGTGCGCGAATGTGCCGCCTATCTTATTCAATACGCGAAACAGACCAACACCATTTTGTTTCTCGTCGGACATGTCACCAAGGACGGTAATCTTGCTGGGCCGAAAGTGCTCGAACATATGATTGATTGTTTCTTGATGCTCGATGGTGGCAGTGACAGTAAATACAGGACGCTACGCGGACAAAAGAATCGCTTTGGAGCGGTGAATGAGCTTGGCGTGTTTGCGATGACTGAGAAAGGTTTGAAGGAGGTGAAGAATCCTTCGGCGATCTTCTTGGCCAGAACAGAGGAAGAGAGTGCGGGCTCTGTAGTTATGGTGCTTTGGGAAGGCACTCGGCCATTACTAGTGGAGATTCAAGCACTGGTCGATGGCACACAATTAGGGAATCCACGTCGTTTAGCCGTAGGCTTAGACCAGAATCGAATGGCCATGCTGTTGGCGGTGTTGCACAGGCATGGTGGCGTGTATATGGCCGACCAAGACGTGTTTGTGAACGTAGTGGGTGGCGTGAAGGTGACAGAGACTAGCGCCGACTTGGCTTTGATCCTCGCCATTATTTCTAGCTTTCGCGATAAGGCCCTGCCTCATGACATGGTCGTGTTTGGCGAAGTGGGTTTGGCAGGCGAAATAAGACCGGTGCCTAGTGGGCAAGAACGCCTGTACGAGGCCGCCAAGCATGGCTTCAAACGTGCAATTGTGCCAAAGGCAAACGTGCCTAAGGGCGGAATAAACGGAATGACAATAGTCGGTGTTGCTAGGTTAGCAGAGGCCATCGACGCTGTAGCTGAGGTGTAATTAGTGGAATCCATCGTTTCTATCCGCAATCTTTCGAAAACCTATGCTGGCGGTTTCAAGGCATTGAATAACATCAATCTAGAAATCCGCAAGGGTGAGATTATTGCATTGTTAGGCCCCAATGGTGCGGGCAAGACGACTTTGATCTCGGCGATCTGTGGCATCGTCAGTCCCAGTGAAGGTGAAATATTAGTAGCTGGCAAGGATATTATTTCTGATTTCCGTGCAACGCGATCGATCATCGGCTTAGTTCCCCAAGAGTTGACCACCGAGTCTTTCGCCTCTGTGCTTTCGACGGTGAGCTTTAGTCGCGGCTTGTTTGGCAAGCCTGCAAACCCAAAATATATCGAACAAGTTCTGCGAGACCTATCGCTTTGGGATAAAAAAGACAGCAAGATTATCGAGTTGTCTGGAGGCATGAAACGGCGCGTATTAATTGCCAAGGCGCTTTCGCACGAACCCCAAGTATTGTTTCTGGATGAGCCAACCGCGGGGGTAGATGTCGAGCTGCGCAAGGATATGTGGGCATTGGTCAGAAAACTGCGTGAGTCTGGCGTCACGATTATCTTGACGACCCATTATATTGAGGAAGCAGAGGAGATTGCTGATCGCATTGGTATCGTAACACGGGGTGAAATCCTACTTGTCGAAGAGAAAGATGAGCTCATGCGTAAGCTGGGCAAAAAGCAATTGCTACTGGAGCTTAACCACGCACTCACAGAGGTTCCTGAAAGTCTGGCGGCGCATAACTTGCTGCTAAGCGAAGACGGTCTGCAATTGACCTATACCTACGATACGCAGGGTGAGCGCACGGGGATAACAAGCTTGATGGAAGATTTGCGCAGCGCGAGCATCGGCTTCAAGGACATGCAAACAAAGCAAAGCTCCTTGGAAGAAATATTCGTAAAACTCGTGGAGGAATCGTAATGAACTGGTATGGCGTAAAAGCGATCTACAACTTCGAGATGGCGAGAACTTGGCGGACCTTAATGCAAAGTATAATTGCGCCGGTAATTTCCACGTCTTTATACTTCGTTGTTTTCGGAGCGGCGATAGGTGGAAGGATCCAAGAAGTTGACGGTGTTAGTTATGGCGCGTTTATCGTACCTGGGCTTGTCATGTTGTCCTTGCTAACCAATAGCATTTCTAACGCTTCATTCGGCATCTATTTTCCTAAGTTCACCGGCACAATTTATGAGTTGTTGTCCGCGCCAGTGTCCATGTTTGAAGCTCTATTAGGGTATGTAGGGGCCGCGGCCAGTAAATCACTTATTCTAGGAGCAATCATCCTAGCGACTGCTGGATTCTTTGTGCCATTGAATATTGCCCATCCCTTTCTGATGCTGCTGTTTTTGGTGTTGACCTGTGTGTCGTTCAGCCTCTTCGGCTTCATTATCGGTATTTGGGCAGATAATTTTGAAAAATTGCAGTTGATTCCGCTTTTAATCGTAACGCCGCTGGTGTTTTTGGGTGGAAGTTTTTATTCTGCCAGTATGTTGCCGCCGTTTTGGCAAACGGTCACTTTGTTTAATCCAGTGTTGTACTTGATAAGTGGTTTTCGCTGGAGCTTTTACGAAATATCCGATGTCAGTATTGGTGTCAGTTTGACTATGATTATGTTGTTTCTAGGGATTTGCCTTGCGGTGATCTCGTGGATATTTAAAACTGGTTATCACATTAAGAAATAAGCTTATAAGGAAAAAGTCTGAGCATGATTCTCGGCGATTTGGTGTTGAACAATATTGGTAATATCGTTTCTGTAGCGTGGTTTTTTCTGTGTTTTCGCGGGTATTTTTATTATACAGCGCTGCGCAGCATCGATACGCCAACGCTCGCCTACGCCATGCACCGGTTCCGTAAGCAATGGATTCGCAAGTCGCTACGCCGAGAAAATCGTATCGCCGATACCAATATCATTGCCAATCTTGAACGCAGTGTGTCTTTTTTTGCATCTACCACATTATTCATCTTGGCTGGTTTGATGACAGTGTTAGGAACTTCGTCTGAAACCGTCATCACAATGCTGAGTGATATCCCTTTCTCCGACCAAGGCTCGCGCGGGCAGTGGGAGCTTAAGGTGTTGTTATTAATCTGTTTATTTGTCTATGCGTTCTTTAAGTTTACATGGGGTTTGCGGCAATTTGGGCAGGTCTCTGTGATGTTAGGAGGCGTGCCGGAACAGCACGAGAAAGCCTCTGAAGAGCTAATAGATCGTTGTATCGAAAGTATTTCGACTATGGCATCGAAAGCGGCAGGTAATTTCAATAATGGCTTGCGCACCTATTATTTCAGCATGGCCGTACTAGGTTGGTTCGTTAATTTCTTCATTTTTATGTTGCTATCCGCTTTAGTAGTCGCGGTTCTGTACCGAAGGGAATTCCGCTCAGACACCTTGGCGATAATGATGTCTAACCTGCCAGATTAGTGTGTAACAATCGCGTTCGTATCTAGTCCTTGTAAGTGTGCCATAGGTAGTTTAATTTCACGGCATACCAATAATATGAGTACTCGACCATGAGCCTATACGCTGTCATCAATCTAATTCTGTTTTGCGCCCTGTTGTACTTGATCTACAACATCAGCAAGAAGACTGAAAGCCTCTCCCGCAAAGTATTCACAGGCATGGTGCTGGGCCTTGCCTTTGGCTTCTTTTTGCAACTCGCCTATGGTGTCGAGTCTGAAGTCATGGGGCAGACGCTCAACTGGACAAACCTAGTCGGTGACTCCTATGTGCGTTTGCTGCGTATGATCATCATGCCGTTAATCTTGGTAACGATGATTGGTTCGGTGCTGCGGATGGACGCGATTGCCTCTGTCGGTAAAATCGGCTTCTCGGTCGTGGGCATATTAGTGTTGACCACGGCCATTGCCGCCATTGTGGGAATCGTCGTGACGCTCGTGACGGGCCTGAGTGCTGAAGGCATGGTTGCCGGGGCCCGTGAGCTTGCACGTGCGGATGTCTTAGAGGTGAGACGTGGCTCTGTTTCTGGCCTAAGCTTGCCAGATGTGATTTCTGGGTTTATTCCCACCAATATTTTCTCAGACCTGACGAACGCGCGTGACAACTCTATTATCGCCGTCGTGATTTTCGGCATTCTCAGTGGCATCGCCGCAATCATGGTAGGTAAAGATAATCCCGAGCAAGGCAAGGCGATCAAATCCTTTGTCGAAGCTATGCAAGCTATTGTAATGAAGCTCGTGCGCATGGTGATGGCGTTGACCCCTTATGGCATCTTGGCGCTTATGACCTATGTCGTAGCAAGCTCGGACGGCGAAGACATTCTCAATCTGATTAGTTTCGTTCTCGCCTCCTATGCCGCGATTATCATCATGTTCGTCGTGCATTCGATGTTCATTATCGGTAGTGGTATGAATATCAAAGCTTATTTTCAGAAGATCTGGCCGGTATTGAGCTTCGCGTTTGCCACGCGTAGCTCGGCGGCAACTATTCCCCTGACGGTAAAAACGCAGATTGAAGAGCTGAAAGTACCCTCACCCGTTGCGAACCTCTCAGCGAGCTTTGGTGCAACGATTGGGCAGAATGGTTGTGCGGGCATCTATCCAGCGATGCTCGCGGTCATGGTGGCTCCCACGGTGGGTGTCGACCCAACGGACTTCATGTTCTTGCTTAGCTTAGTGGCCATTATTGCCGTGAGTTCCTTCGGCGTGGCAGGGGTTGGTGGCGGTGCAACCTTTGCGGCCTTGATCGTGTTGCCAGCGATGGGCTTGCCAGTCACGGTCGTGGCGCTGCTGATCTCCATTGAGCCCCTCATCGATATGGCGCGGACCGCATTAAACGTTAACGGAGCTATCACAAGTGGGGTAGTGACGACAAAGCTGCTGGCTATGAAGCAGAGCGAAGAAGACCTAGTGGGAACGCAAGGAGCAGCGAAGGCCTAAGGCCTTCGCGCTGCGAGCGTCATTTAGACGAAGTAGGATTTAAGAGGCGGGAAGCCATTGAACTCAATAGAGCTATAGCTAGTGGTATAGGCGCCGGTAGACAGCCAATACATTCTGTCACCGATAGCGAGGTTCAATGGTAGTCCGTACTTATAATGTTCGTACATGATATCGGCGCTATCACAGGTCGGCCCAGCAATAACCACCTCCTCTAACTCGCCGCGCTTTTCCACGTAGATAGGGTACTTGATGCACTCATCTAAGGTTTCGATCAAGCCAGAGAACTTACCTACATCGGTAAACACCCAACGCTGTAGAGACGTGTGCGACTTGCGTGAGATTAAAACGACCTCAGAGACCAAAACGCCAGAATTGGAGATCAAAGAGCGGCCTGGCTCAAGAATAATCTCCGGAAAATCGTCACCGAAATCCTCTTCGATAAAGCGTGTGATCTCCTCAGCGTATAGATCAAGTGTATTCGCGCGGGTGATGTAATTTGCTGGGAAGCCACCACCGAGATTGATCATCTTCAGAGTGATGTTGTCTTCTTCTTTCAAGCGCTCGAAGATAACCTTCACTTTGCCTATTGCCGCATCCCATGCGCCGATGTCGCGTTGTTGAGAGCCCACATGGAACGAGACGCCATAGGGTTCTAAGCCGAGGTCACGCGCGAGCACCAGAAGGTCCATCGCCATATCGGTCTGGCAGCCAAACTTGCGAGACAAGGGCCAATCAGCGGTACCGCTGCCTTCTGTCAGGATGCGGACATACACGCGAGAGCCGGGTGCGGCCTTAGCGATATTGCGCAAGTCCGCTTCTGAGTCCGTGGCATACATGCGGACGCCTTTTTCGTAAAAGTAACGAATGTCGCGACTCTTCTTAATCGTATTGCCATAGCTGCAACGGTTGGCTTCAACACCGTTATCGAGGAGCTTGTCGAGTTCGTAAATAGAGGCGACATCGAAGTTGGAGCCTTTGTCGCGTAAACAGCCTAATACTTCAGCAGCAGGGTTCGCCTTCACCGCGTAGTACACACTCGCGTAAGGGAAGAGTTCTTTCAATGTGTCGTAAGCATTCTCAATCGTAGCGATATCGATCACCACGAATGGGGTTTCTTTGGTATCAGCTAACTCCTTGATACGATTGAATGTTTCGGCTTCGTAGAAATCTTCAACGCGAGTGTATTCTGTATTCATTGACTGTTAGGTCTCCTCCATGGCACTGCCATAACGGTTTTATGGGGTATGGTTTGGTGCGCTATTGTAACAAAGCGCCATCACAGGTAAATCTGATTATTCACAATCTGGACAATTACTTTTTGGGACTCGTCATGATCGTGTGACGGTGAGCACTAACAACAGTTAAAACCCTGTTAAACTGCGCCCTTTTGGATGCCCCATGTCTCTGTTTCTTAAGCTATCTTGGTACTTCAAGTCCCAGTGGCGCCGCTATACGGCAGCCATTGTGTTGTTGCTTGGGACCGATGTGCTGGAGATGTTAGTGCCTTGGATTACCGGGCAACTAATTGATCAAGTGGTCGCAAACACCCTGACCAATGCACTGCTGCTGCGCTATGTCATTGTGCTCGTTTGCATTGCCGTAGTTGTCTACGGCATGCGCTACCTCTGGCGTGTGTTCTTGTTTTACTCTTCATTCCAGTTGGCCGAGACAATGCGTCAACGGCTGTATGAGCATATGACTCACATGGCGCCAGGATTCTTTGCCCAGCACCGCACCGGTGATCTCATGGCCAGAGCAACCAATGATATCTCTGCCTTGGAGATGACCGCAGGGGAGGGGGTCTTGTCTGGGATCGATGGCCTAGTGACTGGAATCCTGGTGGTCGCAATCATGATGATCATGATCAATTGGCAATTGACCTTGGTGGCCTTACTGCCTTTTCCGTTTATGGCTTGGTACTTCGTGGCGCTAGGCGAGCGTCTGCATATCGGCTTCAGAGATGCCCAAGAACGGTTCTCCGATCTGAACGATCGCGTGCAGGAAAGTGTTTCGGGAATTCGCATGGTGCGAGCCTTTGGTCGCGAGCAGGTCGAAGACGAGAATTTTCTCAGCATTGCAGATAAGACCGCAGAGGCAAACATGCGTGTCGCCGCGACAGACTCGCTCTACGACCCTGCAATTTTCATTACAGTAGGCTCGTCATTTTTATTGTGTATCAGCATGGGGGCATGGCAGATTCAGCAGGGCGTGCTCACGCTTGGGCAACTCACGAGTTTCACAATGTATCTGGGCTTTCTTATTTGGCCGATGTTCGCCTATGGGTGGTTGCTCAATATTGTCGAGCGAGGCTCGGCCGCATACGAGCGCATTCAGCAACTTCTCGAAACAGAATCTCCTGTGCTAGATACGGGTAAGGTAGAGCGGGTCGCCAGCAGTGATGTCGCTATCGATATCAAGAGTTTTACGCATATAGGCAGTGCCATGCCGGTTTTACACAATATTAAAATCGCTGTAGAGGCTGGTCACACTCTGGGGATTGTCGGTCCTACCGGTGCGGGGAAGAGTACTGTCGTGAACCTACTGTTACGGTATTTCGAACATCCAGACTGTGAATTGAAAGTTGGCGGCGTTCGGCTACAAGATCTGTCCCTACAAACACTACGCGAACAAATAGCTTTGGTGCCGCAGGACCCGTTTCTGTTCACGGCAACCATTGCTGAGAATATTGCTCTGGGCCGTCCAGAGGCAAGTATGGAAGAGATTCGCGCGGCCGCTGAACTCGCATCGATTGACAGTGACATCATGCGCTTTAGGCAAGGCTATAAAACACTGGTCGGTGAGCGCGGGATTACATTATCGGGCGGGCAGAAGCAGCGTATTGCGATCGCGCGGGCCTTGTTACTCGATGCCCCTATTCTGGTCCTCGATGATGCCTTGTCGGCGGTGGATATTGAAACGGAGCGCCGCATACTGAGGCATCTAAAAGAAGTGCGGACGCAGCGTACCAGTATCATCCTTTGTCACCGCCTCACGGCGGTTGAGGATGCCGAGCAGATTGTCGTGTTGAATCATGGCGAAATAGTGGAGCGTGGGGATCACTACTCCCTCGTGCAGCAGCAAGGCTGGTATGCACAAATGGTGGATTACCAAAGATTGGAGCAGACCGTTGCATCAGGACGATAAACATCAACAAGGAGTGGATCTTGCGGCGTTGTGGCGACTATTGCGTTACAGCTTGGCCTACCCGCGCCTATTAAAAGAGGCTGGTGTTTTGCTTTTGCTAGCCACGGCGGGGCAGGTGCTGGGGCCGGTACTGATAAAAATATTCTTGGACGACTATGTCGCTGCTGCACATTACCCGGTAGGTGAGTTGACCTTGCTCGCGTTGGCCTACGCGTTGTTCTATGGCTTGTCTGCATGGGCTGGTTATCAGAATGCGATGCGCTTCAATCAAGTGGCATTCTCTGTGGTGCGCACGATTAGGTCGCAAGTCTTCGCTTCGGTCATGCGCAAGCCGCTTGCTTATTTCGATCACCGCCCAGCCGGAGCATTGGTCTCGCGCATCACAAATGACACGGAGGCCATCAAAGAGCTTTTTGTGCAAGTGATGTCATCGTTCGTGCAAAACATCACGCTCATTTTGGCAGTGTTTATCGCGATGGCGTATCTGGATCTACGTCTGATGTTGCTATGCAGCGTTCTCTTACCAACGGTAACTGTGGTGATGTATTACTACCAGCGTTTAAGTTCGCCGCGTTACCACTGGGCGCGTAGTGTTCTCAGTCGCATCAACGCTTCAATCAATGAGGCAATTCAAGGCATGCGCATTGTACAGATGCTCAATCAACAGAGCCGATTCAGCAAACAGTTCCGCAATATTAGTCAGGAGTATTTCGAGGCGCGGATGAGCAATATGCGATTGAATGCGATGATGCTGCGCCCATTGCCTGATTTGCTGCGCACCATCACCCTCGCAGGTGTGCTGTACTATTTTGGCTCGCAGTCATTCAACACGGTGGTGGAAGTGGGTGTTATCTATGCGTTTATCAATTATTTGTCGCGCATTACCGAACCCGTGGTGGAGATGACTCAACGCTTGAGTTTTTTGCAGCAAGCAGTGGTGGCGGGGGAGCGTGTGTTCGGCATCATCGATGAGAAAGGTGAGGCACAAGCGCCCAGTGAGTATAGGATAGGGCCTGGGAAAATCCAGCTTGAGAATCTGAGTTTCAGCTATGCCGACGAGCATCCGATACTCAAGGACATTAGCTTCAGCATACAGCCTGGTCAATTCTTTGCCATCGTTGGGCACACTGGTAGCGGCAAGAGCACGCTGATGAGTGTGCTGCTGCGCTTTTATCCGGTCAAGACGGGCAGGATTCTCATCGACGGGATTCCTCTACATCAGATTGACCAAGAGAGTCTGCGAGCGCAAATGGGGGTGGTGTTACAGGACCCGTTTATCAGCGCGAGTACAGTGCGCGAGAACATCACCCTAGGGCTGCCCATTGCGCAGAGTCAGGTAGAGGCCGCGGCCAAGCAGGCGCAGCTGCATGAGTACATCATGAGCCTCCCGGAGGGCTATGACACAATGCTAGGGGAGCGAGGAGGGGAGTTGTCTACCGGTCAGCGACAACTGCTGTCACTGGCCCGTACGCTTGCTCGCCAGCCACGCATTTTAATCTTGGATGAGGCAACGGCTAACGTAGACAGTCATACCGAGGCCGTGATCACGCGAGCACTGAATACACTGCGTGGCTCAACCACGATAATCGCCATTGCTCATCGGCTGAGCACCATTATTCATGCGGATCAGATAGTCGTGCTGCATCAGGGGCAAATGGTGCAGCAGGGCTCGCACCTAGCCTTGCTCGCTGACGAGGGTTTGTATCGGCATATGTACGAACTACAAATGCAGAAAAGCCAAGTGCAAGAGGCTGTAGTTTATCCGCATCCACAAAGCTAAAAAACAGGCAAAAAAAAAGCGGCAACTGATATTAATCGAGTTGCCGCTTTTTGAATTTCAGTGAATCAGACTAATAAATTATTCTGACTCTTGGAATTCAACGTTGATATCAAGCGTGATCTCATCACCAACACCGAAGTTAGTGAAGCGATCTACACCGAAATCAGAACGTAGGAACGTAGCGCTTGCTGCGAAGCCTAGTGTGTAGCTGCGAGTTAAGAAGTTACGACCACCACCATTGAACGTAACGTCTAGCGTCATCGGTGCAGTAACACCGTGAAGAGTCATGTCGCCCGCAAACGTATAAGTGTTGCCATCCTGGCTCACTAAAGAAGTTGTTCTGTAAATAGCTTGTGGGAAGTTCTCCGCATCAAACCAGTTAGAACCTAATAGCTCTTCTTCAAATTCAGGCAAGTTAACGTCAAGGCTGTTCACGTTTACAATCACTTCAAGAGAGGAGTTAGCAACGTTTTCTGGATCGAAATCCAAAGACGCTTCGAACTCATCGAATGAACCGATGAAAGTAGAGAAGCCCAGGTGATCGATCTCGAAGACCAATGAGGCGTGGTCTTTATCGAGAACGTAAGCGCCGCCTCTTAGTTCTTGTACATCTGTGTTGAAGTCAGGTGTCAATAAGCGATCACATGAAACCAACACCGTAGAAAGAGCTAGCAGGGCAGCAACACGGTGGTACTTAGCAAAATAACTTTTAAACATTTTTATTTGACCTATTGTCGAAAATCGCTGAATTCCTACTGAGCTGCGTAAACATCAATGCTGATGACTACGTCATTAGGAATCGTCGCAGTATTCGCCCAGTAGCCTTGGCCTACGCCGAAGTCTAGACGCTGAATAGTAACTTCACTGGTTAAGTGAAAACGTGGTTGACCATCGTAAACTTCGATTTCGAGATCGAAAGGGAAGCTGATAGGGTGGGTCTGATCACGAATCGTCAATGTGCCATCTGCAACAAACGAAGTCGCAGACTCCAATGAGCAGCTTTCAGCTGTAAAGTTAGCCGTTGGCCACTGATCCACATCGAACATTTCCAAGTCGAGCAAGTAATCTAATACTTCTGCGCTGTCCACTTTGATGTCAGCAATTGGTATTTCGACCGTAAACTCGCATGAGCCTGGGCTCAATGGGTCGATATCAAACGTTGCATCGATATTCGTGAACTGGCCTTGGTAAGGAGTGCCTTCGTATGAATACTCGAAAGTCACAACAGATTCGTTTGGATCTATTTCCCAAGTTGCAGCTTGTGCTGATAATGCACCAGCCAACAGAAGCGGCGTGATCGCCGCTCGTTTGAATGTAGTTTTCATGCTTGTCATTACTCCTGATTTAGATATTACGGTAGAGCTAGGGCGATCAACTCAGTTGGTCGGCCATTGCCACTGACGAACATGGCGACGTACTGCGTTCCGTCGTGCTCGTAAGTAAACGGTTGCCCAGTTTGTGTCGCAGGCAATTCGATTCTGGCGACGATCTCACCAGTTTGCTTGTCTTGCGCATAGAGCTTAGTGCCCCCGCCAACGCCTTCGCCTACAAATAGAAGCGTCTTCGTTAGTAACAAGCCTGCGCGTGTCGGTACACCAGTGCGAGGAATATCAACACCCTCTAGTGCACGGTTATTAGCGATGGAGTCTGGAGTGTCGGCATTCGCCGTCTGCCAAACGTGTTCACCACTGTTCATATCGATTGCAGTCACACGACCATAAGGAGGCTTGATGATCTCTAAGCCGCTAACGCGTGGTACGCGTACACCGAATGCCATGCTGTAATCGACTTCTGCTTCTGGATCGTTCTCTACGGAAAGAACGGCAAGTGCGGTTCTTGAAGGTACGTAAAGTAGACCAGTTTCTGGGTCCAGCGCACTGCCTTCCCAGTTAGCTCCGCCTGTTGCTGATGGCAGGCTCAAAGTACCGATAGTGCCATCTTCTGCACTTTTCAGTGAAGGTGGCGAGTACAAGTTAGTGCCTAGACGGAAAGGCTTGATTGCTTCCAACGCTGCAGCGCGTAACTCGGGCGTGAAGTCGATCAAATCGTCTTCGGTAATCCCTTGTCGGTCATATGCTGCTGGCTTTGTTGGGAATGGCTGAGTTGCAGAATACCACTCGCCTGGCACATCGCCTGCTGGTACTGGCAATTCTTCGATAGGCCATACCGGCTCGCCCGTTAGACGGTCGTAGGTGTAAACGAAGTTTTGTTTAGTCACTTGCATGACGATCTTACGGCCATTTGGCAAGTCCGCCAATACAGGGGCAGAGGGGTTATCCCAGTCCCAGATATCGTGGTGGATTAGCTGATGGTGCCATTGACGCTCACCCGTCTTGATGTCCAAGGCAACGAGAGAGTTTGCAAATAGGTTATCACCTGGGCGGTCACCACCGTAACGGTCGCCCGTTGCCGATTCAACTGGTAGGTATACGTGACCAAGCTCAGGGTCGCCAGACATTGGAGCCCAAACACCAGCATTACCTGTGAACTCAACACCGTCGTCTAACCAAGTCTCGAAACCCACTTCACCGCGTTCAGGAATAGTGTGGAAAGTCCAAAGTAGCTCGCCTGTATTCGCATCATAGCCGCGCACGTCGCCTTTGACGTTCATTTTTGAGCGTGGACGCATGCCTACACGGTGTGCAGGGCCAACGACGATCACGTCATTCATCACGAAAGGAGGCATGGAAGAGCCGATGTCTAGGTCATCGTAGCCATCGATATAGGCATTACGTAGGCCTTCGAACAGGTCGACACGACCGTTCTCACCGAACTCTGGGTCTGGCAAGCCAGTTTCTGCGTCTAGGGAGACGAGGAAGAACCCTGGCGTGATGCTCATGATGCGTTTTTCATCGCCATCGCTCCAGAAAGCAACGCCACGGCCTGCACCTTTGCGTGGGGCAGAGTCATAACGTGAACCTTCATCGGGGCGGAACATCCAAAGCAATTGACCGTTGGTCGCATCCAAAGCTGCGATGTTACGAGTAGAGCCCATTGTGGCGTATAGAATGCCATCAACCTCGAGTGGAGTAGAGGTGTTGTTGTATTCAGGAGATGGGCCAAACTTTTCAGTGGAGAAACGCCAAGCTATCTCGAGTGAATCAACATTCTCTGCAGTGATTTGATCTAGTGGCGAATAACGCTGCGCGCCCATGTTGCCGTTGTAATCAGGCCAATCACCATTAGCCACATCCGTGCCAGACTGGCTTAGGGCTGATGACGACAACATCAATAAGCTGGCGCTGGTAATGAGTGAAGAAATTAGTCGTTTTTTTGTTATCATGCTTTGGCTCTCCCGCTAAATATATCGGTAAATCTTGCTCACCCGTCAGCCTAGTCGACGACGCCGTCTGGCCGGATGCTACTTCGCAGTTAATATCGCTCGCGCAAGAGTAGCGGTGCGGTGCTACTTGGTCAAGCGAGCGGCAACCCCTAAGCTAGCTTGGAAGGGGCGTGTAGCGTACTTTGCCTTCCTTGTATCGCAGCGAGCGGCTTTAATTCCTTGATACTTAAAAGAAAATATCAACGCTGCGCGCTAGCGGCTTGAGGAATCGTAATTGCAAGTTATTGTAGCAATTTCTCCCCAATTAGAATTAACAGTAAGCTATTCATTTCAGTGCCTTAGCGAGCTAGGCAAAATACTCGGTCAATAATTAAGGCGGTGGTTTTCTCAGGCCCTTTTTCTGTCTCGATGCACCATTTTTGAACACCAAGCCTTAACAAACCCTGAATGAAAAAAAAGCCCCGATCACAGCGAGTGATAGGGGCTTTATCAGAGCAAGTTGCCTTATTTCATCTTCGCACGTAATGCTGCCTGTGCCGCCGCAAGTCGAGCAATAGGGACTCGGGGTGGTGAGCAGCTCACATATTGAAGACCTAAGCGGTGACAGAAGGCGATCGAATCAGGGTCGCCTGCGTGTTCGCCACAGATGCCTAGTTTCAATTTTGGACGTGTTTTGAGGCCGTTTTCTACGGCAAATTCCATCAATTTGCCAACCCCTGTTTGGTCTAGGCTCGCAAAGGGGTTCTTGTTGTAGATCTCTTTGCGCTGGTATTCGTCATAGAACAAGCCCATGTCGTCTCGGCTCAGGCCAAGGGTTGTTTGCGTCAGGTCATTGGTACCGAAGCTGAAGAACTGTGCCTGTTCTGCAATCTGATCGGCCGTAATCGCGGCGCGTGGAACTTCGATCATGGTGCCGACGAGGTAATCGATCTTGATCTTGTTCTTCTCCATCACTTCTTTGGCGACGCGATGCACAATCTCGAGTTGATCGGCCAGCTCGGCTTTGAAGCCTACTAACGGGATCATGATCTCTGGATTGACCTTGATTGGGTTTTTCTTTGCAGTCATGACTTGCGCGGCCGCCTCGAAAAGGGCGCGCACTTGCATCTCTGTAATTTCAGGATACAAGATTCCAAGTCGACAGCCACGACAACCCAGCATTGGGTTTTCTTCGTGCAATGCTTTTATGCGGTCAATGACGAAATCAATTGGCAGGCCCAGTTTCGCGGCAAGCTGTCGACGAACGGCATCATCCTGTGGCAGGAACTCATGCAATGGTGGGTCAAGTAAACGAATAGTCACTGGACGGTCTGCCATTGCTTTGAATAGTCCAACGAAATCTTTACGCTGAAATGGCAGAAGTTTCTTCAGCGCTTCTTTGCGTTGAACGTGGTCAACTGCAAGAATCATTTGCCGCATGAAATCGATTCTGTCGCCTTCGAAGAACATGTGTTCTGTTCGGCAAAGGCCGATGCCTTCGGCGCCATAGGCAACAGCTTGCTGTGCCATAGCGGGAGTATCAGCGTTTGTGCGAATGCGCAGTTTGCGGTGTTTGTCAGACCAAGCCATTACCGTCTGAAACAGCTCGTAGGTATAACTCTTTTCTGGCTTGAGTGTGCCTTCGAGTACGCGTTTTACTTCTGAATCAGCGCTTTCGATCAAGCCCTGATAGATGGCGCCAGTTGTACCATTGATGGAGATGTAATCGCCCTCTTGTAGCGTTACGCCACCAGCGGTCAATGTGCGCTTTTCGTAATTGATCGCTACATCGCCGGCACCACATACACAAACTTTGCCTAATTGCCGTGCCACGAGTGCTGCGTGGGAAGAGACGCCGCCTCGAGTTGTGAGGATGCCTTGTGAGTACAGCATGCCTTTCAGGTCATCTGGGGATGTCTCTGTTCGGCAAAGTACGACTTTATTGCCTTTGCGCGTCTCGATTTCTGCTGCCGCCGCTGTAAAGGCGATGCGACCAGTCGCGGCACCAGGGCCTGCAGGCAAGCCTCTGCCAATTAATACGGCTTCTTTCTGTGCGCGCGCATCGAAAATCGGCACCAGTAATGTGTCGACTGACTCGGCGGGGATCTTCAGTAGCGCCGTGCGCTGATCCATTAATTTTTCTTTGACCATCTCAACAGCAATGCGAATCGCGGCGAGGCCGGTACGCTTACCATTGCGGGTCTGCAACATAAACAGGCGACCATCTTCGATAGTGAACTCGAAATCTTGCATGTCTTTGAAATGGCGCTCTAATTTAGCGCGAACTTTTTCTAGTGCCGCAAAGCTGGCAGGCATCTCTTTTGCCATGGCTGCAATAGGTTTAGGCGTTCGTACGCCAGCGACTACATCTTCGCCTTGCGCGTTTACGAGGTATTCGCCATAGAATGCTTTTTCGCCGTTAGCTGGGTCACGGGTAAAGGCCACGCCAGTGGCGCTCTTGTCACCAGAATTGCCAAATACCATGGCTTGTACGTTGACTGCTGTGCCCCATTCGGCAGGGATGCCATACTGTTGACGATAAAGAATGGCGCGGTCATTTCTCCAGGAGCCAAATACGGCACCTGTCGCTCCCCACAGTTGTTCATACACATCTTGAGGGAAGTCTTGGCCTGTGGCTTTGCGAATAAGCGCTTTGTATTGAGAGACCAATGTTTGCAGGTCTTCAGCGGTCAGGTCGCTATCCTGTGATTTGCCAAGTGACTTCTTCAAAGCGTCTAGCAATTCATGGAAAGGGTCGTGAGACTCTTCATCGGCCGCTTGCACGCCCATGACCACATCGCCATACATTTGGATAAAGCGTCGATAGCAGTCCCATGCGAAACGTGGATTGCCTGAGAACGCAGCAAGGCCCTCGACTGTCACATCATTCAAACCGAGGTTAAGAATGGTGTCCATCATGCCAGGCATGGAGTCTCTTGCGCCTGAACGCACAGAGACTAATAAAGGATTGCTCTTGCCGCCAAAGCGTTTGCCCATCTGTGTTTCGATAAGCTTAACCGAACGTTTTACGTCCGCGGCGAGTGTGCGAGGATACTTACGCCCATGAGCATAAAAATACGTACAAACCTCTGTGCTTATTGTAAAGCCAGGGGGAACTGGAAGCCCAATCGACGCCATTTCAGCAAGATTTGCACCCTTGCCACCCAATAGCTCGCGCATCGTCGCATTGCCATCGGTCTTGCTTCCGAAATCGAAAACATATTGCGTGGATTTTGATGTTTTAGAGGGCTTTGCCGTCTTTGTTTTAGTAGGTTTTTTGGTGGCTTTCATAGCGCTTTGCTTCATAGTCCCAGGTCTGCTCATGAGAAGTGGAGCGGAAGGATAAAACAACTCCTATGTAAAATCCATAGCGCAGCGAGGAGTTGCTTTTGCTATACCGGCACAAAACACATATAAAACAATAAGATAGCTGTTATATTGTTATTCATTTAATGGCTGCTGTATTCTTGCCAACCGATTCAAATGCCGCTGAGAAAACTGTGTGACTACTATTGAGACCAAAATAAGCGCCTCTCGCTCTGCAAATATGGCATTGTTCTGCGCCGCGATCGATAACTTTGGTGACATTGGATTTTGTTGGCGATTGGCAAGGCAGTTGAACGCAGAGTTTAATGTGCAAGTCGAGCTTTGGGTGGATGATTGGGAGGCTCTGCGATGGTTCTTAAAACCCCTTGTGAGGCTTGGGGATGATGGTGAGCGTTGTTTAGGGATTACTTTGCGTCATTGGTGCCCTAGGCAGCCGTTAGCGCCTAGCGATGCGCACAGGCTTGCTCTTGCCGACCTTGTCATCGAAGCCTTCGCGTGTGCGCTGCCAGCGAATCTTATCGCGGCAATGCGCGCTGCCGAGCATCCCCCGCTCTGGCTGAACCTAGAATACCTCAGTGCCCAAGATTGGGTGCGCGATTGTCATTTGTTGCCTTCACCGCAGGGAGCTGGAGCAAGCCAGGCTCTGACAAAATATTTTTTCTTTCCTGGGTTTGGCGAGGGCACTGGTGGTTTGCTGCGCGAGCAAGACCTTGTGCAGCGGCATGAGCGCTGGCAACAACAGATCAACAGTGAGCGACGAGCACTTCTCTGTCGCCATGCGTTACCGCCCGAGTTGCTGGAGGAGCCAGATCTGCTTCTATTGTCCTTGTTCACTTACGAAGGCAAAGGCCTGCAAACTTTGTTGCAGGCTTTGGTCGAGAGTGCATCGCCTACCCTCTGTTTTGTGCCTGAGGGGCGCAGTTTGCAAGAGGTGGTGCGGTGCTTCGCGTTAGCCGATCTGCCAGAAGCGGGGAGTGTGTTGCAGAACGGCAGCCTGAGTTTATGTGTGTTGCCGTTTATGAGTCAGGACGATTTTGACCGATTGCTTAGCCTTTGTGATTGCAATTTTGTGCGTGGCGAAGACTCGTTTGTTCGAGCGCAATATGCGGCTCGGCCCTTTGTTTGGCATATTTACCCGCAGGACGAAGATGCCCATTTAGATAAATTGGCGGCATTCCTTGCCATATATATTGATGAGAGTGTTGCCGGTGAGGCGCTAAAGACGTTTTGGCAGAGCTGGAATCAAGGTGAAGATTGCCGCGATTTATGGCATTATCTGCGGCCACAGCTTCCTAGCCTGCAAACACAGGCACGGAGATGGCAGCAACAATTGGCTGAAAAGCCTGATTTGGTCACTAATTTGTTGGCTTTTTACCGCGCGCAACGCGAATCTATGCCTATATAAGTACTGACTGTAGTTGATCAGAGAGCTTTGGCCTCATGCATTACACCATTGAAATTGAGAGCTTATAAATGAAAACAGCACAAGAAATCCGTGCCGGCCAGGTCATGATGATCGACGGTTCCCCTTGGAAGGTACAGAAGACTGAATTTAACAAGTCTGGCCGTAACTCAGCCGTCTGTAAAATGAAGTTGAAGAACCTGCTTAATGGCGTTGCCACTGAGACGGTTTATAAGGCTGATGATAAGTTTGAAATGGTCATTCTTGAGCAAAAAGAAGTGACTTACTCTTACTTCGCAGACCCAATGTATGTCTTCGTTGACTCTGACTATGAGCAGATCGAGATTGAGAAAGACGATTTAGAAAGCGTCATCGCTTACATTGAAGACGGCATGGAAGATATCTGTAACGCCGTATTCTACGAGGGCAAAGTGATTTCTGTAGACTTGCCAACGACTATTGTTCGTGAAATTGCCTACACTGAACCCTCCGTACGTGGCGATACTTCTGGCAAAATCATGAAAACTGCCCGTTTGAACAGTGGGCATGAAATGCAAGTTTCTGCGTTCTGTGAAATCGGCGATTTCGTCGAGATAGACACGCGCACAGGCGAATACAAGTCACGCGTTAAGCGTTAATTGTTTCGCTAAGAGCCCACTCGGGTTGTGGCAAACATGCCAAACCCGAGTAGGTTTCTCCTCTCTTTCCTGTTCGAAAAAATTATTTACCTTTGTTTGCCTGTCCTATCTTGTTTCCTTTGAGGCTGCGGGAGTAAAGTACTCATCGCCGAAGGCCATTCGCTGTCTTCGATCCTTGTTCAAGGAAAACATCATGTCCAAAGAGCGCAGTTCCAAGAAAGAAACCAAGAAGAAGCCCGCTTTGTCACTAAAAGAGAAGAAACTTGCCAAAAAGGTAAAGAAAGATTCTCGAGTGGATTGATATACTGCCCGCTTATTCTCGTTTGTGTGGCACATGAAAGATTACCGAGTATTAGTAATAGGACCACGCCGTGGCTTGATTGAAGTCTTAAGGCAGCGGCGTATTCCTTTCTCAATTTGGCAGCAAAACCCCACGTTCAAAACCAGTTCATCGGAGCTGAGCGTGGTCGCTCCTCTGTGGAACTCTGCCGCAAAGATTCGCGAGCAGGTCCGAAAATCATTCCCAGGCCAACATTTCACTCATGTCATCGCCGGCACGGAAGCTTCTGTCATGCCCGCTGCTGTGGCCCGTCGATTGGTCGGTGCGCGGTTGGCGAGCGCGTCCACAAGTAAGCTCTGTCGTGACAAATTGTTTATGAAGGAGCATTTGGCCGGTTTTGGTATTCCAATGACAAGGTATCGGGCAGACTCTGCTGACTTGAATCCAGACCTACTATTTGCCGAATTGGGCGCCCCAGTGGTGCGTAAATATCGTAAGTCCACAGGTGGTCGTGGCTTGCAGCTACTGGCGAGTCCTGAGGAATTTGAGCCGGGCAAGAATGGGGTGTCAATTCTAGAGCGTTTTGTTGATGCCCCCGAGGCAAGTGTCGAGTCCTACATCAACGATGGCAAGGTGCAGTTTGTCAATCTCACTGACTATCACCTTAAAGCTCACAGTAATTTTGTGCCTGCCGTATTCGATGAGTCCGTGACTAAGACGTTGTTAGAGCTCAATGAACGGGTGATTGCCGCCTTAGGTATTACATGGGGGATGACGCACATGGAAGTTTATCTCACTGATAATGGGCCTTTGTTTGGCGAGATTGCTATGCGCCCGCCGGGAGGCTATATCATGAATGCGCTGGCTCATGCTTGGGATTTCAACCCTTGGGAGGCTTTTCTGGCAATCGAATTGGATGAGCATTTTGAGTTTCCGCACATGCTTAATGCCTATGCAGGGGCGGAAGTATTGCACCCTGGGGTTGGGCGAGTCGTTGCGGTCAAAGGCAAGTCTCAAATACTCGATGAACAAGGGATTCGAGAGTTTCGTTTAAAGATTAAAAGTGGTCAGCAGCTCGATGCACGCAATACCTTAGGGCAGGACACGGGGTATGTCGTGCATGCCAGTGCGACTCCTGACGAGCGACTGGCCCTGCACGAATTCATACAATCGACACTGCTTATTGAGATGGACGCCGAGGATTAGTCCTTTACAAATAGAGTGACAAGCGGCACATCGCCAACCTGTCGACTCCAGTGTCCATGGACCTTGGGGTCGAAGGTTTGGCCTTCTGGCAGTTTGTCCGCAGAATAGAAGTGCTCGCCAGCATTAAATAGGCGGGTGCTTCCATCGGCGAGCCCAATTTCGATGGCGCCACGTAGCACAAACAGCCATTGTGGCGTTTTAGTGCAGTGCATGGGGCTGCGAAACCCAATTGGACTCTCTCGCAATTGCAGTTCTTGCGCTGCAAATTCCCGTGATAATCTTACCTCTGGGCTGCCTTCGGTGAGAGGGATTTTTTCCGTGCGAAACTTTGCATAGCCATCTGCATCGGTAAACAAAACAACTTTTTCAAACGTTTGCATACTTTCTCCGTCAGAACTACTAGCGGACACCCTTGCCCGCTTAACATCAACTGACACACCGGCTAGGCCGGTGCGGTTACATTGCGCGGCGCGCCTCGTTAATTACCAGCTCCACAGGGACTGTGCCCATGTTTTTAATCTGGTAAGAATTATGCGGGTCTCGCCATGCCCAACCGCCATTCGCTGTCAGCTCGGTGGTAATGCCGTCGACACGCGTAACATGGGTCAGGCCATCACTTACTTGCACCACGACGCTTGGGTTGTGATGGGTTTGCGGCGCAGAGGTCTCGCCAGGGGCTAGCGTGATTCGGTAAGAGCGAAAATATAGATTCTCCAGCTCCGGCTCACCACTTAAACCGCTAGGGCGATCTGTTTCCAACGCTCCCATGGGAGGGCCGTAATTAGTGAGCGCGATGATTCGGAATAAACCGGGACCATCGTTAGCCACTTGGTGAGTGTATTGCTCTTGCACATAGTCGGTATTGCTAGAGATACGACCTTCTGAAGGGCCTGATCCAGAGCTAATGAAGGTATACATGATGGCGGCATCATGGGTGTGGAAGAGAGTCATATCACCGGGGTTAATCTGCACGTCGAGTAAGCGGATATCGCCATCTACATGCATAGTGCGGTGTCTAGGCTCCTGCAGGATTGGGACGACACGATCATTCGGGCCGGGCGTTTCCGCAGGCTCGGCAGAATAGCCGGTAGGGTTGTTAGATAGAACAAACACTAAGCCACATAATGCGAGGCTTGAGCGTGTGAGCACTGAGTATATGCGCATTGGGGGGTCCCTCATGCTTTTATTGTTATCAGGGCGAACAGGTTCTGCGGCTCTATCTTGCTTCAAGAGCATATCGCAGGCCCCAAGATTAAACAGCCTTTGAGCTCGACGCAATCAAAGTTAAAGGAAATTTTCTTTGCCTATTGGTGCCGGATAAACCAAGTGCTGTGAATCTTAGGGTTGCGAGCAAAATCCTTGTCGATACTGGCTGGGGTGCAATCTTGCACGCGGTAGCGTTCAAAAAGTTCTTCATCGAGTTTAAAGCGGCGATGATTGTTAGAGAAAATGAGCAGGCCGTTGGGCGCTAAAAGGCGCATACAGTGGTCGATGAGCTCCTGATGGTCGCGTTGCACGTCTAGTACTGTCTCAGTACTCTTCGAGTTTGAGAACGTTGGCGGGTCTAAGAAAATTAAATCGTATTGTTCTTGGCAGTCTTTTAGAAAGCTCAGGCAGTCTGACTGCACGAGCTCATGCTGCGTCGTATTAATATCGTTAAGTGTGAAATTGCGCTGCGCCCATTGCAGGTAGGTGCGGGACATGTCGACACTGGTGCTCGAAGCGGCGCCGCCTAGTGCCGCATGGACGGTGACGGTGCCGGTATAGCAGTAGAGATTAAGAAAGCGACAATCGGCGCTATGTTGAGATACCCAATTGCGGATAGGGCGATGATCCAAGAACAGGCCTGTATCCAAGTAGCGTTCCAGATTAACGATAAACTGCGCGTCGCCCTCGCTGATGACAAAGTCCTCGCCTTCACTCTGGGTGGGGCGATATTGTTCGCGCCCTTTTTGTTTCTCTCGTACCTTTAAGCTGATGTGCTCTGCAGGGATCTTGCGCGTCTCCTGCATTACTAGGCACAGTGCTTGGTAGGCTTGGCGACGCCGCTGTGCTGCAGCTTCTTCGCTGATTGAAGCCGGGGCTTTGTATTCTTGCATGTGTATACGGTCGCCATAGCAATCGATGGCAAACGCATATTCAGGCATGTCGGCATCGTATAGTCGGAAGCATTCATGACCTTGTTGTCGCGCCCATTTTCCCAAAGTGCGCATGTTCTTGCGCAAACGATTGGCAAACATTTGTGCGCCTGCATCGAGGGTAATCTTAGCAGGCTCAGCGGGGGCGTCCTTCGCAAGGGCTTGTGAGCGTTTCTTGTAAATGCTGTCTTCGTTGACATGCATAAGCAGAAGTTTGGCCGGCAAGGCGCCGTTGAACAACGCATATTGCTTGTGGCTGTGCATGCCTAGACGTTTTCCCCATTCGGGCTTTGCCGTGAATATGGCGGCTTCTGCACCAAGGGCATTGTTGCAAAGCCATTGGCCGAGTTCGCCATAAAGTAGTTCTACCTCTGTCTGTTCGCCAAGACGTTCGGCGTAGGGAGGATTGCAAATAACGAGGGTGGGTGCTTTGCTGAGTGTGTACTCGCTCACTGGCGAATTTGACAATTCGATGTAGTCGGCCACTCCAGCGCGCTGGGCATTGCGGCCGGCGATGGCGATGCTGCGTGCATCGATGTCACTCCCCCATGCCTGCCCTTGCCAATGGGCGCCAGCGCGTTTGCGCGCTTGCGCCTGTTCTACCACTTGCTCCCAAGCGAACGCATCGTGATGCGGCCATGGCGTAAGGCTGCTGTCGCGAACGAGTCCGGGCGCTACATCGAGTGCCATTAATACCCCCTCGATGAGCAATGTGCCTGACCCACACATTGGATCGCAAAGCGTTGCTGCGCCTTCGAATGGCCAGCCTGCGCGCATCAATAGCGCGGCGGCCAATGTCTCTTTCAAGGGGGCTTCACCCTGCTCGGTGCGATAATTGCGTCGATGCAGGCTCATGCCTGCGAGGTCGATGCCAATACTCAGGCGCTCTTTCTTGATGACAGCGTGAATCAATAAATCGGGGGCATCGCGAGAGACATTGGGGCGTTCAAGACCTTTGTTGCGAAACTGGTCAACAATGGCATCTTTGATGCGCTGAGCAATAAATTGCGTGTGGATGAGCTGCTCCGTGCTTCCTGCAGCGCTGATCGCAAATGTTTGCTGTGCATTTAAATGGTCCGTCCAGTCAACGACACCGGCGCTTTTATACAGGTCGTCGGCATCTTGCACTGGACCTTCGGCCAGCAGCAAAATAACGCGGTTACATAGGCGCGAGAACATGATGATTTGGTAGGCCACGGCCAAATTCGCGGCGCAATGCACGCCGGCGACGCTTTGACGGACTTGCGAAGCGCCACTGCGTTTTAGTTCATTCTCTAAAAGCGGTTCTAGGCCTTTGGAGCAAGTAACAAACAAGGCGAGTGGCTTATTCGATTGTGCGCTTTCGTTTTGTGAGCTCATTAAATTATATCTGTAGGTAGTTCAAGAGGGCAGACAGGCTGGCAGCGCCGCCAAAGATGTAGATTGCGCAGATTATACCCTCCCCAATGGACACGCCCAGTAAAGTTTTCCAAACACTGATGCGCAACACGCTACAGATGCACACAATCATGTCCGAGGGAATGAACGGAGCAAACCCCCAGGCGCTAATAACTGGCAACTCGCGCTTGCGTAGGAGTAGAATCAATTTCTCGGTTTGTCTGGGGTAGTGAGTAAAGAAAAAGTTGTCAAAATTCATTGCCTTAGTGACGTAGTAAAGCAGAGCAGAGGACGAATACACGGCCGCTTGATTTACTAAAAATAAGGGCAGTGGTGGAAAGACGAGGGTGCCCGCAAGCACGAAAGGGGTAGAGGGAATCAGGGTTAAGCCGCGTAGCGTGCTAATTACGAAATAAACCACGAGCCCGCTGAGCAGGTTGCTTGAGAAAAACTGCCGAATTTGCGCAGGCTCGAATAGCTCTGGCCGCATAACATAGACCGACAAACAGCCCACGATGAGCGCTAGCCAGAGATACAGACCAAAGGAGCCAACGCTTTCAAACTTGTCTTTATTCACGACTGTGTATCACTTTGTCATGCTGTAGACGAAAGCAGGCAATATATTAAGGGGGACAAAATCCACCTTGTCCATCTCTTTGCCGAATACGGCCTCGATATCGGACTTATTGCTTTTGAAATACTGGTACTGCAAATAGATTCCACCATCGTTTAGTGCAAACTTAAACCCCTCGATGACGCGGTAGAGGAAGGCGTTTTGGTCATTCATGCGGGTGAAGTTTTTCAATGGCAGCGAGGAGATGATGACGTCGTAATGGTCGGCTTGCTTAAGTAGTTCTGTGACGCAGGAGTTGTGCAGTTTTACTTGCTTGCTCGGGTTCGACTTCATAAGGCGCTCAATCCAAGGATTGTATTCGCTCTTGATTTCACAAACATCGAGGGTGGAGTCAATTGACATTCTGCGGATCAATTCTTTGGTGAAAGGCCCTTTGCCACTGCCTATCTCCAAGATACGCAAAGCTTGGCCAAAATCGATTTTGCCCACCATGTTATTGACCAAGAAGCCCGAGCTGCCAACGATAAGGCCGTCTTCATTGATATTGCGTCTGATTTTCTTGTAAAAATTGATGGCCACGTAATACTCAGCATTGATCAAGATAGACTTAATAGATTAGCCCATCCACTGGAGGCGCTACACTAGCACAGAATGCTCTAACGGGCATTGAGGATCGGTTATTTTGTTTTTTTTGTGGGTTGTTTTTCTATATTATGCCGGTGAGCGGCAAAACTGCAGGCCCTGCGTGGGTCAATAGCCGGTCAGCCTACGCATTTACTCATTGAGCCTACTTTTTGTTGGAAGAAAAACTATGCTGCTTTCTCTCGTGCTTGTGTATCTTGTTTTCTCTATTGCTCTTGGGCTCTACGCCGCTAGAAAAGTACATTCTGCCAGTGATTACATCACGGCAGGGCGCAGCCTCCCCATGCCGATGGTAATGGCAATGGTGTTTGCTACTTGGTTTGGTGCCGAGACGGTGCTTGGGATATCAGCCACCTTTCTCGATGAGGGCTTTCGGGGCTTGATTTCAGACCCACTAGGGGCTGCACTTTGTTTGGTCTTATTCGGCTTAGTGTTTGCCCTGCCATTGTATCGTTTGAAGCTTATGACTCTGGGCGACTTCTTCCACATTCGCTATAACAAGCGGACCGAGCTCGTGTTGTCGCTGTGCATCGTGCTGTCTTATCTAGGTTGGGTGTCTGCGCAAGTGACGGCGCTAGGCTTGGTGTTTAATGTGTTGTCCGAGGGCAGTATTTCGATGACGCAAGGGATGTTCATAGGGACGGCGGTAGTGCTGCTCTATACTCTATTTGGTGGGATGTGGTCCGTTGCGGTTACTACTTGCGTGCAGATGGTGATCATCGTTGTGGGCTTGTTTTTAGTGACAAGTACCGCGAGTGAAATGGCAGGGGGCATGTCTGAAGTTATATCTAGCGCGGCCGCGGAGGGCAAGTTCGAATGGCTGCCAGCACTAGACTTAGTCGATATCTTGGGTTGGATGGCCGCCTTGTTCACTCTTGCGCTTGGCTCTATTCCGCAGCAAGACGTCTTTCAGCGAGTGAATACGTCTAAAAACGAAACGGTCGCTGTTTGGGCTACCACGCTTGGTGGAGTGGCCTATTTTCTTTTCGCAGCGGTGCCGCTCTACTTGGCATATAGCGCTAGCCTCATAGACCCTGTGCAAACCACCGCATTGATGGCTGAAGATTCCCAGCTCGTGCTGCCTACCTTCGTCGCGACGCATATGCCTTTCTGGTTACAAGCCGTGTTCTTTGGGGCGTTGCTTTCAGTCATAATGAGCACGGCTTCGAGCACTTTGCTGGCCCCCTCGGTGACCTTTACAGAGAACGTCTTGAAGAATTTTCTGCCCAATATGGATGATGCGCAATTGCTCAAATCGACACGGATCACGGTGTTTTTTATGACCTTGCTTGTGCTTGCCAATGCCACTATGTCCAGTGGTGATATCCATGCCATGGTAGAGAACGCTTATCGTATTACGCTTGCTGGCGTGTTTGTGCCACTGACTGCAGGCCTATTCTGGCGTAGGGCGAGTAATTTAGGCGCAACGCTTGCGATGAGCCTTGGCTTGGGCGGGTGGATTTTCATGGAGCTATTCTTCAGCGATGTGTCCTTTGAGCCGCAACTAGTGGGCTTGCTCCTGAGTTTTATCGGAATGATTGTAGGATCGATGCTGGCACCGAACCCAGACGCGGCTAACCGACATGGTTTAGCCGCTCGACACCTCTGATGCTTAGTTATCGTCATAGTTTTCATTCTGGGAACCACGCAGACCTGCTTAAACATCTGCTGCTTTTAGCGTTGCTACAAAAGTTGGCAGAAAAAGATAAGCCGTTTAGCTACATCGATTCGCATAGTGGTGCGGGAATTTACGATTTGCGCAGCGCCAGTGCGCAAATGAATAAAGAGCACGAAACGGGAATCGCGCGGCTTTGGCAGCATGAGTTTGTAAATCCATTATTGCAGCGTTACCTGTCCTGCGTGCGAAGTGTAAACCCTGATGAGCAGCTGCATTATTATCCGGGCTCTCCTGGCGTTGCGCAGTGGGCGATGCGCGCGCAAGACCGGCTCGCGCTCTTGGATCTGCAAAGTGAAGAGATAGACATTTTACGAAGCTTTCTGGGCCGTGATGAGCGCGTGAGTATTCATCAACGCGATGCCTTCGAAGGGCTGTTGGCACTGACGCCTCCACAGCCAAGACGTGGCATGGTGTTGATTGATCCCTCCTATGAAAATAAAGCAGACTACCAGCGTGTGGTGGCCGCAGTGCAAAAGCTGCAGCGGCGCTGGCCAGTGGGTGTGATCGCCATCTGGTATCCCCTTTTAGCCAAAGCCCGAGATCAAAGCGCCTGGCTAAAGGCCAATCTCATGCGAGCAGGCTTTGGTGATATTAGTAGTTATGAACTGCGTATCTGCGCGCAGAGTGACGAGTACGGGATGTATGGCTCTGGAATGCTGCTCATTAATACGCCATGGCAAACCCAAGCGCAGATGCAGGCGGCGTTCGATGAAGTCTTGCCAGCACTAGCCCCAGAGGCAAGTTTCGAGATTCAAACCCAAGGCTAGCCGCAATTTGCAGCAAAGCGACCGTGCACGTTTAATCAATGTTGGACTTGCTAAAAATGCTGCGCTAATCTTGCTTCGGGGGATGGCTAAAGCCGCAATGGAATGTGCGGTGAGAATCGAAAATAATAACTAGAGATTTAGTCTTACAGACCCTGTGCCAATTTTCTTTTCTCTCGCATGTGCGCCCAGCCGACACTTGAATTTTGTTTGCCATTGCTTGATCTGCATGTAAATGCAGGCTCTGCTATTGGTCGCAAGATGACCTCGGGGTGCGATTCGACTTTCGCATTCTATTATTTGCTCAGAGAGGAAAAAATAATGAGAAAAGAGCATGTCGTGTCGGGAGATTCCCGGCCGTCAACGCATAGTCGTTGGCGTTCATTAGGTCGGACACTGGTAAAAGCGTTGCCTCTGGGGCTACTAGTCGCAGCAAGCACGTCAAGCCTTGCCCAAGATACCGTGGAGTGGACCCACCTTGGTGGCGACGCTCATCATACTAGGTACACCCCCGCTAACAATATTACGCCTGATAATATTGGCGAATTAAAAGAGGCATGGGTGTGGGATGGCGCTAGTTTCGATGCGCAAAGTGGTCGATCAACGCCAAGTTATGTCGACGGTAAATTATTTACGGTAGCGGGCCCGCGTCGTCATGTCGTGGCGATGGACCCTGAATCCGGTGAAACCTTGTGGTCTTATCGCGAGCCTAACACTTTCCGTTGGGAGTACTCGATGCGTAAAGACTACGGTAAAGGCGTCGCCTATGCCGAAATCGATGGTCGTGGAGTGATCTACATCATCAGTCCCGCTTTCTTCCTCACCGCTTTGGATGCTGATACAGGAGCCCCGCTAGAAGGCTTTGGTAAGCCTGTGCCTGTTGACGGTTTCCCGCAGACCGGTGTCGTGGATCTGCTCGCAGATTTAGGGCATGACTTCGATCCTTACTACGGTATTCCAAAAGAAGTGGGTTATGTGACGTCCTCGTCACCACCCATCGTGGTCAATGGTGTCGTCGTTGTAGGCAACTCTGCTGAGCAGGGCTACAACCAATCACGCATGGAAAATATTCCTGGTGATATCCTTGCTTATGATGCGAAGACCGGCGAGTTTAAATGGAAGTTCAACGTCATTCCGCGTCCAGGTGAGTTTGGGCATGACACCTGGGAGAATGATGCATGGCAGTACACTGGGGACGTTTCCCCTTGGGCGCCATTATCAGCTGACCCAGAGTTAGGTCTCGTGTATATCCCCACTAATCCACCAACGGTGGATTACTACGGTGGCTTTAGCCCAGGTGACAACCTATTTGGCACTAGCTTGATTGCCTTGGATGTGGAAACCGGCGAGCGCCGCTGGCACTTCCAATTGGTTCATCACGATATCTGGAACTACGATGTCCCAACGGCGCCAGTGCTTTTGGACGTGATGCACAATGGGGAGAAAATTCCAGCAGTTGCCCAGGCAACTAAGCAAACTCTCTTGTTTGCCTTCAATCGTGAGACGGGTGAGCCACTATGGCCAATCGAAGAGCGGCCAGTGCCACCATCCCTTGTTCCGGGTGAACATGCGTCTCCAACGCAGCCTTTCCCAACCAAGCCTGCACCAACCGATTTGAACGGTTTGACGGTCAATGACCTGATCGACTTTACGCCCGAGTTGCGCCAGCAAGCGATCACGGCGTTAGCTGATTGGCAGATCGGGCCTTTGTATATCCCGCCATTGCATCGTGACAATGACATAGGCAAGCGTGGGGTGTACTGGTGTCCAGGTGGTGGCGGTGGCTCTAATATCACAGGCCCGGCTGTAGCAGACCCAGAGGCGGGAGTGATCTATCTAACCTCGCAGTCAGCTTGTAGCGCGGTGCAATTGCTACCAGGTGAAGAGGCAGATTTGCGCTATATGACCGATGATGGCACCACGACGACTGGTGTGACTCCGGCGCAATATGCGAACGGTCCAGGGGCGGGTGCTCCGCGCCATCCAACTGGTCTCCCTTTATGGAAGCCACCTTATAGCCGCATCACTGCGATTGATTTGAATACGGGCGAACACCTGTGGATGATCCCAGTGGGTGAGACGCCTGATCGCATTAAGAACAATCCAGCTTTGGCGGGCATTGACATCGGCAACACTGGCACGGGGGCTATGGCGCCCATGCTCGTAACGCCTTCAATGTTGTTGTATGCCGCTGATGCTAGCGATGGTGCTCCGCATCTTTATGCGGTTGATAAGGCGACTGGGGCGCAGTTGGCAAAAGTGCCTGTGCCGACCTCTAGCCGCTACGGCATGATGAGCTATGTGCATCACGGTGAGCAGTATGTGATTTTGCAAACGGGCAGCACACTCACGGCAATGTCACTGCATGGGCCTCGTGCCTCGGGTGCAGGAGGACATTGATCCTGACAACGTCCTTTGTATAGAGGGCGTCGCGTATGCAAAACCCGGAAGGCGTAAGCCTTCCGGGTTTTCTTTTGCATGTAGACTTGAAATGGGCTCTGCGTTATCCTCGGGGGCCTCATTTCAGCATCAATCTATCACGACAGGTAGGAGCTGAAGAGTCCTAGGGGCTAGGTCTAAGCCTTGCTATAACTCTAGGGTGGCGAAAATAAAAACTCTAATCGTCTAGCTGGGTAGGTAAACTGCTCAACGAGGATATAATAATGACAAGTACTTTAGTTGGGTCGGGTCAATCCCGACAGTCGGCGCGCAGTCGCTGGCGGTCTCTAAGTCGCACTTTGACTCGAGCGCTACCGCTAGGTTTTCTAGTGAGTGCCGCAACTCCTGTCTTAGCTCAAGATACCGTAGAATGGACACACCTCGGTGGCGATGCCCATCATACCCGTTACACTCCTGCCGCAAACATCACTCCAGATAATTTTGGTGAGTTGAAAGAGGCTTGGGTTTGGAACGGCGCTAGCTTTGATGCCCAAAGCGGACGCTCTACTCCGAGCTACGTTGATGGCAAACTCTTCACAGTTGCAGGCCCGCGCCGCCATGTTGTGGCTATGGACCCAGAGACTGGTGAAACAATTTGGTCTTACCGCGAACCGAATACTTTCCGCTGGGAATACTCCATGCGTAAAGACTACGGTAAGGGCGTCGCTTATGCAGAAGTAGATGGCAAAGGCGTTATTTATATCATCAGCCCTGCCTTCTTCCTTACGGCTCTAGACGCTGATACCGGTGCCCCGTTAGAAGGCTTTGGTCAGCCTGTGCCTGTAGATGGCTTCCCTGAGACTGGTGTGGTCGACATGCTTGAAGACCTCGGCCATCCTTATGACCCCTATTATGGTATCGACAAAGAAGTCGGCTACCTCACATCTTCTTCGCCACCCATCGTGGTCAATGGCGTTGTGGTAGTGGGTAACTCCGCAGAGCAGGGTTATAACCAATCCCGTATCGAAAACGTGCCGGGCGATATCCTCGCTTATGATGCGAAGAGCGGTGATTTTAAATGGAAATTTAACGTCATTCCTCGTCCAGGTGAGTTTGGGCACGATACCTGGGAAAGCGATGCTTGGCAGTATACCGGAGACGTGTCTCCTTGGGCGCCGATCTCTGCAGACCCTGAGTTAGGGCTTGTTTACGTCGTCACCAACCCTCCTACTATTGACTATTACGGTGGCTTTAGCCCAGGTGACGGTTTGTTCGGCACCAGTATGATCGCCATTGATGTTGCTACTGGTGAGCGTGCGTGGCACTTCCAGCTCGTGCACCATGACGTTTGGAACTACGACATTCCTACAGCGCCGGTACTACTGGATGTAATGCATAACGGGCAAAAAGTGCCTGCTGTCGCTCAGGCCACCAAGCAAACTCTGCTGTTCGCCTTCAACCGCGAAACTGGCGAGCCGCTTTGGCCTATCGAAGAGCGCCCAGTGCCTCAGTCCCTAGTGCCTGGTGAGCAATTGTCTCCCACTCAGCCTTTCCCAACAAAGCCTGTGGCTTATGATTTGAATGGTTTGAGCGAAGACGACTTGATCGACTTTACTCCTGAGCTGCGTCAACAAGCGCTTGATACGCTAGCTGACTGGCAGATCGGGCCTTTGTATCTGCCCCCTTTGCATCGTGATAACGATATCGGCAAACGTGGTGCCTATTGGTGTCCAGGTGATGGCGGTGGTTCCAATATTACTGGCCCTGCGGCAGGCGATCCTGAAACAGGAATTATTTACCTGACATCGATCGCTGCTTGTAGCACTAACGTACTAGTGCCAGGGGACGAAGCTGATCTGCGTTATATGACTGATAGTGGCACAACGACGACTGGTCGTACGACTGCTCGATACGCTAATGGTGTAGGGGGCGGTAGCCCACGTGCACCAAGTGGATTGCCTCTTTGGAAGCCACCTTATAGCCGTATCACTGCTATCGATCTGAACACAGGTGAGCACCTATGGATGATTCCTGTGGGTGAGACGCCTGATCGCATCAAGAATAACCCTGCGCTTGCGGGAGTAGATGTGGGCAATACGGGCACCGGAGCGATGGCGCCGATGGTTGTGACACCGACAATGTTGGTGTACGCCGGGGCTGTTAGTGATGGCACGCCGCATTTGTTTGCGATCGATAAGATGACAGGGAAAGAGTTGTCGCGTATCCCTGTGTCCTCGGCTAGCCGTTACGGGATGATGAGCTACGTTCACCACGGTGAGCAGTACATCGTCATGCAAACAGGTAGCACGCTGACGGCTATGTCTCTGCATGGTCCTGTTTCATCTGGGGCTGGCGGTCACTAATCCGTTGCTTGACCTGCTTTAAGCAGGCTTAAAGAGCCGAATCTCCTAGGAGGTTCGGCTTTTTTTATGCCTATTGTTTGATGCCATGACTGTGACAGGTTTTATCAAGCTGCAACAAAGTGAAATTTCAGCGGTTTGCTAGCAATATAAAGCCGTTGATTGGGAACGCGCTAAGCCTTTGGCCGGTCTATAGGTTTAAGTGAAAGTGGTCGAGACCGAGCTGATAAGCCTCTCGGCCCTATTAGAATCGGGGGGCGGACTCCAATGGACTTGATTATTAAGCTGGGTTATTCTGCGTCCTCTTTTATGTTCGGTGCCGTTCAGAGTGTTTACCGAGTCTGCTCGATCGGTAAGTCTTCATTGCAAGCCAGTGGTCGAGGGGGTTTCGACATTGGCTTGCAAGCTGTACAGATAAGTATTTTACTCAACGAGGAAATGATAATGACAAAGTTGTGTGTAGAGTCGGGTCTAACCCGGCAGCCAGCAAGTAATCGCTGGCGCTCGCTCACCAAGAGCGTATTGCGGGCATTGCCTATCGGCCTGCTACTAGCGTCAACTGCCGCAGTGCAGGCGCAAGACGAAGTGGAATGGGTTCACCTAGGTGGGGATTTTGATCATACCCGCTACTCTCCTGCCACCAACATCACTGCTGACAACTTCGGCGACTTGCAAGAAGCATGGGTATGGGACGGTGCGAGTTTTGATGCGCAGTCTGGCCGTGCGACGCCAAGCTTTATCGATGGTTTACTGTACACAGTAGCCGGTCCTCGCCGTAACATCGTGGCGATCGATCCGATCACTGGTGAGACTGAATGGTCTTATCACCTTCCTAATACTCCTCGCTATGAATACTCTATGCGTGCCGACTACGGTAAGGGCATTGCCTATAACGTCGTTGACGGCAAGGGTGTTGTCTATGTGAGTACTCCAGGGTTCTTCCTAATTGCATTGGATGCCAAAACTGGTGCGCCTTTAGAAGGTTTCGGTAAGAGAGTGCCTATCGACACGTTCCCAGAGACTGGTGTTGTCGACATGTTGGCAGACCTTGGTCATGAATATGACCCCTATGAAGGGATCCCAAAAGAGATCGGCTACATCACGGCCTCTTCGCCACCCATCGTGGTTAACGATGTGATTGTTGTGGGTAACTCTGCTGAGCAGGGCTACAACCAATCGCGTATTGAGAACGTTCCAGGCGATATTCTTGCCTATGACGCGAACAATGGCGACTTCCTATGGAAGTTCAATGTTATTCCTCAGCCAGGTGAGTTCGGTCATGACACTTGGGAGAATGACGCATGGGAATACACAGGTGATGTGTCTTCTTGGGCGCCAATGTCAGCAGATCCAGAACTAGGTCTTGTTTACATTCCTACAAACCCACCAACGGTAGACTTCTACGGTGGCTTCCGTCCAGGTGATGGCCTTTTCGGCACGAGTATTCTTGCACTAGACGTGAAAACTGGTGAGCGCAAGTGGCACTTCCAGATGGTTCACCACGATGTGTGGAACTACGACACGCCAACAGCACCTGTATTGCTAGACGTTATGCAAGATGGCAAGAAAATCCCTGCCGTTGCTCAGGTAACAAAACAGGCGTACACCTATGCGTTCAACCGCGAAACTGGTGAACCATTGTGGCCAATCGAAGAGCGCCCTGTGCCTGCGTCACGCATCCCAGGTGAGAAGCTATCGACGACTCAGCCACATCCGACTAAGCCATTGCCTTTCGATAGACAAGGCTTGAACGATGAGAACATGATCGACTTCACTCCAGAGCTTCGTGCGCAAGCATTAGAGATTCTAGAAGAGTGGGATTACGGCCCCATGTTCCAGCCTCCTTTGCATCGTGATAACGACATCGGCAAGCGTGGAGCACTATGGTGCCCAGGCGACGTTGGTGGTGTAAACATCAGTGGTCCAGCAGCGGGTGACCCCGAAACTGGTATCCTCTATGTCACGTCTTTGAGTGGTTGTACTACTCGCCCAGTTGTTCCTGGTGAAGAAGCAGATCTTCGCTACATGACTGACGAAGGCACTTACACAACGGGTACTACTATTGCTCAGTACGCTGTTGGTACTGGCGGCGGTTCTCCACGTGGTCCTCAAGGGCTACCGTTCTTCAAGCCACCCTATAGCCGTATTACAGCTATCGACTTGAACACTGGTGAGCACCTATGGATGATTCCTGTCGGTGAAACGCCAGACCGTATCAAGAACAACCCAGCACTAGAGGGTATCGATATCGGCAACACTGGTACTGGTGCACACGCGCCAATGACAGTGACTAAGAACATGTTGATGTACGCCTCACAAACTAGTGATGGTACTCCGCACTTGTTCGCAGTCGACAAAGCGACTGGTCGTCAACTTGGTAAAGTTGAAGTGCCAGCGAACAGCCGCTACGGCATGATGACTTATGTGCATAAGGGTGAGCAGTATGTTGTACTGCAGACTGGTAGCAAGTTGACTGCAATGTCATTGCACGGTCCAGCTCATATCGGCCGCGGTCACTAAGACCAAAGCAGCAAGACGAAAAAAGCCCGGTTGCTTGATGCAATCGGGCTTTTTTCGTTCTAGAGCGTGTAGACTTACTGCATGGCGTTTCAATAAAACGCTGGGAGCAAGACAGCGCATCGCAAGTGCTGAGCCCAGCCAAAAGGGAACAAGTTATGTCGCAAGAAAGAGGGGTCAAAAATTATTGGCGTTTGGCGATTCGCTCACTGATCGTGAGCGTGGCTTTGTATGCCTTGCTAGGCTTTATGCTGCTTCCGTTCATCGCGAAACAGCAAGCTGTATCGTTTTTAGAGCAACGCCTAGGCGGGCAGAGCCAGATCGAAGCGATTGAGCTGAACCCCTTTAGCTTCAAGGTGGTTATCTGGGGAATGCAACTCAGCGACCCGGACGCTAAGCCAATAATCTCTTTCGATTCCCTTGTCGTGAATTTTCAACCGACTAGTCTTTTATTTGGTGAGATCGCTTTTTCTGCTATCGCAATCGATGGTTTTCATGCCAGTGTGCAACGCCGCACCGATGGAGGCAGTAATTTTGAGGACTTGCTCCAACGCTGGCGCGCAAGCGGTACAGAGCCGGCGGCAGGAGCACCGCTTGCAGAGCAGGGCAGTGGCCCTGCTCTGCGCATCGATAGCTTGCGCGTCACCGGGGCTAGTCTTGGTTTGCTGGATGAGGCAGTATCGCCTTCGTTTCAAACCTTAATTGAATCCATTGATTTCTCACTAGACGAACTCAGCACTAACGCAGACTCTTCAGCCCAGCAACGTTTAACGCTCTCTATTGGCGAAGGCTCGCAATTGAGTTGGACGGGGGGGCTAAGCCTAACGCCTCTACAGTCCTCTGGAGAAATTCAAATCGTTGGCCCGCTTCCGCGTTTGGCCTACCGATACTTTCAAGAACAATTACCGGTAGAGTTGGAGGGGGGATGGTTCGATGCATCTTTGAATTACAATTTCGTGTTTACTGATGCTGGCGAGGCGGACCTTAGAGTCCAGCAGTTAGACGCGGCACTCACTAACCTGGATGTGCGCGACCGGCAATCGGGTAGTTTATTGGTACGCTTGCCCGTCTTGTCTGTGCAAGGCGGAAGTCTAAATCTATTGCAGCAACAGGTGTCGGTTGGACAAATATTATTCGATGGTGTGCGCATAGAGGCTGAGCGTGCAGCCGATGGTGTCATTAACTTGCAGGCAGCCTTTGCCACAGATGAGCAAGAGGCACTGGTGCAAGCTGAGCCCGCAAACAATGGCCAACAGGCGGTTCCTTGGACGATACAGTTGGATGCCCTTAATCTGCAGGGCTGGGATTTGCGCGTACGAGACTTACAACCGGAGCAAGCCCTCAATGTCAGTGTCGCTTTGAATGCAAATGCCGTCAATATCAGCAATATTCCCAACCAGGCAATACAATTAAATACAGGTGTCACCCTGAGCTCAGGGGGAAGTCTCAACGTTGCTGGCGAGTTGACGGTTTTGCCAGCAATAGCCTTTGCCGGACAACTTGATTTGACGGACCTAGCTTTGCCAGTGCTTCAGCCCTACCTCGCAAGCCTTGCGCGAGTGCAGTTAGAGAGTGGGACGCTAAATCTTGCAGGAAGCCTAGAGACAAGCCTAGAGCAGAGTGAGTTCAACGGCAGTGCAAGCGTTGCTACGCTGCTAATTCGAGACACGGTAGAGAACGAAGATTTATTTGCCTTGGGCTTTCTTGGTTTGCAAGATACAGTCGTCGCAATAGGAGAAGAGAGTCGCATCAATATCGAGACGATCAATGTGCAAGCGCCTTATGCTCGAGTCGAAATCGAAGAGGATGGCAGTAATAATATTAGCAGAGTGCTGGTGGTGGCACCTGAACAATCAACACCGCCGCAGGCGCAAACGGATGCTGTAGAGGTTGCGGCCGGTGCGCCGTCACCCGAGGTTCGCATCGAACAAATAAGACTCACACAGGGCGCTGCGGATTTTAGCGACAGGAGTTTGCCCTTGCCATTCGCGGTGCGAATAGACGGCCTTGGTGGAGAGGTTTCTGCCCTGTCCTCGAGCTCGAGCGAACCTGCTCGCATTAACTTAGAAGGGCAAGTAGATGAATATGGCTTGGCTTCGATTACAGGGCGTCTACGCCCATTGGATTATGCAGAGCTGACAGAGATCGACTTAGCTTTTAGAAACTTGCACATCCCATCACTATCCCCCTATGTGATCAAGTTTGCGGGGCGTACTATTGCGGATGGGGCCTTAGATGTTGATCTTTCTTATCGCATCAATGACAGTCAACTCAATGGCGAGAACGCTATGGTAATGAGAGATTTGCTACTAGGCGAAAGGGTAGAGCACCCGGATGCCTTGGACCTTCCCTTAGGTTTGGCGATCGCTTTATTAAAAGATGGCAATGGGGTCATTGATTTGGATGTGCCGGTCACAGGGAACGTCGATAGTCCGCAGTTTAATTACGGGAATGTTGTGCGCACGGCGTTGGGAAATATCATCCGCAACATCGTCACTTCACCCTTTAAATTCCTCGCCAATTTGGTTGGGGGTGATGACGATAGCGATATCGGCGTTATTGAATTTGTTCCTGGCCGCTCTGACTTGCAGCCTCCGCAACGAGAGAAACTCGTGCAGCTTGCTCAGGCGCTCGTGCAAAGACCACAGCTACAGTTAGATTTGCTAGGTAGGTATGCCAGTGACGCAGACACCGAGGTGCTTAGAGAGCAGTTTTTTAATGAGCGCTTTGAGCAGGCGCTTGGAGAGCTTAGCGAAGACATCGAACCAGCGCTGCAGCGACGACAGCTGCTAGAGCAGTTCACAATCTCACAAGCACCTCTGGATAGCGATATGACGCTTGCACTGCTCGCCCTGCGCCAAGAGCATACACAGGTCAACGCAGCGGGAGAGCAGCAGTTCGATGATCTGGCTTATACACAAACGCTGCGCCGAAGACTTATTGCGCAGGAGCAAGTCAGCATTGCAGATTTGCAGCGCTTAGCAAGCGCGCGAGTCAGTGCCATTGCCGCCCAGCTTAATACTCTCGAACCTAGCCTTGCGGGTCGGATACAAGCCTTGGCGGAACAAGAGGATGTGGCGCTAGAGGCCGGCAATGTTCCTTTTGAATTAGAGTTATCGTCTCTGTGATAGATGAGGATGAGAGTGATTCTCATTTGATAGACTAAAGATATCGTTTGCATAGATATTAATAAATTTTATTTTTGACTGTCTTGCCTTACGCTTGTTCCCACTAGTGTCGAGGAGGCGCAAAAGATGAGCAAGACAATCAGTTTCGCAGCAGTCCATTTCAGTGTGGCGTTCACAGTCGCTTGGCTTATGACTGGGAGTTGGATCGTCGGTGGGGCATTGGCGCTGGTTGAGCCTGCCATCAACACCGTGGCATTTTTCTTTCATGAAAAAGCATGGGAGTTGCGTGAGCGTCGACGAATGCCGCGCGCGAGCCTAGCAATCTAATTCTTCGAGCATGGGTTTGGGCTGCCGGCCTGTGGTAGGATTGCGTATCGAATATCATCGCATCACACAGTAGCTAGGCTAAACATGCAGTCCTCATTAATACCAGAACGCCCACTCGTCATCTCGCCGACTCTCGCTGCCACTATTGGCCTCGAAGAGGCTGTGTTCTTGCATGTATTGACGGAATTAATGGCGCATCGCAAGTCTCGCGTTAAGGACCAATTGCGTTGGGTAGAACTATCTCAAGATGAGCTGTGCACGGCACTTCCGTTTTGGGCATTGATCGATATCAAGCGTGTGCAAAAGAGCTTACAAGACCTCGGCATGATTATGCTGGATCCGCAAACAGCGCGGCAAGACAGTTGTTTTTTTGCGGTTAATCAGCGCGTAGACGATGGGGCGGAGACTGCCTCTGCACCGAGTTATACGGCCAATGTCGCTAGGCAAACTGCCCCGCCAGCATCAGCTCCAGCGCAATCCGGCGCTAGTTATATTCCCGCTAATTGGGAGCCAAGCGATGACTGGATTAAACAGTGTAAGCAACAAAATATTCCAGAAGAGTTTGTGCGCGAATTAGTGCCAGGCTTTGTCATGTATTGGCGTGAGCGTAAGCAAGCGCGATTCTCTTGGGGTAATGCATTCTATAAATTCGTGTTGAGAGAGTGGCGTGGTGAACAAACCCGTCGTGGCGCACGTGAATTGGAAACTGAGATGTCTGCGCAATGGTGGCCGAGCGAGGATGCGGTCAATATTCTCGTTAACTCTGGTATCAATGCTACCTTCATCGAAGACGCTATACCTGAATTTGTGTTGTACTGGCGAGAACGTGGCGCGGTAAACGGAACATGGAATACACGATTCATTGAGCATATTCGTCGGCAATGGGGAAAGTATTCCGCATCGATTGCATTCGACACCCAGCCTCGACGCATAGCAGAGGATTGGCAGCCAAGCCCCGAATGTTTTGATATTTTGCTGATGGCAGAGATCGATGAGACGTTCGCAAAAGAGAAGATCAGTGAGTTTGTTTTGTATTGGCGTGACACCAACCAGGTGCATGCCTCTTGGAATACGCGCTTCCTTCAATTTATAAAATATCAATGGGCAAGACGATTAGAGTCGTCGCAAAATTTGAGTCTAAAGCATGCAGAAAATCAATCCGCTTTTGGAAAAGGCCAGCAAGACCTTGGCAAAGCCTTCCAGCGATTCACAGACAGAAGCTGGGCAGAGTAGCTCCGATTCCCACTCAGCTCACAATGCTGGGCCTGATCTAGTCGATGCAATCAATCAGTTGTTTGCGGAATTTGAAATTGCTTACCACAATCAATATTACAAGGCCTATAACTCTGAAGAGAGACTGGTGTTGGCAAAAAAATATTGGCTAGGATGTTTGAGCAATTACGCGCCTGCGCAAATTGTGGCGGCAGCGCGGCAAGTGGTAAGAACGCATGACTTTTTGCCTACCGTGTCTGTTGTCGTGCGCGCCTGCGAAGATGGTGCCTCCTTGTTTGGCCTCCCGAGTGCACGCGATGCCTACATCGAAGCTTGTCGAGCGCCCTCGCCTAAAGCCCAGGCAAAGTGGAGTCACGAGGCTGTGTATTTCGCGGGCAGGTCGACCGGCTGGTTTCAGTTGGCAAGCGAGCCGGAAGAAAAAGTGCTGCCACTGTTTGAATATTACTATCAAGACCTTTGTCAGCGCGTACTGCGTGGCGAGAACCTGACAGTGCCGCAAGCGGCGGCAATCCCTTCTCATATTCCCAAGCCTCTTACCGGCAGTGAGAATCACGAGCGTATGCAGCAACTTCGCAAAGAGTTAAACATTTAACTCTTTGCTGAATTTACTCCCCTGGTCGTGGCGCATCCTTTTTCTTAACATCTTGCCGCTGAGTGATTTCTCGTGCCCATTCCTTGTCTTCGGTTTCTGCGTCTAAGCCCGATTGCGATTGCACTGGGGTTTCGTTAAAGCTTAAGGTAGCGAATAGCGCAAAATGATCGGACCCTATAGGGGGAAGACGTTTGATGTTTGCTAGGCAAAAGTGCGCGCTATGGAATAGATGGTCTAAAGGCCAGCGAATGATTGGGTAATCGGCGTGATAGGTGTTGAACATTCCTCTGCCTACGCGAGGGTCAAGGAGTTTGCTGATCTTGCGAAAAAGCCTTGTAGTCGCAGACCAGGCGACATCGTTTAGATCGCCCGTGACCAACACTGGGTGTGGGCAATCTGCGATGCTGCGAGCAATGAGCATGAGCTCTGCATCGCGTTCGTCTGACTCCGGGTTCTCTGTAGGGCTTGGCGGTGCAGGGTGTAAGCAATGCAGGCGAATTTTGCTGCCATTGGCTAAGGCGACAAGCCCATGAATAGATGGGACATCTTCCTCGACTAAATAAGCGATCTCGGTTTCGTGCAATGGCAGGCGTGAGTAGAGGTGCATGCCGTACAAATTGTCGAGGGGGCATTTGACGCTATAGGGCATTTGCTCGCTAAGAGTATCTAATTGAGTTTCCCACCACTGATCCGACTCCAGGGTCACTAGGATGTCGGGTTGGAATTGGGCAACGTGGTCAAGCAGCGCTTGAGCGTTTCGATTCGGGGTCAATACATTGGCCGTCATAATGCTAATGCTTGGCTCTTGCGAGTCGGCTTTGCAGCTTTTAACCTCTTTCGCCCAGAGCGGGGTGTAGGGAGCGATCCACCATCCCTGCCAGATAAGGCAAAAAACATTGCTCAGCATCATTAAGCGTACAAGTGAGTCGCTAGTATCGATAATCAAAACTTGCGCAAGCAACACTAAGGCGGCCAGCGAGGCAAACTGTAAGCGCGGAAAATCTAGGCCACGGACAAGCCAATGAGTTTTTCGCCACATGGGGAGCAATGTGACTATCAAGATGGCGAAAGAAGCGATAGTAAGGCTGATAGTCATGGCTGCTTGCTCCGTGGTGTTACCCCCCTAGCGATGCGTTAAGGGGGCAGACGTTTAGGCCAGTTTTTTGTACTTCATGCGGGTAGGCTGCGCCTGTTCTCCCATGCGTTTCTTGCGGTCGCTCTCGTAGTCGCTGTAATTGCCCTCATGGAACACAACTTGACTGTTGCCTTCAAACGCGAGGATGTGTGTGCATAGGCGGTCAAGGAACCAGCGATCGTGGGAGACGATGATGGCATTGCCAGGGAAGTTCAAAATGCCTTCTTCCAATGCCCGCAGTGTTTCAACGTCGAGGTCATTGGTTGGTTCATCCAATAGCAGGACATTGGCGCCACGCTTCAATAGTTTGGCCAAATGTAGGCGATTTCTCTCACCCCCTGACAAGTCTTTCACAAATTTTTGTTGGTCGCCGCCGCGGAAATTAAATCGACTAGCATAGGAGCGCGACTGCACTTCATAACGGCCGATCTGCAGGATGTCCTGCCCGCCCGAGATCTCTTCCCAGACGGTCACGTTGTCATCTAAAGCATCACGGCTCTGGTCCACATAGGCTAGCTCTACGGTGTCGCCAAGGCGAATACTGCCGCTATCGGGCTGCTCTTGGCCTACGAGCATGCGCAAGAAGGTAGTTTTACCGGCACCGTTACCGCCGATGATGCCCACGATGCTGCCTTTAGGGATGCTAAAGCTCAAGTTGTCTATCAGCGTGCGCTCACCGAAGCCTTTGCACAGTCCTTCGACTTCGATGACGACATCGCCAAGTCGTGGGCCCGGCGGAATATAGAGTTCAGTCGTTTCATTGCGCTTTTGGAAGTCTTGGGAGTTGAGCTCCTCAAACCGGGCTAGGCGGGCCTTGCTCTTGGCTTGTCGTCCTTTTGGGTTGGCTCGCACCCATTCAAGCTCAGATTTAATGGTGCGTTCGCGGGCAGCCTCTTGTTTGGACTCAGTCGCAAGGCGTTGCTCCTTGGTTTCGAGCCAGTTCGTGTAGTTGCCTTCGTAGGGGATGCCGTGGCCGCGGTCGAGCTCTAGTATCCAGCCGGCTGCATTGTCTAGAAAATAGCGATCGTGGGTGATCGCTACGACAGTGCCTGGGTAATCTTGCAGAAAGCGCTCCAGCCACGCCACGCTTTCGGCATCTAGATGGTTGGTAGGTTCGTCAAGGAGTAGCATATCAGGCTTGGAAAGTAGCAAACGGCAAAGCGCAACGCGCCGCTTTTCTCCGCCCGATAGTGTGCTGACGTCTGCATCCCAAGCAGGCAGGCGCAGAGCGTCGGCAGCTATTTCGAGCTTGCGTTCAACGTCCCAGCCCTCATTCGCATCGATCGCGTTTTGCAGCTCCCCTTGTTTTTCCAGCAGCTCGTTCATCTCGTCGTCGCTCATTGGCTCGGCAAAGCGATCGCTGATGGCATTGAATTGCTCAACTAGGGCCATAATCTCGCCAATGCCCTCTTCGACATTGCCGCGCACATCTTTGTCTAGGTTTAACCCAGGTTCTTGTGGGAGATAGCCGATGTTGATGTCGGTTTGCGCTCTTGCCTCGCCGTGATGATCTTTGTCTATGCCCGCCATGATGCGCAGCAGGGAGGACTTGCCCGAGCCGTTGAGCCCAAGCACGCCAATCTTGGCGCCAGGAAAGAATGAAAGAGAGATGTCTTTGAGAATTTCACGCTTCGGTGGGACTATTTTTCCCACCTGATGCATGGTGTAAACGAACTGTGCCATGAGGGTCATTCCTGATAGATCTGAAATTTACGCGAGCGCCGCAGCGGTGCTGTTTCGCCTCATAGTATGGCACAAATTCTTGGGGGAAATGAGGGGGTGGTCTGTTGGCACTGCGAACAGGCTATGAAAGTAACAATGGGCGTCTTTGCCTAAGGCGAACAATGACAAGATGCGGTCAATTCATAGTAATAATGCAAAAATATCCACGATAAACCCTGTTTTATAGCAACTAATAGGATGCCCCGAATAGGGTCATGCTGTAAAATGGCGCTCCACTGAAACTTTGCCAGACTATGGGGAACTGAATGTTTAGTCGTGATATGACCATTGCCGGATTTGATCCTGAACTCGATGCCGCAATTAAAGCCGAAGGCGTCCGCCAGGAACAACACATTGAATTGATCGCTTCGGAAAACTACACGAGCCCGCGTGTAATGGAAGCGCAAGGGACTGTGTTGACGAACAAATATGCCGAAGGGTACCCAGGCAAGCGTTATTACGGGGGCTGTGAGCATGTTGATGTGGTTGAGTCATTGGCCATCGAACGTGTGAAAGCGCTGTTTGGAGCAGATTACGCAAATGTTCAACCGCACTCCGGTTCGCAAGCGAATGCAGCGGTTTACATGGCATTGCTGAAGCCAGGTGAAACCGTTCTTGGCATGAGCCTTGCCGATGGTGGCCACCTTACCCACGGCGCCAGCGTCAGTTTCTCCGGCCGAATCTATAATGCCGTGCAATATGGGCTAAACGGCGAAACGGGTGAGATCGACTACGAACAAGTAGAGGCCCTTGCCCTCGAGCACAAACCACGCATGATCATGGCGGGCTTCTCTGCCTACTCGCGCATCGTTGACTGGCAGCGCTTCCGTGAAATCGCTGACAAAGTAGGGGCCTATCTTGTTGTGGATATGGCACACATCGCAGGTTTGGTCGCCGCGGGCGTCTATCCAAGCCCAGTTAATATTGCGGATGTCACTACGTCCACAACACACAAGACTCTCGGTGGGCCACGTGGCGGCATCATTTTGGCGCGCGCCAACCCAGAGCTAGAAAAGAAACTCAATTTTGCCGTCTTCCCAGAGAGTCAGGGTGGCCCATTGATGCATGTGATCGCAGCGAAAGCGGTTTGCTTCAAAGAGGCGATGAGCGATGAGTTCAAAGAATATCAGCGCCAAGTTGTGAAGAATGCCCAGGCGATGGCGCAAGGTTTCATCGATCGAGGCTATGACATCGTCTCCAACGGAACTGATGACCATTTGTTTTTGCTCAGCCTTGTGAAACAAGAGATCACCGGCAAAGACGCCGATGCCGCACTCGGCCGCGCTAATATCACGGTCAATAAAAATGCCGTGCCGAATGATCCGCGTCCACCGTTTGTGACTAGCGGGCTGCGCATTGGATCACCGGCCGTGACTCGTCGCGGCTTCAAAGAAGCCGAAGTGAAAGAGCTGACGACTTGGATTTGCGATGTGTTGGATAACATCGAAGACGAAAGTGTAATTGCAGCGGTTAAGGCGAAAGTGTTGGCACTCTGTGCACGCTTTCCCGTTTATAGCTAAGCAATAGTGTTCGCCGACGCGCGACTCTTAGGAAACGATTATGCATTGTCCGTTCTGCAACGCACTGGATACTAAAGTGATCGACTCGCGCCTCGTTTCCGAAGGGAATCAGGTGCGTCGTCGGCGAGAATGTATAACTTGTGCCGAGCGCTTTACCACTTACGAAACTGCTGAGTTGGTGATGCCTCGGATCATAAAACAGAATGGCAACCGCGAGCCTTTTGATGAGATCAAACTGCATTCTGGCTTAACGAAAGCCTTAGAGAAGCGCCCTGTTGGAATTGAAAAAATTGATGAGGCGATTAACCGCATCAAGAATCATCTTCGAGCGACTGGTGAGCGCGAGATCCCTTCGCGCATTGTCGGTGAGCAAGTCATGCAAGAGTTGCGACAACTCGATGAAGTAGCGTTCGTACGTTTTGCTTCGGTGTATCGCAGCTTTAAAGATTTGAACGAATTTAGAGCCGAGATTGATCGCTTGGCTAACGATAACTGAAGTAGCTAAGGTTCCTAATGGACAGTACCGCACAGACTTTCATGCAGCTCGCCATCGATGCTGCGCAACGCGTCTACAGCACTGCGCCAAATCCGCGTGTGGGCTGTGTCATTGTGCGCGATGGTCATGTTGTTGGTACAGGGCTGCATGAGAAGCCCGGTGAGCATCATGCCGAAGTCAATGCTTTGCTAGCGGCCGGTGACCTAGCAAGTGGGGCTACCGCGTATGTGTCGCTTGAGCCTTGTTGTCATTTTGGCAGAACGCCTCCCTGCACGCAGGCGTTGATCAATGCCGGTGTCAAAGAAGTAGTGTTTGCGATGTATGACCCGAACCCTCTTGTCGCAGGCAAAGGGGTGCAGGCGCTCCGCGATGCGGGAGTTAAAGTTGAGGGCCCAATTCTAGAGGCTGAAGCCAAGGCTCTGAATCGTGGATTTATTCGACGCATGACGGAAGGGCTGCCCTTTGTTCGCTGCAAGATGGCGATGAGCCTAGATGGGCGTACTGCGATGGCCTCTGGCGAGAGTCAATGGATTACCGGCCCTCAAGCACGCTCCGATGTGCAGCGCCTACGGGCAGAGTCTTGTGCAGTAGTAACAGGGGTGAACACGATTCTCAGTGATGACCCAGCATTGAATGTGCGGGCAGAACAGTTGCAACACAAAGAAGCACAGGAAATCGCGCAACGCCAACCCTATCGAGTCATATTCGATACAGCATTACGAACGCCGCCAGAGTCAAAGGTGTTGCAACTGCCGGGCGATGTATTGTTTATGGTGGGCGCGCCGCACCCTCAGCAATTGCAACGCTTCGATGGCAGCGCCGCGAAAATACATTCTGTGGATACTATGCCAGGTGGCCGCATCGATCTGCAGGCGGCAATGAAAATTTTGGCGCAAGATTATTTCTGCAATGAAGTTATGGTTGAGGCTGGGCCGACTCTTAGTGGCGCAATGATTCAGGCGGGTTTAGTGAATGAAGTCATCATCTACATCGGCGCGAAATTCCTTGGTAGTGATGCATTGCCCCTTTTGCAACTGCCAGGGCTACAGCACATGGCGGATCACATTGGTTTGAAGATTGTCGGGGCTACCGATATCGCGGGTGATTGCAGAATTACCGCGCAAGTCATCAATCGCTAATTTAAACGGAGAAACTATGTTTACAGGAATTATAGAAGCCCTGGGCAGCGTTGCCGATTTGAAATTGCGCGGTGGTGAATGGCGGTTAACTGTGACTAGTGACACCTTGGATTTTTCTGATGTCATTCTTGGAGACAGTATTGCGGTCAATGGTGTGTGCCTAACGGTGACCCGTTTGGCGCGAGATTTGTTTGAGGTAGATGTCTCAAACGAGACTATGCAATACACCACGCTCCATGGCTTAAGCAATGCTAGCAAGCTGAATTTGGAGAAAGCCCTGACGCCAACAAAGCGCCTGGGTGGGCATATAGTCAGCGGTCATGTCGATGGCGTTGGTGAATTATTAGACTTGCGCCCTGATGGCGCGAGCATTCGTATGGACTTTCGAGCACCAAACGCTCTTGCTAAATATATCGCCCATAAAGGCTCAATTTGTATCGATGGGACAAGCCTAACTGTTAACTCGGTAAATGGCGCGAGTTTTAGTGTGAATATTATTCCGCATACGCAGTCAGAGACGATAATTCAAGATTATCGTGTGGGAAGTAAGGTGAACCTCGAGGTGGATGTTATTGCTCGCTATCTCGAGCGTTTAATGCAAGGCGAGCATGCGGCTGATGAAAAGGCTTCATCGGCACAGACACTAACGCGCTCTTTGTTGGCAGAGAATGGTTTTGTCTAGAACAAGACGCGCGACGGTGCAGGGATACCAATAAGTAGGACGCATTCAATCGTAAAACGGAGTTTTTCCGTAAGTGAAATAGCTAATGAATTTGAACACTGTAGAAGAGATTATCGAAGATATTCGTCAGGGCAAGATGGTGATCTTGATGGATGACGAAGATCGCGAGAATGAAGGCGATATCGTCATCGCTGCCGAACGCGTGCAGACAGAAGATATTAATTTCATGGCAAAGCATGCCAGAGGATTGATTTGTTTGACGCTAGGGCGTGAGCGATGTGAATTCTTGAACTTGCAGCCAATGGTCAATAAGAATGCGGCGCAATTTCATACCAATTTTACCGCCTCGATAGAGGCGGCCACTGGCGTGACAACGGGGATCTCCGCGGCCGATAGAGCGCGCACGATTCAGGTGGCGGTAGCCCGTGAGACTAAACCTGAGGATATCGTCCAACCTGGCCATATTTTCCCGATTATGGCCCAGCCCGGTGGAGTTCTGCAGCGCGCAGGGCACACAGAAGCTGGATGTGATCTAGCGCGGCTTGCTGGGTTTACACCCGCTGCAGCAATTGTAGAGATCATGAATGAAGACGGGACTATGGCGCGCCGCCCTGACCTAGAAAAATTTGCCCAGCAACATGGGCTGAAGATTGGCACCATTGTGGATTTGATCCACTACCGTATCGCCCATGAGCACACCGTGACTCGCAAAGAATCGCATAAGGTGCATACCGCACACGGCGAGTTCATCTTGCATACCTTCGAAGATCAGATCATGGGAGGCACTCATATAGCGATGAGCTTGGGCGATATCACCGCCGAGGAGCCAACACTTGTGCGGGTGCATATTGCCAATACCTTGCGAGATGTCTGTGATGTGATCAAACCACAGTCGCCCAATTGGTCGTTTAGCACGGCCTTGGCGCGAATCGCACAAGAAGGCAAAGGCGTCGCTGTGTTACTATCCGGTGACGAATACGCTGAAAATATCAATACAACACTCGAAAATGCCTTCGGCAATAAGGCGAGTGGGGCGCACCCGAATCGGCAGGGCAATGATCTGACGATAGGTACCGGCTCGCAGATCCTGCGCGACTTGGGTGTTGGGAAGATGCGCCTATTAAGTTACCCAGCCCGTTTCCAAGCGATTTCGGGTTTTGATCTCGAAGTGGTTGATTTTGTGCCCTTCGACGAAAGTCTCGTGAACGATACACAAAATGGCGAACAATAAGCGGGCGCCAAGTGCCCAACAGTGAATTATAGGTGATTAGAAAATGAGTAATATCAGAGTAATCGAAGGGGACTTCCACAGCGGATCGGCAAAGTACGCAATCGTTGTGGCACGGTTTAACAGCTTTGTGGTCGACAAATTACTAGAGGGCGCTATCGATGCGCTAGTGCGCCACGGCGTGAAAGAGTCTGACATTACTGTGGTGAAAGCGCCTGGAGCTTTCGAATTGCCTGTGTTGACGAAAAATGTGTTGGATGCTGGCAGTTACGATGCGGTGATCGCGTTAGGTGCGGTCATTCGAGGTGGCACACCACACTTTGAGTATGTGGCCGGTGAATGTGTCAAAGGCTTAAGCGTGATTAGTCTAGAAAGTAAAATCCCGGTTGCCTTCGGTGTTTTGACTGTCGATACCATAGAGCAAGCTATCGAGCGTGCAGGTACTAAAGCGGGCAATAAAGGCGCCGAGGCCGCACTCGGGGCGTTGGAAATGGTTAGTGTTATTAAAAAGTTGAGTGCGTAGGTGAAATTAGTGTCAGACTCTTCAGGCGTGCCAATTAAATTACCTCCGAATGCAATTGCAGAAACGGAGAGCCCAAAGAAAAAACTAAACGAGCGCCAGAAGGCGCGGCGTATGGTGTTGCAAGCGCTTTATCAATGGCAATTGGCGAATGCTTCGGTGAGTGATATCCAGGCAGAGTTTCGCGCCTATTATCTCGGTAAGATAGATTGGAAATACTTCAATGAGGTCTTTCCTGCTATTGTGCCGCGAGCGGTCGAGCTCGATGAGGCGATTACCCCTTATCTCGATAGAGATATTACAGCGCTTGATCCGATTGAATTATCGTTGCTTCGTTTCGGAATGTACGAGCTAGTGCATCGAATTGATGTCCCCTTTAAAGTTGTTATCAATGAAAGTGTTGAGCTCGCGCGCATTTTCGGAGCGACAGATAGCCACAAATATATCAATGGGATTCTGGACAAGGCGGCACGGAATATCAGGACTCTTGAAGTTTAAAGCGGTGGGCTCAACGCTCAATATCTCTCCTAAATGCTTGAGGTCTTCCTTCATTGGCGTCTGACGAATTCGACATCATTCAACGCTATTTCAATGCCAGTGCGCTTGCGTTTGCATGCCCAGAGCTAGCATTGGGGATCGGCGATGACTGTGCCTTATTAGATTTGGCGCCGCAGCATCGCTTGGCGATGTCGATGGACCTCTTGCAGGAAGGAGTACATTTTCTTGCAGATGCAGATCCGTATTCATTGGGCAAACGTAGTTTACTCGTCAATCTAAGTGATTTAGCTGCCATGGGCGCACGGCCTGTGTGTTTCACCCTAGGCTTGAGTTTACCTACAAGTGATGAGCAATGGTTACAGGCTTTTAGCGAAGGTTTAGCAGAGGTCGCACAAGCGCATCAGTGTACATTGGCAGGAGGAGACCTGACCGCGTCGAATCCGCGCTTAGCTAGCAAGACTATCTGCATTCAAGTGCATGGTGATTTGCCTGCCAATGAGGCACTTCGACGTAGTGGTGCGAAAGTCGGTGATCATATTTATGTCACCGGCACTCTTGGCGATGCGGCAGCAGGCTTGGCCGTTTTGCAAGGCGAGGCCCCGGCCGATTTATCGACGCCTTCGAAAACGGCGTTGGTGCAGGCGTTTTATGAACCAGAGTCACGAATTGTCGCTGGGCAGATCTTACGGCCACTTGCTTCTTCGTGTATCGATCTATCCGATGGCTTAGCCTCTGATTTGCTGCATATCTTAGACGCCAGCGAAGTTGGCGCGAGTATAGAGTTGTCCGCACTGCCAATGTCGCCAGCGTTTTGTGAGGCAATAGCGAATGCTCGGCGCCAGGAAGTCGCAATCAGTGGCGGAGACGACTACGAGCTCTGTTTTACCATTGCGCCAAGGCAGGTTGCGACAATGCAGCAACAGTTCGCGCAGCACAATATTCCTGTGCAGCGTATTGGGATTATAGAGCCAGGCAACACAATCCAGTGGCGCAAAGAAGGGCAAAAAACTGTGCTAAATGTTCGCGGCTACAATCATTTTAAGCAGCAGCAAGTGCAGGGAGTGCTCTGATGGCGACAACACCGAGTTCAGTTTGGCGCAATCCCGTACACTTTGCCGCGTTCGGATTTGGCAGTGGGGCAGTACCTGTGGCGCCTGGCACGTTTGGAACGCTGATGGCGGTGCCCATTTATTTTTTGCTGTTAGCCGATATAAGCTGGCCGCTTTATTGCGTGTTCTTGCTTGTGACATTCGCGCTAGGAGTTTTTCTATGCGGTAAGACCGCTCAGGACATCGGCGTGCATGACCATGGCGGCATCGTATGGGATGAGTTTGTAGGGTTTTGGATAACAATGTTTCTAGCCCCGCCAGGATGGCTCTGGTTAGCCGTTGGCTTTGGGTTATTCCGGTTTTTCGACATCATTAAGCCCTGGCCGATTCGTTGGCTAGATAAAAATGTCAGTGGTGGTCTTGGCGTTATGATAGACGATGTGTTGGCAGGATTGATGGCCTTCATTTGTCTTCAAGTCGCGGTAATAATTATAAATTGAAGAGGGTTGTGTGAGTGCAAGTTAAATTCGTAGCAGGAGCAGATTTGCCCACGCAGTGGGGCGATTTCTCGATACATGGTTTTGAAGACCCAAGTACAGGCAAAGAGCACGTAGTGCTTGCTATGGGGGACTTCGACAAAGATGAGCCCGTACTGTGCCGAGTGCATTCTGAGTGTCTAACAGGTGATGCTCTGTTTAGTTTGCGCTGTGATTGTGGGCCGCAACTACGTTTTGCCATGCAAGCGATTGCCAAAGAAGGCAAAGGTTTGATTTTATACCTTCGCCAAGAAGGCCGTGGCATAGGCTTGCTTAACAAGATTCGCGCCTACGCCCTGCAGGACCAAGGTGCCGATACGGTAGAGGCGAATGAGCAATTAGGCTTTTTAGCAGATGGGCGAGAGTATGAAATTTGTCGTCCAATGTTAGAGCACTTCAATGTGAAAGAATTGCGTTTGTTGACTAACAACCCTCGCAAGGTGAAAGCGCTAGAAGGCTTGGGTTATATCGTGAAAGAGCGAGTGGCAATTCATACTGGATATAATTCTCACAATGAAAATTATTTAGCTGTGAAGGCGCAAAAACTAGGGCATATGCCTCGGGTTGAGTAAGCTAATGCGTTTTGGGCTGTGGTGTAGCAAGAGTTGACTTGACTCTTTTTGTGCGCATATTGTGCATCGCCTCTTCCATCTCTTCAAACGAGCTGGGCAGCCCTAAGAAGTAACCTTGGATGAAGTCGCAATCGAAGGTACTCAGTAAGTCAACATCCTCTTGCGACTCAGCACCTTCCATAGTGACCAACATGCCATTAGAGTGACAAAGCTCTACTAACGGTTTGAGAATCTGTCGATTGCCTCTTTTCAGCGTCTGCTCAATAAAGCCTTTGTCGAATTTCACCATTGTGATTGGATACTCGACAATTCTTAGCAAGGATGTAAATCCTGCCCCAAAATCATCTAGCGCTAACAAATAGCCTGCCTCTGCCAGTTTTTTGAGAAACTGTTGTGCGTGAGGAGTGTACTCAATATTAACGGTTTCTGTGATCTCCAACTGAATATTATGCGGCGCAATGTCATAGCGATTTGTGCAGCGCGCTAACAGCTCTGTAAGCTCGGAGAATTGCAGCTGTGCCGACGAGATGTTCAGCGACATTTTGAAGTCGCGAGCTAGCATTCTGCGGATGGCCGGATAGGTTGATAAGCCTTTGCTAATGACCCATTCGTCGATCATCGTGTAGACGCCACAAGATTCGGCAATAGGCACAAACTCATCGGGGTCCACATCGCCCAATTTGCGTGAGTGCCAGCGCAACAAGGCTTCGAAGCCATCGAGCTCGCCGGTCTTAACATTCAATAGCGGCATGTAGACGAGTTTGAATTCTAGGTCGGGGTTTACGAGTTTAAGTGCACTCTCGACCTCTTGGCGTCGGCGTAATTTCTGCGCGAGCTCTTGAGAGTAAAAGGCGACTTGGTTCTTGCCTTGTATTTTAGCTTGATACATCGCTGTATCGGCATTTGAGATTAGCTGGCTAAAGGTGTCACCATCTTGTGGGTATACGGCTATGCCAATGCTGGTAGTGATGGGGAAACGGGCCTTGGCGACATGCAATCCTTCTTCCATCTGCTGCAGGATCATCTCGGAAATCTCTTTTGCGGCATCAACTGCTCGTTCCTGTTTGATCAACAGACAAAATTGATCGCCAGCAACGCGTGCAGGAACAATATACGGGCCCTGCGTTCTATCGATATTAGAGGAGCGAATTACGGCGATGTCGCTTAGGCTTTGAGAAAATGCACTCAGCAATTGATCCCCAAAACGGTGGCCGTATTTATCATTCACAAACTTAAAATTATCCAGGTCTAGCACTAACAGTGCCATCTCTTCAGAAGCGTTCTGAGCCTGCTGCAAGGCTTTCTGTCCAAGTTGGTTGATTATCCCTAAGTTGTATAACCCCGTTAGCGTATCGCGCTCCATGAGGCGTTTAGTCTCATCATAGGAGTGCGAAAGTGAATGAAATAAGGTGTTAAATGTGCGCGCTAAGGAGCCAAGCTCATCGTCGCCCAAGTGCCGCTCAGGGATTTCCGATTGGCGATGGGATAACACATTGGCCAAGTCTCTCTCTAACTCAAGGACGGGCCGAGTTATATGTTTATTAATAAGCCCGTATAAACAGATGGATGCGGCAAAGGCAAAAACGAGGCTAATTAAGGTGAGCCACAGAGCTAGAGGTGCTAATTGCTGCTGCAGATAATCTCTAGGCAAGGTGATCTGCAAGAACAGGTCGTCGAGCAGAGGTGCAGAGGCTGAAAGAATGCTCGGGGTTTGTGCGATATCACTGAGGGCAAACACCGCGTTTAGTTCTTCTTCGATGCTCGCCCGTAATGTATTGAACTGCGTTGGGTCGATCGCGACAACTATCGCCAGCGCATCATCTAGTTGGGTAGCAAGCGGGCGTGTAAAGGTAAGAGGGCTTATGAACTCCGTTTTTACCAATAAAGTTTGTGTTTCTGATGTGGGGATATAGTCCCAATGCTCTACGTCACCTTGCGAGAATGCCGAATACACATACTCTCTGAGCGATTCATTAATCTCGCTAAAGGGGTCGGCGCTGATTTCCACATGATTCGCAATATTTAGCTCGGGGGTTTGACTCGCGATCGTGATGCTCAAGTAGTCTGGGTCGAGCCCGGTGCTTGCACGAAGATTACTCTCGATGTTTTTGACTAGGGAGTATTCGCTATTCAAGTCGTCGGGAAACTGTAAATATTGATTCAGTGCATGGCTTTGTGTCACGGAGAGTAAGACATTCTCAGAGTAGATCTGATAGCGACCAAACATGCTGACAAGCTGCGTGACAGCGTTGTTTAGCCTGTACTGCTCTTGTCGCTCGAGGAAGTTACGCGCCAATTCGTAGACGATCATGGAAGCAACAATGAAACTCAGCAACATTACTGGCGTGATTACCAATAAAGCGCGTTTATTGAGATTCATGTAGCTCTTCCAGAGTTGTAATTATACGATTTCTCAGAAGTACTCCCTTTTTGCTGTATTCACCTGAGTAGTGCTGTAGCTTTTGGGTGATTTCTTCATTGGGTTGTAGTGTAGAGTCGTTGCGAAAAGCACTGCTTTGCAAGTCGAACCCCGCATCGTTGGTGGTGGCGATACCTATGGCTTCTGAATTACGTGCAGCGATCTCAGGGATGTTCAAGAAGTTGATGAAATCCAGAGCCAGTTCTGCTTGCGGTGCATTTTTCAAAATGCCCAAGCATTCGCCCCACATCATACTGCCTTCGTCAGGAATAATATAATCCCAATTGTCCTGCTTAGTAATGTTATTTAACACCTTGTCATCGCCGGAGTAGCCTAAAGCGAGATGCAGCTCTTCATCCATTGGGTTGTTATTGAGGTAAGTGATTGAATAATCGAAACTGAGGACAGACGGCAACAGATTCTTTAGCTCAGCGAAAACCTCTTGTAACAAAGGCTCCTCATTAGTGGAAGCTGACTCATTGCGAAGCACTAAGGACGGTGCCAGGGTGTCACCGTAATTTGCCAATAGCCCGATATGCCCTTGAAGTTCAGGAGATGGGTATAGTAACTCGCGCCATGAGCTCGGTGGACTTGCTAATTTGTCTTGGCGGTAAAGTAGCCCAAGCGTGCCCCATAAATAAGGCGAAGTATAAGGGCCGCAGAGTTGCATCCATTGGGCGTTTGCATGACGCAGATTAGGCAAGCTTTCGTGCTGATGAATATTCAAGAAAGTGTCCTGCTTGCTGAAAATCGCAGCAGTAACGGGGTCTATCGTGACTAAGTCGATCTGATTGACCTCAGCCGTGAATAAGATGGAATTGCGTACATCGTCGGAGTCGAAATGGACCTGATTGATTTGCGCGCCCGTGCGGGCTTCCCATTGTGCGATCGTCTCATCAGCAAAATAGGCTTCCCACGTCAAGATTGTCAATGTGTTCGCGCTCGTACTCAGCGCGAAGAGTGAGCAGATGAGGGCAAAGGTCAGTCGTAGTTTTAACATGCTTCAGTGTTCGTCATTGCGAAGGACGAATTATAGGCGTTAATGGAGCAAAAGGCTGAATTGGTTTAAGAAAAGCGCCAAAGTTGTCCCGATTTTTTCCACTTAGCCAAGAAATACTAGGGAGCTAGGGCTTGAGGCGGCGCAAATGGCGAAGCATCGCCATGGGCTTAGCGTGTGCGCACTTGCTCTAATTGCGCGCACATTTGCAAGGCGCCACTGAGGACGCGAAGGCTGTGCCTTTGCACGAGATCGGGAGGAATAAAATAGAGGTGGTTGTTTGCGACGGCTTGCAATTGTGGCCAGCGTCGCCAGTCGTCGAGCCATTCCGGCCGAGCGATGTCCATGCCACTGGCGATGATCGCTTCGGGATTGCGCGACAATACGGCCTCTATGCCGATTTTGGGGGCTAGCCCCTGGTCGGCAAAAATATTACGGCCACCACAAAGTGTGATGATGTCATTAATCAATTCGTTTCCCCCCACACTGATAAGGGGCTCGTTCCAGACTTGGTAGAACACCGACACTGGTGTCGCATCAGCGTAACGGGTAGCCAATGTTGTTAATTGTTCGTTGAAATACTGGGCAGCAGCATTACTAGTGGTTTGAGTGCCTGCCAATTGACCAAAATTTTCGATCTGCAATGCAATGCTCTGCAGTGTGCGTGGCTCGGCGATATAGACATTGAATCCTAGGTCGATTAGGCGCTGCACAGCGGCTTGCGGGTTGCCACTTTGCCAGGCGACGATTAGGTCAGGGCCAAAAGCCACAATGGCTTCCATGTCTAATAGATCATAGCGACCGACAACGGGAATGCCCTGCGCCTGTGGGGGATAATCACTAAATTCGCTGACGCCAACAATACGATTGCCGGCCCCAGCAACAAATAGTAGCTCAGTAAGAGATGGAGCTAAGCTGATAATGCGCTGGGCAGGCCCAGGTAGGCTTACCTCGCGCTCTAAGTCATCGATAACCGTTATGGTTTGAGCAAGGAGGTTCGCACTCGTGCAACAAAGCAAAAGCGCAAACAGCAACTGCATCATGCGCATTAGTAGTCGATCCCTTTTTGCACACGAACGCCTTGGTTAAAGGCATGCTTCGTGTCTTTTATTTCACTGACTGTATCGGCTAACTCGATAAGCGCCTCATTGGCATTGCGGCCTGTAATGATGACATGCTGTTGAGCAGGGCGTTGTTGGATGCAGGTCAGAACTTCCTCTGCATCGAGATAACCATAGGTCAGCATATAGGTGAGCTCGTCCAGAAGGACGACATCGACATCAGGGCTCTTTAACAGCGCGGCGGCATGTATCCAAGTGGACTTGGCTGCCGCGATATCGGCTTCACGGTCCTGAGTCTCCCAAGTAAAGCCAGTGTTCATGACATGAAACTCCACCAAAGGGTGGGAGGCAAAGAGACGCTGCTCCCCGCACTCCCACTGTCCTTTGATGAATTGCACCACGCCACACCGTAATCCGTGGCCCACGCTACGAGCAAGCATGCCAAATGCTGAAGAGCTCTTGCCTTTGCCATTGCCTGTTAGCACCACTAGCAAGCCCTTATCGATATTTGCAGCGGCAATGCGCTCATCGACATGGGCTTTCTTGCGTTGCATCGCTCGCTTGTGGCGCTGATTACGTTCTGTGTCGTTGTTCATGTCTGCCTCGTTTGAGCTTTAGAAGTTTAGTCTAAAGCCGATGTAGGCGGCACGCTGCGCCGTGTTGTAGCCAAGAATCTCTTCGTTGTCTTGATCAAAGAGATTCTCAATACGTCCGAACAGCTGTACCGACTCGTTGACTTTGTAGCTCGATGTTAGATCGAACACTTCGATGGCGTCTAAAGATACTGGTGCACCAAATATGGCGTCCTGAGTATCTGCTGAGCGGCGGTAGAAGGCCGATACAAGCGTGTTGTTATCGCTGCTATTCCAAGCAAGGCTCATATTAGCAAGGTTGCGAGGACGCAGTTGCCTTTGGCTGCCATCAGGACGCTCGGTCTCGTTATAGGTATAGTTTGCCTGCAGTTTCAGTTGCGCATGCAAAGGAATGCTTGCCGAGAATTCAACACCATTAGAGCGGCTTTCCCCGATATCCTGCAAATAACCACTATAATTAGCAAGGTCGTAGTAGATAGCGTCTTCTATACGTTGGTCGAAGTATACGACTTCAAAGTGCGAACCTAGTTGAGTAAACAGTTCAACTGCGAACTCATGCCCTTTGCTAGTCTCCTCTGTCAGGCTTGTAGTCGAAGCTGGCGGATAGGCATATGGACCCTTGTTGTAGCTAGACTCATAAGGGCTTGGTGCACGAAAACCTGTCCCGTAGGCCCCGCGTAATTTTAACGTGTGTCCGCCCTCGAGGTCGATTAATCGCGCGGCACTCAAGCGGTAACTATTATGGGTACCGAAATCATCGTTATCGTCGCGGCGTATAGCCGCAGTGAAGAAAAGGTCGTCGGAGAAAGTGCTGAGATACTCGGCGTAGTAGCCCAGTTGATCTCGGCTATCGCCATTATTCTCTTCTTGTTCGAGGTCCACTCCGTAGACGAGTTCATAGTTTTCGGCGGCGGTATATTGGCCAATATACTCAAGTCGCTGTAACTCACCTTGTGAAGCAAAACCCGATTGTCCTAAGGTGAAGTATTCGCGATCAGTTTGTGTGCCTGACCAAGCAAAGCCGTGACTGCCATACTCGGTCGTTAAGTTTGCGGACAGACGCAAGGCTTGTTGATCGTAGGTCGCATTGCATTGATGCACTGTCGAGAACGTTGCCGAATCGTAGCAGGCGTCATACTCGCTATCACTCGTCACATCATGGATGACGGCATTGAAACGCAGCGATTCGCTAGCATTAATCCCAACACGTGCGTGTAACGTTGTGTTCTCGTAGCCATCATCATCTGCCAGCACGCTATCAGATTGACGAGCATTGAAACCATCGGTTTCGAAGTCTGTTCCAGAGACAAAGAAGTCTGCGCGATCGTTGCCGCCGCTGACTTTAGCCGCTACTTGGCGCGTGCCAAACTTGCCAGAAGAGGCCTCGACTTGGCTATCCAGTGCGCCGGTGTTTTTCTCAGTCGTGATATTCACTACACCGCCGGCATCGGCGCCATAATGCAGGCCTTGTGGTCCACGCAAGATCTCTACACGTTCAACACCGCTGCTGAGCAAGTGCTCTAACTGTGGTTGCACCTGCGTTGAGCTTGGGTCGGAGAGTTTAATCCCGTCGAGCAAGGTAAGAGTGCGGTAGCCTTCTTCTCCGCGAATGCGTAAGTTGCTGACTTGCCCAGCGCCGCCGGCATTAGTGACACTAATTGACGGGAGAGTGCGTAGTACATCAATCAATGATGCGCTGCCGTCATTGCTTATGCCGATGGCGTCGATAATGCTTACGGATGTGCCAACTTGTCGAAGTGGTGTTTCGATGCGGCTAGAAGTGATGATGATCTCTTCTAAAGCGTTCAGGCTTTGATTGCTTTCTTGCGCATTCGCGAACTGGATGCTGGCGCTAAGTGAACATGTCAAAGCTAAGAGTGTGCGGTGTTGCATGGTATGTCCTCAATGAAAGTAGATTCATGAGGGAGGGAAGCGGTAGGAATGCATCGTCTCGCGACGATAGAACCGACCACCGATGGAGCCCTCCGCTTCATCATAAGGTGAAATCATTTGTTAGGCTGGTATCGGGCTTGGAAAGCGTCTATTTAGACTCCCTTCCTTACCGTTGCGGGGGCAGCGCTGGCATTGAACCAGCTTCCCAATTATCTCGCTGCTTCTTTATTCAAAGCGGCGAGCACCTAACATTTCAATTCATACTGTAAGCGCAGTGAGGCTGCCACTTACAATGCGCGAAGTCTACGCACCCCCCTATTCTTAGTCAATTCTGCTGCGAGCTAAAAAGTCATTTATATGTCGATTGCATGACTTTATTGCAATTGCGTGACCGCTGGAAGTCAGCGAGATGACGTTTGTATGACGATTAGATGATTTCTTGAAAACACTCAAATTCCGCAAAAAAACTGTCACATATTGACGCTAAGGTAGGCCCCAGCATCAGGCCACGTGTCTAGAGTCAATGCGTTGTGTGCGAGAAAAAAATGCATGCGAAAACAATATGAGATCATCAAGGGGTACAGCGAATATGAGTCAACGAGCCAAATCTTCACGCATCGCGTTGCTAGCATTGGGAGCAGTTCACACTGTTCTTTTTAGCAGTATTGCGGCAGCACAAAACAGCACTGCTGCAGAGGCAGAAGTGGATACCATTATTGTGACAGGGTCACGCGCCAGCTTAACCTCGGCACTATCGAAGCAACGTAATTCGGACCGTGTTTTGTCTGTCGTTGATTCAGATGCCATGGGTAATTTCCCTGACACGACTGCAGCAGAGTCGATGCGTCGACTTTCGGGTATTTCGGTTGAGAACGATCAGGGCGAAGGACGCTATGTTGTCGTGCGAGGATTCTCTCCTGACCTGAACTCAATCTATTTGAATGGTTCGTCGATTGTCGCCCCAGAAGCTGGTCGAGCAGTATTGCTAGATGGCCTGCCGACTGACTTGCTTGACTCTATTGAAGTGTCTAAGTCTTTAACTCCAGATCAAGATGCGGATTCGATTGGTGGTCGAGTTGACTTCCGAACGCTTTCTTCTCTAGACCTTGATCAGTCAATGGTGCGCTTGAAGCTAGATACCGCCTATAACGACCTAGCAGACAGCAACTCACCAAAAGGCTCTCTGACTTGGGCGAGCAAGATGTCAGAGAATTCCGGTTTCGTACTTGGTGTGACTTACGCCAAGAAGCACGTAATCTCACAGAATAACGAAACTGGTTATGGCTGGTCTGTTGCTGATAACGGCAATGACTACATGGATGATGATTTTGAGCGTCGTTACTATGATCTGGACCGTGAACGCTTCGGTTTAACTCTTAACTTCGACTTTGCCGCTAGCGACAACACGACCTTGTTTTTGCGTACGCTTTTCAACGAATACACAGATGATGAAGTGCGTTATAAAGGCGAGTTCAAGACCGAAGATCCAATCGAAGTGGGTGCTGATTTCGCCACTTATGCCACTTTTGATAACGACCAAGAAACGCGCGATCGAGTAGAGGTCCGCCAGATCAAGGCTTACTCGATTGGTGGTGATACCGCATTCGAAAATGGTTGGAATGCTAATTATGAGCTTGCCTACTCATTTGCTGAAGAGGACGACTCAGATAACGTTGATGTCGCCTTCCGTAATAAGTACGGCTCTGATACCGAGGCGGTAGGGATCGTTTCTTGGGCAGATAAGCATAAGCCAACGACGACATTGATTGGCGGTTATGCACCACTATCCTCCTATGGTCTTGATGGTATAGAGTTCGAGAAATCGGTTGTACAAGACAGTGAAGTTTCGGTGCACGCAGACTTCGAAAAAGATATGGACGTTTTCAGCAAGCCAGGCTCAGTTAAGTTTGGTTTCAAATACCGCGCCCGTGAGAAAGACTTGGACGCCAATATTTATGTCGCTGAGCCAGACGTTACTTTGGCAGACTTCCAAACGATCTCTCCCGACCACGCTTTCGCTGCAAACGTTGGCTCGTTCATCGAGCGCGGTGCGTCGCGTCAGTTAGAGCAGTATTTCGCGACAGCAGAGTACGACGAAGAAGGCTCTATCGCTGGAGATTTTGTCACTAACGAAGATATTCTTGCACTGTACGGCATGGCGACTGTGGACTATAGCGATAGTCTGCGCGTAGTTGCCGGTGTTCGCATTGAACAAACAGATGTGGATTCAAGCGTAAGGCAATTAGTAAACGACGTTTGGACACCAGTTAGTCTTTCTAAGGACTACACATTCGTGTCACCTAGCGTCAATGTGAAATATACGGCAAGCGATAAAATGATCTATCGTGCTGGTTACTCGCGCTCGCTTTCGCGCCCAGGTTTTGAGGAGTCGGCACCGAATGCGACTATCAACTCTTTAGGGGATGATCGCAGCATCGAGTACGGTAACTTTGACCTTGAGCATTACGAATCAGACAATATCGATCTAACAGCAGAGTATTATGCTGATGAGTTCTCTTATATTAGTTTGGGGATGTTCTACAAGCGTATCGATAATGCAATCTACCAAGTCGCTAGCAATAACCAGGTGATTGGTGGCGTGCTTTACAATGACGGTGTTGTCACTTATGAAAACCTCGACACGTCAACGATTCTTGGTTATGAGTTTAATGTGCAGCGCCAGTTTAACTTCTTACCAGGTGCGCTAGGGAATACATTCGCCTCTTTCAATTTTACCTATAACGATGCTGAGTCGGATTTGCCTACTGGGCAAACGATCCCATTCCGCAAGATGGCTAAGAAAGTCGCCAACTTAATGCTTGGTTATCAAGATGAGAAGTGGGACGTACGCCTAGCCTCTAACTATCGTGATGACTATCTCGACTCCTTGTTCGATGGTGATGCTGCAGAGGTTGGCCTGACTAACGATCAAATTCGTTTCACAGACTCGCATCTGCAATGGGACTTCACAGCGAAGTACAATATGACTGAAGATCTAGTCTTAAACTTCGAAGTGATCAACATCAATGATGAGCCTGAGTATTACTACTGGGGAACACCAAACCGTATTTCTCAGTACGACGAGTTTGGTACTACCTTTGCGTTTGGAGTGCGTTACTCGCTATAAGTGGGTAGGTACTTGAAGAAAAGCGGGCTTCGGCCCGCTTTTTTGTGTGCGCTTTAAACAGCTTTAGATTCGATCTTGCATTTGCGTAGTTTGGCGCGTATCGACTCGACAATACCGTCTTTGTCGAGACCAACTGAAGCTAACAGGTCTGCCGCTTTGCCATGTTCGATGAATTTGTCTGGCAAACCTAGGTTAAGCACTGGAATGCGGTAGTCCTGTTGCAAAAGGAATTCATTAACAGCCGAGCCGGCGCCGCCCAATACGGTGTTCTCTTCGAGAGTCACAATGAGTTCATGACGAGTAGCCATCTCACCAATCAAAGCTTCATCGATGGGTTTGACGAAGCGCATATCGACTACGCTCGCATCAAGTGATTCGGCGGCAGCAAGTGCGGTGTTGACCATGCTACCGAAGCCTAAAATAGCGATGGTATTGCCTTTGCGCCGCACAACGCCTTTGCCTATTGGCAGTGCTTCCATCTCAGCGCTAATTGCAGTGCCTGGTCCTTTGCCGCGCGGATAGCGCACAGCCGCAGGGCCGATGTGTTGGTAACCGGTATAGAGCATCTGTCGGGTTTCGTTTTCATCGCTTGGCGCCATGATTACCATGTTCGGCACACTACGCAAAAAACTAAGATCGAAACTGCCGGCATGGGTTGGGCCGTCCTCTCCCACTAATCCTGCGCGATCGATTGCGAAAAGCACGTCGAGATTTTGAATGGCGACATCATGAATGAGTTGATCGTAAGCACGCTGCAAAAACGTGGAGTAAATCGCGACGACGGGTTTGAGTCCATCGCAGGCCATCCCTGCCGCTAGTGTGACCGAGTGCTGTTCCGCAATAGCGACATCATGAAACTGTTCTGGAAAGCGTTCTGAAAACTCATCCATGCCGGAGCCAGCGCCCATTGCCGGGGTGATAGCGGTAAGCAAGGGATTTGCTTCGGCCATATCGCACAGCCATTGTCCAAACACTTGTGAATAAGTCGGTGTGTTGGGTTTCGATACCGTAGGTTTCTTCTGCTTGGGCTCAAGCTTGTTCATGGCGTGCATGCCGAACGGGTCGTTCTCCGAAGCAGAGTAGCCTTTCCCTTTCTGCGTAACAATGTGCAGTAACTGTGGGCCACGCAGTTTTTTGATATTGCTGAGGATCTCGATCAGTTCTAAGGTGTCGTGACCATCGACCAAGCCAATGTAGTTGAATCCTATCTCTTCGAATAGTGTGCCTGGGGACACCATCCCCTTCATGTATTCCTCGGCACGATGCACCGCTTTAAGGGCGGGAGGAATTTTCGATAACATTTTTTTGCTGCCCGAGCGTATGGCATTGTAGGGGCCGCTTGCCCACATACGGGCGAAATAGCTGGATAAGCCGCCGACGTTCTTGGAGATCGACATATTGTTGTCATTGAGGATGACTAACAAATTGTCATCGATATCGCCGGCATGATTGAGCGCTTCAAATGCCATGCCTGCCGTCATCGCGCCATCCCCAATCACGGCAACAGTATGACGGTCGATATTCTGTTTGCGTGCTGCGATCATCATCCCTAATGCGGCACTGATCGAGGTGCTGGAATGACCAACGCCAAAACTGTCGTATTCACTTTCTGCGCGCGAGGGGAAGGCGGCGAGACCACCGGCTTGACGCATAGTGAGCATGCGCTCTCGTCGTCCCGTTAGAATCTTGTGCGGGTAAGATTGGTGGCCAACATCCCAAACGATGCGATCGTGGGGTGTGTTGAACGCAAAATGCAGTGCGATTGTCAGTTCAACTACACCAAGGCCAGCCCCAAAATGACCGCCAGTTTGCCCAACAGAGAACAATAGAAATTGGCGTAACTCGCGCGCCAAGCTATCCAGCTGGTCTGGGTCCATGGCCCGCAAATCCTCTGGGCTTTGGACGAGGTCCAACAAAGGCGTTTCGGGGCGCGTGAGTGGTATTTCTTCAAGCATTGGCGCTTCTTACTCTTTATCTATCGCAGCAGGGGGTATTTACGGGTCGCAATGACGGCAAAATCCTTACTGCGGTTTGAAAGCGGCCAGTAAATCTGAAGTAGCCGCTACGTTAATAGAATGCTCTTTGTCCGTCAATTGAACGTGTTCAGTTATTGCGAGCAATAATGAAGCGGGCAATTGCCCGCAGAGCATCCGCGTTCTCATCGAAATCGGCGATGGCCTCTATGGCTTGTGAGCAAAGGCTGTCTGCTTTGTCCTTGGCACCGGTAAGTCCTAATAAGCTGACATAAGTCGGCTTGTTCAAAGCCTGGTCGGCGCCTTGGGTTTTGCCTAATGTGGCGGTATCGCTAATCACATCAAGGATATCGTCTTGCACTTGGAAGGCTAAGCCTATGCATTGTCCGTAACGCTGCAAGGCCTCGAGCTGCGCCGTAGTGGCGCGCTCACTGCTCAGTGCGCCTAATAGAACGCTTGCATTGATCAACGCGCCGGTCTTCAGGCTGTGCATTTTCTCTAATTGCTCAACGTTCAGTGTATTACCCACTGCATTGAAGTCGATCGACTGACCAGACACCATGCCTTCGTAACCTGCAGCGCCTGCCAAGTGGTGCACCATCTGCAAGCGGGCTGTGGCTGCGATCTCAAAGTGTGGGTCGCTCAGTAGTCGCAAGGCCATAGCCTGTAGAGCATCGCCGGCCAAGATCGCGGTGGCTTCATCGAAGGCGATGTGTGTCGTTGGCTTGCCACGGCGCAGTGCATCGTCATCCATGGCGGGTAAGTCGTCGTGGACTAAAGAGTAGCAATGGATCAGTTCGACCGCACAGGCGGGCACGTCGGCATTGTCCATGTTGCCGGCTAATGCCTGCGCGGCGGCATAGACCAGTATGGGGCGTACACGTTTGCCACCTTGGAGGCAGGCGTACTGCATCGCTTCGCGCAGCTTTGGCGCATCGGTAGGCAATGCATGCAAATGTTCGTGTAGCACTTGTTCAATGCGTGCTTGGAACTCCTGCATAAAGCTGTCTATGGGGAAGCGCGTGCTTTGACTCATGAGGTTTAGGGCTCACCATCCAGATCGAGGTCTTCAGGCTCGCCGTTCTCTGCGATTAATACCTGTACTTTTTGTTCGGCATTATGCAGCGCGCTTTGACACTCGCGAGTGAGGCGAATGCCTTTTTCGAAGGCTTGTAACGATTCCTCAAGGCTAAGCTCACCGTCTTCCATGGCGCTGACGAGGTTTTCAAGGCTCGCCAGAGACTCCTCAAAGTTAAACGTGCTGTCTTTTTTCTTACTCATTGAAACGCTGTCCGGACAGGGTTTTTGGGCGGACAATTATCTATTTTCTAGGCGCTAATAGCAAAGCAGACAATGTGCGGATTACCCGTAATTGTCATATTCACCCCCTATACTTTGCGCCGTTGTGAACGATTTGTGTCACTAATACGTCATCAAGGAGTTAAATGCGCATAATCTATGGAGTGTCGGGGGAGGGTTCTGGGCACTCCTCACGGGCAAAACAAATGGCGACCCACCTGCTCGCCGCAGGACATGAACTACTTTTTGTTAGCTACAATCGGGGCTATGCATCACTACATCCGCACTTTCCTTGTCAGGAAATTGAAGGTTTACGCATCATCAGCGTGGATAATCGTGTGTCGGTCTTGCGCACATTTATTCACACAATCAAGAAGTTACCCGCTTACCTGCGCAGTGTGAAAGCCTTGCGCGCGATATTCAATGAGTTCGAGCCGGATGTGGTGATTTCGGACTTCGAGCCGATGACGGCGCGTTTTGCTGGGGCTCGGCAATTGCCGCTCATTAGCTTAGATAACCAGCATCGAATGCGCTATATGAACTATAGCTCTCCAAAGCATCTGTGGATGGACCGTTGGATCACTGAGCAGGTGATCCGATGGATGGTGCCTAAACCCGATGTGTCGCTAGCCACCACGTTTATTATGGGCCCGGTAAAGAATGATAGAACCTTTTTGTTTCCGCCGATCCTGCGTGAAGAGGTGGGCAATGTATTGCCCAGCGAAGGCGGACATCATCTTGTGTATGTCACGAGCCAGTACGATAGCTTGATCGATAGCCTGCGCAGTTTCAGTGACGAGCAATTTATCGTCTATGGGTACAACAAAGACGAAATCTCCGGAAATCTTCATTTCAAGCAGTTTAGTACGATGGGGTTTTTGGAGGATGTCGCGGCGAGCCAGTCGATCATCGCGACCGCTGGGTTCACGTTAATGAGTGAGGGAATGTATTTGCAAAAACCCTACCTTGCCTTTCCCATGCATGGCCAGTTTGAACAGCAACTCAATGCCTATTGTTTAGAGGAGCTTGGATTTGGACACAATGCGCGGAATGCAAACGAGAAGACCTTGCAGGAGTTTTTCGCGCATTTGCCGCTATACAAAGAGGCGTTAAGTCACTATGACAATGGTTATAGTAACAATCCACTAGCGCTTAAAAACCTAGAAATATGTGCGAAACTCGATGAGCTGCTTGCCGACGATGCCAAGCGCTTGCGCCAATTCCAGCATGCAAGGGCCAATGATAAATAGGCTTTAGTACTCTATTTCATTGACCAGCCACAAGGCAGGAAGTAATCTAGCGAGCGTTTGTCGTAGTCTCGAGTCTACGGCTTAGAATTCGCTCGCTAGGAACCCGCCTCGATGGAAAGCAATAAGAAAAAACTAGAAATTATCGAGCAGCACAAAGATATGCGTATTGTTTACGGCATCGTGCTGACCTTGGTCTGGCTGCTGCTAGGCTTATTGTATATCTCCTATAACGTTGGTTGGACTGATTTTATCTCCCTGCCAATTGGTGATATGGGCACTTTCTTAGAAGGGGCATTTGCACCGCTGGCTTTCCTCTGGCTAGTGATCGGTTTATTTATTCAACAAAGCGTATTGGCTGAGAATAACCGCGAACTGCGTGACAATAATATTCAGTCTGAAAAACAAACCATGGCGATCGCGGCAACTGAGCTGAATGCGCGTCAAGAAACCTTTTTTAAGATTGCTGATAACACAAGACGTCAGTTAGGTGGGATTAGTGGATTGCTTTTGCAATCAGGCAAAGGGCCGCAAGGTGACAAGGCATTCTCTGAGGCCGAGTTCATGGAGATGTGGCACTTGTTTGCGACTGGCGATTTTGAGATATTTTCCCGAAATTTCCTGGTCCTCGCAGGCAAAGGTGTCGACCTGCAAAGCCTGTTCTATGGAACGCAAATTCGTTGTACGCATACCGATAACTTCATTATGAACTTCGATCGCCTGCTGCGCTTAGCGCGTGACTGCGACACCAATGGCATTATTTCGGACGCGCAATTGCATTCGGCGCATGGGCTTTTAAGTTCACGTATGCGTGAGCTGCACCCGCGCATTAAGTTCAAGCGTTATGAGGTCACTCGCTCTAGCTCGTATCTCGATCAGATCATTAAAAGTGCACAAGAACAAAACTAAGAAAACCATGCTTGAGTCATTGAAAAGGGGAAGCTGATGGAATTTGTTGCGATCGTAATCGTTTTGTCTTTGCTGCAGTATTTTGTGTTTGCATTGCAAGTAGGTAAGGCGCGCAGTACCTATAAAGTGGAAGCACCTGCTGTTACGGGTGATCCAGTTTTTGAGCGTTATTATCGTGTGCAGCAAAACACGCTAGAGTTGTTGGTGATGTTCATCCCATCGCTGGTAATCTTCTCGTATTGGTTTAGACCGGATATAGGCGCTGGTATTGGGGCGGTGTATATAGTCGGACGTTTCTTGTATGCACGGGCATATGTTGCAAAGCCGGAGTCACGGGGTTTGGGCTTCGTGTTGAGTTTATTGCCAACCTTGATTTTGATGATTGGTGGCGGTATTGCCGCGCTACTTTCGCTGCTCTAATAGCGCATAGCGCTAATCTTTATGGTAATTGCGCTCGTATACATCCTGACCCATTTGGGCTATTTGTTCGTCTACGAGCGCATCCATAATTTTCAACAATGGCTCGAATTTCTCTAGGCTTCCTTCCAGCAAGGCAAGGCTATGGACGATCGCCTCTAGCGTGGAAAGTGCCTCAGGGTTCGGTTCTCGCCGTATGCGATAACGACTGCTAGGAGGGGTGGGTAGGCTGTAGTGTGGCAGGCTTGCCAGTGCTGGCAATTCTAATAACATGCGTCGGCTCTTACGCCAGGTCGCATCTAAAAATACCAGTGGCCGCGGGGCAGTGCCTTGTAATGAATCTAAAGGGAGGCTGTTGAGGCTCGGGTAGATAAGGACAGGGTTTTCTTGTGCAGCAATGTACGCCTCGCCTTGTTGTTCGGTCGCGATGACTAAATCACAATCTTGCAGACAAAGATTAGCAATGCGTGCAGTGCCCAGTGCGTGTTTCGACTCTTGGGGATGTTGCAAGATTCGCACGGGCCATGAGCTGGCGACACTGACTAGCATTGCACAATAGCAATGGCTTGTTGGTCTTTGGCAGGTGCTGCAGCGCTCTCTTTTAGACATAGTCCCTCGCTCGCGCAGGCGTGTGACTAGCGCCGCGAACGAGTGGCGATAGTATGAAGTCGTCGCACTTTAAATTTCTGGCCTTTAATTTTTCGGTTTTCCAATTGCGCGATGGCATCGGCTATATGTGCGATGTCGATCGCCACGAAGCTTCCAAAATCAAGAATGTCTATGCGGCCAATGGCGCTGCCCGGGACGCGCTCGCCTGCCGTCAACGCGCCGAGAATGTCACCAGGGCGAATTTTATTTTTCCGCCCGCCAGCAATGTGAATAGTTTGCTTGGTCGAGGAGACGGTAATATTATTTTGGGCTGGGACAGAGGCGATATCGCTAAGCTTTACGCTGCCGACATTGTCATCACGTTTTTGCAGTGCATCAACTCTAAATCGTTCGTTCTCAAAATAGAGGCTTAAGGCTAAGCCTTCATTGCCCGCGCGACCGGTACGACCGATGCGATGGGTGTAGACTTCTAGATCGCGTGGGAGTTCGGCGTTAATCACCATGGGGAGCTGTTCGATGTCCAAGCCTCGCGCCGCAACATCGGTGGCCACTAGCACTTGGCAACTGCCGTTGCGAAACTGAATTAAGACTTGATCGCGCTCGCGCTGTTCCATCTCCCCTTGTAAGGCCATTGCTACAAGGCCGGCATCGCTTAGATGCTGAGCCATCTCGACCGTACTTTGTCGAGTATTGCAAAACACTACGCAGGATTCAGGAGCGTAGTAACGCAGTAGTTTCAACAAAGCCTCACTGCGTTGCTCTCCTTGCTCTTTTGCTCCACATAAGAAGTAGTGCTGTGCGATGGTGGTCTCTGCCGCTACCGACTCTACTTCCACGCGCAGGGCGTCGTTCTGGTACTGCGCACTTAGCGAGGCGATATTGTCAGGAAACGTCGCCGAGAACAGCAGAGTTTGGCGGCTGGGTGACGTGTGTCCAATGATCTCGTCGATATCTTCCGAAAACCCCATGTCGAGCATGCGGTCAGCCTCATCGAGGACCAAGGTCGACACACGCTCAAGTTTCAAAGTCTGTTTGCTCACATGATCTTTCACGCGCCCAGGGGTGCCAACAACGATGTGCGCCCCATGGGCGAGTGACGCTATTTGCGGGCCAAGGGCCTGGCCACCACACAAAACGGCGACTTTAATATTCGGCAAATAGCGAGCTAGGCGACGAATCTCGGTGGCCACCTGAGTGCACAACTCGCGGGTAGGGCACATAATTAGGGCTTGGGTGCCCAAATCCCGAGGATTGAGTTTGCACAACAGCGCAATCCCGAAGGCTGCCGTTTTGCCACTTCCTGTGCGTGCTTGGGCGATGAGGTCCTTGCCATCTAGAGCCGCGGGCAATGCTTGCGCTTGAATAGGGGTCATCTGCGAATAGTTGAGCGCTTTTAAGTTCTCGATCTGCGCGGGTGGCAAATTAAGGCTTAGGAATGACTCTTGGTTTTCAATAGCGCTCATAGTGAACTCCGCAGGGCTAACAAATTATTCCACTCCAAGTTTGTGCAAGTATTCGTCGTAATCGCCTTTGAAATTGACGATGTTGCCATCGCTGATCTCAATAATACGGGTGGCCAATGAGGACACAAACTCACGGTCATGGCTGACGAAGATGATAGTGCCAGGGTAGTTCTCTAGGGCTAGGTTCAGTGCTTCGATAGACTCCATATCCAAGTGGTTGGTAGGTTCATCTAATACCAGCACATTGGGTTTTTGGAGCATCATCTTACCGAACAGCATACGACCTTGTTCACCACCGGAGATGACACTGACTTTCTTCAAGCTATCGTCTTTAGAGAACAGCATTTTGCCGAGAATGCCGCGTATGACTTGTTCATCATCGCTAGGGCTGCCCCATTGGCTCATCCAATCGAATAGATTGATATCTTCTTCAAATTCATGAGAGTGATCCTGTGCGTAATAGCCGATATTAGCATTCTCGGCCCATTTGATAGTGCCAGAGAGTGTCTCGTCTGCTTCATTGCCAAAATTTCCCGTGAGGGCTTGTAGCAACGTGGTTTTACCAATGCCGTTGGCGCCGAGAATGGCGACACGTTCGCCTGCCTCTACCATCAATCCAAGATCTGCGATCAGAGTATTGTCACCGTAGGCAAGCGAGAGCTTTGATGTCTCTACAGCAAGCCGATGTAGCTTCTTCTCCATCTCGAAGCGGATGAAGGGGCTGATGCGTGACGACGGCTTCATCTCTTCTAATTTGATTTTCTCAAGCTGTTTTGCACGAGATGTCGCTTGCTTCGCTTTCGATGCATTCGCCGAGAATCGGCTGACGAAGTTTTGCAATTCGGCCATCTGGGTTTTCTTCTTGGCGTTGTCAGCCTGGATGCGTTCACGGGCTTGGGTCGAGGCCAGCATGAAGTCATCGTAGGTGCCAGGGTAGAGCTTCAACGCTTGGTAGTCCAAGTCGACCATGTGCGTGCAGACGCTATTCAAGAAATGGCGGTCGTGCGAGATGATGATCATAGTGCATTCACGCTGGCTGAGAATGCCTTCGAGCCAACGGATGGCATTGATGTCCAAGTTGTTGGTCGGCTCGTCTAACAGCATAATGTCTGGGTCGGCAAACAATGCCTGCGCTAGGAGAACGCGGAGCTTCCAGCCTGGGGCAACGGCGCTCATCGGTCCGTTATGTTGCTCAATGGCAATGCCGAGGCCCAAAAGCAGCTCTCCCGCCGTCGCTTCGGCCGAATAGCCGTCTAGTTCCGCAAACTCGATTTCCAATTCGGCGACGCGCATGCCGTCGTCTTCAGTCATCTCAGGAAGGTCGTAAATGCGGTCTTTTTCCTGTTTGATCTCCCAAAGCTTCTCATGCCCCATGATGACGGTATCAAGAACGCTGAACTCTTCATACGCAAACTGGTCTTGGCGCAAGATGCCAACTCGCTCATCGGCATCGATACTGATATTGCCTGAGGTGGGCTCTAAGTCACCACTGAGGATTTTCATGAAGGTGGACTTACCAGAGCCATTCGCTCCGATGAGGCCATAGCGGTTGCCACTGCCAAAGCGCAGAGACACGTTTTCGAATAGGGGTTTGGCACCAAACTGGATGGTGATATTGGCGGCGTTAATCAAGGCGATATCCGTTTACATTAAAGATGTGACATTGTGTCGCTGCTATCTACAGCGCAGAGATCTGACCGGATGCTGCCGTGTGGCACGGTGAGGGTCAGTACGAAAGGGGCGCATTATAAAGGAGCTACGCGAAAGGGACTACTGCTTATTTGCACTCAGTCTTGTTAGACTCCAAGTTCAAATTGCAGTATTGTGCGCGCCGCACAGCAAAGTGCTTGAGGGAAATCAGTGAAAATACTTGTACGTAATCTAGCTCGCGACATCACAGAGTCTGAACTTTTGGCGCTATTTGCAGCCCATGGGCGGGTTCAGTCCTGCACCATAGTGATGGATGATGGCACCGGTGGCTCCAAGGGGTTTGGTTTCGCTAATATGCCTGTGATCCATGAAGCTAAGGCGGCCGTTCGTGCCCTCAATGGCCTTGAGCTCAACGGGCTGAAGATGCGAGTGAAAAAGGCCGAGGTAGTGGCAAAAGATGCGGCGCAAGAGGCCGCAGCAACTGCCGAGCTGCAGCCAGGCGATGACGAAAGCGCAAAAGCCGATGGGCAAGCGCAAGCTAAGGAGGCGCGCCTGAAAAAAGATGGTACGCGCCTTGGGCCTAAAAAAGCGCGTAGTTTCAAAAAGAAACCTTCTAGATAATTTGACCTTATGGGGTGCATATAAACCCTTAATGTGAGCATTGTGCGGATGCAGTTAGCAATAGATGTTGGCTCTTACGACTATGATGGTGACGACCCGCTGTTTGCACAAATCGCCGATGATTTGCGTGATAAAGGATGGAGTGTAATCCCCAATGCATTGCCGGAGCACTTAAGTGAGCAACTGCATCGACAAATACTAGCGGCTAGTGCGCAGGAGTTTGTGCCTGCGGGTGTGGGGCGTGCGGAGGATTACGCCCTCAATCCATTTGTACGTCGTGATGCCATTGCCTGGATCGAGGGCGAAGGTGTTGCCGAGCAACAATGGCTGCAGTGGTCGAGTCGTCTCCGCTTGTTCTTGAACAGGCGTTTGTTTTTGGGGCTGTTCAGTTTTGAAAGTCATTTTGCTCATTACCCCGCTGGGGCTTTTTATAAAAAACACGTGGATGCATTCAAAGGTAATCCACTGAAAGACAGCACCAACCGAATCTTATCCGTGGTCGCCTATTTTAATCCTAGCTGGCAGCCAGAGGACGGTGGAGAGTTGGCGATGTTTCATGAGGGGCAGGTCGATCCTTTCCTTTGTGTGACTCCAGCCTATGGGACACTGGTTGTGTTTCTTAGCGAAGACTTTCCTCATGAAGTGCGCGCGGCTCATCGTGATCGATACAGTATTGCTGGCTGGTACCGTGTTAATAACTCCCTAAACCAGCAAATCGACCCTCCGCGCTAAGTTCCTAGCAATCGCGGGGAAGTGTAAAAAATCTGCAACACACCAGTGTTAGGCTCCTCTATTAAGAACAGAGGTGCCTTGTGACCTCTATAGACTATTTTAGATAAAGGGTTTGAGCATGGCGGATATTGGAGCGCAGCGACGAGAGTTTGTTCGATTGGGGGTCAAAGGCCTAGCCGCGTTTGCAGGGGGGAGTTTGCTCAGTGGTGGTGCAGTGATCTTTCCTTCGGGGCGCCTTGCTGCTCAGGCTAAACCGCCGCAAGAAGCCTTTGCTGGCTTGCAAAATCTTGGCCCACTGCTGCCGCCAGATGAAAATGGCATCATGTTGCCTGCGGGTTACCGTTCGCGTGTACTCGCTATGACTGGCAAGCCAGCCCTTCCCGATAGTGACTATATATGGCATGGCGACCCTGATGGAGGGGCTACTTTCGAGACTCCTGATGGAGGCTGGGTATACGTCTCTAACAGCGAAGTGAAAGACAATGGTGGAGGCGTTGGCGCACTGCGTTTCAATTCCAGTGGTCAAGTAGTCGATGCCTATTCGATTTTGACGGGCACCACTAATAATTGTGCAGGCGGGAAGACCCCCTGGCATACATGGTTGTCTTGTGAAGAGACCGATCGTGGGCTGGTCTACGAGTGTGACCCATATGGGGAAAAATTTGCTCAAGTACGCCCAGCATTGGGAGCGTTCAAACATGAAGCCGTGGCTGTTGATACCGTGCATGAGCATTTGTATTTGACTGAGGATGAGCCTGATGGGTGTTTCTATCGCTTTCGTCCGCAGGCGCCTTTGCCTGACCTGAGTCGCGGTGTTTTGGAAGTGGCCGAGGTAATAACGCGCGATGGCATGCAAATTGTGCAATGGCATCCGGTGAGCGATCCTGCGGCGACAAGTGTAGTGACTCGTAAACAAGTTGCCGCCGCGTCGCCATTCAACGGCGGTGAAGGTATTGCCTTCTTTGATACGCGAATCTATTTCACGACCAAAGGAGATAATCGCGTTTGGTCTTACGATGTGAATACTTCCGTGTTAACGGTGATTTATGACATCGCTACTAGCTCCAACCCGATATTGAAGGGCGTAGACAATGTCGTGATCACACCGGCAGGCGATGTAGTCGTCGCGGAGGATGGTGGTGATAACCAACTGGTCGCATTAACACCTGATGGGCAAGTCGTGCCATTGTTGCAAGTAGTAGGGCAGGATGACTCCGAGCTTGTGGGCCCAGCATTTGATCCAAGCTATACCCGCCTATATTTTAGTTCCCAAACTGGCTTTGTAAAAGATGGTCCAGGCATCACCTATGAGATAACAGGGCCATTTGCCTAAGGCCTGAAAAACCACTAGTTTTTGACCTCCCTCATCCTATTCGGGATGGGGTTTCCCTTTGCCGCGTTTGGCTTGACACTATTTTGGCTAAGTGTTTATATCGAGTGATTAAACGGGGGTTTCGTGGGGGAAAAGCCGCAAAAAAATGCTTGCCTAGCCGCGCTAATCTTGAGCTCAAACGCGTGTGCAGCTTTGACTGGCATTGCTACAGCCGCCTCCGAGCAGCGTTCCGCCAATATCTCTGATCGTCTCGAACAAGGCATTGGGCTAGTTCAATTCAAGTGTGGCGAATTTGTTGAAAAAATTAATGCTTGAAAGGGTTGAAAAAGGACGTGCATCTGAACCTTTCGGCCAAGATGAAAACTGATGTCGAGTTTTTGAATTAACGTAACGGGGAGTAATAATGAAAAGAAAATATATTCTGTCGGCGGCGCTAGTAGGGGGGATGGCAGCGATTTCGATGTCGGCATCTGCGCACCATGCATTTTCAGCTGAATTCGATGCTAATTTACCGATCTCATTGCGCGGGCCTATCATTAGAGTGGAGTGGATAAATCCGCATTCTTGGATCCACTTGATGCATACCAATGAGGATGGCACTGAGCAACCTTGGATGGTTGAGGGCGGCACGCCCAATACACTTCTGCGTCGTGGGATCAATCGCAACTCTCTACAGTTGGGAACCGAGATCTTGGTGACGGGATATCAGAGTAAAGACCGTTTATGCACGCCCGAGTGCCGAGGCAATGGTCGGGATATCACCTTCCCTGATGGCCGTAAATTGTTTATGGGGTCGTCGGGAACTGGCGCTCCACCCGATGGTTCGGATCCTAACGAGCGATAAGCAAGGCAAGAGCTCACAAAGAAGCATTAGAAGACGGGGGCTAGGTCTCGCTCGAAACTGCCCCCGTCTCGAAACACTACAGAGCGTTCATAAAAACCGGCGCTCTCGAGCCGGACCGTCACCTCGTCGAAGCTTTGATTTTCCCAGAACCACCCATGAATGCCAGTAAAATTGGCATGGTACACCCCAGCGCTGCCGCTACCGGTAGTCTGCTCGTAACTCTCGACCCCTTCTTCCCCTACCATCCCATCTGGGTCAGCATGCATGTCGAACACGAGATCGCCGTTGGCTGTCCAGGAAAACAGCATTGTATTGCCTTCTTGCAGATAATATTTGTACTCGACCGACTGGAAAGGTTCCAGAATGAACTCCGTACGATCGACCTTGTGCGCCTGCTCGTGCTTCTCAAACGGGCTCGCACTGGCATCGGCAAGATCGAGCAAGCCAAGAGCGCGTCCTGTACCTAGTGGGTCGATGCCAAACTCTGCAGGTAGGACTGCCACAAAGAGAGCGATGAGAGCGCCACTGGCCGCAACGCTGGCGGCAATAGCAATGTTGGGTCGACTAGTGGCTTGAGATTCCATGATCTTGCTCCGTGAGTAAACTAGTAAGGGGTATCAAGAAAATAGGCGCTAAGTTGATAAAAGCTTAATAAGAAACCGCCGGCCATCAAGACGGTATTAATCTTGAATGCCTGTTGAAAGTCATTCGTGCGAGTTCGCCACACAGTGAGCACGAGCAGTATTGCAGCTAGTGCCAGAAGTTGTCCGATTTCGACGCCGACATTGAAACTCAATATATTCACGATCAGGCCATTGGGGCTGAGCTCGAAGGCCTGTAGTTTTGTGGCGAGGCCTAAGCCATGAAAGAGACCGAAAACGAAGACGGCGAGTTTGGTGTTAGGGTGCCATCGCGATAGCGTGTCAAAACCGCCCATATTTTCGAAGGTCTTATACACGATCGAAAAGCCAATGATGGCATCGATTAGAAAAGGGTTCACTTGTAGCTTGAACAATACTCCACTGAGAAGGGTGATACTGTGTCCTAAGGCGAATAGGGAAACGAGTTGCAATACCTGCAAGGGCCGTGAGAGTAAGAATACAACGGCGAAAAGATAGAGCAGATGGTCATAGCCCGTTACCATGTGTTTAGCGCCCAAATACAGAAACGGGGCTATTGCTGGGCCGTCGATGGCCTGCACATAGTTTGCGTCAGTGCCTGCAATGGTGTGCGCTAACACGGCAGCCGGGGCAAAGAGCGCCACCACGAAGAACAAGATGCGCAGACGAAAATTGGCTGAGTGCTGCTTTGTGCCGCGTACTGAAGACATGGCTATGGCCCGATTATTCGCTAGCGAAGCGAGAAATGTCGGGGTTATAGGTCTGATGGCAGGCGGTACATACACTATAGATTTGCGCGCCAGCTTGGAAAAAATCCTCTTGGTTCTGCGTCTCGGCCGAGCGATAGGCGAACGCTGCCGCAGTGCTTAGGGCGTTAGTGTAAGTCAGCCAGCCGTCATTATCGACGGCGCGGCCGGGCAGCGCTAAAGAGTTGCCCGCTTCAATGAGTTGGGCCGCTTTATGTTTAACCGCTAACCATTCCTCATCTGTCTCTGGGTAAAGCTCTTCATAGCCCGTGTGAATATCGTCGACCCATCCCGCGGAGTCCCATAGGGTGTCAGCGACAGGTTCAAGCACATGATTCATGTACTCCTGCATATCCAGCTGTAAATCGTATTGGGTGTTGGCAGTGTTAAGTGGACTCACTTGCGTAGTGCCTGAGTCACTGCATGCCAACATTAGGCAGACGGTTAGGCTCAGCGTTGTGATGCGAGCAAACGCGCTTATTTTTTTTATCATGGACTCCCCCGAGTACTGACATATTATTCTGAAAGCCCTAATGAGTTTACTCCAAAGTGACAAAGAAAGATTGAGCTATGTCGCGGCCAAAAGCTCCATTCGTCGAGGGCGAAGTTTGCCTTGACGTGCAACTATCGCACGGCGAAAGTGCTCTGTCCCTTGAGAGTCGGTGGTTGCTCCTCTATCCTTCACCAAATGCGAAGAATGTTATTACCTGTAGCAGCGTTGTTGTTGTCCGATGCGCTGTTGTTGATTGGTCATGGACTACAACTGACCCTGCTTCCCGTGAGCGCGGAATTACTCGGCTTTACGGCCGGGCAAATCGGCATGATGGGCTCGACTTACTATCTCGGTTTCGTGTCCGGTTGTCTGTTAACGCCACTGTTGGTGCGGCGCGTGGGGCATATACGCAGCTTTGCAATACTTGCCACTAGCTATTCGGCGCTGGTCTTATTGTTCTACTCCTTCCCTGTGCTATTGGTTTGGTTGCTCCTACGCTTTACCGTTGGTTTAGCGATATCAGGCCTCTATATGACCATTGAGAGTTGGCTCAGTGAGCGTTCTACATCTGAGACTCGTGGCACCATATTGTCTGTTTACGTGGTTATCAACATGAGCATGACCATGGTAGGGCAGCAGATGCTCAATCTTGCGGACCCACTAGGGCAGACGCTCTTCATCGTCATTGCCGTGCTGCTGTCCTTAGCGCTGATCCCGGTGTGTCTCACTACAGCCTTAGCGCCGGCCCCGATTCACACAGTGCGCGTGGACTTGCGCAAGGTTTGGGACTTGTCACAGGTCGGGGTCGCGGGTGCTATCGCCACGGGCCTGGTGACTGGGGCGTTTTGGTCGCTTGGCCCGCTGTATGCGCGTGAGATTGGGCTCGATACCCAAGCTCTCACGATGTTTCTCAGTGTGGTTGTGCTCGGCGGGGCGGTCTTTCAGTTACCCATAGGGCGCCTCTCAGATCGCTATGACAGGCGTTTAGTGTTGTTCTATACCGCGATCATAGGCTTAATCTTATCGGCGCTTCTTGCGGTGATTCCAGACTTAGACAGCTGGGGTTTGGCCGTGCTGGCATTCTTCTGGGGAGGCTGCGTGATGACTCAATATGCAATCAGCCTTGCTCATGCAAATGACCGTGCCGCGCCCGAAGACTTCGTCATGGTGGGTAGCGTCATGCTGCTGTCGATGGGCGTCTTTTCTGCCCTTGGCTCCGTTATCGCTGCCCTGTTCATGCAATGGTTTGGCCCGAGTGGTTTGTTTATTTTCTCTGTGATCTGTTTGGGCGGGTTTGCGTTTGCCATTGCAGCACGTCGGCGAGTGCATGTATTGCCTGTGCACGATGAAACAGAGCCCTTTCGTGCTGTTGCCGGCGTCACTACCCCAATGTCTTTAGAGCTAGACCCTCGTAATGAAGAGTTAAGCGAAGATGTCGAGCATGATCAGGAGCGGGCGTTTGGGTACGACGAGCCAGGCGAGCCGGACGAGGAGGTCGATTCGCCGCCGCAATAGTGAATCTTTGCGCTATGACAAGCGAATTGCGCGTGACTTCGATTGTAAAGCTAAATGCGATGTATTATCATTTGAGCTATCGATATGTCCCATCATTTAGCTTTTTAGGAGCGCAGCGTCATGCGAAAAGTTCTCACAGTCCTTGGTACCCTCATCAGTGTTTCAGTGGCCCAAGCAGACGAGGTTAATATTTATTCGGCGCGTCAGGAAAATCTGATTAAGCCTATCCTCGACATCTATTCGCAAGAAACTGGAACGACAATTAATTTGGTGACTGGCGGCGCAGATGAACTGATCCAGCGATTGTCTCTTGAAGGGGCAAATTCTCCAGCTGATTTGCTGTTGACGGTCGATGTTGGTCGTCTGCACAGAGCCAAAGAGGCCGATGTCTTGCAGGCCGTTAGCTCGCCACTGTTAGAGTCTGAGATTCCAGCGCAATACCGCGACTCTGAAGGGTATTGGTACGCCATGTCCTTGCGCTCACGAGTCATCGTGTATGACAAGGAGCGTGTCGATCCTGCGCAAATCAGTGGCTATGCTGATTTGGCCGATCCAATGTGGCGCAATTCTGTCTGTGTTCGTTCCTCCTCTAATATCTATAACCAGTCACTCGTTGCGTCTATGGTAAGCCATAATGGTGTTGAGCAGACTGAAGCATGGGTGCGGGGGCTGGTGGCTAATTTCGCTCGTAGTCCACAAGGCGGCGATCGCGACCAAATCTCAGCGATCGAGGCCGGTCAGTGCAAGCTGGCGCTAGTAAACACTTACTATCTTGGCGGCCTTCTCACCTCAAGCAATGCCGATGAGCGCGCAACGGGTGAATCTGTTGCTGTTCTCTGGCCTGATCAAGAGACTGATGGCGCGCACATCAACATCAGTGGCGCTGCTGTCACTAAAGCCTCGAAAAACAAAGAGGCAGCTGTAGCCCTAATGGAGTACTTGGTGAGCGACGAAGCGCAACATTGGTACGCTGAGACTAATAATGAATACCCAGTGCGCGCAGACGTCCCCGTGAGCGATGTGTTAAAGTCATGGGGTGAATTTAAGGCAGATGATATAGCCTTGGATCAATTGGGCATTCACAATGCCGAGGCTGTGCGTCTTATGGACCGCGCGGGGTGGAAATAAACACGTTATTGAGTAAGTCGTCCGTTCGATGCCCATACTGAGCACTACTATTACCGAGGCCCCGCAAGGGGCCTTGTCGTCTCTAAGGACCCGATTCTCCGGGCACGGCCTTACGCTCAGTATTCTGCTGCTCTGTCTTGTTCTCAGCATTCCTGTTCTGACTATTTTCTACTCGGTGTTCAGCAGTAGCGATGGGGTATGGGAGCACTTAGCGAATACCGTTCTTAGCGATTACATCTCACAATCGGCATTGTTAATGGTGGGCGTGGGTCTGTCTGTGCTCGTGCTTGGTATTGGTCCTGCTTGGCTTGTCACGATGACGAAGTTTCCGGGCAGTCGCATTCTAGAGTGGGCACTAGTGCTGCCACTCGCCATGCCTGCCTATATCATCGCTTACACCTATACCGGCATGCTGGATGTGGGTGGCCCCTTACAAAGCTGGATAAGAGATACTTTCGATGTGCGTTATGGCGACTATTGGTTCCCAGAAATTCGCTCTGTCGGCGGTGCGATCACCATGCTCTCGCTCGTGCTTTACCCCTACGTGTACCTACTCACGCGTACGGCATTCATCGAACAATCGGTGTGCGTGCTCGAAGTGTCACGTACCTTAGGAGCAAGCCCGTTCAAAGCATTTAGTCGCGTCGCAATTCCCTTGGCGCGCCCTGCCATTATCGCTGGCCTGTCATTAGTCCTGATGGAGACCTTAGCAGACTATGGTACGGTGCAGTACTTTGGGGTTTCGGCATTTACCTCTGGCATTTTCCGTACTTGGTTTGGTCTGGGCAGTCCTACCGCTGCCGCGCAACTAGCGGCGGTCTTGATGATCTTCATCTTATTGCTCGTGTTAGCCGAGCATTGGTCGCGAGCCAAGGCACGCTACCACCACACTAGCAATAAATATACGCGACTACCGCGCATAGAGTTGCGCGGCTGGAAACGCTTGGGTGCGATGGTTTATTGTTATCTACCTGTGCTGTTAGGCTTCCTGATACCCTTTGTGCAGCTATCGCTTTGGGCTGTTGAAACCTGGGATCTGTTGGACCGCTCCAGTTTTCTTACCCTCTTTGGCAATAGTCTAAAGCTCGCATCGGTGACCGCGGGCATCGCTTTGGCACTTGCCCTGTTTATCACTTATAGCAAACGCCTACGTCCTGGCTTAATACTGCGCAGTATTGTGCGTGTTCTGAGCTTGGGTTATGCCATTCCGGGTACCGTCATCGCCGTAGGAGTTTTGATTCCCTTTGCATGGTTTGACAATACGCTGGACGCTTGGATGCGAGCGAGCTTTGATGTCAGCACTGGCCTGTTGTTTAGCGGCACTCTAGTGGCTGTCGTATTTGCTTATCTTGTGCGTTTTTTGCCTGTGTCGATGAATACTCTCGATGCAGGATTGGGTAAAATTAAACCAACGATGGACGATGTAGGGCGCTCATTAGGGTTGCGCCCTCTGCAGATACTGCGACGTGTACACATTCCCGTGATGAGAGGGTCTTTGTTAACCGCGGCGCTACTTGTCTTCGTGGACGTCTTGAAAGAGTTGCCGGCTACTTTGATCTTACGGCCATTCAATTTTAATACCCTAGCCATTCGTACTTACGAGTTGGCAAATCAGGAGCGCCTGGCAGAGGCCTCTAGCACCGCCTTGATGATTGTATTGGCGGGGATTATCCCTGTTATTATTCTCAGTTTAACCATTTCCAAATCCCGGCCAGGTTATGAATCCAGTACTTGAACTTAATGATGTGGCAGTTGCGTTAGAAGGGAATGTCATAGTTCATGGCATTTCGATGCAGCTGCAAGAAGGAATGATTGGCTGCCTTTTGGGGCCAAGCGGTTGTGGTAAAACAACGCTGCTGCGAGCCATCGCTGGGTTTGAGAAAGCCTTAGAGGGTGAGATTCGCATTGCCGGGCAAGCGGTCAGCAATCAGTCGAGCTGCCTCCCAGTAGAGAAGCGCCAAGTGGGCATGGTGTTTCAGGATTATGCGCTGTTTCCGCATCTGAGTGTGAAGGAGAATATTGCCTTTGGCTTGAGTGGTATGAGCGGCGCACAGAAAAATAAGCGTGTCGAAGAGCTTGCTCGTATGCTGAAGATCCATGAGTACTTGCATACCTATCCGCACCGGCTTTCCGGAGGCCAGCAACAGCGAGTGGCAGTAGCACGCGCTATGGCGCCGAAGCCGCGCATCTTATTGTTAGATGAGCCGTTTGCGAGCCTTGACGTTGAACTTCGTGAAGAGATTGCACGTGAGATTCGGCAAGTGTTGAAGCAAGATGGCATCACTGCGATTTTAGTCAGTCACAATCAGTTTGAAGCTTTCGCGATGGCCGATGAGATTGGCGTAATGCGGGCTGGTGAGTTGATGCAGTGGAGTTCGCCCTTTGATTTATATCACCAGCCTAGCAATCCTTATGTGGCAGATTTTGTCGGTGAGGGCGTATTTCTTCATGGCACGGCGGTTGATGCTTATCGAGTAGAAACCGCATTGGGGATGTTGGATGACGCGCAGCCGCATGGCTATGAGCAGGGCACTACGGTAATGGTATTAATTCGCCCCGATGATGTTATCCATGACGATAATAGTAGCAACACGGCAAAGGTGATCGAAAAAGCCTTCCGCGGTTCGCAGTATTTATATACCTTAGAGTTAGCCGACGGAACACGAATCTTAAGCTTAGTGCCGAGTCATCATCGGCACGCGCAAGGTGAGATGATCGGGATTCATATTGAGATGGATCATCTTGTTGCGTTTAATTTAGTCTAAAAACTAGGGTTTAATCGCAAGATTTTTCTTGGTCTACTAAGAAGCTTTCTAGGCTTTCGCCTGTGAGTTTTTTGATCTGAGAGAACACAAACCAAATTGCTAACATCAAGATGATCATGCTTGGCAGGGCGATCACGGGGTAGCTCAGCGCTGTCATCTTTCCTAATTCTTCACTGTATTGTGTTGTGCCTGGTGGGCTAACCAAGATGATTTTGGCTAGCACATAGTTCAAGATTGACGACACAAAGAATGAGCCTGCCACAATGAAAGACGCCTGACCCATTCGTCGTTCGAACATCTCTGTTTTGCCATTATCCGCCAGTGCTGCATACAAGGCATCTACGCGCACTAGCTGTGCGTTAAGAATAAGCGTTTTGACTAAGGGGAAGCGCGTTCGCTGTGTGAAGAGTACGGCTATGCCGATAATGGCGGGAATGGCGGCTTCTTTTATTGCAATATATTGCGGGTCCAGTTCTAGCAGGCTAATACCGCCAGTGAGAAATACGCTGACAATGCCGAGGATCGAAAAGGGGTTTACTTTTCCCGACTGTTTTAGATCCCATAGCCCGTAGCCAATTGGAAAAGCTAAAGCCACGATTATGCTAAGAGCAGGGCCAAGGCTGTCATCGCCACTAAGTTTGCTGAGGATAAACACGGGGATGACGATATTGAACGCAAGATTGGCGAGGAAGCCACCTTTAGGCGGTGGCGTCACCGTTGCCTCGCTAGGCGACGAGGAGGGTGGATCAACGGGCTTATCTTGGTTCATCTGCAGGCTCAGTGTGTGTCGTCAAAATTAATAGGGTTTGGAGTATACGAAATTTATCCAAACTGTCCCATGCTTATTGTAGTTAACTCGTCGACACTGGCAAAGTATCGCCTGCGCCCCATTCGGCCCAAGAGCCATCGTAGATTGAGATATCTTCATAGCCTGCCAGATGGGCGGCGAAGGCGATGACGCAAGAAGTGACACCAGAGCCACAGCTAGCAATAATTCTGCTGTCTTTAGGGGCTAGGGTGAATAAAGCGGCCTGCAGCTCTACTGTTGAACGCATGTGTCCATTGCTGATTAGCTCGTCGAAAGGCAGGCTATAGGCGCCGGGCATATGGCCGCCACGCAGGCCAGGGCGTGGCTCGGGAGCCCGGCCGTAGAAGCGGTCAGCGGAGCGTGCGTCGAGGATGCGCACATCTGGTACGGTGGTGGCGAGTAAGACTTCGTGCTTATCACTGATCATTGATGGGTGAGCATTGGCTTCAAAGTCACCTGGCATTTGTGCTTGGCTATCGTCGGGCGTAGTCGCAACGGCAAGACCTGCTGCCTCCCAGGCTGGCAAGCCGCCATCGAGAACGGCGCAATTCGCCAATCCCATAGCCTTGAGCATCCACCAAGCACGTGGGCTCGTTTGCACGCCATAACTATCGTAGACCACCACAAGGCTATCGTGATTAATCCCCAACCGTTGTGCTTCGCTGCTAAACAAGGCAGCACTAGGCATCATATGAGGAAGGCTTGCGTCGTGATCACATATGCGGCGATCGAAATCGAAGAAGCCTGCGCTGGGAATGCGCTTGCGTTGCCATTCGCTCTCGCCATCGCGTTGCGTGGCCGGCATGTGCCAACTTGCATCTAGAACAATGAGTTTGTCCTCGTTCTGCATGGCATTCTCTAGCCACGAGACCGAAACTAGGGAGGGGATCTGCTTATTGTTCAACATGGCGTGGCTCCTGCATTTCACAAAATGGTTAGCGCAACGCCATAATAACAAGCGTGACAAACGCTAGCAGCTTCTAATTGCGCCTGATTTATTGACTTCGTGTTGCCGCTAACCCCTAGCCCTGCGCACTGTTTCAATATCGTGTTTGATAAGCAGTGCCTGTTCGGCACGCTGCAAGGCTAAGTCAGCATGGTGAGTGGCGGCATCCTTCATGATGCCGTCGTGCATAGTGGCCAAACTGCCTAAGGCCTTTTGCAATCTAACGCCAAGCTCTACAGTTTGCGCACCGTCCCGAGCAAGCGATGTGAACGCATCATCGAACATGTCTCTAATAGAGAGTGTTGGCGCGGCAATTCGATCAAACTTTAGCTCACACTTCTCCTCGCTCGATAAGGGTTTGCTCCATTGTCCGAAAAGGCGCACGAGCGTGCCGATTACATCAATGGCCGTGCCGGGGTCATTGACCGCCGCTGAAAGCGCTTTGCCTGCGATCTCTGATAATACAATGAGCCCAAAACGCGGGTCGTCATCGAATACCCTGTCATTGCCTAGCTTAAACGCTTTCAGTAACGCTGATTCATCATGCAGTTCTGTCGTGCTTAAAGCGCTTTGGACATAAGCGAGAGGCCGGTCTGGAGACATAAAGGTGCCAGGTAATGCACAAATATTAATCTTAGCATCGTGTTCTTGCGCCCAGCATTGCAGTGCCTCGAAATCAATGTGTAGTAGATAGGCGATCTGCGCAGTGAAAACGGCTTGCCCTTGTTGTTCATCTTGCTTGCACTCAGTGCACGCGAATGTCGGTGCACGTCGGCGCCGTGCTAACGCGGCACTCGTGGCCTTCTCAACTTTGTCGACAGTTTCGCCAAGACGGCCGAGCCGTGCGATGCGATCGACCCAACGAACAAAGGTCAAAATAACCACGGCGAACACAGTGATCGTGAGAGCAAACAAGCACAATAGACCTGCTGGTCCGAAGAAGTCATTGGTCACCGCTGAGAGCGCCACGATGCTAAAAATGAAGGAGCCAATGAAGGTGGAAAGGGCATTTTGTGATACGTCATCACTGATGACTAAAGTGAACGAGCGCGGAGTAGCAGCGCTACTTGCAGAGGCATAGGCCGAGACCATCGAGGCGACCGCGAAGGTGGCTATGGCAAGCATGCTACTCGCCATGACAGTGAGTAGAGTCTCCACAGAATCCGCGCTGATCTCAGGTAGCTCATTGGCGAAACTCAAGGTCTCCGCAATCTTCGATACCAATGCCGCGGCGATAGAAAATATCGCCATCAACAAGGGTTTGACCCAAAGTTTTTCCTTGATACGGCTTACGAGGATGCGTAGTTGATCGCTAGAAAACTGTGGAATTTTTATACTCCTTTTTAGTGTTTCCTATTGCCCTTTTCCCCAGGGAGAAGGTGTCGCAAAGGTGCTAACGTACAGGGCTTCGACTTTTTCGCGTGCCCATGGGGTTTTGCGTAAAAATTTAAGCGATGACTTAATTGACGGGTCGCTTTTAAAGCAATTGATATTAATTTGTTGCGCAAGCCCATCCCAGCCGTAGCGCTCTTCAAGTCGCTCAACGATGGTGGCTAGAGTAACGCCGTGTAATGGATTGTTAGCTTGTTCTGATTTCATTGGTTTAATGTTTTTACCATGACAATGGCACCTGTTCCATAAATTTCATTAGCGGGAGTTTGATCTTGCGAAGTGAAACCAAATTTTTCCCAAAATGCGCGCGAGTCTTGTATTGCCACCAGGAGAGCTCGAGAAAAGTCTTGGGATTGCGCTTGTGTCAGTAGGCGCTCTACTAACTGCCTGCCGACCCCTTGGCCTAGCAGTTTATCCGTCACCGCGAGATCGTGCACAAAAAGGGTGTCTCCTTCGATGCTCTTGGTAAGCGGTGCGTACAAGTTTGGTGGCTTATGGCTATTCCAAGCGTGTGCAAGCAGATAGGCGCCAATCTCGCCCTTTTGCTCATAGGCATAGCAACTCTGAGGTGAATGCAGCCACTTGCTTTTCAGTGTCGCAAGCGATTCAGGGGCAATGCTGCGATAGGCCTGCGCCTGTACCGTCATGATTTGCTCCCAATGATGTTCTTCAATGGCGATGATTGGCATAGTGAAACATTTGCAGTTACTTATTGAATATTAGCCGATTATTGGTATCGCGGCTGCGAATAATGTCGTTGTCACCATGCCCAGACGGTGTCAGTTTCGCCAGCCTATCATAAAGCACGACATTGACTGTGGCAGCCAAGTTCATGCACCCATCCGTAGGGACATAAACGACGCTGTCGGCCCGATCGATCACAGCTTGGGGAATGGAGCCATCTTCTGGTCCAAATACGTACAGTGCGTTTTGAGGATGCTCAAATTGGGTTAGTAATGCGGCGCCTTCGACCAGCTCGACACAGACTATGCTCATCGTCTCTGCTAAGGAGGTGAGAATATCATCGACTTGCAGTAAGGGGATCTGGCGAGCGCGATTTTGAGTATCCGTATGGTATTTGGCCGCGCGCGCAAAACGCACACCGGTGTAACGGACCTCGTTTGCAAGATAGCAGCCAGCGGCGCGCATCACGGCGCCGACATTGCTTGGGCTTTTAGGGTCTATGAGGCCAATTGAGACCATAGATGAGGTTGGCATAATACACTCGTAATTCGGTCGCTATTTATAGCATATTCAGGAGACAAATAGAGCCAGCCGTGTGCTCACGGTTGACCTTAGTAGATAATCCGCGTCAAATGGAAATTCAATTCGCACGCGGATTTGCTGTAAAAACAATGATTGAAATTAAAGACGTCTCTAAAACCTATGGACGCCTGAAAGTCCTAGATCATGTATCGCTATCAGTCGAGCAGGGAAGAACTCTGTCGATGATTGGCCCTAGTGGCTGTGGAAAGTCTACATTGCTGAGAATCGTGATGGGCTTGTTGTCCCAAGATGAGGGCTCAGTAAGCATTAATGGCGAAGCCATCACTGCACAGAATCGTCTGTCACTGCGTCGACGAATGGGCTATGTGATTCAGAGTGGAGGGCTGTTCCCGCATCTGACAGCTTTCGAAAATCTCACCCTCTTAAGCCAGTATATTGGCTGGACAGCAGAACAAGAAGAGGCGCGTATTGCCGTACTCTGTGAACTCACTGGAATTGATCGTGCATTGCTAGCGCGGCGTCCGGGCAAATTGTCTGGAGGTCAGGCGCAACGCATTAGCCTGATGCGTGCCTTGATGCTCGATCCACAAGTGTTATTGATGGATGAGCCCCTTGGCGCAATAGACCCACTAGTACGTTATGAGCTGCAAAATGACTTGCGTAATATCTTTAGTAAACTCAATAAGACAGTGTTGTTGGTTACCCACGATTTAGGTGAGGCTGCATTCCTTGGCGACCGTATTGCCTTAATGCAAGGTGGCCAAGTGATACAAGACGGTACTGCAAGGCAGTTGATTGACTCACCAGCAACGCCTTTTGTTGAACAGTTCGTCACCGCACAGCGCAGTCCGCTGCAGGACGTGTAAAGTGCCCAATATTTTTATTATTTTATTGCTCTCTATGTTCTGCGTCTCACATGCACATGCGCAAACCTATGGCGTGGGCAGCAAGGTCTACACTGAGAACGTCATTCTTGGTCATCTCGCCGCACAGTCCTTAGAGGCGGCAGGCTTTCCAGCGCAGCATAATGAGCAGCTAGGCGGGACTCGAATTCTTTGGAATGCTTTGCTTGGGGGCAGCATCGATGTCTACCCAGAATACACAGGCACGCTATTAGAAGAGATCTTGCCTGCAGCAGGCATCAACAGCCGCGAAGAATTGGTGAGCGTGTTGGCAGCGCAAGGTGTAGGTATCACAGACAATATTGGGTTTAACAATACCTATGCCTTAGGCATGCGTCGTAGCCAAGCGCAGGAGTTGGGTGTTGTGAGTATTTCGGATCTCCAGGCCCATCCGACACTTCGCTATGGGTTTAGCAATGAGTTTATGGAGCGGCCTGACGGCTGGATTGGGGTTAGCGCAGAATATGGGCTTGCACCAGATTATGTAACGGGGCTCGAACATGCATTGGCCTATAGGGGCATTGCTAGCGAAGATATCGACATCATTGACCTTTACTCCACCGATCCAGAGATTGCCTACTATGATTTGGTTGCGCTTGTGGATGACCGCGAGTTTTTTCCAGACTATGACGCAGTCTATGTTTATCGTGATGACATTCCTACCGAGGCGGTAGCGGCTTTGCAACGATTAGCTGGAACGATCGATGAGGCGAGAATGATGGCCTTGAACTCGCAAGTTCAGCTCGATTTGCGTGATGATGCGCAAGTCGCAAGTGAGTTTTTGCGCGACACGTTTGCGATAGAGGTGACGCTTGCGAACGATACTATGTGGACTCGACTTTGGCGCAACACGATAGAGCATCTGCAGCTGGTCATAATCTCCCTAGGATTTGCGATTGTCGTGGCAATTCCGCTAGGGGTGTTGGCCGCGAAATTTACACGTCTTGAAGGGCTTGTTCTAGGGGGCGCAAGTATCCTGCAAACGATTCCTTCACTAGCACTGCTCGTCTTGATGATCCCGCTCTTCGGTATCGGCGCCTTGCCGGCAATTGTCGCGATGTTCCTCTACAGCTTGTTGCCCATTGTGCGTAACACTCACGCAGGGATAAAACAGATACCTGCCCCCATGATGGAATCTGCCAGAGCGTTGGGCTTGCCTAATTCACTCATTCTGCGTCGCATTGAGCTGCCAATGGCAATTCCATCGATTCTAGCAGGGGTGAAAACCTCTGCGGTGATGAATGTTGGGGTTGCCACATTAGGAGCATTGATTGGGGCTGGAGGTTACGGACAGCCAATTTTGACCGGCATACGATTGGATAATCTGTCTCTTATTCTCGAGGGGGCAATTCCGGCTGCGGTCCTTGCTTTACTCGTGCAATGGCTCTTTGATGCGCTGGAAAAACGACTAACTTAAAAGCCTTCGAGTAGCATTTTTCCCACAGCAGAAATGCTTTCTAATTGAGAAGATTGCCTAACTGCAAGCGTAAATGCCTTGTAATACTGGCGGGGACCTTGTGTATTTGTAGGTGAACGCAGCGATTAAATTGCATGAAATGGCGCAGCTCGTCGGCTAGGGCATGAGCGAACGCCTCGATGTCTTTGACGTTTGCCTCTACATCAAGATGCAAGATATGCAGCGTTGCAGTCTTGCGTTCGGCTTTGCAATCTATGCGTGCGCTGAGCGTACCTTGCCACAAAATGGGCAAGCAAAAATATCCAAACTTTCTTTTCGCCTCAGGTACATAGCATTCAATTAAATAATCAAAACCAAACAAGCTTTGTACGCGTTTACGCTGAATTAGCAGGTTGTCAAAGGGCGATAATATTTTCAATTGATTACGGGCAAGTGGTTTGCGCAATAAGGCAAGCGCACTAGGTAGTGCGAAATATTCTTCAGCCCCAACTTTAATAGCGATGATTTCATTGTTCAGCAACATTTCTTGTAGGCAGGCAATGATGGTGCCTTTAATGTTTTTCAACAAGTAACTCATCTGTGTGGCCTGGCCAATTCCATTGGCCTGCAAATAACGAGTAATGAGGTAGCGCGCATGTTCTTCTGGGCTAGGAACGCTGGTATCTAAATCTTTGGGGATTACTCGTTCAGTTAAATCATAAACTTTATGAAAGTTGACGCGCTTTGAAATCATCAACGTCCCCTCCATAAACAAAGATTCTAGCGCACGTTTGCTGGGCTTACTCTTCCAGTGACCGCTAGCTAAGTGCGAGTCATCAAAGTCTTTGGCCATCAATGGGCCTTCTTCGGTGATTCGATGCAGCACCGCCTGCATGAGTTTCTCATCGCGGGTATACCAATGTTTCTGTTCGCGCTCGGCTATGGCGAGTTTACGGGGCAGGCTGAAACGGTAGTCTTGCATTGGCAAATAGGCCGCCGCGTGCGACCAGTATTCAAAGACCTCCTTCTGCGCAATCAGCTGATCGAGGTGTTCAGTTTGATAGCGGGGGTTGCGATTCCACAGTGTGTGATGGTGGGCTCGCTGAACAACCGAAATAGTATCAATTTGTATATAGGATAGGCGTTCAATGGCGGCAAGAGTCGCTGCTTGCGCACTGCCAGACTGTTGGGTCGGTGGCAGCCCTTGTGCAAGCAGGACTAACTTCTGCGCGTTCTTTAGCGATAGCGTTTCATTCACGTTGAAAGGCTTATCCTAAGTGTCACTTGACTCGGTGCACGGCACAAATCTTGTTTCCAGAAGGGTCGCGCAAATAAGCTAAATAGAGTTTTCCATTCGCGCCTTCTCGAATGCCTGGCGGGTTCTCGCATGTGACGCCGCCATGTGCGACTCCGGCTGCATGCCAAGCATCCACGAGTTCTGTGCTGCTAGCTGAAAATCCAATCGTCGAACCATTGCCATGGCAAGCTGGATTGCCGTCGATCGGTTTGCTGAGGCTGAAAATCCCTTTTTCAGTAACATAGAAGCAGCGCCCCTTTTCATCGATCACCCCAGGTTTGTGTCCAAGCGCACCTAACGTGCCATCATAAAATTTCTTTGAAATTTGAATATCATTTGCACCGATCATGATATGGCTGAACATAAGGAGTTCCTTGTACAAAAATTAATGTTGAAAGATGTTCTAGGCTAGCATGTGTGCGGCATAGGCCGTTGTGAAGGCGTTTTCTTGAAACACCTTGAGGCCGGCGTCAGTTGCCGTGATCGGTAAAGGGTTGTCCTTTAAGGCCGATTTAATCTGAGTAGAGGCAATAAGTACTACCTCAAGGTCTTTGAGCAATTGTATGGTTGCTTCCAACTTGAAGCTAACAGCGCCACCAGCGAATTTCCCCTTTGTTAATCGTTCTTTTATCGCCACTTTGTCGACTTTATAGTCGCTCATTAGCTTCTCGAAGGCGAATTGAAACTGTTGTAAATCTGCTCGCGAGTGGTCTTTGGGCAAGGAGAGTTTTTTCACTCGGCAATCGGGTAAAGTAAACTGCGAGTCCTCTTGGTTTAATATGCAAATCACAGCATCGTTAGCGGCTAATTCAACTCCACAGATTCTCATTGTTCTTCCTTTCTAAAGCGACACTTTTCGATGTGTCATAATAATTGCTTGTAGGTGTAATTCGTTTAATTCTGCGTCGCAAAATATTCTAGAATTTCAGCGCGCGACAGATGTTTAGTTTCGTTAGAAAAGCAATAATGCTCTGGACGTTGGTCGCTGAAATATTGCATGTCCATTCTAAACTCTTTGACTTGCGGGAATAAGCCCGCAGACAAATTATATTCGCCAGTTTTCTTTAGTTTGTAGAATAAGTGCGTGCCACAGGTAGAGCAAAACCCTCGCGATGCCCAGGCAGAGGAATCATAGTGGCTAATGTGCTCTTCTCCTTCTAAAGCGATTTCGGTCCCACAGCGTACCGCAAGAAAAGCACCGCCGCCCCAAAGCCTGCATGACTCACAATGGCAGGCGGTCAATTTAGGATTGATATTTGATGCAGTGATTTTAACCGCACCACATAGGCATTGTGCTGACGAACTTAACATAGCTAACTCCTGTACTATTTGGGTTGCTTTCTAGGGTGTATAGAGAACCACACGATTTCTGCCTGCCCCTTTGGCATCGTAAAGGGCTTTGTCTGCTTCCATGATTAACTTAGTGGGGGAGGTGTTTTCATCGCTTAAAGCAGACACCCCAATACTGATAGTGAACTCGATAGTGACGTCCTCATGAGTGAAATGCTCGGTTTCCGTCATTTTTCTTAATCTTTCGGCCATCGACTGCGCCGCTTGAATATTGGCATTGGGAAGAATAATCGCAAACTCTTCACCGCCAATACGGCCTATTGTGTCCTCGGTTCTAATCGAGCGATTTGCAATGTCAGCAAAATGTTGCAATGCCAGATCGCCAATATGATGGCCATGACTATCATTAATCTTTTTGAAGTAGTCGATGTCGATAACAAGCACCGCAAGGGGCTTTCTATTGCGTAGTGCGCCAGCAATTTCTTTGTCAAATGCCAAAAGAAACGCGCGCCTATTATAGAGCTTGGTCAGCTCGTCAGTCATGGCGAGATTTGATAGATAGGCTTTAAGTTTTTCTGTTTCAGTGACGTCGCGAACGAGGGCAAACATCTGTCTGCTACCGCCTACGACTATGCCAACTATGTTCATTTCAACGGGGAATTTGCTGCCATCGCTGCGTACGTGTGTGCTATGGACAGTGCAAGCTTCACCGGAGTCCAAGGATGGCCAAAAGGTGTTCTTATTGTTTTGGGTGTCTTCAATTTCATGGATATTAGTATTAAGTAATTCCTCTCGTGTATAGCCTAGTTGGCTACACGCGACTTTATTAACATCGAGAAACTTTCCCTGTTCGTTGTAGACAATAAACGCATCGGGGGCATTTTCTAGAAGCATGCGTAAGCGGGCTTCGTTGATTCGAAGTAAGGCTAGCTCTGCTGTAATTCTCTTGGAGAAGCGGTTCTCATACCTGACCGAGTATAACGGAAATAAGATGATCATAATGGCAGCAATGGAGAGAGTGGCGATCAACTCGTCCCCTTCGATTAGAAACTCGTTTGTATTGGCAAGAGCGGTCTCGGCTGAGGTCAGTATTAATGCTGACATGCCGGTGTAATGCATGCTTGAAATAGCCGCCCCCATTACTATGGCGGTTAAAATTTTGGTAGAGGGGGTTTCTGCAAACACCCCCTGTTTCATTTGCATGAGGATCCACAAGGCAATGGTCGCAACCGCAACGGCAATGGCAATTGAAAGCATGACCAGAAAACTGTCGTAGCTCATGCTTGCACTCATTCGCATGGCATACATGCCTAGATAGTGCATGCCCACAATGCCAAGCCCCATGATAAGACCGCCTAACAGTATCCAGCGGCGCTTGTCCAAAAGGTAAACAAAAGAAAAACCAGCGAAGCTTGCGGCAATCGCGAATAATAGAGAAATGAAGGTGTAGCCCGCTGAGTATCGAACTGGTATCGACAGTTGCATCGCAAACATGCCAATGAAGTGCATGGTCCAGATGCCAAGCCCTAGCGCGGTGGCGCTAGTCCAGAGCCAAAAATTGGCCAGCCCTTTGCGACGCGAATTCATGACAGTGCTTGCTAGCTCGAGGGCCACATAAGATGAAAGCACAGCTGTTGTCACCGAAATTATAAGTAAGGGTAAGCTGTAGGTAATCTCGATTGGGTTCATCTTATGGTCTCCTCATCAGGCGTATCAGTCTGCGCTACAAACTATAAAAGCATTTAATGTTAGTTAGTTTTGCAAAGGTCGATTTGAGGGGGTGTGATAGCGTTTGCGGTTCATCTTATCGTATCAGAAAGGCATGGGATATGAGTTCAGCTCCACGGCTATTTGATTGTTAGCTTAATTGATAACAGGCAACGGTAATAGTGGCACTGGTCAAGAGGCTAGCAAACATGATGGTGATGAACAGTCTTTTCCGCACAAGGTTAGGGCCCTTGTAGGCGAGATAAGACTTGCTAATAGTGCTGCCCAATAAAATTAATAGAAGCAAAGCCAGCAAATCAAAACCCCGCGCCTGCGCTCCCCATTGAGTCATGACTGAGGCCAAAATGGCATGTGCCTCGAACAAAGAGACAATGAAAGTGCTGATGCCTTGCGAAAAACCCAATTCATTGCCAATGAAGTTCATGGCGGCTACGAGCACAAGAATCAGTATGGAAAACTTGGCGACGTTCTTCCAAATGATTGGGTGATCGTTCAATAGCACAATCTCAGCTGGTATAGCAGAAGGAGCTTGTTTGGCGAATTTGGGGTTATAACTAACGTGGAGTATAGCAATGCCCATACACGCGAGCTGCACTGCAAATGGCAGGTAGTAGACGAAAGGGGTGCCGTCGGAGAGAAAGAAGATTATGAACAGGCATTCGAGCAGCATGGCGCAGACGGCGAAAAACAAAGTCAGCAGCAGTTCGCGCTCGTTGGCTGAGGAGAATTTGCTTTCGTTTAGCGTTTGTAAAAATATCGCAGTACTGGAAATAAAACCGCCAAGAAAGCCCTGAAGCTGAAATCGGCTGCGGTTATTGAGTAGATGAAATGCAAAGAAGCTAAAGAGTTCCAAACTGCCCACCAAGGGCACTATTTTAAGCAAGGGGAAGTAGTGGGCGATCACAAAGAAGGCGGCTAACACGGCCATGTCAAACCAGATGTGTTTGTCTTTAAAATGGGTGGAAAGAGGGGTGTTGTGTTCCATCTAGTGGCTTATAGTCTCAAATTTAATGTTGGTTTATCTTACTTCTAATAGGTGTTTATTCCTATGCTTAGGGTGGGCAGTGGCTTTTTGGGAGATCGCCCCGCAACGCTGTGCTATTGGCGGGAGACGCCAAAAGGCTCACATCCATGTGAAGGCTCGACGGTCGCCATCCCTGGCGCCCGACGCTCCCGCCAATAGCGCAGCGCTGCGGGGCTTGTGCCAAACTTTAAACTTCGCTTTGGCGTCTCCCAAGCCGTTCATCCCCCACTCGGTTCGCGCTACGAAGCACAAACCCTTAGCGCAAAAAAAAGGGCCTAGCATTGCTGCTAAGCCCTTGTTTTATATGGTAGCTATGCGTGGACTTGAACCACGGACCCCAGCATTATGAATGCTGTGCTCTAACCAGCTGAGCTACATAGCCATTAAAACGGTTGGTCCAGAGAAAACACTCTGAGCCGTTTGAAGGATGCGAATTCTGGCGACTTCGGTGATTGTTGTCAAGTCACACATTGAATCGGAAATGAATTACATCGCCATCTTGCACGATGTACTCCTTGCCTTCCAAGCGCCACTTGCCGGCATCCTTGGCGCCTTGCTCGCCTTTGTATTGAATAAAGTCATCATAGGCTGTGACTTCGGCGCGGATAAAGCCCTTTTCGAAGTCTGTATGGATGACTCCCGCGGCCTGTGGAGCCGTAGCACCGACTTTCACAGTCCATGCCCGTACTTCTTTCACTCCTGCCGTAAAATACGTCTGTAGGCCAAGTAGTGAGTATCCAGCGCGTATGACGCGGTCGAGGCCTGGCTCTTCCATGCCTAAGTCTTGTAGAAATTCGATTTTCTCTTCGTCATCAAGCTCGGCGATCTCGGATTCAAGCTTATTGCAGATAGGCACAACGGAAGCGCCTTCTGCCTCTGCTATTTCACGCACTTTATCCAAATGCGGATTGTTTTCAAAACCATCTTCATCCACGTTGGCGATGTACATCGTCGGTTTTACTGTCAGCAAATGTAGGCCATATAGTGCCTGCAATTCGTCTGCTTCTAAATTAAGCGTGCGCACAGGTTTCACGGCATCTAGGTGAACTCGCACACGCTCTAATAGTGCGGCTTGTTTCGCGGCATCTTTGTCGCCACTGCGTGCCAGTTTAGTCACGCGGTGCGCGGCTTTCTCTACTGATTCTAAGTCAGAAAGTGCGAGTTCAGTGTTAATGACTTCGATGTCAGCCGCAGGGTCAATCTTGTCCGCGACGTGCACGATATTGCCGTCTTCGAAACAGCGTACGACGTGTGCAATTGCATCGGTTTCGCGAATGTTCGCGAGGAACTGGTTGCCTAGGCCTTCACCTTTGGAGGCGCCAGCTACAAGACCGGCTATGTCGACGAACTCCATCGTCGTAGGCAGGATTCTTTGTGGTTTGACGATCTCTGCCAATGCGTTGAGACGCGGGTCTGGCATTGGCACTAAACCAGAGTTCGGCTCAATAGTGCAGAACGGGAAGTTCTCCGCTGCAATGCCTGCTTTCGTCAATGCATTGAAAAGGGTCGATTTGCCCACATTGGGCAAGCCTACGATGCCGCATTTGAATCCCATTGTTCGTGTTCCTTAAGGTTTGGTGTGCAGTTCATGCATGGCGTTCTGCCATTCGCCTTGCGCTGCTAGCGGTAGGCTTCGAACTGCTTGATCGATATCGGTTTGAATCGCTTCCATCTCTGACTTGGAAGGATCGCCTAAGACGTAGTTGGCGACTTGGGCTTTATTGCCTGGATGGCCTACGCCAATGCGTAATCGGTAAAAGTCTCTATTGCCGCCGAGTGCGCTAATAATATCGCGCATGCCATTGTGTCCGCCGTGCCCGCCACCAAACTTGAAACGTGTGGTGCCTACATCGAAATCGATTTCGTCATAGGCGACCAACATTTGTTCTGGCTCTATGTCGAAGTATTTACAAAATGCAGAAACGGACTGGCCGCTGCGATTCATGAACGTAGTGGGGAATAGGAGTCGAACGTCTTGGCCCGCAATGCTAACGCGGCCTGTGAGACCAAAAAATTTAGTCTCAGCGCGCAGCTCGCCTTGAAAGTCGGCGGCCACGCGTGAGAGAAACCACTCACCTGCGTTGTGTCGGTTATAGCGATACTGTGGGCCAGGATTGCCTAGGCCCACAATAAGTTTTAACGCCTTGCCTTGCATACTAATAGTCCGCAGCGCAGGTGCAGGAGGGGGTCTTACTCGTCGCCAGCTTCTTCAGCTGCTGGCTCATCATCACCATCTTCTTCATCAGCAGAGCCGCCGCGTGGCGCTAGTACGCTTACTACCGCGTTGTCTGCATCGTGGCCATGAGCCAAATCAACGCTAGTCACGCCTTCTGGAAGCTTGATTTCAGAGATGTGTACTGCCTCGCCAACACCGACGTCGCTCATGTCGATCTCGATGAACTCAGGCAGGTCTTTAGGTAGACAGCTGATCTGCAATTCATTCATGACCTTGATGATGCTGCCGCCGCCAAGTTTAACGCCTTTACACTTCTCTTCATTGATGAAGTGCAATGGTACCGCAACAGTGATGGCGTTCTTAGCACTAACGCGCTGGAAGTCAGCGTGCATGATGCGTGGCTTAGCTGGGTGACGTTGCAAGTCTTTGATAACCACTTGCTCAGACTTCTTGCCTACCACCAATGTGATGATGTGCGAGAAAAACGCTTCGTTAGAAAGCGCTTTTAGTAAGTCTTTGTGTGGAATGCTGATGTTGACTGGCGCTTTGCCTTCACCATAGATAATGGCTGGAACAAGGCTGTCAAGACGGCGCAGGCGGCGGCTCGCACCTTTCCCCAGATCCGTTCTGACTGTGCAATTTAGTTCAAATTCATTGGACATGTTATTTCTCCATAAACTGATGTTTCACAACATCATCAAGCCTTACTCAGGTTTGCGACCAACTCTGAGCTCAGCGTTAAAAAAGACCCAGCAAACTACTACTCACTCATTTAATAAGAAAGCGTGTAATTCATCGGGCCTTTCATATAAATCTATAAACCTTAATGTTTACAGATAAACCTCAGTACGGGATAACACCTTAGGTGTTATCAAACATCGCGCTGATGGATTCTTCATTGCTTACGCGGCGAATAGATTCGGCGAGCAGTTTGGCCATACTGAGCTGGCGAACTGTCTTGCACTGGCTAAATTCTTTGCTTAGCGGAATAGTGTCTGTCACGACGAGTTCGTCGAGGTCAGAGCCACTAATATTCTTAAAGGCACTGCCCGACAGTACGGCGTGCGTACAATAAGCGATGACGCGTTTGGCGCCGTGCTCTTTCAATGCGGTGGCGGCTTTGCACAGCGTGCCTGCCGTGTCGACCATGTCATCGACGATCAAGCATGTGCGGTCTTTCACTTCGCCGATGATGTGCATGACCTGCGCTTCATTGGCTTGTGGGCGACGTTTATCGATAATCGCAAGGTCAACGTGTAGTTGCTTAGCGACAGCGCGCGCTCGAACCACCCCGCCCACGTCTGGCGACACAACCGTGAGGTTTTCGTAATTCTGTCTTTCGATGTCTTCAGTCAATAAGGGTGAGCCGTAGACGTTGTCTACTGGGATGCTGAAGAACCCTTGAATCTGTTCTGCGTGCAGGTCGACTGTAAGGACGCGGTTGACGCCTACTGCTACGATCATATCGGCGACGACTTTTGCGCTGATAGCAACACGAGAGGAGCGCACTCGGCGATCTTGGCGCGCATAACCGAAATAGGGGATCACTGCCGTAATGCGGTTTGCTGAGGAGCGGTGGATGGCATCAGCCATCAATAGCAGCTCCATCAGGCTATCATTGGTCGGTTCGCAAGTGGGCTGGATGATGAAGACATCTTTGCCGCGAACGTTCTCTTTGATTTCAACGCTGATTTCACCATCGCTGAATTTGCCGACGTCGGCGTTGCCGACAGGAATGCCGATGTGCTTGGCGATTTCATCTGCGAGTGCTGGGTTTGCGTTGCCCGCAAATACCATTAAATTGTTAGCCATGCGTGTCGTACCCTTGGGAGGCTTAATGATTCCAGGTCTAAGCGTGCTGCTATTCAAGCTTAAGATATGCTTACCGCCAATCTATCAGGGATAGCGTGAGGTCTAGCTGAAGGTTGCTGTCCAGTAGGACCTAAAAAATGGCTGGGGTGGCTGGACTCGAACCAACGCATGCAAGGATCAAAACCTTGTGCCTTACCAACTTGGCGACACCCCAATAAACTCGTGCATTTTAAGCGAATGCGTTCGCGATTGCATGTCTAACATGCAGGGCTACTATCTAAACCCTTGGCAACAAACCCTCGCATTCCCTCAGGAATATCTTGCAAAAGTGCGTGTGCATCTTCAGCGCGATTGAAGGTGGCGAAAATGCTAGCGCCTGTCCCCGTCATTCTGGCTTCGGCGTATTGATTTAGCCAAATCAAGGCTTTATCTACCGGCGGATACAGCTTTCTGACAACATTTTCACAATCATTTCTGGTGTGCCTACCCAGAAAGGCGGCCATTTTGATGGCTGTTGTGTTCCGTGTCAATTGTTGATGTGAAAAAATCTCCTGTGTTGATACATGACAACCTGGGTGAATGACGAGAAAGGTTTTCTCCGGGAGCGTGATTGGCGTGAGTTTTTCTCCGATTCCTTCGGCCCAGGCAGTGCGCCCATAGATGAAAAGCGGAACATCTGCGCCAAGGCCTAAGCCAATCTTAGCGAGCTGTTCTAGGCTAAGTTTAGTGTCCCAGAGTCGATTCAAGCCAAGCAGAGCGCTTGCCGCATTAGAGCTGCCACCCCCTAAGCCTGCCCCCATAGGGATGTGCTTGCGCAAATGCATCGAGGCGCCCAAGGTTGTACCAGTGGCTTTTTGTAGAGCCTTAGCAGCACGTAATACTAAGTTGTCATCGGTGTTCAAGCTTGCGTCATCGCATGCAAGGTGCAGCTCTGCCGATGGGCTCTTGTCGAGGATTAGTGTGTCGCAAAGATCGATGATCTGAAAAATAGTCTGCAAGCAGTGATAGCCGTCTTCTCTGCGCCCAGTGATGTGCAGGAAGAGGTTGAGCTTGGCTGGGCACTGTAATTGGAGGTGTTCAGTCATGGTGTCGATCTTAGGGCTGTAAATTCCAGTTGAGGCGAATAAAGTCTAGGCGAAGGGGGGGCTTCTCAATGCGGATACGCGTAGGCAGTGATTCAGTATCGTAGTTGGTATAAGCCATGTATTGAATATTCCAACCGTCCTGGTCGAGCGCAATTAAGTGGTTTTCTTCGTTAAAGCTGGTTTGCCCCTGTGTGCTAGGGGCGGGGATGCCTTTGATCCAATAACGCAGCTGGGTCACTGGCAGCTCATAGCCTAGCTGTTGATAGACTAACTCCTCTGCGCTAGAGGCACTCAGTGCGGTTTTGCCTTCTTGTGTCAGAATGACTTGGCTAGGTGTTCCCGTAATCTCGGTGGCGCCGGCATTGAGAGTGCCCCAAAGATTGATGACATAGTCGTCGTTGATTTGGCGCCAGCGAATACTCGAGTTTTGCGAGTCATTGGCATCGCGCACGCCGATTCGGCCTGTAAATTCCCAAGAGGTGATCTGGGTAAGCACGTTGCGTCGCATCTGCCAATTATCATTGACGGGGGCGTCCATGCGAGTAGAGCTACAGGCGCTAAGCAGCAATGCGCTGAGCAGGCATAGAAGACTTGGGTGACGCAGGAGCATCTAGGAACCTTGGCGCGGCCTTAGGCGCTCTATCGTGCGAAGAATAACCTGGGCTTCGGGGTTTTCGCGCAAGGAGTCTTCCCAAACACGATTGGCATCGCGTTGACGCCCTAGTGCCCAGAGTACTTCTCCCAAATGGGCGGCAACCTCTGGATCAGGAAATACTTCAAAGGCGCGTTCGAGATTCCCTAAGGCTTCTTCGTAGTAGCCAAGTTTGTATTGAGCCCACGCTAGGCTATCGATAATAGCGGGATCTTCGGGGGAGATGGCAATAGCTCGTTCGAGCAATTCGAGTGCGAATTCTAGTTTTTCACCTCGATCTGCAAGTGTGTAGCCAAGGTGGTTGAGTGCGCGCGCGTCGTTTGGTTCTAGATTGATGACTTTGAGTAGATCGCTCTCTGCACTGGCTAAATCGCCCATGCGCTCAAGCAGTAAGGCCCGAGCAAACAACAGGTCGGCATTGTTGGGGTTTGCCTCGATCGTCGTGCTGAGGAGTTCCTGAGCTAGTTCTAGGCGGCCAGTGTTCATGAGCGCATCGGTCTCGACCGTCGTAAGCATGAGCTCTAGATCGGGGTGACCTTGCGAGATGCTGATAACCCAGGCGTGGGCTTCCTCTAATTGGTCTTCTTCAACGAGCGTTCGAATGACTTGTCGTTGTGCATTGAGGAAATTGACGGAGTCAGTGCCCACTTTCTTGAAATGCTCGACAGCCTCTAGTGCTTGGTCTTGATTCTGGCCGATATAACCTAGGTAGTAGTGGCTATCGTTGAGGCGGTAGTTTGCTTGTACGAGCTTGCCTAGCAGCTGTTTGGCTGAATCGATAGCGCCAAGCTCTAAGTCGAGCAGTGCAAGTGAGTACAAGGTTTCATAATCATCAGGGGCCATCACGGCGAGTAAGGCAAATTGCTCACGAGCCTCTTCGAGATCGCGGGTCTGCACTAGAATGCGGCCGTAGTTGAAACGTAGCAGGCGGTTCTCCGGATAGGCCTCGATGCCTTGTGCTAGGACGCTAACGGCGTCTTCTACGCGTTCTAGCTTCAGAAGCAGCTGTGCTTGCAGTAGCATGATGCGCGAGGAATTGCCGTGTAATTCGCGATAAGCCATGAGTTCCGTCATGGCCTCTTGGGCAAGATCGCTTTGTTCGAGCAGCTGGATCAAGCTGTAATGCACCGCACGCTCTTCTGGGAATTTAATGCGCAATCCTTTGAAGCTTTCGATTAGGCGCGCGCGCGCATCAGGGGGCAGGTATTGCGTGCGTGAGGTAATGGTTGTGAAATCGATGTTGCCATCGAGCTCCAAGACTGTCCCGATGTGGTCCATAGCCTCTTCTAGGCGCCCCTGCTCTAGTAGCTGATAGCTAATGAGTAGGTGGGGTTCACGGGCTTTGGGGTCTTTTTCTATCCATAACTGTGCAAGCTCAATGACTCGGGCTGTGTTGTCACTAGCGGCGGCAAACTGCGCAGCGCGGCGAATGAGCGCGAGATCGCGAGTCTCTTTCGCCAAAGCGTAATAGTCCTCTGCTGCTTCGGGCAAGAAGCCCCGTTGACCACCGAGTTCATTGATGATCGTGCGATTGAGCTGATCTTTAGTGAAGTTGCCGTAGACAATAGGAGCGGGTGGCTCCTCTACTATAGGGGCCGGTTCTGGTGCTGGTGCGACTTCGACAGCTTCTTCTGTGTCAAGTGGCAGGCTTTGGCAGGCCGCTAGGGCAATGCCAAATGAGCACAGGATAAAGAGACGATAAGTATTGTTCATGTGCGACGGGTTACCAGAGCTAAACTTCCTTCAAATGTGGCGCCGAAATAAGGTTGCAAGATCCATTAAATATGGCGCATGTGCCATTGAGTGTACCCGCAATGGCAATAATTTAACAACTTCACGCCAAGCCTTAATTTGTCGAGGAGCTGCTAGAATGCGCTGTTTAGGCCATCGCTTTCTAGACTATCGCCATAATATAAGTGGCTAAGCAATTATCTTATTGGGAACTTAGGCGCATTTTTAGTAATATAGGCGGCTTTTTTCTCATCTGATTCGGGACGCGCTGCCTTTTAGCCATTGGCAAGGCGGTGTTGATAGAAGTGTCTGACAAGCTTGTCTGGCTGGGGTTCTATGGCGCTAGTTTTACTAGGTATCAATCACAATACCGCGAATGTCGATTTTCGCGAGCAGGTTGCGTTTCCTCCAGAGAAAGTGGGAGACGCGATTCAGCGTGCCAGCGCCCTCCCTAGCCTAGAAGAGTTAGTCATCGTCTCGACCTGTAATCGCACCGAGATCTATGCCTTTCTTAATATCGACAAAAGCAGTGATCCAGAAACACCTATTGCCGAAGAGCTCCTGCGCGAGCAAGAGATACTCTTACTCAAATGGTTGAGCGATTATCACGGCTTAGACCAAGACGAATTGCAGCGCTGCAGTTATTTTCATTGGCGCGAGGATGTCATACGGCATTTGATGCGCGTGGCCTGCGGTCTAGATTCAATGGTTTTAGGGGAGCCGCAGATACTGGGGCAGATCAAGTCCGCTTTCGCCGTCTCAAAGGACATAGGTGTCGTCGGTGGTAGTTTAGGTCGGGCCTTCCAAGAGGCCTTTTCGATCGCTAAGGAAGTGCGCACCGACACGGCAATTGGTGAGAATCCAGTTTCTGTAGCGTATGCCGCCGTGACTCTGGCGGAGCAGATATTCTCTGATCTTGGCAGTCTCAATGCTTTGCTAATTGGCGCCGGCAGGACAATCGAATTGGTGGCTAGGCACTTAACCGATAAAGGCGTGCGCAATATTGTGGTCGCCAATCGTACCTTGCAAAATGCCGTGGAACTGGGCGAGAAATTTGGCGCTGAAGGGGTGCTGCTTTCGGATATCCCGGAGCAACTAGTGAAGGCCGATATCGTCGTGTCCTCCACGAATAGCCAGCTCCCTCTGCTTGGCAAAGGGGCGGTCGAGAGCGCGATTAAGAAACGTCGCCATAAACCTATGTTATTAGTCGACCTAGCGGTGCCGCGTGATATTGAGCCGCAAGTGGGCGATATCGCCGATGCCTATTTGTATAGCGTCGATGATATTAGCGATGTTATAGAAGACAACGTGAAGAGCCGCACTGAGGCGGCCGAGCAAGCATCGTCTATTATCGAGCGTGGTGTGCAAGAATATATTCGGCACATGCGCGCTTTGAATGCAGTGAACACCTTGCGAGCCTTTCGAGAAAAGGCTGAAAATATTCGCGATATTGAGGTTGAGAAGGCTGTGCGCTCCTTGGAAAAAGGAGCCGATGCAAACACTGTCTTGGAGTCTCTTGCTCGTACTCTAACTAATAAATTGATTCACTCTCCTAGCGTGCAAATGAAAAAGGCCAGTGCAGATGGCCGTGACGAATTGCTGTTACTCACGAGAGAGTTGTACGAACTCGATCAGAACGCGAATAATTCCAATGATTCCTAATGCCGCAATCGGCAAGACCACTATATGAAAGATTCGATTAAGACCAAGCTGACCAACCTGAAAGACCGGTATGAAGAATTAGCGGCACTGCTAAGCGACGCTGAGGTAATCTCCGATCAGGATAAATTTCGTGGGCTCTCAAAAGAGTACTCCGAAATCGAGCCTGTCGTGCAAGCATTCTCGGAATTCGAAGCGGTGCAGGAACAATTGCGTCAGGCTAAAGAGATGCAAAAAGACGCGGATGTCGATATCCGTGAGATGGCCGATGAAGAAGTTAAAAGCATAGAGGCGGGCCTAGATGAGCAGGAGCTAGAGTTGCAAAAGCTTTTGCTGCCAAAGGATGAGAAAGACAGCTGCAATATATTTCTCGAAATTCGCGCCGGGACAGGTGGCGATGAAGCGGCGATATTCTCTGGCGATCTATTCCGTATGTATTCTCGCTATGCAGAAAACCAGGGGTGGCGCTTAGAGATATTGAGTGAGCGTCCAGGCGAGCACGGCGGCTACAAAGAGATCATTACGCGAATAGAAGGCCGCAATGTATTCGGTAATCTAAAGTTTGAATCGGGCGCCCATCGTGTTCAACGCGTTCCCGAAACAGAGACGCAAGGGCGAGTGCACACCTCTGCCTGTACAGTGGCCGTAATGCCGGCGATGGATGACTTGGCAGAGATCGAAATTAATAAGGCAGATTTGCGTATCGATACCTATCGTTCTAGTGGGGCGGGTGGGCAGCACGTCAACAAGACCGACTCGGCGATTCGATTGACCCATATTCCAACGGGCATAGTGGTCGAGTGTCAGGACGAGCGTTCTCAACATAAAAACCGTGCTCGCGCTATGTCGCTGCTTCATGCCAAGCTAAACGATCAAGCACAGCAATCGGCGGCGCAAGAGGTCTCCGATACTCGGCGCAAGCTCGTGGGAAGTGGGGACCGCTCCGAACGAATCCGCACTTATAACTACCCGCAAGGTCGGGTCACCGATCATCGCATCAATCTCACTCTCTATAAGTTGGGCGAAGTGATGGAGGGAGCCTTAGATTCAGTAGTGCAGCCCTTGATCAACGAGCATCAGGCAGACCTGTTGGCAGAGTTGGCCGATTCCTAAGTTTGCAGAGGTGCGCAAATGCTAGCGCTTTCGATCAAGCAAGCACTGCACAAGGCAAAACAAGTGCTCTATGGTCATGAGAGCGCGCAGATCGATTCTGAGTTGCTGCTCGCTCATGCCATCGGTCGAGATCGCACTTATCTTTATACTTGGCCAGAAAAACAGTTGAGCCCTTCATCTCAAGCTTTGTTTGAGGAGCTCTTGGAGCGACGCGCTCTAGGCGAACCTGTGGCCTATTTGATAGGAACACGTGATTTCTGGAGCTTTACTCTACGCGTGAATCCTCATGTGCTTATTCCGCGCCCAGAGACTGAGCTGTTGGTTGAAACCGCATTGTCAAAATTAGGCGAAGGGGGGCAGCGAGTCGCAGACCTTGGAACTGGCAGTGGTGCAATTGCCTTGGCCATCGCACATGAGCGTCCTGATTGCCAAGTGCTCGCCACCGATTTTAGTGCCGAGGCGTTGCAGCTCGCTAGCGCCAACGCCTTACAGCTAGGCCTCAAGAACGTCGAGTTTAAGCAAGGGAGCTGGTATGCGGCATTGCTAGACACTCCCTTTAATATGATCGTTAGTAATCCGCCTTATATCGCGCCGGATGACCCGCATTTGGTGCAAGGGGATTTGCGCTTTGAGCCTGCAACAGCGCTTAGCGCCAGTGATTCAGGGTTGGCTGACCTGTACGAAATCGTCAGTGGTGCGCCAGAACGCTTGGCCGATAATGGCTGGCTGTTGCTGGAGCACGGTTTCGACCAAGGGGCGGCACTTAGAACAGTGTTGTTGAAGTACGGGTTCTCGCAAGTGCAAACACTGCAAGATATCAATGGCTGCGATCGCCTCTCCCTTGGCTGTTGGGCGATACGAAGCCAGTGAATATGCGCTACACTGCGACGCGAACAATGTTCAGGAATTGATTGATGCAAGACGAAGAACTTCTTAGATATAGCCGGCAGATTATGTTGCCCGAAATGGATGTGGCGGGACAGCAGAAGCTGATCGACGCTACAGTATTGATTGTCGGCATGGGCGGGCTCGGTTGTCCGGCGGCTATGTATCTCGCTGCGGCAGGAGTAGGGCATCTAATTATCGCCGACGATGACATCGTCGAGCTCACCAATTTGCAGCGTCAAATAGCCCATAATCAGGGCACGATTGGGCAGGCGAAAGTCGATTCGGCAGCCGCTACTCTTCAACACCTGAATCCTAATGTGCGCATCACGGCGTTAAAAGAGCGTTTAGATGGGCAGCGCCTGCAAGAGATTTTGCCGCAGGTGACTCTGGCGCTAGATGCTTGCGATAATTTTACGACTCGGTTCGCACTCAATCAGGCCTGTGTTGAGGCGCGAGTGCCTTTAGTCTCTGGTGCCGCCATTCGTATGGAAGGGCAGGTCGCGGTGTTTGATTCCCGTGATGAGCAAAGCCCTTGTTACCAATGCTTGTATCGCCTTGGTGATGATGAGCAGGCTAATTGTGCGACTAATGGCGTCATGGCGCCGGTAGTGGGGATCATCGGAGCGGTGCAGGCCATGGAGGCGATTAAATTGCTTGCGGGAGTGGGAGAGCCCCTCACTGGGAAGCTGCTTCTCTTGGATGCTCGTTCCATGCAATGGCGTGAGATGCGACTGCCTCGCGACCCTAAGTGCCCAGCCTGCGGCTCGCATTCGCATTGAAACAAAGGGTGCTATTGATGTTAACGCCCTTGGCAGCTATGATTCGCGCGCAGAGGCGTGACCACATAAGTTGCAGATTTTTAAGTAATTTCATGTCAATTTCTGATGTACCAAGACCCGTTTCGGGGTTAATTTATCGGCAAAATGCCAGCGGCGTAGTTCCTTATGGATAATGAAACAACTGACCAAAAGATAAAATTCTCAACGTTTAATTTGGTTGATCCACTCAATAAAGCCATCGCAGATCTCGGTTTTGAATACTGCACTCCTATTCAAGCGCAGAGCTTGGTCTATACCCTAGAAGGGCACGATGTAACGGGGCGTGCACAAACCGGTACGGGTAAAACTGCGGCATTTCTAATCAGCATCATCAACGATTTGGTAAGCAATCCAATCACAGAAGAGCGCTATGTTGCTGAGCCTAGAGCACTAATAATTGCCCCGACTCGCGAGCTAGTGATGCAGATCGCCAGCGACGCGCAGAACCTTTCTAAGTATGCTGGCTTGCACGTGGTCACGATGGTTGGCGGTGAAGACTATCAGAAACAATTGCGCGCTCTGGATAAGCGACCAGTGGATATCGTAGTCGCGACTCCTGGTCGCTTGATCGATTTTGTGCAGAACGATCAGGTTTATTTAGGGCTTGTGGAGATGATGGTTATTGACGAAGCCGACCGTATGTTGGATATGGGATTCATCCCACAGGTGCGTAGCATTGTCGCCCGTACCCCCGCTAAAGAGTGTCGTCAGACGCTTCTATTCAGCGCCACGTTTACCCCAGAGATTCTAGAGTTAACTAAGCGCTGGGCAATGGACCCAATCATGATCGAGATCGAGCCTACGCAAGTGGCAACCGATACCATCGATCAGATTGTGTATCTGGTTACGACCGAAGATAAGTACAAGCTGCTCTACAATATCATTAGCGCTGAAGGTGCCGACAAGGTGATTGTGTTCAATAATCGCCGCGATCAAGTGCGTAAGTTGGCTGATAATCTTCATCGCAATGGCATTAGCTGCGGTTTGCTTTCGGGAGAGGTGGCGCAGAATAAGCGGGTTCATACCTTAGAAGCTTTTCGAGAAGGTAAATTGCAAGTGCTGGTGGCCACAGACGTGGCGGGCAGGGGATTGCATATCGACGACGTTACCCATGTGGTGAACTACTCTTTGCCAGAAGAGGCCGAAGATTATGTGCACCGGATCGGACGCACGGGCCGTGCTGGGAATATCGGGACTTCGATTAGTTTTGCCTGTGAAGAAGACTCGTTCTTGCTGCCCAATATTGAAGAGAAGCTTGGCATGAAATTGCCTTGTATCCACCCTGCGCAAGAGCTGTTGGCAGAGCCGCCTGCCTTTGAGCGTGCATCACGCTTCAAAGCACCAGCTAAGACTGGTGGCGGGTCTTCGGGCCGTAGCTCGAGGTCACCTCGGCGGCATTGATTTGGAGGTAATAATCGCGGGCAGGCCCCCCAAAAGGGGCAAGCGCTCCCACAAGGATGGTTTCTATCAGGTCTAGTAGAATGCTCTGACTGTGGGAGCGGGCCTGCCCGCGATTCAAACCACTAATCTAGAACTAAGCCACTGCCTGTGGGAGCTTGCCTGCAAGCGATTGAATCTAGCTCTAACTATTTAGTCGGCACCGCTCCAGCCTCACGCAATACCCGCACATATTCCACCGATTTACGATGCTGCAACACGTGATCAAGAAAATTGCTGCCATCTTCTAGCTGTACATTGATGTCATGGCCGGCCTCAGTAAAAAACGGCACGAAACGCTCAAAGGCGTCAGGTAGCATTCCACGGTAGGCTTTCAATAAGATGTGATAGTCCGCAGGTACGCCCTCAGGAGGCTGAACACTGAGGAAGCCGTGCACTCGTTCGTCTGTCCAAAACTCATCTCTGACCGCGCGTTGAGTGCGCTCGGCACCTTTTTTCTTCTCTTCCATAGTAAACCTTAATACTTTGTCTGTTTGCTCAGGCTTTTAGCTTTTGCTTAAGCAGTGTGTTGAGCTGTTCGGGGTTGGCTTTGCCGCGCGAAGCTTTCATGGCCTGGCCAATAAAGAATGCGAAGACTTTCTCTTTGCCGGATCGGTATTGCTCAACCTGTTCGGGGTTGTTGGCAATGACCTCGTCCACAAGTTTCTCGATGGCGCCGCTGTCGGTCACCTGTTTCAAGCCTTGGCTTGCGATGATTTCGTCTGCAGATTGTTCTGACTCGAGCATCGCTTCGAAGACCGTCTTGGCAATTTTGCTAGAGATGGTTTTGTCTTTGATGCGGGCAATCAAACCACCAAGTCGCTCGGCGCTGATTGGTGAGTTCTCGATTTCTAAATCTTGCTTATTGAGAACCGCTTGTAGATCTACGCTGACCCAGTTAGAAGAGAGTTTGGCGTCTTTACAGATCGCTACCACTTCTTCAAAAAAGTCTGCCATTTGTCGGCTGCTCGCGATAACACCGGCATCATACTCGCTGAGCTCGTACTGACTAACGAAGCGTTCACGCTTAGCGTTGGGCAGCTCTGGCAACTCAGCGCGCACGGCCTCAATATAGGCTTCATCAATCACAATTGGCAGCAAGTCAGGCTCTGGGAAATAACGATAATCGTTGGCGACCTCCTTGCTACGCATCGAGCGCGTCTCGTTTTTATCGGCATCGTAGAGCCGTGTTTCTTGCACGATTCGGCCCCCGTCCTCGATGATATCAATCTGCCGCTCGGCTTCATGCAAGATGGCTTTTTCGACAAAGCGGAAGGAATTGATGTTTTTAATTTCGGTGCGAGTGCCTAGCTCGGTATCGCCTTTTTTGCGTACAGAGACGTTGGCATCGCAACGCATGGAGCCCTGTGCCATGTTGCCGTCTGAAATACCAAGATAACGAATGATTGAGTGCAATTTTTTCAAGTAAGCGACAGCTTCTTTGGCGTTTGCCAACTCCGGCTCGGACACGATTTCCAGTAGCGGGGTGCCGGCGCGGTTCAAGTCGATTCCGGTTAAGCCTTGAAAGTCTTCGTGCAAAGACTTGCCGGCATCCTCTTCGATGTGAGCGCGCGTAATGCCGACGACTTTGGTGCTGCCGTCTTCAAGTGCAATTTCGAGTTCGCCTTTGCCAACCGTTGGAAAGTCCAGCTGGCTTACTTGGTAGCCCTTGGGCAGGTCAGGGTAAAAATAATTCTTGCGATCGAAGACAGATTTGCGACCGATCTCTGCATCGATGGCTAAACCGAATTTCACGGCCATACGTAGCGCTGCCTCGTTCATAACGGGCAAAGTGCCAGGCATCGCTAGATCGAAAATGTTTGCCTGTGTGTTTGGCGCGGCACCAAAAGTGATGCTGCTGCCAGAGAATAGTTTGCTCTTGGTGGCCAGTTGTACGTGCACTTCCAAGCCAATAACCGTTTCCCAGACCATGCCTTAACCCTCCGGTCTTTGTTGATGCCAGTCAGTGTGCTGCTGGAACTGATGTGCGATATTTAATACTTTGGCTTCGGCAAAATCGCTGCCCACCAATTGAATGCCGATAGGCAGTGATTTGCCATCGGCACTTTTGCTACTGCCCGCGGGAATCGAGATCGCAGGGAGCCCTGCGAGGTTGATGCTCACTGTGTAGATATCTTCGAGATACATCGTGACTGGGTCGTCATTTTTCTCGCCAATCTTAAAGGCCGTATTAGGGGTGGTAGGGCCAATGATGACATCGACCTCCTTAAAGGCGTCGATGTAATCCTGTTTGATCAAACGACGAATTTGCTGCGCCTTGATGTAATAGGCATCGTAGTAACCGGCAGAGAGTGCATAGGTTCCAACGAGAATGCGGCGCTTGACCTCGTTGCCAAAACCTTCACTGCGCGAGCGTTTGTACATGTCTTCCAGGTTGACAGGATTCTCGCAGCGATAGCCAAAGCGTACGCCGTCATAGCGTGACAAGTTCGCGGAAGCCTCGGCAGGGGCAATAACGTAATAAGCCGAGACCGAAAGATGACTGTTAGGTAGATCGATCTCTTTGATCGTTGCTCCTAATCCTTCGAAGACTTTCAACGCATCTTGCAGGGCGCTTTCTACATTCGCGTCGAGTCCTTCCGCTAGATGTTGGCGCACAACGCCGATGCGAAGGCCTTGCAAAGAGTCATTCAGGTTTGCCGTGAAATCGGGTGCGGGCATGTCCACACTTGTGGAGTCGCGATGATCTGGGCCAGCCATCGCATTCATCATAAGAGCTGCGTCTTCTGCGCTTTTGCTAATAGGGCCCGCTTGGTCAAGGCTTGAGGCATAGGCGATCATGCCCCAGCGAGAAATGCGACCATAGCTAGGTTTAAAACCGGTAAGCCCGCAAAAAGCCGCCGGTTGGCGGATCGAACCGCCGGTGTCAGTGCCTGTCGCGATTGCACATAGGTCGGCGGCCACGGCTGTTGCCGAGCCCCCAGAGGAGCCGCCGGGAACACGTTCGGTATCCCACGGGTTACGCACAGCACCAAAGAAGCTGTTCTCGTTTGACGAGCCCATCGCGAACTCATCCATATTGGTTTTGCCTAGCGTCACCGCACCTGCAGCGTTTAGTTTCTCTACCACTGTAGCGTTATAAGGGGCGATGAAATTGGCCAGCATCTTCGAGCCACAAGTCGTCAAAACGTCCTGCATGCAAAAGATATCTTTATGGGCGATAGGAATGCCCGTCAACGGGCCCGCTTCGCCTTTGGCGCGAACGGCATCAGCTTGAGCTGCTTGGGCGAGTGCCAAGTCCTCTGTGACGGTAATATAGGCATTGTAGAGGGTGTTGTGCTGAGCAATACGGTCTAAGTAATCGCGTGTAAGTTCAACACTGGAGATTTCGCCCTGCGCTAATGAGCGGGAGAGTTCGGCGACTGTGCGGTCAGACATGCTAAAGGGTGTCCTTGATCGTCAATGGTTGAATGAGAAGGAGGAGTCGAGGGCGTCGTTTATTCGATCACCTTAGGAACGAGATAGAGGCCATCTTGTGTCGCGGGAGCAATCGCTTGCAGGTATTCTCGCTGATCGGTTTCAGTCACCTCGTCTGGGCGCAGGCGCTGTATAGCGTCGAATGGGTGCGCTAAGGGCGCAACATTCTTGGTATTAACGTCCTGCATCTGGTCGATCAGTTCAAGAATAGATGAGATACGTTTAGTGACCTCTTGCGCTTCGTTGGCATCCACGTCTAGGCGGGCCAGCTGGGCGATTTTCTCGACGTCTGATTGTTCTAAAGCCATTCGGTAAATCTCCAATTTTCTTAACACTACATCGCAGTGAGTATGTAAGGCTTCCGACGTTTATTTGTGCGACATTCCTAGATTTCGAGCATTTATGTAATTGACTCTTGCCCTATATCCTTGCCGTTGTTAGAGTGCGTGTCTATTCGCCGGAGAAGCCGTGATTATACGGGAAAGAGACCGGTTTAGGGCAACAGTTTCGGAGCTGAGGGTAAAATAGCCAAACACCGTCAGATTCCACCGATTTATCCAACCCCTTGTACGAACCCTAGTGCGTAAGCTGAATACTTGCTTCAAGTCTGTGATCAGATGCTCGCTCTTTAGTCCGGGGTGGACTCTTATTTGAGGTTATAGAAGTCGATGTTCAAAAAATTCAGGGGAATGTTCTCCAACGATCTATCGATCGACCTAGGGACAGCTAACACGCTTATTTATGTACGCGGGCAAGGGATTGTGCTCAATGAGCCTTCGGTTGTTGCGATTCGTACTCATAATGGCCAGAAGACGGTAACGGCCGTCGGCGCTGATGCCAAACGCATGTTAGGCCGCACCCCAGGCAATATTACTGCCATTCGGCCCTTGAAAGACGGCGTGATCGCCGACTTCCAAGTCACAGAAAAAATGCTTCAACACTTCATAAGCAAGGTACATGAGAATAGTTTTTTTCCACCAAGCCCTCGGGTGTTGGTCTGTGTTCCGTGTAAATCGACTCAGGTTGAGCGCCGGGCGATACGTGAATCGGTACTAAGCGCTGGCGCGCGCGAAGTCCGTTTGATCGAAGAGCCTATGGCGGCGGCTATTGGGGCAGGACTACCGGTAGAGAAAGCGAGCGGTTCGATGGTGGTAGATATCGGTGGTGGAACTACCGAGATCGCCATTATCTCTTTGAATGGCATCGTGTATGCCGAGTCCGTTCGTGTGGGTGGCGACCGTTTCGATGAGGCGATCATTACTCATGTGCGTCGCAACTATGGCAGCCTCATCGGGGATGCAACCGCTGAGCGCATCAAGAAAGAGATAGGCTGCGCTTATCCGGCCGATGGTGTCCTACGTGAGATCGACGTGCGTGGCCGCAATCTTGCAGAAGGCGTGCCTCGTAGCTTTACCTTGAATAGCGACGAAATTTTAGAAGCGTTGCAAGAAACACTCTCTGCTATTGTGCAGGCCGTGAAAAGCGCGCTTGAGCAATCGCCACCAGAGCTGGCCTCCGACATCGCCGAAAGCGGCATGGTCTTGACTGGCGGTGGTGCATTATTGAAAGATTTAGATAAATTGTTGTCTGAAGAGACAGGGCTGCCCGTCATTGTCGCTGAGGACCCGCTCACTTGCGTGGCCCGTGGCGGCGGCAAAGCAATGGAGCTAATGGACGCCAACGACATGGATTCGTTAACCATTGAATAAACGGTTCGAGGTTCCATCATCAAGACCTTATTCATCAAAGGCGTGTCCCTTGAGTACCGCGTTGCTGCCTTCGTGGTGCTCTCTGTGGCTGTCATGTTCGCTGACAGCCGTTTCGACTACCTAGATCGACTGCGCTATAGCCTTGGCTTTCTAACAGCCCCGGTCTATTGGGTAGCCGACACTCCCGCACGAATCTCATATTGGATCGACGACGTTTTTGTCTCTCACGGTGATCTCATCGAAGAGAACGAGAGTCTGCGTGAGCAGTTGCTCTTTGCACAGCGTGAGCTGCAGTTATTGGCAGGTCTAGCCACGGAGAATAGCCGTTTGCGCGCCTTGCAAGAAGCCTCTGCGAGCGTCGATGGCCGCGTACTCACCGCTGAAATCATTAATATTTCCTCCAACCCGGGTTCTCGTCGGGTATTAATAAATCGTGGGGCGACAGATGGCGTTTTAGAAGGGCAAGCCCTGCTAGATGCGCACGGTCTAATGGGTCAGGTTGTCGAGGTTCTGCCATTTACTAGTTGGGTGATGCTTATTACTGACTCTCGTCATGGGACTCCCGTACAGGTCAACCGTAATGGGGAGCGTGCCATCGCCAGAGGCAGTCGAGGGGATATTCCAGAGCTAGAACTAGAATACGTGCCTGACACCTCCGATATCGAAGTAGGGGACTTATTAGTAAGCTCTGGCCTCGGCCAGCGCTTCCCCAAGGACTATCCCGTCGCCGAAGTAATAAGTGTTGTGCATGATCGCGGCCAACCCTTCGCTCGTATACGGGCTCGGCCATTGGCACAGATGGATAGGACTCGACACGTGATGCTGCTAGCGCTAACTGTCGAAGATAGCCAAAGAATGGCGCCCAATTCCGCCGCACCAGTTTGGTTGGATACGCATTCGCAGTCGTCGAGCACAAGCATCGTCGAGCAGATTGAAGAGCAAATTGATGAGCTTAGTGCTCAACCGCGTGAGGAAGTGGTGAACCCAGCCCCTGAGAGTGTTGGGCTAGATTCGCCGGTGCCCTCGGAAGTGGCCGATACAGTGCCAGAAGTACCCACGGGGCAGGAGTAAGCAATGAATCAGGGTGCCAGTGGAAGATGGGTGATTTTCTTAAGTTTTTTTGTGGCTTACCTCTTAGCGATTGTGCCGTTTCCCGAATGGGCGATGAATTATCGCCCACAGTGGGTTGCTATGGTGCTGATCTATTGGGCCATGGCGCTACCGTATCGTGTAGGTATCGGCTTTGCCTGGATGGCCGGATTAATGATGGATATTCTTGAGGGCTCATTGCTAGGGCTTAACGCCTTAGCGCTCGCCATCATTGCCTACATCACCCTAAGCTTGCATCAACGTCTGCGGATGTTTTCCTCGCTGCAACAAAGTGGTGTAGTGCTGGCGTTAATCGGCCTGCATTTGATGATGACTCATTGGATGAAAATTGCGACCGAGCAAGCGGTCGCCTCGAGTCTCCTATTCTTGTTGGGCGCTTTATCTAGTGCCTTCATCTGGCCATGGATGTTTGTTTTGCTCAGACAGATGCGCCGCAGTTTCGGTGTGCGCTAGGCAGAACAGCTTGCGGCCAATTTGAGGAAGTATGTCTTACAAATTTTCGTCTCTATTACTCGCCTCAGCGTCCCCTAGACGACGCGAAATTCTCACTCAGATTGGCGTGCAGTTCAGTGTTCAAGAACACACGGTGGATGAAGTGCATCTGCCTGGCGAATCTCCCGAATCCTACGTGCAACGCTTGGCGCTCGAAAAAGCCCAATCGGTGCAGTCTCAGCAATCCGCAGACGCATTGCCAGTCCTGGGTTCAGACACCATTGTCGTCTGTGGTGGTGAGATTCTGGGCAAACCCAAAGACAAAGAAGACGCACGGCGTATGCTGAAGCTCCTTTCTGGTCGTCAACATCAAGTATTCAGCGCTGTGGCGATGTGCTTACGGGCGCGCCATGAAATAGTCTTAGTGCGCACCGAGGTGAGCTTTAAGCCTCTGACTGATCAGGAAATTGAAGCATATTGGCAAACTAAAGAGCCTTTAGGAAAGGCGGGAGCCTACGCCATACAAGGGCTAGGGGGCATGTTTGTCACTGCTATGACCGGCAGCTATAGTGGCGTTGTGGGGCTCCCTGTCTACGAAACAAGCCAATTACTGCACAAATTTGGTGTGCGCACTGGGCTGCAAAAGGAGGGGCGTAATGAGTGAAGAAATCCTTATCAATGTCACTCCGATGGAGACGCGAGTCGCCCTCATCGAGAATGGTTTGCTGCAAGAGATATTCGTCGAGCGCCCGCATAGCAAAGGGCATGTTGGCGATATTTATCTAGGCAAGGTGGTGCGAGTCATGCCTGGCATGGAGGCCGCCTTCGTTGATATAGGTCTAGAGCGTGCGGCGTTTATTCATAGCGCCGACATATCGCCCATTAGCCCTGATGGGTTTGAGGTGCGAGACGAATCGCCCGCGCCCATTCAAAGTCTAGTGCGCGAAGGGCAAATGTTGATCGTACAGGTAATCAAAGATCCAATTGGGTCCAAGGGAGCACGACTAAGTACTCACTTAACCCTGCCATCACGCAACCTTGTCTATTTGCCTAGAAGCGCGCACATCGGCATCTCGCAACGCCTCGAGCAGGAGGTGGAGCGCGAGCGCTTGATGGTCTTGCTCAAAGCGTGCATCGAACAAGAAGCCATGGAGGGCAGTGGTGGCTTCATCATTCGCACGGCCGCCGAAGGGTGTACGCAGGAAGAAATGCTCGAAGATACGCGCTTCTTGAAAAGACTTTGGGGGGCGGTGGAGCGGCGAGTTAGCGACAGTCGCGACGTGCATATTCTCTATCGAGAAGTCCCGCTGTACATGCGCGCGATGCGCGACATCATCACACCACAGATCGAGAAAATTCGCATCGATACACCTGAGGCATATAAAGAGATCGCCCAGTTTATCGACGACTTCATTCCCGAGTTCCCCAATAGTGTTGAGCTATACAAAGGGGAGCGGCCAATATTTGATCTCTACGGCATCGATGACGAAATCGACAAGGCACTTGGTCGGAAAGTGAAGCTCAAGTCCGGTGGTGATCTAATCATCGATCAAACCGAAGCAATGACAACAGTGGATGTAAACACCGGTGCCTATTTGGGGAGTAAGAACCACGCGGAAACGGTGTTGAAAACAAACCTCGAAGCCGCGACAGCCATAGCTAGGCAGCTGCGTATAAGAAATCTAGGGGGCATCATCATATTGGATTTTATCGATATGATTGATCCAGAGCATCAGCGGCAAGTCATGCGGACTCTGACCAAAGCCTTGGAGAAAGACCACGCTCGTACCTCTGTGACTAATATGTCTGAGCTTGGTTTGGTGGAGATGACCCGCAAACGTACCCGTGAGAGCTTGGGGCAGGTGCTATGCAGCCCTTGTCCTGTATGCGAAGGTCGAGGGCGTTTAAAAACGCCAGAGACGATTTGCTACGAGATTTTTCGGGAAATATTAAGAGTGGCTCGAGTATACGAAAACGACGTCATATTGGTGATGGCCTCGCAAGGGGTTGTCGATAGATTGCTCGACGAAGAGTCGAGCACTTTGGCTGATTTGGAAGAATTAATCGGCAAGACGGTCAGGTTTGAAGTGGAACCCATGTATACTCAAGAGCAATTTGACGTCGTGTTGTTTTAGGGTATCTCGTCTAGAGCCCACAACGCCACTGGCCTTGAGCCGCAAACGCCATGATCGTAAAAGTATTGAAGAAGACATTTTCCGTTTTGCTGACAAGCGCCTTTGTGCTGCTGTTGGTTGTGGCTGTCTACGTCAGCGTTGGCAGGCAGTTGCTGCCCTATGTCGGTACCTATCATAGCGACATCGAAGCACAGCTAAGCCAGCAACTTGGTCAAACGGTTAGTATTGGCCAGCTCGAAGGCAGTTGGCGTCGCTTCAATCCCATCCTCACACTGCACAATGTTGGGCTCGCGCCGCTAAATGATGACAGCGCAACACCATTACTCGTGCTCGATAAACTCACTTTAGAGTTAAGCGCTTGGGGGAGCTTGCGTGATCGACAACTTTTGCTCTCGTCTATCGATATTGAAAACCCAGAGTTGACCTTGCAAGAGTCCGCCGATGGCCGCTGGCAATTATCAGGCTTTGAAGCGGGCTCAGGGCCGGGCTTGAACGCTGATCAAATATTGGATCTTGCGGCGCGGGTGAATGAGCTCACGCTGAGCAATATGCAGTTGACGGTACGCCGCTCCGATGGGCGCAGTAAGCAATTTGAGCGCAGTCGTTTGCGCTTTCAGAGCCGAGATGAGCGACACTCGTTACACCTCGATGTTTGGCAGCGTGATGTGATTGGTCCATTGAGTCTTGCCGCTGAGCTTACTGGGCAACGCATCGCTGAGCTAGACGGGCATCTCTATGTGTTAATACCGGAAACCGATTATTCTGAAATCATTGCTGGTAGCTATTCAGACGATTTCGAATTAGGCCAGCTCGATGCCAGCGGCGAGATGTGGATCGCGTTGGAAGATGGTGAAGTGCAGAGTGTGCAGGGCAGTATCGACGTTAATCGCCTTGCTTGGCAGATGCCCGCAGCATTCGAGATTGATAATCTGAACAGCCAATTCTTCGTGCAACGTGAAAATGATGACTGGGCTGTATGGCTGGAGAATTTTGCATTCGCTTGGAATGCGATGAATTGGCCAGCGAGTAATGTGTATGCCACATATGAGAAGAGTGTTGGTTTTAACCTTACTGCAGACCGTTTCAATTTAGGGATTGCGAATAATCTATTGGCAGCCACGCAAGTGTTGGGTACAGAAGCAAACGCGCAGTTGCTGGAGCACAACCCTCGTGGTGAGCTAAAAAACCTCGACATGGAATACCGTTTTGCACAGGTCGATGCGAGCGTAGGTGAACAGCTACGCATTGTTGCTAATTTAAACGACGTGGCCGTCAGTGCGCGTGGCACCGCGCCAGCGATTTGGGGAATTGACGGCTATACGGAACTTCAGTTTGACGTGGATGGAAAAAAACTGACCGGCTTTGCTGAAGTGGAATCCAAACGGATGATGTTTCAGTTGCCGATGATGTTTGATGACGCCTGGGTGTATGACTATGTCAACGGCCGAGTCTCAGTGGATTTGGATTTAAATCACGGACAAGCGCTGCGCTTGAGCAGTGGTGTCATCGTGGCTGAGTCCGAAGCGGCGGATGGGCGCGCGCAGTTCTCCCTCTTTAGCAATCGCGTTGACGGGGTGAATACCGCTGCCGATTTGGAGTTGTTAGTAGGAATAAGCGAGGGGGATATAAGCCAAAAATCCATTTACTTGCCGATGGCGCCAACTGTCAAAGAGGGCATGCGCAATCTTATGACATGGTTAGACAGGGCAATTGTGGATGGCACGGCGCGTGATAGTGGTTTGCTATACCGAGGCTCTGTGCTTGCGCAGTCGCCGCCTGTGGCGCGCACGATGCAAATGTATTTTAATGTTGATGAGGGCAGTTTGGAGTTTGACCCAGAGTGGCCTGCTCTAGAAAGCCTAAACGGCTATGTATTGATTGATAACGGCAATGTTGATATTAGCGTTTCCTCTGGTGAATCTCTCGGCATTGGTTTGGATGCCACCAGCGCGGCAATAAGGCCTAGTGACAGCGGGCAGGGCAGCCTTCTAACGGTCTCTGGCCGTGGTGCTGGGCAAACTGAGCAGGCGCTGCGTTATCTACAGGAGACACCGGTAACGCAAGGCTTTGGAAATTACATTGCGGATTGGCAGGGGCAGGGAAATGTTGATTTAGCATTAAGCCTTAATATCCCCTTGAGCATCCCAAATGCGACTCCGTCGGTAGATGTAGAGTTACAACTGCAAGACGACACCTTGTATATTCCGGAGTTCGAACTGAACTTTAGTGGCGTCACTGGTCAGCTCAATTACAACACCAATACTGGGCTTATAGGTGAAGGCTTAGTCGCCACACTCTTCGATCGTGCGATAGAAGTGAATATTCAAAGCACCTTAGATTCCGCGCAATCCTCAACCACGAAAGTTGCCATCAATGGCTCGGTGGACGTGCCAGCACTTAGAGCATGGCCGTTACAAAGTGAATTTGTCATTGATCTGTTAGCAAGAGCTGAAGGTGAAATGGACTATGTGGCCCTTCTCGATATTGTGCAACCAGCGCAAACGCCAGAGCAGGGTCTCGCCTCTAGTCCAACACGTAGGCTAAGCATCGATTCAGACTTGCAGGGAATCAGCTTAGATTACCCAGTGCCATTTAGAAAGACAGAGCAAACTAGCTTACCACTTGGATTGACGATCAACTTTCTCGATACAGGAGAAGATCTGCGCGTAGGGCTGGGCGATATCGCGACGATGAACGTGGGCTTGAGCGATGGGCAGATTCGCCGCGGCCTATTATTCCTTGGTAAGCAAGGAGAGGGCGTCAGTGTGCGACGCCTCAACGCCAATGCGCCTGGTCTAGATGTGATCGGCACCTTAGAGCACTTTGACTATGACGAGTGGATGTCGGCCCTGAGTAACCGCGATGTGGCAGCAAATACCGATTCGCAGGCAGATAACTTCTCCAGCCTCAAAGAGGTAATCAACGCTGTCGATGTCACGATCGCCGACGCCTACGCTTTTGGTCAGAACGCCAAGGCATTGAATGTGCAGATTGGCAGTGGTGAACGCTATTGGAATTTGGCCTTGGCTAGCACAACAATTACGGGTGATGTGCGTGTTCCTTATGCTAGCGATTTGCCCCTGGAGATTAGCCTTGAGCAACTAGTTTTTCCGCCTGCTGAGGAGGATGAGGCACTTGCTGCCGAATTGGAGAACTTAGTGGGACCTCCGGCACCTGAGGATCCCTATTGGGACTACGAACGCATCGATATTCTGGCTGATTTAGACCCGCGTACTTTCCCATTAATGAATTTCGAAGCGGAGCAAGTGTTTGTAGGGGATGCTCCCTATGGGGCGTGGCAATTCGCGTTAGAACCGAACGAGAGTGGAGCAGTGTTCTCGAATCTTGTGTTTGATACGCGCGGCATTCGTGCCGGCAAAGAGGGAGAGGAGGGTCGCGTAGTATGGACCTACGACGGCGACGAGCATCATAGTTATTTCACCTCCGCGTTAGAGGCCGATAACTTGGGCGCGGTACTCAGTAATTTTGGTTATGCCCCAAGTTTAGAAAGTACGAGCGCACAGTTTAATACCAGTCTTGATTGGCCGGGTAGCCCAGCTTTTTTTGCGGTGGAATCTTTAAGTGGTAATGTGGATTTGCGGATCAACGAAGGGCGTTTCTTGCAAAGTAGTGCTGGGGCGGCCAACGGTGCATTGAAGCTAATTAGTATCATCAACTTCGATGCCCTGGTTAGACGCTTACGGTTCAGTGACGACTTATTGCGGCGCGGCCTGTCTTACGAGCAAATCTATGGCTCGATGACGATAGATGATGGTATCGTCGAGATTATTGAGCGTTTGCAGATCATTGGGCCGGCCAGCCTGTTTCAAGTGTCGGGTGAGCTCGATCTCGCGCGTCAGACCATCGATGGCAACCTCTACATCACCCTCCCTATTAGTGACAATATTCCATGGATGAGTGGCATCGCTGTGCTCAATAATTTGATTAATTGGCAGGTCGCGGTAGGGGTGTTCTTGTTCGATCAGATATTTGGGGATCAGGTCGACAGCCTGACGAGCGCGCAATACATCTTGAAAGGCCCGTGGGAGGGGTTGGAGCCAAAGCTCAATCAAGTCTTTGGGACGCCAGAGAATCAATCGGCTCCGGCAACTGGGGCGAGTGTCCCGCCAACATCGACGCCCCCACCGGCAACGCCATAGTCGCAGGAGTCTATATGGGCAATAAAATAGCAGCTATTCAATTGGTCAGCGGAGCCGACGTCCAGCAAAACCTCGACGCTGCGGCTAGGCAGATTCGGGCCGCAAGTCGGGCCGGAGCCAGTTTGGTGCTGTTGCCAGAGAACTTTGCTGTGCTGGACGGCGGCCCTTTAAGCGAGTTCGCAGAGTGCGAAGGCGATGAGAACGGGCTTCTGCAAGCGTTTCTGTCTACTCAGGCGCGCGAAAACAGTCTCTATATTGTCGGTGGCACTATTCCGCTTTTAACCCGTCCGCTGCAGACCGGTCAGCGTAGCCCTGAACAGATTGTCGATGGGCGAGTGCGCCCAGCAAACCTTGTGTTTGACCCCGAGGGAAAGCGCATTGCCCGTTACGACAAGATTCACCTGTTTGATGTGCAAGTGGCTGACAAACAGGCGCAATATTTAGAGTCTAATAGTTTCGAGGCGGGCACACAGCCGCGCTGTGTCGATACTTCGCTAGGGCGAGTGGGTTTGAGCATTTGCTATGATCTGCGCTTTCCAGAATTGTATCGCGTGTTGCTAGAGATGGGCGCGCAGGTGCTAACTGTCCCCTCTGCTTTTACCCAAGTCACAGGGGCCGCTCATTGGGAGGTCTTGCTGCGGGCACGCGCGATCGAGAACCAGTGCTATGTGTTGGCGGCAAATCAAGGTGGAGTACACAATGCCTCGCGCGAAACCTTCGGGCATTCCATGATCATTGACCCATGGGGGCGTGTACTCACTAAGTTGGCAAAAGGCGAAGGCTTTGTAATCGCCGATATAGACTTACAAGAGCTAGCAAAATTGCGTGCAAACATGCCTATTCAGTCACATAGGCGCTTGTAGGTATCCGCTAAACTTGAACCCTTCTTCTTGTTTCCCTTATGATGCGCCGCCTAAGCATTGGCTAGTATTCGATTATTCTTGCGCTAATTTACAGGTATCAAAGTGAGTATAGATAAAAGTTTAGTGACAAATCTTGTGGCCTTGAGCCTCGTGTTAGTGGGCTTGTTGCCGTTTCAAGGAGCGCCCTATTTGTTAACGATGGGTCTGTTTGCCTTGTCTGGAAGTGTCACAAATTGGCTGGCTATTTATATGCTCTTTGAGCGTGTGCCTGGATTCTACGGGTCGGGGGTCGTACCCCTGCATTTTGAGGAGTTTAAACACGGCATTCGTAAACTCATCATGCAACAGTTTTTCAGCACTGAGAATATAGAGAAATTTCTAAACGAATCCGGTGGTGTTTCTAAGAGCCTCGATGCACAGATTCTCAAGATGATCGATAAGTTAGATCTTGAGAAGGCCTTTGAGTCTCTGCTCGATGTCATCATGGCGTCTTCCTTTGGAGGTATGCTAGGGATGTTGGGGGGACGAGATGCATTGACGCCGTTAAAAGAACCGTTTGTCGCAAAGATGAAAGATTACTTCCGCAACGTAGTGGATTCAGATGCCTTTCGTGCCTCTTTGGCGGAAGGGGTTGCCAGTTCTAATCAGGGAGGCGCTAGCCTGTATGAGCGGATCGAGAAAATTGTCGATCGGCGCCTAGACGAGTTGACACCACAACTCGTAAAAGAAATCGTTCAAGCCATGATTAAAAAACACCTTGGGTGGTTGGTCGTGTGGGGCGGTGTATTAGGTGGATTGATAGGTTTATTGGTAACGATTGCCGGGTTCTGAACCGCAATTGCGAACTGGATCTACGTAAAAATTGAACGGCTGTTCTACCTTGTGTGCGCAAATGTGCGTATTTCTCGGCTTTTTACTATTTTTGCAATTGTATTATTTTGTATCAATAGATGTAAAAAAGTCGCTTGTGTACTACAATCGCGCCCGATTAATTTCCTGAAAGATTGCGATAGGTGCGTGAATCTTTCTTTAATGAACCAGATAAGAGATTGAGCATTTATTATGGCAAGACCAGTGGAGTTTGAGTACAACGATGTTTTAAACAATGCAATGGAGCAATTTTGGCGCGAGGGCTTTGAAGCGAGCTCTGTGCAGAAGCTCCTAGATGTTACTGGCATTAATCGTGGCACTTTGTATAACTCATTCGGTGATAAGGACACGTTTTTCAAGGCTTGTTTAGATCATTACAACAAGCTAGTTGCGAAAGATTTAGACGCTTCCCTTAATAATGTAGACTTGGCACCTTGGGCTGCGGTTGAAAAGTACTTCGATCTAGCTGTGCTTTCAGTCAGCAATAAGCAGCGCAGCATGGGGTGTTTGTTGGTAAATTCTTTCTGTGAAAGCATTAATTACAATAAAGACATCCAAAAAATTGTGCGCGCCTCCTTTGCCGTTATCCGCAAAGCCTTGTTGAAGCGTATGAAAGAAGCTGACAAAGATGGCAAGCTCAAAAAAGGCGTGAGTGCAGAGTTTGCAGTAGATGCACTGATCAATACACTTTACGGTCTGCGCGTCAATTCACGCGATGGCAAGAACGCCAAGCAACTAACTGAAGTTGTTCAGTTTACTCTCTCCTCTTTGCAGTAAACCTCCAGCGATATTTCGGTGGTCTGGGTGAGGCAATCGTCTGACCACCGGATTCATTGCAAGCATTTTCGTGGGAAGTGCTGCAAAGTCATCAAACTCTCCTATTTTCGTCACATTTGGGGTCTTGTGGTCAGATGATTATCGGGTATACTTGGGGTTTCGAGCAGCCAATTTGGCACTAATTAGCACCCCAGATCTAGTCAAACGATCACTAAGAATCACGTTTAAGGTAGACGACAATGAGAAAACTCGCAGGCACAAGAAAGAACGACGAGAGCAATGTAGACCTCACGCCAATGCTAGACGTGGTGTTTATCCTCTTGATTTTCTTCGTAGTAACGGCCACGTTCCTTTCGGAAACCGCAATCGATGCAGCGAGTAACGAGAATAACGACACGCCTCCTGAGCAAGACAACGATAAGAAAAACATCCTTATCGAGCTTGGCGCTAACAACGATATTCTTCTTAACGGTGAGCCACGTCCTATCCTGGCAAGTCAGATTCGTTCGAACATTGACCGTCTAAAAGCCGAGAATCCAGCAGCTTCTGTAATCATCAAGCCGCATCTTCGCTCTGACGTGAACACTCTGGTAGTGGTTATGGATTCGGCGCGACAAGCTGGCATTGCGAATATCTCTATTGTAGAGCCTTGATTTCGCAAGACATAATGCTTTGATTCGAGCAAGCATTCGATACACAAAACGCACCCCTAGGGGTGCGTTTTGCATTTGTACAGAGTCATAATTTGAGGAGCGGATAATGTTGAATCTATGGGACGAGGCAGAGGCACAAGAGTTTGCCAAGGATTCGACTCTTGGGCTGCGAGTATATAGCTCGCAGCTACTTGGTCGTAATGCTGATTTGGTCCTTCATGGTGGTGGCAACACCTCTGTTAAAGGCTCTCAAAGCAATGTTTTTGGGGAGGTCGAAGAAGTCCTCTATGTGAAAGGCTCTGGCTGGGATTTGCAAACCATCGCGGCGGGGGGCTTCGCGCCAGTTAGATTGCCGCATCTGCGTGCATTAGCCGCGTTACCAGCTTTAAGCGATACCGATATGATGCGTGAATTGCGTCTCGCTCTATTGGACCCAAGTGCGCCCACCCCGTCGGTAGAGGCAATTTTGCATGCGCTTATCCCCCTACGATATGTCGATCATACTCACGCCGATGCGGTAGTGGCTATCAGCAATACCCCAAACGGCGAAGAATTGCTGCGGAATATTTATGGCGAAGATGTCCTCATACTGCCCTATGTGATGCCAGGCTTTATTCTTGCCCAGCAAGTACATGAGGCGACGAAGGGGGTGGACTGGACGCGCTTGAAAGGCATCGTATTGTTGCATCATGGCATCATCAGTTTTCACGATGACTGTAAGACTAGCTATGACAGCATGATTGAACTGGTTAGTGCAGCCGAGGCCTATTTACAGGGCAAAGGCGCATTAGACAAGCAGGCGAGCAAAGATTACTGCGCGAGCGCACAAGATTATCAACAAGTGGCTGCTCTGCGCGCGCAAGCCAGTGCGATGTTCGGTGCACCGATGTTGCTGCGCTGGGATGCGAGCGCCGACTCTGTTGGGTATTCGGCAATCGAGAACATCGAAGATATTGCAACTCGTGGTCCCTTGACGCCCGATCACAGTATTCACACTAAACCGTTTGCAGCCATTTTTGAGAAAGACCCTGCGCAGGAGCTTGGGAAATTTCGTGATCAGTATCGAACCTATTTCGATGCTCACGCGGCGGATTATCATCAATGTTTAGATCATGTGCCGCGCTTTGCTGTGTGGAAGAACAAAGGGATGGTATATCTGGCCCCCAACAGTAAGCGCTTGAATATAGTGGCCGATATTGCCGAACATACTCGCAAGGCGATTCAATGGGGAGAGCATTTAGATACTTGGTCAGCCCTGCCTCAACAGGATCAGTTCGATCTAGAGTATTGGGAGCTAGAGCAAGCGAAATTGCAGCGCACGCAAACTAGTCCTGAGTTTGAAGGGCGCGTTGTGCTTGTCACCGGTGCCGCTTCGGGGATAGGGAAAGCTTGTGTTGAGGCCTTTGTGGCTCGTGGTGCCGCCGTGCTGGCCCTCGATATTAATAAGTCGGTGATGGGCCTGTGGAGCAGTGCACAGGTGCTTGCTATCTGCACCGATGTTACGGACTCAGCTCAGGTCGACACAGCGATTGCTCAGGGCGTTGCGCATTTTGGCGGCATTGACATCCTCATCAGCAATGCAGGCAGCTTTCCCGCTAGTAAGCGCCTAGAGGCAATGGGCGATGAGGCTTGGGAGCATTCGCTAGCGCTTAATCTCACGGCGCATATGAAAGTGCTGCGACAAAGTGCGAGCTATCTCAAACTAGGCTTAGAGCCTTCGGTGGTTTTCATTGGCTCTAAGAATGTAGCCGCACCAGGGCCTGGTGCCGGGGCATATTCGGTTGCCAAGGCGGGTTTGGCGCAGCTTGCTCGCGTCGCCGCTCTCGAGTTTGGAGGTAGTGCAATTAGAGTCAATACTCTTCACCCCAATGCGGTGTTCGATACCGGTATCTGGACAGATGAGGTATTGGAGCAACGAGCTGCGCATTACAAAATAAGTGTCGATGAATACAAACGCAGTAATATACTTGCGCAGGTAATTACATCGGCAGATGTGGCCGCGATGGCGGTGGCAATGGCTGGCAAAGCCTTTGCGTGTACTACCGGCGCACAAGTGCCGGTTGATGGCGGCAACGAGCGAGTCATTTGAGGAGTTTCAATGCAAGTTAATGGCAAGGCGATAAGAACTATCTGGTTTGACGAAGCAGAACAGTGTGTGCGCATCATCGACCAGACGCGCTTACCGCATCAATTTGCAATCATTGTCATCAACTCTTTAGAGCAAGCTTGTGATGCCATTACCTCCATGCAAGTGCGTGGGGCTCCGTTGATTGGAATAACCGCGGCGTACGGGGTGTTTCTTGCGATGCGTGATGGGCATGACTCGGTACGTCAAGTGTGCACATTACTGCGTGCTACTCGTCCTACTGCCGTCAACCTGCAATGGGCTTTGATTCAAATGGAGAGTGCGCTTTGCGCATTGCCCCCGCAAGAGCGCGCAGCAATTGCTTTGGATCTGGCGAATCGCTTAGCCGAGGAGGATGCTGCAGCGTGCTCGGCGATCGGTGACCATGGTTTAGCGATCATTGCTGCTGCCTGGCAGGATAAGCTTGAGAAGAACCCAGAGGCGAGTTGTTTGAACATCTTAACGCACTGCAACGCCGGTTGGCTGGCCACTGTGGACTGGGGCACTGCGTTGGCGCCAATTTATAAAGCTCACCGGGCAGGAATCCCGGTGCATGTTTGGGTCGATGAAACGAGGCCGAGAAATCAGGGCGCGTTTCTTACCGCTTGGGAGTTGCAGCAGGAGGGGATCGCGCATACTGTCATAGTAGACAATGCCGGTGGCCACTTGATGCAACATGGTGATGTCGATATGTGTATCGTGGGCAGTGATCGCACCACCGCAAGCGGCGATGTGTGTAATAAAATTGGTACCTATCTCAAGGCACTCGCGGCCTTTGATAATGAGGTGCCCTTCTATGTCGCCTTGCCAGTTTCGACGATCGATTTTGCACTGCACAACGGTGTCAAAGAGATACCAATCGAGCAGCGTCACGCGCATGAGGTCTCGCATATGCAAGGCTTAGACGCGCAAGGCCAATTGACTAAGGTACAAGTCATGACCCAGGCGAGTGCGGTCAGCAATTATGGGTTTGATGTGACGCCTGCACGACTAGTTACAGCGCTCATAACCGAAAAAGGGCTATTTGACGCTAATAAGGAAAGTTTGCAGGCGATAGCTCCTTAGCCAGGGGGCCAAGTAAGGCCTCTGCCTGCGAGTAAATGCAAGTGTATATGCCCGACGGTTTGCCCGCCGTCATCGCCTGTATTGAAAACGCAGCGAAACCCGCTATTGGCAAAACCTTCTTGTTCCGCCACTTTTTTTGCCTGTAGCATTAAATGCCCCATTAGCGCTTGATCCTCATCTTCCAATTGCGCAACGCTAAGAATATGTTTGCGTGGAATCAATAAGATGTGCTGTGGGGCTGCTGGGCTTATGTCGCGAAAGGCTACGATATGTTCGTCGCAATAGACTTGCTGAGACGGGATTTTGCCTGCGGCAATATTGCAAAATAGACATGCATCACTCATTTTTAATTTCCTTGGGCTCGTTTATTCTCCGCGTAGCGCGACGCGAGTGTTTCTTCATAAAAGTTAATTTTTCTGCGGATAAGTTGCAAGCTGTCTTTGGTCGCTTGTAGTTGTTGTTTGACGGCGTCCTCATGGGATTTTAATAGCTCCATACGCTCAGTGGCCGTCTGTTCGCCACGACTATAGAGTTCGATATAGTCTTTGATTCCTTGAATTGGCATACCAGTGGCGCGCAGCGCGCTAATAAACTTAAGCGCTGAAATTAACTCTTTGGTATAAAAGCGCCGTCCTCCGGCGTCTCTTGGGACTTCCAAGAGCAGCATTTCTTTCTCGTAATAACGTAGTGTGTGTGCGCTTAAACCGGTTTCTGCAACGGCTTCCGAGACACTCAGTAAGCTCATTATAATCTCCCTAATCGATAAACCGAGAATGCTTGACTTAAAGTGCACTCTAACATGCATACTGTGTTGCAACACAATCCCAAATCACCGGATTCGCGAGGAGAGCAGATGAAAAAGGTAGTGCTAATAACAGGATGCTCGGCAGGCCTAGGAATTTCTATTGCAGTACAGGCTGCGCAGAAAGGTCATATTGTCTATGCAACGATGCGCAATCTGGATAAGAGCGCACAACTTGAAGAAGCGGCGCAAGCGGCTAATGTGACACTCGAAATTCTTGCTCTAGACGTCGCGAGTAGCGCTAGCGTTAACGCCTGTATTGATTCAGTTTTCGCCGCACAGGGACGAATCGATGTGCTAATCAATAATGCGGGCTCGGGATTTGTACGCTCGACAGAACAGGCGAGCGAGGAAGATATCGAGTGGATCATGAATGTTAATTTCATGGGGGTAGTGCGCACGACCAAGGCGGTCATCGGGGCGATGCGCGAAGCACGTTCTGGTCACATCATTAATATTTCATCGGTAGGTGGTTTAGTAGGGCAGCCTTTCAATGAGATTTATTGTGCCTCAAAATTCGCAGTAGAGGGCTATACCGAGTCGCTAGCCTGTTATGTGCAGCCAAGCTTCGGAGTGAATTTTACCAGTGTTGAGCCGGGGGGGATTCGTTCAGAGTTTGCCAATGCGGCGCTGGCGCACGTTCAAGCCACTGGCGGGATGTTGGAGGATGAGTATCTCCCTATCATTCAAAAATATATAGGCGGCGCCCAAGCACGCGGTGACAGCGCATATCAGAGCTGTGATGAGGTGGCCGAAGTGGTGATTCAATGCATGGAGTCTGAAAATCCACCCGTGCGCACGCGTACCTCACAATGGGCAAACGCCTTTTGTGAGCTTAAGACAACAGCTGACCCCGACGGTTTGAAGCTGCAGCGACAAGTCTACGAGACTTTCCTTAAGTAGAATTAATGGTGCGGGGTCTTAAGAATTTTTTCTGCGGCACCTTCGAGTTTTCCGGACACGCGGAAATCCCTTGGTGGTACGCCGTGATGCTCTTTGAACGCTTTGTTGAAAGAGCTCAGGGATGCGTACCCCACATCCAATGCAATGGTGGCAATTGGAATGCGGCTGCTCTTGAGTAGTCTGCTCGCCTCGGCGATCCTAAAACTATTGAGAAACTGATTGAAGTTTCTGAATGCCATTTTCTTGTTGATCGCCTCACGTAGGCGGTAATCCTGCACCGACAAATGCTCGGCTAACCGGCCTAGGGTAAGGCCCATTTCCTGGTACAGCTTCTCTTCATGCATGGCCTTGCGTATTTTTTGAACTAACTCCGGCTCTGCATGGCTAGGATTCTCTGACTCAGGGCTTGCATTAGGTTTTGCTCGCCTTGGGCTCGCGAGTAAGATGGCCGCATCGGTGTGCAGCGAAAAGATTCTGATATTAAGAGTTAGGCAGACGATGAACGCTAACGTGGATAATAAAATACTACTGAATAAATTCACTTCGCTAGGGTCGTTAATCTCTAGGACAATGTTGATCGCATAATTAACGAATGCGGTGCCAATGATGACAGCATTGAGTATGCCCATGGCAATCACCAAAGGGATACGCACCTTGCGTCGTGATTCGATCAAGTCGTCAGATTTGCCTGTGATGCCTAGGTATACCACGTGAATCGCAAAACCCAGCATGACTGCGTGTGAGACCACAAAGGTAAAAAAGAAGCTTATGCGGGTAAAATCGAAACCGCGGTAGTACAGCAATGCCCCTGTCCCATTAGCAATGAGATAGAAAGCAATAAGGGCGATGGTCAGCGCGGGAATGTCACGGCGATCATCGAATAAACGATTAGCGATAATCCAAAGTACAGCTGGGGTGGAAACAGCGAAGCGGAAGAGGATGAACGACACATAGGGATTGCTAATGATGGGCGGGATCGTGGTGAGCAAATAGGCGCTCAGACAGACTGAAAATAACACCAAGAGCTTGCCAGTAGTGCTGCTTCTAAAATGTAACAGCATAAAGACTGCAAGAAACATTGCCTGCGAAATTGCCAATGACGCAATAAAACTGTTTAGAGTGATCATGCCTTTGTTCTTTTCTAGAGTGAATACAGTGGCAGCAAAAAGCCTAGCAGGTCGAGGCTAGGCTGTTGGCTCAATGACTGCTAGAAACGGTTCCGTTTGTCTCTATCTTGGTCCACCACAATAATGTGTTCGCTCTTGGATGTCACGAATAGGCACGAGACATTCATTTTTTTATTATTAATACGATTGCTATTAAGTGTTTCTGATTGATACTCATGCCCGAAACTACAAGCGGCATGAGTATCAAACATCTGCGCAACGCTTATAACTCGATATCGATGCTGGCAAAGAATTGTCGGCCAAAGTTATCGTATAGGCGTGTTTCAAAGCCACCTTGAACAGGTAGGCGTTGAGGCTCCCAGTCAAACATATTGTTAATACCAAATGTTAGGCTGGTGGCAGTACCAAACAAATCATCGAAGTAATAGCTGTAGTTCGAGTTGACGATATACGCCGCGTCGATCACCTCTGGAGGTGTTGCGCCTGTTGCAAACGCGCCATCAAACGTGATTGAGTGTTGGTATCTGGTGAGCACTGAAGCGGCGTGGTTGCCACGGTTCCAGCTCAGTCGTGCCGATGCCTTCACTTTTGGCAAGGGTGGTGACTGAGCCGTATCAGCGTTTCTTCTACCCAAGGCATCCACTGTCACACCCTCTAAGCCTTGATACTCTGCTTTCATAAAGTATGTGGCGTCCAGTGCTGCTGTGAATGAACCTAGGTCACCTAGCTCGAAACCGTAAACGGCACGGACGTCGAGGACCTCTAGCTCGTTTGAGTTGAGGTTGGCCGGAACGGACAATAACTCCGTCAATGTGCCGTCGGCATCGCGAGTCGCGCTGGCCAATGGATTGGCAGCGATATACGCAAGGGCTTGGTCGCGTGTGGCAGAGCCAGGCGCTGAACTGTAGTCAGAAGGGTTGATGTTCAATGCGTTCATTGCTGCAAAGAATTGCTGGTTAGTAATGTCTTGCGAAGACAGCTGAATAATACGATCGGTATATTCGATTGTCTGGTAATCCATGCTAACAGTTAGCCCTTCGATGCCTTCCCAAGTAAACCCGGCGTTGAAGATCTCCGAAGTTTCTGGCTCCAAGCTAGGGTTGCGAGTCGTACAAACCAGGACGCCTAATAGGTCGTTACCTGTGAGGCGGTCTGAGCCCGAACGAGCAATCGCGCAGTTATCACGATTAACCTCACCGATCTGCGAAGCAGCCGGTGCTAGGAAGCTTTCGCCCCAAGACGTTCTGAGCGAGATGCTTTCAAAGGGCTGCCATCGCACGGCGACTTTCGGCGTCGTGGTGTCGAGGTCTAGGTCACCAAACTCTTCGTAGCGTGCCGCGATCTGCATGCTCAAATTGTCGAGTATTGGAATCTCTAGTTCGCCGAAGACTGACTTCACCATGGAGTCGTATGTTTCGACAACGCCAACGGGGGTCAATATGCCCTGCGAGCTCGATGCGTTCATCCCGGCTGCGTTCAATGGCGCAGGTCGAGTCGTGTTGCGGGTGTCTCGAATAGACGCACCGAATGCCGCTGCCATGGTCCCGGCAGGAAGCTGCAGGACTTCACCTGTGACGATCGAATCCACTAAGCGTAAACGCTCGTGGTTGAAAATCACATCGCCGCTCTCGAACAACCAGTCCATTAACTCTTGCGAGTTATTGGTAACACCGGCGACATAGCTCGGAGAGTTGATGTCTCTTGAGGCGAAGGGATTGAACCATTCGTTGCCACTCACTCCGCCTTGACCGTTAAGGCCTGCACGCAGGCGCACAACGTTCAAGTCGTTAGTATCGAGGCGTGTTTGAGCTTCTTGATAGGAAATCCACGTTTCCCCCGTCCAAGTAGTGTCACCTAATTGATAAGTGCCCCCAAACTTGTTTGTAGTGGTCGTGTAGCCATAGCGATCTTTCTGGTAAGAGGCGCCGTCAAGATAGCTTGGAACGGCACCAGGGCCTTGTTCGAGGCCATTGATGATCGTCCAGTTTGGCCCCGGCATCAAAGCTACTCCAGTGGGGTTTGCTGGATGGTTGGCTGGGATCACGAGTGAGGGGTACCAACCAGAGGCCAATGGGGTTAAAGGCTCGGTGTGGAAGATTGACTCGCGGTAGCTCATCGTCGATTGAAACTCTAGCGTTAACCAGTCAGTGGTTTCGTGCTTGAGGTTCAGATAACCGTTGTAGTCATTCGCTTCGCGGTTGTAGTCCGTCCACTGCGCATAATGGAAGCCGCAGAACGCAGGCCCTAGCGGATAACCGCTTGGGAAGCTGCCATCTTGCCCTTTGTCGGTGTTGTCACCGTTGTAGGTGCCACAATCCTGGTCGCGATAAATAGAACCTGCATTGTCGCCTGAGGCGCGAATAAACGTACCGGGAGCACCAATGAATGTCGCATTGTCTACCCGTAAGTATTTTTCGCGCTCGCCACGTTGTAAGGCGGTTTTCTTGCCTACTTCAAAGGCCGCGACCATGTCTAAGTCGAGGTTATCGAAGCGATGCCCGTATAATAGGCTTAGTTTTGGTTCTTCGAAGTCGGCATTATTATCGCGGTTGTAGAAGGAGCGAATTCGTAGACCTTCGAACTCCTTGATTGGGATGATGTTCACCACACCGGCAACGGCGTCTGCGCCGTAAAGAGCTGAGCCGCCATCGAGGACCACTTCAATTCGTGAGGTCGCAATGTCTGGCAAAATAGCCGAGATAGCGCCTGGGTTTACATTTCGCCGACCATCGAAAAGTGTCAGGGTACTACTAGTTCCCAAGCCGCGTAGGTTGAATTGCGCTGAGTTAGAATCTTGCCCGCCACCAGAACCACCTAGAACGTTGGCTACGGTATCTACGTTTTGAGTGTAGGGAAGGTCGCGGATGTATTGACCAATATTAGCGGAACCGCTTTCCAGAATACTGTCTTGGTTAATAGTATCTACCGGGCTTGCTGCCGCAAAGGGGCTGTTGCGGATATACGAGCCTGTGACTACGATTTCTTCTGCCTCCTCTTCTTCCGCTTCGGCAGCAAAAGTGAGAGATGAAGAAAGGGTGAGAGATATGGCAATGAACAATTTGGATCTTCGTGCAATTTGACGCGCGCACTCATCTAGACATGGTGTCATCTATCGTCTCCTACTTCTTAATTATTGTGATTATTAAAGCGTACTGCGCCGACCATAGTACGTGCCTATACAAATTTGTCTCCCGAATACCTTAGTAAAATCGAACCGCCAAAAAAAATGTGGCTTCTAAAATTCGCTATCCTGACGAATTTCGTATCAAGCTTGATTTCAGACGCTTTGCGAGCATGTTGGGGGGAGAGGCTTGGAGGGGGAAGGGGATAAATTATTTTATTCTTGGCAGGTTTTCTATGATGTATTTTAGAAATCTGCTACTGCGCGGATAGTCGAACTTGATTGCAAATGTCAGCTAGCGTAATTTAGCTCCCCGACGCCAAGACTGATAAAACAAGCCTTCTACTACCCAGGGAAACAGAAACAATCGTGAAATTGCTTATTAAATTAGCATTAGTGTTTTTCATGTCATCGCCTGTGCTTGCACAAGTGCCTATCTACGACTACGAGATCGTCGACCGTTTCCCACATAACATAAGCTCCTTCACTCAGGGCTTGGAGTTCCATAAGGGCTTCCTCTATGAAGGAACAGGGCAAAGAGGCCGCTCAACGCTTAGTAAAATTAATTTGGAAGATGGCAACGTGTTGCAAAGCAAGCGTCTTGCCAGTCGTTATTTTGGCGAGGGCATCAGCATTGTCGGTGAGCAGATTTTTCAACTGACATGGCAATCCAATATCGTTTTCGTTTATGACTTGGACACGTTCGCTACTGTCACTTCGCATTATCACCCAACAGAGGGTTGGGGCCTGGCCTGGGATGGTGAGCAATTAATCCTAAGTGATGGCAGTGCGACATTACAATTTATTGACCCAGAGACCTTTCAAGTGCAGCGCAAAGTCGAGGTGACCTTAGCGGGGCGTGCCATCAGAAATTTGAATGAGCTGGAATATATTAATGGTGAGGTGTGGGCAAACGTGTGGATGACTAATGAGATTGTCCGCATAGACCCCGTCACCGGCAATATCAATAGCGTGGTGGATCTAAACGGTTTGGTCGATCAAACCCGAACGGGGGGCGGGGATGCAGTCTTGAACGGGATCGCCTGGATACCGAGCGCAGAGGAAGATGGTCAGGGCCGGCTATTGGTCACAGGAAAGTTATGGGCAGATATTTTCGAGATCAAGCTCAAGCTATTCGAGCAATAGTGACTTCTCAGTCCAGTGTTAGCACTGCCATTCGCTGCCTGGGTTTGTGCGCAATCGCTGCGTTGTTGGTCTCCTGTGAGACGGTCAGTTATTACGGGCAGGCGGCAAAAGGGCAAGTGTCATTATTATGGGCTAGGCAATCGATTGATGCCTTACTCGCAGACGCAGCGCTCGATAGCGAAACCCGCCAGAAACTAGAGTTGGTGTTGTTGGCGCGAGATTTTGCCGAGCAGCATTTGCAATTAGACGCCGGTGATAGTTACCTGAGCTATGTAGAATTAGACCGCCCCTATGTGCTTTGGAACGTATTCGCGGCGCCAGAGTTTTCTACACAAGCCGTGAATTGGTGCTACCCAATTGCAGGTTGTGTCTCCTATCGTGGGTACTTCTCAGAATCCGCCTCCATAGACTTTGCGCAAAACTTGATGCAGCAATCCTACGATGTCTATCGCGGTGGTGTGGATGCTTATTCTACCTTGGGCTGGTTCAATGACCCTTTGAATAGCGCCATTTTGCGCCGTTCCGAGCAGCGCCTTGTCGCCTTGATATTCCATGAGCTCGCCCATCAAAAGGTCTACGTCGCAGGGGACACTCGTTTCAATGAGAGTTTCGCTACCTTTGTTGAGCAAGAGGGGCTGCGACGTTGGTATGCGGCAAACTCTCAGGAAGGCATCGATCAAGCCTTGGCGACGCAAGCCAAAATCGAAGCCGCCTTTGTCGCTTTAGTGCTCAAATATCGTGATCAATTGACGACACTTTACGGGCGAGCGATGAGCGATGAGCAGATGCGCGCAGAGAAAGAGGCAGTGCAATCGGCTATGCGTGAAGAGTATGCGCAGTTTCGGCAAGAGTGGGACTATACGGGATATGATCGCTGGTTTGAGGGGCCGCTGAACAACGCCCAGCTTGCGACTGTGGCGTCGTATAACGAATTGGTGCCAGCGTTTGTGCAGCTGCTTGCGCAAGCGCAAGGAGATTTGCCGCGCTTCTATAAGGCGGTGCAAGAAATAGCAGCCCTGCCCTATGAAGCGCGAGACGCATTACTGCGCGAGTCTAGCCTCTAAATTATTCACCAAATCGCGGTAGAACTGTGATCCGATATCGAGCTCGGATGCAGCTTTGTACTGCGTCAAAGCGTCTTCAAGTCTTCCCATATCTTCATACATGCGCCCCAGTGAGCGGTGCAAAAATGCGTCTTTAGGATTGACCGTTAGAGCCGTTTCGTAAACGCGTATCGCGCTTTCTGTGAGGTCCTCATTGAAATAGGTATTTGCCATGATGAACACTTGTGAGGTGTTCTCGGGGTCGTGCTCAATTGCTAAGACATCAATCTCGATAGACTCATCAAAACGCTTGTTGTCGCGCAATAGCTGCGCGAGCGTGTTGAAGGAGGCGACCAATGGCGTAGTGGGCTCTGTTTCCAAGACAACATAGCGTTGCAGAAGCGCAATAGTTTCGTCATCGCGCTCTTGAATATAATAGATGTTGGCGAGGTTGCGTATGGCTTCTAAATGGTTCGGATTTGCCGTAATCGCAAGCTCATATTCAGTGGCGGCATCTTCGAGGCGCTCAAGGTTGTTATAAGTGTTGCCTCGGCGAAAGTGTCGATCCGCAAGCTCTGGGTCAATGACTGAAGGGGCTAGCGGCTGCGCAAGGCTTGGCATTGCAATAGAGCTGAGCAGGGCCGTCAAGAAAATCAAAATAAGTGCAGCTGTGCGTGTTTTCATGAATAGAGACTCTAAAATCAGGATCGCCCTAATATCGGGCAGTAAAAATAAAGAGGCGACTATAACGCAAGAGGATAGCAAGGGCCACTGGCGTTCATGCATGCTCTACTCTATGAGCGTGATAGTGGCGTCGGAATCGTCTATTTGTTGGACAGTACCAATACATGCGGCCGTCGTGTCGCCATGGCGATGCAGTTGGGCCAAACAGGCCTGCGCATGTGCTTTGGGGACCGCGGCCAATAGACCGCCAGCGGTCTGGGGATCAAACAATAGTGCAACTCTAGGATCATTCGGAAACTGCTCAGCGTTATTAAGCAAATTGGCATGGATGGCATTGTCGTGGTGAAGCGAGCTGAGTATGCCATTGTCAATGCACCAGAGCGCCCCTTCGAGCAGCGGAAGCGCAGTGATTTGTAGGCTGATATTGTAAGCATCGGTGCCGATCATTTCTCGCAAGTGGCCAAGCAAACCAAAGCCGGTGACGTCGGTGCATGCCGTCGCATGGTGCGCGATAAAGGCCTCTGCAGCACTCTGATTGGAGCGTTGCATTTGTGCCAAGGCGCCGTTGATCCAGAGGTGTTTAGCACGATGACGCATATCGGCTGCCAAGAGAGTCCCAGTGCCAAGCGCCTTGCTTAGGATCAGAACGTCTCCGCGTTGCATGCCGGTCTTGCGTAATAGTTTCGCCGGGTCAGCGAAGGCATTGACACTTAAACCAAAGCTCAATGTCTCTGACTCGCTCGTGTGTCCACCGAGAAGAGTCGTGTGGTGGGCATTGAGCACCTCGGTGCAGCCCTGCATCACTTGCGCGAGCTGATCCTCCATGATGGTGGCTGCCGCGTGGGGAAGGCCGACGATTGCCAAGGCCGAATGCGCCGAGGCTCCCATAGCATGAATATCACTCAAACAGTGATTGCTGGCGATGCGCGCGAATAGATAGGGGTCGTTAATGAAGCTGCGCAAATAGTCGACGCTTTGCAGGAGTACTCGTTGTGAATCTATTTGAATGATGGAGGCATCTTCGGTGCTATGTAAAGCCGACAAGACGTCCGCGCCGTGACAAGTGTGCACTTCTGCGATGACGCGACCAAGGCTCACACTGCTCAGTTTCGCTGCGCAGCCAGCGCAGCGCATTGGCGTTCGTGGTGATTTGCTTAAAGCGGTCTCGGTATCCGGAGTGCCAGACCTATCTTCTGGCATTGCTGGTAGTTGGCTGTACTTGCTGACGAAGCGGTGATCGATCCACGTCTTCCAACGCTCTACCCAGCGCCCCTGTGTTGCGAAACTGCCGCGCGAGGCGATAGCGACCCCCTCACCCATGCTCAGCAGGGCTAGAGCTTGGCGCTGCGCCTGATAAGATTTCAATCTAGCCCCTAGGGCGAATTGACGTAGATTGTGCGCGAGGGGTGGTCCCTGGCGCACGGCGTAAACGCCAGATTTAGGGCGACGCTGACCCACTATGGCCGCAACATCGCCAGCAGCAAACACGAAAGGGTGGCTCAGTGATTGCAAGTGATCGTTAACGCGGATAAAGCCTTGCTCGTCCAAGGCTAACCCCGTGTGTTTTAACCACCCAGCAGGGCTCGCACCGGTTGCCACTATGCTGTAATCCACCGCAAGGCGCGATTCGCTAACAGCGCCGCTGCTGCTTTGTTGAAAATGCACATGAGACTCGTCGATTAGATTCACGTGGCTGTGGGTATGCACCAAGATACCCTTTGCGGCGAGCGTATTTGTGGCGAGGGCTTGGGCTTTCTTGCCATGACCAGAAAGTACAGAGCCTGCACGTGTGATGATGTGTATGTGCGCCTGTACTTGCGCGTGCTTATGCAGGCTTTGGGCCATGGCACAGGCCATCTCGATGCTCGCCGGACCGCCACCGATAATCGCTATATTAATGCTCAGTTGCGCTTTTGCTTGCGCTTGCAGGTCCTGCCATTGCTCTAGAAATAACGGGATGGGTTTAACTGCCAATGCAAACTCATCTGCACCGGGTATTAGTGATGTGTTAGGCCGAGAGCCGATATTGATCGACAAGTAGTCGAAAAGGACTGCGGGGCGATCGGGGCAACGAATAGCTTTCGTTTCGAGATCGATCGTCTCCACTTGGGTTTGAATGAGGCGAACCCCAGCCATCTGCGCAAGAGGGCGAAGGTCGATAAACAGCTCCTCTTGCGAAGCGCTCCCAGCGATGAACGCGGGAAGTGCCCCGGAGTAGGGCGTCTCGATATCTTTAGAGATAAGCGTGATGTCTAGCCCCGGCAGTGGATTGCGGGCGAAGTACATAAGCACGGCTAAATGGCTGTGCCCGCCTCCTAAAAGAACAAGACGTTTGCTGACGGGGGTGGGCGAGTGCTGCATAGTAGATTCGATGGCCTTGCGGATTAGCTAAGGGGGCAGTATAGCACCACCTTAGCTAGCGGAATCCTTTCACTACTTGCGCCTCATTATAGGGGGCGGATGTCTTTGCCCACATATAATGCACTAGGACGCATGATGCGGTTGTCTTGGCGAGACTCAAGGAAATGGGCAAGCCAGCCGACACTGCGTGACATTGCAAAACCCGCCGTGAAATAGCTTGCTGGGATACCTATGGCGAGATTGACTGGGCCTTTATAGAACTCTAGGTTTGCCCACACCTCTTTGCCTTTTTTCTGCATCTCGGCATTGAACTCTGTTTCGATCTCTTTCAGTGTTAAGAAGACATTTTCGTACTCTGTACCTCGACATAACTCCTCCGCCATGGGTTTGAGAAGTGCGGCACGTGGGTCGAGTTTTTTATATTCGCGGTGCCCCATGCCCATGAGTCGGCCCTTATTGGCAAGCAAGTCTTGCACATAGGCCTTGGCATTGCTTGGCGAGCCAACTTTGATCGCCTCGTTCAAGGCAGCCTCATCAGCGCCGCCATGGAGCTTGCCGTACAGGGCGCCGACAGCCGAGGACAATGCTGACTCTACAGGAGCAAGTGTGCTGGCGGTAACCCGGCAGGTGAAGGTGCCAGCATTGAAGCTATGCTCTAGCTGCAAAATTTGTAACTGCTCTAAAAAGCGCACGTGCTTAGGGTCCGCATCTTGGGCAAGAAACATCGAAAGGAAGTTGTCTAGGTAGGACTTGCTGCCATTGTAGGCTGGGATGATGTCGTTCTGTTGTAGACGATAAAATGCGGCGAGCAAGGTGGGGATTTTAGCGACGACAGCAAGACCGCGATAACCCTCGTCGTTCTCAAAGGGGAGTTCCTTTGGCCCAATTGGCGTTGTGTCCAAGACTGGGATCATGGCTTGCAACATGCTCATTGAGTGCATTTCGAGTGGCAGGCTTGTCAGTATATCTAGCTCATTGGTTGCCACGGCACCATTGATATTCAAGAAATTCTGCAGCTTGCTTTCTTCTTCCTCGTTGGGCAATTCACCAAATAAAACGAGCCACATGACGCGGTTGAAGCTCAGAGTCACTAAGTCTTCTATGGTGTAACCTCGATAGCTTAGACGGCCGAGGCCGCCTTCGACATTGCTGATACTAGTCTGGTCGGCTATGACGCCCTCTAGACCTTTTGAATATTGTTCTGACATGTTGATTCCTTCGTTAGCGCGCAATTAGGACGGCCGTATTATAGAAATCGTCAAAATCGCCGTAAAATAAGCATAGCTAATTGAATGATTAGCTATGCTTATGTATCTTGGCTCTTCAACATTATTGGTCCAATTCGCTATGACTCCCTCACACTTAGAAATCCAAGAGATTAGAGCCTTCAACACGGTGGCTCAGACTGGCGGGTTCAAAAGCGCCGCAGACAAACTTTTCGTGACGCAATCTGCCATCAGCCAGGCGATTGCCAACCTCGAACGAAAACTCAGCACACGGTTAATTGAACGCGGTAAGCCTATAGTGCTTACCGAAACTGGTCAGCGCTTGTTGGCTTATGCCAGGGTGGTGTTGCGCGAAGAGCAAGAGGTGCTCACAGATATTGCCAATATCCAGCAAGGCGTTGCCTCGACCCTCGAACTTGCGATGAGTGGTTCGGTCAGTCAACTCTATGGCAATGAGTTGCTCGAGGATTATTGTGACAGTAATCCGTTGACGCGCTTGAAGGTCGATGTCATGCCGAGTAGAAAGATTATTCAAGGTGTTCTCGCCGATTCCCTTGAGCTTGGCTTTGGCCCATTTCAGCACCAGATGTCACCCTTGCTCGAGACCATTCCATTGTTTAGCGAGTCGCGCAAACTGGTCATCAATGAATCTCACCCCAAGTTATCGCAGCTCATTGAAGATGCAGAAGGGAGTATTCAGCAAATCCCTCTCATGGTGTCGCACCTGGAAGACCCGGACGTGCGGCCGGCGATAGAGAAGTTGCGCAATGAGTTCGGCACAATTTGGGAGATCAGTAATCTTGCCTTGCGCTTGAATATGGTGGCTCGCAATATTGGTATGGGTTACGTGGATGAAAGAGTATTGCAGTCGGAGCCGCTTTGCGCAGGTTTTGTGCCGTTAGAAGATTTACGTTTCTCAGACATCGACCTGACCTTTGGTCTGTATTATCGTAAGCGCCGCAGTCTCTCTACCGGAGCACAACAGTTTATTGAGATCTGTCAGTCATTCGATTTTGTGAACAAGGCAAGGAATTCAACAAAATGCCGGCTTTAGACCTCTATGCAGGCCCAACCGCGTTAAAGCAGATTCAAAGAGAAGGGCTCAATGCCGATCGCTTCAAGATGATCGTCGGTGCCTCGGGCGGCCCTAAATGGTTTGTCTTGTATGGTTTAGATCGCTATCTCTTTGGCGAGTTTTTCGCGAATCGTCAATTGCCGCTCTATACCCTAGGTTCTTCGGCAGGGGCCTGGCGTTTGGCCTGTCTAGGCTTACAAGATCCGCTGGCGGCAATCGACAGGCTCGCCACCCACTATGCCGGGCAGCGTTACTCCGCGGTACCTACAGTCGAGGAGATTACTCGTGAGGCGAAGGTGTTGCTGGATATCGTGCTTGGGGAGAATGGTGCTGAGCAGATCGCCAACAACCCAGTGGTGCGCGTCAATATCATTGCCGATCGTGGTCGTGGTCTACTTGCCTCAGAAAAACGATTGCCGTTATCGACGGGCTTAGGGCTTACCGCCTTGAGCAACACTCTGAGTAGACGTTTGCTTGGTTTGTGGTTACAGCGCACCTTGTTTCATGCGGGGCCCTTGTCCGAGAGCCTTGCCCAGTTACAGGAATTCTCCACACAGTTCGTCAAGCTGAAAAGCAATAATGTGCACAAGGCATTGTTGGCCAGCGGCTCAATCCCATTAATACTAGAGGGAGTTAGTGATATTCCCGGAGCGCAAGAGGGCGTCTATCGCGACGGTGGTCTTACCGATTACCACTTCGACTTGCCGTTTCAAAATAATCCAGGGCTTGTACTGTACCCACACTTCTATGCGCATTTTATTCCAGGCTGGTTTGACAAAGTGTTGCCTTGGCGGCATGCGGATAGACAACATTTTCATAATGTTTTGGTGCTCGCGCCTAGCCGCGAATTTGTGCGCCAACTGCCTTATGGCAAAATACCCGATCGCAAAGATTTCGAGACAATGGACTACGATACGCGCAATGCTTACTGGCAAAGTGTGTTAGCACAAAGCGAGCACTTAGCCGATGAGTTCTCCGAGATGGTGCGCACTGGCGCTGGGCTGGCGCAAATTAAACCCCTACATGAGGCGAGTAAGAGATGAAGCAGTTGTTCTATGGTGTTGGATTAATAGCAATGTGCTTATCATTGTCGGGGTGTCTGGGCACAATCGTTGGGAGTGCTGTTGATGTTACTCTGGAGGTTGCGAAGGTGCCCTTTAAAGTGGCGGGCGCTGTGGTGGATGTGGCGACTACCGATGATGACGACAAAGATAAAGACAAGGACTAATTGATGATAGACCCAAAAGACTACGATGTGCCCTTGCAGTATCGACATTGGTCTGGTGATCTTGCTGAGGATCGCGTGGGTCCTTTCTTCTTTAAGATCGAAGAGGGAGTAGTCTATTCCGCGTTTCGTTTGCGCGAGGAACATTGCAATAGTCATCATTCGGCCCATGGTGGAATTCTAATGATGTTCGCCGATTACAGCCTCTGTATCGCGGCGAATGAAGGTGAGGAAGAAAGCGTGGCGACGGTCAGTTGCAATAGTGAGTTTATTGGGCCTGCGCATGTTGGGGATCTGATCTGTGGGCGTGCTGAGGTCAGTCGGCGCGGAGGCTCATTAGTATTCGCGCGCGTGCAACTGAGTGTGAACGATACCTTGATCCTAAACGCGAGTGGGGTCATCAAACGCCTACGGAAAAAGTCGCGTTAGAGTCGATATAAATGTTCGGCATAAGTGCCAAGTGTCGTAAGTTAAATTGTTGTCCCACAACAATGAGCAGCCCTGCACGAAGGTCTTCGCGCTCGTAAAGATAAGCCGGTGCTCGGGGCATCCTGTGAATAGCATGCGCCATTCCTAGCTGTCAGAATTAAGTGATGTGACAGCCTGGCCCTCCCTAAAAGATTAGCGCGCTAGGAAAACCTAATGCCAGCGGGTTTTTGTGTATGAACGACTGCTCATTACAGAGTTTTTTACACGTGGTGAGATGGGAAAAATGCTGTAGTATGGCCAAGGAGTGTGTGCAAAGGAGCGTGCAAACACGACCCATAAAATAATAAGCTTGGGGGCTTTCATGCTGGTATCCGTAATAGTAATTGTCGCCTATTTGGCGTTCTTCACAATGGCTGGGGTGTATCTAAACCGCAGCAACAAAAGTGATAGAGATTGGGCGACCGGTGGTGGAACCATGGGGGTTTGGTTGCTTGCTGCTGGGGTGGCAGGAACGCGGATCGGTGGCGCGGGGACATACGGGGTCGCCGGAGACGTCATGACCTCGGGGCTGGGCAATCTATGGTATGGCATAAACTCGTTTACAGCACTGGCCTTGGTAGGCCTGTTCTTCGCAATCCCCTATCGTCGCCTGGCGCTTTCTAGTGTTGGGCAAGTGTTTGATCTTCGCTTTGGGTCTAGGCGCTGCCAGTCATTGACAAGCCTTTGTGTGCAAACCGAATACTTAGTGGTCAATATTATTGAGCCCTTTGTGATTGGCTCAATCATCACCGGTGTTACGGGTTTGCCTTTTGGCGTGTCAGTCTTTATTGGCGGATTCGTTATTCTGTTCTTTACAGCGACAGGTGGGCTTAAAGGAACGGCCATCACCAACCTCGTGCATTGTAGTATCGTGATCATTGGGCTGTCGATTGTCGCCATTTTTGCGATGCAAGATATGGGGGGGTGGGAGGCCACAGCGGCGCGAGCGGATGCCGCATTAGAGCTGGCTGGCATGGATAAAGCCAGTTGGTGGAGTTTTACAGGGATAGGCTGGGTGACGATTATTGCGTTGTCGCTGTCGGCAACACTGCATACGCCAGCAGCGTCGGTCTATGCCAACTATGCAAGCTCTGCGCAGAAAGAAAAATACCTCATTCCGGGGTTTTTGCTCGCAGGGCTATTGGCCGCCATTATGCCGTTTATTGCCGGGATTATTGGTGTCGAAGCCTTCGCTCGATATGGGGCCGAAAGCGGTTTGTCCAGCTACCGCAACATCACTCAACTCGCCGTCGATACGGGGCCTATCATAGGCGGGATTGCTTTGGCGGCCGTGCTCGCCGCTTTGATTTCCTCGGGGGCGCCAATGTTGCTTGGTGGTGCCACCATGTTTGTGAATGATTGGGTGCCAGGGTCTAAACACTTTTCCACGCAGAAACGACTCAAAGCGTATAAATTGACTGCTGTGATCTATGGCTTGGTTGCGACAATTATCGCGTGGCAAGCAAATATTTCTTCGGTGTTACAGTTGTTATTGCTTGGTTTTGCCATGGTGGTGCCTCCAGCCATTGCGATTACTTTCATGTTCTATTGGCGCAAGACTAGCGAGAAGGCGGCGTTTTACGGAATTTTGCTCGGTTACAGTGGTGGGCTCGGGCATTGGTTGCTCAACACGCTATTTACTGGGCCAAGCTCTGCAAATGCAGGCGGCTTTGCCCAACAATGGTATGAACTGATGGCAGCTTGGGGAGAGTGGAGTGATCCGACGTTTTCGGCGACCTTGATTCCAATGATCATGATCCCAGTATTAACGCTGATCTACCCCGATGACCACGAGAACAGTGAGTACGCTGGCAGTTTCTATAAAGCTCTGAAAACCAGTGAGCGGTCACAGCCAGCGTAAATGGCAGTGCTTTAGTAGCGGTAATGGCGATGCCGTGGTTTTACTGGGGCTAGCAGTAAGTAGAAGACCCATGCGAACCACGACAGGAAGATGATTGCGAGGATCCACGCCGCTTTCTCACCGCCGCTAGTCACATCGGAGCCTAGAATCAGCAAAATGGGTAAGAACCATATGAAGAAACAGCCTGCGACTACAAGCAAGCCAAGGCCTGCGGACAATACGGGGGCAGCAATTAGTATCACTACGGCAATGATGGCGAATGTCAATAATGCAGAAAGAAGTTTCATTGCGGGCGTCAATCTCCTGTAAGTAGCGCTACGTAGGGTAGCTTTTCAAATAAAGTAGCGAGATTCGTGCCAGTTTTTAATGCCTTTTAATTCAATAGCTTGTGAGTTTGCTGACGGGCAAGGTCGCGTAAATGTAGGCAAATTCGCTAACAAGATGGTGAATTTGCCTATGCCACTGTTTAGGCCGCTAGCACTGGGCTTGAATTAGGAATGGTCCAGGCTCAGTGAAACTGGTTTGTAGGAGGCGTTCTAGCTCTTCTGTGTTGCTTGCAGTCGCAGCAGGGACTCCCATGGATTTCGCCATCGCCACCCAGTCGATCTCTGGATTACCAATATCAAATAGACTTGCCGCTGTGCTGCCGACATCTGTCACGCCTAGCCGGGCGTATTCCACATTCAAAATATTATAGCTGCGGTTGGCGTAGATCACCGTAGTGACGTTGAGATTCTCTCTTGCTTGTGTCCACAGGCATTGAATCGTATAGGCGGCACCACCGTCCCCAAGTAAGGCCAGAACTGGCCTATCTGGGCAAGCCAATGCAGCACCTGTTGCTGCGGGCCCACCTTGTCCGATCGAGCCACCGGTGAGGCTGAGCCAAGAGTGAGGGGCGGCGAACTGGCACGCGGGATAGGCGGCGTTTCCGCCCCCCGAATCTGTCGACACTATCGCGCCTTCTGGAAGGCAAGAGGCGATCACTTGGGAAATACTGCGCGTATTTAATGGGCCGCTTTTATATTCCAGTGCCCTCGTCTCGAAACGGAGAACGTCTGCGTGTGCGGCGTCTAATGCATCGGCCAATTGCTCTAGTGCGTCAATCGCATCTTCTTCGATGCGTGCCAGCGTGAGCGTTGAACAGTTCTCTGGGATAGGGCGCCCAGATAAGTTTTGATAGGCAAAGAAACTAGCAGGGGCCTGAGCTCCCACTAAAAACAAATAACGCGTGCCTTCTAATGTGGACAAAATTTGCTCAGGAAAATAAGGCATACGTTCGACTTGCACCGCTCCGGGGCCTCCGTCGATGCGTGCAGGAAATGTTCCCGTGATCAATCGGCAGCCAGTCTTTTGGCGTATTCGTGCCGCCGCCTCTAGTGCTGCGGGTTGCAAGGCGTGGCGTTCGAGCAGAAGCACTGCCTTCTCTCCCTTCGCCAAAAATTGGGCAATGCTCTGCACGTGCGCATTATCGACTCGTGCTCGATGGGGGATAGGGTTGGGCGACACCGGCCCGAGAGATGGCTCCCACGCCGCATCTGCGCCCATGATTAAGGTGGCAATTTGTCCCAGCGAGCCGGCATTGGCACGCAGGCTTGCGCTGATCGCCTCTGCGCCGTCGTGCGCAAGTGTTTGCGCAGTGCTGCTGGACTTGGTCCAAGCTGAGAAATTGCGCGCCAAGGTGTCGATGTCCGAGGTCAGTGGAGCGTCATAACCCATATGATATTGAGGATGGTTTCCCACTATATTGACCAGAGGGGTTCCCGCTTTCCTAGCGTTGTGCAAATTAGCGATGCCATTGGCAAGGCCTGGTCCTAAGTGCAGTAATGTCGCGGCAGGCTTGCCCATCATCCGGCCGTAACCGTCGGCGGCACCCGTGCAGACGCCCTCGAAGAGGGTGAGGACTGAGCGCATCGCTGGGGTATTATCTAGCGCTTGCACCAAATGCATTTCCGACGTACCCGGATTCGCTAGGCATAAGTCAATGCCGCCTTGCGCCAGGGTTTCAATAAGCGCTTGGGCGCCATTCATTGTCGGCTGCTGCATCGTTTGGTTTCCTTTTAGTGAAGAGGCCTCGCGAAGTCTAGCATAGAAGAATCTCAGCGAGCGTTGGTTCGCTTGTGCTCGGTAAAAAAATTCTAGCGAGAGATTGTACTGTATAAATACATAGTGTATATATATACAGGTGTTTGCGATTGGGCGATCACAAAATAATTAAGATTCTATAGTGGTGGGCAATATGACAATGCAGAAAAATGCAAAAAATGAAGAAATAACAGAGGTTTACAATGGCGTGCTCGATGCGTCTGTGCAAGAGCAAGAGATCTGGCAGATCGCCAATATGCTTCCGCATACTACTGTATATGAGATCAAAGAGAAGTTATTGAACCTAGCAAGGGACCAACGCTTCGTCATGAACTACTGGCTAAAGGTGTGTAAGGTCAGAGCTATTCGTGGCTTGCCAATGCCTTGGGAACAGATCCATTAGTCGTCAGTGCGGGCGCCTTCGCTTATCGCAAGGCTAATGCTTGCTTGATCACAACTGGTTCTTTGATATGATTGCCGCCACTTGGCCGGTTTGGCCATAGGCGTTTGTTTTCATCAACTGAACCTTTACGGCAGCCCGGCTATCATTGATTCCTATCGTCGCTAGAACTTTCCTGCGCCACAGCGCCCAAGGCATCGTCATTGCTGCATTAGCCTTGATCGCGTGTCTTTTCATGCTTACTAGCGCGCAAGCGGCGGAACAAACATCCTTGCCTGAAATTACTGATGAAGAATCCATTCTTCTACCAAGGGATTTCGAGCGCGTTGATTTTTACCTCATCACCGTCGATGTGGGTAATCAAGTTTGGGACAATTTTGGGCACACAGCCTTGCGTGTGGTCGACCGTAATAGCAACTCCGACCTCGTCTTCAACTGGGGCTTGTTTGACACTAGTGCTGGTAATGTCACCTTCGCTACTAACTTTCTGCGCGGTATCCTTAATTACCAACTCGGAGTGTCTCCACCTTCGTGGGAGTTTGGGCGCTATGAGCGTGAACAGCGCACCGTGTGGCAAGACAAAATTAATCTTACACCAGCGCAAAAAGAAACACTCTACAAACGCTTAGCGTGGAATCTGCGCGAAGAAAATATCGTTTATTCCTATCAGTACTTTTTCGACAATTGCACTACGCGCGTCCGTGACTATTTGAACGAAGCTCTGGGTGGGCGTTTGCAAGAACAGAATCGTGCCTTTAGCCCACGCACGTTCCGCGACGAAGTATTGGATCACTATGCAAGCGTCCCACCGGTGGCGTTTTCACTCGATGTATTGATGAACGATCGCATCGACCGCCGCATGAGCCAATGGGAGGAGTTGTTCTTACCGAAGCAACTGCGCCGTGAACTGCTCAATTTTCCCTCTGATGTCATTGTGAATGGTTTGCGTGCAGACATGCTCGATGAACCCGTAGTGGTGATGGAGTTTGACGCTCCGCAAGCATTGGCGAATGTTTATTACACCGTGGGCGCGGGTCTGTTATTGCCGACATTGTTGTTGTTCCTCGCCTTGAAACGCATCCCGATCTCCTCATTCTCTAGCCAACCTGGGTTTACCCTGCGCGGTGGTGTACTGACCTATCGCGTCATGGGCTTGATAGCTCTGATTGTTAGTTTTGCTAGCGGCATTTATGGGCTGATCATGACTGTTGCGTGGCTGGAGTCTGCACACCTAGATCTGCATCATAATGTGAACCTAATGCTATTTTGGCCAACCGATATCTTGGGCATTGTGTTCGCGCTAAAGTGGTTGCTGTCAGGTAAAGCTATCTCGCTAAGCAAAACCACTCACAACTTGATTATTCTTTACTTCCTTGCGCATTTGCTTGCGGCTCTCGTCTACGTATTCGCGGCCTTGCTGGGGTTCGTGGAACAAGATGTGGTGTCGTTGCTTATCTTTGTTGCCCCCGCTTTGATGGGCTTTTCAGTATTGGTGTGGAACGCCGGCTTTAGCGGAGTAAGGCGCATTCGCTTCTCCTAGTCAGACTCCTTGCTAGACGATTCCTAGATTCTTGACTATTGCTTAGGGTAGCGCTGCACAACTTGCAGCTATATTCAGTTTTAGCGAAGGAGCCGATAGCAATGTCCACAATGCAAGCCAAACTCTCACCAGCGCACACACCGGGCTCTGTAAGCCGCTTGTTTTCAATGGCAGGCATGACGGTTAGTCTGCAAGCACAGCAGGTCGGAGAGGGCGAGTGGGTGTTACGCATTCATGGGGCGCAAGGGCAGGTGTCGGAATGGATACAATGCTTCGACAACGCCATAGAAGCCATGAGTGCAGGACTTTCGGCGATTCAAATTGAAGGCATCGAGCGCTTCTATCACGACCCTATCCTCGCACACCAAAATGCTTCGGCAAACGCTCAACATTGAGCCTGTCACTGGCCTCGCCTAAACCTCAAAGTCCTGCCAAATGCCCTTTTGTAGGGCATCGAACAAATGCTCGATTTTTCGTTTTATTCAGCAAATAAAAGTGATAGAGTCAAATTTTTATCGCATCACGCGCCCCATTTCCCGAAGTAGGAGAGACCAAGTGAACGCCGAATTTACGCCTCAGGAGCTGCAATTCCAAGAAGATGTAAGGCAATTTCTGGAAGCGGAATTTCCGAAAGATATTCGTGCCAAGGTAGATAACCGTATTCGCCTAGAGAAAGACGATTATGTGCGTTGGCAAAAGCTTCTTTATCAAAAAGGTTGGGCGGCACCTAACTGGCCAGAGGAGCATGGCGGGACTGGTTGGAGCGCGGTACAGAAGTATATCTTCGCAGAAGAAATGGCTCGCGTAGGGGCGCCAGAACCTGTGGCCTTTGGGATGAAGATGGTTGCACCGGTTATTTATACCTATGGGAATGAAGAGCAGAAAAAGCGTTTTTTGCCCGACATCCTGGCGAGCAATGTGTGGTGGTGTCAGGGGTACTCAGAACCTAACTCTGGCTCCGACCTTGCCTCTTTGAAGACAAGCGCAGTGCGTGACGGTGACCACTATGTTGTTAATGGCACTAAGACGTGGAACACCCTAGGGCAATATGCCGATTGGATTTTCTGTTTGGTGCGCACGGACAATTCTGTGAAGAAACAAGAAGGCATTAGTTTTTTGTTGATCGACATGAAAACCCCAGGCATCAAGGTGAACCCAATCTACCTCATCGACGGGACACCAGAGGTCAATGAGGTGTATTTCGAAGATGTGCGAGTGCCAGTCGAGAATTTGATTGGCGAGGAGAACCAGGGTTGGACCTATGCGAAAGTGCTTCTTACCCATGAGCGCACCAATATTGCTGGCGTGCCACGCTCGAAAGTGCGCCTTGAAAAACTGCGTTCGCTGGCTGCGAATACGGCCGATGGCAATGGCGGTAATGTGGGTGATGACCCAATTTTTCAAAAGAAAATTGCCGAGGCAGAGATTCAAGTGTTGGCCTTGGAGTATACAGAGTTGCGCGCCCTTGCCGCAGTCAGTGTTGGCAAAGCGCCGGGGCCTGAATCTTCTATCTTAAAAGTAGTGGGAACAGAGGTCGCCCAGTTTATTGATGAGCTCTATATGGAGCTGGCCGGGTTGCAAAGTCTGCCGTTTGTGCCAGACCAGTTTAGTGCCGATTTTGCAGGCGTAGAGATCGGTGAAAACGGGGCGGCAGCAACAGCGTTGAATTATTTCAATAATCGCAAAGCGTCAATCTACGGTGGGTCAAACGAGATCCAAAAAAATATCATCTGCAAGGCCGTGCTTGGGCTGTAAGCCGAGCACGAGATAAATCGGGAACTAAAGTGGATTTTTCATATAGCGATGAGCAGCAAATGCTGCAAGACAGTGTGCAAAAATTTGTACAACGACATTATTCATTCGATGACCGCAATGCGATCTTAGCTAGCCCTATAGGCTATAGCGAAGAGTGTTGGGCCTTATTTGCGGAACTAGGTTGGTTAACCGTTCCGTTTGCTGAAGAAGACGGTGGTTTTGGCGGCCTAGCAACGGATCTGATGGTGTTAATGGAAGAGTTTGGCAAGGCCATGGTTGTTGAGCCATTCGTCCCCACCGCGGTTCTCGGCGGCGGTATCGTTGCTGCTTTGGGCAATGCTGAGCAGAAAAGCGCCATGCTTGCAGCGCTAATGGAAGGCCGGTTGCAGTTGGCCGGAGCATTCTATGAAACTGGTGGGCGTTATAATCTTGCTAATGTCGCGACCAGCGCAACGCGAGAGGGCGAGGATTATGTGGTGTCGGGTGAGAAAATCCTCGTCCTAAACGGGGCGCATGCGGCTGGGCTTGTAGTATCGGTGCGCACTAGCGGCGACCAACGAGATGCCACTGGAATCTCAATTTTGCACATCGATAGTGCTAGCGCCGGTGTAAAGCGGCAAGAATACACAACGGTGGATGGCCACAAGGCGGCACAAATTCGCTTCGAAAATGTGCGTGTGCCTGCCGCCAATCTCATTGGTGAGGAAGGGGCTGCACTCAATGCATTAGAGCAAGTCGTCGATAGAGCAACACTCTGTGTTAGCGCCGAAGCGGTAGGAGCATTAGACGCTCTGTTGCAGAAAACGGTCGAGTACAGCAAGACGCGCAAACAGTTTGGCACTGCCATTGGGACATTTCAGGCATTGCAGCACCGCATGGCGGATATGTTTATAGAGTGCCAGTTGGCCCGTTCAATTGTTATGATGGCAGCGATGAAGCTCGATAGTGATATCGATGCGGATGAAAAGGCCAAAGCAGTTTCCGCGGCTAAAAGCCGAGTAGGAAAAGCGATTCGTAAAGTGGGGCAAGAAGCGGTGCAGCTACATGGCGGCATTGGTATCACCAATGAGCTCGATGTGGGGCATCTGTTTAAGCGCGTTACCGGTATTGAAACGCTATTTGGCAATACGGATTATCATACTGCGCGTTTCGCGCAAAAATAGGGTTTGCAAAACTTGTGAGTGAATTAATATTGGTACGCCATGGACAGGCCTCTTTTGGCGCCGAGTCCTATGATAAATTAAGCCCCTTGGGTGAAGAGCAGGTGCAGATACTTGCGCAGCATTGGCAAACTTTAGAAGAGCAGTTCGATCATATTTACTGTGGTGAGCTATTGCGGCAGAAGGAAACGGCGCAGCAATTACTCCCGCTCGTCAAAGCGGCGCAAGGCGCGCCGACTATCCACAGCGGGCTTAACGAATACGATGGCACGCCAATTATCAATATTTATTTGCGTGACCATCACCCAGCAGACTCCCCTTTGAGCCTGCCCATTCTCGATCGCAAGGCGTTTCAAAAAGTCTTCGAAGCGGCAACCTCGATGTGGATTCGAGGCGAGCTAGAACCTCGCAGCGAGGACGAAGGTTTCGAGCTGTGGTCAGATTTCCAAGCGCGAGTGCATGGCACTATAGATGAGTTGATGGCAACGCATAGCAAAGGCTCTCGAGTGGTCTTGTCGACCTCCGGCGGCGTTATCGCGCTAGCCTTGCAGCGCGTTCTAGGGCTGCCAGATGCCCAAGTAATCGCCGCAAATTGGATGGTGAATAATAGCTCCGTCACGCGGATTCGTTATGGGGGCGGGCGTGTATCTTTGACTTTATTTAATGGGCTTTCGCACTTAGAGTCACCGAAACTTCGAGACAAGATTACCTATCGTTAAGAATGGGGTAACCGATATTGTGAGTACGCAAGCATTATTAGATAAAGCGACCCAGGTGCGGGCCGGCGAAGAGCTCGACCTAGTTCGTTTGCGTGAGTACTTGCGGCCAGTATTGGGCACGTCATTAGACTCCTTGCAAGTGCAACAATTCCCGGGCGGATTTTCTAATCTTACTTATCTGCTCAGCGTAGGTGAGCAACAGTGGGTGTTGCGCCGCCCTCCCTTCGGAAGCAAAGTGAAGTCTGCTCACGATATGGGGCGCGAATTCAAGGTCCTCACAGCGCTGGGCAACGGCGTGTTCCCGTATGCGCCAACCCCGATTCACTTCTGCCAAGATCACGATATTCTAGGGTGTGATTTCTACTTGATGTCTTGCATCGAAGGGGTGGTGATTCGTAAAGACTATCCGCCGCAGATGCAATTGTCGCCTGCGCAAGTGCGAACACAGTTTTTCAATCTCTTTGATGTGTTGGGTGAATTACACTCGGTAGATTTGCACAAAGCCGGGCTTGAAAATTTCGGCAAACCCGAAGGCTATGTGCGTCGACAAGTCGAGGGTTGGAGTAAACGTTATCTAAATGCCATTACTCCGGATGCCCCAGATTTCGATAAGACTATGCAGTGGTTGAGCGACAAAATGCCGGCAGATAGTGGTGTGGCGCGCATTATTCACAACGATTTCAAGCTCGATAATGTTATCTGGTCAGCACAGGATCCATTGCAGGTGATAGGTGTGCTTGATTGGGAGATGAGCACCGTAGGTGATCCGTTGATGGACTTAGGCTGCACACTTGGCTATTGGGCTGAGGCTGGGGACCCTGATCATTTTCGTCGTTATCGAGCCATGCCAAGTGATGTGCCTGGCGCCCCGACCCGCGCAGAGATAGTGGAGCGTTTTGCGCAGCGCACGGGTCTGAAAGTTGAGAATATCGATTTTTATTTCTGCTTTGGGATGTTCCGCTTAGCGGTGATTGGGCAGCAGATCTATTATCGCTACCACGAAGGGCTTACCCAAGATGCGCGTTTCGCCACAATGATTCATAAGGTTCACAGTTTGCAAAAAATGTGCGAACAGTTAATTGCTAAGACCGACCTTTGAGCCGCTAGCTGCGGCCTTTTTCTTCAATCGTTTGCGCGCACTGCGTTCGAATGCACGTTTCCATTTACCTTTCTTAAAGATATGCAGGTACATGCTCGACTTGATCACGTAGTCAGCGATCAGTGCCGCATAAATCCAATAGATGCCCATGCCGGCGAAGTAGAAGATCGCGGTCATCACTACGCGGCCTAGGAATATCCCCGAGAACATGATCTTCGCCGGTGAGCGAGTGTCTCCAGCGCCACGCAAGGCACCACCTAGGGTAAATTCGATGGCCATCATCGGTTGTACAATGGCGACCATGATGGTGAGGGCGACTAGATTGTCGAGTATGGCCTCGCTCGTGACAAAGAAGCTACCGATGAGCCGCGCATTGATGCCGAGAATGAGCGCTAAAGCTAACATGATGGCAAAGGCGATGCGCAGGTTGCGCCATGTAACTTTCTCCGCCTCTTCAGCTTGTTTTGCCCCCAAATGTTGGCCAACCATCGTCGAGGTGGCGATCGAGAAACCGAGGCCGATTACAATCGAGAGTGAGAGGATGTTGACGCCGATACCATAGGCAGTAAACGCCTCAGTGCCAAACAATGACACTACCCACATGAAGGTGATGATCGAGGTATTAAAGAGGGTCTGCTCGATCCCTGCGGGCACTGCGATACGCACTAGCTGTGCCATTCGCTCTGCGCTATAGAAAGTTTGTTTAATAGGCTTAATGATTAGGCGCTGCGATTGCCATAGGATGAGGAACAAGGCTGCAGCCAAGGTGTAAGAAATGCCCGAGGCGTATGCAGCCCCTAATATTCCTACTTGCGGAAAACCAAATGCGCCATAAACCAATGCATAGGCAAGGGCGACGTTGATGATGTTACCGAGGGCGATCACCCAGACTGGAGTGAGGGCGTCTCCTGCCGCGCGTAGCCCCGCGCCAATGACGGCGAGGAACGAGAAAAACACATTAAAATAGATCAAGATCTTTAAGTATTCGGCTGCGTTGACGAGATGCTCCCCCTGCAAGCCGAAAATCCCCACCAGTGGCGACGCTACAAACTGCATGAGGACGCATAGGCCAAGCGAAACTCCCATGGTGATGAGGATCGATAGCTTGACGACTCTGTCGGCCTCTTCTTGGTTTTTCGCACCCCATGCATATGCCACCATTGCAGTGGTGGCAACGGTAATCGAGAAGACAATGAGTTGGATCGCCATATAGATTCGATCCGCAGCGATGACGGCGGCCACGGCGCCGTCACCCAAACTTCCCACAATTTTGATAGCGGCAAGGTGCACCATCGATAGCAATAAATTACCAACGATTGTGGGGCCTGCCAGCTTCATCAAGCTGAGCCGCGCGACTGGCTTTATCGAATTAGTGGCGCTGGTTTCGGACATCGTGACGTTCCTAAGCCCAATCGGGGAGGGTGAACGAAATTGAGCTTAATTGGGTTCTTTTTGAATGCAAGCGAGGGTTTGTTCGCTTTGTGCAGTAAAAGCGCCGCAAGGATACGCCTGCTACTCTATATTGGCAAATTCTTGACCCATTGCAGGAGATAACGTATTTTCAGGCAGCTCAATTAGCCCCGCTGTGGGGTGATGTCCGACCCTTGGCCCGTCTGGTCATCTCCACCTACCTGACCTCAACAAGAAGAAAATAAAGTGACCCAATCCAGTAAAACCAGTTTGATGCAAAAAGTGATAGTCTGCGCAGCGTTTTTCAACGGCTTCATCATTATGACGATAGAGCTCCTTGGGGGGCGCGTGTTATCACCTTACTTCGGCACCAGCGTCTATGTTTGGGGCAGTATTATCACCATTTTCATGTTGTCGCTCTCATTGGGGTATTTATGGGGGGGCAGGCTGTCTTCCAGAAATCCCAGTCATAAGATATTCGCGTCATTCTTTATGTTGTCGGCGCTGCTCTCTCTACCCATTATCTTCTTTGCTGAATGGACGATGACGCAGGTGTTCTTGAGCATCGAGGACCCACGCTATGGCTCCTTACTTGCGGCAATCCTGCTCTATTTTGCGCCCATTTGCCTGATGGGCATGGTGTCGCCCTACTCCATTCGGCTGTTGGTAAGCTCGGAGGAGAACAGTGGGCGCATGGCTGGCCTATTATATTTCGTCTCGACCCTCGGCAGCGCCCTTGGTACTCTGATGACCTCGTTCTATTTTGTTCTTTGGTTTGAAATCGACACAATCATGTGGGGAGCGGTTGCGGTTCTGTTGATGTGTGCAGCAGCGATCACTATCGTTCATAAGCTACCTTCGCAAGAGGCAGCAGGAGTTCAACGCTATGAAAGCTAATAACACTTTATACCGAGCCTTTGGCCAATGGCGTCAATGTGTATTGTTTGCCCTAGTCAGCTTGGCCTCATTGGTGACAGGAGTTGTGAGTGCCGAGACGCTGCACGAAGAGCGTTCTGTTTACCGCAATATCTTCGTGACAGAAGTCGATGGTCGACGCTGCTTATTGTTTAACGCCGTGCGTGGCGAGCGCAATCAAACCTGTATGAATATGCGTAACCCGAAAGAGTTTGTCTTTCACTATGCCAAGATGACTATGGCAGGATTGCTGGTGAACCCCAATCCTAAATCCATTCTGATTGCTGGGTTAGGAGGGGGGACACTCCCCGCGGCCTTACACGAGCTATACCCAGATGCGACTATCGAAGTGTTAGAGATCGACCAAGCGGTTGTGAATGTGGCAAAGGAGTTTTTTGCCTACACAGAAAACGAGAAGGTGCAAACTCACGTGGTTGATGCTCGCGTGTTTATTAAACGCGCTGGTCTACAGGGGCGTAAATTCGACTTCGTGGTATTGGATGCGTTTACAGGTGAGTACATTCCTGAGCACATGCTGACCCAAGAGTTTTTAGAAGAGGTTAAGCAGGTGTTAACTCCAGACGGTGTTCTGGTTTCCAATACTTTCTCTACCAGTAATCTATACGCCCATGAGTCCGAGACTTATCGTGCGGTGTTTGGCGACTTCTTCAATTTGAAAATGAGCGGCTCTGGTAATCGCGTTATTATCGCGCAGCAACAACCATTGCCTAACCAAGGTCAGTTGAAAGTGAATGCGCAGCCACTGTATGAGCCCTTAAAGTCTTATGGTGTCGATATTCTTGAGTTCCCTGCGCGAATGGGGACCCGACCCGATTGGGATCAAACGCGCCGCGTGCTGACCGATCAATTCTCGCCGGCGAATTTGCTAGGACGTTGAGCGAGCGTTGACACCCAGTCAATGACTCTGACGGCGTGTTAAATAGTGAGCGCCACCCTAGTAGCTTCGTCGATGGCACGTTTGGCGTCTAACTCTGCCGCAACATTGGCGCCGCCGACTAGGTGGCAGGGGATGTCTAGCCCGTCTGCGAGTTCTCGCAGCGGCACTTGCCCGGCACAAATCACGATATTGTCGACCTTCAAGACGCGCGGTTCGCCTTTAACAAGCAAGTGCAAACCGTCGTCATCGATCTTAATGTATTCACATGAGGCGAGCATTTTGACATGCCGTTTCATTAAGCCTAGCCGGTGAATCCAGCCCGTTGTCTTGCCAAGATTGCTGCCGACTTTTGTTTCTTTGCGCTGTAGCAGTGTGACCTCGCGAGCGGGAGCTTCGAGTGCTGGTTGGATACCCTCTATGCCACCACGGGCGGTCAGCGTCATATCGACTCCCCACTCACGCATGAACACTGGAATGTTCTGGCTGGGGCTTTCTTGGCCATGACTAAGAAACTCGGCCACATCAAACCCTATGCCACCGGCACCGATTAGGGCGACTCGATTGCCGATTTCGACTTTGCCCGTGATGGTGTCGATATAGCTGACGACACTGGGGTGGTCGATGCCGGGAATCTGTGGTGTGCGTGGCGTAATGCCCGTGGCAATGGCGACGGCATCGAAGCCACCGGAATTGAGCATGGCGGTGTCTACTCGAGTATTGAGTCTGACGTCGACATCGAGCGCTTGTAAGCGCTTAGCGAAATAGCGCAGGGTCTCGTTGAACTCCTCTTTGCCAGGAATGCGCTTGGCTAGATTAAATTGCCCGCCGATTTGAGCCGCACTATCGAAGAGCGTCACGATATGGCCGCGTTCTGCTGCTGTGGTGGCGAAGGCTAGGCCTGCCGGCCCTGCGCCGACCACGGCAAGCCTTTTAGGCTCTTGGGTAGGCGAGAGCGTCAATTCCAGTTCGTGACAGGCGCGCGGGTTTACGAGGCAGCTGGTCAATTGCCCTTGAAAGATGTGGTCGAGACAGGCTTGGTTGCAGCCGATACAGGTGTTGATTTCCTCGCCTCGGTTGGCCGCTGCTTTGTTGACAAAATGAGGGTCTGCTAGGAATGGCCTTGCCATCGACACCATGTCGGCATCGCCGCGCGCCAACACCTGTTCAGCGACCTCTGGGGTATTAATACGGTTCGAGGTAATGACAGGAACACGCAAGTGTTCGCGAAATTTTGCGCTCACCCATGTAAATGCTGCTCGTGGCACCTTGGTGGCGATGGTCGGAATCTGAGATTCGTGCCAGCCGATGCCCGTATTGATGATTGTGACACCTGCTTCTTCTAGTGCCTTGCCCAATTGCACAGTCTCTTCAAACTGGCTGCCGCCCTCGACTAAATCCAGCATCGAGAGGCGAAAGATAATGATGAAATCTGTTCCCACTCGCTCTCGCGTGCGTTTGACAATCTCTAATGCCAGGCGAATGCGGTTTGCAAAGCTGCCGCCCCAGCGGTCATTGCGTTGGTTAGTGCGCTCGGCGATGAACTCATTAATGAAATAGCCTTCCGAGCCCATAATCTCAACTCCGTCGTAACCCGCCTCTTGGCAGAACTGCGCAAATTCGGCAAAGTCTTCGATCTGTTGCAGGATCTGCTCGTCTGTCGCAGCAGCAGGCACAAAGCGATTGATGGGGGCTTGTATGGCCGATGGGGCAATCAGGCTTTCGGTGCGAGAATAGCGCCCGGTGTGCAGAATTTGCAGGCAAATCTTGCCACCCTCTTGGTGCACGGCATCGGTAATGAGTCGGTGTTTTTCGACGGCTCCTTCTTGCCGGTATACAGGAATCTCGCCGGCGGGCAGGCAGTGCTCATTAGGCATGAAGCCGCCGGTGACGATCAAAGCCACCCCTCCCGCTGCACGCTCAGCATAAAACGCTGCCATCCGGGCATGGCTGTCTGGGATATCTTCAAGGCCGGTATGCATGGACCCCATCAACACTCGATTACGTAGTTGAGTAAACCCTAAATCGAGCGGTTGTAGCAAATGGGGGTAAGACATTGACGGGCCTCAGTCACCTACGTGGACGGTTAGTACATCGCATTTAGAACCATGTAACACCTTGTTGGCAGTAGAGCCTAGCAGTAGTTTCCAGCCAGATCGGCCATGACTACCAATGACGATAAGGTCGGCATCGACCTCTTCGGCTTTGGCGCGGATCTCTGTCGCGGCAGAGCCCACTACTGTGTAGTGATGTGTGCTCGGGATCGTGTATTCCTTACCAATCTCGGCGAGCCGATCAGCGGCGATCTGCATGGCTTCTTCTTGCATTTTGCTGATATTGATCGCGTACGCGTCGATTGGGTAGGCGGCGGCGATGGGTTCTACGACATGGATAAGGCTAAGCTTGCCACAGTCGCCTCCGGCAAGTTTTCGAGCTCGTTGTATGACTTTGGATGACTCGTCTGACAAATCGATAGCGACTAACAGATTCTTGTAAGTACTCATGACTAGCTCCTAATTGGCATCCTTGTTCCACTTCAGTGTAAACGAGAATTGCCACTATTAGAAGCAAGGGGGCAGGGGATTATAGATAGGGTGAAAATAGCCAAGCGAGGGCATCTCGTAAGCGCACAGGGAGGCTGCGGTTAGCGATTTCCTCTTTTGTAACTGGTCTTGCTTTGGCGCGTCGTTTGACGAAATACTCACTCAAATGTTGGTTGAGCGTTTGGTCAAAAAGCTCCACCCCAATCTCATAGTTAAGCCGTAAACTTCTAGGGTCCATATTGGCCGACCCGATCAGGGAGTATTGCTCGTCTACCAGTAATATCTTCGAATGAATAAAGGGCGGTTCTTGGTAAGCGATTTGGATATCATTCTCTAGAATAAAGCGCAGTATATTGCGAGAAGCCCAATGTGCCGGCTTAATATTGTTTTCGCCGGGCAATAAAATTTGCACATCCACACCGCGCAAATGCGCTCCGACTAGGGCGCCGATTAGATCAGCCGTTGGGATGAAGTAGGGGGTCATTATCCACACTCGTTCTTTGGCGGCACTGATCACTCCAAGCATCAAGTCACTGAGTCGATCGAGAGACTTGTTAGGGCCGTCTAGAATCAATCTGCTCCAGATGCGAGACTCAGGACGATTTGGATTGCGATGCTTGAACGGGGCTGGCTGTACTGAGTTATTGCAATAATACCAGTCGCGACGAAATGCCCATTCTAGCTCGTCTACGATGCGCCCTTGCAGACGAAAGTGAATGTCCTGCACACGATGAGCGTTGTCGCTGCGCTCAGCAAGATGGCGGTCGCCAATATTCGCTCCCCCCGTGAACGCATATTGATGATCCACGACTAACACCTTGCGGTGACTGCGAAGATTGATGTTCAGTGCGGGGGGGATAAGAGTGATAGGGTTAAAGCGTACGAACGGGAGGTCGTATTTATGCAGTACTTGGCCAATTCTGTGCAAGCCCATCCACTCACCCATGCCGTCGACAATCACCTTTGTTTCGACGCCTCGCTGCTTTGCCGCTGCGAGTGCTTTCACAAACCTCATGCCCGTTTCATCACGATCGAAAATATAGGTGCCAAGAAGCACGCATTCCTTGGCGTTTTCAATAGCCTCTAACATCGAAGGGTATAGCTCCTCGCCGTTGACTAGGATGTCCACCTTGTCGCAGGAACTGAGCCCTTTTCCAACGACGCGTTCACCGACCATCGATAGAGGGCGGAAATGGGTGCCAACGGGCTCTTTTATGGTGTCCGAGGAGTCCTTGTAAAGCTTGGTGATATAGTGCCTTTGTGCGGCAGAGTTAACACGATTAATGCCAAAAATAAGATAAAGAATCGAGCCGGCTAGCGGAAGAATGATGCACAGTGCAATCCAGCCAAACGCCCCGCGCGAGTCTGCTTTGTTGAGCAAGGCATGCGCAGATGCCGCAATCGCAAGTAAGATATGCAGCGGTGGAATAATCCAAAAGATGCTTTGCTCGAGACTCATGCTGCTCCTTTGCTGCTCTGCCCCAGTAGGTGAACTTTAGCAACCAATGCTTTGTGATCAGAAAAGTCCCGCCAATGGCTTCCGGCGATGCTGCTGCATTGTTCAATCTTGAAACCACGCACATAGATTCTGTCCATCGACAACATCGGCAAGAATGCAGGGTAGGTCCTAGCAAGGCGACCGTGCGCGCACTCATGAACTTCCTGCACGTGGAGTTGTGTGAGAAGTCGTTTATGGGCAGTGCCGCGCCAATCATTGAAGTCGCCGGCAAGAATAAAGGGTTCATCGCTCGGGATGGTGCGGTGTATATGCTCGATCAGATGATTGATCTGCAGTTTTCGTTCGCTCTCTAATAAGCCCAAATGCACGCAAATCAGGTGAATATTGCCGGCAATCGTCCCGTGTAAAAACCCCCGTTGGGAAAAGCTATGGATCGAGGCGTTGACGTTATCCCATTGTTCGAAGGGCATAGCGCTGAGGATGGCATTGCCGTGATGCCCGTGTTGATAGATGGCATTCTTGCCGTAGGCATGATGGTGCCAGACGCTATCGGCGAGAAACTCTAACTGCGATTCCGATGGCCAGGCAGCAAGGTCTTTCTGATGCCTTTGATTGTCGCCAACAACCTCTTGTAGAAACACGATACTTGCGCCGCTTTCACGAAGACATTCGCGTATCTTATTGAGTACGAGTCGCTTAGGGCCGAGCGCAAATCCTTTGTGGATATTGAGACTTAGAAGCGTGAACTGAGCGGCGGACATAGTGCGGACTGTACTCCCTTACCAATGCTGGAGCGCCCCACCGACCCGCCGAGTATTAGAGTTGTAAGTCTCGCAAATACTGCGGTAAAGCGAAGGAAGCGCGATGAATCTCTGGAGTATAGTAACAGCTCTTGATGGCAGTTTCGCGCCAGCGTTTAACAAGGGTGTCGATGTCCACTTGGCGAAGCTTCGCATCGTCACTGGCCCATGCGAAGGCCATTTGTCCGCCTGCATAGGTGGGGACGGCGGCTAAATAAAAGCTGCAATCCGCAAACAGTGGGCCAAGGCGCTGGGCGCTGGTTAGTAGCTCGTCGGTTTGCATAAATGCCACGCCGTTCTGTGCCACGAATATACCGCCAGGGCGCAGACTGCGCTTGCAGCCTGAGTAAAACGGACTGCTAAACAGTACTTGGGCAGGCCCCTCGGGGTCTGTCGAGTCAGAAATGATGACATCGAAGCGTTCGTCAGTCTCTTGCACAAAGCGGTAGCCATCACCGATGATCAGATTGAGTCGCGGGTCGTCAAAGGCGCCATTGCTATGTTTTGGTAGATACTGCTTGGACAGCTCGACGACCGCGGGATCGATCTCAACTTGGGTGATGTGTTCAACATTACGGTGCTTGCACACCTCACGCAAAATACCCCCATCGCCACCGCCAATGATGAGCACTCGCCGGGCAGCTCCGTGCGCCAGCAGGGGCACGTGTGTCATCATCTCATGATAAATAAACTCATCTTTTTCAGTGGTTTGCACCACGCCGTCGAGTACCAATACTGTGCCGAATAGCGCATTGCGAAAGATGAGTAAATGCTGGTGTTCCGAGCGCTCTTCATAGAGTTTTTCATCGACGCTTAGAGTCTGGCCATAGGCGCTATACAGCGTTTCTGTAAAGCGCTCAGAAGCTGGCATCATTGCGCCTCGCTCAAGTCAGGCGAGTATTCGTCTTGGGTTAAGCCGCGTAGCTGCTCGCCTACCGTTATCTTCTCGGGTTTGAACGCCTGTTTGAGAATAGGGATGGCTTTCTCTGGTTGCGCGTCACCGCACATGAAGATGTCGAATGCCGCATAGCCGCGCTCGGGCCAAGTGTGCACGCTGATGTGTGACTCTGCTAGCACCGCCACGCCGGAGATGCCGCCGTTCGGAGTAAAGTGATGCAAGTGGATATGCAGTAAGGTGGCGCCGCAGACCGCTACACATTCTCGAAAGCGGGATTCCATTAATTCGATGTCATCGAGGTGGCGAGCATCCCAGAAGTCGATCAAAAGATGGGTGCCAGCAAACTCTAAGCCATTGCGATGAATGAAATGATCGGCAGGTGATTGCTCATCGGCATTCTCAAACGTAGGCCATTCGTTCTCATTAGCGCTATTTATCTCGGTCGTAGCCGGTTTTTTAAGCGGTAAAATTTTAGTCATATTCCTTGCCCTAAAATTTTGGCGAATGCGATCGCGCTGCTTGCGATCTGAACGCCTAGTTGAATTAAACGGGCATGCAACCCGCAGTGGACTCAAAAAAATTTAAGGACGGGGAGTTTAGGGTTTTTCCCCCAGATTTCAAGTCAAATCTGCACAATTTCGGCTTGCATGCCGGGCTAATTAACTAGCGGCTTTGATCATGTTACGCGCGATAATGAGCTGCTGGATTTGGCTAGTGCCTTCATACAGCCTAAAGAGCCTCACGTCGCGATAGAAACGCTCGACCGCGTACTCGGAAATATAGCCGGCGCCGCCGTGGATCTGTACTGCTCTATCTGCGACTCGCCCCACCATTTCCGTGGCGAATAGTTTGCAGGCGGCGGACTCGGTACTGACGTTTTTGCCTGCATCGCGAGCTCTGGCGGTTTCTAGCACCATGCAACGGGCGGCGTAGGTTTCGGTCTTGGAATCCGCCAGCATTGCTTGAATCAATTGATGTTCTGCTATGGCGACGCCAAACTGTTTGCGGTTGATGGCGAACTCTAAGGCGTCTTCTATAAGGCGTTCTGCTACCCCGACACTAACACCGGAGATATGCAGGCGTCCGCGATCGAGAACCTTCATGGCCGTAATAAAGCCTTGCCCTTCCTCGCCTATGAGATTTTCTGCCGGGACGCGAACATCTTCGAAGATCACATCACAGGTGAGCGACCCAGCTTGCCCCATCTTCTTATCGATTGCCCCAAGGGTGATGCCAGGTGTGCCTTTTTCTACAATGAATGCAGAGATGCCACGTGCCCCTTTGATTTCAGGATTGGTGCGCGCCATTACGTTGAAAGTATCGGCGACAGGGCCATTAGTAATATAGCGTTTGGTGCCATTAATCACATAGTGATCACCATCGCGACGCGCAGTCGTTTTCACGGCGCCGGCATCCGAGCCGACATCGGGTTCGGTAAGGCAGAAGCAACCGACCCACTCGCCGCTGGCATATTTAGGCAGAAAACGTTGTTTTTGCTCTTCGGTGCCGTCGAATACGACGGCGGCAGAGCCTATGCCGTTGTTAGTGCCTAAAATGGAACGGAAGGCAGGCGAGGTTCGACCCAGGGACATGGCGACATAGATCTCTTCCTCCATGGTCAGGCCAAGGCCGCCGTACTCTTCGGGAATGGTCATCCCAAACAGGCCCAAATCTTTCATCTCGCGGACAATCTCATCTGGAATTTGATATTGCTCTGCCACTTCTTGCTCGGCTGGCAGCAAGCGTTCTTTAACAAATTTATCAACCATTCCAACGAGTTGGTCTAGAATTTCTTGATCACGAATCATGCGCTATCCTCTAAAATTATTCCCCCGGACACTTGCGTGTAGCCTTCAGCTTAAAGACTGCGTTACGCGAATTCCACCTCTTTATACCCTGTGCTAACATGAGGACCCGTTTTGCGTCAGGCTCTGTTCTTGGTCGCACGGGGGTAGAGGTCGTCTCGCTTTAGACTCACGATAGGACATCGTGCCTGGGCTTGGAACCGCTACTGCTGAGTAGGCTCTGAGGGGATGGCTACTACGGCAAACCTAATGAATCTTTGAAGGTGCTGCGCCAGCATATGCAGCCTAGTTTCGCATTCCCCTCTTAGCCTTACGTTGTTTGCTTGCAAACGAAAATAGAGAGCGATTTATATGCAAGATTCTCCACAAGCTTATATCTACGATGGTGGTCGCAGCGCATTTGGCAGACAGGGTGGAGTGCTTGCCTCTCTTCGCCCAGATGATTTGCTCGCACATGTCATAAAGTCAGTCGTTACGCGCAATGATTTCCCTCTGGAGGCATACGAAGACGTCATCATGGGCAATACCAATCAAGCGGGAGAGGACTGCCGAAATGTAGGACGTTTCGCTTCTTTGCTCGCGGGTATGCCTACCACTGTTGGTGGATTAACGGTAAACCGTCTTTGTGGGTCGGGTTTGGCGGCGGTGCTCGATGCCGCCAGGGGCATTAAGTGCTCGGAGGGTGAGTTGTTTGTCGCCGGTGGTGTCGAATCCATGAGCCGTGCGCCACTGATTCTTTCCAAGGCCACATCGGCTTTCGACCGCGGGCAGCAAATTGCAGATAGCACTCTAGGCGCGCGTTTCACAAACCCCAGATTTGCCGATGGTTTTGGCAACGACACGATGCCGCAGACCGCAGACAATATCGCCAGTGATCTTGGTATTTCTCGTGCACAGAGCGACACCTTCGCAGCTGCCTCTCAGGCTAAGTACGAAGCGGCCCGTAAGGCCGGATTCTTTACTGATGAAATTATCCCTATCGAAGTTGCGCAGGGGCGGAAGAAACCTCCCATTAGCGTCGCGAGCGACGAGCATCCGCGCCCTAATTCAGATGCCGAGGCGCTTGCGGGTTTGCGGCCCCTATTCGATGGCGTCGTCACCGCAGGTAATGCATCTGGCATCAACGATGGGGCGGCGGCCCTGATTATTGGTGATCGCGCGATTGGCGAAAAATACGCCGTGCGTGCGCGTGCGCGTATCGTCTCTGGCGCCATTGCAGGTGTTGAACCACGCGTTATGGGGCTTGGTCCTGTGTTCGCCGCACGCAAAGCGCTCTCTCGTGCAGGCTTGAGTTTAGAGGATATGGACATCATAGAGATCAATGAGGCATTTGCGACTCAGGTGCTTGGTTGTTTGCAAATGTTGGGGGTAGCCTTCGATGATTCCCGTGTGAATCCTAACGGTGGCGCCATTGCCGTAGGGCATCCACTGGGCGCCTCAGGAGCACGAATTGCGATTACTGCCACTCGCCAACTAGAGCGCAGCGGCGGGCGTTATGCCTTGATCAGTCTTTGTATCGGAATTGGGCAAGGAGTGGCTGCAGTGATTGAACGCCTCGATTAAGCTGTCGTTAACGAGGCTCTAGAACGATCTATTATTCTAAATTAAATAAGTAGGGGAACACGCATGTCCAAAGTAGTCAGTTATGAACTTATCGGGAACATTGGTGTAATCACCGTTGATAACCCTCCAGTTAACGCACTCTCCCATGCCTTGCGCGAAGGTTTACAAAGCGCCGTCAACGCAGCTCAAGATGATGCAAGTGAAGCGCTAGTGCTGTTCTGTGCGGGGCGCACGTTTATTGCTGGGGCTGACATCACCGAATTCGGCAAACCGCCACAAGCCCCTTCTTTGCCAGATATGCTCGTCACTTTGGAAAACTCTCGTAAGCTGATAGTCGCCGCCATCCATGGCACAGCGCTGGGAGGTGGTTTAGAAACCGCACTTGCTTGTCATTATCGTTGTGCACTTCCTAGTGCGAAAATGGGTTTGCCGGAAGTCAAACTCGGCATCTTGCCAGGAGCTGGTGGCACACAACGCGTGCCTCGTTTGGCCGGTGTAAAACCGGCATTGGATATGATTACCTCTGGCAATCCTATTGCCGCCCCACAAGCCAGTGAGATGAGTATCATTGATGAAGTCGTCGATACGCAGGATCTCAAGGCTGCCGCGATCGATTACGCGAAGAGTCTCGTGGAGTCTGGTGCCCCACTTAAGCGAGTGCGCGACATCAAGATCGATGCCAGCAGCATCGAACCGGGTTTTTTCGAAGCGTATCGTCAGAAATTGGCCGCACGAGCGCGCGGGCAGATTGCCGCTGATCGCATCGTCAGCTGCGTCGAAGCCGCAGTCCAGCTGCCTATGGACGAAGGGCTAGAGGTCGAGCGCAAGTTGTTCATGGAATGCCTGCAATCGCCACAATCGCAAGCAATGCGCCACGTTTTCTTCGCCGAGCGCGAAGCGGCAAAAATCAAAGGCTTGCCAGCAGATACACCAGTGCGTGCTATCAACAAAGTGGCCATCATCGGCGGCGGAACTATGGGCGGGGGCATTGCGATGTGTTTCGCCAATGCTGGCATTCCTGTCACGATGCTAGAGATTAGCGATGAAGCGCTCGAGCGTGGTCTCGGCATCATTCGTAAGAATTACACGATCACTGTTAAGAAAGGCAAGATGGACGAGAAAGAGATGGGTGAGCGCTTGGCGTTGATCAGCGGCACGACCGATTATAAAGACCTCTCCACGGTCGATCTCGTTATCGAAGCAGTATTTGAAAACCCCGATATCAAAAAAGAAGTCTTCACGAAATTGGATGCGGTGTGTAAGCCCGGAGCCATTCTTGCCTCAAACACTTCTTATCAAAACGTCGACGACATCGCGAATGCCACTAAGCGTCCACAAGACGTTGTCGGAATGCATTTCTTTAGCCCAGCCAATGTCATGAAGTTATTGGAAGTAGTGCGTGCAGAGCATACCGCAGACGATGTCTTGGCGACGGTGATGAAAATCGGCAAGAAGATCGGCAAAGTCTGTGCCCTATCGCGTGTGTGTTACGGCTTCATTGGTAACCGGATGTTGAGCGGCTATGGCCGTCAGGCGCATATGTTACTGCTCGACGGCGCAACCCCAGCACAGATCGATGCAGCCGCCGAAGGTTTCGGTATGGCTATGGGCCCAATAGCCATGAGCGACTTGGCGGGCCTAGATGTTGGTTATAAGGCGCGTCAAGCACGTGAAGCGGAGGGTGAGGTCATGGACCCTGCGACTCATTGCGTGGCGTCGGCATTGGTTGAAGCAGGGCGTCTCGGCCAGAAAACAGCGGCGGGTTATTACAAATATGACCCACAAACTCGGGCGCGTCTCGAAGACCCAGAGGTCACAGCATTAATCGAAGAGCATGCCGCCAAACTGGATATCAAGCGTCGCGAGATCAGCGATGAAGAGATTGTGGCACGCTTGTTCTATCCGCTTATCAATGAAGGGGCACTTATCCTAGAAGAGGGTATTGCGCAGCGTCCAAGCGATATCGATATCGTTTACGTCTATGGTTATGCGTTCCCAGCAGCCAAAGGCGGGCCGATGTTTTATGCCGATCATGTGGGCTTGAAGAATGTCTACGACACAATTTTAAAATTCCAGAAAGAGCTTGGTCCAGATTACTGGCAGCCAGCGCCATTGCTAGAGAAGTTGGCAAAACAAGGCAGCAGTTTTGCGGCGTGGGCGAAAACCCAAAGCTAAACCTGAACTAGGCAGGCTTGCATATGATTAGCTATGAAACCGCAGCACCAGGCGCACCGTTATTAGAGGTTAGTTCAGCGACTCCACACCCAAAGGGGTCGCAAGTCTTATTAAAGATGGTGGCCTGTGGAGTCTGTCATTCTGATATTCATTTGCACGATGGCGTTTTCGATTTAGGCAATGACAAGCAGCTTGAGGTAGGGCGCGCCGGGCAAGTTTTGGGGCATGAGATATTCGGCGAAGTCGTGGCGGTGGGAGAAGATGTTATTGATGTGCAAGTAGGGGATCGACGGGTCGTGTACCCGTGGATTGGCTGCGGTGAATGCGCCTCTTGCCGCCGAGATGAAGAGCATCTATGTACTCCGGGCCGTGGCCTTGGGACCATGGCTAAAGGCGGTTTTGCCGATCACGTCTTAGTACCCGATGGCCGTTATCTATTCGACAAGGGCAGCGTTGACGATGCCCTTGCGTCAACGTATGCCTGCTCGGGGCTTACTGCCTATAGTGCCTTAAAGAAAATTGCCGATCGAGCCGCGGGTGATGAAGTGCTCATCATCGGCGCCGGTGGGGTTGGCATGATGGCGATTCAGATAGCCATGTCGATGGGTATTGATCCGATAGTTGCTGATATCGATCCAAGCAAATTGGAACTTGCGAAATCCTTAGGCGTAAAACGGGTATTCGATTCCTCTGATCGTGCCCAAGCCAAAGCGATCAAAGGATTGTGCGAGGGCGGAGTACTCGCTGCTTTGGATTTTGTCGGGGCCGAGTCATCGGTTAATTTTGGGCTGTCTTGCCTGCGTAAAGGCGGTAAGTTAGTCATCGTCGGCTTATTCGGTGGCGCCTTGAATATGCCTATCCCCTTTATCCCGATGAATGCGCGCATCATTCAGGGCAGCTATGTGGGCAGCTTGCAGGAGATGTCTGAGTTAATGGCCTTGGTACGTGCTGGCAAAATTGCGCCTATTCAAATCGAGGAGCGTCCATTGAACCAGGTGAGCCAAGCCTTGGCTGATCTGAAAGCAGGGCGAGCAAAGGGCCGTATTGTATTGCGTGGCTAGGGCATAGGCTCTAAATAAAAAATGATGGAAGCGGGCTGTTGGGTCTGCGGGTGCAAGGGCTCTGTGCTGTCAGCGAGTTGCCAATAGCATTCAGTGAAAAGCTTTTGCCATGAAGCACGCGTGCGGTAATACCAAGGTGCGCTTGCGCGAAACCCTTCGCCGATGCCTTGCCATGTTTCGCGACGCCAACCATCGCGGTGACTTTGCGCCTCGGCAAGAGTGTCTGGGTGCAAAGTTTGAATAAGAAGGCCACCGGCATCGTTAAGCAGAGGCGGCAATGCGCGCAGTAATTCAGCGACACTTTCATTGCCGAGCAAAGAAAAATTGCAAACGATCAAATCAAAGCGCTGCCCCGCTAAGGTGGTAGGAACTTGTTTGTAGGAGAGCGTTGCAAACTCGACTTTGTCGCCATATTGCTGTTGCGCAGCGTGTGTGAGTTCGGCAACTGCATCCACGGCGAGCACCGACAAGCCCGTCGCAGCGAGTTGGCCTGCAAGCCAACCCTCGCCACAGCCAAGGTCTAATACCTTAAGAGGCTGACGTTTTAGCACCGCATCGATAATAGCTTGGTTGGTCACTAATAATCGGCTAGCGATTTGATCGGTGCGCACAGCGGTAGTCCAAGCGCCGGCATTGTCCTGCCAGGTCTGGAGTAGTTCTGCTTCAATGTCACTGACTGAGTGTGAACCGTTATCTGTCATAGGCATAGATTAAACATAAAAGGGGGATGGGAATGCAAACATTGGCAGCATTTCGCCAAAGTACCCGTGCATGGCTAGAGGAAAACTGCCCTGCATCGATGCGTACAGCGATGGAAGAGGATGAAGTCGTCTGGGGTGGGCGTCAGGCAGAGTTCAAAAACCCAGATAGTAAGCTTTGGTTAGAACGCATGGCGGCGAAGGGCTGGACTACGCCGACTTGGCCAAAGGAATACGGTGGAGGTGGCCTCAGCAAAGAAGAAAACATCGTCTTGCTGCAAGAGCTGCAAAGGATTAACGCTCGGCAAGCGCTTAATAGTTTTGGTATTAGCATGTTAGGGCCTGTTCTACTTGAATATGGCACTGCTGAACAGAAAGCCGAACATATCCCTAAGATCGTGCGCGGTGAGATTCGTTGGTGCCAGGGGTACAGTGAACCGGGTTCTGGCTCCGACCTTGCCTCGCTAAGCACCAAGGCGGTTCTCGATGGCGATGACTATGTGCTCAATGGCGCTAAGGTGTGGACCTCTTACGCGGATAAAGCCGATTGGATTTTCTGCCTAGTGCGTACCGATTTCGAGGCAGCAAAACATAGCGGCATCAGTTTTATCCTATTTGATATGCAAAGCCCTGGAGTCACGACTCGTCCGATTCAGTTGATCAGTGGCGCATCCCCATTCTGCGAGACATTTTTCGAAGACGTGCGAGTGCCTGCCAAACAATTGGTCGGTAAACTCAATGACGGCTGGACGATCGCCAAGCGGCTATTGCAACACGAACGCACAATGATCTCCGGCTTCGGACTGTCCACGAGCAATGCTGGGCGCAAACCCGATAGCGCTTCGCTCGAAGGCGTCGCAATGCGCATCAGAGGCGATTCCAACAAGCTTTCCGATGCCGTACTACGCAATGAAATTGCAAGACACAAGATCGATAGCGAAGCATTTGCGTTTACTTCGCAACGGTCAATGGAAGAGGCGAAGCAGAGTAAGGGGCCAAACGCGACATCGTCGATGTTGAAGAATTACGGTTGCGAGCTTAATAAGCGTCGTTACGAATTGCTGTTAAAAGGATTAGGCACGCAAGGTCTTGGGTGGAGCAGCTCAGACTACAGCGATTTCAGTGCACTGGAGCTCAAGACAACGCGAGAATGGCTGCGCTCCAAAGGCAACTCTATCGAAGGGGGCACGGCAGAGATTCAATTGAATGTGATCGCCAAGCGTGTCCTTGGACTGCCCGATATGCCCACTCTGATTAAGAAGGGGGGCTAATGATGTCGATGGTATTCAATGAAGATCAACGAATATTGCAAGACTCTGTGCGTGCTTTTTGCCATGAGAATGCCCCGGTCAGCGAACTACGCCGTGTGCGTGACGAGAAAGACGAAGATGGGTTCTCCCGCAGTCTTTGGCAGCAGATGGTAGCACTGGGTTGGGCAGGGATGACGATTCCAGAAGAGTATGGTGGTTTTGGATTTGGTTATACGGGGTTAGAGATTGTGCTAGAGGAGACAGGTCGCACTCTTGTGCCTACGCCACTTGTATCGACGGTGCTGTTTTGCGCAACCGCCTTACATTTAGGTGGGAGTGAGGCGCAGAAGTTGTCTCTACTACCAAAGATTGCGGCAGGCGAAGTGTTGCTGGCACTTGCCCATGAAGAGAGTGCTCTGCATAACCCAGTTCGAGTCGAGACTCAGGCGGTCGCAAATACCGACGGCTTTACGTTAAACGGGAAGAAATGTTTCGTACTCGATGGTCACGTCGCCGATCAACTTATTGTTGTGGCGCGCAACAGTGGTGAACAAGAGGACACTGATGGCATCAGTCTATTCCTAGTGGATCGTCAAGCGCCCGGGGTGGAGGTGCAGCGACTAAATGTCGTAGACAGTCGTAATGCCGCTAACATAGGTTTTGCAAATGTACAGGTGCCGGCAGATGCATTAATTGGCGAATTGGGCGACGGGTATTCTATTCTAGAGAAGGTATTGGATGTGGCTCGAATTGGCCTTGCCGCCGAAATGCTCGGCAACGCCCAAGAGATCTTCGACAGAGTCATCGAATATTTAAAACAGCGCGAGCAATTTGGCATCCCGATCGGTGCCTTCCAAGGCTTGCAGCATCGCGCAGCGCATATGTACAGTGAGCTGGAACTGTGCCGGTCCGCTGTGCGCCGCGCCTTTAGCGAACTCGATGGCGCGCAGGAAGAGATCCCGGTATTGGCGAGCATTGCCAAAGCTAAACTTGCAGAAGTCTTGGAAGATATTAGTAACGAGGGTGTGCAAATGCATGGTGGCATTGGCATGACGGATGAGTTCGATATTGGTTTTTTCTTGAAGCGTGCGCGAGTCGTGCAGGCGCTATTAGGGGATGCGAACTTTCATCGTGACCGCTATGCGAGCTTAAACGGTTTCTGATAAAAGCCTCAGTCGTGAGTTTAGTCACGGCTGAGGCATATCTGTCATTCTACGGCGTTATAAAGCAATTCTTTGCTCTTTAACTGTAAGCCGCGGGCGACCCCCAAGTTGCGGTTTTGAATCATACCGACGAAGACTAAGTCCTCGACTGGGTCGATCCAGAACCAAGAACCGGCGATGCCCCACCACCAATAGCTGCCTGTAGACATGCCGCCATTTTTGGCGGGGTCCATCACGACCGCCACATTCAAACCAAAGGCATTGCCTGGGTAACCAGGGATCTCGGTTTGGCCATTGGGCAGATGATTGGCACGCATCAAGTCAACGCTTTGTTCAGAGAGAATGCGAACGCCGTCAAGCTCACCGCCATTGGCAAGCATCTGCGCAAAGCGCATATAGTCACCTGCCGTTGAGGTAAGCCCGCCGCCGCCAGAGAGGAATGGCACAGGCTCGATGAACTCGCTGTTCTCGGGGCTGCTTAAGCCATTACTGCCTGAGGTGTATTCGCGGGAGAGTCGATCGGCTTTCTCTTGGCCCACATAAAAACGCGTGTCGACCATGCCTAGAGGGGCGAAGAGTCGCTCTTGCAAGAATTCATCGAAACCCATCCCCGAAAGAACCTCAACAAGATACCCCTGCACATCGACTGACACGCTGTAATGCCAAATGCTACCGGGCTGTTGTCGAAGCGGAATCTGAGCAAGTTTATCGATCATCTCTTGCAAGGTGGAGTTGCGATCTAGCACATTGGCTTCGTTATAGAGCGTGTCAACGCGCGAACGAGAGAATGGCCCGTAAGTAAGGCCGCCGGTATGGCTCATCAATTCGCGCATCGTCATTTTGTGTTCGGGAAGCTCAGCAAGCGGTATGCCATTTGGGGCGTCGTCTTTCGCGACGATGAGATTGGCAAACGCAGGAATGAATTTTTCAACCGGATCGTCGAGAGTGAATTTGCCCTCTTCCATAAGCATCATCATCGCCACGCCGGTGATGGGTTTAGTCATAGAGAAGATGCGGAAAATACTGTCTTCCTGCATTGGCGTTTGGTTTTCTAAGTCTTGATAACCGTAACTGTCTTTCTGCACAAGCTTACCGTGGCGTGACACCATGGTCACAATTCCAGCTAGCTGACCATTGTCGACTTCGGCGCGCAGGCCTGCAGTGAACGCCTCTAAGGCGGCACTGTTCATGGCGACACTTTCCGGTGCAACCATTGCTAAATCGCGCTCTGCAGCGTGTGCCTGTAGTAAAGTGCTTAGCCCTAAAGCTACTGCTAAGCTGTAGCGTATAAAATGCGTTTTAAACTCAGCCATGTTCTCCCCCAATTATGGTAAAACCCCCGATAATACAGCTTGCATGTGACGATATAAGCACAGCCAATTATTTAGCACAATCGAGACTCTGTAGGGCGAAACAAGGAGGAGGTAGCAGGCCGGTGCAAGGGAAGGGTTCTCAAAAGATTGTGATAGAGCGAAGGGCCGAATTACGAGGGTAAGAAGGATGCCCGGCCGCAAACTTCTGAAGGGTAGTTTTGTTTAAAATCTTATTGTTGGAATGCAACATCAAGAATCCCAGTGAGTTTTATTGCGCGTTTAGCATACTGATTGAGCAGTTGCTTAAGCCCTCAACTGGCAGTGGTTAATATCATAGAATGCTTTTTTATTAATTGCAAATGCGAATCGTTATTATTTACATAAATAAAATAGGTATGGATAGTGGCCTTGACATTACTGGTAGCGAGCGCCATTATCGCGGCCTATGACACAGTTAACGCACGGCACAATGCAACAATCCTATTTTTGGTGGCCCGACTCTTCGGGTTGCCAGCGTGGTTATTTCTAAAAAATATCCAGGGCCGCCCAAGACTCAGGCGGCCTTCCTTATAGACTTCTCAACTCTATAATCCTCAGCAAAAGTCCTCCTGAATCTTGCCAAGCCTTGGAAAGAGCAATAGAGGACAAGCTCATGCAAACTTCATCAACAGCACTGCTTAGCGCAAATAATCGTGCGGCTTCCTATGAGCATTACTTTACTCGTGGCGGCATACGAGTGCAGCGTCATTTTGCGCCTGTGTGCTATGCAACGAGTATCGAACAACTGCGTGATCAGCTCGATGAACAGCGTGGGGTCTTACTGAGCTCTAGCTATGAGTTTCCTGGGCGCTACAATCGCTGGGATATTGGCTTTGTGAACCCGCCTATATCTATCACGGCGCGTGATCGTCATCTAGTGATCGCTGCTTTGAATCAGCGTGGACGCATTCTGCTGCCCGAGTTTGCACTGGCTTTGCAGGCATTGGCAGAGATTGAAGATTTGCAAAGCAGCCAAGAGCAGATAAGCGTGCACGTCAAACAGGCCGATGACGAAGTGCCCGAGGAGCAGCGCAGCCGTAAGGCTAGCGTGTTCTCGGTTATTCGGGCCATAACGGAACATTTTCATAGTGCTGAGGATTCGCACCTAGGGCTCTACGGTGCATTCGCATATGACTTGGCGTTTCAATTCGAGGCAGTGCGGCGCAAACAGGTGCGCGACAGAGCAACGCGTGATCTTGTCTTATATTTACCCGACGAAATCATCGTGGCGGACCATCACAGCAGCACGGCGCATCGTTACAGCTATGACTTTGTGTGTAGAGCGAGCTGTCAAGATGTGAACGAACCCGGGCGGGAAACGACGGGTGGCTATCGTCGAACTGGCGCTAAGACCCCTTTTCAGTTTATCGGCAAGCAACAAGCGTTTTGTGATCACGCAAGCGGCGAGTATGCGGATATTGTGAGAACGGCGAAAGATTACTTTCGCAGAGGTGACTTGTTCGAAGTGGTGCCTGGTCAGGTCTTTCATGAACCCTGTAAGGATAGCCCGTCGCGAATCTTCACTCGCCTACAACAGCGCAACAAAGTTCCTTATGGCACCTTAATGAATCTGGGAGAGGGAGAGCACTTATTAGCCGCATCACCGGAGATGTACGTGCGTGTGCAGGGTCGTCGGGTGGAGACCTGTCCTATCTCCGGCACGATCGCTCGGGGCAAGGATGCGATTGAAGATGCCGCGCAAATAAAGACTTTACTGAATTCGAAAAAAGACGAGGCGGAATTGTCCATGTGCACGGATGTTGACCGTAACGACAAGAGTCGCGTCTGTGTGCCCGGTTCTGTGCGCGTGATTGGAAGGCGGCAAGTGGAGGTGTATTCACGACTTATTCATACTGTCGATCACGTCGAAGGACAGCTGGCGCCAGAGTACGATGCATTAGATGCGTTTTTATCGCATACATGGGCCGTCACTGTCACTGGCGCGCCAAAGCAGGCAGCTATTCAGTTCATAGAGGATCACGAGAAATCGCCACGATTATGGTATGGCGGTGCTATGGGCCATATCGGTTTCAATGGTGATATGAACACGGGCCTTACCTTGCGTGCGGCGCGTATCAAAGATGGTATGGCTCAGGTTCGGGTCGGGGCGACTTTACTTATGGATTCTGATCCTGAAGACGAGGAGGCCGAGACGCGCTTGAAAGCTAGTGCCATGTTAGCGGCAATTCGCGGCGAAGAGCAGTTGCCGCCAGTGCATGAAAATGCCCTAGGACGGGCACCGAACAGTGCGAGCCTGAAAGTGCTTATGGTGGATCATCGCGATTCGTTTGTGCATAACCTTGGCAGTTATTTTCGGCAGCAGGGGGTACAGTTGCTCACGCTGCGGGCTGAGCTTGCGCGGGCACGCTTGCGCCGTGGAGAACACTTTGACTTGGTGATTCTATCCCCAGGGCCTGGTAAACCTGAAGATTTCTCACTTGCAGAAACGATCTCGCTATGTGTACAGAGCGGCATTGCCATTTTTGGGGTTTGTTTGGGCTTGCAGGGGATCGTCGAGGCCTTTGGTGGGCGGTTAGAGCAATTGAGCGTGCCTATGCATGGTAAGAGCTCGTCTATTACGCACGAGCAAGGAGTGCTGTTTCAGGGGCTTCCTGCTAGCTGCGAGATAGGGCGCTATCACTCCCTATATGCCTTGGAAGTGCCGGAATGCTTGCGTATCACTGCGCAAACCGATGACAAGGTGGTGATGGCTGTCGAGCATCGAGACTTGCCTATCCTCGCTGTGCAGTTTCACCCTGAGTCTATCCTCAGCTTGCGCGAAAATAGCGGTCAGAAGCTGGTGGCCAATGTTGTACAATATGCACAAGCCGTTGCCGCGCAACGTTCGCAACAAGCACAGGAAAACCAAGATCATGCCTCTCACTACGCCTAGTTCAGACTCCAGCCAACGCTTTCTCTTTGAGAATGCCGATGTGCGCGGAGAAATCGTGCGCCTAAACAAGAGTTATCTCGATACTATCGCGGGCAAGCAATACCCTGAGCAAGTCGCGATCCTGCTAGGACAATTCTTAGCAGGGAGTGCTTTGCTTTCCTCGACAATCAAATTTGTTGGTCGGTTGGTGCTGCAAGCGCGCAGCGAAGGCGAGGTGGCGGTCATGATGGGCGAGTGTAATAGCGAAGGGGACTTGCGCGGTATCGCGCGTTACGCCGAGACCCCAAGCAGCGATCAGTTCACGGAACTGCTGCGTGATGGCTCCCTAGTCATAACCATCGATAGCCGCAAGGGGGAGCCTTATCAAGGCATAGTGCCGATCGAGGGGAGTAATCTGGCTCAGTGTTTAGAGGCGTATTTTCAGCAGTCCGAGCAATTAGGCAGCGTGTTTTATTTTGCGGCCAACAAAACCAGCGTTGCCGCTGTGATGTTGCAGCAGATGCCTGCTCAATTGGTGAAAGATAAAGAGTCGCGCGATAAACATTGGGAACACTATTCCACCCTTGCACGAACCCTGACCGATGAAGAGCTCTTAAGCCTTCCAAACGCTGATATCTTGCACCGTCTTTATCATCAAGAGGAGCTGCGTGTCTTCGCGCCCAAACAATTGCAGTTTGCTTGCAGTTGTTCGCGAGAGCGCACGGCGCGCGCTTTGACCGCGCTGGGCAAGGAAGAGATTGATGAGATAGTGGCGCAGCAGGGCGGGATCGAAATGAGTTGCGAGTTTTGCGGTACCGAATATAACTTCGGCCCCGGAGAGCTAGCGTTGCTCATCGAAGGGGCCGAGGAAGGCACCGCGCATTGAGAGCCTAAGCGGCGCTCAATGCCTGTGCATTGTCGGCGCTGCGCGCATGTCGATAGCTCATCCAAATTAAGAATTGCAAGCCAAAGAGCAGGGAGGCCCCGACCAAGTGCAAGGGCTGCACGAAAGCTGGCATCCCCAGATGCCCTAGGGTCGCACCAGAGATAATGGCAAGGCCAATCACTAAGATCATCGCGATCGTGAAGCGCGTAAGCGTGTGTTGCAGGCCAACAGAGCGAATTAATAGGTAGGCTAGCCACATATTGCTAAACAACACGACTGCCGAGAAGCTTCTATGGACATAGAAGAACCACGGCAAAGCGCTTACCCAAGAAGAGCGGTCTGCCCCTTCAGTATGGTTGAGGAAGTCGACCATTTCACGTACTTGCGTCCCCATCGTAATTTGCACCACCGTCAAAGCCACTACGATGTATAGCCACTTTTCAAATTTTGGGTCTAGGCCGCGTACCGACTCGGCCATCATAATACCTCTGCGCGCTCTCGCTACAGCGAACAGCAGAGTGGCGACTATCGCCAGAGCCATCAGCATATGAATAGTGATCATGCCTGGCATGAGGTTTGATGAGACGACTTTTGCGCCCAGCCAGCCTTGAAATCCGACCATTAAGAAGGCGGCTAGCGAGGCGATAGCGATGGCGCGGTCATGCTTGCGTACTGACCAAGAATAAATTGCGGTGAGTAAGATTAAGAACCCAATGGTGACGCCAGTGAGTCGGTTGAGGTATTCGATCCATGTCTTAACTGGGTTGAATTCAGTCTCTGCGTAGCCAAGATCGGCGTAAATCTCTTGATAATTGGCGGGCAATTGTTCGACGCTCGTCGGCGGCACCCAACTGCCGAAACAGGTGGGCCAATCGGGGCAGCCCATGCCGGCACCCGAGGCGCGAACGCTGGCGCCCACTAAGATAAGGAAGTAGACAGCAAATAGGGTTATCCATGCCATGCGGCGATAACGCGCTAGCGCTGGCGTGTCTGTATGCATTGGGGCGGTTGTGGTAGTCATTAATTAAACGTCTCAAGCTAGGTGGCAGACGCTTTGTTTGGTCAGCCTGAAGGTCATATTGTCGAGGAAAACCCACTTCACTACAACGCAAGCTAGGCGTCTAGTTGCTCAGAACCTGACGTAGAGCAATGCTCAAGCGGATTCCCGCGAGTGTGACCCGGTCCTCTGAGAGGGCTTGCATCTCCCCGACATAGTCATCATCCAGTGCAAACTGTGACAAGCTAGTGTCCAGTCTTTCGCTGCGTAGCACTGCGGCTTTGATTTCATCGGGGTAGACAAATTCATACATAATCTGCCGGCTTTCTTGGAGCCACGTGTCGACATTCATGTCGATATCGGCAAGATCGCTCTGCCGAACAAAGGAGTTCATGCGCCGAAGCGTGTCTTCGAAAGGTTGATTGCGCAGAGCGCCATCCCAGCGTGCGTGTAGGTTGCCCGATTGGGTGGCGATGCCGTTCCCGCCGCGATCGCCGCTAGGGAAAAGCTCGGAGGAGACCAATGCGCCAGAATGTAAGGGCTGATGGATGTCTCCTATCAGGTGCAGGACCCAGCACAGCGCTAGGGCTCGTTCACGGCCATTACTGAGTGGGTTTTCGAGCACCGCTAGGTTGAATTCGATACCCTCCACGACATTGCTGACGTCCTCTTCGTGCTCTATGGGGGTGGTGGACTCTGCATGAATGCTCGGCAAGGGCTCTGCTCCAACATACACATTGCCCTGCTGCGCCTCGCCGCGTATCCATGCACCGTCGATGTAATGCCAAGTCGGGCGACTGTAGCGAATGAGGTCGTCGCCTTCGAATTGGCGCGCGGTATCGGGCCAGATAGAGGCTTGGCCGAACAACCAGCGGGCCTGCTCTTGTTCGCTCGCAAGCATTATATTGGCAGGCATGACATCGAGAAAATCACTTTGATAGCGCGGGTGTCTTTCGAGGATGGCGCTGAGTTTATCGCGTTGGGTAGGCGTTAACGCCTCCCAAGTCACATAAGCAGTGAGTCGGTGCGAGGTGGCATCCCAAGCAAGAGACTGGCTAGAAATCCCTAGCAAGCCTAGTAAACAGATACTGTGAAAAATGAGTCGAGTAACAGTCATACGTCAATTCTATCCTGTAACAAACGGGCTGGAGGCCAGTGTGTCAGCGTGATCATGAATCTATGATGAACAACACCTCGACAGTACGGCGAGCCCATAGGTGGCGCAGGGCTCGTACACATTCTGTATTGTTATTGTTTGGGGCGTAGTGACAGAGGGCTAACGTGTAAAGTGAGCGCTACTTTAACTCGTTTGTGTTCGGCAGACTAGCCAAAATCGGGCCGATTAGTGGTCGTTTTGGGACCTAGGTCGCAGCGTGAGTCCTTACTTACACTTCAAGCCACTCGCGACGCACTTCAGTCGCCTCGCGTAGCTCTTGGGGGCTGCCTTCGTAGACGATTTTTCCGTGCCCCATGACATAAACGCGATGCGAGATTTTGAGTGCGATGGTCAGTTTTTGTTCCACTAGTAGGATCGCGACTCCCCTCGCGGCGATTTCTTGCAGCAATTCACCCACCTGTTCGACGACTTTTGGGGCTAGGCCTTCCGTGGGTTCGTCGATCATTATCAATTCTGGGTCACCCATGAGCGTCCGGCACATGCACAGCATCTGTTGTTCGCCGCCACTTAGAACGCCGCCAGGCACGTCTGCGCGCTCCCCAAGGTTGGGAAACATGCGGAACATCTCGTCAATGCTCCAGCGCGAGCTGCCTTTGCTGCTTTTCATGCCTAGTAGCAAGTTTTGTCGAACGGTGAGGCTAGGAAATATGTCACGGTTTTCGGGCACACAGCCAATGCCAAGCTTGGCGATTTCATAGCTTTTTTTGCCTACGATCTGCTGGTCTTTGAATAAAATAGAGCCCGAGGGTTCCACTTCACCCATAATCGTTTTCACCGTTGTGGAGCGGCCCACTCCATTGCGACCTAATAGGCTGACGATCTCTCCCTGTGCCACATTGAAATGCACGCCCTGTAGAATATGGCTCTTGCCGTACCATGCGTGTAAGTCCGCTACCTCAAGCATGGCTGTGCTCCTCTACCACTTCACCTAGATAGGCTTCCTGCACCTTGGCGTTGCCACGGATCTTGCTCGGCACATCCGAAGCAATGATCTCCCCATACACTAGGACAGTTATTTTATCTGCCATGTCAAAAACGATGTTCATATCGTGCTCGACCATCACAAGGGTTTTACCTGCTGTCACGCGATTGATTAACTCGACGGCATTCTTGGCTTCACTATGGCTCATCCCAGCGACCGGTTCGTCCAATAAAATCATCTCGGCGCCACTGGCGATGGCGATGCCTAACTCTAGTGCGCGTTGTTCTGCATAAGCCAGTTCGCCAGCAGGGAGGTTGCGGCGCTCCTGCAGGCCGATCTCCACGAGCAACTCTTCTGTGCGTGTATTGAGCGCCTTGGCTTTTCCTAAAAGGTGCCAGAATGAATACTTATAGCCCTGGGACCAAAGCAGTGCGCAGCGGATGTTCTCGAACACGCTCAGTAATGGGAAAATATTGGTGACTTGAAAGCTGCGCGCCAAGCCCAATCTGGCGATCTCATAGGGCGGACGATTGTGAATAGGCTGGCCCTTGAATAGGATGCTGCCTGAGCTCACCGTATGGCGCCCTGTGATCAGATGAAATAGTGTTGATTTTCCTGCTCCATTGGGGCCGATGATGGCATGCTTTTCCCCCGCCGCAATCTTTAGCGAGACATCGCGAATGATCGGCGTATTGCCAAATTGCTTGTGCAAACCTTGGAGCTGCAAAATACTCATGGGCGCACCCCAGGCTTGGTGTCGATGGCATTGGCCGTATCCCAAGCGTCGCGTAGGCTGGGCAGTGTTCTGCGCAGCGCTATAAACGCTAGACAGGCAATGATGATCAAAGCTCCCCAGCTCAGGAAGCTGCTTGGATCGAGGGCGAAACCGAATACATTAAACGTAGGTTCGTTGCTATGGCTCATCTCGACAATGCAGACCATCGAAAACACAAAGATAGAGCCAGGCACCGCAGTGACTGCATAGGGCTTGGCGAGTAAATGCAGTTTGCCAAGATGCCAGGGGGTGCGATGCATCATGAGAAAGCCCGTGAGTCCGCGGGGTAGAAACATGACAGTTAAGACAAACATTAGCCCTAAGTAGAGTAGCCATAGATCGGTATAGTTGCTCAATACCGAGTTGATTAGAGTGAGAACGATCGCGCCGACAATTGGGCCAATGAAGAAGCCGAGGCCGCCTATATAGGCCATCAACAATACATTGCCTGAGGTTACGGCGTTGAGGTTTTGTTCTGTGAGTATCTCGTAATTGAGGGCGAACAAGCCTCCCGCAATGCCCGCAAAGAAGCCCGAGAAGATAAAGGAGATGAAGCGCACGCGACGAGCGCTATAGCCGATGAACTCTGCTCGTTCTGGGTTGTCGCGCACCGCGTTCGCCATACGGCCCGCGGGGGTCTGGGTAAACAAATACATGCACACGGTTGCAAGGAACAACCATGCTGCTGCCAAGTAATACACTTCGATGTTCTGCGCGAAGTCGAAACCCAAAAAGGGCGGGCCATACGTTCTATCGCCGCTCACTCCTGCTTCGCCTCCAAAGAAGGACACCAAGATCAATGAAGAGGCGGCAATGAGCTCGCCAACACCCAATGAGATCATGGCAAAGACGGTGCCAGCCTTATGGGTTGAGAAGCTGCCGATGAACAGCGCGGCACATAGCCCAAATAATCCACCGACAAGTGGAATAAGGGTTACCGAGAACATCATTTGTTCATTCTCAATTGCCAGAAGCGCATGGACTGCCATAAACCCACCTAGGCCAAAGTACACCGCATGGCCGAAAGACAGCATCCCGCCTTGACCTAAGAGCATGTTGTAACTAAGTGCGAAGACAATCGCGATACACATCTGATTGAGGATCGATACCGAAAGAATAGAGGTGAATATTTGCGGTAAGACGATCAAGGCAACGGCAAACAAGGCCCAGCTAACATACTTCAACATCTCTAGCTCTCCCGTTTGCCAAAAAGACCAGAAGGGCGAAATATCAAGACCAATACAAGCAGTAGGTACGGCAAGATCGGGGCGACTTGTGGCAGGGTTAAGCGCCAGATGTCATTCAAAGGGTGGTCGCGCTCGAAGCTAATGCCAAGCCAGGCGAGAAGGTCTGGCATGCCGACATCAGAGGCGATCGCATAAGACTGTAAAAGACCAATGAGCAGCGATGCCACTAAAGCCCCCGCCAGTGAGCCTAAGCCGCCAATCACAACGATCACGAAGACAATGCTGCCTAGTACCATCGCCATGCCAGGGAAGGTAGTTAAGACGGGGCCAGCAATTACCCCTGCAAGCCCTGCGAGCCCTGTGCCAACGCCAAATACGGCCATGAAAATCAAAGGGACATTGTGTCCCAGGTTAGCCACTGTGTGCGGATGAGTGATTGCCGCTTGAATGATGATGCCGATGCGCGTGCGAGTAAGGACGAAGTACAAGCCGATGAAGATCGCAATAGAGATGAAGATCATAAAAGCCTTGTAGGCTGGGAAATTCTGCCCAAACAAGGTGAATAGTGGGAAGTCGAGCAAGTCTGGCGAACGGTAGTCCTTGGTGGCGCGCCCCCAGAAAAACTGCACCGCCTCTTCGATTAAAAAGGCTAGGCCAAAGGTGAAAATGAGCTCGGCAACGTGCCCAGATTTGTGCACGCGGCGCAAACCATAACGTTCGATGAGGGCGCCAAGTAAGCCAACAAGCACTGGCGCCACAATGAGCGCTGGCCAAAACCCTAGATACAGACTGATAGAATAGGCGAAGTAGGCGCCAAGCATGTAGAAGCTAGCGTGGGCGAAATTAAGCACGCCCATCATGCTGAATATGAGCGTTAAACCGCTTGCCAACATAAAAAGTAGTAGGCCGGTGACGAGACCATTGAGTGTGGCGAAAATCAAAACTTCAATCATAGTAGTGAATATGATGCTCGCTATTTATTGTTGTGGTCGATTCATCTTACAGCTACTTTCAGTGATTGTATCTTGTGTTGGGACGCGAAACTCAGTCACAAGACCAAAACCCGAATTGTCGGCATCGAACACGACATTCTCATCGGTGTGAACAGAAACAAAGAGTGGCTGGAAGGACTGATGGTCTTCGCCTCGCATCCACACCTCGTCGCCAATCATATTTGTGACTCGCATATCTTCCATCGCAAGAGCGAGCTGAAAAGGGTCTGTGCCTCCAGTCTCTTCCATCGCGTTGACAAGCATCTGCAATGATGTGGCAAGTCGCGGTTGTGTCAGGTCTTTGTGAGGGTATTTTGCTTTGAAGGCGCGAGTAAACGCGATACGTTCTTCACTGGTGACGGGGTTGGCGAAGTCGTTGTGGACTAAACGAATGCGATTCTTGCCGGCTTCCCCTAACGTCGCGGTGATGCCGTCATAGGCGGCATAGAATGTATAGATAGGAACGTCTAGGCCTGCGTCAGCGATGGCACGACCTAGCGCTACCATGTCTCCCCCCCAATTGCCGGTAATGATGGCGTCAGCGCCAGAGGCAACGATTTTGGTGACATAAGGGGTAAAATCTTTCACCTGCCCGATAGGGTGCAACTCATTGCCCACGACTTCTATGTCTGGGCGTTTAGCGGCCAACATGCTAATAGCGGCGTCGCCAACTGCCTTCCCGAATGAATAATCTTGGCCAATGATGTAAACCTTGCTGATGTCTGCTTTTGTGGCGATATGGCTGGTCATGACATCCATTTTGGTGTCGGAGTGGGAGTCGAAACGGAAGTGCCAGAAACTGCAATCGGCGCCAGTGAGAATGGGGTCAACGGCTGCATAGTTCATGAAGATGACGCGTTGTTCTGGGTTGCGCCGATTGTGGCGTTCGATTGCTGTGCTGAGGGCGCTGGCAACCGCAGAGCCATTGCCAGAATAGACGATTTGAATACCTTCACTGATGGCGCGGCGTAGTTGTTGCTGGGAGTCGGCCGCAGAGTTTTTGTTATCCAGTGCAATGACTTCGATTTGGCGCCCGCCTAGGACGCCGCCTTTTTCGTTGAAGAAGTAGTCAGCTGCAAATTTCAGCTGCAAATATCCAGTTTCACCCGTGGCGGCGAAGGTGCCCGATTGCGGGTCGATAAAGGCGATGCGAATTGGGTCTTGAGCACGAGCTAAAGATGGAAGGCTCAATGTCCATACAAGAGTCAGTAGTGAAATAACGCGCAAGGCCGACAATGAGCTTTTGAATAGTTTCATAGCAAATTTCTTTTGATAATAGTTGAGGATGATGTGGAATATTCGCCTTCGTGATGGGCTAAATCGTTAGCGTCGAGAAGGTATCCATACAATCTCCTTGCTTCACCACAGGCCTCGGACATTACCCCAGCCACTGCTTCGAATCAAGGCAGCTTAGGCAGGTTTAGAGGAATGCATTGCTAAGCCAGACGAGCAGAACAAGTAATGCGGCCCACAAGGCGCAGGCGGCAATATCGAACAAATTATAGCGTCTGGGATTAAAACCACTGACACCAAGAAGGGCGGGTAAAAGGCTACGAATGGCAGGAATAAATCTTCCAATAAAGATTGCCGCTGCGCCGAAACGCAGCACAAGTCGTTCGGCTTTTTGTAACTGCAGTTGATAGCGTTTTGCGAGGGAGAATTCGTGAATTCTTGGCCCAAAATGCGCGCCGCTATAGAACCCCGCGTGGTCGCCAAGGACGGCCCCTACAAATGCTAGCGGTGCAATCTGCCAGAGGCTAAGAATGTCGGCGCTGTACAGGGCGATGCAGACACCAAAAAGAATTAAACCCGAGACGAAAAGCCCGATACCAATACAAGCCTCCGCAAAGGCAAGCAAAGGCACTATCCACATGGCATAGTCACGGTGGTTCTCTAAATACTGCAGGATGGCGGTGTCTATAACAGTACCCCTAAAAGGTGAGCGTCACAGTCTAGGGGTACGCGCTCGTGAGGGTTTTAGATTAGAGTGCCAAAATCAGAGGCTTTCATAGGCCTTGAGCTCAGTCCCTAGGCTCGTCCAGTATTCATTGAGGGACGCTTGGACCTCATGCAGGTTTTCGTGCTCAGTTTCTTTGAAGGCCTTAAGTTTCTCTTTCGCCGTCGCACGCATAGCCTTAAGTTTGGTGACCGCCTCGCGCTCCATGTCGCCGGCTTTGTGCTCTTGTTCTTTCATTTTGGCAGCGAGTTCATCGATTTTGTTGCTTAAAGCATCTAGCTGCTGCTCAAGTTTGTGCTCTATTTCTTTTTTATTGCTCATGATCACTCCTTTTATCGTGGCTAAAGTACTTAAGGTTTACTTGGTGACTATATAGAAGATTTCAAGACTTCGGCTTGATGCATGACAAATTAGCAAGCGCATGCGATTCTAGCCTGAACCCCCTATTTGACCATGATTCGAGTCAAAAATGACTGTACTGGTAAATTTTCTCGTCACACGGCGCTTGGCGCTTTTAAGCCTTAGTGTTTTATGTTGCGTTATTTTTGCGTTGGCTATCCCTCGTACGCAGTTTGATACCTCTCTGGGGGTCTTGTTGACCAAAAGCGATCCTTATCTTCTCCAGCGCGATGAGATGCTAGAAGTGTTTCCCGCGCCTGTAGAGCTAAGTTTCGCGCTCGTGCCCAAAAGCGGCCAAGTGTTTGAGGCGAGCACCTTGTTGGCCTTGGCGGACCTGAATCGCGAGTTCAGACAAATTCCCCTAGCGCTTTCGATGGACTCGATACTCGACTGGCAGTCTCCGTTTGGGGATGAAAGCCTCTTCACTAGAGTGCTCACGGCGCAAAGTGTATTGACTGATGAAGAGTTACAGCAAGCCAAACAGCGAGTCATGGCAGACCCTTTTCTGGTCGGCCAGTTCATTGCTGCCAATGCCGATCTCGCTTTGGCGAATGTCCGTTTGCGTAGCAATCAGATCAGCAGTGAGCAGAGTCGCGAGATCGTCTCGACAAGCGATGCACTTATAGAAAGTTTGCAAGCACGCCACCCTGATGTGAATTTTTATCTCAGTAGCAACGCACATTATGAGCAGACTAATCGCGATGCCATGATTAGTGACCTGAGCCTTCTCTTGCCTATCGTGCTGCTGCTGTGCACCGCCATCATTTGTTATAGCTTTCGCTCGCTCTACCTTGGTTTTTGTATTCTAGGCATCGCCATGCTAACGGTGTTAATGACCGTAGCGACTTTGGCGTGGCTTGCAGTGTCTTTCAATAGTATTTCAGTCATGGCGCCACTGGTCGTGGTAACGATTGCTGTGGCCGATAGCGTGCATGTGATCTCTTTATACCGACAAGCGCTTGGGCAAGGCTTAGCGCCAGTGGCCGCCATGCAGCAGAGTGTGCTGAGAAATTTTCGGCCAATCTCTTTGGCAACAGTGACGACGATCATTGGCTTTGCCAGCCTTAATTTCGCCTCAGCACCTGCGGTTAGCTCGTTTGGTTCGGTCGTGGCATTGGGCGTTGCCTATGCCTACGCGCTCACGCTGACGGTGTTGCCCGGGGCGATATTATTGTTCCCTATGCGAGCCGATTCGGCACAGTCAGCAACGCGCGGCGCGATAATTAGCCGAGTCTTAAACGGCTGTCGCTATCTAGTGTTTGCGCACGGGCGCACGATGTTGGTCGTGGTGAGTGTATTGGCTTGTTTTGCTTTAGCGCTTAGTCTGCGTAATACCACCGATTTTGATCGCGCATCGTTTATCAGTAAAGACTCGCCACTTTATGATTATTACACCGCAGTGAACTCACGCATGGGGCAAGGAACACAGCTGAGCTACGGGGTGAAAGTGGCAAGTGATTATGGGGTTATTGAACCGGAGTTTCTGCAACGTTTGGATGCATTTTCGCAGTGGTTAAATGGGCAAGACAATGTGATCGGGGTGGCCAGCCTTGTCGATGCCGTGAAAACAGTCAATCAGATCATGCATGAAGAGCAGGGCGAAGATGCATTTGTAATTCCAGATGACCCAGAGGCAATTGATGAGGCCTTATTCAACTACAGCGTCGCACAGGCGAGTAATTTCACGCTCGCGACGCTAGCCAATGCGAATTACAGTATTTTGCGGCTGTTTGTGGGCACGCACACGCAGAGCAATCAAGCGATCATTGCATTGAACACGCTCATCGACGAAAAGTTTGCACAAGACTTTCCGGATGCGCAGCTATTGCATGGGAGCAGCACCTTATTGTTTGCACGCATGGATAAAGCGGTAACGATTGAGTTGCTGCAAGGCTATGGATTGAGTCTGCTGATGATTACCGTCACTTTGATGCTGGGCATGCGCAGCGCGTACCTTGGCCTGTTAAGCGTATTGCCTAATCTGTTGCCTGCCGTGTTTGTGTTTGGTGCCTGGGGGTTGCTAGTAGGGGAGTTAGACCCTTTTGTCATGATGCTGTTTAGCATCAGCATTGGCCTAGTGGTGGATGATACGGTTCACGTCTTGAGTGCCTATCAAAGCGCGATGAATGCGGGCCTACAGCCACGCGCGGCGATTGAGCAGGCCCTGCATAAAGCCGGGCCAGCTTTGATCATTACCACTTCAGTCATGGCGCTCGGCACTTGCGTGCTAATCGCTGCAAGCACTTTGTATTTTCAGCAGGCAGCGACCCTACTTGTGCCTATTGTGATTCTCGCCTTGGTTCTTGATATCACGTACTTCCCTGCGCTGCTGGCCCGCTTTGGTCAGGTTCTTTGGCGCCCCAACGCAACAACACAGGCAGTAGACAAAGGTCAGTAAATAGCGCTAGCGCCATTGCCATCGAAGTCAATAATCCAAACAAAATGCTCGGCACAAAGTCAGAGAATGCCAGCATTGAGAAACCTGCCATGATCAAAAATGAGGTATAGAGAATGGCGAGTCCTACGCTATTATGTGTGCGCTTGATGGACTCTTCATAGCCCCTTGTTTCCTGTTCTTCTTGAAAACGATGCATATAGTGAATGGTGTCATCGACTGCGATACCCATGGCGATTGCGGCAATAGTAATGGTCATCAAATCAAGCGATATGCCTAGCCATCCCATCAATCCCAGTACCGATAATGTCGGTAGCATATTGGGGACGAGCGCGATTAGCGCAAGCCTTGGCGAGCGGAAGATGATGAGGAATACGATCAATAATGCGCCATATACCAACCCTAATGTTAAAATCTGCGAGCTGAATAGGCGCTGCAATATATCTTGGTATAAGACGAACATATTGGTGAGCTGATAGTCGCTTTCCGCAATGCCGATCTCCTCCATTTCAGCGCGGATCTCAGCCAACAGTTCTGCCCGGTTTAGACCTTCTGTAAGATCTTGAATCCAGAAGTTAATGCGAGCCTGTCCGGTTTCTGTATCGTAGAACGCACCGACGAGATCTTCGCGGAAGTTCTCGTCCATCAACCAGTACGCGGTAGTCAGCTCATACTCAGTCAATGGCGCGCCATTGAGGTCACGCGCCAAGTCGGTAATGTTCACGGCGGAAAGGACGCGTCCGACTGCCTCGTGTTCTGCCATTGTGTGTTGAATCAATTGCAGCATTTGTACAGTTCTGGCCGTCATGACAATGTCAGGGTTGTCTGATTGGCTGTCGGGGGTATAGATCAGGTCCATTGGCGTAGAGCCGCCAAACTCCTGGTCGATATAGGCTAGCTCTTGGTGGATCTGCGTAGATTTTTTGAAGTAGTTGATGAAGCTATTTTCGACATCGAGGCGCAAGAGGCCTAGAACGCTCACAGTGATTATCGCGATACTGGCCAGCGCAATTGGGAGCCGTCTCGCAAGCGTAGCACGAGCGAAAAAACGCACGATCATGCCGAATAGTGGAATTTCTTTGCGCTGTTGATGTTTGGATAACAACTCCAGAATGACAGGAAATAGGACTAGGCTTACGGCGATGGAAAAGCCCATCGCGATAATCATCATCCACCCGAAGGCGATGACAGGCTGGATGCCACTAAACACTAGTGAGGCAAAGCCAACCGAGGTAGTTAATCCGGCAAAAAAGCATGGCCCGATCTTCTCCGCCAAGGTAGTGCGAATGATGTCCCTTTGGCTTGCCTCAGGGTTATCCTGCGCACTTTCGCGAAACTGCACGATCAGGTGGATGACGATGGCTAGCGTTAGAATAAGCTGTAGGGCAATGAAGTTAGAAGAGATCACCGTGGCTTTAATGCCTAGTAGTGCGAACAATCCCATGGTCGATAAGATGCTGCTTAAACAGCATAGAATCGGGATGGCGACCCAGCGCAGCGCCTGAAACAGAATTAGCAGCATCACGCAGATGCCAATGGCGATGGCAATGCCGAATACCATGAGGTCATTGCTGATGATCTCGATGAGTTGGTCGCCAAGGACGTGTACACCGCCCATATGGATGTCGGCGTCGGCTGCATATTGCTCGATAAATTGGCGGATTTTATCGATCTCGGCACTGCGTGTTTCGCCAAGTGCTTTGCGCAAAGGTGCCGCTTCTTCCTCTAAACGCGCTAACTCCTGTGTTTCTTGCTCGCTCAATTCCTTGTCTTGCAACTTTGCATGTAAAGCATTGATCTGTGAGTCGAGTTGCGCGAGAGTTTTATCACTGCGAAACAACACTTGCAGGGCGGTGGCGCTGAGGTCTTCATTGATCAGAAGGTTGGTGTAGATTGGATGGTCAGTGAAGGTCTCTTCCAGCGCTGCCATAGCATAGTCGTTTGCCTCTACGGTCAGGGCATTGAGGTCTAGCTCGGCATTGAGAAGATTGCTGCCTTGCGGGAACACCGGCACATTGAGGATCGAGCGCACAGACTCCACGCGATCTAAACTAAGAAGATCGTCGCTCAGCGCCTGCAGGGCAGTAAAGGTCTGCTCTGAAAATACGGAGGCTGTTTTAGGCTCGTAGGTGACAAGCAGAAATTCCTGCGGTGCAAAACGCTCATTGACCAGTTGGGTCTGCGTGTACAGCTCGTTGTCTTTGGTGAGCAGCGTGTCGGGCGAAGCATCGATTTCGAACTTCGGAGCCTGCAGCCCTAAAGTGCAGGTGACAACAGCGAACAGAGCCAATACTGTTTTTGGCCAATTCACTACTGTGTCTATGAATCTCGCAGTGAAATTATTGGTATTCGGCATCGCGTTGAATGTCCTGCAGGTGAGCGTTACGCATAAAGATATAGAGGTCTTCGCTGTTTTGGCGCAGTTCTAAATAGGCTTCGGCTTGGGGAGTAAACTCTTGCACATTGTCGAAAATGCGCAGGCCCGTGGCGTCTTGGTCTTCAAATACATAGGCGATTGGGTTGAGCAGCGCGTCAACAAAAGTGCTGCCGCCAGCGCGTAGATTGCTAGGGCCGGCGAAGGGCATGACGATATAAACTCCATAACCGACATCGTATTGCCGTAGGGTGTCATCGAAGCCCGTGTCTTGGCGCTCCAACTCTAGCCAGGAGGTCGCCGGATCGAAGAGCCCCAAAACGCCGACGGTACTGTTGACGCCAAAACGAGCGACATCGACCATGGCTTGTCGCCCTTGGCCTTGCAGTAGGTGATTAACGAATGGAATTGGCGACTTAATATTGTCGAAAAAATTGCCGACACTAGTGCGGACTGGCTGCGGGACGGTATTGTACACACGAGCAAAAGGGATTAAACCATAGCGATAGACGATGTCATTGAAAGCAAACACACCTCGATTCAGAGCCATCAATGGGTCGTCATATTCCTCGACAACGCTATAGCTGACTACGTTTGGCTCGATCCCTGTACCAGCCAGAGGTGAGTCTTGATCCGCTGGTGCGGCCAATGCGCTCGCGGGCACTATGAGGCTCGCAGTTAACAGCATGGCTCGAATATTCTTAGTCATTTCCATTGATTAGCATCCTTGTGCTGCGAAAATTCGTGAATAGTAGATTATCAGATGTGCAAAATTGTCGCAGCGTCCTCTTGTGCGCTCGTGCACAAACTGCGCAAAGAACTAGCTCAGATATGGGGCTACCAGATCAATGCTGTGGTTCCAGAGTTTCTCGGCCGCTTCATCGCTTGCGAACGGCGCAATCGCAGCGCGCTGTCGTTTCACAAAATAATGACCGTTTGCCCCCACACTTTCGTCCGCATCAGAGCTAGCCAGCCAGATAAGCGTATCGGCGCCTTGTTCAATGCTGACCATGAATGGTTTGAGGACGATGCCAAGGATACGGGCAACTGGGCCACCTTTAGTCCATATGGGAGTGCGCACCGCGCCAGGGTGGAAGGAGCTGGCAACAATATTGTAATCATCGCAGCGCTTTTGCAGTTCCCGAGCCGTAAGCAAGTTCATTAACTTGGAACGACCGTAGGCTTTGAGCGTCTTATAGTTTTTCGACAGTCCTAGGTCATCGAAATTGAGTGGGCTATGCTTGTGTCCATAAGAGCTAGTAAAGACAACACGGGCGATGCCGCTTTGTGCTGCGCTGCGTAGAGCTGGCAATAGGCGCATAGTCAGCAAGAAACCACCGAGGTGATTGCTAACAAAAGTGGTCTCGAAGCCTTCGCTAGTGACCGTGCGCACGGCGTTGGAGCCGCCCGCGTTGTTACAAAGTGCGTGGATAGTTGGGTGTTGCGCGAGTATGCTGTCTGCGAGCTTATTGACGCTACGCAGTAAGCTAAAATCGGCTATGTAGAGATAGACTTGCGCATTAGCACTGTGCTCGATGATTGCCTGTCGCGCGTCTTCGCCACGAGTTTTATCCCGGCTGACGATCAGTGTAGTGGCGCCTCTGCTGGCAAAGTTTTTTGCTGCCTCAAGGCCGATGCCGCTGTTTGCGCCCGTCACGAGATAGGTTTTTCCTGACAGGTCTTGCTCGCGCTTATTCATTGTTGACTCCCGTGTCATTTGTGCCATCTCTTATACGAAGAGCGTTGTGAAAAAGATGACCTTGCAGGCACTATTTTTTTGGCATTGCACTAGGTGTTGAGTGTAGAGGCTTAGATGGAGTTTAATAGCCCCATAGAGATGACTGAGAATTAATTATGCGAAGAATACTCATAGGCGCCTTATTGTTACTGCTTGCTAATGGCCAAGTGTCTGCGCAAGGCGCTGCAACCGAGATCGACTATGACCCAGCGGGTGAATTTAATTTCGTACGCGTGCAATTCGATACTTTCGGCTCCGGTGGCGGATTCAGAGGATTCTGGGGCGGAGGCGGCGGCGCATGGTCTATCGATTTTCCAGATGCCGATACAAACTTCCTGCGCGGGGTTGCGAGGCTTACGAATGTCAAAGTCATGCAAGAGCCCATAGTGCTGCGCTTTGATGACGAGAGGATCTTCAATTACCCCTTCCTCTACATGCTTGAGGTCGGGCAACAAGGCGGCATCAATATGAGCCCCATGGAGATGGAAAACCTACGTGAGTACTTACTGCGCGGTGGTTTCTTGCTCATCGATGACTTCTGGGGGACTCGCCAATGGGACGCCTTTGCGGCGTCATTCTCGCAAGTGTTCCCGGATCGTGAGATTGTAGAGCTGCGACCAGAGCACGAGATATTTCACAGCTATTATGACCTCGATGGACCAATGATGATTCCTGCTTTGAGCCGCGACGACTCACGCGGCGAGCAAGATATCCATGTGGCGAGTAACCATGCAATTCTAGATGATTCGGGCCGCGTCATGGTGCTGATCAATTGGAACTCCGACATGGGGGATGGGTGGGAGCATACTTACCACCCTTACTACCCCACTCGTTTCGCCAATGCGGCCTATCAACTGGGTATCAACTATCTGATCTATGCGATGACCCACTAGGGGCTAGCGCTTTTCCATCTGCAGGGCTTCAAACATGATGTGGAACAGTACGTTCTGTTCCATCAAGCCTGAAACGAGTTCCGAGCCGGGACCCGTTGCATATACCGCAACGTCTTCACCGCCATGGGTTTCATCGCTAATGGGGATCAGGGTTTCTGGATGGAAGCCCGGCGCCGTGGTATCGACATTTTTAAGGTCTGCTCGGCCACTGTTGAGTGGGTGGTCGTATACGGCATCGGCGCTTTCATAGTCACCTAGAGAGTGAAACCCCGGTCCGTTGATATACCCAAGCGTTGTGTATGGCATCCCGTCTGCTGCCAGCTCAGGCTTGTGCTTCGGCGCACCAGTGCCATCATTCCCGACGACCTTGCCTAAGATTGGGTTGCCACGAGTAGGGTAGCCCGCCAGTGTCATGACGTGACTGTGATCGGCTGTCACGATGATCAAGGTCTCTTCTGGGTTTGTCATTTGCACTGCTGTTCGGACCGCATTGGCCAGTTCGATCGTATCCGTTAATGCCCGATGAGGATTGATAGCATGGTGTGCATGGTCGATCCTGCCAGCTTCAACATTGAGGTAATACCCCTCAGGATTCTTGGCCAAGAGTTCGATGGCGGTAGCCGTCATTTCACTCAAGGAGGGCTCACCCCCTGTGTCGTTTGGGCGATCGATGTCGTATTCCATATGCGAGCCATCGAACAGGCCGAGTAGATGGTCGGTATAGGTCACATCGACCTTGTCGAATTGCTCCTTGTTCCACACATAGGCGCTATTGTCGTGTCGCTGTGTCCACTCTTGCGTTAAGTCACGTCCATCGAGGCGATTGCCTTGTACGCCTTCCTCTGGGTCGGCATTGTCGAGCTTGGGAAGAAAATTCAAGCGGCCGCCGCCCAGCGCGACTTCTAAGCCATCGCTGTCAGGATTATGCACTTTGAACTCGACCAATTGGCGCGCGATATCGATACAGGACCCCACATCACTCATCGCACTGGCATCGCCATCGTCTTCGAAATTGCGATGCATGCTGTGTGCATAGTTGGCCGCAGGCGTGGCATGTGTAATTCGTGCCGTAGTGACGATGCCGGTAGACATGCCCTTGTTCTCAGCCATCTCTAAGAGCGTTGGCAGGCTATTGCCCTGCATCGACGCGCAGTCACCCAGGCTGACGTATTGATTGACGCTAATCAGAGCGGCATTGGATTTTACCCCTGTCACCATCGCCGTCATGGTGCCAGCGGAGTCTGGGGTTTGTTGGTTCACATTATAAGTCTTTGAGAATGCGACATTGGGAAGGGTTTCAAAAAATAATTCATTCTCTTCGCCATTGCCGCCCGCTAATTGTCCGGCCAAGATTCGTGCCGCCGTGACGGTAGAGACGCCCATGCCATCGCCGATGAAAAGGATCACGTTTTTGGCACGCTTTGGAGGTTGTACGCGTTGCAGGCGAGAGTCAACGGCGGCGCGGCCTTGCGCAAACCAAGACTCAGGAGTCTCCTGTGCAAAAACGGCTTGTGGAAGGGCAATGGCACTAATAGCGGAAGCGAGAATAAGTCGAGTGAACACGGTGCAACTCCTGTTATCGAATGGGCGCTGAGTATCTTGCGCGTCATTCGTGACAGGATTATGAAACCGTAAAAATATTAGTGTTGAGCAATCAATTGTTTAAGCTCTGGAATGCAGGAGCCACAGTTTGTGCCGCAGCGTAGACGCTTACCTAAGCTTTCGGGAGAGTTGGCACCTTCTGTAATAGCGGCTTCGATCTGTGCCTGGCTGACACGGAAGCAACTGCAAATTATCCGTTGCCCGCTGGTGGAGCTTTGGTGGCGTTGATCCAATAGGCGCCAGGTCTGTGCACTTAGCTCGTGGTCCACCAAGGATTGAAACCAGCTGCTATCGGGAAGAGAACTGCGTGAATGATTGCTGAAGATGGCGGTTTGAATCTGAGACTGTGTGCAGAATAATGCGCGATAGGAATCATTGACGGAGTTCGACACTTCAATCTTCTCCAAACCTTCAGCAAGCGTCCCTAGCCATTGCTGCCACGGCGCGGAGTCCGATTCGACGTGCGCATCGATATCGGCAAGTAGCGTCAAATGTGCGCCGTCTAGAGGGATTTTTACCCAATAGTCGAAAAGGGCGGTATCGATCGCTTCGCGGCTAAATACTGCTAGCCAGCGCCGTGCGGTCACAGGCTTTATGCCGACTTGGGCAAATTTACTCTCGGGTTGCCCCGACACCGGGTCGGTCACGGAATCGATCAGAGTGGCGATACGCCCGTGTGAGGCGAACTGGGCATTCCAATGGATTGGGGCAAACACATTGCCGTCTTGCAGCCCTGTGTCGATCTGTGTTTCTAGTATCAGCGAACGATCTACCCCGTTCGCTGCGGCAGTGTGGACCTGCACAAGGTCGCCGGCTCGAATGCCTTTGCTTTGTGCATCGCGCGGGCTGAGGGCGATGAAGGGGGTAGCGCTGTGGGCGATCAAACGAGGTGAGCGTCCGGTGCGCGTCATCGTATGCCACTGGTCACGCAAGCGGCCAGTGTTGAGTTGAAAAGGCGTCGCGAAGCTTAGCTCTCGCTGCGGAAGTGATGGCGTGCAAGGAACGAAGCGCGCGCGTTGATCTGCAGTGAAGTAACGGTTGTCCGATAGCATTCGCGCGCAACCGTTTGGATGCTTGGCATTCACAGGCCACTGGATAGGAGCGAGGGCCTCATAAGCTTGTTCGTCAAGAGTTGCCAGAGCGCTAATATCAAAGGCGCGCTTACCGTCATTGTTAAATCCAGATAGTGCCGCGTGTTCCACAAATATGTCTCTTGGCCCTGCGTAGTCAAACGCATCATGAAATCCTAGGCGTTTGGCAACTTCGCAGATGATCCACCAATCGTGTTTCGCCTCGCCCATTGCTGGGAGCAAGGCCCGTTGTCTGGATATTCGACGTTCGGAGTTGGTGACAGTGCCGTCCTTCTCACTCCAGCCCGTGGCGGGTAACAAGACGTCGGCACAGGCATTGGTATCGGTATCGGCGATGCAGTCGGAAACGACGACTAACTCGCATTGTTGCAAGGCTTTGCGCACGCGTTCGGCGTCAGGCATGCTAACGACCGGATTCGTCGCCATAATCCACACCGCTTTTATTTTGCCTTCTTCGATGGCATCAAATAGATCGACTGCTTTTAATCCTGGGCGTTGCGCGAGATTAGGTGCCTGCCAAAATTGCTCAACAGTTTGCAGATCCTCGGGTTTAAAATCCATGTGCGCGGCGAGCTGGTTGGCAAGCCCGCCCACTTCTCTACCGCCCATCGCATTGGGTTGCCCAGTGATAGAGAAGGGGCCCATGCCCGGTTTGCCGAGACGACCAGTGGCAAGATGGCAGTTGATAATGGCGTTGCATTTGTCTGTGCCTGTTGCCGATTGATTGATGCCTTGTGAGTAAAAACTAACGGTTTTTTCGGTGCGCGCAAACCATTGATAGAATTGTTCTAGGTCGCCAATATCGATGCCGGTGCATTCGGCACTTTTCTCTAGATCGTAACTTTCGCTCGCGGCAATCGCTACATCAAAGCCTTCGGTATACGCGTCGATATAATCACGATCGATTGCGCGGCGTTGATGCAGATATTGCAATAAGCCAATATATAAAAAGGCATCTGCCCCCGGCTTGATCGCTAGGTGAAGATCGGCGATGTCACAGGTGGCGGTGCGCCGCGGGTCAATCACGACGATGCGCATTTTGGGGTTAGCTTGCTTTGCGGCGCTGATGCGTTGATAAAGCACGGGATGCGTCCAAGCAGCATTGGAACCAGCTAATACTAGTAGTTCACAACACTCAAGGTCGGCGTAATTGCACGGCACGATGTCGGCCCCGAAGGCGCGCTTATAGCCAGCGACGGCAGAGGCCATGCAAAGGCGAGAATTAGTGTCGACATTGGCCGAGCCAATAAAGCCTTTCATCAACTTATTGGCGACGTAATAGTCTTCCGTAAGCAATTGGCCTGATAAATAGAAGGCCACTGAATCGGGGCCATGGGTATCGATAATGGATTTAAATCCGGCGGCCACGTGGTCGAGCGCCGTCTCCCAGTTGGTGCGCACACCACCGATGCGCGGGTGCAACAAACGGCCTTGTTCGCCAAGGGTTTCATGCAGGGCAGATCCTTTGACGCACAGCCTGCCTAGATTGGCGGGGTGTTGGGCACCAGTGACGGCTGTGACAGTTCCGGCATCCACTGTGGCTTGGACACCACAGCCTACTCCGCAATAAGGGCAGGTGGTCTGGCCGAAATCTTCATTCGCTTTCATGTCGATAGAGCTCTTGCGCCTGTTATTTTTGGCGACGTGATTGCAATGTAATGGTAACGGTGTCGTCTTCAACAAAGGCTTCGTAGACAGGCACGCTTACGGTTTCATCTTCTAAACAGCGTCCCGTATCCAAACTATAATGTTGTTTGTACAAAGGCGAGGACACGAAGCGCTCACCATTGACGTCGCCGACTATACCACGGTAAAGGACATTGGCTTTTCCCAATGGGTCCCAATTGTGCAAGGCAAACACGCAAGGGGTTTCCTTGGGCATGTAGAATACGGCGACTTGCACATCGTTAATCAGCACACAGACTCCTGCGTTTTCCACTAAATCAGCGCGATCAAACACAGCAATCGGATCAAACGGAGAATAGGACACAGCGGCACTTGTCATGATGAATTCCTTTTATAATTAAGCCGTAGTGAGCGCTTCGCGCTCTTGTTCTTTTGCCGGTCTGGACTGACCGCGTTCTTGCACAAACACAATGTGCGTGTCGTCTTTTTCACTATTGACGAACTGCCGGAAGCGTTTGAGCCTTTCTGGATCTTCTATCGTGGTTTTCCATTCGCATTGGTATTTGTCTAGCAGCAATGCCATCTGTGCTTCGAGCTCTTCTGCTAGGCCCAGCTTGTCATCGATGACCACTTCGCGCAGATAATCCAAGCCGCCTTCCAGGTTGTTCATCCACACGGAGGTGCGTTGCAGCCTGTCTGCGGTGCGGATATAGAACATGAGGAAGCGGTCGATGTATTTGATTAACGTGGCATCGTCGAGATCGGTCGCGAATAAGTCGGCATGGCGAGGCTTCATGCCACCATTGCCACACACATAGAGGTTCCAACCATTCTCGGTAGCGATGACGCCAAAGTCTTTCGATTGCGCCTCTGCGCACTCGCGTGTGCAACCGGATACAGCGGATTTTATCTTGTGCGGAGAGCGTATGCCTTTGTATCGGTTCTCGATAAAGATAGCCATGCTGACGCTATCTTGCACGCCGTATCGGCACCAGGAGTTGCCGACGCAGGATTTTACAGTCCGTAATGCCTTGCCGTAGGCATGGCCGGTTTCAAAGCCGGCGCTTACGAGTTCGGACCAGATGTCAGGGAGTTGGTTCACGCGGGCACCAAATAGGTCAATCCGTTGGCCTCCAGTGATTTTGGTGTAGAGTGCGTATTTTTTAGCGACCTCGCCAATGACAATTAATTTCTCAGCCGTGATCTCTCCGCCTGGGATGCGCGGCACAATAGAGTACGTGCCATCCTTTTGCATATTGGCTAAGAAATTATCGTTCGTGTCTTGCAACGGTAAGTGCTCTGGCTTGAGGATGTAATCATTCCACAATGATGCGAGGATGGAGCCCACAGTGGGCTTGCACACTTCACAGCCGCGCCCAGTCCCGTGCTTGGCTAGAACATCATCGAAATGCTCTAAACGGCCCACTTTGATCATATGGAATAAGTCTTGGCGAGAGTACGCGAAATGTTCGCAAAGATGATTGTTGATCTCTACGCCACGCGCTGCCAGCTCAGTGTCTACTGTTGACTTGAGTAGAGCGGCGCAGCCACCACAGCCGGTGCTGGCTTGGGTGCAGGATTTCACATCCGCCACAGTCGTACAGCCCCCATCGATAGCGGCTACGATGTCGCCTTTGGTGACATTGAGGCAAGAACAGATAGTAGCAGTCAGTGGCAGTTCCATGCCCGAAAAGGCTGCATTGTTGCCATCGTCCGCCGGAAGAATAATATGTTCTGGGTTCTCGGGTAGATCCATGTCATTGAGATAGAGCTGCAAGAGATTGTCATAGTCGCTGCAATCGCCTACCAGCACAGCGCCAAGTAGCTTTTTGCCATCGGGGCTTACGACGATCTTCTTATAGACGCGTTCGCGATCGTTAGAATAAAGAAAGCTAGCGGGAACTTTGTCGTCGATCAGTGTCTTGCCGTGTGAGTCGCCAATGGAGCCCACATCGATGCCGAGGAGTTTGAGCTTGGTGCTCATGTCTGCACCTTGGAATGACTGGGGCGTATCGGTGAGCTGGCTAAGCGCGGCATCGGCCATACGGTAGCCTGGTGCGACGAGCCCGAAAATTTTGCCGCCAAAAAGGGCGCACTCGCCGATGGCAAAAATATCTGAATCACTAGTGCGGCAGTGATAGTCGATGACGATACCGCCGCGCTCGCCAATTTCCAAACCTGCCTGTTTGGCGAGTTGGTCGTTCGGTCGAATACCTGCAGAGAATACAATCAAGTCGGTCTCGAGTGCGCCGCCATCGGCAAACTCCATACGTAGAGTATGATCCTTGCCCGGGACAATTTTCTGCGTCGCTTTGCTGGTATGCACTTGCACGTCGAGCTCTTCGATCATGGCGCGCAACATGCCGCTACCACCTTCGTCGAGCTGAACCCCCATAAGGCCAGGTGCAAATTCAACCACATGAGTTTCAAGGCCAAGATTTTTAAGCGCATTAGCGCACTCTAAGCCGAGCAGCCCACCACCAACAACCACTCCGACTTTACCAAGCCGTGCTTGCGCACGGATGGCACCCAAGTCATCGATCGTGCGGTAAGTGAGGCAGGCTTTGGCATCAGAACCTGGGACGGGTGGTACAAAAGGGTATGAACCCGTGGCTAGAATGAGCTTGTCGTAGGGGAAGTGTCGACCGAGCTCGGTGATGACAGTCTTTTTCTCGCGATCGATCGTGACAACCGTATCGCCAAAATGGGCTTTGACGCCAATCTCTTTATAATGTTCACGTGTTGTCAGCGCGAGATCTTCAGGGTCTTTGCCGTTGAACACTTCTGAAAGATGCACGCGATCATAGGCAGGGCGTGGTTCGCCACCGATCACTGTGATGTCAAAGGCTTGCGCTAGCGCGGCCATTTTCTCGACATAGTAGTGCCCCACCATGCCGTTGCCTACAACTACAATTTTTTTCGTGTTCATGATTCATTCCACTCGAATTAATTAGAGGACCTAGCGTTTAGGCAGCCACGGTTCCTGGGTATTTGTGTTTGTCATAGAGGAATTGCAGCACTCGTTGGCGGGCCTGCAAGAACTGCGCTGAGTCGGCTAGTTCTAGGCGGCTGCGCGGGCGTGCCAATGGCACTTCGAGGATTTCGCCTATGCTGGCAGCTGGGCCATTGCTCATCATGACGATGCGGTCCGATAGTAAGACCGCCTCATCCACATCATGGGTAATCATGACCACTGTTGTGCCAAGGTTGCTGTGAATCTCCATCAAAGAATCTTGCAGGTGCGCTTTAGTTAAGGCATCCAATGCACCAAAGGGCTCGTCCATTAACAGCACTTTCGGTTGCATGGCTAAACAACGAGCAATCCCAACACGTTGTTTCATGCCGCCAGAGATCTCGTGGGGGCGTTTGCTGCTTGCGTGCTCGATATGCACGAGCTCTAGATTGTGTTGGATCCAGTCGTGCATTTCTGCTTTGCTTTTCTGCCCGCGAAAGATTTGCTTTACCGCTAGCTCGACATTGTCATAGACACTTAACCATGGCAGCAGCGCGTGATTTTGGAATACGACGGCGCGATCGGGGCTGGGAGAGTTAACTTCTTTGCCATCAAGAATCACGCCCCCTTCAGTTGCTTGATGAAGGCCGGCGAGAATATTCAATACCGTCGATTTGCCACAACCGGAGTGTCCGATCAATGTGACAAACTCGCCTTTGGCAATCTTAAGATTGACCGATTGCAGGGCGCGAAAGGTACCGCTTTCGGTGTTGAACTCAATGCCAACATTGCTAATTTCTAAGTAGGCTTGCATCGTTTTCTCCTTTACTGGCGTCTTAGCGCAGCACCGTTTGTTTGTCCCAGCTCACATAGCGTTGTACCGCCAGCATGAGTTTGTCGAGAATGAGTCCAATGAACCCGATCACAAGTACCGCGACCATGATTCGGCTAAGAGAGTCGGAGCTACCATTTTGAAATTCATCCCAAATGAATTTTCCAAGCCCTGGGTTTTGCGCCAGCATTTCGGCGGCAATGAGCACCATCCAGCCGGTCGCAAGCGAGAGTCGCATGCCAGTAAAGATCAAGGGGATTGCGGAGGGCAGCACGATCTTCAATAAATGCGTATGGGCGGGTAGGCGGATCACCCGGCTGACATTGATAAGATCTTTGTCGACGCTGCTTACACCAACAGTGGTATTGATCACCGTTGGCCAAAGGCAGCACAGGGCCACAGTGATTGCCGAAGTCACGAAGGATTTTTCGAACAGTGGGTCTTCGGCTACATACAGGGCGCTCACCAACATCGTCACCAGTGGCAGCCAGGCTAAAGGAGAGACCGGTTTGAATAATTGGATTATAGGATTGATCGCGTTATACACAGGCTCGCTTAAGCCACAAACAGCCCCGAGCGGGATCGCCACAAACATGGCGATCACAAAACCAAATGAGACAGTCCAAAGGCTGGTCTGAATCTGATCGACAAAGGTAGGGCGGCCAGTGTATGGGCGAATGCGTACGTCGGCGTTGGGATCTTCTGCAAGCATTTGCGCATTACGCGCCTCTTGTCTAGCAAAGAAGTCGACGCGGCGCTGTTGTTCACGACCGTATTCGCTATACAGATTTTGAATTTGCTCGACAACCTGCACTGGGCCTGGAAATTGCCCAAGCGAGGTGTCGATATTATTCGCTGTGCCTTGCCACAAAAGCGCAAAGACTAAGATGCCAACGAATGACAGACTCCATGAGCGCAGGCTGCGTTTAATGAATGCTGGGACCTGCCAGGTATCGCGATACCACTTGCGAGGGGGCTCAGTTGACTCTACTGAATTTGACATAGGAGGTTCCACGGTCTTTAGTTGCGGCGATAGGGTGGCTATTTGGTTCATTGCAGGCCAATCTCTAGGCTTTGTAGATAGGCATTAGGCTGTGAACCATCGTAAAGAACGGCGTCGAGAAACTCGTTTGTCGCTGGGCGAAACCCTGTTTCAGTTGCAAACTCTGGAAAGTCCGATGCCGACATGGTGCCTTCCTCGATTAGCGCCTTGGCCGCTGCTTCGTAGATGTCGGGCTGATAAATTTTCTTAGCTTGTTCGATATACCAAGCATCGGGCTTGGTCTCTGAGATTTGCCCCCAGCGTCGCATCTGCGTGAGATACCAGATGGCGTCTGAGTAATAGGGGTAGGTAGCAAAATGCCGAAAGAACACATTGAAGTCGGGTACATCGCGGGTATCGCCTTTCTCGTATTCGAATGTGCCGGTCATAGAGTTAGCGATGACCTCGTAGTCGGCCCCTACGTATTCGCCCCGTGACAATATCCGCGCGGCCTCTTCACGGTTGCCATTGTTGTTGGCGTCTAGCCACTGGCCCGCACGCAGTAAGGCTTTGACGATGCGGATGCTGGTGTTGGGATATGCAGTGGTGAACTCTTTGGTCATCCCGAAAACTTTCTCAGGGTTGTTCTTCCAGATCTCATAGTCGGTGATGACAGGAACTCCGATGCCTTTAAAGATAGCTTGTTGGTTCCAGGGTTCGCCGACGCTATAGCCTAGAATCGTGCCGGCTTCTAGGGTGGCTGGCATTTGCGGTGGAGGTGTGACTGACAATTGCACTTGCGCATCAAACATCCCGGAATTGTCGCCACGCTCTGGCATATAAAAACCTGGGTGGATGCCACCGGCGGCTAACCAGTAGCGCAATTCGTAGTTATGCGTCGAGACAGGAAACACCATGCCCATATTGAAGGCTTCACCGCGCGCGGCGTACTCCTCTACGACAGGCTTCAGCGCAGAGGCGGAGATAGGGTGTACCGGTTTGCCATCTTGCATCGGTATGTGCGCACGCATTTGTTCCCAGACGCTATTGGAGACGGTGATGCCATTCCCGTTCAAATCCATGCTCAGGGGCGTCACGATATGAGCCTGGGTGCCATAGCCAATGGTGGCTGCGATCGGTTGCCCTGCAAGCATATGGGCGCCGTCGAGTTGTCCATCGATGACGCCATCGAGCAAGACCTTCCAATTGGCTTGCGCCTCTAACCTGACATAGAGCCCTTCGTCTTCGAAGAAGCCCTTTTCGTAAGCGATCGCTAGAGGTGCCATATCGGTCAGTTTAATAAAGCCAAAAGTTAGCTCGTCCTTTTCGGCGTAACCGACGTCAGCGATAGCATAGGTGCAAAGTGAAGTAGTGATTAGGACACTTAGTGTGCGAGCTAACTTTTGAGTAAGTGACTGCGCTGCGAACCGTTGTGAAAAACCTTGCTTCAAAAACATATTGCACTCCTAAATTACAAACCTTTTGGCCAAAAAAAAGCCCACGTAGTTGCTAAGCAACTGCGTGGGCTACATTACCCTGCGAATCTTGATCGGGGGGAGAGTTCAGATTCGCGTGGAACAAGTTTAGAGGAAACTTATTCATAGTTTATGTAATGCACAGGGTATGCCAGTTTTGCTTTATGATGCTGGAAACTTATAAAACTGCATGGCCGTGCGACTTAATTGAGTTAGATTTTATTCTCCGCGCTGTCACCTCTAAGGTAAACGGGGCGCTAGCCGAATTGTTTTGGGGCATAATCGAGCGCTAATGCACCAATAAAGTGCAAGTCAGCTGCATTGCCTTAGCCAGCATGAATCAGCTTATCTGCTCCGAGGACGATATCGCTCTCAATGCTCCACTCTTCCTCGTGCGTGTTTTCGCTCTTGTAGTCTCTGCTGGGGCAAGGCACGCCCAGTAACCTAGCGGCCTCACGGTAGAGGTCTGGGCGCCAGCACTGCTGTATCAGGCTTTGAGCCTGTTCTGCTGATATGTCCTTGCCTAACATCTTGCTTGTTTGTGTGAGTATCCACTGGGCCTGCGAGCGCCAAGGAAAGCCCGCTTGGTATTTCCAGAACACATGAAAATTGGGGATAACAACCGCATCGCTGCCTTTCGTATAATGGTAGGCACCAGTAAGAGAGGGGAGAATATAGCGGCTTGGGAGGTTCAAATACTCTGCCTGACTCATCGTGAGCGCAATTGCTTCGCGTTGTTCGGGGGACTCAAGCATTTGACAAGCTTCCATGATGGCTAGCCGTAGACGCAGGTGAGTCGCTGGATGAGCGTCATGCCATTGTTGAGTGACCCCTAGGACTTTCTCTGGCGCGTTGTTCCAAATGTCGTAGCCGCTGGCTACAACGCTGCCAATGCCTTGTTCCACCGCCACAGTGCTCCAAGGCTCACCAACACAGAAACCATCAATCACGCCCCGCGCTAGGCTGTCACACATCTGCTCTGGAGGCAGAACTATAAGGTGAATGTCTTTGTCGATATCGATACCACCGGCTTGCAGCCATAAGCGCAGCAAAAACGTATGCATCGAGAAAGCGTGCACAGTGGCGAGGGTGATCGGTTCTGCGCTGTTGGCCAGGTAAGCTTTGAGCTGCTCAGCGCGCTCTAGGGGGCTGAACTTGGTCTCACTCTGGTCGCTAAGCTCATGGCAAAGTCTGTTCGAAAGAGTAATGGCGTTGCCATTGAGCCCCAGTGCTAATCCCGTTAACAGTTGCCCGCGCATGCCCCCTGCTCCCATGGCGGTGGTCATGGGCAAGGGCGCTAGTAGCTGCGCGGCGTCGAGAAGACCGACCACTAATTTGTCTCGTAGGTTGGCCCAAGAGACTTCGCGGCAAAGCGTGACATCGAGACCGTAGCGTTTAAATACCCCAGCCTCTTTGGCAAGGATCAATGGCGCCGCATCGGTTAAGCGCATATATCCGAGTGAGATGTTGTCGATTTCAGGAGGCGCGAGGCGGCTAGATTCAGGCATGTTATTTCCTAGTCTCGAAGGCAGAGAGAGTACTAACGACAGTATGGGCGACATCGCCTAGGCGTTGATTGTTGTCCATTGCTAGCTTGGTGAGTAACTGATGGGCTTCGTTCTCGTTGAGATTCTTTTGCGTCATTAATAAGGCCTTGGCTTTCTCTACTAATGAGCGGGATTCGAGTTGTGCGCGTGCCGTGACGAGCTCTTCGCGCAGGCCCTGGAATGAGCGGAACTGCGCCATGGCGACTTCGATGATGGGGCGAACTCGTGCGGGATTGATGCCATCGGTGAGATAAGTGCTGATGCCTGCCGATACGGCGTGGCGAATATAGTCAGGGTCATCTTCTTGGCCAAACATCACCATCGCTGTAGGGTTGTGCTGATTGACGATGGCAAGGCTTTCCAGAACGTCGCGGTCGGGTGATTGCAGATCGATAATCACTACGTCCGGGCGGTGTTGTTCTATCTGAAAGAGCAGGCCAGCGGCAGAGCTGATCACAGAGATCACCTCAAAGCCAGCGCTCACAAGCCCGTCTTCCACTAACTGCGCGCGCTCGGAATGGTCATCGACGAGCATGACACGAATGGCAGCGCTTGCTTTTACTTCTTTCAAATCTGGCGATCCTTTTATAACTGTATTGCGTAGGCATGTTCAGCAATTAGAATGCCATGTTTAGGCTTAGCCACAGCTTGTCGGTATCCACGGCGACGCTGTCGCTTTGATAGCTGGCATATTTGGCTTGCATATTGATATGGGGGGTGAGGGTATAACTCAGCTGAACATTCCACTCTGAGCCATAATCTACACCGCCTCGTTCTGCCTCGAAGTCATGCAGGCTTGCAGAGATCCCTAGGTCATTGATCGCCGAGCTGAACGTGATATAGCGGTCATCTAAGCCGTTGGCAGGGGTATTGAGAAACAAGTCGGTGAAACCTTGATAACGATGCAGTGTGGCAAGTGGGGTCGAGAAAGCGGCGCGGCCATCGTCGCTGCCCAAACTCTCAAATCCTAATAAGACTTTGATGCTGCCGATATTGCCACTGCCTTCGACAATGTAATAATCGCTGGAGTAGTCGACAGGGTTGTCACCATAATCGCTTTGCCGCGCATAACTTGCGTAAAGTGTCAGCGCAGAGAGTGTGCCGCTGTAGGTGAGACCATAACTCAATGACGAGGCGGCGCGAGCGTTGTCGAAATCCAGTGCATAAACAAAGCCGCTAAGACTGCCCCATGCCTGCGCCTTCGTCACCAGTAGTGCGTGTGATTGGCTGTCGAGGTCCGAGGCCTGTGCGCTGGCTTTCGAACCGGCGAATATTCGATTCACATTCCAGATATAGCTGTAGTCGACCTGCACATCACCAAGAGTTTGTTTTATGCTGAAGGCGTCCATGGTTTGTTCGTTCTGGCGCCAGCCGACACTACCTAGAAATCTTTGTTGGTCATGATTCAGCCGTTGTCGACCGAGTGTTGCCTTGCTGTTCTGTGAGGCGTCGTAAGTGAGTGCGGCGACATTGATCTCCGTGCCAACAGGGTCTGCAATAATGGCATGTGTGCCGCGGTAGCGATCCAGCGCCAGGGAATCATATTCATCCGCACCGATAGTCATAATGGTGTCGGCTTCTAAGGAGACGGTGAAGCGATTCACTGTGGCGCTTTGTAGGCTAAGTCGAGCACGTAGAGTCGAAGCCGTAGCATCCTCTAGAAGATTATCTTGCTGTACATCTTCCATCCGGTAACGAAGCGCAAGATGGGCGCTACCCTCCGCAAACATTTGTGCGATGTTGTCCCCTAACTCGTTGGCACTCAGTGGTGAACATAAAGTGATAAGTGGCACGGAAAGGGCAAATAGAAAACGACGCTTGATGCTAAGAGGGGAAAAACTGATTAGCGGTTGCATGCTGTGCTCCGAATGGCTGAACTAAAAATTTGGCACAAAAAAAAGCCTGCATTCCGGGAGGGGAATGCAGGCATCGTTGCCCGATTTAAAAGTGATACTGGAGAGTACTACACTTGATACCTTTCAAGACCCGTGCCAGTTTTTTAAATATTTTTAAAACCTATTTAAATCAATGCGTTAGAAGCATTGCGCAAAAACAGCCCCGATTGGGTTGAAATTTATACTGCGCCATTGTGCAGCGCCATGAGAGAGTTGCGCACAGTTTGAGTGCGTGTGTTGTGGGCATAAACGCATTGACTTTAGAGGCAAGTGAACGCTAATTTGCGCCAATCTCTTGGTAAACCACAGGCGTCTAAGCTTATGTTCTCTGTACATCGATTAACCCCCTTTCATTTGGCAATTCAAGTGCGCAATCTTGCAGAGGCGCGTGAGTTCTATGGTGTGGCCCTAGGCTTACCAGAGGGACGCAGCTCAGATCATTGGATCGATTACAATCTACTGGGGCATCAATTGGTGGTGCATCTTAACCCCGCTCTTGGCGTGGATGGCAAGGTGCAACAAATTGGCAATCACGTCGACGGGCATGGGGTGCCAGTGCCGCATTTTGGCGTCGTGTTAGAGATGGATCAGTGGGAGGCGTTTGCTCAGCAGGTGCAGTCAGTAGTGAAAGAGTTTGTGATTGAGCCCTATATTCGTTTCAAAGGCGAGCCAGGTGAGCAAGCCACGATGTTCTTCTTGGACCCGTCGGGCAATGCACTGGAGTTTAAGGCCTTCAATGATATAGAAGGAAGTCTATTTGCAAAGTGATGGGCACCGCAAACACGTTCGAATGCAGACGCCGCAAGCACAGTTCAGAGTGACTTGCGGCGTCTTGGTTTAGAATACTTCAAATAAACCTGCAGCACCCATGCCGCCGCCAATACACATCGTACACACAACGTATTTAGCGCCACGACGTTTGCCTTCGATCAACGCGTGGCCGACCATGCGCGCGCCACTCATGCCATAAGGATGGCCGATTGAGATTGCGCCACCATTGACGTTCAGGAGTTCGTCGGGAATGCCGAGTTTGTCGCGGCAGTACAGGACTTGCACGGCAAAGGCTTCGTTGAGCTCCCACAAACCAATGTCGTCCATTTTTAAGCCAAAACGTTTGAGCAGTTTGGGGACGGCGAACACTGGGCCAATGCCCATCTCATCGGGTTCGCAGCCGGCAACGGCCATCCCGCGATAGGCACCTAGTGGTTGCAGGCCTTTTTGCTCGGCGAGTTTGCTGTCCATAATGACGGCAGCCGAAGCGCCATCAGATAATTGGCTCGCATTGCCGGCAGTAATGACCCCCCCTTCAATAACAGGCTTTAGACCTTGCAAGCCTTCGAGAGTCGTTTCGGCGCGGTTGCCTTCGTCTTTGGCAAGCAGGGTGTCTGCAAAACTAATCTCTTTGGTTTCTTTGTTCATGACCCCTTTTACACTGGCCATCGGGACGATCTCATCGTCGAATTTGCCTGCGGCTTGTGCCGCCGCTGTGCGCATTTGGCTCTGTAAGCTGTAAGCGTCTTGCGCTTCTCGGCTAATGCCGTAGCGTTGCGCCACGATCTCAGCGGTCTGCAACATAGGCATATACGCATGAGGTGAGAGTTCAAGCACGCGCGGGTCGGTAGCGCGATAGTTATTACGGTGCTCGTTTTGCACCAAAGAGATTGACTCTAAGCCAGCACCAATGACGATCGGCATATTATCGACCATGACCTGTTTAGCGGCGGTGGCGATAGCCATCATGCCCGAGGCACATTGACGGTCCATGCTCATGCCGGAAACAGAGCTAGGCAAGCCGGCGGCTACGCCAGCGAGACGGCCGATGTTATAACCAGAACTACCCTGTTGCATGGCACAACCCATCACCACATCGTCAACATCCGCTGGGTCGATATTGGCTTTGCTCAGGGCTGCGCTGATGGCATGTCCGCCTAGGCTAGGAGCATCCGTATTATTAAATGCGCCTCTGTAGGCCTTGCCAATAGGCGTTCTTGCGGTAGCGACTATTACAGCTTCTTTCATGTGCATCCCCTTTTCGGTTGCGTTTTGCGATGACTGAAGAGTCTACCCGAACGATCGCTCGATGCCTAGAGTGAAATCTAAGCACGCGGGTCGACAGGGCGTGTGCGCATTTCATCTAACGGAATCCTACTTTAGTCGTGTTTTGACATTTTGAATAGCATTCGCCGCTTGCCCAACGAAGGCTTGTGTTATTGTCTATTCTAGGTGCTTATCGGGAACGCTTGTTTCAATTTCTCTGTAAGCACTTTGGCAGGATGCCACCCAAATAATAAAAGTAAGTCAAAAATGCTAGGGGGTCTGCGCGTGAACAAAATTCTCTTTTCTATTTCTGTGTTGCTTACCAGTGTATTGGTGAACGCCAACGCTGGGCCTCGTGTTGGGGATTTCTCTCTGCTTGATCAAGACGGCTATTTCCACCACATGGCTTGGTACGATGATCACAAAGCCATCGCTTTTCTCGTGCAGGTCAATGGCAGTGCAGCTACTCGTGCAGCGCTCGCACAGTATTCCCAGCTGCAGGGAGAATTCACGGCTGACGGCTTTGAGTTCATGATGATTAATCCCTTGGGGCAAAGCCGAGAAAGTGTGCAAGAGGAGGTCGCTGCGCTCTCTAGCACAATCCCAGTCTTGATCGACGATGCGCAAATCGTGGCTGAGGCCATGCAGATCGATAAGGCAGGCGAGGCACTTCTTTTTGATCCGCGTAGTTTTGAAGTGATCTATCGCGGCACCGTCAGTGGTCTGGAGATCGCTCTTGAGCAAACCAACGCAGGCGTTGCCATCAACAACGCCGAAGTTACAGTGCAAGGGGAGGCGATCCACTACCCCGCTAAAACCTTGCATGCGAGCACCGGTATTTCTTATAGCAAAGAGATTGCGCCAATACTTGCCGAGAATTGCGCCACCTGTCATCGCGATGGCGGGATTGCGCCGTTTGCGATGGACAGCCATGCCATCGTGCAAGGCTGGTCACCCATGATCCGCGAAGTGCTAATGACCAAGCGCATGCCGCCAGGTCAGATCGATCCTCATGTCGGCAATTTCAGCAATGATTATGTCTTGGATGTGCAAGACCAACAAAAGCTTGTGCATTGGATTGAGGCGGGTGCGCCACGAGATGGCGATACGGACCCACTTGCGCAACTGGTGTGGCCTGAAACTAAGTGGGCGTTGGGAGAGCCTGACTTGATCGTGAAAGTGCCACCACAGAATATTCCAGCCACTGGCGTGCTCGACTACATCACTGTCGAGGTGCCTATAGAGTTGGACAAAGACCGTTGGGTGCGGGCAAGCCAATATATTCCCGGCGATCGCACTGTGTTGCATCACACCCTGAATGAACTCGTCCCCCCAGGCGCTACAGGTCGACGCGGTTTTCTCGGAGGTGGCGATCCCAATCAAGCAAATATCACCGCGTATATTCCTGGAGCGGAACCGGCGATTGAACCCCCGAACACTGGCGGTTTATTGAAGGCGGGGTCAACGCTGCGCCTGCAATTGCATTACACCACTACCGGTAAAGAAACTGTGGACGCTAGCGAGATCGGCGTTTGGTTTTATCCAGAGGATGAAATCCCAAGTGAGCGTATGTCCGGGCAGTGTGCCTGTATTTTCCCGATGGGCTGGACGAATATCCCGCCCTTCGATCCAGACTTCGAGCTGAGCAAGAGTGTGACTCTGCAACAAGATGTCTATATGCAGTCGTTCCTGCCGCATATGCATTTTCGGGGCAAGCGCATGCGTTTCACAGCCTATTACCCGGATGGGCGCGAGCAGGAGCTGATCAACATCGCCAACTACAATTACAACTGGCAAATTAGCTATAAGTTAGAGGAGCCAATCTTCATGCCCGCTGGCACTAAAATAGTCGCGGTGGGCGCCTATGATAATTCAACCCAGAACAAGTCCAATCCTGACCCCGAGCGTTCGGTTCCATGGGGCGATCAAAGTTGGGACGAGATGTTCTTTGGTGCGATGAGCTGGAAGAACGTTGAACAGTAATATGCTCGCTGAGCAAACAAAAACGCCACCGATCAGGGTGGCGTTTTTGTTTGCATTCAAGAAAGCTTAAAGGATGTAACCCGAGCCGGCTCCTGGGCCGAGAGGTAGGCCAAGTATGATCCAGATTACCACCATGATGGTGCCCGAGATGAGCAACCAAATGGAGTAGGGGATCATCATCGCGGCCAAACTGCCAAGGCCGAACTCCTTCTGCCAGCGCTGTGCGAACATCAGGATCAGAGGGAAGTAGGGCATCAACGGGGTGATGATATTGGTTGCGCCATCGCCAACACGGTAAGCGGCGGTGCTCATCTCTGGGCTAACGCCTAAGAGCATCAGCATTGGCACTAAGACAGGTGCCAATAAAGCCCATTTTGCGCTAGCAGAGCCGATGAACAAGTTGATCAAGGCGGTCATGATCACCACCAAGACTAGAAGCACCGACATTGGCAGCTCACTACCTGAGATTACTCCTGCCCCTTTTACTGCGAATATCAGCCCGAGGTTTGACCAATTGAACATGGCCACGAAATGGGCCGCCGCAAAGGCGAGCACTAAGTAATAGGAAAGATCAGCCATGGCCTCGGACATCATGCGCACAACATCTCGGTGGTCTTTGATGCTGCCGGTGGCGGCGCCATAGGCCCAGCCTGCCGCGAGGAATAGAATGAAGAACCCTGCTACTAGCGATTGATAGAACGGTTGCATGCGTGCGTCACCGGCCTCTTCATTGATTAGCGGTGTGCCGGGTAGCACACATAATGCAAACCAAACGCCCACAACTGCTAGGCAAGCATATCCCGCTCGTACCAAACCTTTGCGCTCCATGTCGCTCATGTCGCCATTGCTCTTGACTAGGCCGGCAGTGGTGCTTGTGGCATCCGCACCAAGCGGGCCTAAACGGGGTTCGATCACTTTGTCGGTGATGTACCAAATCACGGGTAGAAACACGAAGGTCATTGCGGCAATGAAATACCAATTGCCGGCGATATTTGCCGTCCAACTCGGCTCAATGGTTTGAGCGGCCGCTTGGGTGATCCCGAACATCAAGGCGTCTAGTTGCCCGGGAATCAGGTTGGCAGAAAAGCCGCCGGAGACGCCAGCAAATGCTGCGGCGATGCCGGCAATGGGATGCCTGCCCGCGGCGGCGAAGATAATGGCGGCTAGGGGAATTAACACGACGTAGGCCGCATCGGCGGCGAGATTGCCGACCATGGCGACTAAGGCCACGACAGGGGTCAGCATGATCTTAGGGGCTTTGGTCACCGCGGCGCTCATGGCGGTGGCGAACAGGCCCGAACGTTCCGCGACGCCAGCACCGAGCATGACCAAGAGCACAAAGCCTAATGGATAGAAGCCAGCGAACGTGGCTGGCATTTGCACCAATAGGCTCTGCAAGTTGTCAGCACTGAGCAAGCTTGCAGCTTCGATCAACACGGGATTGCCACTGGCATCCATCTGCGTTGGGTGCAATGCAGAGAAGCCTGACAATGCCGCTATCACACTGATCCCTATGAGTATCAGGATCAGGCTAAAGAAAATGAAAACTGGGTCTGGTAGCTTGTTGCCCGTGCGTTCGATCCACGCCAGCATGCCTGTCATTTCCGAAGGTGTTACAGAAGGGTTCTTATCGTTTGAGTTTGTCATCACTCTCTTCTTTTTCTATGGAGTTAGGAGTGCGGAAGTGTTGCATGGATGCGCGCGGGCGACAAGTTATAGAAGGGCGGCGGCCCCCTGAAGTGACGACATCAAACAATGGGGGCCGCCTTGCCAGCCCGGGCTTAGGTGCTTCCTAATCTTGAACCCCATGTGGTTCTTTGCTTGCAGTATAAACCACATATGGTTCATCTGCGGCAACGTCTAGCAATTTTCATTAAACAGAAGCGGGGAAGTACGACGCAGCGGGAGTTCGCACGCAAAATTGGCGTGGCGCAATCCACCATCATGCGCATCGAGAATCTCGACCAGAATGTGACTATCAATACTTTAGAAACCTTGTGCCGAGTCTTTCACGCTGACGTTGGCGACCTGTTTCCACAGGTGACGAGCTCGAAAAACTATACGATGACAGTGCCGCGCGGCTTAAGCGTGCCCGAAACCCAGCGCGCTGAGATACTGCACGAGCAATCCCCCGAGCCCTCTAAAGCAAAAGTCTCAAAGCGCAAGCCACGCGATCAATAAATATCGCGATGCTTTGCCAAGTGTGACTAGCAACAAAAACACCCTAAACCGCACCTTCATCATGCCTGCAATCAAGGTCAATGGGTCACCCACTATGGGAAGCCAAGACAATAGCAGTGTCCATAGTCCGTAACGCTGAAATCCTCGCTGTGCTCGCGCAATCTGTTGGTCATTGAAATAGAACCAGCGCCGGTCTTTGAAGCGCAGAAGCTCTTGGCCTAGGCGCCAATTGATGCAGGCGCCAAGGACGTTGCCAGCGGTGGCGATCAATAGGGGGATGGCGACAGAGCTGGATTCCTGCAGCACCCAATAAAGAAAGGCTTCGGAGTAAAACGGCAAGATCGTAGCGGCGATCAAGGCGCTGAAGAATAATAGTGTATAGTCGACAATCATCGGCGCACTATAACCGTACTGAGGCATGCAAGGATATTCTGATTGCAAACTTAGCGGTTGGTGGTAAGGTGCGCGCAACAAATTGACCTAGGTATTTCCGTGTTTTCAACGCTCTCGCTTGACCAAAAACTATTGAAGTCCGTCGACAAGATGGGCTTTAAGCAACCCACTGCGGTGCAGCAACAGGCTATACCGCTAGCACTTGCAGGCCGTGACTTGCTGGTAAGTGCCGCCACTGGCAGTGGCAAGACCGCCGCATTCTTGTTGCCGATTTTGCAGCATATGATCGTGCGCCCCCCACCCAAAGAGGGGACTCGGGCATTGGTTTTGGTGCCTACGCGAGAGTTGGCGCGGCAAATTGGTAAGGAATGCGAGAAGCTCGCGAGTTACTGCGGTATTAAGGTGGGCGTGATTACGGGTGGTCAGGAGTTCAGAGTACAGCGTGCCCTATTGCGCAAGGACCCAGAGTTCATCATCTCAACCCCTGGTCGCATGTTGGAACTAGTCAAAGAAGGCAGCACGCTATTCGATCATCTTGAGTTCCTAGTGCTGGATGAGGCCGACCGTCTTTTCGAGATGGGCTTCGACGAAGATGTCTTGGCGATCATTGCGACTTGTAATGAGCAGCGGCAAACCATGCTCTTATCTGCCACTCTGCCCGCGGGTGTACGCCGCCTGAGTCAGGTGTTAACTAATCCCGCTCGGGTCATGGTCAACCCTGTGCGTGAGCAACACGAGTCGATCAAGCAGCAGTATATTCTTGCCGATGATGCTAAACACAAAGAGAAGCTATTGCTGTGGTTGCTAGAGAATGAGCCGTTCGAGCGTGCCTTGGTGTTTGCTAACACTCGTGACATGGCGACGCATCTCTCGGGTGTTATGCGCTACCGAGGTCAACGGGCCGGTTATTTACATGGTGAAGTAAAGCAGGATGTTCGTAATAGCACGACGACGGCCTTTAGGGACGGCAAGATTAAAGTCTTGATTGCCAGTGATGTGGCTTCACGCGGGCTCGATGTCAAAGGCATCGACCTTGTGGTCAATTTCGATATGGCCCGCAAGGGAGATGACTACGTGCACCGCATAGGGCGCACTGGGCGCGCTGGCGAGAAGGGCTTGGCAGTGAGTTTGATTGCTCCCAATGAGTGGAATTTGAAAGCCTCTATCGAGCGTTATCTGCAAGTGACGATGGAGCACCGCAAGGTTAAGGACGTGCCTGGCAGCTACAAAGGTCCGAAAAAAGTAAAAGCTTCCGGCAAAGCGGCCGGGTCGACAAAGCGGAAGAAGAAAAGCTAATGGCCAGTGAGCTAAGCGCGAATATCGAGAGGGCCACAAGGGCGTGGCTAGAGGAGGCCGTCATTGGGCTTAATCTATGTCCATTTGCGCGGCGCGAGTATGAGGGCGGTCGCGTGCGCTTTGTCGTCTGCGAGGATGCCAAGACCGAAGAGATGCTGCTCAATTTTGCGGCAGAGTTAGAGCGTTTAGAGCGCGACCCAAGCATTGAGACCACATTGCTGATTTTTGCCCAAGGCTTAGACGATTTTTATGATTTTCTTGATCTGCTAGAGATGGCCCATGGCTGGCTCAATGATCAATCCCTCGAAGGCGTTTATCAATTAGCCAGTTTTCATCCTCGTTATCAGTTTGAAGGAACGAGCAAGAATGACCCGTCGAACTACACTAACCGGTCGCCCTGGCCGATTATTCATTTGTTGCGCGAGGCGAGTGTGGAAGGGGCGGTGGCAGCTCATCCAGACACCGCGCAAATCCCAGAGCGCAATGTGGCAATGGCGCGCGAGAAGGGCGATGAGTTCTGGCGCGAGCTGCTCACCCGTATTCGCCAGTGAGCGCTTTAGATAAAGCTGAGGGTGGCGAGGGTATTGCTCAGATTGAGCAATAAAAACAGCATCCCAACGCGGCCAAGCGTCTTGCCTGGATCATCGCCTTTGTAATAACGCTGTACGCCGAGCAACAGAATAAAAGAATAGATCAAACTAATGACGAGAGCTGGCACGTACACGGACCAATTGTGGTCTGCTACCAGCACACTTCCTACCGCAAAGAATATTGCTGCCCCTATCAAATAGAACGTCCAATACGTTTTAGCGAGCCCAAAAGCGCTACCGCTAAGTAAGCGGATAACAGGATTGGATGATTCTTGAATATTTTCCATATGACAGCCTAACGGGTTTATGAAGTTCTGATAATCCACATCATAGCGAGCTAATGTGAGCCGCAAGTGTAGCGATTAGTAAGACATTGGAGCAAGCTGCATTCGGCAAAATGAGCCCTAGAGCCGCTATTTAAGCGCCTTAATACTGTGTTTGCTGGGCATGAAGGGGGCAATTGCTATATGCTGATATGCAAACATCGGCCTTTCGAGTTAACGCCACGTAAGTAGAGAATCCCATATGCTCAACACTGTTCGTAGTCACTTCTACGCTTATATCAGCAAAATCCGTTGGTTGCAGCGTTGGGGTCTAAAGCGCAACGTCATTAACGAGAACGTGATGGAGCATAGCTGGGAGGTTGCTACAATTACCCACGCATTAGGGATTATCCGCAATCGCCGTTTTGGTGGGAGTCTCGACGTCAATGCAGTGGTTGTGGCGGCGCTCTACCATGACTGCGGGGAGGTCATTACCGGTGATATGCCTTCGCCAATAAAATATCATTCTCCAGAAATTACCAATGCATACAAAGCAGTAGAGAAGCAGGCAGAGCAAGAGCTGTTGAGCCTGTTGCCTGTGGAGTTGCAGGAAGATTTTCGCAGTGTCTTATTGCACGATGAGATAGAAGCTGAGCATTTATTGTTTATCAAGGCAGCCGATACACTATGCGCTTATATCAAATGCCGCTCGGAAGTGCTGGCGGGGAACTTTGAGTTTTCGCAAGCAGAAAAAGATGTCAAAGACCGCTTAGAGCGCTTCGATATGCCGGAAGTACAGTATTTTATCGAGACATTTATTCCTAGTTACGGCCTAACATTGGACGAACTACTTAAGTAACACGAAAGAGACAGAGGATTACACACACTATGGCCGACCACGTCGCAAAGACATTCTCCGAGCTGGTAGAACTAAAGTTCCAGCTTTATAACAGTTTGTTTCTCACGCTGCCCCTTGATGCGGTAGAGCAAACGGGAACGCTCCTGCCTTTGCTGAGTGAAGCCTGTACGACAGGCTTGGACGAGGGCAAAAGCCCTACGCAAATATTGCAAGATTTCTTCGAAATCCATAAACCGCATTTCTCCGAGAACGAACGAATTCAGTTTCTGTTCAAGGTGATTCAATACGTTGAGCGTCAGGTTGTCCTCGTCGATGCCTTAGAGGATGCCTCCTATAGCCAGATTCACCGTATAGCCGGAAAAGGCTCGTTGTCACAACTTTTGGTGCGCGCCAAAGATAGCGACTTACAAGAGCAGCTAGGTAATATCTTAGAGAATTTCGGTGTTCGAGTCGTGTTGACTGCTCACCCAACACAATTCTATACAGGCCCGGTGCTAGCGATTATTTCCGACCTGACAGCGGCTATCTCTGGTAATGATATCGGTACAGCGCGGGACCTTCTCCAGCAGTTAGGCAATACTCCATTCTTTCAAAAAGAAAAACCATCACCCTATGATGAAGCGGTATTGTTAAGTTGGTATTTGGGCAATATTTTTTACCCTGGGATCGGTGGCATTGTCGACCAGTTAGCTGAGGACTACCCAGAGAAGGTCACAGCGAATAAAGAGCTTATATCTATTGGCTTTTGGCCTGGTGGCGACCGCGATGGCAACCCGTTTGTGACCACTTCGACCACTTTGAAAGTGGCCGCTAAACTGCGTTACACGATTCTCAATTGCTACCACAAGGATATTCGTGCGTTAAAGCGGCGTTTGAGTTTTAGAGGAACTTACAAGAGGCTCGAGGCTTTGGAGTGGTTGTTACACTCTGAGCTAAGCGATGCCGAAACTGATGATAATTTGAGCATGGCGCACTTCTTAACAGAGTTGGGCGAGATTGAACAAGTGCTCATCGACGAACATCAAGGCATGTACTTAGACCTTCTTAAGTCGTTCCGGCGTAAGGTGCAGTTATTTGGCTTCCATTTTGCCAGCCTCGACATCCGTCAGGACAGCAGAGTGATTGCGAAAGCCCTCGAGCAAGTGATCGAGCAACACCCAGAAGTGTTGCCTAAGGATTTTGACACATTGCCGCAGGCGCAGCAGATCGACGCTTTGCTGAAATGCAAAGGCGATGTGGATTTGAATCAGTATAATGATCCAGTGTTGCAAGATACCTTGGCCTCGTTCTCTGTGATCAAGAAAATTCAACGCCTAAACGGGCTACGTGGCGCTCATCGTTACATCATCAGCAATTGTCGAGGCCCCGTAGATATCGCGAAGGTGCATGCCTTATTTAATTTATGCGGCTGGCAAGATAGTCAGTTGAGTGTCGATATCGTGCCTCTGTTCGAAACGGTGGATGATTTGCAGCGCGCGGGTGAGGCGATGACAGCAATCTACACTCATCCAATCTATAAGGCGCACCTAGAACAGCGCCGCCATAAACAAACGGTAATGCTAGGGTTTTCCGATGGCACTAAGGATGGCGGCTATTTGATGGCTAACTGGGCGATCTATCGCGCCAAAGAAGATTTGACCCAGGTCTCGCGCGCGCAGGGCGTTGAAGTCCTGTTCTTCGACGGTCGCGGTGGACCACCCGCACGTGGTGGTGGCGACACGTATCTTTTCTATGCGGCATTGGGCAAGAAGATCGAGAGCAACCAAATCCAGATGACGGTGCAGGGGCAAACCATCTCGACTCTTTATGGGATTAAAGAGGCGGCAAAACACAACTTAAGCCAACTCTTAACGGCAGGTTTAGAGAACAACCTGTACGAGCGCCCAGAAAGTGAATTGGATGCAGCTCAGCGCAAGTTGCTTGAGGACTTGGCGCAATCTTCATACCGCTCCTATGACGAATTTAAGAATAGCCCACTGTTCTTGCCCTATCTCGAAGAGATGAGCACGCTTAAATACTATGCGATGACTAATATTGGCAGTCGTCCCTCTAAGCGCGGGGGCACAAGTAAACTGGCCTTTGAAGACTTACGCGCCATCCCCTTCGTCGGCGCATGGAGCCAATTGAAGCAGAACGTTCCTGGTTTTTATGGTTTGGGAACGGCGCTCAAAGAACAGCAAGAGGCAGGCAACTGGGATGCCTGTGTAAGCCTCTATCATCGTTCGCGATTCTTCAAGGCGCTAATCTCCAACAGCATGCAAAGCATGAAGAAGACCAACTTCGAATTGACGCGTTATATGGAAAACGACGAACGCTTCGGGGAGTTTTGGAAAACGCTGCACGCGGAGTATGAGCTCAGCCGCTTGATGGTATTGAAAATTTCGGGGCAGAAATGGCTGCTTGAAGATAACCATCGTAGCCGCATGAGTATTCAACTTCGCGAGCGCGTGGTATTGCCATTATTGACAGTGCAACAGTATGCGCTTATGCAGATTCAACAGGAGCGTAACATTGAAAGCTCCGAGACCTTGGCGTTGTATGAAAAGATGGTAATGCGCTCACTGTTTGGCAATATCAATGCCAGCCGCAACTCCGCTTAAGGCGTTTAGGCCCCTTGCAGAAATGCCAGCGCGAGCTCTACCTCTTTGCTTTCAGTAGAGAGGTAGATCGCGTTGTCTTCGATGGTGCATTGCAGCGCCATATTACGTTCGCATAAATCGGCAAGTGTCGTGTCGCTAACAGTCTCAAGTGTCATCACTTTGAGCTTGTCGAAACGTGCCAAACCGGCTTCGTGCTTGTTCCACCAAGGCCCACTGTTGCGGGGTTGGTAGGTGTAAATAAAGACTTGCTCGGCGCGACCGCAGGCCTTGCGGATGCGTTTTTCCTCTGGCTGCCCTAAATCAATCCACGTGGTGATGTGGTCAGTCAGGTCCTTATCCCAAAGATCGGGCTCGTCCTCTGAGCTCAAGCCGCGTGTGAATGCCAAAGACTCGCTAGCATGTAGAGCGAAGGCTACCACGCGCACCATCATGCGTTCCTCAGTTTCCGAAGGATGTTGGGCGATGGTGAGCGCATGGGTTTGATAGTAATGGCGATTCATATCGCAGATTTGCAGCTGAGCTTTAAGTACGGTTGCCTTGCTTGCCATGCTGGGTCCTTATGCTGCTTTCTTGTTGTCTAAGCTAAAGGGGCCAGCACCTAGCCCAGCTATTGCCAAAAGCCCCGCCATGATGCCCATGTTTTTCACGAAATTCTGTGTCTCATGGCCGCGCTGAATACCCTCTTCGAAGGCCCAGAAATTATGCATCACGAGGCTGATCACTAAGGTGAGCCCAGCGAGTAGGAATGCAAAAATTTGCGTTTTGTAACCAAGTATCAAAGAGGCTCCACCAGCGGCCTGCAAAATAATCGTTAGCACAAGAAAAACGGGAATCATGAACATGCCGTGCGAGGCCATGTAGTCGGCAGTGCCTTGGAAATTGCTGATCTTTAACAGCGCGCCTGGCAGCAGAAAATAAAGGCCGAGAATAATTCGTCCGGCGAGTGGGCAAAGCGATTCAATTTTAGAGATCATAATGTGTTCCAAAAGGCATGTAGCGTTTAAGTATTAGGTGGGGTTACCACATAAGATCATCGGGCACTTTGAAATCCGCGTAGGGGTCTTCTTCGTCGCTGTCTGATTGCTTCTTCTGTTGTTCGTTGCACACCACCACAAAGCTAGCATCGCGTGCTTGTATTTTAAGGGCGGCGACCTGCGGAACGATCTCGTATTGTTCGTCTAATTTGACGATGGCAAGGTGACCATTGCTCAAGTGATTCACTGTTGGCAAATCAACATGCAAGGTTTTAACTTTCTTATTATCGACAAAATTATAGGCCACATCGCCAGTGTTTTTAGGTAGGCGATTCATCGTAATAATTTGTCGAATTTGCGCTTGAACGGCTTTCGCATGTGCGGCGTCATTTTGTTTTTTGGCGAGTTCGCGATCGCGCTCTGCCTTCTCGGCTAGAGCCTTTTTTGCAGCCGCTTTTCCTTCATCCACGACACCCGCTTTGCTGTGCAGCTGCTGACGAGTTTGTTTGCGTTTCTCACTATTGCTCTTTTTAAGCTGTTTCTCTTTGACTAGACCAGCTTTGAGTAATTGTTCTTGTAAAGATATTGCCACGTTCTTGCCCTATTCAGTTCGCACCGTTAGATATGATCTCAGTAAGGCCATGGGAAAGCAATTACCCTTGCTTGCATGCCTCGCAGACTTGCATTAGTTTACAGCTTTTCTCAAGGCGCATGTCTGTATGACCGCATCGACCCCCTCGCACCGCAATATCATTGCCTTCGTGTTTGTGACTCTGTTAATCGATTCGATTGGCTTTGGCATTATATTGCCTGTGTTGCCACAATTGATTATGGGCGTGACCGGCCAAACGCTCGCCGAGGCTGCAGTCTATGGTGGTTGGCTCATGATGCTTTATGCGCTGATGCAGTTTCTGTTCTCACCAGTGATGGGCAATATATCCGATCGTTTTGGTCGTCGTCCGGTCTTGCTTCTGACCTTGCTGTTACTCGGCACCGACTACATGATTATGGCTTGGGCGCCGACACTGTTTTGGTTGTTCCTTGGCCGTCTTGTAGCAGGGTTTGCTTCGTCAACTTATAGCACTTGTTATGCGGTTATTGCAGATACTACGCCACCTCAGAAGCGCACTCAGGCCTTCGGTATTGTGGGGGCGGCATTTGGTATAGGCTTTATTCTCGGGCCTGCCATTGGCGGGATTCTGGGAAGCTTTGGCGAGCGTTTGCCATTTGTTGCAGCGGGATGTTTTGCGTTTATCAACTTAACGTTTGGGTTTTTCGTGATGCCGGAAACGCTCCCTAAAGAGGAGCGTAGAAGTTTTGATTGGCGCCGTGCTAACCCAGCAGGCACTTTGTTATCACTGCGAAAGTATCCAATGGTGATAGGGCTTATAAGCGCGTATTTTCTCTTCATGTTGGGGCATCATGTACTGCCCAGCGTGTGGTCCTATTTCACGATCGAGCGCTTCGCTTGGGGAGCACGAGAAGTCGGGCTGTCCTTAGCATTTACTGGCATCATGATGGCCTTTACCCAAGCGGTGCTACTGCAAAAAGTTGTGCCGCGCGTCGGGCAGTTCAACGCAGCTGTTTTGGGCTTTGGTTTTTGTATCTTCTCATTCGTAGGTTATGCCGCCGCCACAAGCGGGTGGATGCTCTATCTGTTTTTAATTCCCGGCGCATTGCAGGGGTTTGTTATGCCGTCGATCAACGGCATCATGTCGGGGCAAGTGCCAGCCAATGAACAAGGGGAGTTGCAGGGCGGTGTCGCCAGTATGTCTAGCCTCACAGCGATTGTGAGCCCGCCAATCATGACGTGGGTGTTCTCTTATTTTAGCGCCGACACAGCGCCGGTGTATTTCCCAGGGGCCCCCTTCGCACTTGCCGCTTTTCTAACACTGCTTGGCTTGCTGGTGTTTTTGAAGGCGGCAGCAACTGCTCGCAAACCGGCGGCTATCTAGGCAGACAAATAGCGCGCTATTAGCTAAACTCCCAACAGCTATAGATACAGAAAGTACAATAAAAACGAGGTTACTATGTCAAAGCTCAAACTGACAGGCATTCTGGCTGCCTGTGTCTTTCTATGTGCGGCAAGTCTTGCGAACGCTGCCGAAATTAAACTTGTGCGTTTCGGCCCGGTAGGGGAAGAAAAGCCCGGCATCATCGATGCGCAAGGGCAAATTCATGACTTATCGGCGCATATTGCCGATATCACTCCCGACACACTTTCCGATGCGGCGCTCGAAGAGATCGCCCAAATCCCCATGAGTCAACTACCGGTTGTGCAAGGTGACCCTCGTATTGGCGTGCCTTTGACGGGTATCGGCAAGATCATCGCCATCGGCTTTAACTATGTGAACCATGCGGCCGAGATGGCGGTTGAATTACCCACAGAGCCACTAGTGTTCATGAAAGCGACCTCGGCACTGACTGGGCCTTTTGATCAAGTGATACAGCCACGTAACGGCCATAAACTCGATTACGAGTCAGAGCTCGTGATTGTGATTGGCAAGCGTGCGCAATACATCAGTGAAGACGAGGTGTTCGAGTATATTGCCGGCTATACCGTTGGCCATGACGTATCCGAACGGGCTTTTCAGCGCGAACGAGGCGGTCAGTTTACCAAAGGCAAGAGTGCCGATACCTTCGCCCCTGTGGGCCCCTATCTTGTAACGCGAGACAATGTCGCCGACGTGCAAAACCTGTCGATTTGGTCCGAAGTCAATGGCCAGATGCGCCAGCAAGGCAATACGGCTGACATGGTGTTTGGGGTGAAAGAGATTGTTAGTCATTTGAGCCAGTTTATGACGCTATACCCTGGCGATATTATTTTCACGGGGACGCCGGCGGGTGTGGGCGATGGCATGGTGCCACCGCAATACCTCAAACCTGGCGATGTTGTGCGTGTAGGAATCGAAGGGCTCGAATCACAAAGACAAGTGATCGCCGCTCCTCGCTAATCCGTGTGCCTCGGGTTTGACGGGGCATTACAATCTGTCACAGAAAGCAGGACGATGGCGCTGTTTGCTTGCCCTAAAGCGGCGCATACTCGTCGATTGACAAACAAATAATGAGGCGCAGCACACAAGGGCGCCCGTAGATTACTAGATCCTGGAGTTTGGCCTATGAAGTTTCGTTTGTTCGGCGCAAGTGCGCCGGCATTTCCTCCGCGTCCCGTCGCACTTACCCTTGCTGCTACCGCTTTGATTTTAGCGAGTGCTGCCTCTGCCCAAGATTCGGCCTCAGCCGATATTGAATCCACTGTGACTTATCCAGCGGAGTTTTTCGCGCAGTATGAACCTTATTCGGTCAATGACATGCTTAACCGTATTCCGGGCATCTCTCTGGCGCGTGGAGGCGGCAATAATGGTGGCCCCGGCAGCTCTGGTGGCTCCAATCGACGCGGGCTAGGCGCAGGTGGTGATCAAATCTTGATCAATGGGCGCCGCATCGCAGGCAAGGAGAATGAGGGCAATAGCCAGCTAAGTCGCATCCCTGCCAACCAAGTCCAATATATTGAGATCATTCGTGGCACCTCCGGTGATCTCGATGTTCGTGGGGGCGGGCAAGTGATCAATATTGTGCTACTGGAAGCCGAATCGCGCTCCAGTGTGGCAGTAGAGGTCAACGCCGATCTTTATCACGACGGGACTCTAGAGCCTGGGGGCTCGGTGTCATTGACCGGCCAGCGCGGGGCTTTTAATTATTTATTCAGTTTGCAATCGGAGCCGCGCTACGAATTCCGCGATGGTTTCGAGACCAGCATTCTTGCCGATGGCTCCTTGAACGACACAGTCGTGCGTGAAGAATATCGTGAACAAACGACGACGACGCTTTCGTCAAACCTCGGATATGACCTCACGAATAACGATCGCATCAATTTCAATTTTCAATTTGCGGAGTCTGACCCTCCCGGGACCGCTGACCGTGTCATTACTGATTTGACGGTCTCACCTGCCGAAGTGCAAGTCGAGTACGACACTATTCCCGCGACTAATAATGCTTGGGAAATTGGGGGTGACTACGAACACAGCTTTGCCAATGGCAGCCGTTTTAAGACCTTGTTTATTGTCAATGAAGATGAGGAAGAGAGCGCTCGTCATGCTTACGTCGTCGATGGTGGTGACTATGACAAATTCCTCTACCTTGCCAATCAAGCCGTGCAGAAAGAGCGCATCGTCCGTTCCAGTTATTCCTTTGGTTTGAATGACACGCAAGACCTAGAGATAGGCGTTGAGCGAGCGCAAACGATTCTCGATGCACAGCTGCAGCTAGGCGTGCCGAGTACGACGTCGCCCAGTTCAGCAATGTTTGGCGGCCTGTCCCAGTCCAGTAATACCGATGCTTTGGTCGAAGAGATTCGCTATGAGTCGTTCATTGTGCACAACTGGCAGCTCAATGATCGCATGAGCCTAGAGAGCACCTTGCTTTATGAGACCTCGACGATCGAGCAGTCGGGCGATGTGAGCAATAAGCGTGATTTCAATTTCTTGCGGCCGAAAGTGGATTATCGTTTCGATATTACGCCATCGGTGCAGTTTCGTGCGTCTATCGAGAAGGATGTCTCGCAGCTAAGTTTCTCGGACTTCACTTCGAGTGTTGCCGGTGGTGATGACGATCAGAACGCCCTGGCGGGTAACCCTGAGCTCGCACAGGAACAGTCGGTACGTTATGAGGCGAACATCGAGTATCGCCTGCCTAATGACGGTGGTGTGTTGAGTTCGCGCGTGTTCTATCACGACCTCTCAGATGTCATCGACAGGGTTGATGTCTCTACAGCGACGACTATTCAGTCAGCCAACGGCAATATTGGCGACGGTGAGCGTTACGGGCTCTCGCTCGATGCCAGCGTACGGCTTGGTTTCATTGGCAAGCCTGAGATGCTTTTGACTTCGGGTTTGCAATTGGAAGACTCACAGGTCAAAGACCCGTTCCTAGGCATCGATAGACGCTTGCGTCAGGCCGGTCGTGGCAGCTTCCGCCTTGGTTATCGCCACGATATTACCGCTATGAGCCTGAGTTATGGTTTTGACTATAGTCATGGCTTTAGAGGCAATCGCAAGGCTTATGACATCGACAAGATCGAAGATTACAATTCAGGGGATTTCATGATTGCTTTTGCAGAGAAGGTGGGCTTCATGGGCTTTACCTATCGCTTTGAAGCATTCAATGTCGTGGAAGGTGAGCGTTGTCGCGTGCGCAGCCGATATCTGGGCGGCACAATCGCTACAGGGTATTTAAACGAGATCGAAGACTCTTGTAGCAATACTGGCATTAAGTACGCGATTAAAATTCGCGGAACTTTCTAAGCTAACGCTTGCGGCTCTTACAGTCCTAGGCGCAATCTGCCACAATTCAATGCCCGCCTGTGTTATTGCAGGTGGGCATTTTCATTTGAGGAAAGTCCATGGCCGAGATTGGCAAATTCAATACCCTAACGCTCAACAAGCAAGTCGCGTTTGGGGTCTATTTAGACGGTGGAGAGCTTGGCGATATCCTGTTGCCACGCTTAGAAGTCCCTGCAGACGCTAAGCTCGGTGATGCTCTGGAAGTGTTCGTGTATTTGGACTCCGAAGACCGTCCTATCGCGACGCTCAAGCGGCCTCGAGCACAAGTGGGGCAATGCGTCTCCTTGCGGGTTGCCCAAGTCAACCATGCCGGTGCCTTTCTTGACTGGGGCTTGCCGAAAGACTTGCTCGTGCCCTTTGGTGAGCAGCGCGTGCCAATGCGTGAAGATAATGCCTATGTGGTCTATGTCTATCTGGACAAGCCTAGCGGCCGTTTAGCAGCGTCTTCGAGGCTGGACAACTGGCTTAGCGAAGATGGCTCAGAGTTCGAAGAGATGCAGCCGGTTAATTTGCTGATTTGGGCTCGCACTGACATGGGCTATAAGGCGGTGGTAAATCAAAGCCATTTAGGCTTGATTTACAAAACGGAGGTTTTGCAGCCTCTGAAGATCGGCCAAAAGATCAAAGGCTTTATTCGCCGTGTGCGCGAAGATGGCCGCATCGACCTGTGCTTGCAGTTGCAAGGGCAAAACGTCAGGGATGACCTGGCCAGTAAAATCCTCGCGCACTTGGCGGACAATGACGGCCGCTCTTCTTTGTGCGATCACAGCACACCCGAAGAGATCCATGCGGTCTATAAGGTGAGTAAGGGCAATTATAAGAAGGCGATTGGTGGCTTGCTAAAACAAGGCAAGATTGTCATCCATCCCACATATATTGTTCTGGCAGCGCCATCGGTGTGGAAATCTAAACCGAAAAAATCAACGTAAAAGTAGGAACTGCATGAGTACGAACGATGAAGCAATGCCACTGGATTTCGACGAATGTTGCAACCAGATGCTGGAATTTGGCTATGAGGTGTCGCCCTCAGAGATACACGGTTTGTTGTCGGGAGTCATTGGCACTGGGCTAAAAATTCGCCCCGATAGCATTATCAATTTGGTGATCAAGCATGTGGACGTTGAGCAGTGCTCCGATCGCAATCGCGAGACCATTTTGGCCATGTATCAGTTTATCGAGCGCGAGATGTTTAGTGTCGATACCAGCTACACCTTGTTCCTTCCCGATGATGAGCTCGACTTGACGCAGCGTGTGCGCAGTCTTGCGGCGTGGTGTCAGGGCTATCTCGTGGGCTTTGGAACAGGCAGTGCACAGGTCAATATCTCTAAGTTCAGTGCTGAGACCGAAGAAGCGCTGAATGACATCGTCAATATTGCCAATATGTCCGATGACTTTGCGGCAGAAGATGGCGAGAGCAACGAGGCCGCCTATGCCGAGCTTGTGGAATATTTGAAAGTAGCGGTGCTGCTGATGAGTAGCGAGATGCTCGCTGAAACCAAGAAAGATAGTTAGGGCGATCTAACGATAGGGGCTGTGTGATGACAGACTGGGATAATAGTTTTACGGGCAAGTTGAAAGGCGGGATGGTCGGGTCGCACAGTTTTGGCGGTGCGACTAGCTTTTTTCGTGCACCTTATTCGCGTGACCTTGACGGTGTCGATGTCGCGGTCAGTGGCGTACCCTTCGATATTGCTACGACGAACCGCTCTGGCGCCCGACTAGGCCCGCGTGCCATTCGTAATGCGTCGATGTCCTTGGCTTGGGAGCGACCTTGGCCTTGGAAGCGTGACCCTTTCGCCGAGATGGCGGTGGTCGACTATGGTGACTGTGAAGGCGGTTTGCTTTCGGTGGCGCATATGCAAGGGCACGTCGCTAAGATTTTGGAATCCGGTGCCGCCTCTTTGTTGCTGGGGGGAGATCATTTTATTACCTACCCTAGCTTGTGTGCTCATGCCAAGGTGCACGGGCCTATCAGCCTGATTCACTTCGACGCCCATACCGATACCTGGCCTTCCTCTGGCGAGGGCATTAATCACGGCACCATGTTCTACAAGGCCGCTAAGGAAGGCATCGTGTTGCCTGAGAGTTCTATTCAAGTAGGGATTCGCACCACCAACGATGAGCCTTTGGGCTATAAGATCTTGTCAGCATCGGATGTGCATCGACAAGGCTGTGATGCTGCCATTGCCGCAATTAAAGAGCGTGTGGGCGATAAGCCTTGCTACATTACTTTCGATATCGATTGTCTTGACCCAGCCTTCGCGCCAGGGACTGGCACACCAGTTCCGGGTGGGCTGTCATCTATCCAAGCGCTAGAAATTATTCGAGGTCTGGTGGGAGTAAATTTAGTAGGGATGGATGTTGTAGAAGTGGCACCTTCTTATGACCACGCTGAAATGACGGCGCTGGCCGCAGCGCAAATCGCTATCGAATTAATTTGCTTGTTTGATGAGTGCCGCAACACACAATAATTAGGAGAATCAATGAACGATACAACGACAAAGACACCATGGACTACGAGTGATGCAGAAGACCTGTACGCCATTAAAACATGGAGTGCAGGGTTTTTCGGTGTCAACGATCAAGGGCATATGTCGGTGTACCCGATTCCTGATTCGGATTTAGAAATCGATATTACTAAGGTGATCGACGCCGCCTTAGAACAAGGCTGCAGTTTGCCATTGATCTTGCGCTTTCAAGACATCATCAGCGCTCGCGTGCGCCGGCTTAATTTGACCTTTCAAGAGGCCATCGAAGAGGCCGAGTACGATGGTGAATACCGCACAATCTACCCCATCAAAGTAAACCAGCTGCACGAAGTTGTGGCAGAGGTGATGGAGGCCGGCAAGCCTTTCAATCTTGGCTTAGAGTGTGGGTCACGCGCTGAACTCATGGCGACCTTGGCCTTGATTGGCGATGAAACTTTATTGCTGTGTAACGGCGTGAAAGATCACTCCATGCTGACCTTGATGCTCAATGCGCAGCAGCTCGGTCAACAAGTCATTCCAGTCATTGAAAAATACACCGAGTTTGAGCAATTAATGGTCTTGGCGGATCAGCGTGGCTTGGAGAAAGAAACATCTCCTAGGCTTGGCGTGCGGGTGAAGCTTTCCACGCGCGGTTCTGGTCGCTGGTTTGAGTCGGGCGGCTCTAGCTCCAAGTTTGGTTTAACCGTCCCTGAGCTTGTGAAGTTAGTGACAGAAATGGAAGCGCGCGGCTGTGCCGATCAGCTCGAATTATTGCACTTTCATTTGGGCAGCCAGATTGCCGATACGCAAGTGCTGCGCTCGGCGGTTAAAGAGATCGCGCAGTTCTATGCCGATTTGCACGAGCGCGGCGTGAAGGTGAAGTTTCTCGACGTGGGCGGTGGCCTAGGCGTGAACTATGGCGGCAGCTATGGCGGTGAATATGAAGACGTGGATTCATCCATTAACTATGGCCTGAAAGAATACGCCAATGTCATCGTGTTCGCGGTCAAAGAGATTTGTGAGCAGCGTGGCGTGCCGATGCCAACGCTATTATCCGAAAGCGGGCGTGCCATTACGGCGCATCACTCCATGCTAGTGATGCCAGTCATTGGCGTGCATCGCCCCGACGCGCCACCGATGCGCGATATGCCCGAAGACCCGCCCGTGGTGCTCAAGCGCATCGAGGCTGCCTACAACGAGGCTTTAACGGCGAATACACGTGGCACTCTGACGGAGATTATTCACGATGCCAAAGATGCCCATCAAGAGGCGGAGCAGTTAGCCCGTTTGGGGTATTTGAATATGGAGTGCCTTGCACAAGCGGAGAGCTTGTATTGGAGCACCGCGCGCGAAGTGCTGCGCAAATTCCAAGAGCTTGAGATTGATCCAGTGCCGACTGAACAAACCGAGCTTGAGTCGGAGTTGACGGACCTTTACCTCACCGACTTCTCTGTATTCCAATCGATTCTCGATCACTGGGCCATCGGGCAGGTCTTCCCGGTGCTGCCTTTAGATCGCCTAGACGAAGAGCCAAAGCGCCGTGGTCAAGTTGTCGACCTCACCTGTGACTCGGATGGCAAGATCGATCAATACGTCTCGAGTTTTGCCAACAAATCTTGTTTGCCTTTACATGATTATCGGCAAGGCGAGCCCTATTATCTTGGTGTGTTTTTAGTCGGTGCCTATCAAGAGATATTGGGCGATGCCCATAACCTACTTGGACGAGTAGGGGAGGCGCATGTGTACGCCAGTGCCGATGAGCCCGGTAACTTCTGGATCGAAGAAACGATCACGGCGATTAGTATTAAGAAGATGCTGTCCTCGGTGCAGTACTTCCCTAGTGACCTTGATCGTCGGATGACAGAGTTAATCCGCCGTAAGATCGAGGCGGGCGTGGTGAAACCCGCAGAGGGAATGCGGATTCTCAATAACTACACCAAACGCCTAGAAGACACGACTTACTGTGATACAGATATCGTCCAGCGTGAAGTGAAAGTCTAGTTACAACTTGACAACATACCAATCGGTATGAACAATGCTAGCCATGATGAAGAGATGCCCCAAATGAACGCAATAGTAGATACTCGGTCGAAGCTTATGCAGACTGCCACCCAATTGATTTGGGAAAGCAGCTATGACAATGTCGGCATTGTCGAGATCTGCAAACAAGCCGGGGTCACTAAAGGCGCGTTTTATCACCACTTTCAATCGAAGGCGGACTTGTTCGTACACGCCAGTTTGAATGAATGGGCGTCCATCCAGGCTGACTTCGATAAGATACTCTCGCCACGTTTTAGTGCTCTGGAGCAATTGCAGGGCGTCCTGTCTTTGGCTATACGCAAACAGTGCAAGCTTGGAGAAGGCGTGCATATCTGTGGTTGCCCCTCATTCACCTCTGGCGGTCAATCAGGGTGTGAGGAAGAGCAAGTGCGTGGCGCAATAAAGAAAATGTCCACCGAAGGGAGCGCTTACTTCGCGGCTTTGACCCGTAACTTGCAAGCTGAAGGCTGTTTGTTGGCCGAAGTGGATGTGCAGCAAACTGCGCGCATGCTGCAGCACTTTATGCAGGGCTTGCTAGAGAATGGCCGCATTTTTCAAGACTTTGAAACCTTCTGCGCGGACCTGCAGGCTGGCTTCTATCAGATTCTCGGCTTGCAACCAGAGCATCGGAATTTCACCTGCATGCGCTCTAAAGTAGTCGATTGCGTGCCCGAGCGCATTTAGTCCACAACAAACTCCTTACCTACCTTCACTGCCTTGCCGCGTCTAACTGAGCGGTTTGCTTCCGCCTGCCTTTCAAACTCTTGCCCTAGCTCTTCTCGTGCACCGACTCGGACAAACTTCACCGTGGGTATTGACTAACATACCGACCGGTATGTATAGTTCCCGCCAATTCTCAAATTCAGTGAGATTTTGCAGTCAGCGGTGTTAGCAGGGGATACAAGACATGATGTCGAAAGCGGTATTAAGAACGATGCAAATAGGTTTGTTCACTCTCGTGTTGGGAGGGGTGGCTGTCCTCGGAATGAACGCGATCAGTGGCAGCTCTGCCAATGCGAACGCGGCTGATGCACCGCCTAGTTTGCCAAGGGTAGAAACTTTGACTCTTGAGAACACCCAAATGCGGCACTGGAGTTCCTTCTCTGGACGCCTCACAGCGGTAAACTCGGCCCAACTACGACCTTTGGTAAGCGGTACGATCCAAAAGGTGATGTTTGCCGATGGCGATGAAGTAAAGCAGGGACAGACGCTTTTCGTCATAGACCCACGCCCATTTGAAGCAAGGCTCGCGCAGGCTAAAGCGGCTTTGCAATCAGCTGAATCTGCCGCGACTTTAGCCCAGACCGAGTTTAGACGAGCGAGTGATCTAGCCGACAACAAAGCTGTTTCAGAGAGCATCCGTGACAACCGGTCAAACGATCTACATATCGCCGAATCCCAGCTAGCGTCGGCACAGGCGTCAGTGTTTGAGGCAGAGCTTGATTTAGAGTACGCCTATGTGAAGGCGCCTTTCGCCGGTCGTGTTGGCCGTGCAGAGGTCACTGTTGGCAATATCGTCCAAGCAGGAGCAAACGCCCCTGTGCTTACATCGCTGGTAAACCTCGAATCACTCTACGCGGAGTTTGATGTCGATGAGGAAAGCTATTTTCGCATTATGAGAAGCGTCAATGGCAACGCTTCCGATGGCGAGCGTGCTTTGAGCTCGGTTGTGCCTGTCGAAGTCGCTATTCAAGGCATGGGCGATATCGTTCATCAAGCAAGCCTGCATGCGTTCGACAATCAATTGGACGAGGGTAGTGGCACTATCCGCGCCAGAGCCATCGTGCAAAATATCGATGGAAGTTTGATCCCAGGGGTGTTTGCTAATGTGCGAATTGGCACGGCTCAAGAAACCCCTGTGTTGTTGGTGCCTGAGCGCGCTATCAGCGTGAGCCAGAGCAAACGCTTTGTGTATGTCGTTAATGCCGATGACAGAGTGGAATATCGCGAGGTGACTCTAGGACAGAGCCTCGATGGTCAGCGCGTGGTGTTGTCTGGCTTGAATGCAGGTGAGCGCGTTATCGTCAATGGCATCCAGCGCGTGGCCAATGATATGCAGGTGGCTGTTGCGTCTATTTAGGGCTTCGGTCCTGCTGCAAAGAACGCACTTTTCTAATTTTGTATTCAAGAGTTTCTCATGAATTTTTCTCGATTTTTTATCGATAGGCCGATCTTCGCCAGCGTTTTGTCATTGATGATCCTAATGGCCGGCATTATCTCCTTGTTCAAGCTGCCCGTGTCGGAGTATCCCGAAGTCGTGCCGCCTTCCATTGTGGTCAATGCGCAGTTCCCCGGTGCTAACCCAACCGTGATTGCCGAGACGGTTTCCACGCCACTGGAAGAACAACTCAGTGGTGTAGAAAATTTATTGTATATGTCTTCCCAGGCCAACTCTGATGGCTTGATGACGTTGACACTTACTTTTGCGATTGGTACGGATCCAGATCTTGCCCAACAACAGGTGCAGAACCGCGTTGCGCAAGCGACGCCGCGTCTGCCCGAGGTGACAAGGCAGTTAGGTGTCACCACCATTAAAGCGTCGCCAGACCTGACAATGGTGGTGCATTTGCGCTCGCCTGATGGGCGCTATGACATGTTGTATCTGCGCAACTATGCGGTGCTCAATGTTAAAGACCAAATCGCTAAAATTCCTGGTGTGGGGCAGGTGCAACTGTTTGGCTCGGGCGATTACGCGATGCGCCTGTGGTTGCAGCCTGACAAAATTGCCGAGCTGAATCTTACTGCTAACGACGTCATCAATACTGTGCGCAGTCAAAATGTGCAGGTCTCCGCCGGCATCATTGGTAGCGCGCCAAACCCTTCCCCCCTCGAAGTGCAGCTGCCAATCAATACCAAGGGGCGCTTAGAGTCTATTGAAGAGTTCGAAAACATTATTGTGGCAACGAGCCCGAGTGGTGCGATCACGCGTTTGCAAGATGTGGCGCGAATTGAGCTTGGTGCCTCCAGTTATAGTTTGCGTTCCATACTTAACAATGAACAAGCCGTTGGTATCCCAGTCATGCAAGCGCCCGGCGCCAATGCCATCGAGCTGTCCGATAATGTGCGCGCCACGATGGAGGAGCTGAAGAAGAGTTTCCCAGAAGGCATGGACTATGCGGTTGCCTATGACCCCACTGTCTTCGTGCGTGACTCTATCAGTGCGGTAGTGAAGACCTTGCTTGAGGCGATCGCCTTGGTCGTAGTTGTCGTAATCTTGTTCTTGCAGAAGTGGCGAACTTCGTTAATTCCCCTGTTGGCTGTCCCCGTCTCTATCGTCGGTACCTTCAGCCTGATGTATCTGTTTGGGTTCTCGATCAACGTGTTGTCTTTGTTCGGGTTGGTGCTCGCTATCGGCATCGTGGTTGATGATGCCATCGTGGTAGTCGAGAACGTCGAGCGTAATATCGAAAGAGGGCTGGCACCGCGTGAGGCAACCTACCAAGCGATGCGTGAGGTGAGCGGACCGATCATCGCGATCTCCTTAACGCTGATCGCCGTGTTTGTGCCTATCGGTTTTATTAGCGGGCTTAATGGGCAATTCTATAAACAGTTTGCCTTGACGATTGCGATCTCTACTGTGATCTCGGCGCTTAACTCATTGACGTTGAGCCCAGCTTTGTCGGCATTGCTGCTCAAACCAAAGGAAGAGAAAAGCGAAGAGAAAGCGCCATCGCGCAATATCATCATGCGTGCGCTGAATGCTTTTTTTGCAAAGTTTAATCGCGGCTTTGCAGCGGCGTCTGACAGTTACAGCGTCACCGTTGGTCGTTTGCTTGGCCGACGTGGGGCGACATTTGCGGTGTATTTCCTATTATTGTTTCTGACCTGGGGAAGCTTCGAAACACTTCCTAAAGGGTTCATTCCCACTCAGGATAAACAGTATTTGATGGGCATTGCTCAGCTACCTGCCGGGGCAACCTTGGATCGCAGTGAAGAGGTCATCCGCGAGATGTCCTCGATCATGCTTGAGCACCCTGGTGTCGAAGATGCCGTGGGCTTTCCTGGTCTTTCTGTCAACGGTTTCACCAATAGCGCAAATGAAGGTTTGATCTTCATTGCCCTAAAACCTTTCGCAGAACGCACGGCAGATGATATGTCTGCTGGGGCGATCGCCAATGCCTTGCAGATGCGCTTTGCCGGGATCGAAGAGGCCTTCGTGTCGGTGTTCCCACCGCCCCCTGTCTTAGGTTTAGGCGCACTAGGTGGCTTCCGTTTACAAGTACAGGACCGAGGCAATCTAGGCGACGATGCACTCAATGAAGCTATCACGGCGGTGACGCAAAAGGCATGGGCGACACCAGAGTTGACCGCGGTGTTTTCTAATTATCGTATCAATTCACCGCAGTTGTTTGTCGATCTTGATCGTGACAAGGCAGTGCAGTTGGGGCTCTCTATCCCAGAGATTTTCGACACGATGCAAATCTATCTTGGTTCGGCGTATGTGAATGACCTGAATCTGTTTGGCCGTACCTACCAAGTCGTAGCGCAGGCAGACTCGGAATATCGTGATAGCCCAGAAGACATCACCCAGTTGCAAGTACGTAACCGCGATGGCGACATGGTGCCACTTGGCACAGTCGTTAGCGTCAATGAAAGTTATGGGCCGACTAGTGCGCAGCGCTATAACGGTTTCCGCGCAGGTGACATCAACGGTGGGCCAGCCCCAGGCTATTCCAGCGGCGAGGCGCAAGCGGCGATGGTGCGTATCCTCGACGAAACTTTGCCCGATGGCATTGAGTACGAATGGACGGATATGACCTACCAAGAAATCTTGGCAGGCAATACAGCCTTGCTGATTTTTCCACTCTGCATATTCCTAGTGTACCTAGTATTGGCGGCTCAGTACGAAAGCCTAGCCTTGCCTTTGGCTGTGATCCTCATCGTACCTTTGAGTGCATTGGCCGCGTTAACAGGAGTGTGGCTGACTGGAGGCAGCATCGATATCTTCACGCAGATCTCCTTGTTCGTGCTCATAGGTTTGGCCAGTAAAAACGCGATTCTTATCGTGGAGTTTGCGCGCGAGCTAGAACACAAGGGTAAGGGCATTGTTGAGGCAGCTATCGAAGCGTCGCGTCTAAGGCTACGCCCAATCTTAATGACCTCACTGGCCTTCATTATGGGCGTATTGCCTATGGTGATATCGACAGGGGCGGGGGCAGAAATGCGCAACATCATGGGCATGGCGGTGTTCTCGGGCATGATTGGCGTCACTATCTTCGGTTTGTTCTTAACGCCAGTGTTCTATGTAGTGCTGCGCAAGTTAGAGAGCAAGTGGCAGGGCAAAAATAGCCATGACACCGCGCCGGCAACGGTTCAAGAAGGAGCCGCAATATGAACAGCTTTAGCAACAGAGCCAAAGCACTTTATTTATTGGCAGCAGGCGCGAGTTTAAGCGCCTGTGTAAGCGGGGCTTCTTATCAAACGCTAACGGTGCCGCCTGCCGTGCAGGCTGAATACCAGATACCAGAGTCCTCGCCACAGATTAATAGTGAGCAAGTGTTGGTGAGTTGGTGGGAAGCGTTGGGCGATGCGCAGTTAAGTGCGTTAGTAAACGAGGCGATGCAGCACAACAACGATGTCGGTATTGCTATCGCAAACCTAGAGCGGGCACGCAGTGATTTGCGTGGGGCGGGCCTAGAGCTACTGCCCGATATTGGCACGAGTGTCAGCGCCAGTGAGCAACTGCTTGCGGATGCAGCGGCTGTTGGCTTCCCTGATAATCGTTTTACCCAGTATCAAGCGGGTTTCGATGCGAGTTGGGAGCTGGACCTGTTCGGTCGCTTGCGGCAGTCGCGCCTTGCATCGCAGGCAGATCTTGCGGCCACGCAGGCAGAGCTCGACCAAGTGTATGTGTCGGTTGCGGCCGAGGTGGCTCGTAGCTATATCCAGTTGCGAGGGGCGCAGCTGCGCCTCAGTGTGGGGGAGCGCAATGTCGATGTGATTGCGCAGTCCGCAGATATGACGCGGCAATTGATGGAAGGGGGCCTGGGCGACAATCTAGATGTACAACGTGCCCTAGCGCAATTGGAGTTAGCGCGCGCGGCGCTGCCAACGCTGCGCTCGCAAGTGGCCTTGAATATCAATCGCTTGAGTGTGTTAACCGGGCAAATGCCAGCGGCCTTAGAGTCTAGTTTAAGCGCAAGACAGGGCTTGCCATCGATTCCTGCAAGCATAGCCGTAGGAGACCCAATCGACCTGCTCAAGCGTCGACCAGATATCCGCCGATCGGAGCGGCAACTTGCCAGCGCCATCGCTCGTTATAAAGTCAGTGTGGCTGATTTGTACCCGCAGGTTTCTATTAGCGGCAGTATTGGCTTTTTGGCGACGACTTTCGCCGATCTTGGCAGTGCTGGAACACTGACGCACCTTGTAAGCCCGCAAATCACTTGGGAGGCTTTGAACTTTGGGCGTGTACAGAACCGCATCGATGCGGCTGATGCCGATATCCAAGCGCAACTTGAAGTGTTTGAGAAAACGCTGTTGAGCTCATTCGAAGAGGTGGATAACGCGATGGTCACTCTTACATCTGAGATCGAGCGGCAAGGGAGCCTGCGGGCAGCGGCACAGGCGAGCGCGCAAACCTCCAATATCGCTATGCAGCGTTTCGAAGCGGGGGCGGATAGTTTTCTAGATTTACTCGATGCGCAGCGCACGCAATTGGCCGCAGAGGATCAATTGGCGAGTAGTGAAACTGAAGTAGCTCTGCAAGTGATTGCTCTGTACAAGGCGCTTGGCGGTGGGTGGCAATTGCAGGTGAATTAATTGTAATCGAGGAAGTCTTCTCGTTTACCTCCGCCACGTATTCTCTTTCGTGGCGGAGGTTTTTTTTATTGTCCGAAAAGATCGAGAACGCCATTGCTGATGTTTTCGACTGTGTCTTCTACTTTCTGTATACCGTCATCAAGTTGCTGTCTTGCGCCATCAATGAGCACGTCCATATTGGGTACCCCTTCACGGACGATGGCTTGATTTAGCGCGGCTAATATCTGCCTAGCGGCTTCAGCCACGGTCACCGCGCTACTGTTTTCACCGATATTGGTGAGCACAAGGTCGGGCAATGGCACGGGGGCTCTAGCAACTCTTGTGTGCAGGTCCACCTGAGGATTGTTCATGCGGAATTCACGAATGATCACGCGCTTGCTTGCGGGTGCATCAGGAGTTGCTTCGACCACCGGTGCGGCATCGCTATTAGGGAGATTGGCCAGAAGTGCTCGAATATTGTCACGCACAAGCGTTGTCTCATAAGTGATCTTGGCGTCGTCGATCTGGATTAGATTGATTTCGATGACGTCACTGAGAATGCTTGCCGTGTTAATTGAAACATCTAAGCCTCCTAACTCCATGGCGTAGGGGGCATCGAAGCCCTCAGGGTTGGCGATGGTAAGCCCACGAATGCTGCCTTCACCGGTGAAAGGGGAAACACTAACACCGGATACAGTCACATTGGTTCCTAGTGCTCTGCTGCCCGCGATCTCGATGCCGCGACGAATGCCGTTCTCATAGTTGAGGTAGGCGAACACGCCCCCGCCAAGGACTAATATGAGTAGTGCGAGTAGTACTTTCTTCATGCCTTACACCTGCTTCTTTCCAATTGATGTCTAAGGATGAAGCTTTTCGCTGACTTGAGCAAATCCATTGTGAAGTCAGCGAAAACCTTACGCATTACTCTTGCTCGCTAGCCTCGTGTGTGTCCGTAGGGGCACTTTCTTGCTGGATGCTGAGATAGAGTGCTGCGAACGAGGACTTAATCCACATTAGCGCGGGAAACACGCCAATCACTAAGAGCAGTAAACCGCCAAAGAATATGAAGATCGACAATACGCCAAGTAAGAAAATTTTCAGGGCATGGCCTTGGGTCATGCGCCAGCTAGCCTCTACTGCAGCGACTGGGTCCATATCCTCATCCATGACAAGATAAGCGGTGAACACCAAACGGCAGGCGATATAAATGCCGGGAAAGATGAATGCGACAAGGCCAATCGCCGTCAAACCAAAGGTCAAAATATTGGAAAGCACGACATTGAGATAGCATTTGAAGCCATCGAGAATGCTCTTGATCAGAACATCGTCTCCTCGGACTCCCTTTAGGAAGACAAAGTCTGCTCCATAGTTGAACACAGGAGCTATGAGGATCATAAAGGCGAGCAGCAGCAAAGAGTGAATAGACTTAACAGGGTCTTCGCTGGTGAAGTTATAGTTTTGGCTCTGCGAAGGGATCTCTATCACCGCAACGACTAATGCGACGAGAAAGAAAAGTAGGGCATTGGCCTTCATTCGCCTCCAACCAAAGGCAAGGGCTCTGCCTGTTCCGGGCCGGAAATCGATACTGACTAATTCGTTGTGCATGGTTTACTCCTTGGGCGCTTGGCAAAAGGTAGCGCAGGGTTGCAAAGATGCGCCAATCCTCGTTTTGTGAACACCGACTAAGGTAGTGTTTTGCAATTAACTACTTTGGTAGGGATGACTACTTAGGTCGTAATGCTATATTTGCCCTCATGATGAACTTTTTAGATATGTCCCTATGAACGCGTTCGGCGTCGCCTTGCAATGGTTGGGCTTTACACTCAGCCTGTCGATGTCTGCGGCAGGTATTCTCGTGCTGTTTCGTTATCGCAAAAGCGAATTAGGCGAAAGTCTGCAGTTTCTCCAATACAGCTTCATTCTTATTAGTGTGTTTGTGTACTACAGCCTGTGGAGCCAAATCCTGCTGCCGCGGTTTTTCGTTATCGAAAACGTGGAAATAGTGGCCAATGTGATCTCTGGTTTGGGGACGCCGTTTTTCTTTTTCGCGGTGCTAATGCAGCTGCTTTGGGCCTGCCGCTTGCAGCAACGCCAAGCCAGCCTATTGATAACAAGCATCTGCGCAATGGCCGTGGCCGTGGTGATGCTAGCCTTTAGTGTTGGGCTGGCAGGTCAAGACCCGTTGCGCAGTGCATGGTCAATTGTCGGGGTGGTGTTTGCTGGCGCCGTCACGATGGTACTGTTTTTCACTAAAGGCAAGACAGTACGAGTAGATCGAAGTCAGTACTTGCTTACGCTCAGTGTTTTGACTGGCTTGATCCACTTGAGTTATTTCACCGGCTTAGCGAATGCAGCGCTCTATGAGTCGAGCTTTGCGGTGTTGTTCTATTGCAGTCACTGCGCCTTTGCTGTGCTCTATGTCTACAGCGCTAAGGCTGCACAAGTGCCCCTTAAAAGCGGGGGTGGCGTCGAGCACTTGATAGAGAAGTTTGGTATTAGTAAGCGCGAAGCCGATGTGGTTAGAGGAATCTATGCCGGCAAGACCAATCAAGAGATCGCCAATCAATTGTTCCTGTCTTTGCAGACCGTAAAGGATCATGCCTCACGCACTTACCAGAAAACCTTTGTGAAGAATCGCGGCCAGTTAATCGCGTTAGTGCGCGACTATGAAAGCCGTGAACAGGCATAGCCCTGCTCACGGCGCGGTCGTTCTAGCGTAACAGTAGGGTGGGAATCGTCGCCGAACGCAATAGATCTGTGGTCTTGCTGCCCATAAACAGGCTGCGAAGTGGGGAGTGGCTATAGGCGCCCATCAACAAAATGTCGATGCTTTGCGCTTTGACTTCCTTGGCAATCACCGTTTCCGCATCGCCAGGGATGTGTTCGCTGATCGTTTCAAAGCCAGCAGACTCTAGCTTTTTCTTTGCCCACTTCAGTTGTTTGGCGGCTTCTTGACGATCTTTGCCTGACATTAATAGATGAATGGGCATGCCTTTAAACAAAGGACTCTTGGCGACCAGTTCAACCCCTCCGCGAGTCACAATGCCGCCATCGAAGGCGATCATGGCGCGGCGCGGTTCCTTGAACTCTTCTGTCACAGTCAAAATGGGTTTGCGTAGATTGCGCACGGTGCGTTCGACATGGCGGCCAATATCGCGCTGAGTCTCATCGGCGGATCTGCCGCGACGCCCTAGAACGAAAATGCGCACATCCTCTTCTTGCTCTTTTAATGTTTCCTCTAGATGGCCAAGACGTTGTCGTACATCCGGGTTTTGGATGCCAGCCGCGATTGCCCGTTCCCGTAGAGTGTTGAGAAATATGCGGCCGCGCTCTCTTGCCTCTTTGCTGCGTGCTTCGTCTTTGCTAGAAAGGGTCTCTAGCAATTGTTCTTGGGCATCGATGCCAATCGCACCACTATGGTCCTTGCTGTCCGACACCTCTTGGTGACGATCGATAACATGCAAAAACTCCAAAGGTGCACTGATACGGCCGGCGGCCCAAGCCGCATAGTCAGCAACATATTCGGCATAACGCGATTGATCGACACAGGCGAGGACTTTAGGTTCTACTTTCATCATTGTTCTCCTAATGCCCTAACAGGATGTCGTCAGAGTCGCCCTTATCGAACTCTCCGAACTTATCGACCATGGTAGCGCTAGCCTCGTTCAAGCCAATGACTTCGACCTCGGCGCCTTCGCGGCGGAATTTGATGACGACTTTATCCAGCGCACTGACAGCGGTGATGTCCCAGAAATGGGCGCGGCTGACATCGATGCGTACTTTTTCGATCACCTCTTTATAGTCGAAGGCATTGGTGAAGCTGTCGGCACTGGCAAAGAACACCTGACCTAATACTGTGTAGGTGCGTGTGCGACCTTCATCTTCAGCGAGTGAACGAATACGTAAAATGCGCCCGACCTTGTGGGCGAAGAAGAAGCCCGATGCTAGCACCCCAGTCAGCACGCCCATAGCCAAATCATGAGTGGCAACAGTCACTGCGACCGTGGCGATCATCACGACGCTGGAGCTCTTAGGGTGTTCGCGCAGGTTCTTGATCGACATCCAATTAAAGGTGCCAATGGATACCATAATCATGACAGCTACCAGTGCCGCCATTGGAATTTGGCTGACCCAGTCGCCCAAGAACACCACCAATATTAATAAAAACAGGCCTGCGGAGAGTGTCGACAAACGGCCACGTCCGCCGGATTTCACATTGATCACAGACTGGCCGATCATTGCACAGCCAGCCATACCACCGATGAGGCCACTAGTGATATTGGCGACGCCTTGGCCTACGCATTCGCGGTTCTTGTCACTCTTGGTGTCTGTGAGATCGTCCACAATAGTGGCGGTCATCAATGATTCCAATAGGCCCACCACCATCAAGGTCAGGGAGAACGGGAAGATGATGGTCAAGGTTTCCCAAGTAAAGGGAATGTCGGGGATGAGAAAAACGGGGAGGCTATCGGGTAACTCGCCCATGTCACCCACGGTGCGAATGTCCAAATCGATAATCAGTGCCACGGCGGTTAGCACCACAATCGTCACGAGAGGAGAGGGGATTGCCTTGGTGATATAAGGAAAGCCGTAAATGATACCAAGACCTGCTGCCGTCATTGCGTAAACATGCCATGTCACATTGGTTAGCTCTGGCAACTGGGCCATAAAGATTAGAATGGCCAGTGCATTCACGAAACCGGTGACGACAGAGCGCGATACAAATCGCATTAGCGTGCCCAAATGCACCCAGCCCGCGATGATCTGTAGTACCCCTGTTAGCACGGTTGCCGCAAGCAAATATTGCAGACCGTGGTCTTTGACCAATGTCACCATAACCAGAGCCATGGCACCGGTGGCGGCAGAGATCATCCCGGGGCGACCACCAACAAAGGCAATCACAACCGCGATACAGAAAGAGGCATAGAGCCCGACTTTCGGGTCAACGCCTGCGATGATAGAAAAGGCAATGGCTTCGGGGATCAGCGCGAGCGCGACAACGAGGCCAGCCAAAAGATCGTTACGGACGTTTGCAAACCAGTCCTGACGTAGCGTATTCATGTAGGGCGTATTCCATTTTTAATGCCGAGCTAGGGCGGCAATGAATGAGCAGTGCTGAGTATCTTGACGGGCGAAGAGAAGAGATTTTATTGTGTTTCGCTTAGGAGCTTGTCGCCAATTGGCAAGTGACTGCAAGTTTAGGTGCGCGATTGTACAGGCTGGGAGGTCTTGAGACAAAAAAAATCGGGTGTCACGCTAAGGCGGCACCCGATTTTTCTTTCGTTAAGCGCTTGGCTTAGAAGAAGCTATAGTTCACACGTGCATAGTACACGCGGCCTAGAACATCTTGTGACTCCGCAGCAACACCGGCGATCATGCCAGTTTTCTGTGGCATACGGTCAGTAAGGTTACGCGCACCAACGGAGAAGTTGAACTCGCCACCGAGCGCCTCGTAGCCACGGTAGGAATAGAACATATCCAACTGTGTCCATGCGCGCAGCGTGTCGGTTGGGCCGCCCCACTCAGAACCAGGGAAGAAGCGCTGGAAGCTAAACTCGTTGGCATCGAATACCACTTCATCGATATAGCGAGTTGTCGCGCTAACCGTATGATTGCCTAAGCCCCAGTTGATACGCAAGTTAGCGCGGATCTGTGGAATAGTCGGTACGGCACCAAAGTCATTGTTCTGATTGCCAACAGCTTCCATTGTGGGAAGGTCTTCGGCAAGCTGGAACTGATAAGTATCAACATAGGTTGCCTGCAACTGCATGTTGATATCACCCCAACCGTCTAGGCCTACAGAGTCTAAGCTGAAGCCATAATCGATCTGTGTGTCCCAGGCGCGCACTAACATTGATGATGCATTGGAATCACTCTGCAAGATGGTGTCTGGCGTGGTGATGTCAGAAGCATTACGAATGATGCGCTTGTCTGAACGTGGATCCGCTACCCAAGCTTCTAACTGAGCAAGTGTTGGATAAGGGTTGGCGGTAGTTGCCGTGAACCCTGTTGCGGCTTGGAAGTTGCGGTAATCTGAGCGAATGATGTCTTGTGTCGTGGTGCTCACAATACGATCGGTAAAGTCAGTTTCACTCCAAGTGAGCGACCAGCTCAGGTTGTCGAGTAAGTCGACATCGATACCAAAGGACAAACTGTCTGAGGACTCGGACGCTAAGTCAGGGTTGCCAGTACGACAGGAAGTGATAAAGCCTTGGAATGGAGAGAACAAATCATCCACATTACTTAGGCCGCAAGTCTCTGGTGAGCCAAGCTGCGATAAAGTAGGAACGATGAATGCCTCGCCTTTCGTGGCACGAATGTTCAGCCAGTCAGTTGGCACATAGATCAAGCCAAACTTGTCTACCACGGCGCTTTGTCCAGTACTGAAACTTTCATCACGCACGGCGGCACTGAGCTCTAAATTTTCCAATAATGGGAATGCAAACTCGGCAAACCATGAGTCACTGCTACGGCTTTGGCTAGTGGGCAGCTCTTGCACGCCAATGAGTTGGTCGTCACGAATAGAGGTTGCTGTTGGGCCATCCGAGTCAGTCTCTTCGCGGCGCTGGTAACCGGCTGCCATGGCAATAGGGCCGCCAGGCAGTTCGAAACCACCAGGGGAAACATCGCCATTGAAGGTTAAGTTAAAGGTTTGTAGTTCGTCACGGTCATCGATTGCGTCTTGGGTGAAGATCGCGTCGGCCACATGCTGAGGCGTTCTAAACTGTGGATCGATCGCGCCGAACGGGTTGAAGCAGCTGTCGACATCATTCACAACATCACAGTTCAAGCCTTGAGCTACCGCCCCGACACTGAATTGCTGAGAATTATTGCCTACGCTTTCATAGAAGCTATACACATAGTCTGCATTACCCTGCCAGCCTTCTAGGCCTGGTACCGCAAACTCTAGGCCGGTGGCAAAACGCATGGCGCGTCTGTCGACCTGGTAACTTTGAAAGTGACCAAATTCTTGCATAGCCGTTGGGATAGTGTTGGCTTCAGGTTTGCCAAAAGGCATCCACTGAGCACCGTTAATATAGACGTCTTCGTTGAACGGAACGCCGCCTTGTGGATCATTGTCGATCGATGCGAGGCGGTTGTTGGCGAAGACTACCGAGCCTGATGCGTCACGCTGTGGTAGTGGCCGGCCGTAACCGTCCAACACAATTGCGCCGCTCGCATCACGGGCTGGTTCCGCAAATAGTTCAGCGCCTGTAGAGGTTGTTGCTCTAAACGTGTTGCCCGGCAATTCACCGCGTACTACGGGAATCGCGCCGTCGGAACGAGCACCAGGGTTGCCAGTGTTGTTGCGGTTGCGATAGACCTGTCGGTTCCACATAAGTTGAGTGTTGAGGGTCGCATCTTCGCTAATTTCCCAGTTTAAATTGCCGTATAACGAGGAGGTATTGTAATCAGGTTGGAAGTCGCGAGTATCACCGAAGCTCATGAAACAACGCCCACCGAGTGGCACTCCCCACGGGTTGTTGCCAGCAGCGGCTTGGTCTTGGTCTATGCGGTAGCCACAACTAGGGTCCATGCGGCTTGTTGAGGCGCCAGTGAAGTCACCGTTCTCGTCGCGCACTGGGACTGTGTAATTGCCGGGGTTTGATCCGCCGTTGTGGGTTAGGCCGGACCGCACGTACTCAGGACGCTCGTCCCATGCTAGCGTGGCAGAGTCGACAAACGAGCCTGCGACCACGAGGTCAACGTCACCAACGCTCTTGCCGCCAAGGAATGAGGTTTCGATTCTGCCGAAGTCATCACGACTGTCGCGCTCTTCAAAGTACTCTACTTTTAGACCGTCGAACGAACGGTAGGGAATTAAGTTCACAACACCGGCCACAGCGTCTGTGCCGTACAGTGCAGCGGCACCGTCTGTAACTACTTCAATACGCTGCAAGGCAGATGCTGGCAACATAACTTGCACGTTATCGGTGGCCACACGTCTGCTGTCCACCAAAGTAAGTGTCGCGCGTGGGCCAAGGCCGCGTAAGTTAAAGTTAGAAGTCGTACTGGTTACGCCTTGAATAGAGTTAGTGGTTGCGGTGCCGTTGTTGAACGTCAAATTCGACACGACCTGGCCCATGTTGACAGTGCCTTGAGATTCCAAATCCTCGGCACTCAATTGGGTCAGCGGAGAGGCGGCAGCGATGCCTTCAGAGCGACGAATAAAGGAGCCGGTAACGACGACCTCTTCGACTTCAGGGGCCTGTGCTATTGTTTGCGCAGTGCCGCCTAACATAGTCAAGGCAATAGCAGTGCTGAGCAATTTGTGGGTAAAAGCTGGACGGATTTTGGCTGTGGGTATTGTTGTCATTATTATCCTCAATCTTATTTTTAATTATGAGTCGATAGCAAAGCGACGCTTTTCAACGGCCTTGGGAGATACCGTTGAAAAATGCTTGGCGCAGGCTAACACGGGGGTGCAAGGGCGGGGCTAGTGTGATTCTGAAAAAATGTCACTGTTTTACAAAATTAGTCAGTCAAAAAGAAACGCGAAAAACCTAAGTAAAACTTTCATGCGAAAGCCCTAAAATGCGGTTTTTTAGCAAATGTATGATTTTAACTTGTTGTATTTATTAGGGTAGTTTGAAATTCGTCAGTCTGGTCGCAAGTGTGAAGTGCCAAGAAGTGAAGTGCCGTCAAAGCAGTTGTTAGGAAATTAGTAAGATTTTTCTTTATCCACAAAATATTGATTAACGGTATTCGAAGTGTAGGCCTCAAAGGCAGCGATAAAACTGTTGATGACATCATTAATGTCAGTGATCGCTGCCTGATGAGGCGAGATAAACACCTGTGGGTGTTGCCATAGCCAAGATGACTTGGGCAGTGGTTCTTGGTCGAACACGTCAAGAACACAGTAGCGAACTTGCCCCGTCTCAAGGGCGAGAGCGAGGTCTTGGGTCTGCACCGTCGCACCGCGCCCGACATTAATAAACAGGGCTTTTTGCAAACGCGCGAAAAACCTTGCGTCTACTAAATTGTGTGTTGCTGCGCTAAGCGGAAGTGTATTGATGACGCAGGACACCCCTATCAAAGGGTCTGCGAGGGCATCGAGTCGAAAACAGCGCTCAAAATTGCTGTCGCTTGTTCTGCCAGAAGTGTTCACCCCTATAACTTTGAGGCCAGCGGCGCGCAATAATTTGGCGATGCCTTGCGCCATGGTGCCAGTCCCGAGAAGAAGAACCGTTTGCTGCGTAATGCTAGTCGCTTGGCGTTCCTGCCAATCCTGAGTGCGCATGTCCTCATAAATAGAGAAGGTATCCTGAAAAAAATTAAGAACATGGCAAAGGCAAAATTCGCCTGCCTTAGCGCCAAGGCGACCTGTGGTGCGTGACAGCCTTAGTGCCGCACCCAGGTCTGAACGTTTGATGAAACCGTCTACACCCGCCCCGAAACAATGAATCCATTTTAAGCCGTGCAGAGAAACATTCGCATCGATAGGAAAGCTTGCCAAACAGTCTGCCCAGTCTATCTGCGCCTGGGTCAGGTCTTCAGATACTTGAATGTCGAGGGCTAGTTTGCTGTCTTTGAAGTGTTCGTAGAAAGGCTTTGCAAGCCTGCCGGTAGTTAAAACTTTAATCTTGGGCATGCCTAGGGCCTCTTCGCAGTAAGACTTACTCATAGGGTGAAAATTCTACAAACAAAGCCACAGAAAAACAGCCATGTTAACTGAGTGTTATGCATTTAACTATTTGAATATATGAAATTATTTGGCTTTTTTAGTCGTTTGGCACAGGCATTGCAAATTGTTTAGCAAGTGCGGTGAAAGCCGGTTTTATGCAACTGATAGACAAGGGAGTTTATATGCCAACTGCAAAGAAAGCAGAAAAGGAAGTTAACAACGCACCATTTACTGAAAAGATGACGGCGGCGGCCCACGAGTCCGTGGATAAAGCGTCCGTTCATGCTAGCGCAGCGGAAGAGACGCTCCGTGAGACGGTGGAGTCTACCTCTGAGACGCTGGCAGGCAAACGCGCATCGGTTGAGATGGAGATTGGAACCGCAGCTGACAAGGCACGCAAATTAGTGGTCGAGAACCCATTGATGGCGGCCGGTGTGGCCTTCACCGCTGGGCTAGTTCTTACATCACTTCTTAGTAAGCGGTCATAAGCCATGCAGCCGCAGAATAATCACCAAGAAACTGGTGCACAAAGCAAAACTCGAGAGAGCGGTGATATCACCGCTCTTCTTGATTCTGCCAAGCAAATTTGGCAACGCTATGCCACGCAGTGGGAAACCAGCAGGGATATTTTACGCGCCGAGTGGGCAATTACCCGCAAGTGCATTTGGTTTGCGATTATTGTGCTGATTGTGTTCAGTGGCGTGGTTCTAAGTGCCTGCCTGGGCTTAACGGTGTTGGCGTCCTATGGTTTGTATGCATTAGGGATGCCGGTGTGGGCTATTGGCTTAACGCTTGCCATTGCGCACGGCGTTTCGATGCTTGTGTTGGTGCAGACGATGCGCGGATTGATCAAGCGTATGGGGTTTACAAAGTCTGCACAGCTAATGACGCCACGTTTACAAGGAGAACAATAATGCTTGTCGATTACTTATTGAGAAAACACTACACGCGCCTCGAGACACTGGAACAAACTCGGCGTTGGAATCATTTGCTGATCATTAAAGAACAAGCAGATCTTAAACGTGACGTGCTCAAAGAATTGGGGACTGGGAAAGGCATGCTGGTGAGTTTTACGGCCGGCTGCGCCACGGGGCTTGCTGCGGGGCAGCGGGAGCGCCTATTGTTGATAAAATCACAGGTCGCCGCCATTGCTAGCCTGCTGAAATAAAGACCTTCAGCCTTCGTAATACTGGCTAGCTTTATACTCATTGATAGCCGCATTCATTAAAACACCCACCGCCGCCGTTACCGGCACAGCCAGCAGCATCCCTACGATCCCAAACAGTGTGGCACCTGCCATTAGGGCAAATAGTATCCAGAGCGGGTGCAGGCCAACGCTATCCCCGATGAGTTTGGGGCTGATGAAGTTTCCTTCAAAGAACTGGCCGAGGGCAAAGATACCGCCAATCAAGGCGACGTAGGGGAACTCGTTGGTCTGCAACCAGGCGACCACTACCCCCATTAAGAACCCGACAATTGAGCCAAACAAGGGGATGATCGAGAGCAAGCCAGCCGCGATCCCAATCAGAAACCCATAACGCAGACCGGCAATCGATAGGGCCACTGCATAGAGTACACCTAAGGTGATGGCAACCAACAACTGACCGCGAATAAAGCCCGCGATTTTTAGATCGATTTTGTCGCAAATGGCTTTAGTCTTTTCATAATTATGCCTAGGCAGCAAGCCATATACCCACTGTGTAATCGACTGCCATTCGATCAACATGAAAAAAGCGACTAAAGGTGTTACCACCACAAAGGTTAGAAAACCCATTATGGCAATACCCCCATTCATCAAGCCTTCAAGTAAGCCCGAGCCGGCACTGAGGGCGCCACTAATATTGTCTTTTACCGCGTCGCGAATATTCTGATCGAGATCGTCCTCATTCACGTTGCGCTCGACGATCTCTACATAATGCTGCATGCGATCCCAAAGTGAGTCGATATACTGCGGGGCAGTCTCGGCCAAATCGGCGAGCTCTCTATAAAGGGGAGGGATCAGTAAGAAGGCAAGAGTGAAGATGACGATAGCAAAGAATGACAGTATTAGTACCGCCGCTGGCTTGCGTGCAAGCCTGTGCTTCTCTAAAAAATTCATAAAGGGGTTTAAAAGATACGCGATGATGATGCCCATAACGAAGGGCAGCAATACATCGCTAAAAATCCATACAAAGGCAAGCAGGAAGGCGCAAACTGCCAACCAAAACCCTAACTGTTCTTTTAATTTCATTTGTCGCCTTCCTTATTTTTTTGCTTACCTAGATCTTGGGCCTGCCAGCCACCAAATGACGAGGCCGATAAAAGGAAGGAAAAGAATTACCAGTATCCACACGAGTTTTTTTACCGTGCTTACGCCACTTTCCACAATCTTTAAGATGGCGAAAATATCGAGAATTAAAATAATAAAACCAAGTAGACCGTATTCCATTGCGATGTCCTCCTATTTGTTATTCAAAGGAGTTAGAGCAATGTTTGTGCCATAAGCCGTGTCTCCCATTTGTATGGGCTTGTGCAATAGAAGCAGAGGAAAATCACTGGCATCGATGTAACAATTACAAACTACCCTGTAAAAGTGGCCGGATATAAATGTGCTAGGTTTCGCCCGCTTTGCAAAAGGCTGGCTGGTCCGTGCCGTCCTTCACTATTGATCTGCAAACAAGCTTTCTTCCCCAAAATTCTGCAAGCGTTGCCACGGCTTGCCTAGCGCGTTTTTACCCGAGTCTTGATCGTTGTTCTGCTAATGATGAGAAACGCATTGGCATGCATCTTGTTTGTTATCTAATCGTAAGACCGTTTTAACACTCAAAGAGAAAAGGAGACTCAAATGAGTAATGTCATAGTTGGATTATTTAGTAGCCCAGAACAAGCAGCGGCCGCCATTTACACGTTGGAGGCACGCGGTGTTCCGGCGAACAAAATTAATCTTGTCGCCAGCGACGGTTTCAACAAGGACAGTTTCGCAGTCGATTCGCATTCTAAGCTTCCTGAGGGTGTAGCACTGGGTGCTACAACTGGTGCGGCCATTACCGCACTGGTCGCAGGCTTCACAGCAGTTGGCGCCGTCGCTAGTGGTGGTGCATCCTTACTCGTATCTGGCCCTGCGGTAGCCGCATTGGCTGGCGCCGGTGCGGGTGCTACCGGTGGTGGCATCATCGGTGGGCTTATTGGTGCCGCAATGCCAGAACATGAAGTGAAGTACTACGAAGATGCCCTAGAAAAAGGCTCTGTTTTGATTGGCGTTGAACATACTGACGACAACAAGAAGTTAGTCAAAGAGACGCTTGAAGTTTGTAATGCTGAAAAAGTGACAACTGCTTAAACAGTTGTAGCTCCGCTCGCGCCCTTTAGTTTTTCCCTTACTAAGGGGCGCGCTTTAAATGGAGCTTTGCTTGGCTTTGCGTTGCAGTGGATTGTAGTAGCAACGTGGGGCCAAGGTTCTTTTAAGGAAAGTTCACATGCTGAAGGATTGCAAAGGATGAGCAAGAAACGCAAGACCATAGTTTTACTGTTAACAGTTGCCGTAATTTTGGTGGCCGTTCGAGCAGTGTTGCCTGTGGCGGTGCAGCGCTATGTGAACAATGAGTTAAGCCGTTCGGAGAGTTATAACAGCCGTATTGGTGACGTCGATCTGTCACTCTTGCGGGGGGCGTATGTGATTGATGATGTCAGGATTAGCAAGATCGAGGGAGACGTGCCGGTGCCCCTGTTTGCGGCACGCAGTATCGAATTTTCAATCTTATGGAGCGCATTACTGCGCGGTGAGATTGTTAGCGAAATCGATTTTTACGAGCCTGTTGTTAACATCGTGGACAGCGAAGACCCCAATAGCCAACAGACGGGGGAAGAGGGACGATGGTTGGCAATCATGGATGATCTGGTGCTGTTAAGGATTGACCGCGCCACGGTACATAATGGAGAGATACACTTTAGGAATTTCGACATCGAACCGCCGATGGATGCTTATATAAGCCAACTGAATGGCAGCGTGTTTAATCTCACGAATAGCAGGGATCTGGAGCGGATATTAGTGGCGAATATCGAGCTTGAAGGCAAGGTCATGGAGACCGGGACGCTCAACGCGACAGTTTCGTTGGACCCGTCCTCGCAAAGACCTAGCTTTGATATTGACGCACGGATGCTTGGCTTGCCTTTGATGAAGGTAGATTCATTAATCGCTACCTATGCCCCGTTTGATGTTGAAGGCGGAGACCTGGATCTAGTCTTCGAACTTGCTGCCACGGATGGCGCTGTGGATGGATACTTCAAGCCGTTGATACATGATATGGAAGTCTTTCAATGGAATGAAGATATCTTAGAGGATAGAGACAATCCCTTGCGAGCCCTGTGGGAGTCCCTAGTAGGTTTAACTGGCGAGCTCTTCGAAAACCAAGCGCAAGATCAAGTGGCGACAGTCATCCCTGTGACTGGGCAACTCAACAGTTTCGATGTGGGGATGTTAGCGAGCATCGGTAATGTGTTGGAGAACGCATTCATTCGGGCCTATCAAGCGCGGTTTGACGACAACACGGGCGACTAGTCGCCAAACCACACAAGGTGCTGCGACTACGGCAGTTGTTGCACTAACTCGCTAAGGTTCTGCACAACATAATCTGGTTTTGCTGTTAGTGGGTAAAGCACAGTTCCTGGTCTTTGAATAAACGCAGTTTGTAAGCCAACTGCTTTCGCTCCAGCCAGGTCCCATGCATGGGCCGCCACCATTAGCACCTCTTCAGGTGCCACGCCTAATTCTTCCAGTACCCATTCGTATGTGCGGGCATGTGGTTTGAATACTTGCATGTCTTCAACGCTGAAACGGCGTTCGAAATAGTCAGTGAGCCCTGCGAATTCAAACTGGGCAGTGACACCATTGTTAGAGGAATTGGTGAGGCTAACAATCTTATAGCCTTGTGCTTTCAGCGTTTCGAGCCCCGGGGCTACATCGGGGTAGGCTGGCAGTTTAGTAATCGTCTCAACGATGGCTTTACGTGCTTGTTCTTGAGTCACTTCGATGCCTTGGGCTTGCGCCACCATCATTAACGCCGCAGCGCCAATTTGGCCAAAATCATGATAGTCATTGCTAAGCGTGTCGACTAAGGAGTAATGCAGCATGGTGGAGAACCACAAGGGCAAAAGATCTGTTCGACCGTCAAGCGCCTGCCCTACAGAGTCGCGTAGTGGTGTGAGTTCTAACAAGGTTTCATTGACGTCGAAGATAATTACTTTAGGGGCTGGCATGGGAGTGGGCTCCTGTGCATTGCTTGTAAAGGAAAGCGTCAGGGCACACAAAAGTAAAAGCGTTCGAGTGACTTGAGAATACATTGCTGTGCGGAAGTTTAAAAAAGTCATTGGTTTCCTTAAAAATGAGGCATTAAGCGATGGATTGTTTCGCGGTGTGCGCAATAGTGAGCAGGGCGTCGTCGGTGAGTGCGCCGCGGCCTAGAACTCGAATAGCAACAAGTTTGCCTAGAAGGGATTTGGCAGTGACTTCTGGATTTAGGTCTGTGCGAACCTCACCACGAACCTGGCCCACTTCGATACAGCGGCGAAAGAAGGCTTCTATCTCACGTAAGCCGTTCTTGATGATGCCAGCGACGTGATCGTCATGGTTGCTAATCTCGGATGCGGAATTAATTAGAAAACAGCCTTTTTTTTCCTCATCCGCCAAGGTGTCGGCAACGATGGCATCGAAGAAATCGTAGATCGCTTGCTTGGGTTTGTTCTTCGCCTCTAGATCGGTCAGGCGGGCCCTGCGTCGATCGCGGTCATACTTTACAAGCACTCTTTCGAACAAGGCTTGTTTGCCACCGAAGGCATTGTAAAGACTGCTACGATTAACCCCTGTCCCCTGAATAAGGTCAGCGATGGATGTCGCCTTAAAGCCTTTCTTCCAGAATACGTGCATAGCTTTTTCGAGCGCTAACTCTTCGTTGAACGATTTTTCCCACGGCATTGCTTTTCTGTCTCCTTGGTTACGGAGCGACTTTATAGCATGTTTGAACCGTTCGATTCAAACAAAGTAAATATCCTATATGCCCCAAAACACATTTATAACCTATCTAACAAGGGGGTTATTCTATGACTATTGGGGGAGGCTAATGAATATTCTCGAATTAGGCTTTGTTTGAGTTGAATGGTCTAAACAGTGGGAAGTAATCTATTTTGTTACAGCAATCCGCTACGCGTTCGAAGGTCCTGCGATGTTTTCCAGGTCGCTCTCCACTTAACTCTTGCTCAATTTTGTTAGGTAATGTCAGACGTGAGTCTTCGAGCCTTTGTCCAGTGCGTCCTAAAGACACAAAAAATCGCAGGCATTGAGAAAGGCGATAAGTTCGGGCGTGTGCTCGATCACATGCGAAGCGATAATCCCATCATGCTGTTTACGCTTGCCGGTATGCTCAGCATAGGGTCGGCCCGGCTCAAATAGTCAACAATTTCAACCTTAAAGCCTTTGCTTTTAGGCGCGACTGGATTCTCGAAAGGATCGATCTCAAGACCAAATCCTTTGGAGTCAATAATCTGAAGTATTCGCTCGTTTGTATTCTCTAATTGAACGTCTACTAATTTAAGGCGGGAAATGGGGGAATTATTCCCACACATTTTGCTATCAATACTAATATTTGTCTACCAATATCAATTGCCAGTTAATAATCGGTGAAGTTGGAGGGGGCGAAATCGCAACGTCAAATTGTAGAGTTCATGATCGAGATATTGACTTATCATTGCGCTTAAGTCGTTGGTAATTCCGCTGGGTAGGAAAAGTGCCATTAGATTGCGCCAGTCTGTCACATATCATGGGCCCTGATGCAGGGCTAAAAGGTGAAACGGTTCATTTAAATCCGAGCTTTATTGAGACAAATACAAGTTATACGACAGTAGTTCCAATAATAAGCTCATATGTTGATTAGAAAGGTCGTTTGCATAGTAATTGTTATGGCTGTGGCATAGTATCTATGAAAGGTAAAAACCGATAGGTACGAATGCGTGCAGTCGCAATATGAAAACTCAGAACTGATCGTTACCGCGATCCATAACGGTGATAAGAAAGCAGAGTCGATTCTGCTTGAACGGTATTACCGGCAATTATTCTACATCTTGAGAAAACGAGGTCTTGATGAAGAGTATGCGCGCGACCTATGCCAAGAGACTTTTCGAATTGCGATTGAACGCTTGCGAGAGAAGCCGCTAAGCGAGCCAAGTAAAATCGCGGCGTTTATGCACGGGATCGCTGTGAACCTTTGTATTGCAGAGAGTCGTAAGGCCGCGCGGCGACAAACTTATACTGACAATGACTCCGTGGCCTTAGCCGCCGAGAAAGGATTGGACCAGTTCGCGACATTGAGCAAGGAACGTATGGAGCTGATTGTTAGGCGTTTGCTAAATGAGCTAGCGAATGAGCGAGATCAAAAGATTTTGCTTCGTTACTACATAGATGAGCTAGATAAACATGAAATTTGCGCGGAGCTCACACTTAGTCATAGACACTTTGACAAGGTGATTTCGCGGGCTAGAACCCGATTCAAGCAGTTGGTCGAAGCCAGTGGACAGGATTCCCTGCTGGAGGTGGTTCGTGGGGGCTGAGATGCAAGACACAAAGAATACGCAAGAAGACTGTATCGACCAATATTTACGAGGTCGTCTTTCGGCCGATGAGCTGGCGAAATTTGAGATAAAAATGTTAGAGGATCCGCATTTTTTTGCTCAAGTACAGCAGGCTGAAATTATGCACGATGCCTTGAAGTCAGAGAAAGCGCAGCTCGAGAGCAGGCCAGAGAAAGCAACTAATGGCAAAGTGCTGCCTTTTGGTGCTTGGATTAAGCAGCCAATGTCGCTGGCGGCATCGGTCCTCATCGCTTTTGGTTTTCTTTTATCTGGCAGCAACTATCTGACGCAGATGTCTGAGTTCGAAGTGCAAGAAGGCGTTGCACTTAACTCAGTGATTAATCTAGGGCAACTGCGCAGTAGCAATGATGAACTTGTATTGTCAGCATCTGCTCATCTACTGCAGATCGATGTCGGTATTCGCATGGATGGCTCGGCGTACTCCGCAAAATTGACAGATGAGAGCGGCGTGCAGCGCGAGTATCGAGTAGTACCTGATGGCAATGGCATTGTTAGGCTGCTCACACCGGTTGGTCTAAACGGCCTGTACCAGTTAACCGTAGAGGCAGATACAACGCCGCAACCAGTAGCGAGTTATACACTGAGGTTTGAATAGAAGAACTCGCACCCTGCAATAACAATAACAATGGGGAATGCTTGTGAGAAAACTGAAGACAACGGAGCAGCCAACCGTCTACACGAAAGGTGTGTTCTATACGTTGTTTGACGACGAAATCCGAGTTGATAACTTTTCACTAGATGCAATGACGAAGCTAGGGCTAGCGATGTCTAAAGCCGTTCCTAATGTTAGCGGTGGAATCTTATCAGGTTATGCCTATCTGGGGCAGTTGCTTGCCCATGATCTAAGCCATCTATCCCATATATCGCAGAAAGAGCGCGCTGAAATAATCAGCAATGACGCGCTCTACTCTCCTGTCTCAGCGAGCCTGGACCTTAGCTGCATTTACGGTGCTGGCGATAGCAAAGCGTTTAGAGATCAAGGTAAGGCCACAATGAGGCTAGGTGGCGCACAATTAGACAATGAAAAACTTCTACAAGGCTTTGATGTACCACGTGATCAGAACGCGATGGCCAATATTGCCGACGAACGTAATGATGAAAACTTAATCGTTTCGCAGCTGCATCTCCAGTTTTTAAAACTGCACAATTATTTTGTAGAGTTGATCGCCAAAATGGGGCCGGACTTAGGCATCGAAGCGTTGTTTCTGGCTGCTAAAAAGCAAGTGATTCTGCATTTTCAAGAAATCATTATTAACGATTTTCTGTATGAAATACTTGATCGAAATGTATGGATTGCCATTATCAAAAATAAGCAATCCATACTATGGAAACCAGAACCCGGTGACCCAGCCGTCTTGCCCATAGAGTTTATTGGCGCCGCTTTCAAGTTTGGCCATCCAATGGTGCTAAGTGAGTATCGTCTACAGAAAAACAAGGATGTTAGGCAAAGCACTTTGTTCTCAATGACCGGGCGTGGTGGTTTTGAAGGTAAAGGCAGGCACCTCCCAGCATCTCTTATAATTGATTGGCTCCTTTTCTTTGATTTTTCAAGAACAGTTGCTAGAAACCCAAGAGGGTCAATCAATATTGCCAATCCAATTTCACCAAGTGTCGATATCACTCTTAAGCACATAGAGCACCTTCCGAACAAAGAGATCAAGAATTTGGCTGCGAGAAATCTCTTGAGAAGTAGTCAGTTGGGGGTAGCGAGCGGGCAAGCTATTGTCGCCAAGATCACTAGTAAATATGCCAGGGAATTGCAGGAAAATAATATACAAATTAATCCGTTAAGCAACGATCAATTGAATCTTAATAACCAGTATCGACAGCAAGACTTGCTAAACAAATATTGTAAAGAATTATTAGAAAATACTCCGCTATGGTACTACCTTTTGGCGGAGGCTTGTGCTGATAGTGAGGATAACAGTGGCAAGCTTGGTCCGCTGGCGAGTTTGATCGTGGCGGAAACTATTAAAGGATTACTGGTGTTAGACGGAGAGTCGATTTTGGGCTCAGGGAAACTAGCGGGAAGTATTCGTGGTAGTAAAAATATCGCTGGCCCAGATGAACCTGAAGAGCTGGTGTTACAAATGAGTGACCTGATTTTGGCAGTCAATGCAGGTTTGCCGAATCCTGAAAAATGGAGCGAATGAATCGTCCAACAATAACAATAGGAGAAAAATATGACACCCAATGACTTTGTCATAATATTGCTTGATAAAACGTGGAAGTCGAGCGGTAGAAGCACTTTAGGGAATGATACCTATAACAAGTATCCAGACGGCAGTTGGCAGAAAGATTTAGTAGATAGTAATGTTGCCTATTATCCTCCTGCAGGTACGCAGATTACTATTGTTAATGTCGAGATAGTGACCAAGGATGCTTACAAAGTCCCGCATAACGGAGACATTATCGATGTCCCCAAGAAGAGTTTTACAACCTTCAGAATGAAGGTCGAAAGTAGTACCAATTTTTCAGGTAAGGCAGCACTCAACGGTGCCCGTTTCACCGTGATGGGTGACCATGCAATCTCCACTCCGCTTGCCATCAGTTCAACAAAATCAGTGGTGCTTGACGTTCGTCTGTTACAGCTTGCGAATGGAAAATACATCATGGTGAACGAGCTAATCTGGTGTGCTCAATACGAACCAGAAGCAAGCGATAGTGCTGAGTTCTACGACATTCAAAAATGGTATTGCTGCGGGTATCCATGAAACGAGCAAGCGCATTGTGGCTAAGCCCACTTATATTCATTTGTAGCATTACAGCGCAAGCCGCCTGTTTGGATGACGCTGATAGAGTGCGGAATGAGTATGAACTTGAATTGGCGCGATCGTCAGGTGTTGTGCTGCGCATCGCGCAAGTCGAAGAGGAAGTTAGCCTTGCCTTGATGGAGCAAGGCTCAAGGATTGTTTATTCTCACCCAGGCGGGGCAGGGATAGATCACTATATCTTGCTCGAAAGCGGTGACCTAGCGCGCAGCGTAGAGTTGTGTGTGATTGCACAGCATGCCTTTGCACAAGCCGGCTTTACCTCTATCACTGAAATCCCCCTTTCTACCTTTTCAGAGACTGAACTATTGTTGCTGCGAGAGATGACGCAAGCGGCAAGAGCTTGGGGTGAAGACACGGCTGATGCTAGAGAGCAGGCCTTCGCGATTTATGATCGGGTTGCTAGCGCGGCGCAAGCAGAATTCGAGAGCGTTGCGAACAATGCTGCTTTGTTCGCCGCGATCGCGTTGATTGGACGATCTGAATACAATTCGGCGCACAATCGTTTGTCCTCTTTGGCTATCCAAACCACTTCAGACCCAGTCTTTGCTTATAAAACTTTGTCGGCGTCAGGATTATCGTCTCTTCGTTTGCGACAACTCGATTCAGCGATTGAGAGTTTTCAGCAGGCCATCGAGTTGATCGAGACCCGATTACAAGGAAGTGCCGGAGAGGCTCGGCGAGAACTCGCCGAGATTCGCTTGATGTTGGCTGAGGCTTTGCTATCTCAGCGCCGCATTGATGAGGCCAGTGAACAGATCAATTTGGCGACGGCGACAGCTGAAAGCGAGTATCGTTTGCTTGGTCAAGTCTACGATATGTTGGGGTATCAAGAGATCGTCAAGAGCCAGCAACCTGGTGTGTCGCAAATGGAGCGAAGGGAGATATTAGGCGGTGCTATCGACATAATGTTGGCTGGGCGATTTTTCGCAGAGTCTGCGCATGATTCGGTGACTCAAGCGGCCTTTGAAAATAATCTTGGGTTTGTCTACGACCGCTTAGGCGAATTTCCGCGAGCATTTACACATTATCGACAAGTGTTAAATATGGTGACGGAAAATGAGGACCCTCAAGTTTATCGAGTGACCTATGCAAACCTGGGCAGGCTTTATCAGTATACGGCCGATTATCCACGTTCCGAAAGCTACTACCGACGAGCAATAGAGCTTGGTGAACGAGCTGCGGGAGCGCTGTCCTTATCTCGGTGTCCATTAGGCACGACTCTAAGATTAAACGGAGAGTGGCAAGAAGCGCTCGGGGAGCATTCTCTGTGCTTGCAGCAGGCAGAGCAAGTGGGAAATCAAAGCTATATAGCGTTGGCGCGTTATGAGCTTAGCGAAGACTTTCTAGCACTAGGCAATGAGACGGCGGCTTGGCAAGCTATCTCTGAAGCATGGGCGCAAGACTTTACCGGAGTTCCGCTTACTACACAGGTGCGAATTAAAAGGCTCTATGCATGGTTTTTACAAAGGCGAGGTGAAGAGCGCGCGGCGAATGAGGTAATGGCGGATTTATTGTCGGAACATGAAAGGGGTGCCCTCGCACCAGTAGATGTAATAGACAATCATGCTATGGCCATGCAGCTCGGTATGCTGCAAGGTGACCAAAAACTATGGCAAGCCCAGGGTGAAGTCGCGATAGGTCTTATTGAGCAACAATACGAAATGCTTGAGTCTGAGCGGTTAGGGGCAAGTTGGAGTTCGAGAACGCATGACGTTTACGTGCAACTGGCTGAAGCTTATGTGCAGGACTTTTTGATCAGCGCAAACACGGATTCATTAGATAGCGCTTTCAATTTGTCAGAGCGCTCAAGAGCAATAAGTTTGCGACAACAGTTGTCCGATTCTAGACCGTCTGAGCAGAGCAACAATAGAGGGTTCAATGTTGCCGCGACAGCGGAGCAATTACAGCTATCAATGATTAGTACGATCGCAAACGAACATGCGCAGGCGAGCACTGTTAAGCAAGATCAAATCAAATTGCCCGCTAACTACTATCAGCATCAAGATGTTCTTTCACTTTATCGTTTGCAAGGATTGCGCAATATTCCTGTGCCTGCCGCAATGAGTCGTGCACAAATACAAGCTCAACTCAAACCAGATCAAGCTGTTTTGTATTATTTGATGGCCAAAGAAGATATCTACGTGTTTACGCTGACCTCGGAAAACTTGGCCGTGAGACATGTGCAAGATGCTTCGATTGCTCGTACTCTGATAGATCAAGCCAGAGAGTTATTGGGCAGCCCGAACTCTTTTCCCTATGCTGTGCTAGCGCAGTTATCTGAAAAGCTGCTGCTCGAATTGCCAGTGTTAGGTCGAATTGACGAGCTGTTCGTCGTGCCGCACGGAACGCTACATGCCTTGCCATTCTCAGCGTTGCCCTTGCCGGGCAGCTCACGTTATACCCCGCTTGAGTCGCGCTTTTCTTTGCAGATACTGCCGTCTCTAACAACATGGTTAATGAACAAAACCTTGAATGATGGGGCGCGATCTACAGATATAGCAATCTTCGCTGATCCAGTGTTTGACGCGGCTCATTCGCAGCAGGTGTTGGCGTCACTAGAACACGATGGCGACAAGTTGCGTAGTTGGTCTAGTAGTTTGCAGCGCTTGCAGAGCACTGCTGAAGAGGCTCGCAATATCACTGCGCTTTTCCCTTTAGAGCGTACAGTATTGTTAACTGGTGAGTCAGCATCACGAGCGAACTTGGCGCGTGAGGATGTCCGCAATGCCAAAGTACTTCACATTGCTACCCATGGTTATTTTAATGCAGCAAGTGACGACAATGTGGGTATAGGCCTGTCCGTAATCGATGAGTATGGCCTGCCTGATTCGGGTTTTGTGACTTTGCCGGAGTTATTCTCTCACGAGTTTAATAATGAACTAGTATTGATTAGTGGCTGCGATACCGCGATGGGCCGGCCCTTGGCAGGCGAGGGGATGATGGGGATCTCCCGTGGCTTTGTCGCGCAGGGTGTAAAGAATGTTATCTCAACCCTCTGGCCGGTGTCCGACCGCGCCTCTGCCGATTTCATGACCATCTTCTACAAGCAACTGCTGAGTCTTCGTAATGTCAGCCTAGCATTGCAAGCCTCCAGAAATGAGATGCAGCAAAATCCAAATTACCGCCACCCCTTCTATTGGGCTGCTTATGTGCTGACTTCAGTTAGTCAAGATCAGCAAATTGAGTTTCCCTCGATTAACTGAAACTTCTCCTGAGACAAAACACCTCCTCGTAACAGTGTAATTCTTAGTAGCGCAGAAAAATCTCCACGATGTGTCGAGAATTCTAAAATTTGCGCGCAAGAATCACTGGCTGAGGATACTAAAATGAAAAAAAATGCGTCTGTCCGTTTCCCAGAGATGTTGAGTTTTCTTTGTAAAATTCCACTCTTTCTCTTCATTACTATTTTAACTGTACCGTTATCTAATGCAGCGGACGAAACTCCGACACAGTATGAGATTCTTGTTGATTTTTATAATAGTACCGGCGGGGCTCAATGGACTGACAAGACAGGCTGGTTGGGTGCGCAAGGGACAGAATGCGACTGGTTTGGCGTGCAATGTCACCCTGACGATACTGTATGGGCCTTGGATCTGAATCGGAATAATCTTGTAGGAAGTTTGCCGGAAATGCTTGGCAGCTTGACGTCGTTGCAGAGATTATTGCTAGACGCAAATCAATTGAGCGGTACCATCCCTGCAACATATCAACAACTGGAGAACCTGAACAATGTTTGGATGTGGGGGAATCAACTCAGTGGTCCACTGCCTCTATTTCTTGGCCTGATGACGCAACTGCAATATCTGATTCTAAACGACAATCAGTTCACAGGGACTATTCCGGCAACCTACGGAAATCTAATCAATATCGACAAGCTGGGCCTAGCATCTAATTACTTGGAAGGCCAAATCCCTGTCGATCTTGCGAATCTAAGCTCTGCCACAGAGATTCATCTGAATAATAATCTACTCACAGGGGACGTCCCACAAGCCGTGTTGGATCTGGGTACTGTCAATGTTTGGGCCAATATCGGTCTGAATATTGCGAAGGGTGACCCAGCAGCCTGTGTGCCCGAATCAAGCTTGAATGCTGGTGACTCTATTGTTGGAGACTTGACGCCTTATAGTGATTGTTATTTGTCAGATGAAAATGTGTTAGCTGATTACTACTCCTTAGATTTGAGTAGTGAAGTTGCAACGACTCTGCTCACTATTGTGGCAAGCTCTGATGCCTACTGGCCAAGATTTAGTGTCTTTGATGCTGCCGACGACTCTTTAGACTTGGTGATGGATAGTACGGTTGCCCCATCTCCTGTCTCAGCCCAAGTGGGCTTGGCTCCGGGTGAGTATGTAATCGTAGTTCATGGTGGCGTTTACAGCCATCCGAAGAGCGAAAACGTTCCCGCTAGTGGTAGTTATGAACTAACGCTCAACACACTTGCGCAGGCGCAGGTCGCCTGCTTGCCCTATATGAACACTTGGGTAACAAAAGGCGTCGATGTGGCGGCTGCAATAAGCGATGACGATTGTCTAGATACTTATAATGACCCCGACCGTCTGTATGACGAATATTCTATTTGGCTTGACCAAGACGAGACTGTCTTAGTAACGCTAGAGGCGGAGATTGAAACGCAATTGCTAGCCTTTGGCCATGATAACTCGTTCAACAGCACAGGAAACATTGCCGCAAACAGCAAGCAGGGCCTTTATGTCACGGCTGCTGCGGCTGGATGGCATCGTTTTGCTCCTTATACGTCAAACAACAACCCGGTGGAAACTGGCTCCTATGCGATGCGGTTTCTTGAGCCGCCAGAGTTCAACAATGAAGGCGCTTGCGAACAGGACTGGCCTTCTATCGCGTTGAGCGACACGATCAACGGCGCGCTTGATGCAGAGGAAGATTGTTTTGTCAGCGGCAATCGGCTTGTTGATCGCTATGTCCTAGATTTGGACGCAGCCACATTACTGCGTATCGACATGCAGTCAGACGATCTCTTATCCAGATTAATGATAACCCCTGTCGGTGATTTGGAGCGAATTATTGCCTCGCGCAGTAGCAGCGCCGATCCCACTTTGATGGAGGTGCTATTGCAACCTGGCGCTTATTGGTTGTCTGCAAGTAGTCGCTTTGGTGCGATAGATGTCGCTATCGAAGGCAGCTATTTATTGGATTTGAGTGCGGCGTTGCCGATTAGCGAAATCCAAAACGGTGCCTGCGAATATGAAGATACGCGGTTAATGATCAATGAAGCGTTAATCATTAACGGTCAAGTCACACAAGAGGATTGCGCCGATAGTCAGTATGGCGGTGATAACGGCAACCCAGAATATGATGGTTACGATTTACTAATACCAGAAGGGGTAGGAGATGGAGAAACCCTGTTAGCAGTTGAAGTTGAGCTGGAAGCTGAGTTTAACGCCGTTCTCGCTATTTGGAAGAATGGCGTCCTGACGGAAACTCGATTGATCGCCTCCGGCGCGAGCGCTTCGCTCACATTATCGGACGAAGGTTACTACTCGCTCTATGTGCTTGGTCAACAAGGGCCGGATGCGGGAGTGGCAGATCGAGGCAGCTATGCGTTGAGCCTTACCCCAGTGGACAGTGTTATCGAACGTATGAGAACGCGCACTGCCTTGGAGAGTTTGTACAACGCAGCGACAGGAGCAAACTGGACCAATAATGATGGATGGTTGGAAGATGGTGTAGATGAATGTGATTGGTTTGGTATTACGTGCAACGAAGCCGGGTCCCTTACAATTATCGCGCTAGATAATAACAATCTTTCAGGTTTTCTCCCTGGGGAGCTTGGACTTCTCAATAGGCTGCAACAATTATCGGTACAGGACAACCTATTAACGGGTTCAGTTCCTAGCGCTTTGTATAAGAACAATACGTTGGAACTGTTGAATGTGAGTGGCAATCTCCTTAGCCAGGAGACTGTTGAGATAGAGTTTGCTTATTCGTTTGACGCCAATCGAACGGGTACTGCTGGGCACATACTGCGCGGTGTTGTTGATGGCGTCATGCTTGATGATGGCGACACCTTTGAAGTGCTGAGCGTGCAAGAGGTAAGTCTTGCAGGCGAGTCTTATTTGTTTGGTGACTCTCCTGGTCTGCGTTCCGCACGGATTGGAATTGCGCCCTATCTCTCATTGTCTGGTGACTCCCTCGATCTTTGGGTGTGC
>CAMYOK010000006.1 GCA_947259995.1 uncultured Pseudomonadales bacterium | reverse complement strand
ATCTCAATTTGCTCTTTGCAACTCAGAAAAGCATGCGAACTCACTAGCGCTTTGCCCTGATAAAGAGTTCCCTTAAGTATTAGTATTAAAATGACGTGTATTCTAGTTGTTTAGCTTTGGGTGTTAACAAATTTGTTTGGTAGCAAATATACCGAATTCGCCCATTTTTGCCCTTTCGGTTTGTGCATTCTCCTAACGATATAGCCGTTATCTACGGCATATTTTATCCATTTGCCCACTGTTGGTTCGGAATAACCAGTTCGCTCTGCAATCTGTTGAATAGTAGGGTAGGCGGGCTTTCCTTCTACATCCATGTAGAAACTAATCATATGCAGGATATGGCGCAGGGTTGGATTTTTTGGCGTTTCAGTGCAGACGAATTCTCTGTATTGGAATAGTGGTCTTTTTGCACCGACTGACTGTTTTCGTACGCTGTCGATGATCTGGTTTAACTCACTATCAGGGAGCGGAGGTTTGCATTGGTAGTGGTTAATGCGAATTAGCTCCGCACCAATATCTTTAGCCTTTTTACCTTTCTTGAGGAGCGCGCATCCTCTCCGAAAAAGAGTGTCATTGCGCTGGCCTTTGATGATTTTAGTGTCACTCGAAGGTTGTGCGGGTTTTGAACCTTCACTATGCAAGAGACTGAGAAGCCAATCTGGAGCATTAGCTAATGTATTTGGCTCTATCGACCATTCGTAGTTAGAGCCATTTGGGTGTACCGAAGGGGCGGCAACGATGTAGCCTCGATTTCCCCTTGTGTCTATACCTAACCCAATTTTACTAACGCTGTTGCCGATTGGTTTTTCGCATTTAAATAGATAATGCACACCGCTACCAGTTCGTTGCTTCGCAGTTACAGGCAGCTCTCCATTCTCCGTGATTAAGTTGGCTAAGCTGCGAAACCCATCTTTACTAGAGTCAATGTCTAGCACAAGGAGTTTAGATATTTGGCCGGTAGCAATGCCAATATTTGCGTATGGCCATCTATTCCACCATGCTTTAATCTGCTGTTGATCGGTTGTGGCTTGTGTTGGCCAATTTTTAATCAGTGGAGGAGATTTCTTTTCTGCTGTGATGGGGAATATAGCAAACCCTAGCCGAGCGTAGCGCAGTGCGGCGACTTTAAGCGGTATTCTAGCTTTAGAATTTAAAGAGACAGCGGTCATGACGCTAGATCCAATTTGTCACTGAAAATCGCTCGATTTAACGCCATACCAGCGCAAGATCGATTCGGGGATACTATTGGGTGTCGTCGGTCTAACGGGCCATAAATTGCACGATTTGACGCTACAAAAGGTAACTTGCGCACGCCAAGTACCAGGAGACTTGGGGTCATAAATACAAGCTTTGCAGTTATTGTTTATAGCTTTGCGTAGGCTCATGACTAAACATTCTCCTCCGCTTCTGCTTTTGCTCGAGTACGCGAGTCAATCCACCTTTCAAGCTCGTTAGAGTAGAAACCTATAGCTCTGGCACCGAGCGAAACTGGTTTAGGGAAGCTGGGATCATCTTTGATTCTTAGGTAAATGGATGAGCGTGAAAGGCCAATTCTTGCGATCACTTCGGGAAGTCGTAGAATTACTTTAGCCATGCTGGAGCCTCCGTAGGCGTTGTTAAACATGGTAAGTATCTTGAGTGACTAAGCGGCTTTGAAATAGGTACCCTAGTTTAGAAAACTAGGGAGGTTTTTTGGTGTAACTCGGGTAGGGGTTATTGCTGGTGGTGGAAGCACAGCATATTCAGCGGTAGTTGTTTTTCGACTCTGTGTAGTGTGGTTGGCTCAATTCGGTGTCTTCGGTGAGCCACCTTTTGTCTTCCAGTTTGCAACGGTTGCGCATCCGTCAATGCCTTTAGTGTTAAAGCTTCCATCAGGATTTAAAAGATTGAAATGTTCTGCATTTTTTTTAAGCCATTTTACTAGAGCTGCTTTTGGTGTAACTCCTTTTAAATCATTGTCTTGCATGCTTTGCCATGCGATTATCGATGCAGCTAGCTTGCTTGAGTAACGCGGGTGATTTGGGTCTAGAAAAGGGAGTTGAATAGACTCCAGTGTGATCCCGAAAAACTCTGAATGCACGCCTTTGCGTCGAAGCCAAAGCTTGAGTGACGCAACATTAATCGTTGATCTTGTTGGGTCGATTGCATCTGTAGTGAATGGTTGCTTGTTCATACCATCGTAGAACACAAGCTCGCCTTCAATAGCCTTGGATTTTAAGGCTCCTTTAATGGCTGTCATTATCGCGTTCCAGCCCACGACTGGCATATCGTCTACATAGTCAAGCTTTTGAGATTGAAACTGATCTGGATCTACAGGTGCATCGCCAAAATGCAAATAAACAGCTTGGAGGATTGTTAGCTCGTCGCAAATCAGCCAGTGTGATAATTCGGGGTCCATATTGTAAATTCCCTTTCAAGTTTAGTTAGCTGTCCTAATTGCACTGTTATGACCTTTCAATCACTAACGTGCAAGCAAGTTCAATTTCATACACTTGGGGAGCGTAAAAGTATCCATTATCTATATCAAGACCTTTGCAGTTGGCGTGTGGCGAGAGGGGGAGGAGGGCATAACGGGCTGCAAGGCGTCCTGTTTGACTGTGTCTAGTAATCAAGCCTTGCTTTTTCGATGTATTCTGACCACCACTCCATCATATTTCGTCTTTGTTTTAGGTACTTAGCTTTGTTGTATATGGCTCTAATTGAGTTTTTATCCACGTGGGCTAGAGCAGCTTCAATAACGTCATAGTTAAACTCCATCTCATTCAACGTAGTGCTTGCGAGTGATCTAAGCCCGTGAGCAACAAGTCTTCCTTCGTAGCCCATACGCTTTATGGCCATATTTGGAGATGAGCTGTTAATTGGCTCTTTTGGTTTGAATGAGGATGGAAATATGTATCCTCGATGCTCACTGATTGGCTTCATTAACTCGAGTATAGCGAGTGTTTGCGGTGTTAAAGGCACGAGATGATCACGGCTTTGCTTCATGCGTTCAGCGGGGATAATCCAAAGTTTTTCCGCGAAATTGATTTCATCCCATCTGGCACTAGTAGCTTCTTTTGGGCGAACCATCGTATGAAGTAACCATTCTATAGAGCAACGGGTGGTAGTTGTAATGCCAGCGTTGTCTAGATCGTGTAGAAATTTAGGAAGTTCTAGTATGTTGATGGTGGGGCGGTTTGTTACCTTGGGAGGTTTGAATCTCGTCTTTATATTTACAAGAGGGTTTGCATGTATTACTCCGGTGTGCACTGCAAACGTCATTATTTCATTAATCCATCGGCATAGTTTACGCACTGACTCTAGAGCATTTCTATCGGCTAGAGGTTGAATTATTCTGATAGTGTCTTGTGCGTTTATCTTGTGGATAGGTGTGGTGCCAAGTGCAGGAATGATATGTAGTTCAAGAGCTTTTGTAAGCCTGTGAAGATAACTTCTTGATTTGTCTTGCTTGGTAGTCAGCCATTGGTGGTAAATCGATTCAAATGTATTTGCGTTTGCTTCTATCGACTCTGCATGTTGGCATTTTCGATGCTCAGCAGGGTCAATGTTGTCAGCTAATAATCCTCGATATTCTTGTCTACGCTGTCTGGCTTTTGTGAGAGATACATCAGGGTATATGCCAAGGCTAATATTGGTGCGTCTATTCGTAAACGGAACGTAATAGTTCAATAGCCAAATTTTAGTGCCGTTAGGTTTCACCCGTAGAGCAAGGCCACTTCCATCTGCTAATGAGTACTCGGAAGCTTTAGGTTTAGCTTGTTTTACCTGTGTGTCTGTCAAGGGCTTAACAATGCGAGCCATAGTAACACTGCCTCAAATTATTATTTAAGTGTGACTAAGAATGTTACTATTATTTTTGATTGTTGCAAGACTTTCTTGGACGCTATTGAATGGAATATCTTTTATTTATAGTTAGTTACAAGATGTGGTCGAGCGGCTTGGGGTGTTGTTAAATATCTGTTTGGTGCCCCGGACAGGAGTCGAACCTGTGACCTGCCCCTTAGGAGGGGGCCGCGCTATCCAGCTGTGCCACCGGAGCAAAAGGTGGGGGTGAAGCTAGTCTGGCTTTTGGATAGGGCGGGGAGTATAGCATGTGGGGTGTTTGGGGGTAGGGGGGATTCCCTTCATTCTAGCTAGTGCCACCATGTGGGAGCGGGCCTGCCTAGTTGGAGCTTCTCCATTCTAGCTAGTGCCACCATGTGGGAGCGGGCCTGCCTAGTTGGGGCTTCTCCATTCTAGCTAGTGCCACCATGTGGGAGCGGGCCTGCCCGCGATTTGTGCCACTGTTCCTTTCGCGGGCAGGCCCGCTCCCACATGTCGCAAGATTCTGATCGGAGGGGTAGCCCCAAGATTTGCTAGATACTAATCGGAGGGGCAGCCCCTGGTTTTTAGGTCCTTGTTAGCTCGCGATTTTGTTGTTGCCTACCTCTGCTCGGCGGCGGGCGATGGCCATGCTCTTGGCTTTTTTGTCGCCATATTTGTTGATAGAGAAATAGGCGTTGCGCTGGCGGCGCTTGCCGTCGGCGTTTTCCTGCCAAGTGGCAACCCAAGCGTGGTCGCTTTCTGAGTAGCTAACCCCGATCTCGCCAGAGGAGTTGAGTGGGGAGACCTTGCGGGGGCTAAACTTGGTATATGGCCAGTTTTCGCCGTAGATCTTCTTGCCTTCCTCGTCGCGTTTCTTCTTGGCGGCCTGGATGGCTTTATCCTTGCCGCCGAACTTCTTGAAGGGAAACGACTCTTGAAAGCTCTTTTCGTCGTACTTGATGCGGACCCAAGCACAGTTGGTGCCGCGGGATTCGATAATGCTGATGTGATGAAGCGGATCCAGTTTTTTCACAAAAACCTCTCTCTCGATTCAAAAACCCATCGCTTACAGGGTCTTCTTCCGTTTATACCCCGGTTTCCATGTTGTATCTTCCTAATGCGCTAACTTAGAGCCTCTGACCCATATGGCAAGCCATATGTTGAATCACGCCAGGCTTTTGGCAGGCGATCTTCGATATCTTGTATTCGTAGTCCTTCGCTGCAGGGTCTAGATCGACGGCTTCGCCAATAGCGGCGCTTAGATCTGCTTCTGCTGCCTGCCTGGTAAGGTAGGGCCCAGAAATATTAACCTGCAGTGTCGGCTCGTTTGGTGCTGTCGCAATAATATAGAAATTTTCAACGTTCATTGCTGATACTGTTCTGATCTGGGCAAAGGTCGGGGTGGGGCCTTTGTGCAGCGCTTGGATTTATAGACAAGCGTGTAGATCAGTTTTTACTCCTTCTGGAAGTGAGAACGGGTTTGTGGCCGTTTTCTTACCCCATGGACTAGATTTATTTAAAAGCGATCCTTGCACGGTAACTGTTAGAGTCAGATTAATGCGTTTTGGCTGAATCTAGGCTGAACCAATCGACTAAGCTCAATGGCATTTTCTACCCCTTGATAGGGCGCACATTATCACGCTTTCCTATGCCCCTAGATAGACCCAAGTGGGTAAAAATTGGTAGGAATTGCACGATTTTTTGCAGAAATGTTGGTTTTGTGAGTCCGGCGAGGTTTTGTGGGCGATTTTCGGCTTGCGTTCTTGTAATTTCTAGCCAATTGCACAGTCCTTAAAGTGTAATTGCTTTGTTGCTGTCATAGAATCCTTTGCCTACTCTTCCAGCCAATGCCAAATATTAGTATGAAAAAAATCAGCATTATCATTCCCGTCTACAACGAAGCCGTCGCGCTGCGCCAGAATTTGCCCCTTTTGCAAAAGCTTAGGGCGGATGGCCATGAATTGATTGTGGTAGATGGCGGCCAACACAGGGGTGACAATGCGGAGTTTGCCCATTGGGTGGACCATTGGCTAAGCAGTGCGCCGGGGCGAGCCAAACAAATGAACGCGGGCGCGGGTCTGGCCAGTGGGGAGATTCTGTTGTTTCTGCATATCGATACCTTATTGCCTGACGAGGGGCTTGCTGGCATCGCAGAGGCATTTCAGCGTCTTGGCAGCGTGTGGGGGCGTTTCGATGTGCGCCTCAGTGGGCAACGGCGCGCCTTTCGTGTGATTGAGTTTATGATCAACCTGCGCTCGCGAGTATCGGGGGTTGCCACAGGGGACCAGGGGATCTTCATTCGTCGTAGCCTGTTTAAGCAGCTTGGAGGCTTTCCTGACATCCCTTTGATGGAAGATGTGGCTATAAGCAAGCTGTTGCGCAGCAGGGCCTCGCCGGTCTGTCTACGGGCGAAAGTGACGACCTCGAGTCGGCGCTGGGAAAAACATGGGGTCTTGAAAACTGTGTTTTTGATGTGGAAGATCCGTGCGCTGTATTTCTTTGGTGTGTCGCCCAGCACTTTGCATGGCATGTACGCCAATAAAGCCCCTCAAAGCAATAAGGTCGCATAGATGCAATATCGTTATCCGAACGCAAGGCTTGCGTTGTTTGCTAAGGCGCCGATGCTCGGCAAGGTAAAAACTCGCATGCAAGCAGTGTTAGGCAGGGATGGCGCTTTAGCCCTGCACAAGAGCTTGATCCATTATGTGTTTCATAGGCTAGAGGGTGCCAAATTGTGCCCGATTACGTTTTGGGTAGCGACCGATGGTGCCTTAGATAAAGATAAAGCTTTGCATGACGAATGCTTTGTATCGCTTTGTAATAAAAAGAATATTGTTGAGCAGTCTGAAGGCGATCTAGGGGCAAGAATGGCCTTCGCCGCGAACCGTGCCTTAGAGAGCGCTGACTATGTTGTCTTGGTAGGAGCCGACTGCGCGTCGGTGGATGCGGCGTATTTAGAGTCGGCGTTGCAAGCTTTAGAAGGTGGCGAATCGATCGTCATCGGACCTGCCGAGGATGGGGGGTATGTCCTGATTGGCCTGCGGACGGTGCCCGAGTGCTTGTTTGCCAACATGCAATGGGGAGTCCCGTCAGTGCTTGCGGCCACGCGGCAGAACCTGCGTACTGCGGGGCTGTCTTGGGTGGAGTTGGCGCCACGTTGGGATGTCGACAGACCTGAGGACTTAGAGCGTCTGAAGACACTGCAACCGGCGTTTCCTAGTTTGTTTTAACTTAGACGAGTTCTTCGCGCTGCAGGAAGGTGACAAAGCGATTCACGATCATTTGCGAGGCGCGTGGCAAGTCGATGAAGCGGCAGCCGCACATCGTTTGATTACGCTCTTTGCTGTATTGAAAGTAGATAACTTCAATTTCACATTCGAGGATCTGTTCTTGCACATGAATGTCGATGAGGATATTGAATTTTTCCATAGGCGCGAAATCGGGTTTTACTTCGCCAGGAAAGCCAATGCGGATGCCCGTGGCGGACATATTCAGCACTCGGCCAAATAGATCTTCTTCTCGTTCTAGGGTGCTAAAGCGTGCCGTGGTCTTCATGCTGCCAGGAACATAGGCGCGAAAGGCTTCGCGGCGCTGCATATAGAGCATCTTGGCAGGAAAGGGGACTTGGTAGTAGATGCCGTCGGCATTGCTGAGAGTGCGGGCACTGACGAGGTCTTTGGCGTGTACTTTAATACCATGAATGCTGGCGCGTAGGCTGAATTTCGTGCGCTCATCGATCTTTCGGTGCCCGTCTCGCGGCGTCACTTCGTCTATTAAGAAGTAACGTTCTTGGAGGTTGGCATCCAAAATCATGGTGTTGTAGAGCTGCGCACTACCATCAAACTGAAGGTTGACTAAGCTGCGTTCTGTTTGTAGCGCCCTCAAGACACTGAAAATGTCACCAGCACCATAGTAATAACGGTCTGGTCCGTCGTTTAAAGCCATTTGTTGTTCTTATCATTCGTCAAGCCTTTGCGATGGCTTGTGAGTTAGAAGACGTGCTTGAATCACCGTGACTAGTATAAAGACCAGGCTGGGAACTCTTACCCTGCATGATGTCCAATAGACGTCGATTATTCAGCTTGCTGCGGTGCACAATGGCACCGTTTATGTTCGTTAAATCAGAACATTGCTGAAGGTTCTTCAATAAATCCCTGTAGAGAACTTCCAGGCCATTCTGTACGCAATATTCCTTTAGTGCGCCATTGTCCGTGGACTCACCAAAAGATGCCAGAATTTTTTGCCTAGCGTGGTCGTTTGCTTCGATATCAGAAAGTAGATGAGCCTTCTCAATCAAGGTCTCGTTTAAGGCGCCGATATTACGTTGTTCGAGTTGCTCACGTTCACAGCGCAGCAAATTCTCAAGTTTAGAGGAATTAATCAAGTCTTTTTCTAACAATTGTTGCATGGAGTCTTTGCTCATTTGACGCTCCCAATAGCAACTGATGCGTTGCTAGCCAATGTAAACACACGAGAATCACGGGCACGTGAACGCAGCCGTGATGACTTTTTAATGCACTATCTTAAAAGTCTGGTTTTATAGATCGTTTTCGAAACCGAGGATTTTGCCCGCGAGTTCGCTGTAATTGATCTGATATTGGCCGTTGGCAATTTGATTGCGGAGCTCCGTCACGCGTGACGTATCCACATCGGGAAGTTGGCTGATGTGAGCCTCGAGGCCCCGCAGATCTGCAGCCTGTGAGCTGATTTGCACGGTATCATTGCTTGCAGATGGCGCCGACTGCTGTGAACCGGCGTTGCTGATGGATACAGGCGAAACGCTGCCTGTGCCGCTGCTACGCTGCTCCGTCGGGGTCTGTGTTGCATTGTTGCCTATTGTGCTTACAGTCATGACCTCTACCTTGATTTGCAGGGTGTAATAAAGAATTCATGCGCCGCGTGAGCGGTGAAACATGTCTATCTTAATTACTCTCCCTTTAGTTGGCGACCATTATCAAAAAAACTTTAGTAAATAGTTGAGGTTTTTTGCCTTTCTTTAAAAACCTACCTGAACTTGCCCATAGCCAGTAACGACGGCTTGCACTGTTCTGTCCGAGCTACTGTTTCTGACATTAATCTGTTTGCCAAGCACGCCATTTTGCAAGGCAACGCCTTGTTGGCGAATCTCGACTGTGCCTGCCTTAGCGCTCAAGACTACTGTATCGCCACGCTTTACGAGGGTAGGGGCCTCTAAGGCTTCTTGAATAAGGGTTGTATTGGCATTCAGTGAACGTTTGACTTCCATGCCAATCGCCAGCTCAGAGTCTTGGATGTAGCTGTAGCGAAGCATCGAAACGTCCGCTTCCTGCAGACTAAAGTCGGATTCGCTAATAATTTCGCCGCGCGCTAGTGGGCGTGTCGTTGTCAGGACTTTTTCGTACACATGAATCGTCACGGGCAGGTATTTCGTCCAGGGCGCTGCGCCTTGGCATTCGACTTTGACATTGATGCGGCCAATAGGGCGCTGATTTTGGTTCAATGAGGCAACGAGAGGCTGCTCGCACAGGCTTAACTGTAGACGGGGGTCGATCGAACTCACCTCGATTTCGACACGACGAGTCGTGTCTTCTTCATCACGTTCATGCTGGCCACGCAGTTCATCGGCGGTATAGAAAGACTCAACAAAGTCGCGTACCGCAAAATTGAGTTGCTGGTGTCCTGTTTCTGCATAGAGCGTACTGCTAGGCGCGACCACACAGAGCGTTAGCCCGAGTTGCGCAAGCGTGCGTCCTAATAGCTTTGTCGATTGTCTTGCCTTCATATTCATTCCTTGCCATTGAGCTGTTGAGCGTCAAAACCACCTGACGGTGTCAAAAAAACAGCGCAATTTCATGTGATAAGCCACGTAATCGGCTGTTTCGGCCCTTAATTCGTGATTTCGCAGTTAATGAAGCAATTTATGTGCCGTAGTTAAATGGCCGTTATTTCAGCCTTGCCGCAAGGGGAGTGCTCTGCCCTTACAAAGCCTTGCCGCTTTTTGCGGAAAGCGCTTGCCGATTTTTCTTAAAACCTCTGTTTAAACTTCATAAGATATTGAATCTTATAGATAATTAATTCTGGCACGGGTATTGCTCAATGCTATGCAAAGCGCATTAACGTGCGGCAACGGCAAAACAGGACAGGCATTAACATGGCGATTACTTTCAACAACGCACTAGGAGTACACGAACAGGCATTGCTGCTGCGCGGACAGCGCTCGCAAGTGATTGCCACCAATATCGCGAACTCTGACACCCCAGGGTATAAGGCGCGAGATTTGGATTTCGCCAGCGTCTTAAAGCAACGCATGGGCCTAGATTCTGGTGCGATGACTTTGCGCACCAGCAATGCACGTCATATCAGTGACCCGACTGTCAGCCTTGGCAACGGCCCAGTTAGTGAACAGGCGCTTATGTACCGCACGCCTCTACAGCCATCCCTAGACGGCAACACCGTTGATGAACAGCTAGAAAATGCCAATTTCGCTCGCAATGCCTTAGAGCATCAAGCGAGCTTCCAATTTTTAAACGGAAAATTTTCCGGAATGATGAAAGCGCTGCGCGGAGAGTAACGATGAGCTTAATGTCCATATTTGATATTTCCGGTTCAGCCATGAGCGCTCAGAGCGTTCGTTTGAACACCACGGCAAGCAACATGGCCAATGCCAATAGTGCAGCGGCAACACCTGGCCAAGTCTATCGTTCACGCCAGCCAGTCTTCGCGACGATCCAAGCGCAAATGCTCAACCCTGCAAATGCCAATGATTTTGCTTTCGATAACGATGGCAGCACAGGGTTTGGCGTGCAGGTTTTAGACATCGTCGAATCAGATGCGCCTTTTCAGCAACGTTACGAGCCAGAGCATCCGATGGCCGATGGCGAGGGCTATGTCTACTACCCCAACGTCAATATCGTTGAAGAGATGACCAACATGATTTCCTCATCTCGTTCGTTTCAAGCGAATGTGGATGTAATGAACGCTGCCCGCACGATGATGCAGCGGGTACTGACACTGGGTCAGTAAAACAACAGCTAAGAGAATTTAACGATAGAGAAGAGCGTCATTAGGAGACCCTCATGAGTGAAGTCAACAGCAGCGCACTAAGCCAGGTCCTTTCGGATTACTCACTGACTAAACAGCAGACAGAGACGAAAGAGAATAATGAGATGGGCCGCAACGAGTTCCTGAAGTTGCTCGTCGCGCAACTTGAGAATCAAGACCCCACAGAGCCACAGGACAATGGTGAGTTTGTGGCGCAATTGGCGCAATTCTCCTCATTAGAAGAAGCGCAGAAGATGTCCGCAAGCTTCGAAAGCTTCTCTTCGGCATTCCAGTCTTCGCAGCACTTGCAGGCGACGTCTTTAGTGGGCCGCCCAGTGCACGTGGCCACTGACAAAACCGCCTTGATGAGCACGGGTGCGATCAGCGTCATCGCAGATGTGCCACGTAGCGTGGATTCTGCGGTGCTTTCGGTTTATGACCAAGCCGGCAGCTTAGTGGACAGCTTCAATCTTGGCCCGCAGGAGTCTGGCCGCAACGAATTTATTTGGACGGGGACTGATGCGAATGATCAGCGCTACCCAAGCGGGGAGTACACATTCCGCGTTGCCATCCCTGATGGTGACGGCTCGAAAGTGGTGCCAACTTTCCTAAGCTCTAACGTGAATAGCGTGACGATCGAACCAGGTGGCGCACTAACGCTTAACTTGGCAGGGGTAGGGCCAACACCACTGTCAGAAGTTATCCAAATTAACTAAAGCACAGCATCAAAGAATTTTTGCAAACGGAGTGACATCATGAGTTTCAACATCGGCTTAAGCGCACTAAACGCAGCACAGGAAGAAATTTCGGTAACCGGTAATAATATTGCCAACGCTAGCACCAATGGCTTTAAGTCATCGCGCACTGAGTTTGCAGATGTCTATGCGGCATCGGTGCTGGGCGGCGGCGTGAATCAGTCCGGTGGCGGTGTTGGGGTGCAGAGCATTGCGCAGAACTACTCGCAGGGCAACATCTCCTTCACGGACAATACCCTCGACCTAGCCATCAACGGCAATGGCTTCTTTATTTTGAATAGTGATGCCGGCACTGTATACACCCGTGCCGGTGCCTTTGGCACAGACCTCAACGGCAATATCGTCAACAGCCTTGGGGAAAAGCTGCAAGGTTTTGCCGCCACAGCCGACGGTAAACCTACCGGTGGTGGTCCATTGACCGATTTAGTAGTGACGACTGGCGAGATCGCGCCTAAGGCAACGACATTGGTCAGCAGCCGCATTAACCTCGATGCCTCTGCAGCGCCTTCTTCTGTCATAGGTAGCAAAGTGCTTTCAAACTCCGGTGCCTCTAGTGCTCCTCAGTTTGGCGCCCGTGTTGCCCAACCGGCAATTGTCGGCGGTACGATCTCAACTGACGGAACAGATTTCTCAGGCACGACTGCCGCTACAACGACAGGTGGGTCAAACGTGTCAGGGGGCCTTGCATTCAACACAGCAGGCGGTGCGCAAAGTTTCTCGATCAGTGTCAACGGTGGCGCCTTTGCTGCGATCGACCTTTCAGCTGCTGATGCCGCCGATGGTGCGGCAGTAGTCGCAGCAGTCGATGCCGCATTGGTGGCGGCTGGTTTCACGGCTGGCAACAATAATGCCGTCAATGTCACCCTCGATAATAATCGTGTGGTACTGACGACAGCCCTATCCGGTGATGATTCGCGCATTAATATTACGGCGGTCCAAGGCCTAGCCGCTAACGTGGTTTCAGCGGTTGACGTACAGGGTAAGACCGCACCTCCCACGGGCTTCACTTTGACACTAGACGGTGCATCGAAAGCGATTGTCGTTGATAAAGATTTCAGTAACTCGGGAACAGCCGCATTGGCATTGGGCGGCGGTAGTGGCTCTGGTAACGAAGCCTTGGAAGACTATATTCAAGCGCAGATCGATACTAGTGCTAGCCTTCTAGGAAAGGTCACAGTTTCAATCGATGCGGCAGGCAAAATTCTTTTCGAAACAACAGAAGCAACCAACAAAAACCTAGTGGTGAACCCACTGACCTCTGTGACTGGCAGCGTTAACTTCGACCAGATCGTGACCTTCAAAACCGCACGCCGCGAAGGCACTCTCGATACAACGAGTCTAGATTTCTCGGCACCTAACGAGACGAGCTTCACCATTACCGTCGATGGCGACACACTCTCGATTGACCTCGACGAAGACTATAGCGCCGCTGGTGCCCCCGCGGAAGCGCTAGGGCAATTCACCGAGTCGGGCATAGAAGCGTTAGAGGATGAAATTCAAAGACAGATCAACGGTTCAACTTTGCCAGGCGATGTAAAAGTGTCAATTGCCGCTGATGGGCGTTTCACTTTCGAGATTACCGATACGGCTTATACGGCATTAGATGTTGAAAGTGATAGTGTCGCCGCGAGCATCAGTGGTGCAGTCAATGTTAACAATGGGTATGACTTCTCAGGGGATAATTACACTTTCACAATCGCCTATGATAATGGCGCCGGTGTAGTGACCTCTAACGCCATCACCTTGGATCAGGATTACGCTACTGGGCAAGACGTTGTTGATGCGGTGCAAAACGCCATTAACACCGACACGAACTTTGCGTTCTTACTAGGAGAAGAACAAGTACGTGCAAGCTTGGATTCCGCTACTGGTAATCTGGTCATCAAAACAGTGGCCACTGGCCCTGATTCAGAACTGAACATCGTCGTCACAACTCCAGCGGCAGGTCCTTATGTAGTCGGTAACCCAGGTGCAGCGGTCAACGGTACGGGCCCGGATTTGGATTTTGCTAGTGTGGCGACATTCACTGGCAGTGAACTCAACAATACCGGTAAAAATGCGGTTTCGAATGGTTACACGGCAGAACTAGTAGAGGTCACTGACAATACTGGTGTTAAACAGCTTATCTCTGTTGCGGCAGGCTCTAGCGCCAATGCAGTGGCGCAACAATTCTCAAATGTCTCTGGTATCACTGCAACCGCATCATCAGTGGCTTATATCACTGCAACAAACAGTGGTGACCCAGAAAACAAAGGGGCCGGCACGACTGATGTCGACCCTAACTTACCGCTGCGCTTCTCAATCAATGGCTTTAGTTTCAATACTGCACAAACAGATGCTTTGGATCGCTATACAGAGCTGGCGACGCAGATTAATAATTCCTCGGGTAACTTAAGCGCGCAAGTCATCACCAATTCTGAAGGCGTTTCGATGCTGGAAGTGACTGAAAATAACGGGGTGGACTTGGTATTCTCTGGTGGTGCGAACGGGCAAGGTTCGATCACTGTGGCGGCATCCACGCGTGACTCAGTCACTGGCTTGCCAGTCATCGCCGATGGCGTGGCAAAACAACAACTGGCAAATCTTGCAAACCTTAGTAACGATGGCATCGTTGTGGGCGGTATCGTCGAGTTTACTCTCGATGAAAATGTAACGATGGTCGACGCAGCGAACGATGCGGCAGGCAACGCGACACAGATCTCCACTAGCAGTATTTTTGGTGACATCTCTGATGCCGAATCCCTAACGGGCACGCAGTTTGAGCTCAACACTTTTGATCCATTGAACGCCGATACTTACTACCGTTCGACGGCCGTTGCCATCTATGACAGTGTCGGTATTCAACATACTTTGACGCAGTACTATGTGAAAGAGCGGCCTAGTAGCACGGATCAAAATGGCGCTGTGTGGAGCGTTTACTTTCAGATCGACGGTAAAGATATTGGGTTCGATTCAAGCTCTGTGGACAACACAGCGACATTGGCAAAGACGACACTTCGTTTTACTGAAACGGGTCTTTATGACCCAACTCAAGACCCAATTTACATCACCAACTGGACACCACTGGATAGCGCGGGTAAGAAATCCGGTGCGGGTCCCGTGCCAGGTAACACCACAGTGACTGATCTAACTTCGAACTCTAATTTCGAGATCGATTTGAGCGATCTGACGCAATACGGTGGTGACTTCTCTGTACAGTCCAACACGCAGAATGGTTTTGCTAAGGGCCAATTGACTGGACTAGATATCAGCGATTCAGGTGAGATCTTCGCGCGGTTCTCAAACGGCCAGTCCAAAACCTTGGGGGAAGTCGCTCTAGCGAAGTTTGATGATCAATCTAAACTCGCTAATGCCGGTGGTACTCGCTTCACTGAGACGGCAGGGTCAGGCACGGGCACTCCAAGTGGTGCAGGTACAGCAGGTTTAGGGGCGATTCAATCTGGCGCCTTGGAAGATTCGAACGTGGATCTTTCTGAGCAGCTAGTACAACTGATTGTATCGCAGCGTAACTTCCAAGCGGCAGCACAGATCATCGAATCGGCTGATACAGCGACTCAAACAATCATCAACTTGTAAGCTGAATTTAGTTAGGAGTATCGACAATGGATAAGGCACTTTATGTAGGTATGAACGCCGCGTCACAGAACATGTACGCACAAGCGGTCAATGCCAACAACCTCGCCAACGCAAGCACGGGCGGTTTTCGTTCCGACTTCGCCCAGGCTAGAGCCTTATTTGTTGTAGGCGACGGTTACGACTCGCGCGCCTACAACCAAACCGAGACTCCTACCTCTGATTTCGCCCAAGGCCCACTGCGTGAAACTGGCAATGACATGGACGTAGCCTTGCAAGGGGATGGCTGGATCGCGGTAGCGGCACCGGATGGTAGCGAGGCTTTCACTCGCGCAGGTGAGTTAAGCCTTACAACATTTGGTGAACTAACAACGAGCAACGGTTTGCCGGTGCTAGGCAATGCAGGCCCGATTGCTTTGCCTCCTTTCGAGAAGATCGAGATTGGTGCAGATGGCACGATCTCTATTCGTGAACAAGGGCAGGGCCCGCAAGTCATGTCACAACTCGATCGCATCAAGCTAGTCAACCCAGATGTGCAAGACTTGGTCAAAGGGGCTGACGGTTTGTTCCGTCGCCGCGATGGCGCGCAAGAGATTGCCGATGGCAATGTGCGTTTGGTAGCGGGTTATACAGAAGGCAGTAACGTCAATGTAGTGGATGCGATGGTTGAGATGATCAGCCTGACTCGCAACTATGAATTGAACATCAAAATGATGCAGACGGCGGAACGTAATTCAGAGGTTTCATCGCAGTTACTGCAGATTCAATAATCGAATAACGGTTTAAAAGGAATACATCATGCATCCAGCTCTTTACGTCTCACAAACTGGCCTCAGTGCTCAAGACAAACAGCTGACTAGCTTGTCGAACAACCTTTCCAACGTTGCGACCAATGGCTTTAAGCGCGACCGTGTGGTTTTCGAAGATTTGCTTTATCAAATCTATCGTCAGCCAGGGGGTAATTCGACACAAGATACTTTGCTGCCATCGGGTTTGCAGATGGGTACTGGTGTGCGCACCGTGGGCACGCAGAAGATGTTTACCCAAGGTGCTTTGCAGACTACTGAAGAGACTCTGGATGTTGCGATCAACGGGCGCGGTTTTTTCCAGATCACTATGCCAGATGGTACGGCTGCTTATACCCGTGACGGTCAGTTCCAACTGAGCGCAGAAGGGGAGCTTGTTACCACTAACGGGCTAACGGTGGCCCCTGGCATCAGTATTCCAACCAATGCCAATACCGTGACCATCGGTACTGACGGCACGGTCACAGCAGTGGTGTCCGGTGAAACCGGCTCAACACAAGTGGGAACTTTGTCGCTTGTTGATTTCGTTAATCCAGCTGGCTTACAAGCGATGGGTGGCAATCTGTTCCGCGAGACAGTGGCCAGTGGTAGCCCACAGGAATCGACTCCTGGGACCAACGGCTTGGGCACGGTGGAGCAGGGCCTTCTTGAGAACTCCAACGTCGATGTGGTCGAAGAGCTAGTCAATATGATCACGACTCAGCGTGCTTACGAGCTGAATTCCCGTGTGATCTCGACAGCAGACCAAATGCTGCAGTTCATCAGTCAGAACCTTTAAGGTTTAGTGCCACTAAAGCGCAGGAGAATACCAATGCACACTAGCGCCATTATCAAGATTGGATCAATGCTTAGTTTCGCTTTCCTTGCTGCTTGCGCAGCTGGCCCGGCTGATTTTCCAGAGCCGAATGATCCGCGTTATGCCCCTGTCATGACACCGACACCAATCGCTCCTGTTAACTACACCGGCTCGATCTACAGCCGGAATAGTGCCGTGGATCTGTACCAGCGCCGTGCACACCGTGTGGGGGACGTTCTTACCGTGAGCCTGAACGAGGCGACATCGGCAAGTAAGTCATCTGGCACCACAATTAGCAAAGACAATGCGACGGCGCTTGGTGCCAATAATGTTTTGGGCACAGGGTTTCTAGGAACAGGTTTAGACCTTAACGGCGACATTAACAGCAGTATCAATTTTGAAGGCAGTGGCGAGAGCGATCAGAGTAACCAATTGGTTGGCAGCATCACTGTCACTGTTGCCAATGTTCTGCCCAATGGTTTGCTCGAAGTACGCGGCGAGAAGTGGCTACAGCTAAACAGCGGTAACGAGTTTATTCGCATCAGTGGCCTTGTGCGTAAAGAAGATATCTCACCGGATAATTCGATTTTATCGACTCGTTTGGCCGATGTGCGTATCGCCTATAGCGGTACGGGTAGTCTTGCTAACTCGAACGAGACAGGCTGGCTTACACAATTCTTTGTTAGCGATCTCTGGCCATTCTAAGGCTTGCTTGCTAAGCAAAACTGCAAAACAAATTTAGTAACACGTACCATAAGCGATAGGGAAAACTATGATCATCAAGATGCTGAAAACGACTAAGAACCCAGTGTTTATCCTGTTCTTAAGTGTGCTGCTTAATGCCTCTGTGTTGGTCGCACCGGCCAGTGCCGATCGCTTGAAAGACATTGCCAATTTGCACGGGGTGCAGTCTAACCAATTGGTCGGTGTCGGCCTCGTCACTGGTCTCGATGGGACTGGCGACCAAACAACTCAGGCGCCATTTACGGCCGAGTCTTTCCGAGCCTATTTGAACCAGTTTGGAATTCCCTTGCCACAGGGGCAGAGCTTTCAATTGAGCAACGTGGCGGTGGTCTCTGTGCAAGCTGAACTGCCAGCCTTTACCAAGCCTGGGCAAACCATCGATGTGACGGTTTCCTCCTTAGCCAACGCCGAGAGCCTGCGCGGCGGTACTCTTGAGCGTACATTCTTACAAGGTGTTGACGGCGAGGTCTATGCAATTGCACAGGGCAACCTGATTGTCGGTGGCCTTGGCGTTGGGGCAGCCGATGGCTCAAGCATTACCATCAACGTGCCAAGCGTGGGCCGTATCCCTGGTGGCGCAACATCGGTACAAGAGGTCATCACGGCTTTTGGTTTCGGTGAGAGCATCATCTTCAACCTCAAGCGCGCAGACTTCACGACAGCCAAGCGTGTCTCGCAAGCCATTAACGAGTTTTTAGGTGAAGGCTCGGCGATGGCCTTGGATGCGGTTTCAATTGAAGTGTTTGCCCCGGCAGACCTGCAGACTCGTGTGGCGTTTGTCTCCGAGCTAGAGAATATTCAGATAGAGCAGGGGGCGGCGATCGCCCGAGTGATAGTGAACTCCCGCACAGGGACTATCGTGATTGGCGAGCAAGTGCGCGTGTCTCCTGCGGCTGTGACCCATGGCAGCTTGACTGTGACCATTTCCGAAAGCCTGCAAGTTAGCCAGCCAGGTGCCTTCTCCGATGGTGAGACGGTAGTGGTCCCAGACTCAGACGTAGGCGTATCGCAAGAGAGTAATCGCATGTTCCTGTTCGACACAGGCTCGACTCTGTCTGACATCGTCCAAGCCATCAATGCGGTTGGTGCCGCCCCTGGCGATCTTGCCGCCATCCTCGAAGCCCTCAAGCAATCGGGTTCTTTGAAAGCCGACCTGATCGTAATCTAAATAAATGCCAGAAATTCTGTTTCTGGCATCCCTCTTGCTATAACCCTAGTAGGTAGACAGTTCATGAGGGCAAAAGCTGCCGCTTTAGGCGATTTTGCCCAGATTGATGTCTCGCATCTGGCAAACAATTGCCGGAGTCAAACACCGAAATCAAGGTTAAGAAAGATGGTCAATAGCGTTGAAAGTCAATCAGTCTATACCGATCTGTCGGGGCTAAACTCGATCTCTTCGCTCGGGCGCAAAAACACCCCCGAAGCGCTACGCCAGGTGGCGCAGCAATTTGAGTCGCTCTTTCTTAACATCATGCTCAAAGCGATGCGTGACAGTAACGCCGTGTTTGCCGAAGGCAATTACCTGCAAAGCAATGAAATGGAGTTTCACCAAGAAAACCTCGACAACCAGCTCAGTGTCAGCATGAGCCAAGGCCGAGGGCTTGGTTTGGCCGACGTATTGTATGAGCAGATGATGGGGCAGTACGGCGTGTCGGGCACTTCGCGCCAAGCTCCTGAGGCCAGAGAGTTGCACATGGGCGCAGCGGCACCAGCCGCCCAAGATGTCGACTACACAGGGCCAATTGGGCAAAGCTTGCAAGACTTAACAACGCAGTCGCAAAACGGCACTGGCGCCCAAGCGGTGCCGCAAGTTCCTACCGCGAGCATCAATTCTCCGAAAGACTTTGTGAAAACACTCTATCCAATTGCTGAAGAAGTGGCGACTAGCATTGGTGTGGACCCACGGGTGTTATTGGCACAATCGGCCCTGGAAACAGGCTGGGGCCGCAAAATGATTGCGATGCCTGATGGCAGTAATTCACATAATTTGTTCGGCATCAAAGCCGATGCGCGCTGGGCGGGGGGGCAGGCCACTGTCAACACCGTGGAGTATCGCGATGGTGTGGCCGCGCAAGAGAAGGCCAGCTTCCGCTCTTACGCTTCCTACGAAGAAAGTTTCAGGGATTATGTGAAGTTTTTGCAAGAGAACCCTCGTTATCAACAGGCCTTAGAGCAGACTCATGACGCAAAATCATTTGCCCAGGGTTTACAAAACGCCGGCTACGCCACTGACCCGATATACGCGAAGAAAATCGACCGCGTTATGAATAGCAAGACTATGCAGTTTGGTTTAGACGCACTGCACGGTCGGCCACGCTGAGGAACTATAAATGGCAAATTTAATTAATACCGCAATCTCTGGGCTGAAATTAAGCCAGCTGGCACTTTCGGTGACCGGCCAGAATATTGTGAATGCCAATACAGAAGGCTATAGCCGGCAGTCGATTACGTCGGTGACAACAGCGTCGCAAAGAACCACTGCTGGGTATGTGGGAACAGGTGTACAGGTCACTGATATTTTCCGTAACACACAGCAGTTTCTTGTCGATCAAGTGGGCCGCGACATCTCTTCGCTGAGCAATTACGACACTTATCTTAGCAATATCACGCAAACCGATTCTCTGCTGGCTAATCCAAATAGTTCCTTATCTACCAGTATGGGGAATTTCTTCGCGGCGCTTAACGAAGCGTCTAATGACCCAGCGTCTTTGTTGGGGCGGCAACTATTAGTGACACAGACGCAGTTGCTCTCGCAAAGCTTTAAGACTATGGAAAGCAAGCTGTTAAGTCAGAACGAGGCGATTAACACGCAGTTTGGCACGCTAGCAGGCAATATCACGACGATCGCTAGTGACATTGCCAAGCTCAATGAAGCCATTGGCAATACGGTAAGCGTTTCAGGGGCACAGTTGCCGAACGATCTTTTAGACCAGCGCGATGAGCTCATTCGGGACCTGTCGGCATTGGTCGATGTCACAGTGACTACCCAGGGTGACCAGACAGTCGATGTCTTTATCGCCGAAGGGCAAAGCCTTGTAGTGGGTATCACTGCGCGACAAGTGGTCTCGATTGCTGGGGCCGCTGAATCTGAAAGGCACGAGATTGCCTTTGTCTCGGGCAACACGACGCGAGTGATTACCGATCAAATTACCGGCGGGGAAATAGGCGGCCTGGCACGCTTTCGTTCCGAAGCCCTAGACCCAGCCCTGAGCTCACTAGGGCGCATCGCCTTGGCCGTGGCAGATGGTCTAAACCAACAACAGAAACTGGGCATCGATCTAGAAGGCGAGTTAGGCAATGCGATCTTTACCGATATCAATGCGCCGGCACTGATGGCGGACCGGGTGCGCGGGGATTCGGCGAATCGACTTCCTAACGATCGCGTTCTTACTGTCCACATCGATGATGTGAGTGCTCTAACCACCAGCGATTATGAATTAAAGTTTGAAGGCCTTGGGAGTCAGTATTCGGTCATCCGCGAGTCAGACGGCAAGCTTATGGCCGAAGGCGTTTTAGGGAATAAACTGCCATTCGATATTTCGATGGATGGCTTTACTCTGACCCTAGAGTCGGGCTCGTTCCAGTCTGGTGACAAGTTCACAATTTTGCCCACGAAAACCGGTGTGAGCGAGATCGATGTCTTGATCACGCGCCCAGAAGAGTTTGCCTTTGCATCGCCGATTCGAACCCAAGCGGGTGCGGGTAATTCCGGCGGCGCCTATATTGTGCCCGGCGACGTGATCGACATTAATACCCCGACGTTTACCAGTGCACCCGGCGAGCTTAGCCCACCAATCATCATTCGCTTTACCTCGGCGACCACTTACGATGTGCTCGACTATTCGGACCCAGCAAATCCAATTCCGCTGAACCCGCCACTGTCTAACCAGGTTTTTTCTCCTGGCGCGGTGAATACGATATTTCCTAGCGACCCAGGCGGTACAACGGTGGGCAGCATCGGCAGTGCGGCTGCGCAGATCGCATTGGGGGGGAGTCGTAATGGCTACCCTCAAGAGATGCTCACGTTTGTCACGGCTGACCCTGTCACGGGCTACAGTAGTGAGCAGCGTTTGCTGGTCCAGCAGAATGAATCTGCAGCGGATATCGCTCAGCGCTTGTCGGGCCTTGCTGGTGTGACAGCCAGTGCCGCATCGCAACTGCAGCTCTCTGAGTTTACCAGTGATAATGTTGGTGCGCCTCTGACGCTCATGCTCAACGGCGTCAATTTAACGGATCCTAATTTCATTGCCGAGGGCGATCTCACGGCGCAAAGCTTGCCTGACCCTCTCAATGCAGATTTTTTGCGTGATCGCATCAATGCCAGTAGCAATCTTAAGAACTTAGGCATTACCGCGACGAGCGATGGTTTTACGCTTACCGTTCGCTCTTCCACGGGGGTGGACCTCAACGTCAATGTTGGTGGTAACTCAGGGGACTCGGTGTCGGTGCGCGATGGCGACTTGCGTACTTTTGCAGGAAAAACGAGTTTGAATTTTGGCACTACGATCGCAGCCAGCACGGGTTTCGATATCGATATAGGGTTTGGCAAACAAACCGTCGCACTGAGCCCCGCGACTTTGGCCAAAAGTGAAGTGGCAGAGGCAGTGCAAGCGGATATCGACGCCGCTATTGGTGCGGGGAAGGTTGAGGTAACGCTCAATGCTCAAGGCAAGCTTGAGATCAAATCGGTAGGCAACGCGCGCGCGGTTAACGTGAGTAATGTCACGGCGAACGACCCCTTAGGTTTGAGCCTCACAAAGATCACTGGGCCGGATGTAGGCTCTGTCGCCGCAGTGATCGCCAATGGTAGCGATGCCAATGCGGCCTATGATTTTAGTGGCGGTAACGCGACAACCTTCTTGCTAGTCGTGGATGGCAGCTACGCCAGCAATATTACTTTGAATCAAAACTACGGCGCCAACAGCGGCGCAACTATCGCGGCTGACATCCAAGCGCAGATCGACGCCGCGGTTGGTGCTACTGGCATTGCGGGTCGCGTCACTGTCGAAGTTAATGCTGATGGCGTTTTGCAGTTCACAACTACCGCAACGGGTGAGAACGCCAAAATTAGTATCGCGGCGAACCCAGGTATGCAGGATTTGCTGAAAACGGGAACGCAAATAGGCCGCGACACCGGCGGCACCAATGCATCGCTTCTTGGCAATGTCTCTCTGGCATCCGGGTTCGATTTCGACGTTAATGGTCCGCATAGTTTCAATATTACCGTCGACGGTAATACTCCTGTGGCGGTGACGCTCACAGGCAATAGTGCTTTGCCGGCAGTCTTTACCGGCGATCAGAATATTGCTGGCGGGGTTGATTTTAGCGCCGGCGCACACAGTTTCGATTTGTCAGTCAATGGGGGCGCAGTTAAAACCATCGATTTGAGTGGGGTGGACACCACGTTGGCAGCGACTCCAGATGGTGTGACTCCGCCTGGTATTGTGACGCATGTGCAGACCCGTTTGGATGCGCAGTTCGGCGCGGGGGTAGTGACTGCAGGCCTAGACGCTAATAATTTCCTCACTCTAACTACGGCGCAGGAGGGCGATGGCATTAGTCTCGCACTTAGTAATGTTGTGGGCAGTGCTGGTTTGATGATGCCTGTGGCCGGTGGTAGCGCAGCTGGGCGTGAGCAGGGTGCGCAAGGGGTCGCAGACATAGTCCGCGAGGCGATCAACACCGCTCTTGCCGCTGAAGGCTTAGGCCCTATTACTGTTGGGGTGTCGACTAATGGCTTCTTAACCTTAGATTCCACCACCTATGGATCCTCATCGCAGTTGCGCGTGGCAGATATCGTAGGGACTTATGGCGCTTTATTCCAAGGCAGTTCGACGGGGACAGCGTTCACGAACGATTTCACAGTGGGTGGCACTTTAGATGTACAGCTTGCCGCGGACGTGAGTTTTACCTCGAGCCGGCGTGATGGTTTATTCGGATTAGAGCCACAAGGTGTGAACAACTTCATGGGTTACCAAGTCAGTATTGGTAGTGGGCAAGGCGCGAATGGCGCTCCGCAAGCCGGTGACAGTTTCGTCATTAACTACAATACCGATGGCAGTGCGGACAACCGCAATGGGGCGGCGATGTTGTCGCTCAATACGGCACTTACGCTCTCTAATGGTAATCTTACCTATCAAGGAGCTTATGGTCAGCTAGTCGAAAGTCTAGGAATTCTCACCAGCCAGGCACAGCTCAGCCAATCGGCCAGCGAAGCCCTACTACGACAATCCATGGATTCTCTACAGGGAGTCTCTGGTGTAAATATTGAAGAAGAAGCGGCAAGGCTGATCCAATTTGAGCAGCATTACAATGCCTCGGCGCGGCTTATTACTATGGCGAAAGATCTATTCGATACTATCGTAAACATCTAAGCCGTTCAGGCTTAGTGTGAGGAAAATGCAATGTCTATACGTCTATCCAGTTTTCAGATTCACCAGACCGGCCTCAATGGCCTGCTGGATATGCAAAAAGCCGTCGCTAAAACTCAGGAACAGATTGCAGCAAACAAACGGGTGCTTTCGCCAGGGGATGACCCGGTGGCCACCACGCGCATCTTGGCCTTGAAAGAAGAGCTTTCGCTTAATGCTCAATACAATAGCAATCTTTCGACACTGAGTAATCGCTTAAACCGGGAAGAGGTGGCACTCACTGGTATCAGTGATTTGATCCTCAAGGCACAAGAACTCGTCACCCAATCGGGCGACGGTGCCTTGAACAAAGAACAACGTGGTTTCATCGCCGTAGAGTTGCAAGGCACTATCGATGCGATGGCACAAATGATGAACTCTCGCGACGCGAATGGCGAATACATCTTTGCCGGCTATCAAGGCAAGAGTGAACCCTTCGTCAAGGGCGACGATGGCAGATATCGTTTTACCGGCGATGAGGGACAGCGCACCATTCAGATTGCCGCGGCAACCTCTGTGGCCTCTAGTGATTCTGGCAAAAAGATCTTTGTCGACGTCAAAAGCGCCGAGCCGACGGTTCTAGGGCATGCCAATTCCAGCAATAGGGGCACGCCTCCAGCAACCATTGGGGGCGAGGTCGTGCTTGACCCAGAAGCCTTTGCCGACTTCTACCCAGAAGATGTGGTGATCGAGTTCAGGCCCCTAGACGAGGCGAGCCCGCCGCGCCTCACCTATAATATTCGCCAAGTCTCCGATGGGCGCATTCTCGTGCAGAATGAACCCTATGTCTCTGGCTCGCAGATTGAGTTTGGCGGCGTCGCCGTGAATATCTCAGGGCGCCCAGCAGTAGGTGACACCTTTATAGTCGAATCCAGCGACAAGAAGAGCCTGTTAAGCAATCTCGAAGACTTTGTCTTGGCGCTTAACACTTACGGCGATAATGTTGCAGACAAAGAAGCACTGGCTAAACAGACAGCAACAACATTGAGCAATCTCAGTAATGCCCAGACGAGTATGTTGGAAACGCGCAGTTCTGTCGGGGCGCGCTTGAACTTAGTGGATACGACCTTAGCGGCCAATGAGGATTCCAATTTAGCGATACAAGAGGCACTGTCGAATCTTGAAGACCTAGACTATGCCTCGGCGATCAGCCAATTGACCCAAGAAAGCTTCATCTTAGAAGCGGCGCAAGCCAGCTTTGCGCGGATCAGTAAGCTATCGATCTTTAATTACATATAAAGGGTAGGGCAAACAGGGTCTGTCTTACTGTGTTTGCAGCCTTTCCATCTGCTGTTGATAGGCATTGACTGTCTGTTTCGCCTTTTGCAGCTTGATCAACTCGTCTGCCAATAACTCCCGATTATGCTTCGTCAGCTCTACGATGAGGCGGTCGTTTTCCTGAATCATCTCAATCTGCTCTTTCATCTCCTGGGTGCGCTCCACCGAGGCACTGGCGGTGAAATACAGTTTGATCAGCCTATCCCTAGCGTTCATCAGAGGTGGCAGCGAATCCCAGTCACGAGTTTCTGCCAGCTCGAGCATGCGGTGGGAAAGCTCGAGGATGGTGGCCCATTGTTCGCGGGTGGTGCGGGAGGGTTGGGGCATTTAATGTCCTTTTCTGAATTGAAAATTATAGTTAATCGAAGCAAATCGCTTGCAGGCAAGCTCCCACAGTCAGTGGTTCGAACTAGACTTGAGGGTAACCACTGCCTGTGGGAGCGCTTGCCCCTTTTGGGGGGCCTGCCCGCGAAATTTTCCAAAATTTACCAATACCCTTCAAAATCCCACAAAAATCCCAAAACTGCTCAAGCCCTCACACAAAACGCCGATACTTCTTGATCTAGGCGCTCCTCTTTCTTTCGAGGGTAGGAGTACAATGACCGCAAAGAGCTTTGACCTGCGTAAAAATAATTTAAATTTATGCTAAAGCTTTGAGCATTTTTGTCGTTAACCCTGATAACGCATATGGTGAGCAGTAGTCTTCTCTTCGATATGCGACTCAGTTTAACGTGTACAATCAGGAGTATCAAAGCATGGCTCAGATCATAAATACCAACATCGCTTCATTGAACGCTCAGCGAAACCTGAACAGTTCACAGGCGGCCACGAACCAGGCTCTTGAACGTCTGTCTTCTGGTCTACGTATCAACAGTGCGAAGGACGACGCAGCGGGTCTTGCGATCTCTACGCGCTTCCAGTCTCAGATCAACGGTCTGAACGTGGCAATCCGAAACGTGGGCGACGGTGTCTCTCTATCACAGACGGCTGAAGGTGCATTGGGTGCAATGACTGACTCCTTGCAGCGTATTCGTGAATTGGCACTACAGTCTGCTAACGGAACAAACTCCGACGCAGACCGCGAAGCCCTAAACGCAGAAACTCAGCAACTAATCGCTGAAATTTCACGCGCTGGCTCGCAAACAAACTTCAACGGCTTGAACCTACTAGACGGTAGCTTCGCATCTGTATTCCAGGTGGGTGCAAACTCTGGTGAAACAATCAGCGTAAGCATCGGCAAATTAACTGCTGACACGCTGGGTGTTTCTACTAAGTCTGGTGTGACTACTACGGCGACTGACAGTGCCTTGAGTGCTGGCGATCTAGTAATCAACGGTGTGACTATCGGAGCATCGCGTGCTTCTGATGATTCAGCCTCAACTGACAACATTGCAGCAAGTGCCATTGCCAAGGCTGCTGCAGTTAACCGCGCATCTAGCCAATCAGGCGTTTCAGCTTTGGTTGACGAAAATATCGCGGCAGGTAGCAGCTTAACTGCAGGCGCGGCATCTGGTTCGGTTACCATTAACGGTACAGAAATCAGTGTTGATACGACTGGCCAGGGCGCCTCTACGCGTTCGGCAGTAGTAAGTGCCATTAATGCACAGTCTGCTCTTACCGGCGTAACAGCTGTAGATAGCGGCGATGATGCACTTGGTGTCTCATTGGTTGCAGAAGATGGTCGTAACATCGAGATTGCTTTCGATACTTTGACTGCTGCGAATACTGGTCTTGCTTCAGCTGGGACTTACACGGGCGGTATCACTCTTGTAGCAGGGTCTAATACTTCTAGTATAGATGTGAGTGGTAGTGATCTTGCAAGTGCTGGTCTGGCAGCGGGTTCGTACACTGCTGGGGTTGCAAGCCTTAGTTCTGTTGCACGTGCCGCACAAGCTGGTGTCGCAGCTGAATTGACGGGTAACGTCGATCTATCAGCGTTTGCAGGTTTTGACTTTAGCGTGGCTGTAAGTGCTGGCACTGCCGCGACTCTCGTAGGTACTGAGGATGTTGCCAATGCCAGTTTAAACTTTAATGTTGATGCTACCTCTGGTACAGGCACATTTGACGTTGATCTATCAGCGTTTGCAGGTTTCGACTTTAGCAATGAATCAAACGCGGGTGTTGCATCAACAACCTATGGTGACGAGGATACAACAGCTTTAGGTTTAACATTTTCTCCTCTGACTTTTACGATCGCGAATGCTACTACTGGCTATTCACAAGAAGTCCAAGTTGATGGTGCTTATGCGAACTTTGCTGCCGTTGTTGCTGATATCAATAGCCAGCTTGATGGCGCTCTTGTTGAAGTCGAAGTCATTAACGTGGGTACTGGTGATCAACTTCAAATCACTGGGCAAGTAAACGATGGTGGTAACTGGACGCTAACAGACAGTGTTGCGGAGCCAGGCGCACAAGCATTGTTCGGATTCGATGGTGGTGAAACGACCTCTGCTGGTGTGGCTCGAACTATCGATACACTTTCCTTTGATGTGGTAGTTGACAGTGGTGCGACGCAAACCATTACCCTTGACAGTAACATTGCAGATTCAGCTGGGTTATTGAATGCCATTAACGCGCAACTTACAGATGCAACTGCGCAACTAGATGGCAGCAGCTTTCTACAGATTGTTTCTGACTCCTCAGGAACAACAAGTACGGTTGTAATCTCCAACGTTGTTGGCAATAACAGTTCAGAAGATGAAATTACGACCGGTGCCGCAGAAACAGAAGTCGCAGGTACAGATGGCGACGATGTTAGCTTCACTGTGAACGACGGTGCAAGCACAGCGACGATTACACTAAGTGGTACGGATTATGCCACTGCAGCCGACGATGGCGCTTCATTAGCGACCTACATCAATGGTCAGTTAACTGGTGCGGGTATCACTAACTTCGAAGCATCGTTCACAGGGACTTCTCTTGGCAATGATCTGAACTTAGTTTTCACTGAGCTTGTGAATAGTGGTGATACACTAACGATCGCTGACAATGGCGGTTCAGTAAGCGCTGCTGCATTCTTCGGCATTGTTGGAACTGACACGGGCGATGCGCTAGTTGCCACGTCAACAAATGCGACGTTCTCGTTTACTGTTGACGGTGGCTCTGCACAAGCAGTAGTAATTGATACAAACATCGCCGATACCACTGCACTTTTAGCAGCGGTTAATGCCGATATCTCAGGTGCGACAGCGTATATCGATGCAAACAACTTCCTAGCTATCAAGTCGGACTCTACTGGCGCTTCTAGCACTGTAGAAATTGCATCTGCTGATGCTGTCACGAATGCGCAGCTTGGTCTTGTTGATGGTACTGATACAGGTGCTGCGGGTGCCAATGTTGTGGCGAATCTTTCAGATGGCGACCTCGTCATAAATGGCGTCTCTATCGGTGCTGCAAAAGCGGCTGATGATACAGCTTCTTACAGCGATGCGTTATCAAGCAGTAAGCAGGCTTCTGGCATCTCAATTGCAGCTGCGATTAATCGTACTACTGGCTCCACTGGTGTAACAGCGAGCGTAAATGCAACGGAAGTTGTAGGCGCTACTGCAACAGCGGGAACAGAAGCTAATACTGGTACTGTCTACGTCAATGGAGTAGCGGTTGGCTTAACGGTTCAATCAACTGCTGACTCGAACCGTGCTCAGGCAGTTAACCAGATCAATGCGGTAAGTGGTCAAACAGGTGTGGTAGCTGAAGACAATGGTTCGAGCTTAACGCTAACAGCCTCTGACGGTCGCAACATTGTTCTAGCCTTTGATACAGAAGGTGGTGCGACAGCGACTAACTTCGGTCTTGCTGGCTCTGCGATCTCCTCTAACAACTTCACGCTTGAAGCAGTCGCTGATGCAGATGATGTGGCGGTAACAACTTACTCTACTGTGACTCTTAGCTCTGCTGGTAGCATTGAAGTAAGTGGTGGTACGAACGGTAACTCAGCGCTTGAGTCTCTCGGCCTCAAACAAGGCAACTACGGTGGTGGTGTATCTGGTCAGTTCCTCACTGAAGTAGATATCTCTACTCAAGATGGTGCTAACGCAGCGCTAGCCGCAGTCGATAACGCGCTGAATGCTGTGAACAGTGCACGAGCTGATCTCGGTGCGATCCAAAACCGTTTTGAGACGACAATCTCTAACCTGGCGGTAACGTCAGAGAACTTGTCAGCTGCAAACTCTCGAATTCTTGATGCTGACTTCGCTTCTGAAGCGGCGGCACTATCAAGAAGTCAGATTCTGCAACAAGCAGGTATCTCGATCCTTGCACAAGCAAATGCTGCTCCACAGCAGGTGCTTTCACTACTCCAGTAAGTTGAACTTCTGATTTGGCCCCCGACATCTTGAGTCGGGGCGCCAAAACAGATAATCTGCGAGCAGGTTTAGATGATTGAGTAATTTTAGAGACGCGTTTTGGAGGCATACCTTGACTGACATCAGTATAACAAGATACCTGCCGACAACTGTCTCGCGAGACAAGGTTAATTCAGTGCAAACCGAGAATAATGATCAAGGACACTCTAGTCTATTTTCAGGAAGCGAAGACGATCGACGAGAAGAGATGGAAGAACGCGGAGACCTTGAAGCAGGATCCCAGGAAAAAGATACAAACGAGCAACAACTGGACGTTGCTGTCGCAAAACTGAACGATTATGTTCAGACGATACAAAGGGACATTATTTTTGGCGTTGAACTGGGCGCAGCCGAACCTTCGGTGACCGTTGTGGACAGAAATTCAAGAAAACTAGTACGGCAGTTTGGTGGCAAAGAGGCGTTAGAGCTAGCAAAAAAATTAGACGCACAAGAACCGATTATTTTGTTCAAGGCGCAAGTCTAACTCTTAAACCAAATGACCGATCACATCACTCCTTAAAAATTTAGGCACGCTCAGCGTGCCTTTTCTTTTTTAACTTCCTAACTCTATGATGCTGTCACCTTGAGCTATCTCGCCAATCTCTAGAACAGCGGCGCGAAGTCCGGCCCGTCTTACTAAGTGGGGCAATACGTGTGAGTTCACTGTGCGAGCAAGTTTGCTGCAAGGTTCACACAGCTCCATCCCCAAACAAAGTGCCGAACCTATACGAAATTTTTTGCCTACCAAAGCATTCAAGTCGATGCCCGAGGTGATGATATTGCGTCGGAAATCACCATAGGGGATCTCTAGCTCAAACCTTTCATTGAACGCCTCTAATTCATCTGCCGATATTAACGATAGGTCCTCTTTACGTGGAGCCAAGGTGTCTATTGCAAGCTCCTGCTGGGGAGCATAGTAGCGATCGCCAATAATCCCTTGGTTTGGGAGCACTTTGACAGATTGTTGCGCACGGACTGCGTCATCGGTATTGGTGGCAATATAGATAGCGAGAATTTTGCCCGTTTGCATGGTTTGTTCCTATGAGCTACTTGTGTGGGCACACAGAATAAGGTGCCTAGGCTCGCAACGCAAAAGTTTGCGGCAAGCGTTTGCCGAACGAGGCAAAGCCATGCTCTAAATAAGATCAAGAAACCCCCAGTCCAGCCGATAAACTCTATAGAAGACAGGTGCTTGCACAAATTTATAAGATTTGGCACATAACTTGAATTAGTCATGGGAACTGTGGTGTGCAAGGTCACTTTATTGCCACCGACAAAACCGTCTACCGAATTCGCTCTTGGAGCATGCATGGCCTCTATTCAGTCACTGGGTGTAGGATCAGGTCTACTGACCTCTGATCTTGTGGAACAAATTATTGAAGCGGAGCGCGCACCGGTTGAAGCGCGGCTGGACAATAAACAGGCCATTGCGGAGGCGAAGATTTCAGCCTATGGCGAGGTCACTAGTGCATTGTCATCCTTTGATACTGTGTTGCAGTCACTCAAGCTCCCTTCGACTTTTAACGCCAATACTGTAAGTAGCACCAATGACGCGACTGTCACAGGGACTGCTAGTAGCTTAGCGGCCGCTGGCAGTTATACTGTTAACGTCAGTCAATTAGCTCAAGCCCATTCCATCGCTAGCGGCGCTTATGAAGAGCTTACAAGTACTGTTGGGACTGGAGTGCTGAACTTTCGGTTTGGCACGACTACCTATGGCGAGAGTGGGAGTTATGACAGTTTTGAGCTCAATGCCGATGCTACATCGAAAACGATAATCATATCCTCTGCTAACAATACCCTTACTGGCATTCGTGACGCTGTTAACAAGGCTGATTTTGGTGTGCAAGCGAGTATTGTCGACGACGGTAGTGGTTATCGCTTGGTATTTAGCGGCAAAAATAGCGGGGCCGATAATAGTATTGAAATTACTGCCTCAGGCACTGATAGTTTAAAAGCACTCAACTATAACGTGACTAGTCAGAACGCTACCCTAGCGGCTACCACAGCAATTAGCACATTAGATATTTCGACAGGGGGGGGGCTCGATACTGATAGCCTTGCATTTACACTTGCCTATCAAGGCACGAGTATGAATGTCACAGTTCCCTCGAACGGCAGTATATCCACGACAGAAGACGTCCTAGCCGCGGTGCAATCGGCTCTTGATACCGAACTGGCGGCGGCTGGTTTTACAGCTGGTGATGTCGTTGCGAAGTCAGAGGGTGATCGACTGTATTTTGAAACGGCGGCGACAGGGTTCGACCAAGAGTTAGAAGTATTGACGGATGGGGCTGCGGCCGCTGTCAGTGGGGTAGGGGCACTTAGTGATGGTTTCGATTTCTCCGCGAACAACGCCACTTTTGATATCGCCGTCGATGGTGGTGCGGCGCAAACCATTACCCTGAACACTGTCACCGCGACGCGACAAGAAACCGTTGATCTTATCAATACCGAACTCGCGAATGCGGGGCTAGACGGCGATGTTGTTGCTAGCCTTAATGATGACGATGAGCTGATATTCACTCGTGCCACTGCAGGTGCTACTAGTAGTATTCAGATATCGAATCTAAACTCTACTGGTACGGGAGCTACGGCTGAATTAGGTTTAGCGGTGGCGGATGTCGATGGCTTAGATGGTTTTGGTTTAGATGATAGCGAAGGGGTAGTTGAAGGATCTGTACGGCTTACCGAAACTATCGCCGCGCAGAATGCACTATTTACCGTCAATGGCCTATTGATAAATCGATCAACTAATTTAGTTACCGGAGTGATCACTGGCACCACCATGAATCTAAAAGGTGTCACGGCTGGCCCAGTAACACTTTCGGTTAGTAAAGATTCCTCATCGATATCGACAAAATTAGAAGAATTTGTCGCGAGTTATAATTCGCTTAAGTCTATCTCAGACGAGCTGACCGCGTTTGATTCAAGCGCTGGTGAGAATGGACAGGGAAGCTTGCTGACAGGCGACTCCACTCTACGCTTAGCAATTTCCGAAATTAATTCTATTTTACGAAAATCAGTAACTGGACTTACGGGTAGCGTTCGTTCTTTATCTGAGATCGGGATTACGACCAATCAAAACAATAGTTATATGTTGAGTTTTGATAGCGCTAAATTCGCGACTAAGTTCAGCGAAAACTCAACTGATATTCTCTCGATGTTCGCCACCAGTGGGGCAGCTTCGGACAGCCTTATTAGCTATTCAAGTGCTAGCACGGCAACGAAGCCAGGTACTTATGATGTGGAGATTACGCAGCTAGCGACAACTGGATCCTATGTGGGGCGCTCTGTTGATGATCTAGCTTTAGGCAATATCGTTATCGATGCCGATAATGACCAATTCACGGCGCTTTTGAATGATGTGTCAGCAGATATTAGCTTAGTACAAGGTACTTACAGCACCGCGGAAGACCTGGCCGCACATATCCAAACTCGAATAAATTCCAACGCCGACTATACTAGCAATAACTTCCGTGTTGCAGTGACCTACAACAGTAGTGAAAATCGTTTCGAAATGGCCTCTAACACATATGGTTCAAGTTCAAACTTTGGCTTTGTTACTGTAGAAGATGGCATGGCCAATGTGTTGGGTTTGACCTCTCCCTTTCAAGGAGATGCTTTAGGAAATCAATTGGGAGGTCTAAGTACCCCTACTGGACTGTCGAGCGAAAATTTTGACGATGCGGTGTTGCTCAATGCGGACACTAGCTTTGTGTTTTCTGTTAACTCGGTAAGTAGCAGCGTGTTGACTATCCCAGGGAGTAGCGGTTCGCCCGTAAGTTACAACAGCCCTGATGATCTAATAACGGCGATAAGTTCCCAGATTAATAATGATCCAGAGTTTGCTGCTTCGGCTGCGCAGACAAGCGTGGGTGATGTGTTAACAGCAGGGCAAGATTTCGCTACAACAAATTTGTCGATTTCGTTGAGCTTAGATAATGGTAGCAGTGAGACACAGATTGTAATCAACGGTGACGCTAGCTCGGTTTCTTTTGGTGGAGAGACACCAGGCACTATTGAAAATACTCTGGCTGCTGTTCAAGACGCTATTGATGCCAGTGCTTTGAATGGTTTGGTGACGGCGCGATTAGATGGAAGTAACAAAATTTACTTTGAAACTGTGGCGACAGGGGCAAGCAGCCAGATTCAAGTGACACAAGATGGAACGCCGGCAACGCTTACAGCAGGCACTGCCGTGGATGCAGGAGGATTCGATTTTTCTTCAAGCAGTGCCGTTTTTGAACTGGATATCGATGGGGTTGGGCCTGTCGCTGTTACGGTAAGTACGGCAACGACAGATGCAGCAGATACCTTGTTAAAAGTTCAGAATGCTTTGGTTAGCGCGGGGCTAGACGAGCAAGTCACTGCAACCTTAGATGGTAGTGACAAGCTGGTATTCACTTATTCCTCGGGTACAGGAGCTGGAACGCAGATTGAAGTGACATCGGTAAATGTTGCAGCGACTGATGAGCTAGGTTTATCGCTACAAACAGTAACAGGTCTTGATGGTCTTGCTATCGCACAAGCAAACAGTATTGGTGAGGATGCACTTACCGTCACCGTTTCTTATGAATATGATGCAGATACTGAGCTAGGTCGCTTCGTTTTTTCAACGGATGATGTTTCTGACTTGATTACAATGAGCAGTGTTTCGACCAATGCGGGTAATAAACTTGGTTTTTTTACTGGCTTTAGTCCGCGCGAGTCTTCGATTGATGGCGTTAATGTTAAAGGCACAATCAACGGCGTCGAAGCGAATGGAATAGGGCAGACGCTTATCGCCGGTTCCGGCAATATTGCTGCTGATCCTGGCTTCTATCTCAATGTCGCCGCCGGCGATCTCAGCACTAGTTCTGTGTCTGATACGTTTACCTTAAATGTCGATGGCATCCTCAGTGACTCGATCACCCTTGGCACCATCAGCAATACAGACCCAATAGCTGTGGCGTCATCAATGCAGACGGCAATCAACAACAGCCCTTCATTGCTCGCCGCTGGTGTCTCGGTGACGGTGGAATACGATACCAATACCGGTGGGTTTGGCATTATCTCTAATAGCACTGGTTCTTCATCGAAGGTATTGGTGAATAGCTTGAGTGGCAATGCGGCTGGTATTTTTGGTTTTGCCACAGGCGCAGGGGCTGCCGGTAGGTCTGGCACTAACGCTTCCGGTGATGCCGACGATGCCGCAGGTATTCGCCTTACAGTGACTGGAGGCGAACTGGGCTCGCGCGGCTCTGTGAGTTATATCAAAGGGATCGCCGAGGACCTAAGTGTTTTGATGGATACCTTTCTTGATACGGGGGGGCTGTTCTCGACTCGCACCAGCACCTTGACGACCGAGCTTGAAAGTATTGCCGAGAGTAGGACGGCGCTTGAAGAGCGAATTGCGCGCTCAGAGGAGCGCTTGCGCACATCTTTCTTGGCGAACGACATCATCATTTCCCAGCTCAACTCGACAGCAGATTTTCTTACCTCGCAATTAGCGGCGCTAGAGGCTTTGGCGAGCGGAACCTCGAATGACTAACAAAGAGCAGATTTTTACTATTTTTTATGGTTAATTAGGACAATTGGAGAGAAATATGTACGCAGCTCAAAGCGCATTAGCGCAATACAAACGCATCAATACCGAAAGTGCACTCGAAGGGGCTAGCCCGCATCAGCTAATTCAGATGCTGCTCAATGGCGCCCTGGAGCGTTTGTCGCAAGCGAAAGGCGCTATGGCCCGTAATGACGTGGCACAAAAAGGCGTGATGATCGGCAAAGCGGTCTCAATTATTGGTGGCCTACAAGACAGTCTCGATACCAATGCCGACGAGCAGATCACTGGTAACTTGGACAGCCTCTATGACTATATGCAGCGCCGCCTGCTTGAAGCCAATGTTAAGAATGATTCTGATTTACTAGATGAAGTGTCGGATTTGCTCCTTACAATCAAAGACGGTTGGGATGCGATCGCCCCTGCACCGGTGACATCAGAGTTCGAAGAGGATGAGCTCTCGATTGACTAATGACGACGGGCGTTGTCTAATCATCGCAAGTGTCGATAGATGACGGCGTTAGGTCGTCGTCATTTATTGTTCATAGAAATTGTCGAACTTGCTATAGATGGAACCGCCTACTTTGAATATCGCCGATCAAGGGAAAATCCTATTAATTGATGACGATAAACAGTCCTGCCAAGACCTTCAAATCGTATTGGCTTTTTTGGGCGAAACCGTCGAATTTGCCAGCCTTGCTAACTGGCAAGATATCGTTAGCACTCAGTTCGAATCGCCTCTTTCGATCAAACTAGCATTGCTCAGCTCCTATGCCGAAGACGAACTCGTCGCGCTCGTCACGGCGATAGGCGAGTTAGATCAAGGGATACCCGTTGTCCTTTTAGACTTAGAAGGGCAAGGCAAATCATTGCCAGAGTCCCTACACAGCCTCATTACCGCTATTATTCCTTACCCCTTAAGCCATCAACCGGTTTTGGATGCCTTGCATAAAGCAGAAGTCTATCGGCAATACTATATTCGTCTACAAGAGAGTAATAGTGTTCGTGACTACAATATGTTTCGTAGCCTTGTGGGCAATAGCGCCGAGGTGCAGAAGATTCGCAACGTCATGGGGCAGGTGGCTGATAAAGAAGTTACGATTCTCATCACTGGCGAGTCGGGTACAGGCAAAGAGGTCGTCGCAAGAAATTTGCATATGAACTCGCAACGCGCGCACAAACCCTTCGTGCCAATCAACTGCGGTGCCATACCGCCTGATTTATTAGAAAGCGAATTGTTCGGGCATGAAAAAGGCGCGTTCACTGGCGCTATTTCAACCCGTATCGGACGCTTCGAAATGGCCGAGGGCGGGACACTGTTTCTAGATGAAATCGGTGATATGCCTCTACCAATGCAAGTAAAACTTCTACGGGTATTGCAAGAGCATAATTATGAACGCGTGGGGGGCACGCGTACGCTGCAAACCGATGTGCGAATTTTTGCCGCTACCCATAAGAATCTCGAGGACATGATCGAAGTCGGCACCTTTCGCCAGGATCTGTATTACCGTGTGAACGTATTCCCGATCGAGATGCCATCACTGCGCGAACGCTCAGAAGACATTCCTTATTTGTTGAATGAGTTGATCAGCCGTCTAGAAAGTGAAAAACGTGGCTCGGTCCGCTTCAACAGCAGTGCCATTGAATCACTGTGTCGTCATCCTTGGCCCGGCAATGTGCGTGAGCTCGCAAACTTAGTTGAGCGCATGGCGATCTTGCATCCACATGGCATTGTTGGTGTGAACGACTTGCCGATGAAGTTCAGGCATTTAGAAGAAGAGGAAATCGCGACGCTTAAATCGCTGCCCGATCATGAACCGCCTGTTCAAGACATTAGTGCAAACGCTGCGAAAAACGTTGCCCCGGCTCAGGCGCTTTTACCGTTAAATGGTTTGGACTTGAAAGAGTATCTCGCCAATTTAGAGCGGGATCTAATTGAGCAGGCGCTTAATGATTGTGGCGGGGTAGTAGCACGTGCGGCCGATCGCTTGAATATTCGGCGTACGACCTTAGTCGAGAAGATGCGTAAATATGATATGCAGCGTAAAAATGAAGACGATGAGTAAGGCTTAAAGCCCAGTGACTGCTTCGCCGGCCATTGTTGCTGACTCTAAAGATAATTCCGTTTCGGTGCCAGAGCTAGAAACCTGTTCTAAACGTACCAATAAATAATCCCAATCCTTTGCCAACCACACAGTTGTTCTACGGCGACTCTCGGCAGCTCTAACGCGTTCGATCTTAATAGTGTTTAATTGCCCAAGTGGTGTGTCGAGCACTTCTTCGCTACTGATGCGGTAGAGTTGTTCGTCAATGCTGTCTTCATCGACAATATTGTATTTGAATTCTTCTAAGCCACGCTCGGCGATGTCTTGCCCAAGTTGTACACTGAAACTCAATTTATCCAGTACCCCATTGCTCAGCGCAATCTCCCAAGACTCATCGTCGCTTTGGCTGAATGCCTGTGCGTTGTTCCAGTCGAAATACACTTCTTCATTGCTCGCGCTGATGCCTGTTTGCACATAACGATAATGTAGCGGGACGATCTGCGAGTCGTTCCAAAGGTATTCACTAGTCTCGGTCACGCTGCCCACATTAGCACCCAGCACGACTAAAGAAAGCTTGTTTTCTAGCGTGTATTGCTGCTCATCACTGATGCTTTGACGCCGAGTGGCTGTTGCCGATATTCCTAAAGCCTTGGCTTGGTAGACGGCCTCATACGGGCGCGGCTCATTGGCTTGGCTAATGGAGCCAAGTAAAAGCAAACTCAAAACTGTCAGTGTCGACACTATTCTCATGCACTATTTTCTCTTAGTCCGTGAACCCCTAAACGCGTGCCATCGAAGAAGGCCGCCTGATCTTGCATCTTCAAGCGACCGTTGGCGAACCATGACACGGCCTTGGGGTAGATGCGGTGTTCTTGCACAAACACCCGCGCCGCTAAACTGTCGCGATCATCGTCGGCTTCTACCGGCACAACGCTCTGTAGTACTACAGGACCACCGTCGAGCTCTTCCGTTACAAAATGCACACTCACTCCGTGTTCTTTTTCTCCGGCTTCTAGGACTCGTTCATGAGTCTGGGTGCCTCGGTAAGCCGGCAGCAATGAGGGATGAATGTTAAGGATTTTGCCCGCGTAATGCTGAACGAACGCTGAACTGAGAATGCGCATGAAACCGGCTAGAACAACTAAAGAGGGGGTGAACTCATCGATCTCTTGCGTAAGGCGTTGATCGAAGCTCTCGCGGTCTTTGAATTCCCGATGGTCGACGACACGGGTAGGGATGCCCGCCTTGCGTGCACGTTGCAAACCAAAGGCATCGGCTTTGTTGCTCAGTACAGCAGCGATGCTGTAACCGCCTTCGCTGCTGTGGTCGATCAAGGCCTGAAGATTACTGCCGTTTCCTGAGATCAGAACAACAATAGAGCAGGGCTCACTCATCTTGGGGACCCTTCTAAAACGACTGGCTTTGCGCCTGCTTCGGCGGCTTGAATGCTGCCGAGCTCGCAGGCTCCTTGATTGTGCTGCTTGAGGATAGCCAAGGCAGCTTCGCAGTCTTGTGCAGGCACACAGACGATCATGCCGATGCCGCAGTTAAATGTGCGCAGCATCTCGGAGTCTTGAATATTGCCTTGCTCTTGCAGCCAATTGAAAATGGCAGGGCGTGCCCATGCATCAAGATTGATGACCGCTTGCGTGTTCTCTGGCAATACACGGGGCAGGTTTTCCACGATGCCACCGCCAGTGATATGGGCCAGAGCATGAATAGTGGCCTTGCCTTTTAAGGCTTGAATCGCTTTCACGTAGATCTCTGTCGGGGCGAGCAGGACTTCGCCGATTGGTTTGCCTTGGAAGTCGGCATCCAGTGCCGTGTTGCTGACTTCCAATACCTTGCGTATTAGTGAGTAACCGTTGGAATGGGGGCCGGAGGACATAAGACCGATAAGCTTGTCGCCGGCCTGAACGTGCTTGTTCTCGATAATCTCGTCTTTCTCAACGACACCCACGGAGAAGCCTGCAAGGTCATAGTCGCCTTTTTGGTACATGCCTGGCATCTCGGCAGTTTCGCCGCCGATTAATGAACAGCCCGACAGCTCACAGCCTGCACCGATGCCTTCAACAACTTGTGTCGCTTGGTCGATGTTAAGGCCGCCAGTGGCATAGTAGTCGAGGAAGAATAGTGGTTCAGCGCCGCAAACGATCAGGTCGTTGACACACATCGCCACCAGGTCGATACCAATAGTGTCATGTTTGCCTGTTTCGATGGCGAGCTTGAGTTTAGTGCCTACGCCGTCAGTGGCTGAGACGAGGACAGGTCGTTTATAGCCCTCAGGAATCTCGCAAAGCGCACCGAAACCACCCAGCCCTGAGAGTACTTCTGGGCGACGGGTTTTTTGGGTGACCGATTTGATTTTCTCGACAAGAGCATCTCCCGCATCGATGTCTACACCGGCGTCTTTATAACTAAGGGAGGGCTTATTGGCTTGATCTGCAGATTGTGTCATGAAGGAGAGGTCCGTGTGCTGGTCATGAGGAGCGTGAATTCTATCAGTTACGAGCTTTTCAGGGTATTACTTCGAGCATTTTCGCTGAAAATTTGTGCAAACTAAGGCAAGTTGCGATGCTAGCGATTTTCGCCCCATGGCCCGTCGTCTCTACGTGTCAAGGCGCCGTAGATCGGGTATGATGCGCGGCATGAATCTTTTTGTGAACTCGCAACTCTATTTACGTACTCTGTGCCTACTACTGTGTTTAGGCGCGAGTTCTTTGTCCTATGGTTTGATTGTCACTGGGCTATACGACCAAGAGATTGTGGTCACAGGGCAAGGGGATGCAGAGCGAATCCGCGCCTATCGCGAGGGGCTGGCAGCGGTGATCCTCAAGATTACAGGCGAAGAGCGCTGGTTGAGTAACTCGACAGTGCAACGGGCCATTCGCGATGCTCAAAGCTATGTGCAGGAAGTAAGCTACCGCACGAGCTCTGGGACTTTAGAACAACGTAATTTCATCAGCGTGCGTTTCGATCGATCTCTGGTCGATGACATGCTTAATACGGCTGGTATCCCAGTGTGGGATCAGAACCGCCCGGCAGTGATGCTATGGCTTTCGGTGCAAAGTGCAGATGGGCGTCGTGAATTACTAGGGGCAGACTCAGAGCACCCCATCATGGACATCGTGCGCGAGTTCTCGGCTCTACGTGGTGTCCCTTTGCTGTTTCCGTTGATGGACTTAGAAGACCGTCGCAACCTGCCGATCGATGTAGCGTGGAGCCTAAACGAAGACGCGCTGCGTCGGGCCAGCGCACGCTATGGGGCTGACGCTGTGTTGGGTGGCCGTGTCTTGGAGTCTCCCGGTGGTGACTTAGTTGGACTATGGCAGTTTTTGTTCAGAGACAATGTGGAGTCTTTCGACAGCTTCGAAAGCGATTTGAATGCCTACGCCGAGAATGCGCTCAATCGCATAACGCAAAATTTATCCTCCCATTTTGGCCTAATCAAATTGGCAGACCCCGCGCAGGTCACGCTGCGAGTCGAGAGCATCGATAGCGCTAAAGATTACGTGGATTTGCTCGCCTATATTCAAGCACTAGCTGTGGTGGACACAGTATCTGCCGCGCTTTTAGATGGCTCAGGAATTGAGTTAGACGTGAGTCTTATAGGCAATGCGTTTTTATTTGCCGAGTTCATCGCACTGGGGCGAGACATGGTGCCACTGGAGCCCTTCGCACAAGAGGATCGCCTCAACACTTTTTATTATCGTTGGGTACGCTGATCGATGAACGATAAAAATAAGCAGTTAACGCTGCAGGTCGGGCTTGATGACTCTTCGACTTTCGATAACTTCTATATCAGTGCCAATAACTCGCAAGCACTGGCCTACCTTTATGAGCAACGCAGCGGGCAACTAGAGCAGTTCACCTATTTATGGGGGAGTGTGGGTTCAGGGCGCAGCCATTTGCTGCAGGCAGTGTGTCATCATTTTGATGCGCGAGACGCCGCTAGTTTCTATTTGCCCTTAAGCCAAGCCGCAGATTTTGCCCCTGAAATTCTCGAAGGGCTCGAGAGTCTAGCGCTGGTGTGCCTCGATGATGTGCAGGCAATTATTGGCAAACAAGATTGGGAGTTGGCGTTTTTCTCGCTTTTTAATCGGCTGCGAGATAGTGGCACACGCTTAATTGTGGCGGCCAATTGCGCGCCAAGAGAGCTAGCAATCGAATTGCCAGATTTACTGTCACGTTTACAATCCGGTGTCGTGTTTCAGTTACATGGGCTACGTGACGAAGAGAAGCGCTATGCATTGCAATTACGCGCAACGCAAAGAGGCATTGCCCTAAGCGAGGATGTGCTCAATTATGTTTTGCAGCGTAATGACCGCAGTATGCAAGCGCTATTGTCTTTATTAGAGCAGTTGGATCAGTTTTCTTTGCAAGCCAAGCGCCGCATTACCGTGCCATTGCTTCGTGAACTCATGGAGCGTAGTGACCCCGCCAATTAAAGCGGGGTTTTGTAGTAACCGCGAAACACGCGGATATAAACGACGAGTGCGCAAAATAATAGTGACAATAAGCCACTGACTATAATCCCGTAAAGCCTTGCATCTTCGGTAAAGGCTGTCTGCACCCCTTGAATGAAATACAACAACACGACAAACGACAGCCACGCGTAGGTGCGCAGCTTGCGGCGCATTAAGCCGGGCAAGAAAATTAACAGGGGCAATACTTTAATGAGCCAAAGGAAGGTGATCGCGGTGAGGTTGCCACTTGGCACCTGGGTGAGCCCGTACGTGGTAAACGTCAGCAGCAGCGCCGCATAAAGATACACCACTGCGCGATGAGAAAGGTCGATCAGGGCAGGTGGTGGGTTTTGTTCTGTCATATCAATTAATCCAAATAACTGTGTGTTGTAGTCTAACTAGTCTCGAAGTTTTAGGGCGATACGCGCGACGCGTTTGCCTAGAGCGATGCACAGCTCACTCTCATCTTGGTCGACCTTGCGATCGCTATTGGCTCCGGCAAGATGGCTGGCGCCATAGGGTGTACCCCCACTCTGGGTCGTATACAGTTTCGCTTCACTATAGGGCAGGCCGCAAAGGATCATGCCGTGGTGCAGCAAGGGATTCATCATGCTGAGCAAGGTGCTTTCTTGCCCACCATGTAAACTCGATGTCGAAGTGAATACGGCCGCGGGTTTGTCAATCAAGGCGCCGGATAACCAAAGTGCGCTCGTGCCATCGATAAAATATTTTAACGGGGCGGCCATGTTGCCAAAACGAGTCGGACTGCCAAGAATTAGTCCCGAGCAGTGCCGTAGGTCGTCCTCTGTGCAGTAAACGGCGCCTGAGTCCGGAATCGCTGGCGCGCTGGCTTCACAGACCGTCGATACTGCTGGCACTGTGCGAATTCGCGCCTCTATATTGCCAGCTTGCTCAATGCCTCGGCCGATTAGGCGTGCCAACTGCTCAGTCGCACCTTGGCGGCTATAGTAGAGGACCAACACATAAGGGCTTGTTGTCGTCATAGTGATTTCTCTATCGTTTTGCTGTGGGGCGCTATTGTAAACGTTTAATCGAGCGACCGTGGGTTTAGTCTTTGTTTTCGTCGCTATTATGAAAACGACGCGCGCCTAACTCCAACGCTGCCTGCTCTTCCAAGTCTTGCAGAAACTCGTTCACCTCGGGGACCGGGCGTGCAATATCGGAATTGACGGGCGTGCTTGGGGCGTAATGGCGCATTTGTCGCCACAGCGATTGCAGCGTCGCTTTCTCGACGGCACCGGTTGGCAAGAATCGTTGCGGGTCTTGATCGGTGGGAGTGATGAAGCCGATCCCGAGTAACGTGTCCAAGACATCGTCGACAACGATAGGGTTAAGGCGTAAATGCTCGCTTAGCTCCATTGCACTCCACGGAGTCTGTTGCGCCTGAAAGCGTTTGATAATCAAAAAGGCGACATTGAGCGCATTGTTCTCTTGATCGGCGATACTCAAGCGCGGCTTCTGTCGCCCGATGTGGATTCGTGTAGGGTTCTGAATGTAGTAGGCAATGCTCGAGCCGGTGAGCAATACGAGCCAACCCAAATAAATGAAGATCATTACCAAGATGATGGTGAAGAAGGCGAGGTAGATAATCTCGTTGCTGCTGGAGTTAGCAAACACGCTCTGGAAGAAAATCCCCATGGCCTTCCAGATGATGGTCGTCATCATGCCGCCAATGAAGGCTGGGCCAAACCGAACGCGAGTATTAGGGATGAAGCGGTAAGCAAAGGCAAACGCCATCGACATGAAGAAGAATGCAAACAGGGTGCCGACGATCGCAATGATGGTGCCACCAAACAGAAGGCTCTCTATGTAGACGGCGAAAAAATTGGTGTTGATATAGGAGCTAATCCCAACCGACACGAAGATGAGCAGGGGGCTGACAATCAACGCAAAAAGATAGTCGCTGACCCGTGTTGCCAACTTACGACCTTCGGATACGCTCCAAATAAAATTAAACGCCGCCTCAATTTTCTGCATCATATTCAGGACGGTGTAGATCAAGACCCCTAAACTGACAAAGCCTAAAACATCGACTCGCACGTTCTCTACGAACACGATGATGTTGCTAGTGACCTCTTCAGCGCGTTCTCCCAATGGCGCGAGCAAATTGAGTAATGCTGGCTCCATGGAGTTGTGCGCCCCAAGGCCTTTGAGCACAGAGAAGGTTAGGGCGAGCAGCGGGATGAATGAAATTACCGTGTAGTAGACGAGGCTCATCGCACGCAAACTGAGTTGCCCTTGGGCCAAGTCTCTGGCAACGGCGAACGCCACTTGAAAGGCTCGTAATCCGATAAAACGAACAGTACTGTCTTTGGCAGTAGGGGGAGTGAGTAAACTATTAAACTGTTTTTTGAGTTTTTCGAGGCGGGCAGTTAGCGCCTGGTTTGCTTCACTCATACCTTAGATTCCTTTATGGCACTAATAGAGGATACGCTCTAGCAGTGCCATTGGGATTAATTTAGACGAATTTTACTCTGCAAGAATGACAGGATGTCTTGCTCGGGTATCAACTCATTGTCTTGGGCGGCACGAGCCTTGTATTCGAGCGCCCCTTGTTCGATGCCACGATCAGATACCACAATCCGGTGCGGAATTCCCATGAGCTCCATGTCGGCAAACTTCACCCCGGCACTGGTCTTTTTATCGCGATCATCTAATAACACTTCATATCCCGCCTCGCTTAGCTGCTGCGCCAGGCTTTCGCTCAGTTTTAGGACGGCCTCGGACTTATGAGCATTCATTGGGATGATAGCGATATGGAAGGGCGCAATATTGTCGGGCCAGATGATGCCTTTCTCGTCGTGATTCTGTTCGATGCAGGCCGCGACAATGCGGCTGACGCCGATGCCATAGCAACCCATGGTCATAGTGACGCTCTTGCCATTTTCATCCAATACATTGGCGTTCATCGCGGCGCTGTACTTCGTGCCGAGTTGGAAAATATGGCCGACCTCGATGCCGCGTTTAATCTGCAGAGTGCCTTTGCCATCTGGGCTGATGTCACCTTCTTGGACTTTGCGCAGATCAGCGCTGTCATCGTAGCGGCAGTCGGCACCCCAGTTGGCATCGAGCAAATGTTGACCGTCATGGTTGGCGCCACAAACAAAGTTCACCATGGCTAGGACGCTCGTGTCGGCAATCACAGGAATAGGAAGATCCACTGGGCCGATGCTGCCAGGTTTACAATGCAGCGCCGCTTCGATCACTGCGTCATCGGCGAGAGTGAAGGGTGAGGCCACCAATGGGTGCTTCTCTGCCTTAATGGCATTGATCTCTTGGTCGCCGCGAATCACGAGCGCGACAAGGCCCGTTGGGTGTTCTTCGTCGACATTGGCTTGTACCACCATGGTCTTGACTAGGCGGCGAGGTTCTACCTCTAAAAGTTGCGCTACGTCTTCAATCGAATGGGTATTTGGTGTATCGATAGGGCTTGCCTTTGGCTTCTTCTGCTCTTGTGCTGTGTAGTCTTTATCACTTAACTCACCCTGTGCCATTTCGATATTGGCAGCGTAGCTGCTCTGCGAGCTGAAGACGATCTCATCTTCGCCAGAGTCCGCAAGCACATGGAATTCATGCGACATGCTGCCACCGATATTGCCCGAATCGGCTAATACTGGGCGGTACTCTAAGCCTAGACGCTCGAAGATATTGCAATAGGTTTGATGCATCTGGTCATAGGTTTCTTGTAAGGAGGCTTCATTGGTATGAAATGAGTATGCATCCTTCATGAGGAATTCACGTGCGCGCATCACGCCAAATCGAGGGCGACGTTCGTCTCTGAATTTCGTTTGGATCTGATAAAAATTGGCGGGCAGTTGTCGATAACTGCTCAGCTCATTGCGGATGAGATCAGTGATCACCTCTTCGTGCGTCGGGCCAAGGCAGAAATCGCGATCATGGCGATCGACAAAACGCAGTAGCTCAGGCCCCATCTTGTCCCAGCGACCGGATTCTATCCATAGGTCAGCAGACTGAACGACGGGCATGGAGACTTCCATGGCGCCGGCGCGGTTCATCTCATCACGCACTACGTTGGTCACCTTGTGCAACACCTTGAGCCCCACCGGTAGCCAAGTGTAGAGGCCGGTGGCGAGCTTGCGGATCAGCCCAGCACGGACCATAAGTTGGTGACTTACCACTTCAGCATCGGCTGGGGTTTCTTTAAGAGTGGCGATAAGGTATTGACTGGCACGGATCATTTAATTGGACCTTAAAATGAGAAAAGCAGCCCAAGGGCTGCCTTTCTGAGGAACTAGTAATCGACACATTCAAGGATTTTACATCCCCAATGTCGCGGTAATTACAGTGCGAATTCTTTCAGCTTTTTCAAAGGCAGAATCTTAACGCGAGTAGTGGCAGGTTTTTTCGGGATATCCATGAACTCGCCTGGCTTGAAAGGATTCGGAACATTCTTGCGCGCAGGGCGTGCAGGACGTGTTACGGATTTGATTTTCAATAGGCCAGGAAGCGTGAATTCGCCAACCGCGCGCTTCTTAAGATGACGCTCCATGATGATGCTTAGCTCGTCCAGTACTTCAGAAACTTGTTTCTTAGTAAGGTCAGTGTTCGCTGAGATCTCATTGAGAATTGCAGTCTTTGTATATTTTTGCTGAATTGCAGTGATTTTACGTGTTGTTGATGCTTTCTTAGTGGTTTTTGCTACAGCCATGCCCGTGTCTCTTTAATGATGAAGGTTGTTTCTTATGTTGCTCCCGCATAAGGGGAGAACCCCAGGATTTCTTCCTGCTAGTATTCGAGGACGTTATTATTTCCACTTACGCCTTTGTGGGGCTCTATTTATAAAGCTTTTGCCTAGGGGTCGCAAGCATTAATCGTTAAGTTTGTGCTTGAGATCAACGTAGGGAATGCCATCTGGAGGTTTTTACGCAAACACCCTAAATTATAGTGCCAGAATCGTGCCGATGGGGATGCCAGTTGTTTTAGAGCTGGGGTATAATGCGCGGTTTTCGATTAGCTTAAAAATCGTCTTGAATTGTCAAAAGGGGTGTTGGCGACTATGCCTATTTACGAGTATCAGTGTAAAGAATGTGGGCATCGACTTGAGGCATTGCAAAAAATCAGCGATGCGCCATTGCAAGAATGCCCACAGTGCCAACAACAGACATTGAGCAAATTGGTTTCGGCAAGCAGCTTTCGCCTAAAGGGTGGTGGCTGGTATGAGACCGATTTTAAGACTGGTGCTAAACGCCACGGCACACAAGATACGCCAGTGGCAGCGGACAAGAAGGCCGATAAGCCCTCTACTCCGGCAGCTGGCAGTACGAGCGCATAAGCCACTCCCTCGGAGTGCTATTGCGATAAGTGCACGAACTCATTCAGAAATACTTATAGGAAAACACTATGCGCAGCCACTATTGCGGTGAACTAAACGAACAACACGTCGGACAAGAAGTGGTCCTTTGTGGTTGGGCCCATCGACGTCGAGACCATGGTGGCGTCATCTTCATCGATCTGCGAGACCGTGAAGGTATTGCGCAAGTAGTGATCGACCCAGATACGGTCGAAGCGTTTGCGACAGCGGAAAGCGTGCGTAATGAATTCGTATTAAAGCTCACAGGGATCGTGCGCCCGCGCCCTGAGGGTACGACCAATGATGTAATGGGCACCGGCCGTATCGAAGTATTGGGCAAGCACCTAGAAGTGTTGAATGCGGCAAAAACACCGCCATTCCAGCTCGATGAGCACGCCGAGGTAGGGGAAGATATTCGCCTGCGCTACCGTTATATCGATTTGCGTCGCCCTGAAATGGCCGATCGTTTGCGTTTTCGCTCAAAGGTTTCTAACTCGATCCGCAACTTCCTTGATGATAACGGGTTCCTTGATATCGAAACTCCCTTATTAACGAAAGCGACTCCAGAGGGCGCGCGTGACTATTTGGTGCCTAGCCGCACGCATCAAGGGCGTTTCTTCGCGTTGCCGCAGTCTCCGCAGTTGTTTAAGCAGATTCTCATGGCGGCGGGGATGGATCGTTATTATCAGATCGCTAAATGTTTCCGCGATGAGGATTTGCGTGCTGATCGACAGCCAGAATTCACACAGATCGATATTGAAACATCGTTCATGAATGAAGAGCAGATCATGGGCATGTCTGAGGCCATGATTCGCGAAGTGTTTAAGAAACATCTCGATGTTGATTTGGGTGATTTTCCGCGCATGACCTTCGAAGAAGCAATGCGTCGCTATGGTTCTGATAAGCCCGATTTGCGTATCGATATGGAGCTCATCGATATTGCTGACTTGATGCAAGAGGTTGATTTTAAAGTATTCAATGGCCCAGCAAACGATCCTGCGTCGCGCGTTGTCGCATTGCGTGTACCGAAGGGTGCGAGCCTAAGCCGTAAAGAAATCGACGAATATACAAAGTATGTTTCGATCTACGGTGCGAAAGGTTTGGCGTGGATTAAAGTCAATGATTTGGACGCAGGTGTCGAAGGTCTGCAATCGCCAATCTTGAAGTTTATGCCTGAGCAAGTCATTCAAGATGTGCTGGCACGCATCGGCGCACAGACTGGCGATCTTGTGTTCTTTGGCGCTGACAAAACTAAGATCGTGAATGAATCAATCGGGGCGCTGCGCATCAAAGTCGGTATCGATTTGGATATGCTGCAAAAAGCATGGGCGCCGCTTTGGGTAATCGATTTCCCCATGTTCGAGCATGACAGCGAAGGTAATTTAACGCCGCTTCACCACCCATTTACCGCGCCATCGTGCAGTGTTGAAGATCTCAAAAATGATCCTGCCAACGCGCTATCACGGGCCTATGACATGGTGTTGAATGGTACGGAGTTGGGCGGTGGGTCGATCAGGATTAACAAGCCGTCAATGCAACAGTCTGTTTTCGAGATTCTAGGGATCCAAGAAGAAGAGGCCGCCGAGAAGTTTGGCTTCTTGCTTGATGCCTTGGCCTATGGCTGCCCTCCACACGGTGGTTTGGCCTTTGGTTTGGATCGTCTGATCATGTTGATGACCGACGCGAACTCTATTCGTGAAGTCATCGCTTTCCCGAAAACACAATCTGCAGCTTGTCCGTTAACGGATGCGCCAGGCCTTGTGTCGACCAAGCAATTGCGTGAACTGAACATCCAGATTCGTCAAACGGCGAAAGAGTAAAACCTTAGGAGGATAGGAGCGTTTCATGGCAGGTCATAGTAAATGGGCCAATATAAAACACCGTAAAGCGGGGCAGGATGCCAAGCGCGCCAAGGTGTTTACGAAGATTATTCGCGAGCTAACGGTCGCGGCGAAACTAGGTGGCGAGCACGTGGCGGACAATCCGCGCCTGCGCGCCGCAGTGGATAAAGCGCTTGGCGCCAACATGACGCGTGACACGATCGACAGAGCCGTGGCCCGTGGTGCGGGGACGGCCGATAACGATAATCTTGAAGAATTGGTATATGAAGGCTATGGCCCTGGTGGGGTTGCAATCCTCATTGAAACGCTGACTGACAATAAGAATCGCACGGTGGCAGAGGTGCGTCATGGTTTTTCTAAGCATGGCGGCAATCTTGGTACCAATGGTTCGGTGGCCTATCTGTTCGAGAAGAAAGGCTCTATCGTATTTCCAGCTGGCAGCGACGAGGAGAAAATATTAGAGGTGGCGCTAGAAGGCGGCGCAGAAGATATGCAGATCCACTCCGATGGCTCACTGGAGGTTGTGACAACACCAGAAAGCTTCGGCGCTGTAAAAGATGCTTTGGTAAACGCAGGCTTAGAATCTGAGTCTTCAGAGGTGTCCATGGTAGCCTCTACTGAGGCAGAGCTGGATTTAGAGACAGCAGAAGTCTTGCTTAAATTGGTCGACCATCTCGAAGATCTAGACGATGTACAAAACGTTTATAGTAATGCCAGTATCTCTGATGAGGTGATGAGCCAGTTATAAGCCCACTCAATCAATACTCTCTAATAGGAATAGTCTTATGGCGTTGATAATAGGAGTCGATCCGGGGTCGCGTATTACCGGTTATGGCATTATCAACGCTACTGGCAATCGCCTTGAGTATGTCAGTTGCGGCTGTATCCGCCTACCCGATGTTCCCCATCCCCAGCGTTTAAAATTAATTTTTGATAATCTTTGTAGCGTCATCGAGGAGTTTTGTCCTCAGGAGAGCGCGATCGAAGAAGTCTTTCTTGGCAAGAGTGTTTCGTCGGCATTAAAGCTGGGGCAGGCGCGCGGAAGTGCCATGCTTGCTTGTCTTCATAACGATCTCCCTGTGGCGGAATACTCCCCAAGAAAAGTAAAACAAGCCGTGGTGGGTAATGGCAGCGCCGGTAAAGAGCAGGTCCAGCACATGATTAAAGTGCTGCTCGGGGTGAGCGGTACCGTACAGGCTGACGCAGCAGACGCGCTAGCGATCGCAATTTGTCATGCCAACACACAGTCACATATGGTCAAAATCGCAGGGGCGCGCTCCTTCCGAAAAAGTCGGCTGCAAATCTAAGGAGAGTAGAGAGTGATTGGAAGAATTCGCGGCATTCTCGCCGAGAAGCAAGCGCCAGATGTGTTGATTGACGTCAACGGTCTTGCTTATGAGGTGCAGGTCCCGATGAGCACGATCTACCAATTGCCTGCAGTGGGTCAGGAAGTCATGTTGCATACGCACCTTGTTGTGCGCGAAGACGCACAATTGCTTTATGGCTTTTACACATTGCAAGAGCGGCGGATGTTTCGTAGCTTGATTAAGGTCAGCGGGGTAGGCCCGAAGATGGCGTTAGCGATTCTCTCTGGGATGGCTGTTGAGGAATTTGTGCGCACGGTGCGTGTCAATGACATCGCAGGCTTAACGCGTATGCCTGGGGTTGGGCGCAAGACCGCAGAGCGGCTCATCGTTGAAATGAAGGATCGTCTGGAGGAGTGGGGCGACGATATTGCTAGCCCTGAATATAACGCCCCAGCAGCGGATGAGAAGCCCTCGGAGCGACAATTATCGCAAGAAGCTGAGGCAGCATTGGTGGCCTTGGGCTATAAACCGACAGAGGCGACGCGTATTATCGCTAAAGCCATTAAGGTAGACCCAACAATTTCAACGAGTGACGAGCTGATCAGACAAGCTCTTCGTAGCATGGCGCAATCATGATCAATGAAGAAGACCGTTTAATTTCACCGGATATGAGCCCTAACGATCGCTCTTTGGATCGCGCTATACGTCCTTTATCGCTCACTGACTATATCGGCCAGAGTGAAGTTAAGAAGCAGATGGAGATTTTCATCGGCGCGGCGAGAAACCGTAGCGAAGCGATGGATCATGTACTGATCTTCGGTCCGCCCGGGCTTGGTAAAACCACCCTTGCCAATATCATAGCCAATGAGCTTGATGTCGCCATCAAGACGACTTCGGGGCCAGTATTAGAAAAAGCAGGCGATTTGGCGGCGATGCTCACTAATCTCGAATCCGGTGACGTGCTATTTATTGATGAGATACACCGCTTGAGCCCCGCGATCGAAGAGATTCTCTACCCAGCGATGGAGGATTATCAGCTCGATATCATGATCGGTGAAGGCCCGTCGGCGCGCTCGATCAAGCTCGACTTGCCTCCATTTACCTTGGTGGGGGCGACGACGCGAGCGGGTCTGTTGACCTCTCCGCTGCGCGATCGCTTTGGCATTATTCAACGCTTGGAGTTCTACACGGCTGAGCAATTGTGCAGCATCGTGATGCGATCTGCGTCGATCTTGGAGTGTGAGATCGATAAAGAGGGGGCGTCAGAGATTGCGCGCCGCTCACGAGGAACGCCGCGTATTGCCAATCGACTGCTGCGCCGAGTGCGCGATTATGCGCAAGTAAAATGCGATGGCGTGGTCAATAAATCGGCCGCCAGCCAAGCGCTGGATATGCTGAGCATCGATGAAAATGGCTTCGATCATATGGATAGGCGTTTACTGATCACGATGATTGAAAAGTTTGGGGGTGGTCCCGTCGGAGTGGACAGTCTCGCCGCCGCAATTAGCGAAGAGCGCGACACCATCGAGGACGTTCTTGAGCCTTATTTAATCCAGCAGGGTTTTATGATGCGGACGCCACGCGGACGTGTGGTCACCCCGCATGCTTATCTGCATTTTGGGATGTCGCCACCGAGCGCAAGTGCGGACCTTTTTAAGCCATAAATGGCGTGGTTTTGGCGGCAGTGGCGCTTGTCTTTTTTGTGCCACAATTCATCAGAAATCCGTCAGCATCACGGCAGTTGAAAGTAATATTGCAATTGTTAAATGCGTGCGTACGTGACCGGAGTCGTATATTGCTAAAAACCCTTTAGAAAACACCGGATTGTGTATGAGAAGCGGCAAACATACCTTATAATGCCGCGAGTTTTTGGTAGTCAAGAGGATCGTGCAGTGGGTGAGTCATTAAACGTATGGGGTTTGATCGCTGAGGCGACGACCGCCGTGCAATTGGTAATGCTAATTTTGATGGCAGCCTCGGTGACCTCCTGGGTAATGATCGTGCAACGTTGGATGGTCTTGAATGCTGCCGAAAAAGGCATGTTTAGCTTTGAGAAGCGTTTTTGGTCTGGTATGGATCTAAGCCAATTATTTCGCGAAGGCAGCTCTAAGCAAAAAGAGAATCAAGCCACTGGCGGTATGGAAAATATCTTTAGGGCGGGCTTTAAAGAATTTATGCGTTTGCGCCAACAAGGCGGCATTGACTCCGAAGTGGTCATGGGCGGAGCCCAGCGCGCGATGCGAGTCGCTTACTCGCGAGAAGAAGAAAAATTAGAAAAGAACCTCACCTTTTTAGCCACGGTAGGCTCTGTCACTCCTTATATCGGTCTATTCGGTACTGTCATCGGCATCATGAACTCCTTCATCAGCCTTGCCAGTCAGGCACAGGCGAGTCTTCAAGTTGTTGCCCCTGGTATTGCCGAAGCGTTGATTGCTACAGCGATGGGTTTGTTCGCGGCGATCCCTGCGGTAGTGGCCTATAACCGCTATTCGTCGCGGGTTGATTCTATTACGGGTAACTACAGCACTTTTACTGAAGAGTTCTCTAGCATCCTGCATCGCCAGTTATATAGCAGCCCAAGTAAGTAAGTGTGAAAAATCAGGTCTTTATTGCTAGTGTCGTTGAGGCAGCATGGAAATAGTTAAAAAGCGTCGTAAACCCGTAGCTGAAATCAATGTGGTGCCCTACATTGACGTGATGCTAGTGCTTTTGATTGTATTCATGGTGACAGCGCCATTATTAGAGCAAGGCTTGAAGGTCGATTTGCCCGAAGCCAATTCCGAACCATTGGATGTTGATGAGAATGCGGAAACTTTAGTGATTTCGATTACTTCGGATGAGGCCTTCTATATCAGCTTGGGAAGCACTCAAGAAGATGAGCAAGAACCTGTAGCGCTAGAAGTGGTTGGCGATCAGGTCGCAAGAATTGTAAGTGCGAATCCTCGGATTCAAGTATTTGTCGAAGGGGATGGCGATAGCAGTTATAGCTCGTTCATCAGTTTGATGACGGTATTGCAGGCAGCAGGTGTCGCAAGCCCTAATTTGATCACGAAACCTTTGGAATAATGTAATTGCACTGTGAGAGTATTTAATGGTTATCCAGTTTCGATCATCGCGTCCGTGCTTTTTCACGGGCTGGTACTGCTAGCGCTGTTCTATTTTCAGCAGGCGAACACCGAAGTGATCGACATTGTACGCCCCCCATCAGTGAAAGCGCTGTTGGTGGCAGAGAACCCACAGGAAAAAAACGCTGAGTTGCAACAGCAACGCGAAACACAACGCGTACAAGAGCAGCGACGCGAAGAGCAACGCCGGCAAGAACAAGCGCGAGCAGAAGCAGCACGCGTGCAGGAGCAGCAAAGGCAAGAGGCTGAACAACAGGCCGCCCAAGAGCGTGCCGTGGTGCAGCAGCGCCAAGAACAAGAACGACGTCAGGCCGAACAACAGCGAGTTGTGCAAGAGCAAAGACAGCGCGAAGAGCAACAGCGCCGTGAAGCAGAGCAACGCCGGCAACAAGAATTAGCCGCGCAGCAAGAAGCGGCAAGACAAGAACAAGCGCGACAAGAACAAGCCCAACGCGAAGCGTCAGCTGCTGCCGAGGTCGCGAGAACAGAAGCAGAGCGAGTGATGGCCTATTCGGCGATTATTCACGACCTAGTGCAACAGAACTGGTCACGTCCGCCAAGCGCCAGAAACGGCATGGTGGCCGTGTTGAGAATTCGCATGATGCCCACGGGCGACGTGCTAGAGGTAGAAGTGGTGCAGTCAAGTGGCGATTTCGCCTTCGACCGTGCGGCAGAGTCGGCAGTACTAAGAGTGCGCCGTTTTACAGAATTGCAGGGCATGGACATACGTATGTTTGACCGCAATTTCAGAACCCTTTTGTTAACGTTTAGACCACAGGATTTATTGAACTGATGAGGAAAATGCGACACATATTCTGGCTAACGCTCATTCTGACCAATATGGTCACAGCGGCAGAATTGAATATCGAAATTACCCAAGGCGTCGATAACCCTATTCCAATCGCTGTTGTCCCATTCTCATGGGAAGGCACGAGCGCATTGAGCGAAGATGTCGCCGCAGTAGTCTCTGCAGATTTACAACAAGTGGGTGAATTCCGCGCATTGCCCCCTGGCAATATGCTCAGCATGCCTGATGAAGCCGCAGAGGTGTTCTTTCGTGATTGGCGCATCTTGGCCCAAGATTACTTGTTAGTCGGCAAGATCACGCACTCGCCTGGTAGTCAGCTAGTACAAGTGCAATATGAATTCTTCGACGTGGCGCGTGAGCAAAAGCTCATTGGCGAAGTATTAACCGGCAGTGTTGATCAGCTGCGTGATATCGCGCACGAGATTAGCAATGTGGTGTTTGAGCAAGTCACAGGCATTCGTGGTGCCTTCTCCACAGAGATTCTCTATGTCTCTGCGCAGTTCATCTCACCAGAGCTCACTTACTTCCGCATTGAAAAATCCGATTACGACGGTCGTCGCTCACAGGTGTTGGTGGAATCGCAAGAGCCTTTGATGTCACCTGCGTGGTCACCCGATGGGCGCCAAATCGCTTACTTGTCTTTCGAGACCAATCTGCCACGCATCTATATTCAAGAGATTGCGACAGGGGAGAGACGGCAGATTACAGACTTCCCCGGGATTAATAGCTCGCCAGTGTGGTCGCCAGATGGCACTAAATTAGCTATGGTATTGTCTAAAGATGGCAGCCCTGACGTCTATGTAATGGATTTAATGACCAATCAACTGACTCGCTTGACGGATCACCCGCGCGCCGAGACAGAGCCAAGTTGGACAGCCGATAGCCGTTCAGTGCTCTTTACATCGGATCGCACAGGGCAGCCACAAATTTATCAAGTCGGAATTACCGGAGGCTTCCCAGAGCGGTTGACCTTCGATTGCTTTTATTGCTCGAAGGGACGTTTCTTGCCGGACGGTAAGAATCTTGTCCACGTCAGACGTGACACCCGCCAAGATAATAGCTATAGCATCGCTATTTTCAACATCGAGACGCAGCGGGTCATCACCCTTACTGACACTTCACTAGACGAATCTCCCAGCGTGGCACCAAACGGAAGTATGATCATGTTTGCCACAAAGGTTAATGGAAGAGGCATCCTAGACGCCGTTTCCATTGACGGACGTGTAAAGTTCCGTTTACCATCCGCGCAGGGCGATGTTCGGGAACCATCTTGGTCGCCGTTCTTAAATTAGAGTTACTAAAGTTATTAAACTTGAAAATTTGATAGCATCAGCCTATCGGAGGACTTGCAGAGTGGGTACGCACAGCATGAAATTTTTCAGAACAACAATCCTTGCGTTATCGATCATGGGCGTTGCAGCCTGTAGCTCGACTGGCGACGAAGAAATGGCAGCACCTGTAGAAGCAGATACTTCTGGTATCGATGCGACTACTGCAGCTGCACAGCGTGCGGAAGCTGAGCGTCTGGCTCGTGAGCGTGAAGCTCAACAGCGCATGGAAGCTGCCGCGTTAAATACTACCGTGTTCTACTTCGATTTCGATGTGTCTGAGTTTATGGCATCCGATCGCGACGTTCTAGCTATTCACGGTCGTAACCTCGCTGCAAACTCCAGTCGTCGAATTCGCTTAGAAGGTCACGCGGATGAGCGCGGTACACGCGAATACAACTTGGCTCTTGGTGAGCGTCGAGCGAACAGCATCCGTGACTACCTAGTAGTGAACGGTGCGTCGTTGTCGCAAATCGAAACGGTTAGCTACGGTGAAGAGCGTCCAGCAAACACTGGACAATCAGAGTCGTCTTACCGTTTGAACCGTCGTGTTGAAATCAAGTAAGGCTAGTATTAAATGAAGCACACTTTAGCAGCGTTCCTAATTGCCGTGCCAGCAGCCCTGCTGAGCTCTGGTGCTATGAGCGCTGCTGGAGTTGTAGAGGCTCAGCCTTTTACGCCTGGCCAAACTCCGACAGGAGGGCAGTCAGGCGGCGCTTCTTCTAATGACGCTTTAGTTATGTTGCTCGACCAGTTTAGAGAAATGCGCTCTGAACTCGAAACCCTTCGTGGCTTGGTTGAAGAACAAGCTTACGAATTGCGCAATTTGCAACGCGAATCTCTCGATCGCTATACCGATCTCGATTCTCGACTATCTTCGCTTTCCTCGGCAGCACCGGCCACCTCAGCGCCGATGCCTAATCCGACAGTTTCTCAAACAGTTCCTGGGCAAGCGCCAGGTGCTGTTGCTCCGCTGCCGTCTACACAGTCAGGCGCTAGCACGTCTAGCCCGCTGCAGGCCGCGAGTACGCCAACACCAAACACTGTGTCGCCGACAGCGGTTGCTCCGGCAATATCCAATGCGGCAAATTCGCTGCCTGCGAACAACAGTATTGCGGCTAATAGCATTAATAACACCGCGCCGAGTCTGCAGCCCACAGTGCTCTCTGAGCAACAACAGTATCAAGTGGCATTAGACTCGCTGTTGCAGGAAGAAGAGTATCAACGCGCTGTGAACGAATTTGATCAGTACCTCAATATGTATCCTAATGGCCGTTTCGTGACCAATGCCTATTATTGGAAAGGGCAGGCCTATGTGAATCTCGCAATGCTCAACGAAGCACGTGATGCCTTCGAGGTCATTGTGACGCAGTACCCAGATGGCCGTAAGGTTGATGATGCGATGTATTCATTGGGCACTGTGTACGATAAATTGGGTAATATCGATCGCGCACGACAGCTCTTGCGCCAAGTGCAATCGCGCTACCCCAATACATCTGCTGCCAATCTCGCAGATATATATATGCGCGCCATGAATTAATATTCGCCTAGCGATACCGCGCCAAGCCTCTCACGTTATTACCTCTTTTACTGCCTTCGAGCCTCTATGGAACACTCGCCTTCACTGCGTATTAATGAAATCTTTTTTTCCCTACAAGGAGAAACCACTACTGTGGGTCTCCCTACGGTATTCGTGCGGCTAACCGGCTGCCCGTTGCGCTGTAGTTACTGCGATACCGCCTATGCCTTCCATAAAGGCACTGTAATGGCTTTGGACGAGATCTTGGCACAAGTAGACTCCTATGCGGCAAAATACATTACGGTGACCGGTGGCGAGCCCTTAGCGCAACCCGAGTGCATTGCTCTGTTAGAGGCATTGTGCGAGCGCGGTTATACCGTGTCTTTGGAGACCAGTGGGGCAATGTCGATAGAGAAAGTCGATGCGCGTGTCGTGACGATCCTCGATCTCAAGACTCCGGCATCAGGGGAGTGCGACAAAAACTTAGAGAGCAATATCAAGTTTCTAAAGGCCTCCGATCAGGTCAAGTTTGTGATCTGTGATCGCGGTGACTTCGATTGGGCGAAGGCAAAGACCGACCAATTCGATTTACGCAACCGCGTTGCAGAGGTGCTGTTCTCGCCAAGCTTCGAACAATTAAGCTATCGAGAGCTGGCCGACTGGATTTTGCAAGATCGCGTGGATGTACGTATGCAATTGCAATTGCATAAACATATTTGGGGCGACAAGCCAGGACATTGACATGAATTCAATTCGAAGGAGCGTGCTTTGAGTGCAAGCCAAGACACATCGCCGAAAAATGCCGTTGTGCTGCTTTCTGGGGGCTTAGACTCTACAACGTGTTTGGCCATAGCAAAGGCCGAAGGGTATAAGGTCTATGCGTTAAGCTTCGATTACGGCCAACGATCGGCAAGTGAGCTGCAGGCGGCCAAGGCAGTCGCCAGTGCATTTGCAGTAGAACAGCATTCTGTTATTCCGCTAGGGATAGGGGCGTTGGGGGGGTCTTCTTTAACGGATACTACTATGGCTGTCCCAGAAGAGGAGTCCAGTGGTATTCCAACGACCTATGTGCCAGCGCGCAATACCGTGTTTCTGTCTTATGCCATGGCCCTAGCAGAGGTTGTAGAGGCTCAAACAATCTTTATCGGTGTGAATGCTCGTGATTACTCAGGATACCCCGATTGTCGTCCAGAATTTATCGCAGCCTTCGAGAAAATGGCAAACTTAGCGACGAAGTCTGCAATCGAGGGCGCGAGCTTGAAGATCGAAGTGCCCTTAATCACCTTGAGCAAGGCTCAGATCATCGCAAGAGGGCTTGCGCTAGGGGTAGATTACTCATTGACCGTCTCGTGTTACCAAGCCGATGAGCAGGGCCGTGCCTGTGGTCGCTGCGATAGCTGCCGCTTCCGCGCCAAGGGCTTTGCGCAGGCCGGTGGGCAAGACCCAACACGCTATTGCTAAGAAGCGCTTTTTAATGACTTTTTTGTCATAAAAGACTTGTCTTTTTCGCTGATGATAGTACTATGTCGCCCTCGTTTACGGGTCGTTAGCTCAGTCGGTAGAGCAGTTGGCTTTTAACCAATTGGTCGAGTGTTCGAGTCACTCACGACCCACCAAATTCCTTGCTTCGGCAAGTAAGCAATAAGCCCTCCTAGCGAGGGCTTTTTTGTGTCTGTAAATCTGTGTGCACTTTAGAAATTAGTGGCATGAATAACTTTTCTGAGGTGCAATTGAAAACTCTTCTCATAAATTCCTCATCTAGTGACTCGCCTAGTGGCTCATCTATGACGCGATGGGAGCGCTTGGAAGCGCAGATCACTAAGCTAAGTAGTCGCAGTAATTTTTGGCACCGCGTGTGCTCGTTCATTTGGTTCCCCTTGGTTTTTAGAAGCGGTATCTCGGTTCGACACTTAGGTTCTGACGAATACGTCGCGACGCTTCCATTCAAACGTGGCAATCGTAATTTCTACAAGGCTATGGCAGGCGCCGCCTTGCTTGGAAATAGTGAAGTGGCAGCTGGAGTTTTCCTCTTCAATATTTGTGGCAGTGAATATGAAGTTGTCTGTAGAAAATTCTCCTATAAGTTCTTGCGACCTTGTTATGGTGCGGCAAGCTACACAGTGAAAAATGCCGAAGAAGTCAGAAACGAGTTGCGCCGTAAAATCGCCAGTGCTGCTGAGTTCAATGTCACCGTGGAAATGCAGATAACGCAAGAGACAGCTACAAAAAATGCTCGAGCGCTGCGTATAGGAAAGTCTGAGCTGAGTTTCCACTGCACACCAAAGGCAATAGTGAAGCAGCGTAGAAAACGCCGCAAAGATCGACGCAAGGCATGAACAAACTGTCGACATTGTCTTGGGGCTTGTACCTAAGCTCGAGCTGGACATGGTGTATCGGCATGTTCTTGCCAGTGATTCTATTGCATCGCTACGGTTGGGCGGGGTATTTGGTCTTCGCTGTGCCGAACGTGATTGGTTGCACAGCATTTGGCTATGTCATGGGCAGCGCGGAGCGTTCACGACAATTTGTAGCGCGCTACTCGACTGTGTTGATGGCGTTCTCACTGATCACTCTTGTCTTTCATTTCTTTTTCGTCCTAATGTTGCTGCGTATTCACGAAGTAGGCTTGGCGCTTTGTTTATTGCTTATTGCTGCGCTTGTCGTTCTGTTAAATCTGCTCAAACGCCTCTCTGATCGATGCTTTCTGTTGATGGCAATACTGGTTTACGCTATCTCGCTGGTGGCAGGCAGTGCCTTGTTAGAAACCGAACAAGTCCTGCAAACTACAAAACCATGGTATGAGGCTCTCTATTTATTGCCACTGACGTCTATTGGCTTTTTGCTCTGTCCTTATTTCGATCTGAGTTTTCACAAGGCTCTGCAGTTCGCGCCGAGCAAGCATTGCTTTGCGGTTTTTGGCATCACATTTATTCCTCTGATTTTAATCACGGCGCTGTATCAAGACCTAATACTCGCGGTCGTTCCAGTGGGCGTGATGCTTCATCTTGGAGGGCAAGCACTGTTTAGTATGAGTGTGCATGCGAAGGAGTTGAGTGCACAAGTTGAGCTTGCAGAGCGCACCAGAGTGCGCAATGTATTTCTTGGCTTGTTAGCCGTGGTGTGCGCCATGATGCTCTGGCCCAACCAAACGACTCAGTACTGGGTAGATAATTATTTACGCTTCTTCGTTTTTTATGGCGTTCTATTCCCCTGTCTATTGATAGCCATGGCGGTGAAGAAAAAATATTATCCAATGCTGGCGGCGAGCGTAGTATTGGCGATACCATTTTTGGAGTTCGGAGTCATAGCGCGGTTCGCTTATCTGGCAATCGTCCCAGCAATCATCATTATGTGTTGGGGGTGGCTTGCCTTAGTGAAAGGCAAGCCAAAACTTAGATTACGCCCATAGCATCCATGGCGCGCGCCACGCGCAAGAATCCCTCAATATTCGCACCGCTCACGTAGTCACCTGTTGCCCCATACTCTTCGGCTGTTTCATAACAGCGGCGATGAATGCCAATCATGATTTCCGCCAGGCAATTCTCAGTATGCTCGAAAGACCATGAAGCTCGGCTCGCGTTTTGCTGCATCTCTAAAGCAGAGGTTGCTACACCTCCTGCATTGGCTGCTTTGCTTGGGCCAAACGCGACCTTTGACTCTTGTAGTACTTTTATTCCCTCTGGGGTTGTTGGCATATTGGCGCCTTCGACGACGGCGATACAGCCATTCTCGACAAGCTTTTTGGCATCCTTTGCATTGAGTTCATTTTGCGTGGCACAGGGTAGGGCGATGTCACAGGGGATATCCCAAATACAAGCATCTTTGAGGTATTTGGCTTTTTTATGCGATTCAATGTAATCACTGATACGGCCACGCTCGACTTCCTTGATGCGTTTGACGGTGTCCAGATCAATGCCTTCTTTATGGTAGATGACCCCACTGGAGTCGGAGCAAGCGACGATTTTTGCCCCTTGGCTTTGCGCTTTCTCCATCGCATAGATGGCAACGTTTCCAGAGCCAGAGACAATAAGTTTTTTGCCGTCTAAGGAGTCGTTTCGAACTTTTAACATCTCTTGGGTGAAGTACACGGCACCGTAACCTGTCGCCTCTTTGCGTGCTAGGCTACCACCCCAATCAGTTCCCTTGCCCGTAATCACGCCGGATTCATAACGATTAGTAATGCGTTTGTATTGGCCGAAGAGATAGCCGATTTCGCGGCCACCAACGCCAATATCCCCGGCGGGAACGTCTGTGTACACGCCGATGTGACGATACAGTTCGGTCATCAAACTCTGGCAAAATCGCATGATCTCGTTGTCAGACTTTCCTTTCGGATTAAAATCGCTGCCGCCCTTGCCGCCGCCGATTGGCAATCCCGTAAGCGCGTTCTTGAAGATCTGCTCGAAGCCAAGAAACTTGATGATTCCCAAATACACGGAAGGGTGGAAACGCATGCCACCTTTGTAGGGCCCCAAGGCACTATTGAATTCAACGCGGAAGGCTCGGTTGATATGAATCTCACCGCTGTCGTCCTGCCAAGGCACACGGAAAATTATTTGGCGCTCTGGCTCGCAGATGCGTTGAATGATTTTGCGATCTGCAAACTCTGGATGTTTGCATAGGACCGGCCCGATAGTTTCAAGCACTTCGCGCACCGCCTGATGAAATTCTGATTCACCTGGATTGCGATGCAAGAGTTCCTGATAAATCGGTTCTAATTTCTCGTCTAATTTTGCACTCATGCAGATGTCCTACGGTTAAATACGTTTAGGGCTATGTCGTTAGGGGATTAGCACAATGGAGCCGGTGGTTTTGCGCGCGGCGAGATCTTTATGCGCTTGTGCAGCATCCTTTAGCGCATAACGGTGAGAGACATCGATTTTTACCGCACCAGATTTAATCACCTTCATTAGGTCACCTGCGACTTTTCGCAATTCCTCTGGTGTGCTCACAAAACTAAACAGAGTAGGGCGGGTCATGAGCAAGGAGCCTTTTTGCGCGAGCAAGGCCGGTGGGAAAGCAGGCACGGGGCCAGATGCATTACCATAGGTCACAAACAGCCCGCGTTTATGCAAGCAATCTAAAGAGGCGGGAAAAGTGTCCTTACCAATTGAGTCGAACACTACTGGCAACATGGCACCTTTAGTAATGCTTTTTACGCGTTTCACAAAATCTACTTGCGTATAATTGATCGGATAATCACAACCATTGGCTTTGGCGAGTTTTGCTTTGGCGGCAGAGCTGACGGTACCAATGACCGTGGCGCCTAAAGATTTTGCCCACTGACAAAGAATGAGGCCAACACCGCCAGCGGCGGCATGGACTAAAATGGTGTCGCCTTTTTTAACTTTATAGATCTGCCGAATAAGGTACTGCACAGTCATGCCTTTGAGCATCATGGCCGCAGCGACCTCATCGCTGATGTTTTTAGGGACTTTGACTAGCAAGCCGGCATCGAGATTCACTTTCTCGGCATAACATCCTGTGCCCGCAGTGCCACAAGCCACGCGATCGCCAATCTTAAAATCACTCACGCCTGCGCCCACGGCTTCGACAATCCCACAAAGTTCACCACCCGGAGTGAAAGGGGTAGGGACCGGGTAAAGGCCCGTGCGCTGATAGATGTCGATGAAGTTAACCCCAATAGCCGTAGCACGAACAGTGACTTGCCCTTTTCGTGGTTTAGCGACTTTTACGTCCTGTAGTTGCATGGCATCGGCGTCGCCGGTTTTCTCGATGACAATTGCTTTTGGCATTGCGTGCTTCCTTTGAATATTTCCAATGTATAATTAAGGGGTGTAATATCGCGACCTTACTATTTTGTTCACAACTAGGCGAGAGCTTTCTAAGACTAGCGTATGTCTAAAACACCTGAATCAGTATCATCACTTGCAGCCGATACCAAGCTTGTTAAAGAGCATTTGGCTGCGATCAAAATGCCGGCGCAAATGGATGCGGAGAAAATCGCAGACTATAAGGCGCGTATCAAACGTTTGTTAATAGAAAAAGACGCCGTACTCGTTGCGCATTATTACACCGATGCCTTGATTCAAGAGCTGGCGGAGGAGAGCGGCGGCTTTATTTCCGACTCCCTTGAGATGGCGCGTTTTGGTCGTGATGCCAAAGAGTCAACTCTCGTCGTGGCTGGCGTGCGATTCATGGGTGAGACTGCGAGTATCCTAAGCCCTAATAAAACGGTGTTGATGCCAACCGTACAAGCCACTTGCTCACTCGACCTTGCCTGTCCTATTGACGAGTTTTCCGCTTTTTGTGATGCGCATCCAGACAGAGAAGTCGTGGTGTATGCCAATACGTCTGCAGCAGTCAAAGCACGCGCGGACTGGGTAGTGACCTCGAGCATCGCAGTCGATGTAATTGAGCACTTAAGCGCACAGGGTAAGAAAATTATCTGGGCGCCCGATAAGCATTTAGGGGGCTATATCCAGAAAAAAACGGGTGCCGATATGTTGTTATGGGATGGTGCCTGTATTGTGCATGAAGAGTTCAAGGCCCAGGGCTTGCTTGATCTGCAGGCAGTCCATCCAGAAGCGGCGATATTGGCTCACCCTGAGTCACCCGATTCGGTGCTAGAGATCGCCGACGTTGTAGGCTCTACGACACAGATTATCAACGCGGCGGTCAATATGCCTAATGAGTCATTTATTGTGGCGACCGACAAAGGGATTTTCTACAAACTGCAGCAGTTGGCTCCGAATAAGCAGTTTCTTGTCGCGCCAACGGCCGGCAACGATGCGACTTGTCGAAGCTGCGCCCATTGCCCGTGGATGGCAATGAACTCGCTAGAAAACCTTTATGAGTCGCTAAAACAGGGGTCTAATCAAGTAAGCGTCGACCGCGAACTAGCTGAGAAAGCAATGCGGCCACTGCAGCGTATGTTGGACTTCTCGGCGTCGCATAAATTGAAGGTGACCGGCAAGGCCTAGTAGCGTGAATTGCGCTCTAATTGCTCAACATCGCGCGAGCGTTGACGTAGCTTAGCGATGAGCGGGCCATTATTCTCTTTGTCTGACTCAATGCGCAGCGCATAACTGAGCTGCTCGGAAGCACTTCTAAAGTCTCCAACCAAGACAAAATACTCCGCACGGGCTTGGTGCACCTTACTGACGTCCCCTACTAAGCCCTGAGTCTCTGCAATTGTGTACCAAAGGTCATGATCTTCGGGCCTAATAACTGCATGTTTTTCAAGTACTTTTGCGGCTTCTTCGTAGTTGCGCCCCGCGATTAAGGCATTGGCATAAGTCATAGTGAGCGGGTGGTTGTTGGGGTTGATCGTCATATGGCGGCGCAGGAAATCCTGTGCATTGCCGGCCTCGTTGCTCGCGGTAAAAATTTCCGCTTCAGTCACGACATAAGCGATGCGGTTGGGTTCGCGCTCTAACAATGGGGCGAGGGCCGCGTGCGCCTTGTTGAAGTCTTGGTTTTTCATGTAGGCCAAGGCAAGCCCGTAATGGGCCGCGGCTTGATCGTTGTCTGTCGTCGCGTCTGCTAGAGCTCTTTGATACTGATCGATAGCGACTTTGGCGTCGGCCTCGTAGAGCATCTGTACCCTAGCACGCATTAGCTGATACTCAAGACTGACGGTTCCCTCGCGCTCTGGATAGCGACTAGCGCGGCCGCGGGTATCCGCAACACGAGCCTCTGTGACAGGGTGGGAGAGCAGGAATTCGGGCGGCCGTCTGCCAAAGCGGTTCATGCTTGCCAGTCTTTCAAACATCGCTGGCATCTCTTCTGGGTCATAGCCTGCGTCGTACAATGTGCGAATGCCCACTCGGTCAGCCTCTGCTTCATTGTTGCGAGAGAAGCGTAGCTGGTTTTCTATCGCCCGGCCTTGAGCGGCCATCACGGCAGCTTGACCAGTGTCGCCGCTGGATGTGCCCATGACGACAATGCTGGCCAATAGGGTGGCCAGTTCAGGGATTCTGCGGCGCTGCGCGTCTTCAACACTACGGGCAAAGTGGCGCTGGCTAACGTGGGCAAGTTCGTGTGCCATGACCGAGAGAAACTCGCCCTCGGTATGAGCATTGAGAAATAGGCCGCCATTGACGCCGATAATGCCACCAGGGGCCGCAAAGGCGTTCAATTCAGGGCTGTCGATAATAATGAAGGCGAGACGGTAGTCTTTCAGTTCGCTATGCAGCGCGAGATTATGGGTAATATTGACGACATAGTCGTTGAGTAGCGGATCAGCGATGGTCTCGCTACTACGGCGTACCGAGCGCAAAAACTCACGCCCAAGGGTATACTCATCATCTAATGAGATGAGCCCCGATATGCGGTCTCCCAAGCTGGGCAGTTGCACTTGTGCTAACGCTATTTGGCTGCTGAGAAGGGCAGTCGCGAGCGCGAGTTTGGTCAATTTGATGGCGTGCATAAAATCTCTAAATAGGAAACAAAGTCGCTTTCATCACTGTAAACCTAAGACCGGTGCTAGCACAAATAATTCCATGTGCTAATTGTTGATGCTGGGCAATTGCTAGGCATTTTGCAAGTTTGCTTGCTAAAATACCTGCCTATGGAAATCAATGTAGATTTAGAACTCGATGCGAGCGGACTCAGTTGCCCATTGCCTTTACTTAAGGCCAAACTCGCCTTGAATTCATTGCAAGCTGAGCAAGTGTTAAAGGTGATTGCCACCGATCCAGGGTCAGAGAGAGACTTTGAGGTGTTCGTGCAACAAAGCCGGCATACAATTCTCGCGTTTGAGAAAGACAACGCCATTTACCATTACTGGATCCAAAAAGGCTCATAAGCATCTATGCGACAACTCCTGCGAAGTTTCTTTGATCGGTATTTTCACGACGAAGAAGCGATTATCTTCTCTATTCTCCTTGCTGTCGGGCTTATTGTGTTGGCGACTATGGGCTCGTTCTTGGCCCCATTGCTTGCCGCCGTTGTTACCGCCTACCTTTTGCAAGGTTTAGTGAACATGCTGCTGCGCTACTCAGTGCCCTATATGGTGGCGGTGACCATCGTCTACGTCGTGTTCATCAGTTTGTTTGTAGCGATACTTCTGTTTCTATTGCCGCAGGCTTGGGGGCAGCTAGGGCGCTTTATCAATGATCTGCCGCGCTTAATTAGTGGGGGGCAGGCTTTGTTGCTGCATTTGCCTGACTCCTACCCTAGCCTGGTGTCAGAACAGCAAATTCAAGACATGATCAATACCCTTCGCGGTGACCTAGCGGTGCTTGGGCAAATGGTTGTGTCTTATTCGATATCGAGCATTCCACGCATCTTCGACTGGCTGGTGTTTCTTATTTTAGTGCCGGTATTGGTGTTTTTCATGTTGAAAGATAAACACCTACTGGTGCGTTGGATCAGTAGTCTACTGCCGCATAATCGTCCTTTGATGTTGCAGATATGGAAGGAAATGGACGAGCAATTAGCCAATTATATTCGCGGAAAGGTGCTTGAGGTTATTGTTGTAGGTCTTTGTAGTTACTTAACATTCTTTGTTCTGGGTGTGAATTACGCTCTGCTATTGTCGGTGCTAGTAGGCTTGTCGGTCATCGTGCCATTTATTGGGGTTGCCGTCGTGACCTTGCCAGTCATGTTGGTGGCCTATGTGCAGTGGGGCTTCGGCGGAGAGTTCTACACGGTTGTGTTGGCCTATGGCGTCATTCAACTGCTCGATGCGAACGTCCTCGTTCCCGTGATCTTCTCAGAAACAGTCAATCTGCACCCAGTAGCCATTGTCAGCGCGGTCTTAGTGTTTGGTGGGATCTGGGGCCTTGCTGGTGTGTTTTTCGCGATACCATTGGCGACTTTCATCAAGGCCATTATCAATGCATGGCCGGATACGGCACACAAACCGCCCCCACACGGTTAGACAAGCAGATTTCAGGGGCTAGATTTTGTCCCGCAAGCAAGGGATGTGGTACAGTCGCCGCCCGTGTTTACAATCTCTAAGGCTAGAGGATACGTAATGATTCAAGGCAGTATCGTGGCTATCGTCACGCCGATGTCACCCGATGGTGAAATCGATTATCCAGCATTCGATCAATTGATTGATTGGCATATCAGTAGCGGCACTGACGCGATCGTTGTGGCAGGTACGACTGGGGAGTCGCCTACAATCACCGCACAAGAACACTGTGACCTCATTAGCCATTGCGTGAAGAAGGTCGCAGGGCGTATTCCTGTTGTGGCGGGCACTGGCTCAAACTCCACACGCGAGGCGATATTCTTTACAGAAGCGGCTAAAGAATCCGGTGCAGATGCCTGTCTGATTGTCGTGCCATACTACAATAAACCTAGCCAAGAAGGCTTGTATCAGCACTTCAAGAAGATTGCCGAAAGTGTTGATATTCCTCAAATATTGTACAATGTTCCCTCGCGCACTGGCTGTGATCTGCAGGCGCAAACGGTCTCCCGTTTGGCAGACATTCCCAATATCGTAGGGATCAAAGAGGCCAGCGGTGATCTCGATCGTTGCAGAGAGTTATTAACACTTTGCGGGAATCGCATTAGTATTCTAAGCGGTGACGATGCCACGGCTCGGCAATTGATGTTGGCTGGCGGCAAAGGCAATATTTCCGTGACCGCAAACCTTGTCCCAGGACAGATGCACGATATGTGTAAACGCGCGATAGCGGGCGATGCGGTGGGTGCGGAGGCAATCGATACGCCTTTGGCCGGTCTGCATAGTCGTTTGTTTGTAGAGGGCAACCCAGTGCCGGTGAAGTGGGCAATGACGCAGATGGGCCTGATTCAATCGGGAATTCGTCTGCCGTTAGTGGAACTGAATCCAGCTTTCAGAGTCCCAGTAGCTGATGCAATGCGCGCGGCAGGTATTAGCATCGCGTAATAGTTGTTTTGGCAATGGTGCCATAGCGAATGACCGTATTTTTAGTAATGAGAGGCTCAATGCAGGCTTTAAAACCAATCACGATAGGAACAATGCTCCTTAGCACTCTAGCAGGTTGCTCGTATCTTACTGGGGATGACGGATATTTCCGCGACCGCCAAGGCGATTATTTGGTTGCGCCGACGGCACCGCCCATGGATATCCCAGCAGAGCTAGATAGCTATACGCTCGATGCACTGTACGTTGTGCCCGAAGCGCTGCCAGAGGATCGGGCTTTTTTCCTTCGTGCCCCAGCGCCTCGTGCATTGGACTCGAATATTCGTGAAGGGGTGGTGGTGCAACGTTTCGGCGATCGTCGCTGGATCGTCATCGGCGCCGAACCAGGTCAAGTCTGGCCACGGATGCGCGATTATTGGTCAACTGCGCAGATCCGCTTGGCAGCAGAGGACCCAAGCCAGTGGCAAATGGAGACTATTTGGCTAGGCGAGGAAGGCGAGCGTAATAAATACCAAGTGCGTATCGAGCCAGGGATACATTCTGGCAACTCGGAAGTATATGTCCGGCAAGTCTCAGAAAGTTACGTCGAAGATCCAGATGCGGATATTAATTGGCCTGAGGACTCGGCGAGCCTAGAGTTAGAGCACGCGATGCTTGATGATATCTCCTTGTACCTTGCCGATCGCACCGACCTCTACCGTGCCTCGTCGGTATCCTTGCTTGCCGGCAGCATACAGGCCGAGAGTAAAGCTAAAGTGCAACCCTCAGGCAATGGCGATATTCTGCAGATTCGTATCGACTTCGACCGCGCTTGGTCGCAGGTCTCACAATCATTGGAAAATGCCGGTGTCGAAATGATTGACAGCGATCGTGACGCAGGCGTTTACACCGTGCGTTACGCCGGAGAAATCGACGAAGACAGACCAGGCTTCTTTGGCCGATTATTTGGTCGTGGCAATGATGACGAGATTGTTCCTGTCGAGTTCACAGTGACCATCAATGATGAAGGGGATCGCGTTGTCGTGACGGCTGAGTCCACGCAGAGCGCCGCAACAATTGAGTTGCATGATGCTTTGATCCGCACGTTACACCGCAATCTTATCTAAACCCATTCCTAGGCCTTCTCAAGCTCTGAGAAGGCAGGACTTGGAGTTCTTCGCATGTCAATGACACCAGAAACGCTTGCATTTGCCGCCATCGCTGCGGTGTTAGCTATCGTGTCACTTCTCCAGTATTTGCGCCGTGCCCCCAATCTTTCAGGGCAATTAGCTGTGCTCGAAGAACGCCTGAATGCCAAGCAAAACGAGCAAGAAGCTCTGTTGGCTCGCCTGCGCACATTGGCAGACGAGAAGGCTGAGCTGGCGCAGAGCGAGCTGCGTAATCGCGAACAGATTGCGCAGTTGCAAACGCAGATGCAACAGGAGCAAAAGCAGAATCAAGAGAAGCTGCAATTACTCAATGACTCGCGTGAGCAAATGACGCTGCAGTTTAAAAGTATCGCTAGCGAGATTCTTGAAGACAAGAGCAAGCGCTTTACGGCGAGCAACAAAGAGAGCATTGCCGAGATATTAAAACCGCTGAACGAGAAAATACACTTATTCGAAAAACGCGTCGAAGACACCTATGACCGTGAATCTAAAGAGCGCTTCTCACTCGCGCGCGAGATTCGCGCCTTGCAAGAGCTCAATGTGCGAATTAGCGAGGACGCCGTTAACCTCACGAATGCCTTGAAGGGCGAGAGCAAGACGCAAGGCACTTGGGGCGAAGTCATTCTTGAAACGATTCTGCAGAAATCGGGCTTAGTGAAAGGGCGCGAGTATGAAACGCAAGTCAACTTAAAGGCTGAGGACGGGTCGCGATCCCAGCCCGATGTCATCGTGCACATGCCTGAGAACAAACAAATCATCATCGACGCGAAAGTGTCCTTGAAAGCATATGAGGCCTATTGCTCTGAAGATGATGCCAAGCGTCGGGCGGAATTCCTAAGGCAGCATGTATTGTCTGTCCGCACCCATATTAAATCTTTAAGTGGCAAAGACTATCAGAACCTGATGTCAATCAACTCCCTAGACTTCGTGTTGTTGTTTATGCCAATAGAGGCGGCATTCTCTGTTGCCATACAAGAAGATGGTGAGATGTTTACCGATGCGTTTGAGAAAAACATCATCTTAGTGGGGCCGTCGACCCTCTTGGCAACCCTGCGCACGATTCAAAATATTTGGCGCTATGAACAGCAAAACCAGAATGCCTTGGAAATCGCCAATTCGGCAGGGCTTCTGTATGACAAATTCGTGGCCTTTGTTGGCGATTTGGAAGAGATCGATAGTCGCATCGAAGCGACCCGCAAGAGCTATGACAAGGCCCATAATAAACTGGTCTCAGGCCGTGGTAATCTCATTGGGCGTGTCGAAAAGCTCAAAACCTTGGGGGCACGCACGAGCAAGAAGCATTCGGAAACCCTTTTGGCACAGGCCGACATCGATGAGAGCGAGAAGCTTGAAGATCAGCGTGGCGCCAAAACCCAAGATCAACAAGACTAGAGCGGACGATGTTAAAAGAGATACTCGATTTTCTACCCTGTGAAACCCCGCAAGAGTGGCTCGATGAAGCCTTGCGCCAACCCGAAGTGCTGTTGATCGATCATGCCAATTGCGAGAAGAAGGCGGCAGCAACAGCAATGAGCCTGTTGTATCGCTATTCGGAGCACACAGAGTTGCTACGCAAGATGTCGCAGTTGGCGAGAGAGGAGTTGTTGCACTTCGAACAGGTCGTCAATCTGCTAGTTCAGCGCGATATCGATTATATCCACCTTGGGCCCTCGCGCTATGCGGGAGGGCTGCGTGAACATTTGCGCAAAGACGGCATGAATGTGCTAATTGACACGCTGATTGTTGGAGCCTTTGTGGAGGCGCGTTCGTGCGAGCGCTTTGCGAAGATCGCGCCGCTGTTAGACCCCGCACTCGAGAAATTTTATCGCAGCTTATTGAAGTCCGAGGCACGCCATTATCAAGACTATTTGGCACTTGCAGGGCTCTACAGCGAAGCCGATATCACCCCCCATGTCGAGCGCTTTCGTGAAATAGAGCGCGAGTTAATCGAGAGCCCCGATGCTGAGTTTCGCTTTCATAGCGGTGTTCCCGCATTCTAGGCACTATTCTCTACAAGTCGCCGGGCGCTGCAGATTGTCGCCCAATTTAGTGGCAAGCGTATTGAGCTGAGCGCAGCTAATGGTCGTATTTCCCGTCAGTACCGCCGAGGTCAGGCTGTTCATCGCGATCAATGTTTCGATATCGCGCACACGGTTATTGGTGATGCTCAGGGAGCTTAAGCGGGGGAGGTTGCTCAATGGGGCAACACTGCTAATGCGATTATTACTGAGATCTAGAAATTGCAGGGCTTTGAGTAACGAGATGCCCTCTAAGTCCTCTATCTCCCAGCCCGAGCAAGACAGGATCGTAATGCGTTCTAGTTCGGCATTAGGCTGCTGCAAAGCCAGGTTGATGCAACCCTGTAGGCCAGGGTCGGCGAACCGATAGGCGGTTGCATTGGGGCGTGGGTCGTATACCGTCTGATTGTTGATGCTGACGGCATAGCGCTGCGAGCAGGCACTGCTCAAAAGGCCTAGACCGACTAGGCAGCTAATACGTAATAGACACTTAATTTGCACGGTTGCGCGCTCCTTGCTGAAAGTCAGCGACTTTGCTTGGCATTATGACGCATCTCTAGGGGAAATACCGCTATGTTGCCGCTTTCTCGGTGGAAATTCGGGACTAGTCCAGTTAGTATTCGTTGCCCTAAGTCCGGTGATTTATGCAGTCTTGAAGGGTCAAGCGCTGCTTGGATCGCCTTCAACCATTAGATAATCATCAATGAAGGAAGTCACCATGAATTTTCCCCGTTTATTGAGCCTGCGCAGTGTAGTTTTGGCTGTCTCGCTTACCGCAATGAACGCGCAAGCAGCCGATAGCGCAGTAGACCTGACATCCCAAGAGAATCAGATTAGCTACAGTATCGGTGTCAATATTGGTCAAAATCTCGCAGGTCAGGGCATCATGGGTGCTATCAATCTCGACGCCTTCTTTGAAGGGATTCGCGATGTTGTCACGGGCGAACCACAGTTGACCGTGGATGAGATGATGGCAGCGCTAGAGGCGTTCCAAACTCAGCTCATGGATCAACAAGCGGCTGAAGCGGCGGCTATCCAAGCTGAAAGTGCGGCATTCCTCGCGGCAAACGCCACGGCAGAAGGCGTGATGACTACTGATTCTGGTCTGCAATACATGATTATCGAGTCGGGCGATGCTAGTGGCACCTCGCCAACGCTAAACGACAGCGTATTGGCCCATTATCACGGGACTTTCATTGATGGCAGCGTCTTCGACAGTTCGGTTGAACGTGGTGAGCCAGCAGAGTTTGGTGTTGGCCAAGTGATCGCAGGTTGGACTGAAGCCTTGCAGATGATGAAGCCAGGTGACAAGTGGCGTTTATTCATCCCTTCAGACCTAGCCTATGGCGATACTGGTTCGGGCCCTATTGGCCCATTTGCCGCGCTAATTTTTGATGTAGAGCTTTTGCAAGTTAACACGCAGTAATTTAGATAATTGGAGTAGTGGATGGGTAGTTCGGCGCAGCAAGTAATGCCATTGGATGACTTTAATGTCGGTTTGTTAAAGTTTATTGCCGAATCACCCACGCCCTTTCATGCCACGCAAAGCCTTGCGGCCTTACTCCAGGCGCAAGGCTTTACGATGCTAGAGGAGTCAGAGTCTTGGCAGTTGCTGCCCGGTGGTCGCTACTGCGTCAGCCGCAATAGCTCCTCTTTGATTGCTTTCACCATCCCCGAACGTAGTGCCAATGGCGACCCAGTGCGTGATGGCGTTAATATGTTCGGAGCCCATACCGATAGCCCTTGTTTGCGTGTGAAGCCTAATGGCGATATGCGTAAAAATAATTACCTGCAACTTGGGGTCGAAGTGTATGGGGGCGCGCTTTATAACCCATGGTTCGACCGTGACCTTTCCATCGCTGGGCGCGTGGACTTTCTGTGTAAAGACGGCACGCTTGATAGTTGCCTCATCGACTTGCAGCGGCCCGTCGCTATCATTCCTAGCCTTGCGATTCACTTAGATCGCAAAGCCAATCAATCTCGAAGTGTGAATGCGCAGTTGCACCTACCCCCGCTGTTATCTATCAAAGGAGCAGAAGGGGACAGCTTCGACGACTTGCTCTTATCGTGGCTCGGGAAATACGCCCAGCGTGATGACGCGAGTAAAGTGTTAAGTCACGAACTCAGCTTCTACGATACTCAGCCGCCAGCATTGATTGGCCTGCACAATGAGTTTATTGCATCGGCGCGCTTGGACAATCTGCTGAGCTGTTATATCGGGGCGAGGGCACTGATCGAGTGTGATAACAGCGCCTGTAATTTATTGGTGTGCACGGATCACGAAGAGGTGGGAAGTACGTCTGCCGCGGGGGCAAACGGGCCGTTCTTGCGCTCGGTCCTTGAGCGGCTGCTGGCCGACAGTTCAACGCGGGTTGAAAAACGTGCCGAGGACTTCGAACGCCTCATTCGTAATTCCATGATGTTGTCCGTGGATAATGCCCACGGCATCCATCCCAATTACATGGACATTCATGACGCCAATCATGGGCCAATTTTAAATCAGGGCCCAGTCATTAAGATCAATGCCAACCAACGCTATGCGAGCAATAGCCGTTCAGTCGCCTATTTTAAATCACTGTGTTTAGATGCGGATGTGCCAGTGCAATCCTTTGTGGTGCGCAGTGACATGGGCTGTGGTAGCACCATCGGGCCGATTACGGCGTCGGGTATTGGTGTTGAAACGATCGATGTGGGAGTGCCGAGCTTTGCCATGCATTCTATCCGTGAGCTAGCGGGCAGCGAAGATGCTCATGGCCTGTATCGCGTTGCTCGACAGTTTTTTAATGAGCAAAGCCCTGACGTTTAAGTACACGCAAGGCGAACCGTGCAGGGTGCAAGCTCTTAATGACTGCCTCTTGAACAGGAAGCAATTCATTCGCAATGAGGCTTGCTAGATATTCCCCCGCAAGTGGCGTGTTGCAGAGGCCGTGGGAGCCATGGCTCACACTCACATACAAACCAGCAAGCATCGGCACGCAGCGGTTCGGGTTTTTTCGCTGCGTTTGCCCGAGCCCTTGGTAGAGCGCTTGTAGCCGCTCAAAATCCGGTACTGGTCCAACCATCGGCATGCGATCGGTGCTCGTAGCGCGAATCGATACTCTCCCTCCAGTGATCGCTGCTTCAGTTAATTGTGCCGAAGCGAGGTGTTGCGCGATGCCCTCTAGGTTTTCCCGATGTTCTTTCTCTGAGAGTGCCAAATCACTTATGTTTTTTGAATAACTGGCGCCAACGCTATGCAAGCCTTGCCACGATGGGGCGATATAGCTTCTGCCACACACGACGCTGTGTAATTTTGCGCTCTGTGGGTTGTCCGCAAGATAGCTGACTTGGCCTCTGATGGGCACGATCGGCAGGGCTGCCGTTTGGCTTAATGCCGTGGCACTGTAACTATTGGCGATCACTACCGCATCGCTAGTGGCGGTATTGCTTGTGTGTTCTCCGTAATTGACTTGCCAGCGTTCCCCCTGCTGACATAGGTCGGTGACTTTGCTGTTGAGCTCTATGCGAATATTCGGGTGTTGAAGATAGGCATGACAAAGCTGCGCGGGGTTGAGGTAACCACCAAGGGGGAGATACTGAGCGCCGCCATCAAACATCACGCCTGCTTGAGCGCTACTGAGCTGCGCATTTAGGGCTTGCACGATTCGATCGGAATAGGCGGCGTGATTCACTTCGATGCCACGCTCCTGCCGCGCTTTGAACGCCGATTCTAAATTCAACACCCCACAGGCCTGCCAGTTAATCTCTGGGTGTTGTTTCTGCAGCTGGTTAAACTCGCGTACGGCGTATAGAAATGCTTGTAGATTGAATTGGCGGTTACCGTTATCGGCATTACTGAGTCGACACTGCAGCACGGCCTGGCGATTGCCTGAAGCACCGCTGGCGATGTGCTCGGCTTGCTCAAGGACTAACACCTTCAAGCCTTTGCGAGCGAGGCTATGGGCGAGTGCACAACCTGCCAGCCCAGCACCGATGACAATGACCTCTCGGCTAGTGTTGCTGCGGCTTGCGTCGAGGTCCAGCCATTGCAGTGGTTTGGCGTCAGCGGTGCTCGAAAGGGCCGCTTGCTCTGTAAATGTAGCGGTCAGCATATGCCGTTTTTGGGCAAAGCCTTTTAGCTTTTTGACTTCAAACCCAGCATCGCGGACACCGCGCACGACTGTGCCCGCGACGCTATAGCTGGCGAGCGTAGTGCCTGTCTTGCTGAGCCTGGCAATTTGTCTAAGCAAAGCCTCGCTCCACATCTGTGGATTTAATTTAGGGGCGAAACCATCGAGAAACCAGGCGTCTACCTTGGCGCTCGCACGCGATGCTTGCAGGCTGAGTAGTTGTTCCGCGTCGCCATAGTAGAGATCAAGCGTGATGCTGCTCTGCAAAGTCTCGTCTTGCAGCTGCAGGCGGTGATAACCGTGAGAATGGTCAGGATAGTGCTCTAGAAACTGCGCGCTAAACGCTGCCAGTTCTGGCCATTCTTGCAAGGCCCTTTGCAAGGCCTCTAGCTGCAGAGGGAATTTCTCGCAAGCGATATAGTGCAGGCGCAGTTGCCTAGGCGCGACGGCGCGCCACGCACGCCAACTACAGAGAAAGTTAAGCCCAGTGCCAAAGCCAAGCTCGGCTATGGTGAAAGTGTTGTGCTCGACAGCGCCCTGCGCAAGTGCCTCGTCCTGGGTCTGCCAGCGCTGTTTAAGGGCATTACCGGCGATGAAGACGTATTCGGTCTCGTCCAAGCCGCCTTGGCGCGAGAAGTAAATGTCTTCGAAGTGCTTGGAATAGGGCGTGCCTGTGTCCTGCCACTGGATATCGGCGTTTTCTAAGATGTGCTCTGGCGGCTTCGGCATGGCGCGATTCTAGCAGAATGGCGCTTCGTTTGTCTTAAGCCCGCGCAACTGTGGCATCTGTGCCCGATTAGGGTAAAATGCTCGTCTTTTCAATTTCGTACAGAGACTTTAAACGCGCATGATCGAAGCCAATTTGACGATTCAGAAAATCAAGGATTTTAGCTCCCGCACGGACGTTCTTCGGGGGTATCTTTGACTACGATGAGAAGAAAGATCGCCTAACAGAGGTTGAACTTGAACTCGGAGAGTCAGGAGTATGGGAGAACCCAGAGGCCGCGCAAGCGTTAGGCAAAGAGCGCGCGGAACTCGAAATGGTCGTCAACACCATCGATAGCATGTACGAAGGCTTGGCCGATTGCCGCGAGCTGGTTCAGCTTGCTCAAGAAGAGAATGACGAAGACCTGTTTGCCGAGGTAGGAACCGAGCTAGGCAAGCTCGGTAGCAAGCTTGAGACCCTGGAGTTTCGCCGCATGTTCTCCGGACGCATGGACGCCAATGGCGCATTCGTCGAAATTCAAGCGGGTTCAGGGGGAACAGAGGCGCAAGATTGGGCCGAAATGCTTTTGCGCATGTACTTGCGTTGGGGGGAGGCGAAAGGCTTTAAGGTCGAGGCAGTTGAAGTCTCGGCCGGTGAAGTCGCCGGCATCAAGAGTGCGACGATCTACGTTAGTGGCGAGTACGCTTTCGGTTGGCTGCGCACAGAAACGGGTGTGCATCGCCTAGTGCGTAAATCGCCATTCGATTCCGGCAATCGTCGTCATACTTCATTTTCGTCAGTGTTTGTGTCACCAGAAGTGGACGATGATATCGAGATCGAACTGAATATGTCCGATGTGCGAGTCGATACCTATCGTGCCAGTGGCGCCGGTGGGCAGCATATTAACAAGACTGACTCTGCCGTCCGGTTGACTCACGAGCCTTCAGGCATCGTAGTGCAGTGTCAAAACCAACGCTCGCAACACAAGAACCGCGATCAGGCGATTAAACAGCTGAAAGCGAAACTCTATGAAATGGAAGAGTTAAAACGCAAACAAGCGGCGCAAGAGGTCGAAGAAGAGAAGGCCGATATTGGCTGGGGAAGTCAGATCCGTTCATACGTGCTGGATCAATCACGAATCAAAGACCTGCGTACTGGGGTTGAAGTGAGCAATACCGGCGCCGTATTAGACGGGGATCTAGATAAGTTTATCGAAGCAAGTTTAAAAATGGGGTTATAAATCCAGTGACAAATCAAAAGCAAGCAGCAGAAGGTCAACAAACTCAGAGTGCAGAAGTCGCACAGGACGAGAACAAACTGATTGGCCAGCGTCGAGAAAAACTGGACGCCATTCGTGCTCAGCGCAATGCGTTTCCTAATGACTTTAGACGCTCAAATTACGCAAGCGATTTGCTAAGCGCCTATGAAGATAAAGACAAAGAGGCGCTGGAGAACCTGAAACCAGAAGTGAAAGTGGCAGGTCGAATTATTCGCATGCGTGGGCCGTTTTTGGTTATTCAGGATGTGTCTGAGCAGATTCAGCTGTATTTCAACCCGAAAGAATTATCGGCAGAAATGCTTGCCGAAATTAAAGCACTGGACCTTGGCGATATCGTGGGCGTAGACGGGCGTGTCTTTAGAACAGGCAAGGGCGAGCTGACTGTATGGATCGCTGAACTGCGGCTGCTAACGAAAGCACTTCGTCCGTTGCCAGACAAATATCGTGGCTTGTCTGATACCGAGGTTCGCTATCGGCAACGTTATATCGACTTGATTGCGAATGAGAGTTCGCGTGCTACTTTTGTCACGCGTTCCAAAATCATAAGCAGTTTACGTCAGTTCTTCGAAGCCCATGATTTCATGGAAGTCGAAACACCGATGATGCAAGTGATTCCAGGCGGGGCGACGGCAAAACCATTCGTGACCCATCACAACGCCTTGGATCAGCAAATGTTTCTACGCATCGCGCCAGAGCTGTACCTGAAAAGATTGGTTGTGGGCGGGTTTGAGCGCGTATTTGAAATCAATCGTAACTTCCGTAATGAAGGTTTATCGACGCGTCACAATCCAGAATTCACCATGATTGAGTTCTACCAGGCCTATGCCGATTATCATGATTTGATGGATTTGACGGAAGCGTTGTTCCGCCGCATAGCCGAGGATGTGCTCGGTAAAACGACGTTGAATTATCAGGGGCTCGACCTCGATTTTGGACAGCCATTTACTCGCCTAAGCGTGACAGACTCCATCGTTAAACATTGTGAAGGCGTGAAATTAGAGACACTGCAAGATCGTGAATCCGTCGCCGCGCTAGCAAAATCGATGAGCCTGAAAGTCGAAGACAGCTGGGGCGCTGGCCGAATTTGCATGGAAATATTTGACGAGAAAGTCGAGCATTTGTTGCTACAACCTACGTTCATTACCGAGTACCCAACGGAAGTATCGCCTTTGGCCCGTGCCAACGATGACAATCCAGAGGTTACCGACCGTTTTGAGTTGTTCATAGGTGGCCGTGAAATCGCCAATGGCTTCTCTGAGCTCAATGATGCTGAAGATCAAGCCAAGCGTTTCCACGAACAAGTTGAACAAAAAGACTCAGGCGATGATGAGGCAATGCACTACGATGCCGACTATATTACGGCATTGGAATATGGGTTGCCGCCAACGGCGGGTGAGGGCATCGGGGTTGATCGTCTAGTGATGCTTTTCACGGATGCGCCCTCCATTAAAGATGTTTTGCTATTTCCGCATATGCGTCCGCAGCACGACAAGTAAGCGCTTCGATGGTAGACGAGAATAGCGAGTCCATTGATCGTATCAAGCTCGACGACTCTTGGAAGCAACATCTGCTGCCAGAGTTCGAGCTTGATTATATGCGCGACTTGCGCCGTTTTTTGCGTGATGAAAAAACGGCAGGGAAAGTCATATTCCCTGCAGGGGCGAATATTTTTAACGCTTTGAATGCCACGGTATTCGATCAAGTAAAGGTTGTTATATTGGGGCAGGACCCTTACCACGGTCCAGGGCAAGCCCATGGGCTGTGTTTCTCTGTGCAAGATGGCGTCGCTATTCCTCCGTCTCTTCGAAATATTTACAAAGAACTCGCGCAAGATCTAGGAATTACACCTGCTACCTCTGGAAATCTGCAGGGTTGGGCGCAGCAGGGTGTTTTACTATTAAATGCAGTGCTAACTGTGGAGTCTGGCTTGGCCGCCTCGCATCAGAAAAAAGGCTGGGAACGATTCACAGATCGTATTGTCAATTTATTGAATGAAAAGCGCGACAATCTTGTTTTTCTACTTTGGGGAAGTTACGCACAGCGTAAGGGCGCGATGATCGATCGCTCGCGCCATTTAGTACTGGAGTCCGTGCACCCGTCACCGTTATCGGCGAGCCGCGGATTTTTCGGCAACCATCACTTCTCGCAAACTAATGCCTATTTAATAGAACATCATAAGACGCCAATTGATTGGCGAGTGACTTATAAGAGTGAACAATGACTAAAGTACAAAACCAAGAACTAATATGTGTGATCGTAGGGGCGAGTCATGCCGGCTCCTTGCTTGCTATCCAATTGCGTAAAGAAGGTTGGAGCGGGAAGATTGTTTTAATAGGGGCGGAAGACCCATTGCCTTATCATCGGCCCCCATTATCGAAGGCGGTGCTGGCAGGGGAGAAAGAAGTTGACAAGATACTCCTGCGCCCGGCGTTGATGTATGCCAATAACGATGTGCAATTGCGTCTTGGCGAACAGGTAACGAAGATCGATCGAGCCAACAAAGTGCTGTCTCTCAGTAGTGGCGAGAGCATTGCCTACGACAAACTGGCGCTGTGCACAGGTGCAACTCCGAAACACTTGCCAATAGGTGAGGACTTGCCAGGGGTGCACTATTTGCGCGATGCCAAAGACGTAGCCGGGATTCGTGCGGATATGAGCGAGGGCAAACACGCCATCGTTATTGGCGGCGGATACATCGGTCTCGAGACTGCAGCAGTGATGGCCAAGAAAGGTTTGACTGTGAGTGTCGTAGAGATGAGCCCACGCCTATTACAGCGCGTGGCGAGCCCAGTGATTGCAGATTATTTTCGCTTGCTACATGAAAGCAATGGCGTAATGATCGAGACCCAGACGCAAGTCGAGGCGATTGCTACTCAAGAGGGACGCTTGGCGGTGCAGTTGAGCAGTGGCGATACTCGACAAGCCGACATCGTGATCATTGGTGTGGGTGTAGTGCCTGAAACGGGTTTGGCGGAGGACGCAGGGCTGAACGTTGCCGATGGTATTGTCGTCGATAGTTATATGCGAACTAGCGATCCTGATATTTACGCCGCTGGCGACTGTACAGTGTTCCCATCGCCTCGCTATGGTCGACTGCTACGACTGGAGTCGGTGCAAAACGCTCTGGATCAGGCCCGCATTGCCGCGACTAGTATTTGTGCTGGCGAGGTTGTCTATGATGCTTTGCCGTGGTTCTGGTCGGATCAGTACGAGGTGAAACTGCAAAGTGCAGGCCTGCGTTTAGACCACGAAAGCGAAGTGGTTCGAGGCGATCCATTGTCTACGGATGCGAGGGGCTTTTCAGTCTTTTATATGCGTGGTGACCGAATGATCTCCGCCGATTGTGTCAATCGAGCCAAAGAGTTCATGGTCTGTAAACGCCTTATTGCGGAGCGCTTGCCAGTGAACTTGGAAGCCCTAGCGGATGAAACGCTAGGGGCTGATCAATTCGAGAAGCAATAGCCCTTACTGGGAGGGGCCTGTGTAAACGCAGCCACTTGTGCAGGTCTCACGAATCTCGATGCTGCTCAATTGTGGCAGATTAGGTTTGAGTTTCTCCCAGATCCACACGGCTAGATTCTCGCTGGTGGGGTTTTCCAAGCCTGGAATTTCATTGAGATAGTAGTGGTCCAGCTGCTTCCATATAGGCGCAAAAGCCGCTTTGATATCACCAAAATCCATGACCCAGCCTGTCTGCGCCCCAACGGGGCCGGCAACGGCAATACGCACCATGAAAGAGTGGCCATGCAAGCGTGCGCATTTATGCCCTTCTGGCACATTAGGCAATCGATGGGCGGCTTCGAACGTAAACTCTTTGTAAATTTCCATGAGGCATGCACTTTAGTCGGTGAAAGAATGCTGTGTTAGACGTGCCCTAGCGACGCCAACAAGCGCGGTCGGGAATGTTACCGACAGTTCCGATTCAAGTACACTGGTGATTGCCTTATACTCAGTGACAAACAACTAAAGTAGTTGAGCATTCATGTCATTTGCAGCGTTTGGTCGAGCCACATCACGTTTCCTGTTCAAGGGGCATCGTTTCCCGATATTGCTCGGTTTGCTAGTGACCTTTCTCGTGTCTTGGGTACAAATCGCTCCCCCATCTGCGCTAAGCTCATTGATCGAGCGTCTAGATCACCTGATCTATGACCAGCGTTTCGATATGATGCCGAAACCGATCAAGAACCCCGAAAATAAAATTGTCGTAATCGATATTGACGAGCGCAGCCTGCAAGCAGAGGGGCAGTGGCCTTGGGATCGCTTCAAAGTAGGGCAATTGATCGAAAAACTGCAGGCTTATGGCGTCATCGTGGCGGGCTTCGACATGAACTTCCCTGAGCCACAGCGCAATGCAATGCAGGATTTGCTAAATCGCGTAGATCAAGCCAGCTTAGAGCCAGACTTTCTCTCCCGTCTCAGCGCCGTCGAAACGGTACTCGATGGCGATACCTATATGGCCAATGCCATTGCAGACCCAGCGATGGATGTGGCGCTCGCCGTGTCATTTAATCCCGTTGACGAGGTCGAATATGGCGCACTCCCTGAGCCTATAGTGAGTTTGGATGCCGACATCGCCGACAAGGTGCGCCTCCAAGAGATGGCGGGTTACACCGGCAATATTGCTGTTTTACAATCGGCGGCGCGCGGCTCGGGGATCATGAATCAACTCCCTGATGTCGATGGGGTGGTGCGTAGAGTCCCCCTTGTTGTACGTTATAAAGATCAACTTTATCCCACGCTAGCGCTTGAGATGGCGCGTCTGTATTTTTTCGAAGACACGTTTGAATTGGTCACCTATCCCCTTGGAGATATTCATCAAGTAGAAGGGGTGAGAGTAGGCCGCAACGCGGGGCAATATGAGCTCGCAACGGATGCGCGGGCACAGGTGTTAGTCCCCTATGTTGGGCGCTCTGTGCTTAGCGGACAAGGGTTGTATCCCTATGTTTCTGCCACAGACGTTTTGCATGAACGAGTCGATCGTTCTGTGTTGGAGAACGCTCTAGTCTTGGTGGGCACTACATCGACAGGCATGTTCGATTTGCGTTCGACGCCATTAGAATCTGTGTACCCAGGGGTCGAAGTGCACGCCAATATTCTCAATGGCATCTTAGACTCTTTTGTCGTGCAAGAGATTTCCTCTGGGTCGCAGAGCGAAACCAATGCTGTCGATTTTTCCGCAGCGGTGGCGTTTCCTTATAAGCCAGTTTGGGAAGATGGCGCGATACTCTTTAGCTTAGTTTTTGCCGGCTTAATTCTTAGTTTTATATTGCCGTTTCTCGGGCCAGCGACATTAGCGGTGTCAGCAGTGCTAATCATCGCCGTAACTATTTGGGGTAATTTTCAATTGTGGGCACTGGCGAAAATGGATATTTCCTTGACGCTCATATTGTTCTTGATTATTGCCCTGTTTGTGGTGAACACCGCCTATGGTTTCTTGAGCGAAAGATTGACTCGTAAAACCATTAAGGGGATGTTTAATCAATATGTGCCACCTGCCCATATCGATGCAATGTTAGCGAACCCTGATGCTTATACCTTCGACGGGGAAAGTCGAGAAATGACAGTGTTATTCGCCGATATACGCGATTTTACCTCGGTCTCTGAAGCATTGAGTGCAACCGAGCTCAAGCAACTTCTCAATGAGTTTTTTACGCCCGTCACCTCGATCATTTTCGATCACAATGGCACCGTGGATAAATACGTCGGCGATATGATCATGGCGTTCTGGGGAGCCCCATTGCATGACCCACAACACAGAATGAATGCGGTTATGGCGGCATTAGAAATTTTAGAAAAAGCCGAGCAACTTCACGAGGAGTTTCCGAAGAAGGGCTTCCCCGCCATTAACATCGGGATTGGTATCAATACAGGCATGATGAACGTGGGGGACATGGGGTCGGTGTTCCGACGTGCCTATACCGTGCTAGGCGATGCAGTCAATCTTGGTTCGCGCTTAGAAGGGCTGACAAAGTTCTATGGTGTAAAGTTTTTGATTGGCGAAGAAACCTATGTGGAATTGGACGGAATTTTATGTCGACTTATTGATAAGGTTAAGGTGAAAGGGAAGGACCTTGCTGTGAATGCCTATGAACCATTGTGTAAGGAATCGCAGGCGAGTGTGCAGTTGCAAGCTGAGGTCGCCGATTACCATGCAGCGCTCGAATATTATTACGCGCAAGCTTGGGACGATGCACAAGAGAAGTTTCATGCACTGCAAAAACAGTGTCCAAATACTTTGCTTTATGAGATATATTTAGAGCGTATTGAAGCGCTGCGCAAGCAATCGTTGGGCAGCGATTGGGATGGGTCTTTCCAGCATCTGAGCAAGTAACGCTTAACAGTTGAAAAGTGCGTTCGTCAAGAAAATTAAGCCGATAAAAAATCATTTGTCACAAGCGAGAAAACTTATTGACAAGAGACCTCAAGTCGGTAAAATGCGCGTCTCCTAATGCAACGGGTGTTTAGCTCAGTTGGTAGAGCGTCGCCCTTACAAGGCGAATGTCGGGGGTTCAAATCCCTCAACACCCACCATTTGTAATGGGTATGTTTTTAGTAGTTTATGTGGACCGGTAGTTCAGCCGGTTAGAATGCCGGCCTGTCACGCCGGAGGTCGCGGGTTCGAGTCCCGTCCGGTCCGCCACTAAAAACACCTTATCTGTAGTAACTTCCTAGTAGTCTCCCAAGCCAAAGCCCAGCGCTTCTTTACAGCGGATTGCTCAAATTCTGTTTGCAGCTCAGCAATAATAATTCACGAAACAAACGCTGAATTTCATGTTGTTCTTCACTATTATCGTGTCCTAATTTCTCGCAATGCCATTGCATGCAGGTTTTTTGCGAATCGACATCGACGATTTTAAGATTTGGTTTGCCATCGAGTAATGAGGCATAAATGTAGTAGCCCATGATCTACACCTTTGTGTGCGGTTATTTTATGGAACGTCAACAGACACTGCCAGATTAATCTAAATAAGAATCATTATCAACAACTAGGCGTAACAATGCTCATCGATGCCCATTTCCGCGACCCGATCCTACAAACAGTGCAGGACCCGTTCTTAGAGGCGCGGGGGCTGACTCTGAAGGTATTACGCCTGGATCTCGTGCATCCGCTGGTTAGTGGAAATAAATGGTACAAGCTAAAGCACAATCTGGCTAAGGCGCATGCGCTTGGGCACGATACTTTGCTTAGCTATGGCGGTGCCTATTCGAATCACTTGGTCGCGCTTGCTGCCGCAGCCAAGCTCAGTGGTTTACGCAGTATTGGGGTGGTGCGTGGGGAGCTCGTCCAGCCTTTGAACCAAGCATTGGCGTTTATGCAGGCGCAGGGCATGGTGTTGCACCCAGTCTCGCGTGCCGACTATCGGCATAAAGATGAGCCAGGCTTCAAAGCCGAGCTGCAGGCGCAATATGGGCGCGCTTTCGATATACCTGAGGGCGGAGCGAATCGCCTCGGCTTATTAGGGACAGCGCAGATCTCTGCGTTTTTAGAGTTTTCACCTTCGGCAACGGCTAATTACGTCATGTTAGCCTGTGGGACGGCGGCGACTATGGCGGGGATACTCTCAAGCATGCAGGGCGCGGCGCAAGTGCTTGGGGTCTCTGTCTTGAAAGGCGAAGATAGGCTGAGCGCGCAAGTGCAAGACTGGTTACTAGAGCAAGGGCAGACGCAGCCCTGTGCGTGGCAAATGCTGTGCGATTATCACTGCGGTGGCTATGCGAAAAGCACTCCAGCGCTGCGCCAGCGAATGCAGTCCTTCATGCAGAACAGTGGCATCCCACTGGAGCCTGTCTATACCGCTAAGTTGATCTATGCCTTCTATAGCCTTGCCGAGCAAGGTTATTTCCCCCACGCAAGTGAGATTATTGCGATTCATACTGGCGGACTGCTTGCTAATTGAATGTGGTAAATATTCCCACGTAGCGCTACACTGGCCTTTATCTTATACTCGCCATTCGAGTAGACGCTAAGGTGCGTGAATTACTGGGGGAAGGGAGCCATGGGCGCTCGCTACAAACACATTGCGATAATCACTAAGCGTTTGTTTACACAAGCGACGCTAAGCTTATTGTTGATCTCGCTAAGTGCTGCGGTGTCTGCCCAAAGCGTGCGTGCTCCACTGTGGTCTTACACAGAGGTCTCCAGTCTTTGGTCAAGCGCTCCAGCTTATAGCATTGACCCGCAGGCGATAAAAATTAGCGAAGCGGCAATCGCCCAATTGAAAGTAGGCGACATCCTGCGTGCTCCAGCCGCAAGTGGGAACGCCGAAGATGCTCAAGCGATACAAATTATTCAGGCCGAGACTCTCGTCAATGGCGATGCAAGCTATATTGGACGCTTGCTCGATGGTGGGGATTCGGGGCCATTCGTGCTTACCATTAACCAAAGCAGTGTATTCGCCTATATCGAAATCGGTGCTCAGCTATGGCATTTAGAGGCGAGGATTTCGAGTGAGTCGGGCGCCTATATCGGTTGGCTCTATCAATCTACCGCCCTAACCGCACCAACGCTCAAGCGTGACTACCGTATCCCAGAGCGGCCAGTGATCGAGCCTACCACCATGCCTTTGACCGTAGGTAATTCCTCGGCAAACCCTAGGGCTGAGGGCGCGCGCAATTCTGGGATCAACGCGGCGAATTTCAGCATCTCGCAAACCACTGCCAATGGCAGTGTGATCGCCGGTGGCCATGCCGAGATTCGAGTTGATCTACAAAATACTAGTCAAGAGCGTCATCAAGCCTTGACCCTGAATCTGTATTTCATCTTGGATAACAGCACCTTAGTGTCAGCACCTAGTGAATGCCAACAGGGCCAGCTAGGTGGGCAAAATGTCATTCAATGCGCCCTTGGCGATTTTGCGCCAGGTCAGAGCAAAGCCATTGTCTACACCGTGCAAAGCAATGCTAGCTCAAAGCCGCGTCTGATTAGCACAGCCTTGGTAGGGGAAGTGCGGCACGATGCCGTGATCAACGTCGTGGACGACGTGATTATCGACAGTGACGGCGATGGCATCAGTGACTTCAATGAAAAGCTGTTAGGGACAAACCCTAACGATTTTACTTCCAAGAATGATACTAATTCTGTGATCGATGTCTTGGCTTTGTATACCACTGGGGCGAACTCTGTCTATGGTGGGCAAGCCCAGACAAGGATCAACCACTTGATCGCTATCGCCAATCAAATCTATGCCGACAGTGGTGTGCGCATTACGCTACGTCCTGTCCATCATGCTGCAGTGGCATACAGCGATAGCACGAATATGGAAACTGCCTTGCAGGCATTAACAAACAACTCTGATGCAGCATTTGCTCAGGTCGATACCCTGCGCTCGACCTACGGCGCAGACGTCGTGATGCTATTTCGCCCGCAAGGCGCAGAGCTGGACCGCTGTGGGCTGGCGAACCTTGGAGGCTTTCGTACACAGGGCGATATGATCTCATCGGATGAGAGGCGTTATGCATTTTCGACCATTGCCATCGATTGTCCTGTCAGCTCCGTGGTCGCCCATGAACTTGGCCATACTATGGGGCTCACTCACTCGCATCTTGAAGATGGCTTCGGCGGGACCTTCGACTTTGCGACGGGGTATGGGGTAGAAGGACGCTTCAGTACGGTGATGGCCTATCCTGGCGCCTTTAACACGACTGTGCGCCTACCACGCTTCTCTAGTCCCTTATTAGAGTGCTTGGGTTTGCCTTGCGGTGTGTCGTCCTCAGACTCAGCGCAGCCTGCCGATGCGGTCCGTGCACTGAATATCACGCGCCACCAAGTCGCTCAGTATCTGCCGACACGAGTACCTTATCTGCCAAACCGTCCCTTGGCGACGCTTAGTGGCCAGGGCACAGATGCGAGGATTGCCGTTGCGGCAAGTGTCGATAAGGGCTTGAGCTACACCTCTTCTGTACGCCCCGGGGATAAAATCGATATCAATTTGAGCCTCTTTGTCGACAGTGGCCACATTGGCCTGCAAGGCGAAGTGTTTGTGATTGCCACCTCCGATGGCAGCCACTACATTCAACTCGACGAAAATGGTCAACTAAGCACATGGGATGGCAGTTTTGCGGGTTTAAAACCCTACCGAGAAGGCCGCACTCTCGCTCCTGTGGAGTACTTGCAAGTCGTGAACGCGGCGAGCCTGGGCGAAGAATATCTTAATCGTCGCCTGCAAATCTTCATTGCCTATAGCGTTACCGCCAGTGGTGACGTGATTTACACTGCTGAACCTCTGACCTTAGACATTACGCGCTGAAATTTCCTTAGCACGGTCTGCTATACTGCGCGCTGCATTGTAAAATGCAGCCCTGGAAGGGCGTGTGTCACTATAAATTCAGTATTCTGAGACTCAATATGTCAGCATTCAAACGGATTGGCCTCGTGGGTCGTCCTGGCCATTCAGGTGTCGTAGATTCCTTGCGTAGCATTGGGGACGTGCTTCAGTCATTGGGCTTGACCGTTGTTGTCGATGCGCAAAGCGGCAATTTACTTAAAGGCGGACGTTTTGAGTTGCTGGACTCAGAGCGGCTCGCGGCCCAATGCGATCTAGTCATCGTCGTAGGCGGCGATGGCAGTATGCTAGGGGTAGCGCCGATGTTAGCGGCGCAAGGCGTTCCCGTGTTAGGCGTGAACCGCGGTCGGCTAGGCTTTTTGACCGATATCCTGCCTAATGAGATCGAAGAGCAGCTCGGGCAAATTCTCGCGGGCAAGTTCACTGAAGAAACGCGCTTTCTCATGGAATGTGAGTTGCGCCGAAACGGTAAGAAGATCAATGGCGGCAGTGCGTTGAATGACGTCGTCCTGCACCCAGGTACGGCGGCGCGCATGCTCGAGTTTGAGTTGTTCATCAACGAACAGTTTGTGCACAGCCAACAGTCGGACGGCCTAATCGTCGCGACGCCAACCGGTTCAACGGCTTATTCGCTCTCAGCGGGTGGGCCAATTATGCACCCAAGTTTGAACGCCCTTGTATTAGTGCCGATGTACCCACATTCATTAAGTAGTCGCCCCTTGGTAATCGATGCCGACAGCACTATTCGTGTGCTGGTAGGCGAGCAACGTTCAATCATTCCGCAAGTGAGTTGTGATGGAACACCGGGGTTTGCGGCGCATCCGAGTGATGAGTTGATCGTCCGTAAAAAGCCGGGCGCGCTGCGTCTTATTCATCCCTTGGATCATAATTATTATCAAACATGTCGCAGTAAACTCGGCTGGGGTAACCGTTTAGGACGAGAGGATGATTAGAGCGGCACAGTTAGATGCAGGCATCGATTTGCGCGGCTTGCTCAATTCGATAGCCCAGCATGGCATCCAATTTCGTGTAAACGAAGAGTCAGGTGCGCAAGTGATTTGGGTGGCGACTGAAGACGACGCAGAGAAAGTTGTCGCCGCCGTTGAACAATGGGAGAACCTGCGCGCGCAAGGTTTACTGAATGAGCCTGAGGCACAAGCTACGCCAGCATTAGCTAATTATTTCTCTGTCACGCAAAGCCTCAAAGGCATCGCCAACGCGTTTCTATTAGCCCCTGTAACCGTTTTACTTATCTTAGCGGCATTCATTGTGGCCTTGGTCAGCCAATTAGGCGCAGACCTTAGCCCGGTGCAAGGCTTTTTCTTCCCCAACTTCCCCATCACTCAGGGAGGCGTCGCGGGGCTGTTTGAGATGCTAGGGCAAATCAATAGCACGGAATTATTATTGCGTACGCTAACGCCTGCGTTATTGCATTTTGGCGCTATCCACCTTGTGTTTAACACCCTGTGGATCTGGCAATTTGGGCGCATGATCGAAACAGCACAGTCGAGTATTCTCTATTTTGCCCTAGTGTTGTTCATTGCGTTTTTCTCTAATGCAACGCAGTTTTTGTGGACCATGACGCCAAATTTTGGCGGCTTGTCCGGTGTGGTTTATGGGCTATTGGGCTACATCTGGATGTGGCAAACGATCATGCCCTATGGGCGCTTGCGCCTGCCACCTGCGATGATAGGCGTGTTGCTCTTCGCTCTGGTATTAATGGGGGTGTTTGCCTCTTCGTGGATCGCCAATGCGGCGCATGTCGGTGGCTTGCTTGCAGGAGCCTTGGCCGGCATCGTTGCCGCAGGATTTAGTAAAATTTCGCGTCGGTAGTGATATCGACACACAGCTTTGGAAAAGGGTATGACAGAAAAAGCAGATTCATTAGAAGCCTTAGTGGCTAGCATCACGCCAGAGATTCATGAAAATTTGAAGACGGCGGTAGAGACGGGCCGCTGGGCCAACGGTGAAAAATTGACCCCACAGCAAGTTGAGAATAGCTTGCAGGCAATTATCGCCTACGAGGCTCGCCACCTAAAAGAAGAAGACCGCGTAGGGTATATCGACACCAGTGGTTTGCAAAATAGCCAAGGGCCGGCACATCATCATGAAGAAGGGCAGGCCTGCGCAAGCCCAGAGCCGGCACCAATTACTTGGATTAACCCGAGTAAGCACAACACTCATTGAACAAAGAAAGGACGAAGGCGTGAAGGCAATCGCACACGGAGCGATCCGTAAAATGAAATCGCGTTTAGAAGCGCCGGTCGCATACGAGCTTCCAATCGGTGACGCATTGGTTCCGATGAATCCCTTGATAGGGAATCCACTAACACTGAAATTCAGCGGGCAGATTAACTGCGTCCATTGTGGCCGCAACACCAATAAAAGTTTCAACCAAGGTTATTGTTACCCTTGCTTTCAATCTCTCGCCCAATGTGATTCTTGCATCATCCATCCAGAGCGCTGCCATTTCGATTTAGGCACTTGCAGAGAGCCCCAGTGGGGCGAGAAGTTCTGCATGCAGGACCATATTATTTATCTTGCTAACTCATCGGGCGTGAAGGTGGGGATCACCCGTGCAACGCAGATTCCGACCCGCTGGGTGGACCAAGGGGCAGTGCAAGCATTAGCGATCGTGCGGGTGCGTACGCGTTTGCAGTCGGGTAGTTTAGAAGTGCTTTTTAAACAACATGTCGCCGATAAAACTAATTGGCGCGATATGTTGAAAGGCAGCGACCATCACACGGATTTGCACGTAGAGCGCGACCGCTTAATCGACGAGTGTCAGAAAGATATTGATGATTTAGTGCAACGCTTTGGCTTTCACGCCATCAGTGTCTTGAATGGCATAGAGCCAGTACAAATCGAATACCCAGTCTTGCGCTACCCTGAAAAAATCACTTCGTTTAATTTTGACAAAGACCCATTGGTAGAAGGCACTTTGATGGGCATTAAAGGACAGTATTTGATCTTCGACACCGGGGTGATTAATTTGCGCCGCTTTGGCGGCTATAACCTCGAACTATTCACGAGTTAATTTGACTAGGTACAGTGACCTCTATGAATCGCGACGGACAACCTAAGACCATCTATTTGCAAGACTACCAAGCACCGGCGTTTTTGATCGATGAGACCCATTTACGTTTTGAGCTTGGCGAAACCAGCACCTTAGTGAGCTCGCAACTAGTGATGCGCCGTAACCCCGTCCATGCTGAACATCGCCACGCCCCTTTGGTGCTAGATGGTCAAGATATGGAGTGTGTTTCCGTCTCTATTGATGGTCGCCCCCTTGGGGCCGATGAATATCGTGTTAGCGATGAAACCTTGACGATCGACAAGCTGCCAGCATCGGTTGATGAGAACGGCAGCAGTTTCGTATTTGAGTGTGTCACCAAGATTAAGCCTCAAGAGAACACCAGTCTTGAGGGTTTGTATAAATCCAAAAAAATGTTCTGCACTCAATGTGAGGCTGAGGGTTTTCGCAAGATTACTTATTACCTCGACCGTCCCGATGTGATGTCCAAGTTCACCACCACGGTAGTGGCAGAAGAGGCGCGTTACCCAATTTTATTGTCCAACGGCAATGCGATTGCGAAAGGTAAAGAGGAGGGTGGACGACACTGGGTGCAATGGGAAGACCCGTTCCGTAAACCCTGCTACCTCTTTGCATTAGTCGCAGGGGATTTGGTGTGTGTTGAAGACTCATTCACTACCTGCAGTGGCCGCGAAATCACGCTGCAAATTTTTGTCGAAAGCAAAGATCAAGACAAGTGTGACCACGCAATGATGTCCTTGAAAAATTCTATGGCATGGGATGAGCAAGTATTCGGCAGAGAATACGACTTAGATATTTTCATGATCGTGGCCGTTGATGATTTCAATATGGGGGCGATGGAGAATAAAGGGCTGAATATATTTAATACCTCCTGCGTACTTGCCAACCCAACGACTACTACTGATAAAGCCTTTCAACGTGTAGAGGCCGTCGTCGCTCATGAGTATTTTCATAACTGGTCTGGTAATCGTGTGACTTGTAGAGACTGGTTTCAATTGAGTTTAAAAGAAGGCTTCACTGTCTTTAGAGATTCAGAATTTTCCTCAGATATGGGCTCTCGAACGGTAAAGCGTATCGACGATGTAACGTTTTTGCGCACCGCGCAGTTTGCAGAGGACGCCGGCCCTATGGCGCACTCTGTGCGACCTGACTCCTATATGGAGATATCGAATTTCTATACATTAACTATTTATGAGAAAGGCGCCGAAGTAGTGCGCATGATCAAAGAGTTAATCGGAGACACGGCGTTTAGAGCGGGAAGCGACTTATACTTTGAACGCCATGACGGTCAGGCAGTGACTACGGAAGATTTCGTTAAGGCCATGGAAGATGCCAGTGGTGTTGATCTAACGCTGTTTAGAAACTGGTATTCACAAGCGGGCACGCCGCATTTGCAGATCAGTGATTCCTATGACGCGGCAGAGAAAACTTATACGCTTCATGTGCAACAAAGTTGCCCGCCGACTCCAGGGCAGGTGGATAAACGAGAGTTTCATATTCCGTTGCGAATGGGGCTTCTTGACCAAACAGGTCAGGCGTTGGCGCTGCAGCTATCGGGTGATGACGCCTCAGCGAACACAGAGCGTGTTCTCAGTGTGACCAAGAAAGCGCAAGACTTTGTGTTTACAAATATCGACACTAAACCCATCCCATCATTATTGCGTGGGTTCTCGGCACCAGTGAAGATGAAGTTTAACTATACGCGTGATGAACTATTGTTTTTGATGACCCATGACAGTGATGGTTTTAATCGCTGGAATTGTGCGCAGCAACTCAGCGTCGAAGTGATGTCCGAATTGCTACTTGATTATCAAGCAGGGCGAGCGATGGTGCTCGATCAACGAGTTATTTCTGCATTTGATTCCATCTTGCAATTGAGTATCGATAAATCGCGACAAAACTTAGAGCAAGACAAAGAAATGGTGGGGCAACTCTTGTCCCTGCCATCTGAAGCGTATCTCAGCGAGCTTGCCGAGGAAGTAGACGTAGCGGGTATCCATGCGGTGCGGGAATTCGTCTCCGACGCCATTGCTAAAACTCTGGCGGCTAAGTGGGCGATCCTATTTGAGATCAACTGTGCTGCACAGCCTTATCGCGCAGATGCTCAGGGAATTGCTCGGCGCGCTTTAAAGAACACCTGCCTTGGCTATTTGCTGCGCACTGACAACTCCCATTATTTGCAAGTTTGCAAAGAGCAGTTCGATAGCGCTGACAATATGACAGACGTTGCGGCGGCCTTGCGTCTATTAGTGAATAGTTCTATGGCGCAGGCCGAGCCGTTGCGCGAGCAAGCCTTGAGCGACTTCTATGAGAAGTGGCAGCATGAGGCATTGGTGGTGGACCAATGGTTTGCAATTCAAGCAGCATCGACTCTGCCTGGTGCTTTAGATCGCGTGCAGTCGCTGATGCAACACGAGGCATTCTCGATCAAGAACCCCAACAAAGTGCGTGCATTGATAGGAGCCTTTTGCGGGCAGAACCCTGTGCATTTTCATGACATCACGGGGGCAGCTTACGAATTCTTAGCCGATCGTATCTTACAACTCAATGCGCTGAACCCGCAGATTGCATCACGCCTGTTAACGCCATTAACACGCTGGAAAAAATATGATGCCACGCGTCAGCAATTGATGCGCACGCAGTTGCAAAGAATCGCTGCGGAAAAGTCTTTGTCGAAAGATGTATACGAAGTGGTCGCGAAGAGTTTGCAATAAGCTCAAGGCAATATAGAAAATACAGACAAAAAAAAGGCCAAGCATATGCTTGGCCTTTTTCGTTTTGCGATTATTGCTTAAGCAACAACCTGAACATTCACAGCAGGAATGTTGTTAGCATTCTCGGCGGCTTCCATGTATGACTTGATCTCGTTGAAGTTCAAGTAACGATAGATTTCGTTAGACATAGTGTCGACGTTCTTCATGTAGACCATATACTCTTCCATGGTTGGTATTTTACCCAATACAGAAGCGACAGCGGCTAGCTCAGAAGAGGCCAAGTAAACGAAAGCACCTTCCCCTAAGCGGTTAGGGAAGTTACGTGTCGAGGTCGATACTACCGTTGATTTAGGTGCCACTCGTGCTTGGTTACCCATGCATAGCGAACAACCTGGCATTTCGGTGCGTGCGCCGGAGACGCCAAAGACGCTATAGACGCCTTCTTCGATCAACTGGTGTTGATCCATCTTAGTCGGTGGAGATACCCATAGACGCGTTGGTATGCCGCCTTTGACTTGCTTCAATACTTCGCTAGCTGCACGGAAGTGGCCGATGTTGGTCATGCAAGAGCCAATAAAGACTTCGTCGATCTTCGTGCCTTGTACTTCCGACAGAGGCTTAACATCGTCTGGATCATTCGGGCAGGCCAATAGTGGCTCTTTAATCTCATTGAGATCGATCTCAATGATTTTAAAGTACTCTGCATCGGCATCTGGTTCGAGAAGCTCAGGGTTCTTCAACCATTCTTCCATCGCCTTCGCGCGGCGCTCTAACGTACGAGCATCGCCATAGCCTTCGCTGATCATCCAGCGAAGCAGTGTGATGTTGGATTTGAAGTATTCAATGATTGGCTCTTTGTTCAAGCGAATCGTACAGCCACCAGCAGAGCGTTCTGCTGATGCGTCAGACAATTCAAACGCTTGCTCTACTTTAAGATCTGGCAATCCTTCGATCTCGAGAATGCGGCCAGAGAAGATATTCTTCTTGCCCTTTTTCTCGACAGTTAAGTCGCCTGATTGCAATGCTGCATAAGGAATCGCGTTGACGAGATCGCGCAGCGTGATACCTGGCTGCATTTCACCTTTGAAGCGCACCAATACTGACTCAGGCATATCCAAAGGAATAACGCCTGTTGCCGCTGCGAACGCGACCAGACCTGAGCCGGCAGGGAATGAGATGCCGATAGGGAAACGCGTGTGGGAATCACCACCAGTACCCACTGTGTCAGGCAACAACATGCGGTTTAGCCATGAGTGAATGATGCCGTCGCCGGGGCGCAGTGCAACCCCGCCGCGAGTCTGGATGAAATCAGGCAATGTGTGCTGTGTTTCGATATCCACAGGCTTGGGATAAGCGGCTGTGTGACAGAAAGACTGCATCACTAGATCGGCTGAGAAGCCAAGACAAGCAAGGTCTTTTAGTTCGTCACGAGTCATTGGGCCTGTTGTGTCTTGTGAACCAACAGTCGTCATTTTAGGCTCGCAATAGCTGCCAGCACGAACGCCTTCAACGCCACAGGCTTTACCCACCATCTTCTGCGCCAGAGTGTAGCCTTTTGTGGATGACTCTGGGTTGAAGGGGAGGCGGAATACTTTGGAAGGCTCTAGTCCTAGGGCTGTGCGCGCTTTGTCAGTCAAACCACGACCGATGATCAATGGGATTCGACCGCCAGCACGCACTTCATCTAGAAGCACTTCGGTTTTCAATTCAAAAGTGCTGATCACCTCGTCAGTGCCGTGCGCTGTGATTTTGCCTTCATAGGGGTAAATGTCGATGACATCACCAGTGTTCAGCGAGTCGACGTCACATTCGATTGGGAATGCGCCGGCATCTTCCATAGTGTTAAAGAAGATAGGAGCGATTTTGCTCCCGATGCACACACCGCCATCGCGCTTGTTAGGAATATAAGGGATATCGTCGCCGATGTTCCAAAGCACGGAGTTGGTGGCCGACTTACGCGATGAACCTGTGCCCATCACGTCGCCAACGAGCGCCACTGGGTGGCCCTTGGTTTTGAGTTCTGCGATTTGTTCTGCAGCATTGGTGACACCTTCGCGCTCCATTTTGTACATGGCAAGTGCATGCAAAGGAATGTCAGGGCGTGACCATGCGTCTTGTGCAGGGGAGAGGTCATCGGTATTCGTCTCGCCAGGCACTTTATAGACTGTGACTGTGAGCACTTTTGGAAGCTCAGGCTTGTTCGTAAACCATTCTGCTTCGGCCCAAGACGCAAGCAAAGTCTTGGCGTGGGCGTTGCCTGCTTTGGCGCGTTCTTCAACATCGTGAAAGGCATCAAACATAAGAAGCGTGTGCGAAAGCTCCTCTACTGCCAATGGCGCCAACTCTTCGTTATCAAGAAGGCCGACCAAAGTCGCAATGTTATAACCCCCTAGCATTGAGCCTAATAACTTGATGGCCAAGACTTTATCTATGACCGGAGAGCTTGCTTCGCCTTTGGCAAGCGCAGAGAGGAAACCTGCTTTTACATAGGCTGCTTCGTCAACACCCGCTGGTACGCGATTGGAGATGAGGTCAAGAATAAACTCTTCTTCACCCTTTGGTGGGTTCTTTAACAATTCAATTAACGCAGCAACTTGTTCTGCGTCCAACGGCTTAGGAACGATGCCTTGTTCAGCGCGTTCGGCCACATGTTTACGGTAAGCTTCTAACACAGTATTCCCCTCGTCGATTGACTATAAGGCAGAGAGTGACAGCACAGAAAGGACAAACTGCACAATATAAATGTGAGTTGTGACGATTCGCAGGTCGATTTCGCAGGTTGAGGAAATTATAGGCCAATTACGCCCATGAAAATCCCACCAAGGATTCGATTAGCTGTTAAAATTGGGGGCTTAGTATAGGCGAATGGGCGTAAAAACTCCAGTTCCCAAAGTGCAGGCTTGCGGCATGCGAAGCTTGGAAATTTCTTAAGTAGATGACAGGTTGTTAAATTGAAGAGCGGTCTTACTCGAACTCCATGCATCGGTGTATGTTCAACGACATCGGTTGGAGACAGTATATGTAGAGGATGCAAACGTTATGCATTCGAGGTTATTCAATGGAATGCCTATAAAGATGAAGAAAAAGAATCCGTTTTGCGGCGTATAGAGGTTTTGACAACGCAAATCATGGGTGACAAATTTCATATCGACTCAGAAGATGCACTAAAACAGCGCATGAAAGCTCACAAGCTTCCGTTCAATGAGGCGCTGTCTCCTTATTGCTGGATTAATACCTTGTTGCAAAAGGCGCCGCTAGATCGCCTGCAGCTGGCAGACTTTGGGATCAGGGTTAATGCGCAGTACGCTCAAATTGCATTGCAAGAGCTAGCGGATACGATCGATAAAGAACTGCTAACCTTATGCGGCGCGCATTTCGAGCGCTACTACGCGCAAATGGATAGTTACTCTTGAGGCTGGCCTCAGTGAGGGAAGTGCTTTAGCTCATAACCAGTGCTACTGAACTCCAGTGCCCAGCCTTTGCAGTCCCAGCTGCCAAGCACGATTCTTACCGCTTCATCGCTGCCATTAATTGCTTCCTTGAGGCGCATTTTGTGCACAGACGGGCGATGAGTGTGGCCATGCACAAGAATGTTCACCTGTTTGCGATGCAGTAGATCCAGCACCTCTTGTGGCGTGACATCCATAATGTCAGAGGCTTTGTGGCTGCTTTGCTCTTTGCTTTGCTGACGCGTTTGCTGAGCAATCATATGACGTTCAACTAAAGAGCGTTCGAGAAACTCATTTTGCCAGCGCTCAGAGCGCACCATTTTCCGGAATTTCATGTATTCGACGTCACGTGTGCACAGGCTGTCGCCATGCATCAGGGCCACTTTCTGCCCATAGCATTCGATAACAGTTGGATCATCAATGAGCTCTGCGTTGCAACGCTTTGCGTAGGCTGGGCCGAGGAGGAAATCCCGATTGCCATGCATGATATAGACTTTTGACCCGCTGGCGGCGAGCTTGCTAAGGGCATCGGCGACAGTGTCGGTCAGGATGTTACGATCATCATCGCCCACCCAGACCTCGAAAAAATCTCCCAAGATATATAGTGCATCGCAGCCGTGAGCGTTGCTGACGTAATTCAGAAAGCATTGCGTGATCGCCTCGTTGTCGGCGTCTAAATGCAAGTCTGAAATAAATAGCGTTTTCCCTACATTGGACATGGTGGGGCCGTTATTATTTTTCTATGGTGTCTGTAGTAGCCTGTTCTGGCAACGTGACGGTCGTCGCGGTGATGATGATCTCATCGACGGGGACGTCTTGGTGACCAGATTTCGAAGTGGTCTTGCACTGTTTAATCTTGTTCACAACGTCCATACCGGCGCTGACTTTGCCGAATACAGCATAACCCCAGCCCTGCGCTGTCTTGTTCTTGTGGTTCAAGAAAGTATTATCGCTCACATTAATAAAGAACTGTGAGGTGGCTGAATGTGGGTCTGAGGTTCTGGCCATAGCCAAAGTGCCTGCATCATTGGTCAAGCCATTGTCAGCTTCGTTCTCGATTGGCTTGCCATTAGGCTTTTGCGCCAAGCCAGACTCAAAACCGCCGCCTTGAATCATGAAGTTATCGATAACCCGATGAAATATGGTGTTGTCGTAGAAACCACTCTTGGCATATTCGAGAAAATTAGCCGCCGATTTAGGCGCTTTTTCGAAATCTAACTCGACGGTGATGTCACCATAATTCGTTTTAAAGACAATCATTGCATACAACCTTCAGTATAAAGCGGCCTTGGCCACTTATGAGAAACACGTGGAACGGTTATAATACGTTCTTTGTCACTTGTGAGAAAGCAGAAAACAACGATATGAGCGCTTCAGACGATTCCACTACAAACAACGCCACAAGCCCCGCATCAAATTTTATTCGCCACATTATTGAGCAAGATTTGCAAAGCGGCAAGCACAATGGGCGTGTCCAAACACGCTTTCCCCCAGAACCTAACGGTTTCCTTCATATTGGGCACGCGAAATCCATTTGCCTCAATTTTGGAGTCGCTGACAGCTATGGCGGGCAGTGCAACTTACGCTTTGATGACACCAACCCTGAGAAAGAGAGCCAGGAGTATGTCAATGCCATTGCCGAGGACATCCGTTGGCTAGGCTTTCAGTGGAGTGGCGATATTCGCTATACGTCCAGTTACTTCGATGCCTTGCATGATTTCGCTGTGCAGCTCATCGAAAAAGGCAAGGCCTATGTGTGCAGCCTTTCCCCTGAGCAGGCGCGGGAGTACCGGGGGACATTGACCAGCCCAGGCACTGACAGCCCATATAGAGAGCGCAGTATCGAGGAAAACCTCGCCTTGTTCGCACAGATGCGAGCAGGGGAATTCCCCGATGGCGCCCATAGTCTGCGGGCCAAGATTGACATGGCCTCACCGAACATCAATATGCGCGATCCAGTGTTGTATAGGATTCGCCATGTCGAGCATCATCAAACGGGGTCAAAATGGCCCATCTATCCGATGTATGATTACGCGCATTGCATTTCCGATGCGATGGAGTGTGTGACGCACTCACTATGCACATTGGAATTCGAAGACCACCGTCCTTTATATGACTGGATATTGCAGACACTCGAGAGCAAGTCCTTGAGCGCAGCTAGCGATAGCACCCGTGCTGCCAGCGACTATGTGTTGCCAAGGCAGATCGAGTTCGCACGTCTGAATATCAACTATACGGTAATGAGCAAGCGCAAATTGAAAGAGTTGGTCACCGAGAATCATGTCAATGGTTGGGACGACCCGCGCATGCCGACTTTATCCGGGCTTCGACGCCGTGGGTTTACCCCTGAGTCTATTCGCAACTTCTGCGAGCGGGCAGGCGTTGCTCGTAGCGCTGGGACTGTCGATGTGGGGATGCTTGAGCACAGTATTCGCGAAGACTTGGATAGCAATGCACCACGCGCGATGTGTGTGCTGCGCCCTTTAAAGGTGACTCTCAGTAATTACCCTGAGGATAAACCGCAAACCTTGGTGTTGCCTTGTCATCCTAAGAATGAAGCGATGGGGACGCGTGAAATATCATTCGCGAAGACCTTGTATATAGACGCGACCGACTTCGAAGAAGTCCCGCCGCCTAAATACAAACGTTTAAGCCCTAGGGTTGAAGTGCGTCTGCGTGGTGGCTATGTGATACGCTGCGACGAAGTCGTGAAGAACGCCGCAGGGGAGGTGATCGAATTGCTCTGCAGCTATGATCCGGAAACATTAGGGGTTAACCCCGTCGGGCGTAAAGTGAAAGGGGTGATTCATTGGGTGCCAGCTGACACCGCGTTGGATGTAGAGGTGCGCATTTATGATCGCCTGTTCAATAAAGAAAACCCTGACGACAAATCGATTGCCGATTACAAAGAATGTTTGAACCCAGATTCCTTGTTGGTTTTAACGGGCTGTAAAGCAGAGCCTAGCCTTAAAACCGCCGCTGCAGAGGCGAGCTTTCAGTTTGAGCGCGAAGGGTATTTCTGCGTCGATCGTCACGATTCTAATGCAGAGAAAATTGTCTTTAATCGCACCGTGACTCTACGAGATTCATGGGCAAAAATATCAGGTTGAGTGAAACAGTGCTACAGGTATACAACACGCTAACACGCAAGAAAGAGCCCTTTATTCCTTTAGAACAGGGCAAAGTTAAAATGTATGTGTGTGGAGTGACCACGTATGACTACTGTCATATTGGCCATGCCCGTATGTTTGTCGCCTTCGATGTGATCTCGCGCTATTTACGTCATAGCGGGTTTGATGTCACTTATGTGCGCAATATTACCGATATCGACGATAAGATTCTCAATCGAGCCAATGCCAATGGCGAATTGTATTCGGACTTAACAGAGCGTTTTATTAAGGCCTCGCATGAGGACGAAACGGCTCTGTACGTGCAGCGTCCTGATATGGAACCGCGCGCAACTGCTCACATCGATGAGATTATCGAACTAATCCAGCGACTTGTGCGCGACGACTATGCCTATAAAGTGGCAAGTGGCGACGTTTACTATTCGGTGTCACAGTTTGCCAACTATGGGCAATTGTCGAACAAGAACCCAGAAGAGTTGTTGGCCGGTGCGCGCATTGGCATCGGGGAGTTGAAGCGTGATCCAAGAGACTTTGCCCTGTGGAAGGCGGCTGCCGATGGGGAAGTAGGTTGGGACTCCCCTTGGGGTTATGGCCGACCAGGGTGGCATATCGAGTGTTCAGCGATGTCTACTTGCTGCTTGGGGGACTCCTTCGATATTCATGGGGGGGGGACGGATTTAGAATTCCCTCACCATGAAAATGAACTGGCACAATCCGAAGCGGCCACCGGTAAGACCTTTGCGAAGTACTGGCTACATAATGGCTCAGTGCGCGTCGACAATGAGAAGATGTCCAAGTCTTTGGGTAATTTCTTCACTGTGCGCGATGTGTTGCAAAAGTACAGCGGCGAGGTCATTCGTTATTTGCTCATTTCAAGCCAATATCGTAGCCCGATTAATTATTCCGAGCAGGGTTTGCATCAAGCACAGGCGGCTCTTGAGCGCTTTTATACGGCCCTGCGTGGTTTGCAGGTCGAAGCGGCACCAGATCTCGTCAATAGTCGTTTCGAGAAAGCCTTTAATGCCGCGATGGATGACGACTTCAATACGCCTGTGGCCTTAGGGGTACTCTTCGATCTTGCCCGCGAGATTAATCGTAAGCGTGATGAGGACTTAGAGTGCGCCACTCAGCTAGGCCGGTTGTTGATCAAGCTGGGAGGCGTCGTAGGGCTGTTGCAAGGCTCTCCTGAGCAATACTTGCAGGGTAGCGATGACGCAGAAGTAGACGCCGCATTGATTGACTCCTTGATCGTGCAGCGGCGCGAAGCGCGTGAAAATAAAGACTGGGCGATGGCCGATCAGATCCGCGACAAGCTCGCAGAACTCAAAGTTGTTGTCGAAGATTCCGCCGAAGGCAGTACTTGGCGCATCGAACGTTGAAATTTACTAAAAAATTACACTCAGTGATTGACTGATAAAGGCACCCTGAGTATTATGCCGACCCTGCATTACGGTGCAGGGAAATCGGGGTATAGCGCAGTCTGGTAGCGCGCCTGCTTTGGGAGCAGGATGTCGGGAGTTCGAATCTCTCTACCCCGACCAACTCTTTTTGAAAAGTTCAATGGTGATCGTAGCTCAGTTGGTAGAGCCCCGGACTGTGACTCCGGTTGTCGTGGGTTCGAGCCCCATCGGTCACCCCATTTCCAAACTCACTGGCAAGCCCTATATTTGTCGTGTTCTGACCTTTCCCCGGGGGTATAGCTCAGCTGGATAGAGCAACGGCCTTCTAAGCCGTGGGTCTCAGGTTCGAATCCTGATACTCCCGCCATTTATCTGCTCCAATCCTACTATTGCAAAGCTTCTACTATCTGTGCGAATTGCTCGTTTACAGGATAGCGTCCCGACGTCCAGCCTAGTCTTACAATTACTGCATCCTTTGACGGGATAATCATCATATTTTGTTGCCGGTTGCCCTGTGCTGCAAAACTATCGTTTGGCAGGTCTGGCCAGCGAAGTTCTTCGTTACCACTGTTGAGCCACCACTGATAGCCATAGGCCTTGTCATTCTCCGACTGATTGGCTTGGGTCGATTGCCTGACCCAAGCAGAGCTAACCAGGCGCTGGCGGTTGATGACTCCGCCGTCGAGCATGAGCTGGCCGAGGCGCGCCCAATCGCGCGCAGAGGCATAGAAGTAGGAGCTACCGACGAACACGCCGCTGGCGTCGGTTTCAAACACGGCATGCGCAAAGCCCAAAGGTTTAGCGATATGCTCGCTATAGTCGTCATAGCTTGCTTGTAAACTTGCGCCGGTGTGTTCGAAATATAAGCGGCTGAGAAGATTGGCGGTGCCCGAACTGTAATTAAAATGCACTCCGGGCCGGTTGCCAAGAGGCTTGGCTAATGCATAGTCGGAAGCGGAGGGGCGGGTGAACAACATGGCAGTGGCGTCATCGCCTGGGTTGTATTGCTCCGAGAACTCCAAACCATCAGTCATTTGCAATAAATGGGTGAGCTGAATATTGCGTCTTGGATCACTCGCCCATTGGGCGAAAATCGGAGTCCTAGTGCTGTCTATCAACCCTCGATGCTCTAGGTTGCCAATCATAATGGACATCAGGCTTTTAGCCATCGACCAACCGAGTAGTGGAGTGTCAGGTCCGGCACCTTGGCCATAGGCTTCGGCGATTATTCTGCCGTGCTGTGCCACTAATAGGGCGCGCGTGTTTAGGCCTGCACGGTTGTCGTTTTTCAATTGCTCTGCGAGCAGCGTCATCATATCGTTATTAAGAGTATGCACGGCATTGCCCCTAGGCCACGCGGCCGAGCTGTCGGCTAGGGCATGAGCTTGCTGCAGATGGTGCTGCACATTGGGGTAGTGATTCGCGCAACCGATGCCCTCTATGTATTGGGCGCTGGTTGGGTGCAGGCCGAACAGATCGGTGTGCACGCTTTTATTATTTTCGTCGTACTCGATGTGCAAATATTTTAGGATGGGAGAGTACTGCACTAAGTCATCTAAAGCCTGTTGCTCATCGAAGTGACTAACATAACGAGCGCTGCATAATAGTTTGGCACCGATGCCTGTAGCGACGGCAGGAGCTGCTGCAATGTAGCTGGGACTTAAACCAATGAGTGCCGCCGCCCCCAGTAAAAGCGCTAGGCTAAACCCAAGGCCGAATAGGATTTTTCGCATTTTTAATCCTTTATTGTTTAGGGCTTATTGAGTGTCTTCTGTCCTAGGCCCGCACTCATAATGAGATGCAAGGCTTCCCCGGGCGTGAGATCGGTTTTCTCTATTTGTGACCTTGTGACAACTAGCATATAACCGCCAGCTTGATAACTCATTGGCAAATATACTGCGACCTCTTCGTCAGTCATCCTGTCTGAAAGCTTTGAGCCTTTCTCCGAGCCTTGTTTGGTGACAATGCCAAGAAGTTTACCTTCTATTTGTGGCAACTTTACCCAGACCACCGATTGGTCGGAGAAAGTCTTGCCCCCCATCAGGTCGAGAAAGTCTTTAATGGTGCTATAGATGTAGCGCACAACGGGGATGCGTTCCATGGTCATGCCTGGCAGTTTAATTACCTGGCGCAGGAAGCTCTGTCGCGAAAGTATTCCGATGGCAGTGGTAAGGGCAATAAAACTCAACAGCGCTAAGCCAGGAAAGTACAAAGACTCTGCAAGTAAGAGCATCCAAAGTGATTTTAACCAAGACTCCATGGTGCTGATGAGCCAGATGGCCAGCTGAATTGAGAGCACTACTGGCAGCAATATTGATAGGCCAACGAGAAAACTACGTGTAAGACTGTTCATTTTAAAATCCCTATTTTTGACACTGCCTTAGTGTAGTAGAGGTGTTGGGTAAATAGTACCGGAAAAAACTACGTAGCCGTGCGCAAAAATTTCAATTCTGCTTTGTGATACAAGCACGGTTCAGCTCTAGTGGAAGGCATACAATTATTCCCAAGCCTAGGGTTTAAGAGGGCTGTAGCGAAATCGGGAAAAACTGGCATGATAATCGCTACCTATACAGCGAGAGTTCAGAATTTCACATGGAGTCAGTGAAGAGCAAAACTGAACACCTAAAGGAATTTAAATGGAGGGTAGTGCTATGTTGAGTTGGGCGCTTACGTTTTTTGTGATTGCAATAGTAGCGGCGTTATTCGGTTTCGGTGGTATTGCTGGTGCAGCAACAGGTATCGCCAAAATATTGTTTGTAGTGTTTCTTGTGCTCTTTGTGATCTCGCTTCTAGCAGGGGCGTTACGAGGCAAGACACCGCCACTATAACATCGAACCATTAGGAAATTAATTTAACCGATAGGTACACTAAGGAGAAGTGACATGAAATTACAGTCGATAGCAGTAGTATTATTTTCAACTCTGATGCTTGCAGCGTGTGATGAAGGTCCTGCAGAGCGCATGGGCGAGAATATCGACGACGCGGTCAATGACGCAGGGAATGCGATAGAGGACGCGTGTGAAGACGTAGCCGATGCTGTCAATGCAGCAGATAGAGATTGTTAGGGTAGGCGCCTAACGTTGAAGGGCATCGAAAGATGCCCTTTTTTTATGCCGCATCGAAGTCGTCGTATTTTTTCAGTTTGTTGTAGAGCGTCTTCACACTGATCCCTAGTTTTTCTGCGGTCTCGGATTTATTTCCATTAAATTCGGCTAGGGTCTGCAGTATTACCTTTTTCTCAATCTCCTCTAAAGAGTCACTGCCCAGATCGGCTGCCATCTCGCTTGGGCTGCCTTCAAGAATCAGGTGTTCCACTGCCACTACATCGTCGGCAAGAATATAGGCTCGTTCGATCGTGTGCAGTAATTCGCGCACATTGCCTGGCCAGTGGTATTCGCGAATACGCTCCAACGCTTCTGTGGTGATCTCTTTTGTGCTGCTCTCCTCGGCATTGCGATGAGCGAGAAAGTGAATGGCTAGCCCTTCGATATCAGCGCCGCGCTCACGCAAAGGGGGAACCTTGATAGGGAAGTGCGCAACACGGAAATAGAGGTCTTCACGCAGTACACCTTCCTCAATCGCTTGGGTTGGCTCGCGGTTGCTAGCAGCGACAATGCGCACGTCGGCGATCCGAATCTCTTCACTCCCTACCGGCTTATATTCTCCGGTCTCGAGTACCCGCAAAAGTTTTACCTGATGCTCCATAGGCATCTCGGTGAGCTCATCTAGGAACAGCGTGCCACCTTCAGCTTGTTCAAACACCCCTGCGCGATTGGACGTAGCTCCTGTAAAAGCGCCTTTAATGTGGCCGAATAACTCACTTTCAACCAATTCCATGCTGATGGCACCGCAGTTGAGAGAGATAAAGGGTTTATCGGCGCGCTCGCTCATCAAATGCAGAGTATTAGCAACCAATTCTTTGCCGGTGCCGCTTTCACCAATGATGAGAATACTGGCGTCAGTGCGTGCGGATTTGCGCACGACTCGATAGAGTTGTCGCATCGCTTTGGAGGAGCCAATCAACATGCCATATTGGGCTAGCTCGCTACTGACGGTTTCCTGGGTCGGGGTATTGCGTTCGCTAATCTCAGAGTGCAGGTCTTCTAAGAGTTCATCGAGAATATCTTCATCCATTGGGCTGCGAATATGGTAGCTAATACCATTTTGCATCGCCAGATCGATGCAAGGATTAGGTTCCCCATCGCTAATCAGAATAATTTCCAATTGCGACGTAGCATTGGAGGCGATGAGTGCTTCTAATTCCTTCTCATCGAAGTTCACAGTTTCTATCAACGCCACGTCGACAGAGTGCGCCTGAATCGCATCGATCCAATGCATATCGGCCTCTGGGACGACCTGTTGGTAGGAGTCGAAAGCCTCTAATGCGTGAATTGTCGATTGCAGCTCGTGGTTGAGGATCGACGTTAGAATCTTGGCTTGAGCCATTTGAATCTCCTGTTCTAGGCTCTGGGAAGCAAAATGTAGAGAATTAATGTAATTCTGACAAGCATTACTGTAAGAGTTTCCCGATGAGTTCACACTTTTCCAGCTTCCTCCTCTACAGCCCTGTATTTGTCAGGCTGGAGGGGTTGGCACAGTTCTTGAAGCTTAACTTAGTAGCGGATCGTGATAAGCGTACGATTCAATTGTGGGGATAGATGAGAGTAAATCAATATGAGTAATTCAGATCTTAGACTGATAAGTATTGTGCGGTTGCTCTGTAAGCAAGCTCAACTTCTGTATGAGGAGCTCGCTGTTGCGCTATCTGACCAGCAAGCCAAGAACGTTTTAAGGAAATTGGCACGTCACCGTGTCGAGACCTTGCGAGCGATCTCTACCGATTTGGCGCCTGAACTGGAACCAGCCAACGGTAGCACGGCAGTGCCGAATGAGATACTAACGGCAAACGAGGTCGCGAAACAGAAAATACGCGAATCGGGGGCAGACGAGGCGATTAACTACCTAGTAGAAAGCAACAAACAGGAAGTGAGTTTTCTCCGACAAGAAGTGAGAAGCATCAATAACTATGCTCTGCGTAGACGTTTGTCATCATTTGTGGCCGTGCTGCAAATGGATTTCGATCAGTTGCAGATGTTAGCGCGCAATCGCCATCACCAATGAAAAGGAGACCGTGACATGGAAAATAATAGAAAAGTTATGAACTCGAAGAGTAAAAAGTATTCAAGGCTGCGTCAATTTAGCGGCATCATTGTTAGTGGCTTATTGCTGGTGGCCTGTGCAAGCAGTGAGGCTCCCTATGCACCTGCTAGCGAGGTGGGAGACGTAGGCTATGCAGAAAGCCAGCTGAGTACTGATCGCTACCGAGTTAGTTACACAGGTAGGGCGGACACGCCTTTAGAGCTCGTGCAGGACTATGCGCTGCTGCGTGCCGCAGAGCTTACTGTTGCACAAAATTATGACTGGTTTGAAGTAGTCGACCGTACGGCAATTCCGCACCTTGAGGACGACAATTCTGCGCGTGCTGCGGTAGAGATAACAACGGGTACGACATCACAAACGCGTTGTGGTTTGATTGCTTGTACAACGACGCAAACCTCTCCAGCATTCCCCCGTTCGCAAGTGGATTTCCCTGCCCAGCGCGAACATTTTGTGGCGACGATAGAAGTGGTGTTTGGGGAAGGGGAGCACGAGCGATCGGGCAATATATACGATGCACGCGAAGTGATTGCATCTATCCGCTCGAACTTCTAAAGCATGATAGCGCATGGAAGTGCTGAGCCCCGTGGCAGCTAACTTGGCGTCCGCGGGGCTTTTTTTAGAGCCTGATATTAGCGCCGATCCATGCGGCGCGTGGTGAGCCAACCCCTAAAAATACAGGGCTGTTATTGCGCAGCTGTGGCAACACTTCGCTAGGGTCCTCTCCTATCAAACCAAAGTTTTCATAGTCCTTATCGAAGACATTAGAGATGCGAGCAAAAAACGCAAAGCGCTCATTTAATGCGAAGTGCGAACGCAGGTTCACAATGCTAGCGCCGTCGATCTGCGCCATGGCATTGCTTTCATCTGCGCGCAAATATTGCGGGCCATTGTAAACGAGCTCAGCGCCAAAACTTAAGTTCTCCCGAACGTGATAATCACCACCAATTTTGAGAATCTTTGCCGGGATACCCGGTAGGCGATCGCCTGGGGTGACGGCAATCTCTCCATCATCATTTGCATCGGGGTGATTTGGGCTCAAGACAAAGAAGCGGTCTTCGAACGTTGCCTCTAACACAGTTGCAGAGGCGTAGGTACGCAGTTTTTCAAAACGCCTGTGCAGGGAAAGCTCTAGCCCCTGGCGCCTAGTTTTGTCGACATTGGCAAATAAGCCTGTGGCTCGGCCCGTGGTTTGAAATAGGATATCGTCTCGGTTTACGGCGCGAAATAGACTCAGTTGATAATCGGTTGCGAGGCGGTTTCCTCGCATGCCCATTTCGATGCTTTTCGTAACGACATCGTCAAGGGGCGGGTCGGCCAAAAAGGCGTTGGGCAAGCGACATTCGAAATCGACATCATCGGGGTCGTCACCTCGCGCTTGTGCATACGCTTGTGCCAGTTCAAACACTCCTTCATTGCAGGCAAGCTCGATGGGAGTTGGAATGCGATTCGACTCACTATAGGAGGCATAAACGCTTAGCGAGTTAGTCGGGTTCCAATTCAAACCAATGGCTGGGTTGAGGCGCGAAAAACGATGATCTCCGTTGAGCTCGGGGCGCTCTCCCGACTGATCTCGCAAACTCACTGCACTGAGATTGTAACGTGCAGAGAGGGTCAGGGCTATGTGCTCAGTTATCTCAGTAGTGTTGGTAAAATACACGCTATAGGTGTCGGTGACGGTATCGATATTGGTTGCGGCATCATCAAAGAAGGTGCCGGTGCCAAGCCCCTTAGTGCTCCTAGTAAACGGGTCAAGATTTGCTAGTTCCAATACAGAGTCAAAGTGTGAGTCACCAAGTTGCACCGCTAAGCCGGCATTGAATTGATTGTCGAGCTCAAATAGGCGCTCTTGATAATGCATCTGTGCGCTGAAACCACGGGTTGTTTGTTGCCGACGACTGATGTTATTGATTGCGGCATCGGCAATGATGCCAGTGCCGCTGAGGGCCGCATAAATGTTCTCGAGTTCAAACTCTTCGGGGTCTAGTCCAGCCATCAAGGCGCGTTGTTCAATGCTGCTCTCTAGGTCGTCAAAATTAGCAATGTTGGCATCTTCGCCTGCGCATATCGCGTCAAGTTCTATCCCGAGCTGATCCTCCAAGGCGTCTTCGATATCATCGCTTTCTTCGAATAGGGCGAGCTGGCCCCCGAAGAATTCGCAGCGTTCGAACTCAGAGCCATCGCCATTGAAAGAGTCCGTTGTGTTCTTGCGTTGATACAGATTGAAGCTAACGCCAAGTCGCTCAGTTAAAGTGTATTGCGCATTCACGGCGAGCATGCTCATATCGTTTTCGGTAATGTCAGGAGCTGTGAATATCGCGTCGCGCTGCATCTGCAGCAAACCCACGGGCAGTGCACCATTGCCTATTAAGTCACTCTGTCCTAGTTGCAAGATCGCAGCATAGGCAGTCTGTTCGTCTGGGTGCCAATTGAGGGTGCCATAGAAGTTAAGTGCCTCGGAGTTCGATTGTGCACGCCAACCGTCTTCATCGAAAACACTGAGGTTTGTGTAATACCCCCATTGGCCATTGTTGGCGCCACTTTCTAGCGAAACGGTTTTACGCCCCCAAGACCCAGTGCTTGCCGAGAGCGAATGTTGTGCATAATTAAAACCATCTTTCATCTGCAATGCCACAGCACCGCCTAAAGTGTTGAGACCAAACACAGGGTTAGCCCCGCTCATGAGATCGACACGATAAATGGCTGATTCAGGTATCAAGTCCCAATTGACTGCGTCACCCAGGGGTTCGTTGATACGAACGCCATTTTGGTAAACCGATAAACCTTGCGGTAGCCCAAGAAGGGGGGAGGCGGTAAAGCCACGGTATTGCAGATCGGCTTGCAAAGGGTTGTTCTGCGCCGAGTTTATATTCACGCTGCCCATACGGGAGTTCATGTATTCACTCAGGTCCAGAACTTGTGATGACTCTAGATCAGTATAGGACGCGCTTTGCACTGCAAAGGGGACATGGCTTAAGCGCTGCTGGGAATTTCCATCTGGGGTGATCCCAATGACGAGGACCTCTTCGATTCCGCCTAGCTCTTGGGCAAGGCTTGCATGTTGGATTGCAAGTGCGAGGCTAGAAACTGCAAAACAGGGGAAAAATTTAATACGCAATGTAGGCTCTCCACATCATTATATTTATTGTTGTTTGATCGAACATCTTACGAAATAAGCGGGCTTGATAATAGCTCGTTAGCAGCACTTTAACGTTTTGTTCTTGTTGCACGACGGGGCTTGTGGTAACAAGAGCGCGTGTTCGAAAACTAAAATAAATGCCAGAAGAGGGGGTTCTTTATGCGTCATACAAAATGGCTTTCATTATTAACGCTTGCAGGCGCACTGCTTTGCGCAATGTCCTATGCCGAAACGCGCACGCAGATTGACGCAGGGCGTGGAGACGTGCCACTAGTGGTGCCTGCTAGTTATGATAGTGCCAAAGCCACACCACTGATCGTGTTGCTCCATGGCTATGGGTCGAGTGGTTCGGGCCAGGATGGCTATATGAAATTTAGTGCTCTTGCCGATGCCTATGGGTATCTACTGGCAACGCCTGATGGCACGCAAGAGGCGGGAGGCGAGAACAACCGCTTCTGGAATGCTTCGAAAGCCTGCTGTAATTTTTTCGCAAGTGAGCAAGATGATGCCGACTACGTGATGAATATCATCAGTACGGTGCAATCCCAATACAATGTTGATCCCAGACGGATTTATTTGATTGGCCACTCCAATGGCGGGTTCATGTCGTATCGTACCGCTTACGAGCATTCTGATGTGATTGCTGGCATAGCCAGCCTAGCTGGTGCTGAGGCCACAGACCCGATGCCTGCGCCTGCGCATCCTGTGCATGTGTTGCAAATCCATGGCACAGCCGATGGCACCATCGCCTACGATGGCAGCGATATTCGCGGCAATGTTTATCCGGGGGCTGTCGAAACTGTCGAGCGTTGGGCGGCCTATAATGGCTGTACGGGCGCGGCAAAAATCGTCGGTACACTTGATCTAGAAGCAAACTTAGAGGGCTTAGAGACGACCAGAAGCCGTTTTACTGATAATTGTAAGGTGGGTGGGTCGTCAGAATTATGGACAATAGCCGAGGGCTCACATATCCCGGCGATTAGCGATAATTTTAGTAAAGAAGTGGTTGAGTGGTTACTGGCAAGGCAGAAAATATCCCCTGTTGGGGTAAGTAGCGCTGATTAGCATAAATGCTTAGCCATAAAAAAGGCCACCCGAGGGTGGCCTTTTCATTTTGCGTTCATTGCCATTACAAGGTATCAACGAAGGCCGCAAGATTGCTGATCTCGATCTCACTCAGTGGGCCAGCAACGCCCCACATCAAGGCGCTTTGAGCACCACGAGTGCCGTTAGTTTTATAGGTTCCAAGTGCATCGACCACAAATGCTGCATCGCGACCTGCAAGTGCTGGTCCAACGCCGCCTTCACCAGCTGCGCCGTGACATGCCTGGCAAGGAACGTAGGCAGTTTTGCCTAGTTCTGCAGGGCTCATGGATGCTGCTGCTTCTGCGCGGGCACGTTCTTGTTCAACGATATTACCATTGGCAGCCACGTAGTCGGCGTAGCACTGGCCTATACATTTATTATTATCAGGGTGACCTTGGATCTCTAAGCTAGAGGTGCTGATGGCGGTGACGATGATGCCGGCAACTACAAATAGGGCGGCAACGGTGAGGTTCTTCATAACAACTCCTGATAAGTGAACACTGGTTTTACGCAGGAGTAGGCCTCGTCAGATCAAGGGCACTCCAGTTTAAGTGGCAATTCGCCAATATCATCACACAACACTGATAATTTGCGCATGAGTGTTGAGGTGCTGAAAAAATTGGGCGAGGCAGCTTAACATTCGGGGGGATTTTTGCAATCGCTATTTACGAATAAGCAGTGCGACAAGGCGCTTTATTCGGTGGCAGCTTTCGCCTTATAACGCGCAATATGCGGGGCTAAAATCTCTAGGCCCGTCTGATTGCAGGGCGGCAAGTCTGCATCACTGACGCGCAATGGGGTGACCCGCTCGCCCCATTTGACTAGGCCGGCGCCCCATGTCAGCCCCGCCCCGAAAGTGGCCATCAGTACATAGTCGCCGGGTTTGATGCGCTTCTCTTCTAGCGCCTCGGCAAGGGCGACTGGAATGGTGCCGGCAGAGGTATTGCCGTATTTGTGCACATTGACCATGATCTTGTCCCTGGGCATGCCAATGCGTTTGGCAAGCGCGTCGAGTATGCGTTGATTCGCTTGGTGTGGCACCATGATGTTGACGTCTTCAATGCTTATGCCTTCTTGACGGAGAACATCCTCACAGGCAAATGCCATTGCTTTGATAGCGCGTTTGAAGACTTCCTGGCCTTCAAAATTCCAATCGGGGTAGAGAAAGTCCTCCGTCAATCGGCTATAGGCACTGCCTAGATTAGTGATCTGAATGGCTGACGTTGTATCCATCTCACAGCCAATGCGGGAGGCGATCAACCCCAGTTTTTCTTCGCTGGCCTCTAGCACTACGGCACCGCAGGCGTCGCCGAATAGCACGGCGACATCGCGGCGCGCCCAATTCATATAGTGACTAATAAACTCTCCGCCAATGACGAGGATTTTACGGTGTGCGCCCGTTTGAATAAGGCTGCTGCCGATATGCACGCCATAGAGGAAGCCCGTGCAGGCTGAATTGATATCGATCGAAGCGGCATTCGTGGCGCCGATGGCATTCTGCACAATCGAGGCGGTATTGGGGCAGAGTGAATCCATGGTGAGGCTGCCAAGCAGTATCAAGTCGATTTCGGAGGCGTCCAAATCAGCGGCCGCTAAGGCGTGTTGGGCAGCAACAATTGCCATGTCGGAGAAGTTAACGTGGCAGATGCGACGTTCTTTTATGCCGGTACGTGAGCTGATCCACTCATCGGAGGTTTCCATAAAAGTCGCCAAATCGGCATTGCTGAGCACAGCAGGGGGCACACATTTACCCCAGCCAGTGATTTGTGCATAGTGCATAAGTCTCTCCTATTTGTGCACTCGTTGTCGCTGACAACGAGTGCGAAACTTCTATTACTGCGCGGAGCATATTTAAATTTATTTAGTTTGAGGATACTGCATAACGGGCATTCACGGTAGTCACTAGGCTTCGCAAAATACCAGCAGCAAACCCATCGCGGGTGGGCGCCGGATCAAACTCTAGATGTTTACTGTGTGATATTGTGCAGAGGCAATAACTCGCATTTTTCCACTGGGCAGGCAATTACATCGTCTTGGCCGGTGTTTTGAAACTGCGTTAAAGGGATGATTTTATAGGCACCGCTGTAGCGACTTCGCGCATCACGCCGACGATTTTTGCTGCCATTGGCTTTGCGTTTGTCGAATGTAAAGAGTTGGTAGTTCGCAGGCAGAGCCTGTTGTAAGTCTGACATTGTTGCAAATGACAATGCTTGGCCGTAGGTGATCTCGCAAACGATGATTGGGCGCGTTTGGCTCAGGGTTTTTGCAAGGCCTTCTATGGCGAATTTTTCAAAACCCTCAACGTCCATTTTAACGATGTCGATCTTCGCGATTGCTTGAGTCGCTAAGTAGTCATCGCCTTTAACCAGTTCTAGTTCACCTATGCTGATATTGCCTTTGCTAGCGGTGCTCGCATCGAAAGAGCCGATGCCGGCATTATTACCTGTCGGGGCAAAGAACGGCAGACGTGTATTTTCATTACTGAGCCCTAGCGGGTGCACTGTAATGGAACTAATACGGTTTTCGGCGATTTGTTTTTGCAGTTGTTTTCGAACCCGCTCGAAGGGCTCAAAGGAATGTACTTGGGCTCCATGCGCTGACATAAATAGTGAGTGTTGCCCAACGTTGGCGCCGATATCGATAAACATAATTGGCTGGGCGGGCAGGCGAGTCATCGTATCGCGGAGAAAATACAGGAGGGGCTTTTCGAACGCGCCATAAAAATAGATATTAAAATCTATATTATTATTAAGATTGCCATGATATTGCATGCCGAAGAACTCTTTAACGAAGGGGCAGTCAGGGGCATCTCCTAACTTGCTTAAGCGCTTATAGACATTACGAGTAAGACTCGCTGGGATTAACTTTCGGTCCCAAAGAAAGCGGTAAAATCGATATTTTAAGCTCACGTATTAAGGTCCTGTAGGGCAAAGGCGCATTCAGCCTTGTTATTTTTGTGATTGACTTTGCATTTTCACCCTCTTAAATGGCCAATTTCTGGACTCCAGTGTAAGTCACGGCACAATAGAGGTGTAAAGCGATATGTTCCTCGCCAAGCCTTGGTTGGCTCGCTTGGAATCCTCCTGAGGCCGGAAGTGTTATTATGCTTCCGGCTTTTTATTTTGCGCCAATAGACGCGAGGACTTTTCTTGTTCTCCCAGCAAAATGTTTAAGTCGGCAATTATCTGCTTGTTTAATTGAATCAAGTCGCGCAGCCTTTTGCTTTCGCAGTCGCAAAATTGAATGAACTTTGGGTCTGTCGCTTCATCTAATTCTCGTTCTACTTTATCGACAAGGTAATGGTAACTCTTCAGGCGGCTTTGATAAGCCTCAATCAGGGCGGTTAACATTTTTAGGGTCCGCCGTGGCTTGTGATTTTTCTGAGCTTTGTAGGTCTGTCATATTAATTTCAGGGTAGTAGCGTTCAACCTGTCGTACTAGTGAGGCCAATAAGTTCTTCATGCTCTTGCTGGATAGAGTGCGTGATTTAACTAACTGCACCATGTTCTGCTGCAACTTCATAATGACTAATTTGGGAAAGCGCGCAGGCTTAGAATTCGCTACCGGCTCGGCAGTGCTGGAGCTAGCTTTCGATAATGGGGCCGTAATTGTGCCCGGAGATTTCTTGAGACGATTGAGGAACAGCTTGCGCCAGAACAAACTGAATGAGCGTCGTGTCGGGGTTGCACGATAGATATTCTCGATGCTGTCGGCCAATGCTGCAAAGCGATAGCTAGCCGGAGAACCAGGGTAGCCGATTGTCACAGGAATTTGTTTCTGTACCGAGAGGCGCAGGTGTTCGTCGCGCGGGACGTAGCCTAAATAGTTGACCTCGGTATTGAGGTAGCGCACTGAGGCGCCGGATAAGCGTTTATAGATATCCACACTATTGAGGTAGTTATCGACCATATTAGTGAGGATATGGACTTTGCTCTCACACTGTTTTTGGCGCATGACTTTCATTAATGCGAAGGCGTCAGTTAGTGATGTCGGCTCGGGCGTCACAATCAATACATTGTGTTCGGTCGCCTGTAAGAAGGTCGTGACGTTTGCGCTAATGCCTGCTGCCGTGTCGATGATTAGATAATCAAAGTTCTGTTCTAGGGTGCTCAGCGCCTGCAATAAGATTTTTTGCTGTGCGATATCTAGGCTTGCAAACTCGGCGATACCAGAGGCCGCGGGGACGATGGAGATTCCCCCTGGGCCTTTTAACAAGATTTGCTCTATAGTCTTGGAGCCATCGAGCACCTGTTCTAGGGTGTACTCGGGACTCAGATTCAACAAGATATTGACGTTTGCTAGGCTAGTATCGGCGTCGAACACGCAAACACTGCGCCCCTTGCTGGCCAGAGAAATGGCGAGATTAACGCTGATGTTGGTTTTACCAACCCCGCCTTTACCACTACTGATGGTGATGACTCGGCCGCGATCTTGTTGTGTGGTGGTTCTGCTCAAATCCACTTTCCTGTTGGTAATCCAATCTCACATTGTCGCAGACTATAAGCTACATAGGAGGTTCTGCAAGAGGTATAATTCGAAGAATAACAGATGCGCAAAGGAAAAGAGCATGATTGCTGTAATTGGCGGGACTGGTTTAACCGAGCCTCACTTTCTTAATGATTTACAAATCCAACAGGTATCGACCCCCTATGACCAGCAATCCGTGCGAGTGCTGCTAGGCTCTCTCGATGGCAAGCAAGTGGCTTTTCTGCCGCGCCACGGACATGGCCACAAAGTGCCTCCCCATAAAATTAACTACCGCGCCAATCTCTGGGCCTTGCAGAAAGTGGGCGTTACGGCAGTCATAGGCATCAATGCGGTCGGCGGTATACATAGCGAAACAGGTCCAGGCCGGCTTGCCGTGCCTAGCCAAATCATCGATTACACATGGGGCAGGGAGCACACATTTTTTGCCGAGGGCTTAGACGCTGTTACGCACATTGATTTTACACAGCCCTATGATGCAAACCTAAGAGCCTTGCTTATCGACAATGCAGGGACAACAGCGCTGTGGCCAGAGGGTGTATACGGCTGCACGCAAGGGCCAAGATTGGAGAGTGCTGCAGAGGTGCAACGATTGCTGCGCGATGGCTGCGATATGATTGGTATGACAGGAATGCCAGAGGCTGCCCTCGCGCGTGAATTAGGGATGGCCTATGCTTGTTTGGCGCTGTCGGTAAACTGGGCTGCGGGCCTTACCGATGAGCTCATAACCATGGAAGCCATTGAAAAAGTCTTGCGCGCAGGGATTGACGAGGCAGTTGAGCTCCTGTGCCGAGCGCTTAGACAATACAATCTTACTAAGGGGCAGTAAGCCCGGAGTTGGGATCTTGCAGCTCTAATGGAGGTAAGGGTAGGGGTGGCACAGTATACGGGCTGATTTGCACCAACATCCCTAGGGCTGGATGGTCTAGATAGTGAAATTCATCTGAGCGGATATCACGGTTCTGGCGAAACGGAATGATCCGATTGACGTGAAACTGTGTGGATGCGGTTTCGTCTTGGTCCTGCACTAACATCTCTGGCAGGACCGGCAGGCGCCATTGCGCCTCTGACGATGCTTGAGTCGTAAAACTATTGAGCCAAAGATTGCTTTCCAAGATGACTCTGTCGGCATTGCCAGTAAGGTAAAAGTTTAGACTTCCTTCTAGTTCTCGGCGTTCATCGAAACGACGGCCGGCCATTATCGCGATGGCATTAGCACTGGCTCGTCGCGTCAGTATCTGTCGCCAAGCCGCGTGGTAAACAACGCGTTGGTCGGCCGATTGATTCAAGGCGCGATTGGTGCCCGTGAAATCGTGCGCATCGCTCGGCAACATCCACATGGCTTCGCGCTCAAAATCGGGAAGCGTAAATATGGTGTCGTTGGGGGCGTATGGGCTTGGGCCAAACTCGAGCGCTAGCTCATTCTCTGGAGTATCGAGTTCGGAGTTTACCTCGATGGCGTCAATCGTTGGCGCTTGTTGCGACCATTGCGAAAGCTGTAGGAGTTCAGCAACTTGTTTAAGCTCACGAAGACGTTCGGGAAAGCCAATACTCAGTTTCTCAGCTGGCCAATTCTCTAGGGCTAAATTGGCGTCTTCGAAAGTGAAAAGCGTCACTTCAATCTGAAACCAATTGTCCGATTGCGCACTGGCTATGGTCGGCAGCACTAAGCTACTGCACAGGCACAGTGCCGCTGCCTGTGACCCTAGGCGTTGAGTAAGGGAGCTGAATCTAGATTTACGCATATATCGCAGTCGGTCTTGGTTAGGGTTTGGGTGCCAGTTTGTTCAGCATCGTGTCAATAAAGGATATTTTAGCATCGGCATTATTGGCGTTGTGAGTAAACTGAAGCTGTGTTGGTCCTGTTAGTTTATAGACTTTAGCTTGTTGCTGCACGAGTTGCACTATGGTGCGTGGGTCGACCTTAGTTTGTTGGGCAAACGACAGCTTGCCGGTGACCGCATTCGCATCAATCTTACTAATGCCCAGGCTTTGTGCGCGCAGGCGCAATGCTGTGAGGCGGAATAGTAATTTAATCTGTTCGGGCAGCAGGCCAAAACGGTCGATCATCTCGACTTGTAACTCGGTGAGCTCATCGTTGTCTTTGGCGCCCGCGATACGCTTATACATAATCAAACGCGTGTGGACGTCGGGCAGGTAATCTTCGGGGATAAGCGCAGGGATACGCAGATTAACCTCGGAATTGCTCTGTAAGCTTGCATCGATATTTGGTGTGCGTCCCTCGCGAATGGCTTTGACCGCTTCGTCGAGCATTTCCGTGTACAGGGTGAAACCGATTTTTTGCATATGTCCGGTTTGTTCGTCCCCAAGAATTTCCCCTGCGCCGCGAATCTCTAGATCGTGGCTTGCCAAGGTGAAGCCAGCGCCGAGAGTATTGGCCATGCTAATGGCTTCGATACGTTTCAAGGCGTCCGAGGTCATATTATTCTTACTAGGGGTTAATAAGTAGGCGTAGGCTTGGTGGTGGGAGCGGCCCACTCGGCCACGTAACTGGTGCAGTTGTGCCAGGCCGAGTTTGTCGGCCCGATCCATAATAATAGTGTTGGCGCTGGGGATGTCGATCCCCGTCTCAATAATCGTTGAACACACAAGAATGTTATAACGCTTGTGGTAGAAGTCCGCCATGATTTGCTCGAGTTCTCGTTCGGGCATCTGTCCATGTGCCACACAAACACGCGCCTCGGGAATTAACTCACTTAAATGTTCGGCGGTCTTGTTGATGGTTTTCACTTCATTGTGCAAATAGAAGACCTGCCCTCCACGCAATAGCTCTCGCAGCACTGCTTCCTTTATAAGGGCGTCTTGGCTCTCGCGTATAAACGTCTTCACAGAGAGGCGTTTTGCCGGCGGCGTCACGATCAGGGAAAGATCACGCACGCCTGACATCGCCATGTTCAATGTGCGGGGAATAGGCGTTGCCGTCAGGGTCAAGATATCGACGTCGGCTCGGATGGCTTTGAGTTTCTCTTTTTGCTGGACACCAAAGCGGTGTTCTTCATCGATGATTAGGAGCCCGATGTCTTTGTACTCGATCGAGTTTTGCAACAGCTTGTGCGTGCCAACGATAATGTCGACTTTGCCGCTCTTAATACGGTCTAGCGTGTCTTGAACTTGTTTTGTTGAGCGGAAACGTGAAATCAAATCGACCGACACGGGCCAGTCGGCAAAGCGATCACGGAAGCTTTCGAAATGTTGTTGCGCGAGTAGGGTGGTCGGCACCAAGATGGCCACTTGCTTATGGTTTTGCACGGCAATGAATGCCGCTCGCATGGCGACCTCGGTTTTACCAAAGCCCACATCACCGCATACCAAACGATCCATGGCACGCTTGGACTTCATGTCTTTCATGACCGCTTCGATCGCATCTTGCTGGTCGGCGGTTTCCTCAAACGGAAAGCTCGAAGCAAAGTTCGGATAGTCGATATCCTCACAGTTGTATTGAAACCCTTGGCGCGCTTCTCGGCGAGCATAAATATCCAGTAATTCGGCCGCCACATCTTTAATTTTTTCGGCGGCTTTTTTCTTAGCCTTCTGCCATTGGTCATTGCCGAGATTGTTCAGTGGTGCGAGGTCAGGTTCGGTGCCGCCATAGCGACTGATTAAATGCAGTGAGTAAACCGGCACATAGAGTTTGGCTTCGCGGGCATATTCGAGCGTGAGAAACTCAGTATCCTGCCCCTCAACACTTAAGGTTTGCAAGCCTCGATAACGACCAACTCCGTGCTCGATATGAACGACGGCCGCGCCAAGGTGCAGCTCATTGAGATTGCGAATTAAGAACTCGCTATTGTCCTGCGCTTTGCGCCGACGCCGGCGCTGGGCGACACGCTGACCGAATAACTGTGTCTCGGTAATCAATAAGGTAGACGGGGAGTCGAGCCAGAGCCCTCGATCGATGGGCGCGATGGTAATCCCTAGGCGTTGTTCCCCTTGCGCAAATGATTGCCATGACTCGATGGGCACAGGGTTGATGTTAATGCTCTTTAATAACTCCAACATGCTCTCACGGCGTCCTGCCGTTTCGGCGCAGAATAGAATGCGGCTGTTTTTGTTGGCGATTAAGAGTGCTTGTAAGGCGACAAGCGGCGTTTGCTGCGCCCCTGCGTTTAAATCCGGAGGCGGGGAGATCGCAATTTGTTGGGCTTTATGGCCTTTGCTGTCGGCATACAGTTCTATGTTTGGATACAGACGCAATTGAGCAAACGCTTCATCCGGACTGAGGAATAATTCGCTCGGCTTCAATATTGGCCGCTGTAAATCGTGACAACGGTCCTCGTAGCGGTTCTTGATGTCATTCCAAAAGCGCAGGCCTGAGGCTTCAAGGTCGCCGCTGCGCAGCACGAGGGTGGTCGCCGGCAAATAGTCGAATACGGTTTGTAAACCGTCAAAAAACAATGGCAAATAGTATTCAATGCCAGCGGAGTGCAAGCCTTGGCTGATGTCTTGATAGACGCTGCACTGGCGCAAGTCGACATCGAAGCGGTTACGGAATTGGCTGCGGAACAAGCTAATCCCCGCGTCATTCATAGGGTATTCTTTGCCGGGGAGAAGCTGAATCTCTTTCACCTTGTCCAAGGAGCGTTGGCTCTCTGGGTCGAAGGTGCGCAGGCTTTCGATCTCATCATCGAAAAGATCTACCCGGTAAGGGGCTTGGCTGCCCATGGGAAAGATGTCCATGATGGAGCCGCGTATCGCAAATTCGCCATGCTCATAAACAGACTCGACACACTGGTAACCAGCGCTTAAAAGATTGTGCCGCATACTCTCTGGGTCGAAGCGCGCGCCCACCTTAAGCATCAGGCTATTGCCAAGCACATACTCCTTTGGGCTGACGCGATGCATAAGACTCGTTAAAGGCAGAATCAAAATACCTTTGCTTAGCTGGGGGAGGTGATACAGCGTATTGAGTCGGTCCGAAACGATGTCTTGGTGCGCCGAGAAATTATCATAAGGCAAAGTTTCCCAGTCGGGTAAGGTGTGCACCGGGCTACTCTTGGCATTAAAGAAACTCAGTTCACGGCGAATAGCGTCGGCCTCTTCGGTATTGGCCGTGATCAACACAACTGGACCAGCATGTCGGTTCGCGATGGCAGCGACCGCTAAGCTTTGGCTGCTACCGTGCAAGCCAGCCCAGCGGCGCAGATCTCCAGCTAAATGAGGGATTTCGGGGCTAAATACGTCGTTTATCGGCATCTTTATAAGGTCAAGGAGCTAATTTGGGGCGTGAATTCTTGCACAAATTGGGTTGCTTTGTCAGAACAATGTCAACGCGGCACTGTTAATTGTAGAGAGTAAAGTCGCGGATTGCGCGGTGCTTTAGGTTGCACGTCCATGACAATACAAAGATAATACGCACCTTCCTCATCAACCGTATTTAGCAAAGGTGCAACCTGTGACTCGACCCAGTTTGGATGATTATTTTGGCGATTGGAAACAACGCGAAGCTCTCGCACAGGAAATGATTCCAGTAGTCGGCAGACTCTATAGCGAACGTAATGTCGTAATTTTCATCTATGGTCGAGCGCTGCATAACCGCTCGGTTGCCAATATCATGAAGTCTCATCGCTTTGTGCGACAAGTAGACCGAAATGAGATGTCTGAGTTTGAAAGCCATCCCGTCTTGATGGCGCTAGCCAAGCTTGATCTTGCGCACGTCCATGTCGATCTCGGCAAATTGACGGTTAGCTTCATGAAGCAACAAGAGGAGCTCGGCAGCGAGGCCCTAGATGTTGAGGCGTTTGTCGCGAAAGAGCTTGGTTATATGGTCGGCGTTAAAGACAAGCCGATCGAGAAGTCTCAAGACATCGTTCTTTACGGCTTTGGTCGAATTGGCCGCTTGATCGCTCGCCTATTGATCGAACGCACCAGCACCGGTGAAGTGATTCGCCTACGCGCCATCGTCGTGCGCCCAGGCAAAGAGGGTGATTTGCAAAAACGCGCAAGCCTGTTCACTTCTGATTCTGTGCACGGGGCCTTCCAGGGCACTGTGCGTATTGATGAAGAGAATAAGTGCCTTATCGCTAACGGCAATGTCATTCAGATCATCTACGCCAACACTCCAGAGGAGATCGACTACACGTCTTATGGAATCAATGACGCCTTGGTTATCGACAATACGGGTAAGTGGCGTGATGAAGCAGGGCTTTCTAAGCACTTGCAAGCCAAAGGGGTTAATAAGGTTGCTCTGACTGCGCCTGGTAAAGGCGATCTCAAGAACATCGTCTTTGGTATCAATGACGACCAAATCCTGCCTGAAGACAAGATCGTGACGGCGGCCTCGTGCACAACCAATGCGATTGCGCCAGTGCTGAAACTGGTCAACGACAAATACGGTATCCAACACGGCCACGTTGAGACGGTGCACGCCTATACCAACGACCAAAACCTGATCGACAACTACCATGACGGCAATCGTCGTGGTCGTAGTGCTGCCTTGAACATGGTATTGACCGAGACTGGCGCGGCCAAAGCGGTAGTCAAAGCCATTCCTGAGTTGCAAGGTAAGTTGACAGGTAATGCCGTGCGCGTGCCTATTCCTAACGTCTCGATGGCGATATTGAGCTTGCACCTCGACAAGCCGACGACTAAAGAAGAACTCAACGAGTTTATTCGTAAAATCGCCTTGCACTCGCATTTGCAGAACCAAATTGCCTACACAGAAGAGGCCGATGCGGTTTCAAGCGATTTTGTGGGCTCTCGGGAGGCGGCAATCGTCGACTCAACGGCAACAATTGTGCAAGGCAATAACTGCGTTCTTTACCTCTGGTATGACAACGAGTTCGGCTATTGCAATCAGGTAGTGCGAATGGTCTATAAGATGGCCGGAGTTAATTATCGCTTCTACCCAGTTGAAGAATAAGCTAGCAAAGAAGCTCGGATTATCATAGAAATCTATGGTAATCCGCGGCTCTTATCAATATAATTGCGGCGCTTAACTAGCCGGTTCTCATAATAATTCCCATAATAAAGCTGATTTCAGAATCGTTGTTTGTGATTTCTGTGCCATCGGCATGGTTTTATGCCACCGGCGCTTATGCTTTCTCGTACAAGAGTTGCTTTTAGTTTTCTAGAACTCCAGTAATTACTAGGCTTGGCGAATGATCAAAATTACCCGCGGTTTGGATTTACCGATACTTGGTGCACCAGAGCAATCTATCGACAGTGCTCGGCGGGTTCGCTCAGTTGCACTGTTAGGAAACGACTATGTAGGGATGAAACCTACGATGGCCGTCAAAGTTGGCGACACGGTCAAGCTCGGTCAAATCCTGTTTGAAGACAAGAAAACGCCTGGGGTGGTCTACACCGCGCCAGGTGCCGGCACCGTTAGCGAAATCAATCGCGGCGATCGTCGTGCATTCCTCTCCCTGGTCATTGAGCTGGCCGACGGGGAAGAAGAGTCGGTTGAGTTTAAGCACTTCGCTCCCGACCAGCTTGCCAGTCTTGCGCGCGAAGACGTCGTGGACACTCTTGTTCAATCAGGTCAATGGAGCGCACTGCGCACACGCCCGTTCAGCAAAGTACCAGCTATAGACGCCGTTCCTCACTCCCTGTTTATTAATGCGATGGACACCAATCCTTTGGCAGCTGACCCAGAAGTCGTTGCGCGCGAAAACGCTGAGGACTTTATCAATGGTGTCAATGTGCTTTCGCGACTCACGCAGGGCGATGTGTTTTTGTGCCGCGCCGCCTCAAGCTTCGATGGCATTGAAGCGCAAAATTTAGCAAGCAATGTGAAAGTGGAGTCATTCGCTGGCCCACATCCTGCGGGCCTTAGCGGAACGCATATTCACAATTTGGCGCCTGTTAGCCTGACGAAACAAGTTTGGTCAGTGAACTATCAAGACGTGATTGCGATTGGCAAACTCTTTACCACGGGCCGTATCAGCACTGAACGTGTTGTTGCCTTGGCCGGCCCACAAGTGACTAAGCCACGATTATTGAAAACCCGCCTGGGAGCTAATTTAGACGAGCTAACGGCAGGCGAGTTGAGCACCGATGAAAATAGAGTGATATCTGGCTCTGTGCTTTCGGGGCGTGCCGCCCACGGGGTAGAGTCTTATTTAGGTCGCTATCACCAACAAGTCTCTGTCCTCAAAGAAGGGCGTGAGCGCATCTTATTTGGCTATCTCTCACCAGGCACAGAGAGACATTCGGCCCTTGGAATTTACCTTTCGAGCCTATTCAAAGGGCGCAAGTTCGCTTTTACCACCGCCACTAATGGTAGTACTCGTGCCATGGTGCCAGTGGGCAGTTATGAGCGTGTGATGCCTTTGGATATTCTTCCTACGCAATTGTTGCGTGCCTTGATAGTTGGCGATATCGAAAGCGCTCAGTACCTTGGCGCTTTGGAACTTGACGAGGAAGACCTGGCACTTTGTACCTATGTATGTCCAGGTAAGTATGAATACGGCCCCATTTTGCGCGATAATTTAACGCGTATCGAAAAAGAGAGTTAGTGGATTAAACGACTATGGGTTTACGCAGAATACTCGATGATATAGCACCGCACTTTGAAAAAGGCGGCCGATACGAAAAGTGGTACTCGCTTTACGAGGCAGTAGACACGATTTTCTACAGTCCAAGCAAAGTGACTGTGTCACCAGCACACGTGCGTGACGGCGTTGATCTAAAGCGCATTATGATCACGGTGTGGTTAGCCGCATTCCCGGCCATGTTTTACGGGATGTACAACGTAGGCTATCAAGCCACAACGGCAATGGCGGGGATGGGCATCGAGACGACGGGTGATTGGCACGCGTTCTGGATCGAGCTTTTCTCGTCTTACAATCCCAATAGCATTTGGGATAATTTCTGGTATGGCGCCGTACACTATATTCCAATCTACGCCACTATCTTCATCGTGGGCGGTTTTTGGGAAGTGTTATTTGCGACTGTTCGCAAACATGAAATCAACGAAGGTTTTTTCGTCACCTCAATCCTATTTTCATTGATCGTGCCACCCGATTTGCCTTTATGGCAGGCAGCGCTCGGGATCACCTTCGGTGTGGTTGTGGGGAAAGAAGTCTTCGGTGGAACCGGTAAAAACTTTTTAAACCCTGCGCTTACTGCACGCGCGTTTTTGTTCTTTGCTTACGCACCGCAAATGTCTGGCGATGCGGTATGGACTGCTGTCGATGGGTTCAGTGGCGCGACATCGCTTAGCCAAATCGCTGCCGATGGCATGCCGGTTTTAACAGGCAGCATGGGGCAAGAGCTAACTTGGATGGATGCCTTCATTGGGCGCGAGCAGGGCTCTATTGGTGAAACCTCTGCATTGGCGATCATGATTGGCGCGGTCATTTTGCTGGTGACACGTATTGCCTCATGGCGAATCATGTCGGGTGTATTCTTAGGCATGATGGCTTTCTCATTATTACTCAATGCCATTGGCTCTGATACGAACCCTGGGTTTGCAACGCCTTGGTACTGGCATTTTGTGTTAGGCGGTTTCGCTTTCGGCATGGTGTTCATGGCGACAGACCCAGTCTCCGCAGCAATGACCAACACGGGTAAGTGGGTGTATGGCGCATTGATTGGGGTATTGGCGGTTATGATCCGCGTCTTGAACCCAGCGTATCCTGAAGGCGTTATGTTGGCGATCCTATTTGCCAACCTCAGTGCGCCATTGATCGATTACGTCGTTGTTCGCGCCAACATCAAACGGAGGCTTGCACGCAATGTCATCTAATAAAGACTCAGTGGGCGGCACGCTCAAAGTTGCCTTATTGCTTTGTGTTGTCTGCTCTATCTTCATCTCTAGCGCGGCGGTAATTCTCAAGCCGATGCAAGAGGCCAATAAGACTCTCGATCGCAATAAGAATATTCTTGCAGCGGCGGGTATGTTCGATGAGCAATTGAACACGAATGCAGAAGTGGAGCAGCTTTTCGCCCAATTTACGCCACGCATTGTCGACTTAGAAACGGGCGATTTTGCCACTGACGAACAATTGGCAGATCTTGGCATTGATGCCGCGACTTACGATCAACGAACAGTATTTACTGATCCGCAATTCTCAGAAGCGTTAGACGCGAGTGAAGATATAGCTGGCTTAAAGCGTCAGGTGCGTTTTGCGACGGTGTATTTGGTCGAAGGCCCCGATGGCGAATTACAAGACATCGTTCTTCCTGTTAGTGGTTATGGATTGTGGGGCACAATGTACGGCTACCTCGCGCTAGAAGGCGATGGCAATACCGTTAAAGGAATTGGCTTCTACGATCAGAAAGAAACCCCCGGCCTGGGCGGCGAGGTGACAAACCCACGCTGGAAGTCACAGTGGCCCGGTAAAGAAGTGTATAACGAAGACGGCGACGTGGCACTGAGCGTTGTAAAAGGTGAGGGACAAGGCGTGCATCAGGTTGATGGACTCGCTGGCGCATCCCTAACAAGTCGTGGCGTCGACAATCTCATCGAGTTTTGGCTTGGGCCTCTCGGTTTTGGCCCATTTCTCACTAATCTGACTAACGGTTAAGGAGCAAGGTAAAGTGTCGATAGATACTAAAAGCATACTGGTTAAACCAATATTCGCAAATAACCCCATAGCCTTGCAGATTTTGGGTGTGTGTTCCGCGTTGGCGGTCACTACTGGCCTGCAAGTGACAGTGGTAATGTGTATTGCCTTAACAGTGGTCACTGCGTTTTCTAATCTTTTCATCTCGATGGTGCGCAAGTTCATACCGAATAGCATTCGAATTATCGCGCAGATGACCATCATTGCGTCGTTGGTGATTGCAGTCGATCAGACTCTGCAGGCATTTGCCTACGAGATCAGCAAACAGCTGAGCGTGTTTGTGGGTTTGATTATCACTAACTGTATCGTGATGGGTCGTGCCGAAGCGTTTGCGATGAAGAATCCACCAGGGCTTAGTTTCCTTGACGGTATTGGCAACGGTTTGGGTTATAGCGTAGTGCTGCTTTCGGTGGCCACTATCCGTGAATTGTTTGGCTCAGGCTCGCTATTCGGTGTTCAGGTGTTGCCGCTAGTTTCTAATGGCGGTTGGTATCAGCCAAATGGTTTGATGTTGCTGGCTCCAAGTGCCTTCTTCATTATCGGATTCCTAATCTGGGGCTTGCGCGCCGTGCGTGTTGAGCAAGAAGAGAAAGACGAATTTAAAATTGCTCCCCACACCGTGCAGGAGGCAGCGCACTAATGGAACAGTATCTTAGCTTGTTCGTTCGCGCTGTATTCGTCGAGAATATGGCCCTGCAAATGTTCCTCGGTATGTGTACTTTCTTGGCAGTCTCTAAGAAGGTAGAAACAGCAGTTGGTCTCGGCATCGCGGTAATCGTCGTGCAGTTCATCACCGTGCCGGTGAATAATCTCCTATTTCAATATTTGTTGAAAGACGGTGCTCTGGCTTGGGCCGGTCTTCCTGACTTAGATCTTAGCTTCTTGGGTTTGCTGTGTTATATCGGCGTTATTGCGGCGATGGTGCAGATTCTAGAAATGGTGCTCGATAAATTCCTGCCCGCTCTGTATAACGCGCTAGGGGTGTTCTTGCCGTTGATTACCGTGAACTGCGCCATCATGGGTGCGTCATTGTTCATGGTAGAGCGTAGCTACACTTTCTCGGAAAGCGTGGTGTACGGCACCGGTGCGGGAGTAGGTTGGGCCTTAGCGATTGCTGCGATGGCGGGAATACGCGAAAAACTTAAGTACAGCGATGTGCCTCATGGTTTACGAGGACTCGGAATTACCTTTGTTACGACTGGCTTGATGTCCTTAGGTTTCATGTCTTTCAGTGGTTTGTCTCTGTAGCAGATAGGATTCAATAGATGATCGATATTGCAGCGATAGTTGGCGGCGTAGTCATGTTCACCGCGGTGGTAATGCTCCTCGTGGGAATGATCTTGGCAGCCCGTGCCCGTTTGGTTAGTACGGGTAATGTTCGCATAGAAATAAACGGCGACCCTGAGCGCTCGATTACAGTGCCTGCAGGTGGAAAACTCCTCAACACTCTGGCGGACCAAGGTATCTACCTGTCCTCAGCGTGTGGTGGCGGTGGTACCTGTGCCCAGTGTCGTTGTCAGGTAATTGATGGTGGTGGCTCTATGCTTCCTACCGAACAAGGCCATTTCACCATGGGCGAGGCTAAGAATAACTGGCGTCTTTCTTGTCAGGTTGCTGTTAAGCAAGACATGAAGATTGAGATAGAGCCGGAATTCTTTGGTGTTAAACAGTGGGAGTGTACGGTTATCTCCAATGATAACGTCGCCACGTTTATTAAAGAGTTGGTTTTAGAGATTCCCGATGGGGATAGCGTTGATTTTCGCGCTGGTGGTTATGTACAACTTGAAGTGCCTGCTCATGAAGTGCGTTATAAAGATTTCATCATCGGCGACAAATTTCGCGGTGACTGGGAAAAGTTTGGTCTTTTCGAGCACGTCTCTAAGTGCGATAAGACCACTATTCGAGCCTATTCAATGGCTAACTACCCGGACGAAAAAGGCATTATTAAATTTAATATCCGTATTGCAACGCCGCCACCGAAGTCATCATTCCCCCCTGGTGTGATGTCCTCTTACGTCTTCAATTTGAAGCCGGGCGATAAGATCAAAGTATTCGGCCCTTTCGGTGAGTTCTTCGCCAAAGATACCGATGCAGAGATGGTCTTTATCGGCGGTGGTGCGGGTATGGCGCCAATGCGTTCACACATCTTCGACCAACTGCGTCGCCTTAATAGCAAGCGTAAGATTAGCTTCTGGTACGGCGCGCGTAGTTTGAAAGAAATGTTCTATGTGAATGACTACGATACATTGGCTGCCGAGAACGATAATTTCGAATGGCATGTGGCGCTTTCTGATCCGCAGCCAGAAGATAACTGGGATGGCATGACTGGGTTTATCCATAATGTTGTGCTGGAACACTATCTCAAAAATCATCCAGCTCCTGAAGATTGCGAATACTATATGTGCGGCCCACCCATGATGAACGCCGCAGTGATCAAGATGCTTAAAGACCTCGGTGTCGAGGACGAAAACATCTCCTTGGATGAATTCTCCTAAGGCTTACAATCAGGCTTATGACCGCGGGTCATGAGCCTGAGCTGCTTATAGGGTCTGCAAATAACCCAATGCTTCACGGTCCAAATTAATGAATGCTTTATTAAAGCGTTACGGTATCTCGATTAGCGTTTTACTCGCGCTTGTAGTTGCGTACTACGCCATCCCCACAAATTCACCTGCCGCTGCAATACATGAGTTTGGAGGTGCTACAATGGGGACGAGTTACAGTATTAAACTCGTTGATGAAGCAAGTGCAGAGCAAATGCAGCCTCTGGTGCAAGAAGTCGCAGCATTGCTAAACCATCTCGACCGAGAAGTGATGTCGACCTACTCTCAGACATCGGAGCTCACAGTCCTAAATGACGCCGCGGTAGGGGTGCCTCTAGAACTTTCGCTGCCAATGACGCAAGTGCTTAGTTTGGCGCTAGAAATAACGGCATTAACCGATGGTGCCTTTGATGTCACTATTGGCCCTTTAGTGAATCGCTGGGGCTTTGGGCCAGAAGCGCGACAAGCCGATCGAGTGCCGCAGCAAGAAGAGATCGACAGCTATCTTTCTCGTATTGGCTCAGGTTTTATTGTACTCGATGAGAGCCAAGGAACTCTGCGCAAAGAGGCCGATATATATATCGACCTCAGTGGTATTGCAAAAGGCTATGCGGTCGATCGAGTGGCGCAACTGCTAGATAGTAATGGCATTGAAAGTTATTTTATCGAAGTGGGTGGTGAATTACGCATTAAAGGGCATAAACCCGGCGAGCAAACGTGGGTGCCAGCGATCGAAAAACCTGTTGATACGTCGCCGCAGATCCATAATATTTTTTATGCCAATGGTGAAAGTATTGCCGTTGCAGGCTCTGGGGATTATCGTAATTATTTCGATCTTAACGGGGTGCATTACTCCCACGAAATAGACCCAGCGACGGGCAGGCCGGTGACACACAATTTGGCGAGTGTGTATGTGATAGCAGACACCGCCGCACGCGCCGATGCCTTGGCAACCGCGTTCATGGTGATGGGCGAACAGGCAAGCTTTGCCTTGGCCGAAGAGCTCGGCTTAGCGGCGTATTTTATTAGTTACAATGCCCAGGGTGATGGTTTCGATGATCGGTATACAGCGCGTTTTGCCCAGTATTTAGAAGCCAAGTAATCGTACAAATTTAGTGAACAGCAAATAGGAGTCAACATGGCAGCAACACTTTTAGCGAGCTTTGTAGTTCTAGCGCTAGTGATAGCGGGAATGGCTGTAGGAGTAATGTTTGGCCGCAGCCCAATCAAAGGTTCCTGTGGGGGACTAAACAATGCGACAGGGGATAGCTCCTGCTCAATTTGTGGCGGCAACCCAAGTAAATGTGAAGAAACAGCATAACTTAATAAACGGAGTTTTCGGGTGGTAATGCAGACCAAGCACTACGATATTGTCGTTATCGGTAGCGGCCCCGCAGGGGAATCCGCCGCTATGAATGCGGCTAAGAAAGGCAAACGAGTCGCTGTCGTCTCTGACAAAGAAGAGGTTGGTGGCAATTGCACACACTTAGGCACGATCCCATCGAAGGCTTTACGGCAGTCGATCAAACAGGTCATGCAATTTGAGAGCAACCCCTTGTTGCGCGAGTTTGCGACCCTTCGTAAGCCGAGCTTTCCGCAGATCATACAACACGCCAATCGTGTGATACACGAGCAAGTGCATTTGCGTGGTGCCTATTACGAGAAGAACGGCATAGACATTATTCACGGCCAGGCGAAATTTCAAGACGCCAATACAGTCAAATTAGGATCTCGCGGTCCGATCCTGAAGGCCGAGCACTTCATCATTGCCACTGGCTCACGACCTTATCATCCAGAGAACGTCGATTTCACTCAACCGCGCATCTTCGATAGCGACACGATTTTGGGGCTCGATTATTCGCCACGCAAAGTCACCGTGATTGGTGCGGGTGTGATCGGTTGTGAGTATGCATCAATCTTCGCTGGTCTCGGGGCAAAAGTGGAATTGATCAACCCTGCGCAGACACTCCTGTCGTTTTTAGATTGGGAGATCTCCGATGCATTGAGTTACCATCTGCGCGACGCAGGTGTGCGTAGTCGCCACAACGAGGAGTACGAAAAACTAGAGTACTTCGACACCCATGTCATCACGCATCTTAAATCAGGCAAGCGTATCAAGAGCGATATTGTGCTGTGGGCGAATGGGCGAACGGGCAATACCGATGAGCTCAATCTAGAGGCCATTGGCTTAAAAGCCAACTCCCGTGGCCAGCTCGAAGTCGACAATACTTACCGGACTAATATTGACAATATCTATGCCGCAGGCGACGTCATAGGGTGGCCTTCCTTGGCGAGTGTCTCTTATGACCAAGGCCGAGCAGCATCCAATTCTATCGTTGACCCGACGGCGAGTGTAGAGATTGATCGCTTCGCCTCGGGCATTTATACAATCCCAGAAATCAGCACCCTTGGTAAAACAGAGCGTGAACTCACCAATGAAAAAGTGCCCTATGAAGTAGGCAAGGCGTTTTTCAAGAATACAGCGCGCGGCATGATTACCGGTGAGCAAGTGGGTATGTTGAAGATTATCTTCCATTTTGAAACGCTAGAAATCCTTGGGATACATTGTTTCGGCGATCAGGCATCAGAGATTGTGCACATCGGGCAGGCGATTATGTTGCAAGAGGGTAGCGCCAACACGATGAAGTATTTCCTCAGCACCACTTTTAATTATCCAACTATGGCTGAAGCATACCGAATCGCCGCCCTGGATGGCCTGAACCGTGTGTTTTAAACACATGACTGGAGAGCGAACATGCCTATGAGTACTGTTACCGTTTTAGGGGGTGGCAGTTTTGGGACTGTCATCGCCAATATCATCGCGGAGAACGGTTATCGCGTTAATTTTTGGATGCGCAGCGAAAGCTTGGTTGAAGAAGTAAACCGCACCCGAGAAAACCCTCAATACCTCCCTGGCTATGAGTTGCATAGCAATGTCATCGCTACGTCCGACATGCAACATGCCGTTGAAGGCAGTGATATTATTTTCGTGGCTGTTCCTAGTGCCTATTTTCGAACTGTCGTTAGAAGCATGTTGGCGTGGATCGAAAAAGACGCCATCTTGGTAAGCACGACGAAGGGAATTGAGAGCGGCTCCTTCAGCTTGATGAGTCAAATATTGCAGCAAGAGGTGCCTAGCGCACGTATTGGCGTGATGAGTGGCCCAAACCTTGCCAAAGAAATAGCGGCGAAAAACCTCACCGGTACGGTCATTGCCAGTGAGCACACGTCAGTGCGCGAGTTGGTGCAGCGGGTACTGAAATCAGAATATTTCCGAGTCTATACTAACGATGACATGTTTGGCGTTGAGCTAGGCGGTGCCCTGAAGAATATCTATGCCATTATTGCGGGCTTAGCCTCCGCCATGGGCATGGGCAACAATACTAACAGTATGCTGGTGACTCGCAGTCTGACCGAAATGGCTAGGTTTGGGCGACGCTTAGGCGCGGACCCAATGACGTTTTTGGGTTTGTCCGGTGTGGGCGACCTGGTTGTCACCTGCTCCTCTGAGTTGAGCCGTAACTTTCGCGTTGGGATGGCCTTGGCAAAGGGCGTGACGATAGAACAAGCCGTTGCCGAAGTAGGGCAGGTTGCCGAAGGGGTCAATACCCTGAAATTAGTCAAATTAAAGGCCGATGAGCTCGATGTTTACATGCCGCTGGTCAATGGTTTATATCAGATAATCTACAACGGACACTCAGTCCGTAATATAGTGGCGTCATTAATGCTTGGCGAACAAGCTTTAGACGTAGAATATGAAGCCAACCAAACCAAAATCTTGAGCCCTAAGGAGTAAGCATGTCTGATGATATCGTAGAGAATCTCAAACAACCGTCACAATGGCTCCGCATCGCGTTTATGTTGGCCTTAGCCATCGCGCTGTACGTGGCGAGTGTGGTGCTGACATTGCTGACTCTGGCGCAAGCAGTATTCTCCCTATTAACGGGCAGCGATAATCAGAATTTACGCGCCTTAGGCCGAGACCTGGCCACTTACGTCAAGCAGATCCTCGACTTTTTAACCTATAACAGTGAACTCAAACCCTTTCCGTTCTCTGATTACCCGGGTGCCAACGATGATGCCGAAGCGGCAGAGGTAGTTGAGTCAGAGGTTGAATCAGAAGTCGAGCCAGAGGTTGAGCCAGTCGCTAAACCCGTCCGCAAGCCCCGTAAACCAGCAGCGAAGAAAGCGAGCACGACAAAGAAAAAAGCGAGTGCTGCCAAGAGCGACGCCGCCCCCAAGAACTCTGCAGATCTCAAGGGAGATCCGGAAGGTGCAGACAAGCCACAGGAGTAACACTGAGCGTATGGCTAAGCGAATACTTTTCACTGTACTTTTGGGGTTGATGAGCACGGGAGCGTTTGCGCAATTAGCACCGAGCGATGCCGATGATCACGCGCTAGTGACTCGGTTTCTAGGCGCAGAAATCGTCGACTATCGTACTCCGGGCATCAGCAATTATCGTTTGGCATTGGATCGTATGCAGCGCGTCAATGGTCAGGTGTCGGCGGGGAAAGAGGAGCGCATTCGCGGCACCTTAACGCGCATCACCTATCGTATCCCCGATGGCTATCCTGGCGCCGACGTTTTCGAACATTATTCCGAACAATTGCTAGCGGCCGGTAGTGAATTGTTTCGTTGCCAAGGTCGAGGCTGTGGCAGCAGTAATTTCTGGGCGAACGATGTATTTGAGAATCGCATTCTCTATGGTCCAGAGGCGGAGCAATTCTATATGGCCAGCTCGGTCACCAATGCCAACGCCTCAATCTCTGCCTATATCGCACTTTATGTCGTCACCCGTGGTAATCGCAGTGTCTACGCGCACCTAGATATTCTTGAGCTCAATGAGCTTCAAAGCACAGCGCCAAGCACCACGCCCGAGGCATTGGCATTACAGATTCAGCAAGAGGGCGGTGCCCAGCTCAATGGCGTCAGTTTCAATTCTCAAGATCAATTGAGTGATGAGGGTGGATTAAACCTGCTGCGCGATACGCTCATTAACGAGCCTCTCTTGCAGGTCTACATAGTCAGTCATTTATCGGGGGAGCAAAGTCTTGCTCAGTTGCAAGAGCGCTCGCAGCGCAGGGCCCAAACGATCGTCGATGCATTAGTCGCAATGCAAATAGATGCATCTCGGTTAAGTGCGCAGGGGGTCGGGCCGTTAGCGCCTGTTTGTAGACAAGCGCCGTGTGCCCAAAGAATCGAAGTGGTAGCCCAGCCCTAATTATTTGCTAATTAGTGATAAGAACTCATTGCGCGTGCTTTGGCTGTCGCGAAAAGCGCCAAGCATGCATGAGGTCGTCATCACCGAGTTTTGTTTCTCAACCCCTCGCATCATCATGCACATGTGCTGCGCCTCGATGATCACGGCGGCGCCGGTAGCGCCGGTCTTGCTCACGATGGTCTCGGCAATCTCTTTCGTGAGATTTTCTTGAATCTGCATTCGGCGCGCAAAAATATCAACAATGCGGGCAATCTTTGACAGCCCAATCACCTTGCCTTGTGGAATATAAGCGACATGACATTTGCCAATGAAAGGCAGCATGTGATGTTCGCACATCGAGTACAATTCGATATTTTTTACAATGACCATTTCCTCAGAGCTAGAAGGGAAAAGAGCATTATTAATCACTTCGTCGATGTTTTGCTTATAACCGCGCATCAGGAAGTCCATGGCTTTAGCGGCACGTTTCGGTGTGTCTGCAATGCCTGGGCGAGTGAGGTCTTCACCAATCGCGGTGATGATGTCCTGATATGCTTTTTCCATTGGTTGAGTCATGGCAAGTCTATATGATCCTAGCTAATAAAAGAGGCGCTAACCCTACGACACTGTGCGAAGTGGGTAAAGCAATTTCTTGCATCGACAGGGGTGCAAAACGCAAGTCTGCTCGACGAAAGGAGAATTACAGTGAGTTTTAATACAGAAGTGCCTTTAGCGCAATTATTAGAGCAATTGTGTCAACAATTTGAAGAGGCACAGTTATTTTATGGCCATGGAACGGACAACCCTTGGGACGAAGCCGTCTATCTCGTGTTTTCTGTTTTAGGTATCTCCTTCGATGCGGATGATTCCATCATGCAAAGAGTGGTGTCGAGCGAGGAGCTTGCGCGTCTATCCCCTTTGCTAAGGCAACGTATTGAGGCAAGAGTCCCTGTGGCCTACTTGGTCAAAGAGGCTTGGTTTGCCGGGCTCCCATTTACTGTCGATGAGCGAGTATTGATTCCGCGCTCCCCGTTGGCGGAGTTGATCGCGCAGGATTTTGCCGCGTTGGTGCAGCGGCCACCAACGCGAATCCTGGATTTGTGCACGGGTAGCGGGTGTATTGGCATAGCCACGGCCTTGAATTTCCCGGAGGCCAAGGTCGAACTGGCGGATATCAGCGATGCAGCACTGACGCTAGCGCAGATAAACATCGAGCGGCATGGCTTACAGTCGCGGGCCAAGGCGATCAAGTCAGATCTGTTGCAGTCATTGCATGGGCCTTATGATTTGATCCTCAGTAATCCACCCTATGTGTCGCAGGCGGAGATCGATGAGTTGCCAGCGGAGTACTGTCATGAGCCGGTATTAGGCTTGTTCTCCGAAGAGGAAGGCTTGGCGATTCCTCTGCAGATATTGCGCAATGCGGCGGACTATTTGAGTGCTGACGGTGTGCTCATCATGGAGGTGGGGTATTCGCATGAGGCGCTTAGCGCCCGCCTGCCCAATGTGCCATTCCTGTGGTTAGAGTTTGAGCACGGTGGTGAGGGCATCTTCATGCTCAGCGCCGAGCAGCTGCGCGCTGCACAGGCAGCACTCGCCTAAGCTTTATTTTACAGAACAGGCGTGGGCATATTCGTAACAATGTTCGTGATAGTGTACAATTGCGCGCCTTTTACGCCCTTTTTAAAACCTGCCTATCCAATTTGAAGGTGATGCATGTCCGGAAACACTATTGGGAAGTTATTTACAGTGACAAGCTTTGGCGAAAGCCATGGTTTAGCGCTGGGCTGTGTCGTTGATGGCTGCCCACCCGGATTGTCCTTGTCAGAAGAGGACTTGCAGCAGGATTTAGACCGGCGCAAGCCTGGTACCTCGCGCTTTACTACACAGCGCAAAGAAGCGGATCAGGTCAAAATTCTCTCTGGCGTGTTTGAAGGGAAGACCACTGGCACGCCCATTGGTTTGCTGATCGAAAATACTGATCAACGCTCCAAAGATTACAGCAAGATCAAAGACCAATTTCGTCCAGCTCATGCCGATTACACGTATCAGCAGAAGTATGGCCATAGAGACTATCGCGGTGGTGGGCGTTCATCTGCCCGTGAAACGGCGATGCGCGTGGCAGCGGGGGCTATCGCCAAGAAATACTTGCACGAACAGCACGGTGTGTTGATTCGCGGGTATATGAGCCAGTTAGGGCCTATTAAAGCCGAAAAACTCGATTGGGATGAAGTAGCTCGTAACCCGTTTTTCTGCCCGGATGCCAGCAAGGTTGCCGAACTTGAAGCCTATATGGCGGCACTGAGTAAAGAAGGTAATTCAATAGGCGCGCGTATCAATGTTGTGGCCTCTGGCGTGCCTGTTGGCCTCGGCGAACCAATATTCGATCGCTTAGACGCCGATATCGCCCATGCGCTGATGAGCATCAATGCGGTTAAAGGCGTTGAGATTGGCGCTGGCTTCGCCTGTGTCGAACAAAAGGGCACGGAACATCGTGACGAGATCACCCCTGAAGGCTTTCTTTCTAATCAGGCCGGTGGTGTGCTTGGCGGTATCGCCTCTGGGCAAGATATCTTGGCCAGTATTGCGCTTAAACCTACTTCAAGTCTTCGTATTCCAGGGCGCTCTATCGATGTGCATGGCGACCCTATCGAAGTGATTACCACTGGGCGGCATGACCCCTGTGTGGGGATTAGAGCAACCCCCATCGCCGAGGCGATGATGGCAATTGTGTTACTGGATCATTTACTGCGCCACAGAGCACAGAATATGGGTGTGACGACGACTACGCCCATTCTAAAATAGGCTTTGTCCTATTACTAATATCTATTCAAAGAATAAAATAGTTTCATTTTGGTTATGGGTGAGAGGGGAGTATCCTCTCTCTACTTCAATCGCGACAAGTTAATGGTGTTTACATGGCTGGCAAAACTTTATACGACAAACTTTGGGATTCACACTTAGTCACCCAGCGTGACGATGGCACGGCTTTGATCTATATCGATCGGCAATTGATTCACGAAGTGACATCCCCACAAGCGTTCGAAGGCTTAAGATTGGCGGGCCGCTTGCCTTGGCGTGCCGATGCGAACTTTGCGACTCCAGACCATAATATCCCGACGACTAAAGATGAGCGTCGACAAGGGCTGGAAGGGATTAAAGACCCCGTGTCACGCATTCAGGTCACGACGTTGGATGATAACTGTCGTGAATTCGGCATTTTCGAGCTCGATATGAACGATGAGCGTCAGGGCATCGTGCACGTTGTAGGGCCAGAGCAGGGCGCTACGCTGCCAGGCATGACGATCGTTTGTGGTGATTCGCATACCTCGACTCATGGTGCGTTGGGTGCGCTTGCACACGGCATCGGAACCTCTGAGGTCGAGCATGTAATGGCGACTCAGTGCTTGTTGCAAACGAAGATGAAGAACATGCTCATCCGTGTGGATGGCCGCTTGAACCCAGGTGTGACGGCCAAAGATATCGTTCTCGCGATTATCGGCGAGATCGGCACGGCAGGCGGCACCGGCTATACCATCGAATTTGGTGGTGAGGCGATTATGTCATTGAGCGTTGAAGGCCGTATGACGGTCTGCAACATGGCGATCGAGGCCGGCGCGCGCGCAGGCTTGATTGCGGTAGACCAGACAACGTTGGAATACATCAAGGGTCGCCCATTCGCACCGAAGGGTGAAATGTGGGAACAAGCCAGCGTGGCATGGCGTGAGCTTGTCAGTGACAGCGATGCGCACTTCGACCGTGTGGTCGTGATCGATGCCGCCGATATTATCCCGCAAGTGACTTGGGGAACTTCGCCAGAGATGGTGGCACCAATCACTGGTGAGATCCCAGACCCCGATAAAGAGAGCAATAGCAGCCGTGCAGCGAATATGCGCCAAGCTCTTAAATACATGGGCTTAAAGCCAGGCACTAAGATTACCGATATCCAGTTGGATTGTATTTTCATCGGTTCCTGCACTAACTCACGCATAGAAGACTTGCGTGCGGCGGCTGCCGTGGTGAAAGGGCACAAGGTCGCCTCTACAGTAGAGATGGCGTTGGTGGTGCCAGGGTCAGGCTTGGTGAAGAAGCAAGCTGAAGCGGAAGGCCTAGACAAGATTTTCATCGAAGCAGGACTAGAGTGGCGTGAGCCGGGCTGTTCGATGTGTTTGGCCATGAACGCCGACCAACTAGGAGCGGGCAAGCATTGTGCCTCGACTTCTAACCGAAATTTCGAAGGTCGTCAGGGCTTTGGTGGGCGTACTCACCTAGTGAGCCCGGCAATGGCAGCGGCAGCAGCGATCAATGGTCACTTTGTGGACGTGCGCGATATGTTGCTCACGCAAGATCGATAAGTGAGCGTTAGCCCGTCCCTTTAGAGCATCAAGTTTAGAGAGTCTTAATTATGAGAAAGTTTACAAAGCAGTCAGGATTGGTCATGCCATTGGATCGCGCCAACGTCGATACCGATTTCATCATTCCTAAGCAGTTTTTGAAGTCCATCAAGCGTAGTGGCTTTGGTGTGAACTTGTTTGATGAGCACCGCTATTTAGACAAGGGTGAGCCAGGACGCGATAATAGTCAGCGCCCTTTGAACCCAGATTTCGTGATGAACCAGCCACGCTACAAAGGAGCATCAGTGCTCGTAGCGCGTGAGAATTTTGGCTGTGGTTCAAGCCGTGAGCACGCGCCTTGGGCCTTGGATGACTACGGATTTAGAGTCATTATTGCGCCGAGTTATGCAGACATCTTCTTCAATAACTGCTTTAAGAACGGAATACTACCTATTGTTTTGGATAGTAAAATAGTAGATTCTATTTTTGCTGCAGTAGAGGCAGAAGAGGGTTATTCGCTAACAGTAGATCTAGAGCAGCAAAAGATTGAGTTGCCATCAGGCGAGGCGATCCCGTTCGAGGTGGACTCGTTCCGCAAGTACTGTTTGATGAACGGTTTGGACGATATTGGCCTGACCTTGCAGGACGCTGATAAAATCAAGAATTTCGAGCAGCGCTGGCGTGGCGCCTCGCCTTGGTATTTTGGCGTACAAGGATGATGAAGGGCGAGGGCGCGTGTCAGCGGCCTCGCCAAAATTTAGAGCGATGAACAAGACTGCCTAGAAGGCAGACAGGATGAAATGAATGAAGACTTATAATGTGGCAGTGGTTGGAGCAACTGGAGCGGTTGGTGAAACACTGATCAGCATCCTAGAAGAACGCAATTTTCCTGTTGACCAGCTATTTCCGCTGGCCAGTGAGCGTTCTGCTGGCACCACGGTCATGTTTCGCGGTAAGCCTGTAACGGTGCAAAATCTCGCCGATTTCGACTTCTCACAAGTGCAAATTGGCTTGTTCTCAGCCGGTGGCAGCATCTCTGAGGCATATGCCGAGAAAGCAGGCGCTGCGGGCTGTATCGTTATCGATAATACTTCGCACTTTCGCTATGACGAGGACATCCCACTTGTCGTGCCAGAGGTGAACCCAGAGAAGATTGGTGACTACAAGCCGCGAAATATTATTGCTAACCCAAATTGTTCGACGATTCAGATGCTAGTGGCATTGAAGCCGATCCGCGACAAAGTAGGGATTACGAGAATCAATGTCTCTACCTATCAAGCGGTGTCAGGCACAGGCAAGTCAGCAATCGAAGAGCTCGCTAAGCAAACGGCTGACCTGCTCAATGGCCGCAAAGTGACTTGTGATGTCTACCCCAAGCAGATCGCCTTCAACGCGTTGCCGCAGATTGACGTATTTTTAGACAACGGCTATACCAAAGAAGAGATGAAAATGTCTTGGGAGACCAAGAAGATCTTTGCTGATGACAGCATTGGCGTGAATGCGACATGTGTCCGCGTGCCGGTGTTCTATGCGCACTCAGAAGCCGTGAGTATCGAAACTCGTGAGCCAATTACGGTTGAGCAAGCCCGTGAATTATTAGCCAATGCCCCAGGGGTTGTGGTGATGGATGAGCGCAAAGATGGCGGGTATCCGACTGCAGTAGGGGATTCGGCAGGCAAAGATGCCGTCCTTGTGGGGAGAATTCGCAAGGATATTACGCACGACAATGGCTTAAATTTGTGGATTGTGTCAGATAACGTGCGAAAAGGTGCGGCTTTGAACTCAGTTCAGATAGCCGAAGTGTTGATAAAAGACTATTTATAATGAATACTTGCGCACGTAATTGAATAGTCTTTCGTAGGAGTTTCTGAGCCGCGGCGAAGAAACTCCTTTGCGAAAACAATTAGCCCTTCCCGTGCCAGCGAATGACAGCGGTTTAAACCATTAAGAAGGAATGGATTATGGTTAGAAAGCTCGTGGTGGTGTTCACCTCGGTAGTGCTCTTTGCTGCTGCACACGTCAAGGCATTGGGTCTCGGTGAGATCGTTCTTGAGTCTTCGTTAAATCAGCCTTTCAATGCCCAGATTGCGCTTTTGCAATTAGGCGATGTGCGTCCCGAGCAAATTCAGGTGCAACTCGCCAATGAGCGCGATTTCGCACGCTTCTCAATCGAGCGCGCAAACTTCCTTGATGCCATCGAATTTGACGTCCAAGAACAGGGTGATGCGGCGTTCGTTCGTCTCACTACTGACGCAGCGGTTCGCGAGCCATACTTAAGTTTTGTCTTGGAGACACGTTGGCCCAATGGCCGTTTGCTCAACGAATACACGGTATTATTAGACCTCCCCGCATTTGCTAGCAATGCCAATGCCTCTGCGATCCAGCAGCCAGTGCAGGCCGATTCAGCGCCCGTACAAACTCTAGAAAATCAGTCACCTAGCAACACTTCTTCAGCTGTTGTTGAACCAGCGCCAGCGCGATTCGCCGCTCCAGCTGAGCCCGAAAATAGTGCCCAAGCCGACACTGTCGATGCGGCGCCCGTTGCCGAGACTGCGGTCGAAGAAGAGGCGGTCGAAGAGACGCCTGCCGCTGTAGAGCCTACCGCTCCTAGCCGCAACGCCAACACATCTGAAACTGTTACGATCGATAGCTCCGATACGCTGTGGGATGTGGCCTTGCAGGTGCGCCCCGATAGCAGCGTCTCCGTTCAGCAGACGATGCTGGCCCTGCAGAGTCTCAATCGTGAAGCCTTTATTGGCGACAACATCAATATGGTACGCCGCGGCCAAGTGCTGCGGGTGCCAAGCTTAGAGCAGATCCAAGCCTTGAGTGCGCGCGAAGCGATAAGCGAAGTGGCACGCCAAAACCAGCTTTTCGAGAACCGCCGCAATGTGCCATTGGCATCACAGCCCATTACTGCGCAGCCGCAGGCAAACAACGGCGCAGCCCCTAATCGCGGTGAGTTAAGCGTTGTCAGTGTCGAAAATGCAGAACCCACTAGTGGCCAAGCGGCAAGTGATAGTCAAAGCGCCGAATTAGATGCTCGTATCGCTAGCCTAGAAGATGCGTTAGCAGTACAGCGCGAAGAATCAGACAGAGCGGCGTTAGTGAATGAAGAGCTCACCGCGCGTCTTGGATTGCTAGAGGAACAGATCGCCTCTGCACAGGAAATCATTCGCTTGCGTGACCTCGAGCTAGCTCAATTGCAGGAAGCTCTCGCGCAGGCAGCAGCCGAAGAAGAAGCGGTTGTGGAAGAGGTGGACCCACCGACTGTTATCACTATGGCGCCAGAGAAGAGCTTCCTTGAACAGATTCTCGATACCTTGGTGGCAAATACGCTCGCCCTGGTGGCGTTGGTAGGCTTAGTCATCTTAATGTTGGTGTTTGTATTGCTGCGCAGAAACCGCGCCGCAGAGCAGGCCGCGCTTGCCGATATCGATGCAATGCCAGTGGATGCCGAGCCAGAAGAGCAGGCCGATAGTGATGAAGAAGAGAACTTTAGCGACGACTCGGATATGCACGCAGATGTGGACACCGAAGAGCTAGACGAGTTGTTCAATATTGCTGAGGATACCGATGACGTCGATGAATCCAGCGCTGCTATTGATAACGATGCTGATTTAACAACAGGCTTTGATGACTTCGAAGAGACCGAAGAGGTGTTGTTCGAAGATGACGATGAGCCTGCACCGCAGCCAGTCGATAGCGCCGCATTTGACGATGAAGAGCCTGTTGCAGAGCTTGCTGAGGACGAGGCAGTCGCCGACCTCAATGAAGAGGCCGATGAGCCCAAAGATATTCTCGAAGAGGTTGATGCGCTTCTAGCCTATGAGAAAGTCGATGAGGCCGAGGTGATGTTGCAGAACGCGATAGTCGCTCAGCCAGATCGCGCCGATATTCGCATGAAGATGCTTGAGGTGCTGGTCGCCAAGCAAGACGCCGTTGGCTTTAAGTTGCAGGAAACTGAAATTCGTGACATGCAGGTTCGCGGCCTAGAGCCACGTATTGCCACCTTGCGCTCACAGTTAGACAGTGAGCTCGATAGCGAGATCTTAGAAGAGGGCGAAGATGACTTCTTCAATGAGCTCAATGAACTCGATGATATGGAAGTGGCGCTCGACCTAGAGGCCAGCGCTGAAGTTGATGACAACAAAGTGCTGTCGGGTGAGCCCGAGTCCGAAGACGATAACGTCATCGAATTTGCCGGCAGCGAATCCGATGCCTCCAAAGAGGACGATATCGACTTTGATCTATCCGTCGAAGAGCAGGCGCAGCTAGACGAAGACACTTTAAGCGATGCAGCCGATGACGAGATCAAATTCGATTTAGCAGTAGACGACGTCGACGCGAGTGCTCAAGCCACTGAGGACGATGCCACATCACTTTCGGCAGACTTCGACCTAGCAGATGAAGGCGCGCCACTGAAACCTCTCGAGGAAGACTCAGAGGCAGAAGTAGAAGACGATGAGAATGCCATCGATTTTGATTTTGTGATCGAAGAGCCTGAGGCAGAGAAGCTTGCAGAAACACCCCCTGCGGCCGAGGCGGCAGCGCAAGATAAAGACGACAACGAAATCGAATTCGACTTTGAAATAAGCGATGATTTTGCCGGTGAAGACACAGATATTGAAGTGCTCGATGAGCCTTCCGAGATGCCTGTGGAAGAGGCCAAGGCTGAAGCCGATAGCACTTTCGATCTCGATGTTGAGGACGATGAAGCCGAAATCGAATTCCTCGATGAAGAGGATGAAGACGACAATATCGCCTTCGATGATGCCAGTTTCGATCTGGCCATTGATGACGAGCAAAAAGTCGCAGAGCCGGCACCGGCGAGCCCTCCAGAGAAGGCCGATAACGATGAATTTGACGATCTCCAGTTTGTGGATGACTCGCTAGAAGACAGTGCGTCTGAAGATGACGAGGAAGAAGACGATGACTTCGACTTCTTATCTGATGCCGATGAAGCGGCCACGAAACTAGACCTCGCGCGTGCCTATTTTGAAATGGGTGACCTGGAGGGGGCGAAAGAGATTCTCGAAGAGGTGCTCAACGAAGGTAACGAAGAGCAAGTTAAAGACGCAAAAGAGTTGCTTGAGAAGCTCTAATTTCTTCGAATTATTTCCTGCAAGAGTCTGATTTGACAAACGAAAGTATCAAAGCAACCCGTGTGGCGCTCGGTATAGAATACGACGGCGCCGCATTCCACGGGTGGCAGCGTCAAGGCGATCAAGTGATCAGCACTGTGCAGGGCGAGGTAGAACGCGCCCTGTCTAAAATCGCCAACCATCCCGTCGATTTAGTTTGCGCAGGCCGCACCGATACCGGCGTGCATGCGACTGCGCAAGTCGTGCATTTTGACTGCGCAATCGATCGTGGGGAAAAAGCCTGGGTGCGCGGCGCGAATAGTCTATTACCTCCTACCGTTCGTATCCTATGGGCATGCCGTGTTGCTGACGATTTTCACGCCCGCTTCTCGGCCTTGTCGCGCCGCTATAATTATGTGATTTACGATGCGCGCGTCGAGTCGGCGATTATGGCTGGTCGCGTCACCCACACGCGCTCGACCTTGAATATAGAGGCGATGCATAAGGCCGGGCAATATTTGCTGGGGGAGCGCGATTTCAGCTCCTATCGAGCCGCAGGTTGTCAGTCTCGAACGCCATTTCGCAATGTGATGCATTTGCGCGTTTACCGGCATCATCGCTACATCGTGTTGGATATACAGGCCAATGCCTTCTTGCAGCACATGGTGCGCAATATCGCAGGGACCTTGTTGGAAATTGGGGCTGGTAGGCGCGAGCCGGAGTGGGCAGCGCAAGTCCTAGCGGCCAAAGATCGCACCGTCGCCGCAATGACGGCAAGCCCCTATGGGCTATATCTTGTGGCAGTGGAGTATCCACAGGGCAGTGGCCTGCCTAGCCCAGCATTGGGGCCAGGTTTTTTACAGCCATTGCCTTAGGTAAAGCCACTGAAACTTTGTTAGAATCGCCTCCTTTTGAGCAAATGGTCACCCTGTGCAGCGAACTCGAATTAAAATTTGCGGTTTAACCACCTCCGAACAAGCACTACAGGCTTGTGAGCTCGGTGCAGATGCACTCGGTTTGGTGTTTTACCCAAAGAGTTCACGAGCAATTTCGATCGCACAGGCAGTCCAAATCCAGCAAGCGTTTCCAGCCTTTGTGAGTGCTGTTGGTTTGTTTGTGAACCCTACGCGGGAAGAGGTTGAGCAGGTGCTGCAGCAAGTGCATTTGGATTGTCTGCAGTTTCACGGGGAAGAAAACGAAGCTTTTTGTCGTTCGTTCTCAGTGCCTTATATGAAAGCTATTCGAGTGCGCGATGGCTTAGATGTTGAAGACGAAATATCAAAGTATTCAAGCAGTTCCGCCATTCTTCTCGACAGTTACGACAAGAATAGTGCGGGGGGCACAGGCAAGCAGTTTAATTGGGATATAGCGCGGCAATGTGTGCAAACGAGCCCAGCAAAGATTGTCTTAGCAGGGGGCTTAGATGCCAGCAATGTCGCCAGTGCCATTAAGCATGTTCGCCCCTATGCCGTGGATGTGAGCAGCGGGGTCGAAGACGCGCCGGGCTCTAAAAGTATCGAACGCATGCAAGCGTTTTTTAATGAGGTGAGAAGTGTCTGAGTTGAAGCAAGATAGTCGTAATGCCCAGCCGGCAGCAGATCAGTTCAGTGGTCCAGATGATCATGGTCATTTTGGTCGCTATGGCGGAATATTTGTCGGCGAAACATTGATAGCTGCGGTTGAAGAGCTCGATCAAGTTTACTCCCAGTTATCCAAAGACCCAGCGTTTTGGGCAGAGTTCGACAAAGATCTCAAGTACTACGTTGGGCGTCCGTCGCCTCTGTATTTCGCCGAACGGCTTACGGCCCATTACGGTGGCGCTAAGATTCTCTTGAAACGGGAGGATCTCAACCATACTGGCGCGCACAAAATTAACAACACGATTGGCCAGGCTCTGCTCGCAAAATTCATGGGCAAGCCGCGTATTATCGCCGAGACAGGCGCGGGACAGCACGGCGTTGCCAGCGCGACTATCGCCGCGCGCTTGGGGCTAGAGTGTTATGTGTACATGGGCGCCGAGGACATCAAACGCCAGTCAGCCAATGTCTACCGCATGAAGCTGTTAGGCGCGCATGTGGTCTCAGTCGAATCAGGCTCTCGCACCTTGAAGGATGCGATGAACGAGGCACTGCGTGACTGGGCGACCAATGTCGACAATACCTTTTACATCATTGGCACGGCCGCTGGGCCGCACCCATACCCAAAACTGGTGCGTGACTTCCAAGCGGTGATTGGCCGTGAAGCCCGCGCACAGTCATTAGAACAATATGGCCGCTTGCCAGACGCTCTAGTCGCCTGTGTGGGCGGTGGCTCTAACGCCATCGGTTTATTCCACCCCTTCCTCAGGGATACCGAGGTCGCGATGTATGGTGTTGAGGCAGGGGGTGATGGCGTAGAAACTGGCCGCCATGCAGCTCCTCTAAGCGATGGTCGCCCAGGTGTATTGCACGGCAACCGCACATACTTGATGAGTGATGCGGGCGGGCAAATCATGGAGACGCATTCGGTTTCGGCGGGGCTGGACTATCCTGGGGTAGGGCCAGAGCACTCCTATTTGAAAGATATCGGCCGTGTTAACTATGTGGCAGCAACAGACAAAGAAGCGCTAAACTCCTTCCGCGAGTTGACCCGTATGGAAGGGATCATTCCCGCCCTAGAGTCGAGCCATGCGGTTGCCTATGCCGGCAAGCTAGCGGCCACGATGTCTCCCGATCAGTTTATCATTGTGAATCTTTCCGGGCGTGGGGATAAAGACATCCACACTGTGGCCGAGATCGATGGCATCCAAATTTAACGCGCAAGAGTGAGTAAGCTTCGATGAGTCGTATAAGTAAAACCATTGCCTCGTTGCAAGAGCAAGGCAAGAAAGCCCTTATTCCCTATATTGTCGCAGGGGACCCTTCGGTGCCACTGACGGTAGCGTTGATGCATGCCCTAGTCGCCAAAGGGGCTGACATCATTGAATTGGGCATGCCCTTTAGTGACCCATCCTCGGATGGCGCGGTCATCCAGTTGGGCGCCGAGCGTGCCCTGCGGGCGGGCACGACGCTGAGCGATGTGTTTGCCGTCGTCAAAGAATTCCGCACACAAGATACGCGGACCCCAATCGTGTTGATGGGTTACCTAAACCCTATCGAATATATGGGCTATGAGGCCTTCGCGACGGAAGTAGAGAAAGCGGGCGTGGACGGGCTATTGATAGTCGATTTGCCAGCCTATGAATGCGATGAGCTGTTTGCGGCAGTCCGACCGAAGGGCATTGATACAATTTTCCTCGTGGCCCCAACCACTAGTGACGCGCGCTTAGAGTCTATCTGTAAAAACTGTACCGGCTATCTCTATTATGTGTCGCTAAAAGGCGTCACAGGGGCAGCGATCAGCGATAGCAAGGCCATCGAAGATAAGATTGGCTTGCTGCGCGATATTACACCATTGCCTATTGTGGTGGGGTTCGGGATTAAAGACACTGAGTCTGCACTTAAAATGGCAGCCATTAGTGACGGTGTTATAGTAGGAAGCGCGCTAGTAGAACGCATCTCACATCTTGCCGCTGATCAGGCCTATAGCCAAGAGGCCTTGGGGACGACAGTAGGCTTGATTGGTGAAATTAGAGAAGCAATCAACACTCTATAAGCTTAGAATTTCATTTTGACTTTAAACAATAGACTTTACGGGAACCTTTTATGAGTTGGATTAATAAAATCCTCCCTTCGATTCGCAGCACAGGCAACACTGGCACCCCTGGTGCGGCCCCAAAGCAACGCACTAGCGTCCCAGAAGGGCTATGGAAGAAATGCCCGCGCTGTGAAGCCGTCCTTTATCGGCCAGACCTAGAGCGCAACCTTGAAGTTTGCCCAAAGTGCGACCACCACTTGCGTATCACAGCCAGACGTCGCGTAGAGTTATTCCTAGATCCAGAAGGGCAGGAAGAGCTTAATGCCGATATGGAGCCCGTGGATCTGCTGAAGTTTAAAGACTTGAAGAAGTACAAAGATAGGCTCTCTGCAGCGCAGAAAAGCACTGGTGAGAAAGATGCTCTGATCGTAGTACAAGGCAGTGTTCACTCTCTAGAGCTTGTCGTTGCCGCATTTGAATTCAGCTTTATCGGCGGTTCTATGGGCGCGGTGGTCGGAGAGAAATTCACCCAAGCCGTGAACACCTGTATCGAAAAACGCATCCCTCTGGTGTGTTTCTCCACCAGTGGTGGCGCTCGCATGCAAGAGGCATTGATCTCCTTGATGCAGATGGCTAAGACTTCGGCAGCCCTAGCGCGTCTGCGCGAACATGGATTGCCATATATCTCAGTCCTCGTCGATCCGGTATACGGCGGTGTGTCTGCCAGCCTTGCTATGTTGGGCGACATCAATATTGCCGAACCGAATGCGCTAGTGGGCTTCACCGGCCCAGACGTTATCCGTCAAACGGTGCGCGTCAAATTACCTGAAGGCTTCCAGCGCAGTGAATTCCTTCTTGAGCACGGCGCAATCGATATGATTGTGCATCGTAAAGATATGCGTGATCGTGTGTCATCGCTGCTCGGTAAATTGACGCACCAATAAGCACGATGATTGACTCAGGGTTTGAAGTGAAATTCTTTTTAAATCAGGAGGGTGGCGACGTCATCTAAATGAATTTGTCAGATTGGTTAGAAAGAATTCAAGCCCTGCATCCCACCGAGATAGAGCTTGGCCTCGATCGCGTGAGCGAAGTCGCCAAGCGCCTTGGGCTAAGCCGCCCAGCGCCAATCGTCATCACAGTGGCTGGGACCAATGGCAAAGGCTCCACGGTGGCAATGCTCGCCGCGATCCTACATGCGGCTGGTCAGCGCGTTGGCACCTACACCTCTCCACATATCCATCGCTACAACGAGCGTATTAGTCTTTTGCAAGAGTTTGCGAGTGACGAAGCCATTTGCACGAGTTTTGCGAGAATCGACGCGGCGCGCCGCGAATTGTCCTTAAGCTATTTCGAATTCAGTACGCTTGCGGGTTTAATCCTTCTCGAAGAGGCGGCGCTAGACGTCGCGATCTTAGAGGTGGGCTTGGGTGGCAGGCTCGATGCCGTGAACATGATCGATGCCGATATTGCGATTATCACTAGCATCGGCATCGACCACCAAGACTGGCTAGGGGATACACGTGAGCTCATCGCGATCGAAAAGGCGGGTATCTTGCGACCTGCGACTCCCTTTATATGCGGCGATGAAGACCCACCAGAAACGCTTTTAGACTATGCCCAGCATCTTGGGGCTCCGATCAGAAGGCAAGGGCTCGACTACGCATTCGAACAAACTGGCTCGACATGGACATGGTGGCATAACAGCGCTACCGGTGAGCGGCAAAGCGTACAACAATTACCCTTGCCCGGCCTAGATTTGCTCAATGCAGCGACAGTGCTAGAGACCTTGCGCTATTTACCCTTCGAGATTTCGCAGCAGGCCGTCGTCGAGGGGCTCAAACACCCAAAGATAGAAGGGCGTTATCAACAATTGCATGATTCTAAGACTGGCATCAGTCTGCGGGTCGACGTTGCGCATAACCCTCATGCGGCATTGCAATTAGCAAAAAAACTGAGCGCAGAACGGCAAAGCCGAGGTGCAAATGCCAAAGTGCGGGTCTTGCTGGCAATGATGCGCGATAAAGATCACGAAGAGTTCTACACAGCCTTAGAATCTGTGGTCGACTTTTGGTATATTGCCGCTTTCGATGAGCCTAGGTGTCTCGAGGCGGAAAAGCTTGCGGCACTTTTGCAGAACAAGGGCGCCAAGGTGCAAGGGTCGTTTGACGATATTGCCGCCGCCTATCAACGAATTAGCCAAGAAATCGCAGAGGATGACCTTTTGCTAGTCACGGGTTCATTTGTGACAGTTGCTGATATAATGCAGCTACTCGCCCACGAACAGGTTTCGCAGTGAAGGTTTTGATGTCTTTCTCTCTCGCAAATACGCTCGTCATCAAAGGGGCAAGACTGGTTTGAACCAGAGCACTAAACAACGAGTTGTTGGTATTGCCGTTATTGCATTTGCGGCCGCGGTCATCTTGCCGGTTTTATTTGACGGTCAAGGCAGCTATGAACTGCCATTAGAGAGTCGCATTCCAGACCCTGAACCTTTTCCAACGCCTCCGCGCCTGATTCCCGAACGCCCCGTGATCGTGGCCGATACCGATGCGATTCGTGTGCTTGATCCTAGCGAGACTAGTGCGCCGCAAATTCAAGAGCCAACCCCAGAGGCGCAGCCGGTGGTCGAGCCGCTCGACACGCAGCAGAGCGTCGTCACAGAAACGCCCCCTACAGCTACGACAACAGCACCAAGCTTGGACCCAGTCGGCTTGCCAGAGGGTTGGAGTGTAAGGCTGGCCTCGTTCTCCGATGAGGCGAACGCACAGAATCTACTCGATATTCTGCAAAGTAATGGGCACCGTGCCTATACGCGCAAAATTAGTTCCTCTCAAGGCATGCTGACCGCCGTGTTCGTAGGCCCAGGGGTAGACCGTGATGCAGTACAGCAATTACAGCAACAACTTCGCGCAGAAACTCAGCTTTCTGGCATTGTGGTGCGCTATGAAGTCGAAGAGTTATGAGACGACAGCACAACGAACAACTGTGCAGAGGCGATAAATGCAGCTGGATTGGGTAGATGTCAGCATACTAATGGTCACCGCTGTGTCGTGCATTTTTGGCCTATGGCGGGGCTTCGTTCGCGAAGTGTTGTCTTTGCTAGCATGGATCGTTGCCTTGCTGATTGGGCGAGTCTACAGCGATGATTTTGCACCGATGCTCGGCAGCTGGATTGCTAGCGAGCCTATGCGCAAAATTTTCGCCTTTGCCGTTTTGTTCATTGCCACCCTGATTGTCGGGGCAATGCTGAACCATCTTGTATCTAAACTTATCGCTATCTCGGGGTTAAAGCTCACAGACCGTTTACTTGGTGGTGTCTTTGGGATCGCCCGTGGCGTAGTGATTTTGATGGTATTTATCTATTTCGGCGCCAGTTTTTTTGCCACGGAGCCGTGGTGGATCGAGTCCAGGTTTATCCCTTATGGGATTGATTTACTTGAATTAACGCGAGTTTATGTCATGGATGTTAGTGATATATCGGATGTAGCGCCTCCACCTCAATAGCATTCGCGGGCTTATAAAGAGGTGGTTCCTTGTTTTTCTATACGGAGTGTACTGAATGTGCGGTTTAGTGGGTGTCGTTGGCAATTCAGATGTTGCTGTTTGTTTGTATGACACATTGACGGTGTTACAACATCGCGGGCAGGATGCCGCGGGGATTGCCACCAGTGATAATGGCAAGCTAAATTTGCGCAAGGACAATGGGCTAGTCAAAGATGTTTTCCGAACCCGTCACATGCAACGCCTCGCCGGCAAGATGGGGATAGGGCATGTGCGTTATCCGACGGCAGGGAGCTCTAGTCCTGCGCTGGCGCAGCCATTCTATGTGAACTCGCCTTACGGGCTTAGCTTGGCTCATAACGGCAATCTAACCAACTCTGAGGAGTTAAGTCGCGACCTGTATAAGGAAGACCTGCGACACATCAATACGGACTCCGACTCGGAAGTCCTTCTCAATATTTTTGCCCACGAGCTGCAAACTCTGGCCAAGATGCAGCCTACTGCTGAAGACGTGTTTACCGCTGTGCGCGGCGTGCATCGACGCTGTAAAGGCGGCTATGCGGCACTGGTTATGTTGGGTGGCTATGGCATCGTCGGTTTTCGTGATCGCAATGGCATTCGCCCATTAGTCTTTGGTAAGCGTGAGCACAAAGGGTTTACTGAGTATATGTTGGCCTCGGAGAGCGTTGCGCTGGACTCGCAAGGCTTTACGGTGATCCGCGATGTGGCGCCAGGCGAAGCTGTGTATATCGATGTGAAAGGGCAGTTGCACACACGCGTCTGTGCAGGGCCTGCCGAATACACGCCGTGTATTTTCGAACATGTCTATTTTGCACGCCCCGACTCTTTGATGGATGGGATTTCGGTCTACAAAGCCCGATTGCGTATGGGCGAGAAACTGGCCGAAAAAGTGAAACGTTTGCGCCCCGATCACGATATCGATGTGGTCATCCCGATTCCAGACACCTCGCGAACCTCGGCCTTGGAGCTGGCGAACTGTTTGGGCGTTAAATACCGCGAAGGCTTCGTGAAAAACCGTTATATCGGTAGAACCTTCATCATGCCCGGTCAAAGCCAGCGTAAAAAGTCGGTCCGACAGAAACTCAATGCTATTGAGCTAGAGTTCCGCGGCAAGAATGTCTTACTGGTGGATGACTCGATTGTGCGCGGCACCACCTGTAAGCAGATCATTCAGATGGCTCGGGACGCGGGTGCGAAGAAGGTGTATTTTGCCTCGGCCGCACCGGCGGTGCGCTATCCTAACGTCTACGGCATAGACATGCCTTCGGCGACCGAATTGATTGCCCATGGCAGAACTGACGAAGAAGTGGAAACACTGATCGAAGCCGACTGGTTAATCTTTCAAGACTTGGAAGACCTCATTGCCGCCTCTAATGAAGGCAACCCAGAGATCACCAAGTTCGAGTGTGCCGTGTTTGACGGCAATTACATTACTGGCGATGTCGACGAGAAATACCTGCAAAAACTTGAAGATAAACGCAATGATGCCGCTAAAAAGATGAGTAAGAAGGGAAATTCGAAGTCTCGTAAGGCCGGGAAGAAGAAAGTCAGCTAGTTTTCTTCATAGCGGTGCGAAATTAGCAATGGTATGGGTATTCTATGCAAGAGAAGATTCAGACAGCTGTCGATGAAATCGGCACTGTATTGCTTGGCAAGGAACGGCAAATTCGCTTAGCAATTTGCTGTTTGATTGCAGGGGGACATCTACTCATAGAAGACCTGCCCGGCATGGGCAAAACGACTTTAGCCCATGCCCTCGCACGGGTATTTGGTCTCGCGTTCAACCGCATCCAATTTACCAGCGACTTATTGCCTGCAGATATCCTTGGTGTCTCTATTTTCGATCAAGGCACTAGCGGTTTCAGCTTCCACCCGGGGCCTATTTTCAGTCAGTTGATTCTCGCCGATGAAATCAACCGCACCACACCCAAAACACAAAGTGCTTTATTAGAGGCCATGGAAGAGGGGCAAGTGTCCGTCGAGGGCGCGACCCGACCACTGCCTTCGCCCTTTTTCGTGATCGCCACACAGAACCCTGTCAGCCTTGCCGGAACATTCCCGTTGCCCGAATCACAGCTGGATCGTTTTCTAATGCGCATCGGGATCGGTTATCCAGATCCAAAAGCAGAGCGTGAACTGCTTGAGCGCGGCAGCGATGCCGACAGAGGCGCCGCGGTGCAGCAAATGTTGAGCGTCGATGACCTTATCGCCATGCGCGAACAGGCCGGCAAGGTTGGCCTTAGCCCCTTGCTGCTCGATTATCTACAACGTATTGTGGCCTATACTCGAGAGAATGAAGTATTCCATTTTGGTCTGTCGCCACGCGGCAGTATTGCTGTCGTGCGTGCTGCTCGCACATGGGCTTATATGGAAGGTCGTGCCCACGCGGTTCCTGAAGATGTACAAGCGATATTACCAGCGGTAGTTGAACACCGATTACGCGCCAGTACAGATGCCCAGGGGCGCACGGGGGCAGCCCTTGTTAACCGACTGCTTGCCGAGGTAGATGTCTTTTAAAAACCCATGAATCTAATCGCTGCGGTTAAACCCTGGTTTTCTAAAAGAGTCTCGCGCTGGCTCGATCGCAGACTGCCTGCCGTTAGCGAAGTGCAATTGCACCGCAAGAATATTTTTATCCTGCCAACTGGGCCTGGCTTTCTGTATTTATCCGCTACGGCTCTCATCTTCGTCACCGCAATTAATTATGTGTTGAGCCTAGCCTTTGGCTTGGCCTTCCTCATGACCAGCCTGTTCATTCTTTGTATTTTGCATACCTTTCGGAATCTGCAGCATCTGCGCATCCGTGGCGCAGGTGCCGAACCGGTGTTTGCGGGTGCACAAGCAGCCTTTGTCTTTGTCTTGTATCGCAACGCTATGCAAGTGCACGAGATGTTAGAACTGCGCTTTCCACATGGCAATTGGAGTTACGCCAATGTCTTGGACAACCAACAAGAGCGCGTAAAAGTTTTTCTTCCCACACAGCAGCGCGGCTACTTACGTGCGCCACGGGTGACGGTGCAAACGCGCTTCCCTTTGGGGCTTTGGCGCGCGTGGTCCCATGTCGATTTGGATATGAGCGTCTTGGTTTATCCGCAACCTATTGCGGGAGAACTACCGATTGCCAGTGGCGGGATGAGCACTGGAGACTCCAATAGCGTGCAAGTAGGGGTAGAGGACTTTCATGGTCTGCGTAACTACAATACCGGAGACTCACCGAAACAGATCGCTTGGAAGAATCTCGCGCGTGGGCAGGGTTTAAAGGTTAAACAATTTGTCGATGCACAAGACGAGCACCTGATATTGGATTGGGAGCAGTTACACGGCCTCGATACCGAGGAGCGGCTTTCACGGCTTTGTTACTGGGTGTTGAGCCTTGCGCAACGCGATGTTGATTTTGGCCTGCGTTTACCTGGGGTTGAGGTCTGTCTCGGACGAGGCGATGCGCATTGCAAGAAGGTATTGCGCACACTAGCCCTCTGGAATACGGGAGCGCAATAATGGAAGTGCAAACCCAGATACCGCGCCTGACCCTCTGGTGGTTACTTGCAGCGTTATTCTTAGTCATTACACCGCATCTTTTTCGCTTGCCCTTGTGGATTAGCCTGTTAATCATCGCATGCGTCGTATGGCGAATTCTTATTTTTGCAGGGCGCGCCGCGTTTCCTAATAAAGCATTAAAAATGTTGATCGTGTTTCTCAGCATCCCCTTGACGATCGCGCAATATCGCTCCTTGGGAGCGGGCTTAGATGCGGCCGTTTGCTTGCTCATTATGGGCACGGCTTTCAAACTTTTGGAGATGCGGAAACGGCGCGATATGCTCATCGTGGTCTCGCTGTGTTATGTCTTGAGCATGGTGGGCTTTATCTATTCGCAAACCATTCTGGCCTCTATTCACGCGCTGATCACTTTTACTGTGATCACCGGCGCCTTGATTTCTCTACAACGGGAAAATGCCCGTAGCTCCTTCACAGGGAATGCTCAACTGGCGATCCGGCTGGTTGCGCAAAGCATTCCTCTGACCATCGTGCTCTTCATTTTAGTGCCGAGAGTCGCACCCTTGTGGACAATGCCAGTACCCGTGTCATCGAATAAAACAGGGGTTACCGATGAGATGTCCCCTGGCAATATTAGCAATTTGAGTAGATCAGCCGAGTTAGCGTTCCGAGTCAGTTTTGACGCCACTACGCCTATACATGAGGAGTTGTATTGGCGCGGCCTAGTCTTAGATTATTTTGACGGTAGAGCTTGGCGGCGCTCGGCGTCAGCGTTTCAGACCTATGCGATGATGGAGCGTTTTCAGCGACCAGAACAAGGGGTGCGCAATGGCACGCCTGTCTCTTACGACATCATTCTCGAGCCTACCCAGCAAACCTGGATCTACGCATTGCCATTAGCACAGCTTAACGTCAGTGATGTGATTCAGGATCGTAATTTTACACTGCATAAAGAAAAACCAGTGACGCAGCGATTTCGCTATCAAGTGCAGTCTTATCTGAACTACGACATCGATGTGGAACTTGCCAGCACACTAGAGGCCCGCGCACTGCAACTGCCCGAACAAGAGCTAAACCCGCGAAGCAAACAGTTGGCTGCACAATTTCGCCAAGAAGCACCAGAGGACCGTGCTTATGCCCTGCGAGTATTGCGCTTGTTTAGAGAGGAGCCGTTCTTCTACACCTTAACGCCACCGGCTTTAGGCGAGGCGTCAATCGATGAGTTTTTGTTTTCATCGCGACAGGGTTTTTGTGAACACTATGCTAGTAGTTTTGTATATTTGATGCGCGCTGCGGGGATTCCCGCTCGTGTAGTCGTAGGGTATCAAGGCGGGGAAGTGAACCCCTTCGAAGGCTACACCATGGTGTATCAATACAATGCCCATGCTTGGGCGGAGGTGTGGCTTGAGGGTGAGGGCTGGGTGCGATTCGATCCAACCGGCGCCGTAGCGCCTGAGCGTATTAGTGAAGGGGCGCAATCGGTACTGGCCAATCAACCAGGGTTTTTGGAAGACTCGCGTTTTTCCATGATGCGTTTTCGCAATACCCAATGGCTAAACTCATTGCGCCTGCGACTCGATGCGATGGATTATGCTTGGAACCGTTGGGTCGTCAGTTATGACGAAGACATGCAATTGCAGTTTCTCGAAACGTTGTTTGGTGAGAAAGCGCGCGAACGTTTGTATTTAGTCTTAGGGGTCGCCATCTCGATCTTCTTCGTCATTGCGGCCTATTTTTTACTGCGAGGAAGAAAACAAAAACAATACGATGAGGCGACTAAGTTTTATCTTCGCCTAACCGATGATCTTGCCGCGCAAGGAATTGTGCGTCAACGCGGCGAGGGCCCAATCGATTTTTGTGCAAGAGTCGGCAAAGAAAAGCCGGAATTGGCAGAGGCGATGGCCGATATTACGACAATTTATGTGCAATTGAATTACGCCGGTAAGCTAGGGGAAGGGCAGAAACACGAGTTGCTGTTTGCACGCTTGCGGCAATCGATAAGAGAGTTGCGGCTGACGCTCAATTCGCCATGGAGACGCCTTGTGTTAAGAGCTTGGCCTGGGCAGTTGTAATTTACTAACCGCCAGCGAGTTTTACTTTATAGCCGGCTGCCTGCAAAAACTCCTGAAGAAATTTACGGTGGTCGCCTTGTATCTCGATCACGCCATCTTTCACCGTACCGCCGCTGCCGCATTTGTTCTTTAAGGTCTTAGCGAAAGCGGTGAGGGCGCTATCGTCCATGGCGATGCCATCGATCAATGTGACCCCTTTGCCTTTTCGTCCCTTGGTCTCTCGGCGCAAGCGCACGACCCCATCGCTAGAGCCGTGTACTTTATTAGATTTTTTGCATTGACACCCTGCAACTGGGTGTCGACAGTCTGGACAAACCCTACCGGTGTCGGTGGAGTAAACTAGTGAAGAATTGCGTCCCATAAATTAGGCTTTATACAGAGGAGGCAAGGTATAGTCTTGGTTCTTTGCCTCTTGCTTGCGATTGCTAAGTTGTTCTGTACGAAGGCTGGTAATAAGCTCCAGAAGCTGTTTTATGTCTGTGCTAAGGGAGCGTGTGTCCTCTTCGCTTTGACCATATAGAGCTTGTTGGATCTTGAGGCATATCGATTTGATTTCTGCATTGCCAGTGCGATGGGCGAGGTCATCGAGATTGTGCAGATCGGTATCTGCAAAATATTGGCGACCCCAAGCGATTAAGGCAAGGCGCAATGCCGGAAGATGATTCTTCTCACAAGCTGAGACAAGTTCTTTGTAGGCAATGTTCTCAGACTCTGGCGCGATGCTTTGACGATACATTGGCGCACTGACTTCGGGTGCTACTTCGCGACGCGCGTTGCGAACTTGGCGGCGTTTGACTGTAGTGACGGTATAGGCCAATAAAAGTGCAGTAAGTGCAGCCGCGAGAACCAGTACCCAGAGTGGGGTGGACGGAGTTCTTTGCAGTGCCTCAGGGATGGCGCCATTAAACGCTTCGCCAGAATCGTTAGCGACAACGCTGCCATCGCTATTGGTTGTCAATTGCATCGTGTCATTTTGACCAGTGGTGCGCACAGGCCCTACTTGTATAGCGGTGTCATCAAGCGTTGCGTATTTGACTTCTTCGGTATCGATATCAAACCACGGCAATGACACGCCCGGAATACGGATCGTGCCAATTTCGGTCATCACCAAGGAGTTCTGTTGAATTCGTTCGCCAACAATATTGCCGTTGACATAGGTACGGCTAATCTCTGGTGGTTCTGGGTACATATTCACAGAGGCAACAGTTGGCGTTTCCAGCGGGGGCAGGGCGGCGCCGTCTAAACCAAATGCTTCAATTTCGATTGTGCGATTAATCGCATCGCCAATGCGCACATTGGTGAAATCGTTGTCCCATTGCTCGCGGATAGTGACGTCACTAGCGGGCAGCCAAATCGCATTCTCAGGATAATTGGCAGGCTTTTCTTTCACTTCAATTGTGTGGCCTTCGGCGTAGGAGGTGATGGTGCGCGTGTTGAGATTTCGGAACACATAACGGCTAGAACCGTCCGTGACTTCACCGCGGAACATGATGTCGGGAATCTCTAAAGTGCCACTGCGTTGTGGGAACAATGCGTACTGTTTTTCATAAACGCCATAGCGCACGCCATCGACTAATTTTTCATATTGATTTGGCGTGCCGATCATTTGAATCACAGTGTCGGCCATATCCAGATCTGTGAAAATAGGGTTGCGAATGCCGCTAATGGTGTAATACAGGCGGATGCTAAACAGCAATTGTTCCTGCACATAAATGCTGTCTTTGTCGATCACCGCTTCCATAAATAATTCTTGGCCAGCGATGCTCGTCTCAGTTTTCGGGTCTACATGAATGCTTAGTTCCTGCGTATAGGTGCCATCGACTAAAAGCGACGGAATGACAATATCGCCTTCGTGTAGCGGAAACAGGGTGAGGTTATAGTCGATCCACTGTTCCATCGCGTTATTGATGCTACGCATCTGGCTCGAGGTGCGGGTGGCGACCACTTGAAAGTTGGCCTCTAGCGGGGAGAGGTCCATCTGCACGCCGCCTTGCTGACCATCGACGCGGATTGTCAGCGTGACCGTTTCACCGCGAACAATCTCTGTACGATCCAAGGAGGCGCGTACAGGTTGCGCGTAACTGAACGACGAAAATAGTGTTAGGGCTATCGTCATGAGACATGCCAACAGATTTACCATATTTGCGTTTCCGTAGGCTGAGGGTTATTTCGATTCTCTAATTGTCGACGTCGGTACTCAAACTGGAACTTGCGTTGTAGCAACTCACCTGGATCATCGTCAATACGTCGTAACCACTGTTCCAATGATTCTTGGTTTTCTACATCCGAATTGCTCATGCTAGGGTTCTCGCCAGGCTTTTCATTCTCACTCTCTTCTTCTTCCTGGTCCTCGGCGCCGTCCTCACCTTCGGATTCATCCGGCTCCTCTTCTTGTTCCCCTTCTTCGTCCTTTTCTTCTTCCTGCTCTTCTTGGTTGTCCTGCTCTTCTTCGCTAGACTGCTGCTCTTCTTCTTCCTGTTCTTGTTGTTCCTGCTCTTCGGATTCAGCGTTTTCTTCGCTTTCCTGCTCTTCTTGTTCTTGTTGTTCTTGCTCTAATAGGTCTTGAATTATGTCGCGGTTAAAAATCGCATCTTCGTGATCGGGCGCGATTGTAATGGCAATATTATAAGCGTTTAGGGCTTGTTCATAGCTTTGTGACATCGCCAAAGCATTGCCAAGATTATAGTAAGAGTCGGCGTCGTCTTCGTCGGGATTACCAAAAGCCTGAATCGCACCAGCGAAATCGCCCGCACGGTAGGCGGCAGCGCCACGCCAGTTCGGGTCACTAAATAGACCGGCGGCAGCGATAGGATCTTCGTTTTCTAAGGCTTCGGCACCTTGTTGGTTCTTAGTCTTCCACAGATCCCCCCATTCGGCGGCTTGTACAGGGGCGGTAGGGGTTAGGCTGCTAATTAGCCCAAAACTGAGGCTAAGCCCAAGGATCCAGCCACGGCGGAAGATCAGCGCGCCAAGTGGCAACACCAACAACATGAGCCAAGGGCCCATTTCATACCAAATGTCGAAGTTTTCATCGACTTCGCTGAGCTCGTCGTCATCCAAGAAAGCGTCCTCTGCGAGCAGGTAGTCGAGGTCGGCAGCGGAGATTTGCATATCGCTATAGCGGCCATTGACCATATCGGCAAGGTCGGCCAAGCCGGCGCTATTGAGGACGGGCGTGACAATCTGGCCATTGTCTTGACGCAGGAAGTCGCCACCGGCGGCAGGAATCGGCGCGCCTTGTGCGGTACCAACGCCTAGAATAGCGAGGCGAAAGCCAGACCCTGAAAGAAGATTAGCGATGGCGCCAAAATCCCTTCTCTCCACACCGTCTGTAATCAGCGCAATCGTGCCGCTTAAGGCGCCAGCGTCATCAAACAGCCCCTTTGCTGTCTCAATGGCCGCCACTGTATTGCTGCCGAAAGAGGGCATCAAATTAGGCGTGATCGAGGGCACTAGCGATTTGATGGTGATTGAATCTTCGGTGAGCGGCGTCACCGTGTGGGCGTCGCCGGCATAAACTACTAGACCAGTTTGCCCTTCAAGCCGTCGATCGAGGATGTCGAGGACTTTGCGCTTGCTCACGACAAGCCGGTTTGGCTCGTAGTCGGTGGCATACATTGACAATGATTGGTCATAGACAATGACCAGCGCATCTTGTCGTGCTTGCACAGGCTGGGGAATCTTCTCCCACACCGGGCCGGCGAGTGCAACGATCGACAAGGTCCATATCACTAACAGGAGGATCAAAGGGGTGCGTTCAGCTACGCTCTTACTCGCATCCAAAAGAAAGGGTAATAACTCTTTATCGATGGCACGGTCCCAAGCACTAGAGCTTTCGTTCATGCGCCAGAAGATAAAGACTAAGATCGCCGAGGGAATGAGCGCTAAGAGCCAAAGAGGGCGCAGAAAGTGGAAATTGCTCGCGACTGTCTCGACTAAGGCGGCTTCGTTCATGATTGCCCCTCCAAGACGCTGCTATTGCTGTTTGCCGACTGCTCTTTGTTGCGAGCACCGAACATGACTGCCCAAGGCAAAGAGAGTAGGGCGAGGAGGAAGCTCACTAGCACCGCAAACCCTAATGGCCAATAGAATAGGACATTAATAGGTCGAAAGGTTTGTTCGTCCTGCTCAATGGCCTCTAAGGTGTCCAGTTCGGCGTAGATGTCGACTAAGTCTTCCACGTTGCGCGCACGGAAATAACGCCCGCCGGTTGCCTGAGCAATCTCTGTTAGGTTCTGTTCATCGAGTTCCGCCGATGGGTTGATCGAGCGCGAGCCTTGGAATGAACGCTGCACAAGCGAGTCTGCACCCATGCCAATAGTATAGATTTTGATGTTCTCGGTGGCTGCGAGTTGGCCAGCCTGTGAGGGAGATATCGCACCGGCATTGTTGACGCCATCGGTTAACAGCACGAGGACTCGGCTGTTTTCGGGGCGTTCACGCAGATGCTTCACCGCAAGGCCGATGGCATCGCCAATTGCAGTGGCCGACTCTTCTATCATGCCGATCTCAAGCTCTGTGATGAGTTTAGCAACCGTGCTGCGGTCGAAAGTCAGCGGCGTTTGAATATAGGCGTGCGCTGCAAACAAGATTAGCCCTAGACGGTCACCTTCGCGACGTTCCGCAAAGTCACTGACGACGACCTTCATGACTTCAAAGCGCGATAGCTGCACATTGTTAATGACCATGTCGCGCGCTTCCATACTGCCGGATACATCGACAGCCAGCATTAGGTCGCGGCCAGAGGAGGGGAGTTGAATCGCCTCACCCACCCATTGCGGACGACTGGCAGTCAACACAAGGGCAATCCAGATCAGTAGGCAGCAAATCCAACGTAACACTCGGCTTGCGTCTGGGCGTGATGAGTCACCCTGCAATGACGACAGGCGCTGATAGAACGGCACATACAGTGCTGCGTCTTGGCGTGCCGCGCGTGCAAGAAAGCGGTACACCAATAGCGGTACGGGGAGGGCGGCGAAAGCCCAAGGCCATGTAAACTCAAGCATTATCAGTAACCGGTGTCGATGTTTCGGTGGATTTTGAGCTGTTATCGATTCTAGCCAAATAGTGGCTGCTTATCCATTGATGCGCCATACTGTATAGCTTCTGCTCGTCTACGTCCCATTGCTTTGCAAACCGGCCTTGGCTCAAGGTCTTGGCGATTTCCTCGTCCAGGAGTGAGGCATTGCCGTGAGTGCGTAAAAATTCAATCCATTGCTCCCCACTAAGCTTCGCAATGGAGTGCTGGGGGAAATTCTTCAAGGCAACACGGCGCAGTACGCCATTGAGTTCATTGACGAAATTGAGTTTGAGCGCAGCGAGGGCCTGGGCATCGGCACCCTTTGCATTGGCTTGGAAAGCGTCCATGCTCTTGTCGAGTTCGCGCAGGGCAAAACTACAGGCACGACGTTTTCGCCACGCGGCATAAAAGTATTTGCCGCTAAAATAGATCGCCAAGCAGAGCAGGAAGAATAGCAACCACCACCCAGGCGCGGGCGGCCAGAAACCTATGGGTTCCGGTAGGTGGATGTCTTTTAATTGGCTTAAAGGGTCTGTGCCGTCCATTGTCTTATCTGCTCAACAACTAATTGATTGGTGCGTAATTTAAGGAAGGGGATCTGTAGCTTCATCAGGTCACCCTGCAAAGTTTCCATACGCGTCTTGAAATTCTCTTGATAGGCCTGACGGGCTTTCGAACTAAATGTGTTTAGAGTGCCTTTGTTTTCGCCATCGGTAATACTGTAGTAACCCGGAACAGGGAGGTTTTCTTCTAAGGCGTCATAAACGAAGCAACAGACGACATTATTATGCCGTGAGAGTTGATTCAGGTATTGCATCGCCGTTTCATCCATAGTCGTGAAATCACTGATGATATAGAGGGTGCTGCCTGGCTTGGTGATGCGCCGAATCTCAGCAAGTGATTGACTGAGGCTGGTTTTGCTTTGCGTCTGCTCAGGGTTTGCGTGGTGCTCTGTCTGTGTAGAGAGAAGGGTGTTGAACTTATGAATTTGGTTCAGCAAATGCAATGCAGAGCGACGACTACGCTTTGGGCGAATAAGGGATTGTTCCTCGTCGCCGTAGACGAGCCCGCCCACGCGATCTCCATTGTCGATGGCGCGCCAACAGAAAATTGCTGCAGCTTGGGCGGCGATCACGGATTTGAATGCGACTTGCGAGCCGAAAAACATGCTGCTGGACTGGTCTACCGCAATAATCACTGGGCGCTCGCGCTCTTCGCGGAAGACTTTCGTGAAAGGCTTGCCGATGCGGGCAGTGACTCGCCAGTCGATGGTGCGAATATCGTCCCCTGCTTGGTAGGGGCGGAACTCTTCGAAATCGATTCCGCGCCCACGCATTTTTGACAGGTGTAAACCCGAAATGCCGGCAATAGAGCGGTTATAAGGAACGTAATCGACAATCTTGGCTGCTTGGCGCTGGATAAGTAGCTGCTGCAGACTGATTATCGCCCCTTTGCTCTGGAAGCGCTCTTGCAGTGATTCAATCTGCTGTATTTTAGACATAGACGCTTAGACTCGTTTAAGGCAACAAGGCCTGTTGGTGACCGATAAAGTGCACGGGATGCGCGAGGCGGTGCGGCTGCAATTAAGCGGCCGGCACTCGCTCTAGAATCGTCGTCAACACTTGGTCAGGCGTCACACCACTGGCTTCCGCCTCAAAGCTAAGAAGGATGCGGTGTCTTAATACATCGAAGAAAACCGCTTGAATATCATCAGGGCTGACAAAGTCTTTGCCTTGGATCCACGCATGTGCGCGAGCACAGCGGTCTAATGAGATGGTACCGCGTGGGCTTGCGCCGTATTCGAGCCAAGAGGCAAGATCATCGCCGTACAAAGAAGGATTACGAGTCGCCATGATCAATTGAATGATGTACTCCTCAACCGCAGGCGCCATGTGCATGGAAAGAATGTCCTGACGAGCAGCGAAGATCGCTTCTTGGCTGACCACCGACGGGGCTTCAGGCACTTTATTCTGCGCTTCACTACGAACCAATTGCAAAATGCGGCGCTCGGCCTCTGTGGTTGGGTAGCCAATCGATACGTGCATTAAGAAGCGGTCAAGCTGTGCTTCTGGTAATGGGTAGGTGCCTTCTTGCTCGATCGGGTTCTGCGTTGCCATCACTAAGAATAGTGGGGGCAGCGTGAATGACTCTCGACCAACAGAGACTTGGTGCTCGGCCATCGCCTCAAGTAGGGCTGATTGCACTTTCGCCGGTGCGCGGTTGATCTCATCGGCTAACACGAGGTTATGGAAGATTGGGCCTGGCTGAAAACGGAATGAGCCATCTTCTGGGCGGAAAATCTCGGTTCCAGTAATATCGCTTGGCAGTAGGTCAGGGGTGAACTGAATGCGGTGGAAATCGCCTTCGATCGCTTTGGATAAGTCTTTGATCGCTTTAGTTTTTGCAAGACCGGGTGCGCCCTCTACCAATAAGTGGCCATCGGCCAAAAGGGCGATCAATAGGCGGTCTACAAGACGTTCTTGCCCTATAATCTGCTGAGAAAGCCAGTCTTTGAGTTCTGTAATAATACCGTGATGACTCATAATTATTTCTCTGTTTCTTTTTAGTTAAATGCTTGATCTTTTAGGGCGAAAGTCAGGGATTGTAACTGTTTTGAAAGGTATGTCTAGGGAGGATGTGTTGCAGTGTGTGGCGTAAACACTCTACGCTAAGCTTGACGCGACTTTAGGCGCAGACTGCCGTAAATAAATCCCTTATAATGCCTAACAATCAATTCATGAAAAATCCGTCTTAATAAAGACACTCTTGCTAACGAGCTTCTCATGAAAACTCTGACTTTGGATATCTCCATTCCTGCAGATCGCTATGAGGCATTGTATAGCGGTGCAGTGTCCGATGTGCAAGCAGTTTCTCGCGAAGGCTTGCGTGTGAGGTTCCCTGGGCGCATTTTGCAGAAGTTTGTAAACCACCAAGGAGTGCACGGTACCTTCGTGATCGAATTCGACAGTTCTAACAAATTCAAGGCGATTAAAAAAATTGTATAGTCTGATAAAAAAAGCACTTTTCTGCTTGCCGGCAGAAGCCTCCCATAGCATTACACTGCCAATGCTCGATCTTAGTCATCAGCTCGGGCTACTGCCATTGCTGCGCAGCAAAATGCCAACACCTCGTCCCATTGAAATCATGGGGATTCAATTCCCTAGCCCCGTGGGTTTGGCGGCGGGGCTTGATAAGAATGCCGATCATATCGATGCCTTAGTGGCCTTGGGTTTTGGTTTTATCGAAGTAGGCACCCTGACGCCTCGTCCGCAGCCAGGCAACCCGAAGCCACGCTTATTTCGTCTGCGCTCCGAACAGGCCATTATCAATCGTATGGGGTTTAACAATAAGGGGATTGATCACGCAATTGCACAAATCGAGCGTAGCCGCTTCAAGGGTGTTTTAGGAATCAATATTGGTAAAAACTTTGATACCCCAGTAGAGCGGGCAGCCGATGATTACCTTATCGGTATGCGTAAAAGTTATGCGGCGGCGAGTTATATCGTCGTGAATCTATCGTCCCCAAACACGCCGGGGCTGCGCACGCTTCAATTCGGTGACGAGTTGCGAAAACTGCTTAGCCTATTGAAAGCCGAGCAAGCTAGCCTGGCCGCCGAACATGGCAAGAAAGTGCCTCTAGTCGTCAAGATTGCTCCCGATCTCAGTGATGATGAAATTGGCTTAATCGCTAGCGCATTATTAGATAACGAAATAGAAGGGGTCATTGCAACCAACACCACACTCGATCGTACTTTGGTGCAGGGCAGTGCGTTTAAAGATGAAGCGGGTGGTTTAAGTGGCGCACCACTGACAGAGAAATCTAGCCATGTGATTCGTGTGTTGTCGCAAGCGCTGCAAGGCAAAATTCCTATTATAGGAGTGGGTGGTATTCTCAGCGGAGCGGATGCGAAGGCTAAAATAGATGCGGGTGCTAGCCTCGTGCAAGTGTATAGCGGGTTTATCTATCGTGGCCCTGAATTAATTGCAGAGTCTGTGCGCGCCATTGAAGGGCTGGAGTAATGAAAACGCTATTGCTTTATACCACGCAAGGCTGCCATTTGTGCGAACAAGCTGAAGCACTATTGCTGCCGGTATTGGACTATCTGAAAGGCAATTTTGCAGAAGGCATCAGCTTACAACAAGTTGAGATTTCTGAATCCGAAGCCTTAGTCGAGCGCTATGGAGTTCGCATTCCTGTGATCCGCGTGGACGGGCAAGAGGAGGAGTTAGCGTGGCCGTTTGATCAGGCGATCGCATTTGCCTACTTGCAAGGGGCTTTAGCAAGCTGAAAGAGCGCCTTGGCATTGGCAGTGGTTTCTGCAGCTAACTGCCCGGGCGAGCGGCCCACAGCTTGCGCTAGTGTGGTTAACACTTCCGTTAGGTAGCTCGGTTCATTGCGACGACTTTTAGGTTTTGGTCGTAGTGATCTCGGCAATAAATACGGTGCATCCGTTTCGATCAGTAAGCGGTTTGCCGGTATGTTCTTAACAAACTCTAAAAGATGACTGCCGCGCCGCTCGTCGCAAATCCAGCCAGTGATTCCCACGTACATATCCAGATCAAGATAATCGAACAATTCATTTTTCTCACCCGTAAAGCAATGCACCACGCCCCCGCATTTTAGCGCGTCGCGAAAATTTTTGAGCATAGGCAGAAAGCGATCATGGGCATCACGTTGATGCAGAAACATGGGCTTGTTGATCTCGCATGCCAGCTCGAGGTGTTTTTCAAAGACACTTTCCTGAGCATCACGGGGAGAGTAGTCACGATTAAAATCTAAGCCAGTTTCCCCCACCGCGCACACGATGTCTTGTTTCGCTAAAGCAGTAATGTGCGCGAACTCATCGGCATGACAATGCTGTGCCTCGTGAGGGTGGACTCCCGAAGTTGCGGATAACAGCTCTGGGTATCGAAGGGCGATCTCGATGGCACGCTCTGAAGCTTGGGGGCTGGTGCCAGTAACAATAAGGTGTTCGAGGCCGGCGGCTCTTGCACGCTCTAGGACTGCGTCGAGATCCTGCGCGAAAGACTCGTGGCCAAGGTTGGCGCCGATATCGATAAGAGAGGGGGGAGCGAGGTTAAGCGGATCAATCATTGTTAACAACAGAGTCCAGTTTTGATGCCCAGCGGATACTTTCGCGATAAGCGACTTCGAGCTCTTTTGCGCCAATGTTGAGTTTGTCCAGCTCGGTAGTGTTTAGCTCTTCCCAGCGTGCCTGTTCGTATAGGATGACAGTCTTGAGAATAATGCCCATCGGGCCGCTGCCATTTAGAAGCCCTTGCGCGACCGCCGGTGAGAGGGGCATCGAAGCCACAATTTCTTCGAGGCTCATATCGAAAAAGGCATCAAGATTAGAAAGCAAGCCGGTGGTGAAGTAGGCGTCAATCTCGCTAGTCATGGTAAAATTTTCTGCAAGCAATTGGCACATTTTGGCACGGGTCATTGCTAAAACAGAAAGTGCATTCGGTTTGTCGGCCATATTGCTAAGCGACAACAAGGTTGCCCAGCTTTTAACTTGGCGAAGCCCAAGCATCGATACCGCGTGTTGCAATGAGGTGATCTCGCGGCGGCTAGAAAAAGCGGCAGAGTTGACGAGTTTTATTAGCTTTACGCTAAGCACTGGGTCTTTGGAGATAATGCCGGCGATTTTGCTGAGTTCGGCTTCTGGGTCTTGAAGCTGCGTTAAAAGATTTAAGACAACGAGCTTGTTTGCCGGTACTTTACGGCCTTTGACTTGTTCTGGCTTGCTAAGGAAATAACCTTGAAATAGCGTGAAACCCAACCCTTTGCAGTAGTGAAACATTTCGTGTGTTTCGACTTTCTCGGCAAGCAAAGTCACATTGAATTTTTTAAGTAAATCGACATGGCGCTTTATCTCGGCTTCGTCGAAGGCAAGCACGTCAATTTTAACGATGTCGGCAATGCGCAGGGCAGGGTCCCATTTGGGTGAGTATACGAAATCATCCAATGCAATGGTGTAGCCCGCATCTTTGAGTTTTTGCAGATTGTCGAAGAGTTCTTGGTCCGCTTCGATGTCCTCTAACACCTCGATCACAAAACGCTTACGATCGAAAGGGGGAGGGTTAAGAATTAGCTTGCGCGTGAAGTTGATATAGGCAGGAAACTGCTGCACCACTTCACTGATGTCCAACTCATTAAAGGCATTGAGCATAACCTGCGAAGTCGCTTGGTCACCATCAAAAACATTCGCGTTATTGCTGTTGTCTGAGCGGAATAGTAATTCGTAAGCACTGACCTTGATGTCCGTATCAAAGATAGGCTGTCTAGCTAGCAGGATGTGTTCGTCCGTCATTTGCGTCTCGCTGCTCGGTGATTTACTTCTCATTGTCATAATCTAAGTGAGGTATTGTAGCGCAGTCAGCGAGTTTAGCTATTGCTTTCGCGCAATTTTACACAATGTAACGCCCATAGACCTCCGAGAGGAGTTCGCCCATAATACGCGGCCAATGGAATTCGCATTGAACAGTGGATAAAAACGACATTAAGGCTCTGTATAGGTAATTTAAGTGGCAACAACTAAAGCAAAAAAAGATCTCGATTGGGCTGATCTAGGGTTTAAGTATCGGCAAACGGATTCGCGTTTCAGTGCGACCTACCGTGATGGTGTCTGGTCGCAAGGCGAGCTATTGGACTCCCCAATGATCTCGGTGCATGAGGGCGCTCCAGCTCTGCATTATGCCCAACAATGCTTTGAGGGCATGAAGGCACAGACGGCACCAGATGGTCGCGTACTATTGTTCCGTCCAGATCTCAATAGTGAGCGCATGAATCAAGCTGCAGGGCGATTGATGATGCCGCAGGTGCCGTACGAGTTATTCATTCGTGGCGTAGAAGAAGCGGTGCGGGCGAACTACGCTTGGATTCCTCCCTATGGTTCGGGGGCATCCCTCTATATTCGTCCGATGCTGATCGGTGTGGGTGAAAACTTAGGGCTGCGCACAGCGAATGCATTTGAGTTCCGCGTGTTCGTCTCTCCTGTAGGGCCATATTATAAGAGCGCGGGGCTGGCGATTATCTCGCTTGCGGTCTCGGAGTATGACCGTGCAGCCCCTGCAGGCACAGGTGCCTATAAAGTAGGGGCGAACTATGCCGGTGGCTTGTTAGCGACTAAAACCGCGCATGATCTTGGCGCCAATGAAGCCCTTTACCTAGATTCTGCAAAACGCACCTATATAGATGAAGCAGGATCGGCCAACATCATTATCGCGATGAAAGGAGGGCGCTTTGTGACGCCTAAATCGAATGCGATTCTACCAAGCGTGACGCGTCGCTCGATCATGACGCTTGCCGAACAGCATTTGGATCGGGTTATCGAGGATCGCCCGGTTGATCTGCGCAAAGAGATTGCAGATTTCGAAGAGGTCGCTGCCTGTGGCACTGCCGCTGTTCTGTCACCCGTTGGTAAGATCTGGGTCGATGGGCAATGGCATGCTTTCCACGATAATGGTGAGTCAGTTGGCCCTGTGATGCAAAAAGTTTACGATTTATTGGTCGGCATTCAACGCGGCGAATTAGCCGATGACAATGGCTGGACTTACACAGTCAAAATCGATTGATTAGAACTTGAGAGACCCGCGCCACTGCCTGTGGCGCGCAATCTTTCCCCGCGCAGTAAGTAGCATCCATAATCCCCATCTGTTGAATTTTTAAGCCCTTGTTTGTGCCAAGTTTCGTCACATTAAAACAAACAAACGCTTGACCCTCGCTCTTTGAGCCCTTATATATGTCCGCTTCTTTCGCCTCCAGTATTGAGCAAAGGCTCGATATTTGAGGTTTCTACGACCCGCAGCTGTATCAGGAACCGTTCAAAACAATGAGTAAATCGTTGGTGATAGTCGAGTCGCCCGCCAAAGCGAAAACCATAAATAAATACCTCGGCAAAGAATTTGTCGTTAAATCGAGCGTTGGACACATCCGAGATTTACCTACTAGTGGTAACGGTCAGACTGTCGATCCGAAAGAGCGTGCCAAGGCCGCTGCGATCACGCGTAAGCTCAGTCCAGAAGACAAAGTTCTGCACAAAAAAGCGAAAGCGAAAGAGCAGTTGATCGCGCGCATGGGGGTCGACCCAGAACATGGCTGGAAAGCCAAATACGAAATTCTGCCAGGCAAGGAGAAAGTAGTCTCGGACCTGCGCAAACTCGCCAAAGATGCTGACACTATCTATCTCGCGACCGACCTTGACCGCGAAGGGGAAGCCATCGCGTGGCATTTGAAAGAAGCCATTGGTGGCGATGAGAGCCGCTATAAGCGCGTCGTATTCAACGAAATTACCAAGAAAGCCATCAACGAGGCCTTCTCAAAACCCGGCGACTTGGACATGAAATATGTGCAAGCTCAGCAAGCGCGTCGTTTTCTCGACCGCGTTGTGGGCTTCATGGTGTCACCGCTGCTTTGGGCGAAGGTAGCGCGCGGCCTCTCTGCTGGCCGAGTGCAATCGGTGGCAGTGAAGTTGATCGTCGAGCGTGAGCGCGAGATCCGTGCCTTTATTCCAGAAGAGTATTGGGAAATCTACGCCAATCTCAACACGGCGAAAAAAGCGGCCCTGCGATTCCAAGTCTCGAAATTGCGTGGCGAAAATTTCCGTCCGACTAACAAGAAAGGGGCCGACGAAGCGTTGGCAGCCTTGCAAGAAGCCGACTATGAAGTCGCTAAACGCGAAGACAAGCCTACTTCTTCAAAGCCGAAAGCCCCGTTGATTACCTCGACCCTACAACAGGCGGCAAGCACCCGTCTTGGTTTCGGCGTGAAAAAGACCATGACCATGGCGCAACGGCTCTATGAAGCCGGTTATATCACCTATATGAGAACCGACTCGACGCATCTGAGCGACGATGCACTTGCTATGTGCCGTGATTATATTGGGAGCCAGTTCGGCAAAGAGTATCTGCCAGAAAATCCGCTGCGTTATAGCGCGCGCGAAGGTGCCCAAGAGGCGCACGAAGCGATACGCCCGACCGATGTAAATTTATCGGCGACCAACTTAGATAAAATGGAGCGCGATGCGGAGCGTTTGTATGCGCTAATTTGGCAGCATTTCGTGGCTTGTCAGATGCCGCCAGCACAATATCTGAGCAGCTCGATTACCGTGAAGGCGGGCGATTTCGACTTACGCACGAAAGGTCGCATCATGAAATTCGACGGCTATATGCGCGTGCTGCCTAGCAAAGAAGAAGATGTGGTATTGCCAAGTGTTGAAGTGGGCGAGCGCCTAGCATTGGACAAACTGGATCCGTCCCAGCACTTCACCAAGCCATCGGCGCGTTATACCGAGGCGAGCCTTGTGAAAGAGCTAGAAAAACGGGGAATAGGGCGGCCATCTACCTATGCCGCGATTATCTCGACAATTCAAGAACGTGGTTATGTGAAAGTCGAGAACCGTCGTTTCTATGCCCAGAAAATGGGCGACATCGTTGCCGAGCGCTTGAGTGAGAGTTTCTCCGACCTCATGGACTATGATTTCACCGCCAAGATGGAAGATAACTTGGACGGCGTCGCCTTGGGTCGCCTAGAGTGGAAGAAAGTACTCGATACGTTCTATAAAGGCTTTAGCTCCCAGCTGGCCGATGCCTCCGAAGATAGTGCCATTGGTATGCGCGCGAATAACCCGACGGATACCGATATCGAGTGTCCTAAGTGTAGCCGCCCGATGCAGATCAGAACTGCCTCAACAGGCGTGTTCCTTGGGTGTTCAGGTTATTCACTGCCTCCCAAAGAGCGTTGCAAATCGACCATCAACCTTACCCCTGGGGAAGAGGCAATAAGCACCGATGACGCCGAAGAGGCCGAAGCGGCCGAGAACGTCCTATTGCGCCATCGTAAGCGCTGTAAGATTTGTAACTCGGCGATGGATAGCTATTTGATCGACGAGAAGCGCAAGCTCCACATCTGTGGCAACAACCCGGACTGTTCCGGCTATGAAGTCGAAGAGGGCAGTTTCAAGATTCGTGGTTACGAAGGCCCTGTGATTGAATGTGATAAATGCAGCTCTGACATGCAGCTTAAGTCTGGCCGTTTCGGCAAGTATTTCGGCTGTACAAACGAAGAGTGTAAGAACACCCGTAAGTTGCTGCGTAGCGGCCAAGCGGCGCCTCCCAAAATGACGCCTGTGCCAATGCCCGAATTGCAGTGTGTCAAAGTAGACGATACTTACGTGCTTCGTGACGGAGCCGCTGGTTTGTTTTTGGCGGCGAGTAAATTTCCCAAAAACCGGGAGACGCGTGCGCCTCTGGTGTCTGAGTTATTGCCACACAAGGACGAGATCGACCCTAAGTATCACTTCTTAATGAGTGCGCCAGTACAAGATGGCGATGGCAACCCAACGGTTGTTCGCTATAGTCGGAAAACGGCCGAGCAATATGTCTTGACCGAAGAGGATGGCAAAGCGACGGGTTGGAAGGCGTTCTATAAGGGCGGCAAGTGGATTGTCGACAGTAAATAAGATCTGCCCAATGGCAGTTTAGTGAGAGTTCGGTGCAGAGCAGCATAGCTGCTCTGCACCGAATATCAGATACTTCGGCGAATCACGCCAACACTAATCCCTTCGATTGCGAAACTCTGTTCGCGCAAATCGACCTCGATCGGAGCAAAGTCGTCGTTCTCAGCAATCAGCTGCAGTTGATGTTTGCTGCCACCGCGTAAGAGCCGTTTGACGGTCACATCTTCATCAATGCGTGCCACCACAATATCGCCATCTACCGCGGTATTGGTTTTATGCACCGCCAATAGGTCACCATCGTTAATGCCGATATTAATCATGCTGTTGCCTTTGACGGTCAGCAGAAAGTCGGCTGAAGGTTTGAAGAAGCTGGGGGGAATATCGCAGTAATCATCGATGCTCTCGACTGCTAAGATTGGTTCGCCGGCGGCCACTTGCCCGACTATGGGCAGACCAACATGCTCGGGGGTAGGCAGGCGAATCCCGCGTGAAGTGCCGGGCACCATCTCGATGGCTTGTTTGCGCTCGAGTGCGCGCAGGTGTTCTTCAGCCGCATTGGGAGATTTGAAGCCCATTTTCTTGGCGATCTCGGAGCGCGTCGGAGGGAAACCGGTTTCCTGCTGATAGTCTTTGATAAACGCAAGAATTTCGGCTTGACGAGGTGTGAGTTTGATCATGCAATCACCGCCTTCATTGAAAATAAGTAGCTGTAAGTATATACAGTCATTACGTAATGACAAGTGCTTTACTCGCTTTCATCGAATTTGTGATAATTCGCCCCCATTTTCATTGTGCGGGTTTCGACCCCACCACATTGCGCGTTGGCCCTGGAGGCCGCATCGACATGAACAAGCCTGGCTCGGAGCAAACTGATACGCACACTTCCCCCGCATTAGGGGTGTTGATGTTGGATGTCCTTGGCACAACTCTGGCGGCCGCCGAACGCGAGGTGCTCGGCAGCCCAGTGGTCGGTGGCGTGATTCTATTTGCGCGCAATTATGCCAACCCCCAACAGCTGCGCGCCTTATGCGATGACATAAAGTCCTGTAACCCTAATCTCTTGATTGCCGTGGACCAAGAAGGCGGCCGAGTGCAACGGCTGCGCGAGGCTTACACGCGCCTGCCACCAATGCACGCTTTCGCCAAGCTATGGGAGCAAGACGCCACGCAGGCTTGTTATAACGCCAAGAGTGTAGGGTGGTTGATGGCCGCGGAAGTGTTGAGTGCGGGCATTGATATGAGTTTTGCGCCAGTGTTGGATATCAACACAGAGTTGAGCGAAGTGATCGGGGATCGCGCCTTCGGAAATTCGCCGCAACAAGTGTCCGAGCTGGCCAACGCCTTCATGGAAGGCATGCACGAGGCGGGGATGGCAACGACAGGAAAACATTTCCCTGGGCATGGCAGCGTCGCCGCCGATAGCCATACGGACCTGCCTATCGATACCCGCAGTTTTGCACAGATCCAAGCCTTTGACTTAGCCGCTTTTGAGTTGAGCAAGGCCAATTTGGATGCGGTGATGCCTGCCCACGTTATCTATTCGCAGGTCGACTCCCATTGCGCTGGTTTTTCCACTTTTTGGCTGCAAGAAGTCCTGCGCGAACAATTGCAGTTCGATGGCGTCATTTTCAGTGATGATTTGGCGATGGCGGGGGCCGCTGCAGCCGGAACTATCGAAGAGCGTGTCGATGCCGCTTTACAGGCTGGGTGTGACATGGTGTTGGTCTGCAATGACCCAGAGCTCGCTTTAGCCGCCAAATCGCACCTAGAGGCCTTAGAGCAGCCTGCGAACCCCCGGATTGGACGGATGCTTGCACGCAATCGCTGGGAACGCGAAATGCTATTTGCCTCAGACCGTTGGGCGCAATCCAAGGCCGTGGTCGATGCGATGTTAGGAGATAACCATGCTGGATGAAGTACGTGACGTAATGAAACATGCCGATTGCTTGTTCAGCCAAGAGCAAGTGCGCGTGGCGATCTCGCGCTTAGCCAAGGAGATCACGACGGAGCTTGCCGATAGCAATCCAGTCTTCATCTCTGTCATGAACGGCGCTTTGGTGGTGGCTGGGGAGTTATTGACACAGTTGGACTTTGCGCTGCAAGTCGATTACCTGCATGCGAGTCGCTACCGAGAAAAACTCAGTGGTGGGCAGCTGCAATGGAAAGTTGAGCCATCGACAAGTCTTGCAGGGCGCACGGTGTTGATCGTCGATGATATTCTCGATGAAGGCGATACCTTGGTAAAGATCAACGAGTACTGCCAACAACAGGGCGCAAATCGTGTTTATAACGCGGTGCTCATCGATAAAAATCATGACCGGCGCCACAAGGGCCTAGGGCGCGCCGACTTTACTGGGCTCGATGCGCCGGACCGCTATCTTTTCGGCTATGGCATGGACTACAAGGGCTATCTGCGTAATGCCCCAGGAATCTTCGCTGTCGCGGGGACTTAAAAGCCTTATCGATGTTCGGCGGCCCAGGCTAAAAAGGCCTGGGAATCGCCTTGAAAGATGACCCGCTCGCGGCGTTTGCGCAATTGATAACTGTACATCGGATCATAGTAATCGGTGAGCAGCCTCTCTATCCACAGGGCATGTTCCTGCGTGTCGCCATCGCGTTGTTGAGCGGCTAGGGCCGAGTCCATTAAGCCTTTAATTTGCTCGTAGCGTTCTCCCCCTAATCGTCTTTGAATCTTAGCCAATGCGTGACTTAAATATTGGGAAAAATTCTCGAAGGCGTGCTCTGGATCCGCTTCTTTAAACTGCCGCAGATTGTCGCGAATATAATCATTGAGAATCGTCTGTGTACGAAACTGTGTGTCTTCCTCAATAAGGGCGATGGGCGCCAATTTCATAGCGCTATGCAAATGAAAGGGGACAGACAAGGAGCCAATAGCCTGGCTCTCATCCTCGATAAATAAACTTTGTCCGGCAAACCTCTGCAATGCCAGTAGGCGCACGGCCAGCGCGTTCTCAAAATTGATCTGCGTGGGTTGGCCGCCTAACTGACTGCCAAATGCCGAGCCCCGATGGTGGGCGAAGCCCTCTAAATCTAATGAACGCTCTAAGGCATTGAGGAGGTGGGTCTTCCCCGATCCGGTTGGTCCGGCGATCATCACTAGTGGGTGAGTCGTGCTTGCCTGGTCGATTGTATCGATCAAGAATTGCCGCATGGCCTTGTAGCCGCCCGGCACTAACGGAATGTTAATCCCTGCTTGCGCTAGCCATTGCTGTACGGTATTGGAGCGCAGCCCGCCACGGAAACAATACAGCCAGGCATTCGGATGGGCCGCAAACCAGCTGCGCCATGCTTGGATTCGTGCCTCTTTGGTGGCACCAGAAACCAGTTGTGTGCCAAGCGCGATCGCCGCTTCTTGGCCCGAGCGTTTATAGGCTGTGCCTACCGCGCTGCGCTCGCTATCTTCGAGTAGAGGGATATTGCACGAGGCGGGGAAGGCGCCCTTGTTGAATTCGATGGGAGCTCGGACATCGAGCAGGGGAGTTCCATCGCGAAGCAATGACAAATACAGCGAATGATCGGGTTGCGGCAAAATAGGCTCCAATACTAAAGAAACTGTTCAAGCAATGCGAAGAGCGGTCGATATAACATGAATGGAAGACTAACAACAAGAAAGCCCTTATTGGGCTTGAGTACAATTGGTTTAAAATAAACTTAGTGTTTTATCAATAATTCCAGTTGCTTGCTGTATAATTCTTAATTCGTCTTTAACACGACCGGTCATGTGGCTGTCATAAAGTGGAGCGCTCATTGCGTGGGTGAAAACGCGAGTAGTTTACAAAGTGTTGAGCAAAAGCCAAAGTGGTGGTGGCCACTGCGCTCGCATTCACGCGCCATAATGCTCGCCGGCTTGCCTGTCGCGCTCGTTATAGCGATGTACGGACTTTTCGCGAGCCCAACCTTCGAGTCACAAGCAATGCTAGAGGTGCAAGCGGGCAACTCTGGTATTGGTCTAGCGCCCGATGGGACCGAAATTGCCGTGTTAATGAACACGCAAAAAGAGATTGCCGCATCTGCGGCTGTGGCAGGGGATTATCGTTATAATCTGCAAGTAGAAGTCATTCCACAAACTTATCTATTATCGATACGATTTCAAGCCGCCGACCCAATAGATGCGCAGTTAGGCGCAAATGCCGTCGCGCGTGCCTATGTCGATTACACCCAAAACGCCGAATTAGAACAAATCAAGCGCGCCGCCCAGCATCTTATCGCGAAGTTAGAGAGCGTCACTTTGGCGCCTTTGCCTGGCACTAACGATGTGGGTGATCGTGTACCCGATGCACTCGCCGCCGAGGTATTAACCGACTTAATGCCGCCAGTGGCGGTAGAGAATAGTGTCGAGCATATGCGCAGACAGCTTCGTCAAAGGGGGGCATCTCAGCCAGAGCCCTCGTTAGAGGCGACTCTAATGGCGCAGTTAATCCAAAGCTATGATGAATCCTTGCAGAACCTGATCACTGCAAAAATCATGAAAGAGGCAAACAAGCCTCGTTTGCCCATCGAGCAAATGGAGCCATGGTGGATACTGTTTGGCTATTTAGGCGCCGTTGCAGTGCCAGCCTTCGTGCTGACTTTACGCTTTCAGCGCCGCGATAGAGTCGAATTTAAACAAGACGTGGAATCCATGCTTGGGCATTGCTGTGTTGGCATTATTCCCGCACTCAATCATAGCGAGCCGGCGCAGTTCTTAACGGACCGCGAATACGCACACTATGTCGGGATCTTGCGGGCACGTTTACAGATGGGGCGCCCGGTGCATGATCCACTAGAGCAATTTCCCCGTGGTCGTGTGGTCCTGCTGACCTCGACAGACGAGGGCGAGGGCGTCTCCGCAACCGCGATGAATCTTGCCTTTACTATGGGTAAATCTGAGAAAGTCTTGTTGATCAACGCCGATATGCGCAACGAGACTTCCTTCGTGGGCTTGCCGGCACGAGCAGCGGGGCTTTCGCACTTGATTGCTGGGGCAGCGCAGATGCGCGATTGCGTCCATCATATTCAAGCTAAAAACATCTACGCTATTCCCTCTGGTGTATTGCCACCAAACCCAGAGCAACTGCTCTCGAGCAAGCGCTTCGCGCGGGTTTTAGAAATGCTTGAGCGCAGGTTTGATACGATTATCATCGATGCACCAGCGCTGCGTGAGGTGAGTGATACGCTAGTGTTGGCACGTTTGTGCAGCGATGTATTGTATGTAGTGCAAGCTGGCGAGCGTAAAGCCGAATCTATTTCTGTGGAGCTGTCACGCTTGCAGGGCGATGATATTCCAACACCTCGCGTCATCTTGAATCGCGTGCGTCCCTACGACTTGGACCCTGATATCAGTAAGAGTTTTAAACAATGAACTTGAGTGAGCTACAAGCATTTTTAGAAGAGTCCGGTTGGGATGATGAGCCGTTTCCCGCGCACCCCGATGACGCCAGCGAAGATGCAAAAGCCCGCAAAGCGCGCCGCGCGAACGACTATAATCTTGATATTGAATCGATTGAGCTGAGCAGTGACGAAACCCGCCGTGCTAGCGATGTGGTTCGCCCAAGCAAGGCTGCCCCGAAAGAGCTTGTGATCCCTGAGCTATCGCTTGAGGAAGTCGTCGAGCAGGCGCCAAGTAAAGTGTCTGCGCAGGCCAGTGCCCTCGAAACTGAGGAAGTGGCCGATGATCTAGAGGCAGAGCTGACCATTCCGCTTACCCCTAGCAAAGAAAAGCCGGTCAAGTTGGTGCCTAAATTAACGAATGTCGTGCACAGCCCCGAACCAGAGCTACGCGCCTCAGACAACGTTAAAGACCGCTTAATGGAAATCGAGATGGCGCAAAAAATGGGCTATCTGCTGTGTAAATGTACCTGGCCACCACAGATTATGGTGTTGACGGGGACCGATCACGTATACCGCTGTCGGCGCTGTTCTCGCGTCCGAGAAATGTAAAAGCCTGCCTGCTGAGTTGGCAAGCTAGTTGCAAACACTTCACTAATTGCAAATTTTTTAACAAAAACCGGCGAAACCTTGCCGATTTTTGTCTAGCAGAGGGTGAGCGTCATGTTGATGCGTGTGTGTTTATTGGTTTGTGTCTTCGCCCTCAGTGGCTGCGGGCATGTCCACCATCTCTATAATCAAGGCGTGGCCGCCACTGGCGCCACGGGGCTTATTCCTGATCATCGCGTGCAGCGCAACGGCAATTGGGTATTGGGCCAAGACACGAGTTTCTATGTTGCCTTGAGTGGCATGTCGAATATGGCAGAGGCAGTCTTGAGCTCCGATAAAGCACTGGCCACTGTCGGTAACTCCAATGCCATTGTCGAAGATCAACTAGCCGACCTCTTGGCCAGCGAGATCGGCCGCCAGTTTCCGCGCGTAATGCGTGCCAATGGCACCGAAACCTTGTTCGACGCACGGCAAAGCGCCTTGCAAAATCGTATTGATTTTGTGGTCTACCCCCGCATCTATGTCTGGGAAGACACCGTTGGTACCTGGTCAGAAATTGCCGATGCGCTCCGCTATCGTAAAGCGCAGAATATGGGCAGCGCCTTTGGCTTGGACCGCGCACGGCTGCAATTAACGCTGTTGGATTCCACGAGTGGGCGTATCCTTGATGTTGTGTCTATCGACACGCGAGCAGGGTTCTTTGATCTTTATGATGAGAATCCACAGCGGCTCTTGGCCAGTGCAGTTGGTCGTTATGTGAGTTCTCTGGTACCGTAAAGCATCAGTGTTGCTAAACGGATGCTACCTGCCATGCAAGACAATCGCGTTGACGCGCAAAATATCTTAAGCAGCCTTGGCCAGTTCAAAGGCCCAGCCCCAGTGCATCTCTGGAACCCCCCTTATTGCGGCGAGATCGATATTCGCATCGCCAGCGATGGCCGTTGGTATCACGATGGGTCCCTAATACGTCGTCCTGCCTTGATGCAGTTGTTCGCCTCGGTGTTGCGCCGCGAAGAGGATGGCAGTTATTGCCTCGTCACCCCAGCTGAACGAGTTGGCATTCAAGTAGATGACTGTCCCTTCGTAGCGACGATGGTCGATAGTGAAGGCGAAGGCACACAAAGGCGCTTAGTGTTCACCTTAAACACCGCCGAGACAGTGCTTGCCGACGCAGAGCACCCATTGCGATTTGACACAAGGGCAGGGGAGCCACACCCCGTCTTGACAGTGCGCAGCGGCTTAGAGGCATTGCTGTCACGCAATGTCTTTTATCAACTAGTGGAATATGCCGAGATTGAGAACACCCAAGGCCAGGAGCATCTTAGTTTGTACAGCGCTGGCGCTAAGTTCAATTTGGGCAGTGTTTAGCGTTGCCGTAGGCTGCCACGTGCTGCAGGGTCTCGCCGCACCGGCTGGAAGCCTTCTATAGCTTCTTCGCGCACATACAGGGCGGCATCCTTACTCTTCTTCACGGCAACCTTGCCATAGACAAGCCCCGTATCGACGCCTTTCACAGCGCCTTTGCCTGCATAAGCCGCGCCTTGAGTGACGGGGGCTGTGACGAAGCCACAAGCGTTCAAACTGAAGGCGAATAGGCTAATAATGATGAACTTAAGGTGAGCGGGTGACATATTTAACCCCTAGCATAATGGCCGAATTTATTTTCTATGACTTGTATCGGCCGAGTTTACAAAAAATGAAGCGCTGGTTTGATGACAACAAAGTGTCAAATCAAGGCGTCATTGCCTTTGATCCGATACCTTTGCCGCACGGTAATATTGACGCATCGGCATAAACTCGGCATCATTGGCCCCTTTTCGGGGCATTCCCGCGTGATCTGGTAAAAAGGATTTATCAAATCGAAGCGCGCACTCGCACACTCAATTAATTTCACCTAACAGTGGAGAATCCATGAAGATTCTTGTGGCAGTCAAACGTGTTGTCGATGCGAACGTAAAAGTTCGCGTAAAGGCAGATAACAGCGGCGTCGAGCTGACTAATGCTAAAATGGCAATCAATCCATTCTGCGAAATCGCGGTAGAAGAAGCGATTCGTATCAAAGAGAAAGGCCAAGCGGATGAGATCATCGTGGTCTCGATTGGCGAGAAAGCTTGCCAAGAGCAAATTCGCACCTCGTTAGCCTTGGGTGCCGACCGTGGCATTCACGTCGAGACAGAAGATGGCCTGCAGCCATTGGCGGTGGCCAAACTCCTCAAGAGCATCGTAGAGAAAGAAGGCATCGACTTAGTATTGCTCGGCAAGCAGTCGATCGATTCGGATAACAACCAAGTCGCCCAGATGCTTGCTGCGATCACGAACATGCCGCAAGGCACGTTTGCCTGTGGTGTTGAGCTCGCCGATGGCAAGCTAACAGTGGTAAGAGAGATCGACGGCGGCGAACAAACCGTCTCCTTGAGCTTGCCAGCGGTAATCTCTACTGACTTGCGTTTGAATGAGCCGCGTTATGCTTCTTTGCCCAATATTATGAAAGCAAAAAAGAAACCTATCGACACAGTAACGCCTGAAGAACTAGGCGTCGAAGTGAGCTCTGGTTTGAAGATTGTTAGTGTCGCTGCGCCAGCTGCGCGTACCGCGGGCATTAAAGTGGCCAGCGTTGATGAATTGATCAGCAAACTTAAGTCCGAAGCCAAGGTGATTTAATCGCACTAGGCATGTTTCTATTTGGCATGAATTAAAAAGGGTATTTCATGAGTGTTTTAGTCATAGCAGAGCACGACAACACAGCATTAAAGCCAGCGACACTGAACACAGTGACTGCGGCAAAGGCGTTAGGACAAGAGCTTGTCATTTTAGTGGCTGGTAGCCAATGTGGCGCGGCAGCGCAAGCGGCGGCGGCCATCCCTGGCGTCAGCAAGGTTCTAGTGGCCGACAACGAAGCGTATGCACATCAGTTGCCCGAGAGCATGGGCGCCTTGATAGCAGACATTGGCAACTCTTATAGCCATATTTTGGCGGCAGCCACTACCACTGGCAAAAACCTCATGCCACGCGTGGCGGCCTTGTTAGATGTGGCCCAGGTGTCTGACATCGTGGAAGTGAAGAGTGAGGACACCTTTGTGCGTCCTATCTACGCGGGCAACGCATTGGCGACAGTGCAGTCTAGCGATGCGGTGAAAGTGATCACTGTTCGCGCTACGGCCTTCGAAGAGAGTGAAGCGACTGGCAATTCCGCTGCAGTTGAAGCGCTGGATGTCGTTAAAGCGCAAGAGCTTTCTAGCTTTGTAGGTGAGCAGTTGTCGCAATCTGAGCGTCCTGAGTTAACGGCAGCCAATGTGGTCATCTCCGGTGGCCGCGGCATGCAGAACGGTGAGAACTTCGCTTTATTAGAAAAAGTCGCCGATAAGCTCGGTGCGGCAATCGGTGCATCGCGTGCAGCGGTAGATGCTGGATACGTGCCTAACGATATGCAGGTAGGGCAGACGGGCAAGATTGTGGCGCCTGACCTGTACATCGCCGTCGGCATCTCTGGAGCGATCCAGCACCTTGCCGGTATGAAAGACAGTAAGGTGATTGTGGCAATTAATAAAGATGAAGAGGCGCCAATCTTCCAAGTGGCCGACTACGGCTTGGTGGATGACCTGTTCAAAGTATTGCCAGAACTCGCTGAGAAGTTATAAGCGATTAAGTCTTGGGTGTTGAAAAACACCCAGGCATAAAAAAGGCCCCGTGACTGGATAGTCACGGGGCCTTTTTTATTGGATCTTACTCGCTAGCGTCGGGCTTGTTTTGCGCAGCTTGGGCAGCAGCGGCTGCTTCGGCGGCAAGGCGACGACGTTTGATCTCGCGCGGATCATTAGGCGCACGACCCGCTAGCGCTGGCGCTTCAGTGGGCTCTGCTTGCTTCGCAGGTGCTGCGACTGCTGCGGTTTGCGCAACAGGTGCAGGCTCTGGCGCTGCAACCGGAGTAGGTGCTGGAGCAGGAGCCGGTGTTGGAGCCGGTGCCGGAGTTGGAGCAGGCGCTGGAGCTTGTGGCTCATTAACCTGGTCAGCAGGTGCTGGCTTAGTTTCTGCCTTCGCCGCTTTTGCTACTTTCTCTTTCTTTGGCTTCGGCTCAGGCTTCTCGCTCGCTTGCTCAGGCGCAGGCTCGGCAACAGGTTTCGCTGCTTCTTGCGTTGGCGTTTTTTCAGGAGCTGGACGGCTTGGTTTCTCAGCCGCTGGGCTTGTACTAGTAGGAGCCGCATCGGACTTGGCCGGTGTTGCCTCTGTAGCGGCTGCCTCAGAGTTCTCTGTGTTCTCGGCGGCATCTTTGTTGCGACCGCGACCACGACGACGCTCAGAAGGACGTCTGTTTCTACGTGGCTTAGGGCTAGTCTCTTCTGTGCCTTCCGCTACATTGCCATTCACATCATTCGTTTCTGGCTCTGTAGTTTGTGCCTTCTTCGCCGTGTCGGTGTTTTGCTCAGGAGCAGTCTTAACTGGCGCTTTTGGCTTAACAGTCGCATCCGTGTTGCCTGCCTCTACTGCGGTGTTTGTCTCCGCATTCGCTGCAGCTTCATCAGGGCGAGGGCCGCGACGACGTTGATTAGTGTTGCGTGGACGACGGTTGCCGCTTCGGCGTTGACCGCCGCTACGAGTCTCGTCGCTGCTTTGCTCGTTGTTATCTTCACTGCCACGTTGCTCGCTCTTCTGCTCGCGGCGGCTGTTACGCTCGTCACGGTTCGCTGAGTCAGCATTGCGACCACGACCACCGCGTTTGCGACCTTGACCCGGTTCGCGTGGCGTTGAAGCGTTGTCAGAAGAGTCTGCTTTGTTCTCGTTACGTGATTCGTTGTCACGACGATTGCCTTGCTTGCCACCACGACGGTTATTGTCGCGACCGCGGTTATTGTTGCGGTTGCTGCGCTCAGGTTTTGGCTTCGGCTTTGGCTCTTCTTCTTTCTCACCAAACAGGGCTTCCCATAGAGAGGCGAGTAAACCTTTCTTAGGTTTAACCACTGGCACAGGGGCTGGTGGCTGCGAAAGAGTAGGCGCTTGTACTGCTGCTGCCTGCTGTACAGGGGCCGTTTTAGTGTGTTGATGACGGTGATTAGTATCGGGAGCCTCTGCGTGGATCTCGATCTCATAGCTCGCCGTGGAATCAACATCTGTCGATGTCACCCCGTGGATTTCATAATGAGGCGTTTCGAGTTCGGCATTACCAACGATTACAAGCTTAGTTTTGCTCTGCACTTCGATGGCCGCGACTGCCGCTCGTTTCTCGTTCAATAAATAGGAGGCCACTGCGATAGGCACGATGGCTCGTACTTCGGCACTCTTACGCTTGTTCGCTTCTTCTTGCAGGATGCGCAAAATAGACAGCGCTTGCGATTTAACGTCACGAATGGCGCCTTGGCCGCTACAGCGTGGGCACACAATGGTGCTGGTTTCTTCAAGAGAAGGGCGCAGACGTTGACGCGACATTTCCAATAGACCGAAACGGGAGATACGACCGACTTGCACACGTGCGCGGTCTGCCTCTAGCGCATCGCGCATTCTGTTTTCGACTTCTTTCTGATTGCGCGCAGCACTCATATCGATGAAGTCGATGACGATCAAACCGCCCATATCGCGAAGACGCAATTGACGAGCAATCTCGTCGGCAGCTTCAAGGTTGGTGTTCAATGCAGTTTCTTCGATATCAGAGCCACGGGTGGCACGTGAGGAGTTAATGTCGATAGACACTAGCGCTTCGGTTGGATCGATAACGATCGAGCCGCCGGAAGGCAATTTCACTTCACGTTGGAACGCCGTTTCGATTTGCCCTTCGATTTGGTAACGATTGAATAACGGCAATGTCTCTTGATAAAGCTTGATACGGTTTTCGTAGTGCGGCATCACCTGACGCACAAAATTCAAGGCTTCGTCATAGGATTCTTGCGTGTCGAACAGCACTTCGCCGATGTCTTGGCGCAGGTAGTCACGAATTGTGCGGATGATGACATTGCTTTCCTGATAAATCAGGAACGGGGCAGGTTTCTGTGTAGAGGCATCTGTAATCGATTGCCATAGAGAGAGTAGGTAGTCTAAGTCCCACTGCAGTTCTTGTTGCTGTTTGCCAACTCCGGCTGTGCGCACAATCATGCCCATGCCATCGGGAATGTTTAGGCCGGCGAGTGCTTCACGAATCTCAGAACGCTCGTCGCCTTCGATGCGGCGAGAGATGCCACCGGCGCGCGGGTTGTTTGGCATCAAAACTAAGTAACGTCCGGCAAGGCTGATGAAAGTTGTTAACGCGGCACCTTTGTTGCCTCGCTCTTCTTTCTCAACTTGTATGATGACCTCGGTGCCTTCAGCGACCACTTCTTTGATATTGACGCGACCGCCGCCATCGCCGCCACGCTTATTGAAATATTGTGGAGAGATTTCTTTTAAGGGGAGAAAGCCGTGGCGCTCGGCGCCGAAGTCGACAAATGCGGCTTCAAGACTTGGTTCGACGCGAGTGATGCGTCCTTTGTAGATGCTGGCTTTTTTCTGAACTCTGGAGCGGTTTTCGATATCGAGGTCGTAGAGACGTTGGCCATCGACGAGGGCAACGCGCAACTCTTCTTCTTGAGTTGCATTGATTAACATTCTCTTCATTGTAAGGTTCACTTTTCTGTTGTGCCAGAAATGTAAACCCGGGGTATATCAAACCTGCGGGCAGTGACTCACTGAAAGCGGATTAGCTTTCTATTCGAAAGAACCATGGCGGCACTTAAACTACATTGCTCTACCAGGGGATCGGGGAACTGAAAATCCGATAACCAAAATCTTTGACTCATTTACTTCACGCAGTATCGCTGCGTTGCGCTGTCAGTGTGAGGCGGTTGGCCTGCCACTGCAGGAAAGTCGATTTACGTAATCCTGCTCTAAATCATAGCCCTTAGCGTTTGTTGCTCGGCAGTGATTTTTTGAATTTGATACGGCCCGAATTTATCTGGCTGTATTTACTATCTTTCGCGATGGCAGTTAGGCCAACGCTCCGTATTTTTTCAACACTGTTTTGTAGTGTTGTTCTCTTTGCTTTTGTCTTTCGTAATCACCGGAAGCCCAACTGTCAAAAAGTGTCTTTGTAGAATTGTCAGTTGGTCAGAAAATCTTAACGTGCGGGGGTAGGGCTCGAAAGCTTTGCGCCGACGTTCTGTAAGGCCGGTGAAATATAGCAGCAAATACTTTTTAATTCAATCACCTGGCGATATTTGTGAGCTAGTTCAGCGGATTAGTTTGCATAAGCGTTTAAGCTAGATTACAGCGTCACAAAATGAACCGCATCCCACATAAATCATTGGCTTTGACGCATTGCAGCAACGCTTGCACTCAGAAAGCGTGCGGGGGTAGACTTTGAAACCTTCGTGGCATTGCTCGAGCAGAGGCACAAAAATGGCAATTTATCTCTATTTACGCACTTCAGAGTTCGAGTTGAGCGGGGAGGATGGCAATAGTCCTGAAAACCTCGATGTTCAGCTAGAGCAGGAACAGCAAGCCCTGCGGCAATACTGTGTTGAGCGTAACTGGGAGTTAGCAGGCTTCGTGGTTGATCATTCTATGGCTTGGAATACCGATTTCGAGCAACGCCTTGAAGCGGGTAAGCTGCTGGCCAAACTTGGTGCCGGTGATACCTTGTTAGTGTATGCATTGGAGCGGGCATTTAGCTCCTGTTATGATGCCAGCGCGATGATTAGTCGCTTGCAAGAGGCGGGGGTTGCTCTGCACGTCTTGGACCTAGGTGGCGATGTGACAGACCCCCATTTTCAGCTGGATATGGTCAGTGCGGCAAAATTATTTGCCGGTCTTGAGCGCAGAAGGTCTGTTGAGCGCATTAAGAACGTTAAAAAAAATCAACGCAGCAAAGGCCGTTACCTTGGCGGAAGCCGACCTTTTGGCTATATGATTCATTCAAATGGACGCTTGATCGAAAATCCTCTGGAGCAAAAGGTCTTGAAACGAATTTTACAATTACGAGAGCGGGGCAAGTCGCTTAGGGCTATCGCCGCTGAAGTCAGCACTCCAGTGGCGCCGGTGAGTTTCAAAACCGTGCAAAGGATATTGCAGCGTAATGTTTAAGCCTGTTTCCCTCTTTATCGGATTGCGCTATACCCGCACTCGGAAAAAAAGCCAAATTGTCTCCTTTGTCTCCTTCGTCTCGACGTTGGGCATCACCATCGGTGTATTAGCCCTTATTGTCGTGCTCTCTGTGATCAATGGCTCCACCAGCACCATGCGCAATGAGACGCTCAAGAGTGTCCCGCATGTCAGTGTGCAGGCAAGCGATGCCATGCCGCGATGGCGTGAACTGCGCGAAGGCCTGATGCAAAGTCCCGATATCGTTGGGGCTGCTCCCTATGTTGAAGGGGAGGGTTGGCTGCGCATCGACGGGGGTGGGGAGTTTATTCAGGTTCGTGGGGTCGAGCCGGAGTTCGAGCCGCAAGTACTGCAAGTGGAGAGCCCAGGCTTTAATACCCTGTTAGAGACTCTAGAGCAGACTGAGAACGGCATCATCCTCGGCATTAGTCTGGCCAATCGCCTAGGCATCTATTTGGATGACGAGGTGACGCTCATGTCGCTCAATAGCCTGATCAACCGAGAGCTCGACCAGGTCATGCGCTTTAAGGTCATCGGGGGCGCCGATTTTGGCTTCTATGGCAACAATAACACCGCGATGATCAGCCTTGAGTCCGCGCAGAAGCTGTTCGGCACTAGCGCCGGGGCACAAGACGTGCGGTTACGCCTGCAGGTCGATGATGTCTTCAACGCTGGGGTGATAGCCGATCAAGCCTTGGCAGCAATTGGCGACTCATCCCTTAGCCAAGGGGTGGCCAATACTAGCTGGAGTGAGAGCCAAAGCAGCCTGTTCGATGCGCTGCGTTTAGAAAAGACTTTAACCGGATTCATGCTGCTGATGATTGTGGTTATTGGTGCGGTGAACATCGTCTCGACACTTGTGATGGTGGTGGCCGATAAGAGTGCCGATATCGCTATTTTGCGCACGATGGGCGCAAGTCGCGGCACGATCATGAGCGTTTTCGTGACACAGGGAACGACGGTCGGGGTCTTTGGCACCCTGTTTGGCGCGATTCTCGGGGTGCTCGTCTCCCTTAATCTCAGCACCATCATGCGCTGGATCGAATCCCTATTGAATACGGCCTTGTCTCCTAGCAATGTCTATATGATTTCCTATTTGCAGGCCGAGCTGCGCGTCGATGACGTGATCTTGATCTGTATCTGCGCGTTGAGTGTGAGCTTTCTTGCGACGCTATACCCTGCGTACCGCGCCACTCGCATCCAACCTGCCCAAGTCCTGAGGTACGAATAACCATGAGCGATAGTCATTTAAGTTCGCCAACCGCGCAGATCGTCTCGCCCTTTATGCAAGAGCCTGAATTGATGCTGGAGTGTATCGACCTTAACAAGGTTTACTCCGAAGGCCCGGCAGAGGTGCAGGTGCTACAAAACCTTAATTTGCGCGTCTATGCCGGTGAGCGCATCGCTATTGTTGGGGCCTCTGGCTCGGGCAAGACGACGTTATTGAACTTGCTAGGCGGGCTGGACCTGCCTACCAGTGGCGATGTGATGATTGCGGGGATGAACTTGGCCAATCTCAATGAGGCGCAGCGTGGGCAGATGCGCAACCGTAATTTGGGCTTTGTGTACCAGTTTCATCACTTGTTGGGCGAGTTCACGGCGCTTGAAAATGTGTGTATGCCGCTGCTTATCGCAGGTACGGATGTTGCCACGGCCACCAAGAGAGGCGCGGCCATGTTAGAGCGTGTGGGGCTAGGGCACCGGATGCAACACAAGCCTTCGGAGCTATCGGGCGGCGAGCGCCAGCGCGTGGCTATCGCAAGAGCGTTGGTCACCGAACCACGCTGCGTCCTGCTAGATGAACCAACGGGTAACCTGGACCGGCAGACGGCCAAGGACATTCATCAATTGATGAAAGAGCTGAACACGCAATTCGCCACGAGCTTCATAGTCGTGACCCACGATGAGGAGTTTGCACGGTCACTGGATCGCGTATTGCAGCTGCGCAATGGGCAATTAGACGCCTTGAGCAAAAAGGACATGTCGCCAGATGAGCAATGAGCAATCATCACCGAGCAAGCTGTCAGCGATCGCAGAGCGGTTTTTCCCGTTCTACATCGCCTTGCGCTATGTCAGCGTCGGGCGGCGTAGCCAGCTAGTCTCGTTCATGTCGCTGTTGAGCATTAGCGGCTTGGCGCTGGGGATATCGATCCTGATCACGGTGCTGTCGGTGATGAACGGCTTCGACCGAGAAGTGCGCGAAAACATCCTCGGCATCCTTCCCCATGGCACGGTAAAGAGCGATGAGCGCATAACGGTGCAGCGCTGGGCACCCGTGCAAGCGGCGCTAGAGGCGAGTTCGCAAGTATTGGCAAGCTCGCCCCTGATCGAGGCCACCGGGGTTTTGGCCACGCCAAGCTTTGCCAAAGGCATCGTCGTCAATGGCGTAGACCCTGAACAGGAAGGGCAGATATCCATTCTCGACCGTTTCATGGACAGTGGCAGTTTGGCCGCCCTTGGGGAGTCTCGATTCAATATTCTGCTTGGCGCGACATTGGCCGAGAATCTAGGCGTTGGGCTTGGCGATAACGTCAGCCTGTATTCGCTCAATGTGTCGGTGAACCCTCTGGTTGCCTTGCCCACTCAGCGCCAATTTACTGTGGCGGGAATATACAAGGTCGGCACCCTAGAGCTAGACAGTGCGATGGCCATTATCTCCTTACAAGATGCACAAGCCCTATACCGCTACCGTGATACTTACACTGGCATGCGTTTCAAAGTCGACAATCTGCTGGCCATTCGTGGCATCGCCCAGGAGTTGGCGGTGCAGATGCCGGCGGGTTTCACTATCGAGCCGTGGACGCGACAGTTCGGCAATATCTACGAAAATATTCAATTCTCACGCACTATTGTGGGCTTTTTGCTCTGGCTCCTTGTGGGCGTAGCGGCATTCAATCTCGTGGTCAGCCTAATTATGATCGTGCGTGATAAACACGGGGATATTGCGATTCTGCGCACCCTTGGTGCCACCCCGCGCACGATCGGGCATATCTTCTTAGCGCAGGGCTGCATCGTGGGCTTCATCGGCACCGCGATCGGGGTTGCATTGGGCGTGTTTTTTGCCCTGACGGTAGGGGACTTTGCCGCGATGCTAGAGCGTGTCTTCTCTATTGAGTTGCTAAGTGCCGAGGTCTACCCAGTGGACTTTCTGCCCTCGCAGATTCGTCTGTCCGATATCATCGGTGTCAGCATCGGCGTGTTCTTACTGAGTGTGGTGGCAACGCTTTATCCTGCCTATCGCGCCTCGCGAGTCCAGCCTGCAGAGGCGCTCCGTTTCGAATAAACCTGTGCGCTGGCTAGAAGCGCCTATACTCAGCTGTAAATGGATGAAATAGGCACTGGCCATGCGCTCACGGATGATCGCATTTTCTCTGGCGATCGTTTTGGTTTGCCAGGCTCCCACGCTACCTGAAATTCCCGTTCTGATACTAACGGCGCTAATGCTGTGTGCAGGCGTGGTTTGCTGGCATCGCTCGCTCTGGCTTGCACTGCCCGCAGCGCTCTTGCTGGGCTTGTGCTGGGCGGTGCTCGATGCGCAAAACCGCCTGCATGCCGTGTTGCCACAAGTGCTAGAGGACTATGACTTTTGGGTGAGTGGAGAGGTGCGCGGCTTGCCCACACGCAGTGGTCGCGCGCAGCAATTGGACTTTTGGGTGCAGCAAAGCTGTTTCGACCTTCTGCCCAGCGCCTGTACACAGCCCAACGAGGTGTTTTCTAAGCGGCTAATATTATTGAACTATTACGGCGATGAGGTCATCGCCCCTGGGCAACTTTGGCGCTGGCGCGTGCGCTTGAATCAGCCCCATGGGTTTGCCAACCCAGGCGGCTTCGATTACGAGGCCTGGTTAATGATGCAGGGCTATGCTGCCAAGGGTTATGTGCGCCTGACACCAATGAACCAGCTGCAAGGGCATGCAGGCGTTTGGCTAGATAAGGCGCGTTTTCGCCTGCGAGCGCAGCTCAGTGAGGCCATGGCAGAGCTGCCCAATGTTGGCAGCCTGATGGCGCTGATCATGGGGGAGCGCGGTCAGCTCAGCGCAGAACATCGAGCGCTTTACACCGCCACTGGTACCAATCATCTCATCGTGATCTCTGGCCTGCATGTGGGGTTTATTGCGCTAATCAGTTTCACTATTGGTAATGTGTTGGCGCGGCTCTGGCCAGCCATGCTGCGAAGAGTTCCTGCCCAAAAAGTCGCAGCTGTGTGCGCAATGTTCGGTGCCACGGCCTATAGCCTGTTGGCCGGGTTTGCGCTTCCCACTCAGCGCGCCGTCATCATGTTGCTGGTCTTCATGGGCGGGCAATTGTTGGGGCGTGAGTATCCGCGCTCTTTCTCGTTTTGGCTCGCCATGAGTCTTGTCTTGTTAGTGAACCCGATGAGCCCAGTAGGGGCAGGGTTTTGGTTGAGCTTCTCAGCGGTGGCTACGCTGCTATTTGCCCTAGGTTCGGCTACTAAGCTGCGGGCATTTGATGAGACCGGTGCGCTGCCCTACACGGCACGGTTAAAAAACTACTGGAGCGCCTGGATCGCCCCGCAGTGGGCCGTGTTCATTGGGCTTAGTGTGCCCTTATTGCTTTGGACTGGGCAGCTCTCGCTGTTCTCTCCCGTCGCAAATCTCATTGCCATTCCCTTAGTGAGCCTGTTGGTAGTGCCCATCGCATTGCTCGGAGCAGCCATGTTGAGCGTTGCGCCGAACTTGGCCTTTGTCTTGTTGCGCACGGCCGATGCGCTATTGGCGTTATTGCAGGCCGGCTTGGGGGAGCTTGTCGCGATCAGTGGGCAGGGCGCTCAGTGGCAAGGCGCATTTGCTGGCGGCCTAAGCATTATGTTTGCGCTGGCCTGCTGTGCGCTGTTATTGCTCCCTAGGGGGTGGCCGGGCAGAGCCCTGGCGCCGATCTTATTGCTCCCGGTGTTGTGGCCGTTGCAGGCTGCAATGCCGGCGGGGCGAGCGCAGCTGTGGGTGCTCGATGTGGGGCAAGGGCTTGCGATAGTGGTGCGGACAGCCCAGCACGTGGTGCTTTTTGATACTGGGCCAGCCTTTAGTGGGGGCTTTGATGCTGGGAGTGGGGTGGTGCTGCCATTTCTGCGTCAACAAGGCATTGGTCACATCGATCACCTTATCGTCAGCCACAGCGATAACGATCATCAAGGGGGGCTGGCTTCCGTGCTTGCTGGTGTTTCAGTTGGCAGGGTCTCCGTGAGCTCGGTGCCAGAGGGCTTTTTGAGCGTCGAGATGTGCCAAGCGGGAGATAGCTGGGAGTTCGATGGCGTGCACTTTGTGTTTTTGCTGCCGCAGGCCGGTGAGCGGCGCAGCGGCAACGATGGTTCATGCGTTTTGCGCGTGGATACGGGTGGGCACAGTGCCTTGCTAACCGGCGATATCGAGCGCGCTGCCGAGAATGCGCTAGTGGCCAGCGCTGAGGCGAAGCTGCGCAGTACGGTTGTGATTGCCCCGCATCATGGGAGCCAAAGCTCCTCTAGCCCAGCCTTTGTGCAGGCTGTGCAGCCAAAGGCGGTGGTGTATGCGGCTGCCTATCGCAGCCAATTTGGGCATCCGGCGCCGCGGGTGGCCGCGCTCTATGCGCAGCTGGGAGTGTGCGCATGGAACACCGCATTATCGGGTGCTTTACTCTTCGAGCTTGACGCGCAGGGGAGCGTAGAGGAGCCTTTGCGCCCGACGCAATATCGCCAGCTGCGCCCGCGCTATTGGCAACTAGAGCAAAATGCGCAATCCAAGCGGCTACATGGGCTCTATAACGAGCAATGTTAGACATTTACGCTCACAGGGGCTTGCCTGTGTATGTTAAAGTAGCGGCGGTCATTTTTGGAGGTTCATAGTGGTAGAGTTAGTTAAATCCGGCGGCTGGTTGATGCTGCCCATTATCCTGTGCTCAATTGTCGCGATCGCGATCATTATTGAGCGATTCTGGACACTCAGTGCAGCGAGAATCTCCCCCAAATACACGCTCGGCCAAGTCTGGACCTGGATCAAGAACAACGAGCTCAACGCCAGCAATTTGCGTGAGCTACGTTTAGCCTCGCCACTGGGCCAAATCTTGGCCGCCGGGCTGGTGAACTCCAAGTACGGCCGCGCCGCGATGACGGTGAGCATCGAGCAGGCAGCTAGCCAGGTGATTCACGATATGGAGCGCTACCTCAATACGCTCGGCACCATTGCCGCAATTACCCCCTTGCTTGGACTGTTGGGCACAGTGATTGGGATGATCGAGGTGTTCACCGAGATCATGGTGCAGGGGACCGGCAACGCCAATGCTCTCGCCGGCGGTATTTCGCAGGCATTGATCACCACGGCGGCTGGGCTTTCGGTTGCCATTCCTACCTATATGTTTCACCGCATGTTTATTCGCCGTGTCGACTCCTTGGTGCTGAACCTTGAACAGGAGTCGATCAAACTCGTCGATGCCCTGCACAGCGACCGCCGTGTAGAAGTCAAAGAGATCGGCAAGCAGTGAAGTTTCAACGTCGCATTCAAGAAGACTTGCAAATCAATCTGACCCCTTTGATTGATGTGGTCTTTCTACTGCTGATTTTCTTTATGGTGACGACGACGTTTACCCAAGAGACGCGTTTGGCGGTCAATCTTCCCGAGGCCGATGGCGAGCCAGTCGAGCAGGCCCCTAGCAGCATTGAGATCTCGGTGAGCGAAGGCGGCTCCTATGCGATCGATGGCAGGGCCTTGGTGAATGCGCAACTCGATACCTTGATGCGGGCCCTAGAGGAAGTCTCGGGCGGCAATCGAGATGTCGCCTTGATTCTGATCGCCGATGCCGAGGCGAGCCACCAATCGGTGGTGACCGCCATGGATGCAATCGGTCAATCGGGGTTTAGCCGATTGAGTATTGCGACACGCAAACCCGAACAGGACAATTAATCCGACCTATGGCTAAACAGATATCAGAACAGCAAGGTTGGCAGATCTATAAACGACTGCTGCGTTATGTGATGCCGCACCGCGGTGTGTTTCTCATCAGCATCTTCGGCTATATGATTTTCTCTGCCACTGGGGTTGCCACTGCCGAATGGATCGGTTGGACCGTCGACCAAGTCAATGCCAAGAATGCCGATGCGCGCTACCTGGCCCCCTTATTCTGTATCGCCATCGTGATTGTGCGCGGCATTGGCGGCATCATGGGTGGCTATTCCCTCGAATACATCTCGAATCAAATTATTTACAAGCTTCGTTTCGAGATCATGGAACGCCTTTTAGATTTGCCCACACGTTATTACGATGACAGCACGGCAGGGCGTTTAGTGTCGAAAGTCACTTACGATGTGCAACAGATCAGTGGCGCGGCGACCAATGCGGTGACCGTAATCTTCCGCGAAGGCTTAACCGTTATCGGTTTGTTAGCGGCTTTGTTTTGGACCAATTGGCGCCTTAGCTTGCTGTTTTTATTAGTGGCTCCTTGCGTGGCCTTTGTCGTGTCGTTCGCCTCGAAAAAATTCCGCAAATACAGTGCGCAGATGCAAGACTCGATGGGCGATGTCACGCAGATAACCAATGAATCGATTAAAGGCCAGCGCGTAGTGCGGACCTTCAATGCCAAAGACTTTGTCTTGCAGCGTTTTGCCAAGGCCAGTGAGCGCAACCGGCGCCAGAACATGAAGATGGTGGGTACCCAATCGGTCGCCGTGCCGATTGTGCAAACGCTGGTAAGCATCGCCATGGCAGTATTGATTTGGTTTGCGATGTCACCGGAAGTTTTGGCCAATGCCACAGCCGGTGACTTTGTCACCTTCTTAACGATCGCCGGCTTGCTCGCCAAACCCATTCGACAATTGTCGAATGTTAACTCGGTTGTGCAACGTGGTATCTCTGCGGCCGTGAGCATTTTCACGCTGCTCGATGAAGAGCGCGAGGCGGACAATGGGAAGCACACAGTCGAGCGCGTGCGCGGCGAGGTGGAATTTCAAAATGTCAGCTTCGAATACAAAGACGCCGAACGAGTGCTTAAAAATATTAATTTTAAAGTCGAGCCAGGCCGCAGCGTTGCCTTAGTCGGCAAGTCCGGCAGTGGCAAGTCGACACTGGTCAGTTTGCTGCCACGCTTTTACGATGTCAGCACTGGAACGATTTTGATCGATGGCGTACCGGTGCAAGATTACACGCTGCACAATCTTCGCCAGCAGATTGCGGTAGTGAGCCAAGACGTAGTGCTGTTCGAAGGCACGGTGGCGGAGAATATCGCCTACGGCAACGATGGCAGCATCAGCGATGAAGCGATCGAGAAAGTGGCACGCAACGCGCACGCGATGGAATTTATCAACACCTTGGATGGCGGTATTCATGCCGTCGTGGGTGATTCGGGGATGAAGTTATCCGGTGGCCAGCGACAACGCGTAGCGATCGCTAGAGCCTTCTTAAAAGACGCGCCGATTTTAGTGCTCGATGAGGCCACCTCGGCATTGGATTCTGAATCCGAACAGCATATCCAACAAGCGCTAAGTACCTTGATGAAAGGGCGCACCACTTTTGTGATCGCACACCGACTCTCGACCATCGAGAACGCCGATCTCATCTTGGTCATGGAGCAAGGGCAGATCGTCGAGTCCGGCAATCACGAAAGCTTAATGGCCGCGCAAGGACACTACGCCAATCTTCATCGCCTGCAATTCTCTGATCACGCTATGGGTGCTTAATGGGAATTGTCGCCGCGTGGTATCGCAAGAGCCCTTGGCTTAATCTACTGCGACCTTTGTCCGCACTTTACAAAATAATCTCCCAGCGCCGCCGCACAAAACTCGAAGCCAAACGCATAGCAGGCGCGGACTTTCCGCCCATCATTATTGTTGGCAATATCACTGTGGGTGGGACTGGAAAAACGCCATTGATCATCGCCTTGACGCGCGCGCTACAAGCACAAGGCCTGCGCGTAGGCATTGTTAGTCGCGGCTATGGCGGCAACACGACGCGCTATCCTGCCGAGGTAAAAAGTAGCTCCTCGGTAGATGAGAAGGGCGATGAGTCGGTGATGATCAAACGCAGTGTCGACTGCCCCGTGGTGGTTGATCCTGTGCGGGTGAACGCGGTGCAGGCTTTGCTTGCGTTAGCGCCCTGCGATGTCATTTTAAGCGACGATGGCTTGCAGCATTATGCTTTGCCGCGCAGCCGTGAGATTGTTGTGCTCGATGGCGACCGCTTATTAGGCAATGCCCTGTGCTTACCGGCCGGCCCACTGCGTGAAGAACCAAGCCGCTTGGGCGAGGTCGACTATATTGTGGTCAATGGTGGCGACCGAGGGCAGTGGCAGACTCTGCTGGGTGCCTATGCAACGCTGCCCCCTAGTGGCACCATGACATTGCAGCCAGCGGCCTGGGTCAATGTGCATAGCGGTGAACGGATAGCGTTAGATGCACTGCCTATCGCAGAGTCGAATGCGCTGCATGCCGTCGCGGGGATTGGTAACCCAGAGCGCTTTTTTAATGCTGTGCGCGCCTTAGGCTTTAAGCCATTGTGCCATCCGTTTCCGGACCACTATAAGTTTGCGGCAGCGGATTTAAAATTTGCGAAGAATGAAACCATCGTCATGACCCACAAAGACGCGGTCAAATGCGAAAAGTTCGCCAGCCGTCACAGCTGGTATTTAGAAGTAAACGCCCAGCTCGACTCCGCGTTTATGCAAGCGATTGTTACGGATATTCAAGACTTAGTGGCCAGCAAGGCCGCACAAGTTTCTCTACATTGAGGAGTGAAAATGGACCAAAAATTAATGAGCATTTTGGCGTGCCCCGTGTGTAAAGGGCCTCTAAAACACGACCGAACGGCAGCCGAGCTTTTATGCTTTAGCGACGGCTTGGCCTTCCCTGTGCGCGACGATATTCCCGTGATGCTAGAAGAGGATGCGCGCAAACTCAGCGACGAGGAAAAGGAGAAGCACTAGTGTCATTCACTGTTGTGATTCCAGCGCGTTACGCCTCGACACGGCTACCTGGTAAACCCTTATTGGATATCGCCGGTAAGCCAATGTTGCAGCATGTATATGAGCGCGCCTTGCTCAGTGAGGCATCGGCAGTGTACATCGCCACAGATGACGAACGCATTTACAACGCGGCGCTGAGTTTTACCGACAAAGTGTGCATGACTAGCGATCAACATCAGTCGGGCACCGATCGCATTCAAGAGGTCGCCGCACAGCTTGCCCTCGCCCAAGATGAGGTCGTGGTCAATGTGCAGGGCGATGAGCCCCTCATTCCGCCATCGGCGATCAACCAAGTGGCCAAGAGTTTAGTGGATCATCCCGATGCAGGCATTGCCTCATTGTACGAGAGCATCAATCAGCAAGATGAATTTATTAACCCGAATATTGTCAAAGTAGTGACAGACAATGCAGGCTTTGCTTTGTATTTTAGCCGCGCCGCGATTCCATTTGTGCGCGATGGAGACGCCGCCGCAAAACCAGCCCTTGGCAAACGCCATATTGGTATTTATGCCTATAGAGTTGCGACACTGAATGACTATGTGAATTGGCAACAAGCAGCACTGGAGATTTCTGAACGTTTAGAACAATTGCGCGCCATGAGTCACGGCGTGCGGATACATATGCAAGAGGCAAAAGAGCCAATGCCAGCAGGGGTAGACACAGCGGAAGATCTTGAAGCAGTGAGACGGTTTTTATCAGCGTAGTCATTTTAGGATGAGGGCGTTATGACAAACTCAACAAACAAGATAGGCGTATTAATGGTGTGCCTTGGCAATATCTGTAGATCGCCCAGTGCCCATGCCGTGTTTAAAAAACTGGTGGCCGATGCCGGCCTAAGCGACATCATTAGTGTCGAGTCTGCGGGCACGGGGCATTATCATATCGGTGAAAAACCGGATAAACGCTCACGCGAGGCCGCCAAAAAACGTGGCTATAGTTTAAGAGGGATGCGCGCCCAACAACTGCAAGCGGCGGACTTTGCTCATTACGATTATTTGCTCGCGATGGATGAGAATAATTTTGCCACGATGCTCGCCATGGCGCCCAAACAATATCATCACAAAGTGCGCCTCTTTATGGAGTTTGCCAACAACGCTTCGATGGCAGTGCCGGACCCTTACTACAGTGGTGCCGATGGTTTTGAACTTGTGCTTAATCTAGTGGAAGAAGCTTCTGCTGGCTTACTTGCCCACATTAAACAGCAGGATTTGCATTGATCACCCCGCAAGAAAATTTTGATCTTCAGCCTTACAATAGTTTCGCCCTACAAGTGCGCGCGCGTTACTTTTGCGCCGCACAATCCTTGGCGCAAATACAAAGCGCCTTAGAGTTTGCGCAAGCAAACACCCTGCCGCTGTTAGTCATTGGTGGGGGCAGTAATCTGCTGCTGCGCGAAGACTTTCCAGGCTTAGTGCTACAAGTGGCACTGCAAGGTATCGAAACGCTTAGCGTAGATGCGCATAGCGCAGTGGTGCGAGCGGCAAGTGGAGAGAACTGGCACCAATTTGTTTGTCACTGCCTGGAGCACGAATACTTTGGTTTAGAGAACCTTGCCTTGATCCCTGGCAACGTAGGCGCCGCGCCGATTCAAAATATTGGTGCCTATGGGGTAGAGGTCAAAGACTTCATCAATGAAGTCACGGTGTTAGATATCGACTCCAAGCAAGTGCAAACAATGAGCGCGCAGGCCTGCGAGTTTGCCTACCGCGACAGTATCTTTAAGGGGCGTCTGCGGGCGCGCAAGATTGTCCTAGGAGTGAGCTTTAGCTTGCATCGCCAGCCGCAAGTCAACTGCAGTTATCAAGGCCTTGCTCATGCCTTGCCGCAAGACGGCAGCACCCCCAGCCCACAGCAAGTGTTTGCAGCGGTTTGTAGTGTGCGCCGCGCAAAACTGCCTGATCCGGCGCAACTGGGCAACGCGGGGAGTTTCTTCAAAAATCCAATCGTCGCTAAGGCCGTGTATACTTCTTTACAAAGCAAGTGGCCAGAGATCCCCGGGTTTGCTGTGCCGCAAGAGCCGCAAAGTATTAAAATCCCAGCCGCCTGGCTGATTGATCAAGCGGGCTGGAAAGGCAAGAGCCGGGGCGGTGCACAGGTCTATGAGCAACAAGCCCTCGTGATCGTCAACCGCCACAATGCCACGCCGCTGGATATAGAAGAGCTGGCCACCGCCATCATCGACTCCGTATGGAAACGTTACCAAGTTCGCTTAGAACCTGAGGTACAATGGGTTCCAGCGTTCGATTCAACACAGTAGCGTGACGCAATTCACAGTGCCGCACCCTGCGAGCTGATGTACTTAGCAGGCTCCCTATGGTAAAAAGTCTATGTGAGGGGGCCTCAAAAATTGATATGAAGTAGGTCTATAAAATGTCTCAGAGCCAAAACCCTATACGGGTCATGTTAATTGACGATTACCAGCTACTCCGTGCTGGCTTGGTGAAATTGATCCAAGAAGAGAAGGGCATGGAGGTCGTGGCACAAGCAGACTGCGTAGAAGAAGCACTTCTACAACTACAATCCACGCCAGTGGATATTGTGTTGATGCACCTAAAACAACCTGGTCTTGCTGGCATTGAAATCACGCAACGCCTAGTCGTCGAACACCCTGAAGTGCGTATTATCGCAATGATCCCTATTGGCCTTGGCGTCTTGCCATCGCGCATGTTGCGCGCCGGTGCCTGTGGCTATATCACCCCTTGTGTCCCTGTTGCAGAGCTGCTCTGGACGATTCACCTCGTGCACAGCGGGCAACGCTATATCAGCCCTAGAATCACCTCAAAACTCGAGAAGATCGCCGCGCCAGAGCCGCGCAAATCGCCGTTCGATGTCTTGTCTGAGCGCGAGCTGCAAGTGGCCTTGATGCTGATCGATAGCCAGAAGGTCAATTTGATCTCTGAGAAACTCAGCCTCAGCCGCAAAACGGTGTATAGCTACCGCTACAGGATCTTCGACAAGCTGCAGCTTAGTAGCGACGTGGAGCTGACGATTCTTGCTGTGAAACACGGCCTTAGCGATGCCTCGAGCCTTGTCACAAGTTCCTGATACCGGCCCCACCTTCGATCCGAAAGCCTTGATCGCTAGCCTCAGTTCTCGCCCTGGTGTGTACCGCATGCTGGACGAGGAGGGGGGCATCCTCTATGTGGGCAAAGCCAAAAACCTGAAAAAGCGCGTGGGCAACTATTTTCGCGCCTCGGGCCTGGACACCAAGACCATGGCCTTGGTGACTCGCATCCGCAACATCGAAGTCACCATCACCAGCAACGAGACCGAAGCACTGTTGCTGGAGCAAACCCTGATCAAGCAACACCGGCCTCCTTATAATATTGAGCTAAGGGACGATAAGACCTACCCCTACATCATGCTCACCAGTAAAGACGAATACCCACGGCTGGCCTTTCACCGCGGTGCCAAGCGCCGTGATGCGACCTACTTCGGGCCTTACCCAAGCGCCGGGGCCGTGCGCGAGAGCCTCAGCGTCCTGCAAAAGGTGTTTCGCCTGCGCCAATGCGAGGACAGCTATTTCCGCAACCGCTCGCGCCCGTGCCTGCAGCATCAGATCGATCGCTGCACCGCGCCCTGTGTAGGGCTGATCTCGCCCGAGGAATATGCCCAAGACGTGCATTTCTCCACGCTCTTCCTCAATGGCCGCAGCGACAAGCTGATCAATGAGCTCAGCGACAAGATGGAAGCCAAGTCGCAAGCCTTGGATTTTGAGAAGGCCGCCGTGATTCGCGACCAAATCGCTGACCTGCGTCGCATTCACGAACAACAATATGTCTCGACTCAAGGTGGTGACGCCGACGTGCTAGCCGCCAGCATGCAAGGCGCTTATGCCAGTGTGCATTTGATCGTGATACGAGGTGGGCGTTTGATTGGCAGCAAGAGCTTCTTTCCCAAAGACAAGCTGTCGAGCAATGAGAGCGAGCTTCTAGCCGCGTTTATCGCCCAGTATTACGCCAAGGCAGACAATGCCCCAAACATCCCCAAAGAGCTCATCATTGCGCCTAAGATCGCCGAGACTACCGCCATTGCCGAAGCCCTGAGCTACTGCGCCGGTAGAACCGTGAAGATCAGCAGTACAGTGCGTGGCCACAGGGCTAAATGGCAGGCCATGGCCGTGACCAATGCTACCCAAAGCCTGCAGAGCTTCGTCAGCAATAAACAGAACGTCCAGCAGCGGTTTGAGCAGCTACGGCAAGCCTTAGACCTCGACGCCTTGCCCCAACGCATCGAGTGTTTCGACATCAGCCACACCTCGGGCGAGAGCCCCGTGGCCTCCTGCGTGGTGTTCGATGTCAACGGCCCGCTCAAATCGGACTATCGTCGTTTTAATATTGAAAATATCACCGGTGGCGATGATTATGCCGCCATGGACCAAGCCCTGACGCGGCGTTATACCCGCGTGGCTAAAGAGGCCAGCGAGGCAGTGGACGGCGGCAAAGTCCCCGACATCCTGCTGATAGATGGCGGTAAAGGGCAGTTATCTCAGGCGCGGCGCGTCATCGAAGAGTGCCAGCTGGCCAGCGTGCAGCTCATTGGTATTGCCAAGGGCATCTCGCGCCGGGCAGGGCAGGAGACCCTGTTCCTATCAGTGGGCGACGGCGTGAAAGAGATCGTCCTGCCCACCGAATCGATCGCCTTGCATCTATTGCAGCAAATACGCGATGAGGCGCATCGCTTTGCCATCACAGGGCACCGTGCGCGCCGCTCTAAGACGCGTAATAAGTCGGCCCTAGAACAAATCCCAGGGCTTGGGCCAAAGAAGCGCCGCGAGCTGCTACGTCATTTTGGCGGCCAACAAGAGATCGAGCGCGCCAGCGAGGCACAGCTGACAAAAGTGCCAGGCATTAGCACAAAGCTAGCAGAAGAGATTTATGCTTGGCTGCATAACGAGTAGAATGCGCCATTAGCATAGACACAGCACGGATAGCAGGAGTAACACACACATCATGAATGCGGCTAACTTAGTGACTTGTTCACGTGTAGCAATGATCCCCATAGTGATCATTCTGCACTATTCGTCACTGCCATATCACCAGTACTACGCAGCAGGCTTATTCGCGATCGCAAGCCTGACAGACTGGCTAGACGGCTACTTAGCCAGAAAGCTCAATCAGACCTCCGATTTCGGTGCTTTTTTAGACCCGGTGGCCGACAAACTGCTGGTGGTCATGGCCATGGTCTTACTGGCGGCCAATCACCCCAGCATTTGGTTTGTACTTCCTACTGCAATAATAATTGCACGTGAAGTTTTTGTGTCAGCTTTGCGTGAGTGGATGGCCAACAGCAATAAGCGCGACGTGGTAAAAGTGGGCTATATCGGCAAAGTGAAGACCACGGTGCAGATGATTGCGATAATTATTCTATTGGCCACCGATGCCAGCACACCGCAGTCGATTGTGTGGCTGGGCTACGTTTTAATCTATGTTTCTGCGGTATTTAGCCTGTGGTCGATGGTCACATACCTACGCGCAGCTTTGCCCACATTGCAAGCAAAATAGGGCAGATAAAAATTATACTTATCCAGTGCTTGACATAGTTTGTTATGGCATTAGAATAGGCGCCTCTTTCGACCTACAGGGCTCAGCAAGACTGAGTATTGGCACTGTAGATCAGTTCGAAAGGCTGGTTGTTACGCTCGCAAATAACAACCGGTTTGACTGAAATTAAGCGGGAATAGCTCAGTTGGTAGAGCACGACCTTGCCAAGGTCGGGGTCGCGAGTTCGAGTCTCGTTTCCCGCTCCAATTTCATGTCATCACTATCTATCCTCAGGCCCATAAGTTGCTGTTGTATATGTCGGCCAGTCTAGCTGAGTAGGTATTAAAAGAACGACTTTTGGCTGGGTGGCAGAGTGGTCATGCAGCGGACTGCAACTCCGTTAACGCCGGTTCGATTCCGACCCCAGCCTCCATACAATTCTCAATAATGCAGCACCAGGCGCATTCTGGTACCTTTGCATTTCGAAAGACCACCTTTCTTGAAGCCCGGGTGGTGAAATTGGTAGACACAAGGGACTTAAAATCCCTCGATAGAAATATCGTACCGGTTCGATTCCGGTCCCGGGCACCAATAATTCCAACGCATTGCTCCCTTTAGCCTTTCTGGTGACCCCAAATGATTTTCACCGTGTAGTCGCTATGTAGGCGTTCTGCGTGTATTTACTCTGTTTTACTCTTGTTTTTCAGTTAATCCTAAATTTTAGTTTCCTTAACCTTGTGTGGCATTAATTGCTAGACCTTCCCTTGTTGGGGGTATATAACACCAAGTTGGCGGGAGGGGCGCTCCTGCATATTAATTGAATTGTTTTTGAGGACGCTGTCTTCATAACTTTTTAGCGCCTGAGTAAATCCTAGTAAATTTGGGTTTGTTGGGCAGGATAATAAGAATAATAGGGACTCCTTCTAATAATTGTTAAGAGGACGTAGTCCTGTTAACTAGGCTGTTATGTGTCTCCTTGCCGGAGTGCCAATGAATAACGAAACTCTTATTGAAAATATCGAGCTGTTATGTCGATCCGTAACTCTAAAAGAGTACTCAATCGGAGCCTGAATATGCGTGTTAATGTTTTGCTAATCCTGACAGGGCTCGTGTTTAGTGTTTCTGCTCAAGCACAAACCGATTCGGACCTAATCGAGGCGTTTGCAGACTGGGCAGGAACTTCGGCTTTCGAAGTGAAAGGGTCTTCTCTCGATGACCCCAACTATGATTTGGAGCCTATTGGGGAAATGATAGGCGATGCAAGAATCGTCGGTTTAAGCGAAAGTCTGCACTCAGCCGCTGAACCGGTGGTCTTCAGAAATCGGTTGTTCAAATATCTAGTAGAAGAGTTGGATTTTAAAGCGATTGTTATTGAGTCTGGTGTCACTGAAAGTAAAGCGCTGAACGATTATGTGATTGGGATCGAGAACAACCTTGAAAACAGTTTACTGGAAGGGCTGTCAAATAGATTTGATCAGTTTCAAGGAAATCGCTCTCTTATCGAATGGATCAGAGAGTACAATGATTCCCTTCCAATCGGGCAGCAGAAAGTGCAGGTCTTCGGGATGGATGTCTCAGGTAGTCCTCCTGGGATTATTGCGACACGAAAACCCGACGCTCCATTGAGAGACGTCTTGGTATACCTAAATGGTGTGGATGCTGATTCTGCTGAAGAGTTTCGACAGCGAATTGAACCTCTGCTTCCTATATTGGCATCCGGCAACGATTACGGGGCGCTGTCTCAGTTACAACGCGACAGATTGACTGCCACGATTGAGGATGTAATTTCACTCATTCAGCGTAGCAAACTTGACTATGTAGCAGCTACCTCGGAGTACAGCTACTTGTGGGCGGAAAGAACAGCCATTGCCGCAGGACAAACCGATTCATGGTTTCGACGTATGCCTCTAGAGTGGACGCCCTCGGGAGATTACACATGGACGGAGAAATCGCAGAATATTCGGGATCGGGTTATGGTGGACAATCTTGACTGGGTGTTAGGGCAATTAAATCAAACCGACCGCGTATTTGTCTTCGCCTCAGTAAACCATATTGCTTCTGAGCAGCATGAGTATCCGAACTACTTGATTGATCAAGGTCAGCGACAGCAAACACTGACTCCTTTCGGGTATTATGCCAGGGCCCGATACGGTGAAAATTTCGTGAACATACTAAATCTGGTCGGAAGTGGTGAGATTAAAATGTGTTTCCGGCCAGAATCCGCTCCAATTCCGATGGAAGCGCCGCATGCTGATTGGATTGAAAACATGTTTCATGAGCATTCTTTGGATGAATACTTCATTGATATGAGAGTTTCTCCAGAGTCCGTTTCGGATTGGCTTTCTGAACGGAGAGATCAAAGGAATGCCAGAATTTCTGCATTGGGTTCTTTTGATATTGCCTACTATGTCAAAGAGTTCACGTATGATTGCCTTTGATATGATGGAGGATCTCGATTCATGAAACCAACACATAACAATCGGCTGCACAGCGACAATTTCTCCGCTGCTTTGCAGCTCCAAAATTGCGCGTGAGCACGGGCGTTAGTTGCCAGGAGTAACCTTTGGACCAAGTAGATCTATTACCAACTGGGAAAAGTGTTCTATCGAAACCGACATCTGAACTACTCGATGCCTTTGGGGCAGGGAAAGCCTCGCCGGGATCGGGAAGCGCGGCAGCATTAATGGGGCTGCTCTCGGCAAAATTGATACTTACCGTTTGCACTAAAAGCCTAGAGAAGCAGACATGTGCCGACAGCTTCAAAGTATTTGAATATCTGGCATCTCAAATTAAGACGGAGATCGAACCGCAACTTAAAAGGCTTTTTGAAGTCGACGCTAGAGATTTCGACAAGGTTGTGTCGTTACGAAAGCTTGCCTTGTCGGCAACAGATGCTCAGGAAAAATCAAAGCATTCACGTGAGGCAAACGATCTTCTTGAGGTAGCAACAGACTACTCGATAGAAGTAGCTGAACTGTGCATGAAGCTGATAGACCATGGAATTGTAATATTCAATAACGGTTGGCATGCCGTGCGTGGAGATTCCGGTGCGTCGATAAGCGCTGCGATAGCAGGAGTAATGTCATGCATATTCATCATAAACCTTAATTTAAAAACGCTAAAAGATAGAAAGTACTCGCAATCAAAATTGGCAAAATGTAAGGAACTCTATGCCACACTACAGAGTAAGCAGGAAAGTGCATTCGGATGCGTCACCTCTATTAGTGCTGAAGCAATTGATGCTGTTCAATTGCAGCTCGGCAATTAACAATCGGCTGCGCAGCGACACTTTCTCCGCTGCTTAGCTGTTCCGAGATCGCGCGTGAGCACGGGCGTTGGTTCACTGGAGGAGAATTTATGGAAAGGGATGGCATCGAAGAGATCGGTTTTCTCAAGTATCAAGGCGATGATGTACCTAATGGGGTTATTGATGCAGCATCCGCTGGTAATGCCTTAATAGGGTTGGATGAAGCGGTTCGATTTTTCAATGAGCGTCAATCACCTGATTTGGCGAAGGTCGATTACCAAATTCCGGTAAAAATACAAGAAGGCTCTTGGGTCGCTTTGATCCTCGCTGGAATTGGCACTCTAAGTTTGGCGTTCGCGTTTGGTTATGCAAAGAAAGCAGGCGAGAAACTAGCAGAAAATGATGTAGGAAAAAAAACAAGCGCAGAAATACTGAAGAAATCGATGAGCGCTATTCAGTCGCTAGTTAAACTCATAAAGCACACCGGTCGAAATAGGGATTGGAATACAGAATCAATAGATTGGAAAGATAATAACAATATAATCGGAATTCAAAACGATAGGGGCGAGTACGTCTACATCCCATACGAGCACTTTAAATGGATATCGGAAGCACCTCGAAGGATACTTTTTAAATTAACTGACGTAGTAACTGAAAACAGAAGGCTAACGATTGGCGTCAAAGATGAGTCTGAGTTCTACGAGGTAAGTGTTTCTGAAGTGGAAAAGCAACTTTTCACGGGCTCTGACCTAGAGTTGATTGATGAAGAATTCCTCTTTCCAGAGCTTGAGCATGGTAAAACTGTACGGCTGGAGGGAAAGCTAACCCGAGGGAATGAGTCGTCAAATTCGATAGGACTCGAATACCAAGGGCATATACTCAACTGCATTCCAGAGGAGGGAAGTATCGTTAGATATAAACCAGCTTTGTTTCTTAGGTGCGTAGTGGAAGGGACAATCACTAGGCTGTCGAAGAGACGAAACGTCGCTGAGAGACGGCCAATGATAATTGTAAAGCGTGTAACTCCCTTAGAGCATGATAGCCAAAATAATTTATTCTGAACTAACAATCGCCTACAAGGTGACGCGCAAGCGCGCTGAGCTAGCACCACTTTAATGGAGATTTGTTTTAACGGCAAAGTCTGCGACGGTGCTGGGTTGTTCTCAAAAGAAATTGAGCTTCCCTCACCTAAGGAATTGTCAGATTTAGGCAATTGGCCTGATGTTTTCGCGCCAGGTACTTTCAACATACAAGTAACTGGCTCAAGCTGGCCAGAAATAGCTGGTCTGGATTTTGCTTCGCAAGGCGTGAGGTGTTTAGATCGCTCGAGTATTTTTGTTCCGGCAGCTTATTTGGATTACTCTGTCGTGCCAAATAACACTTTAAATCCTGGAAACAAAGGCGAGTTCGGCGGTGATCTTCAGTTCTGGAGAGCAGTGCTTCAAATGAGTGACATTAGTGAAAGTCTTTATTGCTATATGCTTCGTCGGGTAGGCAGCGGTTATCGAAATAAAATTGAACTGGTGTCGAATATACATATTAGAAATACATACAAACTATTCAATGGGCACCCAGTCAAGCTTACTGTCTATACTAGCGCCTCTTAACAAGCGCAACCAATGTAGCCCTGCTGGCTCGGATGCAGCAAAGCTGCGCAGTTGTGCGATCGTTATGTGTATTGAGGAGAATCAGTGGAAATTTTCCTAATCGTAGTAGCAATGGCTGTCATTATTACTGCTTTACTAAAGTTTAAGCCCAACACGAAGTCTTCAGAAAACTCTTCCGGGGCCACTCAAGAAGAAAGCAGAAGCCATGAGCTTAGTGATGAAGAACATCAAAGGCAGGCTTCTTTAATTGAAAAGGTCAAATTGCTTTGCCAGATGGCAGAAGTACACGTCGATTATTTAGATGAGGAGTATGAATTTAATACGCTCAGAAAGCGTATCGAAATGGCCAAAGAGTTAGCCTCACAAATAGATGAAGAATTTTATAATAATTCAGCACTGTATTTTATAATCATCCTGACTCACAAAGTAGGTTGGAAAAAAGATACGAAAGAACTTCTTGATTTGATAAGCGTTGATTTAATCAAAGAGAAAATCACTAAAGTAATTGGCGATGAATACACATAACAAAACATTTATGTCGCCAGCAAGCTGGCTGGGACGGTTTCTACTTCGTTACAGCCGCCTCATAGTTTGGCGTTATGAATCCACCAGCCGGAAAGATCGAGAATGACCGAAGATAAAGAAATCGAAAAAAATCTTATGGATGTAAATCATGAGATTGAAGTTTTAAGCGAAAAGGTTCAAAGCATTGAGAGGATTGCCAGCACAATTGAATCTCTAGCTGAGTCCGGAGTAGAAGCGTTCACTAAGTACATGGAATCTGAAACAAAGAACAAAGAGAAAGAGTTGAATCTAAAACTACACCAACATGAGAAAGAACTAGAGCTCCAGGACAAAGCACATAAACGAATGTCAATTGTGCTAGTCATTGCCCTAGCTTCGATTGTTGGCCTATTGCTTGCGGCGATGCTTACAAAAAGAGACGAGCTAGTGGCAATTATCTTGAATTCAAGTTTAGCAATCGGTGCTGGCGCGGGGCTTACGAGCTTGTTTAGAAAGAAGGATTCATAACAGTAAAATCAACGAGGATAAACCGCGGCGCGGTTTACCTAATATTACGGGCGTTGTGCTTCAAGCGAGCCAAGTGTAGTCATATGAAAGTTGCATTGAGCATGATATTCCTCCTACTTACGGGCTGCGGCGCCGAGAGTGATACTCCTTGGCGAGGATATGCTTGGAACAAAAGTGACTCTAGGTTTGAGTGGTTCTACGTCTGGAAGGAAACACAGGAAGACTGCATTAAGTCCATGGAGTTCGAGGTGGTTAATCCGCCCAGCAATCAATGGTACTCTACGCCTTTCGGATGCGGTTACAGTGGAAATAGCTACTTCAAAGTGCGCTTGTTGAATGAGATATTGGGTGGTGACCACATTCAGTGTGTTGTAAGAAATACCGCGGCTGGTGCCAAGACGCAGAAGGTTCTTTACGGACCACTATTGGAAGGCTTTCCGACATCAGGTAGGGATTTCTATTGTACTTAATCGCGCATAACAATCTGTTTTTGAGCGACCCAAGCATGATGTCATGCCTTTTGCTTGCGCAAAAGGCACGCCTACATAATTTGGTGCCAAAACAAGGGCGTTAGGCGCATTAGCAACTTCAGGAGGGTTTATGAAATTCGTTCTTATACCCGGAGCTTGGGCTGGCGCATGGTTATGGGATGAAGTGGCAGGTTATCTGAGGGCCAAAGACCATGAAGTCCATTCTCTTACTCTTTCAGGGCTAGATGGCAGTGGTGAATCGTCTGCTATCGACTTACATACTCATGTTGAAGATGTCGAGTCCTACATTCAAGAACATGACCTTAATTCAGTAATACTCGTTGGTCATAGCTATTCTGGAATTGTTGTAGGCCAGGTCGCTTCACGTGGCAGAGTTTCTGTCCAACATACAATTTTCATCGAAGCATTTCTCCCTGTCCACGGTCAGTCTTTACTTGAAGTTTCGGGTCTGCCCATCGAGGAAGAAAAAGAGGCAATCGCAAATAATAACGGTATGTGGCCTGCGCCTAGCCGAGAGGAATTAAAGTCGCAGCCAAGACTTAATGAAGTTCAAATTGAGTTGCTTGCCTCCAAACAACGGCCACATCCTGGCAGCACTGTTATTGAACCTGCTGCGCTTGAAAGTTCTCTTGATAAAATCACAGCTACATTCATCGCACACAACGGTTGGCTGTCTTTCTCACGAGAGCAAGACTTACTCGAAAAGTTAAAAGCAAGTAACGCTTGGCAGTTTCGTGAGATTGATGGTGGGCACTGGCCAATGCTTTCTATCCCCCGAGAGCTATCGGAGCAGTTGCATACATGCACATCTTGAGAGCTGCCAAACAGTGCACCTAACAAGTCAATTAACTACAGGCCTTTGTCGCCGGGCGCAGGAAAGCTGCGCCGGTTATTGAGGCGCTATGTGCTTTGATACGTACCACAGTTTAAGTTAAGTAAAATTGACAATGGAGCTACGAATGGGCATTAAAAACCAATTGGCAGTTTTAGCTATATCACTTTCCATGAATACTTTCGGTGGTTTTGCTGAAGCACAAGTATCGGGTACGTCGCCGAGTGCAGATCCTTTGTATCAACCTTTTTTCGACCTAAATGCTCGCGAGGAGGATAATTTACAAACAACACGAGGTAGTTTGCCAGAGGAAAGAGGATGTGGGGCTGGATCGATGTCGTGGAGCGAAAATGACTTTCAAGAAGTGCCTGGGATCTATTGGGCCAGCCTAAAGACATATTGTAGAGATGGTGTTGAGATCACTATTTGGACGGATTTCGAGAGTGGCTTCTTTGGTGGTTCAGAACGAGCAAAGTCGAATGGTAGGATGATAGTTGATAGCGACAGTTTTCAGGGCGGGAATGGAAGCAGCCGTGTTATTACTGGAAAGCTAGAAGCAACTGCCAAAATTGCCTATGAATTTGAAATGATTGGCAACGATGAAGGAATCGGGCACATCAATGAATTTGAATTCGATTTGAAGAACGGAGGGCTTTTCCTAATTGCCAGTAACGGGAACGACATAGATATTAAGCAGGTCCACTACAACACAGCAGGTATCTCCGCGCAGGATCTTCAGCTCCTGGCAATACAACATGCAGAAATCAGAACGTTTTACGAAAACTATCATCAATAAGTTTGGAATGAGTAAGCCAGCACATAACAAAGCATTATTGATCTTGTGTGAAGGTAGGGAAAAGGGGCTTATGTACTTGAAAGCTCTGTCGAGTCTTATGTTAACCGCTATCTTAGGGTGCAGTCACCTATCGGACTCTAATAGTGGCCATTGTTCTGTCCCTTCTATGTATATGGAAGTACGTGCTGGCTTGATCGAACCCACGAGGGAGCCAGTAGCAATCATGCGAAAGCAGATTGAAGGAGAATGGTCACTGATAGATTCGGGCGGAGTTGTCATTACCAATTGAAACTGGATGCGAGAAAATTCTGAGTGAGAATTTGCTGAAACCTGTGAGCGAGCCTTAGGCAGGCTAGCATGTATTTCGCTGGCGATGTAGCGCGATGGGGAGAACTGCGGTAAGAACAAAGTGCTACGAGTTATACAAAGCGAGGGCATGCGCGCAGTACACGTCCAGTGACTGCCGCCTATTTCTTGAGGATCACAAGCTGTGGCGTTTCTCTGTATATTGAAAAAACCTTCTCTACAATGTAACTTCATCAGCGTGATCGTTAATCACAGTCGCAAAAAATACTAATAATAAACTTAGCTCCTTTGTGTACAAAGCAAGACAAATGTTGGGACGGACTAGGGAGGCGAGCTCAGAGATGAATGTCGATGGGATGCAAAGCTCCGAGGGAAAGCAGGTAGAGCTACTATATTCTCGACTACTGGATATACTACGACAAGAGCTTAAGATGGATATCGTGTGGGTGTCAGAGCTCGTGTCTGGACAACATGTTATTCGCGCCGTTAGCGGTGATGATATTGTTTTTAAGGAGATCCCAGAAGGGATCGAAGCTTATGATGGTTCTTATTGCGAAAGGGTGCTCGCTGGCGAATTGCCTTCGGTAATACGCAATGCCCAAGAGAACCCAATTGCGAGTGTATTGCCCATTACCGATCGTTTGCAAATTGGCAGTTATGTCGGTGTGCCTATCATGCGTACAGATGGGGCTCTGCATGGAATGCTGGCGAGTATTAGTCGGACACCGTTGTCGCAAGACCCGCCGTTAGGCGTGCTTAAAATGATTGCAAAGGCTGTGGGTGAGGTATCCGAACGCAGAAGCGAGCAGCGTAATTTAGCTGAGGCGAAACGCAGTCGAATCCAGAAAACCATAGCTGAGAAAAGGCTCGGCATCGTACTGCAGCCAATTGTTAACCTCTCCACAATGCAGATCATTGGGGTCGAAGCCTTAAGCCGTTTTACAGACCCTCCCGCACGCCCTGATATCTGGTTTGCCGACGCAATGGAGGTTGGCCTCGAAGAAGAATTGGAACTACTGTCAATTGAGTGTGCTTTGCAGCACCTCCCCATGATCCCAGATGGAATTTACCTGTCAGTCAATGCATCCCCGAAGGTGGCTTGTTCCGAGGCCCTTGCCAAACTTTTTGAGGCAAGCGATAGCGCTCGGCTTGTGCTAGAGGTTACAGAACAAAGTTCTGTCTCGAGCTATAACGAGCTTGTATCTGCCATTGCGCGCTTGCGCACGATTGGTGTGCGGTTGGCAGTTGATGATGCAGGGGCGGGATACGCTAGCTTTAGTCACATACTGGCCTTGCAGCCTGAAATTATTAAGCTCGATATCAATTTAACGCGCAATCTAGACCAAGACCCAGTTCGTTTCTCCCTCGCCGAAGCTCTGGCATCGTTTGCGAAGCGTCTCGGGTCGCACTTAGTAGCTGAAGGGGTCGAAACCCAAGCAGAGCTAGACGCTCTTTTGCGTGTTGATGCTTATGCGGTACAGGGCTACTTAACCGCCCGTCCTGGCCCTCTGCCTTTGCCAAAGATTGAGGTAAAACCCAATTGGTCTATTGTTGACGGGACTCCGATTACCATTGGTGAAACGCTCACCTTTGAAATTTTTGCCCGCAATATTCTCAAAGAGGTTGTGCGAGAGTCGAGTTTAGATTTCGCCTACATCACAGTACTGAGCCCTTCTGAAGACAAGCTACTTCATTTGTTTGTTGAGCCACAAGGAATTGAAGTTTTAACGGAGGGTCTAGTGATTCCTTGGGGCGAATCTTTGTGTATTCGCTGTCGCGATGCAGGTTTAGTTTGGACTCCGGACATCGAAGACGATCTAATCTCAGGCTCCTATGCGGATGGCAAAGGCGTGCGCACCTACCTTTCAATGCCTATCAGAACACCGGCAAATCATTCTACCTTAGGTACTTTGTGCGCCGTAGCATTTGAGCACCGTTATCTTAGCGAGAGAGTGCTTGGGCGCATTGAGGGGCTAGCGCGTCAGGTTGCCGATCGCGTGGTGCGCGATGGGGTCAGTGAGTTTCTTGAATTTGTTTAGATATGTGGGTATCCGTCGGCGCATTTCTCTACTTTCAGAAGAGCTTGCTTTTGAAATGGATGAAGCGCTCATTAAGGCTACTGGTCTGCCATTTGATAGATTTTTAAAATCCATAGCAGAAAACCCTGAAGAGATTATTCGTAACCACCACTTGCTGTTAGATAGTCATGTTACAGCGGCAGAGGTGGAGGATTAGGCATGAACCAAAAACTTTCCGGAGGCCTAGTACATAAATTGCCCGAAGATTTATCGGCAGCATTAACAGAAGAAAACCTTGTTGATACTTGGCAAGCCTTGTCGCCAATTGGCCGAAATGAATTCATTTGTTGGATCGAAGACGCCAAGCAAGAGAAGACTAGAGTCAAACGAATAGGCCGAGCTACTGAAGAGCTTTTAGAAGGAAAAAAACGACCTTGCTGCTGGGTGGGGTGTATACATCGCACCGACAAAAAGCCTAGTAAATGGCAGCAGGATGTTTTGATCGATAGAAAGAAAAAGCCTGCGGAAAATTAGAACCTGGAGCAGGGCGTTAGTCGTACAAAAGTGCCTCTGCAAGCCATCGGAATGGAGCCACTAGCTTGACTGAATACTCATTACGCGCCGCTCGCCTTGATGAACTGCCCAAGATGGTCGCTATCGACGATGAAGCCAGTGTGCTCTATGCTCAGGCTGGGCTTGAACTGGCGTTAGAGGAGGATCACCCTTTCGTCGTCGCCGAATCACTCCGGTGGGCTAATGCTATCGAACAAGGGCTTGCCCAGGTAGCAGTTAACCGCCAAGACATTCCGATTGGGTTTGCGACATTTGGGTTTGTTGATGGTGAGCCTTACCTAGATCAGCTTGCGGTACTGCCTAGTCACATGCGCTGCGGCATTGGGACCGCGCTGCTAGATCATGCAATATCGTGGAGTGCTGGTCGGCCCCTGTGGCTCACAACTTATGCACACTTGCCTTGGAACGGGCCATACTATGCACGGCATGGCTTCGTATCGATCAAAGAAAGCGAATGCGGGCCGGAGCTTTGCGCAGTACTGCAGGAGCAAAGATTGGCGCTGCCAGACCCAGACGAGCGCATCGCTATGGTGTATCGTTTGCCTTCTGTTGCCACCTAAGATTCGCTACATCATGGACGTTATGTGTTCATAGGAGATTAACTATGCCAGGAAGTTACCCAAAGAAAATAAAAGAATTACCGCTCTTCGATGGCCGTTTCGATGCCTATAAACTAGAGGCGAAAGGCAGTGATGTCCTATTTGCGTCGTATCCTGCCGGTACAAAAATCCCTGCGCACACACATGACACTGAAAATCATGGTGTTATTACAAAAGGCGAGTTAACACTTACAATGGCAGGTAAAACTCAAACCATTGGAGTGGGGGAGTGGTATCACGTGCCTGCTAATGTGGAGCATTCTGCGTATTTTGAGGTTGAAACCGATGAAATTGAGTTTTGGTTTCATGAAAGCCCGTAGAATATCACTTAGACTGTACACAGCTCCTAAGAGAAGCTCACTGAACTGAGCCAAGCATCAATCAACAGGATAAACCTTCATGCACGAAATTAACTGCCCACACTGTAAAAAGGCTTTCAAGATAGATGAAGCTGGCTACGCCGACATATTGAAGCAGGTGCGCGACACCGAGTTTGAAGATCAGCTCCACGAACGTTTGGCCCTGGCCGAGAAAGATAAAGAGAGTGCAGTTGCACTTGCGAAGGAGCAAATTGCCAATGAGCTAAACAGAGGCGCCGCAAAGAAAGAAGCCGAGATACAAGATCTAAAGGCGAAACTGGAAGCCGAGAAAACCGCGCAAGAGCTGGCTGTGGCTAAGGCATTGGCTGGCGTTGAAAAAGATCGTGATGACATCGCCTATCAACTTAAGCAAGCTCGGCAAGAGACCGAAGCGGCGTTGCGGTTAGCTGATGCGAACCACTCGAGTAAGTTGCAAGAGGCCGCTGCTAAGAAGGATTTAGAGATACAGGAGCTTAGGGCTCAGCTTACTGCGGGTGAGAGCGAAAAGAAGCATGCAATCTCACAAGCGGTGAGTGAGGCCGAAAAGCAACGGGATCAACTGAAGAACGCTTTAGAAAATGCCGAGCTGCAGAAGAAGCTGGCTGAAACCGCACTGAAAGATAGCTACGAAGTGCGCATTAAAGATCGCGACCAAGAGATCGAGCGCCTACGAGACATGAAGGCGCGCTTGTCTACCAAAATGGTAGGGGAAACCTTAGAGCAACACTGCGAAACGGAGTTTAACCGCATTCGTGCAACCGCCTTCCCGCGGGCGTATTTTGAGAAAGACAACGACGCTCGCTTGGGCAGCAAAGGCGATTATATCTTTCGGGATTTGGACGAACACGAAACCGAAAGTGTGTCGATCATGTTTGAGATGAAGAACGAGAGTGATCAGACGGCGACTAAGAAGAAAAACGAAGACTTCTTGAAAGAGCTGGATAAAGATCGCAATGAGAAGAAATGCGAATATGCGGTGTTAGTGTCATTGCTAGAGCCAGAGAGCGAACTTTATAACTCTGGTATCGTGGATGTTTCACATCGCTACCCTAAGATGTATGTCATTCGTCCGCAGTTTTTTATCCCTATAATTACCTTGCTGCGCAATGCGGCGCAGAACGCGCTGCAGTATAAAAATGAGCTTGCGGTGATTAGGGAGCAAAATGTTGATATCACCAATTTTGAGAATGAACTGGATGAATTCCGTGCGGGGTTTGCGCGTAATTACGAACTAGCATCAAAGAAATTCAAGACCGCAATCTTAGAGATCGACAAAACTATCGACCACCTACAAAAAACCAAGGATGCCTTATTAGGCTCGGAGAACAATCTTCGCCTGGCTAACAATAAGGCGGATGATTTGACGGTTAAGAAACTCACCAAGAAAAACCCGACAATGGCTGCGAAGTTCGCGGAGCTCAAAGAGGAGTAATCAAAATCAAGGGGTCAGATCACTTGAATTTCAAGTGATCTGACCCCTTGATTGATAAGACACATGATTTGACGGTTAAGAAACTCACCAAGAAGAACCCGACAATCGCTGCGAAGTTAGCAGGGCTCAAAGAGGAGCAGGGGCAATCAAGGTGCTCGTAAATCTTTCACAAAATAGAATAGGCAATCATCCCGCGCGATTGTCGCACTGGTGGTGACCATAAAGAGCTTCAGTTTTATTTTTGGGTACAGCCTGCCATCGCGCACTGCAAAATAATGCCCCATACACTCATTACCCTCATTATCCACAGCCGTGAGAATGCTAGACATGTCCCCGCGTACAATGCCCAGCTGGCAGGACGGATCGACGAAGCCAAAATTATAATTCTCGATATCTGGGAAAAGCGCTACGCCGCGGCTGACCATGTGGTGATCACTATAGCTAATCTCGTTTCCCTCTATTAATTCCAGGCGAATTGGATTAGTGAAAAACTCCATATCCAGTAATTCGTGGCGCTCACTTAACACATCATCATGCATAAAGTAGCGCTGTAAGCCTTCAATCGCGATTTTTGTCGATTCGCTGTCCAGTGCGCCGCCGCACTCTATGGTCACCGTTGGCAAGAATGCTTCGCTGATCTCCATTAATGAGCCTAATCGCAATTCTGTCACAATCATCCGATGGGTAAACAAAGACACCAGAGCATTGTGCCGATCATCCATAAAGGTCGTCACCCCGAAGGCGGGGCCTGAGCCTGAGGTGTTGTGAATGTCGAGCAAGCATTCGGGGGCAATCGCTTGTAAGCACTGGATGAGCTCCAAGGCTAATAGGCCTTGTTCATCAGCGTCGAACGGAGGCTTAAAGCTACGATTGAAATCGCGCTGATCGGGAAGCGTGCGATAGAAGAAACCTGGCGCTTGTTTTGCTGCCTCCACACTAGGAATAAAACAATGCATATCAACTGCCGGCTTAAGCTGATTCTTTAGGGCATCGAAAAGGGCGTATAAGCCAGAGGGCTCGTTGCCGTGTGCCAATGTTACTATCGCCCGAGCGCGTTGAGAGTTTTGGCCGCTAAGATGAATATGGGTTGGCCCGGCTAATTGCTTCAAAAACTCGATGCAAGTCGCACCGATTTCATCTGAGCGGGGGTTCTTCCAATAATGAAAGCGTTTTCTTGCCGTTTTCGTTAACGGAATGTCCGCAGGGTTCAACGCCATTGTGCCACCGGAATATTGGCATCGCTGTTACGTTGGTATTGTTGAAACATGGCTATTAAGGCATCGCGCTTGTGCATGCTCTTGCTCAGTTCAAGCACTTTATCTAGCTGCCACTGCGCGCCAGTTTGTCGCGTCTCAAGGCGCTGTGCAATCACGTCTAATAAGCCTGCCACATCACTCTTAACAAAGCCCATTGAATCGAGGCTTTCGGGCAGTGACGGGAGTAATGTTTGTAAAATTTTCGCCACCGAATAATACTCGGGTTGGCTCTGTTTGGTGGACGGCCAGAACAACTCCGCCGCCATGCCTTTCTGGGCGGCGCGATAAAAATTAGCAGTGCAATAACTAAAAGGAATTGCGGGGAGTAGCTCCCGGATGCTGCCCTGCAAGGATTTAGCAAGACCGATTGCTAGCGCCGCGTTAGCCAGCATATCGACGATGCTGGGGCCTGCCGGGAGTGCGCGCAGTTCGATCCGCAGATGTCCGCCATCGACTGGGTCGAACACCGGTCGGTTCCAATGCCAAATTGACCCAAGATGCATCCGTAGTTCACGCAGTTTTGGGGTGCCCCCAGCTTGCACCGTCGCCAGTGGCTTGTCCTCATCACAGATAGGCAGTATTGGGCGATACAGCATGGCGGCTTCAGCAAATAACTCGTAGGGACTTTCGCGAACCCAATTATTGCCGAAGTTAACACGTGCGGGCATTGGGTGCATGCCATCTTTGGGACGGCAATCGATAGACTGTTTAAACAAAGGAATGCGCGTTTCATGCCATAGGCGATGGCCAAACAGGGTGGGGGAGTTTGCTGACATAGCCACCACTAATGGCGTGATAAGTTGCAGTGCATTATAAAAATCCACGTAATCTTTGGGTGGCACTCGAAGGTGTACTTGGAACGAAGTGTTGGCGCCCTCTAAGGTCACGTCCTCCATCGCTAATTGCAGCGTGTCTTCGCCTTCGATGGCAATCGTAAAAGGGCCACCACGCAATTCGGTCAGCTCCCTAGTCAGGGCTTCGAAGCGATGCAAAGGGGTCATGGCGTGATAGCCAGTATCTGACTGCTGCAAGGTAGGTAGGATGCCAACAGGGACTACTCTCGCTTCCCACTGGGCAGTACAGGCATTGATTTTAGCTATTGCGGCGAGTGCTTCTTTTTGCGTAGCGGCAAAACAACCCTCCTTGACCAACACCGGGCGGAAATTGTATTCGAGATTATAGCGATTGAGCTCTAGGGTCAGTTGTGGGTCCGCAAGCTGCGCGACGACTTCTTGATTTTTATGGATGGGTTCGCCATTGGTATTGACAATATAAAGCTCGAGTTCGGCGCCGAATGATAAATCGCCCTCTCCGAAGCCCGGACGGGCTAACAATAGCTTTAATGCAGCCAGATTTTCGCTCAATCTGGTGCCAAATTTTTGATAATCGGCGGCGCTGAAGTCGATGTTTTCTATATCACGTCCCATAGTAGGCCTATCGCATTTATAGAAAGGGCTTGTTCAGAGTACCGCGATGGATTCGGAGCGTAAAGGGAAGACAATGAGGGCGCTTAGGCGGTCGATTGCCATTAATCGTGCCAACTGTTGTTTTGCCCCCAAAATGGTTAAGATGCAGAGCATCCAAAACATCAACAAGGGTAAGCAAGCATGAGTTCTCCTGTACCACTGCGTAATAATGTCCACGCCAAGCTAAAAGTCATTGAATCTGGTGATTTTCGCCGCTTCAAAGAAAACCACCTGGTTCCTATCGTTATCCAGGATTTCTTTACCCTAGCCGCCGAGTTTCCCCTTGTATTCGTTAAAATCGCCAAGACTGATGATTTCATCCCTGTGGCCATGATGGGCCTGCGCGAAGGCCAAAACCTTTACTGCCAAACAGAGCAGTGGCAGGGCGGAGTGATCCCGATCAGTTTTGGCAATGCGCCATTCGCTATATCCCGTGTAGATGATAAGAGCGAGCAACTTATCGTGTTAGTCGATGAAGAAAGCCCACTACTCAGCGAAACTGAGGGTGAGGCCATATTCGACGAAAAAGGCGAACGCACGCCCTATCTTGAAAAGCGTATTGACGCCCTGACCAAGGTCGCCGACCAAACCCGCAATACACAGGAAATGTGTAAGCGCCTAGTCGAGAGAAAACTACTGACAACCCAGAAGTTAGAGCTACAGCACCGCCCAGATGCCCAGCGCTTTAACATCGAAGGGATCTACATCGTAGATGAAATCGCACTCAACGAAATGTCTGATGAAGGCTACTTAGAGCTGCGTAAAATGGGGCTGTTACCTGTGATCTACGCTCACTTGACGTCATTGCAGCAATTGCGCCGTGTCTCTGAGATGCAGTTCCAGGCCGATAAAGCGGCCCAGGCTGAAAAAGCCAAAAGCTAATGATGCTGCCAGCATGGACGCTGGCCTCTAGCCTCGATGTTAGCCAAGGCACGCTGTTTACAATTTTTTACAATTACACGCTAAAACTCATACAAAGGCTTTAAGCTCCGCGCGCTACACTACAGCAAATAGCACGGATTTTAGGTAAAAGTCGATTGAACTCACTTGTCCATTCATCAGCATTAAGCCGACGCCTGCGCAGTGTCGCTGCGATTTTGGCCGTGTTGCTGTATACATTGCCTGTCTTAGCCCAAGAACCAGAAGGGCAAGGCACGGAGCAGGCCAGCCCTTGGACTCTTGGCGTGGCCCTGGGCCAGGGGCGCCGCGATAATCCCTTTGTCGGTTCTGATGATATTCAGCTCAACGCCGTGCTCGACATCGCTTGGTATGGCGAGCGTTTCTTCTTCGACAATGGCGATGTTGGACTCAATCTATCGACCACTGACCAACTCTCGTTGAACGCCTTAGTCGTCTTCAATAACGAGCGTAACTACTATTCCTATCTGAACAACGGCAGCTCTGGTCTCGACCTGCTGAACCTCAAAAGAATTGCCCAAGAACAAGGCTTAGACTCGCCAAGTATTGCGGGAGGCGAGGGCGTCGACTTAGATTCGTTGACAATACAAGAGCTCGAACCACTCGTGTTTCAAGACGTGGACTCGTCCCTAGCGCAGCGTGACTTCGCCGTTAGCAGTGGGCTCGAGTTTATCTACAGTCATGCTTGGGGGGATATTCAAGGCCAGCTGCTCGCGGATGTGAGTGATGTGCATGGTGGGCAATCGGCATGGTTAGCCTATTCCTACCCTTGGTATACCCCTAAAAGCGAAGTCAGTTTAAGCCTAGGCTTAGATTGGAAGAGTGCCAGCCTCGTTGATTATTACTATGGTGTGCAACGTGACGAGCGCATTGACGGAAGACCAAGCTATCGTGCTGGGTCAGGGGTGAACTCTGTCATTCGCCTATCCGCGCGCCATGCCTTGAGCGATCGTTGGCATCTAGTCGGGGTTATGGAACGAGAGTATCTTAGTGGGGCTATTCGCAATAGCCCCATCATTAAGAGGGATGCAGTGAACACAATATTTCTAGGGCTGTACTACCAATTTAAATAGAACTTTGTGGTGGCAATGGTAGAGAAAAAACCCAAGAGTTCTTATAGAGACACGGTGCAAAAGTCTGTGGCTTTTCCTATGGCGCTGATTTTGCTGTTGCCAATGTCGGTCGTGGACGCCGCGATCTCCCCTGAAGGGTTCGAAATGTTTGTGCGCCCAAGGTTATGTGTGCTGAGGCCGGGTGAAGCGCTTTGTACGATGCAGTTCTCGGTAACATGGTCAGCACCGCTAGCCTCAGATGTGTGCGTGCAGTTAGTCGGTGATGCCGCGCCGCTGCGTTGTTGGCAGGCCCAGCGCAGCGGTGAGTTTGCGATACCGATCGAGCGCGGCAATACAACGCTGGTGCAGCTACGAGAGTCCAGCAGCGACAGCTTGTTGATAGAGGAACAGATTCCGATTATCAAACGTGACTTGCGAGATACCAGAGCGCGCCGCCGACATGCATGGAGTATTTTGTGATGCCTACTCGATTGCTATTGATCGAAGACGATGAGCGTTTGGCGAGCCTAGTACAAGACTATCTCCTGCACGAAGATTTCGCAGTAACGGTGCAGCACCGTGGAGACAAAGCGCTTGCCTCGTTCAAAGCCGAAGAGGTTGATATCGTTGTGCTCGACCTTATGCTCCCAGGGGTGGGGGGCTTACAAGTGTGCACGCAGTTGCGTCAGTCTTACACCGGCCCCATTCTTATTTTGACGGCCAAAAGCAGCGATATCGATCATGTTATGGGGCTCGAGTTAGGGGCCGATGATTTTGTTACTAAGCCAATAGAGCCACCTGTTCTATTAGCACGGTTGCGAGCATTGCTGCGGCGCAGCCAGGCTGCACAGCCCACAAAGCAAGTCGATGTTTTAAGCTTTGGGGCGCTGCGCATTAATTTGCGATCGCATCAAGTGCATTTAAATGGCCATGAGATCGACCTGACAACCCAAGAGTTTGAACTGCTCAGTGTTCTGGCACGAAACGCGGGTAATGTCCTTAGCCGAGATGAAATCTACAATAATATTCGCGGCATCGAATACGATGGCTTGGATCGAAGTGTCGATGTGCGGATCTCGCGTTTGCGCAAAAAATTACAAGACAATACTGATCAGCCATATCGAATAAGGACGATATGGGGAAAGGGATATTTATTTGTTACGAATGCGTGGGAGTAGCACCATGGCATCGCCGCGACCTTTTCTTTTATTGCGCTCCTACATATTGATTGCGGCAGGTATCCTTTTTATTGGACTAGTGCTAGATAGCGTATTGCTATGGGTACTTCCCAAGCAATCGCAAGATCATACACAGCGCTATATGCAGTATTTTTCTTTAATAGAGACAGTGCTGCTAGAGGATGGCGAATCGCCGGCCTCCGTCGATAGTCGCTTCTCCATTATGCAAAGCAAGATACAGGACGCATTGGAATTGCCAGTGCAAATTTTTGCGGAAGAAGATCTACAAGGGCAAACCGAAGTACTCGATGCTCTTAGGTCGGGAGCAATAGTTCCCTTTGTTGACTCGCAGTCACATAGCACGCTTTTAAAACTACTGGGGGGGACTGCGAAGGTTTTGGCGATTGGTCCTATTGAGAATGAACCAGGCTCATTGCGGTGGGTAGAAAACCTAATCATTGTCAGCTATTACATCTTAGTCGCCTTGTTATTATTGCTTTGGATTCGGCCCTTTTATCGTGACCTTAGCGCGCTGCGCATAGCAGCGAGTCAGTTTGGCCGTGAGGATTTTTCGAGCCGGGTTGAGGTTTCAGAGAACTCCAGTATTTTGCCTGTGGCGCAATCTTTCAATCGCATGGCAGAACGTATTCAATACCTCATCACCGCGCATCGCGACCTTAGCAATGCGGTGGCTCATGAGCTGCGCACGCCGCTGGCACGGTTCAAGTTCAGTCTTGAGATGATTGGCAAGTCCAAGGACGCAGAGAAAAGTGCCCAATACCTAGCCAAGATGAAAGGCGACGTGCAAGAGTTAGAAGCTTTGATCGATGAGATGCTCAGCTATGCAAAATTGAGTGTGGAGAATCTACAATTACATCGTAGCGATATTCCCATCAGGGCTTGGCTTATAAAGCAATTAGCCGATTATAACGATGTCACACCACAGGTGTTCTTTGATGACAAAGGCGATGCAGCAGAGCGAAAAGTGTTGTGCAACTCTGAGCTAATGGCCAGAGCCATGCATAATATTTTGCGCAACTGCCTTCGCTACGCGACAAGTGAAGTGAGGGTTAGCTATGTGATTGATGAGAAAACCGTGGCAATTAAAATTTGTGACGATGGCCCCGGAATCCCAATGCAATATCACCAAAGTATTTTCGAGCCCTTTGCAAGATTAGATTCTAGCCGCGATAAAAATTCGGGTGGTTATGGCTTGGGTTTAGCAATCGCGAGAAGAATATTAGAGCGCCACGATGGCGATATTCGAGTGCTAAACCCACAAACGAAAGGTGTCTGTTTTGTCCTGAGTTGGCCGTACAATTAGTCACATTTTCAATACAAGTTCTCCACAGCTTTAATATTAACTCCTCTACACAATAGCCTCACTACCAAGCACAAGTTTGGTAAGTCATTAGTTCAAATTAGTTCTTTAGGAGTTAGAAATGAGAAATTGGATCATTGCATTACTTGTTAATGTGGTCGAAATTGTGAGTGTCAACGCGGCGCCTGCATTATATTCCGACAATGTATTAACAATCGGTGATGCTATTGTGTTGGAAGGTGAGACGACTCGCTACTATCGAGATATTCGCTTGGCGGCTACCCCTAACGGGGAGTTCAAGGTGATTGATGCGGTAGAGAAGTCACTTGCCAATATCACCGAGATATCTGTGGCGGTGATAGAGACAGACCCGGTGCAAGTTGAGGTTGGGGTGTCTGGCGAAATGGCAAACCCCTGTATCGATTTGCAAACAGCAGTTACACGTAAAGACAATACGTTTTACGTGGTAGTAGGGGAGACACCGCTGCAAACCTTGGTGGCATGTGCCCAAGTCATTCAGCCATTCGATTTAGAGATCCCATTGGATGTGAAGGGTTTACCTAGCGGCAATTATGTCGTTTTGGTGAACGGCGATAGCATCGATTTCGATCTAGATTGATTTTGATGGTTTTCAGATATAGATGCCGTAGGGATGCGGCATCTATTTCTTTAACCTGTGCTTTTGGGAGAACGGACGATCGTCTTAAATTAATTCTCATGCTAAGATGACGGGATTTTCCTACAAAAGTGTCACAGGTGTAGTCGATTGTCTGAGCTCCAACTGCTTTTCCTAGTCAATACAGCCGTCGGCTTCGCACTATCTTGGTGCGTTTTGGTAGTGGCTTACGCCAAAGATAGGCAGTTACTATTGTGGGCGGTCGCATTTGCCATTCATGGCTTAAGTTATGTGTTGCTCAGCTTTCGCGGTGCCATTCCAGATTTCTACTCGGTCTTAGTCGCTAATGCGCTGTTAGCCTCGATGTTGGCGCTATTTACCGAAGGCATGTACCGCTTCGAAGAGATACGACCACCTCGGCGCCTTATATGGTGGCCGGTACCGTTTACAGTTGTCTCTTTCTGGTATTTCAATCACGATTTCGATATGCGCGTGGTTATCGGCGCGGGGCTATCAAGCTATCAAACTGCGTTTTTGGTATGGCGAATCGCCAGCGACTTCGCCGAAAAAGAAGGCCGTGGCAAATGGATCATTATCACGGCGGCAGTCATCACCACGGCCATGTTTGTGTGCCGCGCGATGTTCTCACTGACTGGCAATAGCCTGATTCTGTCTATCACCAACAATAATCCTGTGCAGTCGATTACCTTCATAGGCTCGATCGTCGGGTTGATTATGTTTGCCTTTGGGCTTTTGGTGATGTTCAAAGAACGTGCCGAGCAAGAACATTTTCGTTTGGCGATGCACGACCCTTTGACGCAATTGGGCAACCGCCGAGTCCTAGAGGAGCAGCTCCATGTAGCTATGCGCAAAAGTGCCAAGACTCATGAGTTTGGCGCCGTGCTGTTATTGGACCTAGACTGTTTCAAAACGCTCAATGACACCTACGGCCACTCAATTGGCGATCAAGTATTGGTTGAGGTTGCCTACAGGCTCAAAGAGAGCGTCAAAGCCAAGGATGCGGTAGTGCGCTTGGGCGGGGATGAGTTTGTGTTGTTGCTGCCATCCTTAGCAACGGATCTCCGTACTGCCCACGAAAACGCGGCAATCGTAGCAAACCGTGTGCTGTTAGAGTTAGCACAGCCCTATAATTTACTATCGCTGTATGGGGAGTTTGATACACCAGCGGTGACGTATAAGGGCAGTTGTAGCATAGGCGGGGTCTTCTTTGATTCTGCTAAATTGAGCCCGGCGCAGCTACTCGAGAAAGCCGATAAGGCCATGTATCAATCTAAGGATGACGGCCGTAACCGTGTCACCTTCGATGAAACCCAAGTACAAGAGCGCTGAACAAAGCCTTGGCGGTGTCTGCGGCCCAGTTTGAACTGAAACTTTGTAAGAATATTGCCACGCATAAGGGCAAGTTCTTATATACTCCATAAGACGAAAACAATAGCAGGGGAGTATCGTTGCAGGAGCGCAGCGATCGTGATTTAAGTGACAGATATACAACTTTTCATCGCCAATATTGCGGTAAGCTTCTCGCTTTCAATGTGTGTGCTATTTGTAGCCTATGGTCGCAATCGTTTATTGCTCCTTTGGGCTGCTGCGTTTGGCATCCATTCGGTCTCCTATATCCTTGTGGCTGCTCGTGGCTATATTCCTGATTTTATTTCAATTGTCATTGCCAATACCTTAATAGCGTCCATGATTGGGCTCTATATCGAGGGCATCACCCGATTCAATGAGAAACTAATCCATCCCGCCATCATATGGTCCCCTGTCGCGGCCATTTTCGTTAGCTATTGGCTGTTTATTGCTAATTTCGATGTGCGCGTGGCTATAGGCAGTGTGGTCTCTGCGCTTCAGGCTGCGGTGTTATTGTGGGTGGTGTTGCGGGGGTTCAAAGAGCGCAGCGGCCGCGGCAAGTGGATACTTTTAGCGGCGACGCTATTGAGCGTGGCGATGTTTATTTTCCGCGGTGGTGTAGCGATCTTTGGCTCCACGGCGATATCCACCATGTCCGGTTTAGCGATCGTCCCGATGGTGGTGTCCGTTGGAGCCATGGTGGTTCTGATCATGTTTGCCTTTGGCCTTGTGGTGATTTTCAAAGAACGCGCCGAGCAAGCCAACCTTGAGTTAGCCTTGAAAGACCCTTTGACGCAACTGGGGAATCGCCGTTTGTTGGAGATGGAGTTAGGAGTCGCATTAAATGCCCACAGCAAAGGAGGGGAGATTGGTGCGGTACTGATGCTCGACCTCGATCACTTTAAGCCACTCAATGACCGTTATGGGCATGGCTATGGAGACCAACTCCTTAAAGAGGTGGCATTTCGAATCAAAGAAAGTGTTAAGGCTGACGACGTAGTAGTCCGCCTAGGCGGGGATGAGTTCGTGGTGTTAGTCACGGATTTAGGTTTGGAGGCGCAAGAGGCACGCTCGAAAGCAGCGGTGGTGGCAAATCGCATTCTCAATGAGATTGCGCGGCCTTTGGCATTCCTGCCGTTTGGCAATGAACAAAATTATAATGAGCCCCACGAGTTTAAATTTAGCTGTAGCATTGGTGTGGCGCTTTATATCGATAAGAATAGCGAACGCGATAGCTTGCTCAAGCGCGCCGACCAAGCTATGTATGCCGCCAAAAAAGCCGGGCGTAATCGTGTGGCGTTCTCTGGCGAATAAGCGGCTGGGCTTGCAGCCATAATATGGCCGAGCTTAGTTTGCAGTGTCAGAGACAGCCGGTAAAAACAAATCTATGCGTGTGCCATTTTCGGGAACTGAGTTCACTTGCACATACCCTCCTGATTGTTTAATGAAGCCATACACCATGGCCAAGCCTAAGCCGGTACCGTGCGACTTAGTGGTGTAAAAGGGTTCGAAAATATGCGCTAGCACCTCATTGCTCATTCCAATCCCTTCATCCGCGACGCTTATTCGAACATAGTCACCACTTTCGATATCTGTTTGCCCTACCAAGGAGCTAACTCCCAGTGTTTGGGTCGCAGTTTCAATAGTTAAACGGCCATGTTGAGACATAGCATCTCTGGCATTAATACAGAGGTTCAAGATTGCGCTTTCAAGCTCTGTTGGATCGATCCGGCACATTTTAATATTGTCACTTAAACGTAATTCAATTTCGATGTGCTCGCCGAGAGTACGTTTAAGCAGGGGAATTGCAGTATCAAGCAATTCATTGATATTGAGTGTTTTCGGCTCTAGGTTTTGTTTACTGGAAAACGTTAGCATGTGCTTTACTAATTCACTGCCACGATCTGCCGCCCCTAGGATCATTTCTGCAAGCGGTTGCAGTTCAAGGTTCTCCGCCAGTTCTTCATTGAGCATTTCGGCATTGCCAACTATCACGGTTAACAAATTATTGAAATCGTGAGAAATGCCACCGGTGAGTTGCCCCATCGAATCTAGGCGTTGCGCTTGGCTGAGTTGTTCTTCAAGCTGTTTGCGGTCGCTGATATCGAGCATAATGCCCGCTACTTTAATCAAATTATTGTCTGGCGCCCGGATAGCTCGGCCCATGGCGTAGAGCCAGTGAATGCTCTGGTCTGGCCAAATAATACGAAACTCCAATTGAAAAGCTGTGTGCGATGTCTTTGCGACCGTGTGAAAATAATGATCGACATAAGCACGGTCATCAGGATGGACATGCTCTAGAAACGTGTTGTAGTTCCAGCCCGCAGGCAGTTCCTGGTAGCCAAAGCAATGAGCATAAGACTTAGATCGCCAAAATTGATTGCTTTCGACATCCTGATCCCAATACCCCATGTTTACCGACGTTAACATTAGCTGTAGGCGCTCATCGAGCCTTTGTAGCTCTTGTTCCGAAATTTTTCTGTCAGTAATATCGCGGCCAGTGGAGAAAATTTGTTGAGAGTCCAACAGAGCATAGCTATTCCAGCTAAACCAGCGAATAGAGCCGTCGGCGCAGTAATACCTATTCTCAAAATGTGTGAGGCTTTCGCCTTTCAGCAAGGTTTGTGCGGCTCGTATAGTCTCCTCTCGGTCATCGATATGAATAAAATCTAGAACGGAGGTGTTTTCTAGTTGTTCTTTCTCCCACCCAAGAATTTTAGTCCACGCCGGGTTCACCTGCGTTAATTTGCCCGCAAAGGTACCGATCGATAGTAGATCCCCAGAGAGACGAAACAGGCGATCGCGGTCGTCCTCTGCTAAGCGTTGCTCTGTAATATCTCGACAGGCCCCTACGACCCGAACAATTTGTTTATTTTTATCTCTTATACTGCTCCAGCGCTCCTCCACTATAAGTTGACTGCCGTCCCCACGGACCACGCGGTGCACAATCGAATGCGTCTCTGTATCGTTGAGGGAGTTTTCAAATGCAGCGTTGACATGTGCACGGTCATCGGGGTGCACGAACTGCAAAAATTTGAGGTGTGTCGCTTGAAAAGAAACTGGGTCGGTACCAAAGATGCGGTGAGTCTCTTCAGTCCACGTGGTTATGAGTGAGGGGATTTCAGTTTCCCAGCTGCCTGTTTTTGCCACAGTTTGGGAGACCGAAAGTCTTTCGCGCTCTGTCCATAACTGTCGAGCTAAACTGCGCTGCGTGATTTTTTCTCGATGTAGTTCCTTTTCATAATAGGCGAGCGTTTCGGCAAGTGTCAGTGTGTTGTCTAGCGCAAGCTCTCGAACACTTGCCAGCTCCAAGTAGTCTTGGAGAAAGGCGAACAGTTCATTGGTGTTTGAGGGAGTTGGTATGTGGAAATAATGATTTCGGTACAGTGCCTCGTTCGTTTGCTGATGTGCTACTCGATCGAGTAGAACCACGTTCATGCCTGCAGAGGCGGGCGAGTCTCTTATAACTGCATCTAAGTGAGCAAAGTCGGCAAGCGTAGTGTCGCTGCTTACTAGAATAATATCGGGATGAAGGTGGGATAGTGTGCTTACTAAGGTGGGGAAATCAGCTACGCCGATGAATTCGAACTTCTCTGATCCTACAGAGCCATTGGTGCTAGAGATGCATTTTAACTCGTCATAAATATAGAGAACCTCAATTTTATTTGGCATTTTAACGCTCGCTTATATAACGGTTTTTCAGGCGCAGTACTTTTCATAGGCAACACGGCTTAAATTGGGTTAAAACCTTAAAAAATATAAGGTTATTATGTAGCTCTTTGTTGTGTAGTGTGCTGTCACTTTAACACTCATTGAATGATTACGACATCTATGAGCATAATTACTTACTTGATTCTCCAAACTATCACAGTGGAGAATGTGGAAATTGAGAGCGAATTAACACTTTTGTCATTGAGCGAATAAGCGTTCTGCGCGAATTGCCGTCAATTTTGTGATTCATGTTGATTCTAAAATGATGTTGGAAACGCGACTGTGTCCGTGATTGCAAATATCACACCGAATATTTTTCTCGTTGTTGTCTAGACTTTAATTCCGAAACCCATATTATTGTACTATTAATGTAGAGTTTTAAATTTCTAGGTTCCCGAACGCAAGAAAGAATACCCGTTAGTGCAAAGATTAAAGGGAGCTTTTATGAGTCATAAAGAAAAAATCATTGTCTTGGATGATGATGAAGCGATTGCAAAAACTCTTCAGTTTATGTTGGAGAGAATGGGCTATGAAGTCTATTTTACAGACAAACACACCGTGTTTTTTGAACAGATTCGCCTTTTGCAACCGCAGTTTATATTTCTCGATCTTGTAATGCCTTTCATGGATGGGGTAGAGGTCATAGAGCAGTTAGCGCTGAACAAGGTCAAAGCGAGGATTGTCATTTCCAGCGGTGCGCACCCGCGTGTGCTAGAGGCAGCCAAACTCTCTGCCATCGAACACGGGCTCATCATTGCAGGAATTCTAAGCAAACCGTTTAAAAATGAAAGTCTTCGGCAGTTGCTAGAAGAGCCCAAAAATAATTTCAAATCCTCACCATCTTTCAGGTCGTTCGCAGAGCAAGTACAGGTGAGTGATTTGGAGCAAGCGTTAGGGCGCCACGAGATCTCCATCGCCTTGCAACCAAAAGTTTATTGCGCTAATCAATCTTTAGCCGGCTTTGAAGTGTTGGCAAGATGGCAGCACTCTGAGCTTGGTGAAATTAGTCCTGATATTTTCATTGCCATTGCCGAGGCTAATGGGCTTATTGATATTCTGACCAAGCAAGTTGCAGAGCAAGCACTTGCATGGCTTGCGCAACTGGCGACACGTATTGCCGAACCACCGGAAATGTCAGGGTTATCCTCATTGCTCAACAACTTGGTGCTTTCGATAAATATCTCTGCTCGATCCTTGAGAAATAAAGAATTATTTATCGATATTGCTAATCAGTGCGAAACCTATGGGATTAGAACCAACCGTATAATCTTAGAGCTGACCGAAACCAGTGCGATGGATAACCCACTTGAATCGCTCGATACCTTAACCCGCCTAAGAATGCAGGGTTTTATGGTCTCTATTGATGATTTTGGTACCGGTTACTCATCAATGAAGCAACTGGTGCGACTACCATTTTCAGAAATAAAGATAGATAAATCATTTGTACTCTCTGCCGATGTAAACACCGAATCCATGAAGATCACGCGCTCAATCATTGAGCTGGCTCGCAGCTTAGGCCTAAGCACGACAGCCGAGGGAATCGAATCAGAAGAGGTGTTGAACTCATTGCGAAAACTAGGCTGCGAACTTGCCCAAGGGTTCTATATTTCTAGGCCTCTAGCGATTGACAAAGTAGACCAGTGGATTATCAGCCATACAAAAAAATGTGAGGAGCTGCGTCTTGCTGATCTTGCTCAGCTAGAGCTACTCGATACCGCTCCAGAGGAGAGATTTGACCGACACACCGCCTTCGCAAAAGACTATTTTCAAGTTTCTCATGCATTGGTGAGTTTGGTTTCACGCAATCGACAATGGTTTAAGTCGAGTACTGGTTTGCCTCGCGAGGGGACACCACGAAGTGAGTCTTTTTGCACCCATGCAATTGCCGGTAGAACAATTTTCGAGGTCCCCGACACAACCCTGCACCCTGTGTTTGCACAATACAAAGGAGTGTGTGAAGAGCCGAACGTGCGTTTCTATGCTGGCGTTCCCTTAAGAGGCCCTAGCGGTCAACACATAGGCACTTTTTGTATCATCGACACGAAGCCGCGCCGGCTCGATATCGAACAGAATGAAAAGCTCAGCGCAATTGCGAAGCTTGTTGAGGCCGAGCTACGCCTGACTGTTTCTGCGACAACTGATAGGTTGACCGGTGTCCTCAATCGTCATGGCCTAGAATCTCGTTCTCGTGATTTGATCACCTATGCCTACAAGCTTGCATTACCAGTGGCCGAGATTACCTTCTATTTTGAAAATCTTCTCGAGATCAACAGGAATTTTGGGTATGAAACGGGCAGTGCCGCATTGAAAAAAATAGCGGATGCTATGGCGCATATTATGAGGCGTTCGGATATCGTCGGTCGTTACTCGGGGAGTCGTTTCAAGATTTTTCTGCTTGATCTTCCAAGAGAGCGTGCTGTAACCGTGTTAACTCGTCTGAGAAAGAGTATTGATGAATCCAATGCAAAGTCCGATACCTATCAAATTCAATACCGCTGTGAAGTGGCCACTGCATTAGAAATAGATGACTTAGCTCATGAGCTACTCTAAAGAAGTCGTTGCCAGGTTTATAGATAGATTAACGCAAGGGGGGCATCATGAGTTCCGAGAAATGGCAACATGAACAAATGTTTCGCGCACATCCAGATCCGATGTGGCTCTTCACGCGCGACTCTGAACAGATTGTTGAAGTTAATGAAGCCGCCTTAGCTCGTTATGAATACTCAGAAGTTGAATTTCTGCAGATGAAGCTTGCAGATTTACTTCCGCCTAAAGATCGCGAAGACAGCTATAAAGATGTTGCTTTGCTCGTTCCTGGGCTCGATTCAATGAGTATTCGGCGCCACTGTAGCAAAACGGGCAAGTTATTTTACGTCGATGTTAAAAGCTATCCCCTTGCTACTGATGATGGGCAGATGGTGTTGATGATTGCTCGCGATATCTCATACTACGTATTGAATGATGAGAATATGCGTGAAGGCATCCGGATTGGAACATGGCGAGTGGATGTTGGCAGCGATACCGTATTTTGGAGTCCTGAGACTGCTGCGATACATGGCATGCCCAATATCTTCAGTCGAACTCTCCAAGAAATGAAACAGTTTGTCCTGCCTTCATACCGCAAAGAGCTGTCTCGCTTGTTGGCAGAATGTGAAAGCTCTGGCAATAGTTTTGATATCACTATAGAGCTAAACAATGCCTTGGGGCGTGATATCTGGGTTAGAGTCGGAGCCGAGCCTATTAAAAACAAAAACGAGGACGTTGTTGCCATTCAAGGGTATATGCAAGATGTCACAAACCTCGTAGTAGTGCATGAAAATGATGCTTTGGACGCCCCTCCGCTCGCGGTAAGTTTGGAGAATATCAGTGATGCATTTGCCATGATCGATTCTCACTGGCGTGTGACCTATCTCAATAGACGAGGAGAAGAGCTGGTAAAAAAGTCTCGCCGGGAAGTATTGGGAACGACTTTCTGGGAACAGTTTCCTCATATAATAGGTTCACCTTTCGAGACCAAGATCCGCAACGCAATGCGCAATCATGAAAGTCTGCACACAGTAGAGTATGAAACCGTATTAGGACTTTGGCTTGAGATTAATGCTTACCCTAGTAGTCAAGGGGTCTCGATGTATCTTCGCGATGTCACTGCAGAGCACACACTTAATTCCCAATTGCATTTACTAGAATCTGCCGTGTCGCATCTTAATGATGTGCTAGTCATTACTAAGGCTGAGCCCATCGATGGCCCTAATGGCCCTGAAATCGTGTATGTGAACGATGCATTCGAACGTGTCACAGGCTACAGCCGGCAGGAAGCATTGGGGAGAACCCCGCGGTTTCTGCAAGGCAAAGATACCTCTCGAGCCGAGCTAGACCGCATACGTGAGGCTATGGAAGCAAAGCGCGCTGTGCGCTCAGAGTTGCTGAACTATAAAAAGGATGGCTCGCAAATAGATCTTGAGATCGATTTAGTGCCACTTACAAACGCGAAAGGGCAACATACTCATTTCGTCGCAGTGGAGCGCGATATAAGTGATCGTAAGCGTCTAGAGAAAGCGCTCCATGAAAACACCGAACGTATTAGAATATTTTCCGAAACCACTACAGATATCGTATGGGACTGGGACTGTGAGAAGAATAGCTTATGGTGGAGTCAATCGTTGCTTAGCACCTTTGGGCTGGAGCCGAAGGAGTTCGAGAAGACTGACGCGTGGCTTGGCCGTCTGCACCCGAATGACAAGGACCGAGTGACATCGAATCTTCGTGCGGCTATGCAGAGCAACTTTACTTCTGTGGAAGATGAATACTCGGTGCAACATGCTGATGGCAGTTACCGGGTCGTTAGTGATCGTGGGTGTATCGTACGAAATGCCGACGGCAAGGCGATTCGTGTTATAGGTAGTATCGTCGATATTACCGAACGCAAGAATCTAGACAATCAATTATTTCAAGCACAAAAAATGGAGGCCATAGGAAAACTTACCGGTGGTGTGGCACATGATTTTAATAATCTACTGACGATCATACTCGGCAATGCCGAAATGCTGTTGGAAAAAAACGGTGTAGATTCGCAAGAACGGCTCATGACGGAGTTGATAGTTAATGCCGCTCAAAATGGTGCCAAACTAGTCGACCGCCTTCTTGCCTTCGCCAGGCAGCAGCCCTTAGAGCCCAAAGTCGTTAATGTCAATTCTCTAATCAAGAATATGAAAGAGCTTTTCCGTGGCAGTGTGCGAGAAAATATTGAGATCGAATATAACTTAGCCAGTAAAATTTGGATGGCCGAACTTGATAGCGGGCAGCTTGAAGCGGCGCTTCTTAATTTGATCATCAATGCGAGAGACGCCATGGCCGATGGTGGTCAGCTCACAATCGAGACCCAAAATATCTCGGTAGATGAAGAATGCGCGCAAACGCAATTAGGCGTGCCAATAGGTGAATATGTGCGTGTTTCAGTCTGTGATCATGGAGCTGGTATCGATGCGCTCACCTTGAAACGAGTGTTTGAGCCGTTTTTTACGACTAAGTCGCAGGGTAAAAGCAGTGGTTTAGGCTTAAGTATGGTGTACGGATTTGTTAATCAGTCCGGTGGCCATGCTCGGATCTACTCACAAGTGGGTGAGGGGACGACGGTGCACTTGTATTTCCCTTGCGTACATCAGCAGGCTAGTGAACCGGAGGTGCCTGCTAATAAAGAGACTGCTGTTGGGGGTTCTGAATTTATTCTAGTTGTCGAAGACTATGACCTAGTAAGGCAACACTTAGTGACCCAACTGAAAAGCTATGGCTATAAGGTATTAAGTGCAAATAACGGCCCTAGAGCCATTGAGATTATCAAAGCGCATCCCGAGATCGACCTGTTGTTCACGGATGTTGTCATGCCAGGTGGAATGAATGGTCGTGAGTTGGCTGATGCCGCTCGACTTATTCGCAAGGAGTTGAAGGTCTTGTATACATCAGGCTACACCGAGAGTGCTATCGTGCATCAGGGCCGTCTTGATCCTAACGTAGAGCTTTTGCATAAGCCCTATAGAAGGCAGCAAATGGCAATGAAAGTAAGAAAAGTGTTAGACAACGAAGTATAGTCTAGAAATATGAAGAATAGTCCTACATTGGTGCAGCAAGTTAATAGTTTGTTGCAGAGCGTCAATGCTCTGAGTGCTGAGCTTCAAACAGTTCTTTGTTTGGTGCTTTGGGCTTTTATTGGTTTTTTTCTGCAAGTTTCGCATCTACAAGGGGAAATCCTTGCCTCATCTATGGCGTGGTTAGTGCTGCTGCTAATCGCCAACGGTCTCGTCTCAGGGCCGCTAGTTGCTGTTTTGGCTGCATGCCTTTGTGTTCTATTTATGAGCCCTCTTGGCCCGTTAAATAATGTGCACTACTCATGGGGAGAGCTTGCTTTTAATGCCCTTGCATTGCTCTGTGGAGCAGGGGTGGGTGGTGGATTTAAGCGGCTGCTTGCGGATGTTAACCAGCGATTATATATCGCCGTACATCAGGTTGAAGGCACACAATTGCCTAACTATAAGGGGGCACTTGAATACCTTGAAAAACTTTTAAAAACCAACTTGAATGATTCCAATGAATTAGATGTATTAAGGGTTCAGCTACAAAACTTAGAGGAGGTTCACAAGCTCGCTGGGCGTGCTCAAGCTGACGAGTTAGTGAAAGAGTTTGCAAGTATTTTAAAGGAGAAGCTTGGGAGTGACGCTTATGTCAGCCAACCTTCAGCAAATGAGTTGTTGGGGTTTCTTATAGCGAAAGATGATAAACAGTTAGATGTGAACGAGCTTCTCAAGAGTGTCAATGAAGAAACTAGTTCTCGAAACCCGGATTCCACGGTCTCTATTGTTAGCAGTGGCAGCGCGCAAAGGCATGCCTTGCGCAGTGATGGAGCTAACGCCCAACAGTTGTTGGATGAAGCCATAGGACGAGCAGTCCAAAGCTATCTCGAGCAAACACAGCGTAAAGAGGGAGATGCTCAACATACAGCAAGCCCAAGTAATGATAAGCGCATGCTTTTTGGAAAGTCAGCTGCTAGCCGAAGTCTACAAAACGGCATAGAGAAAGGTGAGGTAACCGTCGAGTACCTCCCAAGGCTCAGTGTCTACAGTGGGTACTTTTCTGCGCTCGAGGCGTCCCTTGTATGGCATCATCCCAAGCGTGGCCTATTAGACTTAAACGGCATACTGGGGTTGCTTGATGAGAGTATGTCTTTAAAGCCACTTCATGCATGGATGGTCGAGCAAGTACTCAATGATGTTGAGCAATGGTTTGAACAAGGTGTTGGCTTTGTTCTAAGCATTAGGCTTTCACTCGACGAAGAAATACCGAAAAGTGTCGTCGATAGGTTTTTAGCGAAGATGAAAGAGCATCCAGAACACACGGGATGGCTCGCATTGGAACTCAATGAGCGTGCCTTGTCTAAAGCTTCTGCCGAAGTAATCGAGTCATTACGCTATATTCAACAATACGGAGGGGTCGTGATAGTGTCCGCCTATGAGGGGAGTACCTTGGCTTTGAGCAAAGTATTTGTGCTGCCCGTGGATGCCGTTAAACTGTCGCCGATTGTGATTGCTGATGCCATGTCCAATAGTGATAAACGCCGCGAGATCGCGTCACTCATTAAACTAATACACTCGCGAGGTTTGACGGTCATTGCCGAGGGTATAGAGAGCAGTGCAGCCATACGGATGTTGCGCCCGTATGGCTGTGACGAGCTTCAAGGAGCGTTTCTCAGTCGCTCTTTAGCCAAAGATAAAATCCCTTGGGGGCGAATCAGAATATAGCGGTTTAAGCAGTGTTATGCTGTTGTAGCCATGCATCAATTTGTTTTGCCAACAATGGCTTGGATATTAAAAAGCCTTGAATTGCAAAACAACCATGAGCATTGACAAATTCCAGAGTACTTGTGGTTTCTACACCTTCTGCAGTCACGCTTAATTTGAGATTTTTGGCTATATCAATACAAGAGAGAACGATTGCTCTGGCAAGCTCAGATTCATCGCACTTGCCGACAAACTCTTTGTCTATCTTGAGTTCGTCAAAGGGGGCCATCGCCACCTCACGAAGTGCCATATGCCCAGTGCCAAAATCATCTAAGGACAAGCGAAAACCCGCATCCTTGAAGCGTCTCAGCGCGATCAAAAATTCATCGAGGTTTTTGATCGAGTCGGGTTCACTTATCTCAAAAGTAATCAGGTGCGGCGCTACTTTAAACTCGGTGCAGATCGCTGAAATTTGTTCTGCCAGGTGTTGATCATAAAGGGCGTTCATCGTGATATTAAAGGCTAAGCTGTAGGGCGTGAATTCAGCGTTAGGCACTTCATTAGCCTTCAGGGCACTGCGTCTATTCAGTTTTTCTAACCAATCAATCCCCTTGCGAGCGACATTGGCCATCATGGTGCTATATAAATGGTTTTTTTCCACCAGTGCAACGAATAGATCTGGGGTTATCTGCCCTCGCTCAGGCGAGTTCCAGCGTGCCAGTGCTTCAAAGCCGATAAGTTTGTTATTACTGCACTGCAGTTTTGGTTGGAAGCAAAGCGTAATTTCATCGTTTTCGATAACGCGAATTATATCGTCAAGAGAGGGGGTCCAGTCAGAGCTGCTGAGTGCCTCATTAGGTGTCGCGGTATTACTGGCTTTCTCAAACTGGCTTGTATGCAGAGTGAGGAGGTATTTCAAGTTAGCCGCAGAGAAGGGTTTTTGCAGAATGCCTAGCACATGCAGCCCGTTCGCTTTTGCTATGCGCGCCTCTTTCTCTATGAAGTCACGCTCTTGTCCGCTGGAAATAATAACCCGAGCTTGCGCTTTCATTTCCGCTAAACGTAACATCAGTTCCATGCCACTTAAATTTGGCATTAACAAATCGACGATGACTAGGCTAGGCTCGAACAGTTCTAGTTGCGAAAGGAAGGAAAAAGCGCTGTCTGTAGACATTACTTCAAAGCCTGCTTTCTGGGCGATATGCTCTAGAGTTCGGCAGATAAGCGGGTCGTCGTCAATGATTAAAAGTCGGTTGCGTTGCATTGATTATCCGATTGAGGCTTGCTAAATGAGGCTTTTGACGTCAGTTTAAACGGGCCTCACCATTCTTGCTTAGACCTGCTTTTGAGTCAATCGCATACGCAGCAATTGACTCATCTTGAATTATTTCTCAGGGGCCAACACCCCCCCACAAAGTCGACAAAATGTGGCGTCACTTTGGTGGTCCGATGCTTGGCAGTTCGGGCACAGACCTTTGCGATGTGTCGATGGGCTGCTGCGTGATTGAAACTCTTGCATTAGCTCTGCGCCAATGATGCCTGTGGGCACGGCAATAATGGCATAGCCGCAAATCATGGCCAGAGCTGCGACTGCTTGCCCTAAGGGCGTGTGTGGCGTGATGTCCCCATAACCGACCGTTGTGATAGTCACAATCGCCCAATAGATGCTTTGTGGAATATTACCGAAGCCATTGTTGGGCCCTTCAATAAGAAACATGACGGTGCCAAAGACGACCACTAAATTAAGCACGGCAAAAACGAAAATAAAGATCTTGCGCCTAGCATTAAGTAGCGCCCCTACAAGTAGATTGGCCTCACCAACATAGCGAAATAATTTTAGTATCCGAAATATGCGCAGTACTCGCAAAACCCGAATCACGACCAGGTAGTTGGCCCCGACAAAGAAGAATGCAAGGTAGGTAGGGAGGATCGAGGCTAAGTCGATTAAACCATAGAAGCTAAAGATGTACTGACGCGGATACTTAGCACTGTAGATGCGCAGTGCATACTCAATGGTAAAGGCAATGGTAAACAGCCATTCGAGTTGAAACAAGGCACGATTAAAGGCATCGTTTTGCCAGTGAACTGAATCTAACAACACCGCAATCACGCTAGCACTGATGGTGATTATCAGTACTAAATCGAAATTTTTTCCGGCATCTGACTCGAAACCGAATATGACCTCATTGATACGCTCTTTAGGGGTTTTTGCTAGCTTTTTCTTAGCGGCCATCGACGGCATCTCTCATAGCGAAGGATGCCTCACTTTAGCCCATCAGAAGTTCAATCACCAGTGCAGGCTTAGGGGGTCTCTTTCTCCCAACCACCACCCAATGCTTGGTAAAGATTCACCGTGGTGTTGAGCTGTGACAGCTTGGTGTCTAGGTAGCTGTTGCGAGAACTAAACAGGGTGTTTTGTGTCGTGAGCACCGTTTGGAAATCACTGACACCTTCTTCGTAACGTACCTGGGCAATCCGGAACGATTCTTCGGCAGCGCTAAGGTTTTGCAAGGCTACCTCAACCAATTCGTTCTGTACCTGCATATTGCTTAATAATACTTCAATCTCGTTGAAGGCATTGAGCACGGCTTTGCGGTAATCGGCTAGGCTGCTCTCAAGCGAGAGTTCGCTGCGTTCAACGTTGCGCTCGCGCTGACCATTGTCTAGGAGAGTCTGTAACACTGTCGCGTTGAAATTCAGGAATGTGTCAGGTGAACTGACAAGTTCCGTTAACGATGTGCTGCCAGCGCTGAAGCTACTCGTTAAGGCGATATCTGGAAAGTATTCGTTGCGCACGATATCCACACTAGCGGTAGCGCTGCGTAGTGCCGCTTCGGCTTGAACAAGATCAGGGCGACGCAGGAGTAACTCTGAAGGGATGCCAGGGGCGATGCTTGGCACATTAACATCAGCAAGAGTTTCTCCTTGGATGTTGAAACCTTCAATGCCATTGCCACTGAGCAAGGCAAGCGAGGCTAGCGCCGAAAGCTCACTCTGTTTTAAGCTGCTTAGCGTTGCCATTTCTCTTTGCAATGAGATCTGCTGTTGCAACGCTTCTATGGGCACAGCGACACCGGCCTCGACCCGAGCGGTAGCAATATCGCTAATCGCTTGTGCGTTCGCAACGTTTTGTTCGGCCGCCGTGATTTTGTCGCGAATCAGCAAAAGCTGAAAATAGGTTGAGGCCGACGTGCCCAATGTTGTCAACGCGACATCGGCTAGTTGCGCGGCACGCGATTCATAGTCGGCGACGGCTTTGGTATAGATCGCAGGCCGGCTGATGAGGTTGCTATAGCTTAAAGATGCGCCAAGCTCTAGTGGGGTATTAGAGCTGCTACTGGAGCTGGTTCCGTCTTCACGTGATTCGCTAACACTTGCACCAGTGCCAATAGTGACACTGCCATTAGGAAGAAGATCAAAGCCCGCCTCACGCAATGTAATCTGCGCGGTCTCTAGATTGCGGCGATTGTTGGCAAGGTCCAAGTTTTCTTGCGAGACCTGATCAATCAAACGGCTGAGTTCAGGGTCAGAGAAATTTTGCCACCACGTTGCACTTGGCCATTGCGGTGTCGCCTCAGCCGTGTCTGCACTCCATGTGAGCGGAATGTCGGTATCAGCAAGAGAGGGCACTTCTGTGTTAACACAGGCGCTTACGGCTAGTGCTATACAGGCAGACAAGACGCTGCGTGCTAATAGTTTGTTTGATAAGTATTGCATAGTCCTATAATCCTTAATCGTTTGCCAATGCCACTACAGGGTCAAGGCGTGCCGCTTTACGCGCAGGGGTGAAGCCAAAGATCAAGCCCGTCGCTGCGGCGCTACAAAATGCCAAAATCATTGGGGCCGAAGTGAACTTTATGGCTACGCCAAAATATTGCATTAGCAGGCCAACACTTATACCGAGTGCGACACCTAAGAGCCCCCCGACGCCGGAGACCACGATCGCTTCAGAAAGGAACTGTGCAAGGATGTCTGTTTGTCTTGCGCCAGTGGCCATGCGAATACCGATCTCGCGTGTTCGCTCCGTCACTGATACCAGCATGATGTTCATAACCCCAATGCCGCCTACTAAGAGAGAGATGGCAGCGACAGACCCTAACAGCATGGTCATGGTGTCTTGAGATGCGGAGACAGTGTCGAGCAATTCGGCACTGTTAAAGATACGGAAGTCCTCAGCACCATGACGCGCAATCATAAATTCGCGCAGATTGTCTTCAGTCTCATCAATAATATCGATGTCATCGACCGCAACAGTAATCGAGCGCGCGTAGGTGGAGCCGAAGAGTCGCAGTGCACCCGTTTTCAATGGGACAAACACAGCATCATCTTGATCGCTGCCCCCGAAGCCCGAGGCGCCTTTTGAGGTCAACACGCCGATGATCTGAAAGGGAACATTGCGAATAAGAATGTATTCACCTAGAGGGTCACCGCCATCGGGGAACATCTCTCCAGCTACTGTAGAGCCCAATACTGCTACCGAGGTATATTCATCACTGTCTTCACGCGTAAAGAATACCCCTTGCGCAAGCGGCCAATTGCGCAGCTCAGGCAAAGACTCACCGGTCGCTGTAACCGTTGTCGAGTAATCTTGTCGGCCATAGCGCACCGTTAAGCTGCTTTGCAGCTCTGGCAAGGTACCAAGAACATTCGGCAAGTCTGCAAACACGGCGTCGGCATCATCGAAAGTGAGAGTTGATGGAGCAGGGCGCCTTTGTCCGGGAATCCTTGCGGCTTGTAGCGTCAACATATTAGTGCCGATAGAGCTAATACGGTCAACAATTTGTTGGCTTGCGCCTTCACCAATGGCAAGCATGGCGACTACCGAGGCGACACCGATCACAATGCCCAATAGGGTCAAGATGGTGCGGAAAATATTCGAGGTTAATGATCGGAATGCCATATTGATGGCTTCGCCAACACCTGCCAGTGGAGACGAGGCCTTGCGATTCATAAACAACTGTCTAAGCTTTTGATTGCCTTGGTGCTTGTGTTCAACCCCTTCTTTGCGTTTATCTTCTAAGACCGTGCCATCTCTGAATTCAATGGCTCTGTCAGCCTGTTCGGCGATTTTAGGGTCGTGGGTAATGAGGATGACGGTATGGCCTTGCTTGGCAAGATCTTTGAGCAATGCCATCACTTCGATACCACTTTGAGAATCCAAGGCGCCAGTAGGTTCGTCGGCCAGAATAATATTGCCGCCATTCATTAGGGCCCGCGCGATCGACACTCGTTGTTGCTGCCCACCTGATAATTGGCTGGGACGGTGATCCAATCGATCGCCCAAGCCTAACGATGACAATAATGATTCGGCTTTGAAGCGTCGCTCATTGCTTGAGAGCCCAGCATAAATAGCTGGGATCTCGACGTTTTCTTCAGCGCTAGCGTGGGGGAGAAGATTGTAGCTTTGAAAAACGAAGCCAAATGCTTCGCGGCGTAACCAAGCTAGGTCATCTGGCGCAAAATCTTTGATGTTGCGGCCAGCAAACAAATAGGTGCCGCTAGTGGGTTTGTCGAGACAACCCAAAATGTTCATCATTGTCGACTTGCCCGACCCAGACTGCCCCATAATCGCGACAAACTCGCCCATATGGATTTTTAGATTGATGCCACGCAGGGCTTTGACTTCGACACCACCGCCAGTGACAAACGTACGCGTAATATCACGTAGCTCTATGATAGGGATATTGCTGTCGATGACAGCGGCATTGGACTGGCTCTGACCCACAGTACGATCGTTGGGCAGATGTGCACCATCGATTACGCCTGTATTCATTGGAAACCTCCAGGAAAGCCACCACGTCTAGCATCTTGTGTTGTTGCAGTTCGTGCTGCCTGGACAATACCTGCGACGATCTGGTCGCCTTCTTCTAAGCCCGAGATAATTTCGGCGCTCACTCGGCTTGTGACACCCACCACTACGCGACGCTGCTCTGTCGTGCCATCGGCTTGCAGTACCTGCGCGGTTGCAAAAGTCCGTGTGCTCGTGCCATCTGAACTTGGGCGAGGAGGGCGACGGGCACCTGCTGGGCGTTGACCGCCGCCGGGGCGACGTTGCTGTGCCGCGGCTGCCGCGGGGGTAGCGCCTTCACCATCAATACGCGCATTGCCCGCGTTGGCACGTTGCGCAGCGAGCTCTTCTTGATCTATGAAGGTCAGTGCGCCTAACGGTGCCGTTAGTACATCTCGCGCGGCGGAGGTAATGAAGAATACCTGTGCTGTCATCTCGGGCAGTAGGCTGCCGTCGGAGTTGTCGATGTCAAATAAGCCCGTGTACAGAACAACATTGCTCTCGATCACCGGTGTTGGAAGGATCTGCCGTAGTGAGCTGGTCCAGCGTCGCGTGCCGCCACTCAAGGTAGTGAAGTAAATCTCCATGCCCGCGCGCAAGTCACCGATATCGGCTTCGGAAATCTCCGCTTCCACAGTCATAGTCGTCAGGTCGGCGATTCGCAAAACCGTAGGAGCGCTCTGGTTTACGTTCAAGGTACGACCTTCGTTCATTTCGATCGACACAACTGTGCCTGACATAGGGGCAAGAATGCGTGTGAACTCTAGCTCTGTCTCGTCAGTAAGCAGGCTTGCCCGGGCTTGTTCGATCTGCTTTTCGAGTTGAATCAAACTTGCCTCGGCTGCCACTAGGTTATTCACTGCGGTGTCATAGTCGAGTTGACTCGTGGCGTTCGCAGCCATTAAGCGCTCTTGGCGTTGCGAATTGGTGCGTGCAAGCTCTAAGGATGCTCGGCGAGAACTCAGCTGCGCCTCCTGGGCTTCAATTGCAGAACGGCTAGCATCTACACGGCTCTGTTGGGTACGCGCATCGATCTCAGCGAGAACATCGCCTTCCTCGACAACATCGCCAACATCTACATAGAGTTTCTCGAGCTGGCCCGATACTTGGGCACCCACATCGACATAGTCGAATGGTTGCAATGTTCCAGCAGAGGAGATGGTATTTTCAATACTGCCAAAACTCACTGTAGAGATGAGGTTTTGGTCTTCTTCGGCTTCTTCACCTGAGTTCAGGTAATAAAAAGCGCCGGCCGCGATAATTAAAATGACTGTGATCGCGGGCCAGCGAACCTTGCGCTTCTTACGAGAAGGAGGCGCCATAAAGGGGGAGTCTTGGGTGTCGGCGTTCATTGTGTCTTGCGAATCCATCAGCAAAGTCTCAAAAGTAGTTTAAAGAGTTAGATTGCTAAGTTCATACGCAGTAAGGCAGATTATCCGTTGCTCGTAGGGCAAAAGAATTCAACATTGATCGGGCTTATTTGGCGCTTGATCGCAACGCCAGCCTCACTGCCTTAAGCGGCAGCGGGCATCGTCGCATTGCGGCGCAGGAGAAAGACCAAAGGTGCAGCGGCGATTACCATCCACATCATCAGTTTAAAGTCGCTTAGATAGGCGATGGTGGCGGCCTGACGGCTGATTTCAGCGTCGAGCAATAGGAGCGCACCATTGGCCCCCTCCAATAGCGATTGTGGGAGTTGATGGGTGCCAATGCCAAGACGTTCGGCGGTGATGTTTTCTGTTAAATAGGCATGGTTGCTAGACATGCTGCGGCTGAGCACTACCATGACCATCGAGATCCCAACGCTACTGCCCATATTTCGACTTAGGCTGAAAACACTGGCGCCCTCGGCGCGATACTGTGGGGGCAAAGTGGCATAAGCCACAGTGCTCAGTGGCACGAAGATAAACCCTAAGCCAAAACCTTGCAGCATCCCTGTCCACACAATTGTGTGAGGTGGCACATAGGTACTGAAACCCGTCATCGCATATAAAGAGCTTGCAGTGCATACCAGGCCAAACAGCATCAAGCCGCGCGGGTCTACGTGATTAGTGAGCTTGCCAACTATCATCATGGCGATCATGGTGCCGATACCGCGCGGCGCCATAATGATCCCGACATCTAAAACGGGGTAGCCCATCAGGTTTTGCATATAAGGGGGCAGCAATGCCATGGTGGCCAGCAAAATAATGCCGATGAAAAAAATGAAGACGAGACTCGTCATCAAATTACGGTCTCTAAAAATCGCCGGTGTTAAGAAGGGGTGTTCGGTGCGCATAGAGTGCACGACATACATCCACAGGGCTGAACCGGCTAAAGCGCAATACAGCAGTATTTCTCGAGAGCTAAACCAGCCGGCATGCTCGCCACGGTCCATCAATAATTGTGCGCTCCCGATAACGATAGTTAGCATCAAGAAACCAAAAGTATCAAAAGGGCGTTTGATGCGTTCGGAGTCGGGCATGAAAAACATCATGCCTAGGAAGGCAATAATTCCCAAAGGAAGGTTGATATAAAATACCCAGCGCCAATTGTAATACTCGGTTAACCAGCCGCCGAGTGTTGGGCCAAGAATAGGCCCAATCATCACGCCCATGCCCCACATCGCCATAGCCTTGCCGTGGTTCTCACGCGGGTTGATATCGAGCATCGTGGCTTGTGCGAGCGGCACCAGTGCGGCGCCGAAACAGCCCTGCAAAATACGGAACATCACCATCTGTTCGATCGAACCGGCGAGCCCGCAGAGCACAGAGGAAAGGGTGAAGCCACCGACAGTGACAAGAAAGACGCGTTTGCGACCGAAGCGACCAGCCAGCCAAGCGGTCGGCAGAGTCATGATGGCGGAGGCAACAATATAGGAAGTTAGTACCCAAGTGATTTGTTCTTGGGTCGCTGTCAAACTGCCCTGCATATGAGGCAGGGCAACGTTGGCGATCGTGGTGTCGAGCACCTGCATAATCGTCGCCAACATGATCGACAGAGTGATCAGGCCGCGAAAGGCGACCTCACCGGGTTTGGGTTCAACGGCTGCGTTAGACATCTCTGGGCTCCAATGTCTACTTCGCAGCAATCCATGGCAGGGTGCGGCTACGCTCAGTATCGATGTCGACAACGGCGCTCATTCCCGCCGAGATCGGCAGACTATGGTCGTTGTCTTCTAGCTCGATATTGACTTGAATGCGCTGCACGACTTTGATCCAGTTGCCCGAGCTGTTTTGCGCTGGCAACAAAGAAAACTCAGAACCGGTAGCAGGGGTAATCCCTTTCACGTAAGCGGTGAAAGTTCTGCCAGGGAAGGCATCAATTTGAACGTCAACGTGCTGACCGGGGCGCACATAGGTTAGGTCAGTTTCTTTGAAATTGGCCTCGAGCCATAGATTGCGATCGTCGACCAAGCTAAGCAGTTCAGAGCCAGCCAACACATACTCGCCCACGTGGACAGAAACATTCACGGCCACGCCGTCAACTGGGGCGAGGATTTCGAGGTTACTAAGATCCAAGTGCACTTTTTCTAGTTCGGCAAGCGCCTGTAGGTAGCGTGGATGGTTCTCTGTCGGCAAGGCCGGGTCAATCAGTTTGGCCTTCGAAGTCAGCAATTCTTGTCTGCGATTATCGAGTGCATTGACGGCGCTGCGCCATGCATATTCGGCCTGATCGAACTGTGCCTGGGGCACCGAACGTGTCGCAACGAGCTTGCGAATGCGCTCCATTTCTTTAAGCCGGTAGTCCACATCAGTTTGTGCATTTTCGATGGCTAGTTGATCGCTTAGATAGTCGGCTTTCTCGCCTTCGATTGAGCTTTTAACACTAGCAAGATTCGCCTCGGCTTTGGCTAAAGCGATGCGGTAGGGGGCATCGTCCAAACGGAACAGCAACTGGCCCTTGTTGACGCGATCGTTGTCACGCGGAATGACCTCGACGATTCGGCCGGTAATTTCGCTGCTGATAGAAGTAATTTCGGTTTTCACATAAGCATTGTCGGTGCTAACAACGCGTCCACCTTGCATATAGACATACAGAGAAACCCCGGCGATGAGCGCTGGGCCTAAGATCAATAATGTGAAATTACGAAGTACTGCAACAATCTTCATTTAAACTGCCTCTTAAACTTTTACACCGATGGCTCTGAGTCTTGCCCGCTATTGGCGGTACAAAGATTCGCGCGAATCTGGAGTAACACTTTCATAAACATTGCCTCGTCCTCAGCAGAAATGCCTTGCGTGGCCTGGGCAAGAACGGTTTGTCCATGCTTGCTCATAATCTCGAGCATAGGGCCAGCATTGGGGTTGAGAAACACGCGCTTGGCCCGGCGATCATTTGGGTCATCACGGCGCTCAATCCAAGCATCTACTTCTAATCGATCGAGGTGCCTTGCTAGCGTAATAGGAGTAATGTCCATCAGCTTAGCGAGAGTTTTTTGCTGCACGCCATCATTGCGACGCAGATACGCCATAACAGACCATTGAGCGCGTGTTAAGCCGGTAGTGGCGGCTTGGCGATCAAAGCTCACACGTAATAGCCGTGCGACGTCGTGTATGGCAAAACCTAAACTCTTATCGAAGTTTTTATTCATAGTGAGCATATAATAAGCTAGCTAATCAATTTGTTCAAGGTGCAAAGTGATATAGTGCATGTGTGTATTCGTAAAACTGGCAAGGGAGTTGCTTACACTTTATATAGGACGAACACTGACTGGAGTTCAGCATGATATGTGATTTACTGATTATTGGCGGAGATGGGGACCTTGCCTTTCGCAAACTGTACCCGGCTTTATATCATCTGGATTTAGATACCTGCCTACCCGATTGTCTGCGTATTGTCAGTGCATCGCGAACCCCAACGCCTGAGGGCGGCTTCGCCCAACGCGTGCGTGAGCGCTTCGAGGAGTACGAAAGCGATAAGAATATCGATGAAGCGGTGTGGCAGCGTTTTAGTAAGCGTCTGAAGCATATGAAGATTAATGCCACTAGTGAGGCAGATTTGGCGAAACTGCGAGACGAGTTGTTTCCCGATGAAACCCGTGACTTGATCGTCTATTTGGCAACCCCTCCTGCGATCTTTGCCCCCATTTGCCAGTCATTGTGGGCGGTAGGGCTGGCACGGAAAAACATGCGCATCGTCATCGAAAAGCCGCTTGGCTCGGATCGTGAGACCTTTCAAGAGATCAACGGCAGCCTAACGGCATTGTTTGATGAACAGCAAATCTACCGAATCGATCATTATCTTGGTAAAGAAACGGTGCAAAACCTACTCACAATGCGCTTTGCCAACGCACTGTTTGAGCCATTGTGGAATAGTAATTACATCGATCACGTGCAGATTACCGTGGCTGAAACTGTCGGGGCCCAAGGGCGTTGGCAGTTTTACGATGACGCGGGCGCACTTCGAGACATGGTGCAAAATCACCTCTTACAGCTGCTTTGCTTAGTGGCAATGGAACCGCCGGCGTCTTTGCAGCCCTCGGCGGTACACGATGAAAAGCTAAAGGTGCTGCGCGGCCTTGCCCCGATGTCACGGCGTGACGTGGAAGATAAGACAGTGCGCGGTCAATATACCAGTGGTAATAGCAAAGGCGTCGCGGTGCCAGGTTATACGCAAGAGGAAGGCGCCAAGCCCACCTCCGCAACCGAAACCTTTGTGGCGATTAAGGCTGAGGTCAAGAATTGGCGTTGGGCTGGCGTGCCTTTCTATCTGCGCACCGGAAAACGCATGCAAAAACGCTTCTCAGAGATCGTAGTGCAATTTAACGAGGTGCCGCACTCTATCTTTGGCGAGCAGATGCGCGCTAGCAGTGCCAACCGACTTGTCATTCGTTTACAGCCAGATGAAGGCATCCGTTTGCAGTTACTCAATAAAGTGCCGGGGCTTGACGATGCCTTGCCACTAGAGACAGTGTCTCTCGACCTAACCTTATCGGAAGTATTTACCAATAGGCGTGTTCCTGATGCCTATGAGCGACTCCTGCTTGATGTGATGCGCGCAAACTCGACGTTGTTCATGCAAGCTGCGCAAGTCGAAGCTGCTTGGCAATGGGTCGATGGCATCTTAGAAGGGTGGCGCGCCGCAAAACAGCAACCCTTACCTTATATGGCCGGAAGTTGGGGGCCCTCAGAAAGCATTGCTTTGATTGCCCGCGATGGGCGGCATTGGCAGGAGTAGTTTATGGTGTGGAGCATCCATCATTATGCTCATGATAATGAACTGGTCATAGATCTGGCAAAGAGTATCGTGGGAGCTCTACGCGAGGCTATTGAAAAACGAGGTGTCGCAAGTATTGCCGTGTCCGGAGGAAGCACTCCAATAGGCTTGTTTCAAGCGCTGTCGCAATCCGAGCTTGCTTGGTCAAAAGTGGTCATTACTCTAGTAGATGAGCGTTGGGTTCCTGAAACCGATAAAGACTCCAATGCAAACCTTGTGCGGCAATATTTTTTGCAAGATCGCGCAGCCGACGCTCGTTTTGTCGGTTTAAAAACGGATCACAATGCTCCCGCGTTAGCTACTTTTGACTTAGAGGCGACTCTGTACTTAAAAGTGCTGCCGCTCGATGTTGTGGTCTTAGGAATGGGAGAAGATGGGCATACGGCCTCTTTCTTTCCCCAATCTGATGGGCTTAAAGAAGCGTTAGAATCTAAAGACCGAATTTGTTGTGGTGTACAGCCGGTGCGTGCGCCTCATGCCCGTATGACGCTAAGTCTTGCGACGGTATTGAGTGCCGCAAAAGTGTTTTTGCATTTTACCGGGGCGAAAAAAAAAGCCGTCTTAGATAACGCCATGCTTTCGGGGCCTGTCTATGAATTGCCTGTAAGGGCAGTGTTGCACCAGACGGCTGTGCCAATCGAAATTTACTACGCAGATCAAAAATAGGGAGTGTGATATGCACGCAGTGCTCCAGGAAGTGACCGACGCAATTCGTGCTCGTAGCGTTGAATCACGTAAAATATATCTGAACCGAATGCAACGCACACGCGACGAGTTGCCTCCGCGCCGAAAGCTCTCCTGTGGCAATCTTGCCCACGGTTTTGCTGCCTGTGGCGAGACAGACAAACAAACTATTCGGCTAATGCAAAGTGCCAATTTGGGCATCGTGACAGCATTCAATGACATGCTTTCGGCACATCAACCTTTGCAATATTACCCTGAGCAGATCAAAGAGGTGGCTCGCAGTGTTGGTTCGAGCGCGCAAGTGGCGGGCGGTGTTCCCGCGATGTGTGATGGCGTAACCCAAGGCCAAGCCGGCATGGAGCTCAGTCTATTTAGTCGCGATGTCATTGCGATGTCGACCGCCATTAGTCTTAGCCACAACCTTTTTGATGGGGTGCTGTGCCTTGGCGTCTGCGACAAGATTGTGCCAGGCATGATGATTGGAGCCCTACAGTTTGGGCATTTGCCGGCTGGTTTTATTCCTGCAGGGCCAATGCCCTCGGGTATTCCAAACAAAGAAAAAGCTGCTGTACGGCAAAAGTATGCAGCAGGAGAGGCGACCAAAGAAGAGTTATTAACTGCTGAGTCAGATTCCTACCATAGCCCTGGAACTTGTACCTTTTATGGAACGGCAAATAGTAATCAAGTATTAATGGAAATGCTTGGGGTGCAACTACCTGGGGCGTCGTTCGTCAACCCCGAAGACCCATTACGCAGTGCCTTAACTCAAGAAACTGTCACTCGGGTGATAGCGGCAGCCGATGTGGATGGCGCGCATTTGCCTTTGTCTGCAATGGTCAAGGAGGAGAGCATTGTTAACGCCCTGGTTGCATTGCTCGCCACGGGTGGTTCGACCAACCATACCTTGCACTTGCTAGCGATGGCGCAAGCAGCAGGCATACATTTAATTTGGGAAGATTTTGACAAGCTAGCGCGGATCGTGCCTTTGTTGCTGAGGGTGTATCCCAACGGCGAGGCTGACGTCAACGCCTTTCAGCGTGCCGGCGGAATGGCATTTTTGGTGCGCGAACTGCGCAGTGCAGGTTTGCTCAATGAAGATGTTGATTCCTTGATGGGGCATGGCTTGGACCCGTTTGAGTTGGCACCCACTCTGAATGAGAATGGCAAGCTGCAATGGCTACCAGCGCGCAAAGAATCCTTGCTGCCCGATGTTCTGCGGCCAATCTCGCAACCTTTCGACAAAGAAAGCGGCATTCGATTATTGCAGGGTAATTTGGGAGTTGGTGTGATCAAAACATCAGCGGTGCAAAAACAGCATCGTAAGGTGACGGCTCCTTGCGTGGTGTTTAATGATCAAGATGAAATGGTGGCTGCGCTAAAAACAGGCCAGTATGAACGGGACTTTATCGCCGTAGTACGTTTTCAAGGGCCAAAAGCAAACGGGATGCCTGAGTTACATCAATTGACTCCGCATCTTGGCGTCATACAAGACAAAGGCTTTCAAGTCGCTTTGCTTACAGATGGGCGGATGTCCGGAGCCTCAGGCAAGGTGCCTGCTGCAATTCATATGAGCCCAGAGGCTTTGGATGGAGGGCCGCTAGCCCGTTTGAAGACTGGCGATATTATCGCTTTAGATGCAGATGAGGGCACAGTTACAGTTCAGTTAAGTGCACAGGAGATGTCGATGCGAACTGCGACATTGCCGAACATTAGCCTTGAGGCCGCCCAGTTGCAAAGCACGCTAGGTCGTAGCTTGTTTGATTGTTTTAGGCAAAATAGTAGTAGTGCGAAGACCGGAGCGTCGGTGTTCTAATATTTTGTCTCGCGAGTGATTGCTTTTTGTCCTAGTGTGCTAGGAAGGTGCTGTGTCGATGTGGGCGGGGTGATCAAGTGGGTTCAATAAGCAGTCAATTATTATCGGTGCATGTGCTGGCGGATATTGGTGGCACCAATGTACGCTTTGCCTATGTGACAGAACAAAGCGCCTCATTGCAGTGCATCGAAACTTTTGCGTGCTCTGAATATGAGCGTTTCGAAGACGCAATTCAGTCCTATATTAAAACACTCACCCAATGTGTCGCTGTCAAACCGGTTAAAGCTTGTCTAGCTATTGCGGCATGTGTGCAAGACGATGTCATAACCTTGACCAACTCCTCTTGGGAGTTTAGTCGTACAGCATTAGAAATATCCCTTGGTTTTCCCGTACATGTGCTAAACGATTTTACTGCGCAAGCATACAGTTTAGCGCAGCTGAGCGATGAGCAGGTACAGTGGTGGCAGCGGGGCGTTTCCGCTCGATCGCTGGCCCTTCCCGCCACGCATACGCGCAGTATCGTCGGGCCCGGCACTGGCTTCGGTGGAGCAAGTCTTTTGCCCAGTGGCGAAATCTTAGATTCAGAGCCCGGGCATCTTTCTTTTGCGCCGGTGAATGAGCATGAGCTGCAGATACTTGCACTTTTGTGGAAACGGTTTCCGAGAGTTTCGGTGGAGCACCTTCTTTCTGGCCCAGGCCTTGCTAATCTATTTTGGGCAAACGCATTTCTGCAAGGAGACGAATCCGAATTGCACGCCGCCGCCATAGTCGCACGAGCAGAACAGGGTGATCCCTTGTGCCTAAAGGTCATTCGTGACTTTACGGGCATATTAGGATCTATTTGCGGCGATATTGCACTAGCGAATGGCAGTCTGTCGGGTTTGTTCTTGTCTGGGGCAATGTTAAAAGCGATGGAGGGTTTGTTCGATCAGCAGCTATTTTTAGCCCGCTTTACCAACAAAGGACCCTTTTCGCATTGGTGCCAACAGTTACCGGTGGGCCGAGTAACTTTGCCGTATCCAGGGCTTCTGGGTTGCGCTGAATTCTCTCGGAGGGTGCATGACTAAGCTTCCCGATTACAGCCTACTTTTACAAGTATGTGAAGACCTAGATGCTGATCGCCGTGGGCAAATTGAAGAGCTGTTTTTTCTTTATGGCATAGCAAAGGAGTATATCGAGTTCTCTGGCAATATCGCCCAGATCCCCTTTAGCGATCGCCTTGATATTCTCCTTTTTCGTGGTGTCGATTTATTCTCTGAGGCGCATATTGATTCTACAAAATTAAATACTGCCTTAGCGAATGCACAACAAGAAGTATTCAAATTTGTTCTAGCCCCAGTCACTGTGCTGACTATTGGCACACAGGCAACAGTACTGCTTTATCTTCCAAGTGCTGCGCTCGAATGTGCATGGGAATGGACGTTGAGGTGCGAAGATGGCAGTGTCTTTAATGGGGATTTTTATCCCCACTGTCTTCAGCAAACAGGACAAAAGGAATTTAACGAGCAAATCTACAGCGCTCGAGAGCTAGAGATTCCAGAGTTAACAAATGCTGCGGTCTCCATAGGGTATCACCAACTTCATTTGCAGTGCTTAGACTCTTCGGTTAGCGCCCAGCACGGCCTTGGAAGTTTAAATGCCAGTGTAATAGTCGCCCCGTCTAGGGCGTACGAGCCAGATTGGTCGTTGGCGGGGTGTCGATTGTGGGGGTTTTCAGTGCAACTCTATACTCTGCGTTCGGCACGTAATTGGGGGATGGGGGATTTTAGCGATCTAGCAGAATTGGTGCGTTGTGCCAGTGCAAAGCAGGCGAGTTTTCTCGCATTGAACCCGTTACATGCATTGAATATTGATTCGCCAGAGCAGTGTAGCCCCTATAGTCCGAATGATCGGCGGCGCTTAAATATCCTATATGTGGATCAAGAGTCTGTTCCCGAGTATACAGACGCCGCTGCGGTGCAATTGCTAGTAGAAAGTCGACAGTGGCAGCAACGCTTAAAGGCGCTTAGAAACAATGATCGTATTGACTACCCGAAGGTCGCACAATGTAAACGTGAAGTGTTCGCTTTGATGTTTGAGCACTTTGTGAATGAGCACATACTTAAAAACTCGATGCGTGCACTAGAGTTTACCGCATTTGTGCATGAGCAACAGCCAGATTTTCTTGAGTTTGCAGAGTTTGAAGCGGCGCGATTACGCACTCAGAATGCGAGTAAAGTGGAATCCGATCCGCGTTATACCCTTTACACGCAGTGGCTAGCCGAGTTGCAACTTGCTGCTTGCCAACAGTTGGCAATGCAATGCGGTATGCGCATCGGCCTTATTCGAGACTTGGCTGTCGGAGGGGATGGATCAGGGGCCGAGATCAAGCTGCAGAGTAATTTGTATTGTGAACTCGCCAGTATAGGGGCGCCTCCTGACCCCCTTGCTCCGCAAGGACAAAACTGGGGGTTGCCACCTTTAGACCCACATGCGCTGCGGTTCGATGCCTACCGGCATTTTATTAGGCTTCTGCAAACCAACATGGCGCACTGTGGTGCTTTGCGTATCGATCATGTTATGGCTTTGATGCGCTTATGGTGGAGCCCTCGTTATGCTGGTCGTGGCGTCGGGGCCTATGTGCACTACAACGCCGATGAACTCTTTGCAATCCTGCGCTTGGAGAGTATCCGCAATAAATGCGTCGTTATAGGGGAAGACCTTGGCATCGTGCCACCAGAGGTTAGAACGTACATTAGAGATTCCGCTGTATTTTCTAATGCCTTATTTTATTTCGAAAAATATGACTCTTGGCATTTTAAAAAGCCAGAGCATTACAATCCGAAAGCACTGACCATGATCGCGAATCACGATGTGCCTACTCTCGCCGCGTGGTGGAATGGTTTCGATTTAAAGCTTCGATATGAATTGCAATTGATCGGCTCAGAGAGCGAATTACAGGAACAGCTGCACCAGCGAAGAGAGGAAAAGGGGCAGATTTTATACTGCTTGGGGGAGCAATGGTTGCTACCAACACAGTGGCAAGGCGATAGTGTTGACCACCCCTTTGATAGCACATTATGTGCCGCAATAATTCGATGTTGTGCACGAAGTGCTTCGCAGTTGATCTCAGTCCAACTGGACGATCTTGCTCTACTTGAAACTCCAGTTAATATTCCTGGTACTAGCAATGAGTACCCAAATTGGAGTCGCCGACTCCCGACTGATGTCGGTGCATTAATCGGTTCCGAGCTAGGAGAAAAATTATTGTCTGGATTTAGCCAAGAAAGAGGTTTGTCATGAGTAGTAAACCTCGAGCCCCGCGGGCTAAAAAGGGTTCGCAACGGCAGAAGAAACCCGCAGATTCGACGCTGGGTGTTAACACTTATCGATGTTTGTTACGTGATGAAGACCTTTACCTGTTTAGTCGTGGAGAGCAAGAGCAAGCGTACAGGTTTATGGGAGCGAATCATCGGGATGTTGATGGTGTGGAAGGTGTACTTTTTGCTGTGTGGGCACCCAGTGCGCAGAAAGTTTCTGTTATTGGTGATTTCAATGGATGGAACCCAGAGAGTCACGCCATGGACCTGCATAGGGACTTTGGAGTGTGGGAATGTTTCATCCCGCAACTTCCAGAGGGAAGCTATTATAAATACCAAATTGTAGGAGCCGACGGGAATACTTTGCCATGGAAAGCTGACCCGTATGCAAGATCCACGCAGTTGCGGCCAGACACCGCTTCCTTGGTGCCAAGCAAAGAAAAGTTTGCTTGGACAGATGCGCAGTGGATGCGCCAAAGGAAGGATGGCGCACTGCATAACTCGCAGATGCTGATCTATGAAGTACATGCCGGTTCTTGGCGCCGACATTGGCATGATGACAGTTATTTAAGCTATGAAGAGTTAGCGGATCAGCTAATAAACTACGTTTTAGAAATGCGCTTTACTCACATTCAATTTATGCCGATGAGCGAGTACCCGTTTGATGGCTCATGGGGGTATCAACCAATCGGCTTATATTCTCCTACTCGGCGCTTTGGAACCCCCAACGAGTTTCGATACTTGATTGATCAAGCCCATAGTAAGGGCTTAGGAGTTTTATTGGATTGGGTTCCGGCTCATTTCCCCTCAGACGAACACGGTTTGGGGAACTTCGATGGCAGCTGTCTTTATGAGCATGCTGATCCGCGCTTGGGGTTTCACCCTGATTGGAATACTCTCATTTTTAATTATGGCCGCTCTGAAGTCGTCAGTTATCTACTAAGCAATGCGGTTTATTGGCTGTCGGAGTTTCATATCGATGGGCTCCGTTTCGATGCGGTCGCCTCGATGCTGTATTTGAATTATAGCCGAGAAGAGGGCGAGTGGTTGCCGAATCAGTTTGGCGGCAAGGAGAATCTGGAAGCCATTCATTTGTTAAAACAGATCAACGAGCGTGTCTATAAAAATTTCCCTGGTGTTGCGATGATCGCAGAAGAATCCACGGCCTGGCCAGGGGTCACTGATTACACCTCAAACGGTGGCCTAGGCTTTGGCTTTAAATGGAACTTAGGTTGGATGAATGATTCTCTTCGCTATATGGCCAGAGATCCAATTCACCGACAGTACCATCGTTCTGATTTAAGTTTCGGTTTGCTTTACGCGTTTTCAGAGAATTTTATTCTACCGCTTAGCCATGATGAGGTGGTACATGGTAAACGTTCACTTCTGGAAAAAATGCCTGGAGATGATTGGCAGAAATTCGCCAATCTTCGTGCCTATTACGGTTTTATGTGGAGCCACCCGGGTAAAAAACTTCTGTTCATGGGTGGCGAGTTCGCACAGCGTAAAGAGTGGAGTCACGACCATAGCCTCGATTGGTCTTTATTAGATTTCGATGCGCATAAAGGGATACAACGATTGGTGCGAGACTTGAATGCTGTGTGCACAGCGAATCCTGCTCTCTATCAAGGCGATTGCGATGCGGATGGTTTTGAATGGATTGAAGCCGATGCGAATGGAAAAGCGTTATTTATCTATGCGCGAAAAATCACAAACTCCGAACAAGACTGTGTGCTTGCGGTCGTGAACATGACGCCCACTGTACATGAGCACTATCGTATTGGTGTCCAAGGCCCAGGTTTCTACAAGGAGATTCTCAATAGCGATTCGGCGCTCTATGGAGGAGGTGATGTGGGTAACTATGGTGGGGTGCAAGCAGAAAATATCGCTTCACATGATCGGCACTGGTCAATACGGATCACTGTGCCGCCATTAGCGACAGTGTTGTTTTTGCAAACAGGAAGCTTATGAAGCAGGCAGTCACTTTAGTAGCCGGTAGCCCCTATCCACTAGGCGCCACTTGGGATGGAGAGGGCGTAAATTTCGCGTTGTTCTCGGCTCATGCGCAGCGTGTTGAATTATGCTTGTTTAGCCCGAATGGTTCGCGCGAGATCCAGCGTTTAGAAATGCCAGAGCTGACAAATCAAGTATGGCACGGGTATTTGCCTAAAGCAGGCCCAGGGACTGTGTATGCTTATCGTGTCCATGGTCCGTGGCAGATTCATTCAGGGCACAGATTCAATGCGAACAAAATATCCCTCGATCCTTATTGTAAACAATTAATAGGGAGTTTTGAGTGGTCTGATACTCACTATGCTTTTGACGTTAATCACGTAGATAAAGACTTAATATTTGATCAGCGCGACAACACAGCGTTTATGCCTAAATGTGTGGTTGTAAAAGACATTCTAGGCAGTACACGAGTAAGTCATCGCATTCCTGCCTCAGCAACGGTGATTTATGAGACTCATGTACGCGGGTTCACTATTTCGCACCCTGGGATTCCTCCTGAGCAACGAGGCAGTTTTGCGGGTATGGGGCATGATCAAGTCATTAGCTACTTGAAAAACCTAGGAGTCACTTCTGTTGAGTTAATGCCTATCCAAAGCTTTGTCAGCGAACCCTTTTTACATGAGAAGGGTTTAGTAAATTACTGGGGTTATAACAGCCTTTGCTTTTTCGCCCCGCATCAAGCCTATTTGAGCAGTGACTCCATTATAGAGTGTAGAAACATGGTTGAGTCGTTTCATGACGCAGGCATCGAAGTGATATTGGACATGGTATTTAATCACACTTCAGAAGGGGGGCGTCTTGGGCCAAGCTTTTCGTTTCGCGGCATAGACAATTTATCGTATTACCGGTTACAGCCAGAAGATAAGCGATTTTATATCAACGATACCGGTTGTGGAAATACTCTCAATTTGATGCACCCGCGAGTAGTGCAGTTGATCATGGATTGTATGCGTTACTGGGCTAGTGCGATGCAGGTTGATGGTTTCAGGTTTGACTTGGCACCCATCTTAGGCCGGGAGTCCTATGGTTTTGACCAAGGCAGTGGTTTTTTCGATGCGCTGTTGCAAGACCCAACGCTAGCAGGAACCAAGCTGATTGCCGAACCTTGGGATATTGGTCCTGGAGGGTATCAACTAGGTCAGTTTCCTCCGGGCTGGAGTGAGTGGAATGATCGCTACCGAGACACAGTGCGCCGATTCTGGCGAGGGGATGCAGGCATGCTACCTGAGTTTGCACGCCGTATTCATGGCTCGAGTGATATTTTTGAACATGCGGGACGTCGCCCCACGGCGAGCGTAAATTTCATCACCAGCCACGATGGCTTTACGCTCAATGATTTGGTGACCTATAAAGATCGCCATAACGAGCTTAATGGTGAAAATAACCAAGATGGCCATCGTGAAAACTACAGTGATAATTTTGGCATTGAAGGTGAAACTCACGATAAAACCGTCACTGTCTTGCGCCAGCGCCAACAACGAAATTTTCTTGCAACACTTCTGTTGTCACAAGGAATACCAATGATCTTTGGTGGCGATGAGAGTTGCCGGAGTAAAAACGGTAACAATAACTCTTATTGTCAGGACAATAATACGAATTGGATCAATTGGGACGCTTCTAGTGAGGCAGGACCTGCGCAGCAGAAGTTTACATCGTACCTAACTGCGTTGCGGGCGAAATATAGCTATCTTTTTTTCGACCACTATGTGCACGAAGCGATGCACGAGGATGATCCCGACATTCTTTGGTACAACGATAGCGGTGAACTCATGCAAGCGGGCCATTGGCAAGAGCATCATGCAAGGACTCTAGGCTACATGTTAGTGGGAGTAGACCCCGCAACTAAGACACGCCACCGCATGTTAATCATATTTCATGCTGGTCGTGCAGCATTAGGCTTCAGCTTACCGATAATTGCGGGAGTCAAGAATTGGGAAGTGTTGTTGGATACCGCAACCCAATCGGGGGTACCTGACTCAGATAAATGCATGCTAGAGCGGCGACTAAATTTATTCTCTTGCTCTACTGTTGTACTGCTTGCACGACAAACAGAGAACGAGAGTGTGTCAAATGAATCAGCGTAAGGTGTGATTAGGAGCTTGATATGAGTAGTACTTCCGACCCTGCTAAACCCAATGCTAGAAAATTAACGCGTCAGAGAAAAGCTCCTGTAGGGATTGGGCCCTATGAGTGGCTCGGGATGGATAAGAAAACCGTCACAGCGGACTTAAATCGTCATTTTCATCTAACGCTTGGTCGCGATCAGAACGAAAATGCCCATCATTATTTATTCAATGCCGCTGCCTTAACAGTAAGAGATCGCCTAGTAGAGCGCTGGAGAAGCACTCGTAAACGGTATCAAGAAGAACGTCAAAAACGAGTGGCCTATATCTCCCTTGAGTTCTTAATGGGGCGCACACTTACCAATGCAGCCCTGAATCTCGATATGGAAAAAACCCTGCGAGAAGCATTGATTAGTTACGGGGTTTCGCTTGAAGAGCTGTCAGCGGAAGAGCGCGATGCGGGGCTGGGAAACGGAGGGCTCGGGCGACTCGCGGCCTGTTTTCTCGATAGCTGTGCAACGCTAGGATTGCCAGTGACAGGGTACGGAATTCGTTATGACTTTGGCATGTTTCATCAGCGTATCGAGAATGGAAAACAAATTGAGTGCCCCGATCATTGGTTAGAGTTTGGTAACCCGTGGGAGTTCGAAGCTCCACAGGATACTCGGACGGTGAAATTTTACGGACGCACGACAGTCAGCGCTGATGGTAGGTTTCGAGATTGGATAGACACGCAAGATGTGCACGCGGTTCCCTACGATATGCCAATTCCGGGGTATCAGAATGGAACCGTGAACACGTTACGACTTTGGAAGTCTACTGCAACTGAAGAGTTCAACCTACACGACTTCAATGCCGGTAGTTATGCCGAGGCTGTCGCCGAAAAAAATCAAGCCGAACAGATTTCGATGGTGCTCTACCCCAACGATGTGAGTGAAAATGGCAAGGTGTTGCGATTGCGGCAACAGTACTTTTTAACCAGCGCTAGCCTGCAAGATGTTATCGCTAGATGGAAGCAACGTAGTGGCAGTGAATTTGCTGAGTTTTCCGAATACAACTGTTTTCAACTCAATGATACGCATCCCTCAATTGCTGTAGCGGAACTGATGCGGCTTCTACTGGATGTAGAAAAAATGAATTGGGATGAAGCGTGGGGTATCACCCAGAAGACCATGGCGTATACCAATCATACTTTGTTACCAGAGGCGTTAGAGCGATGGCCAGTGCGCTTATTCCAAAGCATGTTGCCGCGAATACTTGAAATAATCTACGAAATCAATGCGCGCTTTCTATCGCAGGTTGCGCAAAGATGGCCTGGTGACGGTAATAGAATAACCCAGATGTCTTTGATCGAGGAAGGGGGTGAACCACAAGTGCGCATGGCGCATTTGGCCATAGTGGGTAGTTTTTCAGTGAACGGTGTGGCTGCGCTACACACCGAACTACTCAAGCAAGGGTTATTTAGCCATTTTTACGAGATGTGGCCAGAGAAATTCAATAACAAAACCAACGGCGTTACTCCACGCCGGTGGCTAGCGTTTTGCAATCCTAAATTGGCGAATCTTATTGATAAAACCATTGGCGAAGAATGGGTTACGCATTTGGATTTGCTTAAGAAACTAGAGCCATTCGTAGAAAAGAAAGCCTTTATAAAACAGTGGGCAAAAATTAAAGACCATAATAAAAAAGCATTGGCAGATCTGGTCAAACTTAAATGTGATGTGGAATTTGATACGGCAATGCTGTTTGATGTTCAGGTAAAAAGAATTCATGAGTATAAAAGGCAGTTACTGAATATCTTACATGTAGTGCATTTGTACGGGCGCATTCTGCGTGGAGAAACACAAGGGATGACACCGCGATGTGTTTTGATTGGTGGCAAAGCCGCACCAGGCTATTTCATGGCAAAGCTTATTATTCAATTAGTGAATAGGGTCGCCGCTGTGATTAATGCCGATGAGCGAGCAAAACCATTCCTGCGTTTAGCTTTTTTCCCTAATTACCGTGTAACGGTAATGGAGATTATATGTGCTGGCACAGACCTGTCCGAGCAAATATCCACGGCGGGAAAGGAGGCTTCAGGAACAGGCAATATGAAGTTCATGATGAACGGTGCCATTACGATTGGAACACTGGATGGGGCCAATATTGAAATTCGCGAAGAGGTAGGCGAAGAGAATTTTTTCCTCTTTGGTTTGCAAGCCGATGAAGTCGCGCAGGTGCGCACTCAATACGACCCGAATACTATTATCGAACAAGATCAGGATTTCTCAGCCGCGATGCAATTATTGGAATCTGGGTTTTTCAATCTCGATAAGCCCGGACTGTTTTCTCCTATCATCGATAGTATTAGAAACCCTAATGACCAATGGGTGACAGCGGCGGATTTTCGTAGCTATGTCGATGCTCAAGAGCGTGTCGGTGCACTGTTTAAAGATCAAAATGCTTGGCAAAGAATGAGTATATTAAATACTGCCGCGAGCGGGTACTTCTCCAGTGATCGAACTATTCGTCATTATGCGGAGGATATCTGGGGCCTTTCGGTGCAAGCTCAATAACCGTGAAATCTGAAATCTAGTGAGGGTTATATTATGGATGCTGGCCCACGTTATGTTAGTAAATTAACGCGCAACACCTACGCTTTGATTCTTGCTGGTGGAAGAGGATCACGTTTGCACGAGCTAACCGATTGGCGCGCAAAACCGGCGCTTTTCTTTGGGGGGAAATTCCGCATTATAGACTTCCCTCTGTCTAACTGTATTAACTCTGGAGTCCGTCGAGTGGGTGTCGTGACTCAGTATAAAGCGCATTCTTTGATTAAACATTTGGTCAGAGGGTGGGGGCACTTTAAAAAAGAGTTAGGAGAGGGAGTAGAAATCCTGCCGGCCTCGCAAAGATACTCAGATAGTTGGTACATGGGCACTGCTGATGCTGTGTTTCAGAATATCGATATCATTCGTGGTGAAATTCCAGAGTATGTGATGATTCTTTCAGGGGACCATATCTATAGGCAAGACTACGGCGATATGTTGGCATTTCACGTAGAGCACGATGCGGATATGACTGTTTCTTGTATGGAGGTGCCATTGGCAGAGGCCGCTGGGAATTTTGGCGTGATGAGCGTCGACCGCAAACATCGTATTTTAGGCTTCAGTGAGAAGCCTACGCACCCTCAGCCAGTTCCCGATAACCCCGAAAATTGTCTTGCGTCAATGGGTAACTATGTTTTCAAAACTGAATTCCTATTTGAACAGCTTCGCCAAGATGCCAAGAATTCAGTGTCCGACCATGATTTCGGGAAGAACATTATCCCTTCAATCATTGCGGATCATAATGTGTTTGCTTACCGGTTTGTTGATCCAGCGGTTGACCAATTAGCGTATTGGCGTGACGTGGGTAATCTAGACTCCTATTGGCTTGCGAATATGGAATTAGCATCGCCGACGCCTCCGTTGAATTTATACGATCCTCGTTGGCCAATTTGGACCTTTCAAGAACAGTTGCCGCCAGCGAAGTTTGTTTTCGACGATGATGATCGACGGGGAGCCGCTATGGACTCATTAGTTTCTAGTGGTTGTATCATTTCAGGGGCAATGGTGCGAAAATCCGTGCTTTTTTCCAATGTGAGAATTCATTCATATTCACAAATCGATGAGGCTGTTGTTTTGCCTGATGTGGTTATTAAGCGCAATTGTAAATTGCGCAAAGTCATCATCGATCGCGGATGCACAGTGCCCGAGGGGACTGTGATTGGCTATGATAGTGTAGAGGATATTAAGAAAGGCTATCGAGTGACAGATAAAGGGGTCACCTTGGTGACACGCGCCATGCTAGGCCAGCCAGTAGGCGGTATTTAAAACAGAGGAAAGCAATGCACATTGCAATGATTGCTGCTGAGAACGGTGCTTTACAAGGTGGCAAAGTAGGGGGGATTGGCGACGTTATTCGTGATGTGCCCATAGCGTTGTCTGAGCGAGGGCATCATGTTTCTGTGATAACGCCAGGGTATCAATCGCTTGCAAAAAAAAATGCGTCATCCTTGCTTGCGTCAGTTGAGGTTGTGTTTTGCGGGAAGCCAGAAACAGTAACAATCTTTCGGGTAGATACGCCCTCGGTTGAGGTGTCGGAAAACGCTGGTGAGCCAACTCACTATATATTTGAGCATCCCTTATTTGCTTCTTGTGGCGAGGGCGCTATTTATTGCAATGACCATGAAGGGCCATTTGCCACTGATGCACATAAATTCGCTTTATTTTGTCTCGCTGTTTGTCAAAGCATAGTTGAATCACGATTTGAGTCTATCGATGTTTTGCACTTACATGATTGGCACGCGGCATTGGTGGCAGTTTTGCGTCGTTACATGCCCGCTTTCAAATCACTACGTGCAATCACAACTGTGTACACAATTCACAATCTGTCGTTGCAGGGCGTGCGACCTTTGACTGGGCATTATTCGTCTTTGCATAGTTGGTACGAAAACCTTACGCTCGATTTAAGCTTGCTTCAAGATCCAAATTATCGCGACTGCGTGAACCTGATGCGTTCAGGAATCAACTTGTCTGACCGAGTGCATGCGGTTTCCCCTAATTACGCTCAAGAAATACTTTTAGCTAGTGATTACAGTCGGGGATACATCGGCGGCGAAACACTGGAAAAAGATTTGCAGCGCGTGTCTGCTGAAGGCAAACTTTTCGGCATTTTAAATGGTTGCGATTATCGAAAACCCCCAGCACCACACCGCTCACGTGCGCAATTACTCGACCTTATTGAAAAAACTCTCATGTCATGGGTAGGGGATCAATTTGTCGTACCCGCCGCGCACTTTTATGCCCAATTACGAATTGCACAATTGCGACGACGTCGAAAGCCAATTCCCACAACACTAACTTCTGTCGGTCGAGTGACTGCGCAGAAAGCACGATTGTTTATCGAAGAGGTCAGTGATGAAAAAGGGGGCAGAGTCAGCGCAATAGATAGCTTGCTACATAATCTAGGCGATGGACTTTTCATCATGATCGGTAGCGGTGAAGAAAAGTATGAACATTTCTTCACCGCGACTATGGCGAAACATAATAATTTTTTATTTCTACAAGGCTTTTCAGAGGATCTAGCAGACGCACTCTATGCTGCCGGTGATTTATTCTTGATGCCAAGTAGCTTTGAGCCTTGTGGTATTAGCCAAATGTTAGCGATGCGTGCCGGGACGCCCTGCATTGTTCACGCCGTGGGTGGGCTGAGTGATACGGTAGTGCAAGGCGTAAATGGTTTCTCCTTTAGCGGAGATACTCAGCAGGAGCAAGCGGAAAATATGCTTCGAGCAGTGCACTCGGCTTGTGCGACAACGCTCAATCCAGAGCTCTGGCTTGCCCTGCGACGCAATGCATCGAATGCACGCTTTAGCTGGGATGAAGTGATCACTCGTTACATTAATGACCTATACGCGCCACTTTTGTAGGCCCTAGCTATCAATGCGAGTGTGATCGATGCGCCAGTCTATTCAACGGTTTATTCCTGCAATCTTCGTATTGGTGTGGAGTACCGGCTTTATCGTAGCCCGTTACGGCATGCCTTATTCAGAACCCATGACCTTTATGTTCCTGCGCTTCGTTGGCGTATTGCTAGTGATGCTGCCGGTGGTGCTGATACAACGAGTCACATGGCCCAATAGGCAGGGGTGTTGGCATATTGCTATAGCCGGCGTGATGTTGCAGGCAGGCTATTTAGGTGGAGTTTGGGCGGCGGTGAAGCTGGGGATGTCGGCGAGCCTAGTCGCCTTGATCATGGGGCTGCAACCGATATTGACTGCATGGTTGGCGGCGTTAGTCTCCGAACGCTTGAGCCAAAGGCAATGGCTTGGGCTCATGGCAGGGCTGACTGGGGTAGGGCTCGTCGTTATGGCGAAGCTGACTCTTGTGGGTTTGAGCATGCTTAGTCTTGGCCTGTCTGGTTTAGCGTTAGCCAGTATTACAATTGGGACACTCTATCAGAAACGATTCTGTCCTAGTTTTGACCTTCGAGCGGGCTCTGTGCTGCAATTTGGTGCGTCGGCCGTGGTTTGCCTGCCCTTTATGTTCATATTCGAAACCCGAGAGATCGAATGGGTATTCCCCATGGTGGCGGCACTTCTATGGTCGGTGTTTGCCTTGTCGATAGGGGCAATTTCATTGCTGTTTATTATGATTCGTGATGGCGCGGCGACTAAGGTGACGAGTTATCTTTACCTAACACCTCCTACCACGGCGTTAATGGCTTGGGTTCTATTTGGTGAAGCGATCACGGTGTTGACTGTCGTGGGCACGCTGATCACTGTTGCAGGGCTTATTCTAGTGACCAAAAGCTCCCCGAATGTCAGCCCGCAGCCGTGAGGCTTTCTGGCAATTTGCTCTAGAACAAGCTATAAACCGCTGTATAAGCGGCAGTTCTTGTTGCTGTTCCGATGTGTTTTAGCGAGGTCACTATGTTGCGTTCGATCCAGTTGGCTGCTTTGGCAGCTCTCCTAATTGCTTGTTCAGACAATACGCCTGATTCCGCGGCGGGGATGAGTGAAAATGCGGGTGAATCCCAACAAGAGGCGCCGAAAGGCTATGAGCTAGTAGAAACCGTCACTAGCAATAGTGATGGGATTGTCATTCCCTATAAGAAGTATGTCTATGACAATGGCTTGACCGTCCTGCTGCACGAGGATGACTCTGATCCACTTGTGCATGTAAATATCACCTACCATGTTGGTTCTGCACGTGAAGAGGCGCAGCGCTCAGGTTTTGCGCATTTCTTCGAGCACATGATGTTTCAAGGCTCGGCGCATGTAGGGGATGACGAGCATTTTCGCATTGTCACCGAAGCTGGTGGCACGATGAATGGCACCACGAGCACCGATCGCACTAATTACTTCCAAACGGTGCCTTCTAACCAGTTAGAAACCACGCTTTGGCTTGAGTCGGATCGTATGGGGTTTTTGCTTGAGGCAGTGACGCAAGAGAAGTTTGAGATCCAACGCGATACCGTCAAAAATGAGCGCGGGCAGAACGTCGAGAATCGACCTTATGGGCGCGTTTATGAAGAACTCATCGCCGCGCTGTACCCAAGTGGTCACCCATATTCCTGGCCAGTCATCGGTTACCCAGAAGACCTAGACGCTGCCACATTAGATGATTTAAAGCACTTTTTCCTGCGTTGGTATGGGCCCAATAATGCGACCTTGATCGTGGCGGGGCAACTCGATGAAACCACGACTCTCGATTTGATCGACAAATATTTCGGAAGCATTCCGCGCGGCCCCGAAGTGGAACGGGACGAGGTGCAAGCGGTCACCTTAGACCGTGATCGCTATGTCTCCTATGTGGATCAAAATATACGCTTCCCTTTATTAGTCATGGCATACCCAACCGTGGCGTATTCGCACCCAGATCGGGTGCCATTGAATGCCTTGGCGAGCATTATTGGCGGGGGTAAAAACTCGCTGTTTTATCAGAAGTTTGTTCTCACAAATGAAACCATCGATGCGAGTGCAGATAATAGTGCGCAAGAACTTGCTGGGTTTTTCAGCCTAGAAATCCAAACTTACCCCGATGCCGACTTAGCTGATTTCGAGGCGCAAGTGCGCGAGATCATCGCCAACTTCGACGCCAGTGAAATTGACGATGAAGATATCGCAACCTTCAAAGGGGAAACCGAAGCCAATCTTATTAATGGGCTTGCGAGTGTGCGTGGTAAGGCATCGCGTTTAGCGTTATACGATTATTTGTTGGATGATCCTAACTACTTAGCACAGGAATTGATTGCACTGCGCAATCTGAATAAAGAAGACATCTTGCGCGTCTTTGATGAATACATCGCTAACAAGCCAGCCGTGATTGTCAGCGTGGTGACTAGTGATAATCCAGAGGCTTCTGCTCGCGAAGATGATTTTGCGCCGCCCCCGGCTATTCGTGTGGTGGATACCTCGCTCGATGCGTTGGAACCACGCCCTGTTAATGATGCGTTCGATCGTGCGTTACGACCGGTGCCAGGGCAAGCGCCCTTAGTCGAAGTTCCGCCATTTTGGCGTACAAGTCTTGCCAACGGTGCGCAGATAATCGGGTCGCAGAACAATGAGATCCCCACAGTCGATCTACGTTTGCGCTTTAAGGGTGGCCATTTAGCCGAGACTGCAGATCAATTTGGCTTGGCCAGATTAACCGCGGCCATGCTAGAGGAGGGGACGCAGGCGTTAAGCGCCGAAGCATTCGAGCGTGAACTGCAAAAGCTAGGCGCTAGCATTAATGTGTCAGCTGGCACTGATAGCATGGTGGTTAATGTTAATACGCTAAGTCGTAATCTTGCGGCAACACTCGAGCTTTTGCAGCAACGGCTTCTACAACCGGCATTAACGCAAGAGAATTTCGAGCGTCTGCGCAGCCAACAGATTGAGGCCTTGCAGGCTTCTCAGCAACGACCGTTTAGTATTGCTAGCGAAGTGTTTGACACCTTACTTTATGGAGCGGAGCACAGTTTGGCGGTCCCGATGAATGGGCGTGTTGCAACACTCGAGGCATTGCAATTGAGCGATGTCGAGACCTTCGCTAGTAACGCATTTGCGACCGAGGATCTACAACTCGTTGTTGTGGGTGATGTGGAGCAAGACAACATCGTTGCCGGCCTAGATTTCTTGAATGAACTGCCAGAACAAGCGCCTGCAATGCGTGTGCAACCGGAGTTGCCAAGTATAGAAGCTAACACTCTTTATTTGGTTGACAAGCCTGGGGTAGCCCAGTCTGAGATCCGCATTGGTTACATTACAGATATGCCTTATGACGTTAATGGCGAGTACTTTAAAACCACGCTAATGAACTATGTGTTAGGCGGTGCCTTTAGTAGCCGTATCAATTTGAACTTGCGCGAAGATAAAGGCTATACCTATGGCGCGCGCAGCAGCTTTTATAGCACACAATTACCAGGCCCCTTTACTGCCTCGGCGAGTGTGCGTACCGACAGCACAGCAGATTCTATCGTGCAGTTTGTCAATGAGATTACCGCCTATCGAGATAACGGTATTAGCGCCGAGGAGCTGGCCTTTACCCGTTCGGCTGTTGGCCAGCGAGATGCATTGAACTACGAGACCCCGCGACAGAAAGCCGGCTTTCTTGGCAATATTCTGCAGTACGATCTGCCCGAAAATTTTGTCGAGCAACAGGCACAGATCATCAACTCAATCTCTAAAGAGGATATCGATCAGCTTGCCAGAGAAAAATTGCCATTCGAACAAATGGTGTTGTTAGTGGTAGGTGACAAAGCGGTGATTGGACAAGAGCTGGAAGCCCTCGGCTATCCAATCGTAGAGGTCGACAGTGCAGGCCAATTGGTAAATTAATCGATGACCCATGGCTCTCGCCGCCGTACTCCGGTATTGATGCATGAAGATCGTAACTTTGATGATTTGGCGCCACGCTTTGCGCGCAATATCTATGGTGGCCTGAAAGGCGCGATTCGCCTTGCTGTCATCGAGCAAGACTTCGCACAAGTGTTGCCTAGCGCCATTGCTGATGCTGGGTCTATGCCTTTGCGTATTCTCGATGCCGGCGGCGGGCAAGGGCAGTTCTCGCTGCACTTGGCCGCGCTTGGACATCAGGTGACGCACTGTGATATCTCAGAACAGATGTTGCAGTTAGCCAAAGAAAACGCTGCAAAGGCGGGCATTGAGACTATCGACTTCGTCCATGCCTCAATCGCCAATTTGCGTGCCCAATGTCTAGCGGGCGAGCGCCAAGCATTCGATCTTGTAATTTGTCACTCTGTACTGGAGTGGGTGGTGGAGCAACAGGCGCTTATTGGTGACTTGCAAATTTTACTCCGTCCCGATGGCATCCTTTCCTTAAGCTTTTACAATCGCCATGGGCTCGTGTTTAAAAATTTGTTGCGCGGCAAACGATCGAGCATCCTCGATGGCCATTTTGAACCACGCCCAGGCAGCCTTACACCGCACCGCCCCTTAGAGCCATTGCAGGTACTACATTGGTTAGAGGCCGCGCAATGGGCGTTACTTTGCCATAGTGGTATTCGTGTATTTCATGACTATCTTCTGACCGAAGATGGCAGGGCGATGGATGCACCAGCGTTGATGGCTTTAGAGTTAGAGCTGTCTAGGCAGGAACCCTACCGCTCCTTAGGCCGATATCAACATGTGATGGCCAGACGGCTTTGTCCGAGCGCGCAAACAGAGTAGAATCTGCGACTTTGTGTAATGCGAGCGATCGCAGCACGTTTTGCTTTTAAATAGCGCTGGAGCCCATGAAAACACTGCATCTCAATAAAGGGAGAGAATCCTCTCTTTTGCGTCGTCACCCTTGGATTTTTTCCGGCGCCGTTGGGCGTGTAGCAGCCAAGCCTCAGGCAGGCGAAACCGTGTTGGTGCTCGATGCCTCAGGCAAGGCGATTGCCAGTGCCGCTTACTCCCCTAGTTCACAGATTCGCGCCCGCGTGTGGAGCTTCGATACCGAAGAGACTATCGATGAAGCCTTCTTCAGGCGCCGTTTACAGGCAGCCATTAATCGCCGCAAGAGCTTTCTAGACGACCCAGAGCGCACCGGTTGTCGCATTGTCTACGCCGAATCCGATGAGCTTCCAGGGCTCATAGTTGATCGTTATGGCGATTTTCTTGTCTGTCAGTTTTTCTTTGTGGGTGTCGAGGCTTGGAAATCGGTCATCGTGTCCCTATTAAAAGACTTGTTCCCTTGTAAGGGCATCTATGAGCGATCAGATGCCGCTGTTCGCAGCAGGGAAGGTCTTGCGCCAACCCAAGGTGTGCTATGGGGCGAAGAGCCGCCTGAGATTGTGCAGATTAATGAGCACGGGCGTCTATATGGATTGAGCATTGCGCATGGCCACAAGACCGGTTTTTACCTCGACCAATTTGATAACCGAGAGATCGTCAGTAAGCTCAGCCAAGGCCGAACGGTATTAAACTGCTTCGCCTACACCGGCGGGTTTGGCGTGGCAGCGCTCCAAGGCGGCGCTGCCCACGTCATCAATGTTGACTCATCGGGGCCGGCGCTTGAGTTTGCACGCGGCAATTTCGCGCGCAATGGCTTTAAAGACGAGCAATACGAGCTCATCACAGCCAATGTGTTCGATTTGCTGCGAGAGTATAAATCGCAAGAGCGACGTTTCGATTTGATCGTGCTGGACCCGCCCAAGTTTGCAGAGACCAAGGCGCAGTTTAAAAAGGCCGCGCGGGCATATAAGGATATCGCCTTACAAGCGAGCGCCTTATTGAATCCTGGCGGACTTTTAGTGAGTTTTTCCTGCTCTGGTGCAATCGATTTGCCCCTGTTTCAGAAGATCACAGCCGATGCGGTCCTCGATGCAGGGCGGCAGGGCCAAATCATTCATTATCTGCACCAGGCAGAGGATCATCCTGTTGGATTACCGTTTCCAGAGAGCCTTTATTTGAAGGGCTTGGTAAGCATGCTGGATTAACAACCATTATAATTAGAAGTTTTTGACACGAAGAGAATATGATTAACGAGGCACAATTTTTGAAGGCGCGCGAGGCGATTGCAGCGCTTAGCCGGCAGATATACGACAAGGGCTGGGTACCCGCAACTAGCGGTAATTTTTCGATGCGCTTGGATAATCGGTATTGCGCAATCACCGCCTCGGGTGTGCATAAAGGGCAGTTGGCTTCGCATGACGTACTCTGTGTCGACTTGCAGGGGCAAGTATTGACTCCTATAGGCGCACATCCTTCCGCTGAAACGGCTCTGCACACGCAGCTATATGCAAGAGATTCGGCAATTTGCGCGGTGTTACACACGCATGACATGAACTCAGTGTTAGTCTCTGAGTTATTGTCAGCTCGTCATGCACAAGAGTCGATAGATCATATTGAACTAAAAAACCTAGAACTACTCAAAGCATTTGCTGGCATAAAGACGCATGCCACCAGTTTGCGTATTCCGGTATTTGAGAATACGCAAGATATCGCCGCTTTAGCAAAGTCTGTAGATCAGTATATGAATAAAAATGGCCCGATTCCTGCTTATCTAATCAAAGGACATGGACTGTACACTTGGGGGCAGCATTTAGCGGAAGCTATGCGCCATCTTGAAGCAATGCACTATTTATTGGGCTTTTTATTGAACTCGCATGGACATCAATGCGCGGGGAGAGTGTGATTAAAATGAGTCACATGAAAGTCTTTCAAGAATCTGACCCAAGGTCATGTGTGTGGGAAAGCGATGAGCAAAGCGCGATCGCCAAGGTCTTGGCCGAGGTAGGAATTCGTTTTGAACAATGGCCAACCCATGAGAGCTTACAAGCTGGAAGCTCCGCTGATGAGGTGCTTAGTGCCTATAGCGCTCAGATAAAACAACTTTGTGATGACGAAGGCTATCAAACTGTGGATGTGATTAGCCTTAACGCCACAAATCCTGAAATAGCGGCGAATGTCCCGCAGCTACGTGAAAAATTCCTGAGCGAGCATACGCATAGCGAAGATGAAGTCCGTTTCTTCGTCGCTGGGCAAGGTTTGTTTAGTTTGCATCTGCATGAAAAAGTATTTGAAGTGTTGTGTCAGCGTGGTGACCTTATTAGCGTCCCGGCTGGCACTGAACATTGGTTTGATATGGGAGCGAGACCAAATTTCGCTGCTATTCGTTTCTTTAATAACCCTGAAGGTTGGGTGGCCAACTACACAGGAAAGAGGATCGCCGAGAGTTTCTCGCGACTGGAGTATTGATGAAGATTGCTGCAATCGTTACGGATATTGAGGGCACTACCAGCAGTATTGGTTTTGTTAACAATGTCCTTTTTCCTTATGCACTTAAGCATATTGGGAACTTTGTTCGTGAGCATTGCGAAGAGCGTGATGTCATGCGAGTTCTTGTGCGCTTGAGTGAGAGCACAGGAATCCCATTGCATAAGATCGATGCACTTATCCAACTTTTGGAGCAGTGGATAAAAGATGATGTAAAGAATACAGAGCTGAAAACTCTGCAAGGTATGATCTGGGAGAAAGGCTATAAGCAAGGCTTGTATCAAGCACATGTTTATCCAGACGTGCCAGAGGTCTTACAAAATTGGCAGCAGCAAGAACGTAATTTATACGTTTACTCCTCCGGTTCGATCAAGGCGCAGCAGTTGTTTTTCCGTTTCTCCGACGCTGGCGATATGCGCTTACTTTTCTCCGGCTATTTCGATACGACTATAGGGCCCAAAAAAGAAGTGGAGTCCTACGAGAGTATTGCGCAAGCTATTGCCTTGAAGCCGGAAAGCATCTTGTTTATATCTGATGTGAAAGAAGAGCTGGATGCGGCCGAGGCGGCAGGTTTTAAAACTGCCTGGATGATACGTCCGCAAGATACATCGTTAGATCCAGAGAGGGCGCAATTGAAAACATCGCACCCTGTGGTGACAAGTTTTGACCAAATTAAGGTCGATTGATCAATCGGCCTTTTCGTGCGCAATGATATCGCTCATGGCGGCGCTTAACTTCAAAACTACATAGGCTTCATAGTTTTCAACTGGGTCACACTCTGAGAATGCCTCATTTAAAGTTGTTAGCTGATCGAGTAGTATCTTTTTCGCATCCTTGCTATCGGCGGCCTGCGCCGATTCGGCAATGTGAAGGACAAAATTCCAAAATTGAACGTTATCGTTAGTGTTAGTCATCAATGAACCTGTAAAACGGTGAATCAAGATATTTTATAGGCCGATATAATCGCCTATGCTTGTGCAGTAATAAAGGAGAATAAATCATGGCTTATGGAAGAATCAATGTGAGTGAAGCAAAAGCACTGATAGAGGAGGGGGCAACGGTGGTCGATATTCGTGACCCTCAATCATATGCGGCCGGCACAATTCCTAATGCCATCCACTTGACGGGAGATAGCGTGGATGAGTTTATTGCCAACTGCGATCTCACGCGGCCTCTCATCGTTTGCTGTTATCACGGCAATGCAAGCCAAGGTGCGGCGAAATTCTTTGCAGAAAAGGGCTTTGAAAAATCGTTTAGCTTGGATGGGGGCTACGAAACTTGGGCAGAGCTATCTGGATCAGGTGCAAAGAATTGGTAGTTGTTTTTGCCCTTCTCTTTTGCGCGGTACATCGCGGTATCTGCGTGCTGTAAGAGTGTATCCTCATTGTTGGCGTCAACGCCAAAAACACTAATGCCGATACTAACGCTGATGTCGCACTTATTACCTTCGATCAAAATTTCCTTGTCAAAGGAATGCAATACATTGTCGGCGACACACCGAATCGTCTTGTACGCTTTCACCTGATTGACGATGATAACAAACTCATCTCCGCCTAGGCGTGCTACGACGTCTGTTCCCCGTAAAGGGTTCTTCAAACGCAAAGCGATCTCTTTTAACAATTCATCTCCGATGTAGTGCCCAAAAGTGTCATTGACATTTTTGAAGCGATCGACATCGATAAAGAAAAGCGCGAATGCGCGCTCAGGGTAGCGTAGCGCAAAGCGAGTGTTGTTGCTTAGCAACTCATTAAATTTGCCTCGATTGGGCAAGCCGGTCAATGTGTCGTGATTGGCAAGGTACTGGATGTGCATGGAGTTGCGATGGCGTTCAGTAACATCACGGGTAATGCCAAGATATCCGCGGAAATTTCCGTTATCGTCGTAAATGGCCTCACCACTGATAGACAGGTAGTAAGTTTTATTTTTTGAGTTAGTGAAACTTAGTTCGACATCGCGAAATAACTCGTGGTTTTGCAGAGTCGACTTAAACTCTGTCCACGTTGTTGAAATACAAACTAGCTCGTCAAAATCCCAGAAATGATAGCCAACGACGTCTTTAATGGCCTTTAGATTAACCTCATCCTGCACCTGACCTTCGTATGTCTTTATGCGGAAATTAGTGTCCATTTCCCAGAAGAAATCTGTAGATAAATGGGTAAGACTTCGAAAGCGCTCTTCGCTTGCTTTAAGCACCGTTTCTGCAGCTTTACGTTGCCGTTCGTTACTAAAGTTTTCTAAAGCAAATGACACGTTGTCGGCCATGCTTTGCAAAAGCTTTACTAGTTCATCATCAAAGACATTTTTATCGTATGCGTAAAATAGTAATACGGCAACGGATTCATTTTTACAGAGTAGGGGGAAGGCGGCGGCGCTGATGACGTTGTTCTCTGCACCCTTGCTATGCCAATGACTCGTGCGTTCATCGTGCAGGAAGTCGTTACTGATTTGCGCTTGTCCGCTAGAAAATGCACTGCCTACCAAGCCGTTGGCACCGGGCTCATTACGGTTGATTGGTACCTTAACTTGCTTTAGGCCAGGGCCAGGCTCACCTGCGAAAGCGACTGCTTCCAATTGCTGAGCGTCGTTTGGGGCAAAGATAGTGGCTAAGGCAAATTTACTTCCTTTTACTGCAGCATCACAGACGTTGTGGTAAAGGCTTTCAACTGATACTGCGCGTAAACTTGCATCATTAGTTTCGCTAAGAGACGAATACATTCGATGTAATTTTTGTGCGGTGCGCTCTGTTGTCCTTCGTTTCGTGACATTACGCGTGACGCCGATGATGATCCAATTACCGTCTATACAAGTAGCGCGACTATAGGTCTCTAAGTAAACGGTATTGCCATTATTGTCGACAATTTCATTCTCGGTTCGACTAGTGCCGCCATCAATAATTAAGTGATCGTAACGCTTTTCTAGGTCTTCTAGGGACTCATTCATGAAGCCTTCATGAGGACCTATGGCTAGAAGCTCTGCCTTACTCTTAGTCGCTTTTTTCCAAGCGGTATCATTCACATCGACAAACTTCATGGTCTTACGATCGACGAGATAAATCATGTCGCCGGACATGTCCATTGCTGCGCGGAAGCGGCGCAATGACACTTCTGTTTCGACCTGCTCTGTGATATCTCTTGCAAAGCAGTGATAGCCGGCAAGGCTGCCATCGTCGGCGAATCGAGCCTTACCGTTGATGCTGACGAAACGAGGTTTTCCATCCTTACAAAGGTGTTGTGGGAGTTTGCAGATGAGTTCTTTGAAATCTTTATTGAGCTGACGGTCAGTCAGGTGTTGACGCCAATTTTGGGAGCGGCCAGTGACCAAGCAACCTATATCCCAGAGTGTGCTGCCCACTAAAGACTGTAATGGATTATGCTTGCCTTCGAGCCTCTTGTTGCAATGCATCTCTACACAGACAAAGTTACTAGATTCTTGCCAATAATAATCGGCATAAAGGTCTAATAGTGACCATAGGTCTATTGTGTTGAATGAGGTAAGCGATGCAGTAGTTTTCATATTTTAGGTGGCAACACTAAGCGCTTCACACGCCTCATTTAACGCTACTAACGCCTCGTCAATCTCGTCGCGACTGATATTCAAAGCAGGCAGGAAACGGATGGAGTTATTCCCAGCCTTTACTGCTAGCAGGCGCTTCTCTTGCAATTTGTTGAGAAGGTCTGCGTTACTACAAACACACTTCAGTCCGATCATGTAGCCCATCCCGGTTTGCTCTTCGAGCACCTTGGGGTAGGCGACAATCAACTTCGCGATACCCGCGCGCAAATAAGCGGCGCTCTCCATCGCTGTGCGCAAAAAACCAGGGGCGGTGAGAATATCGAGAACCGCATTGCCTACGGCTGTTGCCAAAGGGTTGCCACCAAAAGTGCTACCATGCGTGCCGGCAACCATTGGGGCGCTCACGCGCTCACTTGCCAATACGGCTCCAATGGGGAAGCCCCCACCAAGCCCCTTGGCTGAGGCGAGTAAATCCGGTGCAATGCCTGATGCTTGGTAAGCATAAAGATAGCCTGATCGACCAACGCCAGACTGCACTTCATCGAACATCAGTAAAATGCCCATTTCATCGCAAAGCTCACGCACTTGCAAAAGATAGTCGAACGGGGTTAAACGTATGCCGCCTTCGCCCTGAATGGGCTCTAGAATGATGCCCGCAGTCTTTTCGCTAATCGCCGCACGTAAGGCATGAATATCGCCGAAGGGCACCTGATCGAAGCCTGGGTCGCCAGTGAGAAAGCCCTCGGTGTGCAAGGGGTTGGCAGAGGCTGCGATTGGCGCAAGAGTGCGTCCGTGGAAGGACTGCGACAAGGCGATGATGCGCACCCGCTCTTTGTCTGCCCGGCTATAGTGGTAGCGACGCATCATTTTGAAGCCCGCTTCTACTGCCTCGGTGCCTGAATTACTAAAAAATACGCGATCTGCAAAGGTCAGGTCGACCAGTCGTTGTGCGAGTTTCTCGGCCTGAGGAATGCGAAATAAGTTCGAACTATGCCAAATCTTAGTCGATTGTTCCTGCAGTGCCGCCACAAGATGTGGGTGGCAATGGCCAAGGCAGTTAACCGCAATGCCCATCGTAAAGTCGAGGTACCGCTCGCCGTCGGGTGTGTAAAGATAGGAGCCTTGACCGCGCTCAAATTCTAACTTTGGGCTGCCATAGTTGCTCATTAACGCAGATTGCATGCGGGGTCCTTTTTGATCTGGCCGAGTACAAAAAATTGTGACAAGGTAGCGGTATTAAAGGCTGTTGTGTCAAATTTTAATGGGCGATAATGCACTATTGTCAGTTTGGATTCAAGAAGTCTTGCAGCACTGCAAGCCCGAGAATATGGGCATTTGCGGCTATAATTCGACCCGAATGAGGACCCTGTTATGTTCAATACAAAATCACTGACACTGCCAAATGAGGACACTGCGCTCCCTGGTCGCGACGAATTGATGCCAGTGACGAGTAAGCACTACGTGCTTGGCACATCCTTGCAGGCGCCGATGCCCGACGCAGTGGAGCAGGCAGTGTTTGCGCTTGGGTGTTTCTGGGGTGCTGAGCGAATTTTTTGGCGCCAGGAAGGGGTGTATAGCACGGCTGTAGGCTATGCGGGCGGCATTACAGCAAACCCAAGCTATCAAGAGGTATGCAGTGGTGCTACAGGGCATACAGAGGTGGTGACGGTATTCTTCGACCCGCAAAAAATCTCTTATAGCAAGCTATTGGCAATCTTTTGGGAATCACATGATCCCACCCAAGGGATGCGACAAGGCAATGACACGGGGACGCAGTACCGCTCGGCAATCTATACCTGTAATGCCGCGCAGCTCGAGACTGCCACAGCTAGTGCTGTGCATTTTCAGGCCACTTTAACGAGTGCGGGGCACGCCACCATCACCACTGAGATTAAGCCCTTGCAGACTTTCTATTACGCCGAAGATTATCATCAACAATACTTGGCGAAAAACCCAGATGGCTACTGTGGTATTGGCGGCTTAGGCCTCAAATGCTCAATCTAGTTTGAAGAACTCTAAAATCTGCGCCTCTTTTTCGAGCGCATCGGCGTAGCCTAGGTCGACTAGGCGTGCGGTATAGGCTTTCTCAAACATTAATAGGCTCAACATTGTGCTTGAGCCTGCATCTCGTATGAACATCCGCAAAGTTCGTGGCAATTCCTCGAAATATTCCGAGGCGAGCATGTTTAGGTTTTTGCTCGGAGTGACATCTAATAATTGAATGGGGCGCAAGCGCAGGTCGCGATCTTGTTGCGCCATCTCTTCGGGGATTAACGGCACCATTTTGTTATAGCGTTGCAGTATCTCGATGTCGTTGGTCAGCGTGTCGACAAAGGCACTATTGAGAATATGCGACAGAATCTGCGTAAGGGAAGGGTAGCTTGGCTTCGCCCCTTTCTCTGGTCGTTGCGTGCTGCTGCTTACGCCCACAGCTAAGATTCGATCGGCACCTAGTTGAATGGCAGGGCTCAGCGGTGCCAATTGGCGAATTGCGCCGTCGCCAAAGAATTCTCGATTGATTTTAACGGCAGGAAAAAGCGCTGGGATGGCGGTTGAAGCCATGAGGTGCTCTAACGACAGCTGCGTGCGAATACCTACCCGGTGAGGATGCTCCCAGTTTTTTAAGGACTCGATGCCTTGATAGAACGACACGGATTCGCCACTAGTATAGCCAGAGGCGGTGACGGCCAATGCTTCAAGATGGCCGGCATCGATGGCGCGCTGCACTCGCTCGAATTTGATCACCTTGGCTAACAGCAACTCCAGAGGCTCGTTGTTTAATAAGGAGGTGGGGGTGTCGCGTTGCCGGTTCTTCAAGAATGACAATATCCAATTGGAAGCATTGCCCAAGAAACTACTCGAGTCGAGTTTATACACCTGCTCGCTATCGATATTTTTCCAGACATATTCGAGCGCACGAACGCCAGTACGCAAGCGTTGCGCATTGCTAGCGATTGAAGCGGCGTTGAGTGCGCCAGCCGAAGCACCGGTAATGATGTGAAAGGGGTTTGCCGATTGCCGTGGCAGAAGATTGGCAATCGCCCGCAGCACGCCGACCTGATAAGCGGCGCGAGCACCACCGCCGGATAATACTAACGCCAATTTTTCAGGTTTGTGTTGGTTTGTCATGTAATAACTCTAATGCTAGCAAGCTGAGAATTTTAAGCTATTTCTCCGGTTGTGACGCGTTACAATGCACTATACTGTGCTTTGGGTTGCCTAAACCCCATCATTTATAGACACGCATTGTGTGAGCGAAACCATGAAAGACGCAAAAATTGAAAAACTGGTCATTGCCATCTCATCACGCGCCTTGTTTGACCTCAGTGATAGCCATAAAGTCTTTGAGGAGCAGGGGCTAGAGGCCTATCAACAATACCAGATTGCGCATGAAGAAGAACCACTAGCTCCGGGGGATGCGTTTGGGTTAGTGAATAAATTATTGAGCCTAAACTCACTCATCAATGATTCCCGGGTCGAAGTGATATTATTGTCACGCAATAGCGCCGATACAGGGCTACGCGTATTTAACTCTATTAGCCATTATGGCCTTAATATTACTCGTGCCGCTTTCTGCGGTGGCGATAGCCCCTATCGTTATATTGCGGCCTTCAACTGTCACTTGTTTTTGTCCACCGATGGTAGCGATGTGCGCCAAGCGTTAGAGCGTGGCATTGCAGCGGCGACAATTTTGCCTTCACAGAAAAAACCTGCCAATGAAGGGCAATTGAAATTCGCATTTGATGGCGACGCGGTTTTATTCTCAGATGAGGCTGAAAAAATCTATAAAGCCAGTGGCTTAGAAGCCTTTACGGCGAGCGAGCAATTGGCAGCTAACCAGCCGCTTTCTGGGGGGCCATTTAAACCCTTCCTCGCAGCCTTACAGCAGTTGCAAATGGAGTTCGCGCCAGGTGAGTCGCCAATTCGCAATTGTCTAGTCACGGCCCGATCGGCGCCTACACACGAACGCGTAGTGAAGACGCTCCGTGCTTGGAATATTCGTATCGACGAATCGTTGTTTTTAGGAGGCATGGATAAAGGCGCATTTCTCAATGCCTATGATGCTGATGTGTTCTTCGATGACCAAGAAGCGCATTGCGAATCTGCCCGCGGGCACGTGGCCACTGGGCATGTGCCCAACGGGGTTGCCAATGTACTGCCGAGTAAAACCAACAACGAAGCCTAGTGCGTAGGGGGTGCGATGAAATTACAGCAATTGCGATATGTCTGGGAGGTCGCCCGTCGTGGGATGAATGTCTCAGCCGCGGCGCAAAGCCTCTATACCTCTCAGCCTGGTATTAGCAAACAAATATTGCAGCTTGAGCAAGAGCTAGGTGTGCAGATATTCGTACGCAGTGGCAAGCACCTGACCGGCTTAACAGCGGCAGGGGAGAAAATTCTCGAAGCGGCGGGCGAAGTGTTGCTGCGCGTTGACAATATTCGTCAGATCGCACAGGAGTATAGTAGCGATAGTGCCGGTAGTCTTACTATTGCCACGACGCACACACAATCACGTTATGTGCTGCCCGCTGTCATTAGCCAGTTTGTGGCGCGTTATCCGGAGGTGTCGTTGCATATGCATCAAGGAACGCCCTTGCAAATTGCTGAGATGGCCGCCCGTGGCGCCGCCGATTTTGCCATTGCCACTGAGGCAATGGAGTTGGTAGGGGACTTAGTGATGATGCCTTGTTACCGCTGGAATCGCGTGCTGTTATTGCCTGCCGAACATCCTCTGCTCGACATCGAGCGCATTAGCTTGGCCGACATTGCCCAATACCCGATCGTGACGTATGTGTCTGGCTTTACGGGACGTGGCAAACTCGATGAGGCGTTTCGGGAGCAAGACCTTAGCCCCAAGGTGGTGGTTACGGCGGCGGATGCCGACGTCATCAAGACCTATGTAAGATTGGGGGTGGGGATCGGCATAGTGGCGAGTATGGCCTACGATCAAAACAAAGACACCGATCTAGTCTCTGTCGATGTAAGCCACCTGTTTGCCTTTAGTACCACGCGCATCGGTTTCCGTCGCGGGGCGTTCTTACGACATTATATGATGGATTTTATCGCCGTGTTTGCGCCGCATATGACGCCAGAACTCGTCACCAAAGCGCAAAACTGCCAATCGCAGTTTGAGGTCGATCATTTATTTGAGAACGCCGATATTCCAGTGCTGCGTTAAACCTTAGCTATCGGTCGCGATGACACTTGGCTTGTGCAGTCCACATTCTTTCTGGGTTGCCTCTTCCCACCACCAACGGCCCTCGCGTTCGTGCTGGTTTGGCCCTATCGGCTTGGTGCAAGGTTGGCAACCAATGCTGACAAACCCTTGGTCGTGCAATGGGTTGTACGGCACATCGAACATGCGGATGTATTCCCATACCTGTTGCGAGGTCCAGTTTGCGAAAGGGTTGAACTTCAGTAAGGTGTTCTCTGAGGTCGAAAAAGCCTTGTCAATCTGGGCGGTCGGCACATTGCTGCGGGTAGGGCTTTGATCCTTACGCTGGCCTGTAATCCAAGCGCTCAGGCCTTTTAAGTGTTTACGTAGCGGAGCGATCTTGCGAATCCCGCAGCATTGTTCATGGCCATCTTCGTAAAAACTAAACAGGCCCTTAGTGCGGGTCAAAGCCTCTAACTCATCTGCATCGGGGCTTAGAAATTCGATGTCGATCTTGTATTGCGTGCGAATACGTTCAAGAAATTGCATCGTTTCAGGGTGCAGGCGGCCTGTATCTAGGCTAAAGACCTTGATGTCTTTTTTCAATTTCCAAGCCATTACGACTAAGGCCACGTCTTCGGCACCGCTGAACGAGATGGCGATATTGTCGATATCGGCTAAGACTCTCTTCAGGATCTGCTTGGGTTCTAAGCTTGCAAACTCTTGGTTAATGGCTTCGATGTTTTCCGTATTTATCATAAATCCGTCGCGTTGAAGATGGCAAAGAGGGTGGCATTTGTTGTACGCGTGGCATTCTCTACGATTTAAGCGTGTGGGTAAACACTGTGTTGCCTTGCATAGGGCTAAGGATGTGGGTACATTTACCCGTTTTTATACACTAGCCTGCGGCGAGGGGAATTGCGTTGGAAGTTGTCTGTCTTGATCTTGAAGGGGTATTGGTTCCAGAAATTTGGATCGGCTTTGCAGAACGAACTGGGATCGACGAGTTGCGCGCGACGACACGCGACATCCCAGATTACGATGTATTAATGAAACAGCGTCTGCGCTTATTGGCTGAGAATAAACTCGGCTTGCCTGATATTCAGGCGGTAATCGCTGAAATGAGCCCGATGCCGGGTGCGCGTGAGTTTGTGGATTGGCTGCGTGAGCGCTTCCAAGTGGTGATTCTGTCCGATACGTTCTACGAATTCTCACAGCCACTGATGCGTCAATTAGGCTTCCCGACACTATTTTGTCACCGCTTGATTGCCGATGAAAAAGGCAATGTAGTGGATTATAAACTGCGTCAGAAAGATCCGAAGCGTCAATGTGTGAAGGCATTCCATGGCCTGAATTATCGTGTGCTTGCCGCTGGTGATTCCTATAATGACACGACGATGTTGAGCGAAGCCGACCTTGGAGTGCTGTTCAAAGCACCTGCCAATGTTATTGCGGAGTTTCCTCAGTTTGCTTCAGTCACAGAATATGTTGACCTGCAGAAGGAATTTGCAAAGGGTAGTCAGCGCGATATCGCCGAATAAAGTGCTTTAAATATTGGCTATAATCTATTGATTATATTGTTAATTTTGTCAAAGCATTCCTGGTATTCTTGCGCGCAGTCAGAATCGGCAACAATACCGCCTCCACCCCAGCACGATATCGTGTTCCGCACACAATGCAGTGTGCGGATCATGATGTTGCTGTCCGCATTGCCATCGAACCCCACGTAAAACAGACTGCCGCAGTAGACCTCTCGCGAATCCGGCTCCAGCTCGGCAATGATCTCCATCGCACGTTTTTTCGGCGCACCGGTAATCGAGCCGCCGGGAAAACAATTTTTCAATAAGTCTAAAGCCGTATTTGGGGCCTCTAAGCGTGCACTGATGCTGCTGATCAAATGATGCACATTGGTAAAGCTGTGCAGCTCGAAAAGGCGGTCGACTTTAACAGAGCCAGTAGCGCAGAGTGTGCCTAAGTCATTACGCAGCAAATCCACGATCATCAGGTTCTCTGCTCTATCTTTCGGGCTGTTCACTAGGGCTTGCGCCAAGGCTTGGTCTTGATCTGGATCTTGCGCGCGTGGCCGGGTGCCTTTGATCGGCTGGGTTAACACATTGCCGCCGCGTATTTGCAAAAAGCGTTCTGGCGAGAAGCTTAGTACTGCTGTGTGTGGTGTGCTCATAAACCCTGCGAAGGGGCAGTGTATAGACTCGCGCAGTGCCAGATAGGCCGTTAGCGGGCTACCGCTGAAGCTGGTTTGGAATCGCTGGGCGAGGTTGACCTGATAGCAGTCTCCGGCATGGATGTAGTCTTGAATACGGGAAAACGCCTGTTCGTACTGGGCACGGGTGAAATTAGACTCGAAGCTCGTATCCAAGCTAAATGGGGGCAGAGGCGTTAGCTCACCCGCTAGGCATTGCTGTATTTGTTGTAAACGCTGGTTTGTATTGGCTGCCAAAACGAAAAGCGTTGTGCATTTTTGGGCGTGATCAACAACGATCGCCCAAGTATAGATGCCAACCCTTGCGCAATTGTCGTAGCCCAGATAACCGATGGCGCCGCCAACGAAGGGCAGCTGTGCGATCTGCGCAGGTAATGGGGTATCTGGTGCAAACTGGGTTAGTAAGTCTTGCACTTTGGCGTAGCAGTCTTGGGTATCGGGGACGCTTGCCACTGGCAAGGCGCTGAGAATATCGAAACGGGCGTTACTGTCCTCTCCCAAGCCGCTGTCGAGGAAGACAAACCCCGCAAGCCCATGCAAACGTCGAACTAGCGCTGCCGAGTCGCGTTCATAGGGGAGGGTTTCGATGTAGTGGGAACTCATGGCTTGGCTCTGTTGCAGTAGGGACAGCGGAGTGAATCAGGGCATCAGTTCGAAACGAACGGCTAAGGAGCCCCCTTCGGGCGGGATGGCCGTGTTGAAGCGCGTGCGCCCGCCGGAACTATTTCCGGGCTCTATAACAGGGTGGATGCCCACCCAAGTGTTTAAGTCCGCGACTAGTGAGGTTTCAATGTTCTGGCTGTAGCTGCTACCGCCAAGTTCAAACATAAGCGTGTGGGTCAGGCTCATGGTAAAAGCGACGCGATCACCGCGTAAACCGGCCTGAACGGTAAAGCTCTGCTCAGATTCTTCGATGTCTTGATGCAACTGCAATCCGAATGGTCCGTAAGAGACGCTGCTCCTTGGTGTGGCAATGCTGCGATTGAAGTAGGCGAACTCGCCTTCGGTCACGACAAGGTTTTGTATAGGATGATCACGCACATCTTGCGTGCTGATGGTGCTAATGGTGCTACCGTCGGGTTGGCGCTGGGGCTGTTGCTGACTGAAGTTGAAGTCCACCCGCACGAGAAACTGTTTTAGAGGCGTGTCGACCTCGGCAATCAAGGCTTCTAATTCTGTCAGATTGGCGCGCGATGTGCTGATTATTAGGTTATGGTCGATTTGGCTGATCGAGCCGCGTTCATCTAAATGTGGGGCGATAGCCTCGCGGACAGTATCAGGGTCGCGATATTGTAAGCGAATGATCTCGATGACGGCTTGCTGGGTGGCAGGAACGCTGTTGTCTTGAGCGTTGGCCAATGACGGCAGCACAAAGCATAGGCTCGCAAGCCACACGAGTAAGGCTGTAAAGGGGGCAGAGCGCTTGCTATAGGAGGCCGTATTCATTCCGACTCTTCATCCTCATCAGATTGATCGATTAGCCAAAGACTGCCTTGATTATATAACTCAACTTGCAACTGTGCGCAGTCATTATCGTTGAGTGCATATTGATGCCATTGAATTTCTTCGGCAAAGGGATCGCACAAGCTTGGTAAGGCTGCCTGCATGCTAACAGGACACGTAAAGGCTTTGCCATCCACATAGAGCTCAAACGCTTTGTCGCTGTTCTGCGTCTCGAGCTCGGAATAGGCAAAACGGGACGACGGATTACGGCCAAGCGGCAGTCCACCCTCGAACGCCGTGAGTAATTGTTCAACTGTAAGCGGTGAACTATGTTCGAGCAAATAAGGGTATTTGGGTTGGGTCATGTATTTGCCGAAGGTACGAGTTAGGCGCTGTTTGTCGGCAATATGCTCTTGTAGTAAGGCCAGCAAGTCTGCCCCGACTTGGTTGTCGATCTTGCCTGGGGCCGTCGGTCTTGTCGCCGCTTTGTCTGTGTAGCGATACTCTTCGTGTAGCCCTTGCATCAGCTCATTACTAAGGTCGTCCAATAGCTCTACTACAGAAGGGGTGCGAAAGCCGACCGAGTAGGTAACGCTATTGCCAATTGAGACGCCGTAGTGAGCAATATTGGGAGGGATGTAAAGAATGTCGCCTGGCTCTACTATCCAGTCTTCTTGAGTTTCGAAGTCTTGGAGAAGTCTTAAGTCTGTGTCGGGAAGAATAGGTGTATTGCTATCGACCGGACCGCCCAAGCGCCAACGTTTTTGTCCTTCACCCTGGACGAGAAATACATCATAGTAATCGAAATGAGGGCCAACGCCGCCTTCATCGCTGGCCAAGCTGATCATGACATCGTCGATCCGCCAATTGGGAATAAAGTCGAAATCTTTGAGCATGCCACGCACATCGTCATGCCATTGATCAACGGCTTGCACCAATAGGCTCCAATGGCTGTGGGGCAGGCCTTGCAAAAACTCTTCAGTGAAAGGGCCGTTATGCACCAACCATTTCTCCCGAGCAGGATCGCTGACCACAAGTCGAGACTCGATAAAATCCTCACAGGCGAGGCCAGCGATCTCGGGAATCCCGATAGGGTCTACGAAGGGTTTTCTGCCCCGAATCAATAAAGGCTTTTTCTGCCAATACTGCGCAAGAAATACAGCTTCATCAAAATCCGGGGGCAAAATATTCACGCAGTGACTCCAGTCGTTTACTTGCTAATGCTAAATGTTACGTGCTTGATCGACGGCATTGCCGATATAGTTTTCCGGGCGCAGGGCGCGTAACTGGGCTTTGCCTTCCTCTGGTATATCGAGGGTGTCGACAAACTGCTCGAGCACTTGCTGATTAATCTTCTGGCCGCGTGTCAAAGCCTTCAGTTTTTCGTAAGGTTGATCGACACTGTAACGACGCATGACCGTCTGGATTGGCTCTGCGAGAACCTCCCAGCTATTGTCCAGATCCTCGAGGAGTTTTTCTGGCGCGATGGACAGTTTGCTAAGGCCTTTCAAACTCGCGTGATAGGCAATTACGCTATGCGCAAAACCCACCCCGATATTGCGTAGCACTGTCGAGTCTGTGAGGTCGCGCTGCCAGCGCGAGATCGGCAGTTTTTCGGCAAGGTGTTGCATCACCGCATTGGCGATGCCGAGATTGCCTTCGGAGTTTTCGAAGTCGATTGGATTGACTTTGTGCGGCATCGTTGAAGAGCCAACTTCACCGGCAATCGTCTTCTGTTTGAAGTAGCCAAGAGAAATATAACCCCACACATCGCGATCTAAGTCGATCAAGATGGTGTTGAATCGACAAATCGCCGAGAACATTTCCGCAATATAGTCGTGGGGTTCGATTTGTGTGGTGTAGGGGTTCCAAGTCAGCCCAAGCGAGGTCACAAATTGCTCGGCATTGCTTTGCCAATCGATATCCGGGTAAGCCGAAAGGTGAGCATTGTAGTTGCCCACGGCGCCATTGATTTTACCAAGCACTTCATTGTTGGCGAACTGTGTGAATTGACGCTCTAAACGGGCAACCACATTCGCGAACTCTTTGCCCACAGTACTAGGAGAGGCCGTTTGACCGTGTGTGCGCGACAGCAAGGCTTGTTCGGCGTGCTCGTGCGCTAGGCTCTTCACTTTGTCGATGACCTGACGCATTAGCGGTAGCATTACCTCGTCGCGACCTTCCTTGAGCATTAGGGCATAAGAAAGATTATTAATGTCCTCGGAGGTGCAGGCAAAGTGCACAAACTCCATCTGCTTGGCCAGATCTTGATGGCTGCTCACTTTTTCTTTGATGAAATATTCCACGGCTTTGACGTCGTGGTTAGTAGTCGCCTCAATGTCTTTAACACGCTGTGCGTCGTCTAAAGAGAACTCGGAGATGATGTTCTCTAGCACCTGATTAGCATCTGGGTTGATCGCCGGTGCTTCTGTGACTTGCGGGTGCGCCGCTAGACATTGCAGCCAACGCACCTCCACGATGACGCGATAACGAATGAGGGCGAATTCACTGAAGTAGGTAGCCAATGCATCGGCCTTGTTGCGGTAACGGCCGTCGATTGGAGATATTGCGGTAAGCCCGCTCAATGGGAGTGCTGTCATAGTAGATACCTAACCGAGTCTATTGTATTTAATGAAGGGCAAATAAATTGCGGCGTATTGTTGCCACACAATTGCGAATGCGTTTTTTATATAAGAATAAGTGCCAGCGGCGGCCGCCGAGTTGATGCCATAGCATCGCTGAGCGAATCCCTGCTAATAACAGCGCCCGTATTTGATCGGCGACGCGTTGATTGCGCAGATGTTCGGCATTGCCTTTTACGTGAACGCGATAACTTAATTTGCTAATGGTGTCTTGATACAAGGCGGCAAGCACCGCGTAGTCGAACTCATCTGATTTTTGCGAGCTGCCCAGTGCTTCGTGGTCGATGCCAAGATCATCTTTGTCGAGATACAAAGTGTCTGGAAACTGCATGCGTTGTTGAATGACGGCCTGCATTGACGGGACGGCGCTGAGCTGTTGTTGCAGGATGCTCATGCCTAACACGTATTTCATGGCTTCTGCGTACTCTTTCAAACCCTCACCGCTTAGTGCTTTTTGCAATACACCCAAGCCATTAGCATAATAGCTAACGTTGGGGTACACATCGGCAACGCTATCGGGCTTGATCGCGAGTAAAGGCGTAACACAGGCTTTAATCTGAATGGGATCGGCTCGCCCAGTATAGGCAAGAGTGCTTACTAGTTGCGCGCATTGCACTGTCACTGCCAGGGCAATATTGCGGTATTCCCAGTCGTTAAACTTAGCGGAAGTATTGCTCAATGACGGCGCCTCCTAAGCATAGATCATCCGTATAAAAGACGATTGTTTGGCCGGGGGTAACGGCTCGCTGCGGTGAATCGAATGTGACTAATACGCTGTCGCCGTCGATAGTCTCGACTGTACAGGCCTGATCAGCTTGGCGATAGCGAATCTTGGCGTGGCAACGCAGGGGCAGGGTGGGTGCCTCTTGGATTATCCAAGCCAACTGCGTGGCTTTTAAACTTGCTGAAAATAACTGTGGATGATCATTGCCCTGAGCGACGATCAAGCGATTGCGTTGCAAGTCTTTGCCTACCACATACCAAGGGGCATCGCCGAAATCTTGTAAACCACCGATCCCTAGGCCTTGGCGTTGCCCATAGGTGTGGTACATCAGGCCGTGATGTTCGCCTACGACTTGGCCATCGACGGTTTCAATTTTACCTGGTTGGGCTGGCAGGTAACGCTGCAAGAAATCTTTAAACTTACGCTCGCCAATAAAACAGATGCCAGTGCTGTCTTTTTTATTGTGCGTGATGAAGCCATGTTCAGCGGCAAGCGCACGAACTTCGCTTTTGTCTAATTCACCTACTGGGAACAGACTACGGGCAAGGCTGTCTTCGTTGACCGCACTGAGAAAATAACTTTGGTCTTTATTGTTGTCGAGCCCTTTCAATAAATAGGTATGGCCATTCTCATCGTGGCGACGCACGTAGTGCCCTGTGGCGATGTAGTCCGCCCCTAATTCACTGGCGTACTCTAGAAAGGCTTTAAATTTAATTTCGCGGTTGCACAGGATGTCTGGATTAGGGGTGCGGCCAGCGCGGTACTCTTGGATGAAATGCTCGAACACATTGTCCCAATACTCGGCGGCAAAATTGGCACTGTGCAAGTGCAGGCCTAGACGCTCACAGACCGACTGGGCATCTGCTAGATCCGCTTTGGCGGTGCAATACTCGGTATCGTCGTCTTCTTCCCAGTTCTTCATGAACAGGCCTTCTACTTGATAGCCTTGTTCTTTCAATAGTAGTGCTGCCACAGACGAGTCAACCCCCCCGGACATGCCGACAATGACTTTGATGTGCGAGTTTGCTGCTTTTTGCTCAGGAGTTTTGCTCATGACCTTGGGGTTCTATTCAATATAAGTGAAGACTTCCAGTGGGTAATGTTTTCCCGCGAGATAGTCATCGATAACAAGTAAAACTGCTGGACTACGCAGCTGGTGTTGACGCGCTTCGATCTGCGCACGACTTAGCCAAAGCGCCCGCACGATGCCTGTGTCCAGTTGGCGCTGCGGATAATGCTTAATTGGCGTCGCGATATAGCAGCTACGGATATAACAAATGCCCTTGTCGTTGGTTTTGCTCTGATAGAGGCCGAGAAAGGCGGTTAATTCCACCTCCCAGGCGCTCTCTTCAAGCGTTTCACGTACTGCGGCCTGCGCTATGGACTCGTTAGCTTCGAGGTGACCGGCGGGTTGATTTAATACCAGGCTGCCGTCGATTAGCTCTTCCACCATTAGGAATTTATCGTCTTTGACGACAACGGTAGCGACAGTTTTGTGAGCAAGCCATTGGGGCATTTGAGTAGCGAATCCACCGGATTAAATAAAGGCGCAATCCTACCGCAAAACCGGCAAGAATGCCTCTTTCAATCACTGCTAACTGCCTAGCTAGTGTGTGAGCTGTGTTATCACTTTAGCTACTGGGCTAAACCGTGGATAATACGTGGGTTAATAAACATAGAAGATGAGGCGAAGTATGGGGCAATTAACGCATTTAGACGCACAGGGCAACGCGCACATGGTCGACGTCGGCGGCAAGCTGGTGACGAGTCGAAGCGCGACAGCTAGTGCGGTGGTCACGATGTTGCCAGCAACGATGCAGCTAATTGCCTCGGGCGGCCACAAGAAGGGCGATGTTATCGCCGTGGCACGCATCGCAGGTATACAGGCCGCGAAAAAATGCGCCGATCTCATCCCCCTGTGCCACCCCTTGATGTTGACCTCGGTGAAAGTCGAGTTTGATCTAGACGAGCTCAACTCGCAGGTGCATATCAATGCCACTTGTGCATTAGATGGCAAAACCGGCGTCGAGATGGAGGCCTTAACGGCCGTTTCCGTGGCTGCCCTTACGATCTACGACATGTGCAAAGCCGTTGATAAAGGCATGGTGATCGAACACATCAGTCTGCAAGAGAAAAAAGGCGGTAAATCAGGGCATTACACGCGTAGCCCCGGTTAAGCCAAGGCCTATAGGAAACCTTATGTTGAAAGTACATTATTTTGCTGCCCTGCGCGAAACCCTTGGCACTACAGGTGAAGAGCTGACATTACCCGAGGCCGATATGACGGTGGCGCAATTGGTAGAGCATTTGCTGAAAGAGCGTAGCGAGGCATGGGCGATATTAAAGGATTCGTCTCAGGTACTCGTCGCTGTAGATCAAACGATTGCAGAGCATACGACATCTTTAGCGGGAGCTACTGAAGTCGCCTTTTTCCCTCCAATGACAGGAGGCTAGTAATGATCAGTGTGCAAGAGGCGGACTTCGATATAGGCACTTTGTACGCAGCATTGCGCGCCGAGGCTGACAATGCAGGGGCCATTGCTACCTTCACCGGACTGGTTCGAGAATTCTATGAGGCCAGTGATAAGGGAGCTAAACCCAAGGTCCAAAGCCTGTTTTTGGAGCATTATCCCGGCATGACTGAAAAGGCCTTAGGCGATATCGTCGACCAGGCTCAAGAGCGCTGGGACGTGTTAGCTTGTCGCGTGGTGCATCGAGTAGGAGAGCTGCATGCTAACGAACAAATTGTCTATGTTGGGGTCGCCAGCACCCACCGCGCGGACGCCTTCGCGGCAGCTGAATTCATCATGGATTACCTAAAGACCCGCGCTCCATTCTGGAAAAAGCAAGCGGCCGGGGATAAAACCCGTTGGATCGAGAGCCGCGCAAGCGACGAGTTAGCACGCCAGCGTTGGGAGTAGGTTCACACCTCTAGTGTCGAGGACTGACCTGGCAGAAGATTATCTAAACGCCAGGGGCCAATACTACGGCGAATGAGGCGCAGGGTCGGAAATCCCACAGCCGCGGTCATACGGCGAACTTGCCGATTGCGTCCTTCGAAGAGAGTGAGTTCCACCCATGAGGTCGGGATATGCTTGCGCTCTCGAATTGGTGGGTTGCGCGGCCAGATCTCGACATGATCTAAACGCCTAGCCTTAGCAGGTTTGCTTAGCCCATCTTTCAGTTTGACGCCACTGGCTAACGCATCGAGCGCCGCTTGCGTGATTTCCCCCTCTACTTGCGCCCAATAGACTTTGCCCATTTTATGCTTCGGGTCGCTAATTTTGGCCTGTAGTTTTCCGCAATCGGTTAACAAGATAAGCCCTTCGGAGTCGCGATCGAGGCGACCGGCAGGGTAGACCCCTTTGGCAGATATGCAATCGCCGAGAGTGGCTCGTCCATCACCGTCGGTGAACTGCGAAAGCATGTCATAGGGTTTGTTCAGTAATATAAGCCTTGCCATGTGGGAGAAAAGGTCCTTTTTTGGTGCAATTTTACCGCGTTCGCAGCATCTAGGTGGATATAGAGTACTTGTATGGCGCTATTCTAACAAAGCCTTGGCTGCTATAATGCCGCGCAAAATAATATAGAGCTCAAAGCTTGCGTTCTCGCAGTGAAGAGATCAGGTCAACTATCGCGCCACTGAATATTTCTGGTGAATCCGGTTACGTAAACAAGGAACAACTATGACTAATGCCCCAACGATCATTTATACCATTACTGACGAAGCGCCTGCGCTAGCCACCTATTCTCTGCTCCCTATTATTCAAACGTTTACTAACCCGGCAGGCATTAATGTTGGGACACAGGACATCTCGCTCGCAGGTCGAATCATCGCGAACTTTGCAGATTTCTTAAAAGACGACCAGAAACAAGCCGATGCACTCGCACAATTGGGCGAGCTAGCTAAAACACCTGGCGCTAACATCATTAAGCTGCCAAATATCAGCGCCTCGATTCCGCAGCTTCATGCAGCGATTAAAGAGTTGCAAAAACATGGCTACGCACTTCCTGACTTTCCAGAAGAGCCCAAAACAGACGCCGAAAAAGCAATCAAAGCGCGTTATGCGAAAGTGCTAGGCAGCGCGGTTAACCCTGTTCTGCGTGAAGGGAACTCTGACCGTCGTGTTGCTGCTCCGGTAAAAGAGTATGCCCGTAAAAATCCACACTCCATGGGTAAGTGGGCGTCTGACTCTAAGTCGCATGTTGCCCATATGAGTGATGGCGACTTCTACTCTAGCGAGCAATCTTATGTGACAGATAAAGCCGGCGCTGTGCGTATCGAGTTTGTAGAGGCCGATGGCGCAGTCACTGTCTTAAAAGAGAAAACCGAACTATTGGCCGGCGAAGTGATCGACGCGTCGGTGATGAGCTCGCAAGCATTGCGCGCCTTCTTCGCTGAGCAAATGGACGATGCTGCCGAAAATGGTGTGTTGCTGTCTTTGCATTTGAAAGCAACGATGATGAAAGTCTCTGACCCAATCATGTTTGGTCACGCCGTCACTGTTTACTATAAAGACGTTTTCGAAAAATACGCAGACCTATTCAAAGAGCTAGGGGTTGATTCAGCCAATGGCTTGGGTGATGTCTACGAGAAGATCAAAAAATTGCCAGAAGCGCAGCGCGCAGAGATCGAAGCGGATATTCAGGCTGTATACAAAACTCGTCCTGCGTTGGCAATGGTCGATTCCGACAAAGGCATCACCAACCTACATGTGCCAAGCGATGTAATCGTTGATGCTTCTATGCCTGCTGCGATTCGCTCTTCTGGGCAGATGTGGGGCCCAGACGGTAAGTTACAAGACACCAAAGCGATGATTCCTGATCGTTGTTATGCCGGCATTTATCAAGCCACTATCGATTTCTGTAAAAAACATGGTGCGTTCGATGTGACAACAATGGGCAGTGTGTCTAACGTTGGTCTTATGGCGCAAAAAGCTGAAGAATACGGTTCGCACGATAAGACCTTCAAGATTCCAGCAGCAGGGATTGTGCGAGTGATGGATGACGCTGGCAAGCAAATATTTGAACACTCGGTAGTGCAAGGTGATATTTGGCGTATGTGTCAGACCAAAGACTTGCCAATTCAAGACTGGGTTAAACTAGCGGTGACGCGCGCGCGTGCAACAAACACACCTGCGGTTTTCTGGCTAGACGATAAGCGCGCTCACGATGCGCAGTTGATCAAGAAAGTGAATCAATACCTGCCACAGCACGACACAGAAGGCTTGGAGATTCTTATTAAAGCCCCTGTCGATGCTATTGGCTTTTCACTAGATCGAATCAAAGATGGTAAGGACACTATCTCTGTAACAGGCAACGTATTACGCGATTACCTGACTGACTTGTTCCCAATTCTCGAGCTTGGCACTAGTGCTAAGATGCTTTCGATTGTGCCATTGTTGGCCGGTGGCGGCTTGTTCGAAACGGGTGCAGGCGGTTCAGCCCCCAAGCACGTGCAACAGTTTGTTGAAGAAGGGCATTTACGTTGGGATTCATTAGGCGAGTTTCTAGCGCTTGCGGTTTCGCTCGAAGATTTAGGGGCTAAAACCAATAATCAGAAAGCGGTGGCGTTAGCCGCAGCACTGAATAAAGCGACGGGACGTTTCCTCGATAATGATAAATCTCCATCACGTAAAGTAGGCCAGTTGGACAACCGTGGCAGCCACTTCTACTTGGCAATGTATTGGGCGCAAGAGTTAGCGGCGCAAACCCAAGACGCCGAATTGCAATCTCGTTTTGCTAAATTGGCTGCACAATTGACTGAGAACGAAGAAAAGATCCTTGCCGAGTTAAATGGCGCGCAAGGGGCTCCTGTTGATATCGGTGGTTACTACCAGCCTGATAATACGAAAGCGTCGAGCGCCATGCGTCCGAGCGCTACCCTCAACGAAGCATTAGCAAACGCTTAAGGCGTTGTCGAACAGCTTCGTTGTGAGATAAATCTGGTGGCCCTTCATCGTGCATGACATGATGAAGGGCTGTTCAGTGAAATTATTTTTACGGCGGAGGGTGCTTCAATTGTCACCACTCGATTGTGCTTGTTCCGATGGCTCTACGCCGATTGGTACAATGTTGGCCGCATGCAGCCCTTTAGGGCCTTCAATTGTTTCGAACGAAACAGTCTGCCCAGCTTTCAGCGTTTTATATCCCTCCATTCCAATAGCCGAATAATGTGCGAATAAATCGTCACCGCCATTGTCAGGAAGAATAAAGCCAAACCCTTTTGCGTTATTAAACCACTTCACTTGCCCAGTACTCATGGCAAAACTCCCGTGTAACGTGTTGTTGTTATTTTTTTACCAAGGATAACCACTAGCAGGTTCTCGTATATCTTACTGACATATACTTGTCAATATTGATAGTGACGGCAGGCGTCCCCATAAAGAGACCTAGTATGACTGCAAAGCGCGCAAATTCGGTGGGTGAGGGCTTTATCACAGGCTTGCAAATTAATTTTTCGAATCTGTTATTTTCAGGCGTATTATGGGGTCAAATAGTGGAGGGCAGCACATCGAAGGGCGCTCTTCCCAACAGTTTAAGAAGTAGGAATTTGGTCAAGATGTTAGATAGCATAGATTTAGACACTGCCAGCGCTCCTTCGGCAATGGCAAATAATACGCCCAGGGCCTCGGGAACTGACGATGAGCGCGATGGGGCCATCGCTACGTCCAATGTGCGGCCAAAGCTAGCTCGCCCACCGATGTACAAGGTGGTTCTGTTCAATGATGACTATACGCCGATGGACTTTGTGGTAGATGTGTTATGTTCATTTTTCAGTATGAATATAGAAAAGGCGACACAGATAATGTTAAAGGTACATACTGAGGGCAAAGCAGTATGTGGAGTGTTTAGTAAAGACGTAGCGGAGACAAAAGCACAGCAGGTTAATGATTATTCGCAAGAATGCGAGCAACCGCTTCTTTGTCATGTAGAAATCGATAATTAACGGAAGGCAATCCTATGTTGAGCAAAGATCTAGAAATTACTTTGAACAGCGCCTTTTCCGGAGCCAGGAAGAAGCGACACGAATATATGACGGTAGAGCATCTATTGCTCGCCTTGTTAGACAACGATATTGCGGCGCAAGTCTTACTTGCCTGCGGTGCCGACATGGCGCGGCTGCGCTCAGAACTGGTGGATTTTGTAGATACCACAACGCCGCTAATCCCAGAGCTCGAAGAGGAGCGCGAAACTCAGCCGACGCTAGGCTTTCAGCGAGTTTTGCAGCGCGCTGTTTTTCATGTGCAGTCCTCGGGCAAGCGCGAGGTCACTGGCGCGAATGTCTTGGTCGCTATCTTTAGTGAGCAAGAAAGCCAAGCGGTGTTTTTATTGCGCCAGCAAGACATCGCCCGTATCGATGTAGTCAATTACATTACCCATGGCACATCGAAGGTGCCTGGGCACGAGGGTAGCCCGGACTCTGATGGCCATCAGCAGGAGGGTGAGGATGACGATATCGAGAGCGCCGCGAGTGCACTGGATAGCTATGCTACTAACCTCAATGTGCAGGCGGAAAACGGCAGGATAGACCCTCTGATTGGCCGCGACGAAGAAGTCACACGGCTTATTCAGGTCTTATCGCGCCGCCGCAAGAACAATCCCTTGTTAGTTGGGGAATCCGGCGTCGGTAAAACCGCTGTCGTAGAAGGGCTCGCCCGTATGATCGTCGAGGACCAGGTTCCTGAGGTCCTTAAGGACAACGTGATTTATTCATTAGACCTAGGTGCGTTGCTCGCGGGCACTAAATACCGTGGTGATTTCGAGAAACGTTTTAAAGCCTTATTGGCCGAGCTCAAGAAGAACCCCAAGGCAGTGTTGTTTATCGATGAAATCCACACCATCATTGGCGCTGGTGCGGCATCGGGCGGGGTGATGGACGCTTCCAATCTACTTAAGCCGGTCCTAACCTCTGGCGATCTGCGCTGTGTGGGCTCTACCACCTATCAGGAATATCGCGGCATTTTTGAAAAGGACCGTGCCTTATCGCGTCGTTTTCAGAAAATCGATGTGGAAGAACCAGATGTCGAGACTACCTACCGCATCCTCAAAGGGCTCAAGTCGCGTTTTGAGGAGCATCATGAGTTGCGCTATAGCGACAATGCCCTACGCGTCGCCTCAGAGCTCGCTGGGCGCTATATCAACGACCGTTTCATGCCCGACAAGGCAATTGATGTCATCGACGAAGCAGGGGCCTTTCAGCGTCTTCAGCCGGTGAGCAAGCGCAAGAAGTTGATTCAAGCGCAAGACATGGAACGCGTCGTGGCGGCGATTGCCAGAATTCCCCCAAAACATGTATCGAGCAACGATGTTGAGGCGCTGAAGAGCCTGAAAGAGAATCTGCGCATGGTAGTGTTTGGGCAAGAGGAGGCGATCGACAACCTCGACTCGGCCATCAAATTGTCTCGTGCCGGGCTCAATCACCCCGATAAACCCATCGGCTCCTATTTGTTCTCAGGGCCAACGGGTGTCGGCAAGACCGAGGTTTCACGGCAGCTGGCGAAGATTCTTGGGATTGAGTTGCTGCGTTTCGATATGTCCGAGTATATGGAGCGCCACACCGTGTCGCGCTTGATCGGTGCGCCTCCTGGATATGTGGGTTTCGATCAAGGCGGCTTGCTAACCGAGGCAGTGGGTAAAAACCCGCATTGTGTGTTATTGCTTGATGAGATCGAAAAAGCGCATCCGGATGTATTCAACCTACTGTTGCAGGTAATGGATCATGGTTCGCTCACAGATAATAATGGGCGTAAAGCGGATTTCCGCAATGTCATTTTGATTATGACAACCAATGCTGGGGCTCAGGAAATGTCGCGTGCCTCGATTGGTTTCACCAAACAAAACCATAGCACTGATGGCATGGAGGCGATGAAGAAAGTGTTCACGCCAGAGTTCCGTAACCGTTTAGATGCGATTGTGCAGTTTGGTGCGCTAAATGCTGAAACGATCCGAACCGTGGTCGACAAATTCCTTGTTGAGCTACAAGTGCAGCTCGATGATAAGAAGGTCACGCTGCATGTCGATGATAGTGCGCGCGACTGGTTCGTCGAGCACGGCTATAGCGAAACCATGGGCGCTCGCCCAATGGCACGCTTGATTCAAGACAAGCTGAAGAAAGCCCTGGCGGAGGCGATATTGTTTGGCGAGTTGTCCAATGGCGGTGAGGTCGTTGTCTCGATTGAGAAAGACGAAGTCAAACTCGCTATCACTGGACGTAAGAATGCCGAAGGCAGGGAGCTAAGCAAAAGCGAGGGCTGAAAAGCTCTCGCTGAAGTCTTACCGAGCGCGGTAAGTGATGCGGCCTTTGCTCAAGTCATAAGGCGTTAATTCGACTTTGACTTGATCACCCGTAAGGATACGGATGTAGTTTTTTCTCATTTTGCCAGAGATATGAGCGGTCACGATGTGGCCGTTCTCTAGTTTTACGCGGAACATGGTGTTTGGAAGCGTGTCTACAACTTCGCCATCCATTTCAATTTGATCTTCTTTTGCCATTAACTATTCAATCCTGAGTTGTGTTATCGAGCAATTATGTGCCCAGCGGACAAAAACGTGCGCGCATTTTGCCTCATTTGACAAGAATTAGCAAAATTCCTGCAAAAAGAGTCACTTTAGCTTGGATTTGTCGATTAGGTGAGCAAGACCCAGCGGTGATCCACAAATAATTCCAGAGGGCGGAAGTCTGTCTTATAGCGCATCTTGTCGCAGTCTTTTACCCAATAGCCCAAATACAGATACGGAAGATTGAGGCGCAGCGCTTTTTCGATTTGCCACAGAATGATATAGCTGCCGAGCGAGCGCTGTGGTTGATCCGGGTCGAAAAACGTGTACATCGCCGAGAGCGCATGATCGAGTTCATCCATGACGCTAACGGCCACCAATTGTGAGCCAGCATAGAATCCGAAATACTGCGTGGTTTCTGTCTTCGCGTCGATAAAATTGTCATATTGTTCTTGTGAGGGCGGGTACATATCGCCGTCAGCGTGACGCAATTCGATGTAATGGCAATACAAGGCATAGATCGCTGGGTCAGCGAGGTCTTTCAGTGGTTTGGCCGTGAGATCTTGATTGCGCTTCCATACACGTTTGAAACGACGGCTTTGTGTGAACTTGCGCACTTGGATACGGCAAGACATACAAGCCTGACAGCTCTCGCAGCCGGGTCGGTACAGATGCGTGCCGCTGCGACGAAACCCAGCAGTGAGCATGCGACTATAGAGCGCTTTCGAGATCGGGACTTTGGGGTCTAAGAAGATGGTGCGTGCGTCGCGCTCAGGCAAATAGCTGCACGCATGCGAGCTGGTTTGATAAAACTGCAGCTTTTGAATATCTTCAGGTTGCAATGTGTTCGAGCTCCATTTGCCAATGGCCGTCACGGCCCTTGAGGTCTCTGCAGCGCTCTAGATGTTTGATGAACTCATGGCGCGGCATATCCTCGGCACCCAGGCTGCGAAGGTGGTCGCTAGGGATTTGGCAGTCAATAAGTTGGTAGTGCCATGCCTGTAATTGTTTTACAAACCAGATAAAACCAATCTTAGACGCATTGTCGCGCAAACTAAACATCGATTCGCCGAAGAAAATCTGCCCCATGGCGATGCCATAAAGGCCCCCGACAAGCTCGTCATTCTCCCACACCTCTACAGAGTGAGCGTAGCCAAGTGCATGCAAACCACAGTATGCCTCCTGCATTTCTGGGGTAATCCAAGTGCCGGAGTCTTCTCGCACCCCAGCGCAGTGCTCAATGACTTCTTGGAAGGCCGTATCGAGGGTGACTTTAAATTGCACCTTGCGCAGCACCTTGCGCATGCTGCGGGAGATATTAAGACGGGCAGGGTCTAAGGCCATGCGCTGCTCAGGGGACCACCAGAGTATGGGTTGGTCGTCCTGATACCAAGGAAAGATGCCCGAACGATAGGCGTGGATGAGGCGTTCATGGCTTAGATCGCCCCCAACGGCCAAGAGGCCGTCAGGGTCTTTCAATGCGAGCTCTACCGGCGGGAAGTCCAGGTAGGTATCGCTCAACCAAGGCGGTTGGATCATTGTGATAATCCGTCTGGACTATTGATCGAGAAACTTCTCTGCGTCCAAAGCGGCCATACAGCCAAATCCGGCTGAGGTAATCGCTTGCCGGTAGACGTGGTCGGCAATATCACCGGCGGCGAAGATGCCTTCAACGCTTGTCTGTGTGGCGTTGCCTGAGATACCACTGTTGATGACGACATAGCCGTCATGCAAGGTAAGCTGGCCTGCGAAAATATCCGAGTTTGGCTTGTGGCCAATGGCGATAAACACACCGTCTACTTTGATCTCGCGCGCCACTTTCGTCTCGGTATGGGCGATTCGCAAACCCGTGACGCCCATGTCATCGCCCAAGACTTCTTCTAGGGTGTGGTCCCACTCGATTGTGATTTTGCCAGCTTTGACCTTCTCAAATAGCTTGTCTTGCAAGATTTTCTCGGCGCGCAGCGTTTGGCGACGATGCACTAAGGTCACGTGTGAAGCAATATTGGAGAGATAGAGCGCCTCTTCCACGGCAGTATTGCCTCCGCCAATCACGGCGACAGGTTTTTCACGATAGAAAAAGCCATCACAGGTGGCACAGGCACTGACGCCTTTGCCCATGAAGGCTTCTTCAGAGGGCAAGCCTAAATATTGAGCCGATGCGCCAGTGGCGATAATGAGAGCGTCACAGGTATAAACAGCAGAATCGCCCGTTAGGGTGAATGGGCGCTTAGAGAGATCGGTGGCATTGATGTGGTCAAAGACAATCTGAGTATTGAAGCGCTCGGCATGTCGTTGCATGCGCTCCATTAGGGCAGGGCCTTGCAAGCCTTCAACATCGCCAGGCCAGTTATCGACGTCCGTGGTAGTGGTCAATTGACCGCCTTGTTCCATGCCGGTGATCACAACTGGGTTGAGATTGGCGCGCGCCGCGTAAATGGCCGCGCTATAGCCGGCAGGGCCAGAGCCAAGAATAATAAGTTTATGGTGGATAGTGTCGCTCATATAGTTCAATTTCCTGTTGATCGGCTTGCTCGAGTCGCATTCGTTTAAGCGTTAAGATAGGCTCAAAGGTGGGTGCTATCACTCAATATTTAAAGGGCTTTCGGAAAATTTGCGCCTATTCTAGATGATCCCATTGTCTTCCTCATGTCTTTTTCTACCCAAATAGAGACACAGGCACGGCTTTGCTTGTTTTCGAGGCGCGCAAAATTGATTATGATAGCCCCGCACAGAATCTAGAATCAGATAGAAAATTTAATTGCAGGTGTCTGAAAAGTTTGAAAAATAAACCCCAAAAGAAAGTCAATAAAGAACAGCAGCTTAAGAGCGTGACACAACGAATCCTCAGAGAAGCGTCACTCATACTCAGTTTCCTCGTGGGGCTGTTCCTGCTTATTGCTCTGATTAGCTACTCCCCAAGCGATCCTGGTTTTACCACCACTGGTAGCGGGCAGGATGTGGACAACGCTGTAGGGCAGTCCGGAGCATGGATTGCTGACTTGCTATTTCACCTATTTGGTTATTTTGCCTATCTGTTTCCATTGGCTCTGGGGTTGAAAGCCGTGGGCTTCCTTCGCCAATCTGAGTCCCCTGAGGAGGCCTTCTCTTGGCCTATGTTCAGCTTGAAGGCCACCGGCGTCGTGTTATTGGCTATTGGGGCCTGTGCTCTGGCCACTATGCATTTCGAGATTGACCAGAATGTGCCTTGGTTGGCTGGCGGCGTGATAGGCTCGATGATGGTCAATGTCACAGTGCCAATCTTTGCGGTATTGGGCAGTACTTTGCTGTATTTGGCGCTCTTCCTACTGGGCTTGACGATTAGCGTGGAGATCTCTTGGGTCAGGCTTGTCGATCAAATCGGCGCTTACACGCTCAGTTCAGCGTCTTGGCTTAAACAGGCTTGGACGAATTGGCTAACTAGCAAAAAAGAACAGTCTGATACTCGGCAAATACGGCAGACGCGCAAGAAAGCCTTAGATACCTATATCGAGAAAGAGAAAAAGCGTGTGCCTCCGACGATCGCGCCTGTGGTTAAAAAACCAGTTGTTAAGAGCGCACGAGTCGAGAAAGAACGCCAGGGGCGCCTTTTCACCGCCCCTAATCCGGGTGATTTGCCGGCAATCGCGTTGTTAGATGAATACAAAGGGGAGTCCAAACCAGGCTTCTCGAAAGAGTCTCTCGAAGCGATGTCACGCCTTTTAGAGATTAAGCTCGGAGACTTTGGCATTGAGATTCAGGTGACCGAAGTAAATCCAGGCCCAGTGATTACCCGTTTTGAAGTGCAACCAGCCCCCGGTATCAAGGCTAGTCGTATTACGAGTTTAGGCAAAGATCTCGCGCGCTCCTTGGCGCTGGTGAGCGTGCGAGTCGTCGAGGTTATCCCTGGTAAGACGGTAATCGGCATCGAGATACCGAACGAGCACCGAGAGATGATTATGCTCAGCCAAGTGCTTGCCTCTCCGGACTTCGACAAGACTTCGTCCCCAATCAGTATGGCGCTAGGCCATGATATCGTCGGTAAATCGATGATCGTAGACTTGGCCAAGATGCCGCATCTATTGGTGGCGGGGACTACCGGTTCGGGTAAATCGGTGGGGATTAACGCGATGATACTCAGTATCTTGTTTAAATCCACACCTGAGCAGGTGCGGATGATCATGATCGATCCTAAGATGCTTGAGCTTTCTGTATACGATGGCATTCCGCATCTACTGACCCCAGTGATCACCGACATGAAAGATGCGGCCAATGGCCTACGTTGGAGTGTGGCGGAGATGGAGCGGCGCTATAAGCTTATGTCAGCGCTTGGCGTGCGTAATCTTGCCGGTTACAACAAGAAGGTCACAGACGCACAAAAAGCGGGGCAGCCCATCGTGGACCCTCTATGGCGCCCAGACCCTATGCAGTTGCTAGAAGACCAAGAAGCACCGATTCTTGAGTCTCTGCCTATGATTGTCGTCATCGTCGACGAACTAGCCGACATGATGATGGTGGTGGGCAAGAAGGTCGAAGAGCTGATCGCTCGCATTGCGCAGAAAGCCCGTGCGGCGGGTATTCACTTGATACTAGCGACGCAAAGGCCATCGGTGGATGTATTGACGGGCTTAATCAAGGCCAATATCCCGACACGTCTGTCGTTCATGGTGCAATCGAAGATCGACTCGCGAACAATCCTAGGCGAGGGCGGGGCAGAACAACTACTCGGCAACGGTGACATGCTATTCATGCCCCCCGGCGGCGGGGTAGCCACCCGCGTGCATGGCGCCTTTGTGAGCGATGATGAAGTCCACCGTGTGGTGGCAGACTGGAAGTCGCGTGGCGAGCCTGTCTATATCGATGAGATTACCCAAGGCGCTGATGAGCGTGATTCTGGTGGCTTTGGCGATGATGAGGGCGCTGGTGAAGAATCCGATGCATTGTATGATGAGGCTGTCGCCTTTGTGACTGAGACCCGTAAGGCGTCGATATCGGCGGTGCAGCGCAAACTGCGCATTGGCTATAACCGCGCCGCCCGCATGATCGATGCAATGGAGGCGGCCGGAGTGGTCTCAGCCATGGGCACTAATGGAGCCCGCGAAGTGATCGCGCCGCCACCCCCTCGTTAATCTGGATGACTATTATGCGTATTGCATGCTCTGCTCGTTGTTTTCTCCTTGCTTGCCTATGCCTTGTAGGGGTTAGCAAACCCTATGCGCAAGACAGTGCAACCCAAGAGTTAGCAGACCTATTGGCCTCTATAGAGACCTTCGAGGCTGATGTGCGGCAACTGATCGTCGAGTCCACCGGTGGCATTCTGGAAGAGAGCGTCATTCGCTTCAAAATGAAACGGCCGCATGGCTTTTATTGGGAGACCATAGAGCCTTATCCCGAACTAATCGTGACCGATGGTCAATCTTTGTGGAATTACCAAGCAGATCTTTTGCAGGTGACCATCGAAGATTGGGACACGGAGCAATCGGAGCTCGCGGCGCAGCTGCTCAATGGTCAGATCGAGCAAATCGCCACAGATTACTTCATCAATGGCGGCGATGTGGGCAATGGTGAGGCTTATGAATTTATCCTGGAGCCTTTAGACCCAGCGAGCCTATATGAACGGGTGACCCTATATTTCCGCGAGCGTACTCTAAACTCTATTCATATCGACAACGGCAACGGACAACGTACGTTTTGGGAATTCTTCGATCATCAGATCAACGAAGGGATCGATGACAGCGAGTTTGTCTTTGCAATCCCTGCAGATATCGACGTACTCGACAATCGCCGTGCACCGTAAATTTGCCACACAGAGGCCCCATGTCTGAGTCACTTTTTGACGACCTCGACGACCACACCCCCGTCAGTGATACGGCGGCGTTTCAGCCCTTGGCCGCACGCATGCGTCCGCAACAATTAAGCGATTTCATAGGTCAGCAGCATCTATTAGGGCCGGGCAAGCCATTAGGCGAAGCAATCCGTCGCGGCCTGCCGCATTCGATGATTCTATGGGGGCCGCCTGGGGTCGGGAAGACGACGCTGGCGCGCATGCTTGCACACACGAGTGGTGGTCATTTCGAAAGCATTTCAGCGGTACTGAGCGGCGTGAAAGAGATTCGTGCTGCCGTTGAGCGAGCGCAGATGTTGCGCCGGACCAAAGGCAAGCCCACGGTGTTGTTTGTGGACGAGGTGCATCGCTTTAATAAGAGCCAGCAAGACGCCTTTCTACCGCATGTGGAGGATGGCACTCTTATTTTTATTGGCGCAAGTACCGAAAACCCTTCGTTTGAACTGAATAACGCCTTGTTGTCGCGCGCCCGTGTTTATTTGCTGAAATCTTTAGATGAGCAGGCCCTGCTTGAACTAATAGAGCTGGCATTGACCGATCAAGATCGAGGCTTAGGCAAGCAAGCGATTGAGATGGACGAACAGGTACGGCGTAAAATCGCGAATGCCGCGGATGGCGATGCCAGGCGCGCGTTGAATCTGCTAGAGATCGCTGTCGACCTGTGCGAACTCAAAGACGGAAAACAACGCATCGACCTAGACATTATCGAACAAGTGTTATTAGGCGGAAGCCGTCGATTCGACAAAGGCGGGGATGCTTTTTACGAGCAAATCTCCGCCCTGCACAAGGCCGTACGTGGCTCTAGCCCAGATGGTGCGCTGTATTGGTTGGTGCGGATGTTGGACGGAGGCTGTGATCCGTTATATATTGCCCGCCGTTTAGTGCGCATGGCTAGTGAAGATATCGGCAACGCCGATCCGCGGGCTTTGCAAATGGCGATGTCGGCGTGGGATGCGCAAGAGCGACTCGGCAGCCCAGAAGGAGAGCTGGCGATTGCTCATGCTGTGCTCTATTTAGCCAGCGCGCCAAAGAGCAACGCGGTGTATAAAGCGTTCAATGCGGCGCGCGCGCTTGTCGTCAAAGATCAGTCTCACGATGTGCCAATTCATTTGCGCAATGCGCCAACGGCGCTGATGAAATCGCTCGACTACGGGACGCAGTATCGATATGCGCATGATGAGCCAGGCGCTTACGCCGCTGGTGAAAATTATTTACCTGAACCGTTGCAAGATGAACGCTTTTACTTCCCGAGTGAATACGGCCTAGAGGCGAAAATTCGTGAAAAACTCGATTATTTACGCGAGCGCGATGCGCAAAGCAAGCAACAGCGCTATGCCGATGATTCATAGGCAAGGGCAGGGGAAGCTATGATGCTGTCATTAGCGGTAGCGTTCGGTGGTGCTTTAGGGGCCGTGTCGCGGTATTGGCTAATGATGTTGGTGAGCAACCTTGCTTCGCATCGTTTTCCATGGGCAACGCTTGCCGTTAATGTACTCGGCTCGTTTCTCATTGGAATGCTGTACATTGTGATAAGCGAGAGAATGTTGTTATCAGAGCAGTGGCGCGCGGTGTTGATCATCGGTTACCTAGGGGCGTTTACGACCTTTTCAACGTTCTCTTTAGATGCTTTGATGTTAATGCAGGAAGGCTTTTTCGTTCAGGCCTTTGGTTATATTTTAGCAAGTGTAGTGCTTTGTATAGCCTGCGCTTGGCTCGGTATCGCGTTGATGCGAGTCCTTTAATTCACACAATTACGATAAAGGAAATTTTAAGTCCATGCTGGATCCCAAAACTCTCCGTACAGACCCACAGACCTTAGCGGCGCTGTTGCAGAAAAAGCACTTCGTTTTAGACATTGAAAACATCAATGCCTTGGATTCACGTCGTCGCGAATTACAACAAGAGACCGAAAAATTGCAGAATGAGCGCAATGTGCGCTCCAAGTCTATTGGGAAAGCGAAAGCGGCAGGCGAGGACATCGCACCATTGTTGGCGGATGTGGCGAGTTTGGGAGATTCCTTAGAAGAGAATAAGAATGCCTTGGCCCTAGTGCAGGAGCAGTTCAATGACATTCTTATGGGCATTCCCAATGTGCCGCAAGAAATCGTGCCCGAAGGCAAAGACGAAAACGACAATGTAGAAATGCACCGTTGGGGAACGCCTCGGGAGTTTGATTTTGAAGTTCAGGACCACGTCGCCCTTGGCGAAGCTATGGCCACAATGGACTTTCCGACAGCGACTAAATTGACTGGCTCGCGTTTCGTGGTCATGCAAGCCGCAATGGCGAGAATGCATCGCGCCTTGATTCAGTTTATGTTGGATCAACACACTCAGTCGCACGGTTATACTGAAGTCTATGTGCCGTATATCGTTAATCGCGAGTCCTTGCTTGGCACTGGGCAACTGCCTAAATTCGCCGAAGATTTGTTCCGTTTAGAAGGCGACGATGAATACTATTTAATTCCAACGGCGGAGGTGCCAGTCACCAATATTGTGCGTGACAGTATCGTCGCCGCTGAGCAGTTGCCAATGAAGTTTGCCTGTCACACACCATGTTTCAGAAGTGAGGCCGGCAGCTATGGCCGCGATACGCGTGGCATGATTCGTCAGCATCAGTTTGAGAAAGTCGAACTCGTGCAGATGGTCAAGCCCGAAGAGTCCGATGCGGCCCTTGATCAATTAACTGGGCACGCCGAAAAGATTTTACAGTTATTGAACTTACCCTACCGTGCAATGTTGCTCTGTGGCGGCGACATGGGCTTTAGCGCGGCTCGTACCATCGATCTTGAGGTTTGGCTGCCGTCGCAGGGTTGCTATCGTGAGATATCCTCTTGTAGTACGTTTGGCGATTATCAAGCACGCCGCATGCAAGCGCGCTGGCGTAATCCTGAAACAGGCAAGCCGGAACTTCTGCATACGCTTAATGGCTCTGGTCTTGCGATCGGACGTACTCTGGTGGCGATTCTAGAGAACTATCAAAATGCCGATGGCTCGGTTACCGTGCCAGAGGTGTTGCGTCCTTATATGGGGGGTGTCGAACGTTTAGCGTGACACTCTCTGTTTGCAGCTTGCTTGGTATAAGGTAATTAACGCATGCAATTTCTACCGGTATTTCTCAATGTTCGTTCCCAAAACTGCCTTGTGGTTGGGGGTGGTGAAGTGGCTTATCGCAAAGCCGTTTTGCTCGACCGAGCAGGGGCTAGGCTGCGAGTCGTTGCGCCGACAGTATACGAATCGCTCGATCAATTGGTTGTTGCCGGTGCGGGGGAGCTGCATATTCGTGCATTCAAAGAGAGCGACCTCGATGGCGTGTTTCTCGTTGTAGCAGCCACTGACGATGAGGCGGTCAACAAGCAGGTCTCTGAGATGGCTAAAAGCCGGGGTTTGCCCGTCAATGTCGTCGACAAACCTGATTTATGCAGTTTTATCGTGCCTTCGATCGTAGACCGTTCACCGGTAGTGATCGCGATATCTAGCGGCGGCACCTCGCCCATACTGACGCGCCAACTCAAAGAAAAAATTGAAATACTCATTCCTGCCTCCTATGGTCGTCTCGCATTGTTGCTGGGGAAATTTCGAGAACGAGTGAAATCTGTCGTGACCGATTTTAAATCTCGCACTCGCTTTTGGGAGAAGCTGTTGTCGGGGCCGATGCCTGGAATGGTGTTCGCCGGCGAAGAAGTTTCGGCATGGCGTTATATCGAGAAGCAATTAGGCGAGTCGGAGCAATTTGCCGTACAAGGCGAAGTGTTTTTGGTTGGCGCAGGGCCGGGGGATCCTGATCTATTAACCATTAAAGCCTTGCGCCTAATGTATGAGGCTGATGTCGTACTATATGATCGATTAGTCTCGAAAGAGATTATGCTAAAAGTGCGACCAGATGCCGAGAAGATTCATGTCGGCAAAGCGCGTGCGAATCATTCTGTCCCGCAAGAACAGATCAATGAGATGCTGGTACGGCTGGCCAAAGAAGGCAAAAAAGTTTTGCGTTTGAAGGGCGGTGATCCGTTCATCTTTGGTAGAGGTGGTGAGGAGATCGATCGACTCGCGCAAGAGCGAATTCCGTTCCAAGTGGTGCCAGGGATTACGGCTGCATCAGGTTGTGCGGCTTATGCTGGCATTCCATTGACCCATCGAGACTGTTCTCAGTCTGTGCGTTTTGTGACCGGGCACTTGCAAGATGGCAGTATCGACCTGGATTGGGACAGCTTAGCGAAAGCCCATCAGACAATCGTGTTCTATATGGGGTTGGTGGGCTTGGAGAAAATATGTGAATCCCTTATTAGCCATGGAGCCGAGCCTGATCTACCTATCGCATTAGTGCAGCAGGGGACGACTGAGACGCAATTGGTATTAAGAGGGACGTTGGCTACGATGCCAGCATTGCTGCGCGCCAACGAAGTGAAAGCACCCACGATCATCATCGTAGGCAAAGTCGTGGCTTTGCAGGCTAAGTATTCCTGGTTCAGAAAAGAGGCGCTATTAGAAAATAGCGCCCTTTAATCGGCTTAGTCTATTAAGCCGAACTCTTTGCTTAAGACCTCTAGAATCTCTTGTTTTGGATTCTCTGATAAAGTCACAGGCTCACCTATAATTTTCTCGGCAATGCCCAGATAAGTTTTTGATATTTGCATGAGCACGGCTTCTGGAAGTGCGTTATCGCGTGCTAGAGCTTCGCGCTCTGGCATACGATCCTTGTTCAATAAAATGTCTGGGTCTGGGAAGTAGTTCAGCAATTGTTGGCGAAACTCTTCTTTGGATTTTTCAATGACTTTGCCTTCACGGTAAGACGGGCCATCCCAAATGCGCGATGAGTCCGGCGTACCCACTTCGTCCATGTAGATTAATTTTTCTTGGCCCTGTGCGTCTGTCACATAGCCAAACTCAAACTTCGTATCGACAAAGACTTGGTCAATTTTCTCGAGTTCATTACTAATAACGTCGAAGCCTTCGCGCAATAGTTTTTCGTAGAAGTCGATATCCTCGACTTTGCGGAAGTTAAAGGCCGCGTAATTGTGTTCGATGTCTTGCCGCGTGATATTGACGTCATCGGCCTCTGGTACGCCAGGGATGCCTTTTAGAATTCCTTTGGTCGACGGTGTGATTAATAGCTCTGGAAGTTTCTGATCCTTCTGCAGCCCGTCTGGGATTTCAATACCACAAAATTCACGCTCGCCCTTGGTGTATGAGCGCCACATAGAGCCTGTGATGTATTGACGACAAATTGCCTCAATCATGACAGGGTTAGCCTTCTGGACTATCCATACGAATGGGTGCGGGATCTCAAGGATATGGCTATCGGCTAGCCCTTGTTCGCGGAATAAACGGAACCAGTGGTTGGAGATCGCATTGAGCGCCGCCCCTTTGCCTGGGACACCATTTAAACCACCCTCACCGTGCCAGATGCAGTCGAACGCTGAGATGCGGTCACTGATAACCATGATGGCCAATGGCGCATCGGCGGCTACATCGTAATTACGCTCCTTGATCAGACGCGCGCTATCTTCTGGGGTTAGCCAGTAAACAGAGCGAACCTTACCACTATGCACGGGTTGATTTGTGCGAATGGGCAGATCGTTATTGACGGCAAGAACTGTGTCGGCAAGGCGCTTAGCAGGGCTCATAGTGGTGTGTCCTGAATTTAAGGTGTAGGGTTAAAAAAAGATCGCGAATTATAGCAGATATGCAACGCTCGTATAGCCTAAAAGGCTCTAAAAACAATTGCTTGGACGCGGGAGTCCCGCTAGTTTGCTGGCAATAAGTGCAGGGTTTCCCGGGAATAATTTCATCAGATAAATGCTACGACCTTTTTCAGCCCCAAGGTCCCTGGCTACCAGTTTCACGAACGGTCGCGTCGCGGGCGAAAGACCATGGGCCTGATAAAAGGCCCGTAACACGTCTATGACTTCCCAGTGTGCAGCGCTTAAGTTAAGGGGAATTTCTGCAGCCAAAAGTTCGGCGACCTCTGGGCTCCAATCCGACATATTGCGCAAGTAACCATCTTTATCCAACGCAATGGGAGGGCGCTGAGGGAGTTTTAAAGATTTCATGAGGCTCAGGTCCAACTCACACAGCGCTGATGGCGACACACTAAGTCGACGAAGTCGCAATAGCTCACCGCTTGTATGGCACCTGGGAGCTGTGTAGTGGGCAGTCCGCGAGCCAGAAGATCTTCACGCAAGGCGTAAATAGAGACACCTTCTATATTATATTGGCTTAATTGCGCACTGGCATACACGCCGTCTTCGATGAGCAGAATGCTATCACCGCTCTGCAGGGCTTTCATGCAGCTAGTCATTGCGCAGTGCGCGGTGCTCTTATTAATGGTGTGTAGGCTGCTCATAGTGTAAATACCACATCCGACAGACTAATCAACTCGGCTATCTTGGCTGATTCTATTGCCTGTGCTGGCACAACGAGCTCATCAAGGCTGAGCCCACGCTCTTCGATGGCGCTGGCCTCCACATAGAGATCGTTAACCTCGTAAAGGGGCAAGGCAGCGAACGCAGCGCTTAAGTCTTTCGCATCGATATTGCTAGGCGTTTGGCCCTTTTTAAGTTGCCACACGCCGTCATCCATGAAGATAAAATTAATCTTCTGTTCGAACACCGCCGCAGATAACACCATGTCTAGACAAGCTTTCGCACGCCCATGGCCATAGGGGGTTGACCGGCTTATAAAGGTAATAGTCTTTGCGTTGTCTATGCTCATTTAGCCCCCAAAACTCACGACGCGATCGGACATCATGCTGGCCTCAACCAATTGCCCTAGGCCAGAGAGAGTAAATTCCTCAGCTAAATTGGAGGCAGATTTTTCATAACGTGCGGCTTCTTGGGCGTCGAGTATTCCGCGTTTTAACGCTGAGGAGACGCAGGAGATAGCATCAAGTTGATGAGTGTCGATCAGGGTGCGCCAGGCGGCGATTAAGTCGAACTCGTCTTGAGCCTGAATGCTTAGGCTATTGCTATTGTGTACGCCATCGTAATAGAAGAAGAGGCGATAGATCTCGTGACCGGCTGCCAAGGCGCTCGCACTAAAACGATAAGCGGAATAGGCCGCCTGTGAGGAGTAGGGCGCTGCATGCACAAGGACAGTTAACTTCACAACATTGGCTCGCTAAAGTAAAAAAGCCCCGGTAAAAACCGAGGCTTTGTATGGAGTTTCTAGCGAGATTACTCGTCGCCAGAGAACGCTGTGAGCAGGTGAATCAAGCTCATGAACAAGTTGTAGATCGATACAAACAAAGTGATGGTGGCAAGGATGTAGTTTTGCTCACCGCCATTAACGATTTCACCGGTCTGGTAAAGGATGATCGCGCTAGCAAAAAGCATAAAGCCGACAGAGATGGCTAGTTGCAATGCTGGTATCTGCACGAAAATCCCGAGGATCATCGCTGCAATCAAGACAAAACAGCCTGCAGTGATGAACCCGCTTAAGAAAGAGAAGTCTTTGCGCGAGACAAGCGCATAGCCAGACAGGCCGAAGAAGATAAAGGCGGTGCCGCCAAGTGCCGTCGTCACGATCTGGCTACCACCAGAGGTGGCCATAAGCATGCCGATCAGTGGCCCCGTGCCGTAACCGATAAAACCGGCAAAAGCGAAGATGGTCACTAAGCCCCAAGCGCTGCGCGCAAGTGCATGTGTGGCAAATAGTAGGCCGTAGAGCCCAATGATGTATACCCACATATTCATAGGGGCAGCGTTTGTGCTTACTGCAGCCATGACGGCACTAAAAGCCAATGTCATGCCTAGCAGTAAATAGGTGTTCTTTAATACTTTATTAACAGCAACAACCGATCCACGGGTTTGTGAAGCGTTTAGAACATCTATCTGACTCATATTTATCTCCGTAGTAATACTGTTCAGACTATTTAGACCGCCTGCGATGCCCTTGTGTTTCATTTTCGGGTATCTATTGCTTATTTTGGGGCTTATCTCATTAATTTCAATAGCAAAGCGGGCCTAGTCCACTAGCGCTAGATTGTAACCTGCGTGCAATTGAAAGTAACCATTCCTGAAAGAAGTAATAATTGGGGTGAATATCTGGTTGACTGAAAATGATTTTCCAGTAAGATTACGCCCCGTTGCGGAGGGATGGCAGAGCGGTTGAATGCACTGGTCTTGAAAACCAGCGAGGATGAAAGTCCTCCGAGAGTTCGAATCTCTCTCCCTCCGCCACTCTTTTCAATACCAACTCCCCCTTAATGCCAACGCCACTCCCTAAAGAAACCACATCCGTTGATAGCGGGAGAGAGATCGAACGTCAGAGTTCGACCGAATGCAAAGCAATCGGCACCAAGCACGTAGTGCGCAGCCCGAAGGGTTAAAACAGCCAAAGCTGTTTTAAGTAATCTCAGTGCAGCACTCAGTCCGCTTAATCCCACAAATCCCCCTAACACCTCTCCAACGAAAGCTTCACCGTTCATGGCGGGAGAGAGATCGAACGTTAGAGTTCGACCGAATGCAAAGCATTCGGCAACAAGCACGCAGTGCGCAGCCCGAAGGGTTAAAACAGCCAAAGCTGTTTTAAGTAATATTCAGCACTATTCGTTAAAAATCATTAGGTTAACGAGTATCTAGCTGCAGCGAATCTTCAAATCGAACACTCTCTAATAGTATGCTACTTTGGTTTGGGCGGGTGGTTTTCTGAAACCTCTATAATGTCTTCGGTTCCTGAAAGGAATGTTGGAACTGTGTTCTGATCTGCGATCTTTTCTTTTACCTGAGGTGCCTTGGGAACCCATTTAGAAAGGTGTTGACCAACATCGTGATAGAACTGGGGGAGGTGTGCTGAGCATTCATCTACGAAATTTCTGACTCCTTTGAATTTTGCCATTAAATCTACAACTCTTACAATTTCAACATACGTAGGTAAGTCGGAAACCCCAGTAGGTAAAAGGACGTCAGGCGACTCTATGGCAGTAAGTAATGGTGTGGAAGTCATAGGAGTTCGTCTCGGCCAGTATGTTCGTAATGTTAAATCTGATAATTGATCCTTGCCTCTGAGCTGTTTGGTTAGCCAATTAATAGAGGCGGTGGCCCTAACTCTGTCTTTTGGGGCATCTAACTTCATGCTGAAATTTACAGTTCTGCGGAGAAAATCAGCATGAAAGTGGATCCGGGCAGCAGCATTTGGGACTTCAAAATCGGCTTCCAGAAAATTTTTATCGGCTACATGCGAACAGTCTTCAGCCAAGTTGGCTTCTGGGTCTTTTAGCCTGTTTTTACTTAAAGCTAGTGAAACGGGCTGTCCTATTTTCATGCTTAACTCAAGAGCGAGGTGCCGTATCAGTTGTTGCCAGCTCACTACAGAGTTCTCAACTATTGACGATGTTTTTGACAGCACAGCTTGCTGTTGTATCGATGAGCAAACCTCTTTCCAGTCATTAGACATCTTAGTTAACGCAGATACACCGGAGGAGTCATGGTCCAAATATCGAACTAGTTCACTTAGGATATAAGCTTGCTCTGGATCGTCAATTTTCTTGTTGTCGGTGATTATGATTGCGCTAGATTTCAATGAGAGCCAAGAGAAATGAAATAATTCAACATTCCTCAGTTTTTGTTTAGCAACTTTGATTGGATGATGGGAGGGCGCAATAGCAAACTGATTCGAAATAGTAATTACAGCGTTTATTCCGTGGTCTTTTGCAAGATCGAGGTATTCTTCGATTTGTTCTTTTTGTAGCTCTGCATTCCCTACTTTTGACTCTACAAGGGCTGACCATTTTTTGCCATGTGAAGTTATGATTATAAGCCCATCAGGGCGGCAGTTTTTGCTTTTGTCAGAGGCTTTAAAACAAACTTCGGTATAGCAGATCGTGTCAATCTTTTTGCCAGTGGGTGCGCCAGCATCGCCCAGAACTTCTTTAGTATATTCCGGAACCACCATGAACGCTGCTAATAGACTGGATGTTGCTCGTTCTTCTTTCTTTGAGTCGGCAACTGTTGGGATTAGCCTTGCGCGTTGTCCGGATGATAAAACATCCTTGATTTCACCTTTCATAACTACCGCCTCATTTATTGTTTTTGTATTTGTTGAAGAGTGCCGTGGGTAATAATGCCCATTCACTCTGAATAGTCAATAAATTATCTCTGCTATTTGACGGAGGTTTAGGTTCGAATCTACGTGGTAGTCGAGGTCCAAAGAATCTAATAACTATCCATATTTGTCTTATAAGGGATTAAATCCCACATATTGAGACAAATACGGCTAATAAAATGGATTGTAAGGTAGTCACCCCTGAACAGATCATCAAAAGCATGGGGAAAACCTCGCTTAAATCAGGCTTTCTCGCAACATGGGTAAAGATGAGCTAGCAGCAAGAGTTGGGGTTTCGCCGTTCTGTGTCACTTTGTTTATGATGACCCTGCAAGCTACAACGCTACAGGCCATGTTAACGATTTATCATAAAAGCTCACAGAATCTTAAAGATTGCTAGCAACAGTTTGCGCGCGCGGTGTTTAGCGTCTTGGCGCGCAACCAAAGGAATTTAAAACAGCAAAGGAAAACGCTATAAATGAACGAGTGATTAAACCCCTTAAGCATTGTCCTTAATTCACTGAGCAAGCAGATGTCGATTTTGATCGACGAAAACAAATTGCTAATGCGCCTAGATAGCTTAATTAGCACTGAGAAGCTCAGCCCTCAACAAATTCTTTTAATGCGGTGTTGATAATCGCGTCCCAGCCAATCTTAAAATTTTTAGCGGCTAGGTTGGCTTCATTCTTAGGGAAAGAATCTAACCCGGTGTGACTAAAGCGCAGCTGCGTGGCGTCATTCGCCTGGCTCAACTGGAAGCGTACATAAGAGACACCTTCGTAGCCGTCATAACGCCAGCTATAGGCAAGCTCCTGCTCAGGAATGGCTTCAATGACCTCGCAAAGATGTAAATATTGTTCTTGCTCACTTGGGCCTCCACTAAAGCTAAACGTATACCCAATAGCAGGGATGAACTCTGGGAGGTCGAAATACCATTTTCTCATTTGCTCATTGTCACTAATGGCTTGCCAGACTTTTTCTAGGGGGGCCTGCAGAGTGATCTCAATAAACACGTCGTTATTCGCCATAGCCTTGTCTCCTATTGAGGTTTGCAATCATATACGATGAATTGCCTCTAGGTTAAGCGCAACGATGCTTCTGCTTTGCAAGCTACGGCGTTATAGTGCTGCTAAGCTACAGTGTCATAAAGACGCTTTAGACTACCCTAATAATGACTAAATGCGTCACTGGAGTAGCAATTGAATTTAATCAAGAAATCCCTCAGCGCTATTGCCGTTTGCATGGCGTTTACAGCCCAGTTTACGCTGGCTGCAGACATGCCAGACACCATAACGGTGAGCAGTACAGCCTTCGCAAATCATGACATGGTGCCTTTGGCCAACTCCGCCTATGGCGACAATGTCTCGCCACAGCTCTCTTGGAACGATCTGCCAGAGGGTACCGTGCAACTCGCGCTCGTGATGGACGACCCCGTAGTGCCTATGCCACAACCCTTTGTGCATTGGGTTGCCTATAATATTCCTGCTGATGCTGGCGAGATTCCCGGGTCTTTGACCAAAGAGCCCGTTGTGACGGGGGTAGCGGGCTTGGAAGGTATGATTAATGGCCTCAATGGCATCAGACAACCAGGATACTTTGGTCCACGGCCGCCCGTTGACGGCAAACTACACGCCTACCATTTCCGTGTGTATGCCTTGGATGCAGCACTTAACTTACCCGAAGGGCTCAATAAAGAGTCTTTGCTTGCAGCCATCGAAGGCCATATCCTAGGAACGGGGATGCTGATGGGGCATTACGAGCAAAAATAATGATAAGAGTGTGGGATATGAAACTTCTAAATACGGTTTTAATAATAATGAGCGTATCGACCAGTGCTTTTGCACAGCAAAATCGCATCGACATCATTCGTCATGACGCCCCAGAGTTAGCTCAGTTTGGCAGCTATGATATTGGCGTAAGAACGCTAGAGCTCGTTGATAGTGAACGCGTAGACGTAGTGAACTCGGTAGCAGGAGAGGTTACCAATTATTACGATAGACCATTGACTATAGAGGTTTGGTATCCTGCGGCTTTGGCTGCGGGCCAGAGCGCTGGTGGTCAGTATACGACTGAAACGCGCAACCTCGATGTCACGGCAACCTTGCACGGGCGAGCCGTACGAGATGCCGCGCCGAATACTTCTAGCAGCTATCCCTTAGTAATTATCTCCCATGGCTACCCAGGCAATCGTTTTCTAATGAGCCACTTGGGTGAAAACCTAGCCAGCAAAGGCTATGTAGTGGCCTCTATCGATCACACCGATAGTACCTATCAATATCAAACCCCCATCGCAAGCACACTTTATAATCGTCCCATTGATCAGCGCTTTGTCATAGCAACGATGGCAGAACTAAACGATGACAGTAGTAGTTTTCTGCAAAACCTAGTCGATGTTGAGAACACGGGTTTGATTGGCTTCTCTATGGGCGGTTATGGTTTGTTGAATAATATCGGCGCGAGTATTAACCCGGCAATGGTTGATACGGCAATCGCACCACCCAACGAGTTATTAGAAGATCACACGACGCGCAACCGTCGCTATGCCCGTAATCTTGATTCGCGGATCAAGGCAGCGATTGCCATTGCCCCTTGGGGCATGAATACCAATTTCTTTACCGAAGACACTTTAAAGGGCGTCAAGACGCCTACTTTGTTTGTGGCCGGTAGTGTTGATGTGACTGCAGGGTATGACAATGGCACACGTGCGATCTTCGACAACGCCGTGAATGCCGACCGTTACTTGCTGACTTTTATCAATGGTGGGCATAGTGTGGCGGCACCAATTCCTATGCCCATTGAGATTCTCGAAGATCCTGAGCGCAAAGGGGCAGGGCATTATAGTGATGCTGTTTGGGATACCATTCGTAGCAACAATGTTCTTGATCATTTCGCGACAGTCTTTATGGACCTACATTTAAAGGGCGAGAGCGACAAGCAGCAATACCTAGAATTACTGCCTAATGGCAATGACGGTGTGTACTCCATGCAAGATGGAGAGCCTCGCTCGCAACATACCTATTGGAAAGGTTTTGGCCGAGGCTCTGCTGTAGGTTTGCAGTTTGAGCATAAAGCGGCTGGGCAATAAATATCTAAGCGTACACTGGAAACTTTTTGCAAAGTGCCGCGATGCGTTCGCGCACTTGTGCAATGACCGCTTCATTATTGATATCCGCCAGTATCTCGCAGATCCACTGACTTAAATGAATGACGTCGGCCTCTTTCATGCCCCTTGTTGTCACTGCAGGTGAGCCAATGCGCAGGCCACTAGTCACAAAAGGTGGGCGGGGGTCATTAGGCACCGCATTTTTGTTGACGGTAATAAAGGCTCGTCCTAAAGCCGCATCGGCATCTTTGCCTGTAATCTCTTGCTTCACTAGACTCAATAGGAATAGATGATTGTCAGTGCCGCCTGAAACTACTTCATAGCCATTTTCGATAAACGTGGCAGCCATCGCTTGCGCATTCTTGACCACCTGCCTTTGGTATTGTTTGAACTCCTCAGACATTGCCTCTTTGAAACACACCGCCTTGGCGGCGATGACATGCATTAAAGGCCCGCCCTGGCTCTCTGGGAATACGGCAAAATTAAGCTTCTTCTCGAGCTCTGGATTGGCTCGGGCAAGAATGATCCCACCGCGTGGTCCACGCAAGGTTTTATGGGTGGTAGTCGTGGTGATGTCAGCGATATTAACCGGGCTTGGATAGACCCCTGCGGCGACTAGCCCTGCCACGTGGGCCATGTCTACCACAAACCAAGCGCCGACCTCATCGGCTATCTCACGAAAGCGTTGCCAGTCGACGATTTTGGAATAGGCAGAAAAGCCGGCAACAATTACTTTGGGTTTATGCGCTTTTGCTAGTGCCAGCACTTGTTCGTAATCAATCTCGCCAGTGGCCTCGTTCAAACCGTATTGGACCGCGTTGTAAATTCTTCCAGAGAAACTGACTGATGCACCGTGGGTTAGATGCCCCCCATGGGCGAGGCTCATACCTAAAATTGTATCACCGGGTTTGAGCAATGCCATAAAAACGGCCGCATTGGCTTGCGAGCCCGAGTGAGGTTGAACGTTGGCATAGTCCGCTGCGAACAACTTTTTTGCACGATCAATGGCCAATTGCTCGACTTGGTCGACAAACTCGCATCCTCCGTAATAGCGCTTGCCAGGGTAACCCTCAGCATACTTATTTGTTAGTGCAGAACCTTGTGCTGCCATAACTAGGGGGCTGGTGTAGTTCTCCGAGGCAATCAGTTCGATATGGGATTCCTGACGCTCTGTTTCTAGTTGCATGCTGTTGTTAAGGGCTTTGTCGAATTCGGCCAAACTGAGATCTTTACTGAACATACAGCACTCCAAGAATTTTTAGCTAAGTGAGAAAAAAGATCATCCTTAATTGGTTTTTTACTGTCAACGTTGAAGGCTGTTAAATTTTATTTGTTTGTGCGCAAGTCGCTGACTTTCTATATTAGTGCGCCGGTCAAAGAGTTAGTGCGTCACCATTGTGGCGTTGCTTTACTGCTCTTTTTGTGTGCGAAGTTTATTGAAGATGTTCAAAAATGGTTCGTTCTAAATAGCGATACGATTGTAATTTAAGTCTAGTTATGGGATTAGCGTTTAGATTTCTGTTATAAGTGTGGCCTATAAATACTCTATATATAACAACTATATACCGTATTTTACTGGGCATTTCGAACGCTTGTCCGATAAGTCATTAATTCTGTTTGGTTTTTCTGGTATGCAAAATGCAGCTGATGTTTTGTTTCGCTAATTCAAATAATACGGGCTAGATATTGTTGGCGAATATAGTGTGTTTGTCGCAAGCAATATTTTGGCATCAGTCATTCAAAAAGGCGCATGTCTCAGGAGTAAAGCGTGGCTACTATCAGTAACATCGCAATTCGACCACTAGCACTACCATTCTTCATCAGCTCTATTTTGGCACTTGCTGCCTGCGGTGAACCGTCATCGCCTAGCACTCCTTCGAGCCCATCGTCAGCCGCACCAGAGCCCGTGGCTGCCCCGGCCTCTGCAGCGCCTTCGTTGGGGATTCGCCCAAATGGGGATGAAGAAGTCGCGATCGATATGAATCAAATTCATAACCCTGAGCTTCGCGAGATCTTTTCCTATATCGATAGCAATATCGATGAGCATGTTATGAATCTGCAGAATTGGATTCGCCAGCCAAGTGTGTCTAACACCGGTGAAGGTATCCAAGAATCTGCTTATATGGTTAAAGGCTTCTTCGATCAATTGGGTTGCCAACAGACAAGCGTCAATGATGTGGGGATTACCGAGTGGGGCCAACAAGGCAACCCAGTCGTATACGCCCATTGTGACGAGGGCGCTGAGAAAACACTCGTCCTTTATTGGATGTATGACACGATGCCCATCACGCAACCTGATCTTTGGAAATCCCCTCCCTTCGAAGCGCGACTGATTGAACAAGCGCCATACGCGAAAGTGTTATTAGGCCGTGGTGCGAGTAACTCTAAAGGCCCACAGATGGTGCAATTGAACGCCCTGATGGCGATCAAGGCGGTGACAGGAAAGCTCCCAGTCAATCTGATTTTTGTTGCAGAAGGCGACGAGGAAAGAATGTCGATCGGTTATCGAAAATTCGTACGTGATAACCCCGAGCTGTTTGCTGACGCCGATGCAATGTACCGTTTTGGTAGCCAAGGAAACTTTGGTGGTGGGTCAGAAGGCAGCGTCTTTGTCGAATTAATCACCAGTGGCGAGAGTTGGGGCCGAGGCCCGAACTACAGCAATATTCACGGCGGTAACAAACGTTCTGTTGATGCCCCTGCGTGGCGTCATATTAAAATGTTGACGACACTTGTTGACGAAACAGGCAACAAGGTTATGTTCGATGGCTTCTATGACAACATCGAAGAGCTATCGGAGCCAGAGCTTGAAAAACTCAAAGCAATGGCTGAGAACATCGATCTAGAGGTCGCTGCACGTAATTTAGGGGTAGAACGTTTTATCGCCGACGATCCACTTGAATACATCACTATGGCTCGATACGGGCAGTCGATGAACCTCGATGGAATCTGGGGCGGCAATATGTTTGAGGGTGGCTCTGGTGCCATTCTTCCAAACCGAATCGTGTCAAAGCACAACTTCCGCTACGTTCCTTATCAAGACGGTATCGATATCGTTAATAAGCTACGCATACACCTAGACAAACACGGTTTCGAAGACGTCGAGATTAATATCGTGGGCGATGTCCCATGGGCGAAAATGACCTACGACAATGAAATCGCGCAAGCAGCAATGGATATGTTTGATGCGTTTGGCGTGCCTTACAATGATCCAATTAAAGAGATGGAGTCAATGCTTGGTGGCTATTGGCCTGCGTATCTGTTTGCGGGTGACGTAATGGATATTCCTATTGTTGCCGGTCAAGTGGGTTCGGGTGGTAACGCCCACGCGGCAAACGAATACTTCGTCATTGAGGGAGCAGGTAATACTTACGGTATGGCCAGCGGTGAAAAATCGGTTGCGACAGTGTTGTATAACTACGCTGGATTGAACGAACCAGAAGTCGCGTCTGATTAGGACGAACTACTTAAGTACTCTAGGGGAGCTCCATCATTTGGAGCTTTTCTAGTTAAGCAAGTTTTATCGATTCAGCATTTGATGAGGCCGACCATGTCAGTAATTAGTTTAAAAGACATAAAGAAAATTTATCAGTTAGGGGATAACACCGTGCATGCCTTGCGCGGTGTTTCACTGGACATCGAAGAAGGCGAGTTTGTGGCAATTACTGGACCGTCTGGTTCTGGTAAATCCACCATGATGCATATTTTAGGGTGTCTTGATAGCCCAAGTGAAGGGGGCTATTTACTCAATGGTAAAGATGTCTCTAATTTACCGCGCCAAGAGTTAGCCGATATTCGAAACCGACAGATTGGTTTTGTGTTCCAAGGATTTAACTTACTGCCTCGGACGAGTGCGGTTGAGAATGTCGAACTGCCGTTATTGTACTCTCGCCCTGTCATGGCCAACACCGAACGACATGATCGTGCCGTTGCTGCGCTGACAGCAATGGGACTCGCTGATCGCTTAGATCATCATCCAAGTCAGTTGTCTGGTGGTCAACAACAGCGTGTGGCGATTGCTAGAGCCTTAGTCAATCACCCCAGCTTGATACTGGCAGATGAACCAACCGGCAACCTGGATTCCAAGACAAGCATTGAAGTGATGCGTTTGTTGCAAGAACTGCGCGAGAAACAAGGCATCACCATTGTCTTGATTACACACGAACCCGAGATAGCTGCCTATGGTACGCGTATCATCTCTGTGCGTGACGGAGTGATTATCAGTGATGAGAAAAACGAACCACGCAGTGTAGATCCAATAGAAGAGCTTCCTCCCATAGCCGCCGCAAGTGGGTATTAAGGAGACCTAATGAGTGTCATCTGGCATCTAGTGATAATGGCATGGCATACCTTGATGAGAAACAAGGTGCAGACGCTTCTGGCCATGTTAGGCGTTACAGTCGGCGTTGGCGCATTGGTCACCAGCATGGCACTGGGCAAGGGGGCTCAGGAGGCCATCAAAGAACAACTCCTGGCCGCCGGTGCCAATATGATTGTCGTTAACTCAGGCAATTACCAAGTCGAACGGGCAGGGGCTGGAGGCTCGCCAGCGGACCATGCGGCGATCTCGAAGCCACGCTCTCCGATTTTGCAAACCGCTCAGTGGCAATCCAGGCCTATCCCGAACTTTCCAAACGTGAAACTCTATCGCACCCATTTCGAAGATGACCCGATGGCCGAGCACGACCATCCTATTGCCAGTGAACGGTTAGGGGATGCAATGGCCGGTTTAGGTGCTGCAGCGACCCTCACGTTACAAGACGCGCAAGCCATTCGCGAGCAACTAGACGGCATTGAGTTTGTTGCCTCTGGTGTGCATGAAAACGCGCGCCTCACACTCGCTGATGACGAACGCAAGCAATGGTTTACTCGATTACACGGAACGGAGTCGCAATTGCCTGTGATTCGCAGTGGTTGGATATTTCCGTATGGCCGATTTTTAACGGCTGGCCAAGTGCGTAACGCAGAGCAAGTAATGGTGCTTGGCAAAGTCGTAGCGGACCGCCTGTTTGGTGAGAACGTCAACCCAGTGGGCCAAACATTGCTGCTATGGAATCAAGAATTTGAAGTCATCGGAGTCGTCGGTAGCCGCAGCTGGGCATCCCAACCCGTGGCGGGTGACGATCAGTTTGATGCTGTCTATATTCCTGTCACGACTGTGCATAGCTTATTGAACTTAAGCAAACTGAATACGATTACTGTCACCACTTCTTCTGCAGGTGAGACAAGTATCATCGCCAAGCAGATCGAAGAGTTACTTCGAGTTCGGCATGGAATTACCGAACAGATGCCTGATGATTTCACTGTGCGCACCCAATCCGCACAACTATTAGGCAAAGGCTTAGCGCCAGATGTTGCGCGGATTGTCGCTGGCAATCTTGAAAGTATCGAAGCCCTAACCATAGAACAACTCGCTGCGTCCTTACAACGCGCTAATAGCACGATGCTGGCTTTATTAGCCGGTGTGGCGACAGTGTCGCTTCTTGTCGGTGGTATCGGTGTGATGAACCTTTTATTGCTGTCCGTTACACAGCGAACTCGCGAAGTCGGGTTACGTATGGCCATGGGAGCTCGCAGTCGTGACATTGCCTCACAGTTTGTGCTCGAAGCTATCGTGCTGAGTGTTGTTGGTGGCTTAGTAGGCGCAACCGGTGGGGCATTGATCTCGGAAACCCTCGAACAACTTTTTGCCTGGTCGACAGAGGTATCGTTTCTGTCGATGGTGGTCTCTATCGCTGTTGCGGCCTTACTAGGGGTTATTGCAAGTGTCTATCCAGCCCATAGAGCTGCGCAGTTAAATCCAATTGGCGCCTTGCATCATGAATAAAGAGGAAAAAATATGAGCATGCAAATTTTTCAAAGTGCTAAGGCGCTTGCCTTTGTTCTAATAACCGCAATCCCTTCGCTTGCTTTTGGTCACGGCGAGGAAATGCACGGCAATCATGACGCTAAACATGGCGGCTTTGTCATGATGTTTCTTGAAATGCATTTTGAGCTAGTAGTGAGAGAGGAGGGTGGAGTACAACTCTATTACAGTGATCCAATGCGAGTGGATCTACCTGCCTCAGTGGTTGCCGATGTTACTGTCGAGATTGAACGAGAAGGTAGTGCGACTGAACCAGTGCCTATGATGATTAGTATGGCGGGTGATTTTTGGGAAGGTGAGAGTCAATCGCTCAAGAGTGAGAATGATATCGTGAGAGTGGGTTTTCTGTTCCAAGGCGAACCTTTCGTGTTAGATATTCCCGCAATGGTTCTCCCGCAGTTTATGGATGCACCGATGCCTGTGGTAGCGGAGTCCCCTCATGCTGGACACTAGTTTCAGAATGGCCTTAAAAGCATTGTTGCAGAACCGCCTGCAAGCGATGCTAACGCTTAGTGGCATGAGTATTGGCATCGCCATGGTGGTGCTTGTCTCCGGCTTAGGAAGAGGCGCGCAAGAACAGATAGAAACTCAGATCGAAAGCGCTGGCCCAACGATGATTCGTATTCGTGCTGGCAATTTTCAATTGCTCGCACAGGCCAATGGAGGGCAGGACAGCTCAGGGGGTGAGGTTTCCGAGTCGCGATTGATCGATTCCGAAATGCTTGCCATAGGTAATGCGGAAGGTAGCGGCATGGTGAATGAGTCTCAGCGCCCAGTGAAGATTACCAAGGTGCGTAGTCCGGCTTACCCCTTGCGCAATGATGAACTTGCCATGTTGTCGAATGATATTGAGGATGTGCGTGCCGCCGCCGCCATTGTCACGGGCAATCTATCGACGGATGCCGACAAGAACCCTCCGGTACGTATTGCACGAATCTACGGCTTTCAAAATGCATGGCAAGACATGCAAGCGTGGAAAGTGATAGATGGGCGCGCCATTTCAGAGTCCGAACAAGAAAATGGGGCCGCTGTCATGCTTGTCAATAAGGCGATAGCGCAAAAGATTTGGCCCCACACTGAGGCCATAGGGCAGCAACTTCCATTGGGTGGAAAAGACGTCACGGTGGTCGGCATCATTGACGATGGTGAAGAAACAACGAGCGCCATCATTGTGCCTACAGTATACATGCCGTTGACACTCGCGATGCAGTTACTAGATACGCAGAGCTTTGATGAGATTAGTGTACGCACTCGTTCCGTCGCGACGACGACACTAGTTGCGCAAAACATTCGCGAATCTCTGCGGGAGCTGCGTGGGCTTGCTGACGACACACTGGATGATTTTAGAGTGGAGACGCAAAGTGTCAGTGCGATGCCCGGCATGGGGTCCGACCCCCGTTTAGCTCGGGCAGTACATTCTAATGTTGTGGAGTTCGAGCTTGCCTCATGGGAAGAGATGGCAAAGAGCCTGCGCCAGGCAGGACGTACGTTCACGCTGCTTCTTAGTGCTGCTGCCGCTGTTTCTCTGTTAGTGGGTGGCATAGGCGTCATGAATATCATGTTGGTTTCTGTTGCCTCAAGGCGTAGAGAGATCGGTCTTAGAATGGCGATGGGCGCACGTATGAACGATGTACTCGTCCAGTTCATAGTGGAGGCTGTAACGCTTGCGGCTCTTGGTGGCGTGCTAGGACTAATTCTAGGCTCGGCAGGCTTGTATATTGCAAGCAATGCTATGCACTGGGCCACTTCAATCTCGCCTTCGATGCTGTTGATTGCTGTAACGATGGCGGCATTCACTGGCATTATCTTTGGCTATGGGCCTGCCCGCAGTGCCGCTAGTTTAGATCCCGTTGTCGCCCTTAAATTTGAGTAACGTTTTGGAGTTATGAATGTCTGCGATGCTTCCAGTCAATATTAAACTTGCGATCCGCTCCTTAGCGCGTAATCCACTTCGTACCATACTAACGATGTTAGGTATCATCATAGGGGTTGCAGCCGTGCTCACAATGGTGGCACTTGGCACAGGCGCTCGCGGTTCAGTCGAGAATGAAGTCAGCTCGGCAGGGACCAATATCGTGTTTGTTCGCTCCGGTAATTACACTCGTGGCGGCAAGAGCGTGGGTATTGCCTCTGGTAAAGGTGCGGCAAACACACTTATCTATGATGATGCCGAAGCGATTCTCACGGAAGTAGCAGGAATTAGCGCGCTAAGCCCAGGAATATCTCTGCGCACTTTTATCACGGCAGGCGACACGCGTGAATTTGTCAGAGTCCAAGGTGTCGCGAGTAACTTCTCCGAGATCTACACTTGGTCGATGCTCCGTGGTGATATGCTCAGTGATACGGGTGCACCGGAAGCTGTATTAGGGCAGAACTTAGCGACAAAGCTATACGGTGAGCGCAACCCTATCGGGCAGTTTGTACAAGTGCGAGATATGCTCTACACCGTTGTCGGAGTGACCGATGGCAATGCCGATGACCATGCCGATGTCCTGTTTGTGCCTTGGCAAACATTGCAAACAAGTATGGGAAACTCCTATGTGGATTCTTTTACGATAGCAGCCGAAAAAGCGGGTGAAACAACAATTATCGCAGATCAGGTGAAGCTAATGCTTCGTGCCCGCCATGGCATCAGCGATATTGAGCAAGCCGATGGTATGCTGGAACCCAATGACTTTACTGTCGAGACGCAAGCGGCACAAGCATTAACGAAAGGACTTTACACCCCAGCGGCTGCCTTTGCTTTAGCAAACTTGCCCAAACTCGATGAAGTAACTCTGGATGAGATGTCGGACACACTTGATAGGGCTAGTAACACTATGACGGCCTTGCTGGCCAGCATTGCCGCTGTCTCTTTGATTGTCGGCGGCATTGGCATCATGAATATCATGCTAGTCGCAATTACAGAACGAACTCGCGAGATTGGTTTACGCATGGCGACTGGCGCACGTTCAGGTGATGTCGCGATGCTGTTTTTGATCGAATCAATTACTTTAAGTGTTGTGGGAGGGGTGGTGGGCTTATTGCTTGGTCTACTGTCTGCACAAGTGGTCGCTTGGTCTCTAGGATGGCCTGCCACTATTTCACTCATCTCTACAGTCATTGCTATAGGTATTGCCGCATTGGTCGGGCTAGTGTTCGGGATCTACCCTGCACGACGTGCATCAATGTTAGATCCTATCGACGCCTTGCGTACGGAGTGATCTAGAGTATGCCTGCAATTCAAACACGCAAAAAACTCTCCATGTTGATTGCTGCTGCGGCTGCAGTTGGGGCCACAGGGTATTTACTGTTCGCTAACTCTAGCCCTGAACAAGCCTTGCAAAATTACGCTGAGGAGTATGTTGAGATTGCGATGGCGCTTGATACTCTGCACAACGGCGAAGTGGATATCTATTTTGGGCCAAAGGCATTAGATAACCGAGAAAAAATAAGCAATAAAACTCTAGAGCAACTCATTCAAGACAGCGAACAGTTGATAACGGCTATAGTAAGTCTTGAATTGGAGTCTCCTCTAGCAAGGCAGGCAAGCCTCGAAAATAAAGTCGTCGCACTTAAGGCAGTGATGGAGTCTTTACAAGAAGATTCCACACTGAGCTATGCAGAACAGGCCAATAATCTTTTCGGAATTGATCTTAGCGACATTGACAGTATTGATGTTAATGCCTATCGCGAAGAGTTAGAGGAGATGTTGCCAGGCAGCGGCGCAATCGCTTACCGTTTAGCGCAGTTCAGAAATCAATATATTGTCCCCGCAGATAAACGCGAAGCCGTTGTGGCTCGCGCGTTAGAAGAGTGCGAGTCATTAGCGCAAGCCCATTGGTCATTCCCTGAGAATGAGATGATGACCGTCGAATGGACGCAAGATATAGCGGAGCCTTGGCACGAGTTCAAAGGCAATGCTCAAAGCCTATTGCGCATGAATCCTATGGGAATGGGTTATTTGTCATCGGCAATCGATGTGGCGTGTCATGAAGGATATGCGGGACACCACGCGCAGTATGTGTTTGTTGAACAAGCCAATGGTAAGAACCCGTTGCCCGAGGATACTCTCGTGCTTCTACGTTCGCCCGAGTCATCATTGCGTGAAGGAGCGGCGAACTATGCTGTTGGCTTGGCTTTCCCAACGCAGCAGCGCATCCAATTTGAACAAGAAGTTCTAGCCCCCATTGCGGGACTTCAACGTTTAGATTTTGTCAAATACAATCGTGTGCGTGAATTGCTTGACGAAATTTCATTGGCCACTGTGGCGATTCTTCGCGACTACAATGACCGGACCATCCCACCTGCGAGTGCAACCTTTCGTTTAGAGCGTGAGGCACTCGTCTCGAGTCCGAATCAATTGCTAGCGTTTTCGGATCGTTTCGGTGCCTACGCCGCCGCTTATACAATCGCAAAGGTAAGGATCGCTGCCTACGTTGAAAGGCAGGTCGAGGAAACAGGGCGAAGCCCATGGCAGGTGCTGAAAACCATTATCGAAGAGAACCAAACGGCAGTGCTCAACTATGTCAGTACTGAGTCTTGAAACATAATAACTAGCGATCAAAAAGGTCCACGTGCATAAAGCAAAGTGGACCCGAAAACTTACAACGCCGAAACTTTTCTACTGTGGGGGATAATCAATCCCTAACTGCTCTAAATAGCTATCAAAGCGTGCGGGGTCGTAATAGAACTCACGCATTTGCGGGCGAATCTGCTCCATGATCTCAACATTGCGCTCAATCGCTGGCATATCCTCTGCCGAGAGTACGGGGGCATAGGAGGTGCCATTGAGTTGAACATTGTCGAAATAATCCTTCGCTTTTGTTAACAAAGTGGGATCGGTCAATAGATCCAAGACTGTCATAGCCACGACTTTTGCTCCGGCAGTTGCTCCTTTATGAGCGATTGGAGTAGCCATCGCCATAGCCGCAGTCACATGGTGAGTCGTGGTATTTGGAATATTAGAAGGGTAGCCAATAGTAATAGTGGGGACTGTCCACATCACGTCACCAATATCATCTGAAGGGCCACCCATCGCAGGACCACGGGTGTCAGGAGAAGACAGCTGTCCTATCTCTGTCACTAATGGCGAACTGCCTTCATTCATATAGCTGACAAATGATGTTGTGTTGTTCTGCTGCACTGAGCGCGCGAAAATAATATCGTCCTCGCTCCACTTTGGCATACCTACCATTTTGATATTTTCATATGCTGCTTCAGCCATCGCTTTGTTGCCATGCATTGGCGCTGCGTAACCTAAGATGCGACGCGAGACTGTAGTTTCTGTGCCTAGTGCAGCCGCTTCTGAAATGGTATTACCTGTCTCAAACAGTGTGCGGACCGATTCGAACGTAAGGTCACGGAAGTAATACCAAACTGAGGCAACGTCAGGCACGATATTAGGCTGACCACCGCCATTGCTGATGATGTAGTGCGAACGTTGGGAGAGTGGCAAGTGTTCGCGGCGCATATTCCATGCGTAGTTCATCAGCTCGACTGCATCCAGTGCACTGCGTCCCGCCCATGGTGCACCGGCACCGTGGGCGGTTTTACCATGGAAGGTGTACTCGACCGACACCATGCCATTGCCGCCCGTCGCACCCCAAGATGTTTGCAGTTCTCGGCCTACATGGCTGAAAATATTGGCGTCGACATCATCGAATACTCCATCGCGAACATAATAGGCTTTAGTGGCAAGAAGTTCTTCGGCCACGCCTGGCCAAATTTTCAATCTTCCTTCAATACCATGTTCGAGCATTAGGTCTTTGACTGCCAATGCAGCGACTACCATCGCAGGCATACCAGAATTATGCCCTTCGCCATGACCTGGAGCACCGGGCACGATAGGCTGGATATGGGCTGAACCGGGAAGTTGCGATAAACCGAGCAGGGCGTCTATATCACTGCCAAGGGCGATAGTAGGACCGTCGCCATTGGCCCAGACCGCGGTCCATGCGGTGGGAATACCAGATATCCCCATCTCAATCTCAAAGCCATTCGCTTCGAGTATAGCTGTAATATAGGCAGACGTTTCATACTCTTGAAAACCAGGTTCTGCAAAACTGAAAATCGAATCGACCATCTCCTGAACTAGTTTGGCGCGGCCATCGATATTACTCTGAACTTGCGTTTTTAGTTCGCTAGCCGATTGCGCAAATGCGGCAGGGCATAGCAACAAGCTACTAAGTGCCAGTGCGTTAACGAGGCGACGCTTTGAAAATATCGCAAGGGGATGCATGACCAAGAATGCTGACATATTTCCTTCCTTTTTAAAGAGTAAAAAGAGCTTGCAGTGCAAACCTGTAAGCTCTTCTGTGGTTTGATTAGAGCCAAGCGAGTTACTGCTGTGGTGGGTAATCGATTCCCAATTGCTCTAGGTAGTTGTCATAGCGTGATGGATCGTAGTAGTACTCTCGCATTTGCGGACGCATCTGATCCATAATTTCTGTGTTCAAGTGAATCGCCGGAACATCTTCCGCGGAAAGCACAGGTGCGTAGGTCATTCCATTGGTTTGGACATTATCGAAATAGTCATGTGCCGATGAGAGAAGTGTTGGGTCAAGCAGTAGGTCAAGCACTGTCATGCCAACGACCTTTGCACCAGTCACAGCCCCTTTATGGGCAATTGGTGTCGCCATCGCCATCGCAGCGGTCACGTGGTGACCGGTGGTATTAGGAACATTCGAAGGGTAGCGTACTGTGATTGTAGGAACAGTCCACATGATGTCACCGATGTCATCGGAGCCACCGCCCATTGCAGGTCCGCGTGTCTCTGGCGTCGAGAGTCCACCGAGCTCTGTTACCAACGGGGAGACTTCACCGCCCATATAGTCAACGAAAGAAGTCGTATTACGTTGCTGCACAGCACGAGCGAATTGAATGTCCTCTTCGCTCCAACTTGGTAAGCCAACCATCTCGATGTTCCTATACGCTGCTTCCGCCATCGGTTTATTCCCGTGTTGCGGGGCGGCATAACCAAGAATACGACGGCTTACGGTTGTTTCAGTGGCCATCGCGGCGGCCTCTGATATTGTATTACCTGTTTCAAAAAGTGCACGTACTGACTCGAAGGTCTGTTCGCGGAAGTAATACCAAACCGAGGCAACATCAGGAACGATATTCGGTTGACCACCTCCGTTGCTAATGATGTAGTGCGAACGCTGTGTTAGGGGTAAATGTTCACGTCGCATATTCCATGCATAGTTCATCACTTCAACAGCGTCCAATGCACTACGTCCCGCCCAGGGTGCGCCGGCGCCATGTGCCGTTTTTCCGTGGAAGGTATATTCCACAGACACCATACCGTTGCCACCTGTGGCGCCCCATGAGGTGCTAAGATCGCGACCAACATGCGAGAAAATATTGGCATCGACGTCATCGAATACGCCATCACGCACGAAGAATGCTTTCGTCGCCAGTAATTCTTCAGCCACCCCAGGCCACACTTTTAATCGACCTTCGATGCCATGTTCGAGCATTAAGTCTTTTACCGCGAGTGCCGCTGCAACCATTGCGGGCATGCCAGAATTGTGGCCTTCGCCGTGGCCTGGAGCGCCAGGAATTAGAGGCTGAATCTCAGGGGAACCAGGGAGCTGTGACAAGCCGAGAAGGGCATCGATGTCACTACCTAAGGCGATGGTTGGGCCATCACCATTTGCCCATACCGCTGTCCAGGCTGTGGGGATACCGGCGATACCCATTTCGATTTCGAAACCGTTTTGTTCGAGAATATTTGTGATATAGGCCGATGTTTCGAACTCTTGGAATCCCGGTTCTGCAAAACTAAAAATTGAGTCCACCATCTCTTGCACTAGTTTAGCGCGGCCTTCGATGTTAACGGCCAACTCGTCTTTCAACATGTTTAGGTCTTGCCCAAATGATAGAGGTGCCTGAGCAATCGGGCAAAGCAGTGCAGTGGTGAGTAGAGTGCGTTTGAATAAAGTTGAGCATTTCATTGTCTTTATTAGCCTCATAAGAAATTCATCCCTAAAAAATACAGTTCAGTGGGTTCTAGAGTTGTGGGTGCGCAAAAGGGTTTTAGCAAAACTCAACTTATGTTAGAGCAGGATGTGTGCCACATTTAGGGTCAGTGAGCTGAAAAATACTCATTATTCTAAAATGGAGAAGACTTTGTTTGACGTATTGTTTTATAAGGGAAAGTGTAGTTGTGGCGGTAAACGCGCAAGTCTTGCATGTCTTTCACGCGCGCAAAGATTTTTGCAGCTTTAAAGGACTGTGCACAAAAAATGGGCTGGCGATAAGTTTTGGCACTATTTGGTCGCGTTTAGAATTTAAGTTGTGTGCCTAAGGAGCTTCGGTAAGCGGCAATGCCAGGAAGAAGTGACAAAACCGAGCAGGCCAGAAAAATAATGCCGATATAGAACGCTATATTAGAGCTCAACGGCGAAGTGTCTATTAATAGACCGAACTCTTGGCTGAGCCATGTCTGGCTTAGCGTAAGCGCTATGCTCACCAAGGCTATTGCTGCAACACTCGCCGCTGCAGTAATCAATAAAGCTTCTATCTCAATCAATAAAAAGACTGAGCTCGAATGCATGCCAACGGAGCGAAAAAGAAAGATCTCGCGCTGCCTTTCCCGCATGGAAGAGAGAAGCATGGTGGCTATGCCAAGCAAAGAGGCAAGCATGACTAGTGCCGAAATCACTGCGAGAATATTCTCGACAGTGCCCATCACTTGCCACAACTCGGCCAGGGCTACACCGGGTAGGATCGCAGTCAAAGCTTCACCATCGTACTCGTTAATTGCTCGTTGCAGTTCAAACACGCTCATACGCGAATTTAGGCCTAACATAAATGCGGTAATCTCTGAGCTCGCAATATGGTGATGTTCGTCAACTACGCTGTGCTCATGGTGATCATCGTGCACTATGCCATGGGCGCCGTCTAACCCCTCCAAGGGCACGTGTAATGCTTGGTCAACAGGTGTGCCAGTGGCCGCTAAGATTCCGGTGATGCGAAACGGAGTGCTCTCATGGTTGCTGAAACTGACCTCGCCTATGCCGTGAGACAGGGTGATGCTGTCACCAACACGGTATTGCAATTGCTTCGCGATCTGGGCACCAAGCACGGTATCATAAGCGGTAGTAAAGCCACTGCCTTGAGAAAAACTCAAATGCTGTTGGGTGCCATATTGAAAATGTTCGAAAAAATTATTGTTGCTTCCGACAACCCGAAAACCGCGGTGCGAGTCACCTAAAGATAATGGAATCGTCCATGCAACGCGCGGGTCTCCTGCGATAAGCTCATAACTTTCACTGCCGATATTATTACTAGCGTTGCCTATGCGAAATACTGAGTACAGGAGTAGATTTATTGGGCTGGTGCGAGCGCCGACAATAAGGTCTACACCGGATACGGTACGATTGAAACTCTCTCGTGCCTGGCTACGAATATGCTCAACACTAATGACAATGATGATACTGACTGTCAGAGAGGCTAAGGTTAACGCAACGCTTAGCTTACGGTTCATTAAGCTCTTCCAGGCAATCTTAAAGAACATTGGTACCTCGTTTGGGAAGGGCTGCATTCAATTCAGTCATGCTTTTATGTTGATCGAAATGTTTCATAAGCTCTCGATCGTGGCTAACGAAAATTATCGTAGAACCAGTGCGTTGCTGAGTGTTTAGCAGTAAACCCATGAACTCATCTTTGGCCTCTTCATCGAGTGCGGATGTAGGCTCGTCTGCGATAAGAATCTCAGGCTCGTTGATCAATGCACGGGCTACGGCGACACGCTGTTGTTGTCCTATGCTAAGTTGATCGGCCCTTTGCTTAAGTAGTTTTGTATCGAGCAACAATGAATCTAAAAGCGAACGCGTTCGAGTCGAAATGCTTGCTTTATCTAAGCCAGATATCTTCGCTGGAAGCGCAATATTGTCTTCCACGCTAAGATAAGGAATGAGATTGAACTGCTGAAACACAAAACCGATATGTTGAGATCGGAAGCGATCTTTCTGGCGATCACTCATGCTATGAAACGAATTTCCCAAGACTTTTATTTCACCAGAGTTGGCCGTCAGTAAACCAGCGAGCAGGCTCAAGAATGTCGATTTTCCAGAGCCAGATGCGCCATGGATAAAAAGACGTTCACCCTTCTCGACACTGAGTGACTCTATAGTTAAGGTGGGATTGTTCGCCTGGGGCCAAGTGTATGTAATTTCTTGGCACTCAATAGCGTATGTCATACTCGGCTACCGTTGCTTAAACAAAAAAGCTATTGCATTATAAGTTAGAAATTAACTTCCCTATTTATTTAATAGGAACGGGTGATCAAATGAAATCGTTTTTTAAAAATTCTTTTGTACTTGCAATCTTTTGCACTTCTTTGGTGCAAGCGCAGGAGTTCAGAGAATTAAACTGGTTAGAGCTTCTACCAGAAAGCGATAGAAATGCATTGCTCAGTCAGCCGGCGATACAGCATGGCTCCGACCCTAGTGAGGATGCTCGCCCTAGTTTAGGAGGGAATCTAGGCGCCAACGCGGTTAGCGACTCGCAAGTCACCCAGGCATGGCAATCGACTAATATTGTTCCAGAATTTGATAAGCAGAACATTCGACTTCCAGGATTTGTGGTGCCTTTAGAGTTTGACGGGGCACAAAATGTCACTGAATTTTTCCTCGTGCCGTATTTCGGGGCCTGCATTCACACGCCGCCACCACCGCCCAATCAGATCATCTATGTGCAAGTGCCTGGAGGGTTCGAACTAAAGTCCATCTATGAGCCATATTATGTTGAAGGGACGATGGCGATCGCAATGACGCATAAAGAGATTGGGATTTCAGCCTACTCAATGACTGCCAAGAATGTTGTGTTGTATAGCAAATAGCTTTAACACTCGATTATAGAGACAGGCACTTCCACAACATTGATTGCTAGCCCGCCGCGGGCTGTTTCTTTGTATTTGGATTGCATGTCAGCGCCCGTGTCACGCATGGTTTTAATCACTTGGTCGAGCGAGACGAAATGTTCACCATTTCCGCGCAGCGCCATTCTTGCAGCACTGATCGCTTTTATCGCCGCCATGGCATTGCGTTCAATACAAGGCACTTGCACAAGTCCGCCAATTGGGTCGCAAGTCAAACCTAGATTATGCTCCATAGCAATCTCTGCTGCATTTTCGACTTGTTCTGGAGTAGCGCCCATTACTTCAGCGAGTGCACCTGCGGCCATCGAACAGGCAGAACCCACTTCGCCTTGACAGCCAACCTCGGCACCACTGATTGAAGCATTGATCTTATAGAGTATGCCGATCGCTCCTGCGGTCAATAAGAAGCGCTCTACATCTTGTTCGTCTTTGTTGCCAGAGAACTCTAAGTAATAACGTAGCACGGCGGGAATAATACCTGCGGCCCCATTCGTGGGCGCTGTGACAATACGCCCGCCCACGGCATTCTCTTCATTCACTGCTAAGGCATAAAGTGTTACCCAGTCAAGAGTCTTAAGTGGATCGTTGCCAAATTTTTCGGTTTGATTCTTCAACTGGCGATACAGCGGCGCAGCCCGACGTTTCACTTTTAGCCCGCCTGGCATGATTCCTTCAGATCGACAACCTTTCTCAATACTGGCATTCATGACGCGCCATATTTTCTGCAAGCCAGAACGGATCTCGTCTTCACTACGCCATGCCTTCTCGTTGGACATCATCAGGCTACTAATGCACTGTCCGGTTTTGCGGCACTGCGCAAGTAACTCTTTACCGCTGCTAAACGGGTGCGGAAGTTTTAGGGGGTCTTCAATAAGAATATTATCTGCCGCGGCGGACTCATCGACGATGAACCCTCCGCCTACCGAGAAAAACACTTTTTTCAATAATATCTCTTTGTTCTGATCAAAGGCTGTAAATTGCATTCCATTAGGGTGAAAGGGCAGAGACTTGCGTCGATGCATCACTAGGTCGTCTTTGTATTGAAAACGTATCTCGTGTTGCCCTAGAAGGTTGAGAACACTGTTTTCTCGAGCATGACTTACTCGTTGTTCGATAGCTTCTACATTGACAGTTTCTGGCGTTTCACCTTCTAAACCAAGAATGATCGCTTTAGGAGAGCCATGTCCTGCACCGGTGGCGCCAAGAGACCCAAATAATTCAACCTTTAGACGACGACAGGATTCAAGTCGGCCACTATCCTGCAAGCTTGTTGCAAAGGTCAGAGCCGCGCGCATCGGCCCAACGGTATGAGAGGAAGAGGGGCCTATACCAATTTTTAAAAGATCAAATACGCTGATCGACATGCGATGTTTCCTCGAGTATTTCAGTGCCGAAGGTCAGGTAGAAATAGAAGCAAGACTCTTTGTTTAAGCAGCGTGTGTGCCAACATTATTCAGCCGAAGCCTGTGCAACGAAGTTTATTATCATACTCCTATATACACAGGTGTTAGACCGTATTCCATAGTTACAATAATGGTTCAAACGATCTAAAACCATCCTCTTATTAATAGCAACTCAGTCTAAAAATGCTCCAAAAAAGCTCGTTATCTCTTTTTGTGGGCTTTAGCTGGGCACGTTAGATAAAAAAACCACTATACGTTTGCGGCGCACATTCCTATGACATCGAAACAAAATGAAAAAGAGTATTAACCTGGGCAATACAAGCTGTATTATCTATTCTCACCTTATTTGTGGGGTATTGCTATTTCTTATTCTCAAATGGAACGCTAATTCCTCTCGCTTAGCTTTGTAAAAAACATATGATATCAAAGCGTTAGTGATCCTTTCCCGAAATCTGGCATGTTTTCTGCTCCTGCGGTGCATGGGTCTTGAATGCAAGACCTTACTACGAAACTACCCCACTTATGAATTCGGAGCTAACACCATGCACCCCACATCAACATTTCAGTTGAGAGCTTGCTCTACTTTGTCTGTGCTCGTCGCATCTTTAATGATGTCTGCGATGACTGAGGCTCAAACCCCTACCGCGGAAGTTGAATCCATTGTTGTGACTGGGTCTCGTATTGCGCGCGACGGTTATAATGCCCCCACTCCCGTGACTGTGCTGGCACTAGAAGATATCCAAACAGATGCGCCAGCAAGTATTGCGGACTTCGTCAATACACTGCCTTCAGTGAAAGGCAGTTCAACTGGTTCTTCTTCATCGGGAGCCTTGAGTAATGGAGCGGCCGGTATTGCAGCCCTTAATCTACGTTCGCTAGGCACTGGCCGTACATTGGTACTATTTGACGGACAACGTTCGGTTTCGTCTGCCTCTACCGGGCAAGTGGATACGAATACATTTCCTCAATCGCTTGTCGAGCGAGTCGAAGTTGTGACAGGAGGCGCCTCTGCAGCCTATGGGTCTGATGCGGTAGGTGGGGTTGTAAACTTTATTCTAGATCGCGATTACACTGGAGTTAAGTCAAGTGTACAGTATGGTGAAACAACTTATGGAGACAACCCTAGCGAGAAAGTAGAGTTGACCGCAGGCATGCCGTTTGCCGATGGCGACGGACACATACTCTTTAGTGGTGAGGTGTTCCGATCCGAAGGTGTGCACTACACCTCACGCGATTGGAATCTTACTGGTTATCAAGGAATATTGAATCCCTATAGAGCAGAGGCAGGCCAGCCGTACTTTATTGTTTCAGATGGGATTGGTATCTCTCAGTATACGCCAGGTGGTCTCATCACAAGTGGAGCGTTACAAGGGACTTACTTCGGTGTTAACGGCACTACCAATCAATTGAGTTACGGCCCTGTAGCAGGTAACTGGATGATCGGTGGTGATTGGGACTATGCAACTTCTGGTATGCGCGGCACTAACTCGCTTGCAGCCGATGACGACCGTGAGAGTTTATTCGGCCGTGTGAGTTATAAACTCAACGATTCAACAGAGGCTTTCTTCCAAGCATCCTACGCGAAATACGAAGGCTATAGCTTCTATATTAACCCCACCGATACACGTCGTACGATGTATGCCGACAATGCCTATTTACCAACGTCATTGCGCGATACGTTGAGCGCAGCAGGGCAGAGTTCTTTTTTCTTTGGCACAAGCAATGCTGATTTTACTGCCTCTGGTAGTCAAAACGTGCGAGAGACTGAGCGATATGTGCTCGGGATCGATGGTTCATTCGATGCTCTTAACATGGGTTGGGAATGGGATGCGTATTATCAACTTGGTATTACCAACACTAAGGAGCATCAAAACCCAACCTATAATTTCGAAAAACTAACTATGGCCTCCGATGCCGTATTCCACCCAGACACAGGTGAGATTGTCTGTCGTTCATCGATTGCCGACCCTAGTAATGGCTGCGTGCCGCTCAATCGGTTTGGTGTAGGTGTCGCAAGCCAAGCGGGAATCGACTATGTGATGGGCGAGCCACGTCGCGATCAAGTATTCGAACAGAATGTCGCAGCGTTCAATGTGAGCACCAGTGACATTGAAGGGTGGGCGGGTCCAATCGCACTTGCCTTTGGTGCCGAGTGGCACTCAGATTCAATCGACGGAAAAGTCGACCCTATCTACTCTGACGGTTGGAAGTACGGTAACTATAAAGTCACGACTGCGGATACAAGTGTTGCCGAGGCTTATGTAGAAACAGTCTTCTCAATATTTGAAGGCTTGGAGTTTAATGGTGCCGCTCGTTATGCAGAGTATAGCGAGGCGGGTGGCGTGACAACATGGAAGACAGGATTGACTTACACGCCCATCGACGACATCACGCTGCGGGCGACCAAGTCGCGAGATATTCGAGCTCCTAACTTAAGCGAATTGTATGACACGGGCACTGGCCGTACCAACTCGGTCAATATCGGCGGTGTGTCACGCCAGTTTGTGCAAAGCCTGTTGGGCAACACAGACCTCGGCCCTGAAGAGGCGGATAGCATAGGACTTGGGGTCGTCTATCAGTCTAGTTACCTTCCAGGTTTCTCTGCAGCGATTGACTACTTCGACATTCAGATCGAAGGCGTCATTGGTTCATTGAGTGCCGAGAACACAGCCGATTTTTGCTACCTCAATGGTGTGCAACGCTATTGCGATAACATCATCTTTGAAAATGGTGTGCTAAGTAAGATCTTCTTGTATTACGAAAACCTCAATAGCTCGAGCACAAAAGGGGTGGACTATGAGGCCTCTTATCGCTTCCCAGTGCTAGGCGGAGATATGACTCTTCGTGCCCTAGCAACGAACTACAAAGAAGATATTACTGACAACGGTGTCACTGCGATCAACGCGGCAGGCTCGAATGCTGGTAACACTCCGGATTGGGCCTACCGTTTAACGGCTGGCTATAACTATGATACGTGGAGCTTCAGCTTAACGGGCCGTGGTGTTAGCGATGGTGTGATCAGCAACGCCTATATCGAGTGTCAATCCGATTGCCCTGTGAGCAGCTCGCCGTTCTTCACCATTAATGACAACACTATTCCTGGCGAGATTTATTACGACGCCTATATTGCCAACACCTTCTCTGTGGCAGATTCAACGGCCGAGGTATTTTTATCGGTCAAAAACGTTCTCAATACCGATCCAGTACTTATCGCTTTTCCTGCTAACCAAGGTTCAGAGAACCGCCCAGGGTATTTGCCAACAAACCGAGGTCTCTATGACGTAATGGGTCGCTCTTACCGTTTAGGGGTGCGTGTCGACTTCTAATTTTTGCCTAAGCCTTACGGGTTGTTAGTGCAATTCGTGAGGCTTTTTTTCAATGCAATACTTAATAAACGACTGTTCAGTTATACAGTGCAGCGTATATGTCGCACTTAGAAATAGAAAAATTGCAACAATTTGTTGCTCCAGAATTGGGCGAATACTTTGATAACTGATTAGTTATCGTGCATGAAATAAAGTTCTAGCTTCGATAAGGAAAGGCTACTGTCGAATAGGGCAATAGCATGGATAAAAAATGGCGAAAGTGTGACACCTGAGCATGGCTTATGAATTATAAAGTTGATTTTGCTTCACTTTTATTTTGTAAGTTCATGTTTTAAAAAGGGTTAAAGTTGTATGTTGGCAGTTATGGAATGGATTATATATTGAGGTGCCGCGACGCATATTTACAAGAAAACCACTGGGAATACAAACGGAGATTCAATAACTGGCATGGTTTCTGCTTTTTTCGATCAAAGGGAATATAAGAGCAAATCCTTTGTTGTGAATCAAACCCACTACCAAACCCGGAGGTTACAAAATGCACGCGACTTCAAAGTTTAAATTGAAAGCTTGCACCTCGCTGTCAGTGCTTATCAGCACTTTGATGGTTTCAGCCGTTACCAACGCACAAGAACCATCTGCAGAAGTAGAATCCATTGTTATTACTGGGTCGCGTATTGCTCGTGACGGGTACAACGCTCCAACACCTGTGTCAGTGTTAAGCACTGAAGACATTCAAGCCGATGCTCCTGGAAGCATTGCCGATTTTGTCAACACACTTCCTTCGGTAAAGGGCAGCTCAACAGCCTCTTCTTCCTCTGGTGGTTTGAGTAGTGGTTCAGCAGGTATTGCTGCACTGAATTTGCGTAACTTAGGAGCCGGTCGAACTCTTGTATTGTTCGATGGACAGCGTTCTGTAACCTCTGGTTCTAGTGGCCAGGTCGATACCAATACTTTTCCGCAATCACTGATTTCTCGTGTTGAAGTGGTTTCCGGCGGTGCTTCCGCTGCATATGGATCGGATGCTGTTGGTGGTGTAATCAACTTTATTCTTGATCGTGACTACACGGGTGTTAAGTCTAGTGTGCAGTACGGAGAATCGACTTATGGTGATAACCCGAGTGAGAAAGTCGAAATTACAGCAGGTTTCCCCTTTGCCGATGGCGATGGCCATGTCTTGCTCAGTGGCGATTTCTATACCTCGGAAGGTGTGCATTACACCTCCCGAGATTGGAACCTTAAAGGCTATCAAGGCATGTTGAACCCGTATCGAGGTGATGCTGGTCAACCTAATTTCATTGTTTCAGAAAACGTTGGTATCTCAGTTTATACGCCAGGCGGCCTAATTACTTCAGGTTCACTTAAGGGAACATACTTTGGCACCAATGGCGCTGTAAGTCAGCTTGATTACGGGGTAGCAGCAGGTAACTGGATGCTTGGTGGAGATTGGGATTACGCAACGTCTGGGATTCGTGGCACTAATTCATTGGCGGCTGATAACACAAGGGATAGTCTGTTTGGTCGTGTCAGTTATATGGTGACTCCAGAGACAGAAGTATTCTTCCAAGCCAATACGGCAGGTTACGAAGGGGAAAGCTATTATATTAATCCTACTGACCGTAATCGCGTCATCTATGCCGATAACGCCTATCTACCATCTTCTATTTCACAAGCCCTAGCCGCTGCCGGTGAAGATTCATTCTTGCTAGGGACAAGTAACGAAGACATGCCTGCATCTGGCAGTAACAACAAGCGCAATACCACTCGCTATGTTGTCGGTGCCAATGGCAGCTTTGAAGCGATGAACTTAGGTTGGGATTGGGATGTTTATTATCAGAGAGGCATCACAGAAACTGACGAGCACCAGTTTCCAACTTATAACTTCGCAAAACTTACTCTTGCTACGGATGCAGTAGTGGACCCAGCAAGTGGCGACATTGTATGTCGTTCAACGCTTAGTGACCCAAGCAATGGCTGTGTGCCTCTGAATCGCTTTGGTGTTGGTGTAGCTAGCGAAGCGGGTTTGGATTATGTGATGGGCCGTCCACGTCGTGAACAAGAGTTCACCCAAGATGTGGCCGCGTTCAACTTTAGTACGAGTGATATTGTAGGTTGGGCAGGCCCAATCTCTTTGGCCTTTGGTGCTGAATGGCGTAAAGATACTATCGACGGCAAAGTGGATCCTATCTACGACAGCGGTTGGAAATACGGTAACTACAAAGTCACTACGGGTGAAGTTGACGTGGCTGAGGCTTATGTTGAAACCGTCTTCCCAATTTTTGAAGGCTTAGAGTTTAACGGTGCAGTCCGTTACACGGACTATAGTGAATCAGGTGGCGTGACTACTTGGAAAACTGGTCTCACTTATACGCCAATTGATGATATTACTTTCCGTGCGACACAGTCGCGCGACATCCGTGCTCCCAATTTGAGCGAACTGTTTGATAAAGGCACCGCACGTACAAATGCTGTAAGTATCAATGGTACTTCGATGGCCTTTGTGCAGAACCTACAAGGTAGCACTGCGGTAGGACCAGAAGAGGCCGACACGCTAGGCTTAGGTTTGGTCTATCAGTCTAGCTTCTTAGATGGTTTCTCGGCCGCAGTTGATTACTTTGATATTCAAGTAGAGGGTCTGATAAGTTTTGTTGGTGCACAGAGTGTTGCTGACTTCTGTTATTTCGATGGCATTCAGCGCTACTGTGACAACATCATCTTCGAGAACGGCACATTGAGCCGTATCAACTTGCTTTATGAGAACCTCAACAGCCGCACAGTGAAGGGTGTTGATTATGAAGCATCTTATCGATTCCCCCTTGGTGGCGGTGATGTCAGCTTACGTGCTCTAGCGACAAACTACAGCGAGTATGTAACAGATAATGGTGTTACTGCGATTGACGCCGCAGGGTCAAATGCTGGCAACACTCCTGATTGGGCATACCGATTAACGGCTGGTTATACCTACGACACTTGGAGCTTCAATTTGACAGGTCGTGGCGTTAGCGATGGTGTGATCAGTAACGCTTATATCGAGTGTCAGACAGATTGTCCTGTTAGTGTTTCGCCTAATTTCACAATCAATGACAATAGTGTCCCTGGTGAATTGTATTACGACGCTTATGTGTCTAACTCATTCACGGTAGGGGAAACAGATGCTGAATTGTTCTTGTCTGTGAGAAACCTTATGAACACGGACCCAGTACTAATTGGTTATCCAGCTAACCAAGGTTCAGAGAATCGCCCAGGCTACTTGCCTACTAACCGCAGTCTTTACGATGTGATGGGTAGAACATACCGCTTAGGTGTTCGTGTAGATTTCTAATCTCAATAGGGTGCGCTTAGCGCACCCTTTTTTATTTCAGCAATGGAGTGTGTAGTATGTTGATAACGCAGTTGATCATTCGAAGTTACAAAGTTGTTTCGCATAATTTCCCTCGTCGTTTTCTCTTACTACTCACTCTATTAATTCCCGCTTTTGTTTCTCCTACGGTGAGCTACGCCCAAAACAGCTTGGCAGAGGCCAGTCGTGGTTACGAAAAACACTCAGGTTTTATTCCTTTTTATTGGAGTGAGAGCGAAGGGGACGTTCTTCTAGAAGTATCGATGTTCAATGAAGACGTGCTCTATTATGTCTCCGCTGCCACAGGTGCAGGGTCAGTTGAACTTGGTTTAGACCGCGGAATACTCGGCAGTGTTGTGATACATTTTCAGCGCATCGCCGATCAAGTATTAGTGGTACAACAGAATTTAGATTATCGAAGTTTGGGTGGTGATTCCGCTGCGGCCGCAAACGTTGATCTATCCTTCCCAGTGTCTGTACTAGCAAGCCTCCCAATAGTTGCCGAAGAAAACGGCGCGGTTCTGGTAGAGGCCAACTCATTATTTTTGCGTGATGCGGGTGGTTTGGAAACGCGCCTACGTCGTGCTAACCAAGGCAGTTTTCGTTTCGATGGTTCACGCAGTACTTTCTATCCACTGCGCATGAAAGCGTTTCCAGAGAACACAGAGATCGAGACGATTTCGACGTTCAATGTTGATAACCCTGGGATAGCCAGTAATAGTGTTTTAGCAAGCAATAACACATTGAGTGTGCGTATTCACCATTCTTTCTTGAAAGCCCCAGAAGGTTATACACCAAGACTTGCCGATCCTCGTATTGGCGTGAGTTCAATTGACTTTCGCAATTATGCGGAAAGTGTCAACAATAGTACTGAAACAGAATGGGTCACGCGTTGGCGCTTAGAGAAAAAAGATCCAAGCGCAGAACTTAGCGACCCCATAAAACCTATTGTGTTCTATATGGACCCTGCAATCCCAGAACCCGTACGCAGTGCCATGAACGAGGGCACTTTATGGTGGAATGAAGCATTCGAGGCGGCGGGTTTCTCTAACGCCGTGCAGGTACGAGACCCCACTCCAGACATGGATCCTATGGATATTCGTTATGCTTGGATACTTTGGATCGATAGGGACGAGCGTGGTTTCTCTAGCGGCGGGACTTTCCGTGACCCTCGCACAGGTGAAATCTTAGGTTCAAAAACGCGCATGGACTCGCATCGAATCAGAACCATTGCTAACTATTTTGAAGCGTATACACCGCTACCGGAGTCATTCGAATCCAGTGCGATGCAGGAATCTTTATCTCCTCCTGATTTTCTCGGCAATATGTCGCAAGCGCAAGCGGACATGGTGCTGCTGCGACAAGCATTATTGACCGCGCACGAACTTGGGCATGTGCTCGGATTCGGCCACAACTGGGCGTCAAGCATCAACGATCGTGCTTCTGTCATGGAGTACCCTACACCACGAGTGAAAGTCGTCGACGGTCAACTCGATCTTAGCGAATCTTTCGAATACGGAGTGGGTTTGTATGACAAATTCATGGCCCGATTTGCCTATTCAGAGTTTGCGTCTGAACAAGAAGCCGATGAACTTGATGCTCTTATTAAAGAAATGCGCGAAGCCGACATTTTGTATGTGCCATCCTCTGATCCTCGATGGGCATGGTACGACGACAGAGCTACGCCGACGGAATATCTTGAAGAAACAATGGCCGCTCGTAAGATCATGATGGCCCAATATGGAGTGAATAATCTAGAGATGGGCGAACCTATAGGGGAGCTTCGGGACATTAGAATGTGGATGAACTATCTGCACCATCGTTATGCCATTGAAGCGGGCCAGCGTTATATCGGAGGCATGTATCACAATTACGTTGTAAAAGGCGAAGACATGCCCGCCACCGAAATGGTACCCGCTAGCCTACAAGAGGATGTGCTTGCACTTTTGATGGAGGCGATTCAGCCCGAGAGCCTGAAGATATCGGAACAATTACTCAAGCAACTCACGGTAACGCCAGGCACTAATCTAGAAGATATGTCTTCAAATTATGCATTTGATCAAATTGGCGCCGCAAGAACCCTTGCTGCGATGGTCATTGAGCCATTGCTCACCGCAGAGAAAACGACTCGAATGGTAGCGCTGGCGGATCGCGATCCCAATACCTTCACTCTGCCAGATTTGGTGTCGACGTTATTAGAAAACACATGGTTGGCTGGGCAAGACAGAGACCCTCAAGAGGCGAGCCTGCGTCGTGTAACGCAATGGGTTGTGTTGCATTCCTTGATGATGCTCGGCGCCGATGCTGACGTCAGCCCGGAAGTGCGGGCCTATACTCTGGACCAACTTTACCTCTTGGCGTCGATGCTAGAAGCGATGGACATGCCAACTGACCCTCTAGCTGCAGCACATTACAGACAAGCGGCACGCGACATTTCACGCTACCTTGATGCGCCAGAGGCCTTTGGCCTTGAGTCTGCTGCAGGCGGTTGGGGCGCGCGTCCAAGATCACGCTTCCCATTGCCACCAGGGCCTCCTTTATAAGGTCAGCTCACAGAGATTATTGTAGGTAGTTCCCCAGCCCTTAGGTTGGGGAACTACGTTTAGGATGTTGAAATTTTATAGGAATCTTAACTTGCTATGAATAAACGCACTGCATTGTACGAACAGCATATCGCCGCTAATGCCAAGATGGTGGATTTCTCAGGATGGGACATGCCAATCCACTACGGATCGCAATTAGCCGAGCATCGTGTGGTACGTGAAGACTGTGGCGTGTTTGACGTCTCCCATATGACAGTTGTGGATATTAGAGGCGAAGACAGTAAAAGCTTTCTACAAAAATTGCTATGCAACGATGTGGAGAAACTTGTCGATGAGGGCAGGGCGCTGTATTCCGGAATGCTAAACCAAGAGGCTGGCGTCATCGATGACCTTATTGTCTATAAGATGGCGGACGGTTATCGCTTAGTTGTCAATTGTGCCACTCGTGAGAAAGATCTGAATTGGATCCGAGATTTCGCTAAACCCTATTCCTTAGTAGTTCTTGAACGTCCAGAGATGAGCATTTTGGCAATACACGGGCCAAACTCTATCGATAAGGTGTGTGCAATCTTAAGCGCAGAGGATGCTGCAAGCGTCAGCGCACTACCTAATTTTAAGGGTGTCCTCTGTGGTGACTGGTTTATTGCTAGAACAGGCTATACCGGCGAGAAAGGGGTAGAGCTGATTTTTCCTGAAACCGACGCAGCAGAGTTTTGGGAAAAATTGCTGGCGGCAGGTATTAAACCTGTAGGTTTAGGTGCACGAGACACATTGCGATTAGAAGCAGGTATGAACCTCTATGGGCAGGATATGGATGAAACCATAAGCCCACTTTCTGCCAATATGGAATTTGCCGTTGCATGGGAGCCAGAGTCTCGTGATTTTGTCGGACGCGATGCGTTAACTGCATTAAAGCAGAGGCAGTTGGCTGGTGATCTTCCAGTCATGGTTGGGCTAGTGCTTGAAGAACGTGGTGTTCTGCGAGCAGGACTAAAAGTCATTACCGATAAAGGGGAAGGAGTGATTACCAGTGGCAGTTTCTCACCAACATTGAGTCAGTCAGTCGCACTAGCGCGTATTCCGCAAGGCAGTACGCAATGCCAGGTTGAGATGCGTGGAAAATTTCTGCCTGTTGTCCTAGGCAAGCCAGGGTTTGTTCGCTTCGGAAAAAGAGTATTCAAATCTTAATCAATAAAGTGTCGCATAATTGAGGGTTTTTTCATGTCGGAAGTTGATCAATATAGATTTACACGTAGTCACGAATGGGTTTGTGTCAATGACGACAACACGGCCACGATAGGGATTAGTGATTTCGCTCAGTCGGCGCTAGGAGACATTGTTTATGCGGAATTACCGGAGCTTGGAAGTGAGGTAAAAGCAAATGAGTCGGTTGCAATCGTCGAGTCGGTAAAGGCCGCTTCAGATATCTATAGCCCGCTAACTGGAGAAGTATTGGAAGTCAATCCAGACCTAGGAGACACACCGGAAATTCTCAATGAGTCACCATACGAAGGAGGTTGGTTGTTCAAAATGAGCATTAGTGATGCAGCCCAATTGGAGGAACTTCTTGATTTTGGCCAGTATCAAGACCTCTACAAATAGCGTTCATCGCGCCAAGAAAAATCTTTCATGAAGGTGATTAATGAACTCAATACACACTCCTGGCTCAAACAATAGTGCTGTCACTTTTTCGGCTGAGTCCTTAACGGCGCTGCAGCGCAGTGAACTATTCTCGCGAAGACACATTGGTCCTAACCCTTGCGACATTGACGAAATGTTGGACTTTCTTGGAAAGAAAACTCTGCAAAAATTGATTGCAGCGACAGTCCCCGCGTCGATCTTGCACGATGCGCCGCTAGCCTTAGCGCCTGCATTAACTGAAGTGCGGGCGCTAGAAAAACTACGCGGCATCATGGATCAGAACAAAAACGTAAGATCCTTTATCGGCCTTGGTTATTATCAAACTCATACCCCCAATGTGATTCTTCGCAATGTACTCGAAAACCCGGGCTGGTATACCGCTTATACACCGTACCAAGCAGAAATCTCACAAGGCCGACTTGAGTGCCTGCTTAATTTTCAACAAATGGTGCTCGACCTGACCTCTATGGAGTTGGCCAACGCTTCTCTGCTTGACGAAGCCACAGCGGCAGCAGAGGCCATGGCTCTAGCCAAACGCGTTTCGAAGAACAAACAGTCCAAGCTTTTTTTTGTCGATGAGAATTGTTTTCCGCAAACCATCGATGTCTTGAAAACACGGGCGCGTTGTTTCGATTATGAACTGCACATTGGCGCAATCGAACAACTAGCTGATCTCGACGTGTTTGGCGCAATCTTTCAATACCCCGATAGCACTGGGGATGTCAGAGATTTCTCTAATATCATCGAGACACTGCATGAACAAAAGGCGATTGCCATCTTCGCTGCAGATTTGCTGGCCTTAACGGTACTTAAAACACCAGGTGAGATGGGCGCCGATGTTGTGGTGGGCAGCTGTCAACGCTTTGGCGTGCCAATTGGGTTTGGTGGGCCACATGCGGCGTATTTTGCAACCAAAGATGAGTACAAACGTGCTGTGCCAGGCCGCATTATTGGCGTGACTAAAGATGCCCGTGGCAAACGTTCATTGCGCATGGCAATGCAAACCCGCGAACAACATATTCGCCGCGATAAAGCCAATAGTAATATCTGTACGGCGCAAGTACTCCTTGCCAATATTTCTGCACTTTATGCCATGTATCATGGACCAAAAGGTTTGCGGAGCATTGCAAGACGGGTGCATAGAATGACTCAGATACTTGTAAAGCACTGCATGTACAATGGCTTGAATATTCTCAATGACTCCTTTTTCGATACCTTTACGATGCAATTTGATGCTGACGATTTCGATGCAGTGCTACAGCGCAGCAAAGAATATGCTGTCAATTTTCGCTTGCACATCGATACTCTTCAAATAGGCGTTAGCTTGGATGAGTCGACCAGCGTGGCTGACCTTGCATTGTTAAGTAAAGTATTGCTTGGTGAGCAAGGTGAAACGCTAGATATCGACAACTTAGATGCCCTATCGATGGCAGAGGGAGGCATGGGATTTGCGCAGAGCCTAGAGCGACAATCGGATTTTCTCACGCACCCGCACTTCAATCGCTATCATAGCGAAACTGAAATGCTGCGCTTACTAAAGCGGCTCGAGAACAAAGATATTTCCTTGTGTCAGTCGATGATTCCGCTTGGTTCTTGCACCATGAAATTGAACGCGAGCGCCGAGATGGTTCCCCTAACGTGGTCACAGATCAGCGACCCGCATCCCTTTGCTCCTGCCGAGCAGAACTTAGGGTATAAAACCTTGATAGAAGACCTAGAAAAGATGCTGATTGAAATCACCGGATACGACGCGGTGAGCATGCAGCCAAACTCTGGTGCCCAAGGCGAGTACGCTGGCCTGTTAGCTATTCGTAATTATCTAGAGGGCATTGGGCAGGGGCATCGCAATATTTGCTTGATTCCTTCATCTGCGCACGGGACTAACCCAGCCAGCGCTTTGATGATCGGCATGAAGGTAGTGGTAGTTGCCTGTGACGAGAACGGTAATATCGATCAAACCGATCTCGAGGCTAAGGCGCAGTTACACAAAGATAACTTGGCGGCGTTAATGATTACCTATCCTTCGACACATGGCGTGTTTGAAGAAGGGGTACGGCGCGTGTGTGAAATTGTGCATGAGTGCGGCGGCCAGGTGTACTTGGATGGCGCGAATCTCAATGCCATGGTGGGGGTTGCCCGACCTGGCGATATTGGTGCCGATGTTTCCCACGTCAATTTGCATAAGACCTTTTGTATTCCTCATGGTGGGGGTGGCCCTGGAATGGGCCCAATCGGTGTTAAAGCGCATCTAGCCCCTTACTTGCCGGGGCACGCAATAGTGAAGATGTCACCTGAGCTGGAAGGTAATTCGGCGGTCTCTGCTGCCCCTTGGGGAAGTGCTAGTATTCTGCCTATCTCGTGGATGTATATAGCGATGATGGGGCCGCAGGGTCTGCTAGAAGCAACACAAGTGGCGATTTTGAACGCGAACTATATAGCGAAGAAACTCTCTTGCGCGTACCAAGTATTGTACCGAGGTAGGAATGGCATGGTGGCGCACGAGTGCATTATCGATATTCGTAATATTAAAGCGGCAACGGGCATTTCTGAAGAAGATCTCGCGAAACGCCTGATGGATTATGGTTATCATGCGCCAACAATGTCGTTTCCTGTGGCCGGTACTTTGATGATCGAGCCTACAGAGAGTGAGTCGAAAGAGGAGATTGATCGCTTTATTAACGCTATGCTGTCCATCCACGAGGAGATCGAGCAGGTGAGTTCGGGGGGACTAGATGCAATCGCGAGTCCACTCAAGAACGCCCCGCATACGCTGGCCGACTTGGTAGATGAGCAATGGCAAAGGCCCTATTCAAAGCAGGTCGCTGTTTTCCCTGCTCCGTGGCTACAAGAGGCGAAATATTGGCCCACGGTAAATCGAGTCGATAATGTCTATGGGGACCGCAATCTGATATGTTCGTGTCCACCTTTGGAAGATTATGCATAATGCTAAAAAAAATATTAGGAGTTAGACGTGGACAGTTTTAATGCTTTTCTACTGACGATTGATGGTTTATTAGGCTCCTCGCCTTGGTTTCCTTTTGTATTGCTTGGGGTGGGTTTCTTCTTTACTGCCTATTTAGGGTTTCCGCAATTACGCTTTTTTAGCCATGCGTGGAAAGTCCTTAAGGGTAAGAAATCCGAAAAAAATGAATTGGGGGAAACCTCGCATTTTCAGGCTTTGAGCACAGCACTGTCAGGCACTGTCGGCACAGGTAATATCGGCGGCGTGGGGTTGGCGATCTTCCTTGGGGGCCCTGCCGCATTGTTTTGGATGTGGATGACCGCGTTTTTTGGGATGGCAACCAAGCTCGTGGAGGTCACGCTTTCGCACAAATATCGACAGGTCACAAAAGATGGCACCGTTGCTGGTGGCCCTATGTACTACATGGAGAACCGGCTCAATATGCGCTGGTTGGCCATCTTTTTTGCCGTGGCCACCGTCATTAGCTCATTCGGAACGGGCAATCTTCCGCAGATCAATAATATTGCGGTTAGTGTTGAGACCAGCTTCGGCGTTGCACCAATCGCCACAGGGGCTGTACTGAGTATATTGCTAGGCTTGGTTATCGTCGGCGGTATTCATCGAATCTCCATGGTCTCCTCGACATTAGTTCCCAGCATGGCAGTTGTGTATTTAATAGGGGCGGCCGCCGTTATTATTCCTAATATTGGCAATGTCATTCCTTCGTTTATTTCTGTGTTCAGCGATGCCTTTACCGGGTCCGCCGCCGTTGGCGGATTCCTTGGAGCGACCTTTGCGTACGCCTTTAACCGAGGTGTGAATAGGGGCTTATTCTCTAACGAAGCGGGGCAGGGGTCTGCGCCTATCGCGCATGCTTCGGCACGCTGTGAAGACCCTGTCTCTGAAGGGATGGTGTCTTTACTAGAACCGTTCATCGATACTATTGTGATCTGTACTATTACCGGTTTAGTGATTCTTTCCTCTGGTGCGTGGACTGAAAAGTACGAGAACCGTTTTCAAGGCGCTGACCTGATGTACTTGCAAGGCGTAGTGAGTGACCAAGATGATGCCGGGCGTGAACGTCTCTACCAATACCTTGCATTGAATGACAACGAGGCGATTAATGCCTACACCGGAACGCTTAGCATCGATGCCGGTCAGGCGCAAAATATGCAGGACTTCACGGTTATGCATGCTCGCTCAATTGCCGAAGACGTTCGATACAGTCTTGGGGGCGAGCCATTCACAGGGGTGCTTGAAGTACAAAACGGTGTGCTCAATACCCAAGACGTCGAGCTCACTGGTAAGTCTTTGGTGCATTCCGCCGCACTGACATCGATCGCGTTTAATCAAGGCCTGTTTGGCTCGGCGGGGCAGTACATCGTTTCGATAGCACTCGTCTTATTTGCATTCTCTACGGCCATCGCATGGTCTTACTATGGCGATAGGGCAATCACCTATTTGTTTGGCCCTAAATTAGTGATGCCTTATCGAATCGTGTATTGCATTGCGTTTTTCGTGGCCTCATTCACCGACACCACAATCGTTTGGAACTTTGCCGCTGTCTCCGTAGTGGTGATGACTCTGCCAAACTTGTTCGGCATCGTCTTGCTACGCAAAGAGATGCGGCAACTGCTCAATGGCTATTCGAAAGAATAAGTTCGGGCATAGCCAGAGGTTGATTCCTCTGGCTATGTAGTGGTTTAGTTGGCGTTGACTTGCGTCCCGTTGACCCAAGTCTCAGTCACCGTTGCACGCCAAATCTCTGCCGGCGCTTCGGCAAAAATATCTTGCTCCACAAGAATGAAGTCAGCCGCTTTGCCCGGTGTCAAAGTTCCAAGTTCATTCTCTTGATGGCCTGCATACGCGGCATCGACCGTGAAACTGGCGAAGGCCTCTGTCGCCGTCATCTTCTCTTCAGGAAACCAACCACCCTCTGGAATATTGTCATGGTCTTGGCGAGTGATCGCTGCGTGTAAGCCGAAGAATGGATTCGGGGATTCCACTGGAAAATCCGAACCGTTGGCGATAATAGCTCCAGCATCAAGCAGTTTTCGCCAGGCATAGGCGCCTTGAATGCGAATCTCACCGATCCGGTCTTGCGCCATGTTTTTGTCACTGGTGGCGTGAGTCGCCTGCATGGAGGGAATCACCCCTAGCTGGGAAAAACGCAAGATATCTTCGTAACGCAATATTTGGGCATGTTCGATGCGATGGCGCAGATCTCGCGTATCGGTCTGTGGAATCAGAACCGAGAAATTATCCAATACGATCTTATTCGCATTGTCTCCAATGGCGTGGATATTGACTTGGAAGTTTGCTTCCATCGCCATTTTCATGATCTCGTGCAGACGCGCTGGCTCGAGCAATAATAAACCGCGATGGCCTGGCAGATCGCTATAGTCTTCAATCAATGCCGCGCCACGACTTCCTAAGGCACCATCGGCAGAAATTTTGATGCTGTTGACGGTAAAGGTGCCATCTTCGCTAGCAATATGTCCGGCTGCAAGCAGCGCGGGCAATTGCGGATCTCCCGCACCCAACATCGCATTGACACGAATAGGCAAGGGGCCCTCGTCTAATAACATTTGATAGGCTTGCAAGGTGCTCGCTGAGATACCGGCATCGTGCACACTGGTCAAACCTTGTGCGGCTAATGATTGCATGGAACGGCGCAGAGCGAAGGCTTGTTCTTCTATGCTCAACGGCGGGATGTTCGCGGTAATTAGATCCATCGCATTGTCCACAAAAGTGCCAGTGGGTCGGCCTTCGGCGTCGCGAATGATCTGCCCGCCGTCAGGGTCTTGCGTCGCGGCATTGACACCCGCAAGGTTCATAGCGGCACTGTTTGCCCAGCCTGCGTGGCCATCCACACGACTAAGCCAAACCGGCGTATCTGCGAAATACTCATCGAGAGTCGCGGCACTAGGGAACTCATTGCTGGCCCAAAGAACCTGATTCCAGCCACGGCCTTGAATCCACTCTAGATTGCCATTCTGTTCTCTGAATTCGCGAATGCGAGCAACGGCTTCTTCTTCTGACTGGGTGCCGGTAAGGTCCACTCGCAATAGACTTAAACCATAGCTCAGCACATGCCCATGAGCGTCGATTAAGCCTGGTAGCAATGTTTGGCCGTTGCCATCGATACGAATAATGTCTGAACCTTCAGGTAAAGCTTCACCGGCACGATAGACTCGATCGACTTTGCCATCAGTAAACTGCAGTGCACTAAATGCTAGCATTTGATGGTCTTCAGTGATCGTATAGCCTTGGACATCGCTGATCAGTGTCGTTTGCGCATTGGCAAGCGACACAGCGCTCACCAGAGCAAAAGTGCCAAGGAACAAACTGAGGTGTTTTAGAGGGTAGGTAAACATAAGGTGACGTTTCCGAGGTAGGTAGCAGAGGGGGTGGCGACTGTTAACAAGGATTCATTTTGTGAAATCGCTTGCGCACGTTATAGTCCAACTCCAATGCTTCAGGGCCATTTTTGTTTTAAAAGTAGCGGAGATAATAATGAAAACTCGAGAAGATTACACGTCTAAGAAGGCCAGTGCGCGACGGGCCGTAAGCCCAATGCGTCGCAAACTGCTGCAATTTGCGAGCCTCACTCCATTCTCGTCTGCGGTGTTTGCGCAAAGTGCTAACACTGCTATCGACGTACAAAAGCTCCATACATTTGGCTTACGCGTTAGCGATGTGGCGCGATCGGTGGCTTTCTATCAACAAGTATTCGGCATGCCTGTACAGGCACGAGTCGGTGATACGGTTTGTTTACAAATAGGTGACGGCCCACGATTCTTGTCGCTACGCCCCACACAAGCTGGTGAGCAACCTGGCATAACCCATATTGGTTTGAGCGTGCGTAACTTCAACGCCGCTGATATTTCTGCGCAGTTACGCGCCAACGGGTTTCGTGAGAACCCTGCGGCAGCAACACAAAACAATCCGCTAGAGCGTGCCATGCAGTTTTGGCAGGTCAACGACCAAGTCATTGCCTTTGCCGACTCCGAGGGCCTTAATCTACAACTCTGTGCACCTGCTTATTGTGGCAATCCTAACGGCCAATGTGACAGTGTCAGCCCTGCAAGTGGTGGCCTTATGGCTTTGGATGATATCAACCACTTCACCAACTTCATGAGCCATGCCCCTAATACCAATCAGTTCTACCTGAATTTATTCGGGCTTGAATATCAGTCCTACCAAGGCCCAACTATGCCAACCGTAGGGGTAGGGGACGGCAAGCAATTTCTAATGTATGTGGGGGGCGCCGCAGAAGGGCGTCCGACGCGCCCAGCGCGAATCGACCATGTAAGCCTGAGTGTGCAAGATTTCAGCGTAGAAGGCATCCAAGCTAAACTCGAAAGCATTGGCATCACTCCACGCACCGATCCTGCTAATACGCCGCCCTTAGTGCACTGGGTGAGTTTGCGTATGCCCAATAGAGGCGGTGCTGAAGGGGGCACGCCGGAGGTTTATTTTTCTGACCCAGATGGCATTCATATTCAACTCCAGCATTTGGACTACTGTGGTGGTGGAGGTTATTTAGGTGAACAGTGCGCGCCACTGTGAAGCAAATCAACATTCTCTAGCATGAGGCACCGTATTGATTGAGCGGCCATAAGGCGTCGTTCAATCAATAGGATGGCTTAAGTCTGGACTCATTTCGGTGCAGCGTTTATTCTACGCGTCTTTTTTGCGTACATTTCAGGCAGTTATAGCCTTAAAATCACAATAAATAATGGTGACCCGATTGAATTTCCGTGTTGTTTTTCCTGCACTAGTCGCTAGTGCCCTCGTTTGCGCCCCGTCGTTTGCTCAAGACCCTTCTAGTTCTAATGTTGAACTGACTTTTAATAATGGCGTCGCTTTGCCACTGCAACGTTTAGAGCACAATAGTGCGGCGATCGAGATCGATGGTTTTGTCAACGAGAGTGCCTGGGGGCAAGTGGCGCCGATCAATCAGATGCGCGTCATCGACCCTGATACGCTAGAGAATGTCCCTTACGATACTGATGTGCGTATCTTCTATACAGATCGCGGCATTTACATCTCCTTCGATCTAGAACAACCCACAGACAGTATTGTTCAGCGCATTAGCACGCGCGACAATATTGATATCGATCGCGATTCAGTTTCGATTACGCTCGATACCTCTGGTGAGGGGCTTTTTGCTTATTGGATGACGCTGGCTCTTGGTGACAACCAAGCAGACGGCACCGTGCTACCAGAGCGCAACTACACAACACAATGGGATGGTGCCTGGTATGGCGCAACACAGCAAACTGACACGGGTTGGAGTGCCGAGTTTTATGTGCCTTGGGGCCAGATGGCGATGCCGCGTGAAGATGGCGTTCGTCAGATAGGGGTTTATACCGAACGTAAGATTGCCTACTTGAACCAGACTTGGGCGTGGCCAGCGATTCCCGAGTCGAGCTCTATCTTCATGAGCAGCTTACCGAAACTCGAGCTGGAAGGCGTCGATGTGCGCCAGCAGTGGAGTGTCTTCCCTTATGCCTCATCTACCTTCGATGAGATCGACAGCGATGTGGACTACAAAGCCGGTTTCGATGTGTTCTGGCGTCCTTCGAGCAACTTCCAACTCACTGCCGCTGCCAATCCTGATTTTGGCTCTACCGAATCGGATAACGTGGTGGTTAACCTGACAGCGAATGAGGTCTTTTTCCCTGAAAAACGGCTGTTCTTTCAAGAAGGGCAAGAGGTCTTTAATACCACACCGCGTTCGACGGGCAGTAATGGCAAACGACTCTCGATTGTGAACACTCGTCGAATCGGTGCGCGCCCAAGGCCTCCAGAGCTTCCTACAGGCGTGAGCCTGCCGACTCGCGAGCGTATTCGCCCAGCAGACTTACTTGGGGCCGTTAAGGCCACAGGGCAGGTGGGCGCCGTGCGCTACGGTGTTATCACCGCGATCGAGGATGAGAGTGAGTTTCTTGCCGGTGGAGATCGCTACTTTCAGGACGGAAGGGACTTTGCCGCGTTTCGTATGATCTATGAAGACAGTGTCGGTGCCGCCTATCGTGGTTTGGGCTATATCGGTTCGGTGGTGCAGCACCCCGACTCTGACGCACAAGTGCATGCGGTCGATTTCCATTACCTCACAAGTGGCGGCAAATGGAATGTAGATGGGCAACTGATTCGCTCTGAGACCGATATTTTAGGGGATGGCAACGGTGCATTTGCGGACGTGGTGTACACACCTCGGCAAGGCATTAAACACAATTTTCAAATGACCTACCTTGACGATAAATTCTACGTGAATGACTTCGGGTTTCAGGAGCGCAACGATTCACGCGAGCTTTGGTATCGCTTTGAATGGGTGAAATCAGACCTCGAAATCGTGCGTAACTTTCGCTTTACGCCATTCCTGCGCTATGAAGAGAACGGCAAAGGCGATCGCACCAACAATGCGATCCCTGTGCTTAGCGCCGCTATTACTCTGAATAACCTAGATCGGGTCAATGTCGCGCTGCAACACTTCCCGAAGCGCTATGACGATCAGAATAGCTTTGGTAACGGTACTTTTGCCACGTCTGAGCGCACCAACTCCAGTTTTAGTTATCAAACCAACACCGCCCGGCCTGTGAGCTATAGTTTTGGTGTGAATACCTCGGGTGAATTTGTTGGCGGCAACAGTATCGGCGCGGAAGCCGGTGTCACTTGGCGGCCCCGCGACAATATTGCCCTAACGACAGAGATTAACTACGACGATCGTGATGGTTGGTTACTGCATCAAGAAAACCAAAACTTCACGACCTTCCAAGCTGATCAATGGCGCTTTGATGCGAGTTTGGAGTACTACTTGACCTCGCGTCAGCAGCTCAGCATGGCGCTGCAATGGGTAGGAATCGAAGCGGTAGAGGATGAATTCTACAATCTACCGGCTAATGCGTTGACTAAGAACCGAGATTTACTAAAGGTTGCTAAACCTGCAGGGCCAACAGACAGCTTTGGTTTGTCGCAACTCAACTTTCAGCTGCGCTACCGTTGGCAGATTGCACCACTGTCTGACCTCTTTGTGGTGTATACGAAAGGGGATAACCGTCGCACTGCCTTATTGGGCTTTGATGAGATGTTTGAGAATTCCTGGGATAACCCACTGGGCAGCCAATTAGTCGTTAAATTACGCTACCGTTTAGGGAACTGATTCAAGGCAAAGTCCTTGCTGCTTGAGCTGCCATAGTCTGGCCAGTATTGATCGGCACTTTGCCTACTTGTTTCTACTGCCTTACAACTTTTGCATGTTCAAATGAAAACGCTCAATAGAGAAACCTCTATTGAGCGTTTTGTTATGACCCATTGTGCCTTTTAAGCCCTCGCTACAGAGGGCTTTTTTTATTCCTGGGTGTTATCGAGATGCGGCCTTCAAATTGCCCTTGTCGGCATTGGCTGTCATTGGATTACCCAATAGTCTCGCCATGTCGATTAGGATATAGCTGCTCTCAACAAGCAATGGATCCTCTTCTTGCAATTCTTCTTCTTCCTCTTCTTCGGTTTCTACGATCGCAACGCTTTCAGGGTCGAGATCCTCCTCTGAAGGTTCCTCCCACTCTTCGACTGGCAAACCTTTAAGCATGAGTCGCATATTATTGGCATTGAACTCTGCTCGACGATTGTCATCGCGTTCCTGACGCACGATCTCTTCATTGAGGGAGAGGGTAGTGCGTTCACGGAGTTCGCGAGAGCGTTCAATCTGCTCTGCTAAGTAGATGAAGTCTGGATCGCTAGACACACGCTCATCATGTTTAACTTGAAGATCAGTCAGTATGTCTTTGATTGGGAAGTAAGTATTGTACTCAACAGGGCGTACAGTATCCCAAGGTAGCGCGCCATCTAAGTTGCTTTCACCCATCTCCTCAATTGCCGTGTAGCGATCGGGGAAGAGGATGTCCGGCATCACGCCTCGGTGCTGTGTGCTCGCACCAGAGATACGGTAGAACTTAGAGCGCGTGAGTTTCACTTGCCCGTAGTTCATCGGGATGATCTCTTGCACGGTGCCTTTACCGAATGTTTGCCCGCCCATGATGATGCCGCGTTGATAGTCTTGAATGGCGCCGGCAAAGATCTCAGAGGCAGAGGCGCTGGCACGATTCACCAAGACGCCTAGTGGCCCGGAATAGGTGACTTCTGGATTGCCATCGCCGTAGGCGCGCACAAAGCCGTTGCGTAAGCCTGAATAGCGAATCTGAACCGTGTTGCCTGTGTCGATAAACAAACCAACGAGGTCATTTGCCTCAGTAAGCGAACCACCGCCATTGTCACGCAGGTCCATCACGATGGCCTCAACGCCTTCCGCTTTGAGCTCTTCGAGCAATACTTTTACATCACGGGTTGAGCTCTTAAAGTCAGGTTGACCAGCAGCGGCGGCTTCGAAATCGAAATAGAAGGTCGGAAGCTGGATGACACCGACTTTGTACTCACTGCCGTTGTAGCTCACTTCGATCACTTCTTTCTTCGCAGACTGGTCTTCTAACTTCACCGTATCGCGAGTAATGGTGACTTCATGTGCCTGGGATTCACCTGTCGCGTCAGCGGGGATTACGGTGAGACGGACAACAGTGCCTTTCTCCCCGCGAATTTGATCGACCACGTCGTCGAGGCGAAGACCGATCACGTCTTTAGTTTCGCCATCGACACCTTGGGCGATTGAGATGATGCGGTCACCCGCTTTGAGCTCCTTGCCGCGTTCGGCAGGGCCGCCTTTAATCAGTTCAACCACTTTCGTGTATTCTTCATCGGTCGTTAATTGAGCTCCGATGCCCTGTAGGGATAGGCGTAAGCTCATATTAAAGTTCTCGGAGTCCCGAGGTGAAAAGTAGCTGGTATGCGGGTCGATAGTGCTAGCAACCGTCGCAAGATATGATTGAAACACATCGCGATTGTTAGTTTTGAGCACCTGATTCAATTGATTGCGATAGCGTTTGCTTAGGCGCTCTTCGATTGTTTCCACATCAAGATTGGCCAGTTTAAGGCTCAACGCACTATTTTTTACTCGTTGCCGCCATAACTCGTCGAGTTCTGCGCTGGTAGTTGCGTAGGGCGCGTCTTCGCGGTCGATCTCAATCGACTCATCGAGTGTGTAGTCGAATGAAGCCAGGGATTCTTCAACCTGATTGATCGCAAACACCAAGCGTTCTAGTAGACGGCGGTGATAGAGATTGTAGATCTCGAAGGCTGGGTCGATGCTGCCACTTTTAAGCGTGTCATCTAAGGAGTTGCGATATTCTTCTAGCGCGTCGATATCCGATTGGAGAAAGTACAACTTAGAACCATCTAACGCCTCAATATAGGTTTCAAACAGTTGGCTAGAGTACTGGTCATCGAATAACACACGTGAGTAATGCTTATCTTCTAGCTCTTGCAGCAGTTCAGCGGCTGTGCGGCCATAGATAGGCTCGGAGCTTAACTCGGTATATAAGGCATCGACATCCAAGACAGGATTGAGGATTTCCTCTTCCTGTGCCTGCAGCGTACCGGCTCCTAGCGAAATCAGTAGGGCGATAATGGGTGATAGGGTTTGCACAGCTCTGAAGCCTTTGCGGCCTTTCTGTCGCGTTAGCGAAAATTCAGCTTTTCTCATATTGCATCACACCGTTTAGTCTTGGTTTTACGTTGAATCAATGACTACTTATAAACCATGGAGCTAATCAATTGCTAGCCCCTAAGTGTCCCAGTTTGCAATCCATTAGCCTAAAAATCAGTCTAACGGAATCTCAAACACGCGCAAACCCAAGATTTAGGGGTTTATAGCGAAAAATCAGCTTTTTATCGGCTTTTCTTTCGCGCTCGCGTGTCTTTCTGCGCGTTCTATGTCGATATAGCGGTCTGTAATGGCACTAGAGCCGTGTCCAGCGTCATCACGGACATGTTCTCGGGGCCTACTTTTCACGTCTTCTGATATGCCCGTATGGCGTAGCCAGTGCACTGTTGCTGCCGCAAGCCTATCGGCCTCTTCAATCAAACCGACTGCGCGCAGTTTTTCTTCCGCAAAATCGAATGTTTTTTGCACAATTGCCCGTATTTGGCGAGTACTGGTAATGCCACCTTTGCCTCGTGTCTTGTGTATGAGAGGCGTCGCTTCTCCAGGCAAGGGCAATGCGGTCATCCCGCGTGAGTCGCGATAACGTCGCAATGCATCGAGCATATTGTCACTAACGGAGATTTCTCTCTCTTTATTGCCTTTGCCAACGGTCAGGAACCACCAGTTACCGTCAGAGTCCCGTTGGAAGTGGCCCATTTGCGGTGCCCAACGCGGTGTTTCTACCAGCTCAGATATGCGTAGATACATTGCAAAAAGAGCATTCATTATAAAGAGTGTACGTTCATGGGTGGCAGGATCTGTCGCCGCCAACTCTTCAGCACCGGCTAGAACGTAATGCCATTGCTGAGCGGATAAACGCCGAACCTGCTTCTTCGACTGCTGCTTGCGTATGAATTTACTCTTCTGACGGATCTGTGAGACCGGATTAGCCGTCAAATAGCTTTCTTGTATTAGAAAATTGAAAAAGCTGCTCAAGACGCTGAATAAAGACTGTAATCCCGATTGTGACGCTAGGTACTCGCCGTTAGCGCAGACATAGGGGCGCCATTGCGGGTTGGGTATGCGCAGCCCTGCCTGTGAGAGAAAACGAGCGACATTTTTGTCACCAATCCAGTGTTTAGGCGGCTGTTTGGCAAACGCCACATAGCTTTCTATGTCTTCACGCTTAATATCCATGAGTGGTTTTTTAGCGATTAACCAACTCCACTGCAGGAAATGCTCGATCTCGCGGCGATAAGTCGAGAACGTATCTGGGCTCCCCCGATAACTGTAGAGAAATTCGCAAGCGAATTGATAATCTGCCAGTGCCTCTTTGGGGCAATCGCTGACAAGCCCATCTAATGAGCGGGCGGGGTGCTTGAATGGATTAGGCATCTCTTCGAGCGTATCGAAAAGGGCGCTAGGTTGTTTAGGTTTGCTCATATACATGCTTTATGGGGCCTAAAGCCGCATTTGTAAAGTTGGCGGGCATATTTTTCTAGGGTATTCTTTTGCACTATATTGCGCTAGAAGGAGTCTGGCGTAAAACTGGAGGAAGTACTGATATGAGCGTTTATCGAAGTCTAAGCAAAAATAAGCTACGGGCACTGTTGCTTACCAGCGCGGCAGCTATGCTGTCTGTATTCGGCACATCGGTTGGACATGCACAAGGAGAGAGTGAGGGCCTAGACGCAATCCTGAATTACCGGCAATACACCCCGCTGTTTTCAAGTGCCGGTCAGCCAAGCCGTGAGCAATTCCCATTACTCAAAGAAGAGGGCTATGATCGGGTGATCTACATTGCTTTTAGCAATGGTCGAACGGCAATACCTGACGAAGATCAAATTGTGAAAGATCTCGGCATGGACTATTTGCATATCCCAGTCGATTTCAACAATCCCACTGTGCGTGATTTCAATGCCTTTGCGGACGCAATGCAGCGCGAGCCCGAAAGTAAAACCATTCTACATTGTCAGGTAAATGCACGAGCAACGGCATTCAGCCTACTTTATCGAGTGGTATATCAGGGCGTGTCCCTCGCTGAGGCGAAAGAGGATATGAACACTGTCTGGCAGCCTAACGAAGTTTGGAGAGACTTTATTTTTGATGTCCTGGCCGCTCACGATATTTCTAATGAATGCGAAGAGTGTGATTGGACCCCGCCATCCTCAGGCCAATAGTAAGTGGCTAAACTTTGCATGCCTTTCTAGGCGGGAAAAATAAAAGGGGCTAAAAGCCCCTTTTATTTTAACACTTAGCTAATTGGTCATTAGCGTGTTGCTGTAACTTCTACTTCAACGCGGCGGTCAGGCTGCAAACAAGCTTTAAGCTCAGCGGTTGCAACTGTGCCCGGGCACTGAGTCATTGTAGTGACAGGGTTTGAACCATTACGGCCAGCTGTGCTGATTTTGCTCGCAGGGATACGACCAGTTTCTACAAGGTAAGCCTTCACCGATTCAGCACGACGACGTGACAAATCTAAGTTGTAGTTAGCGCGACCTAGGCGGTCTGTATAACCAACCACATTGATCGTTTCAAACTCTGCACCGCGCAGGTTAGTAAGCAACAGGTCTAGCTCGCGCTTACCCGCTGGCAACAACTCAGCTTTATCAAACTCAAAGAATGAGTCGGCTGACAAAGTTGTCACTGTAGGCTCAGGAGCTGGAGCCGGAGCCGGGGCTACTGGAGCAGGGGCTGGCGCAGCTACTACTGGTGCAGGAGCAGGCTTCTTCTGGCCAAGACGGTAAACAAGGCCAACAGATAACATATTGATGTTACCGTCACGCTTTGTGGCGTCTAGGAAGTTATAGCGTTCCGCTTCAACGCGAACACTAACTTTGTCATTAAACTCATAGGCAACACCCACGCCGAATTTCTCGTGCGTATCGCGTCGATGTCCTGAAGGGTAGGTGCCATCTGCGGCATAACCCGAACCGAAATAATCACTCTCAACGCGTGCGTTATTTAAGCCTGCACGAGCAAATACGTCGAAAGACTCTGTGACTGGCAAAGTAAACACGGCGTCCAAATTGAAGCCTTTGACGGCTGTGTCGCTTAACAACGTGCCTGACGGCAAAACGCCAACATCGTTGTTGTAGCTGCCAAGGTCATAGTAGCCAACTTCTAATGCAAAGTTAGTGTTGAACTGGTAACCGCCATAAACCTTGAAACCTGTGTCGCGTGTATCGGCGCGACGGTTAACGTAAGTAAAGCCAGGCTTAATCAAGGCATCAGTGACATGAGTCTTGTCGATGCGCGAGGACGTTAGACCTAGGTTTAGACCACCATAGATCCCTGGTTCTGCAGCAATAGCAGCCACTGGGCTAAGCAAACATGCTAGCAAGCATAATTGTTGAGGTACGGTGTTTCTTACAGTCTTCATTCAATTCTCCGTGAGACCAAAGTCTCGTCTAGCAACATTGTGGGTGTAGCGATAGCGGCGCGCAGTGTCGGGCTTATTTATACGTTTGTCCATATATTTCGTAAATATTTATTTATTATTAATAACAGATACTTACAAAGTAATAGTCCAAAAGGATTAGTCGTGCTTGGATTTTAATCAGAAATATTTCGTTCGATCACTTAATATGCTTTGATGTTCAACGGTAAGCTGTTTCCAAAGCCTAGTAAACTCACTTTCCAAGAGTCTTATCCCTATGATCAACCCGATCCAATTTGCCACCTCAATACTTAGCTTCGCATTACTTAGCGTGTCAATTTCTACTGCGCAAGCGCAGACGCAATCCGAATGCTCACTAGACCAGTGGAGTGAGAAAATTGTTACAGCCTGGCAAGCTCGCAGCATGTTGAGTAACGAGATGTCAGCTTGTTATGCCGCGAAAATCACATCGATGGATATTGCCCGTGACTTGCGCGATCAAGTCATTGCCGATTTTGACGAGTTTCTGCCACGCGCTGCCTATAAAGTTGTAGGGCTAGACCCAGTCAATGCCGCGTTAGAAGGGGTCGATCGTCCCATGGTAGGCGCCATGTATGTGAGTAACTTTTTGCCAAACGATGCCCATATCTCTCTGGACTCGGCTAGTGTCCTAATTACCGAGCCCGATATTTTATTTCGCGTCAGTGATAGCGCAATTAATGCAGCGACGACTCTAGAAGAAGTGTTGTCGAACATCGACCGGGTCTATGCCTTTATCGAAGTGCCAGCGCCGCTGTTTAACAACAATCCACCTAACCCTTACCTTATGCAGGCATCGAACTTATTGCCACGCTGGGGAGTTATTGGCGAGAGCATTGCAGTAGCAGATACACCGGAATTTCTGCGGTCATTAGAGACTATGCAGGTGCAATTTATTGATGGAGAAGGGCAGGTGCTCGCCGATGAACCCGGCGACTATCTTGGCGGCAATCCGCTTCAAGGCGTGCTTGTAGTGCTTGACGAATTACGCCGTAAATCTGAACAGCTGCGCCCAGGGGATTTGATTAGCTCTGGCTCTTATATGCCACCAATCCTCGTTCGTTCGGGGATGTTCACTAAAACGGTCTATAAAGGGATCGGTGGGCAGACGCTGGAAGTGTCAGCGACTTATGATTAAAACTGCCCCCTTAGCGCTGGTAATCTGCACCAAGTGACTTTCGTTCATGATTGATGCGGCCTTTTATAATAGTAAGCATTGCGGTGAACTTTCTTTAGTCGCCAAAATAAATGTCGATATTCTGCTTTACGAAAATAGTGCGTTACCAATGATTTGCGGGTTTTGCTCGGAGTCATGATGGGTGTCCCGCCATGCAAAAGCTGGGCGTGCCAGATGAAAATATCTCCCGATTCAGCGGTAAACGTTTTCGCTTCAATATTGCGCTCTTCTAATTCGCGTTGCATATAGTTATTAAAACTTGGCAACTCCGATGCTATTGCGTTCGTTTTCCCGTTTGAAAACAAATAAGGGGGAATTTTATGGCTTTTTGGATAATAGCGAATTGGACCTGAATCAGCAGTTATAGGCTCAAGAGCTATCCAAGTCGCAAGCATGCAGTTGCTTTTCTTAGGAGGCATATAGAAGGTGTCTACATGGTCATCTTGCTGCGACCCAAATTCAAAATTTAGCGTGTTAATCACTAGTGGGGTGCCTTGTAAGAGTAGACTAATGATACGGGTGAGCTCTGCGTGCAACACAATATGACGCACTTCGTCATACTCTAAATACAAGTCATTTAGTTTGTAGGGTGACTCCCTGACTTCTTTGGTTACGCTTCTAAACGGTACTCTTTTGCACTGAGGCGAATTCAGGTATGTGTCTATAATTAATTTATTGCTATCTGCTGTGCGGCTGCTCCACAGGTGATCAACTAGGCGGTTAATTTGAGCAACCACAGTGGGCTCAAAAAAATTTCTGAGAATAAGAAAGCCATCCTCATTCCAACTTTCTAGCAAAGAGGCCGTCAACGCTGTGTTGTTGTGTCCGGAACTAAACTGCGGCATCCATGCCTCCTCTAGCCATTAGGCGATACCTGCCATAATGGCGGAAATTAACACTATAATGACGGGATCATAACCTTGTTACCCTATCTTGACTACTACTGAGCTTGTTGTAAGTGGCATGCCTTGTGAACAATATGCACACGAGCAGCGTTTGTGTGCGCTGAGGGGAGTTGTGCCAGGGTTGGGAGACCAGATTATTCGGACTTGATCTCTATTTCGCGGATGGAATACCGACCAGTAACATGCCCTGGATCGATACGAATACGGCTGTTATTGGCTATACCGCTAAGATTGAAGATTAATTGGTTCTTGCCAGCATTGACTACGCGCGTGCTTACGTTTTGTTCAGAGTAATCCTCTTCTGCGTTGTGTTTGTAATAAATCTTAAACTCTAAAGCTTGATCGTTTTCGACTGTTATATAGAGCAGGGACTTGTCGTAATCTATTGCTTGCATCGCCGGCAACATGAAATAGGGATCATTCGTTATGGCCTCGAATGTGAGCCCACGCTCAGAGAATTCAACGTCGCTAACCCCGGGCGAAAACTCTAGAGCATAAGCTGAATCTTGACTGAGCGAATAAACCGTATTCTGCTTCACAGAAGAGAGATGATTGCTATTGAGGTAGCGAATGGCGTTCAAGCGCGATTCATTGCGCACATCCCTCTGAGCCTCCTCTGCAGTCGTCTCTAACAAATTGATCCCCGCAAGAAAGCTCGCGTTGTGTTCAATGTCTAAAAGACTCAACAAAGTAGGTGGCAAATCCATCGGTGTAGAGAACCTTCTTAACTCCCTTGTCGCACCGGTGTTGAGCACATTGAAATAGAGTTTCCTTTCGTAGCCACGCGGGAATAGCGGAAACGCATTATTACGCATGGCAAGATGGTCTGAGACCAGCACGACCAAAGTATCTTCAAAACTGGGGTGTTGTTTGATCTGTTCGATAAATTTGCCCACCAAAAAGTCGGTGCAATGCACAGCATGGAGGATCGAGTTATCGATTTCGGAATAAGGGCTGCATGAAGAGGAGGGCTCACCGATTGGGTGATGGGTATCGACCGTCAGCAGGGTCAGATTAAAGGGCTGCCCGCTTGCTGCTAGTTCATGGTATTGATCGAGTGCGAGTGAAAAAAGCGAGTCATCGTACAAGCCCCAGCCACCTAAGTATTCTTGGTCGTCGAGTTCTTCGCGCAAATGTCTACGCCCAAGCGCCAAGTCATAGCCGTGCGTGCGCAGGAAGTCGCCCTTGCCAGCGAAGGCTAGCGATGCCCCGCCCATAAAGACTTGCGCATAACCTGCACTTGCTAAAACATCAGGCAAGCATGTGGCTTTGTCGAGTAACTGCGAAAACATCACTTCATTGCCGCTAAGGCCAGACTCGTATAAAAGGGGAGTGCCACAAAGGCTCGACACTATCCCGCCCATCGTCCATTCAGAACCTGGCACTTGCTGAAGATTGCTCAGACGCCAACCCTGTGTATTCAACTCGTGCAGCGTTGGTGTTAAGCCCGGGAATAAGGTCTGGTCGGTGTAGATACTTTCGAAACCTTCCATGAAGATCATCACTAGGTTTTTACCAGCAACGGCGTCAGGCTGTGTTACCGCCAATGCTTCCGGATTAAGGGCGAGAGTGTCCCATTCGATTGACGCAAGGGCTTGCGACCTCGATGTGACTGCCGAGCTAATATTACTGATCGTTGCTGAGCGCAGCCCTGGGTCCAAAGCTAACGCAATCAAAACGAGTGCGAAAAGCGACGCCTTAGAGATCTTAGCGCTAGTGAGTGTGTGGCGATAAAAATAGAAGCAAGCCAATACCGCCAAGGTCCATGCGATCGTCAGTGCTATCAAAGGATAATAGGCCGCTTGTGATTCAACGATCGACGTTAAACTCAAGTGGAAGAAGAATTGTTGATTAAAATAACTGCCCTGAAGATAGTAGCTAATAAACTGTGCTGAGAAATAGACGGTTAAAAGATACACAATCGCCAAGCCTATCGTCGTCCTTAGGTAAGGCTTTTCAATTCGAGCGATTAATTGCGTCGCCGCAACCACTAATAGCGTGACGGACGCGAAGGCAAAAACAATCCCAGTGAGGCTGGTGTTAACACTGTAGTAGTGCGCTAGCGCGATAGGAATACTGAGTAACGCTAATAATGAGCGTTGCATGGAGTTAAACAAGTGGCGTGCCCTAAAGTAGATTTGGAAATATTGCTAAATTACTACAGTAGTGTGACAGCACTCAAGGGTGATGCAAGCCTTTTGACGGGATAGGGATGGCGCGTTGCAGCCACTTCGTCTTACACTCACTAATTCCGGTAATCTTTATTACCGGAATTAGTGAGATAGGCCGTATTTAGTACTTCAATAAGGATATCAATGACTTTCAGTCCAATCTTAACGCGTCGCTACGTCGATTCTGTCACTTATGACGGTGTTCTCATCGTCACAAACTCTTCAGCAACGCTTGGGTGAATCCCAATGGTGGCATCAAAATCAGCTTTCGTGGCACCGGACTTAATCGCAATACCAATTCCTTGCATGATTTCTGCAGCGTATTCGCCCATCATATGTGCACCGATGACTTTGTCTGTTTCCAAATCAACGATGAGTTTCAAGAAGTTCTTTTCACCGCGGCCGCTGAGCGTATGCCGCAATGGCGTGAACCGGCTACGATAGACAGCGATATCTTTGTACTTTTCGCGTGCGATTGCTTCAGTGAGCCCCACAGTGGCGATCTCAGGTTGGCAAAACACGGCGGTTGGAATATTGTCATATGACATCTCTTTGCCACCTTTGCCAAACAAACGATGCGCTAGGATCTGGCCTTCAGCTAATGCTACCGGCGTCAATGCCACACGGTCGATAACATCGCCAACAGCGTGAATATTGCTGACATTAGTGTCGAATTCATCATTGACGATGATTGCGCCATTTTTGGCAAGATTCACCCCTAGGTTTTCTAGGCCCAAATTGGCTGTATTTGGGTGTCTACCTGTGGCAAAGAGCACGGCTTCGACCTCAATATCAGGCCCGCGGTCGAAACTAACCGTAAGCGTATCGCCGGATTTCACTATTTTCGTCACATTGGTTTCAAGCAATTGGGTGGCGTATTTGTCGAACTCTTGGCAGAAAGCTTCGGCAAGCTCGATGTCAAAGCCACGTAAAATAGTGCTGCCTCTATAAGAGACTGAGGTTTTGACACCTAGGGCTGCGAAAATACCGGCCAGTTCAACCGCAATATAGCCGCCACCAACTACTAGCGCTGATTTAGGCAGTTTCGGCAGTGAAAACACTTCATTAGAGGTAATTGCATGCTCGCTGCCTGGGAATTGGGGGACAAACGGCCAGCCACCAGTGGCAATTAGAATCTCTTTCGCCGTGACAGTATGGGTTTGTAGCTCTACTGTGTGCTCATTGAGTAAGCGCGCATGCTCATGAATGACGTGCACGCCGGCATTTTCCATTAAAGACTGGTATATGGAGTTTAAGCGACTAATCTCTGTATCTTTGTTCTCTATTAACGTTGGCCACTTAAACTCTGGAGCTTGGGGAAATTCCCAGCCATAACCTCGAGCATCGACGAAATCTTTGGCATAGTGCGCCGCATAGCTAAAAAGCTTTTTCGGGATACAGCCAACATTGACGCAGGTGCCGCCCATATAACGCTCTTCGGCCATTGCCACTTTAGCGCCTAGCGATGCTGCAATTCGTCCAGCCCTTACTCCACCTGATCCGCCGCCAATGATAAACAGGTCGTAGTCAAAATTTGTCACATTAATGTTTCCTATTTTAGTACTCATTCTATTGAGAGTTGAGTAAGGTGCTTGTTACAGCTATGATCACAAATAATTTTGCACGAATACAGGCTTTATTAACATGTCTCCCGATTCTTGTGAACTCGACTCAAGGCAAGCCCATTCTGAAGCAAACGCAGATCAAGACTCGGTTAATCCCCCTGCTGCTGTTTCTGAAATCAATACCGCGTCTGCTGTTGAATCTGTATCCAGGCCGGAAATTAGCAAGTTCGTTGTGCGTTTGCCCGCAGAGCTGCTGGAAAATTTAAAACGTGTCTCCCGGCACCATAATCGCAGCATGAACTCTGAAATCAATCTAATGCTTGGGCGGTATATTGAACAAGTTAAAGGTGAATCTCGCCCAGGTGCTGACGAGCATGTGAAACTGGATTCTTTGCTAATGCAAAAGATTAGCGCACTGCCTGCACAGAAGTTAGAAGCCCTACTCGATCTGCTCGAGTAATTTTTCCTTTTACGATCTCTTCAATTGGCTTTTCAACATGCGTAAATCACTCGATCTTTTTGCTCAAAAAGAAGAGGTGATAATCGTTAAACTTGCAGATGCACAGCTGCATTATTTCCCCAACGCACTCAGCCAACACCAGGCCGATGCCTTTCTTTCTGTCTGTCTAAACGAGTTTGTCTGGCGACAAGATACTATTCGCATTGCAGGAAAAAATTTGGCCATCCCTAGGCTGCAGAATTGGTACGGTGATGAAGGATTGGACTATAGCTATTCAGGGATTCAGTTGACGCCTTTACCTTGGCCGGATGCTTTGCTTGCGATCAAAAAGCAAGTCGAAGAGGTTTGTCGGCATCGTTTCAATTCAGTTTTGGCCAATTATTATCGCGATGGTAATGATAGCGTTGACTGGCACAGTGATGACGAACCGGAGCTAGGGGCAGAGCCAGTTATCGCATCACTTAGCCTAGGTGCAACGCGAATATTTACCTTAAAACACCGCTTCAATAAACACCTTGCCGCACAAAAAATTCCCTTGCAGCATGGCAGTTTGCTCGTGATGAGCGGGACTACACAATCGCATTGGAGCCACCGCGTAGCTAAAGACAGGCAAGTGGAGTGTCCACGGGTAAACCTGACTTTTCGACAGATCAGGGTTGGCGATTAAATGGATCATTTTGAGCTATGCATTACAGGGGCTGGCGTCATTGGGCTCGCAATCGCCGAACAAATTTCTAGAACACATTGCGCGAAGCTCTCTGTTGTTTTGCTCGATCAAAATGCTAGCGTTGGTCAAGAGACTAGTAGCCGAAATAGCGAGGTGATTCACGCAGGCATTTACTACCCGCCAGGCTCGTTGAAAGCGCAATTGTGTCTGCAAGGCAATGCCCTGCTTTACGATTACTGCAAACGCTTTGATATCGGCCATAAGCGCACCGCTAAATTAATCGTTGGCCAGCGAGAAGAGCGCGAAGCCTTAGAGAGCATTGCGCAACGGGCAAAAGATAACGGTGTTGTAGGTTTACGCGAATTAGATGCACGGCAGGTGCAAACTTTGGAGCCGAGCGTGTCAGCAGCGTTTGCCCTGCTTTCGCCAAGCACCGGAATCATCGACAGTCACGCTTATATGCAAAGCCTTTTATTTCAAGCCGAGAAAAACGGTGTGCAATTTGCGGGTTTAACGCAAGTCTTGGCGGTGCAGCGTCATGCCAAAGGCTTCGAAGTGCTATGCGACTCGGGGGATAAAAATAACAAACAAGCTTTTCGTTTTACCTGCACAGCCTTTATCAATGCGGCGGGTTTGCAAGCACATCAATTAGCCAAAAAGATTGAAACTCTCTCGCGTGACGCCATTCCCAAGGTGCATTTGTATAAGGGCAGTTATTTCAAGTTGTCTAAGCGCATTAATCTAAAACACCTTGTGTATCCAGTGCCCGATTCTTCAAACCTTGGCTTAGGGGTTCATGCCACATTAGACCTAGCCGGTGGTGTGCGCTTCGGCCCAGACGTAGAAGCGATCGATAGTAAAGATTACACAGTGAACCCAGAGCGAGCTGACGATTTTGCAGAAGCGGTTAGGCGTTATATGCCGTGGCTTAAAACTGAGGATTTGTTGCCAGATTATTCTGGTATACGACCAAAACTGCATCGTGCAGAGCAAGCAGCGAAGGATTTTTTAATTCAATGCGAGGCTGAGCATCAAATCCCGGGGCTTATTCAGTTATTCGGGATCGAATCCCCAGGGCTAACAGCAAGTTTAGCAATCGCGCAGTATGTCGATGCTAAACTCGCTGAGACTTTTTCTTAGTATTGCTCGGCTTTTGTTGCAACGTGTGCATACACCGATGAGCTGCCATCGGTTTTAAGCACTAGCACATCATAGGGATGGAATTGATCGCCTATCTCCATGCCTGGGCTGCCCATAGGCATGCCAGGGACAGCAAGACCAATCGCGTCAGTGGGCATTTCTGCCATGAAACGCTGAATGATATTGGCGGGGATATGCCCTTCGAACACATAGCCTTGTTCAGACACTGCGGTATGGCAAGACTGGTATTCGGGTTTGATTCCAAGTTTGAGCTTTTCACCGTTTAGATCAGCTGGATGGCTAATTTGTGCCGCGAACCCGCGATCGCTGACATGATCTACCCAGCCAGTGCAGCACCCACAAGACGGATCTTTCAATACTTGTAATACGGTTGCGTCCTGCGCCTCGGACGCTGAGGCAACGCTCATGTTTTCTTGTTGGCAGGCAGTCAAAACGCCCATCAGGCTCAAGAAAAAACTTAGGCGTAAAAAAGCAAACCCAGTAACTGAAAAAGACATTTTGACCTCACATTGTATTGGTTGGTTTATCGCTATTAAGGCTGCCGGCAAGTAGGGTTTCGATCTTACGACGCACTTGTCCTTGTACATCTTTGAATTGGATTCCGACGCCAGTGGCCTGATTATCTTGCGAGAACGCTGGCGTAATCCATACGACCGTGCCAGCAACAGGAATTCGTTCACCCTCATCGAGAAGCTTTAACAACATAAATACTTCGTTGCCAATTTCATAGTGGCGTGCGGTAGGAATAAACAGCCCGCCGTTTTTTAAAAAAGGCATGTAGGCAGCGTATAGCACCGCTTTGTCTTTAATCGATAAAGACAAAATCCCATGTTTTGCAGGTTTGTTTTCAGCCTCTGCCGCCATCATTGATTACTGACCTTTGGTCGTTCGAAAAAGTTGTTGTAATTGCATCAGCAAATCTTCTAATAGCAATTGTAAATTGGGGTTGGACACCCCGGCAACCTGCGTTTGTGCTTGTACCACTTGGGTATAAAGGCTCATCAAACTTTTAGCGAATTGCCTATTGCTTGAAGAGTCACCGGGCATTTGTTGCGCCGCTGCTTGCAGTGCGCGCCCTTTCACATACTGGCGCTGCCCCGTTACCTCGAACTTGCTTAAAGCACTAAGCCAATAGCTTAAAATATTGAGCACCTCGGCACAGTGGTTTTTCTGGTAACGAGTGGCGACCCTAGTTGCCAAGGCCTGTTGGCCGATAATTTGCAGTAGATCCTCACTGATATCCTCATGCAGGCTTTTGGTTTCGTCCGCCAACATAGTTAATGCGCTGAACACGCGACCTTGCGCATAGTCTAGCGCAAACTCGATGTCCTCGCTCGCTGCACTTGGGGCTTGTGCACTTAACCACTCAAGCGCTTGTGCTGCATTCGGGCTAAGCAGCTTCAACGGCCGGCACCGGCTCGAAATAGTTGCCATTACCGCTTTCGGTCGATCGCTTAGAATAAGAAAAACAGCGTCTTGCGGCGGTTCTTCGAGCCCTTTGAGCAACGCATTGGCCGAACTGATATTCAGAGTTTCGGCAGTATCCAAGATAATGACGCGCTTCCCAAAGGAGTGCGAGCTAGTTTCGAGAAAATGTTTCAGCTCACGGATCTGATCGATGCGAATCACCTTCGATTTATCCTGCGGTTTAACCACGATTAAATCGGGATTGCTACCAGCGGCACTGAGCAAGCAGGCCGGGCAACTGCCGCAAGCACTTTCCGCTAATGGGGTGTGACATAGAAGACGTTGCGCAAGCATATTCGCAAAATAGCGTTTCCCACTCGCGGCCTGAGCGCTGATCATATAGGCATGAGGAGACTTACCACTGTCGATCTGCTCGACAGTCCTGCGCCAGGACTCTTGGTGCCACGGCAATGCCTGGGTAGCTAAACTCACAGAATGCGCTCCAAATGGCTAAGAATATCGGCTTGCACAGCCTCTATTGAGACTCCCGCATCAATGACGACGCAGCGCTCGGGTTCGGCTTGAGCGCGTTGCAAGTAGGTAGCGCGCACTTTATTGAAAAACTCGACCTGCTCTTGCTCGAAGCGGTCTAACTCGGCTCGTTGACTTGCTCTTTCGAGCCCCACTTCTGGCGCTAAGTCGAGCAAAAACGTCACGTCAGGGCGTAGAGTGCCTTGAACCAAAGTTTCGAGTTGTTCTATAGAGTCAACGCTCAATCCCCGCCCTCCCCCTTGATAGGCATAGGTCGCATCGGTAAATCGGTCACTGACTACCCACTTTCCGGCTGCTAGGGCTGGAACAATCACTTGGGCGATATGCTGGGCGCGTGCAGCGAAAATGAGTAACAGTTCGCTCATCTCACAGACGGCTTCGTCGTGATTCTCTAATAATAGCGAGCGGATTTGCTCAGCGAAGGGGGTACCACCAGGTTCACGGGTTAGAACGAACTCAATGCCCGCGCGTTGCAGCCGATCTGTAATGCATTGGATGTTGGTGCTCTTTCCGACACCCTCTCCGCCTTCTATTGTGATGAATCGTCCCTTCATTGATCTGTAGTCCACCTGTTGCTTCTTCGCTATTGGGTCTGTCGAAGTTGATAGCGTCTTACCGCCGCGTTGTGTTCGCTAAGAGTAGCGGAAAAATGATGCCCACCGTCCCCTGTAGCGACAAAATAGAATGTGTCGCCATCGCTTGGGTTTAAACTAGCATGAATTGCGTTGCGACCTGCCATGGCAATCGGAGTTGGAGGCAGACCATTGATCCGATAGGTGTTGTAGTCAGTGGTCGTTTCTAGGTCTACCCGGCGAATATTGCCGTCGTAAGCATCGCCCATGCCATAGATGACCGTCGGGTCCGATTGCAACCGCATGCCCGAATGCAAGCGACGGACAAAAACCCCTGCTATTTCGCCATGCTCACTGAAAAGCCCCGATTCCTTCTCTATGATAGAGGCAAGGGTTAGCGCTTCATAGGGAGTGTCATACGGTAACCCCACCGCGCGGGCCTCCCATTGTTCGGTCAATACTTGTTGTAACCTTGTGCTGGCTCGGCGCAGCAGGTCACGGTCTGTCATGCCAGCAGTATAAAAATAAGTGTCCGGGTAAAGGCTTCCTTCTAAATGGGCAAAAGGCGTCCCGATTGCCGCAAGAATCTCCTCATCAGAGAGCCCTTGCAGAGTAATAGTCAATTTAGGGCTAGCCCACAGGGTAGCTAAGGCATCTTGCACGGTCGTGCCCTCAATTAGCGTCACGGGGTACTGTACGGCTTGGCCGGACACTAAATGCTGTAGTGCGCCTCGTGGGCTCATTCCAGGGCTGATAGCGAACTCGCCTGTGCGTATCGCGCGGTCGAAGCCTTCGCGCTGCGCCCAGTAGGAGAATAGCGCAGGGTTTGATAAACCTACTTGGGCCTCAAGTAAATTTGCCACTTGCCTAAGGCTACTGCCCGGGCGAATTTCAATAATCTGCGTTTGCTGCAAGGGGATTGGCGCATCGAGATAGCGCTCGAGGAGAATATTGGCGCTTAGCAGCACGACTCCAACCAGGGCGACGAGCGCCAAGATAGATCGAATTATGAGCTTGCGAGGCATTTAGACTATATTCCAAAGTTTGTGCTGCAGGTGGCGGGTATGCTTGCCGATGGCGAACCCTAGCACGGAATTATCCCACTGCACCTCAGTCACTGGCCAGATCCCTAAAACACTATTGCATACGAACACTTCCTCAGCGCTGGCGATTGCGCCGAAGTCTATATCCTCAATCACCACGCTATCGGGATCCTGAGCCCGACAAAAGTCGATAATTTGCGCACGCATTACGCCTGCAACACCACTATAGACTAGCGAGGGAGTACGCCAGTGGCCGTCTCGGTAGAGGAATACATTCGATTTAACCCCTTCGATGAGCAGGCCAGACTCCTCGCACATCAAGCCTTCTTGCGCAGTAGCAGGCAGCTCTATGCTGGCCATGACTTGGTCGAGGCGATTTAGATGTTTGAGCCCTGCCAGGGCTGAATTTCTGGAGACTGGATGGGCGCACTTAAAGACACGCACGCCCTCTTGGCTATGACGCTCGTAGCCTTGGGGAAGTGGGTGAAATTGCAGGATGCGCGTGGGCAACATGCCTGGTTCTACGCCATATCCACGGCCTCCTGCACCACGGCTAATGATAATCTTCACGATGCCATTAGCCCTTGAGCCGTCCACAAAAGTGTCGAATTCTTGTTGTAGAAGTTGCGCGTCTAGCGGGATTTGCAGGCGTTTACAGGCATGGCTTAGGCGAGCGAGATGGGCGGCAAAGAACATCGGTTGAGCATCGCGAATCAAGATGGTTTCGAAGACGCCATCCCCGTATTGGACGGCGCGATCGAGAATGGGAAGATGATCTTGAAGCTGCCCATTGACGAGCATAACGCCCTCCAGACCTACAGTTCGATTACAGGCGCCTAAAGACCAAGCTGCCGTTAGTGCCACCGAATCCGAATGAGTTGCTGACCGCAACTTCGACTTTGGTGTCTCGACTTTGATGCGGCACGTAGTCTAGATCGCAGCCCTCATCAGGGTTATCCAAATTGATTGTCGGTGTCACGACTTGATCGCGTATCGACAATGCACAGATGATCGCTTCAACGGCCCCTGAGGCGCCGAGCAAATGACCAATCATCGATTTTGAAGAACTCACTGCAAGGTTTGGCGCGTGGTTATTAAAGACGCTTTTGATTGCATGGGTTTCAGCGACGTCACCTGCCTGGGTGGAGGTGCCATGCGCATTAATATAATTGACTTGGCTTGGATCAATGCCAGCGCTTTGCAAGGCATTGCGCATACATAGAGCCGCGCCTTTACCGCCTTCTGACGGTGAGGTCATGTGGTAGGCGTCACCGCTCATACCAAAACCTGCCAACTCCGCATAGATCTTAGCACCACGCTTTTTAGCATGCTCGTACTCTTCAAGCACCATAATGCCGGCACCATCGCTGAGGACAAAACCATCTCGGTCTTTATCCCAAGGGCGACTAGCGCGTTGCGGATCATCATTGCGCGTGGATAGGGCCCGAGCTGCACAGAAACCGCCAAGCCCAACCGGAGAAGTCGCCATTTCAGCACCGCCGGCAAGCATGACATCCGCTTGCCCTGCCGTGATCATATTGGCGGCAACGCCGATGTTGTGCGTGCCAGTAGTACAGGCCGTCGTAATGGCAATATTGGGCCCTTGGAAGTTATAGCGAATCGATAGCGTACCACCAAGCATATTGATGATGGAGCCAGGGACAAAGAATGGAGAAACTTTGCGAGGACCAGAGGTGCGCACAAGGTTAGAGGTATCTTCAATGGAATTGATGCCGCCAATGCCCGAACCGATGGCGACGCCAACCCGTTCGTAGTCTAACGGTGAATCTAGCAAGCCAGAGTCTGTGACAGCTTGAACGCCAGCGGCTAAACCGTATTGAATGAAGACATCCATACGACGCGCTTCTTTGGCGCTCAGATAAGGAGTGCAGTCGAAATCTTTTACCGAGCCGCCGAAGCGAGTCGAAAAATCAGACGTATCAAATTGCGTGAGCATATTGATACCGCTGCGTCCCTCTTTGATAGCTTGCCAAGTTGCGTCAACGCTATTCCCGAGAGGGGTTACAAGACCTAGGCCAGTGATTACCACTCTTCTACCGTTCACTGCGTCGCTCTCCAATCCTTATGAAACATTTAAATAGAAACTTAGTTTTACAGGCAAAATAAAAGCTACTCCAGATTACATCCAGAGTAGCTTAAATAAATAGCCTAAAATTTCTTACAAATGCGAATTAATGTAATCACAGGCGAGTTGTACTGTTGTGATTTTCTCGGCTTCTTCATCAGGAATTTCGGTCTCGAACTCTTCTTCCAGAGCCATAACCAATTCCACAGTATCCAAAGAATCAGCGCCTAAATCTTCTACAAATGAAGAAGTTGGTTTTACCTCTTCTTCTTTTACGCCAAGCTGTTCGCAGACAATTTTCTTAACGCGATCTTCAATGCTACTCATAACTATTATTAGCTCCTAAATACTAATTTTTTGATACTGCCTTCTGATTAATTGGTTAATTATTAATCAACCGAGATAATCCAAAACGCAAGTTTACATCTATTTTCCACGGGTTGTAATCTTTAAGTCTAAAATAATTCAGCGTTTTACTTTAATTGATAATTTTTTCAATAAGTTAAGCCGAAAAATTAAAGGGTTAAGGCATGTGCATTCCGCCATTAATATGCAGTGTTTCGCCTGTTATATAGGCAGCAGATTCGGATGCTAGAAAACCAACCGCCGCACTAATTTCTTCTACTTGCCCAAATCGGCCTAGAGGAATTTGTGCAAGGAAAGTCTCCATCTGCTTTTCATTGAGCGCTCGCGTCATATCGGTATCGATAAATCCTGGCGCGACACAGTTAACTGTAATCCCGCGGGAACCGATCTCACGTGCTAATGAGCGCGAGAAGCCCTCGATGCCCGCCTTGGATGCCGCGTAATTAGTTTGACCCGCATTGCCACTAGAGGCCACCACAGAACTAATGTTAATGATGCGCCCCCAACGGGCTTTGGTCATGCCTTTTACAACTAGCTTGCAGACGCGAAATAGCGAGTTAAGGTTGGTGTCGATGACATCATCCCACTCATCGGTTTTCATACGCATCAACAAATTATCGCGCGTAATCCCGGCATTGTTGACCAACACTAAAGGGACGCCATATTTTGTTTCAATCGCGCCAAAAACCTCAGCGACCGACTCGCTTGACGCAACATTTAAGCACATGCCAGTGCCTTCGATACCCGCATCTTCAAGATAAGCACTAATCGCTGCAGCGCCGTTATCCGAAGTGGCGGTGCCAATCACCGTCATGCCTTGTTTTCCCAATGTGAGTGCAATCGACTTGCCGATTCCGCGGCTAGCACCAGTCACTAATGCGATTCTCTTTGGTGTTTCAGTCATAGTCTTATCCAATTGTAGATCAAATTCTAATGAGTGATTTCTGCCAGGGCTTGGGCAAATTGATCGGGCGCTTCCGTTGAGAAGGTGCCCATATCAGCCTCAATGCGTTTTATCAGGCCACCGAGTACTTTTCCAGGCCCGCATTCTACCACTTGGCTTAGCCCGAAATCCCACATGCAACCGATACTCTCAACCCACTGGACTGGCATATAGAGCTGCTTGAGTAGGTTTTGCTTAATATCGTCTGAGCTCTTTGCCACGCGGCCATGAATATTTTGTACTACCGGAATCTTCGGTGTCTTGAACTCAACGGCGTCTAGATCAGCCGCTAGGCGATCGGCCGCTGGTTTCATCAACGCACAATGCGAAGGGACACTGACATTGAGCAGCAATGCACGTTTAGCGCCGGCTTCTTTGCACGCAGCCATGGCGCGCTCTACTGCGGCAGTGGACCCTGCAATCACTGTTTGCCCAGTAGAGTTATAGTTCGCTGGAGCCACTACTTCGCCTTGTGCTTGCTCTGCACAGATAGCGATGATTTTTTCATCATCGAGCCCTAGAATGGCGGCCATGGCGCCAGTGCCGCTGGGCACCGCTTCTTGCATATATAAACCGCGCTTATGCACTAACTTCACGGCATCGCCTAGGCTAAGCACATCGGCACATACTAAGGCTGAATATTCGCCAAGGCTGTGCCCGGCGAGTAACTCTGGCAATGCCCCGCCCTGCTCCATCCACACCCGCCAAACTGCTACCGAGGCAGTCAATAATGTAGGTTGAGTGATATGGGTTTGGTCCAACAAACCTTGTGGGTCGTTTTGACAAACATCCCAGAGATCCATGCCGAGTGCTTGCGAAGCCTCTGCAAAGCACTCCTGAACCAGTGGGTATTGTGCTGCTAAATCACTTAACATCCCTTTGCGTTGAGACCCTTGCCCAGGAAATACAAAGCCAAATTTCTTCATTATCAATTTCCTTGATTCATAGTAAGTTCGTTCATACGCGCACTGATCAGTTGCGGTACGCAATCAGTGACTTCTTTAAAAGCTTGCTCGATAGCGTAATAAAACGCCTGTACTTGCGCGTGTCCGTGGCTTTTCACGATGATTCCCTGCAAGCCTAAGACGCTGGCACCGTTAAACTGCACAGGGTCGATTTGCTTGCGCAGTCGGCGCAACATTGGCGCTGCGGCAATCGTCATTAATCTTGAGAACGGCCCCTTGGACGCCTGCGCTTTTAATAAACGCTCTAGGACTTTCACTACGCCGGCGCTAGTCTTAATCGTGACATTACCCGCGAAACCATCGCAGACCACAACATCCGCCTTGTTACTGAAGATCTCATTGCCTTCGATATAGCCAACATAATTGATCGAACTGGTCTGCTCTATTAGTCTAGCGGCGTCACGAATTTGTGCCGTTCCCTTATGTTCTTCGTGCCCCACGTTAAGCAAGGCCACTCGCGGCTGAGCAATCGCGTCAACTGCCTGGGCGAGTATCGAACCCATAATGGCGAACTCGTGTAATTGCTTAGCCTCACTCGTGACGTTCGCACCTACGTCTAAAATGTAGGTGTGGCGTTGATCTTCGTACAAGGGGATATTGGCGATGATGGCAGGCTTTGAAACACCGGGAATAGTTTTGAGCAGATGGCGTCCTGCGAGTAAGAGTGCTCCCGTGTTGCCAGCACTCACGCAGGCATCGGCGCGAGACTCTTTGACAAGGTTCACGCTGAGAAACATGGAGGATTCTTTCGACTTGCGTAAAACGGACTCAGGTTTACAGTCGTCTTCGACACGCACGCTGGTATGAAGGATTTCCAGTCGCTGTAGAAGCGTTGCACTGGCACCGGATAACAAAGCGTTGATTTGCGGCTCATCACCCACCAAGATCAAAGATAGGTCGTCGTGAGCATGCAGTGCCCGAAGTGCCGCAGGAACTGTCACGGAAGGGCCAAAATCCCCTCCCATGACATCAATTGCAATGCACTTAGGCACAGACAGTTTTACTTGTCGCCAAGATCCAACACTTTCTTGCCTTTGTAGAAACCATCGGCAGTCACGTGGTGACGACGGTGAACTTCGCCAGTCGTTTGATCAGTAGACAAAGTAGGACCTGTCAATGAATCGTGTGCGCGACGCATGTTGCGACGTGAGCGTGATACTTTTACCTGTTGAACAGCCATGCTTGTAGCTCCTAGTGTGTTACCGCGCTAGTCAAAGCGCCTATAAATGAAATCTTTAATTACTTGTCTTTCAGTTTCTGCAAAATCGCAAAAGGATTATCGCTCCCTTGCTCGCCCTGCTTAGCATTGGGCTTATTTGCCTGCTTCGCTGCAAACTCTAGCGAAGCAATACAGTGTTCTTCATGGTAGCTGACGATAGGCATGCAGAGGATTAATTGTTCTTCAATCACTTCTGCGAGGACTAGCTTAACGTCTTCACAAACCCATGGGTCTAGCGTTTTTGGCAGTTTTTGCACCTGTTCTTCTGTATGCACTACTGCCAGTTCAAACTGATCCTCTAGCGTAATCGTCATCGGCTCTAGACAACGCTGGCAAGTCACATGTACTTGGGCTTGCAATGAGCCTTGGATCAATCTTCTAAAACTGTCATCGAGGCGAAACTGCAAGGAGACTTGCACGTTGCCCTCAGTATCCAAAATGGCCTCGCAGAATCTCGGTAAACGCGAGATTGGGAGTACACCTTCTATAAGTGTCTGTTGGGCAAAGATTTTCCTTGCGTCAACATAGTCTGGAATAAGGGTGTCTGCCATAGGCGCGCAATAATAGGCGTCTAGAGCCCATCTGTCAAAAAAATCTGTCCTCAAAGGCATGATATTTCGACATTTTACTATTTTTACCTCGTTTTTGCCCTTTGCCTTTCAAGCAGTTCCTGCATTGCGCCCGCTATTGGCGCTTCGATTCGGATTGTCTGACCATCGATGGCGGTAAATTCGATTTTGGCAGCGTGTAGGCATAACTGTTTATGCTGCGCCAACGCATTGTTAGCCTTACTCGTGTATTTTCGATCCCCCACTATGGGGTGGCCAGCATACTGACAATGCACACGAATCTGGTGAGTTCTACCGGTCACTGGCCTGGCCTCAACGAAGCTCGAATCTTGCAAGGCCTCTATCAAGCTGAAATGCGTAACCGCACTCTTTCCTTCTGGGTCTACCGTAACAATCTTCTCAGCTCCCTGCACATCGTGTTTGAGCAAGGGAGCATTGACCTCAATGACGTCTTTTGGCCACGCGCCATGGGCGATTAACTGATAGGTTTTATGTACAAGTCTTTCTTTAAATTCACGCTGCATGTGCTTTAAATATAAAGGGTTTTTGGCGATAACTACGCAGCCTGTTGTTTCTTTGTCTATGCGATGGGTAAGCTCTAGAAAAAATTCTGGGTCCGCTGGCGCAGCCCGCATAAACCGCAAGGCCTCGATCAAACCGATCTGTGTGCCTGAGCCTCGATGCACAGCGAGCCCTTGCGGCTTGTTAATCGCTAGGACATTGTCGTCCTCATACAATACGGCACTGTCGAGCAATTGCACTAAGCTGGCACTAGGAGGGATGATAACGCTCGGCTCTGCCACTCTTATCGGTGGCACACGCACGATATCGCCGGCATGTAATTTGGTTTCCGGTTTCGCGCGTTTTTTATTAATACGCACTTCACCCTTACGAATCACACGATAGATCTTCGATTTAGGGACGCCTTTCAGTTTGCTTAATAGGAAGTTATCGAGTCGCTGCAACTCCGAATGCGGCCCTATCTCCAAAAGCTGCACCTTGGCGCTTATGGTATTACTGCTGTCGGAGGATTGCTGACTTGCCACGATGGAGATACTCTCGCTATTTGAGCGCGCTATTGTAGCAATACTGCACGGGCAATGCCTAAATATGCTCCTCCAATAGTGTACAATTGCTGCCATTTTGTATTTAGGGTTAGGACCATGTTCAATATTAAACACGCGCTCGAAGAGCTCTTGAGCGCTGCGATCGATGAAGCCACTGGCTTAAGCGGAAGTAACGGCAATGTCATTTATGCCACCCGCCCCGAGTTTGGTGATTACCAAGCTAACGGAGTGATGGCAGTTGCCAAGCGGGCCAAGACTAATCCTCGCGAGTTAGCGGCAAAGGTCCTTGCTGCTATTGCTGAGAACGAGCTTATCGAGCGCGCCGAAATCGCAGGCCCTGGCTTCATCAATTTGTTTCTAGTCGATGATTATTTAACTCGCTGGGGCGAACACTACGCGCAGAACGAACAGCCACTGATCGAACCAGTCGCCACAGCGCAGCGCATTGTCGTGGATTATTCAAGCCCAAACCTAGCGAAAGAAATGCACGTTGGGCATTTACGCGGCACGATTATCGGCGACTGTCTTGTACGGGTATTAGAGGCGAGCGGCCACGAAGTGATTCGTCAGAATCATGTGGGTGACTGGGGCACCCAGTTTGGGATGTTGATCGCGCATATGGAGTCATTGCAAACCGAGAACGACAAACTCTCATTGCAATTATCCGATTTGGAAACCTTTTACCGGGAGGCCAAACAACGCTTTGACAATGAGCCCGGCTTTGCTGAGACGGCCCGCAATTACGTGGTTAAGTTACAAGGGGGTGATGAAGACTGCTTGCAAGCCTGGCGCATGTTTATCGATACCTCACTCGGCCACTGCGAAAGCGTTTATGAATTGCTAGGCGTCACGCTTAGCCGTGCAGATTTAAAGCCAGAGAGTTATTACAACCCGCAGCTCGCGCATATCATCGAGTCACTCGACGACAAAGGCTTGCTCAGCATCTCCGAAGGCGCCAAATGCGTTTTCATGGATGAGTTTACTGGCAAAGAAGGGGCGCCGCTGCCAACTATCGTACAGAAATCCGATGGCGGTTATCTCTATGCGACAACAGATCTTGCTGCTATTGAGTACCGCGCCAGCACACTCAAAGCCGATCGCGTTCTCTATGTAGTCGATGCGCGTCAAAGCCTGCATTTCCAGCAAGTGTTCGCGATTGCCCGCAAAGCAGGTATGGCAGCAGAGTCATGCTCTTTGGAACATATTGCCTATGGCATGATGATGGGCGAAGACGGCAAGCCTTTCAAAACGAGAAGTGGTGATAATGTTAAGCTAGTCGACCTTCTCGAAGAGTCAGTGCGCCGCGCACATGCAATCGTCAGCGAAAAGAATCCATCTCTGGATGAAGAGACTCGCGCTCAGATTGCATCGGTCGTTGGCATTAGCGCGGTTAAATATTCTGATTTATCGAAAAACAGAACTAGTGACTATGTGTTCGACTGGAGCACGATGTTATCGTTTGAAGGCAATACCGCTCCGTATATGTTGTACGCCTTTGCACGAATCAAAAGCATCTTACGCAAGGACGAAGCGGCAGAGCTTGCTGGCGAGGTAAACCTGCGTATCACCGCCGAAGAAGAGCGCAAATTAATACTGAAGAACTTACAATTTCAAGAGACAATTCTTGTCGTCGCCCAAGATGGTTTGCCTAATTATTTATGCGCCTATTTGTATGAGCTAGCAGGGTTGTTCATGCGCTTCTATGAAGCCTGCCCAGTGCTCAAGGCAGAACCAGAAGTGCGCGCCTCGCGCTTGAAAATTGTGAATCTTACGGCCAAAACGCTCGAAAAAGGCCTCTCTCTTTTAGGGCTCAACACCTTAGAGAAGATGTAATTAAAAAAGCCCGTTAAACATTGCTGTCTAACGGGCTCTTTAATGGCTAAGGTATTAGCTGTGCGTAGGTTTAATCGCACAACTCCAACAAAAGCTTGTTTAAGCGACGTGTAAACTGACCTGGATCTTCAAGTTGACGCCCTTCTGCAAGACTCGCCTGATCGAAGATCAAAGACACTAAATCGCCAAAGCGCTCTTCGTCTTGTTCTTGATCGAGCTTTACAATCAATGGATGCTCTGGGTTGAGCTCAAAAATAGGCTTAGTCTCTGGGACGGCTTGCCCCGCCGCTTCCATAATTTTGCGCATCTGCTCGCCCATGTCGTCATCGTCGACTACGATACACGCAGGTGAATCAGTCAAACGATGCGTGACGCGCACGTCCTTCACCGATGCCGTTAGCTGCTCTTTAATACGAGTAGTCAGAGCTTCAAATTTTTTCTCTGTTTTGCCCTGCTCTTCTTTCTCAGCTTCGTCTTCCAATTTGCCAAGATCCAATGAGCCGCGTGCAACATCTTGGAATTTCTTTCCATCGAACTCAGTAAGGTGCCCCATTAACCACTCATCGATGCGGTCGGACATAAGCAAAACTTCGATCCCCTTCTTCTTGAAGATTTCCAAATGCGGGCTGTTACGGGCTGCGTTCGGTGTATCTGCCACAACGTAATAAATCTTATCTTGCTCTGGCTTCATGCGAGACACATAGTCGCTGAGGCCTTGGTCTTGCGCCGCAGTAGAATTCTGCGTACTTGCGAAGAGCAAGAGGTCTGCGACTTTCTCTTTGTTGGCAAAATCTTCGCCAGGGCCTTCCTTCAAGACTTGTCCAAACTCAGCCCAGAATTTTGCATATTTCTCAGGCTCGTTTTTCTTCATTTTCGATAGCATGTCGAGTGCTTTCTTAGTCAGGGCACTGCGCATAGAATCAACGACTGGGTCTTTTTGGAGAATCTCACGCGAGACGTTCAAAGAGATATCGTTTGAATCCACAACCCCTTTAATGAAGCGCAAATACAGCGGCAAGAATTGCTCCGCTTCATCCATGATGAACACGCGCTGCACGTACAGTTTTAAACCACGGGCGCCGTCGCGATTCCACATGTCGTAAGGGGCTTTTGCAGGTAGAAATAGCAGGCTTGTATATTCTAGCTTGCCTTCGACCTTGTTGTGGCTCCAGCTCAGTGGCTCTTGAAAATCATGGGATACGTGTTTATAGAACTCAACGTATTCCTCATCATTGAGTTCATTTCGTGGTCGTGTCCACAATGCTTTGGCTGCGTTGACCGCTTCGTATTCGACGGCTTTTTCTTTATCGGCGTCTTTGTCTTCTTCAAAAGACTGTTTCTGCATCAATACAGGAATAGCGATATGGTCGGCGTACTTCTTGACGATGTTGCTCAAACGGTAGAATTCGGCAAAGTCTTTTTCATCAGTACGCAGCTTCAAGGTGATCGAAGTGCCACGGGATTGTTTTTCTACTGACTCAATCGAATAGTCGGCTTCGCCGCTAGACACCCAGCGCACACCTTCCGTTGCAGGAGCGCCAGCACGACGCGTCAGTACTTCTACTTCTGATGCCACGATAAATGCCGAATAGAAGCCCACACCAAACTGACCGATTAGCTGCGAGTCTTTCTTCTGGTCACCGGAGAGGTTTTCTAAAAACTGCGCAGTACCAGACTTGGCAATCGTGCCGAGGTTACTGATGACATCTTCGCGGCTCATGCCGATACCATTATCGGAGATAGTCACCGTGCCCGCCTCTGTGTCGAAATCGACCTGCACTTTGAGCTCGGAGTCGTCTTCATAGATTTCTGGTTTTGAAAGCGCTTCAAAACGCAATTTATCAGCCGCATCAGAGGCATTAGAGATGAGTTCACGTAGAAACACTTCTTTGTTGCTATACAGCGAGTGAATCATTAAGTGTAGAAGTTGTTTGGCCTCGGTTTCGAAGCCTCTTGTTTCTCTTTTGTTTTCTGCAGTCATCAGCAAAGTCCCTAGAATTCTTGGTAATAAAAAAGCCCGGCTACTTTATAAGTAACCGGGCTTTAGATGGGGTCGGAACCCCAAATTTCAAGCGTAGAATTTACGAACGATAGAAATCGATCGCGTCTTCCTTACGTTGCTTGAGGTTTTCGAATCGAGCCTTGCTGTTCTCGATGTAGTTCAGGAACGAGCGAGCGGAATTCTCACCAAGGTCCTGTGCACGTCGAGCAGCTGCAGCTGCTTCATCGAACTCGTCTAGCTCTACTAAGGCTCGCGCCAAGAACAATTGCGCATCGCCTGGATTATCCAAACCACCACGCTCAAGTGCACTTGCGATTGAGTTTGCTGCATTTCGATAGTCATGCAACATGTAGTAGATGTAACCTAGCTGGTCGTATGAGTCACCGTTTTCAGCCATTTCAGCGGCTTTAATGGCAGGCTCTAGAGCCATTTCATACTCATTCGCTAGCATATACATTTGCACAAGACGCATCATGTTCTCTTCGTCTTCTTCGACGATCCCTTGCTGCAAGCCCGCCTCTAGCACTTTAGCACCCTGGTAAGGGGCATCGGCACCAGCTAAGGACTGTGCAAGATTTAGGAACTCTGACTCATTCTCCATATAACCTTTGGCGAATGTGACAGAGAGAGTTTCAATACGCTTCTTGTCGTTATCTAGGTAACCATAGATCGCTGACAAGTTGCGCCAATCACTTGGCTCGTCAAACAAGGTTGCCATTTGCTTAGTGATACGCTCAGCGTTGACGTAGTCTTCAAGCTCGATGTACATCAGGTTCAACAGGCCGTAAATGTTTTTGGCTAGTGTTTTACCATTTGCTTCCGCTAATTCCATATGATCAATCAAAAATGGAATTGCTTCGTTGTACTGAGCAAGGTTGTAATGGGAATTAGCGAGACCCAGATACACGTTTTCATTTTCTTCATCAGAGAGTTCTCTCCAACGAGTAAATGAATCGATGGCATCTGTGTAGCGCTCTTCGCCCATGTACAACTGACCAAGTGCCATTAGGGCACGCAGACGTGATTCAACACGCAGCTCTTCGATTTCCAAAATACGTTCGAAGGTTTGCAATGCCATATCGATCTGGTCAGTGCTTAGGTAGTAGTTTGTGTAGAAGTTGAGTAGCGTAGACTTCTCGAAATCATTCAAGCGGTCATAACGCTCATTCAACGTATCTAGCTCTTCCTTTGCACGCTCATAATCAGGCTCGTCGTTCTCGTCTTCAGGACTCATAAGTTCCTGGATTTCAGAGATTGCCTTGAACACGCGCTCTGTTAATACATCAGAGGAGCGCGTTGCAGGAGGCTGACGAGGACCGTCGTCTTCTTCAGCTGCAAAAGAGGCACCTGAATAGGCTGTACCCGCTACCAGCACTCCCGCCATGGCGAGTGCTGATACGATATCGCGAGTAAGTCGCTTGGTTTTGAATAGGCTAATCATTACTGCTCACCTTCCAGTTGATAACGGAAAACGTACTGAACGTTAGGTACCGCTACCCCTTCCCCATCGACTACTTTAGGTTGGAACTTGAATTTCTCTGCAGCACGGATTGACGATGAGTCGAAGATATTGCGTGGCTCAGCATCTACCACGACAACGTCACGAACGCCGCCAGTCTCTGTGACCGTGAATGAAACCTGACACCATCCTTGAATACCGCGTGAAGCAGCACGTGTTGGATACTGAGGAGTCACGTTCACTAGTGGCAACATTTCACCGTCAGTGATTGAAATGCTCGCACCACCGATATCAAGACCTGCATCAATATTCACTGCCGCACGCTCAATCTGCAAGCTTGGGCCGTTATCCATATTGAGCTGACGATCTGGAACATCAGGTGGCGGAGTGTCGAGTTGCTCGATAGGCTCGGGCTTCTCTACCTCACGTACCACTTCCATTTCGATTTCAGGCATTGTCGCATCAACAATTTTAACAACATTCACACGTTGCTCTAATGCTGAACCAGTTGCGATCAACATTTGCATCAAATAGAACAATACAAGTGTGATAGTCAAGGCGAGTGCCATTGATACTAACCATCTTATAGCGATCATATTACGCCTCCGTTGATATCGATACGCTTGCAATTTCAGCATCGCGAGCGGCACGTAATATAGCCATTACGTGTTCGTTCTGTGCTGCTTGGTCGCCCTGTATTACTACGGACGAATTTGGTGATTCGGCAAGGCGTAATTCAAACCTAGCACGAATAAACCTAGGGTCAACCGCCTCGCCGTCGATCCAGATCTCACCATCCGCAGTGACTGCGATAAGGATGAGATCTTTAGACTTGGGCTCTGCAGTCGAAGCTTCAGGCTTAGTGACTTCTATACCTGCCTCGGTGACGAACACTGAGGTCACGATGAAGAAGATAAGCAAGATGAAAACAACGTCTAGCATAGGGGTAAGGTCAATCTCCCCTGGGCCCTCGTCATCTCTTTTCTTCATTAAACCGCTTTTCATTGTTGTGCCTTCTTAGCTTAGTTATTTAGCGCCAAATTATCTTCTAAAAGTTCTAACTCACGATCCATTTTGTGCTTGAGCCAGTTTGTCGCAAAAATTCCTGACAGTGCACCGACCATGCCCGCCATGGTTGGGATAGTGGCTTTAGAAACCCCACCCGCCATTGACTTCGCATCGCCACCGCCTGTTAGTGCCATAACAAAGAAGACCTCGATCATGCCCGTTACCGTTCCCAAAAGACCAAGTAATGGACAAATAACTACGAGAGATTCAATTAATGGCATTGAGCCGCGCAAATCCAGCGAGATCTCAGAGATCATTGCCATACGGATTTGTCGTGCTTTCCATGAATTCTTATCAGTTCTAGCATTCCACACCGCAAGCGTGTTTTTAACACGCTTGCTATGAGTTGAATACAGATACCAAACTCTTTCAAACACCATTGAGAATTTCACGAGGAGCAAGGTAGCGATGATCCAAAGAACATCGCCTCCTTTCTCCATGAAACCAAAAATGGCATCGGAAGCATCCATCAGAGCGAAATACATAATGCGTTTCCTCGTCCTAGTTGCTTATTTGTTTGCTGCTTCAGCTTTTCTAGCGATGATGCCAGTAGCCTGCTCTTCCATAATATGGATGATGCGATCTGACTTACCTTTAACCCAGCTGTGCATCAGGATCGCAGGGATTGCCGCGACGATACCAAGTACTGTAGTCATAAGAGCCATCGAGATACCGCCGGCCATGATTGTTGGGTCACCAGCACCGTAAACCGTGATCTGCTGGAACACGTTGATCATACCAGTCACCGTACCCAATAGACCCATTAGCGGGGCGATTGTAGAGATGATCTTGATCAAAGTGAGGAAGCGCTCTAGTGCAGGCGTCTCTTGTAGGATGGCCTCACCAAGCTTGAGCTCCAATGTCTCTGTATCCACATTAGGGTTAGACTCAGCGACTAGCAATACACGACCCAATGGGTTGTTCTTGTTAGCTTTATCCGCTTTAACCTGTGCATTTACCTTCGCTGCAACTACAGTGAGGATCAATGTTCTGATCAAACCGATAAGAACCGCAACCAAGCCTACTGCGATGATGAGATAACCGATCGTACCCGAGTTATCGCGAACTTGTTCAGCCGCTGTTGGGAAGTTGATCAAGTTAGCCATCATGCTGCCACCGAGTGCACCTGTTGGGTCGATACCCACTTTGTGCATGCCGCTAGTCGCAGATTCGAGTGCAGATGCACGGCTAACAACGTCGCCTGAAGGCTGACGTGGAAGCACTTGCAAGTGACCGATTGCACCTGTGTAGCTTAGGTAGTCGCCATTAGAGATAGCATTGAAAGAACCGATACGAGTCACAGTGCGTGATTCTTGCTCGCCTGATGGCAAGCTAACCATGTCTGTGTACTGAACGACTTTGCCAGACTCGATGAGTTCTTGCTGCATGAAGAACCAGAAACGCTCGATCTCGTCGATACGAACTTGTTCTGTGTCAGAAGCAACACGAGCGATGAAGTCGTCAAGGAACTCTTCACGACCATCGTACTGAGCGCTGATCAATGAGTTTTCGAAGATACTACGGAAGTCACCAGCAACACCCTGGATAGTACCGAGTAGTTCGTTAAGGTCAGCACGTGCAACACGTAATGCCTCACGACGCTCTGCGATTGTGAGCTGATTAGCATCGAAAGTCTCAGTGAGCTGAGTGTTCAACGCGTTCTCTTCTTCAATGCGTGTTTTAGTTTCGTCGAGAATTTGTTGTTGCTGGTTCGCCTGCTGCTGGAAACGCTGTTCGCGTTCACGGTGCTCTTGCGATTGTGCAACACGGTCTTGCTCTACGCTGTCTAGTAGCTCAGCCAAAGAACTAGCTGGAGCTTGGGCAAACGCCTGTGAAGAAATGGCCAAAAACAGGCTAGTTGCTGAAATTCCTGCAAATTTGATTATTTTTTTCACTGTGCTGACTCCGGTGCTGCAATTGGTAGATCCATGATAGCTGGCGATACTAGACCGCTTGAGACGCTAATGGCGCGCTGAACTGCTGTACGGTACTCGGCAGGGTCTAACTCTACCCATGCGCGTGCTTCGTTATCCCATGCACCAGTCATCGTACGATCTTTAGTTTGGTACAACATCGCAATACGACCAACGCGCAAAATGTCGACGTCACGCTCAACACCACCTAGCTCAAGAGTAGTTGGGTAAGTTGAGTGAGTACGACCGTAGTTGTTCTCGTTTTGGTAAATCACGAGGATTTGACGAAATTTCTCAGCGATAGAAACGTCTGGGCTATCGATCGCGTCACGAGCAAACTGCATGCGACGACGACGCTCTTCCATCTGGAAAGGAATATCTAACTCTATGAACTGTTCAACACTGCTCAGCATTTTGTTCATCAAGAATGGCATTTCTTGAGTCACGATTGCTACATCAGTGATCGACTGTTGAATAGTAGCAATCTGTTCTTCCTGGATAGAAATCTGTTTGCGCAAACCGGCGTTCAGCACCAGCATGGCCTCCAAATTATCGTTCTCGATTTTGAACTCTTCGAAAAGCGTGGAAGTCGAGTTTGACAATCTGGTGATTGTTTCTTGAGAAGCTACTGCGGCCTGGTTTTGCTGATCTATGATATTCAAGGCTTGATCTATGATGCTTGTATCAACCTCAGCTGCTTGTGTCGCACCAGCTACAATCAACGAAGCGAAAGGAGCTAGAACCTTGTAATATAATCGACGGTTATTCATGTGCCATCCTATTATTTTATTGAACTATCAAAGTGGTCAAATTGGTAAGAACACTTCACCAAAAAGCTCACCCGACAACTTGTGTTAAAGTGAAACAAATCCTGTTTTTTTCTGCCTTAGCTCCCCACATGCTTTTCCTTAAGCAGATTCGGCAGACTTTCCTTTTTTAGAACCAACCGCCAATAGTTACCTTTCTACCCAAATTACGTGCTTTTGAGTTTAACGGTAACTACTGCCGATAAAATCATCCTTTATAACGGTAAATCCGGCTATCCGTGCCAAATTATGGGTTAAGCCTATCACAACCTATCTGATTTTTAGAACCACTTGCCGTACAATTTTTCCTACAAATGTTTCTTAAAAACCAGAGCACAAATTACGGGAAAAGTTCCCTACCAACCTGTAATTTCTTTTAGCGCATTGCCGATGTCCGCAAGACTCTTCACTGTCTTAACACCAGCGTCTTCTAATGCCGCAAATTTCTCTTCTGCAGTACCCTTGCCACCAGAGATAATTGCACCAGCATGGCCCATGCGCTTACCAGCAGGAGCCGTGACACCCGCAATATAAGAGACAACAGGCTTAGTGACATTTGCCTTTATATAGGCAGCCGCTTCTTCTTCTGCAGTCCCGCCGATCTCACCGATCATAACGATCGCTTCAGTCTGCGGGTCTTGCTCAAACAAGGCGAGAATATCAATGAAGTTAGAACCTGGGATTGGGTCGCCACCAATACCAACACAAGAGGACTGGCCGAAACCGTGATCTGTAGTTTGTTTAACGGCTTCATAAGTCAGTGTGCCTGAACGAGATACGATCCCGACTCGACCTGGTTTATGGATATTGCCTGGCATAATGCCGATCTTAGATTCGCCTGGAGTGATCACACCTGGACAGTTAGGACCAATCAAACGCACGCCAAGCTCGTCGCACTTCACTTTCACTTCCAACATATCCAGAGTTGGGATCCCTTCAGTGATGCAGACGATTAGCTTGATACCAGCATTCGCCGCTTCAAGAATAGAGTCTTTACAAAATGGTGCTGGCACATAGATTACCGATGCTTCCGCACCAGTCTCAGCAACAGCTTCGGCCACTGTGTTAAACACAGGCAAGCCTAGGTGGACTTGACCGCCCTTACCTGGCGTTACACCGCCAACCATTTTTGTACCATATTCGATCGCTTGCTCGGAATGGAATGTTCCCTGCGACCCAGTAAAACCCTGACAAATTACGCGGGTGTCTTTGTTTAAAAGAATACTCACTTAGCACCTCCAGCAGCCGCTACGACTTTTTCTGCAGCGTCAGTCAGACTGCTTGCAGCGATAATATTTAAACCGCTATCCCCTAACACTTTACGTCCTAGTTCAGCGTTATTGCCTTCTAATCGAACCACGACAGGGACTGTAACGCCCACTTCTGCAACGGCTCCGATAATCCCTTCAGCGATCATGTCACAACGAACGATGCCACCGAAGATGTTGATTAGAACCGCTTTCACGTTCTCGTCAGACAAAATGATCTTGAATGCTTCTGTTACACGCTCTTTAGTCGCGCCACCCCCAACATCTAGGAAGTTGGCTGGGCTGCCACCGTGTAGCTGAACAATGTCCATCGTACCCATTGCCAAACCAGCACCATTGACCATGCAGCCGATGTTGCCATCAAGCGCTACGTAGTTTAGTTCCCACTTCGCCGCACGCGCTTCGCGTTCGTCGTCTTGGCTTGGGTCATGCATTTCGCGCAATTTAGGCTGGCGATACAAGGCATTGCCATCGATGTTGATCTTGCCGTCCAAGCAATGCAGGTTGCCTTCTTCGGTGATGACCAATGGATTGATTTCCAATAGCGCTAGGTCGAAATCGACAAATAGTTTAGCGAGCCCTAGGAACAGTTTAGTGAACTGTTTAACTTGTACGTCGTTCAAACCCAATTTAAAGGCAAGCTCACGCGCCTGATAAGGCTGCGCACCAACTAATGGGTCGATAATCGCGCGAAGAATTTTATCTGGAGTCTCTTCTGCCACTTTCTCAATCTCAACACCGCCTTCAGTAGACGCCATAAAGACAACACGACGAGAAGCACGGTCAACAACTGCACCTAGGTACAATTCTTGTGCGATGTCTGTGCAAGTCTCAACAAGAATCTTGCTGACAGGCTGGCCATTTGCGTCTGTTTGATAAGTCACTAGGTTCTTGCCTAGCCAATGCTGCGCAAACGCTTTGATTTCCTCTTTCGAGCTTACTAGTTTTACACCACCGGCCTTACCGCGACCACCAGCGTGAACTTGCGCCTTAACAACCCACTTGTCACCACCGATTTTATCGGCAGCGGCAGCGGCTTCTTCTGGCGTATCAACAGCGAAACCTGTCGATACGGGAAGACCGTATTCGGCAAAAAGTTGCTTGGCCTGATATTCGTGTAAATTCATACTGCATCCTCGTGCATCTTATTAATTACAAAATTGATTTGAAGGCGCTCGCTTAACGCTTGCGCTTGTTCACGCCATGAATAGCGTGGCCATTTACTGCAAGCGCAGCTTCATGAACCGTTTCAGACAACGTAGGGTGGGAGAACATAGTAAGACCAATGTCTTCTGCGCTCGCACTGAACTCCATCGCGATAACCATTTGCTGCATCATATCTGCAGCGCTTGGCCCGATGATGTGACATCCCAATACGCGATCGGTTTTAGCATCAGCGATGATTTTGACCATTCCGTCTTTTTCATTCGCAGCCATTGCACGGCCATTAATGCTGAATGGGAAGCTGCCAACATTGTATTCGCGGCCTTCCTCTTTGAGTTGTTCTTCTGTTTTACCAACCCAGGCAATCTCTGGATGAGTGTAAATAACAAATGGCACGAGGTCATAGTTGACCTGTGTCTTCTTGCCCATGATGCGCTCGGCAACCATGACGCCCTCTTCCATGCCTTTATGAGCAAGCATTGGACCACGTACCAAGTCGCCACACGCCCACACCCCTGGCACCGAAGTAGCACATGTGTCGTCAACAACGACGAAGCCGCGCTTGTCGAGTTCAACACCACTGGCATCATCAAGTAAGTTCTCAGAAACTGGACGACGGCCAACCGCAACGATCAATTTGTCGAATACTGCTTCTTTTTCGCCTTCAGAGTCTGTGTAAGAAACCGTGACAGTTTTCGCTTTACCTTTGCTTATCTTGCTGCCAGTAACTTTAGCGCCAAGTTTAATATCTAAACCTTGTTTAGTTAGAATCTTCTTAGCTTCTTTGGCGAGCTGACCATCAACGGCTGGCAAGAATGCATCCATCGCCTCTAGGACAGTCACTTCTGCACCCAGTCGCGACCACACGCTGCCTAATTCAAGACCAATCACCCCTGCCCCAATAACACCAAGGCGCTTTGGAGTGCTTTGGAATTCTAATGCACCTGTAGAGTCAACAATGACTTCATTATCAACAGGAGCCGGTGGGATATCGATAGGCGCTGAGCCAGCGGCAAGAATCACGTTCTCAGCGCTGATCTCTTCAACACTTCCATCGTGTTTAGTGACTTGCACTTTCTTGTCTGCTAGCAATTTACCCGCGCCAGCAATGCCCACAACTTTATTAGCGCCGAACAATTGCTTAACGCCGGAAGTTAGTTGGCCGACAATTTTCGCTTTACGAGCGATCATTGCAGGCACATCGATTTTGATACCAGTCGCGGAAATACCATGCACTTCAAAGTCGTGCTGGGCCTCTACATACTTATGCGAGGAATCCAATAGCGCTTTAGAAGGTATGCAACCTACGTTCAAGCAAGTACCACCGAATACTGCTTCGTTTTTTTCATCTTTCCACTTTTCAACGCAGGCCGTTTTAAGCCCTAACTGCGCACAGCGGATCGCAGCAACGTAACCCGCAGGCCCGCCACCAATAACAACAACATCGTACTTATCACTCATAATTTACTCGCAACTTTGTCAGCGGTTGAATTAAATTTCTAAAAGAATTCGTGCAGGATCTTCGAGAAGTTCCTTAATTGTTACTAGGAATTGCACGGCTTCTTTACCGTCAATCATGCGGTGATCGTAAGAAAGCGCGAGATACATCATCGGGAGAATTTTAACCTCGCCGTTGACGGCCATCGGACGTTCTTGAATCTTGTGCATGCCTAGAATTGCCGTTTGTGGCGGGTTCAATATTGGTGTTGAAAGCAATGAGCCGAAAACGCCTCCGTTGGAGATCGTGAACGTACCACCAGTCATTTCATCAATAGAGAGTTTGCCAGCTTGTGCCTTTTTGCCATAGTCACGAATCTGCGATTCGATCTGCGCTAAGCCCATGTGATCGGCATTGCGTAATACAGGCACCACTAGCCCACGTGGAGACGATACTGCCACACCGATATCTTGATAACCGTGATAGACGATATCGCTGCCATCGATAGACGCATTCACAGCCGGGAAGCGTTTCAAAGCTTCGATACTTGCGCGTACGAAGAACGACATAAATCCAAGACGGGTACCGTCGTGTGATTTTTCGAATAGCTCTTTATACTTATTACGCAGCTCCATAATCGGAGCCATATCAACTTCGTTAAAAGTAGTGAGCATCGCAGTCGATTGACTTGCTTCTAACAATCGCTCTGCGACTTTCGCACGCAATCTGCTCATTGGCACGCGCTCTTCTACACGGCCAGAGGACGTGTCGATGTTAGCAGAAGGATCCGTACTTGCCGGTGCCGCGCTCTTATTAGCGACTGCCTCCATAACATCTTCTTTAGTCACTCGGCCATCTTTGCCAGTGCCTTTAATCTTGTTGACATCCAAGTTGTTCTCTTCCGCGATTTTCTTCGCGGCAGGGCTCAACAATGGTTCTTCACCAGAGGCTGGTGCGCTTGCGGTTTCTTCTGTTTTCTGTGCTGGCGCTGCGTCTTTTTTCTCTTCTTCTTTGCTTGCTGGCGCTGCACTAGCGGCACCGGCTTCTACTTTCGCAATTAGTTCGTTACTGACAATGGTATCGCCAGTATTTTTGATGATTTCTTGCAATACGCCATCGGCAGGAGAAACAACTTCGATGACTACTTTGTCAGTTTCGATATCAACAAGCAGCTCATCACGTTTAACCGCTTCACCTGCTTTTTTGTGCCAAGTTGCAATCGTGCCGTCCGGTACTGATTCAGGTAAGGTCGGTGCTTTAATTTCGACTGTCATTTTCATTTCCTTCGCGTTTGATGTAGTTCGTCTATTTGTTAAGGGTCAGTGCTTGATCCAAGAAAGAGCGTAGTTGTTCCAAATGCAGTGCAGGGTAGCCTGCCGCTGGAGATGCTGATGCATCCCGGCCCGCATAGGACAATACGATTCCAGGCTTGAGTTCTTCAGCAACACGTCGCATATGGTGTTGACTTGAGTACCAAGCGCCTTGATTCATGGGTTCTTCCTGACACCACATTACTTCTTTCATATTCTCAAACGGTTTCATCGCCTCATGCAGCGCTTCGGATGGGAACGGATACAGCTGCTCCAGTCGAATAATGGCGATGTTATTAATTTCGCGTGCACGGCGTTCTTGGCGAAGATCGTAATACACCTTGCCACTACAAAGAATGACGCGCTCTACTGCGCTTACGTCCAATTCATCCGTCTCGCCAATCACTACTTGGAAAGTGCCTTCGGCCAACTCTTCCATCGTTGACGTGCTTTCTTTATGACGTAGCAAACTCTTCGGTGACATCACCACTAGTGGCTTGCGCAATGGGCAAAGCACTTGTCGGCGCAACATGTGGAACACTTGCGCCGAAGTGGTGGGCAAACACACTTGAATATTGTGCTCTGCACACATTTGCAAGAAGCGCTCCAGTCGGGCAGATGAATGCTCTGGCCCCTGCCCTTCATAACCGTGCGGCAACAACATTGTCAGGCCGCATAGGCGCTGCCATTTGTTTTCGCCACTAGTAATAAATTGATCGATTACTACTTGTGCCGAATTCGCAAAGTCACCGAACTGAGCTTCCCAGATAATCAATGCATTTGGCGTCGTTGTGGCATAGCCGTACTCAAAGGCCAATACCGCCGCTTCCGACAACAAGGAGTCATATATCTCAAAGCTGCGCTGATCGGGAGTCAAAGACTGCAGAGGAACATATTCTTCCCCGGTTTCCTGATCGAGTAACACCGCATGACGGTGTGAGAACGTGCCACGCCCCACATCCTGCCCCGTAATGCGCACTTTGTTTCCGCTAGTTAAAATACTTGCATAGGCAAGCGTTTCAGCAAAACCCCAATCGACAGGCTTCTCGCCTTCAACCATGGCCGTACGATCATCGATGATTTTTTTAACTTGCTTGTGCAAACCAATCTTTTCAGGGATCGCAACAACTTTCTTGCCCAATGCCTGCAAGGTAGTGAGTTTGATAGTGGTGTTGTAATGTGGCGTCCACTCGTGTCCGAGATACGGGCTCCAATCGACAAACAACTCTATCGAAGGCTCTTTTACCAAAGACTTCACAACGTGGGCGCCAGTGTCCAGAGCCTTTCTGTACGAAGAGTTCAAAAAGTCTGACTCTTCCTCACTCACAATCTGTTCAGCGATAAGCTTTTCAGAGTAAAGCGTACGAGTGGTTTTTTGTTGACGAATCTGTGTGTACATCAGTGGCTGAGTGCTTGATGGCTCATCAGTTTCGTTATGACCGCGACGACGATAGCAAATCAGATCGATGACAACGTCTTTCTTAAATTCATAACGGAAGTCTAACGCCAACTGGGTGACAAACAATACCGCTTCTGGATCATCCCCATTCACATGGAAGATTGGCGCCTGCACCATTCTGGCCACATCGGTACAATATTCAGTAGAGCGCGCATCTTCTTGGCGGCTAGTGGTAAAACCCACCTGATTATTGATAATGATGTGTACTGTTCCACCAGTCTTATAAGCACGGGTCTGTGACATCTGGAAAGTTTCCATGACCACGCCTTGACCGGCAAAGGCTGCATCACCATGAATGATGATAGGAACAACCTTATTGCCCGTATCATCATGGCGACGATCTTGGCGCGCTCGCACAGAGCCCTCTACCACTGGAGAGACAATCTCCAAATGCGATGGGTTAAATGCCATCGCCAAATGCACTTCGCCCCCTGGCGTCATGATGTTGGAAGAGAACCCTTGGTGATACTTTACGTCACCTGAGCTCTTATAGGTCGCTTTGCCTTCAAACTCACTAAACAAATCTGTTGGGTTTTTACCTAAAGTATTAACCAGTAGATTCAAACGGCCGCGGTGAGCCATACCGATAACAATTTCTTTAGCACCATAACTGCCAGAGCGTTGAATTAATTCATCAACGAGAGGAACAAGGCTTTCGCCACCTTCCAAACCAAAACGCTTAGTGCCCGGATATTTCGAATCTAGGTGCTTCTCTAGACCTTCGGCTGCACTCAGACGTTCGAGCAAGTGACGCTTAACTTCATTAGGGAAGTCAGGCTTGCCATGATTGCTTTCGATGCGCTTCTCGATCCATTGCTTCTCGGCCAAATCGACGATGTGCATAAATTCATAACCGATCGATCCGCAATAGATCTGCTCAAGAATGTCGATAATCTCGCGCAGCGGTGCTTTATCTTTCTTGATAAACAAAGAGCCAGTCTGGTACACCGTTGAGTGATCAACAGGTGAAAGACCATGGAAGTCCAACTGAAGATCAGGCACTTGCTCACGGCGCATAAGGTTCAATGGATCGAGATTGGCTTTTTGGTGACCGCGAACGCGATAAGAACTGATCAGATGCAACACCTGCACTTGCTTGTTGGAGTGCTCAGAGTTGACGACGGCGTCACTAGTAAGGAGGGGTTTGAAGCGGCTGGTTTTACCTAATTTCTTGAAATATTGCTGTACCTCTAAATGCGAAATATCCGATTGCGGAGAATCGGATATTCTAGGGAGGTTTTCAAAATATGTGCGCCACTCTTGCGGGACCGAGTCCGGCTCCTTAAGAAATTGGTCATACAGTTGCTCGACGTAGGAGGCATTACCACCTGAAAGATGGCCCGATTTCCACATTAATTCCATAATGCTGTCATGCATTTGTTTTAATCCCAGATTATTGAGGAGTACAGCGCTCTAGTTGTGAGCGCTCAAGTCCCTTGGGCTTGTCCTCGTATAAGTTGTATTTATCAGCTAGCGCGCTGCAGTAGCATTGAACGAATATGTCCAATTGCACGCGTTGGGTTTAAGCCTTTCGGACACACCGCAACGCAGTTCATAATGCCTCTGCAACGAAACACTGAGAAAGGATCTTCTAAATCAGCGAGTCTTGCATCAGTCGCGGTATCACGACTATCTGCCAAGAATCGATAGGCTTGTAGCAAACCCGCTGGCCCTACGAATTTCTCTGGATTCCACCAGAAAGAAGGACAGTTAGTACTGCAACAGGCGCAAAGAATACATTCATACAATCCATCGAGCTTTTCGCGCTCTTCAGGAGATTGCAATCGTTCAATCGCAGGCGCTGGAGTGTTGTTGATCAAAAACGGCTCGATCTTCTCGAACTGTTGGTAGAAAACACTCATGTCCACTACAAGGTCGCGAATCACTGGCAAACCCGGCAATGGACGTAGAACTAATTTACCGTTTTTTGCAGCCGAAGAGACTGGCGTAATACACGCCAAACCATTCGTGCCATTCATATTCATGCCATCGGAGCCACAGACCCCTTCTCTGCATGAACGACGGTAAGCAATAGAAGGATCTTGACGTTTTAGCAATTCTAGAACGTCCAGTACCATTAGGTCTTTGCCTTCTGGCAGCTCCAACTCGTAATCCCGCATGCTGGGCTTTTCATCAGTCTCGGGGTTATAGCGATATAAGCTCACTAACACGTTAATCTACCTTTTCCTAAACGAAAATTCGTTTTACGTTTGAAAATGAATTAATAAGTTCGTACTTTTGGCTCGAATGTAGGAACAGTTTTGGGCGTAAAGTTTACCGCACGTTTTGCAACACTCTTCGATGCAGGGAAGTACAACGAGTGACACAGCCAGTTCTCATCATCACGTTCCTGGAAGTCATCACGAGCATGAGCACCGCGGCTTTCTGTACGTGTTTCAGCAGCAATCGCTGTTGCTTCGGCTACTTCAAATAGGTTCTCAAGCTCAAGGGCTTCAATACGCGCAGTGTTAAACGCATTGCTCTTATCTTCGAGATTGATGTTCGCAATACGACCACGAAGCTCTTTCAATTTCTCGATACCTTGACGCATATAATCACCACGACGGAATACGCCGAAGTAGTTTTGCATGATGGTTTGAAGTTCAGTTCGCAGAACAGCAACGCTCTCACCGGAAGTAGTAGAGTTCAAACGATTCAAGCGCGTTAGGGCTTGATCGATGTCCTCTTTTGATGCGGCGCGTTGTTCAACGCCTTGCTTCAACATGCCTTCGATGTGCTTACCCGCTGCACGGCCGAACACCACCAAGTCGAGTAGTGAATTACCACCCAAACGGTTAGCGCCATGAACAGAAACACAAGCGACTTCGCCGACTGCGAAAAGGCCTTCGATAATCTTATCGTTGCCGTTGGCGTCTTGAGTGATCGCTTGACCGTTTACGTTTGTAGGAATGCCGCCCATCATATAGTGACAAGTCGGCACTACTGGGATTGGCTCCTTCACTGGGTCTACGTGTGCAAATGTGCGTGAAAGCTCAAGAATGCCTGGCAGCTTCGCGTTCAACACTTTCTCACCGAGGTGATCGAGCTTCAACAAAACGTGATCGCCATTCGGGCCAACACCGCGGCCTTCTAAGATTTCCATGACCATTGAGCGAGCCACAACATCACGACCTGCAAGATCTTTAGCGTTTGGCGCGTAACGTTCCATGAAACGTTCGCCGTCCTTATTGACTAGGTAACCACCTTCACCACGACAGCCTTCGGTCACTAGCGTACCGGCACCGTAAATGCCTGTAGGGTGGAACTGCCACATCTCGATATCTTGTACAGGGTAACCAGCACGCAAGGCCATGCCCACGCCGTCGCCAGTACAGATCAAGGCGTTGGTTGTTGAGGCAAAGATACGACCAGCACCGCCAGTGGCGAATACTGTGGCTTTTGATTGGATATAAACCGTTTCGCCTGTTTCGATACAAATAGCGATACAGCCCACGACTACACCGTCTTGATTACGCACGATGTCAGTGGCATACCATTCGTTAAAGAAAACCGTCTTGTTTTTCACATTGCCTTGATAAAGGGTGTGCAGCAACGCGTGACCAGTACGGTCTGCCGCGGCGCAAGTACGAGCCGCTTGGCCGCCCTTGCCGAAATCTTTAGATTGCCCACCAAATGGTCGCTGATAGATGCGGCCACTTTCAGTACGTGAGAACGGCAAGCCCATGTGCTCTAGTTCAAATACCGTTTGCGGGCCTTCGCTACACATATATTCGATAGCGTCTTGGTCACCGATGTAGTCTGACCCTTTGACAGTGTCATACATGTGCCAGCGCCAATCATCGTTAGGGTCATCGCTTGCGATCGCACAGGTAATACCACCCTGAGCAGATACTGTGTGCGAGCGAGTTGGAAATACTTTACTGATAACAGCCGTTTTATAGCCAGATTGTGAAAGCTGTAGCGCCGCGCGCATACCTGCGCCACCACCACCGACAATTACTGCATCAAACGAGAGAGTCCGAATTCCAGACATTTACATACCCCATAGAATCTGAATACCCCAAACGAGGTATATAAACATCAAAACAACGCTGCCCGCTTGCCACAATAGGCGAAGCACGGTGGCTTTCGGGCCTATTAGGTAGGTAGTGAGGTAGTCAGTGGAGACTGTCCATAAGCCCACCCAAGCATGCGCACAAAGCGATAGCAGTGCCATCAAGCTTGCAATACGCATCCAGGTTGTTGAGAACAAGGCGTGCCATTGTTGATAGTTCAAGTCGGGGTTCATAATGAGGTAGCCAAACAGGCCCACGAAATAAACACCTAATACTACCGCTGTTAAGCGCTGCACGACCCAATCATAGAGCCCGCTGCGACCAAAGCTGGTTACGTTCGTTACCACAGCCACACTCCCGTTAGCACAATTGAAATTACAGACAGCACGACCACTAGCTTAGCGCCCAATTGCGCGCCTTCTAGCGTTTCGCCAATACCTAAATCCATAATTAAGTGTTTGATGCCGGCAATAAAGTGATAGAGCAAACCCGAGACAACTGCCCAAACGAGCAACTTCACGATAAGATTGTCCATCCACATGGCGACGTTATTAAAACCTTGCTCTGAAACCAGTGATTCACTCAGTAGCCACAGTAAGACTGCAGCACCGGCAAAGATAAATACTCCGGAAATCCTGTGCAGGATCGAAGTAATTGCTGGCAATGGCAGATGAAAGGTCGAAAAATCAAGATTCTTAGGTCTATTATCTTTCACAGAATTATTAGTTTCTTGAGGCCCGGGAGGGCACGATTAATGAAATAGCCCAACTTTGATAAAGTTGGCCTGCTTGTTTAAATGTGCAGTGTTTGCACGCGTAACTAGGGGCAGAAGTATAGTCCCCTACCCTAGGGAATACAATAAAACAGCACTCAATTTCGCGAATGTTGACAACAGGTTGTCTACTGGGGAGCTATATCGCTTCAACAGCGGTAGAATACCCCTTTAATTCACCAGCAAGCAGTGGCTTAAAGTGCCCTAAACAGCTATTTTGCGCTAGCACTGCTTGTAGTCGCGATAATTTAATCTTATCTTAGCGGGCAAAAATCACGAGCCTAGATTTACACAGGAGTAATGCATGAGTAATAAAGTAGCCAAGCTGACCCTTGATGGCAGCGCCGAGCCGATAGACTTACCGGTATTAAGCGGAACTTTAGGGCCGGATGTTGTTGACGTTGGGGGGCTTACTGCAAAAGGGTATTTTACTTATGACCCTGGTTTCATGTCGACAGCCGCCTGCGAGTCGGCAATTACCTATATTGATGGTGGCAAAGGCGTGCTCCTGCATCGCGGCTATCCAATCGACCAACTAGCCGAGCATTCAGATTTCCTAGAAACATGCTTTTTGCTTCTCAACGGTGAGTTGCCCGACGCAACTGAGAAAGAAGAGTTCACGAACAGCATTCGATACCACACGATGGTTCACGAGCAAGTCTATGAATTCTTTAAAGGTTTCCCACGTGACGCGCACCCGATGGCGATCATGGTCGGTGTGGTGGGAGCATTATCCGCCTTCTATCACGACGCCTTGGACATCACCAACGCAGAGCATCGCAAATTAGCCGCTCACCGCTTGATTGCTAAGATCCCAACGCTCGCAGCCATGTGTTACAAGCACTCCATCGGCCAGCCCTTCATGTACCCCCGCAACGACTTTAGCTACTCAGAAAATTTCCTTCACATGATGTTCAACACACCATGCGAAGAGGCGAAAGTGAGCCCAATTCTTGCCAAGGCGATGGACGTAATCTTCTTATTGCACGCCGACCACGAGCAAAACGCCTCTACTTCTACTGTGCGTTTGGCAGGCTCTACTGGCACCAACCCTTATGCCTGCATCTCTTCTGGAATCGCGGCACTTTGGGGCCCAGCACATGGCGGCGCCAACGAAGCGGTATTGAACATGCTGTACGAGATCGAAGACGAGTCTCGCATCGAGGAGTTCATTAATAAGGCGAAAGACAAGAATGATCCTTTCCGTCTAATGGGCTTTGGTCACCGTGTTTACAAGAATTTCGACCCACGTGCGAAAGTGATGCGCAAGATCTGTGACGAGGTATTGGAAGACTTAGGTGTTGAGAACGATCCGTTGTTCCGCATCGCGCGTCGTCTAGAGAAAATCGCACTTGAAGATGATTATTTCATCCAGCGTAAACTTTACCCGAACGTTGATTTCTATTCAGGCATCATCTTGCAGGCGATTGGTATTCCTTCGTCAATGTTCACCGTGATCTTCTCGCTTGGGCGAACGCCAGGTTGGATCTCACATTGGAACGAAATGATTAGCCAGCCATACAAGATCGGTCGTCCACGTCAGTTGTACACAGGCAGTACGCAGCGTGACTATCCGAAGAAGTAAGATGTAATTCACTCACCGGGTAGTAATCATGCTGCTCGGTGGGTTTCTTCCCCCCTCCTCTATTCTCCATCTGTTTATCTGTTTATCTGCTTATCGCACTTTTGACGACTCACGCAGCCCTTAGGCCTATTCGGGAGACGCCAAAATGCTTACGTCCTTGTAAAGGCTCGACGGCCGCCATCCCTGGCGCCCGACGCTCCCGCCTAGGCCTAAGGACTACGTGAGTCTCGATAAGTGTTTGCGTTGGGCGATGATGATTTAAATGTTTGAGGATTAGCAGACGCTTGTTAAGAATAAGCACCCACCCCAAAAACTTCTGGCCTGACGTTGGCACATTGCGAGACGCGTGGGGGCGGCAGAAGAATTCAGGAGCGTCGGGCGCCAGGACGGCGGCCGTCGAGCCTTCACAGGGATGTGAGTCCTTTGGCGTCTCCAGAATTCTTCTGCCGGCTCCACGTGTCGTCACTACGAAGCACTAATCCATTTTTTCTGAGTACTTTTGACGACTCACGCAGCCCTTAGGCCTATTCGGGAGACGCCAAAATGCTTACGTCCATGTAAAGGCTCGACGGCCGCCATCCCTGGCGCTCGACGCTCCCGCCTAGGCCTAAGGACTACGTGAGTCTCGATAAGTGTTTGTGTTGAGCGATGATGATTTAAATGTCTGAGAATTAGCAGTCGCTTGTTAAGAATGAGCACCCACCCCAAAAGCTTCTGGCCTGACGTTCGCACATTGCGAGACGCGTGGGGGCGGTAGAAGAATTCAGGAGCGTCGGGCGCTAGGACGGCGGCCGTCGAGCCTTCACAGGGATGTGAGTCCTTTGGCGTCTCCAGAATTCTTCTGCCGACCCCACGTGTCGTCACTACGAAGCACTAAAAGGCACTTGCAGAGTACTTTTGACGACTCACGCAGCTCTTAGGCCTATTCGGGAGACGCCAAAATGCTTACGTCCGTGTAAAGGCTCGACGGCCGCCATCCCTGGCGCCCGACGCTCCCGCATAGGCCTAAGGACTACGTGTGTCTCGATAAGTGTTTGCTTTGGGCGATGATGATTTAAATGTTTGAGGATTAGCAGACGCTTGTTAAGAATAAACACCCACACCATAAGTTTATGGCCTGACGTTCGCACAATGTCAGACGCGTGGGGGCGGTAGAAGAATTCAGGAGCGTCGGGCGCCAGGACGGCGGCCGTCGAGCCTTCACAGGGATGTGAGTCCTTTGGCGTCTCCAGAGTTCTTCTGCCGACCCCACGTGTCGTCACTACGAAGCACAACCCCCCAGAAACAAAAAAGCCCCGCAATGCGAGGCTTTGGAGCAGATACCGAATTACTTCGGATCAAAGTTTGGTGGAGCCTAGCGGGATCGAACCGCTGACCTCAACACTGCCAGTGTTGCGCTCTCCCAGCTGAGCTAAGGCCCCCAAAAGGTGCTGAAAATTAAAGTTCGCGCATTCTAAGCAGCACTTACCCCCCTGTCAATGACTTGCGCATGTTTAAGCCAAGTCTCTGTATTCCTTCTCCAGAACTTTCGTCTCCTTTTTCGAGACCCCTCCCAGGATTGTCACCCCATGACGCAAACGCGCCCGCGTCACATCCAGGCCGATGATGCTAATTGCATCGATGACAGAAACCGATACGGCCTTGCCTGTCATCGCCACAAACAACGGAAATAAGAAATCGCGGATCTTCATCTGCGTAAACTGCGCAAGTCGCACACATAGCGCCTCAACGCCGTCACGGCTTAAATCTTCGCTACGCTCCAACTCCCATATAGTGAATTGCAGGATTTTACGCATCTGCGCCGCATCCAACTGCTTGTGCGCAAAGCTCTGCTCATCGATCTCTGGCAAGCCTGCCAAGAAGAATCCCGCTAGTGGTACAACATCGCTAAAGCGTTCTACACGATCACGCAGTAAGGGCACAATCTGCTGCATTTTCCCAGCTTCGAATGCCCACTGGGCAAACTGCTTGATAAAGTCTTCAGTAGTGAGTTGTTCACGAATGTATTTTCCGTTCAGCCAATTCAATTTCTCTACATCGAACACGGGCCCGCCAAGCGATACACGTAAAAGGTCGAAAGCCTCGGTCATCTCTTCAACGGAGAACACTTCGCGGCCATCGGGCATCGTCCAGCCCATCATGCCTAGGTAGTTTACAAGCGCCTCTGGCAAATAACCCATATCGCGATAGTAATTGATACTCGTGGGGTTTTTACGCTTACTGAGCTTGCTCTTGTCTGGATTACGCAGTAGTGGCAAATGACAATAAGTCGGCGCTTCCCAGCCGAAGTATTGATACAGCAATAAGTGCTTAGGTGTGGAGTTGATCCACTCTTCACCACGAATCACATGGCTGATCTGCATAAGATGGTCATCGACCACATTGGCAAAATGGTAGGTAGGCAGGCCATCAGACTTCATTAGCACCTGCATGTCGATCTGCTGCCAGCTAATCTCGATGTCGCCTCGCAGCATATCTTTGAATTTACATTCACCTTCACGCGGTACGCGCATTCGAATCACGTGTTCGACGCCACTAGCGAGCTTCTCTGCGATCTCTTCCTGACTCAAATGCAAACAGTGACCGTCATAACCTAATGGGGCTTTGTCGGCCATTTGTTGGGCGCGTAATTCACTCAAGCGCTCAGGCGAACAAAAACAGTGAAACGAATGCCCTGTTTCGAGCAGTATCTTGCTGTGCTCGGCGTATATATCGCTGCGTTCACTCTGGCGATACGGGCCAAACGAGCCCCCGACATCTGGCCCTTCGTTCCAGTCCAAACCTAACCAACGCAATGCGGCGAAGATGTCTTTCTCCGAACGATCTGTGCTGCGTTGTTGGTCCGTATCTTCTATGCGCAGGATGAATTCACCATCGTGCTGTTTGGCGAAGCAACGATTGAAGAGCGCGATATAGGCGGTGCCCACATGGGGGTCGCCGGTGGGAGATGGCGCAATACGAGTGCGTACTTTCTGCATATATATCCTGTCACGGTGGTCAATAATTCGAAGAAGCGGCGATTATACGCTATAGCCCTAGGGTCTCGAAACATAGGAATCCGTGTTTAGCCCCTTCTCTTTTACGTTATACTTAGCGTTTTGCACTCACAGCGTCGCGATTGGCGCTATCAACCCCAAGCTTTAGCTGATTATGAGTTCTATGGCGTTTTCACACCGTTTTTGCGTTGCCCCCATGTTGGATTGGACCGATCGACATGAGCGCTATTTCCTGCGCCTGCTCAGCAGCAAGGCTATGTTATACACGGAGATGGTCACCACGGGTGCGCTGATCCACGGTGACGCGGCACGCCACCTCGCCTACCACCAACAAGAACACCCAATCGCTTTGCAATTAGGTGGTAGCCAGCCCGAAGCTCTCGCGCAATGCGCCAAGATGGCGTTGGACGTCGGCTATGACGAGGTTAACCTGAATATAGGTTGCCCAAGCGACAGAGTGCAATCGGGCAGATTTGGTGCCTGTTTAATGGGAGATGCGGCGTTGGTTAGCGACGGTTTTGCAGCGATTCGAGCACACGTGGATATCCCTACCACTATCAAATGCCGTATTGGCATTGATGACTTCGACTCTGACGATTTCTTATTTCAGTTCGTCGAGAAAGTCGCGAGTGCCGGTTGTACTACTTTTATCATTCATGCGCGCATCGCTATTTTAAAAGGACTAAGCCCGAAAGAGAATCGCGACATCCCTCCTCTTAATTACGAGCGCGTATTTCGGTTAAAACAACGTTTTCCGCAACTTAAAATCATTATCAATGGCGGCATTCGCAGCCTCACTGAGGCGCTCGGCCTGCTTGAGACTGTCGATGGAGTAATGATCGGCCGCGAGGTCTATCACAACCCTTGGATTCTAAACCGAGTGGATGAATTATTTTATGGCGAAGCTGCCAACGAGCGCACCCGCTTCGATATCGTCGAGGCCTTTTTGCCTTATGTCGCCGAAGAGTTGAGCCGAGGGACAACTCTGCAGCATATGACGCGGCACATACTCGGGATTTTTCATGGCATGCCTGGTGGCAAAGCCTTTCGACGACATCTCAGCGAAAATGCGTACAAGAAAGAAGCCGGCATTGCCGTTCTAGAGGATGCATTGGCACTAGTGGCAGGAATCTCTACCCGCTTCGATGAACCGGCAATACCAATGCCTTAATTTTAGGAATTCAATATGTTACTTGCGATCAAACAATTCTTTGAGGAAAAACTAACAACCAGTTCTGAGACGGGCAGCGAACAAAACGATCAGAAAATTGAGCTAGCAACAGCGGCGTTGATGTTTGAGCTGATGAAAACCGACGAGACGATTGATGCAAGGGAAAAACAAGCTCTTACCGCTGTGCTTCGCGATACTTTTCACCTAGATAATGCGACGGTTGCAAACCTCGTCACCCTTGCAGAGTCTGCTGCCCATGAGGCGACGTCCTTGTACGAGTTCACCAGCATGGTGAATGAGCACTATGATTACGATCAACGCGTTAAGCTAATCGAAAATCTTTGGCGTGTGGCGTTTGCCGACACCAAGCTAGATCGCTATGAAGAGCATTTGATACGCAAGGTCAGTGATTTAATCTATGTGCGCCACAGCGATTTCATTCGCACGAAATTGGCGGTCAAAGAACGTCTAGAGGCGGGACACGCTTAATAGTCGTCGAAATCGTCGTAATAGGCGCCATCATTGACGAGGTATTCGCGCTGCTGCAAATAGGCCTCGCGAACAAACAAATACTCGTCACCAGAGATCAAGCCCTCAAGCGATAGAACCGACGCGCGATCATCGACAAAGCCCAATACCGTTAGCGTCGTTCTCGCGCCATCCTCTTGGTAGTACTGGATAGGGTTAAACATCGTGTCTAGCACCAAGCCGAACGAGTCACGCACTGAACTGGACCCAAAGAACGGCAGCACGACATAAGGGCCGGCGCCCACACCCCAGCGGCCAAAGGTCTGGCCAAAGTCTTCTTCGTTCTTGGACAAGCCTACCGATGAGGCTACATCGATGATGCCGCCCACCCCTACAGTCGTGTTGATTAGCAAGCGTCCCGTATCCGAAGCTGCGTCACGAAATTTCAGCTGCAACAAATCATTCGCTAGGACATTCACGTCATCGATGTTACTGAAGAAGTTGCCAATACCCTGGCGCACGATCATCGGCGTTATTTTTACATAAGTGATCGCGATAGGACGCAAAATCAAGCCATCTAACTTCTTGTTGAAGGCGTAAATCTTGGTATTAGTTTCTTCCCAAGGGTCTGCCGCGAGGGCGAGCGGGCTTGTGGCGAGCAATGTCACCAGCAGGCCCCAAGAGGCAAATTTCAATACCCTACTCACTTTAATAAAACCTCTGAAAACCCATGGGATTCACTTTTAGACAATCCGCAGTAGCATCTCTTAATTTGACCTCGGCGTTAGTGACTAGACGCACATTAGGGGCAAAAAGTTACAGCCACCACGAAAACGCGGGCATTATCCCAAACCCTGTATGCGAAAGACATCCCCCATCATGGGGATTCTCGGAAAATACAGAATTTGTCGTCTAGCACCCATTATTACGCCCTGATTCGGACAGCTTTAGAGATTGCCTAAGCCGTGTCGACTCAACTCCTCTAAGCGTTTTTCTAGGCGCTTCACAGACATAGGCAGTTTAGTCCCCAGCGTCTGGGCAAACAGGGACACTCTTAGTTCCTCGATATGCCAGTGCAGCTCAATGAGTGAGACATTGCCTGGATTGCTGTTCAGTCCCTTTTCGACCCTATGTGCTAACTCATTGATAGATTTTGTAAATTCTAAGTCTTTAGGGCCCTGTCGCGGCAGCCTTTCGAGCCGCATCATGATCGCTTTCAAGTAGCGTGGATACTCGGTCAACCACATGGCCGGGGTGCTCTGTAAATAAGCCGGTGCCAGCAATTTGTCGAGTTGGCCCTCTATATCATGTCGTGCCTCTTTAAATTCAATGGCCTGATACGAATTTAATTGCCGGCGCAGATCAAACACCAGCTCTGTGATCTCACTCATGAGCCTGCAGAAACGCTCCGCACACGGGATTAATTCGGATTTACCTGCATTAAGGAGCTTCTCAAATGTGTCCTTGTCATGGGGAATCTTGAGGGTGCTCGTCTCAAACGCAAGTTGATATACCGCTCTAAGCCCTTCTTCTGCAAATTGCTCGCTCAGGCTGGAGGCTTTGAGAGACAAGGATTTACGTAGTTTCTTCAATTGTTCCAAGATAGCGCGCTTTTGTTGTGTGGTGCGCAACACGAAAAGCGTGATGAGCCCTTCTCGTGTCAAACTCTGTGCCAACAAAGGAGTTTCTTGCAACACAATGGCGACACTATCGCCATGATCGACCAACGCGGGATACCGCAGCACGCGTATCTGAGCATCAATCACGATCTCCTTAGGCAATTCTCCAAAATCCCAAGCAGTAATGCCCGTGCGCTCAATAGCGTGTTTAGTTTGTTCGGCAAGGGCTGTTACCGCCCCCTTACAATAGCGCTCCTGCAGTTTCTGTAGATTCTGACCGCGCGCTAACTCTTGCCCTTGGTCATCGAGCACACGCAACCAAGGCCGCAAGTACGGGGGAAGCTCTACGCGTTGCAAATCTGCCACTGGCAAATCAATGTTCTTTTTGCGTTTGGCAAACTCACGCAGAAGTTGCAATAAGGCCAAAGCCGGCAATTCTTTATCGGGCCCAAGATCAAGCGTGGCCATAAACTCGGCAACAAAATCGGGCACTGGGATAAACTGCTTGCGTAAATGTTTTGGTAGGCCTTTGAGGGTGACGACACTGCGTTCCTCGATCGTGCCAGGGATCATCCAGTCGAGGTCTTGTTCGCGCATTTGCGCCAAGATGCCCACGGGAAGATCGACAAATGCTCCATCATCCTTGCTGCCGGGCTTAAAGGCGTAGGCAATATCCAGTGGATTGTTCTGCACCAATGTCGAATCAGGAAAGTAATGTTCGGTCTGCGCATCCAAATCTCGATGCAATAAATCCTCTTTAGCCATGAACAGACGTTGCTTATTCCCCTTCTGCCCTTCTTTCTTAAGCCAAGACTCCAAAGAGCGCGCATCACAAATATCCAATGGAATTTGCCGCGAGAAAAAATCGTATATCTGCTCTTCACCCACAATGATATCGGGGCGACGTTGTTTTTCTTCTTCTTTACGTAGGCTTTCTAACAGCTTGCGGTTGTGCTCATAAAAGGGCGCTTTGGTCTTAAAATTTAAGCCCACTAATGCTTCGCGAATAAAAATCTCGCGGCTCAATGCTGGGTCGATATGGGCATAGGCCACTCGTTGTTTTTCTATCAAGACTAGCCCGAACAGTGACACCTTCTCGAAGGCCATCACTTGTCCACGATTCTTCTCCCAGTGCGCCTCTGCATAGTCTCGCTTGACCAAATCACCCGCTGCACTCACAGCCCACTGTGGTTGAATCCGAGCCGCAAGTGTCGCAAATAATTTCGAAGTCTCAATTAACTCTGCCGTCACAACCCATTTGGGGCCTTTTTTAAACAGAGTGGAGCTTGGGAAAATTGAGAACTTGCGGGCTCGGCTCCCTAGGTATTGTCCGTCCTCACTCTTCATACCCAGTTGATTGAGTGAACCGCTCAGGATGGCCCGATGCACCGCCTCATAGTCGATCTCTGCAAGCTCTTGCGTGCTATCGGCCCGGCGGTTCTCTTTGAATCCAAGTTGTTGACAAGTCAAATGGAGTTGACGATGAGTCTCTCTCCATTCGCGCATTCGCATGAACGATAAGAAATGTTTTTTGCAGTACTGTCGTAGCGCATTCTGTTTTAAATCTTGGCGTTGTCTTTCGAAGCTACTCCATAGCAGCACCCATGACAAAAAATCAGACTCTGGATGCGCAAACTCTCCGTGCATTTGGCGCGCGGCTTGGCGCTTTTCTGGCGGAGTCTCTCTTGGGTCTTGAACACTTAGGGCACTGACAATGATCAGCAATTCTTGCAGGCACCCGCGTGCAGCTGCCTCGATCAACATGCGCCCTAGCCTTGGGTCGGTCGGCAACGCCGCCATCTTACGACCAATCTTTGTGAGGCTGCGTGATTTGTTGATCGCCCCTAATTCATAGAGTAATTTAAAACCATCGTTTATGGCTTTTTGCTCTGGCATATCAAGAAAGGGAAAGGCATCGATCTCCCCTAGCCTAAGCATTAACATCTGCAGAATCACGGCGCTTAAATTAGTCCGTTGTATTTCTGGGTCAGTAAATTCCGGTCGGCTCAGAAAATCTTCTTCGCTGTAAAGCCTTATACAAGTGCCATGACTCACTCGCCCGCAACGACCCGCGCGTTGATTAGCGCTGGCCTGAGAGATACGTTCAATTGGCAAACGTTGTACTTTGCTTTGCACACTGTAGCGGGAGATACGCGCAAAACCTGTATCGATTACATAAACGATACCCGGCACGGTAAGCGAGGTTTCAGCCACATTGGTCGACAGAATAATGCGCCGCCCACGGTGTGGCGCAAAGATTTTATTCTGTTCCGCGGGTGTTAAGCGCGCGTAAAGTGGCAACACCTCACTATTGCGTATTTGTTGCTTGCGCAGTTGCTGGGCAAGGTCGCGAATCTCTCGTTCGCCACTGAGAAACACGAGCACATCCCCGGGGCCTTTGTGGCTTTGTCGCTCAATCTGTTCGATCTCTTCCAACGCCGCAATGACCGCGTCATTCATTGGATCATCGTCGTCTTGTTCCGGTGGACGATAAAGAACATCGACAGGATAGGTGCGCCCAGACACGGCAACAATCGGCGCAGCAGAGAAATGTTTAGAGAACTTTTCGACATCGATGGTGGCTGAGGTAATGATGACTTTTAGGTCTTTACGCTTAGCAACAAGCTGCTTTAAAAAACCTAGCAGGAAGTCAATATTGAGGCTTCGCTCATGCGCCTCATCGATGATGAGCACTTCATATTTATTGAGGAAGCGGTCTTGTTGAATCTCAGCCAACAAAATGCCATCGGTCATGAGCTTGACCAGAGTCATCTCGTCCGTGTTGTCGGTGAAACGAACTTGGTAGCCGACACTCTTGCCTAGGGGAACCTTTAGCTCTTCGGCAATGCGAGTGGCGACGGAGCGTGCGGCGATGCGCCTAGGCTGTGTATGGCCAATTAGCCCCTTTGCCCCAAAGCCTAAATCAAGGCACAGTTTAGGCAACTGTGTGGTTTTACCAGACCCCGTATCCCCTGCTAAGACCACCACTTGGTTATCGCGCAGCGCGTTGGCAATTTCGTCACGCTTTTGCGAGACCGGCAACTCTTCTGGGTAATCAACAACGGGAATAGAGGCACGACGTTGCTCAGCTTTCTCGATCGATCTTTGAATGCGCTGTTTAAGCTTCTCCAATTCACCTGCTGGGGATTGAGAAGTTTTTTTCTGCTTCTCTAACCGGGAGATTGCCATGCGCAATGGATGTTGATCGACCATCATACAATTGGCAATCAATGACTCTAATGAAACCTGCACTCAGTTCGATCCTTTTACAGCAGTACGGGCAATACGATTAGCTAGCGTCATTGCCCAGTTTGGCGAGTTCTTGTTCGCGCAGTTCGCGGCGCAAGACCTTGCCAATATTGGATTTAGGAAGCTCATCGACAAACTCGACTTCTTTCGGGACCTTATAAGCTGTTAGCCCCGCCCGACAGTGTTTGATGACCTCTTCGACGCTTAGTTTATCACCACGACGGACGACGAAAAGTTTTACTTTCTCACCTGTTTTTTCACAAGGCAGGCCGATGGCTGCACTTTCGAAGATGTCTTCATGGGTATTCACCACTTCTTCTACCTCGCTTGGGTAGACGTTGAAGCCAGAAACGAGTATGAGCTCTTTCTTCCTGTCGACAATGCGTATATAGCCCTGTTCATCAATCTGCGCAAAATCGCCCGTCTTAAACCAGCCATCCTCGGTCAGGGATTCGGCGGTTGCTTGTTCCTGCCCCCAGTACCCTTTCATGACTTGTGGCCCACGAATCCAAAGTTCCCCTTTGTCGCCCTGTGGCAACACTTGCCCATCGTCATCTACCACTTGCAACTGCGTAAGGGGTACGGCAAACCCAACAGTGCCAAGTTTCACTTGTCCAGGAAGATTGACGGAGACCACTGGCGAACACTCTGTCAGACCGTAGCCTTCGAACACTTCGCAATTGCTTATACGCGTCCACTCTTGCGCAACACTAACCGTTAGGGCCATACCGCCTGCGGCACAGAAGCGTAATTGGCTGAAATCGACCTCTGCAATTTTAGGGTGACGGCATAGCGCTAGGTAAAGGGTATTGATCCCCAGAAAGCCGTTTGGCTTGCTCTCACGAACTACCTTAACTAGGCCATCGATATCGCGAGGATTCGGAATGAGAATGCTGTGATTGCCAGCGTAAACCATCGCCAAACAATGCATCATAAACGCGTAGGTATGATAGAGCGGCAATGGGCCGATAATGCTGTCTTGAGCGTCGTGAATCACACTTTTACTCACCGCACGCAATTGCATCATATTCGCCAATAGGTTTGCGTGCGTCAGCATCGCGCCTTTAGACACACCCGTAGTACCACCAGTGTAGAGAATGATAGCCACATCAGTGCCTGAGCTGACCGGAGCTTCATTCGCATTGAATGTCTGTTTGCCAATGATGGTGTTCCATTTCACCGCACCCGGCAAATGATAGGAAGGAATCATTTTCTTCAAATACTTAGCCCCAGCGTTCACCAGCAGGCGCTTCAAACCAGGCAGAGCATCGCCTACATCGGTCACAATGATCGTGTCGATTTGCGTGTGTTTAACAATGCGCTCAAGCTTATCGGCAAAACTGCTCAATATGACAATGCCTTTAGCACCTGAATCGATAAACTGATGCTCCATTTCGCGCTCGGTGTACAAAGGGTTGGTATTGACCAGCACCAAACCGGCCTTGACGGCGGCAATAGCGACTATCGGAAATTGCAGGACGTTGGGCAACTGAATGGCGATTCTGTCGCCGGGCTGCAACGAGGTCTTATGCACAAGGTAATGACAGAATTCATTACTCAATTGTTCAAGTTGCGCGAAGCTGATGGTATGCCCGAGGGCTGTAAAAGCGGGATTTTCGGGATATTTTTTGAATACGTCAGCGTACATCTCATACAGATGCGAGTACTTTTGTGGGTCTAAGTCATCGACCATTGCTATTGTAGGCGCTGCTGTCATAGTTTTTTCTCATTCTTATAGGTGTTTGAAGCTAATTATCGCTCAATACTGCTGGAGATTTGCGATTTTTGCCACTAAGCAATGCCATCGCGTCTTCTAAACCGCTAGCACTCAGAGGAAACATTCGATCTTCAACGAGCTCACGGACCAATTCGATAGAATAATTATGCTCCCAATACTCCTTGCTAACTGGGTTTAGCCACACAAGGTTTTCGAAACGTTCCGTGAGCCGTGCCATCCAGGTAGCCCCAGACTCTTCATTGTAGTGCTCTATACTGCCACCGGCGTGGCTAATCTCATAGGGGGCCATCGTCGCATCGCCTACAAAAATCACCTTATAGTCTTTGGGATAGCGGTAGAGGATGTCATAGAGCGCCGTAGATTCGGCCATGCGCCGATGACTTTTCTTCCATACCGACTCATAAACGAAGTTATGAAAATAAAAATACTCTAGGTGCTTAAATTCCGACCTGGCTGCCGAGAACAGCTCTTCGCAGATCCGCACATAAGGATCCATTGAGCCGCCCACATCAAAAAATAATAGCACTTTCACAGCATTGTGCCGCTCGGGCACCATTTTGATATCCAGCAAACCGGCATTGCGGGCGGTTGCACTAATGGTATCGGAGATATCGAGTTCGTCCTGCGCACCAGTACGCGCAAATTTGCGCAATCGCCGTAGCGCCATTTTAAGATTGCGAGTCCCAATTTCGACATCGTCATCTAGATCGCGATACATTCGTTTATCCCACACTTTCACAGCGCGTTGGTGGCGCGACTCGCCCTGGCCTATTCGAATCCCTTCTGGGTTATAGCCGAAGGCGCCGTAAGGCGAAGTGCCACCTGTTCCTATCCACTTATTGCCACCTTGATGCTTGCCTTTCTGCTCTTCTAGGCGTTTGCGAAACTCTTCGAATAGCTTTTCTAGCCCGCCCATCGCTTCGATCTGGGATTTCTCAAGATCACTTAAGCTCGACTCAAATTCCTTGCGCAACCAATCTTGCGGAATTAAGGCCTCTAGCACATCGTCAAACTTCGCGATTGTATCGAAATATTTGGCAAAGGCGCGATCGAAACGATCAAAATGCTTCTCATCTTTGACCAAACAAAGGCGAGCGAGAAAATAAAATGCCTCCATATCGGCGAATACAATCTGCCGATCGAGACACTCTAAAAGTGCAAACAGCTCTGACAAGGTCACGGGGATTTTTTCCGCGCGTAATGCTTGGAAGAATTGAATCAACATTCGCTTACCGCTTGGCTCTATGCATGAATGCAAGTCGCTCTAACAGGTGAACATCTTGTTCGTTCTTCAGCAAGGCGCCGTATAAAGGCGGAATTGCATTCTTGTTCTCGTGATCTTTTAAGATCTGCTCAGGAATATCATCGGCCAATAACAACTTCAGCCAATCGATTAGCTCGGAAGTCGAGGGCTTCTTTTTTAGCCCTGGTACCTTGCGAATATCAAAGAAAATCTCCATCGCCTGACGCAATAAGTCTTGCTTAATATTGGGGTAATGCACAGCAACGATTTTTTCCATCGTGGCGGCATCAGGGAAATTAATGAAGTGAAAAAAGCAGCGGCGCAGAAAAGCATCGGGCAGCTCTTTTTCATTATTGCTCGTAATGATAATGATTGGCCGATGGCGCGCTTTAATTCGTTGGCGCGTCTCATACACAAAGAACTCCATTTTATCGAGCTCTAACAATAAATCATTGGGAAATTCGATATCAGCTTTGTCTATCTCATCGATCAACAACACTACTTGCTGATCTGACTCAAAAGCTTCCCACACTTTTCCTTTAAGAATATAGTTGGCAATATCATGCACTTTCTCATCGCCAAGCTGCGAGTCACGCAAACGCGACACCGCATCGTATTCATAAAGGCCTTGTTGGGCTTTGGTAGTAGATTTGATATGCCATTGAATGAGAGGAAAACCGAGTGCTTGCGCGACTTGCTCGGCCAACATGGTTTTACCCGTGCCAGGCTCACCTTTTATAAGAAGCGGGCGTTGAAGACTAACTGCGGCATTGACTGCCATTTGTAAATCGGGTGTGGCGACGTATTGCTCTGTGCCTTCGAATTTCATCATTATCTGCGCATGACCTTTCGTAAAGTGATAGAAAAAACTTTAACTTGAGGAGGCAGGTTCTTTTTTGGCGCGACCGAATAAACGCTTAATCAATGGCACACATAACGCCACTAAAATCGCAAAGATAATCGCAAGAGTAAGCGGCACGAGTGCCCGCACGAAAGTTGTATCACCAACGGTGACCATGTCTAGCATCATTACCATTAACGCGGGCGCTAATAAGTCTGCTTCTGGACTGACATACCATGGAGTGAACATTAACGCGATGAGTATTCCCCGCAGTGAATTGGCAATCGCTTTGATTTTTATGCCGCCAGTAACACGATAAAAAATCATATAGCACACGGTGCCTGCCAATATATACACGGCCCAACCGACAATATAATCGAACAGATCTAACATGCGGCCTCTACCCAACGAATGATATGTTCCTCCAACCCCTTTTCGTGCACAAACTCCTCCGAGATCACCTTCCCTGTAACCGAAATTTGCTGTGCGTTGATGGCAGCGCGCGAACCCGCTATTAACGGATGCCAATCTGGCAATGGCTTACCCTCATAACGCAGTCTATAGGCACAAGTATCTGGAATCCAGTGTAGTTGCGCTAACATCTCTAAGTCGAGCACGAGGCAATCTGGCACAAGTGTTTGGCGACGCCCATAAGCGGTACAGGCACAAGCTTGGGTATCGAGGTATTGGCACACAACACGAGTGTAATGCACGGATTCGTCTTTCTTATTGATTAGCTTCTTAAGGCAGCAACGGCCACAGCCATCACATAGCGCTTCCCACTCATCTCGGTTGAGCTGCTCTAATGGCAGCTCCCAAAATCGTTCGGATAATTGCGGGGGTGTGGTTGTCATCTTAGATACTCTCGTTTAACACCTTGCGAATAGGCGCTTCAAGGTATTCACGGCGCCAGCCTCCTAATTCTTCTGGCCAGTCAAAGTCGCTGTTACGTTCGGCAAGGCCAATCAAGGGCAAGAGCTGTTTCTTGCGTGCAAGCAGTTCTGATGCAATATCAAGTTTTTCAGCCGCAGCGCGAACGACGGCCTGACACTGCTTGAGTGTTTTACGCATCTGCGCACTCAAGGGTTGTTCAACTAATTCAGCTTGCACGGCTGGCCCGCTATGAGCAGCCGCCACTAACTCTAGGACTTTCGCCCCGTCTCGGTTGACCAGCGGGCGAGGTAAATCTGGGATTGCGCTTAAAGCGGTTTGATCGCTCGGCAATGCGTTGGCAATGGCGAGCAACTCGGCGTCTTTGGCTATCCAATTACGAGGTTTATTACGGCGTCTAGCCTCACCCTCGCGCCATTCGCATAGGCGTTGCAAGGCTTCTAACTCAGGCGTGCCTAGGCGCCAAGCCCCCCCGAGCGTAAGATAATAATCTCGCCATGCGACCTGAACGGCCTCTGGTGAGGCTAGTGCCAACATCTGTTCACACTCTTGGGCAAGCCAGTCCGCTCGCCCTATCTTGATAAGCTGTTCTTGCAGAAAACGCGTGATCTCAGGCAGATAGGCCACGTCGAGCGCGGCATAATTGCATTGCTCTTCTGTTAATGGACGTTTAGTCCAATCCGAGCGCGTCTGATCCTTGCTAATCTCCACTGACAACACTTCTTTGACAAGATTCTGATAGCTAATGCTATAACCATAGCCAAGGAAAGCCGCTGCCTTTTGGCTATCGAACATTGGCGTTGGGACTTGCTTAAAGAATTCTTTAAACACGACAAGATCTTCGGAGCATGAGTGCAAGACCTTTAAAACGCTAGGCTTGTTTAATAACTCGATAAAACAATCCCACTGGTCAATCTGCAATGGGTCAAGTAGGTAGTTATTCTCACCGTCACCCACTTGGATCAGGCCAATACGAGGATAGAAGGTATCGACTCGCACAAACTCAGTATCTAGAGCGATTAAGTCTAGTTGCAGCCATTGTTGGCATAATTGTGCGAGTACATCATTGTCTGTGACATACACAGGAGGGGTAATCGATATCGTGTCGACGGTCATAATTGTCGCAATATTTGTCGGCCGTTAAACGCATGACTTAGCGTTCCACCGTCAACAAACTCTAGCTCTCCTCCCACAGGCACGCCGTGGGCTATTCGTGAAATAAGGACGTCGAAACGTTTGAGTTGTTCTGCTATATAGTAAGCGGTAGCTTCACCCTCTACTGTCGGGTTGCTGGCTAATATGACCTCTTCAACAGGATTTTCTTGCATATTGGTGATGAGTTCAGGGATTCCGATCTCTTCGGGACCAATGCCATCAATAGGTGACAAATGACCCCTAAGCACAAAATAGTAACCTTTGTAGCTACCGGTCTGCTCAATAGCATGAACATCAGCCGGAGAACCGACGACGCAAAGCAAATGCGGATTACGCGAGCTATTAGTGCAGATGCGGCAAAACTCGTCTTCAGTAAGCGTGCGACAACGCTGGCAGTGCCCTACTTGCGCAAGCGCCTCTTCTAGTACTGCGGCCAAGTGTCGCCCACCCTCGCGATTCCGCTCCAATAGATACAGCGCCATCCGTTGGGCGGATTTAGGCCCTACCCCTGGCAGGCAGCGCAAAGATTCTACTAATTTCTCGATTAATGGGCTGGCAAACATCGCTGGATATTCCAGTTATTGAATTAGAAAGGCAGTTTGAACCCAGCAGGAAGATTCATGCCTGCGGCCATTCCTGACAGATTGTCGCGATTGTTTTCTTCAATTTTCTTGACCGCATCATTAACCGCTGCCGCGATAAGGTCTTCAATCACGTCTTTATCTTCGCCAAGCAGACCATCATCAAGCTCAACTTGCTTAACATCATGACGGCCTGTCATATGTATTTTCACAAGCCCAGCGCCGGATTCACCAATATGAACTGTGTTAGCAGCTTCTTGTTGGGCTTTTTGCATCTGCTCTTGCATTTGCTTGGCTTGTTGCATCAATGCGTTCAAGTCAGTCATTTCTTCACCTCATTAATTATGCTCACGCTGTCGGGCACGATGTGTGCTGAAAAAGTCTCGATTAGCGCTTGTACGTGTTCATCGTTTGCAAATTCTGTGCGGGCATTCTCTAGCGCCTCCGCTCGCAGTCGTGCCTGATACTGTGCGGGCGACTCACTGCTTATATCCCCAATGCTCAGCTCGATTTTATACTCGGCCCCATAATAGTTGTTCAATGCCAGCTTGATGCGTCGGTCGTGCTCATCATTGTATAGTGCGCTCTGATTGCGATCCAAGACCAGCGTAATCACATTGTCTACATTGGCCGTCAGCACACAGTTAGCCAATAGATTGCCAGTAATGCCCGTCACGCCTAGCTCGCTTACTACCTGATGCCATTGGGCATTGATGGCTAGAACCGGCTGCTCTTGACGTGCAGCCTCTTCTGTCAGCTTTGGTGTCGCTACTTCTTGGGTGGTTTTCTCTTCGACAACGCTCTTTATCTCAGGTTCATCTTGCGCGCTAATTTCCTGATAGGAATCGGCTGGAGGAATCTCGGGGAGGTCAATCTCAGGCTCTGGAGCTTGTGCGCTCTGTTGAGACGGCAGGTCTAGCTCAGTCTTTTTTTTTTGCTCTGAATTTGGCTCAGAGTCAATCGCAGGGTTATTTTGCGTTTGCTCCGGCGCTTGCGGCGAAAACACTAACATGCGCAGCAATAACATCTCAAATGCCATACGCGCATCGAAAGCGGCACTCATGTCTTGCTTACCATTGAGTGCAATCTGGTAGTAAAGTTGCACTTCTTCGGCAGTCAGCTTCTTAGCAATATTGATAATCTGCTCTCGGTCCCCTTGGCTATTATCGACTGCGCCTGGCACCAATTGCGCCACGGCAATGCGATGCAGAAGTGCTAATAAGTTGTCGAGCAGCATGAAGTAGTCAAAGGAGCGTGACGAGACAACACTCACCAACTCGAGAAGCTCATTGGCATTCTCGGCATTTAGCGCTTCCACTATGGCGAGAATGAGCGCTTGGTCTGGCGTGCCTAATAATGTACTAACTTCGGCGTCAGTCACATTACCCGCACAGAAGGAAATGCTTTGATCCAATAAAGTTAATGCATCGCGCATACTGCCTTGCGCCGCTTTCGCAATGCTCCACAGAGCACCCTCTTCAAAGGGAATCTGTTCAGCAATCAACACCGAACGCAAATACTCTTCGATTTTCTGTGGGCTTAGGTTCTTTAGGCTAAATTGTAGACAGCGCGAAAGAATCGTAATGGGCAATTTGTGCGGATCTGTTGTGGCCAACAAGAACACCACATGGGGTGGCGGCTCTTCGAGGGTTTTCAATAAGGCATTGAAACTGTGGTTTGACAACATGTGCACTTCGTCTATTAGGTAGACCTTATAGCGGCCTACAGACGGGGCGTATTGTACGTTCTCGAGTAATTCGCGGGTATCTTCGACTTTCGTCTTCGAGGCAGCATCAACTTCGATGAGATCGATGAATCGACCTTCACCAATGTCGGTACAGGCCGAACATTTACCACAAGGAGTCGAACTGATGCCTTCTTCGCAGTTTAAACATTTTGCAAAGATGCGAGCGATGGTGGTTTTACCAACACCGCGGGTGCCAGTGAAAAGATAGGCGTGGTGAAGACGCTGATTGTCCAGTGCATGCACCAGCGTTTGCAGGACATGCTCTTGACCAGCCATATCGCTGAAAGACTTAGGTCGCCACTTTCTCGCCAATACCTGGTAAGTCATCTGATTCCGGTCAATATCAAAAGGCGTATCTAATGGCTGCGCGACGTTATGTAAAACGTCTTAGAGTTGGAGGTACCTCCTGCCAGCCACACCACGGCACATGAGTCAGCTATTACCGTTGCTCCCTTCCGGGCCTGGCGGGGTTCACAGCTTATCATTGCGAGGGGACCAACAAGAGATACCATCAAACGTGAATACACCAGTACGTGCCATCACAGCCGTGCATTATGGTGAAAACCGCCTGCTTAATCAAGTGTCGACTTGCTGAAGTGGCAAGGAAAACGAACACTTACGTGGGCGTATCCTGTGTCGCTGCCAATTGACAGTGTTTAAGCCTTTTAAAGCGCCACTGCGCAAACAATCTGTAGCCAAAACCACTAACATGGCGAATCAGCGACAATCTTTCTGTAGTGGTAGATTTCTTTAGAGCACAAACCACATTTTCCATCGTAAAACACTGTAATCATAACGCTCTCTTAGCTGAGTTAAACTTGCTCAAGGCTGAATCTCTTGACCATCCCAGGCAAAACATTTGCCACTATCTGCACTCGTCAGTGTTGCCAAGACACCGAGCAGTTGTCCTGCGCAATAATCGGCTGAAAAAAGTTTACCTTCCGGCACATTGCCCTGAAACGGTTTCGATAACTCACTGTCCACAGTGCCAGGGTGCAAGCCAACGATAATGGCGAGTTTATTGGTTCTTTTCGTTTCAATCGCAGCGTTTTTAATAATCATATTCAGCGCGGCCTTCGAGGCTCGATACGCATACCAGCCTCCGAGACGATTATCAGAGATGCTCCCTACACGTGCCGATAAGGCGGCAAATATACTGGGGCTTTGCTTGTTTAATTTTGGCAAGAAATGCTTGGCAATTAAGGCCGGCAAGATAGTATTGATCGCAAACACTCGCTGAAAATTTTCAGCAGATAGGTCTTTTAGCGATTTCTCCGGATCCAATTGATCTGCATGTAAAATTCCATTGTTCACCAGCAGCAAATCAATAGGGCTGTGCACTGATGCCAAAAGCGCACAGCGCTCGATAGAGGACTCATCCTCGTAATGCATGGTCAGGTACAAAACATTCGCGTAGCTAGCTTTAGACTGATCCTGATGCCGCGAAAACGCATGGATGCTCGCCTCAGGATTTTCGGCGGCCAAGCGCTTGATAAAGGCACCTGCAATGGCGCCCGAAGCGCCAATAACAACAATATTCATCGGCCTAGCAGTCATGCATCCTCTCCAAACGATTAGACAAGCACCACTAGCGCCCTGTTTACGCAGACGCTATTTAGTATGCTTAATCTTACGATCTGACTCAGAATGTGGATGACGTAGGCATAAAAAAAGCCCAGCATGTGCGGGCTTTGGGGGGGATATGCCATCTAGGGCATTTTTTGCATAGTGGCGGTGAGAGAGGGATTCGAACCCTCGATAGGGATTAACCTATACACACTTTCCAGGCGTGCTCCTTCAACCACTCGGACACCTCACCGTATCTTCACAACGCCTGTATACTGCGATTTGAAGGCGCGACACTTTATAACAGCCAATACGCAATTACAAGCCGAACCCTTACTGGCGTAAAAACCTATCCGCAGGGAATTCGAGTTCTATCGGGGCGGTGCTGCGCACCGGGTTTATCTCAAGGCCACCCCGGCGGACAAAGTGGATCGCCACGCTTAAACTCTCGGGCTGACAGTATTTTACTATGTCTTGAAACACATGCTCGGTGCAGTCTTCATGAAAACCTTCGTGTTGGCGAAAGGAGATCAAGTACCGCAGCAAGCTTGCATGATCGATGGCTGGCCCTCGGTAGTGAACGATAGCGCTCCCCCAGTCCGGTTGACCGGTGACTGGGCAGTTCGATTTGAACAGATCCGAATAAAGTTGCTCCTCCACTATCTCCTTCGCTGAGCAATTCAACAAAGTGGCATCGGGAGTATAAGCATCGACACTGAGTTCAAGATTATCCAGGCAAACACCACTCGGGCGGCTAATAGCAAAGCCATCATCACTGTGTAAATCGTAGAGCTGCACAATCACTGGGCTCGCAGCAGTGTTCGACAAATCGTTCGCAATAGTGCTTTGCAATTGCTCTAAACTGGCAAACCTCGCTTGATTCAAAGAGTTTAAATACAGCTTTAAGGATTTAGACTCGACAATAAATTCAGAGTTCGCCGGCACGATAAACTCAGCCGTGGCCACCATGGGCTTGCCTTTATTGTCTACACAAGACACTTCATAGGCGCGCCAGAGATCGTAACCACGAAATGGCAGTTGATCGCCTGCAATTCCAAGCGCTATTCGATTTGTCTTTCGCGCGATCGGAAACAATAGCTCAGGGCTATATTGCGACGGATATTCACTCGCTTTGCCAAGTGGATTTTCTTTCATAGAGTTTTCAGGGCCGTTGATCAATGACGCAGCCCAGTCCCCTTATTCAATAGGTAAATACAAATCGTGTAGAGTATCCCGACGAACACGCAGAGCATGCCAATAGACCAATAAATATTGACATCGGAAGACCCTAAGATCCCGTAGCGAAAGGTGTTGACCATATAAAAAATTGGATTAAACGAAGACACAATACGGCCAGCGCTGGGCAACAAATCGATTGAATAAAAGACGCCGCCCAAATAGATCAACGGCGTTAACACAAAGGTCGGGATAATCGAAATATCATCGAAGCTATTTGCATATAAGGCATTTAGAAAGCCTGCAAGCGAGAACACAATAGCAGTCATTAGCACCACAAGAATGGTGATAGGAAGATTGTGAATTGTTAAGTCGGTAAAAACAAAGGACATCAGCGTCACAATAAAGCCAACGGCTAAGCCACGCGCAACCCCACCGGCAATGAACCCCATGAGAATGACGTAATTAGGAACAGGCGAGACAATCAACTCTTCGATGCTGCGCTGAAACTTCTGGCTGAAAAACGAAGATGTGACGTTGGCATAGGAGTTTTGAATCACCGCCATCATAATCAAGCCTGGCACGATGAACTGCATGTAATCGAAGCCACCCATCTCACCAATTCGACGACCAATGAGATTACCAAAAATCAAAAAATATAATCCAATGGTTATCGCGGGTGGCACGAGTGTTTGCACCCATATACGGGCAAAGCGCCTTATCTCTTTTATTAAGATGGTTTCGAATGCGATAAATCTGTAATTAGATAGCATAAAGTGCGGACCTAAAATGAATGATGACAGCGCTAGGCGCCATTTAAGCGATTCAAAAACAGTTGCTCGAGACGATTAGATTTGTTGCGAATAGCCTTCACAGCAATTTTATGTGCTTGCAAGTGCTCAAACACACCATTGATATCCTCATCTTTGCCCAAGTCCACTTCGAAGGTGTGGACATCAACAAGTTTGCTGCGAGGGATCGCCAGCTCTTCAAACTTTTGCTCTTGCAACTCGTCACGCAGGTCGAACACCAGAGTCTGCGAATCTAACTTGTTGAGCAGTTTTTTCATGCTAGTGTTCTCGATAATTCGCCCTTCATCGATTATGGCGATATTACGGCAGAGGCTCTCAGCCTCTTCGAGATAATGTGTCGTTAAGATGATAGTTGTACCGTTGCGGTTAAGCTCTTGTAAGAATTCCCACATTGAACGTCGCAGCTCGATATCGACACCGGCGGTCGGCTCATCAAGAATGAGCAGGCGCGGTTCGTGCACTAGCGCCCGTGCAATCATCAAACGACGCTTCATGCCTCCTGAGAGCATCCGCGCGCGATTATCTCGCTTGTCCCATAACCCGAGTTTCTTCAAATACTTTTCAGTTCGTTCACGCGCTAGTGCTCTCGGCAACCCGTAGTACCCTGCTTGCGTGGTAACGATGTCCCCTACTTTTTCAAAGAGACTGAAGTTTACTTCCTGCGGCACGATCCCCAGATCAAGCTTGGTTTCATAGACGTTCGTGGCCACGTCTTTGCCAAACACCGAGACCTTACCAGAGCTTTGTTTAACTAGGGTCGAGATTACACCGATGGTCGTAGACTTACCCGCGCCGTTAGGACCGAGCAACGCAAAGAAATCACCCTTCTCTACTTCGAGGTTGACCCCTTTTAGGGCTTGGTAGCCGTTGGCATAAGTCTTGTGTAAATCCGAAATCGAAATTGCGCTCGTCATACTAGTAACTTCTTGGCGTGGTGAGGTGGCAGGATTTTTAACAGCCGCAAGCATAACAAAACGAAGCGGTTCACGCTATTTGCTAGGCGCTATTGGAGAGTGAGCTTAAGCAACCAGCTACAGGAATTTCAGGCAAAAAAAAGCCCGACTAAAAGTCGGGCTTTTAAATATGGCGTCCCCTAGGGGTTTCGAACCCCTGTTGCCGGGATGAAAACCCGGTGTCCTAGGCCTCTAGACGAAGGGGACTAGAGTCAAACAATGTTTCTACCTAATTGCAGAAAGCGGCGCATTTTAGGAACCCTTACCGTTCTCGTCAAGCGTTAATTTATAAAAATCAAAATTAAGCGTTTTCTGACTCTGAACTTTCAGCTCTTATCACCGTTGAGTGACATGCGCGGCGGCATTGTAAGCGATAAGCCGGTGCCTGTGTCAACAACAACAAACATTAATCGACCAAAGTCTCATTGATTGCTAAAATTACACGGCTATCGCATTGCTATTGTCATTCAACATTATTGGCACACCGCTAATAGGTTTTTAAGAACAACGGAGTAACGATTTGCTATTTGTAGGGCTTAGCATCATCGCTGGAATTGGCTTGCTCATCTTAATCATTTGGGCTTTGCACAAGTATCAGCAAAAGGAGAATGTCGAAACGGTGGACCGCACCGTGCCGTTGCCACCCCTGGAGCTTCGTGAATCCGATGAGGATGACTTAAGCGATCCCGAGGAAATACTCGGCCTGAACCCATCCTCAGTCCAAGAGAGTAAAATACCAGCGTCGGAGCAGCCCTCCCCTAGCACCACTGTGCAAGCTTCGGATCCAACAGCCACTGCCGCCCTCGACCAATGGCTAGAAGTCAGTAAAGAGCAGCAAGCGGTTGGAGATTTCACTGCGGCGCTAAGCACTTGTAGCGCTGCATTGCCGCAAATGGGGGCATTTAAGCAAAGTTGCCTCATTCTTCGTGCGCAAATCAGGACGCTAAAAAAAGCACAGCAAGACTCTAATGCAGCGCTCGAGCAGCTCCATCATCTTGCCGCGCTGGCCAGTTTTTTTCACAGCAAAGCCACGGGTGTAAAACCCCTTAGCCCCAGTGCTAGTAAGAAAGTCGACTACAGTGAATTTGCGCACATGAACACACCCTATAATGACTTAGGATATGAACAGCTGCCGTTATTGAGCAAAACTGATATTAAGTGGATGATCCAGGCTTGGGGCGAGCCTAATACACACACTCACATGCGCCAATTGCATGCAAGGCAATGGCAGCAATTACTGAGTACTTTAAAGTAGTGCGAAAACTGCTAGTGATGCGCAAACCACTTAATTTGCACTTGCGCGCCTTGACCGCCTAATAAGCCTGTGCCAAATTGATCCGTAACAGGCTTACTCTGGGCCTGCCCGAGAACCACTACACTCGTGGGGATGCTGCCGGATCAAGTATGAAAGACAAGCGCAATTCACCTAAAAGCATCGTGATTGACCCCGAGCTTAAAGCGACGGCGGAAGCACAATTGCTCGAAGAAATAGCGCTTATAGAACACTGGATAACAACTACGCAGCGGCAATCCCAAAAAGACCAAAAGGTCGCTGCACTCAATGCAAAATACATCGACATGCTGCGCAGTCGCCAAGACATGCTCGCCGCATTACAAAAACAACTCCGCTAAACCCGCCCGAAGGAAGTCATGAGCTCTTTACACGCCACGCAAGCCGAATTAATGCTATCTCTGCAATCCCGTATGAATGCCAAAGTTGACCCACTATGGGTCTCTAAACGCTTCCCTTATTTGCGCGCAGTCGTTATCGAAGCGGCCGAGGCGATCGAACATCATGGCTGGAAGTGGTGGAAAAAACAGGAGTGCGATCTTCCACAGCTGCAGATGGAGATCATCGATATCTGGCATTTTGTGCTTTCAGAGATTCTGCTCAACACGCAAGATCAACAGGAGCAGGCAGCGCGCTTTTTGCTCAACGCCGTCGCGGCAGTCGAAGACCACAGCGAAGTGGAGTTTGATGGCGCGCATTACTCTTTAAACTCTCTCAACCTCGTTGAGAAACTAGAGCTCTTAATTGGCATCTCTGCGGCGAAACGCATCGATATCGGCCTATTTCAGGCGATAATGCACGAGTGTCAGTTAGACTGGGATTCTTTGTATCGGCAATATGTCAGTAAAAATGTGCTGAATTTCTTCCGTCAGGATTTTGGCTACAAAGATGGGAGCTACCAGAAGCTTTGGCATGGGCGTGAAGACAACGAACATTTGGTAGAGTTAATGGATAGCTTGAATGCGACCGATCCAAGCTATCCAGAACTGCTGTATCAAGGGCTCGTAGACCGATACCCTGATTGACCTCGGCACGAGGGCCTATTTGAAATAGGCGTTCTCAGTTTGGCTGTGGTCTGTGATATCACGGACTTCAGTCAACTGTGGGATCTGCTCTAACAAAGTTTTCTCTACCCCCTCTTTGAGAGTAACGTCAACCATTCCGCAGCCTTGGCAACCGCCGCCAAATTTTAAAATTGCCACGCTATCTTCGAAAATCTCCTCTAGTGTGACCACTCCGCCGTGGGACGCCAGACCAGGATTTATCTCGTTATACAGCACATAGTTCACCCGATCCTCGATTGAGCTGTCGTCATTGACCTGTGGCAGGCGTGAATTAGGTGCTTTAATCGTCAATTGCCCGCCCATCGCATCTTTGGAGTAATCCACGGTGGCATCTTTCAAAAACGGAATACTACGAGCCTCTAAGTAAGCATTAAAGGCTGGATAGGTGCGCAGCTCGTCGCTTTCTTGTGATTCACCAGGTCGACAGAAGGAGATGCAGGTTTCTGCCTTCGGCGTGCCCGCGTCGAGAATAAAGATGCGTACGGCAATGCCTTCACAGTCTTGTTTGCTGAGAAGTTCGGCAAGATATTCCTGCGCTGACTCAGTAATCGTGATCATAGGGGTTCCTAGCTCTTAAATTGGATGGGCGCAGTTTACGCTATGTTTTGCTTAAATTAAATACTAGACTAAATTACTAGGTTATTACCCTGCCCCAGCATCAACACAGATTTGCACATGCCGCACAGGCACAGTTCTGCTAGAATGCGCGGTTTTTGGCAAGGTCCCCTTTCTGGTGGTTGATATCATGCAAATATTGAAGTCCCAAGAATCCCTTTCACAAGCGTTGAAGAAGCGTATCCTCGTCCTTGATGGCGCGATGGGCACCATGATTCAGAATGCAAAACTGAGTGAAACTGATTTTAGAGGCGAGCGCTTTAAAGACAACCCAGACGATCTTGCCGGTAATAACGATCTACTGACCCTCACTCGTCCCGACCTTATCACCAAGATTCATAAAGAATACTTGTTGGCTGGTGCCGATATTATCGAGACCAACACCTTTAACTCTACCGCTGTCTCGCAGTCGGACTATAAATTAGAGGCCTTGGCATACGAACTCAATTTTGAGGCTGCAAAACTCGCACGCGCCGCCTGTGATGAGATGAGCACTGCCGACAAGCCGCGTTTTGTGGCGGGCATCATTGGACCGACGAGCCGCACGGCATCGATCTCACCGGATGTTAATGACCCAGCGTTTCGCAATATTTCCTTCGATGAGTTGGTGGAGAATTATCTCGTGTGTGCCGAAGCCTTAGTGGACGGTGGCGCAGACCTAATATTAATCGAAACAGTATTCGATACCCTCAATGCGAAAGCTGCCATTTTTGCTATCCAAGAGCACGGCAAACGCATTGGCGCCGAAATTCCTGTCATGATTTCAGGCACGATTACCGATGCCAGCGGGCGTACTCTTTCAGGCCAAACCGTAGAAGCATTTTGGAACTCCGTGGCCCATGCCAAGCCCGTTTCAATTGGCTTTAACTGTGCTTTAGGGGCCACGCAATTGCGCCCTCATATCGAAGAGATCGCGAGTATCGCGAGTGCACACGTTTCAGCCCACCCAAACGCTGGCCTGCCAAACGAGTTTGGCGAGTATGACCAAAGCGCTGAGGAAATGGCTGATATTATTGAAGAATTTGCCAAAAGCGGCTTCCTCAATATCGTTGGCGGATGTTGTGGCACTACGCCAAAGCACATCAGTGCCATTGCAGCAGCTGTGGCACAACACAAGCCACGGGCAATTCCAGATATCCCCCCCGCTTGCCGCTTAAGTGGCTTGGAAGCCTTTAATATTACTCCCGACTCCTTGTTCGTTAACGTGGGTGAGCGAACCAATATTACCGGTTCAAAACGCTTCGCTAGATTAATTCGCGAAGGCGATTTTGCGACAGCCCTAGATGTTGCTTTACAACAAGTGGAAGCTGGCGCCCAGATCATCGATATCAACATGGACGAAGGCATGCTGGACTCCAATGCTGCCATGTCGCACTTTCTACGATTGATTGCATCCGAGCCCGACATCAGCCGAGTACCGATCATGATCGACTCCTCTAAGTGGGAGATTCTTGAAACCGGTCTGCGCTGCATTCAAGGTAAAGGCATCGTCAATTCGATCAGTTTGAAGGAAGGTGAAGAAGAGTTCATCGAAAAAGCACGCTTGTGCATGCAGTATGGCGCCGCCATTGTCGTCATGGCGTTTGACGAAAATGGGCAAGCTGACACTTTAGAGAAAAAGTGCGAAATCTGTAAGCGCAGCTATGATGTATTGGTCGACAAGGTTGGCTTCCCTGCCCAGGACATCATCTTCGACCCGAATATATTCGCTGTCGCCACAGGCATCGAAGAACACAATAATTACGCTGTCGATTTTATCGGCAGCTGTGAATACATTACCCGCGAACTCCCCCACGCCCTTATCTCCGGTGGCGTGAGCAATGTATCGTTCTCCTTCCGTGGCAATGACAGCGTGCGCGAGGCGATTCACTCGGTGTTCCTCTACTACGCTATCAAGGCTGGCTTAACGATGGGTATCGTCAACGCGGGGCAATTAACCGTCTATGACCAAATACCCGCCGAGCTAAAAGAGCGCGTCGAAGACATCGTTCTTAACCGTCGCCCCGACGGCACAGACCGTTTGATGGAAATTGCTGCCAAATATAACGGCGAATCGACTACTGAGAGCCATGAAGACCTTAGCTGGCGTGAAGCCGACGTTCGCGAACGCATCACACACGCCCTAGTCAAAGGCATCACACGTTATATCGAACAAGACACAGAAGAGGCCCGCCTGCTCTATCCGATGCCAATCGAGGTGATCGAAGGGCCATTGATGGACGGCATGAACGTGGTCGGCGACTTATTTGGGAGCGGCAAAATGTTTCTTCCTCAGGTTGTGAAAAGCGCCCGCGTGATGAAGCAAGCTGTTGCCTATCTCCTGCCCTATATCGAGGCAAGCAAGAAGGGTCAAGTTGTTAAAGCCAAGGGTAAAATATTGCTGGCAACCGTGAAAGGCGATGTACATGACATCGGCAAGAACATCGTAGCGGTGGTATTAGCCTGTAACAACTACGACATCATCGATCTTGGCGTGATGGTGCCTTGCGAGAAGATCCTGCAGACCGCTATCGCAGAAAAAGTCGATGTCATTGGCCTTAGCGGCCTCATCACACCATCACTCGATGAGATGGTGCATGTGGCTAAAGAGATGCAACGCCAAGGCTTCACCATTCCATTACTGATCGGTGGCGCCACCACTTCGAAAGCCCATACAGCAGTGAAGATCGAAGAGAATTACAGCAACAATGCCACAGTGTACGTGCCCGATGCCTCTCGCAGCGTGACGGTCGTCAGTAATTTGCTCAGCGAAGACGGTGGTGTTGAGTTCAAAGCGAAGGTACACAGCGAATACGATGCAGTCCGTGCTCGCAACGCCAATCGCGATCACCGCAAGAACATCATTAGCTTTGAGTCAGCCAATGAGAACGCTTATAAGGCTGACTGGGCGGCGCACAAACCGGTAACGCCCGAATTTCTAGGCACGAAGGTGTTTGAGGACTTCCCGTTAGAAGAGCTAGTGCCATATATTGACTGGACCCCTTTCTTCATTACCTGGAGCCTGTCCGGCAAATACCCAGCAATACTTAAAGATGAGGTAGTCGGTGAGGCTGCCCGTGACTTGTTTGCTGACGCACAAGCCATGCTCAAGGACATCATCGACAATAAACGCCTAAAAGCCCAAGCGGTCATCGGCTTCTGGCCCGCTGGCCAAGAGAACTTGAACGATGTGACACTCTTTACAGACGATACTCGCAACGCCGAACTCGCTCGTTTCAGTTTTCTGCGCCAGCAATCCACTAAGGCCCAGGGGGTTCCAAATCTTTCACTGGCCGACTATGTGGCCCCAAAAGACAGTGATTATCGCGACTATGTGGGCGGTTTCGCTGTGACCACGGGCATTGGCGCCGACGAGCTCGCCCTGAAGTACCAAGCGGAGAATAACGACTACAATGCCTTAATGGTGAAAGCCTTAGCAGACCGGCTAGCCGAAGCCTTTGCCGAGTTAATGCATCTGCGGGTTCGCACGCAATACTGGTCTTATGCTAAACAAGAAGATCTAAGTAATGACGACTTACTCAATGAGAAATATCAAGGTATCCGCCCTGCCCCAGGCTACCCGGCATGCCCTGAACACTCAGACAAAGTGACACTGTTTAAATTGCTTGGCATCGACGGCACCATCGGCATGGAGCTGACGGACAGCTTTGCGATGCACCCTGCGGCGAGCGTAAGCGGCTTCTATTTTGCCCACCCAGAGTCACGTTATTTCTCTGTCGGTAAAATCGATCAAGACCAAGTCGAATCACTTGCCCAGCGCAAGGGTGTCAGCCTAGACGAAGTCCAAACCTTGTTAAGACCTAATATTATTTAGTGAGGGCAGTAAAATGAGCGATAAAGAGCAAGATGAGAACAGCACGGAAAAGCAAGAACTGCCCTTTTGGAAGACGATGTTGAGCGTCATGCAGGCCAGTTTTGGGGTGCAGAGCAAAAAAAATAAAGAAAGGGATTTTGCCAATGGTTCGGTAAAAGGCTTTATTGCCGCCGCAATCATCTTTACCGTTTTATTTGTATTGACGCTTGTTGTAGTGGTCAGTAGCGTACTGCCGTAACGAAAAAGAGCCAAAGGGTTTGCACCACTTTGGCTCTTTCATTGCAAGACCGCCCGATTAACGGCTTACGTAAAATACCGCCATGACAACAACAATTGCCACAAGAGACACCAACGCCAGCATATCTGCACGGCTATTAGCTTCGGCGACTTCTTCATTGTATTGAACTGGTTCTGACACGTCGTGATGACTCATAGTGATATTCCATTAGTGTTGACTGAAAACAACCGGCATTTTATAGCCTCGCTCTCCAGAATCAAGTGAAACATGCATCAACGCTACGCAAACTGACAACAAGGTGTCGAACAATGCATGAGACTAGCGTAGTTCGCTAGCATTGATATACAATACTGCCCCAATTTCCACCGCTCCTTAGAACTTTTTGGAATAAGATTATACCCATGTATCGATACGATAATTACGACCACAAAATGCTCGAGGATCGCGTCGCACAATTTCGCGACCAGACCGCTCGATTTTTAAAAGGCGAATTGGCTGACAATGAGTTTTTGCCGTTGCGCTTGCAAAATGGTCTGTACATTCAGCGTATGGCACCGATGCTAAGAATTGCCGTGCCTTATGGCATGCTTTCAAGCACGCAATTACGCAAGCTGGCCTATATCGCTGATCACTACGATAAAGGCTATGGGCATTTTACAACGCGTCAAAACATTCAATTTAACTGGCCTGCCTTGACCGATGTCCCTGATATTTTGGCGCATCTAGCCGAAGTTGAAATGCATTCGATCCAAACTAGCGGCAATTGCATACGCAACACTACGACTGATCAATTTGCCGGCAGTGCCAAGAACGAGATAGAAGATAGCCGCCCTTACTGTGAAATTATCCGTCAGTGGTCGACGTTCCACCCAGAGTTCGCCTATCTCCCGCGCAAGTTTAAGATCGCCGTCTGCGGCACAGCAGACGATCAGGCAGCGACTCAGGTGCATGATATTGGCTTATTTATCGTCCGCAATGAGGCCGGAGAGTTAGGGTTTCGCGTGCTGGTCGGCGGCGGGCTTGGTCGTACTCCTGTCATCGGCAAAGAGATTCGCGCGTTTTTGCCCAAAGAAGAGCTACTGACTTATTTAGACGCCATCTTGCGTGTGTATAACCGCGAAGGCCGTCGTGATAACAAGTACAAAGCACGTATTAAAATCTTAGTTAAAGAGACGGGCGTCGAGGCCTTCCGCGATAAAGTCGAAAAAGAGTGGCAAGCCATAAAGGGCGGACCGCTGCTATTAACGGAAGAGGAGATTGCTCGTTGCAAGAGCTTCTTCCACGACCCTGACTACAAAGCCTTAGCAGAGCACAGTGCGGCCTTGCAGGAAGCGCTAGCGCGCGACGTCTTGTTCACTAGCTGGTATCAGCAAAACGTCGATGCGCACAAGAAACCCGGTTATGCCATTGTCACGCTTTGCTTGAAAAAGACAGGTGTCGCACCAGGCGATGTGACCACTGAGCAACTAAACTTCATTGCAGCCCTCGCCGATCAATACAGCTTCGGCGAGATCCGTGTGAGCCACGAGCAGAATGTCATCCTCGCCGATGTGGAACAGGATGCTCTCTATGAGCTGTGGCAAGCATTGAAGAGCAAAGAGTTAGGCACGGCCAATCTCGGCCTAATCTCTGACATCATTTGCTGCCCGGGCGGCGATTTCTGCGCCCTTGCCAATGCCAAGTCGATTCCCATTGCGGAGTCCATCCAGCGGCAATTTGACGACCCTGTTTTGCAACGCGAAATTGGTGAGTTGAGCTTGAATATTTCTGGCTGCATGAATGCCTGTGGGCACCACCATGTGGGCAATATCGGCATTTTGGGCGTCGACAAGAAGGGGTCTGAGTTTTATCAGGTCTCATTGGGCGGCTCAGCCGACAACGACACGGCACTTGGGCAAATCGTCGGGCCATCTTTTTCGCAAGAAGAAGTCCCTACTGTGATCCAGAAAATCATTACGGTGTATATGCGTCAACGCTTAAAAGGCGAACGCTTCATTGAAACGTTTAATCGCATCGGAATCGCGCCGTTTAAGGAAGAAGTCTATGCCAAAACTAATTAAGAACAGAGCCTTGGCACAAGACCCGTGGACACTAATCCAGGAAGTTGCCAACCTAGAAGAGATCGCCCAGTTCAATGAGCAAGCGATCATTGTGCCTTTACAAGCTTGGCAGGAACATAAAACGGCCCTGCAACAGCGTTCCGGTCGCTGTGCGGTCTGGCTCAAGAGCCATGAGTTGCCCAGCGAGTTAGGCGATGACCTACATGGCTTTGAACTCATAGCCCTGCATTTCCCTACCTTTGCTGACGGCAGAGCGTATTCTTCGGCGCGCGAATTACGCAATAATTTAGCTTATAAAGGCGAAGTTCGTGCTATTGGGGATGTTTTGCGCGACCAACTCTATTACATGGCCCGTTGTGGATTCGATGCATTCGCCCTGCGTGATGACCAAAATATAGAAGTGGCTCTGCAAGCCTTCGACGATTTCGCCGACGGTTACCAAGCTAGCGTTGATAAACCTCTGCCGCTGTTCCGACGCAGAGCCTCTTAACTGGGTTCAGGGCGCCTTAGCGCCCTAGCTCCAAGACCAAACGCCCCTTGCCCTGCCCCTGTAATAGGCTATCAATACCGGCCTGTAGCTCATCTAGCGTAATAATCTTGGCCAAATCAGCCAAGTGCTCTAAGTGCCAGTGCGATGCCAATTGCGTCCAAAGGGCGGTTTTATGGGCTAGCGGTACCATGACCGAGTCCACCCCCAATAGATTCACAGAACGCAGGATAAATGGGAACACTGTCGCCTCTATTTTAGGAGAACCGACAAGGCCACAACAGGCCACACTACCCCCGTAGCGCAGGGATTTCATGACATTCCACAACATCTCTCCACCGACCACATCCACAGCCCCTGCCCATCGCTCTTTAAGTAGGGGACGATTTCCTTGCCCGAGTAATTCTTCGCGCGTGATGATGGCCTGCGCGCCCAAGCTCTTCAGCATGGGCTGACTGTCGGCTTTGCCAGAACAGGCTGTGACACTAAACCCTAGCTTGGACAATAGGGCAACCGCAATCGACCCCACGCCACCACTGGCCCCTGTCACTAGCACTTCGCCTTGCTCAGGCGTCAGGCCGTTATTCAACAGCTTCTCGACGCATAGTGCGGCAGTAAGCCCAGCAGTGCCTAAGACCATGGACTCAAACAGGCTCAAACCTTCGGGCAATGGCACGACCCACTGCGCAGGCACGGCAATGAATTGGGCAAAACCTCCAGAGGTGTTCATCCCTAGGTCATACCCCGTAACGATCACCGACTGACCGATGGCAATACTGCTATCTTGTGAGCGCACGACTACCCCGGCGGCATCGATACCAGGGGTGTGAGGATACTGGCGTGTAACGCCTTTATTACCAGAGGCTGACAAGGCATCTTTGTAATTAACCGACGAATAATGCACTTGGATAAGCACATCATTGGCGGGCAATTCATTCAGGCTGCGCTCGACCACCGCGCTGCTATAGCTCAGTGCCTCGCCATCTTGAGCCTCTTCGACTCGTAGCGCCTTAAAGTGCTTCGGTATTGCAGTCATAAAAATCCTTAGGAATAAAAGCCGTTCTCACGAATGCGCTTCCACCAGGCCATCACTGTGCTATCGACACTCTTATGAATGGCTGCACCGAGCTTGTCCCCTAGCGAGCGACGAATATCATAACTGACGGAATAGACATCAGCATTTTCACAGGCTTGCACAATACACTCATCGCTGGTCATTACCGCATCAATCATATTGCGCTCTAAGGCCTGCACCCCGACCCAAGTCTCTCCAGTTGCGATGGAATCGATCTGTACCGCTGGGCGATGATCCTTCACCCAAGTTTTAAACAGCGTGTGCATCTCCTCAACATCTTCTTTAACTTTGTCGCGCCCTTTCTGCGTGATTTCCCCAAAAGTGCTGAGCGTGGTTTTAAACTCACCGGCACTAATGGTCTCGTAATCCACTTCATGTTTTTGCAACAGGCGATGGAAGTTAGGCAATTGCACGAGTACGCCGATCGAGCCGATCATCGCAAAAGGGGCTGCAATCAACTTACTGGCTAGGCAAGCCATCATATAGCCACCGCTGGCAGCCACTTTGTCGACGCAGATCGTCAGGGGGATTTTCTGATTGCGGATGCGCAGCAATTGCGAAGATGCGAGACCGTAGGCATGGACCATGCCGCCAGGGCTTTCTAATCGCAGCAGCACTTCATCGTTGCTCGTCGCCATCGACAACACGGCGGTTATCTCTTCACGCAAAGACTCTACTGCACTTGCCTCAATATCACCATCAAAATCAAGCACATAAACCCGTTTCTTCAACTCATCTTCAGCTTCGTTAGTGGGCGCAAGACGCGCCTTCGCTTTCTTCTTACTGTCTTTATCTTCTTGTTTTTGACGTTTTTTCTCTATTTTCTGCTCGATCTTATAATCGGCCTTGTCGAGAATCGTCTTTTTCATCGTTTCGCGCATATCATCGAGTTCGTCGTTTAAACGCACGATACTGATATCGCCTTTGTTGGCGTTGCCCCCACGTTTGCCACGCGACCCGGCCGAGACCAAAGCACTAACGACCATAATGAATGCAACCACCAATGTGGCCACTTTCGCCAAAAACAAACCGTATTCTATAAGGTACTCCAAGCACGCTCTCCTTTGATTAACGCTTAATTCTGTCTATTGTTTGCCTTGCAAGAATAACTCAATGAGCTGCCCCGCAACACTGATCCCAGCTGAGGGTATTTGCGGGAGGTCCTCCGCCTTATACCAGCGTGCTTTTTCAATTTCGACGCCATCGACCTCGATCTCACCGCCTTGATAATCGGCAAAGAACCCTAGCATTAATTGCGAGGGAAATGGCCACGATTGGCTCTTAACATAACGAATATTGCCGACATCTAGCCCAACTTCTTCTAGTACTTCACGGTGTACAGTTTCCTCAGGCGTCTCTCCTACTTCCATAAACCCAGCAAGGCAGGAGTAGTAGGCACCGCGGCCCTTCTTATGCAGGGCTAGGAGAAACTCATCTCCTTTGGTGACTAGAACGATGACACAGGGATTAATGCGCGGATAGAAATGTCCATCACAAACGGTACACACTAGGGCTCGGTCGTTTCCATGCGGCGTCGTTGGCGACCCGCATTTTCCGCAAAAACGGTGATGATCAAACCAATTGATAAGCTGATTAGCTCGGCCTACTGCCGTGAAGTCTTCTAGGTTGCGCTCAAAGAGTAATTGCCGTGGGCTAGCCCTAGCGACCTCGAAATCATCCTGAGTCCAATCGGCGGGAAGGTTTAATGCGACCACGCGGCGCTCGGCGAACACTCCGACAAGTAAAAGCGGATACCAGTCCTTATGCAGCTCTTCTAAGACACTACTTGGCCAAAGAAAGGCATTATCACGCAGCAGCACCTCGCCCTTATGAAACAAGATTACCTGCTCATCACCGCGCATTTCGCCGGCATGATAGAAATAGGTATTCGGGGTATTCATGGCCTAGTTTGCCGCCTTTTCACGGGTCCATACGCATTGATCGTTACTTTGCTTATTGATCTTTGCGAGAAATTGCTCATGTGCTTGCAACTCCTGCTCTGTCGGGGCAACCACGACTAATGGGCCGCGCGATAGATCGCGAGTGCGCGACTGGCCTTCTCGGCTCTCCTCGCTCGCCTCTTCACTTGCCAGTTGCAGCGTGGTCTGCCCACCAGTCATCAACAAATAGACATCGGCCAGTATCTCAGCATCCAATAGAGCGCCGTGCAGCTCGCGCTGAGAGTTATCGACCTCATAACGCTTGCATAGCGCATCCAGGCTATTACGTTGCCCAGGATGCTTCTTACGGGCCATGACGAGGGTATCGATAATGCCGCAAATCTCCTCTACAGAGCAGTGCCCATCTGCGAGCAAGTTTAGCTCATGGTTCAGAAACCCTACATCGAAAGGCGCATTGTGGATGACCAGTTCTGCGCCGCGCACAAATTCGACAAAATCGTGTACAACTTGTTTAAAACGGGGTTTGTCGGCAAGAAACGCGGAAGTGATGCCGTGGACTTGCACCGCGCCGTCATCGATTTCTCGGTCAGGGTTCAAATAACAGTGAAAATGACGTCCAGTGAGGCGGCGATTTTCGATTTCGACACAGCCAATCTCGATGACTCGGTGTCCTTGTGATGGGTCAAGGCCCGTCGTTTCGGTATCCAGTACAATTTGTCGCATAAAATCTCTATCGGATCAGGATTAAGTAAGTTCGTCGATGCCAAGGTTGGCCAGTGCATCGGCCAGTTCATTCTCGGGGTGCCCACTGTGCCCTTTCACCCATTCCCACTGCACATTGTGCTTTTGCACCAAGGCATCTAAAGCCTGCCATAAATCGACATTAAGAACAGGTTTTTTAGCCGCTGTCTTCCAGCCACGTTTCTTCCAGTTAGGCATCCATTCGCTGATGCCATTGAGAACATACTTTGAATCGCTGTAGACGATGACATCGCAACCCGGTTTAGTGAGCGCTTGGAAGCCTTGAATGACGGCCATCAATTCCATGCGGTTATTTGTGGTGTGGCCCTCGCCACCATGAAAGGTTTTCTCCGCGCCATTGTAACGCAATAACGCGCCCCAACCGCCCTTGCCTGGGTTGCCACGGCAAGCGCCATCGGTGTACATCTTAACTGTGTTTGACAAACTGATTGATTCCTTTGAGCGTTGTGTTACCTGCTTATGAGTTTAGTTTTACTTTGGCCGCTTGCGGCCGTGTGCGTGCACTCTCCCCCACTGGCCGTACCAACACTGGGCGCGGCATTTTCGGCCAACGAGGCATGATAGGTGTCACAGGCATAAGCTGTTTGCAGGCGACAATCACGTACACGGCCCCCAGAGGAGCGCTGAGTTTTTGCCCCAACGTTTCGATGCGCGGCGCCGCCTCTACGAGCTTAGAGTGAGCGAAGGGAAGCAGATACCCGCCATGCTCTACCTTGTCGACAGTAAATTCCAGCAATTTCAGCCAGTCTTGCACTCTTGAGCAAGAGGTGTAGCGGCCATTCCAAGGGGTAACATGGCGCCAGCGGCACATTTTACGCAACCCCCAGCTACTGAGAGGATTAAAACCGACTATCAGGAGTTTCCCGCCGGGCATTAAGACCCGCGCCGCCTCTCTTAACAGACGGTGGTTATTGGGGGTATAGTCTAAAGCATGATGAATCAAAACCGCATCAACACTTTCATTTTGCAATGGCAGTGCCTCGTTGCTGGCCGCTACATCGCTCTGCCCTTCTTTGTAATGCGGCACAAACGCTAGCTTATGCCCAACAGGGCTAGCCGCCAGCATCGAATACTCACTGACGCCAAGCTGCAAGAAATGATAGCCGAAAATGCGCGCAAGAATCGGTTCCAAGAGCGCGGCTTCAGACTCCAACAATGCCTGCCCCAAGGGCGAGGCTAGCCACTGGGTCATTTCTAGATGCAAGTCATTAGGCGTTGGCACCTGTGCGCGTTTGCGCCAAAAATTTTTAAAGTCGTCGAGTAATCCCATGTGCTTAATTTGTGAATACTCCGTGAGCCACTAGGTGAAAGTCTAAGTTTATCAAGACGATATCACTTACACACCCGTGCAGGTTAAGAAAACTAGTTTATCAGACCTAATTGCTGCACTATCATTGCTTTCTTTTATTAATGAAATCAAATGCTATGACTGTAAAGATAAGGCCAATTCCTGCTTTCAATGATAATTATATTTGGTTGTTGCAGCAGGATAACAACCCTAGCGTATGTGTCGTCGACCCAGGCGACGCCACGCCGGTATTAGCCCTGTTAACAGCGCAGGGGCTGACCTTAGAGAGCATTTTAATCACGCATCACCATGCCGATCACATCGGCGGCGTTGCGCAGTTGCAAGCCGCCTTCCCCGCGGTGCAGGTCTATGGCCCTCAGTCGGCAAAGATTCACTGCCTTAATCACACCCTCAAACAGGATCAAACCGTCACTGTGCTCGGAGTCGATTTTACTGTGCTTGAAGTGCCAGGCCATACGCTCGACCATATCGCTTACTTCGCTAGCGCTAGCGATCAACACCCCCCAATACTGTTTTGTGGGGACACTCTATTTGCGGCCGGTTGTGGGCGCATTTTCGAAGGCACAGCCCCGATGATGTTGGCGTCCTTGCAAAAATTAAGCGGCCTCGATGCAAGCACTCGTGTATATTGCGCCCACGAATATACACTGGCAAACCTACGTTTTGCGCTCGCCGCGGAACCGGACAACCAAGACCTGCAAGAGCGTATGGCCACATCGACGCGTGTGCGGCAGGCACATAAACCCACTTTGCCCTCAACGATTGATTGGGAAAACAGAACCAATCCCTTTTTACGTTGTCATAAGGAAGTTATCGCACAGACAGTTGCGGCGCATTGCGGCGTAGAAGTACAAGATACGACGACAACCTTCGCGCAGCTACGTGCTTGGAAAGACAATTTTTAACAGCAAGCCATTGAGTTCACGACTTATTTAAGCCCACTAGATTAAGAAACTTATTGATGCCATCGAATTACCAATCTAAACCCCATGTTAACGCCAAATCAGAAGCCATTAGTGGCTTTCGGGTTAAACGACTTTGCCTCCTTATTACAGGCCTTGCCTTCTTAAACGCCTGTAGCAGCATTGACAATAGTGCAGACAGCAACCTCGATACTGAAGATCACCCTTTACGATCGGTGTCACAACGCGATGCCCCCGCGCGCGTTTCCATAGAGACTGGCGACGGCTTTAGCTCCGAGAGCGAAGTCTTTACGGACATATGGGCGCGCATCGGTGCCGGGCTGCAATTCGCTTACAACTATGACAACGCCCGTATCGACGAACAACTCGAGTTCTATAAGAACAATCCCAATTACCTTAAAATCGTCACCGAGCGTGCAAGGCCTTTTATTTTCGAGATCGTCGAAGAGGTCGAGCGCCGCGGCTTGCCTACAGAGCTTGCCCTGCTGCCCATTGTCGAGAGCGCCTTTAACCCCAATGCCGTCTCTCCTGGCAATTCCGTCGGGCTTTGGCAAATTGCCTCAGGCACAGCCCCAAGCCTTGGGCTTAAACGAGACTGGTGGTATGACGGCAGTCGCGACCCCATTGCATCGACCTCGGCAGCTTTGGACTATTTAATTACCCTCAATCAAATGTTCGACGAAAGCTGGCTTCTCTCATTGGCGGCCTATAACACGGGCCCTGGCAATGTGCGCAAGGCCATTAGTCGTAATGAGCAACGCGATCGTGACGTGGATTATTGGTCCTTGAACCTGCCATCGATCACGGAAGACTTTGCCCCCAAATTGATCGCCTTGAGCCGCTTGGTGGCCGAACCCAATCACTACGGCATGGAGCTCGCTGATGTCCTCAACGCCCCGGCTGTAAAACGAGTTGAGGTTGGTTACCAACTCGATTTGGCGCTCGCCGCAACGATCGCCGGCATCGACTCTGAGACCCTCTATCAATTAAACCCAGGCTTCCTGCAATGGGCCACTCACCCGGATGGCCCGCAGAGCCTGTTAGTCCCGATCGAGGCCGCTGAACACTTCACCACCGCGCTGGCCGAACACCAAGGCGGCAGTAATGTCACATGGGATCGTTACATCGTGCAAAGTGGCGACTCACTCAGCAAGATCGCTCAGCAATTTAGAACGCAAGTTGGGGTATTACAGCAGGTCAATGAGATCTCAGGCAGCCGCATCATTGCGGGCGAGTCTTTATTGATCCCGCGCGCCTATAATTCAGACTCACCGATCAATATTCCGAACGCGCCCGAATACAGCAGTGGCAGCATCGCCCAAATGCAAACCGAGGCGCCTACCCGCTATCAGGTACGTTCCGGTGACAGTCTCTGGAAGATTGCCAATCGCTATAATCTCACAGTCGCCAGCATCGCCCAATTCAATGGCCTTAACGCGAATAGCATTATCAAACCAGGGCAGGTATTGCAGTTACAATCTCAAAATAGTTTGGCTGGGGTTCAGTCTGAAGTGGCTAATGAGGAAGCGAGCATCTACGAGGTGCGCTCTGGAGATACCTTGGCGCGTATCGCGCGCAATGCGGGAATCAGCACAGAAGAGTTGGCGCGGTTGAACTCTATCAATATCGGGGACTTGATACACCCAGGGCAGCAATTATTGCTACGCCCGGGTGTCAATCAATTAAACTGAGTCTTTAAAACTCCAACTCTTCTAGCTTGTTCTCGATTTCGGCATTGCGACGAGTATTGGCTAGAAACGCATCGAAGCTAGCACGGCCAGTACGCTCAATATAGGTATTGGTCATCGTTGCGCGTTCGGACAACTCAAGGTCTGCAAGACTGCCACGCTCGACATCCTGTAACTCTAAAACGATATACGTGCCATTGCTTAACGAAAAGCCATTGAGCTCAGTTTCGCCCTCAGCAGGTGCTGGCATGGAGAAAGCCGCTTGCAATACTTCACCATTCAAACCGGCCTGATCGCGGGCCGCATTGTTCTGCGCAATCCACTGCAAGCCATTCTCAGCCATTGTCTCGTCAATGCTTGCGCCGCTCTGCAACGCGTTTAACAAAGACTCACCCAAAGCCGTCGCACGCTCTCTCTCAAGCTCCTGGCGCAAGATCGCAGCGATCTCGGCCCGAACCTCTGCAAGAGGCTGGAGGCTTGGCTCATTGTGCTCACGCACATGCAGGACAACCGCACGATCGCCACCGAGTTCGATCACGTCACTATTATTGCCATCCAGCAGGGTTTCATCTGAGAAGGCAGCGGCAATGAAGTTTGCATTGCTCGTGATCTCGGAGGTGCCACCAAGGCGCGTGAACATCTCACTCTGAATTGGCTCTATACCTAATTCCGCGACGATATCGTCGAGCCCAGTCGTCTCGAATGCCAAGTTCGCCAAGTCTTCTAAGCGAGAAAAATACAAGGCATCCACCTCTGCCGTCGCTAAATCGCGACGGATACGCTCTTCTACTTCTTCGAGCGGTGGAAATTCGTTAACAGAGTTTTCCGTGAGTTTAACGATATGCACACCGAACTCACTGACGATTGGCTCGGAGATCTCATTGACTTGCATATTCGCCAAGGCGTTCTCTAAAGCTTGCGGGAAGGCTGTCCCGTCGGTATAACCGATATCTCCGCCATCTTCCGCTGAAATAGTGTCTGAGGAAGCTTCTAAGGCCAATGCCCCGAAGTCTTCACCGGCGTCTAAACGCTCCTTCAGCGCCGCGGCAGCCGCTAAAGCCTCCTCTTCGCTTACGTCGCCCCCTGTTTCAAGCAGGATATGCGAAGCGCGACGCGAAGTGGCCGAGTTAACAGCGGCACTTTCGATTTCGTATTGCGCTTGTACATCGGCATCATCAACGACTACTTCATCGAAAATGGCGTTTTTGTCCAAGACGACATAATCCACACCGACTTCTTCGTCGAGCATGAAACGAGATTCATTATTTTGGTAATAGGCTTCGATCTGCTCATCGGGTATCGACTCGCCCATAGTGCGACTGCCGAGGGTCACTGAAACAAAGCGGAAATCACGAGTTTGTGAAGAGAGTGCCGCCATACGGTCTAGCTCAGCCTCAGTGACAAAACTCGTAGAGGCAAACGCATTGACGATCTGCCCCACTACCATTTGCTCTTCTAAGGCATCGCGGTAACCTTGCACTGAGAAACCCTGAGTCGCCATCGTGCGCATCGCGAGATCCGAGTTGAACACTCCGCCAGATTGGAACTGGGGGTTATTGATGAGCTGCATGTCGATCGCATCACTTGAGATCGTCATATTGCCGTCGCGCGCTGCTTGCCGCAGCAAGCGATCTTCGATCAGCTGATTCAAGGCGATCTGTCGCAGCAGACTTTCGTCGAGATCCCCTAGATTGCCACCAACGCTAGCAATCAGGTTTTGCACGTTATTGGCTAACTCAGTCTCTGATATTTCTTCACCGTTGACTTCGGCAACAGTGGAGTTATTGGTCAAACCGCCCACAATTGATTCAACGCCAAAAAGCGCCATTACAGCGATGATAAAACCGATTATCACCTTCGCGATTAGGCCTTGTGAATTCTCTCTAATTGTCTGCAGCATATCTGTTCCCGTCGGATTGTTATGTCTTGCGTTTCGTTTTGTCGCCTAAATAGCGACATTGGCAAGAGCCCTTCTTAAACTAAAAAGGCGCATCACTGATGCGCCTTAAAAATTCCAAAGTTGCTTGGGAGAATTCTCTCCCATGAGGCGGAGCAGAAAGTCTTGTCTTTGTTGCAGACTCACTGCACCGTCTAGCTTGGGAATTTTGACTACAAGTTAAATATTAACTGCGTCTTTTAATGCTTTACCAGCTTTGAAAGATGGAACTTTCGCCGCTTTGATCTGGATAGTAGCGCCAGTTTGGGGATTACGTCCCTGACGTGCTGCGCGCTCTTTAGTAGCGAATGTACCAAAGCCTACTAGTACCACTGGGTCGCTCTTTTTTAGTGAGTCTGTGATCGCATCGATCATGGAATCAATTACGCGTCCAGCTGTTGCTTTTGGTATGTCGGCACCTGCTGCTACAGCATCGATTAGTTCTGATTTGTTCACGGTATCCCCTTATTTTTCTATGATGATTGTGCTTGAAAACTCAAACGAACAATGACAGTCCATTGTGCGCCTCTAGTATTGTTATTCTGTCTGATTTTTTTATCCGAAATTTCGGCCTGATAAGCAATACGACCGGCACTTTATACCAAGCCACGGAAAGCTGTGTCAACAGTAAACACAGGCTTTTCGTGTGATTCAGTGCGTATTTATGTGCAATTCATCCTTGCTTTTATCAGCCTCTTCCGAGCCAGACGAAATTCCCGATTTTGGCGCGACTGCACCCTCAATTGGCACGGGCTGTCGCTCTAGTGCCAACTCAAGGACTTGATCTATCCATTTCACTGGGAAGATTTCTAATTCTGCTTTTACGTTATCGGGGATTTCTTTCAAATCTCGTTCGTTATCGGCCGGAATAATCACACGCTTTATATTGCCTCGGTGCGCGGCTAATAACTTCTCTTTTAAGCCACCAATACGCAGAACTTGGCCGCGTAAAGTGATCTCCCCTGTCATCGCCACATCGGCACAAACTGGTATGCCAGTTAACGCCGAGACAAGAGCCGTACACATACCCACACCGGCGCTTGGGCCGTCTTTAGGAGTAGCGCCCTCTGGCACGTGGATATGCAGATCCACGGTTTCATGGAAGCCCGGCTTTAGCCCTAGAACGCCAGCGCGGCTGCGCACTACTGTGATTGCCGCCTGAATGGACTCTTGCATCACGTCGCCAAGCGAGCCGGTTTTAATCGTCTTGCCCTTGCCTTCCAAGGCAACAGCTTCAATCGTTAGCAACTCGCCACCCACAGAGGTCCAAGCCAAACCATTGACCTGACCAACTAGGTTGTCTTCCTCTGCCACGCCGAAATCAAATTTGCGCACACCGGAGTATTTTTCGAGTAATTCACCGGTAAGCACTAACGGCTTAGGCTTCTTATCGCTAGTATTTTCTTTAACAACTTTACGGCATATTTTTGCGATCTCTCTTTCAAGATTTCGCACACCTGCCTCACGCGTGTAATAACGCACTAAGTCACGAATAGATTCTTCGCCAATCTCTAGTTCGCCCTTCTTCAGACCATTATTTTTCTGTTGCTTAGGCACTAAATAACGGCTCGCGATATTGGTTTTTTCGTCCTCTGTGTAACCAGGCAAACGAATAATTTCCATACGATCCAATAGCGGACCGGGAATATTCATTGTGTTGGACGTACACACGAACATCACCTCAGAGAGATCGTAATCGACCTCTAAATAGTGGTCATTAAAGCTATGGTTTTGCTCTGGGTCTAAAACCTCGAGCAATGCCGAGGCGGGATCCCCTCGGTTATCCATGCCCATCTTGTCGATTTCATCCAACAGAAATAAGGGATTCTTGACCCCTACTTTAGAAAGTTTCTGCAAGAGTTTGCCAGGCAATGAACCGATATAGGTGCGACGATGCCCGCGAATCTCAGCTTCATCACGCACGCCACCTAACGCCATACGAACAAACTTGCGATTAGTCGCACGCGCGATCGACTCCCCTAGCGAGGTCTTACCAACTCCGGGCGGGCCTACCAAACACAATATGGGGCCTTTGAGTTTTTTGACGCGTTTTTGCACGGCCAAATATTCGAGGATGCGAGTTTTCACTTCTTCGAGGCCGTAGTGATCGTTCTCAAGAACGCCCTCTGCTTTACTAAGATCTAAACGAACTTTGCTGCGCGCCTTCCAAGGGATATTAACCATCCAGTCGATATAGGTGCGTACAACCGAGGCTTCCGAAGACATAGGCGACATCATGCGCAGCTTGTTAAGCTCCGACAGGGCCTTCTCTTTCGCCTCGGCAGGCATGCCAGCTTCATCGATGCGCTGCTTTAGCTCTTCCGCTTCATTGGGCGCATCATCCATCTCGCCCATCTCTTTCTGGATCGCCTTCATCTGCTCGTTGAGGTAATACTCGCGCTGACTCTTCTCCATTTGCTTCTTAACGCGACCGCGAATGCGTTTTTCTACTTGGAAAAGATCGATCTCCGATTCAATGAGACCCATCAGATGTTCGATACGAGCCTGTAAACTGACTAGCTCCAGCAGGTTCTGTTTCTCTTGAATCTGCAAAGACATGTGCGAAGCGATGGTGTCGACCAAGCGACCTGGCTCATCAATGCTGGAGATTGAGGTCATGACCTCGGGCGGGATTTTCTTACTTAACTGCACATACTGTTCAAACTGCGAAAGCAGTGAACGAACCAGTAATTCGCCCTGCTTTTCGTCCATCTCTTCGGCAGTGAGTTCGCTTATCTGCGCCTGAAAATAATCAGTCTCTAACTCAACAGATTTGATCTTGGCACGACTCACCCCTTCTACAAGGACCTTAACCGTGCCATCGGGCAAGCGAATCAGCTGCAATATGCTAGCGACCGTGCCAATCTCGAAGATATCGCGGGTGCTAGGGTCATCATCGGAGGGGTTTTTCTGCGCCACAAGCAACACTTGCTTGCCAGTGTTCATCGCAATCTCAAGTGCCTTGATTGACTTGGGGCGACCAACAAACAGGGGTTGGACTATTTGGGGATACACCACCACATCGCGCAGAGGCAAAAGTGGAAGGATGGTTTTGGCAACTTCGGAAGTGTCTGTAGTAAGACCCATAGTTAACGTCCTGAATAATGTGTTGTGAGACTTTGCAGTCTCATTAAGTACAGGCGCTTATGTGGGGGCTTATTGTGACAATTTCAATCCGCCGCTTTGAGCGAAGCCCTGACTTGGATAACTTGTGCGCAAAGCGGCGTAAGCCCCGTCTAATGCTCGTCGGTGGCGGCCCGAGTAGGCTGCTCACGATTCTCATAGACCAATAAAGGCTCAGACTCACCATTGATAACGGCCGCATCGATAATCACTTTGCTGACCTTCTCCATTGATGGAATCTTGTACATCGAGTCAAGCAGCACGGCTTCCATGATCGAGCGCAGGCCACGAGCACCTGTTTTGCGATCTTTGGCTTTCTGTGCAACTGCTATCAATGCTTCATCACGGAACTGGATCTCTACGTTCTCCATCTCAAACAGTTTTTGGTACTGCTTGATGAGAGCGTTCTTGGGCTCTTTGATAATACGAACCAAGGCATCTAGGTCTAGCTCATCCAAAGTCGCAATCATCGGCAGACGACCGACGAATTCGGGAATGAGACCGTATTTTACTAAATCTTCAGGCTCCACATCGCGCAAAGTTTCACCAACACGATGCTCGGCATCTTTGCTGCGCACTTCGGCACTAAAGCCTATGCCACTCTTCTCAGAACGGTCACGTATGATTTTATCGAGGCCTGCAAACGCACCGCCACAGATAAACAGAATATTGGCCGTGTCGACTTGCAGGAATTCTTGCTGCGGATGTTTACGACCACCTTGCGGCGGTACCGACGCAACGGTGCCTTCGATCAATTTAAGCAGGGCTTGTTGTACCCCTTCGCCCGAGACGTCGCGGGTAATCGAGGGGTTATCTGACTTGCGCGAGATCTTGTCGATTTCGTCAATATAGACAATACCGATTTGCGCTTTCTCAACGTCGTAATCGCACTTTTGCAGCAATTTCTGAATGATGTTCTCGACATCCTCACCCACATAACCTGCTTCGGTCAGTGTCGTGGCATCTGCAATCGTGAAGGGGACGTCTAACAGGCGAGCAAGGGTCTCGGCCAGTAATGTCTTACCGGTACCCGTAGGCCCAACCATTAAGATATTACTCTTGCCTAGCTCCACCCCACCGGCTGAATTTTCGTAATTCAGGCGCTTGTAGTGGTTGTAGACGGCCACAGCCAATACTTTCTTGGCATTTTCTTGACCAATGACGTATTCATCGAGAGTGTTCTTGATCTCCTCAGGGATCGGCAGCTTCTTCGTGCCAGTCTCTGAGTCCTTCTCTTGAATCTCTTCTCGGATTATATCGTTGCACAAATCTACGCATTCGTCGCAGACAAACACTGACGGTCCTGCAATTAGCTTGCGTACTTCATGCTGGCTCTTTCCACAGAAGGAACAATAGAGCAGTTTGCCGCTGTCATCGCCTTTGTTGAAACGATCATCTGACATTCAAATTCCCTCAAAATCGATTCATGACCAGACTACAGGACTTTGGAGATCTCTCCAATACCCTAAATGCTGGTAATTCGTACGCCTTAGATAAGTCATCGGCCAATTTCGCAGCTTCCACAGTACAATGTGCGAATATTTACTGGCTTTTCCGACGCCTCTCTCGGCTTGGTTACATTACACGCTGGTTCAATACTTGATCAATAAGCCCGTATTTAACGGCCTCTTCAGCGCTCATGAAGTTATCGCGTTCGGTATCATTGGCGATCTCATCAAGCGTTTTGCCTGTGTGATCTGCCATGATTTTATTCAATTGATGGCGCAATTTGATGATTTCATTCGCCTGGATTTCAATATCCGCCGCTTGGCCTTGAGCCCCGCCGCTTGGCTGGTGAATCATCATGCGAGAGTGAGGAAGCGCAAATCGCTTGCCCTTAGTGCCACCTGCCAACAGTAACGCCCCCATGCTAGCCGCTTGGCCGATACACATGGTGCTCACGTTAGGGTTGATGAATTGCATCGTGTCATAGATAGACAAGCCAGCAGTCACCGAACCGCCCGGTGAATTGATATACAAATGTATGTCCTTGTCAGGGTTTTCTGATTCAAGGAACAACAATTGCGCAACCACCAAGTTAGCCATGTGGTCTTCCACTTGGCCGACCACAAAGATAACGCGATCTTTCAGCAAACGTGAGTAGATGTCGTAAGACCGCTCCCCACGTGAGGTTTGCTCGATCACCATCGGGACAAGCGCGTTAGTGACTAGCTCTTGCGAATAATCCATAATTTCCTATTTCTTGCCGTCTTTTGGCGCATCCGGCTTGATGACTTCGTCATAGCTCACTTTTTTCTCTGTTACTTTCGCGTCTGCCAAAATGGCTTCGAACGCTTGATCCTCTAGTACCGAGGACTCAACAGAGGCGAGTTGCTCTTTATTACTGTAATACCAACGCACCACTTGCTCAGGTGTTTCATAAGTCGATGCAATGTCTTCGATTGTGCTCTTCACTAAGTCTGGATCGGCCTTTAGGCCTTTGACTTTAATGACTTCACCCAGCACTAGGCCGAGCGCAATGCGCTTCTCTGCCTGCTCTTTAAAGAGCTCATCTGGCAACATTGATGGGTCGATGTTGTTCTGACCACCACCAAACTGCTGCATGGCTTGCTGTCGCAGCGAGTCGATCTCACCAGCTACAAGGCTGGCAGGTAGATCTACTTCGTGTTCTTTCAATAGCTGTTCCATCACGCGGTTTTTCACTTTCGCTTTGCTCGCATTCTTGAGCTCGCGGTTCATGTTCGCAGCCACTTCTTTGCGGAATGCCTCTTCACCACCTTCGTCAATGCCGAATACAGCGAAGAACTCATCGTTGAGCTCTGGCAATACTGCTTGGCTTGAAGAGTTCACAGTGACCTTAAACTGGACGTCTTTTCCTGCCACGTCTTTGTTCTGGTAGTCCTCTGGGAAAGTCAGGTCTAGAACGATCTCATCGCCCGCTTTGGCTTTCAAAAGGCCTTTCTCAAACCCTGGGATCATTCGGTTAGAGCCTAGCTCAAGATTAGTGCCTTGCGCGGAGCCGCCTTCGAACTCTTCTCCATCTATGGTGCCAACGTAATCGATATTCAAGCGATCTTTATTCTTCGCCTGACGTTTAATTGGCTCCCATGTCTGACGCTGCTGACGTAGAGTTTCAATCATTTTGTCGACATTCTCGTCGCCCACCTCGGCAACCAGTTTTTCAACCTTCAGTTTGCTGAAGTCGCACAGCTCCACTTCTGGGTACACTTCGAAGATCGCAATAAACTCTAGGTCTTTGCCTTCTTCTACCGTCTTAGGTTCGATGCGTGGCTGGCCAGCAGGCTTAATTTTCTGCTCGTTAATGGCATCGTAATACGTCTTGCTCATTACTTCGCCGAGGACTTCCTGACGCACACCGCGTCCGAAACGCTTCTTAACGACACTGAAGGGAACCTTCCCTTTACGAAACCCGTTCAGCTTGACGGTACCCGCCGCTTCCTGGAGCCGTGCATTAACGGCAGTTTCAATGACAGACGCAGGCACACCGACCGTCATACGACGCTCGAGCCCAGAAGTTGTTTCGATGGAAACTTGCATGAAAAACCCTCTAAGAAAGACTGATCAAGTCATCAGCCAATCGCGATCAATATTATTAAAATTAGCCTTATCAAAACGATAAATCGGCAAATTTTCAGTTGGGAAATTAAATCAACTAGGAGTAAAGACACACCATAGAAGCAACAAAGATTTTAAACTCTTTTAAATTCAATGGCTTAGCAACTTTACCCCGTTATCCGAAGTGCGGGATTCTCCCATACCGCCTTATTTTATTCAATAAATAATCTTGTGAGCAATCTAAGCCTGCCCTATCCTCAAGCCCTCTTGTCAAAGGCTGTCTAAGCACAGCTTGCAAACTTTTACTTCTCTTAGAGATCTGTCCTTCCACCATGAGCAAAGCAGTAAGCAATAGCGCAGGCATCATCTTAGCAGGCGGCCAATCCTCTCGAATGCAGCATCAAGATAAGGCATTACTCCCCCTAGGGGATAAGCGCGTTATCGACTATATCGTTAGCAATCTTGCCCCCCAAGTCGAACCGTTGGCCATAAACGCGAATCGCAATCTTGCGACTTACGAACAACTGGGAGTTCCGGTGCTCACAGACACCTTTGGCTCTGATGCTGGGCCGATCGCGGGCATTTACACAGCAATGGCGTGGCTAAAAACACAACACCCCGATACCGGCACCGTGTTCTGCTGCCCTGCCGATGTGCCCTGGTTCCCAGCCAATACCGTCGCTTTGTTGGCCGAAGCGATGCAGGCTAATAAGGTCCCTGTCACTTGGCTGTGCACCGATGGGCAGAGACAACCACTATTCTCACTGTGGTCCACAAGCCTGTTCGCCGACATTGAGCGCGCCCTTAATAATGGCGTCTATAGTCCAATGGGCTTAATATTCTCATTAGCAAACGCCGTAGTAACTCTCGATCACTGCCCGGAGGGTCAGTTTGCCAACCTCAACACTCCCGAGGACCTGCAGTTTGCGCAAAACCTTCTGCGCAGCGGCACTTTGACGTAACGCAAACGAGACCCAGATCACAGCCAGGAAAAATATTTTTATTTCCGAGGCTTCTGCAAGTGCTTATATTCACAACATTTTTAATTGAACGATTTTTCCTAAGTGCAGATTTGCATGGCCTGAAATCCGAAAAAGGTAAAGACTCAAGATAATGCAATAAGCATTTGTTTTTAATAGATTTATGCTAACGGCTAAAATGTGTAAATGCTCGCTCATCTCACTGTTATTGCAATTGTTTTTAGCTTTTTCACCAAGAGCGCCAAGTACTCCTTAGCCAAAATTAATGGCACATTTTTTGCGCCCTTCTCAGTTTTCAAAACGAGGTTTAATTTGCAAACACTCGTTGACTTAGGCTTGCCCACCCACTCGTTGGACCTTGCAACTGCAAGGGGCAAGCTTAAGTCGACGGAGACCAACAAAGAGGAGAACCATCATGAGCAGCCTCCGAAAACAAGATAGCCTCACCCATACCAGCTACGCTCGTTCAGAACGCATTTTCGATGACAGTGGACTGTGGTATTTCCGCACGAGAGAAGGTGGCCAAGTTGGCCCCTTTAGATATGAGTCAGAAGCCCGACAAATGCTCGCAAGCTTTATTAGCGATATTCAAAGCAAAGAAGCTGAAGCCGCTAGATCGCAAAAACTGCACTTACGCCGCAATGCAATCGCCTCGATTGCAGAGCAAATAATGACCCCAGCAGGGTTTGGTCATTAGTCTACAGCCTCTCCTAGCGTTTACCCCTAATGCTGGGGAGGCTAAACGAACTATCTCGACACAGCTAATTCACCTGCACTTAATATCGCCAGAATAAACTCTCTGCGGTACACTCCCACTCACTTTGATTTATTTGGCGACACGCCAGCGGAAATTAAGCTGTGAGCGCAAATAATGCCACATCCGATGTGGCTCCCCTGAACAACGCCTCCCATAGTCTTCGGCTATGCTACCCAAAGCGCTACGCTGCGCATCCGCTATGGGCGAAAATCGACAAGAACCCCTTACATTGTTCCGTCATCGCCTCCTGCGCCCAGGCCAAAGAACAACAGGCCGATATCGTTATCTTAGATGCCGAGTTAAGCGCCGACACCAGCCTTGAACAATGGCGCGAATGCCTACCACACTGCATATTCTTAAGTGAGCAGCATTTGCAGATCGACACAGACCTCATTCTTAGTGACGAGCTCCCTGTGCAGCAATCGCAAAAAATCATTAAATTAGCCTGCGAAGGCTGTTTGGCGCGCAAGCGTGAGCACGATAGCGACTTAGTCATGCAGTCGCTGGGCAGCAACCTCAGCAAACTCGCGAGTGTTGGCATTGCGCTGGCCGCGGAAAATGACCTCACAACCCTGCTGCGCAAAATTTTGATCGAAGGACAAAACATCTCTAACTGCGATGCCGCCTCGCTCTTTCTTGTTGATCCCGACGGCGAACACATCACCTTCAAGCTGACGCAGAACGACTCGATAGACTTTCCCTTTCAAGAGAGCAAGTTCAAGCTGGATGCGAAGTCTATTTCTGGCTATGTTGCGCAAAACAAAGCGGCGCTCAATATTGCCGATGCTTATGCCATCCCAGCCGAGAGCGTGTATCAATTCAATAGCAGCTTTGACACCACGACCGGTTACGAAACGGTCAGCATGTTGACCTTGCCGGCGCTGAACAAGCAGAAAAATGTCATTGCCGTACTGCAGTTCATTAACAAAAAGCGCTCGCGAACGACGCTCTTAGGGCCCAATACCCGCGCAGAAGTCATCCCCTTCGATGAAGAGTCCTTTCTCCTTCTACAAGCATTAGCGGGCCAAGCGGGGGTCGCTATCGAGAATGCGATCCTGCATAACAATATCCAAAAGCTCTTCGAGGGCTTCGTCAATGCCTCAGTCATGGCCATCGAACAACGCGACCCCACCACTAGCGGACACTCCTTTCGAGTAGCAGACCTATGCGTGGCGCTTGCCCGCGCGGTCAATCTCAGCGATCACCCACAGCATCGCATGCAAACACACAACGAGACGCAGATCCGCGAGCTTCGTTATGCGGCGTTGCTACACGACTTTGGCAAGGTCGGTGTGCGCGAATCGGTGTTGGTGAAATCGAAAAAGCTCACCGATGACAATATTCAAAGCATTCGCTACCGCATTCTATTGGCGCAAGAAAAACTCAAGAACAGAGCCTTGAAACAACAGCTGCAGATGCACCGCGCGGGCAAGTTCGACAAAGACATCAACCACCGAATCGAGGTCAATCTCGCAAGAGAGCTAGAACAACTGGAGAACTTCTTCACCACGATTGTTGAGTCCAATGAGCCTATGCTGCTCGATGCCGGCAAGAAGACCGATCTCAACCGCATTGCAGCGTATTGCAACCCCTTTGAGCGCACCCATGGCTTTGCGATCGTCAGCCCAGAGGAGTTTTCCATGTTGGCAATTTCGAAAGGCAGCTTGTCGCAAGACGAACGTCTAGAGATCGAGTCGCACGTAACGCACACCCGCAACTTCCTGCAGTTGATTCCATGGACCGATGAGCTCAAGCAAGTACCAGAGATTGCCGGGGCTCATCACGAAAAACTCGATGGCACTGGCTACCCCGATGGCAAAGCAAGCCACGAGATTCCTTTCGCCTCTAAGATTATGACTATCTGCGACATCTACGATGCCCTCACCGCCTCTGACCGCCCTTACAAAGCGGCTGTGCCTGCAGAGTTTGCGCTAGACATCCTCAACCAAGAGGCCAAGGCTGGAGCCGTAGATCAATCTTTGATCGACGTGTTCATCGCTAGCGATGCTTATAAGTGCATTAATGAGCAGAATTATGCAGCGGGATTAGAGAACGGCAAAGGCTACAGCCATCATGTCTGTGACTTTGACCTGCATGAAGAGCATGCGCACGATTAAAGGTTGGCGGTTTTAACCTGGTCCACTAGGTTCTTTGGTGTAGCGTGATTGAAGTACACTGAGTTTGAAGGGATTTTGCTCTGCTCCCGCCCCAGCAAATGATTGGCACTCGCCAACACATTCTCGACATTACGCAGATAAAAATACCGGCCGCGGTTAGCAAGCTCGTGCAAACTGCCTTGCGGACAGCGAGCGATAAAACTCTCCGCCAAATGACGAGTGCGACGGCAATCGGCACTGCCCTGCCAAAAATGACAAGGCATCTGCAAACGCGAATAATCCATGGCGGTGTGGCTAAATTGTAGCGCGCTGTCTTGAGCGAGCCCTTTCACACCCTGCCGCAGTGACTCTTTCATATCGTTTTCAACATAGGCGAGTAGTTTTGGATTATCCAGTAGGCGTTTATCGGCAAACGAGAGCGTATCCAGAATACGCGGCAAGTAACGGCTCGGCGTATGCGAGGCCACAAAATGCCGACAGTAAATCGACAGCCTAATGGCAATAGCCGCAGATTTACGCAGCAAGGCGCTAGCCTTGGTCATCATAGGGAACTGGCAAGACAAGCCCAGTACCACTTGTACACGCTCAGGCGCCATTGCCGCCAAAGCCAATGCATAGCTCGCACCTGCGCCGTTGGCTAAGAGCCCAAATTGTTTACAACGCAGTTTATCCGCTAATGCTAGCAAGTCCTGTGCAAAGCCTTGCACTGCCTGCTGTTCGATGAAATCTGAAAGGCCAACGCCCGGCCGGTCTACCGCAATGATGCGAAATCCATAGGCGATCGCCGCTTTATGAAAACTAGCGGCCTCTAAGCGGGAGCTGCCATGACTGTGGCAATGAATGAGGGGGTAGGCATTACGATCACCATACTCGGTGTAGGCTAAACGCCTGCCATCTTGCATTTGCATTAAGCGAACATTTTCAGCATCGCGCTCAACGTCTAGTGGGACGATGGTGCTTAAGCGTTTGTCCAAGATGTGTGATTGCATTAATCAGCCTTTAGCGAGTCTAAGCGCGACGATGCTAGGAGTGATTCCTAAAGCTTGCAGCGATAATAGGTGGGAATAATTCCCACGTCAACACAATAAAGTCCGAAAAGTGATCTCGATCACTCGCGGGCAACACATGAAATTTAATTGCGCAAATAAAGATGTGGGATAGTTTCCCACCCTTGCGCTATACTGCGGCCATGACTACGCCAGATGAGCAAATCAGCAACCCGGCCCAGCCTCCTGCAGTGCTGGTAGCCGCTATTCGTAAGCTTTTACGGCCTTTAGTGCGCCTACTGCTGCATTACCAGATCACCTACCCTTTCTTGGTCAATCTTCTCAAATCACTCTACGTTGAAGTGGCCGATGAAGAGTTTGCCGTCGATGAGAAACGCCAGACTGACAGCCGTATCACCCTCCTCACTGGCGTTCACCGTAAAGATGTAAAACGACTGCGCAGTGAAGCTAATGAAGAATTGATAGCCCCCAAGAACATCTCCATCGGTGCGCAATTAATCGCCTATTGGTTAGGGGCCGAAGAGTTCTTGGATGGCCAGGGCCAGCCAATGCCCTTGCCCCTTCGCAGCGCATCCAAGCCGACCCAGGATAAAACATTCGACGATCTCGTAGAGTTTGTCTGCAAACAAGATATTCGCCCACGCGTTATTCTGGATGAATGGCTAAATCTAGGGATCGCCACACAAGACAGCGAAGGACGCATTCGCTTGAACACCGGCGCCTTCACCCCAGACAAGGGCTTCGATGAAAAAGCCTTCTATTTCGGTAAAAACTTGCACGACCATCTCAGTGCTAGTGCCCATAACTTGCTCGGCAATACACCTTCCTATTTCGATAGAAGTGTTTATTATGACAAGCTAAGCCAAGAGTCTATCGCCAAGCTCGCAGAAATCGCCAATGACACGGGGATGCAGGCTCTCACGAAGATCAACAAAGCAGCTCTCGCCCTTCAGCAACAAGATCAAGACAAGGACGATAGGAACTATCGGATGAATTTCGGGGTCTTTAACTACAACGCGCTACTGCCATCAGACAGTGCAAACAGCGAAGGTGAACACGATGCCTAGAGCAATTCTAGCAATGCGCACCTACCCCGCGACTATTCTATTAGCGGTATTATTCTTTATCGCCACCTTACTAATTACAGCAGGTAGCCTAGGCAAAGTCCGCAATGGCGGTGACGGCGGTGATGGCGGCAGTGGCATGGGTGGCACCGGTAAATCTGGCGAATTTGGCGGCAGTGGCTTTGGTGGCACTGGCGGCCCCTCACCATTTTTCACTAGCTTTGATACGAGCACACCGGACGCAGCTTCCCAGGACGCACAAGCCGATACAACACCTGCTCCAGCCATCGCGGTTCAAGATGTGCCACCGGTTCAACAAGAAGCCCCCAACAGCGCGCTGCAGAACGAGATCATAGAGACGATTGAAAGCAACCCCATGCGCGCCCAAACCGACATTGAGATCGCCCAAGGTAGCCTAGAGACGCAAGCCCCATTGGTGGTGGAAGAAGAACCTGCCCCGGTGCAACTAGTTGCCCTTCCAGAGGTCGAGGTCGAGGTCAAGCCTGAAGCTGAACAGCCGCAACTAGCCTTAACGCCTGTTGAGGCAGTACGAGAAGAACCCGCTGACATCGTTGAAGAGGCTCCGCAGCAACTTGCTGAGACTATGGCGGTGAAGCTAGAGACAGAAACAGAAGAGGAAGAGGCAAGTCGGGCGCGCGGCGACCTCCCCGATCGCATTCAGCGGCCAGAGATTCCTCCGTTCCAGCGCATTCGCCCGGTGCAACGCCCAGCATTGTTGCCACCACGCATCCAACCGATGCATATTTAGAACTACCAACGATAATTAAGTTGTGTGCCGACGGCAATGTCGGCACTGTCCTGCGTAAAGCCCTTCACCACGTACGTCATCAGCGTCCATTCATTGGCAAGCGCGAATGACACAAACGGCAATAACTCATGGGTTTCACCCGACCTCTTTGATGCGGCCTCACGATAATCGTAGATGAGACCGTAACTCAGGCGTGCCGTTAAGGGCCGTGAAATACCTAATGAAACGAATGCAGAGTCTTGCATTTGGTCGAATAAATCCGACTTTCCACGCAGCTTATAACCTAAAGTAGCGAATAAAGTAGATTCCCCAAGCTGTTGATAAGCATCAAGTTGCAAGCCATAGTCGTAGGCGCCAGTGCCTAGGCCTTGCTCTTCATTAGCGGTAGGTATTTTGACCTCCAAGCCGAGATCAAAGAATGGGGCTGTGGCAGAATAACTCGGCAGTTGATAGGTGGCAGATAACACGGTGTCGCCAAGCCCTTTTTGGCTCTGCGACTCTATTCCATCGATTGGCTCGAGCTCATTGCGCCCCACACCACCTACGTTCACAAGCACATTTCCGGCACCGGAGATCTCTAGATGAGCAGTGCTCAGTTGTAGATTCCAGTTACCGATATGGCGTTCAAACGACAACGGAAGATAATAGATAGAGGTATCAACGTCTTGCCCGTAATCACCGGTCGCGTAATAAACGCCGCCCGATAATTCATTGGCCGCCGCAGAAGACTCCGTCTCCTGCGCCCACGCATGCACTGAAAGGCCCATCCCTACTGCAATTTTCCATACTACTTTTAGGTTTCGCACTCGAGCCTCCCTTTGCGTGGGAAAGTACCTTTGCGTAGGAAAATTGTCAAAGTTTTAGCAACAGCGTCCGACAACCTTGAGTAAGTCTTCTCCCCCAATACTCGGAGAGATTACAAAACCAGTTCACAATACAGACAAGTACTGCAGCTAAACCTTTGAAATATAGCAATTACCATGTAAAGTTGCCTAAAAATCAACCTAGTCGCGACTTTGCAGCCTCTTTTGGCGCAAAGCTGTACTCGTTTGCCCTGTTTGGTGAACTCTAACTGGAAAATTCACTGTTATGAGAACTCCTCGCGCTGCGCTACTCTCCCTCTTAGTCGCAAGTCTAATGCCCGCATTGACGCTTGCTCAAAGCGCTCCTCCCCCAATTGATGCACTAAATGAAATGATTAGCGCTGGCCGCTATTCCGATGCCTATCAACTAGCCGATAGCAATTTGACCGCTTGGGAGGGTGATACCGACTTCGACTTCTTATACGGTATTGCAGCGATAGAGAGCGGCAACCCAAACGAAGCCGTTTTCGCTTTTCAACGAGTTGCGAACACAGCGTCGCGCCCGGTCACCCGCGAACGGGCCCGTTTGGAACTTGCCCGGGCCCACCTGCTCACCAACAACCTAGCGGCCTCTGAACGCCTATTCACCCAGGTGCTTGCCACAAACCCACCGGCGAACGTGCGCAGCAATATCCAAGCCTTCCTCACCCTTATCGATGAACGCAAGAAAAACCAAAACTCTAGCTTCAGCTTCGCCATCTCTCCGGTGTTCGGCCACGATGACAACATCAACAGTGCCACCAGCAATGGCTTAATCGACACCCCCTTGATTGGTGAAATCACTCTAAACTCAGAAGGCCTTAAAACAGCAGACGACTTCACCGATCTCACCGTCAGCCTTGGATACAAAAAACCCATTACACGGGATCGCAGCATCGACGTCACCGTTATTGCGAATCGGCACGACAACCAAAGTAGCGATCAGTTCGATATCGACTATGCCCTTGGGGACTTATCCTATAGCTACGGCAACAATACACACCGTTTCCGCCACAGCCTGCAGGCGCAAAAAGTCTACCTCGACGGGCAAAGCTTTATAGACACCTATCGCTTCAATAATTCCTGGCAACGCGCTGGCCAGAATGGTTGGTATCAGAGCCTGTCCGGCTCGCTATCAACCACGCGCAACGTCAATACGCGCCAGGCACCAAATAATGAGCTCAAAGACACGAACCAGGTACTGCTCTCTGGCTCTTTAACCAAACTCAGCGAACGCTTTACTAATACCTTTACGGTGTTTTATGCCCAAGACGCAGCGCGAGATTCCGCTGGCGAACACAACGGCCGCAACTTTTACGGCGTCGCCCATAGCGTACTGTGGCGATTCAATGGCCAGCACACCCCCTATGTGCGTCTGTCCTATCAAACAACAGAATACGATGACAGGCATCCTGTGTTTTTCAACGATGTCCGTGACGATGGCAATTTATCCGCGACTTTAGGCTGGACATGGCAATACTCGCAACGTTTATCGTTTAACAGCGAGATGGGCTACAACGACACGAGCAGCAATATCCCGCTTTTCGAGTTCACACGATTCAAATACCAAGCTGGTTTTAACTTTCAGTTATAAAACCACAGCGCTGCCAAAGACACAGTGCCGAATGAGCAAACATTATGAACATATTACAAAAACGTTACGCGAAACTGATCAATATTTGGTTTTTCACCCTATGCCTCTCTTTCTATAACCCGGCAATCCATGCCGCCGATGAAGAGATTGCAGGCACTGTTATTCGAGTTAGTGGCGTTGTCAACGCGGTAGCGGCAGGTAATGTTCGCGCGTTAGCACGTGGCGCTGAAATATTTGTGGGGGACACGCTAACCACTGGCCCTAACGGTTTTGCGCAGGTACGCATGAGCGATAACGGCATCATCGCTCTTAAGGCTGGGACTGTGTTCGAAATTACTGCCTATAGCTACGAGGCCCCTTCGGGCGCAGACGATGAGGCAACCATGACCTTAATCGAGGGTGGTTTCCGAACAATATCAGGCAATATTAATCGCGACGCCTATCGCGTCGAGACGCCATTCGCCACTATCGGTATTCGTGGTACTGATCACGAGAGCTCCATTACCCCAGCAGGCCTAGTATCCGGCGTTCGCGACGGCGGGACCCGTCTAGAAAATGGCTCAGGGTTTGTTGACCTTGGTGCTGGGGCAGATTTCGACTTTGGTTTCGCTCCTAGCGATGGGTCGCCACCTATCGGCCTCACTGGTCAGCCTGACGAGCTTGGCAACATCGACATTGACTTCGACGATACCGGTGATGAGGATGATGATGACGACGATGGCGACGGCGCTGACGCAGGCGATGGCGCTAACAATGATGGCGGCGATGACACTGATAATGGTGGCGCTGGTGATGGTGACTCTGGCGACGGCTCAACCGACACAAGCAATAACACTCCGACGAACCGTAATATCCCAGCGGCTAGCACTGCGACTACTGTACGTGATGAACGCACGGTCAATGGCTTAACCCCCGGTTCTACCACTACGCCAAGTACGCGCACCACAACCGGCCAAGGCCAGACTCAAGAAGTGACTATTAACCCAAATGAGAATGGCTCAGGCACGATTGTTACACGCCCTGAACCCGAACCGGAGCCTGCGCCCGAACCTCAGCCTGAGCCAGAACCACAGCCCGAACCTGAGCCAGAACCTCAGCCAGAGCCAGAACCAGAACCAGAACCAGAACCTGAGCCTGAGCCTGAGCCTGAGCCTGAGCCTGAGCCTGAGCCTGAGCCTGAGCCAGAACCTGAGCCAGAACCTGAGCCAGAACCAGAGCCAGAACCAGAACCTGAGCCAGAACCAGAACCTGAGCCTGAGCCTGAACCAGAGCCTGCTCCGGCACCAGAGCCTGCTCCCGCCCCGGATCCAACTCCGGTGATCAGTTCTGCCGAGCTTGCAACTTTAAGCAACTCTACTCGCCAGGGAACCGCATTAACTCATTCTCTGGAAGCACAAGCCGGTGATGCTAGCAGCTTCACAGGGGCAGTCTTGTTCGGAAACGCGTCCAACGATATTTATATCCGCCCTGGCAGTGCCACACTGGGCCAATCCGCAAACAGCGTGAGTGGCTTCGATGTGCAATGGGGCAAGTGGATCAGCAATGCAAGTAGCCCCTCGTATTGGCAAAATGCGGCCGGCACAACTGAAGGGCAACTTGGCACCTTTATCCTTGTATCAGCACCGGTGGCCGAAACTAGCACCATCAGTAATATGCGCGGTTCCGTGACCTATAACAGCACCGGCAACGAGATAGTTGATAGAAAGCTTACCTCTGGCGGGACCATTCAAAGCGTTACCGGGTCTATGACTCTGAATATGTCCACTGCTGCTGTAACAGGAACTTTGGATATATGCGTGAGCTCAACCACTTGCGCCGTAGGTGAAACAGCTTGGGAGAACTGGGACATCTCCTACAATGGGACTCTCGCAAGCGGGCAGTTCAACACCACTCTGACTGGAACAATCGAAGTGCCAGGAACAGCAGTCGTTGATGTAACCGGTGGCGGCAATGCATTCGAAGTCGGCGGCCCTGGTGCATCAATTAACGGCCAAATCAAAGGCAGTTTGATTGGCACGTCAGCCGAAGGCTTCTTGTCCAGTTTCAAAGTCGAAGAGGTTGGCAACACCACAAACTCCATAATCGGAGCAACAATCTTTAAGGTGCCCTCTGCGATCTCTAGCTCCGAGATCGCCGCCGTTACTAAGAAAGGGATTGCGATCGTGGCACCGAATACTGGCGCTAAAAACCTAGGCATTCATATTGGTAGCGCGCCCGACTTAACAGTGAGCAGTGGCTCCCGCGGTGATGTCCTGCTTTACAGCCAGAATCCAGGCTTTGTGCTACGCACAGCTGGAGTTGCTGAAGTGGGCGCCACGTTAACCACTGGCATAAGCTCGTTGGATTTGGGGTGGGCCCGCTGGGCTGGCAGTAGCGGTGAACCTCTCAAATACCAATACCATTTGAGCAATGGGGCAATTTTTAATGACTTAGGCGGCCAAGTATTACTCATCAGCGGCGCCCCTACTGCCTCGGCGAATCTTACTGGATCAAAAAATTTCCGTGCCACTAGTAGCAGCCAACACATCAGTGGCGGCGACACAGCCGCGGACTATGTGACGGGTTCATTCGACATCGATTTCGGCTTGAGCAGCAGTCAAATAAGTAATGCGAAACTTGATGTTCGCGCCGGCACACAGAACTGGAAAACAAATACGTTCTCTGCGGACGTAACAGACGGCACGCTCGCAGTGACCAACGTTACCGGTGTATTGGAAACTGATTCTAGCAGTACCGATTATACCTTCGGTGGCACAGTTGCGGGTTTCTTCCTTGGCAGCACGGGCGATCATTTCCTTGCCGCCTTTGATTTCACCAAAGATAGCTCATCGCAACATATCTATGGTGCAACCCTGATGGATCGCGTAACACTCACCCCTGTCTATACAGCCTCGGAATATACAAACTTTGGTCTCAATAGCCGCTACGGCTTCTTCCTTGGCGAAGCCTTAAGTGGCAGCTCTACACGATTAACTGTCTCTGGTAATCCGCAACTAAACACAAGTGCCGACGAACATTCCACCAAAGCCTTAATCAGTAGCAATTTGTCTGCGACGAATATTCTTGAGAACAATACTCAGCCGGAGTACATCCTCGAACAAAATGCTGCTTCGATATTCGATTTCAACACCAATATCGACATTTCATCTGTACATTGGGGTAAGTGGGCAGAGAACACCGCTAAAGCCTATACGGCCTATCAAGACGATACCCAGTTCCAAACGCTGAGCAGTAAATCTATTTTCGTGAATTTTGTGCCGACGACCCTCGCAGAATTCGACATCATTGGCAGTGTGAGCAGAACCTACGCCGGGCCAAACAGTAGCGAGTACGGCAAAGTAGTCGATTATATCAGCGAGTCCTACGCAACGATCCAGGAAATGCACTCTGTGTTCGATGTCGACTTCGGCACTGGCGCGGTTAGCAACGGCGTGATCGGATTATGTCTTGTCAATGTGTGCAGCAACACTAGCACTACCGAGTGGGAGATCCAATATTCGGGCACCCTGAACAAAGGTATATTGGTTAACCCTGTTATAAACAAGACAATGATAAACAACACAAGCGCCAACTTAACCGGTTCTATTGTCGGTGGCTTTACAGGCGCAACGGCTGGCCACTATGTAGGCGGCATCAACTTTGCCGAGACCGCCAACTCTGGACATTACGTCACTGTCTCTTATCTTTTAGAGCCAGGCAGTCATTTAAGCGGCGCAGAGCTCATAGACTTGATCGATAGCCCCTATGGCATGTTGGCGACTTCTGGTAGCGAATCGGGGATTTATGGTGGCCGCTCAACACAGCTAGGCACTTCATCGAATTACCTGTTGGCAGATGTCAGCTTGAACACTGCTTCTTGGCACACTTCGGCTTCGTTCCATGAAGACATCTCCCCCACTATCTTCCGCAAAGGCGGTGCCGCGCAATCAGTCGTGAATGACGTGGCAGGGCTCACCAATAAATTGACTTGGGGCAAATGGTCTGGGACAAGTGGCGCCCCAATTAGACGTATTAATTACGGCTCTACGGAACTAACCCTTGAGCAAGATGCTTATTGGTTTGTGGCGACGCCGAGTGCAGCGACATCCGTGGCAGGAAAATACGCCAGTTACAGCAATGTCGCAGCCATACAAGGTGGCGGCGATGAAGGCGCTGTCTCAGTCGGCGATGTAAGCTTCGGCATGACCTTAGACTTAGGGACGGGCCAGATTAGCAATGGCAATATGGGTATTTCTACCAACGGCGACTACACTTGGAATATCGAGTTTACCGGCAATGCACGCAGTAAAGCGGGCGGTTACGGAGCTTATGCCGTCTATGATGTGACCTCTGGTACCGCGACAGGCTTAAGTGGCGATTTCAGCTTCCAAGGCAATATGAGCGGTATGTTTATCGATAGCGGCAAAAGCGCGGTGACGGCGTTCTCCTTCGCAAATATTGCCTCAACCGGCGGCAACCAACATGTCTCTGGCACACTTGTCGCCCATCAAGACGATCTAGAGGTGGACTGGGGAGATTGGAATCAGCCGATAGGAACCAATAACGCATGGACCGGGCAATTAGCCACCGACACCCAAACAGTATTTACAGCTTTGCAGCTGACTCCTAATTATGTAATTAATAATATGAGTGGCTCTTATACTTATAATCAGAGCGTCTCTGGACATGGTCAAGGCAGTGGTACTGCAGCAGGAATCCTAAACAGCATTGTTGGCGCTAGCATGCTAGTTAACTTCACAAACAACACCATTACCGATGGTGAACTTACAGTTAGAACTGCTGGTTTGGTTGACTGGGCCGCAGAGTTTTCGGGAAGCTTTAACGGCAACTCTGTTACTTTAAACGGAGGTGACGTCTCGGTTGCCGGAGTCCCACTCATTACCGCTGGCTCAAACTTCGGCGGTGTCTTTACAGGAAAAGAAGCCAATGGCTTCGTCGGCGCGTTCGAAATCTACAACGCCGCGTTACCTGCAAACAAAGTAGAGGGTATTTTCCAGATGGGAAGATAACCCCTCCCCCCTGTACTAATTAAAACCACTGCCTGTGGGGGCGGGCCTTGCCCGCGATTTTTTACCACGGAGCTAGATTTAATCGCGGGCAGGGCCTCCACATCGGAGGATCTGTTCGATGTTATTCCTTTTCCAATTGCAGCGATGCTGAATTAATACAGTATCTTAGGCCTGTGGGCTCTGGGCCATCGGGGAAGACATGGCCTAGGTGGGCTTCGCAGAACGAGCATAAGACTTCTGTTCTGACCATACCGTGGGTCTTGTCGGTTTCGGTAATCACGTTTTCTTGCGCGACTGGCTCATAGTAGCTGGGCCAACCACTGCCCGAGTCATATTTGGTCGCGGATGAAAACAAAGGGTTGGAACAAACTGAACAGCGGTACAGCCCTGGCGCTTTTTCATCCCAATATTTGCCGGTAAAGGCGCGCTCTGTGCCCTTCTCACGCACAATATGATAACCCTCGGCACCCAGTTCACTGCGCAGCTCTGCATCGCTCTTAATGCGCACCTCTGGGCCCGCAGTCTTAGCTTTACTCATCGTTTAACTCTCCTGTGTATCGCTGTAATTCGGTTTGACTGACCGCTGTCATTTTTCTTGCATGTGGTTACAATAGCCCACGTTATGCCCCATAGACTACCACACGCCATCAGTTTTCCTGATATGGCGGCAGCAGAGAAGCAATGCAATGAAGAAGATTAAGCAGTCCGACAAACTGAATCAGGTCTGTTATGACATCCGTGGGCCAATCCTAGAGGAAGCCAAACGCCTAGAAGAGGAAGGCCACCGTATTCTCAAATTGAATATCGGTAACCCTGCCCCTTTTGGTTTTGAGGCACCCGAAGAAATCATCCAAGATGTCATCCGTAATCTCTCCAACGCCCAGGGTTACTGTGATTCCAAAGGCCTGTTCTCTGCCCGCAAAGCCATCATGCAAGAGTGCCAGCAAATCGGCATCGATAATGTCGATATCGACGACATTTACCTAGGCAATGGCGTCAGCGAACTGATCGTGATGGCGATGCAAGCGCTGCTCAACAATGGAGACGAGGTACTGATACCTGCGCCCGACTATCCGCTGTGGACGGCGGCGGTAAGCCTCGGTGGCGGTACTCCCGTACACTATGTCTGCGATGAGCAGGCAGATTGGTTTCCAGACATTAAGGACATAGAAGCCAAAATCAGCAAAAACACCAAAGCCATCGTGATTATCAACCCGAATAATCCAACTGGCGCCGTGTATAGCCAAGAGTTGCTCGAAGAAATAATCCGTGTGGCGCGCAAACACCAATTGATCATTTTCTCCGACGAGATCTATAGCAAAATTCTTTATGACGATGCCAAGCATATCCCGATCGCGTCGCTTTGCGAGGATTTGCTGATCGCCACATTCAATGGGCTGTCAAAGTCTTATCGCCTCGCTGGCTTTCGTTCCGGCTGGATGATCTTAAGTGGCGCCAAAGACAACGCTGTGGATTACATCGAAGGTTTGGAAATTCTTTCGAACATGCGCCTGTGTGCGAACGTACCCGCGCAGTTTGCCGTGCAGACTGCACTCGGGGGTTATCAAAGCATCAACGAATTAATCTTGCCAGGCGGGCGTTTGCGCGAACAACGAGACATCGCGTGGAACCTCATCACACAAATCCCTGGGGTAAGCTGTGTGAAACCCAAGGGCGCTATTTATATGTTCCCAAAACTCGATCCAGCTGTTTACCCAGTAAAAGACGACGCAAAATTCGTGTTCGACTTATTAGAGAAAGAGAAAATTCTTTTGGTGCAAGGCAGCGCGTTTAATGTCGAGAACAGCAGCCACTTCCGCATCGTGTTTCTGCCTACCGTCGATGTCTTGCAACAGGCCATTGGCAAGATCGACTCCTTTCTGCGGCGCGCCAAATTTTAGGCGCGTCACTGCTCTTGCAGCTTAAAGCCTAACGCCCGTAATTGTCGCAGCAATACGGGCGTACGCTGTGCATCACTCCATCGCTGCAAGCTCAACTGAAAGTGCGCAAACTCGCGGCGCTGGCTTATCTCTTTGCGAATGCGGTCAAACACCGCAGCGCTGCTGCCAGCATGAGCGGCGCGCAAAGCGGCGTCGATGTCACGCACCCCAAACACTTCTCGCAATACAGCCGCCAATAACGCCAACGGTGCACTGGCGCTGCTAGCAGCAACTTGCATCACCTCAACAGCCTCTAAACCCGCACTGTCTTGCACGCCTTCATTCAGCCCAAAATGCTTTAGAAACGCTGCGTAATTGCGGGCACTCGCACTGCGTTTAGCCTCAATACTATAACCGGCGATATGGGGCGTGCCGATATCAACCAATGCTAAGAGCTCCTGGTCGATCGTCGGCTCATTTTCCCAACAATCGATGATCGTCGTAAGGTCAGCAGCGCGCGCTAAGCGTCGGCGCAGCGCGGTGCCATCGAGCAGTTCGCCGCGCCCAGCATTGACTAGCAAAGTGCCGGGCGGCAGCGCCTCGATACGCCGCGCATCGAGCATGTGGTAAGTCGGGTGCGGGCCAGTAGTGGTTAAAGGCGTGTGGAGACTGATGATCGAGCAAGTCAGTACTTCATCTAAAGAGCAAAATTGGATATCGCCACCGTGCTGCGCCACAAACGGATCACAGACTTTACACTGTAAGCCCAGAGAGCTTAACGCTTTATACAGACGACTGCCCACATTGCCATAACCGACAATGCCCACAGTTTTCCCCGCCAGCGCCAGTTTGCCCCGTGCGATTAACTCAGCAAAACTGGCCAAGCAAAACTCCACCACGGCATTGGCGTTACTCCCTGGCGCTGACACGGCCGCGATGCCGTGTTGGTTTAAATATGGCCAATCGAAATGATCGGTGCCACTCGTGGCCGTTGCCACAAATTGCACCTTAGAGCCCGCTAAAAGGGCTTCATTCACTTTCGTGATCGAGCGCACGAGCAAGGCATCGACGTCAGCGACATCAGCGGCTTTTATTTCACGCCCAGACATCAATCGCAGATCGCCGTGCTTCTCGTACAGGGCGCTCACATCGACAATATTGGCATCAGCGAGTATTTTCATAGGGTTTCAGGGCTTAAGTGTTCTAATAGGCTCATGTAGCGCTCTTGTGCAATCGAGTCCAGCTGCAGCTGCGCTAGTATTTCCTGCACTTGCGTCATATCGGGGGCTTGCCATTGCCAGCAAGTCGATTGCGAACAGGAGAACGCCTCCACTGGGTCATCCACATCTTCGACGATGGTCGCCAACTTCCTGCTCAACATGGCGATCTCTTGATGTTCCTGTAATAGGGCACCGCCCTTCTTTGCTCCGCGGTACGACAGGCCCGCCACATCGTTTAAGTTTTCAAAGAGCACTGGCAAAGATTGAAAGTGTTGCAGCAACGCACAGGCTGCGACAGGCCCTACACCGGGGACTCCGGGTATGCAGTCCACAGCATCGCCAACCAAGCCCAAGTAGTCGGGAAACTGTTCTGGCCGAATCCCATAGTGACGCACAATATCGGGGGCAAAGCGCCGCTGACTCGCACTGAAATCCCAGACAAAATCTTGCTCACCGCGCAGCAATTGCGCAAGATCTTTATCGCGCGTCACGATAGCCACAGCTGACTCTTGCGTTTGATTTGCACTGGCTCGCTGGGCACTGCGATAGCGCGCCGCCAGCGTGCCGATGATATCATCGGCTTCGTAGACACGGCTTGCGTACCCGGACACTCCCATCGCCTTGGTCAATTGCACACAGGCAGTAAGCTGCCGCTCTAGGTCTGGCTCTGGCAACACGCGGTTGGATTTATAGGCCGGGTAAAGGCTGTGGCGAAAGCCGCAGAACAGGCTCTCATCAAACGCGACGGCGACTTGCTCTGGCCGCGTTTGGCGCAAAAAACGCTGCAAAAATTGTGCGTAGCCAAGAAAGGCACTGAGGTCGCGCCCGTCCTCACCCCACACTTGCATATGGGGCGAAAAATACGCCTGAAAAATATAGATGGACGCATCCACAAGATAGAACGGTTTTGAGCTAGTGAGCGCCATTAGACTTTACGAATCAGATAGCGAAACTGTTGTTCATCTTGGCTTTTCTCTAACAACTCATGCCCTAAGAAGATGCAAAATTTAGGCACATCACGCGTCGTCGATGGGTCGGTGGCAATGACCTCTAACACCTCACCTGTCGCCATGTCTCGTATCTTATTGTGCAACATCATCACTGGCTCCGGGCAAAACAAGCCACTGGCATCCAGTTGCGCATCGACTTGCACAGCGCTGTTGGGTTCTGTCTCACTCATATTTATCTCTTAGACTGTTTACCGAGTACTCTGCAGGGTACAAGTCTCGGTCTGTGTATCAAAACTTACCGCGATATCGCCGCGTGACAATTGCGCTCTCAACATGGCCACTTTTTCCGCTAAGGAATAATCCACTTCGCCGTATTCGGTGCCTTCACGGCTAGCGTATTCTTCTAGTATTGCGGTTAATGTCTCGGCACTTAACTGATCATAAGGGATCAACATTATCGCTTAACCCACATTCACATAATCGATCTTCGGGGCTTCATCTTGCGCGACTCGCAGCTGGCTAAAGGGGAACAATTTGCTATCGGCTAACTGGGAAGCCGACACATTGGTGATGCTGCGAAAGATACTCTCCACACGCCCTGGAAATTCTTTGTCCCACTGCGCCAGCATCTCTTTGATATTTTGCCGTTGCATATTCTCTTGCGTGCCGCATAAATTGCAGGGGATGATCGGGAACTCACGGAATTTGGCGTACCGACTTATCTCTTGTTCGCTGCAATAGGCCATTGGGCGTATCAACACATTTTGCTTATCATCGCTTAATAATTTCGGTGGCATCGCCTTCAAAGTGCCGCCAAAAAACATATTGAGAAACAAGGTCTCGACAATGTCTTCGCGGTGATGGCCCAGCGCGATTTTAGTCGCACCGATTTTTTTCGCATAGGTGTACAGGCTGCCACGACGCAAGCGTGAACAAAGCCCGCAAAAAGTTTTGCCTTCGGGTACTTTCTCTTTCACGACCGAATAGGTGTCTTGCTCTAAAATGTGATAGTCGACCCCAAGCTCACGCAAATATTTTGGCAATACGTGTTCAGGAAAACCGGGTTGTTTCTGATCGAGGTTCACCGCGATCAGTTTGAAATCGATGGGAGCGTGTTTTTGCAGACTCAACAGAATATCGAGCATCGTGTAGGAGTCTTTGCCCCCAGACAAACACACCATGATCAAGTCCCCTTCCTCGATCATATTGTAATCGGCGATCGCCTTGCCAACATCGCGGCGCAAGTTTTTATGGCTGCGATTCAACAGGCGTGCATGGCGCTGCTCTGGGGTTTCATTTCTAACTGTCACGCTGTGTTCTCCTACACTCTAATCACAGTGAAGCGATTAAATTACGAATAAAATTTTGCGCCATTCTTCGCCATCTCGCGAAGCCCTGGCGTTACTTCATACAATGGGCCTAATGCTGCATAACGATCGGCCAGGGCACAGAACACCTCTGCCCCCATGGTGTCGATATAACGCAAGGCACCGCCGCGAAATTTGGGAAAGCCCAAGCCTAGAATCAACCCCATATCGGCTTCGATCGGGCTTGCGACTATACCGTCTTCTAGGCAGCGCACAGTTTCTAAGCACATAGCCACCATGAGGCGAGCGATGATGTCTTCATCACTAAACGTTTGTGTCGAATGCTGCAAGGCTTGCACACGTTGCACAGTTGCTTCGTCCACTAATTTCTGTGGTCGCCCGTTTGCGCCACGCTCATAACGATAGAAACCCGAGCCAGTTTTTTGCCCTAGCTCGCCTGCCTCGAAGAACATGTCCATCGCACTCTTAAAGTCGTAGCGCATGCGTTCTGGAAAGCCCTGTGCCATCACCTCTTGAGCATGCACCGCGGTGTCCATGCCCACGACATCTAATAGATAAGCCGGCCCCATCGGCCAACCAAAGGCCTCCATGACGGCGTCGACCTTGCGATAGTCGGCGCCATCACGAATGAGTGCAGAGAATGCGCCAAAATACGGAAACAGAATTCGATTGACTAAAAATCCAGGACAGTCGTTTACCACGATGGGCACCTTGCCCAACTGCAACGCGAACGCCACCGTAGTGGAGACCGCCACGTCACTGCTCTTCTCTGCGCGAATCACTTCGACCAAGGGCATCAAAGGCACTGGGTTGAAAAAGTGCATGCCACAGAAGCGCTCTGGATGTTGCAAGGCGCTCGCTAAGTCTGTGATCGATATCGTCGAAGTATTCGAGGTCAATATGGCGCTTTCTCCCAAGAGGGCTTCGACTTCGGCCAAGACCGCTTTCTTCACCTTTGGGTTCTCGACAACGGCTTCTACCACGATGTCCACTGGGGCGATATCGTCGTTGCTTAGCGAAGGCTTAATCAACGCCAATTGCTGGGCAGCGGCGTCTGCACTCAGGCGCCCTTTCGCGACGAGTTTGTCAAACAATTGCTGGGCTTCACCCGAGCCCGCATCTAAGCCGGCTTGCGCAATATCTTTCATCACTACTGGTACATGTTTAAGCGCACACTGATAGGCGATGCCGCCCCCCATGATGCCCGCCCCTAAGATGCCCGCACTGGCAACAGGCTGTGCCTGCTTGCCCAGCTTACGGCTCTTGGCGCGCAGCCATTGGTCATTGGTAAACAAGCCCACAAGACTCTTGGCCACATCGCTCTGCGCGAGCGAGGCGAACATTTCGGCCTCGGCCAGCAGGGCTTCATCACGGCTTTGCAGCAAACTGCTTTGCAATGTCTGTAACACTCTGGCTGGAGCGGGATTATGCGGGTCTTTGGATTTCTTCAGGCCTGCAAGCAATGGCTCTAGCAGTATGCTGCAATTGTCGGCTTGATCGAATACGGGCGCCGACTTGCTCATGCGCAAATCGGCAAGGCTCTGCGGTGCCTCCAATGCCATCTCGATCTGTTCGACCGCGGCCGCAAACAAAAACTCAGGATCGCTAATGGTATCGATTGCCCCCAATAACAGCGCCTGGTTCGCATCAAACGATTGCCCGCCACTTAGCCATTGCAAGGCTGCCTCTGGCTCCATGATACGAGGCGCGCGTACGGTGCCACCAAAACCAGGGCAAATCCCTAAGCTGACTTCAGGAAAACCGAGCACAGCATCGCCACTGGCAATTCGATAATCGGTCGCTAAACAAAACTCTAAACCGCCACCAAGGGCATGCCCGTTTATGAGACTGACCGTGGGAAAACTCAGCGACTCTAAGCGCGTGAATAAGGCATTACTCGCGCGCACCCATTGCAGTAATTCAGCCCGAGGAAGTTCAAACAGTGCAGTGAATTCGGAAATATCAGCACCAACGATAAATGCCGGTTTAGCGCTGCTGCAAATCAAGCCACGTGCGCCCTTCTCACAGAGTAGGCTGATGACCTTTCCGAGTTCTGTCAGTGTTCTTTGATCGAACTTATTGACCGGCGCATCTTGAGCATCAAAAATCAGCTGCACAATGCCAGACTCAAGCTTGTTAAGCGTGATCGCCTGGCCGGCAAACATTTGTGTCGATTCAACCTTTGGTTCTGTCATGACCCGCCCCCTTGCGGTGCTCTCAAGCGTTGCATTATAGTCAATGTCCCTCATAAACACACAGGTAGGCTATGAATTTTATCTCCCGCATGAGCTCGGCAATCGCATTGGCCTCGCTGAGCATGGCCAGTCTCGCTGGTGAGCACGCCACGATTACTCTTTATCACCATGTTTCCGAGAGTACCCCGGCCTCTACCAGTATCTCTCCAAGCGATTTTCGTACGCATTTAGAACATCTGCGCGATGACGGCTTTACGGTGATGCCCTTACCTGAGCTACTGACAGCATTACAAGCACGCCAACAGATTCCGGATAAGACCATGGCCATCACCTTCGATGACGGCTATATCTCGATATTCGATACTGCCTTTCCGATCCTGCAAGAATTTGGCTTTCCGTTTACCGTGTTTATCAACACCCAACCGCTGAACGATCGAATGAATGGCTATATGACGTGGGAACAAGTGAAGACTTTATCCGACGCTGGCGTGACTATTGCTAATCATATGGAGAATCACCCCCATATGGTCGATGCTGAACAAGGCGAAGACCAAAATGCCAGAGACACGCGTCTGCGTGAGGAGCTGCTGCGCGCCCAAGCTCGTATCGCGCGCGAGACTGGGCAAGACCATAAGTTTATCGCCTACCCCTATGGCGAGTACGATCTAGCCAATAAGGCAATGCTCGACTCCCTTGGCTTCATGGGGCTTGGCCAGCAATCGGGCGCTATCGGATTCGATTCGGACTTCCTCGCCCTACCACGCTTCCCGTTTGGGGGCAGCTATACCGATCTGAACGACTTTAAGCAAAAAGTGCAGACACTGGCATTCAACCTGGTAGAGGTAGACCCAGAAAACCAGATGACCGACGAGCGCAACCCATCGGTGACGCTGCAGTTTGGAGCCGGTGATTTCAATTTCAGGCAGATTGGCTGCTACGCCGGCGGCCAAGCCATGACCATGGACTGGCTAGATCAGGATCAGGGCTTGGTCCACATTAGCACCGAGCAGACCTTTAACTCGCGACGCTTCCGCTATCTATGCACGGCGCCAATGCGTGGCACGAATCGTTATTTTTGGTATTCGAAGGATTGGACCCGCTCAACCCCGACGAATCAGGATTGAGCAAGAAGAGCCTTAGCTATTCTGGTCGAGGGAGAGCAAGTCGTTGATGCGGATAATATCGTGTAACTCAGCGATGTAGACATGCCCACGCTCAGAATAGCGCAACAAACCCTGTGCAAGAGTTCGCGAGTCCAAAGGCTTGCCCTTCATGCGCATCTGCGCACGCAGCTCGCGTAGGTATTCGTAACTCGGGTTGGTATTGAGGTTGCGGTAATAGGCACGAATCGAGGCATCTACCGAGGCAAACGCTTTGACTTCATGGCTCTTATCATCGGCGCGGCGGCCAGGCACAAGCCCACAGCCTTCATCGAAACACCACTGCCCAAAGATATTATTGCCTTCGCGGGCAAACCGGGAGGTCCCCCACGCTGATTCGGTCGCCGCTTGCGCTAAGGCAAGAGACGCTGGAATGATATCGACGCGGACCAATAGTTCGCCTAATAGGTCAGAAGTCGCTAACTCGCTGTCTTGCATGCGGTACTGCGAACTAATGGACGCAAGGGTCTCTTGCTCGATGGCACTAAGGTCACCGCCATGCTCGAGAACGGCACTATAGCTAAGCAATTTTTCGCGCATTGCCAAGATGCGTTCGTTCTCGGCTTCGATGAAATGATGAAAATAGGTGAAGAAAGCTTCTTTCTTCATATCGATATTGGTGATGGCGTCGAAATCAGGCAGAGTGCTGACGCTGGACTCCTCTACTGCTTCAGTAGGCGCTTCAACGATTTCAGGCACTTCTTGGCGTGATTTGATAATCAAGGCAACAGGCAAGGACGCAAATGCCACGATTAGGCAAACGCGTACGAGAGTCGAAGTTCTTGGATAAGCAAATAATCTGAACATCAAATAGTTTGGTTCCGTTGATGAAAACAGCGGCACTTTACAAGAAAGTGCTTTAAAAAGCAATAGTTACGTGTTAATGGCTGCCGCCCATACAGTCCGGTGACTGCGGGGCCTGCGCGTGTTTTTTCTCCCATTCCTCAGGCGTGTAGGTATGCAACGCCAGTGCATGCACGCCATTGGCCAAGGCTTCGCTGAGCAAGGCATAGACTTGTTGATGACGTTTCACAGGCCCTACTCCAGCAAACGCTTGCGATACCGCCGTGACCTTGTAATGAGTCTCAGTGCCCGAGCCCCCATGCTTGTGGCTTTCATTCTCGACCAACAAGCGGGTCAGTGGTAATGACTCGTTAAGACGGGTTTCGATACTCTTTTGCATACTCATAGTGCGGCTCGCCAATCTGCAGTGGATGATCTTAACCCTAATATTAGGCCAACACATGGGCAATGCAAGCCCGCAGAAGGTGTAATAATCCCCTATTCGAGATAGAATTCGCGCTCTTTTTATGTGAGACACGAACCACAATGGCAATCTCTTGGTACCCCGGCCACATGCACAAGGCCAACAAGGAAATGGCCGCCCTCATCAATAACATCGATGTGGTCATTGAAGTATTAGATGCGCGCATGCCCCGGGCTAGCTCCAACCCTATGCTGCAAAAGATGCGACAAGGTAAGCCCTGCCTGCACGTGCTCAACAAAGCCGATCTCGCCAACCCCCATATCACTCGCGAATGGCTGGACTACTTCAACGCACAGCCCCTGTCTTTGGCAGTGACCAGCGGCAAAGAAAAGCGCCTAGAAACCGCCGATGTCTTGTTCTTGTGCCAAAAACTGGTGAAAAAGGTCAAGCGCGAGCATCCACCAGCCCCGCAGGAGGAGGCCGCCACTCCAGAGCTTGCGGCCCTGCGTGCCTGGAAGAAAGAGCACAAGAAGCAACAGATTCTCATTGTGGGCATTCCCAATGTCGGCAAGTCGACTATCATGAATACTCTATTGCGCAAAAAAATCGCCCGCACTGGCAACGAACCTGCAATCACTAAAGGGCAGCAACGCGTGCGGCTTAACGACAACTGGTATCTTGTCGACACGCCAGGGGTGTTGTGGCCGAAGCTCGAAGACCAAGCTGCCGCCTACCGTTTAGCGATGTCAGGGGCTATTCGTAATACCGCGATGGAATTTCTTGATGTGGCCGTGTTTGCCGCCCAAGTGTTTATCGATAAGTTCCCAGACCGGCTCAAAGAGCGTTATAAATTAGAACAGTTACCCGCCGACGCTGAGACTTTTTTACATGACCTAGCCATCGCCAGAGGCTGCGTGCGCAAAGACAAGAATATCGACTGGAACCGCATCGCCGAATTCCTGATTAACGATTATCGCGCCGGTCGTTTTGGCTCTTTGAGCCTTGAACGCCCCAGCGACCGAGTTATCAGTGACGCCGAAGCAACAGAGATTGAAACACCGAAAGATTAACCCTGAGGATAAGCTCCCGTTATATGCAAAACCCCAACACATTTGCTCATGGACAACGTTGGCTCAGCGAAACCGAGCCGGAACTAGGACTCGGAATCGTTGAAGATCACGACCACCGAACCGTCACACTCGTCTTTAGATCCTGTGACCAATTGCGCCGCTATGCCCGCAGCAATGCGCCTCTAAACCGCATTGCCTTTGCCGCCGGCGATACCATCACGACCATCCATGGGGACGAATTAGTCGTTATTGAGGTGCTAGAGCTGGACAATACGCTCATCTACCACGCCCACCTTGCCGACGATGTGAGCGAGACCATCAAGCTACCCGAGTCTTTGTTGAGCGACACCTTGGCGCTGAACAAGCCTATCGAGCGCCTCTTCTCTGGCCAGACCGATGCCGCCCAGTGGTTTTACCTGCGTCAGCACACTCTAGAGAGCCTAGGCGAGATTGAAAAATCCTCAGTGCTGGGCCTGTGCAGTGGCCGCACCGATCTGATTCCGCACCAGTTGTATATCGCCTCTGAAGTCGCTGCCCGGCACGCGCCACGGGTCATGCTCGCCGACGAAGTGGGCCTAGGCAAGACCATCGAAGCTGGGCTCGTCTTGCAACAACAGCTTGTGACCGGCCTAGCTAGCCGTGTCTTGATTATCGTGCCCGATGCCTTGTTAAACCAGTGGCTCGTCGAGATGCTACGCCGCTTTAGCCTGCAATTTAGCCTGTATGACGAAGAGCGTTGCAGCGAGATTCTAGAGGCCATGGACGGAACAGAGGGCGGTCCGCGTAATCCGTTTATGGAAGACCAGCTAGTTTTGACTAGCGTCGACCTCTTTCACAAACAGGCCAAATGGTACGAGTTTGCCCTCGCCGGTGAATGGGACCTGTGTATCGTCGATGAAGCCCACCATTTGCGTGATGATGCGGTCGTCAGCGCACCGAGCGCCGACCCACGCCGGCGTGGTCATAGCGACTACTCCATGGTCAAGAGCATCGCTGAGTCTAGCAAAGGCATATTATTGCTTACGGCGACCCCAGAGCAGATGGGCCAGGAGAATCACTTTGCCCTATTACAGCTACTAGACCCACATCGCTTTACCGATTACGCCGACTACCAAGAAGAACATCAGCACTATCACGATCTTGCTAGCACGATTAACGCCCTTGTGAGCAAGGCGTCTTTGTCTGGGCAACAGATCGCCCAGTTAGAGCAAGTGTTAAGCGAGCGTCATGACCCTAAGTTCATTGGCAAGATACTCGACCCCTTGGCCCCAGATAGTACCGCCTCTGGCAGTGATCAAAATGAAGCGCGTGAACGCCTCATTCGCCTACTACTCGACCAACACGGCACAGGTCGCATTCTATTTCGCAACACGCGCAAGTCGCTCACCGGTTTCCCAAGCCGCGAGGTGCACAGTTATCCACTAGAACTGCCAGAGGCTTACGCAGAACTTCGCAAGGAGCGCCCGACAGCTTTAGAGACACACCTGAAACCGGAAATGGCCTATATCACCGCCGGGGCCCTGCTCAATGAAGAGGAGTTCGAAGAGAGCTTGCCGTGGACCTCGGTTGACCCACGCGTTAAATGGCTGGTCGATTTCCTGCAAAACAATCGCGACGAAAAAGTCCTGCTGATCTGTGCACAAGACGTCACGGCAGTGAGTTTAGAGAAATACTTACGCGTGAATGCGGGGATTCGCAGTAGCGTGTTCCACCGCAATATGGACCTGCTCGATCGCGACCGTGCCGCTGCGTATTTCGCCGGCACCGAGAGCAGCGCGCAGATTCTTGTGTGCTCGGAGATCGGCAGTGAAGGCCGCAACTTTCAGTTCTGCCGTCACTTAGTCCTATTCGACTTGCCATTGAACCCAGACCTTTTAGAGCAGCGCATCGGCCGCTTGGACCGTATCGGGCAGAAGCACACGATTCAGATTCATCTGCCGATTTTCAAAAACAGCGCGCAGGAGGTCTTGTTCCTCTGGTATCAACAAGCCTTGAATGCCTTTAAATTTGTGGCACCTGCTGCTTACCGAGTCTATCGAGAATACGAAGAGACTCTACATGCCAAGCTATTGGCACCAACACTTGGCTCGCCAGAATTAGACAGCTTCTTGAACGAAGCGCAGGCGCTGAACCGCACGCTCAATGGGGAGCTCGAACAGGGCCGCGACCGTCTGCTCGAGATCAACTCCTTCAACAAAGAACGCGCCGATGAATTGCTGACACAGATCCAACAGTTCGAGGCCGTCTGCACGCCCGAAGATTATATGAAAGAAGTCTTCGACACCTTCGGCATCCATTTCGAGCACAACGCCGATGAGAGTTACAATATTCACCCAACCGAGGAGATGATCGTCTCAAACTTCCCCGGCCTGCCAGATGATGGTTTGGGCGCTACCTTTGCTCGGCAATTAAGTTTGCACCGCGAAGACCTGCAGTTCCTCACCTGGCAGCACCCGATGGTGCGCGGCGCGATCGATCTAGTCTTGGATTCACCACAGGGCGGTGCAGCGGTGAGCTTATTGCCGGCATTGGATGGCCGCAGCGCAGGCATTACCGAGCAAGCACTAGTGATCGAGGCCATCTATCGCATTCTCGCCCCTGCCCCGAAACACTTGCAGATATCGCGCTATCTTCCAGCCACGAGTTTCTGTTACACATTAGTGCCAGAGATCGATGGCAAGCATGCCAAAGAAGTGTCGCTTGACCCTGTGCGTCATCGACTGCGCTATATCGACAAGCACGAGGCTGCAGGTTTGGTTAACCAACACCAAGCCCCTATCGTCGAGCTCTTGCGTAATGGCGAGGCCATCGCGCAAGCGCAGATGAACGACGCCATCAACGACGCCATTGCCAATATGCTCAAGACCCAAACAAGCGAGATCAAGCGCCTTGTTGCATTGCAGAAAGTGAATCCCAATGTAAGAAGCGCTGAGATCGAATTCTTGAAAGACCAAACCCTGCAATTGCATCAGTGCATGAAGCAGGCCAGCATCGAATTGCTCGCCGTTCACGTTGTCTTCAAAGCAGGATAACGGTTCGCCCACGACTTAGGAGTCACCGCATTATGCCAAGCACTACCGCAAGCACGCCGAACCCCACTGCGGCCAATCAGGCGCCCGCACCAACACAGGTTCACCCTGCTTTCCAATGGCTGCGCAGCCAGCGCATCCCCACTCTCAATGTGGTGATGGAAGAGTATCGGCACAAAGTAACAGGTGCCCAGTATTTTCATCTAGCCAGCAAAGATGTGGAAAATGTCTTCATAGTGGCGCTGCGTACCTTACCAATGGACTCTACCGGCGTGGCGCATATTCTTGAACACACCGTTTTATGCGGCAGCGAACGCTACCCAGTGCGCGACCCGTTCTTCATGATGATTCGCCGCTCTTTAAACACCTTCATGAATGCGTTTACTAGCAGTGACTGGACCGCCTACCCTTTTGCGAGCAAAAACCGCAAAGACTTTAATAATCTTCTCGATGTGTATTTAGATGCCGTGTTCTTTTCACGTTTACACGAACTCGATTTTTCCCAAGAAGGCCACCGCCTAGAGTTTGCCGAACCCACTAACCCCGATAGCGAACTGCAATACAAGGGCGTGGTGTTCAACGAGATGAAAGGCGCCATGAGCTCTACAAATGCAATTTTGTGGCAAACGCTGAGCAAGTATCTGTACCCGAGCACGACCTACCATTACAACAGTGGCGGCGAGCCAGAACATATTCCAGACCTAAGCTACGCAGACTTAAAAGCGTTCTATAAAAGCCATTATCACCCCAGCAATGCCATCTTCATGACCTATGGAGACATCCCTGCGTTCGAACACCAACAACGCTTCGATGAACTCGCCCTATCGCGTTTTCAGAAGCAGGAAATCAACTTGCATGCCGGCGATGAGAAACGCTTTTTTGCCCCACTGCGCGTACAAGAGGCTTACCCACTAGAACAAGAAGCTGACAGTGATGACTCGCCACAAGAAAAAACCCATGTGGTCATGGCCTGGTTATTGGGCAGAAGCAGCAACTTGGACGAAATGTTTCAAGCGCAGCTACTGTCCAGCGTCTTGCTAGATAATAGCGCCAGTCCTCTCATGAATGTCTTAGAGACGTGTGGCCTTGGCTCATCCCCCTCACCGATGTGTGGGCTTGAAGATGGCAACCGCGAGATGAGTTTCATGTGTGGCTTGGAGGGCTGCGCCACTGACGCGACGCCGCAAGTCGAAGCCCTCATTCGAGAAACCCTCACCACGCTCGCCAAAGACGGCGTGCCAGAGGACCAAGTGCAAGCGGCTTTGCATCAACTCGAATTGCATCAACGGGAAATCACCGGCGACAGTCACCCCTACGGCCTGCAACTAATCGTTGCCAGTCTTTCCTGTGCGGTGCACGGTGGCGACCCTATCAACGTTCTGGATATCGACCCGGCCCTAGCGCGCCTGCGAGAGCAAGTCAAAGCGCCAAATTTTATTGGTGAGTTGATACAAAAACTGCTACTCGACAACCAACATAATTTGGTGCTCACCCTACAACCCGATGCCGGATTGGCTGCCCGCCAGATCCAAGCCGAAATGGACAGACTACAGGCGATCAAAGAAAACCTGAGTGAAGAGCAAAGACAGCAAATCATCGCGCGCAGCCAACAGCTAAGCGAACGCCAAGAGGCGCAAGACGATCCATCCTTGCTGCCGAAAGTAGGTCTTGAAGATGTTCCTGCTGACTTGCCGGTGGTCAATCATTCGAACAGCGCCATCGACATCGCTGGCACGAAAATGCCCGTGAGTTTCTTCGCCCAAGGCACTAACGGCATTGCCTACCAGCAGATCGTTATCGAACTGCCCCAGTTAGATGACGAGCTCCTAGCGGTGCTGCCCTACTACACGACTTGCCTCCCCGAATTTGGTGTGGGCGAGCGCAGTTACGGGCAAGTGCAAACTTGGCAGTCGAGCATCTCCGGTGGCGTGAACTATTACGCCAATGTGCGCAGCACCATCGACACCGAACAGAAGAGCAAGGCGATTATCGTCTTGTCGAGCAAGGCCCTGCTCGCCCAACACGCGGCACTGGACGAATTACTCTACGAGACCTTGCACAATGTGCGTTTCGATGAAGTACAGCGCCTGCGCGAGATCATGGAACAGATTAGCGCACGCCGTGAGAGCAGCATCACCGGCCAAGGCCACGGCTTAGCAATGGCATTGGCAAGCAGCGGCATGAGCCCTACCGCGCAGCTTAGCCATCAATTCACCGGCCTTGCCGGCATTAGCACACTCAGGCAGATCACTAAGAGCCTGAAGCAGGATGCTGCCGCACAAGCCCTGCTCGACAAATTCAAAGCGATCCATGCATTGGTGAAGAGCGCCCCGAAACAAGTGTTATTAGTCGGCGAGCAAGAAGCGCAAGAAGCCTTGCAAGCCAGCTTGTCGCAACAATGGCAACAAGCCCAAAGCCCGAGCGCCGATTTCGCCGGCCTGGCCCTGCCGCCTCGCCGCGAGCAGGTGCAACAGCTATGGACCACCAACACCCAAGTGAACTTCTGCGCCAAGGCATTCCAGACTGTTCCCGCTACGCACCCTGACCACGCCCCACTGACAGTCTTGGGTGGCTTCTTGCGTAATGGTTTCTTGCACAGAACCATTCGTGAGCAAGGCGGTGCCTATGGCGGTGGTGCCGATCAAGATGCTAACTCAGCCTCGTTCCGCTTCTTTTCCTATCGCGACCCGCGTTTGGTAGAAACGCTCAATGACTACGACAAGGCAGTCGAGTGGGTCATCAACGGCAAGCACGAAGCGCGTCATGTCGAAGAAGCCGTGTTAGGTGTGATCAGCAATATGGATAAATCCACGTCGCCCGCCGGGGCTGCTAAACAAGCCTTTTATAATGAATTGTTTGGGCGCAGCTTGGAGCATCGTCAGCGTTTCCGTGAGCAAGTATTGGAGACCAACATCGCCGACCTACAGCGCGTTGCGGCGCAATATCTGCAGGCGGAAAATGCCAGTGTGGGGGTTATCAGCAATACGGCACAGGCAGAAAAAGCCAAAAACCTGGGCTTAGACGTGCATAATATCTAAGCTATAAACTCTTGAAATACAAAGAGTTGCAAGAGATAAAAAAAATGAGAGGCAAAATAAATAAAGCAAACGCTCAGTTTTTTTGAAAAAAATTTGCGGTTTTTAGGAACTAAGTGAAAAACACGCAGTCTGATTAGTTGTAGGTGATTTGCAGACAAAATTGTGGGTTTTGTTTCATTTTATCTCTCCCTTGATAGTAGTATTTTCAAACCCGGCCCTTTGGTCGGGTTTTTTTATGGGGAAAATTTAAGATGAGCAGGAATAATTAGTAGGTTGGATCAGGAGATATAAAGATAGGGGAAACCGGGGTTCATTTTCGCGGGCAGGCCCGCTCCCACATGGTGGCACCCGGCTTGATCTGTGCCACCATGTGGGAGTGTTTACCCTCATTTGTGGGGGCCTGCCCGCGATTATTTCCTAGAATCCATGATAGTGTCATAAGCCGTCTTTATCTCCTGAGTCTTCTTCTTCGCCATCTCCATCATCTCTTCGGGCAGCCCCTTTGACACCAATTTGTCTGGGTGATGTTGGCTCATGAGTTTACGATAGGCCTTCTTCACCGTGGCATCATCCGCCGTACTCTCGATGGCTAACACTTTATAGGCGTCTTTAAGACGATCGGCCGGTGCAACATCTCCTTCGAAGCGGAACTGTGCGCTCAAGCGCATCACCAATTGATCGAAATCTGCTTTGCGCCAACCAAGGCTGATGGCCATCGACTCCAGAATACGTCGTTCACTCTGCTCCATCTGGCCGTCGGCCAAGGCCGTGGCAGTGAGGATCTCGAGGAACATCTGAATCAGGTTGCGGCTGCGTCCACACTCGCGCTTGAACTGCGCTAGGACGGCTTGATAGGGAAAGTTATCACTCTTGCCCTGGTCGAATAGCTTAATAGCGATTTTGCGCTGCGCCGTTTGCAGCTGCATCTGCCCCATCACTTGTTCGGCTAGCGATATCTCGTCACGGCTGACTTTACCGTCCGCCTTGGCGATATAGCCCATTAAGGAGAACACCGCAGTGAAGAATGCCGTCTGAGTGCGCTCGTTCGAGCGTGGTCCGCCCAAGGGCTCGGCACCTATACCATCCAAACCATTGTCGAAATAATTGCCTAACGCGGCCCCTAACACGGCCCCCAGTGGTCCACCCATCACAAAACCGAATGTGCCACCTATGACCTTACCCCACCAACTCATACACCTTCCTTTTAACTAAATATCCGTTGTAACCAATTTTTGCCCAGCTCCTGTGCGCAGTCATCGATCTGCGCCTGATAGCGATCGGCGTTGTTTTGTACTCGAGCGGCCGTGTCGATTAGCCACTGCTTGTCGGCATAGCTGCGCCGTGCAAACCCTGTGTTGCCCTCGTGATAAGCAAGATAGAGATTATAGGCATCGTGATGCGCGATACTATTGCGCCGATAGCTATTGGCGTTATACCAGCCGATAAAGTCGACCGCATCGCCAAAATTAGAGCGCCGTGCACGGCGATGGCCCGTGGACTCCTGATAATCCGCCCAAGTACTATCGAGCGCCTGGGCATAACCGTAGGCATTAGACGGCCTAGGCCCAGGAATTATCCATAAGATCTTTGTGCGCGCAGGTTTGGCCCGCGAACGAAACGAAGACTCCTGATAGATAAACGCCAAAGACACCGCCACCGGCACCCCCCAACGCTTCTCTGCCGCTACCGATTCCTTAAACCAAGAGCGCCGATCCTCAAAGATCGAACACGCATCCGCAAGATTGTGCGGCTGCCCGCGGATGCACCCGGTGAGGGAGAGCAATGCGATTAACAATATTGATGCTCGAACCATTATTCCCTCCTCCTCCAGACTCTAAAGAATCAAAATGTGGGAGCGGGCCTGCCCGCGATTCCTACCACCAAATGTGAAAATATCGCGGGCAGGCCCGCTCCCACACGGTGGATTCTCTTAGATTCAATAGTAACTCCAAAAACCCCAAATAGACCTTAGCTCTATGGCGTTTGCTTGGCCAAAAACCCCACAAACTCCTGCTCATCCATCACCTGGACATTCAGCTCCACGGCTTTATCTAGCTTCGAGCCTGCGCCTGGGCCTGCGACCACCCAGGTGGTTTTCTTCGAGACGCTGCCGGCGACTTTGGCGCCCAGTGCCTGCAATTTCGCTTTGGCCTCGTCGCGGGTCATTATCTCCAGCGTGCCTGTCAGCACGAAGGTCTGGCCCGCTAAGACATCGGATTTTTCCTGCACTTCGCTATCTTGCCAGTGCACCCCCGCCTCGCGCAGGCGGCTAATCACTTGCAAATTCTCAGCATTGGCAAAGAAGTGCGCGATATGGGCGGCCACAATGGGGCCTACATCGGCCACTGACTCCAGAGCCTCGATATCGGCCGCGATCAAGGCTTCCAAACTGCCAAAATGACTACTCAGCGATAATGCTGTGGCCTCGCCTACCTCGGGGATACCAAGCCCAAACAAGAATCTCGGCAAAGTGGTGCTTTTCGATTTCTCGATTGCGGCTAAGAGCTTCGTCGCCGACTTCTCGGCCATGCGCTCTAGGCCTTCGACCTGTTCACGCTGCAACACAAACACGTCTGCCACATCTTTTACGATGTCAGTGTCCACAAGCTGTTCCACTAATTTATCGCCAAGGCCGTCCACGTCTAAGGCCCCGCGTGCACAGAAGTGACGAATTGCCTCTTTTCGCTGTGCTGGGCAGATCAAGCCGCCACTACAGCGGAACAAGATATCGCCTGCAGCTTCGATCTCAGACCCGCAGGCCGGGCAGTGGCTCAGCATCTGGACATCGACTAGCGTTACCTCGGCATCGGGCTCAGTGACCACCTTCGCGATCTTAGGGATCACATCCCCTGCGCGCCGCACAATCACCGTATCGCCGATATGCAGCCCCAAACGAGCGATCTCGGCCATATTATGCAGAGTGGCGTTGGAAACCGTGACGCCGCCGACAAAAACCGGCTCTAGACGCGCCACTGGCGTTATGGTGCCGGTGCGACCCACCTGAAATTCGACATCGCGCACCACGGTGGCGACTTCTTCGGCAGGAAACTTAAAGGCCATCGCCCAGCGCGGTGTGCGGGCATTGAAGCCTAGTTCGGCCTGAAGTTGCAGCAGGTCGACCTTAATCACCGCGCCATCGATCTCATAGTTCAGTTCAGGCCGCTTCACCAATAGCTGATCGGAATACTCAAGACAGGCTTGCGCGCCAGTGACTACTGCGCGTTCCGGGTTGACTCGAAAGCCCCAGCGCTGCAGCAGTGCAAAGGTCTCACTGAGGGTCTTGGGAGTCTCGTGCGCCTCGTCTTGTTCGAAGATACCGACGCTATAGCAAAACATATGCAGGGGGCGCGCCGCCGCGACCCGCGGGTCAAGCTGGCGAATCGTTCCTGCCGCGGCATTGCGAGGGTTCACGAAAGTCTTGGTCTCGGCCTTGGCTGCCTCGGCGTTAACCGCATCGAAACCCGAGCGGCTCATGAATATCTCGCCACGCACCTCTAAGCGTTTGGGCAGCGGCGGTGTTGCCTTGCCCTGGTGTTCTACTTCGAGGCGTAGCGGAACATCTTTGATGGTGCGCACATTGTGCGTGATGTCCTCACCTGTGACGCCATCGCCACGCGTAGCCGCGCGCACTAGCACGCCCTCTTCATAGAGCAAACTTACCGCGACGCCATCGATCTTCGGCTCGCAGCTATAACTGATAGGCGCGTCGCTATCCAGACGCTTCTTGATGCGCTCCTCAAAATCCTCCAATTCGCTGCCATTGAAGACCTTGGCCAGCGACATCATTGGCATCTCGTGCTGCACCTGCACAAAGCCCGACAAAGGCTCCGAGCCGACGCGCTGACTAGGGGATTCGCTGCTAATGAGTTGAGGATACTGCTGTTCGATCGCCTCTAAACGGCGAAACAAGGCATCGTATTGCGCATCCGGGATCAGAGGCGCATCGAGGGTGTGGTAAAGATAGTCGTGGCGGGCAATCTCGCGGCGAAGCTGCTCTAGCTCGACAACGATGTCTTGCCCGGGGGCATTGTTCTCGCTCATTTTGACTGACGCAATTGCCTTAAATCGAAGTCGCGGACCCGCTGGCGATAATGCTCGATCGTCTGAGCCGTCATCACGCTGCGATTATCGTCTTTCAAGTCGCCATCAAGGGCGATACGCAGAGACTGCGCCGCATCGAGCATCAAGTCGAAGGCCTGCATGCTATGGGCTGCGTTCGGCAAAGTCATGAAAAAACATAGGCCGCGTGTTGCAAAATCGTTGATCTGATTCAGATCGAAAGTGCCAGGGTTGAGCATATTGGCGACGCTAAACACCACGGGGCTCTGCGCACTATTGTCGAAATGCCGATGGAAGATGCTCATATCACCAAAACGTAAACCGCTAGCGAGCAAGGCGGGCAGCAAATCGATGCCATGAAAATCGCGATCGGGCTTAGCCACGACGTTGATCACCAAGACTTCACTATACTCTTTCGGGGCTTCGGGTGCGGGCTCGCTCAAGCGGGCTTTTGGCTCTGGTGCCTTGCGCGCAGCCCGTTCTGGCTTGGCTGCTGGCGCCATCAACGGCGCCTCTGCTGCGTCCGTTTCAATCTCCTCGTCGTCATCGGCAAACAACTGTGCCTGACGCGACTTGTCCAAGGGGACTTTCTTCGGTGCAGGTGCAGGAGCCGGTGCCGGCTTCGCGCTGGTGTCTGGCTCGTCCTCAAAATCGTCTAAACCAAGCACAGGATCGGCGCGTTCTTCACCATTGAATTCGCGTTCACGCACAGGCTCGTCTTGGCCAGCGCCCAGATTGGAGATCTTATCGCCTGCCCACTGTAACCAGCGGCGCGGTGCGCTCACTTCCTCTTCTTGCTCGGGCTGCGCACTATCATCATCCCAGCCATCGTCATCGAAGTCCTCTGTCTGCGTCTGCGCAGGAGCGATGCTCGCATCGCTATAGACTTCATCGAACTCGACCGCGTCTACTTCGAGTTCTGGGTCCTCGGCGTCGTCCTCGTCTTCCCAGCCCTTGGGCTCTTCGAAATCATCTTCATCTTCATCTTCGTCGTCTTCGTCATCCCAGGCCTCGTTGGTGTCGAAACCATCGGGGTCGGCGCTGTCTTCGGATGGGGCGTCGTCGTAGTCATCTTCATCGTCGTCATAGCCCTCACCGTCTGGGTCGACGCTGTCCTCGGAGGGAGCCTCATCATCGATAAACTCATCGTCATCGTCGTTATTGTCATCGTCGACAAAGACATGGGAGTCCAATGGGTCATCATAATCGTCATCGAAGTCATCTTCGTCGTAGTCGTCATCGCGCTCGTCGTCGACATCGGCGACCGAAAGCTCTACGTCCTGATGTGTCACTGATATTGCAGAAACACTAGAGGCAAAGTCTTGTGCTTCGGCCTCTGCAGCGGCTTGCCGTTGCCCCATCATATGTTTCTGTCTGGCCGATTCACGCGCAGTGGCAACGCCAGACTGACGTGGTAGCTCTTCGATCTCGTCTTCTTCGTCGTCCTCTCCCACGGTGTCCATCAACACAGGGATGGCATGCTCACCGCTGGCAATCTTGCGGCGATCCTTGGCACTGAACTCTGAGTTCTTCTGCACCACATGGGCAAAGGAGCGCTCTACCGAGCGTGCGCCACCGTTAGGCAGCTCGGACAGCGTCAACTCTTCTGGGTCATATTCGGGAATATTCTTATCTAATTGCACGCGAAGCTGGCCGCGGCGGGCGCGAATGGCGACAAATAAGCCACGCAAAATGACGCCTACGATTGCGAGGATTAATAGAAGAATTAAAAGTTCGCGTAGCCCCATAAAACTGCTCTATTCCATTAAATGCGTGTGCATTGAGTTGTTGTTAAAATTCTGTTTAAAACTGCTCAAATTCCTAGAGCAGTGATTTCTTTAGACCTGCTCTGATCTAGGTCAGTGCCTCCTGTGGGAGCTGCCTCGATCTAATTTAGTGCCACTGACTGTGGGAGCTGCCTCAATCTAAATTAGAGCCACTGACTGTGGGAGCTGCCTCAATCTAAATTAGAGCCACTGTCTGTGGGAGCGGGCCTGCCCGCGATCCTTACCACCAAATGTGGAAATATCGCGGGCAGGCCCGCTCCCACATAAGGCTCTGTTCTATTTTATAAATAGCTCCCACATAAGGCTCAGACCTTCTACATCGCCGCCAGCTCTGCGGCCTCTTCTATGTCTACGGCTACAATTCTCGATACGCCAGGTTCGTGCATGGTAACACCCAATAACTGGTTTGCCATTTCCATGGTTAACTTGTTGTGAGTGATAAACACAAACTGCACTGAATCGGACATCTCTTTCACGAGGTTCGCATAGCGGCCCACGTTGGCGTCATCCAATGGTGCGTCCACCTCGTCCAACATACAGAACGGCGATGGGTTCAGACGGAAGATCGAGAATACCAAGGCGATTGCCGTCATCGCCTTCTCACCACCGGACAACAAGTGGATCGTGCTATTACGCTTGCCTGGTGGGCGTGCCATGATCGCCACACCGGTATCCAACAGGTCTTCGCCGGTCATATCTAAGTAAGCATGGCCGCCGCCGAAGACTTTCGGGAACAGCTCCTGCAAGCCGGCATTGATCTTGTCGAAGGTCTCTTTGAAGCGGGTTCTTGTCTCTTTATCGATCTTGCGGATCGCGTTCTCTAGTGTGACCAGAGCACGTTCGAGGTCTTCGTTCTGCGAGTCCAAATACACCTTGCGCTCGGACTGCTGCTTATACTCGTCAATCGCCGCAAGGTTGATCGCGCCGAGGCGCTGTACACGGTTGGCAATGGATTGCAGTTCTTCTTCGCAGCCGCGTTGATCCAAATCTTCAGGGATATTGGCGAGGACGGTCTGCAAATCGTATTTAGCTTCTAGCAATTGCTCTTGGATTGCCTCGCGCTTGACCACGTCGCCTTCGTTGCGCAGGCGGTTTTCCATTAACTTCTCGCGCAGCGCCGCTGCCGTGCGTTCAAAGTGTGAACGTTGCTGCTCAAGATTGCGCAAAGTGTGCTCGTTGCCATCGGCGCGGGCCTTGGCGGCGTTGAGTTGCTCTTCCACCTCTAAGCGCAGCTGCAACTGCGTTTCTAGCTCGGCGCGCTTCATCTCTAGCGGCTCGTCCGACTCGTCCAACTGGCGTGTTAACGACTCGATACGCTCTTTTGAGCGTTGCACCTGAGTCGCCATGCGGTCCATGGTGTCGCGCACAGAGCGCAGCTGAGAGTTCAATGACTGCTGCTGCATCGCCAATTGATGGGCTTGATCTTTATCGTGACGCGCCTTCTGGCGGATCTGGTCTAGGGCTTCGCGGCGCTCATCGCGCTGCTGTAATAGTTGCTCTTTGCGCTCGGTGTCCTCTTCCATCGTGTCCAAGGCCGCTTGCAAGTTCGAGCGCGCAAGGGCGGTGTTCTCTTCTTCGACGCTGAGCTGACGCTGCAGCTCGTCTAATTCGTGCTGCAAACGCTCGCGGCGCAGTGTGGTCTGCTCCACCTTCATCAACTTAGCGCCAAGCTGTGACTTCAATTCGCTGTACTGGCGTGCCGTCTGAGCGATCTGCCGCTGCACATCTTCGCGGCGGCTCTCAAGATCACGCAGTGTTTGACGTGCTTCGGTTTGCGTCTCGACCATCTCTTCGACGCGCGACTGTTGAATGGAGATTTGCTCTTCAAGCTTGGAGATTTCGCCTTTGCGCTCTAGCAGGCCAGCCTTCTCATCGGCGGCTTTGCGCACACGGATCCACGCCTTGCCTAGCCACACGCCTTGGCAGGTCACGACGGACTCATTTGCCGCTAAGCTGCCCCGCAGCGCCAAAGCACTCTCGATGTCGTCGGCCACATAGATACCGGCCAACAATGCGGCGCTATCCCAGCTCGACTCGATCTTGGCGCTCAATAACTCACGGCCAGCCGCGGCGGCGGGCTTCTCGCTAGTCACGCCTGTCTCGACCAATGACAAAAGCCCTGCAGGCAATTCAGATAATAGGCTCTCAACGCTGTCGATGTTCTCAACACAGATGCTCTGCAGATAGTCGCCTAACACCGCCTCTACCGCGGCTTCGTAGCCTGTGGCCACACGAATGCTCTCGCCAAGGCGTTTGCTCTCATGCAGTTCACGGCTCTGCAACCAACGGTTCATGCCTTCGTTGTTGCGACCAAGGGCCGCTTTCTGCAAGGCTTCGAGTGAGGCCGAACGCCCTTTCAGGCTCTGCAATTCACTGCGGGCACGGTCTAGGTCACTGGCAATCGCCTGTGCACGAGTACGCTCTTCTTCGATCGTCTCGGCCAGCTCGCTATTGGTGCTTTGATGTTGTTCTAACTGCTCTTCTAGTGTCGACACCTCTATAGAGAGTTCATCGATCACATCTTGTTCTGGGTTGTCGCCAAGCGACTTCTTCTCTTCTAATAGACGTTGCTTGCGGTCCATGCCACGCTCAACGATTTTCTCCAGCTGCTGAATGCGCGACTGCTCAACCTCGGCAATCTGGCGTGGCTCCTCGGCGCGGCGATTGAACTCGTCCCACTCGTTTTGCCATTGCTGCATGCGCTCTTCGGACTCTTCCAAGGCGAATGCTGACTCTTCTTCTAAGGCGGCGGACTCTTCAAGCTTCGGCTCGATCATCTCAAGCTCAGACTCGAAGGCTTTGATCTTGTTCACGTCGGACTCAAGCTCGCTTTGTGTGACACCAAAGCCTTCTTGCGTCTCGATTAAGTCGCGCTTTAGCTGTGCCGTGCGCTCGATATGGTGCTCGATGGATTGTTCAATCCGCGCAATATCGCTGCCCAAGGTGTAATAACGCCCTTGGATCTCGCTAAGCTGGTCATTAAAATCGGCGTTGTCGACCAAGTGCTGTTCGATCTGCGCATCTACCGAGCGCTGGTCGGCTACCGCTGCTTCGATCTTGATCTCAAGGTCTTTGATGATCTCTTGCTTGGCCTCTAACTCGTCGTTCAGGGCCTTCCAACGCAGGGCATTGTGTTGGGCCGTCAACTCACGTTCTTGCTGCTTAAGCTCGCCGTATTTCTCGGCCGCCTGGGCCTGACGATGCAAATGCTGCAACTGGCGCCCTAGCTCTTCGCGTAGGTCGGTCAAACGCTCTAAGTTCTCACGCGTGCGCTTAATGCGGTTTTCCGTGTCGCGGCGGCGTTCCTTGTATTTGGAGATGCCGGCGGCTTCTTCGATGAAGATACGCAGCTCTTCAGGCTTGGACTCGATCAAGCGCGAGACCATGCCCTGTTCGATGATGGAGTAACTGCGCGCGCCAAGGCCGGTGCCTAGAAAGATGTCGGTGATATCACGACGGCGACACTTAGTGCCGTTGAGCATATAGCCCGAGGTGCCATCGCGGGACACTTTGCGCTTGATGGAGATCTCATTGTATTGGGCGTATTCGCCCTTGATGCGGTTATCGCTGTTGTCGAACACCAACTCGATGCTGGCTTGCCCCACAGGCTTACGCTGACCGGAGCCATTGAAAATGACGTCCATCATGTTCTCGCCACGCAGGTTCTTGGCAGAGCTTTCCCCCATCACCCATCGCACAGCGTCGATGATATTTGACTTGCCGCAGCCATTGGGGCCGACAACTGCACAGAGGTTACTGGGGAAATTAACGGTGGTGGGATCAACGAACGATTTGAACCCAGCCAATTTAATACATTTCAAACGCATGGATGACTCTGATATTCAGGCCCCGGTGTAGTCCGAGGTTATATTTAGATTTAGTAGGTTCTAAATGTGGGAGCGGGCCAGCCCGCGAAAATTGCCACAACCAATAACCCCTAAGTTTATCCGATCTACCCAACAATGACACAAAAAATTCTTATACTGAGACGCTTATCGAGAGATTACATAAAGACACCTGAAACCCCATTCCGATGCCATTCATTTTAAACGGCATATTGCCTAGGCTTTCTAGACAAGAGTTAGCAAGCTAAGTAAGCTTCGGGCTCTATCAGTTTTAGCCCACTGGAAACCATCACACTGCTATGAATACCAACTCGCTTTATCGCTCCTGTCTTGCTAGCTGCATTTGCGCCTTGGCTTCCCAGGCCAGTTTTGCTGACACGCCACTGGGTTGGCTCAGCAGCGATCACCCGAGTGCATTTACGCTAGATGCCATGTCATTCGACCTCAACATCACTGGGCTAGCTGTGAACGAAGACTTAGATGTTCTGAATATTCGCGACGATGTATTAGCAGGCACACGCCAACTGGGCGGAAAAACTGGCGACCTAGAAGGCAACCGGGTCGCCGCACAATTCGGCATCACCTCAACACTAAGCGCATTTTACGAACGCCAACAAACAGACCTTACTGTCGACATTGGCAGTGTAAGCTCCGTGAACCTAATTTCGATCGACAATCAATTGCGCACCACATCTACCCAATATGGCCTGCGCTGGAACTTCTTCGAAGCCGCTTACTTTGACAATGCTAACGCCTGGCATGCGGCAAGCATTGAGATTTCGAAGACAGAAAATAATACTAAAGATTACTCTGCCATCATCGATCAAATATTTATATCCTCTGGCGGCATTGACGTCACACTCAGATTCACCAACCCACAGACCTTTGGCCTGCAAGACCTTTCCGACGATGGCCTCAAGGCACGCCTTCTTTATACACGCCCATTAACAGATAAAATCACCGGCAATGTCTGGGCAGGCTACGCAGAAGTCGATGCAAGTGCAGCAACTGGCTCCGATATCACCACTGTGTTTCTCGCCGAGGCATTCGCGCAAGATATCTCGATAGAAGATCGACAGATAAGTTTTGGGGCGGGATTAAACTGGCAGATCACCCCCAGGCTTCCGTTGCAGGTCAGCTATGAATACATTCGCGTTAACAATATCGACACGCAAGTCCAATTCAATGCCACCAATATATTCCTGCCTTCGTTTCTTAGGGCCGATGAGTCACCGCCAAGCGTCAACGACAACCACACTGTGCGCGGCTCGCTTTCGTACTGGATCACCCCGCAGTTCAATCTCAGCTTGACTGCCAAAGTGTTCAGCCATCAATTCTTGGGCGTGGTGCCGCATTACAATAACCCCCTCAGTCAATCGTTCTCGGACAAACCCTATGGTTATGCCGGAGTGCAATTAGGCTTCCGCCTCTAGTCACGATATCGCAACACTAGCTCTGGTATGCTTTGTGCAGTTAATTCGCAATTAGGTGGAATTTTGGTCGAATATCTGTGAATAACGATTAATTATGCGCACAAATGCTGCATCTTGTTCGATATTTGCACTAAAATTGATGCACTCCCCCTAAAAGGGGTAGCATAATGACACTCGATTATTAGCGACCCGCCTGCAATTTGATAAAAAAAGAAAGCCTGCCAGAAAGCGCAAGTACATAAAAAAGCATAACCACTAGAATCGAGGGACCACCGAATGTTCTTGAAAAGTCTTCGTCACCATCGACGTTTAGCCCAATACACCCTAGCGTTAGTTTTCACCGGTTTTGGAGCCTTGGCTCACGCTCAAGTTCAAATCGGGCTTACTAATGATCAGGTCACAATAAACGGATCTGGTTCTAGTGCAGGGTTTTCTCAGACAGGCACAATTGCTGCTGACGGCACGGTAAGTACTATTGCCAACGTGCCTTCTACCAACGGTGTTGGTATTCCTAGTTTTGCGTTTACTTTAGTGAGTACCGCAACATCATCTAACTACACTGCAGACTTTCGAGTCGGCATCATCATTCAAGATAAAAACGTCACTAACAGACGATTTGAAGCGGAAATCCCTAAGATTACATTGACCGTGGCAGGCGGCACGATGACTGGCTCTATCCCAGCATCGCAAGCCTTAGTCGCCAAAGGCCGCAACGGTGCAGGCACACTAGAGGTAGACGTCACTGCAACCAACAACGCGGCAAGTGGCCCCATCACTATCAGTGGTGGCACGGTGCAAATGAACGCGGCAGACCTTATTAGCCGCATTCGCTCAGCCAATGCATTGTTTGACTCGGTGATTTTAGCTGAGTTCGACCAACCAGCCTCATACGAGTACTGGATCGCCGTAAAAGAAACTACGCTGAACGCCGCGGCTTTCGGTAAAACGACTGGGGGCTTTGCAGCGTTTACAGGGCAACCTGCTGCGGCCCCTTTCGCGCTCTTAACTGCCGCTAACTACAATGGCGGGTACTTTGTTACAGGCGAGTTCAATGTTGTCACAGCCTCGAGCGGTGGTGGTGGCGGTGGCGGCTCAAGCGCTGACGTAACTCAGGGTACCGCCAATTTAGAAAATGAACTTGCAAGTATCCCTGAAATCACAACCGGTACACTTCCTTCAGCCGATACTATTGCCAAGATTGACACGGCGGTAAGTAATGCTGGCACTGTGGCCTCTCAAGCAGCAGCAGCGGCGGCGGCAGGCACATTGTCAGGCTCACAAGCGATTGCGACATTACTTCAAGCTAACAAAGCTGTTGAGCTTGCCGGCAAAGCGAAACAAGCCGGTGCAACTTCCGCTGCAAGCGCTTCAGTTAGCGTCCTCACCAATATTGCCAATGTATTCTCAGGGCTTAGCAGCAGTGGCACAGCCATTTCTGACACACAGAAAGCGCAACTGGCGACAGAGGCGAAAAAAGCCATCGACAACGCTAAATCCTTGATTAAAGAAGGCGATGGTGGCACGACGCAGGCGGAATTAATCGCTTTGGTAGATGCCGGCGCACAGCTTCTTAACAAGATGACAAAGCTCAATGGCAGCGTTATACCCGCCGACGTTCTCACAAGCGTCAACGCGCTTTCTCAGACAGCAATCAGCAACTCCTTGCAAGGAGTCTCAGCAGCAGTCGATGTCGACCGCAACGACCCAATAGCAGTGCGCAACTTCTTGCAAACTAATGCAGCAGCGAAACAGGAGGTCATAGAAAATACCCCCAAGGTAGAGACAACTTTTAAGATGTCTTTAGATTTCTTTTTAGAAGCAGCAACTTGTGAAAATTTTACTCCTTCACTCAAAGACTCACTCCGCGCACAATTTCAAGAGAGCCTGCAACTTTCGGATGTCGTTGTTATCAGCACTACTAATTGCGATAACAATGGCGACACAGCAACGCTATTGTCGGGTGGCAATATAGTTGCAGCGACTGTTGCTCCTACTATCACGGTAGAGGACAGCGGGCGTTTCACTTATTCAACTAGTACAGAAAAGTACGTAGGCAGGTCTGTCGTTCGGATTGTGCCAAGCTCAATCCCTACTGGCACTAGCGTTTTACCAAATGGTAAAACATTGCTTGTACAAGCAGGCGTTGCAACTGAGGTATCACCAACGGCGCTGGACGAAGCGACCTTTGGCGCAGCAGTAAGCAGCGCGGGCTTCCAGCTGTCCTACAATGCCAATGGCTCTTTCGCAATCGACCTTGGCAATAACGAGTCCTTCTCAGGTGCTTTTGCTTATAACAATGTTGGGACCGCCACTAGCTGCGGCGCTGTTACGTTTACGGCGCCCACTGGTAACCCAACAGATGCCGACTACGCCTTTATTGCCAACTGTGCCGATGGTGCTAAGCAACGCATCACTCCGTTCGCGAACACCAACGCGTTCTACACAACCTTGGCAAACGAAGGAATCAGCGCCACAACCGATCGCAACACTGGTGTTGTGACTATCCCTAACATCGGCAGCTTCAAGCCAAGCTTCTTTGTCACGCCACTGAGCTTGAACGATACGACTTACTACAACGCCACTAAGAACTCGGACGGCATCGCCTTCCGTGCCTCTGACAAAAACGGTGACGGCAAAACAGACTACGAGATCATCAGCGCCACTGGCGTGCAGATCATGTACGGTCTGTAATTCATGAAGTAAATGGGGCTGCACTGTAGCCCCATTTAGTTTAAGCAGTCTTTAGATAACCCAGTTCAAATCAACCTGTATTCGAATCTGCAAAGAAGTTCGGCTAGCGCTTTTTGCTCGACGCAAATCGCTAATGAAAAAAAACAGAGTGGTATTATGAGCTTCATCAGTCTTTTCAGCACCTTTATCATCACAGCGATCTCATTGTTTGCCCTGAAACCTGTGGCAAGTAAAGTGGGCTTGATTGATATTCCAGGTGGCAGAAAAATACACAAGACCCCTACTCCGCTTATTGGCGGCGTGGGTATCTACGTGGGCATCCTCTGCATGAGCTTATTCACGCCCACCGTCTTTATTCAATATAGCACTATGCTCGCCATTTCAGGGCTCGTACTTTTCATTGGCGTGTTTGATGATGCCCGCCAGTTGAAGGTGTCTGTGCGCATGGGTGCGCACGGCTTCGCGGCTTGGTTAATGGCAGCCGTCGCGGGCAATCAGTTGCTCTCGCTAGGCAATATTTTGGCCTTTGGCCCTGTGGAGATTGGCATTCTTGCGATCCCTTTAACCATCTTTGCCACTGTAGGCGTGATTAACGCTGTAAACATGAGCGATGGCATCGATGGGCTTTCTGGTGGCTTAGTGCTCTTCTCATTATTGTTTATCAGCATTGTGGCATTCTCGTCAGGCCATGTGGCCATGCTGCAATTCAACACCCTCTTGATTTGCGCTTTGCTAGCCTTCCTTGTTTTGAATTTCCGCTTGCCCTGGAAACGTTGCGCGATGGTTTACTTGGGAGATGCTGGCAGCACCTTGTTAGGCTTTATCCTCACCTGGATTATCATTGAGGCAACACAAGGCCCCGATGCTATGATGGCACCGGTCTATGCTTTATGGTTCCTAGCGGTTCCATTGATCGATACAGTCAGCTTATTGATCAAACGCCCTTTGCGAGGCGTCAACCCTTTTTCTGCCGGCAATGACCATGTGCACCACCGTTTGATCGCTGCTGGCTTCAGCCATGAGCAAACAGTTATTGGACTTTATACCGTTAGCATCATCACAGGCACTATTGGGCTTGTTGGTTACTTCTATCAGGCTAGCGAATTCATAATGTTTATTGGGTTTATGAGTCTGTTCTGTGTTTACATGGCTTGGAATAAATTTTATAAACTCGATACAACCACTCCTATTAATAACGTTCAAGCCAACTAATTATTTGGTATTTGCCCACTTTTAAGGATTAAGGTAAGAAGAATGATTAAATCGAAAAATCGCCGCTCTCGCCTACTGACTAGATCAGCACTAGCATTATGGGTTACGAGCCTTAGTTCCCTCGCCGCAGCACAAACATTTACTCTGCAAAACAATCAACTGCAGATTACAGGTGGCAGCGGCACAACGTTTTCTTCCCAAACGCAAACAATCTCGTCTGCTGGGGAGGTAGGCACTTTTATTGATGTCCCTTCTACCAATGGTGTAGGCATTCCGAATTTTAACTTCACGATCGTCCCGAATGCCGTGCCCGATGGCAGTTACGATTTCCGCGTTGCCGTTACTATAGACGACGATGCTAATGACCGCCGCATGGAAGCGAAAATAGAAAAACTCACCTTAACTGTGGCCGGCTCTACTATCACTGGCACAATCCCAGTGGCGTCCAACCCAAACGGTTTGCGAGTGCTTGGCCGTGATGGTGGAAATACTCTGCAAATAGCACTAAGTGTCGCTAATGATCAAGCTTCTGGCCCAATTACAGTCAGCGGTGGCACAGTTAGCTTTAATGCCTCTAGCCTCATCGACCGAATCCGCAGTTCAACCACTACAGCATTTGATACCTATATCTTAAAAGAGTTTGATCAGCCTGCTACTTATACTTATCGCATTGCCGTCCAACAAACTAGCAATCTAAGCAACACGCTCGACTTCGGGACTACACAACCTGCCTTTACTGCATTGCCTAAAGTAAGCATCGGCGTCGGTAACGTGCCCCCCAACTCGGCATTCATACTAAATTCGAATGAATTAGCCAGTGGATTTACATCTGCGCCGACCGTGACTGGTAAGTTTAACGTGGTCTTTATCTCTTCTGGGTCTACTGGTGGAGGAACTACCGGGGGGACCACTGGGGGCACAACAGCAACTGCAGACTCTGTAGGGAATGCAGCAGACGCAATTGTAATCCCCACTGAGGGAGCGGTAACAACTGAAGTCGTTAGCCAAGTGAATGACGCGGTAAACTCTTCTAATACTCTACTGACTAGTACCCTAACCGATTTAGAAAATGGCGGCTCACCAGAGGCCACAACAAATGCCCTAACGGCCCTCACTTCAGTAAACAAAGCGCTAACTAAAGCAGGCGCTGCCAGAAAGCTCGACGGTGGCGATAGCGTCAGCACCACTGAAAGTGCAAATGCTGTTAGCAATATTGCTGGAGTCCTTGGAGCACTGGCTAAATCGACAACCCCCCTAAATGCAGATCAAAAAGCAGAGATCGACGCAGTCGTCGCGTCAACAGTCACTAGTGCAACTAACTTGATCACTTCTAATACACCACGCTCAGAGGTGTTAAAACTAGTAGAGGCAACATCTAAACTTTTACAAAACTCTGCCGATGCGACAGGCGAAGTGAAAGAAGCATTACAGACTCAATTGAAGGCTCTTGCGACCACTGCAGTTACCACTATTTTGCCCACTTTACCTGAGAGTATTCGTGGAGACTCAACAAACCTTGAATCCATTGATGCGATTCGTGCTCTTATGACGGGAACACCTACAGCAACGGCTGTTGGTGTAGACTCATCCATCGCAAAGATTACATTTAACAATAGCAATGACAGCAATATAATTAACGCTAACATAGCAGCATTCGACAGCTCTAAAGCTTCGGTACAAGTGAATACTGAACATTTAAGAGACGCCGTATTGGCCGACGTTCAATTACTAGCAGCATCTAGCAATGGTCAACTGCACGCTGCCACGGAAAACACATTAGTCCTAGCTAGAAATCCCAGCAGCGTTTACATCGCGAAATTTAATGAGAGTAATTTTTCTGCAACATTTGGGAGTATTCGACTAGTTTCAGATATTTTTAATGATGGCATTTATACCCTTCCTAACGGCGAACTATTCTACGTCAACGCTAGTGAAGGCATTGAGTTCAGTGCGGCGCCACTAAATTTAAACGCATTTGAAAATGCCGTAACCTCAGCAGGCTTTAGCCAAGCTGGAAACGACTTGACCTTGGCCAAACTAAACTTAGAGAACAACGAACGTTTTTCCGGTGTATTTGCCTTTGATGATCTTGGCAGCGCAAGCACCGAATGCGACTCGGTTACTTTCAACGCCCCTACTGGGAGCCCACTAAGTATTGATTATGTTTTCGAAATGGTCTGTAGTGGCGGAGCCGTGCAAAAAATCACTCCTTACCCGGATAACACAGCATTCTTTGACACTGTTGCGAATGCTGGCTTTGATTTAAGCACTAACCGCAATACAGGGGTCATCAGTATCAAAGGCGTCGGCAATGTGCGCCCCAGCTACTTTGTAACCCCTCCAACATTAGCCGATACAACTTATTTGAATGCGAATAAAACAGCTGAAGGCATCGCCGTTCGCGCAATCGACGCTAACGGCGACGGCAAAACCGACTACGAGATTATTAGTGCGACGGGAGTTCAGTTAATGTATGGCCTGTGATAGCGCGCACTGTGTCACACCCCCACAAACCTTGTGAGTCATAGCCTTGGTTTTGTGTTTAAATAGTCTGCATTTATTAACCCAGAAGATAACTGAGGATACGAAATGCAAATGCACCGACAAGGCTTTGTCTCACTGCTCAAATCCGCCCTCGCCGGCATAATTTTGCTGGCTGCAGGGGCTGTTCAAGCACAAACCTTTACCCTGCAAAATAACGAGTTTTCAGTCACTGCTGGCAGCGGCACTAGTGCTGCCACACAAACTCAAAGTATTTCAGAGGCTGGCCTCGTGGGCACGTTCACTGACCTGCCCGCGACCGATGGCTTCGGCATTCCAAGCTTCGACTTCACGCTAGTGCCCAACGCTGTTGCTGATGGTGATTACCACTTTCGTGTAGGCATCACCATAGACGACGATGCCAACTCCAGTAGACTAGAAGCAAAAATCGAAACCCTAGTGTTAAGCGTAAGTGGCGGCACTGTCACAGGCAGTATTCCAGCGGCCAGCAACCCAAACGGTTTGTATTTATTAGGCCGTGACAGCGTGAATGTCTTTCAACTGCTAATTAAAGTCGGCAATGATCAAGCAAGCGGTCCAATCGCTGTGAGCGGTGGCAAGATCAGTTTTAACGCAGCCACCTTGATTGAGCGTATAAAAAGCGCCACCAATGACAGCTTCGAAACCAAAATATTAAACGCTTTCAATCAAACAGCCTCTTATACCTATCGCATAGCGGTTCAGCAGACCTCTACTACTGCTGCAGGCAACCCCACTCTGCAATTTGGCACTACGCAGTCATCGTTTGTAGCATTGCCACAGGTTGTCTCTGGGACAGCCACAGGCAATGACATTCAGAGCGCTACTGCGTTTGAGCTAAGCAGTAGTGAGCTATCAGTAGACTTCCCCTCCGCCTATAGCGTGACGGGCCAGTTTAAAGTAAACATCTTTGATATTAGTGCAGACACCAATAGCCTAAGCAATGAAATCGCCAACATTAGCCTTCCTAGCAGTGGTGAAGTCCCCACTGCAACCAAAACGGCTTTATATGCCGCCATGACCAATGCAGTGACTTTGCTCAGCAATACAGAGAAAGAGCTGAAGTCCGGTAACCTGCAAACTGATGCCGCCTTAGACGCCATTGCAGTCGTTAACACTGCATTAGCTAAAATCACATCGGCAAATATTAGCAGTAGCGGCGACGGTGTTACTCCTGTCACTGCAAGCATTAGTGCCGTGGCCAATATCGCCAAGGTGGTCGGTGCATTACCGCCTTCTGCAAGCACGCTAACAACGAGCCAAAAAACCCAAATATCCACTCTGGCCACTGCAACTGCTAGCCATGTGACGTCAGTGTTAGAAGAGGGTATTTCACGCTCCAGAGTGAGCGGCCTTGTCGATGTAACATCGCAGCTAATGCAAGAAACCCTTAGCAGCACTGGTGACCTGACACAAACGTTTACCGATCAATTGAAAGCGCTGGGCACCAAAGCCGGCTCCGTATATGTTGCAACGCTTCCTAATGGAATCACGAAAACTAGTGACCTTAGCGAACTCGCTAGCATACTAGCCTTGGCTGACACCTCCCCCACCGTAAAAAACACTGTGCTAGAGGCTAGCCCTGTGATCGCAGGTGGCAATACCGATAACAGCGAGAAGACATCAAGCACAGTTCGTATTACTGGAGGGGGGACTGGCAAGGGGCTTAGTGGTACTTTAGGCGCAGGAACGGTCCTGGGAGGTGTGCTAGCTGCAACGCTTGTCATTAGTGTTGACGCAGGCGTTGATGCCGCTGCCCTCGAGATCGGTGGCAACGACTTAAGCGCGACCACTGCTACGACTGCCGAACTAGTGCCTAACTCCATGTTCATCAATCTAACCGCAGGCGATGCGGTTTTTGCAGGGCTACTTGGCACGGTACGTGTGGCATCGGACTTACTCTCTGAAGGCGAAAGCACACTTCCGAACGGGCAGAAAATAGCCGTGAAAGACGGCATCGCAATTGAGATTGGCGGCGCACCGGCTAACAACACAGTGTTCACCCAGGCGATCGAAGGTGCCGGATATACTCTTGATTATGTTGTGGGTAGCAACTTCAGCATTGGCTTGCCCAATAACGAACGTTTCTCGGGGACCTTCCCACTGCAAAATGTCGCAGCCAGCAGCGAATGCACGTCCGTGAGTTTTACCCCAGCTAGTGGTGCCTTGAACGCTGCAAGCTATGCCTTTGAGATGACTTGCGACAACGGTGTCACGCAGAAGATCTTACCAGTAGTCTTAGACCCTGCGTTCTACACCACCGTTGCCGATGCCGGCATCGAGGTAAGCACCGATAAGAGCACTGGCATCGTCATAATCCCTGGCGTGGGCAGCTTTAAGCCTAGCTTTTTTGTCACGCCCCATAGCACAGTAGACACTGTCGATTACAATGCCAGTAAGAACGCCGATGGCATCGCTTTCCGTGCGTCAGACAAAAACGGCGATGGCAAAATCGATTACGAAATTCTTAGCATCGATGGCGTGCAAGTCCTCTACAGTCTATAAACTCTAAACTCGGCGAGGGAGTGTTATCTCAAACTCCCTCGCCGCTTTTACCGCCATCTCTTGCAACGCCCGTTGCAACCCCGCACGCCCCGAATCACTCCCGTGCACAATCCGAATCTCATTAGGCCACTGCTCCATCCCCCGAACAAACGCCAACAAATCCGCCTGATCAGCATGAGCAGAATACCCCCCAACCATCTCAACCCCAGCCCTAATAGGATAAGATGTGCCATCCAACTCGACCTGTGCCCCATGTGGGAGCTTGCCTTGTGGGAGCGGGCCTGCCCGCGATTGCCCCTCACTACTCCCCACCCGAGACTTAAGAATCTCAAACCCCGGCGTCCCCGGCACCTGATACCCCACAAACAAAACATTATGAACAGGCTCGCCCAACATCGCCTTCAAATAATTCACAATCCGCCCACCAGCCGCCATGCCACTGGCCGCAATCACAATCGCGGGCCGTTTCGTTTCAGCCAAATGCCGCACAAGCCGCAAATGATCATCATGAGAATCAACAGTTAACACATTCTCAAAACTCAAAGGATGCCGGCCCGACTTCACCCGCTCCAATGCCTCCTCGTCCCAGAAAGGCTTGAGCTCCCGATAGACCTTGGTGAACTTAGCAGCCAGGGGAGAATCGACAATGATGGTGATACCTTCAAATACAGCCCCTTCCTTAAAAAGTGTGCCATGTGGGAGCGGGCCTTGTGGGAGCGGGCCTGCCCGCGATAATTCCAACTCATGGCAGATAGACTCAAACTCATACAAAAGCTCCTGAGTCCTACCAATACTAAAAGCCGGAATCAACACACTGCCCCCATCATGCAAGGCTTTTTCCACTAATGCTTTCAAGCGCAAACGCCGTGTAGTTCTATCCTCATGCACACGGTTGCCATAGGTGCTCTCAATCACCAAAGTGTCTGCCCGCTCCGGTGATACTGGCGCAGGCAATAAAGGTGCATGCGGGGCTCCCAGGTCGCCTGAGAACACCGTGCGATGCTCAACCCACTCATCATCACTCGATGCCCGTGATTGATGGTCAATCTCAACATAGGCCGAGCCAAGAATATGCCCAGCGCGTTGCAGGCGTACGCGAAGTTTTAACGTGGGGGAATCGAGTAAGGGATACCATTGCTTATAGGCCAACGGCATCAGTTGTTTTTGTACTTTACGTAAAAACTGTTTTACGAGTTTTTCATCACGGGTGAAACCAATCTTGAAGGCATCCTCAATCACCAAAGGTAAAAGCTTGGCAGAGGGATAAGAGCAAAGGATTGGCCCTTTGAAGCCTGCAGCTAACAGATACGGCAGCCGGCCGATGTGATCGATGTGCACGTGGGTGACGATCAGGGCGCGTACTTGGGAGAGGTCAAAGTCGATTGTTTGACCGTTTTTAGCCTCTTGGCCTTGGAACAGGCCGCAGTCAATGAGCAGGTGCAACGCATCGCTAGCGATGTAGCGGTGGCAGCTGCCGGTGACGCCGTTGGCGGCGCCATGGTGTTGGAGTCTGGGGGTCACAGCACCCCCTGTTCCTGTAGAAATTCGATCACCTGTTTGGCGCTTTGTTGTGGGGTGTTGGTTTCGGTTTTAATGATAAGGGATGGCTTGATGGGCGGCTCGTAGGGGGAATCTATGCCAGTAAAATTTTTCAGTTGCCCGCTGCGCGCTTTTTTGTAGAGGCCCTTTACATCCCGTTGTTCTGCTACCGTGATTGGGGTATCGATGAATATTTCGTAAAAGTGCACTGCGCCAATAGTCTCTTTTGCTTGCCGGCGCTCGGCTACGAAAGGCGAGATAAACGCAGTAATGACAATAAGGCCAGAGTCCAACATTAAGCGCGCAACCTCTGAGACACGCCTTATGTTCTCAACGCGGTCAGCATCCGTAAAGCCAAGGTCACGGTTTAGGGCATGGCGCACATTGTCACCATCTAACAAATAAGAATGTTTGCCCAGCGCAAACAACTGCCGTTCCACCTCATTGGCAATTGTGGATTTACCCGAGCTAGAAAGCCCTGTTAACCAAAGGACAGCAGGCGTCTGGGCTTTCTGCGCCGCGCGGGCTGCCATGTCGATATCAAACTCGTGCGGATGAATATTTTGCGATCGGCGTAGTGCAAAATTGATTAGGCCTGTACCGACGGTTTGCTTTGTTTGCAGGTCGAGTAATGTGAACTTACTAGGGGCCGCGCTATCGCCACCCGATGCCCAAGCGACAGGTTGGTCTAAACTGATATTGCAGATCGCCACTTCACTGCTGACCAGCTTGGTCGCCGCGATTTGCTCTTGGGAACTAGCGTCTACTTTGTATTTTAAGGCGGTGATATTGGCCTTTCGGGCTTGGTCGCCAATTTGCAATTGGTACGAGCGGCCTACAAACATTGGCTGTTCATCTAGCCAGGTGATTTTGCATTCGAATTGGTCGGCTGGTGAATTGGGCACATTCCTGCTCCATTGTAAAAATCGCGGGCAGGCCCGCTCCCACATATTGGTCTATTCGAGTCTATTGAGAGACTTATTCGACCTTATGTGGGAGCTTGCCTGCAAGCGATTCCTTCTACTAATGTTAAATAAAGACCCAAAACTTGTTCCTGTCAAATTACACAGCCATAATCGTGGCAATAATTAGCCAAACACAGCCGCGGAGCCACTATGCGCCACTGGGTCAACGAAGCCATACGAAAGATAGATGCCGACTTTCAGCGCACTGCCGACACCCATCTCATCAAGCTCCCCCTGCCCTGCTACCCAGGGGTCGACATCTATTTAAAGGATGAGAGCACACACCCCACTGGCAGCCTAAAGCACCGCTTGGCTCGCTCACTGTTCCTTTACGGCCTTTGCAACGGACACATCAATCAAGACACTCCGATTATTGAGGCCTCCTCTGGCTCCACAGCCGTCTCAGAGGCCTATTTTGCTCGTTTGATCGGCCTGCCCTTCATTGCCGTAATGCCGGCCAGCACCGCGAAAGAGAAGATCAAGTTAGTAGAGTTCTATGGCGGGCAATGCCATTTTGTGGAGCGAGGGGAACAGATCTATGCTGAGGCCGAACGATTAGCAAACGAGAAGAATGGCCACTACATGGACCAGTTTACCTACGCCGAGCGCGCCACAGATTGGCGTGGCAACAACAATATTGCAGAAAGCATTTTCAAGCAGATGGAACAGGAGCGCTTTCCCCTGCCCCGTTATCTTGTCATGAGCTGCGGCACTGGTGGCACGTCGTCAACCTTAGGACGTTATATCCGTTATCGCCGCTTTGACACTGAGTTGGTAGTAGTAGACCCAGAGAACTCCGTTTTCTACGATAGCTTTATGACGGGCGATAAAACGCTAACGAGCGATTGCGGAAGCCGTATAGAAGGGATTGGCAGGCCACGAGTTGAACCATCGTTTACGCCAGGCGTGATCGACAGAATGATACAAGTGCCAGATGGCGCTTCTATCGCGACTTTGCGTTGGTTGGAGAAAGTAATCGGAAGGAAGGTTGGAGGGTCGACCGGGACTAATCTTTGGGGAGCACTGCAGCTAGCGAAGGAGATGCATGAGCATGAGGATCAGGGGTCTATTGTGACGGTGCTTTGTGATACTGGGGAGAGGTATTTGCATAGTTATCATGATGAGGGTTGGGTGAGGAATAAACTAGGAGATGTTCAAACATCCTTAATACAACTTCCTAAAATTTAACACCCTAAATGCAAGAATTTATAGCGAACTGCATGGCTCCTTACGTATTTAACGTAAAGACAATTCTAAGAGCAACTCTCACGAACAGCAACGACAAAACTAACTAATCAAATATACCAACCTAAAATAAACAATATTCCCTCAAAACTTCTTTTGCTCGAAAATAATCTTCCGGTATTCCAATGTCGATGAAGGCTCCAGATGTAAAGTGGACCAGAAGATCTAGAGTGCTAGCCTTTGGCGCGAGAAATTCAGCTTCGAACGAAAATGGTATTCTCATCTGTAGAGAATATAATGTTTGAACAGGAAATAGATAGCAACCAGCATTAATGTATCCTTGAGCTCCTACCCCATCCGGATTCTGATGTTTTTCCTGAAAGGCAATAATACGCCCATTCTCAATCTTCAGCGCTCCGTAGCGGCTCACATCGGCGACTTTGCTTACAGCAACCACCGGATGATTAAAATTCTTCCACAGACTTTCCATTTCGTCAGCATCGAAATTCACGAATGAATCACCGTTCATCACGAAAACATATTCAGAGGAGCAAAAAGTACTTGCCAGTCGAATGGCACCTCCAGTACCTAAAGGGGACTCTTCAACAGAATATTGAATACTCATGCCTTTGTAGTTGTTGCCAAAGTAATGAGAGACACTAGGAGACATAAACCCAGTAGCTAATATGATTCTTTTAAAATTCTGACCCACAAGTTGATTCAAGAGCACCTCAAGAAAAGGAGTCTCCCCAATGGGTGCCATTGATTTAGGCACGTTGCTGACGGCACTCCGCAACCTCGTACCCAACCCACCCGCCAAAATAATTGCCTCCCTCACGCTTTAGGTCCAAAAATGGCATTTTCGATGAGCCCACAAAGTGTATGACCAAGTAGAGCATGCCCTTCCTGAATACGTGGAGTAGATGTCGAAGGAACTGCCAAAACAAAGTCACAGATTTCATTCATCTTACCATTTCCACTTCCTGTCAGGCCTATACTTGCAACACCCATACTACGCGCTACTTTCAATGCGCTCAAAATGTTTACGGAGTTTCCCGAAGTTGAGTAGACAATCAATATATCGCCTTTTCTACCCAGTGCCTGAACCTGTCGTGCAAAGACATCGTTATATCCGTAATCATTCCCAACTGCTGTCAATATTGAAGTGTCTGTAGTCAGGGCTATACCCGCCAGACCGGGCCTATCAAATTCAAATCGACTAACCAGCTCCCCGGCGATATGTTGAGCATCTGCTGCACTTCCACCGTTTCCAGCCAGCAGAATCTTGCCACCTTCAAGCAATGCCTCAACACAGCGTTGACCACATTCCTCCAGACACTTTTGAAGTTCTTTATCCCCGTTAAGTTTGTTTAACACTTCCAAAGACTTCTCAAACTGCTCCGTAATGTAATTTTTCAAAGTATTCTCCATGCCTGACAACCAAATTTTGTAAAGTTCACATTGCTCACTACTTTCCCATCAAAGCTGTCCAGTGCTCGAATTACATCCAGCCTCTTTTCTGGGTCAACGAAAAACATCATAAACCCGCCTCCGCCGGCTCCCGATACTTTCCCAGCCCTGGCGCCTGCTTGAAGTGCAGCTGTATATATGCTCTCAATGTATGGGTTTGATACGACCTCTGAAGATTTCTTCTTACTCTCCCATCCCTTTTCAAGAGATTGAACTATGCCGTCAAAATCACCACGCAACAGCGATTCCTTCATCAGAATCGCAGAGTTCTTAATGTCGTGAAAACTATCCAGACTGGAAGAGTTTTTTTTCCCCATATTCAGCTTTTGATCGACGATAATTTTAGCGGATTCTCTTGACACTCCTGTGTAATAGAGAAGAAGAGATGCCTCCAGCTCACAGACAATCCAGTTCTTTACCCTCAGAGGATTAATCACAGCTCTGTTATTGTCATAAAACTCCATAAAGTTGAATCCACCAAATGTCGCAGAATACTGGTCTTGCCTGCCTCCAGATAGCGAGCAGTCCTCGCGCTCAATCCTGTAAGCAAGACTCGCAATTTCGTAGTCGTCTAGAGGCAAGTTCAGATATTCCACAAAGGCTTTAATAATTGCGACTACGATGGTGGAAGAAGATCCAAGCCCTGACCCAATAGGTGCTTCGCAGTAGGTCACCAACTCCAGCGGAACATAATTACTACTGTTGTACTCCTTCATAATGCAGTTATAAACAGCAATATGGAGCTTTAGATCCCCATCCAGATGCAGCTCCTCACCAGAAGGAAAGACTCTTGACAAATTCTTATCGGCAGCAGTAAATTTTACATTCTTTTCTGCGCTTTTCAGCAAGGCGTATGCATACCGATCTATTGTCACGTTCAATACACGCCCGCCGAACTGATCGCAATAAGGAGACACATCTGTTCCCCCGCCAGCAAGTCCAAGCCGTAGTGGCGCTCTCGCTCTTATCAGCACCTCTTTTCTCCCTTATCAGAAATCAGGTTGATATAGAAATCCAATACTTCCTTGTTTGTCGCAAATGTTGCATTGGAGCTCAGAATTTCCTGCCTTAGAAGTGCATATCCCTTTTTTCCCAGAATTGCATACTTCTCCATACCATCGGCAATATTTAAAAATGTGTTCTTTTCAATGAGAGTTCCCGACACCCCGTCGATGACAAGACCTTCTATACCAGGCACCTTGGAGGCAATTATCGGAACTCCAAGGCGAATCATTTCCATACAAGTTCTCGAGCAACCTTCTCTCTTTGAGGGAAGCACCAGAACATCCATATCCTGAATAGAAGATTCAATTCTATTTACGAAGCCCTTCAACTCTACGTGCAGCTCTTGGCATTCATCAAAGAATGTTTCCCTCAGGTCGTGTTCAACACAGCTTTCATCGAACCCAAAAATACAGACGGGATTGTGAAGCCCCCGATTTCTCATGTCCCTGACTGAATCCAGAAATACCTCAACTCCCTTTTCCTTAAAAGGTCGGGAAACTAGTATGAATCTTACGGTATGAGCAGCTGGAAAATCTCTTGCTACAAACCTGTCTTCCGGCAAACCTTCCCCCTTAATGAGCAACACCTCCCTGCCTAATCGTTCTCGCAAAAATTCTTGGTCCTGGACATTCAAAACAATCACATCTCGAAGATTCTTGCTTCGCTTTAATATACTCAGGAATACAAATTGCAGCCAGTTCAGTTTTGGATTCAGAAATACGGCACCCAATCCTATAAACCAGGCATGAACCTTGTGAGACGAATTGATACAGGCAATCAGGGTAGTCAAAATAATCCTGGGTGAATAAGGGAAAATCACCAAGTCATAGCCAGAGAAACGATTAAAAATCCTCCTGTATTCCCGACAAATGTCAAGGAATCTGAGCACCCCGGATGATCTTCCGCTACTCCCTGCGAAAATCACTTCCACATCAGTCTTCTCGAATGTTGGGTTGACGGCGTCATTTCCCGGAACTACCAGTACGATTTTGTATCCCTTTTCATAGAGCGCTTTAATCGTGTGCCCTCTGAAATTTATCATCGTTGCCAGAGAATTTCCGACAAAAAACAGCTTCTTTTCTCTCATATCTAGCCTAGCAATGAATTTAGAATTCTGAATGGACTACGTCTGTGAAATCCAAATACAGAAGATCGAATTTCATGATCGGATAACAGGCGACCCTCCAGCAGAAGAGTCTTGTATTTGATTATTTTCAATTTTAAGGTAGACGATTCCGCGTTACGCCAACCACTATTCAACCAGATCCACATTCTGCTTCGCTCATCTTTTGGGGTCGCCCGCAGCGCAAGGCTCCAGTGAATGAAGTCCAGTTTTTTTAGCGAGGAAGAAGTAGACAAAAGGAAATATGGGCAGATCCATCGCCTTGTCGAATTGCTGTCTACTGGGGCAAAGTACTGATACCTGCTTCCTGGAAGTAACTGCTTAATACACACTCCCATGACAAGGAACAATATCAGTGGGAGATTGAATTTTCTGCCTCTCCCCAAAGTATCATTCACTAGGAGTACTAATTCCTCACCCTTAAGATAAGGGCTGGACAGAATCCGGTCGTAACGTCCGAAGTCAAAAAGTTCTGGATAATCCTCAAGATAATGAATCTCAACCTCTGGCCACGAAATCTCGTGATTGGAACACATCAAAATATGACATCTCATGCCGAATGTCACACGCAATAACCTATTTAATGTCCGCAAAGCACTCAGCAATTCTCTGTTCGCAGGAGAGTTCAGAGCAAGTCCAATGTAGAGTGTTTTAAATCTCAATATATTCGACCTTGTATGCTGCAAGTACTTCTTTTGATGTATTGTCTTCTTTTAACACAACTACCTGCAGCGAATAATTCAGGGCATCGGAAATACGCCCACTGGGAGAGTAGTGGTAGTAGTCATCTGTTGATTCGAAATAAAGATATCCAACCTGCCGAAGCAATTCATTCAGATATTTGTATGAAATCAACTCACTCGAGTTTGGATAGATAAATGTTTTACCGAGTCTCTCAATTTTTTCTCGAATATTAGACAGGGTAGAAGGCGATTTGAATATGGCCGAATAATAGAGCACACCTTCTTCCCCATCTTTCGGAAAACTCCCATGATTAATATAGTTGTAATTGTCGACTATTTTCACAAAATCAGGCCCTCGCCAAGCCGGATTGGAAACTCTCAAATCTGTAAGAAATGCCAGAATTCTCCAAAGGAAATACTTCACACCCTTCCTTTTTAAAGCGAAAGCCTGCCCATGAAGATGCACCTCCACCTTTCGATTGATCAGAAGCAACGGTATCAGCATGATTAATTGCCACAAGTGAGCACCGAGCAGTACCACCTTCTTCTGAGCAAGTATTGCTCCTATCAACACTTTTAGCATTCTCGACTTTTCCAGAAGAGTGACATTCGAAATATCCAGATTTGCTCCGGCATACCAACTGTTGGCCTCCACAATAGCGCTTGAGGAGTGCAGAAATACCTGCGCTCCAGAATGCTTCTTGATTGCCCCCAAATGATAGAGACAATGAGATTCTCCCTTCGCCATTAGATCTATCATTACCTTTTTAGTACATTTCCTGTTCATATAAATAGCATCACTGGAGAGATTTATACTGACTTCTGTAGTGTTGAATCAGAGGTATCATGTTGACAATGACTATAACACTCGAAACCAGCCTGTAACCTACATAAATTATGGCGCCATCAATCAATCCAAGATTGTAAAAATAGATTCCAGAACCAAATATCAACAACTCCGCCAACGGCTTAAATGTTTGGGCCACGAAAAGAGAGCTTCTGTTCGATACAATATATGAATCTGCATTTTCTTTGATCTTGTTTTGCAAAAATGGAATAACGCCTAGTTGCTCCGCACGGTCCGTAATACCAATCAGTTCTCTTCCAAAATTGAGCAATCGAAGCTGAGACTTTGCTGCCTTAACTCTTAGCATCTTGGTCTTTTGATAAATGTAAAACAGCACGGGAAAAAGTACTCCAAAGGAGATCGCTCCGTAGGTGAGCAGTCGAAACTCATAAAGCAGAACGTATGCCAACAACAGGAATGCAATGATAACTTCGGACATCAATCGAAGCTGGCCCGCGAACATATTGTGCGCAACCGTATGACTGACTGTAGAAAAACAGGACTCTCTCGCGGCACTGTCTCTTAGTCGAAACGCGTGTAATTTTAGATCCAATTCAATCAGCATAGAGTAATTCAATGTAAAATAGTTGGAGATCATGAACAAAGAGATTCTCAACACAAAAAGACTTGCGAGAACGACGTAAAGTTCCTCAATAGCACCAGACCCGATGGACTGCGCAAACAGAATATCTGCAATACCTGCAGATGTAGCAAAGACCAATGCTAAGTAATAGCTTTTTCGGGTCTTCGCACTAATTGATATCTTACGTGGTTGGGATTGCATACTTTTGCTGATCATATTGTATTTCTTCAAGCATAACAGGAAATAATGGGAGCTTACGGAGCCTTCAACAGGTGTGCATGTACGGGACTCAGCATTTTCTCCCAGCTAAAGGATTCAGAAAACCGGTCCCGGTCAGTTACATAATGTTTTTTGTCGAAATATTGTGAATCATTCATGGTTTCCTTCAGGCATCGTTCTAGCTCATGCCTATTTCCGGATGTGTAAATATGACCGGCATGCGAATTTCTCAAAATATCTGAAATGCCACTTACATCAGAAGACACAATCTTTAACCCCCATCTTCTCCCCTCCACAGCTGCCAAGGGGTATCCTTCCCACCTTGAAGTACTAAGCAGCACTTTACTTCGTGCATACAGGTCTTCAAGTTTCTCTCGATCGCTGATGTTTCCCAAAAAAGAAAGAACACCTCTGGCGTGCGGATAAGCACAGTAAAACTCCTCGATCTTATGGCCAAATTCAGGTTCAACAGGACCAGCAACGATGATCCGCCATTGAGGATAGTGTTCGATAATCCAAGGCACTACAGACAGAAGTTCCTCTGTGTTCTTTTGATAACTACCTGCCCGAGTAACACAAAGTAGAATGTCTTCTTTCGCCACATGTTGAAGCAACTGCAACCTGTCAGGATAGAAGTAGCCATTAGGAAGGAGATACAAAGTTCTGAACATACACATGTTCTCTAGCGATTCATAGCTAAAGGTTGTCTCTATCGTGGCAACAGTCACAGGTTGACAAAGAAACCGTAACCACTCCCGCCGAAGTCCTGAAACCTGAAAATTGAACTCCCTCTGGTTCAAATCGAGTTTCAGAAATACCTCGGATTTTTCCCCGCGAATAATTTTCAGACCTCTGAATATCCAAGCCATCACTATCGCGAATCGTGTCAGATGATATACATGAAGAATATTGAAGCGGGAATGGTTTCGAAGTAAAAAAATTGCACTATCAAGTGTCGCAATTCCTGTAATTCTTTTGATGTATAACAGTCGTATACCCCGTTTGGAGTATACATCGGCGAGATTCGATCTCGCATAGGTAGCAATGGTGCATTCTACCCCCCCAAGACTTTGCAGGGTGGCAGGAATCATCCCCACATCTTTATAGATATGAACATCAGTCAGGTCCGGAAACAGCAATAAAAGCTCTTTATTTTTCAAAGTTTGTTACTCAACTTCCGAAAACTCCTCAGCCTGTCAATTAGCCTCAACTCGTTTGTCACCCACTATTTCCTCCAATTGCGCTTGAAGCAGCTGACGCCCTCTCTGCGATAAATGACCGCAAAGACACCACGGCTCATCGTAATACTGAACGTCATTTCCTGTACTCAATACGACAACTTCCAGTGAATCTATAGCCAACTCTTCAATCTGTGCGTTAAATTCAGTGAACTTTCCCATGTTGCTCGCTCCTACCAGATTCCGATCGACATAAGGTTCCACCATCACGAATGTGACTTGAGCTCCTTTGAATTTGTCTACCAACTTGCTGATCTGGTCAAAATGAGGTTCAAAATAATTGTAGGTGTGCAAAAATATTTTCTCAGTAATTGGTGTGGATATATCGGTATTGTAAGCGCATCGTTTCTGTTCAAAAAGCGCCTTCACTTCCAACGAAGCATCTCCCCTGTTTATTGCCTTGGAGTCGACATAAATATCCTCATCCAATCGCCACAAGGTTTTTTTGGCGAGACCACCCTGCAACACATCACCTTCAAAGGTACTGGTCTTGTTATAAAACAGGTGATTCTGGATCGAATAATAGTACGGCTGGGCAAGTTGATAGGTCGCGCCCACAATTATTACTTTTCGATAGTTTTCCGAATTCCTGGAAGCCAAAAGCACCTCTTCCAGCAACAGCCCCCCCTCGCCCACAACGTCCGCTTCCGGAATTGTTGTAAAAATAGAAGGCTTACCTGGTTCACAAGGCCCTTGATGATCTAATATTGAATTTCCAATAATCAGAACTTCGTTTTCCCCTGTGATTCTGGCACCTAATCTCTCAATTCTCGCGTCTGGTTTAGGAAGCAGTAGAACCAGCGCGAAAGCAGCGAGAAATAGTGAGTAAACATACTTTTCTTTAAGCATAGATTGTCAACCGAAACTAAAACCTCTGATAAAGAAACCCGGAACTCAACCCAATGCCGTAGCTGTAGCAAAGCGCTAATAAGACACCTGCTGCAATGACTGACAATGCTTGCGCACTTAGTCGCGCCTCGTCACAATGATGTATTGCGTAGGGCTCTGTCGCATGGAGAGATACCTGAATCTGTGCTAACTTCATCAGTCTGGAATATGGGACGAATGAAAGTGCCAGCATAAAAAACATCGATGCCATACTTTTCAGGCCCGGATAGGGAAGATTGTCATGCCCCTGAAAAACTCCACGGTACTGTTCCATAATCGTCGTAATGTCAGTTGTATAGAACGATATCCATGTCATAGGAAAAAAAATTAGCATAAATGCATAATTGACGACTATAGGAAGTTTTTTGGGGTACAGCACAATAATCAATCCGTGCAGCGCCCCCCAGATCAGATAGTTAATCCCCCAGCCGTGCCAGACACCACTCAAGATCATAACGGCGAAAACCGCGACGACTCTGGGAGATCTGACACTCAACAGCTTCTTAAACATGATATTTCTGAAAACTAGAGATAGACTTCTATGCCATCTCAACCAGAAGTCACTCGGGCTATTCGAGAGAGAAGGGGCATTAAAATTTATCGGTATCTCTATTCCAAAGAGTCTGGAATATGCAGTGGCAATTAAAGAATATCCAAAAAAGTTTGCCAACAGATACAGATAAAAGACCCATGCCCGAACATAGGAACTGGCTCCATCTGTCGTCCCGATCAAATCGAAATAATTTTTAATGTTATTGCTGGATTCCAGCAGCAATAAGCCTCCACCGAAAACCATACAAAAATTTGGAAAACACTTGTACAGCGGTTCCTCTTTGACCTCTATCGCCTTATGCAGAATAGGGCCGGAAAGTATATGGGGGAAAAAGATGGCAGTTGCACTAACATTGAAAAAATTCGATCTATCTTCAACTGTTACCATCAAAACAATGACAGTGATGAAAAGAAAGGAGACTCCTGAGGGTATGGGTCTGAACGTTATCGAATTCGACTGATTAAATGAAAAGTCAAAATGGTAAAGCAAAGAATCTGGGCTCGACTCGATTAAACCCGACTTGAACACGGCCAGAATGAATATGCAGGAAAAAACCAAGTACAGGACTCTGACACCGAGGCTCCAGAGATAAATTAGAATGACTGCGATTAAGACAAGAAAAATACTTGATCTATCTACTGCCGCGATATAAAGAAAGGATATAAGAAAAAGACAGACCATCTGATCTCCCCGGAGCCTTCTCATAAGATGTGCCACCAGAGCAAAGATCAGGAATGTCGAAACAGATTGCAGTTGCATCAGCTTCCGTACTCCTTCCACTCACGGAATACATCCCGGAGTGCCATTTGAAGTGCATTCGTATCACTTGCTGAGTACAAGTACACGTTGGATAAACCACGATACTCTTCAAACCCCTGAAGGTTCGGTACTACTATTCTTAGCCCCTTCTCGAACCCCAGAAATAAAGGTCCGGATTGCGACACATTTTTGTAAGGTAATATCAGGATATCGTGTTTCGCATAGATTCTGTCGACCTCACCGTCGGATAACCAATCCTTTCGCACATACAGATTCGCCTGACCGTCGACAGGGCAACCTTCCGAATAGACATAAAACTCTATCGTTCGATTCTCCTTCGCCAATTGGCAGAAGATCTCAACATTCTTATAGGGCAAGTATCTGCCAAAAAAGAAAACTGTTGGAAGGGTTCCAGTCCTTTTTTTAACAGGAGCGGGTACCACAAAGTCTTTTTTTGTAATGAGGAAACAGTCTTTTATGGTTTGATACTTTTTCAGCACGTGTTCAGATAAAAAGGCAAGTCTGTTGGAAAGTGTAATGTTCAACTTCAGAATGAGATTATCCAGAAGTCCCATCATTCCTGTTCTTGATGAAAAACCGGGAGGATTGTGCACCAACAGTATGTGCTCTCTCCCGCTATGCAATAACCTTATCATTAAGTTGTAGGGGGAACTGTGTATATAGACATAACTTCGCGATTGCTTTGATATTTCCTCCGGTAAACCAGTAAGCAGGAGATCATTTCTCGTAGCGAATTGTGCCTTTGGGAACAATCTACGAAATCGTTCAAGATCGAGGAATCCTGCTGGACTCTTTCCCAGAAAAAGAAAACAGACATCAGGAGCATTGAACTCGTCTGAGGGAGACTTAGATGACATTTTTTCACTATCAAACAAGATATATTCTCAAATTTAACTAAAGAAACGTATACCGCCAATGGGCAGATGCATGTGGAGATAGCAACAACCAGAACGAAAAATACGATACAGAAACTGCCAACATCGCAATCAACCTCTGTGGACGCCTCTCGTAATAAGCCAAGTGCAGTAGAACAGGTGTTAAGTAAATTGCAATTCGATCTGAAGCGGTTGCGCCAGACAGAAGAAAGACCACTACACTTCCTGCCATTAGCACATACAACAAACGCTTTTGAGACTGATACCACCCCTGCATTCTCAATGAGCTCGCAGGTATTACTGTAAGGCAAAATGCAAGCAGTACATACAGCAAAAACCTGAAATAAAACCCGGAAGATTGCTGCTGCGATTGAAGTGTGTAGTTGTTAATATAGTGCTCCACAGCAGAGTATGCATAGCCAGTTAGCAAAAATAGAGCCGGTAGGATAAGAGCAGAACGCAAAAAGAATTTTTTGCTCAATTTTATGGAACTTACATAATCTGTCACAAGCACGAGAATTGCACTGGGATGAGCAATAATCGAGAAAAGGTAGTAGAAGTAACGATTGGATTTTTGCTCTCTCACCGCAAGGAAAATAAATGCACAAGCAAGCGCTTGGCGAAGATATCCAACAGCAACAGGGATGGCAAATACTGAAAACAGGAGGATCCAGATATAGGTGTTCCTGCTTCGCCTGAGTGCAAAAATAAAAATACTGAGAGTAATGAATGAGTACAAATTAGGAACTGGTATGTTCAGAGCCTGGCCTACAAACGACAACAGAACCGTGACAGGTTCGTTCAGAATAAAAAGAGACGGATCATGAAGCGCAAGTTTCGCTCGCCCAATATACTGAACATAGTCACCTCCCACCTCTCCTCTTAAAGAGGTCAGCAGCAATATATAGGAAGGTGCCAGAATATTGTTAATCCGCCAATTTGTCTGGGCGAATACAAACAGCAAGACCAGACTAATTAAGTAAATGCTCAACGGACATCCCAGCGAGCACTGTTTCCAGATAGTTGGAGTGAGTTGCAATCACCAGTCCTGCGATACCGAACTCCTTCCGTTCCTCCACAAGCATTTCAAGCACTCGACTTTCTGAAGAATTGTCCAATGCCGAGGTTGGCTCATCCATCAACAATATTTTTCCCTTCGACACAATCACATCTCTGAGAAAGCTGATTCTTTGAGCCTCACCAGTTGAAAGGGAAGATCGCGAAACAATCAGATCCGGATTTGTCAGCCTACCATCGTCGCAAAAAATCTTTTTGAGAACTCGTACCAGAGAGAAAGAGATCTCTCTGCCAAGGAGTACATTATCTCTGATACTGCCTTCGAAAATATGAATGCTGGCATCTGTCAAATAGGTGTCGTCTGGAGAGTAATCTTTTAACATTCTCAGAAGTGTACTCTTCCCGCTACCACTCTCTCCGCGCACGATCACCCCAATATGGGAGTTCTGCTTTAGCAATTTCAATGTGGCGGACATTTCTGATGGATCAGTGGATTTCAGATGTAAAGTCATAGCGACTCACCGTTCTGCTGATGAGTCTCCTTTAGACGCACCGCCCAAATTACCGATTCAAACCCATAATATTCCCAAGTGCCTGGCGCTATTTTCCCCTTACGTTTCGACAATGGCTCCAGGAAAAAACCGAGAATGGACAGAAACAATGGCCTGTACTGGCAGGAAGAAAAAAGCACTTGAAACCCTGATCGACCCAGTAGGTTCAGCACACTGTTATAGTCCGGAGGGACATTCAGATGAGTTGAATCATCGTAGTAGTTCAAAGTACCCTGTCGACTTGGAAAGTCAATACTCTTCTCGGATGGAAAGGATATGTAAATCTTCCCTTCAGGAGCTACTGCCTTTAGCATCGACTGAAGCACCCTCTCTCGCTCCACACAATGTTCCAGATTATGAGATGAGAGTACTACATCAAATTTTTCTCCATTGGAAACGGATTCCAATGTGCGAGCAAAATTTGCGCTATCTGTACGAACAAGATTCACTCCGTCTTTTGCAACAGACGTGTTTTCGAACGCAATATCTATGCCCGTATACTGGACGTTTTTCAGTATCGCTTTTACTAGTTGCGGAGAACCGTTTCCACAACCTACATCCAAAAAAGTCCTGCATCTCTTTACACTAAAAAGAAACCCGGTTTTTCCTCTGGGTTTGAGAAACATTTTCACGAAATTTAAAAAATCAATTTTTTCTATCAATTGCAACCTCCGGCACCGCTACGTCGTCGTTGGCTGAAGTTCCAGACACTTTTGCATATGTCACGAATATCTCTTGTCGCCGTCCAGTTCAATTCAGACTCTGCCCGGCGTGCCGAAGCATAGCTGACTGCAACATCTCCACTTCTTCTTCCCATAATTCTAAAAGGTATCTCTACATTGCTGACAAACTCAAAATGCTTGACCAGATCCAGCACACTGTGCCCGAGACCCGTCCCAAGATTAAAAACTTTGAACCCAAGTGCATCACTCTTCAGACTTCTAACCGCACATGCATGGCCCAGCACCAGATCCGCTATGTGAATATAATCTCGAACGCCTGTACCATCCGGAGTATCGTAGTCATTGCCGAATATATTCAGAAATGGGCGCTCTCGTTCCGCAACTGAATTGACATAAGGCATCAGATTGTTGGGTTCTCCAATCGGGCGATCTCCAATATGACCACTGACATGAGCACCAACTGGATTAAAGTACCGAAGACTGACAATTCCCCAAGAGGGATCCGCATCACACTGATCCCTTAGGATAGACTCCACCATCAATTTACTTCGACCGTATGGATTCACAGGAATAGTAGGGTGATCCTCATCCAAAGGCAGGTACTGCGGAATCCCATACACTGTAGCGCTGCTGCTGAAAACGAGCTTCCTGACTCCTGTTGCACTCATCGCTTCGAGCAAGGTTATGGTCCCACCTACATTGTTTCTGTAATAATCTGTCGGGCTTTTTATGGAATCTGCTACCGATTTCAGTCCCGCGAAATGAATGACGCAATTGATATCATGAGCCCGAATCACTGAAGCCAATCCATTAGAGTCGTTTACATCCAGTTCATAAAACGGCAAGCTGCGATCTACTATCCTCTTCAATGACTCCAGAACATGTAGTGATGAGTTTGACAGATTGTCTACCAGCACGACATTGTGCCCAGATTCAAAAAATTCCGCTGCGGCATGACTGCCAATATAACCAAGCCCTCCAGTCAATAGTAGATTCAATTTTTATCCTCAATAGAATTACGCTTGTATAAAAGTTTCGGTATTAATACAGCCCCCAGATTCGACTAATTCGATCTAAGAATGGTAATGTAACTCCGCTTAAGGAAGATAATGGTTATAGAAGAAAAAATTCCAATTAAAAAGCCTACAAATAGTAGGAGCTGTTTATTTGGCCACACACTGCTCAGTTGCTGTATTGCTGGATCAATAACTTGAAACACATACTCATCATTGACATCTGCCAGCATTACGATTCTTGTTTGGGACTCAATAATCTGATAAAGAACTTGCTGCATTTCTACCAGTTGGGTTCTATTTAGTTGTCTTTGCAGATATTCAATAGAAGTTTGGGCCTCATTTAGATCTCGTTTCTTTATGAGTGAATTAATATCGCTAATTAATAAATTAACCCACTGTTTTGCCTGAACAGGATTCTGCCATTCAATTGAAACTGTAATCAATCCATTACCAGGATCCTCCGAAACCTTCAAAATACTGTTTAAGATTTTCAATGAATCCCATATTGAAGGTGGCTCTACAAGCCAAACCTTATTCACACCATCAAATTTTTTTTCATCATACTCTGAAGTATTTGTAGTTTCATCCCATTTACTAGCTAGGAGCTCAGCCGAGAGAGAATATTTTTCGATAAACTCTAACAGAAATACCCGTGATTTTAGTGTAGCAATCGCATTCACAATTTTTTGATTAGAACCACTACTGACGTTCACACCTAGAATACCGGCGGCAGATCCAAGTTGGTTCAATAGCTGACTTGAAGATTCATTCACGCTTACAGGCGATAGCAGTGCCTCAGACCTATAAATAGGTGGTGTAACAAAAATATACAGAACGGCTAGTAATAGAGAAATAGTTGTAACTACCGCAAAAATCATTCGATTCGCTACTATCTCAAACCAGATTTGTTTGAAGTCAATTTCTTGGTCAGCTATATATTTCTGCTCACTCACATCTGACATAAATTTCACCTAGATTAACCTTTTATACTCAATTTCCAATTCTTTCAATCGCCAACAAGGTAGTTGATACATTAAATAATATCTGCGTGATTGCACTCCAGGTTTGCAAGTAATTCGACCTATAGGTGTCAAACGGCACAATAATGGTATCCCCCGCACTCAATCGAGAACGCTCCTGAAAGAACCACCTAGAACCGCCATAAGCCACCACCACTCCACTGGCCTTAATGACATAAATACTACTTCTGTCAGCATCCTGTGTTGCCCCACCACTCCGGTTGATATAATCGCCAACCGAAAGTTTTCTATCAAACATATGCGAAGTAGGTTGATGCACCTCGCCAATCACACTGATTTCTTGTTGCACTCGCGGAATCAATAACTCATCGCCGTTACGCAAAATTGGGTCGTCTTCTGCTCGCGCGTCACCTACCAGAATACTCGGCAAATCGATTACTAAACGACCTGTCGCTGTTATAGTACTGACGCGCTCAAGCATTTCTACCACTTCCATGTCGTTCCCGTTGTTTTCATCACCTGATTGCAGGCGCCGCGTAACTACATCACGTTGCAACTCATTACGAAACTCATCAAGCATGCGCTGCTCGTTCTCTCGCAATTCCTCGCGCAAAAATATCGCGGCATTGGCATCAGCAAATTTTGTTAAGCCGCCTGCGCGGGCAATCAAGGTACTGATGGTGTCTTGTTTGGTGATCGAATAGGTACCAGGTGAATTCACTTCACCGCCTATGGTCACTGTCTCGTACTCAGTCCAGTTCGGCATCTGCCGCACTACTAACTGATCGAAAGGTGTTAAGCGATAGTCTAGCCCCGCAGCACCGCGCGCTTCTAAGCTAAGTTCTACGTGCCCTACTCTACGGCCGACACTAGGGTCAGCATCGAAACGGGTAATCTCTGCCTTACTCGTGTCTGCACTCTCGCGCATCCCACCGGCCATGTCGATCAAACCCTCAACAGTAAGGTCTTGCGTTAATGGGTAATCGCCTGGAAAGCGCACTTGTCCACCTACACTAACAATTTGCGTTGGGCGCGTTGTTGTTGCTTGGTTACGTAAACGTTCTAATGTGTCTTCTAGCAATTCTTCTCGCTCGGCGTTGGCATTGAAGACAATAATTTGATCAAGCTCTTTTAACATCACCCCGTTCACAGCGCGCAAGGTATTTGCATCAACGGCATGGCTTTCGACCTCGACACTGCCGCGCAGGTCTAAACGCCTCTCGAGCAAAATATGGCCTAGCGCGCTGTCGGGAAGCAAACCACCGGCAAAGCGGATTGCATCGCCTAAACTCATATTGCGCACCAGCGGGTATTCGCCAGGGAAGCGAATGTTGCCATTGAGCTCTACAATCAGAGCTGGTGAATCGAAGCTCGCTTGCTCATGTAGTTGTTCGATAAGACTGCTCAATTGATCTTGACGGTTTTGGCTGGCGCCAAAGGTATGCAATTGATCTCTTGGCTGTAACAACAAGTCAGCTTCAGAAGCTGGGTTATTAATCGCATTGCCCAACTCCACATAAATTAGTTCTATGCGCCGCGTTGGCTGCATTTCTCGCGCTATTAATGCGTACTCTAAATCTGGATTTGGCAGCAAGCTATTGATATTGGGGATGACATCGCTTATCCGCAAACCGGCTCGCCATTGAAACGCACCGGGGCGTTGCACATGCCCTTCTAACATCACAACGCGTTCCACCTGCTCTAATACTGAATAGACTTGTATGACGTCGCCGTCAAAAAGATCTGGGTCATTTGTGGCATTGGCGCTTAAGTCGACGTCAACAATTGTGCGCTCACCCAGCTCACTGATACGCTGGATACGTGAAGCGCGGGGGAATGCCGTAGGATTTAGGCCACCGGCTAGGCTAAGAATTTCTGCCGGTGCCGTTTCATCTTTAATCTCATAGATCGCAGGGCGACGCACCTCACCGGCAATGCCTACCGTTTTGCCTATTGGGGGGATGAAGATAACATCCCCTGGTTGTAGCCGTGCATCACCACTGGTGTCCCCTCGCAGCAGCAAATCGTATAGATCAAGGCTTGTGATCAGCTCTCCGCTGCGCATCAAACGAATATCGCGCAAAGAGCCAACAGGCGTGACACCGCCACTGGCAAACAGCGCATTGGTCATGGTACTTAATGAGCTGACGGTGTAGGAGCCAGGTTGCTGAGCCTCCCCTAATACAAAGACATTTATGGAGCGTAAAGCGCCAAGCGTCACAGAAGCGTTTTGCCCAATTAATTGATTGGCGACGATGTTTTGAATTTGGTCACGCAGTTCCTGAAAGCTTAAACCCGCCACGCTAATTGGGCCGATCTCAGGAAACATCAACATGCCTTCACGGCTAATGACAAGCTCATGGTTTAGATTACGCTGTCCATACAATTGCAAGATTACTGTATCCCCTGGTCCCATGATGTAATTGCTAGGTACTGGAATATTAGTGACAGGGGCAAAGGTTGTAGGCGCTCCTTCGAATAATTCATAGCCGTACTGTCTCAGGAGTACTGGCTCGTCGCTATCTTCTTGCGCTATTAATTCCTCATCGAAGAACTGGCCATCGTTTTCCGTTGCCTCTTCTGCGCCAGGCAAGCCTCTGCTTTGGCGTGGAATGGCGCTAGTTGCGGCAGTGCCCTGTTGTTGAGATTGCGTGCGCCTAATGCCATTGGTGTTTAAATTTACTTCTTCAGGAATTTGTTGTTGCCGAACGCCTTGTTCGCCACCAGCTTGCGCCAAAAGTGCTTGGCGCTCCTCTTCGCTTAGATTTTGCAGCTGTTGCAGTTGGGCTGGAGTGAGATTAATGCTTTGCGCACTACTCAGGGGTGAATAGGTGACAGTAAAAAGCAGCAGTAAGCTTAAAAGGTGAATTGCTCTTGAAATGGTTTTAGGCATTTTCATTCATATTCTCTGTTCAGTTTAACCGGGCTTAGGCACGCTACCGCCCTACCTGGGCGTTTGCGGCATCTTTTCTGTATGGGTAAATCGCGGGCAGGCCCGCTCCCACATAGTGGGCTTGCTTAACCCTATAGTTCAGCTTGCTTTTGCAAGTTGGGCTGGGGTCATCTGTATTGCTTGTTCTGTTTGCATGATTTTCATCAATACAACAATGCGCTCATCTGCGCGCACGCTTTGTACAATAGCTTCTATATCTTTAAAACAGCCTTGCGTGATCAACACTCGGTCTCCGCTTGTATATAAAGGTGCTGGTTCAGTAGTTTCAGAAAGGCGATGTTTTAGTGCAACTATGATTGAGTCGTTAACTGGCTGGGGCATGCCATTGAAGCTTACAACCTTACTGACACCTCGAGTCGCACGCAGTGAGCGCCAATTGCTTTCTAAGTTGAGTTTGATAAAGAGGTAACCGGGGAATAATACTTCAGAACGGGTGACAACTTTCTCTCTTACGACACGCTTAATTTGGTGTTGAGGGGTATAACACTCGAAACCTTGTTGATCTAAATGCCATTGCGCTCGCGCTTGCTGCTGAGGCTTGCATTGCAGTAGATACCATTTTGCACTTTGGCTCATTCGATTATCCTCAACCTAGATTCCTTGGTGTGGACCGACGAACCATCAAAACCCGTCATCTCCTGCTCTAATGCGTCTATCTCTTCTCTTAATGACTCGTACTCAGCCAATTTACGTTGTAAAAACTGGGAGGTCATTGCTGCCTTGCTCTCCAAACCGCTCGGAGTCAAAACATAAAGGTAACTTTTTTTATTACTACTATTGTGAAAATTTCGCGCCTTGATAAGCCCTTTCATCACCAAGGCTTTTAGGCAGTAGTTCACCTTGCCCAAACTTATCCCTAACTCTTGCGCTAGTTCACGCTGAGTGAGGTTTGGGTTGCTATCGAGTTTACGCAATATGTAGTAGCGAGCATCTTCACTAAGCATGGTGTTTAGTTCTTTGTTCAATAGTTGAACATTTATAGCATGATTATTGTGGGGCTTGTCATCAAGTTTTCCAAAAAATCGCGGGCAGGCCCCCACAAATGAGGGCTAGCGCTCCAACATGAAAAAATCTCTACAGACTGTGCCTTATTTGGTGCTGTCGACTAAGGTCTTCATGTATTGGCCATAGCCGTTCTTGGATAGGTTCGCTGCTCGATCAAGTAGCTCTTTATCGCTCAACCAACCCTTACGCCATGCAATCTCTTCTAAGCAAGCAATCTTCAAGCCCTGCCTATGCTCCACCGTCTGCACAAACATACTCGCCTCGAGCAAGCTTTCATGCGTGCCTGTATCCAACCAAGCAAAGCCGCGCCCTAAAACTTCCACATTCAAATCGCCACGGTCCATATAAGCTTGGTTCACCGTAGTAATTTCTAATTCGCCGCGGGCAGATGGCTTGACCTGCTTAGCAATCTCTATCACGTCGTTATCGTAAAAATACAAACCGGTTATAGCGAAATTTGATTTAGGCTTAGTCGGCTTCTCTTCAATAGACACCGCGCGTTTGTTCTCATCGAACTCAACCACGCCAAACCGCTCTGGGTCTTTTACTTGATAACCAAAAACCGTCGCCCCACTTTCTCTAGCGGCCGATTCCAATAATTTCCCTGTAAAACCTTGCCCGTAAAAGATATTGTCGCCTAACACTAGGCATACGCGGCTATCGCCGATGAACTCTTCACCAATGAGAAAAGCTTGGGCAAGGCCATCCGGGCTTGGTTGGATCGCATAGGTCAGATTAATGCCATATTGGGAGCCATCACCTAAGAGGCGTTGGTAGCCTGCAATGTCTTCGGGGGTGGTGATGATCAAGATGTCTTTGATCCCTGCCAGCATAAGCACTGACATAGGGTAGTAGATCATTGGCTTGTCATACACGGGGAGAAGCTGCTTAGAAATCCCCTTAGTAATGGGGTAAAGCCGTGTTCCGCTGCCTCCTGCTAATACTATGCCCTTACAAGGTGAGGTGTTTGCTGTCATTTTCACTCTGACTTATTGTTGATGCGCTTGTTACGCTTTATGTGTTAAGCCCATGAATCGGCTTGTGTTATCGCCCGATAATAGCGTGTAAGGGGGACATCTGCCACCACCTACCCCCCTTTTGGGGTGGTTTTTTGTAATCAATTACGATTTTTCTGGTTTAAACCTGTGGGAGCGGGCCTGCCTGCGATATTTCCACAAGTTGTGGTAGGTATCGCGGGCAGGCCCGCTCCTACAGGAATATGTGAAATGACTGATTTGTCATCATATTGTCAATGTCGTGCAATATAGCCGCAACATTTAACGCCTAGGCTTATCACCCCAGATGAACAAACAAATCTGAGGTAGTGATATGAAGATAGCGTTCTTTGGCGCTGGGTATGTAGGCTTAGTGAGTAGTGCGTGTTTTGCAAGTGCGGGGCACCACGCAATGTGTGTTGATACCAACGAGGCAAAAATCAAAGCCCTGCATGAGGGCATGCTGCCTATCTACGAATCTGGACTAGACGCCATTGTCGAAACCACCACCAAGTCAGGCAACCTTCTATTCACCTCTAGCCCCCAAGAAGCAATCGATTATGCAGACCTACTCTTTATAGCAGTGGGCACCCCACCCGACGAAGATGGCTCGGCAGACCTGCAATACGTCTTAGCCGTTGCGGCTGAAGTGGGCCGATCGATGCAGCGATCTAAAGTAGTGGTCACCAAGTCAACCGTCCCTGTGGGCACTGCCGACAAAGTGCGCGATACGATTCAGGCGGAATTAGACAAGCGTGGCGTGGATTATAAGATCGAGGTAGCGTCAAACCCGGAGTTTCTAAAGGAAGGCGCAGCGGTATCCGACTTTTTAAAGCCCGACCGTTTCGTGATCGGCACCGATTCAGAAGAGGTCAAAGGCCTGATGCAGGAGCTTTATGCGCCCTTTAACCGCAAGTCAGACCGCATGATTTTTATGGATATTCGTTCTGCCGAGCTAACGAAATACGCAGCTAACGCGATGCTCGCCACCAAGATCAGCTTTATGAACGAGATCGCAAATCTTGCTGAGCAATTGGGAGCAGACATCGAACAGATCCGTCATGGCATTGGGTCCGACACGCGCATCGGCTACCAATTCATCTACCCTGGCATCGGCTATGGCGGCTCGTGCTTCCCAAAGGACGTACGCGCGCTAAGCCAAACCGCCGTGCAAATGGGGCGTGAAATGAAGATATTGAATGCTGTGGAATCAGTCAATTTAGCGCAAAAATCCCGTTTGGTAGAGTTGGTCTCTAGCCATTACGATGGCGGCATTCGTGGCAAAACCTTTGCTCTTTGGGGCCTTTCGTTCAAGCCCAAGACCGACGATATGCGCGAGGCCCCAAGCCGCGTGATTATGGAGGCATTGTGGGCGGCCGGTGCGGTTATACAAGCCTATGACCCAGAAGCGATGGATGAGGTAGAACGCATCTACGGCCACCGCGACGATCTGCGCCTTGTAGGCACCCGCGATGCGGCGTTGATTGGGGCAGATGCTTTGATCATCTGCACAGAGTGGCAACATTTCCGCGCAGCTGATTTCGACAACCTAGTTGAGCAGCTTAGCGACAAGGTGATCTTCGATGGTCGCAATCTATATGACCCCGCTAGAGTTAATGCCAAGGGCTTGACCTATTATGGGATTGGTAGGGGTGCTTCGGTTAAAAAATAACTGGGAGCCCCGACAAAGCTTCGTAAGAGACTAATGTGGGAGCCCTTCTAAAGCCTTGTAAGAAAGGTATGCTGGAACTTGCTGAAGGGCCTTGTAAGAGAATCATGTGGGTGCCAGTTTGGTGCTTCGTAAGAGAGCTATGTAGGAGCCCCTACAAACCTTCGTAAGAATGTCATGTGGGAGCGGGCCTGCCCGCGATTCTTACCACCATTTGTGGAAATGTCGCGGGCAGGCCCGCTCCCACATGGCTCTCTT
>CAMYOK010000005.1 GCA_947259995.1 uncultured Pseudomonadales bacterium | reverse complement strand
GAAGACGAGCGCGAAGCGCGATGCCCGAAGGGTTGGGTCGGCCCAAAGCCGAACCAATCAATCCCTCCCCCCCAAGCTCAGCTTCATCATTGAAAGAAACTCCGCCCCCCGACGCAAACACTCCTGTTTAGACCCACGGGTAAGCACTTATTCCCCAATAGCGCTCCAATACCCAAATACTGCCAAGCCCAGCAATAGCAGACCCAGTAGCCAATGCAGTAGCGCGGCCAAGCCAGCGAGGGTTGCTCATAAGCAATAGCGTCGGGACTAAAAGCGCTACAATAACCAGCTGTCCAATCTCTACCCCGATATTAAAGCTTAGAAGTGCGCTTACAAACTGCTCTGTGGGGAGAGTTAAATCGCCGAGAACCCCTGCGAACCCAAACCCGTGAATAAGCCCAAACCCGAATGCTATTTGCCAGTGTTTATTGAGAAATATTGGATAGATGACATTGATGCCCGAAATCGCCACTGACAATGCAATAATTGACTCGACTAGCCTAGAGGAAAGGCTAACGACATTGAGTGAAGCAAGGATAAGCGTGATCGAGTGAGCAATAGTGAACGCAGACACCACCAATAGTATATCTCTAGCAATCGCTCCATGTGAGCGCCGCATCACCGGCTCATTCCTATAGCCGATGACCAAAGGCAAGATCAATGCGACTAAAAACAGAATGTGGTCAAGGCCAATCCAGATGTGCCAGATACCCTCTAGTATGAAATGGTAATAATGTGACCATATAGATGCTGCACTCAAATTTAAAGTAACACTGGGGTTGTTAGGAGAGAAAAGCAACGATTGCACAGCCTCGCCAGCTGTGACTGTCGCAATTGCGCGATGCGAGGCGTCTATGTCGAACATAAGACGATAGTCGAGTTGCAACTCCCCTGCATTGTGGCATTGTCCCGATATTGGCAAATAGACAAATGTCCCTGCATTCAACTCATTGATCATGCTGCTAGAGAGGGTGTAAGTGCAGGGGTTGCCACCTTGGGTTATCGAAAATCCGTTACGTACGAAGCGCTCAATATTATTGGCATTTCTACTAATTTCACCCCAGGTAACGTCACCATTTTGATCTTCATCTAGCCCTAGCGAAAGTTCTAGGTCTTGTACGGCTAGTTGTAGATGCCCACTAAAATGCTGACCGTCGATTTCGAGGTTTAAATAGCTGCTGCTCAAACTATGGCCAAATGCAGGCAATGGCAAAAGCAGGGCTAGTAGTAATAGAACTCGAATATTCATGAAGACTTCTCGCTTTTGCTAATTAGTTTTTCTATTCGTGTGTCTTCAGAGTGCTTGTTTTCTAACCATTGCTTTAGAGCTTTGAGTGTTGCCAAATTGCCACTAGCGATTGCCGTCTGTGCTAATAATAAAGAGTCTGAAGGTTCTTTCTGGTGAGTCCAATTCATACTGGCTGACCTGAAAGCGTCGCTAGGGTTATCATCTAATAATAAAGAGAATTGGGCGATCGCTTTGTGTGGGGCTTCTTCACCGCGTTGCTGTGCTAGCTCAAAACCATTCTCTATAGCGATTTTCAAACGCTTCCCGTGCTTTATCAATTCAGGCTCGCTTGATTGCATTAGTGCGCTGGCCAGAACTATGCGCTGCTCCTCGGTGAGTGTGCTTTCATCGCGAGCACCTAGTAGCGCGATGACATCGTCTATGCGCTGTTGTGCCGATAAAAAGTGCGCATAATTGATTAATACATAGTTGTGGTCAGGGCTGAGCTTTAGCGCGGCACGATACGCGTTTTCAGCCAAAGTGTTTTGTTCTAAACGTTGGGCCGTGTCGGCCGTGGTAATGAAAAGTTCTAAGTAGTCTTGCATGCGCAGTTGATCTGAATTTTGTAAGGCGATAGCAAGAGCATCTAAACTTTTCTGTGCCTCGCCTGTCAGGCTATCAACTTGCGCTTGGCAGTTTAGCGTTATGGCCTGTCGCGCGATCGGACGTAATTCATTGCAGCTGTTGCGAGCCTTTGCATAGTCTGCAGTGACCATGCTGATCTGGGCACGAATCAACCATGCTTGTTGATTTTTCGGCTCTAGTGTTAGGGCGGTTTCTATGTGGGTAAGCGCAGATTCGAACTGATGGCTGTGTTGTAAGACCGCAGCCGTAAGTAAATGGATAGTGGCAGTTTTTTCAAACTCTTCAGGCCAGCTTTGCAATACGCTTAAGGTGCGGCCAAATGCTCTAGGGTCTTGGCTTTTGTGCGCTATTGCGTAAGCTGCTAACGCCTCTTCTTCGATACGTCTAGGGGAGAAATTCTCAATAATCTCGGCTTGGCTTGCTAAGCGCGCTCTCTCATTTGATAGAAGGACGATGGCCGCAGGTAAACGCTCTACAATCGTGTTATTGCTTTGTGGCGTGAATGGGTCGGCCAAAAGATTGCTTGCTGTTAGCGCTGTAATTACAACACCCAAGAGGCATATAAAACGAACCCTGTGCTTAGCGTTATACATGTTCAAATCTCTCTTTTTATTTGATGATTTTATGCTGCGTAAAAAAGGCTCGCTCCGACGAGCGAGCCTAGGCTTAGGCAAGTTTACTCAGGTGTTTTTGAACCAGAGCTAGGGGCTTTTAGATACGGAAAAGTGGCATCGAAATCTGCTGCAGTCACTGTAGTTTGATCAGTGAATGGCGCTTTATTATTCGGTGCTACTGCCGCATCAGCGACTAGTGCGCCCATCATCACGCGCAGTGCAATATCCACCACATCATCGCCAGGTCGGCGCCCATTTGGGAAGCCTGAAGTATCCCCTGCGAGTACCCCCATGTTCATCTGCTCCGTTGCAGGTTTGGGAGCTATGGTGGTGTTCAAACGAAGCATTTCGCTACGCGGGAACGTGCCATCTTCGACGTTGCTTGGTGCATTCAAGCCAGAGACTCCGCCTACTGCCATCACCAAATCGGCGCGAGGAAAGTTCGTTGGGGCAACTGCGCCGGCATCCTTGAATAAAAGCTCAAGCAAGAAAGGCAGTGTAGGGTTAGTGACATAGTCGACAAACTGTGCATCATTGACCGGCTCGCTTGCATTGAACTTATCTTTGTCAGGCAAGCCAATGATGAGTTCGTTCACAAGAGGAAAGCCTAATCTCGACACTTGACGCAGATCTTCACTGCCGATATTTAAACTAGCAGTAGTCCAAGCTCCAATCACGGCATCATCTTTGCTTAGGCACGACACTGGAATTTCAAGCGCGAGGGTGGTGACGCTGGTGTTCGCCAAGGGGTTCTTAATCGCATCCTCAGCACCAAGTGGGTTCAAGTTTACCAGATCAAAGACTTGACCTAAGTTCACTGCAAAACCCTCTTGGCGTTGACCTACGAAAACCCTTCCTGGGTTTGCGCACCCTGGAATGCTGATTGGATAGATGTGATCGTTGGCGTAGGACGCGTAGTCAGCGATTGACTTGCTGCCAATGTTGTCTAGTGGCCGACGAAAGTTGGTTGCTTGAGTCTCTGCATTACTAACCACCTGGTTGCTGCCAGTACGGCGGTCTCCGGTTATGTAGTTTACGCTGTACTCTTGTCGTGAATTGACTGCGGCTGTGTCCTGTGCGCCTGGGCCAACGCCACCTGCATTTATCAATGGAATTGCCACGTCTTTGCCACCAACAGGCACTGTGACACCAGATAGAATGGTCGAAAAATCAAAACTGAAGGTCATATCTTCAATAGAGTCACCATCATTGTCGATGTGAATCTCATATACGCCTGCCGTTTCTAGATCAAAATAGTTTGGCCCCCCATACGGGGCTTGAAGAGGAAAATAATTAGCGAGAATAGTGACGTAATCTTCGCGCCCCTCTTCATAGCTACGAAACATGTACAGGTCTGTGGCGTCCAGTTTTGGTAAGCCAGCGATCATCGGTGCTTCGCGATGACTCGATGCATGAGTGAGTGCGCTCGCGCCAACCAGGATCGCTCCTGTGATGCTCGCTCCTACGCATTTCGATAATATTGAACTCCTATTCATATTGTCTCCTGTCCTTTCATTTTTAGTTTGGGTGGGCAATGTTTGTTTTCACATCTAGGCCTTTACTTGATTCAAAATTCGAAAGGCTTGGGAGCAGTACGGGGGCTATTGCGCGACTAGATCATTTAATTGCCGTAATAGGCTAATGCGTGTTTGTATGTGTGACAGGCCTCGCATCTAGAAAATTTAGCGGCTAGGTTTGGGAAGTTTTATAAGTGATGCCTTACGGGCCAAAGGGAGGTCGTAGAATGCCAATCGCCTTGTACCCTCAGGTCTTCAGCGTTAAGATCAAAAACCTGCAATCGAGAGCGTGACATAAGCCCACTAAGAGGATGTTCCATGAGACTCATCGCCCGTCAATTTCCCTTCGTTTTTTGCATAATCATGCTTTTGACTACGAGCCCAAATGCCATGACCCAAAGCAATGCTAGTGACGCAATAACCCCCTTCGTAATTCAGATTCCTGATGCAGACATCGTCGATCTAAAACACCGCCTGCAAAATGCCCGGCTACCTGCACAGATCCCAGGAACCGCATGGGAATACGGGACAAATGCTGAGTACTTGCGCGAACTAGTCGAGTACTGGGCGAACGATTTCGATTGGCGTGCGCAAGAGCGAGAACTAAACGAGTTCGATCATTTTAAGACCGCGATCGATGGCGTCCCTATCCACTTCATTCACCAACGCTCAACGCACGCCGATGCAATTCCATTGCTGCTCACCCATGGTTGGCCTGGTTCTATCGTCGAGTTCCGCAAGATTATTGGACCTTTGACGCAGCCAGAGCTCTATGGTGGTAACGCTGAAGATGCCTTTCATCTTGTGATCCCGTCTTTACCAGGCTTTGGCTTTTCAGGTGAGCCACAGGAACGCGGCTATAACCCAGAGCGCATGGCGCATGTGTTGGCTGCTCTCATGCAGCGCCTAGGCTATGAAAAGTATGGCGCGCAAGGGGGGGATTGGGGCGCAATTATCAATCGCATCCATGCAGCGCGCTATGGTGACCGTCTAATTGGGTTGCACTCTAACTTCGTTCTCGCAAGCGCGCCAACGGACCCGGCAATATTGGCGGCAGTCCCAGAGCCGGAGACTCAGGCACGCGAGTCTAGAGCACAGTTTATGCGCAATGAAGTTGGCTATCAGCAAATCCAAGGTACGAAGCCGCAAACATTAGGGGTCGCACTCAATGACTCCCCGGCAGGATTGGCGTCATGGATTGTGGAGAAATTTCATGGTTGGAGCGATATCGACCAGAACAGCGTCGATGGCCTAGATGCGAAATTCACCAAAGACGAAATTTTAACGGATATTAGTGTCTATTGGTTTACGGCTAGCATCACCTCGTCGGCCCGAATTTACTATGAGAGCCGCAACTTTCCGCAAGATGAGCCAACAGGCTACGTCAGCGTGCCAACGGCGGGGGCGGTATTTCCTGCAGAGATTTATATTACTCCACGCTTATGGGCCGAACAGCAGTATAATATTGTGCGTTGGACCCAGATGCCGCAAGGGGGCCATTTTGCCGCAATGGAGGAGCCTGAATTGCTGCTCGAAGATGTGCGTGCGTTTTTCAGGACATTGCGTTGATGCGCTAAAAGGACCTAGATGTCGCTTTTTCTAAGTTGTTCCAATCGCGTTGAAGCGCTGCATTTGCAACTTACACAGTTGTTGGCTCACGAGCCGCTCGCCGACCCGTTTCAAGAAGAAGTGATTATCGTGCCGAGCGTGGCGATGCAGCGCTGGGTGAATCAGCAGCTCGCACTGCAACATGGCATTGCCGCGAATATTCAATACCCTTTGCCCGCCGCGTGGATCTGGAGCCTCGCCGCGCGGACCAACCCCGATGTGCTAAGCACTGGGGAAGACCCATTGTCGCGCGATAATGCAGCATGGCGAATCTATTCTCTTTTGCCTCGTTGTCTAGAGCAGGCTGAGTTTCAAGAATTACAGCGCTATTTAGCAAACGACGACACGGGTGTGAAACGTTGGCAGTTGGCACAGCGACTTGCCGATATCTACGATCGATACCAATATTATCGTCCCGACTGGATTCGTGATTGGAGTGCGAGACGCAGCAATGCGCAGGCACTATCGGCCGGCGTTCCGGCTTGGCAAGTCGCACTCTGGCAGGGGCTCGTGCAGGAGTGTCCAGACAGTCACCGGGTGGCGTTGATCGACAAGCTATTGCAGTCGTTGAATGACAGTCGTGCCAAAGAAGCTTTGCTAGCGGCCATCCCCGAACGTATTAATTGTTTTGCGTTGTCAGCCTTGCCGCCACTGTTCGTGCAGGTCTTGCATGCACTTGCCCAACATCTCGATATCTTTCTGTTTTTGCACAGCCCAACAGATCAATACTGGGCAGACCTGCGCAGCCAGAAAGATCAAGCTCGTATGCGTTTGGATAAACCGGCAGAGGCTATCTACTACGATACAGGCAATGAATTGTTGGCGTCATGGGGGCGACAAGGACAAGCCTTCCAAGATTTACTGCTTAATGATGACAGTATTGAGTCGACCCATTGGGAAGCGTATCTGCAGGCCGGTCATGACAATCTGCTTCATCGACTTCAAGACGATATTCTGACGCTCTCGAACGAGCTTGCGCAGGTGTCATTGGATGACTCAATAGAGATCAGTCTCTGTCATAGCCCGATGCGAGAGTGCCAAGTGTTGCATGACCGAATCCTATCGGCGATCGATGCAGACCCTACATTAAAACCCGAAGATATTTTAGTGATGGTGCCAGAGATTAGTCGTTATGCTCCCTATGTGGAGGCAGTGTTTCGCCAAGACGAGCACTCTCAGCGCCCATTCATTCCTTGGAATCTCTCAGACATCAATGTTGCCGATGAACATCCGCTAGTGCGGGTGTTCTTACAAGCGCTATCACTTGCAAGTTCTAGGTTTTCTTTCTCTGAGTTGGCTTCCTATCTGGAAGTCCCGCAGATCGCCGCGAACTACTCGCTAGAGGGCAGCGCGCAGGAAGAATTATTGGCGATGTTGCGCGAGAGTGAAGTGCGCTGGGGGATCGACGCGGCTCATAAGGCGAGCTTGGATTTACCCACAACGCCACAAAATACATGGGAGCATGGCATCGATCGGCTCTTGGCAGGCTATGCTATGGGCGGTATCGACCTATGGCAGGGCGTAGCCCCTATGAGTGCAGTAGGCGGTGGAAGTGCCGCTGCACTGGGAAGATTCTGCTCCTTATTAGAAGCCCTAAAACAATGGCATCTTTCGCTCAAGCAGTCGCGCAGTGCGTTGCAATGGCAAGAGATGCTCAATGCAATGCTCGACACACTGTTTGGCTCATTGCGCGATGATGAAGATCGACTTCAGCAAATCCGTGAAGCCATCGACGACCTCGCGAGCCAAGCGGGCGAAGAGACTTTATCGATCGAACTGCTGCAACTATGCCTAGAGGATTCGTTGAGTACACGCACACAGCACAATCGCTTTTTCAGTGGTGGCGTGAGCATCTGTGGCATGCGGCCAATGCGCAGTTTGCCGTTCCGAATGATCTGTATTCTTGGCTTAAATGATGCGGCGTTTCCAAGGACAGAACAGAGTCAATCATTCGATGGCATGAGCAAGCACTGGCAGGCGGGCGATCCCCGTAAAGGCGATGAAGATCGGTATCTGCTTTTAGAGACGCTGCTGTGTGCGCGTGACAAACTTTATCTGAGTTATACCGGCCGAAGTCTTAAAGATAATAGTGAGCTACAGGCCTCTGTGTTGTTGCGAGAATTTTTCGACTTCCTCAATGCTCACTATAGTTTGGTCGACAAAGAACAAGAGCCAATCGCGAAAAGTCTCAGTAATGAATATCCGATGCAGGCGTTTAGTTGGCGTCAATTTGTAACAAGCAACAACAATGCGCAGATGCAAAGTTATGACCCTTGGTGGCATCGTGTGGCCAGTATTCTGCAGGGGGCAAATAGCAGGGAAGAGCGCTTGCAAGCGTGGCCTGATGCTAGCATCGCGTTAACTGATGAACCACTAGAGCAAATTGAGCTCAGCCGTCTCGTGCGTTTCATGCAGCACCCAGTCAAAGGCTTTTTCAATACTCGCTTAGGCATCTATCTTAGGGAAGATTATACAGATGAGGATGATGAGAATTTCTCTCTTGATGGTCTGCAAACTTGGCAGATGCACAAGTCGCTCATAGCGGCGTTTTTGCAAGATGAACAAATGCAAAGCGATGAGTTATTGAATCTGTACCGCGCCCAGGGAGTGTTGCCGCACGGGGCAATGGCGCAGAACGCCTATAGCGCAATGCGTTCGCAAGTTGAAGACCTATTGGAACGGTTACAAACCTACGAAGGTCTAAGCACCGTGAGCCTTTCGCTACAAATCGAATGCCAACTTCCTAACACCAAGAGTGTGGTAACGGTCACAGGGCAAATCGAACACTATTATCCCGGCCACGGGTTGCTGCACTACACACCATCGTCGCTAAAACCCAAAACTATTTTGGCACTTTGGCTAGAGCACCTAGCGTTTTGCGCAATGCATCCACAGGGTGAGTCGATGAAGAGTGTGCTGATATGCAAAGACGATGAAATCGAATTCTCTGGTATGCCAGCAAGCGAAGCGAAGGTACAACTTGCCGAATATCTAAGCCTCTATCTCGAAGGCTTATGCCGGCCGCTACCACTCTTTCCCTTGGCCAGCTACGAGCTTGGTTTAGGTGATGACGAAGCGGCGATCAAGAAGGCACGGGGAAAGTGGACCCGTAGCGAGTACAGCTATTCTGCCGATGAAGCAGACCCTTACATCGAGCTTGTTTATCGACACTGCGCGAAGGACCCAATAGAGGAGCCGAATCATATAGACCTAGCGCAACGTGTTTACGGCCCTGTACGACAAGCACTGGAGGCGCAATGAAGACTCCTATAGTGCTCGATGCTCAACAGACTTTGAGCCTACCGCTAACAGGAATAAAACTCATCGAGGCCAGCGCCGGCACAGGTAAAACCTATGCAATCAGTAACCTCTACCTGCGCTATGTGCTCGCAGGCTTTACCGTCGACAAAATCCTTGTAGTGACGTTCACCAATGCGGCAACAGAGGAGCTGCGCGGGCGCATTCGTGAGCGCTTGTATGTGGCGCAGCGTTGCCTCGAAGCAAATGAGAGCAATATTGAGGACGAGTTTTTGGCGCAGCTTGTCCAGCAGATGCAAGAGGGGGTAGAGCAAGACCTAGTCGCGGCGATTGCGCGTTTGCGCTTTGCCGTACGCAGTATGGAGACTGCTGCGATCTTCACTATCAACGGTTTTTGTCAGCGTGCCCTAAGTGATCATGCCTTTAACAGTGGTCAGGCCTTTCAATTGGATTTGATTCGCGACGACGATGCATTGTGGCGTGATGCACTAAAGGACTGGTGGCGACGATCGGTTTATGATCTTGATCAGGAACAATTGGCGCTGTTCACAAGTGTATTTGCAAGTTTTGAAAAATTCCTAAGCAGCCAAGCGATACTTCGCAATAGCCGCGATAAAAAGATATTGCCAGAAGTCCCTTCAACACTAGGCGAGCTGTATTGCCAGACGAACGCCAGCCAAGAACCGTTGTTGAAACTTGCGGCGCAATGGGCTGAAAAAGGCCCCGCAATAAAGGAATTATTACTAAGTTGTAAAGCGCTCAGTCGCGCCTTAAAGTCACCCTATCGAGCGCAAAGATTAGAAGCCTCCCTAGCAAGTTTAGACTCGTTTTTTGCAGATGTAACAAGTCAATCAACTCCGAAAGAGTTTGAGATTCTCACGATTAAGCAGATAGAAGCAGGCACCAAGCCCGCACAGCTTGGCAAAGAGCCCGCTTTGGATGATGGCTTCTTTCATGCTTGCCAAGAAGTACAGGACCAAATTGAGCAAGTGCAAGAGCAGTTCTATATCGCAGCATTACAACAAGCCACTGAAGAGGCTCGCGCGGCAATTGAGGAGCAGAAAAATCGCACTCGTACGCTGTCGTTTCAAGATCAACTCACGCGTTTACACGATGCCTTGTACGGGCCCTCTGGAGAGGCTTTAGCAAGTGTGTTGCGTAGCGAGTTTCCTGTGGCAATGATCGACGAGTTTCAAGACACTGATGCTTTACAGTACAAAATATTTCGCCGTATGTACCCCCCTGTAAACACGTCCAAGGTGCCAGAGGACGATAAAACTCCAGGTGCTTTGACGATGATTGGCGATCCCAAGCAGGCCATCTACAGTTTTCGTGGTGGCGATATTTTTGCCTATGCGATGGCGCGCAACGACGTGGGGGATTCTCTATACACATTGGAGACCAATTGGCGTTCGGTTCCCGCACTGATTAAGGCAGTGAATACCTTGTTCGCGCAACGCGAGTCTGCATTTGTCTATGACGATGTGATTGAGTTTCTCCCTGTGCAGCCAGCACCAAAGGCGCATGCCGAATTGCAGGAAGACACGCAAGAAAGCAGTGCCTTAAGCTTCTGGCAATTTGGCAACGACAAAGAGTCGGGTAAACCGATGTCGAAATCGGTAATCGAGGCGCTAGTGTCTCAGGCGGTTGCTGACGAGATTGCACGTTTGTTAATTGCAGGGCAGCAGAAAAAAGCCTGCATTGCCGACAAAGGCGTTAAGCCTGGTGATATTGCGATATTGGTGCGGCGGGGTGTAGAAGGGCGCATGGTCCGCGACGCGTTGCAAATTCGGGGAATCAATGCCGTTACGGTGGGACGCGATAGTGTATTTAAGAGCGAAGAAGCACAGGGCCTATTATTATTGCTCAAGGCGGTAGTGCATTATCGCGACCGCAGCGTGTTGCGGGCGGCCTTAAGCAGTCATCTGCTGGCATTGAACTATCAGCAGATGGCAGCCTTATTGAATGAACAAGACACTTGGCAAGAGTGGTTGGCGCAAATGAAGTCCTTCAATGGGCAATGGCAGCAACGAGGCTTCATGGCGATGTTCTCATCGCTACTGCAGGGCTTGGACATTGGAGACAAACTAGCACAGCAAGCTGACCCAGAGAGGCGCCTGACAAACCTTATGCACTTGGCAGAACTGTTGCAGCAAAGCTCGCGCACGCTTGCCGGTTTAGAATCCCTGCTGAGTTGGTTTGAAGAGCAGATCAAAGACAGTGAAGATGAAGAAAGTGAAATGCGCTTAGAAAGTGATGAGGCATTGGTAAAAATCGTCACGATTCATGCCAGTAAAGGTTTGGAATACCCAATTGTCTTTGTCCCCTTTCTCTGGGCTTGTAAACCGAAGGGCAAAAGCCAGTTTGACCAATACGGGTTCGGTTTTCACGATGCACAAGGGGTCTCGTGTCTTGCGTTAAATAGCGTTGCGATGAAGGCCAATCTTGCTCGTGCCGAGAAGGAACGTCTAGCAGAAGATGTACGCTTAACGTATGTAGCCTTAACCCGAGCGCGTACCAAATTGTATTTAGTGTGGGGTGGGGCTGCGGCAACGGCTAACGGCGCTGCCAGTGCGCTCGCTTGGCTTTTGCATAATCCGCAAACACCGCAAGACTTAGATCGAGCAAACCCATGGGTAAACCTTACAAGTGATGCCATAGGTGAGAAGCTTGCAAACATAGCCGCCGCTTCCGAAGGGGCGATTGCAGTTTGTGAACTCCCTGCCCCTCAGTGGCGTCAGTTTGAAGCGAGTGAAGACAATCAACAAACGCTCTGCGTCCGAAAATTTCATGCACAAGTGGCGACTGACTGGCGGATCAATAGTTTTAGTAGCTTAACCAGAGATGTGCATCAACCGCCAATGCAGCGTCGTGTTCGCAGTACGGATGACGCGATTATGAATTTTCCAGCCGGCAGTCAAGTCGGTTTGTTTCTACACATGGTCTTAGAGCACTTGGACTTTCAGGGCGATATCACTGCGCAAGTTTGCGAACTTAACGAAAAACACGCGAAACGCTTTGGTCTGATCGCCAAAGAGCAAGAAACGACGGTAGTGCAATGGTTGCACAATATTCTGCATACCTCTTTGGATGAGCAGGGCTTGACCTTAGCCTCCTTGCACAACAGGCAAAGACGCAATGAACTCGAATTTGATTTTGCGATCGACCGAGTACAAGTGCAGGCGCTGAATCGTCGCTTAGAAAAGTGGGCAGGGCATCCAGTGGCGCCACTAAGCGTGGATGATTTCCGCGGCATGATCACCGGTGTAATCGATTTGGTATTTGTCCATGAAGGGCGTTATTACATCGCCGACTATAAGAGTAATCTTTTAGGTTATGCACTAGAGGACTATGAGCCGAGCCAGTTGCGCAAAACTATTTTCGATAGGCGCTATGATCTACAGTATTTGCTATATGTCTTAGCCTTGCACCGTTATCTACGTCAAAGAGTAAAAACTTACGACTATGATCTGCATATGGGAGGCGCCTATTATCTTTTCTTAAGGGGAATGCGCCCAGCACACGCGAATCAGTTTGGTGTGTATTTCGATTTGCCTGCAAAGAGTTTGATTGAAGAGTTGGATGAAGTCATGTTCGCCTATAGCGCGCCAAGCTTGCAGGTGTCGCCATGAGCCGGCTCAATCAGTTACAAGCCGCTGGCGAGCTAAGGCCCTTGAGTGTTGCCTTCGCAAAGTTTGTTGCTCGCCACTGCGATGTGAGCGAAGACAGCTTATTGGTGGTTAGCGCTGCCTTGTTGTCTGAGCGTAATCAGCTTGGGGATGTGTGTGTAGAGTTGGCGCGTTACGCCGAACAAATTTTGTTTAATGCGACAGACGAACATGAGGCGGTTTACGCCCCAGATGTGGCGCAATGGCAAGGACGATTATTGGCCTCGAGTTGTGTCGGCGAACCGGGGGCAAAGACGCCGATGATCATTGAGGATGGGCGGCTCTATTTGCAACGTTTCTGGCTGTACGAATGCGCGGTGCAAGCGGCGATCACCGCCCGGCTTATAAACATTGACTCCTTGCAAATAGCGCCGCTACGAGAAGGCCTTGAACGTTTATTTCCTGCCAATAAATATGATAATCAAACTCCTGATTGGCAAAAGCTGGCATGCGCCTTAGCACTTAGCCGCCGCTTTGCAGTGATCTCCGGTGGCCCAGGTACGGGGAAAACCACCACAGTGGTGAAGGTATTGGCGCTACTATTTGAACAAAATCCCGCTCTGCGTATTCGCTTGGCGGCGCCTACGGGCAAAGCGGCCGCGCGCATGGTGGAGTCGATTCGCGGGGCTCGCAAACGCTTGCAACTTGCCCCCGAGATCGCCGGCCTATTGCCTGATGAGGCGAGCACCTTGCACCGACTACTGGCCTATCAGGATGGCAATGGTTTTCGTGGTTTTAGGCACAATCGCGACAATCCCCTACTCGTGGATTGTTTGGTGATCGATGAAGCGTCGATGATTGACTTGCCCTTGATGTGGTCCCTACTTGAAGCTTGCCCAGATGATATGCGGATCATTCTCTTGGGAGACCGTGATCAACTCGCCTCGGTAGAGGCGGGAAATGTGCTCGGCGATATTACCGGCCATGGGCAGGCCCTGCATTACAGTCAAGGCTTGGCTGCTTTGTTGCAGGAGCTTACCGGGATCGATGCCCAGGCTTTGCCAATCGCCGATGGCGTGCCCGCGATTGCTGACTCCTTAGCGCTTTTGCGCACCAGTCATCGTTTTGCAGCGGACAGCGGTATTGGCGAGCTGGCCAGCGCCGTCAACAATGGCGAGGCCGAGATTGCGCTGCGCCTATTGCAGAGCGCCAGTGTCGATGTCAATGAACTCGCCTTTAATGACATTGTCTGGCTGCAGCCACCCACGGACTCATATACCGGCTTGAGCGCGCAAGTATTGCAATGGGCGCTGGCTCAGTATCGCCTCTATTTTAGTTGCCAAGAGGTTGGGCAGGCACTGCAAGTGTTCGCTCGAGCGCGGCTGCTGTGCGCCGCCCATGAAGGTCCGTTGGGTGAGCGCGAGTTGAATCGCCAAGTGGCAGAGCGCTTGCGAATGGCAGGCTTGCTTGTAGGCGGGGACGATGCCCACGGCACACCAGTAATGGTCACTGTGAATGATTACGAGATGGGCTTGTTCAACGGCGATATAGGGCTGCTGTGGAAGTCTCCTACAGGAGTGTTAGAGGCCTGTTTTCCTGATTTGGACGGCGAGGTGCGCCATATACCTGCCGCCAGTCTGCCTGAGCATGTCAGTGCTTGGGCGATGACAGTCCACAAATCACAAGGCTCGGAGTTCGATGAGGTGTTGTTGATTTTGCCAAATGAGGCGAAGAGTCCATTGTTACTGCGCGAGCTAGTCTACACAGGCATCACAAGGGCTCGTGCAAGATTGTTACTGCATAGCACCCGGCACAGTCTAGCCAAAGCCTGCAAGACGCCGGTGCAGAGGAGTTCTGGGCTTGCTGCACGCCTAGGGTGGGCGACAGCAGACCCAAGTTAAGTTAGCGTTAAACGCTAGTGACTATGGTGTGTGCCATTTGTAGATGCTCGGCCGCTTCGCGCCCAAGATCGGTAAGATAGCCGCCGTCAGATTGGGTGATTAAACCCTTGGCGTAGAGGCGCCTAGCAGCGTCGATGCGGATTTCCCCTGCATCCTTGTGAACCTTAATGCCTTCTTGCGGATTGGTAACGTTGTAAAGCAAAAGCGTGTTGAGTTCTGCGATAATCTCTGGGCTTAACGACATAGTACTTCCTCAGTAATTATTGTTATTCAGGTGTAGTATATGCCTGCGTAAATAAATTGCATTAGGCACGACTTTTTTTCGAAACGAAGGAGCCCATGAAAGTACCGAAAAGATTGCAGCCGCTGGTTGATGACGGATTGATAGATGAAGTCGTTAGTCAATTGATGAGCGGTAAAGAAGCACAGGTATTCGTTGTCCGTTGTGGTGATCAGCTGCGCTGCGCCAAGGTGTACAAAGAGGCAGCCAAGCGCAGCTTTAAACAAGCTGTGCAATATCAAGAAGGGCGAAAGGTTAAAAACAGCCGAAGTGCCCGAGCCATTGGCAAACGCAGCCGCTATGGGCAGCAGGAGCAAGAGCAGGCCTGGCTCAATGCAGAGGTGGAAGCGTTACGCCGTTTGGCGGCCGCGGACGTTACTGTGCCCGCCACACACGGTTTTGTGGATGGCGTGCTGCTAATGGATATGATTTGCGATGCAGATGGTGATCCAGCACCTCGCCTCAATGACGTGACGCTGAGCCCAGAGGATGCCCGTGATTTCCATGCGCGGTTGATACGCGACATCGTCAAAATGCTCTGCGCGGGCTTAATTCATGGCGATTTGTCTGAGTTTAATGTTCTGGTGGCAGCGCAGGGCCCGGTGATTATCGATTTGCCGCAAGCGGTCAATGCCTCGGGTAACAATAGCGCGGCGGCATTATTGCTAAGGGATGTTGAGAATATGGCCAGTTATTTTGGCCGCTTCGCCGCAGAGCTGCGTACCACTAACTATGGAGCGGAAATGTGGAGCCTTTACGAGCATGGCAATCTGCATCCAGACAGTCAATTGACTGGGCATTTTGAAGGCAGCTTGGTGAGTGCCGATGTCGAAGAGGTGTTGCGGGTGATCGAACATGCGCGTGAAGAGGCCGCGCTGGAATTAGAGCGCCGCCAAGCAGCGCTCGAGGGCGATTAGCCTTCGTTGCCGAGACGTTCTGCAACATCTGCAGGTTCGACTTCAACACCGCTAAGTTCGCTGTTCCAATTTGGGCCAACCATGACTTCGTCTTCGTGCATACCGGGTAGCCAATTGACGACGAAATCCTCTAAAGTCAATGCGGCTGGGGTGTAAATGTCCCAGTCGTCTGAACAGTGGCTCTTAGCGTCAGCCTCGCTTGACCAGAATGGAAAGACGTCAGTTTTTTCAAATTCCAACGAGGGGCAAACCGCCCAGCCATCGTCGGCTTTCAGGCCCCAAACTTGGCCAGTTTTCTGAATCTGTTCGATAAACAGGTCGTAATTGGCCTCTTCGTCGTCAGTCAGAGCGCTTGTATTAGTATCAGGGGATTGTCCGGGCATAGTGTCCTCAGGTGGTGTGTGCGGGATTGCGTGTATGGTAACTCAGCCGCGCGTGGGAGCACAGCAACAAAGCTATAATTTGCGGGTTATCCGCTGTAAAAATGAAACGTAGGATGAGGTCGATATGACGAATAAGCATGCGCAAGGGACTAACACTGAACCACTGGAAATTGATGACATCATGAGCCCGGGTGTGATCGATGCGCAAATTAGCCCGCGAGGCACCTTAGAGATGCTGTCTCAGTGGGAGGTCGAGCGCCTGCGCAATATCGAAGACTCTAAACTCTATGAGCTGTTTCGACGCTGTGCGTTGGCTGTTTTGAACTGCGACGATAGTACCGATAATGCCTCCGAGGTCTATGCACGCTATGCCGATTTCAGTGTCGAGATTTCGCAACGAGCGCGTGGCATCAAGCTCATTTTGAAGAATGCTCCTGCTTGTGCATTTGTTGACGGTGTCATCATGAATGGCGTGCGAGATCATCTATTTGCGGTACTCAGGGACATCGTGTTCATGTCTGGCGACCCTTACGCCTTGGCCGATCGCGGGCTCACCCCGCAAACCGATGCTCTGGGGCAGCCATCCAGCGAAACTAATGATTCGCGCCCAGCGGCGAACCTAGTATTCAATATGCTACGCAACGCACGTCTACTGCGTCCGCGCGCTATGCCTAAATTAGTCGTATGCTGGGGTGGGCACTCTATTTCTAGAGAAGAGTATTTATATTGTAAGTCAGTGGGTTATCAGCTTGGTTTGCGTGGATTGGACATCTGTACAGGGTGCGGGCCAGGCGCGATGAAGGGGCCAATGAAGGGCGCCACGATCGGACACGCGAAGCAGCGTAATCGCGACGGACGCTATATCGGCATCTCGGAGCCCAGCATCATCGCGGCGGAATCGCCCAACCCCATCGTCAATCAATTGATCATCATGCCGGATATCGAAAAACGTCTAGAGGCCTTTGTTCGCGTAGGGCATGGCATCATTGTGTTTCCGGGTGGCGTGGGCACGCTAGAAGAGATCTTATTTATCTTAGGGACGTTGATGAACCCGGCAAATAAGGATTTAGCCCTTCCGCTGATATTCACCTCAGGCGCTGCCAGTAAGGGATACTTCCAAAGCATTGATGCCTTCTTGGTGAAGACCTTGGGAGAGCAAGTGCGCCAGTACTATACGATCATCGAAGATGACCCGAAAGCAGTGGCGATAGCGATGCGTGAGGGTATGAGCGAGGTGACGGCTAATCGCCGTAAGGGGCGAGATGCTTATTACTACAACTGGACTCTGCATATTCCCGCTGAGATGAAGCGGCACTTCAGAGTGAGCCATCAAAGCATGGCAGAGTTGTCCTTGCGGCAAGAATTGCCGGCCTCGGAGCTTGCCATTAATCTGCGGCGGGCGTTCTCTGGCATCGTCGCGGGCAATGTCAAAGACTTCGGTTTGCAGATGATCCGCAATCACGGGCCATTCAAACTGCAGGGCGATGGTGAGATATTGGCGGCCATGGATGCGTTGCTGCAAGGCTTTGTAGCCGATGGACGCATGAAATTGGGTGGCAAGACTTACAATCCCTGCTATGAAATAGGGCTATAGGCCCCGTCCGAAAAGGCTGGCAATACTTGACTGAAATACTCGGATATCCGATAATCTCGCACTCAAAATGATTTCCTTTCCGCCTGTTTAGGCACAACGCTGGCGCAGTAGCGGCGGCCCCGACGTGTATTGCACGTGGGGTGGACACTTAAGTTCGCCTAAACGGTGCATGCACGCTGCAAGAACGCAGCAGAGGTAAACAAGTGACAGAACAAGTCGAAAGCTTGATCCGCAAGGACTACGCCGCCGGTTTTCATACCAGCATTGAGTCCGATACGCTCAAGCCAGGGCTCGATGAAGAGGTTGTCCGATTCATCTCTGCCAAGAAAGAAGAGCCGCAATGGATGCTTGATTGGCGTCTTAAAGCATTTCGTGCCTGGCAAGAAATGGAAGAGCCAGAGTGGGCCCATGTGCACTACCCCGACATCAATTTTCAAGCACTGTCGTACTACAGTGCACCGAAAAGCATGGCGGACAAGCCCAAAAGCCTAGACGAAGTCGACCCAGAGCTGCTCGAGATGTACGAGAAGCTCGGTATTCCTTTGCACGAACAAGAAGCCTTAGCAGGCGTTGCCGTTGATGCCGTTATCGATTCAGTCTCGGTGGTCACAACTTACCGTGCCAAATTAGAAGAGGCGGGCGTCATCTTTTGCCCAATCTCTGAGGCCATCGCGCGCTTTCCCGATTTAGTGCAGCGTTACCTTGGCTCCGTTGTACCGCAAAGAGATAATTTCTATGCGGCGCTGAATTCAGCGGTTTTCTCTGACGGATCATTCGTATATATCCCGAAGGGCGTGCGCTGCCCCATGGAGCTATCCACGTATTTCCGTATTAACGAGATGAATACCGGGCAGTTCGAACGCACCTTGATCGTCGCCGAAGAAGGCTCCTATGTGAGCTACCTTGAAGGTTGTACCGCACCAATGCGCGATGAAAACCAATTGCATGCTGCAGTGGTGGAACTCGTGGCACTGGATGATGCGCAAATCAAATACTCTACTGTGCAAAACTGGTACCCGGGCGACAAAGAAGGCAAGGGCGGAATTTATAATTTCGTGACCAAGCGCGGTATTTGTCATCGTAATGCTCGCATCTCTTGGACACAGGTTGAGACAGGCTCAGCCGTGACGTGGAAATACCCGAGCTGCATTTTGAAAGGGGATAACAGTGTTGGGGAATTTTATTCCGTGGCACTGACTAATAATTTCCAGCAAGCCGACACTGGCACTAAGATGATTCATATTGGTAAGAACACCAGTTCTACCATTATCGCCAAGGGTATCTCCGCTGGGCAAAGCAATAGCGCCTATCGCGGGCTTGTGCGTATCAATGCAGGCGCCTCTGGAGCACGCAATTTCACGCAGTGTGATTCTTTGCTCATCGGTGATCGTTGTGGCGCACACACCTTCCCGTATATCGAGAGCAAAAACTCTTCGGCGGTTATCGAGCACGAAGCCACTACGTCCAAGGTCAGCGATGACCAAATGTTTCTATGCCAACAACGCGGCTTAGATGCAGAGAAGGCCGTCTCGATGATCGTGAATGGTTTCTGCCGTGAAGTGTTTAAAGAATTGCCAATGGAGTTTGCCGTTGAAGCGGGCAAGCTGCTTGAAGTGAGCCTAGAGGGCTCTGTGGGTTAAAGATTAACCCTTCACCATTATTCAAAATCGCACAAAGAATTAGGAAATAGGCAGTATGTTGGATATTCGCAATCTCAATGCTCGTGTCGAAGAGACTGAAATTCTTCGCAACCTCAGCCTTTCGATCAAGCCAGGCGAAGTGCATGCCATCATGGGCCCAAACGGTGCCGGTAAAAGTACTTTAGGCAATGTGTTGTCTGGCCGCCCAGGTTATGAAGTGACGTCTGGCTCTGTTGAGTTCAACGGCAAAGATTTACTCGATATGGAGATCGAAGAGCGTGCACGCGCAGGCTTGTTCCTCGCTTTTCAATACCCGGTGGAGATTCCTGGGGTGAGCAATATGGAATTCCTCAAGGCGGCTGTCGATGCGCGCCGTAAACACCTCGATTTGCCTGAGCTTTCTTCGTTCGATTTCATGAAAATCGCGCGCGAGACTTCGAAGCGCGTCAGCCTCGATGCCGCATTCCTGAAACGCGGTGTTAACGAAGGTTTTTCGGGTGGTGAGAAGAAGCGTAATGAGATCATGCAAATGATGTTGTTAGAGCCAAACCTCTGCATTCTCGATGAAACCGATTCAGGGCTCGATATCGATGCCTTGCAAGTCGTTGCCGAAGGCGTCAACGCTATGCGTGACGGCAAGCGTAGTTTTATCGTGGTCACTCACTACCAGCGTCTGCTCGACTTCATCGTGCCTGATCATGTGCATGTTCTCGCGGCTGGCCGCATCGTTAAATCCGGTGGCAAAGAGCTCGCATTAGAGCTCGAAGCGAAAGGATACGGCTGGTTGGAAGACGAGGTTGCCTGAAGCAATGAGTGAGAACAAAGCACAAGATTTTCAGCAACTAGCCTTGCAGTTGGCTGGCAATCAGACCAGCGCTCCATGGTTAGACGCACTGCGCTTTCAAGGCAGCGAACAGTGGCTAGAGGCGAATTGGCCCAATCGTCGTACCGAGCTTTGGAAATACACGCCCCTGCAAGCCTTGCAGCGCGGTGGTTTCAGCACCTGGGCTAGCGCACAGAAGCATACGCTTGATGATAACGCCACGCTTAAATTAGAGGCGATTCGTTTGGTGTTTGTGAACGGTCAGTTCGATGCAGAAGCATCGAGCGGGGCAGACGCTGCCGTGGTACGTTTCAGCCAAGCCAGTGAGCAGCAGCAAGCGATTATTGCTGAAAACCTTGGTAAAACAGTCGATACGAAACGGCATTTGTTTGCTTCGTTGAGCAATGCATGGGCGCAAGATGGCGTGTTAGTGCATGTGCCTAAAAACACTAAGCTCGATTTGCCTGTGTATGTCGTGCATGTTTCAACGCCAGAGGCAGAGGCTGCAATCGCCAATACGCGCGTACTAGTGGTAGTTGAAGAAGGCGCGCAGGCCGAGCTCATCGAACATTTTATTTCCGACAATCAGATGCAAAACGGTTTTGTGAATAGCTTGACGGAAATCAGCGTCGCAGCCAATGCAAGATTCGATCACTACCGCATCAATCTTGAAGAAGAACACATCATCCATGTCGGCGGTGTGCATATTCAGTTGCAGCGTGATTCACAGTACCACGGTTTTACTTTAGCCGAGGGCAGTAAGCTTAAACGTATCGATTATCAGGTGACTCATTTAGGACAAGGCGCACACGCCAACCTCAATGGCGTTTACTTGCCTCGTAACGAGCAGCTCTTGGACTACCACACTAATATGGAGCACGTGGCCGCTCATTGCACAACGAGCGAAGTCTTCCGCGGTATTATCGCCGATAATGCCAAAGCCGTTTTCAATGGCCGCATTCATATTCATCAAGATGCGCAAAAGACTTTGGCTGAGCTAAGCAATAAAAACTTGCTGACCTCTGATACTGCAGAGATCGATACTAAGCCCGAGCTTGAAATTTATGCTGACGATGTGAAGTGTGCCCATGGCGCGACAGTCAGCCAGCTCGATCAGACATCGATGTTCTATCTGCAGAGCCGAGGCCTGACTAAGACACAGGCCCGCACGATGCTCAGTTTTGGTTTTATCAATGAGCTACTGCAAGACCTGCCACAAGCGGCAGTACGCGAACATCTGCATGAGCATCTAACGAAGCTCTTTGCGAAAGAGTATTTTGTGTCATGAGCGTAGAAGCCTTTGACGTCGAAAAAGTTCGCCAAGATTTTCCGATTCTGCAACAGAGCGTGAATAGCGCACCGCTCGTGTATTTAGACAATGCGGCGACTACGCAAAAACCCAATGCGGTGATCGATGCAATTAGCGCTTATTACCGTAATGACAACAGCAATGTGCATCGTGGTGCGCATACGCTTGCTGACCGTGCAACGGCTGCCTTTGAAGGTGCTCGTCAAAAGGTGGCAAGCTTTATCAATGCTCAAAGCACGGAGCAAGTCATTTGGACGCGTGGTACCACTGAGGCAATCAATTTGGTTGCTGCCAGTTGGGGCCGGCAAACGCTGCAACAAGGCGATCGTATTCTAGTCTCGGCAATGGAGCATCACTCCAATATCGTGCCTTGGCAGATGGTGGCGCAAGAGTGTGGCGCGACAGTCGAAGCGATTCCTGTCGACAGCTCTGGGACGATCGACCTAAAGGCTTATGCCGATTTGCTAGATGAGCACGTGCGCATGGTCGCTGTAGGGCATGTCTCCAACGCACTTGGCAGTGTGAACCCGGTGATCGAGATTACGCGTCTTGCGCATGAAGCCGGAGCGTTAGTTTTGGTTGATGGCGCACAAGCGGTAGGGCATTGGCCCGTCGATGTGCAGTCATTGGATTGCGACTTCTATGCATTTTCGGCGCATAAACTTTTCGGGCCTACTGGTGTCGGAGTATTGTATGGCAAGCGAGAACTACTCGAAGCCATGCCGCCCTATCAAGGCGGTGGCGAGATGATTGAATCGGTGAGTTTTAAGGGCACTACCTATAATCAGTTGCCTTATAAATTTGAAGCCGGCACGCCAGACATCGCGGGAGTGATTGGGCTCGGCGCTGCAGTAGATTACCTCAATAGCTTGGATAGAGCGGGTGCCGCAAGACACGAACAAGCGTTATTGGAATACGCACAGAAAAAGGCGCAAAGTGTCAGTGGCTTACGCGTCATTGGCACGGCAAGCCATAAGGCGAGCGTATTAAGCTTTGTGTTAGATGGTGTTCATCCTGCCGACCTTGGCACGTTGATGGACCAGCAAGGCATCGCCGTACGCACAGGTAATCATTGCGCACAGCCGATTATGGATCAATACGGTATTCCTGGCACGGTACGCGCCAGTTTTAGTTTTTATAATACTTTTGAAGAAATAGACCGTCTTTTTGCGGCACTAGAGAAAGCCAAACAGTTTCTCATGTAAACATTCGCAAGCGTTGTTAAGAGGATACTCAGATGAGCGTAGAGTCGTTCGACCCCGTTCACGCCAAAGCAAGTGGCACTGTTAATGTAACAGAAGCGGCCATTGCACATTTTCGTGCGCAACTTGAGCTAGATAACAAAGCCCAAGCCGTGCGCTTGAGTGTTAAGCAAAGTGGCTGCACTGGATTCAAGTACGTGATCGACCTTGTGCCCGAGGCCAAGGCCGACGATCTGCATTTACAACTTGAAGACGGTGTCGAGTTATTAGTCGACAAAGACAGTGTTGCGATTGTCGATGGCACACAAATCGATTACGTGACTGAAGGTGTGAACCGTCAATTGCGTTTCATTAACCCTAACGCCAAAGATCATTGCGGTTGTGGCGAAAGCTTCAACGTGAATTAATATGGAAAGACGAATGGTGTTGGCGCAGGAAGATTGTCCTGCGCGCCGCGTGCCCGATGGCACTCCTGTCACAATCCCCAAAAACAGTTTTGTGGCGATTACCCAAGCCTTAGGTGGCAACTACACAGTGGTCCACAATGGGCAAATGTTGCGTGTCGATGGCACTGATGCTGGCATCCTAGGCCTAGAGTCGGAGACACTGACTTTTCCTAAACCGAACAGCGATCAGATCGATGAGGCGCAAGTTTGGGAGGCGCTCGGCACAGTTTTTGATCCAGAGATTCCTGTCGATCTCGTCAATCTTGGCTTAATTTACAAAGTGAGTGTCGATCAGGCCGCTAAGCGTGTGGCGATCGAGATGACGCTAACCGCGCCTAGTTGTGGCATGGGTCCCGTCTTGGTCGGCGATGTAGAGTATCGCGTTAAACGCGTCCCCAATGTGCAATCTGTCGCGGTAGAGCTCGTCTTCGACCCGGCATGGAATCGCGACATGATGAGCGAAGAAGCACAACTTGAAACAGGCATGTTTTTCTAAGCGGCCGATTACAAATATAGGCAAGACTAGCACCATGACAGCGAACCGTTTTGGCACAGAGATCACTCCTGCAGACATCGTAGAAACCTTGTCGTTTTTCGATAGCTGGGAAGACCGCTACAAGTACATCATCGACCTAGGTAAAGAACTGCCTGCATTGGATGACTCAAAACGCAGCGATGAGTATATCGTGCGCGGTTGTCAGAGCCAGGTGTGGTTGGTCGACCATGAGGAGGGCGGTAAGCTCTTTTTTGAGGCTGACAGTGATGCGTTCATTGTCAAAGGCCTGTTAGGCGTAGTCCTCGCGGCTTATAACGCCAAGACGCCCGCGCAGATCACTGCTTTTGATATCGATGCCTATTTCGATGAGCTCAACTTGTTAAAGCATTTAAGCGCTACGCGTGGTAATGGTTTGCAAGCAATGGTACAAAAGATTCAAGGCATCGCTGCCAAAGCGCAGTAAATTCGCTCAATTCATCGTAATTCTCCTACTAACTGCCCCAGTGCGCTTTCCTATGAGTGCTAGCTGTCGATACACTCCATTCTCTTTGTTCAGTTAAGAATGAACAAACTATCGTATATTCATGTCATCTCAGAGCACTAGCCAATGGAAAACAGTTTTAAAGACGACGATCCCCTGCAGTCCGAGGAGTCAAACCAAGAGTGGGGAGGGGCTGCGGAGCAAACTCTTGATCCAACAGTGCTGTTTATCGAGCAGATGGGGATTCATGCCCAAGGCGACGGTGCTCCTCGTATTGCAGGCCGCATTATTGGTTATTTCATCGTCCATGGTGGGCCGGTGTGTTTCTCTCAATTAGCTCAAGAGTTACAAGTCAGCCGCGCTAGCATAAGCACTAATGCCAGAACATTGACTGATTTAGGAATGATCGAAAAAGTTGCGCGCCCTGGTGATCGTCAAGATTATTATCAGCTCGCCAACAACCCTTATTTACGCATGATTGAAACCTACCTTTTGCGCATGCGTGCGATGCAGGACTTATTGCAAAAAGCTGACAAAAGTATTCCTGCTGACATGCATGGGACCCATGCTCGCCTTGCGCAAATGCGCCATTTTTTTGAAACGGCGGTGCAAAGCAACGAACGACTCCTTAAGGAGCTTGAGCAATGAAGAGAGTAATCACGCCGTTTTTAATCGTTGCGGCAGCCGGGGCAGTTACGGCCATTTTAGTACTGAGCCGTCCGGCACCAGAGATCAAGGCGCCTGAAGAACGAGTCACCTTAGTGGAGGTTGAGACTGCCCGATCACAAGACATGGTGTTCACGGTTGACTCGCAAGGCACTGTTGAGCCTCGCACACAAACTACATTGGTGGCTGAAGTGTCGGGGCGAGTTTTGTCTGTGTCTGACAAATTTGTTGTAGGTGGATTTTTCCGCGAAGGGGAGTTGTTATTGAGTTTGGATTCTGCCGATTACGAAGTGTCGGTACAGCAAGCCCGTGCAAATCTTTTAACCGCGCAAGCGCAATTGACGCAAGAGCAAGCGCAAGCCGAACAGGCCGCTCGTGAATGGGACTTTTCTGGGCGACCACGTAGCGATGCCCCCCCATTGGCGTTGCGCACGCCATTTCTAGCCGAAGCCGAGGCTCGTGTTTTATTTGCGCAAGCGGATTTAGCTAGAGCGCAGCGTCAGTTAGAGCGCACAAAGATTCGTGCGCCATATGATGGCTTGATGCGCGAGAAGATGGTGGACATAGGTCAATATGTCGGCACAGGCACGCAGCTCGCGCGCACCTTTGCTGTCGATTTTGCGGAAATAAGATTGCCACTGGCAGACCGTGATATTGCTTTTCTTAATTTGCCTCAACCTGGTGCCTTAGTGCGTGCGAGCGAAGATAAACCGGCAGGCACAAAGTCGCATGGCTCGCCAGTGCTACTAAGTGCGGTGGTGGGTGGCAAGCTTGCGCAGTGGCAGGCGCGCCTAGTGCGCACCGATGGAGTGATCGATAGCAGTTCGCGTGTCTACTACGCCATTGCCCAAGTCAACGACCCTTATAATCTGCGCGCGAATAGTAATGAATCCCTGCTCTCGATCGGCAGCTTCGTAAATGCCACGCTGCAAGGCGTGAGTGCGCAAGGTGTTTTCGCTTTGCCCCATAGTGCTGTGCGTAACTCCAATCAAGTGATGATCATGGATCAAGAACAACGCTTGCGTACGCGCACGGTAAACGTGTTGCGCACGGATAAAGACTTCGTCTATATCGATGAGGGCATTGGCAATGGAGAGCAAGTAATCATAAGTCCGGTACCTGTGCCGATTGAAGGCATGCGGGTAGCGACAGAGGAGAGCTTTGCCTCCGCCGCGGTGAATGCACAATGAGCGCCACTGGGACAAATCAGAAAGGCCTCATCGCCTGGTTCAGCAGCAATAGTGTCGCGGCAAATTTATTGATGATGTTTATCTTGGCCGCAGGCGTCGCTTCGGCGATAGGCATCAAGGTACAAATTTTTCCCGATTTCGAGACCAATGTCATACAAGCTAATATGGCTTACCCTGGGGCGGCACCAGAGGAGGTGGAGCTCGCGATCGTCGTGCCTATCGAGGAGTCTTTACAGGGTCTAAATGGCATCAATCGACTCAATTCGCTTGCCCGCGAAGGGGCTGGCATTGTCACGATAGAAGTCTTGCAAGGGTACGATGTTGCAGAGATTCTCGATGAGGTAAAAAGTCGCATCGACAGTATCTCGACATTCCCAACAGGTGTCGAACGCCCTACGGTGCGCGAGCTGGAAGTGACCCAGGCCGTGCTGAATGTATCGATCTATGGAGACCTCGATGACCGCGCATTGAAAATGTTTGCGAACGAGATTCGCGAAGAAATCCTAGCCTTGCCCGAAGTGAGCCAAGCACAGATTCAAGGGGATCGCGATTTTGAAATTGCCATCGAAGTATCAGAAACCAATTTGCGCAAATACGGTTTAACGCTAGAACAAGTCGCCAATGCCGTGCGCGTCGCATCGATCGATCTCCCGGGTGGGGCAATCCGTACGGATACTGGGCGTATACAATTGCGCACAAAGGAGCAGGCCTACACAGGCGCCGACTTCGCGAATATCGTGCTGCGTACTAATCGTGATGGCACGCGCTTGTTAGTGAGTGATGTTGCCACAGTGATCGATGGTTTTGTCGAGTCTGAGAGCTTCTCTCGTTTCGATGGTAATCGTTCCCTAAGCATTCAAGTCGAAGCAACGCGGGAACAAAACGTGTTAGATATAGAGGAGGCCGTGGCTGCCTATATTGAAGAGCGTCAAGGTACCTTGCCCGACGGCATCAAAGTCGACAGCTGGGGTTCACAAGCGTTCTACCTCAAGAGCCAGTTGAATATGATGCTAGGCAATCTTGCGATGGGGGCAGCGCTAGTGTTTATTGTTCTGACGACCTTCTTGCGTTTGAACATTGCTCTATGGGTCATGGTCGGTATCCCCATTAGTTTTTTTGGAGCTATTTGGTTGATGCCCATCGGCCCATTCCCTGTCGACATCAATATGATAAGTTTGTTCGGTTTGATTCTAGTGTTGGGGATAGTGGTGGATGACGCCATTATCACCGCCGAGAGTGTGCACTCGGAGGTCACCCAACACGGGCATAGTCTGGACAATGTGATCAAGGGCGCGCACCGCGTGGCCGTGCCGGCGACATTCGGGGTGCTCACGACTATTGCTGCGTTCGCACCGATGTTATTGGTTGGGGGGCAAGCGGCACCTTTCTTCGAATCGATTGGTATGGTGGTCATTCTCTGTCTTATCTTCTCGTTAGTTGAATCCAAGCTCATTTTGCCTGCTCACCTTGCGCATACACGCCTAAATGATGATGTGCGCAAAGCCAATCGTCTTGAGCGTTTTCAAGATGCTGTGGCCAAGCGCTTGGATTATTTTATTCATACGACCTATCGCAATTTCCTCAAGAAAACTCTGCGTAATCGCTACAATACGCTCTCAGTATTTGTCGCCATGATGGTCATTGCCATTGGTTTGATTGTTGGGAATTTGGTGCGCTTTGAATTCTTTCCGAATATCCCAAGTGATTTCATCCAGGCGGAATTGGTGATGAACGACGGGGTGTCTTATGAGGAACGCAATAACGCCCTGATGAAGATTGAGAACGGTGTCTTGTCACTGAATGATGACTTTCCCGAGGAGCAGCCGATCGATCACGTAATGGTCTTTACCAATGGCGATACCGGTGGCGCCATTGTTGTAGAGCTCACCAAACTTGGTGAGGCACGCACTGTGAGTGCCACAGAGATTGAGCAACATTGGCGGGACAAAGTTGGGCATATTGCCAATACGCGAGAACTACGATTTTTTTCAAGCACCAACGCGGGCGGTGGAGCGAAGGTAAATTTGCGTCTTACTGGCTCCCGTTACGATCAATTGGAACTCGCGGCGGCGGAGCTAGAAGCTAAGCTTGCCGATTATGCGGGAGTATTCGATGTGACTAACTCCTATGCCCGTGGCAGCGAAGAGATCACCTTAACGATCAAACCTGGAGCGGAGCAATTGGGTTTGAGCGCTAATAATCTAGGCAACCAAGTACGACAAGCATTCTATGGTGAAGAGGCGCAAAGACTGCTGCGAGGCCGAGACGAGGTTAAGGTGATGGTACGTTACCCAGAAGCTGAGCGTGCCTCCATCGCCAACCTCGAAGCAATGCGTATTCGCACGGCGCAGGGTGAAGAAGTACCGTTTGCACAGGTAGCCGAGGCGAGTATTGGTGAAGGCTTTGCCCGCATCAATCGCATCGACCGCGAACGCACGGTGAGCATTACCTCAGATGTCGATGTTACCGTGACCCAATCGGCCACAGTGATTCGTGACATTACAGATAATTTCATTCCGCAGTTGTTGGCGAAATACCCGAGTGTAAATTTCAATCTAGGGGGAGCGAGCCAAGAGCAGCAAGAATTGCTTACTCGTATCGCGGTGTTCTTTGGCGCGGCGATGTTCTTGATTTATGCCCTGCTTGCGATTCCTTTGAAGTCCTACTTGCAACCTGTCATCGTGATGGCGGTGATTCCCTTCGGGATGATTGGCGCCTTGATTGGACACATTATCTTCGATACGACCTTGAGTATGATGTCGCTGTTTGGCTTGGTGGCGCTCTCAGGGGTGGTGGTCAATGATAGTTTGATTATGGTCGACTTTGTAAACCGGGCTAGGTCCGAGGGGATGGGCTTGCACGATGCGGTTGTCGAGGCAGGTACCAAACGTTTTCGCGCGATTCTGCTGACGACGATGACCACATTCCTTGGCCTGTTGCCCATCATGTTTGAGACCAGTATGCAGGCTCAGCTCGTCATACCGATGACTTTGTCTTTAGGTTGGGGGATTGTGTTCGGCACTTTGTTGACACTAGTGATGATTCCTTCCCTGTATCTGGTACTAGATGATTTTATTCGCTTGGTAACGGGAAAGGGCAGTGAGGTGCAGCCTATTGTGCCAACAACCAACGAGCAAATTCCCCACGCGCCGCAGTAATCTGCTCTCGGGTCATTTTGGCTGCAAGGGCCTGCAGCAAGATAGTGGCCTCGGAATATTCATTGTATTGCGAGGCATTAGCCCAGAAGTAGGCCTGTACTAAATCTAAATCAGTGCCTTCGCCGTTCTCATACATCGTGGCAAGATTATATTGCGCTACTGCATGTTGGGCTTGAGCGGCGTTGCTATACCACTGCAAGGCGGCACCTAAATCGACACGGGTGCCAGAGCCTGTGTAATACAACGCCCCAAGGTTAAACTGCGCATTGGTATGGCCCTGTTCAGCGGCGGCCTTGGTCCATTTAAACGCCAGATCGTAATTCTGCTCTACGCCCTGGCCAGTGAAGTATAGAATCGCCAGATTATACTGTGCGAGATCCAAGCCCTCTTCGGCGGCGGCGGTGAACTCCTTTAGCGCTGTGGCGAAATCGCCGTTTTGCGCAGCATCAACGCCATCCTCATAGTCTCCATAGGCCTGCATGCTGGTGACAATCACGCAGCTGAGAAGCAGGGTTCTGATGAAGGAGGGGCTAGTCATCCATTGGCTCGTAATTGCACGGCGTCAGTCTCAGTTTTAGGCGTTTGTCTCTGCATAAAGTCGTCTGCCCACTGCGTTGCTAAACGCTGCGCTTCTACTATTTGTTCGTTGCTCATCATCTCTTGAAACAGGATAACGTTCACCTCGGCGGCTCTGTGGCCGGCAGAAGCGGCCAGAGTAAACCATTTGTGCGCCAACACTGGATCGCGAGGCAGGATGCTGCCATTGGCGTACATCGTTGCCAGTGTGAACTGAGCGGGTGGGTCGCCCAAATCGGCGGCCTTGTTGAACCACTCCACGGCAGTTTGATTGTCTGCCATGACGCCAGTGCCTTGCATATACATCACGCCAAGATTGTATTGCGCGTTGTTATTGCCTTGCTCGGCGGCACTTTGAAACCAGCGCGCTGCGGCAAAACTATCGGCGACAACCCCATCGCCATAAAGATAGCGATTGCCTAGATCAAACTGCGCCTTACTATCGCCATTTTCGGCGGCCTCGGTGAGTTCGGTCAGGCTAATAGGCTCTTGCGCTAACGCAGTCAAAGGGGCCAGAAAAAGCCCCAGTACTAGTGTGTAAAGGAATGCTCTCATTGATGTGTGCTCACCCAGTTTAATGCGCGGCTTTCCGCTGTTTTGATGTCCTCGGCCTCCATGTAACCGCGTAAGGTGGCAATTACGTTGGTCGCTTCGGCGTCGCCATTATCATTAGCGACTTTAAACCACATATAGGCTGACACTAGGTCGCGCTCGTCCATGCCTAGGCCGTTCATATAAAGCCGACCTAAAAACGCCTGTGCGGGCACATCGCCATTTTGCGCCGCTGCTGTGAACCATTCGCGGGCTTTTACATAATCACGCTCTACTCCCTTGCCAGAGGCGTAGGCAATGCCTACTCGCGCCTGTGCTTCAGGGATGCCAGATTCAGCCGCACGGGTAAACCAGCGCACCGAGGAGGGCTCATCCGCTGTAACGCCTACGCCGTCTTGAAACATGATGCCGAGATTGTACTGTGCGTCGGCACTTCCGCTCTCTGCTGCCGCCAGAAACCACTTGTGCGCCTCTTGGGCATCTGGGGGAGTCCCAAAGCCATTGGCATGCATCACCGCGAGATTGTATTGGGAGTCACGATGCCCTTGTTCTGCGGCAAGGCCGTACCACTGTACGGCTTGACCATAGTCTTCGGCTTTGCCTTGACCGTAAAAATTCATGGTACCCACGGCATACTGCGCGGCTGCATCGCCTTGCTCTGCCGCCATCTCATACCAGTAATAGGCTTCCTTATAGTCCTGTGCAGTGCCTTGGCCGTTGTCATACATGCTGGCAAGGTAATACTGAGCCTTGACCATGCCTTGCTGCGCTGACAGCGCAAACAACTGCATAGCCTTCTCAAAATCCTGCTCTGTGCCCAAGGCAGAGTGATACATCAAGCCAAGATTATACTGAGCCAAAGCCACGCCACGCTCGGCGTCAGCGGTAAACTCAACCATAGCGGTGTCATAGTCTTGGGCCTCAAAGGCGGCAAGCCCTTTTTCAAGGTCCGCGAGGGCCGCAGTCGAGACGCTAAGTACTGCAAATAGAAGTGGTGCTGTAATAATTGTTTTCATCATTTTCTACTGACCTACCTGCTGCTGTCAGGGTTTGCATCAAAGCCCAGCCAAAGGGCTAGGGAATACCGCTGATGGTAACATGCAAGGCTAAAAAGGTAGAAATAGACAAAATGAAATGAAAAACCGCTTTGCATTGGCGTCAATTTCTATATAATACGCACCTCTTTAAGCGCCCGTAGCTCAGCTGGATAGAGTACTTGGCTACGAACTAAGGGGTCGCACGTTCGAATCGTGCCGGGCGCACCATTATTTAAAGATACAAATTAAGCAGTTATCTATTTTATAGGTAGCTGCTTTTTTGTTTCTGAATATCGACTGTAGTGGAAAGTGTAGGGACTGCCTGAAGTCCGCACAAAGTCTCCGCATATTTCGATAAATGTTCGGGTGCGAGGTGAGCATATCGCTGCACCATCCGTATATCAGACCATCCTCCTAGTTCCTGTAAAACATGCATTGGTGTGCCGTTCTGAATATGCCAACTTGCCCATGTATGCCGCAAATCATGCCACCGAAAGTTCTCGATATTTGCAGCAACTAAGGCGTTGCGCCAAGCCTTGGTATTACACTTGAGAATTGATTTCCGTTTATAGGTAAAACAATACTTTTTGTGCTTTCCCATTTGCTCACGAAGCACAATCACCGCCTCGCTATTCAAAGGGACGCCAATTGGCATCCCCGTCTTAGATTGATCTGGATGAACCCAAGCCACCCGACGATCTAAATCCACCTCTGTCCACTGCAAACCAGTGACATTCGCCTGCCGTAAACCTGTAGCAAGAGAGAAGCGGACTGTGGCCTCCAAATGTTCGGGTAAACACTCTATGAGCCTGTCTGCGTCCTCTCGTGTAAGCCAGCGTATGCGCTTACGAGGTTCACGAAGCATGCGAATATGAGGCACTCGATCAACCCATTCCCAATGCTTTACTGCCGTATTCAAGATGACTCGCATCACTTCCATCAGGCGATTCACCGTTGCGGGTTTCACACCTGTATTGAGCTTGGACTCTGCAATGCGATCAACCACGCTCCTGTTGATTTCGTCCAGATACATATCACCGATAAACTTATCGAGATAACGCACCTGATCTAGATCAGCCTGAACTGTCTTGCGGGTCGTTTCCTTGGCCCACCTGACTACGGCTTCTTTCCACGTTTTGCGAGGTTTTTCACCCAATTGGATGACTCGCCACATCTCATAACGGAGTTTGTCTTCATACTCCTGAGCTGATCTGCGATCTACCGTTTTAGTAGAGCGCTGTATTCGCTGTCCGTTTGGTGCTCTGAAATCACACCACCAGAAGCGAGTATTGGGTCGTTTGTGCAACATAATGAATCTCCTATATGTTGAACTTGCGACCTTGGTCGATCAGAAGAATACTGAGAACGCAGGTAAGCGACAAGGTCTGATTTAAGAAACACCCAGCGGCGGCCCAGCTTGGCTGCGGGGACTTCGCCAGTGCTGGCCTTCGCTCTAAGGGTCTGCCAATGAACGAATAGGAACTTGGCAGCGCTTTGTAGATTGAGAGTTTCATCATTAGTAGTCTCCATTGCTGCGCTTCCTATATTCGTCTGCTACGAGCTTGTCATCGGGATGTAAGCCGCCCCCAATAGGTTGATTTTTAGCAGTGCCATAGGCTTTTCGCTTCTGAGAGAGTTTGGCATGAAGATAGTTTTCGAAATCGACACCAGTCTCGTGAGCGTTGTCGTTATGAAAGTCCTGAGCAGCTTGGAAGAAGGCGAGTAATGCTTCACCTGCGTCTATGTAGCCGTCACGCGCCATGAAGGATGTTAAGGGGCTAAGTCCGTTCACAAAGAGGAACTGGTCAGAGGGAGCATTACCGAGCGCTAGATTGACACGTTCTAAGTGCTTTTCACCTGCCCAGTCGGCTTTCTGAATCGCTTCCCAGAAAGAGGATAGTGGCCAGCGAGATTGGGTTTTGTCTGTATCACTGGGGATAGTGTGACGAAGCCATTTCTCGGTAGAGTACTCCCAGAGGCCACGGAGTGAGGTCATCAGATCGGTGTAGGTCACCACTGATAAACCCCTCAGAGCCTCTCTTCTGAACTGAAACTCTAAGCGCCATACCTGAGAGCCACCATCCCAGCCCATTCGACGCCAGTTCTCTTCCAAATATGGACGTGGGTTTTTCTTCATCTCGATTGTTTTGTTATACAAACGAGCAGAGAGAACCGACCCAGCGGCAATCGAAACGCCAGAGTAACAGCGATCAGTTATATGACTAGAAAAGCTACGAGCTTTAGTAACCCATTCGCCATTTTCGATACTCTCAATAGGGTAGTTCGTAACGAGGTCTACGCAGAGGTCAACTCGACTTATGTTGGTTGCGCCTTTAATCGTCCCTAGTTCGCTTACAATCATGTGTAAGTCACTAATGATGTCATCAGTGGGGGTTGTGCTCAGAAGCTCACTAGCGATCTTACAATGCACCATAGGCGTGTGCTTTGCTCCCTGCTTGGCGATTTCAAGTCGAAAGTAAGCATTGCTCAATATAAAAGCGAAGGGATGCCGACCATTGCCATTAACTTCAAACAAGTGTCCGCCAAGTTTAATTTGAGACAGGTTTGCCGTTGCGTCACGTTGGGATTGAGCGAGTGTTTTGAGTTGAGTAAGACGCATCGTCATTAAGTCTGATAGTTCACCTTGATAGGTCACATAAAGACTGTCGATTGATGCACGTAGCAGGTAAGTAGAGTTATCTATAATGCTAGTAGAGGGTACTGTGTTACTAGACTGCGTACCCTGAGAACTGCCTGCCACCGAGCTGGCCAGCACACGCGGTGCGTGTATCTGTCCATCCCGTCGGCTCGTGTTTGAATCATCGTAAATGTTTGAGTTCATCGGTAAAGCTCCTTTTGATTGGGAGCCCTTACAATGTCTAGCATCTCGAATGGTAAAAACTGACGGATGGAAATCTTTGTAGGCTGGAAATAAGATGTCCTATTTTAAATTGTCTATTTATCAGCTAGTTATAGTTGCACATGTGAACACCTTAATCAGTGCCTGTATCGGGTTTCTTTTTCGGCCTACCTCGTTTTCCTTTGATATTAGGAGGGGCAACTTCACTTAACCATTTGATTATTGCGCTCTCTCCATAATTCGCAGCACCAGAATATTTTAAAAGAATCTCATCGCGAGCCATATCTGAAATAGTTCTTTCTGGAAACTCTTTCCAAAATAAAGGGGCCATTTGATGGACAATTAGTTTAGTCAACTGATTGTGACGCAGGTTATGGATATCTTCCCCAGTGGCTGGTTTCTCCTCTGCATCCTCATTATCTGCGCTGAGCAGATCGAAGCCATAGGCCACCCCTCCAGGCTCGTCTGGCTCAATGTGATATGCCCATAGCGCTCTAGGACCGAGCTCAGGCCAATCAAAATCTCGATTCCAGCCAGTGGGAAACCAAAACTCAGGAAGAGGGACAGAGTATCTGCCACACCATTCTTCGAAATCATATCTCGATATAGTGGCCCATTTTAAGAGCTTTTTCTTATATCTCTTTCCCCATACGCACATGTATACATCGTCCAAATGACTTCGAATATAATAGCTAGCGTCAGCATTCGATACTGAGGGACGCTTTGCCTGAATTAGTGTTCCGCAGAAAAGGTGTCCTTCAAGAATTTCGTTAAAGAGTATGCGTGCATAGTCTTTAACAAGCATTGGAAGCTTGAGGCGGAAAACACTGGGGTCATATCCGGCCCAGCGGTGGGCTATATCCCATACTGATAGAGATTCTGAAATGACAGGCATAGACTCACATTTTTTTGTTATAAAGTGCTAATTATTAAAAAATACGTGGTGAAGTTAAAAATATTCAGCATGAATCTAGTGTTCCATACTCCACGTGTCTGTTATATCGGGGCTTTACCAGTAGTAAAGTTTTCAAACTTTGGGTTGCAACTTTCCTTCTTGTTCGCTCAACTCACTTAAAGTTAAGTTGGGATTCTTTTTTGCTAATTCAAAGTATAATTTCGACTTCCTAAGTATAAACTCTGGAAATATCCCATCAATTTGATTCTTGTCTATATGACCCAACTCTTCACGAATGGCGAGAACAAGTTTCTCAGTACTTTCTAAGGTTTTAACATTCGGCTCGTTAGTCGCTAGCACATTCTTCCAATCGATATATGCGTTTATGACCTTCGGGCCACCCCATATAACTATTTGTTGTTGCCACTCCTGCAGAAATTTCACTAAATTTATTTTCTTGCCTTGTTGGTTATAAAATATGCCGAATAATCCTTCCAAGAACTTTCCATAGAATGGTATTTTGTTCGCTCGATGTAGTGCCTCCAATTCTTTTCTCTTCTCATAATATCTTCCAAATGCAATTGTTGTAGTTGAAACGACTATGGTCGTAGACGCAGTTATTGCAGCTGCTGCAATTGCCGGATCAGTACTTGTTGCGAGTATATACATCCCGAAAATTAGAAGGGAAAAAGAAACGATGCTAAATACGGAAATTAAAATTCTATTCATAACGCTAACACTCTGAAAAAACATATTTATAGTTGTAGAGGTCGAAAATTTCGGGGTTGCTCGAAAGTATCCCACGGATTCCGTGGAACTCCAAATAGGTAGCGAGCCTCGTTGAAGTTGAATGCCCCGTAAATGAGTGAACTAGGTATACGCCTGACTCAAACAGACTCGATTTGAAATCCGACAAAGATCGCAAGTTGTTGTTATTTAAAGGTTATATTTCTTATAGTGGTCAGCTACGAAACTTAGTAATCGAAGTGGGAGCTAGCAAAAGAAATGCTATTGATATCATGGCGATATCGCTAGCAATAGCTAAGTTAACCGAACTAGATATAGTGAATATTTTTTAAAAACAAGCGGAAACAACCTTAGTGGTTCCCCGAACGCCATGGTTCTAAATTAAGGGAAAAGGTCAGTGATGTTGTAGTTCAGATTAATTAGAGTAGTTAGTTAACTGCATTATTCGAGTTACGTCATTTATCTCCGCCGTAAACAAACTAAAGTGTCCATGCCCATCAGTATTCTCATAGTTAAATATGCCCTCTAATAATACCCACGAAGAGTCGAAATCCGGTAGTGAGTTTTCACTAGGTTGGACCCTTGGGCTCGGTGCGTAATTAACCCAAATGGCTTCTCTTGTCATCAAATGATCAGCATGATCTTTACTTAAGTAAAGAGCTGATTCCTCAAATCGAAAATGTAAAAAACCACTAACTCTAATTAATAAACCAGAGTACTTTTCAGGATTTGAAATTAGCTGAATAAGTGAAACTGTAATGGGCTGATTCTGAGCGAAAACAGAGTTAGATAATACGAGCAAAAAAATTAAAATAAGGCGATTGATTGGATATATCATTTATGTAGTTTGCCTGTTTATTTTCGGACGATTGCTAAGAGTATTTCATCGACTTGATATATTACCAATAGTTAATGAATTTGGTAGAACTGTTCTGCTTAACGGCTAATTGAAGCGGTGTGTGACTAAGTTTGACTCAAAACTAGAATTTGACCAAGATCGCAAGTTATTGATATATGGTTATAAATAACTAAAAATGTTCAAACTACGAACTAAGGGGTCGCACGTTCGAATCGTGCCGGGCGCACCACACGCAAAAAAAAAGGTCTGCATTTATGCAGGCCTTTTTTTTT
>CAMYOK010000004.1 GCA_947259995.1 uncultured Pseudomonadales bacterium | reverse complement strand
ATCAAGTAGTGCCTTATGCAAGTAAGTAGCTATTGATTATCACTGGAGTACGACTGCTTAACTACCGAATCCGGTACGTCGATATAATACCAACACATCCCTATGGGGCTGATCTAAACAGTCTGTTCTAGAAAAGGCAAATACATTTTCGTTCTGACACAAACTGTCACAACATTCGACCGAGCGTTCATTTTCATAACGTTTGTCAATTGCAAATCAAGGTGATATCAAAACGATATTATGTCTTTTCGCATCAAGGTGAGACAGTGTCTGTGCTTCTGGCTTGATCAAATTTTGGGGAAAAAATATTGAGAATTATTGTAAGCAGAAAGCCTAAAACTAGGTGGCTATATTTTCTGATCGTGTGAAAGATATATAAAAAAATACGCTCATTATAAAACAACCAATCGTTCCTAATAAATTGATATTTGCGCAATTAGAATAAAAGGCATACTCTCGATTTGCTACTAAAAGGTCACGAGAAATTTGGCAATAAGGAATGGAGAACTAATTTACGCAGCATCCTAAGCAACCACAATGACCTAACTTTCTATAATAAAAAGGAGAAGAAGATGAGTGTTGTGAAAAAGTGGAGCAGGATCCAATGCTGGAGTATTCGCATTGCAGTTGTAGCGCTCGCAAGCACGCAAACCGCCGTTTTGTCAGCTTCCGATGATGTCGCAGCAGTAAGCTATTCTGGCGAGGTTGCTAGCATAATTAACGAAAACTGTGTGGTATGCCATCGTCAAGGTGGGATTGGCCCAATGGCTCTGACTAGCTATGATCAGGTGCACCCTTGGGCGCCACTTATACAATTGAAAGTGGCAAATCGGGATATGCCTCCCTATGCATACGATCACGATATTGGTCTGCAAGATTTACAAGCTGATTGGCGACTTTCACAGGATGAGATAGACACCATTGTTGCCTGGGTAGATCAGGGGTCGCCGGCGGGGAATCTGGATGAAATGCCTGCTCCTCCAGTGTTGCGAGGTCTCGATGATTGGAATTTTGCTGAGCAATTTGGCGAGCCGGATGTAGTGTTGAGCTCGCAATCTATCGATGTGCCAGCCAGTGGTAATGATCTTTGGGATAAGCATTTTGTAGATAGTGGTATCACCGAGGATCGTTGCATAAAGGCATTGCAAGTTAAACCGCGCGGCGATGCAAAAACGGTGGATCTAGCCCAACAAGTGGAGGATGAGACACTCAGAGTGATAGCTACGGAAAAAGCTGAGCTTGATCGAATACGAGCAGTGCAGTCACCAATTATTACCAAGTTGCGTGAGATTAAGACACCTCTCAAGGAAAGGCTTCTCCAAAAGCGAGAGGCAGAGCTGTATCGTCGCAGAGCGAGCAAAATGTTCTTGCAGTGCACTCGTCAAAGGAGCGATGGAGCCAATGCTAGCGGTTACTGGCAGGAGTTACCTGTTGAATTGCTAGACCTAGTTGATGAATTTAATCAGCAGTCTATAGATATCACAAAGATGATTTTAGCACGTATACGTGATGACCATGAGCTGGTTGAGATTGTCTCAAATAGTCTCGAACATTGGGATTTAGACAATGACTGTGTCGATTTATCTCGATAGATTTCTGCTAATCCTTCAACTTCCCAGAGTTGTCCAATAATTCGAGTAATTGCGGGTCAAAAGAGAAGTCGCACTCTTTCTTAACTTTGATTTGAGCAGCTGCAGGATGATATGGGCAGGGAGGGTTCAAGTCCTGTCGTTGCGACCACCTTAAAAGCATTGTTATGCAGCGCTATTCCTGTCGAAATAGCGCTGCATAATATTTTATGGATTATTCTCTGCCGGAGGTGGTGACCTGGCTGAAGTGCTAGATAGCTATGCTAAGGGGCGGTTTAGTTAATAAATACGACAAGCTCACTGAGCATCATCTAATACAGTGCTTCCTCCGGTATTAGGCGTTGCTGTTTTTATAATCTTCATTACCTTTGTGGTTTCCAAGCATATATTAGCAAGAGGACTATGAATTCCGTTCAAAGGGAGATATGGCAGTGGCAGTGATTCCCACAACAGTTCATAGCGTGCTGAATTGGCCATTTCGTTAAATGACACCTCTGCAGGTTCAGTAACTGATCTCAGTCCGTAGCCAACCCATATCTCTATATCTCCAATATTCGCTCTAAGATCCATCGGGCTATTAAAAATGGAAATAGGAGCAACTAACGGTAGTTCGTCATAGTGTTGGTATTGGGAGTTAGGTAAATCGGAGCTGCTTTCAATCTTGCGCCAAGTAATACCGCTTAACAACCAGAGAGCGTCTGGCTGACTCTTAAGTCGAGCACCTACAAATATATCTCCAACTTTAGCATGATCAATTGCCGGTACTATCATATTGTGATCAATAACTAGATTCTCATATCCACCACGGATCAGTGTTTGTGAAACGCAGTATGTTGTGGGTGCACCCGACTCTGTGGTCTCTGTGATGTTTGCCCAGCCAGATGTGCTTCCACTGGAAAGCACAATTATTAGTGAGGTTTGTTGTATAAGGTTCTTCATTTTATAGTTTCCTTTATGATTATCTAGATCGTGCTGCTATACCCTTTTTAACTCAGCGAGGAGTTGAATCGAGTGACCAAGATCACGCGCAAGAGAATACGTGATCTTGGAGTGCAAGGGGGTATAAGCCTATAAGATAGCTAGGGCATTTCTAATCGACGAAATGTAATATTTCCGTGAGGTGATCCGAGATTAAGAGTTAACGCGACACTTCCGGTGGAAATGATCCAGGCACTAGCGTCAGCTACAGTTATTCCTGGCACTGCCTCTTTCAGTAAAGCGTACACGCCAGCTACATGAGGGGTTGCCTGCGATGTGCCTTGCATCCCAATTGTTGCAGTGTCGGATGTGTCCCTTGCAGAGTATACAAACGTCGAGCCACCTCCACTTGGAGCTAGAAATAAAGGTCCTGTATAATTAGCTGGGTTACTATAGTTTCCGCTTGTGTATATGCTTGTTCCAGACAAGTCGTTCTCCACTCCAGATACCTTAATACCTTGTGAGATGCAGGCCGGCCAAGAAATTCCAGTTCTACTACTATCGTTTCCTGTCGCCATTACTACGGGAACGCCCCTTGAAATAAGAGCATGGACACCTGAAGTGACAGTAGTGTCGAATGAATCACAGTTACCTGTATATAGCCCTCCTCCCAAACTCATGTTCAACGTAAAAGGATTCGATGTTCCTGCTACTGTCGCGCTATAAGTCACGTTAAGTGCGGCAATAATGTCCATCGAAAAAATTAACATTTCCGGAGGAGAATCACTGTAAGAACCAACCTGTATCGAGACAAGTTTAGATTCTGGAGCAACACCCTGAACTAGAGCATAAGGAGGCAGTGTTCTGCCGGCAGCTATTCCCGCTACATGTGTACCATGTGCGCAATCACCAATAATCGTGGCGCACGTAGTTGCATTGCCATAAGGCTCTCCGGCACCGGGGAAATTGACTGGGCTGTCGCCTGTAAAGTTCTTGCTCGGACAAGGAGAGCTGTAGGTAACTCCAAGGTGGGTTATGTCAGTAGCATAACAACCTTCATTAAGAACTTTAGTGAAGGGAGTGGTTGCATCCTCAAAGTATGAGTGAGTTTTTCGTACTCCAGAGTCCATTATCACTATACTCTGACCTGCGCCTCGATATCCGCTCGACCATACGGATGACATGTTCATTTGTGTTGTGCTAGTTCCCAAAGCAAGTCTAACCGGTACGTTATAATTGATGCTCAGAATTCGGTCATCTCGATTTTCGTATAAACGCATTAGCTCATTATGGGTTAATGATAGAGTGAGCGACCCTAGCGATACTTCTACCTCATTCGCGGCCTCCATTGGTGAGATATTAGCATTCGCTAGTATCTCATCAAATATACGCCTGTTCGCGCGCTCTTGAACTTTTAGTGCGGTATCCGTCATATACCCAGTTTTTGGTGAAAAGTAGTCACCTCCTCTAAGTGAAATTGAAACTGTATCGCTCCCTTGTAATGCGGCAGTTTCTAACACGGCTATTGGCCATTGCGCAGGTCTAGAGTCTACATATCCAACAGGTCGAATGGCCCTTACGTTAATATTTTCTAGCAAACCATAGAACGCGTTTCTATTAATTCTCGCTCTAATTACAGGCCTTTCAGAATCCATTACTGGGTTTTTAATACCTGCTGCGTAATTTTGATTTATTATTCCTATAAAACCTTTCTCAATCTGTTCATCCTTATCCGTCAATGAGTAGAATAGAGTTGAACCATTTTCATCGACATCATAATCCACAGCGTCAATGTTTAGAAAAATATCTACTTCTAATTCTTCAACTATACGTAGTCGAGATTCAATCGCACTAATGCTTCCGTCTTGTGATGCAGCTTTTATTCTCAGCCCGTGAGTCTCATCTTTAGAAAAAGCAAGTACGTTTGGATTATCTAATAAAATACGAAGTCCGGCTTCGTTAACGCTCACTACTAGCTGGCCAATACCGTTGTTTGAGTACCCACCAGATAGTGCGTTATCTCCTAGATCACTCAATATCGATTGAGAGAGGGTTTCGGTAATCGCTCTTACTTCCTCTGATTTGTTTCCAATATCATTTAAGCTGAAGCTTGCAACCGTTACCATGACCCTTGCATATCCATCCTCTATTGCACTTTCTGTAAGGCGCTCATACTCTTCTATATTATATTGCGCAGCGTACAGCATGTTAGAAGATGAGCTAGCAACAAACAGCGAGAAAAAACAGTAGATTAGTCGTTCTTTTATGCACATTTTTTAGAACCCTTATTATTGATATGAATTATTAAACGAAGCGCACCCTTACCTACTAATTGAAAACTCCATGTGTTTTGCATTCATGAGAATTAGCAAAGAAGCACACCAATTTTATTTTTTCCTCCTAACATCGTTAGCGCGATCCAGTAACCGCAAGTCGGAAAAAGTGTAAATGAAGCGCTTTCGAAGCCACTAACATGCTCTGAGTCAATTGCTAAACTGATGACCCGCCATGGTAGCGGGTTTAGAATGTACGCAAAACCCGTCAAAGTAAAGAGTTTTTGGTTTGGAAGGTCTAGGATTTTAAAGCACACATAACGGTGGTTCACCATGCCAATACTTATTTTGCCGAGGTGGACGAAAACGGCAATGTTACACGCAAACCAGTGACAGAATATGCCATGGGTAAATGGGGCGAAGTGGTGCCAGAGGATGTATGCCGAACCGCTTTTGCTAACAGCATGGTGCAGTGGGATATCCATATGTTTCCTGGAGGGCTTGGTGCAACTGCGCCCGGCGCGGTCATAAAAGACAATGTCGTTGAACTAGGAATATGGCTTCACCCTAAAGGTTACAAGGCAAAGGCAACACAAACCCTAGCATCTTATGAGCTCGATCAAGGTGACCTGTTGATTCCACCCAATGGGCATGCGATGACTCAGGGGTTTCACTCTTTTGATCATCCAGTGCGAATAGACAGTTTTCAGCCGCACGGGCATTTGCGTATGAATGCCGCCTCACTAGAAATTTACTACCCTGCAACTGGTGAAACTGAAGTGATCAGTATGATTTCTAAGTGGAGTGCCACTTGGCATCATAGCCATCTGTATGCGCCAGACACTGCTCCACTTCTGCCTGTTGGTGCGGTTCTAATCACTAAGCAATGGTATGACAATACCGCGGAAAATCCGAATAATCCTGATCCAAATCAGTGGGTTGGCTGGGGGCAACGAACCGCAGATGAGATGACGCATTCATGGATCGCTATCACCCATCTTGATGAAGAAACCTATCAAGAACTCGTTGACCAAAGAGCCAATAATAATGATCGAAATGCTGGTGACTAAACCATAGAGAAAGGGGCTAAGAAGCCTCTAACAATAATAAAAAAATGGAGAGTAATGTCTATGAGTAAAGTTAGAGCAACAGTTATCCTTGCAGCGACTGCGTTTGTTGTGAATACAATATTGGTGTCTTCTCTTAGTGCGCAGGAGGCGCAGCGTGATTTACGGCCACCGGCCAAAAATGGGCTTGCGATAGTCCCGTTCATGGAGGGTTGGTACGACAATGGCGATGGCTCTATCACGGTTTCCTACGGATACCATAACAGGAATGAAACCGAGGTAATTATTCCAATGGGCGAGAATAATTATATTGAGCCAGAACAGTTGAACGGCATGCAGCCAGAGGTCTATTACCCAGGTCGGCATATGGGGGTGTTTGCAATCACTCTTCCTGACTCAATGGCTGATGAAACTGCCTGGTGGCATCTTAAAACTGGGAATTTACCGGCCACTAAAGTCCCCGGTGAGCGTGGGGTTACCGCTTATGAGCTTGACAGGAACCCGCGTCCACAAGGAAGCCTGCAGCCTCTTATTTGGTTCGAAGAGGGTAAGCCAGGGTCCGGGCCAGAGGGGGTTACAGCATCGTCAGTCAAAACGATATCCGTAGGCGCGCCGCTGATAATGGAAGTGGGAACCAGTGACCCGTCTGTAAGAGATACCTCTAATCCTGTGTTTGCGAAACCGTTAGACACAAGGGTGATTTGGTATAAGCATCAAGGGCCAGGAGAGGTACAGTTTACGGAGCACTCCTCTACGCCATTTATGACTACGCCAGATACGTCTCTTAGAAATGCGATGCCAGCACCTCCCGCTAGAATAGCAATTGCTCAAAACAAAGGCCCAGCCCGCGTTGTGGCTACTTTCTCGGAAGAGGGAGAGTACTTGATACGTGCACGCCTAGATAACTGGAGTGCATCAGACAGTGATGGCTTTGATCAGTGCTGTTGGAGTAATGCGTATCAAAGAGTAAGAGTGACACCCTAGCGATAGTGTGTTGTTTAACAACTGTTAGCGACAGAAATAGGGAGCTCCCTAAGTAGAACAAGTAAACCATTCTCGCGATCAAGCGTTAATAGTGATGTCACTACTTAGGGGGTTCTATGATCAGAGTGTCAGTTGCTTTACTTATTTCTGCTGTTTTATGTTTCTCACTGGCTTCAACTACTCAGGCGCAGCCTAGGGATAGTCGCAGAGAAGCCCATGTGCCAATCAGATCCTTGCCCAGCACGCACCGTCGGGTCACCCATAATGGACGTACCTATTTTTACAATGAAGGTCGCTTCTATCGGCAGAGTAATGGCTTATATTTTACTATTAGTGCTCCTCTGGGTGCCATTATTCCAGCGTTACCTTATGGTTTTGTGAGTGTTGGTATTGGCACAAATCGCTATTTTTATAGTGAAGGAGTCTATTATCGAAAAGCATCGACAGGGTATGTCGTCATTGAAGAGCCTGTTGAGGCGCAGACAGTGTTAGCCAGCAATGGGACGGACAAACTCATCATCTACCCGGCGGCAGGTCAAAGTGAAGAGCAAAAAAGCCAAGATAAATATGAGTGTTACGAATGGGCTAGCGTTGAGACAAACTTTGATCCGACTGATGCTAACTCAGATGCTTCTCTTGGGGAAGACTACAAGCGCGCAATGAGCGCCTGTCTTGAGGCGCGTGATTACGTCGTAAAGTAATTTGACAACCAACATAATCGGTCTTTAGATAATTGCATTTAGCTTGATCTATTCGTATCTATCAATGTGACCCTCCCCGCTATACTAGCTTGACGAGTATTCTGGCGGGGAGCCTAATATGAACACTAGCACATCGATATTCATCTTCATTGCAATGAGTTTGCTCTCATCTTCAATGCGTTTACACGCGCAACCTCACGATCACGCCGCCGAACATGCTCATGTTGAACATGGGGACGCGGGGCTTTCATTGAACAATGGCAAGCCTTGGGATACTGACGCGGCGCTGCGCCGGGGGATGATAGAGATTAGAACTGCCGTGGATCTTTTAGAGCCTGCTTTTGCAGCCGAGCAACTTAATCAAACGCAGGCTATTCAGTTAAGTGAAGCCGTTAAGGGCAGCGTCACTACCATGATAGAGCAGTGCGAGTTGGAGCCCGCGGCAGATGCGAATCTACATAGTATATTGGCAATGTTCCTGGCAGCGGCGTCTGAATTGGAGTTCTCTCCTTTGTCTAGCAACGGCCTTCCCGCATTGCAAGCAGCCCTGCAAGCCTATGGTCAATATTTCGACCATGTAGGATGGCAGAGCGACGAACACGCGGCCCATTCGCACTAGTTGCCCATTATTCCTGTCGCCCGGGGTTTTTCTACTTAACAATAGAGAACCATTGCGTGCCTTTATTGATTCAACGCATAGAACAGAGAATAAGTTAATGCGAAGATTTATGTGTGTAGGCAATGGCGCCTGCACGTTTAAATCAAGTGTTAGTAAGGAGATCTACAAAATGTCTAGAGAAGCTGGTGATCGTTATCGTTGTGATTCCTGCAAAGCTGAACTTGTTTATGTCAAAGGGTGTCCATGTCCATCGACGATGCCTCATTCCGAAATTTGTTGTGGCAAGCAGATGTCGAAGGTGGCGGAGTAGGGCAGCAAGGGGCAGCAAGCCATTGTGCAGCTTCTGCTGCCCCAGAAGCAGGATCAAAAATGTGCGTTCCTGTTTGGTTTTTAAATGTAAGGACAAGAAGTGCTTTCTGTAATATGAGCAATCGCCGAAGGTAGAAATGTTGATCGCTTAGTGTTCCTCTATGGTGCGCTATGGCACCTCTCGGTGCGAAATAGCCGTTATTTATTCAGCCTAGATAAAACTAAATGCGCTGTGACTTAACGCAGCTTGTTTCTAGTTGAGCGTAGTAAGCGATTGAAATTCTTGTTTTAAGTGCATTGCTGTGGTCGTAAAAAATATCATATTTGTCGACTTACAGACCGTTTGGTACGTTTTCTGCTTGCTCTTATGGCTATATTCCCCAGCCATAGGAGAGACCCCGTGATGTTCAAAAAGTACAAACAAGTGCCATTGCTCCCCCTGTTGGCGAGTAGTGCGGTACTTCTATCTGCGTGTAGCGACAATTCAAGCCAGAGTAATATCAACCCCATTGCATCTAGTACGGCAGCGACGGCGGCACCTGCTCCCGTTGATAAACCATTGGGAATTCGCCCTCACGGCGATACCACTTCTGAGATCGACATGAGCAAGATCACTGATGAAGACTTGCGAGAAGTATTTTCCTATATAGACGAGAACATCGACCAGCATGTCATCAATCTACAGAAATGGATCCAACAGCCAAGTATTTCTAACACCGGTGAGGGGATTCAAGAATCAGCCTATATGGTAGAGGGCTTCTTCGATCAACTTGGTTGTCAGGAAACTACTGTGTATGACGTGGGCATCACTGAGTGGGGGCAACAGGGTAATCCTGTCGTGTATGCAAAATGTGATGAAGGCGCCGAGAAAACCTTAGTGGTGTACTGGATGTATGACACCATGCCTATCACTCAGCCCGATTTGTGGAAGGCTCCTCCCTTTGCAGCCGAGCTAATGCCACAAGCACCCTTTCCGATGGTGATGATTGGGCGCGGGACGGCAAACTCGAAAGGGCGACAGATGGCATTTTGGAATGCGATGATGTCTATCAAAGCCGTAACTGGGAAACTGCCAGTGAACCTGATTTTCGTTGCTGAAGGTGATGAGGAACGGATGTCAATTGGCTATCGGAAATTCGTACGTGAACACCCTGAACTGTTTGCGGGAGCAGATGCAATGTGGGGCGGTGGTGGCTCCGAGGGCTGTGTCTTCGTCGAACTGATCACAAGCGGTGAGAGCTGGGGGCGGGGTCCGAACTACAGCAATATCCATGGCGGTAACAAACGCTCCGTTGATGCTCCGGCTTGGCGCCACATCAAGATGCTTAGCACCTTAGTGGACGAAACGGGCAATAAGGTTATGATCGATGGCTTCTATGACGATATCGAACCATTGACCGAGGCAGAGGAGGCTCGACTACGTAAGTCTGCGGAAAATTTCAATGTGGACGTGGCCTCTGCCAATCTCGGTGTTGCGCGGTTTATCGCTGACGATCCCTATGAGATCACCAAGATGCGCCGCTACGGCACGGCCATGAATCTCGATGGTATCTGGGGTGGCAATATGTTTGAAGGTGGCTCAGGTGCGATTCTCCCTAATCGAATTGTTTCCAAACATAACTTCCGTTATCTGCCAGCGCAAGACGGCATGGACATCGTCGATAAGCTGCGCAAGCATCTCGATAAACACGGCTACGAAGACGTCGAGATCAATGTGGTTGGCGATGTACCTTGGGCGAAGGTCACGAAAGACAGCGACCTGCATGTAGCGGCTAATCAAATGCGTGAAGCTTTTGATATGGCCCCCAACGAGCTGTCCTCAGATGAATCGATGCTCGGCGGTTACTGGCCTGCATACCTGTTCTCCGGTGATGTGCTAGATATTCCTATTGCCAGTGGTCTGGTAGGCGGCGGTGGCAACTCCCATGCCGCAAATGAATTCTACGTGGTAGAAGGCGCGGGCAGCACTTGGGGTATGGCCGATAGCGAGAAGTCGATTGCGACAACTTTGTTTAACTGGGCGGGGCTCAACCAGCCAGAGTAAGCAATGAGTAGATGGCTAGGTTGCATGAATGCACTGTGCGTTTACAAGTTAGGAGTTTTCAAATGAGCAATTCTGTCAGTCGTCGTGAATTCATGCATCTGCTTGGTAGCACTTTTGGGGCTGGCGCCTTGGTACATATGGGGGCTGCCCTAAGCCTTATGCCCAATACGGCAACAGCGGCATCTTTATCATTTGCTGCCCCAAGCCCAGGGAAAGAAAAAGTACTCGTTCTAGGGGCAGGAATCTCTGGTTTAACAGTGGCGTGGGAGCTGACTAAGGCGGGTTATGATTGCACCGTCTTAGAAGCTTCTAACCGCGCTGGTGGGCGTGTAATGACTGTGCGTTCCGGCGATGTGGTCGATGAAATCGGCAATCGCCAAGTATGCGAATGGGATGATGAGCCCCATATGTATTTCAACGCAGGCGCAGCTCGCATCCCCAGCACGCATCGTAATTTATTAGCCTATTGCAAAGAGCTAGGTGTTGAGTTGGAGATGTTCATTAATGAATCGAAGACAGCGTACGTGCAAGACGACGCGATGATGGGCGGCCAACGTATTCGTAATGGTGAGATGTCTACTAACGTACGCGGCTTCCTCGCCGAGCTATTCGCAAAGAGTTATACCAACGCTCAACTCGATGAACCCTTTAGCGATTCTGAGTCAGAAAAAATCCTCGGGTTAATTTCACAGTTTGGAGACTTGAACGAGAATATGCTCTACAAAGGGAGCTATCGTGCGGGTTATGTCAGTGGTGGTTTTTTGGATCATGGCGTGCAGAAAGATATGATCGCGTTCAAAAAATTGATGCAGAGTCAAATGCTTAGATTGAGTTTTACTGCCAATGAGGGCGAGACAGGGCCAATGTTGATGCAACCGGTCGGCGGTATGGATGGCGTGATAAAAGGTTTCACCCGAGCACTCGGTGAGAAAGTGATTTATAAGGCCCCGGTGATGGGGCTGACGTTAAAGGAGGGCGGCGTCGAAGTCAGCTACGAACGCGATGGTGTACGCCAAAGTATAGACGCGGACTTTTGTTTCAACTGTATTCCCTCGCACCTAATGAGTGGTATTCCCAATAACTTTCCATCGGAATACCTACAAGCAATGAAATATATTCGCCGCGGTGAAGCCTATAAATCTGCCTTTCAAGCGAAGCAGCGTTTCTGGGAAGACGACGATATTTACGGCGGTATTAGCTGGATTAATGCGCCTATTCAACAAATCTGGTACCCACCTCATGGTATTCATAAGGACAAAGGCATTGTGCTAGCTGCGTATAATTTTGGCGGTGGAATGCACTTTACTAGGATGACGCAAGAACAACGCGTGGAGGCAGCTTTGGCGCAGGGGGAAAAGCTACATCCTAACTATCGAGAAATGGTTGAGAAGCCTATTACTATCGCATGGCACCGCATGAACCACATGTTGGGTTGCTCTGGCCGTTGGGGCAATAATGGCGGTGACTGGAGCATGGAAACGCAAAGCTTTTTCAACCGCTTGCAGCAAGCCACCCCTGGTGGGCGACACTATTTTATTGGCGATCAGATGAGTTATCACGGTGCGTGGCAAGAAAGTGCAATCGCCTCTGCCCATTGGGCTTTAGCCGACATGGATCAACGCGTTCGCGCCCAAGCATAGAGACGGAGTAGCAACGATGATAAAAGTTGTAGGATTGAGTGTTAGTTTGCTCATGGCCACCATCGGCTCGAGTGCCTTTGCTCAAGCTAACTCGGAGTATTACAACGATCACTATTGCACAACTTGTCACGGTGTCGATGGCATTGGCAACGAAGAGGTGTCTGCGCCTCGACTAGCTGGGATGGAAGTATGGTATTTGCAAAGGCAACTAGAGTCTTTTCGTGCAGGAATCCGCGGGACTCACAAGATGGACTTGCAAGGCATCGAGATGCGCGCCATGGCGGAAGACCTAAGCGATGCGAGTATCAAGGATATAGTAGCTTGGGTAGGCACTTGGGAATTCAAACCAGCCCCTATCACTTTTGCAGGCGATGCTGAAGCAGGAAAGGCCTTGTATACCGCTTGTGCATCTTGTCATGGCGCGCAGGCTCAGGGTAATGAAGCGATGGGTGCACCAGCTTTAGCAGGTCAAAATGATTGGTACCTAGCGACACAGTTGCACAATTTCAAAAAAGCTTACCGTGGTCGGCAGCCCGGAGACCGCTTCGGCTCGCAAATGATTGTTATGGCGTCGATGTTAGTGGATGACACAGCAATTGAAAACATCGTTTCGTATATTAATACACTTGGTCGTTAAAACTCCGAGTATTGTTCACTATGCTATTTTAGCCCACATTGCTTAGCCATAAACATTGGTAAGGCTGCAGTTCTAATTGTTCGTTGTGCTCGTCAAAAATACGGCCACTAATGAGATCGACCCAGTGATCGGTACTGATGAGATTGAGGTCGGACAGCGCTAATTTTTGCGGCTCGCTAGAGATATTATGCACGCAGAAAATACTTTGTGCGCGGCTCATGCTTTGACGCCAGAAGGCAAAGATTTTTAAACCCAAGTGCAGGGTGAACTGCGTCGCATTGGGGTGGAAGGCCAGTTGAGCACGGCGCACCCTGATTAAACGACTGAGTTCTTCAAAGACTTTAGCGTGATGGTTGTAGGGGTTGTCTAGGTGCTTTTCTAACTCATCCAACTGCCATTGTGTGCGGTTAATAGAGCGAGCTCTGCCTGTGTGGGTAACGCGTTTGTGATCGTTCTCCGTGCCAAACATGCTATGAATATAAAAAGCTGGAATCCCCTCTAGCGCCAACATGATGATATGCGCGCAAAGAAACCGCTGTAACTGCCATTGGTCCGGCCCATTGTCGAGCGTCCCCTTTAGGGCGTCGAAGAGACTGATGTTCATCTCGTAGGGTGAATCGCTGCCATCTTCAAGGCGACGCATCGTGACCTGACCACCGAAGCGCTGAATGCCGCTGACCAAGGCTAATTTCTCTTGCTCGTCTAGATAACCGTCTGCAGGTCGCAATCCAATGCCATCGTGGGAGGCAATGAAATTGAGATACGCAGTACCATTTTGCGACGGTGGCATGCTCATCATCCAAGTCTTCAGATGACGACAGTTCCCCGTTAGCAAGGTGTTGACGAGCAAAGGCGGTAAAGAGAAGTTATAGATGACATGGGCTTCGTTAGCGTTACCAAAATAGGTGAGGTTCTCACGGTTAGGCACATTGGTTTCCGTGATGATGACGGCGCCGTGATCGCGATGTTCTATCAATAATCGCAGTAGTTTAATGATCTCATGAGTCTGATCTAAGTGAATACAGGAACTGCCTTCTTCCTTCCAAAGAAATGCGACGGCGTCCAATCTGAATATGCGCACACCTCGGTCCATGTAGTGGCTGATAATGTTGACGAACTCTACTAAAACTTGTGGGTTTTTAAAATTCAGGTCGACCTGGTCTTCACTAAAGGTACACCAAACAAAGCGTTCGCCATCTTCGGTTTGCGTTGGCAACAACAATGGAGAGGTGCGTGGGCGCACCACTTTCGAAAGATCAGCTTTGGGGTTGCCCTCGTAAAAATAATCTTTACCTGGATCGATGCGCTTTTTGAAGTTATCAAACCAGCGGCTGCGTGAGGACATATGGTTAATCACGAGGTCTGACATTAGCTTAAAATCAGTGGCGATACGGCTTACATCCTCCCATTCACCAAGTGCCTCATTCACGGCCAAATAATCTGTTATAGAAAAGCCATCGTCAGAGGTGTAGGGAAAGAACGGTAGGATGTGCACATCACTGATCGTATCGGCTAGTTTGCTTTTCAAGAAACCATGCAGGGTGCTAAGTGGCTTCTCCCCCTGTTTCTGAATGCTGTCACCGTAGGTGATCAACAGTATGTCGCTTTCATTCCAATGATTTTGATGTGGGACAGGGCCGGTATCATTCGCTTGCAAGCTCATGGTGTCGATCAGGGTCGATGCCAGTGCCTCGACATCTTGATCTGGGTATATAAAACGCAAGTGCTCTTGCAATCGAACAGATAAGTAATCGGCCATAGTGTTCTTTCTCGCTATTTAAAGTATTGCTTGTGGTCAGCTTCTACTGCATCTAGTAACTGTTCCCCAATATCGGGAATTGCACTGATTACACGGTTCCAACTAGGAATAAATGGAGTGTCCATAGGATTATCCAAGAAATGGGAGCCCGCGGACATCACATTTTGTGCAAACAGTTCGACTGTCTGCTCTTCTGCGTGTCGGTCAAAGCTTAAACCATTAATCGAAGCATCGTTAGCATAGGTTTCAATAAAATCTAAGGCAATGCGATAGTAAGTGGCTTTGATGGTGCGGAATTTTTCGTTTGAAAAGATTTCACCATTAGTAGCGAGCTTTCTAAATAGGGCTTTCGAAATGTCCGTACTCATTTTCGACAAACCTTTGCTAGCATCTTCTGGTGAAAGAATTTGATGCTTATGGTCATAATTATCGGCGATATCGACCTGACAAATTCGGTTGGTGGAATAATTGCGTTTCATCTCTGATAGTACGCCAACCTCTAGGCCCCAATCGCTTGGGATGCGGATGTCGCTGATGACATCTAAGCGGAACGAGAACTCACCGGCCAATGGGTAGCGGAAGCTATCGAGAAACTCCAAAAACTCGCTATAACCACATACTTTTTTCAAAGCGCGTAATAGGGGGGTTACTAATAAGCGTGTGACGCGTCCGTTCATTTTTCCATCTGCGACACGCGCGTAGTAGCCTTTACAAAACTCGTAGTTAAAGTTTGGGTTGGCTACTGGGTAGATCAATCGGGCGAGCAATTCGCGGGTATATGTTTTGATATCGCAGTCGTGCAATGCAACAGCCTCTGATTTACCCGAGGCCAAGACGTACCCTAAGCAGTACCAAACATTACGGCCTTTGCCTAACTCGGCAGGAGCAAGCCCATGCTTCTCTAATAATTTGTCAATCGCTTGTAGGCGTGGTCCTTCATTCCAGAGTACTCGGTGGCATTGTGGAAGTTTCGAAAAGTATTGCAAAGCATGCTCATACTCACTTTGGCTAGCGCGATCCAAACCCACTACAATCTCGTTAAGATATGGGACGCGAGTGAGTTCATCCACAATGGTGCCTAATGCATCTGTTTGCAGTTCGGAATAGAGAGAGGGAAGCACTAATGACATCGGCCGGGATTTTTGAAACCCAAGCAGTTCCTCTTCTAAGTGCTCGACAGAGCTATGCGACAAATTATGTAATGTTGTCACAACGCCATTCTGATAAAAATCACCCATAGTAGTCTCCTTATTGTGGTTCGTTCAGTAATGCGAGTAATTGTTCATTCCATCCGCTGGCCCCTGTTGCCTGGCTATAGCGAACGCGATCGGGATGTTCTATGTGCACTTGAGCACTGTGCGGGCTCTTGATGACTATGGGGGTGTCGACGCAGTTGAGCATCTCTTCGTCATTGTGGCTGTCGCCAAGGGCGATGGACTGTATAGATGCAGGAGCATAGTGCTTCTTATAAGCCTGTAGAAGAAAGTTGACGCCGGTGGCTTTGTCGAACTGTCCCATGACATGTAGAAAGCGACCGCCTTGTACTGCACGCAATTGGTGCTCGGCGAGGAACGCTTCGAAAGCGCTAATATCACCATTGAATAATATGGGTTCAGACCCAATGCGTTGTTTAGCATTGCGCGCTCCGCTTTCTGGCAGGCCTGTGATTTCGGCAAGCTTCTCAACGCTCATGTCGAAAAAACCCGTGAATTGAAAGTCGTGGCGACGTGCCTCAAGAAGGATTTCGACAATGGTCGCGTGAGGCTCTGCGAACCGTTCAATGCAGTAGGTATCGTCTTGATCGAAGGGTTGCAAGGGCTCCAAATTGGCTGTGTCTTCAAAATAATGACTAGGAATAATGACCGCTGCACCATTTTCGACAACGAAGGGGTGTTGATTTCCAAGTTGTTTTCTTAAAGAAAGAATCTCTGGCACTGTCTTGCTGGAATTAAGAACCAGGGGGATCTGTAGTGCTTCGATTCTCTGTAAAGCAGGCAGGGCCGCCGTATGCGAGTAGGTCTCCTTATCTAATAAGGTGCCATCGAGGTCGGTAAAAATGATGCGTTGCTGCTTCATAATGTTTCTCCGTCGAAATGCGAAGGCGGGCTCACCAAAATGGGGCGCCGGGGCCCTTCGATGGATAATATGCGCCATAATGGTGCGCTGCGCCAATCGAGAGCATTGCTGCAAGCGCTTGTGACTATGGGGATATATCTAATGCGTTGGCTCATAACATGTAAAAGTAGCTGATGTTAAAGAGTAAGGGGCAATTATCATGCCCATAGTCAATTTAAGATATTTAAAGGTAAATTTCTCTAGAGCTAGATGTAAAGTAAGCTTGACATTGCTTTCGCGCAAGTCTATTGTGCGTGTCAAGTGTGCTTTACATTTTGGGGGAAAGCAAAACTATGAACAAAAACTCAAACGACAATCGCTGGCAGCGTAAGCTTGCCTCGTCTACTAGTCAGCTTGCGCGTTGGACGCTTGCATGGGTGCTGACGATGGCGTTGGCGACCTTTGGGCCGCTATTTTTGTGGACAGACCAAGCGCTGTGGACTTTGGGGGCAATTGTGCTCAATACACTGATGGGCTTGGGGATGATCCTAGCCTCCATCAAACACTTGCAGTCATTAGATGAAATGCAGCAGAGGATTCAATTAGAAGCGATGGGTCTTACCCTCGGCGTGGTGTTAGTGATTGGAATGTCGTACTCCAATCTAGATATCAGTAATTTGATTCCTATGGACGCCGAGATCTCTATTTTGGTGATGATTATGGGGCTGACATTTATGACAGCGTTGTTTTTCGGGGCGAAGCGCTACAAATGAAGAATTATTTGAAACAGCTTCGCGCTCAGCGACAATGGACACAAGCTCAGCTAGCTGAACAACTCGACGTCTCTAGGCAAACTGTCAACGCCATAGAGACGGGCAAGTTCGACCCAAGTTTGCCGCTTGCTTTTAAAGCGGCAAGAATATTTGGGCTAACGATTGAAGAGATATTTCAAGACGAAGCCTAGTCTCCAGGGTGATAGCTTGAACTCGCACGTCGATCCACATCTTCGCGGTAGAACGCCACTTCTTTAAAGTCGCGATCGACATAGCGTTGAGCTTGATCAAGGAAGTGCGGTGAGTCTGGGTCGGAACTTTGCCCTCCGGCAAGAATGCTCTTCGCCCGCACGCGTTCACCGAACTCGACGACCGCAACGAAACTATTGCCGGAGCTCCCGTAGATTCGGTTGCTGCCTGCAAAGGCGCGAGCGCCGTAAGATGCTAGTGCGCCCCAGCGGCCGGAGCCAAAGCCGACGGCTAAGCTGGGAGCGTTGTCGTCATACTGCAAGTCTATATCGCCACTCAATCTTTGGAAGCGATTGATCTCGCCCCACGCAGTGTTCCAAGAACCGAATGCCGTTTCCAATTGTGCAATCGTATCGCTGAAAACCTGCAGGCGGTCTTGCTCGTCACTGTCAGTGCCCAGCCAATTGATCTGCTCCATCTGTGACATATCTTCGGGTGTAGAAATGGTTTGGGCGGCTAAGATTCCGTAAAAATGAGCGAGTGACATAGCCACTGAATCGGTATCACTACGCATATCCCATGCTCTAAGTGTTTGAACTGGCGCTTCTAATTCAGGCCAGTTGTCACTGTCAGCGTCCCAAGCAGCGACTAAGCCAGGTATGAGCTCGGCAAACCCAGGCATGTAATCGTCGTAGGCAAGCGCCAAAAGGCTATCAAGAGTCAAGGATTGAGCATTCTCTAACAGGGCAATAGAGTGAACAGCGCGAAAATTTTCTGCGTCCGGGGCCATATAGGCGGGAAAGTCTTCGGCGTGAGGGCTCTGTGCTCCTGAAACGGTGAAGGGTGTCGAATTACTATTTTGAATGTAGCCACTAGTAGGGTTATGTACAAAGATAGTCTCGTCAACTGGGTGCACGCCTTGCCAGTCTGTGGCTGGGTTGCTTCCATCTACCGGTTGTTGATAGTCAAACAATGGGTCGCGGCGCGGCATGAAGTTGCCATGGAAATAAGCAATATTGCCCGAGTCATCAGCATAGACGGTGTTATTGGACGAGTTAGTGCGGATGTCCATCATCTCTCGGAATGCAGAATAGTCGGCCGTTTTCATACGTAAATAAGACTGGCGAAGTGCATCAACGGGGTTCCAGTTTATTCTCGTGGCTACCCAGCGATCTTCTAGGCGATGAGTAATTGGCCCATGGTGTGTGCGAAACGACGGGAAACGTCGTTCGATTAATTGTGCATTGTTGCGCACCTGCAAGCTTATCTCGCGCGTTTGTACAGGACGAAGTTCATCCCCATAGCGGTAAAGTAATTGCCCGTCCTCGCGCACGATGTCCTCTACAAACTCATCCATAAAGTCTGCGGCGGTGGAGGTGTGCATCCATCCGTTGTGTTCATTAAAGCCTTGGTAGATGAAGAACTGGCCCCAGGTGACAGCACCGTAAGCGTTCAAGCCTTCATCACTTACTACATGGTATTCCCCGCGGAAATAAAAACTCGTATGAGGATTTATTAATAGCAACGGGTTGCCCGATGCGCTAAGTGAACCATCGACGGCAATGCCATTGGAGCCTGCAGGCTCTTCGAATATCGTTTGTGCGAGATCGTTGTTAAGGGTGTTTGTGTCAGGAAATGCGTTTTCGTCTAATTGGGCTATAACTGGTAGTTGCGTCAGCATCGTGTCCACTTGCGAATAGAAGGACTCAATGCCAGGTAGTGGGATTTGTTCGATATCACCGCCAATAGAACCTTCGAAAAAATAGAAGGGCATCCAAGGGTGGAAACGATCTAACAACTGTGGTTGTACTTGCGGATTCTTGGCAAGATAAAAGTTCAATCCATCAGCGAAGGCGTCGCACAATTGTTGTAACCAGATAGGCGCTTGCGCGTAGGCAGCACGGGCTTCCTCCTCGCTCATATATAGCTTGGCCCGCAGGTCGCTGTAGAGCGCCGCCTCTCCTTCTATTTCGGCAAGCCGCCCTGTTGCCCAAATATAATTGCGCTCTACTCTTGCGAAGTCATCTTCGGCCTGTGCATACAAAAAACCAAAGACGGCATCGGCGTCGGTCGGTGCGTAGATATGCCCGACCCCAAAATCGTCCCGTATAATCGTGACTCGATCGGCGATCATCTGTAAGCGTTCTATTTCTGATAACGGTGCGGGGGCGAGCTGTTCGGGTGCTGGGCTGCAGGCGGTCAATAAAAGAGCAGAACAAACAGTGCTCACTAGCAGGCGGGAACAGGCGGTCAGCATGGGACTCTCCAACTATTTCATTATTATGATTTGCGTAACGAAGAGTAAACCTGATTCTAGGCTAAAACGGAAGCGGCCCTTGAATGCTGCTTTTAAAACACTAGAGGCACTGCTAGGATGTTAGCGACTTTCTATCAATGCAGAGACTCTCCCTATGTCTAATAAAGCTATATTTCTGATGGCTGGAACATTGCTGCTTGCGGCATGCAGCCCAGCCGAGCAAAGCAGCAGTGCACCCGCTCCAAGCTCTACGCCCGCAGTACAATCGGCAGAGCCAGCACCGGCTGCCGAAACCGAAGCACAATTGATTGCTCGCGCTCGCGGGATCCATGAGCGAGTCATCACACTCGACACCCACGCCGATATCAATACGGCGAACTTTATGGAAGACAATAACTACACCTCTGATTTGGACACGCAAGTCAATCTCCCTAAAATGATCGAAGGGGGCTTAGATGTCGCTTGGTTTATCGTTTACACGGGACAAGGCCCGTTAACGCCCGAAGGCTATGCGGCGGCAGAGGAGAATGCATTGGATAAATTCAGTGCGATTCACCGGCTGGCCGAACAGTTTGCACCTGACACGATCGAGGTTGCTTATACCTCTGAAGATGTTCGCCGCATCGATGGAGAAGGCAAAAAGGTCGCGATGATTGGAGTAGAGAATGCTTATCCTATGGGTTTGGATCTAGGCAATGTACAGCGCTATCAAGAGATGGGCGCGCGCTATATGTCGCTTTCGCATAATGGGCACAGCCAGTTTGCTGACTCCAATACAGGTGAGCGTGACGACGTGTGGTTGCACAATGGGCTAAGCGATCTTGGCCGCGAAGCAGTTGCTGAGCTTAACCGCTGGGGTATCATGATCGATCTGTCGCATCCAGCCAAAACTTCGAATATGCAGGTGCTGGAGTTAACGCGTGCTCCTGTCATTGCCTCGCATACCTCTGCACGCGCTATGAATGATGTGAGCCGTAACATGGATGACGAACAGTTGTTGGCCGTTCGCGACAACGGTGGGGTTGTACAAGCCACAGCATTCCGAAGTTATTTAGATTCAGAAAAGAACGCGGCTAATCGTGCGTTACTTGCGCAGCTGCGTGCGAGTATTGCGCAAGAGCTTGGGTTTGAGTTGCAAGATTTCGCCGCCGTCCGCGCGATGGGTGAAGAGCAGCGCGCTGCTTATGATGCGCTTGTTGAACAAGTCGATGCCATCGCAGAGCCACGGATTGCAGCAGAAGTTGACGCGATCGCTCCTCCAGTCGATGTTGCCGACTTCATTGATCACATCGATTACATGGTGGACTTGATTGGCATCGATCACGTCGGTATCAGCTCAGACTTCGATGGTGGCGGGGGTATCTCTGGTTGGAACGATGCATCTGAAACCTTTAACGTTACACTCGAATTGGTGCGTCGTGGGTATACCGAAGAACAGATTGAAAAGCTGTGGAGTGGCAATTTGCTACGCGTGCTCGACGATGTACAGCGAATCGCTGCGCAGATTCAACAAGAGCCGTAAATCCTAGATAGTAAAAACGCCTGCACATTCTTTCCAATAGCATGTGCAGGCGTTTTTTTATGCCTAACTATTCATCGAGTAAAGCATAGATTCGATTTATAGCCCTTGGGTCCGCACCCGGCCCACGGATTTGGCCATAATTTTGCGAGTGATTACTAAGGTCTATTTGTTCGGCGGTTTGCTCGGCACTAAGTCCCTGCGCTTTCATTGCCGCCGTTTTTTGCCATATATCGCTTAAATAAGCTTGAAAGTGACCAATGATGGCCTTGTCTTGGAACGGCGCTCCGTGTCCAGGCAATATCACATCAAAATCCAAACCCTTCAAGGCTTCGAGTGTCCCGACCCATTCGTCCGGATGGCTGTCGCCCATATAGGCGAGGAAGGGCAACATCATGTCGCCGGTAAACACCATGCGTTCGGCCGGTAAATACACTACGACATCCCCAGCTGTGTGTGCTTTGCCCAAGTGCAATAGTTGTATCTCGCGGCTGCCAGCACCTGTTTTTTGGTATAAAGTCATTTTTGTTTCGAGTGTGATATTTGGCGGCGTTGGCACTATCTCGCCTAAGGAATGCATGTGGTCTTCTTGGTATTTTAGCTGGGCTGCCAACTGCGTTCGTTGCTGATCGGTGGTCGCCGCCTGCAATTGTTCTCTAAGGCTTTGTACGAGTGCCGGTACGCCTTCGGTGAAACTGACCATGGTGTTCTCAGTCAGCACATTGCCTAGCTCACCATTGAGTTTTTGCCGTGTAAAGCTGTGCCCAATGATCTCCACTTGTTCGGGAAACACTTGATTGCCGTGGGCGTGGTCAAAATGATAGTGAGAATTGACTAGGTAGCGTACAGGTTTGTCTGTCACGGCGCGCACAGATCGAAGCAAGGCGTTGGCGGCATTGGGAGTGACGTGAGAGTCTACTAATAAAACATCGTCGTCACCCACGAGCATCAAGGCATTGCTCATGACAAATACCTCGCCAGTACCAGTGACTTGATAAACGCCATCGGCCATTTGCGTAAAGACATGAGAGCTTGTTTCGATAACGGTAGGGGGTTCTCCTTGGGCATTCACATAGCCGAAAACAGCCAGTAGAAACCCAGAACCGATTATACTGAGTACCGCGGTATTGAATTTATTTTTGTTATTCATAGCGATGATCCTAATCTAATGCAGCTTAAGAAAGTCTAGCCTCCCTGCATCCTACTCGAATCCCCAAACGCGCGAAAGTAGCGACGAATAGCCGCCGTCATCCGTTAGGCAGAAAAAAACACAATCTGCCCTTTTCCTTACATCACACTGCCACATTTCTTAGGCATAGTAGTGCCCACGATCAGATAGAGTAGGTGACAAAGGAGTTTGAGATTATGCTAGCGAAGTTACACCACAATACGATGGAATCCGTTGCGTTGGAGCGGCAGGTCAAGGACGGAGAATCCTTGGACTGTTTTGACACACTCTATCCGGTCGACCAAAACCCTGCCGGCAACGATGCAGAAGAAGACGCATTGCTAATGTTGTGGGGGGATGTTTCCATCCTCGCCCGCCACCCAATGCGTATTAACTTCTAGGCATATAAGTCCAATACTCTCTTTACTGCTGGGTCACTCGCCATCCGCTCACGGTGCGCGATGACGCGGGGCAATTTGCTGATATCGACGCCGTCGCCTTCCAACCAGCTAGAAACGGTGAACAGGTACATATCCGCGACGGTGTACTGTTCTCCCATGACCCACGGCCCTTTCAACATGCCGTTTTCGATTAAGGCCATCACGTCGCCCATCGATTGTGGAACCTTCTTCTTCATCGCCTCGATGGCGTCGGGATCATCTGCCCAGCGGATGCCTCTTATCTTGTGAGCATGTGCCACGTGCACTGTCGAGCATAAATAACTATTGAATGCCTGCATTTGCGCGGTCGCGAAATCGCTGTCTAGAGGGGCTAGATTTGCCTCCGGGTGGCGTTGGCATAGATAAAGAAGCAGGGCGGGTGTTTCGGTGAGAATGCCTTCTTCTGTGACGATTGCTGGCACTCGCCCCTTAGGGTTAATGCCTAAGAATTCAGGTGAACGTTGAGCCTGTTGAGCAAAATCAAGTTTGATCGCCTCATAGGGAGCCCCTATGTGTTCTAGTGCTAAGTGTGTGGCGAGCGCGCAGGTCTTGGGGGCGTAGTAAAACTTTAGCATAGAGATTGTCCTTTATATAATTGCAACTGCAAAGGCGGTATCGAGTGAGGGGCGAAGAGTTTTGTTTAATCTTGTGCCCAGCGTCTTAATAAATTACTTCTAGTCTTTAACAACAGGTCTAACGCAGGGTTATTGCTGCTTTGTTGTTGGCGGTGCATGGCAATGACACGCTCTAAATCGAACAGCAACTCGCGCTCTTCGGCGTTGGCAATATAGCTGCGAATCCAGCCCACAATAACAAGCCGCTCCCCTTTAGTCACCTCTTCTACTCGATGCAAAGTGGTTGCAGGGTAGAGCAGCATCGCGCCTTCGGCCATCCGAAAGGCGCGCTCCCCTGAGGCTTCATCAATGACTAGTGCGCCGCCCTCATATTGATCGGGAGAATTGAGGAATAGAGTGAACGCAAGGTCAGTTCTTTGCCCCAGCATGATGGCGTCGTCTACATGACTGCCATAGGACATGCCTTTTTCATAACGGCTCAACTGCATTCTGACGATATTTTTTGGCCTTGCCGCCGCCGCAAGCAATTCATGTTGCAGGAGGGCTTTCTCTACTTCCTTGTAGAGCTTGTCGACCAAGTGTGATGGGCGTGCTTGCAGATTGTTTTTACGTTCGCGTGCATGCCAGCCAGCAGTTTCTTTACCATCGACAAACGAGGCGCCTTCTTGGGCCAAAGACAAACATCGGGCAAGGAGCTTGGAAGGAATAGCTTGAGCAATCTGTAATAACATGAGAAGAAACTCTAATTGAGAATGATTCTTGTTAGGTGTATAGTGCGATCCAGTTTAGTGGTCGTTTGCTGCAATATCAAACCCACTGTGAAATTGCCCTATGTGCTTGCGGAGATGCTATGGAAATCAGAAATAGAGTGTGGCTTGGTTTAGGCGTGGTGGTTGCGGCGAGTGCTGCGTTCTATGTGGGAACGAGTGATACTCAAAATGACATGGGCCACGATATGGATGCCATGGCTGATGAAGGTGGTGAGGGCGGAGAAGGCGCAAGCACAGCCGATGCCATTGCTAGCGATTCTGTTTATTTAGCGCAGCTTTCCTTTATTCGCGGGCACTTGAATGTCGGTGTTAATTTATACCGTGAAGGGGAGTTAGACGCTTCTGCAACGCATATGAAACACCCAGGCGATGAACTTTATGCAGACTTGCTCCCTGCGATGGAATCTCGCGGTGCGCTCGATTTTTCTGATCAACTCGAAGGCTTAGCGAATGCTGTAACCGAGCAAAAAGCAATTGCCGAAGTAGAAGCCGCGTATTCTGCATTACTGGCGGCTATAAGCGCCGCTGAAAGCGTAGTGACTGATCTGGATGCCCGCACCCTTGGCACGGTCATGGTTGATCTCGTGCGCACAGCCGCGGCAGAGTATGACATTGCGGTTGGCGATGAAGGCCAGCTTGAGAACGAACATGAGTATCAGGACTCTTTGGGTTTTGTACGAATTGCCAAAGAAAAGATGGCACTACTTGAAGCGCTAAGCGATAACTCGGCAGCGGTGATGGCGATAGACACTCAGCTCGATAGTTTATTACCAATTTGGCCGGGTTTGCGAGCGCCTTCGACCTTGTCGACGGATCCCTCGGTGATTTATGGGGCGGCCTCGCGTATCGAAATCGCGACACTGCAACTATAAGCAACGACTCATCCATGCACTAGCCTGCAATTGGCAGCGCTAGTGCCATGTTTTATTCCCCATTAAGAAAATCTAACGCTAGGGCAGTCATTGTCTGCACTCCAATCGGCAGTGCGCGTTCGTCTGCGAAAAAATTGGGTGAGTGATTGGGGAATACGAGCTCGGGGTTATCCGGAGCGACCCCTAGAAAGAAAAACATCCCTGGCACTTCTTCGGCAAAATAAGAAAAATCCTCGGCCCCGGTAACCCTTGGGGATTCAGCTAAGCCCTGCCCAACCACGCGGCGTAGAGTCGGCATCATTTGCTCAGTTAACGCTGAATCGTTGCGTGTGACAGGGTAGCCAATGTCAATACTGACCTCGGCCCTGGCGCCAGCACTTGCGGCAATTTGTGTAGCCGTGCGCGTCACTCTCTCGTGGATGTCGGCTCGCGTGTCGGCATCGAAAGTGCGGATCGTCCCGATCATCTCGACAGACTCTGGAATGATATTGTTACGTACGCCGCCATTGATGGCGCCAACGGTGACAATAGAAGGGGTGAGCGTGGCATCCAGTTGACGGCTGGGAATGGTTTGCAAGCCAAGCACTATTTGCGAGGCCACTACAATAGGGTCAATGCCTGCCCAAGGTTGCGCCCCGTGTGTCTGTTGGCCATGCACAGTAATGCTGAATTCGTCGCTAGAGGCCATCATCCCCTCTTTACGCACGGCAATAGCGCCGACAGGAATAGGGGAGACATGCAAGCCGAATACCGCATCGGGGCGAGGGTCTGCAAAGACGCCTTCTTTGAGCATTAAGTCAGCGCCACCTTCTTCACCTTCTGGTGCGCCTTCTTCGGCAGGCTGAAACACAAATAATACGGTGCCCGGCAGAGTTTCTTGCATCTGGGCCAGCACCCCCGCGACACCCATCAGAATCGCCACATGATTGTCATGGCCGCAAGCATGCATGACGCCTACGTCTTGGCCGTTATATTGGGTGCGCTGGGTTGAGGCGAAGGGTAAGTTGACTTGTTCGACTACCGGAAGGGCATCCATATCGGCGCGCAGGGCGACAACACGGCCTGGTTGCCCGCCACGAAGAACCCCAACAACGCCAGTATGGCCAATTTCCGTGCGCACCTCGAAGCCGAGATATGTGAGGTATTCCGCCACGATAGCGCTAGTGCGAAATTCGCGATTGCCTAGTTCGGGATGTTGATGGAAGTCACGTCGCCATTCCACGACCTGTGGCATTACGCGATCAACGAAGGATTGTACTTGCGGGCTTAAAGCAGATTGCTGAGCTGTCGCCGAGACCGCCATGCCAGCGAAAAGAAGGCCAAGTAGTGTCTTGCGCATGCGGTGTACCCCCAATTGCTTCTAGGGCTTATAACCAGCCCTTGCTTTTGAAATACCAGTAGGGGGCAATACCTGAAAGGATCATCAGGCCTATAGCCCACGGATAACCAAGTAACCACTCGAGTTCGGGCATAAACTTGAAGTTCATCCCGTAGGCGCTCGCCACCAGAGTAGGCGGTAGAAACACCACGGCGGCGATCGAGAAGATCTTGATAATCTGGTTCTGTTGAATATTGATGAACCCCAGTGCGGCATCCATCAAGAAGTTGATTTTATCGAAAACGAAACTATTGTGTGGCAGCAAGGATTCGATGTCGCGCAGTAGTTCTCTGGCGACTTCGGCATGTTCTGGGGCGAGTTTGCCGTGGCGCAATAGGAAGGTCAGGGCGCGCTGCGTATCCATCAAACACAGACGGACTTTACCGTTGGTGTCTTCGTGGCGTGCGAGTTCGTCTATCGCATCTTCTATGGCGTTGTCGTTCTCTTCCAAAACCGAGTTGCTAGTGTTCTCAAGGCCCGTGTAGACCTCTTCTAAGGTATCGGCTAGGTCATCGATTTTAATTTCGAATAGTGCAAGCAGGATTGCGACACTGTCTTGTACAAGGCCTTTTTGACGCTTGGCGCGCATACGCAAAAGGCGAAATGCAGGGATCTCGCGCTCACGCAAGGTGATGAGTTGGTCGCCAGTGAGAGTAAACGCGACTGTCGTGTTGCGGGGGCGATCCTCAACATGGTGTAAAAACATGGAGTGAACGTGAATGCCACCGTCTTCGTCCTGATAGGAGCGAGCACTCGCCTCGATTTCTTCAACATCGCCTGTTTCGGGCAGTGTTTGCCTGTTTTGTACCTCAACCAAACGTCTTTCTTCGTCCGAAGGGTCAACGAGATCGAGCCATAGCGCTGGTGCCATCGGCTCGGTCATTTCCTCGTCATTGCGTGCTACAAGGTATTTGTCTTGATTGAGGTCGTAAATATTTAGCATGGTGCTCTAGTGTATCTCATGACGGCGTGAAACATGTGACAGCTAGTTCACAAGTTTTATCAACGCAGTATCGCTGAAATAACTGGCAAACAGGGCTTTAACTATACACTAGAGCGGTTCCACTGAGCTATAAAAAAGGCGGTTTCTGCCGTATTTGCTGCCTGCTCAGTTCCGCTTTCGCAATGGCTTCAGGTAAGATAAAAAATCTTGCTCAACCGGCTATATACGGATGTATGGATCGGTGATGCACGCCAATGTTGCTAGCTTAGACCCTCAGTACCCACTGCTAGCACTGATGCTGTACAGAGTATTAGAGCCGGGGAATAATAATGAAAAGAATCACAGGCGTTTGCTTGCTCAGTTTTCTACCTTTTTTAAGTATCGGGCTCGCGCCGCAAGTGCTGCAAGCACAAGAGGGAGAGCCACTGTACGAGCAGTTTTGTGCTAGTTGTCATGCAGCCCCTAGCGATCCGCGAACACCTCCCCGTAGTGCGCTTGGGACGTTTACAGCCAACAGCATCTACCATGCGCTCAATGAAGGCTTGATGCGCATTCAAGGGCAGCCCTTGGATACAGAGCAGAAAATTGCCGTAGCAGAGTACCTGTCGGGGCGTGAATACAAGCCAGAGCGGCTAGAACAGCTGAGCCAATGCGATTTCTCAATGGCGCCGCGGGATCTGGCAGTGGCGAGTAATTGGAACGGCTGGGGCAATGATCTCCACAATTCGCGAGAACAAAGCAGTGCAGGCAGTAATATATCAGCGGCAACAGTGGGCTCTTTAGAGCTCAGTTGGGTCTTTGGTTTCGAAGAGGGCTCAAATGCGCGGGCGCAACCCAGTATTATTAATGGCGTTATGTACATGGGCAGCACTAGTGGCCGTGTGTATGCCTTAGACCTTGCCACTGGCTGTGCCCATTGGACATTCCTAGCTACCTCTGAGGTGCGGGGCTCTCTAAGTGTGGCGCACTCCGATGTGCTGAATAAAACCCTCTTAGTAGGCGCAGATATCTCCAATCGTATATTTGTACTCGATGCAACGACAGGTGAGCGGCTTTGGCATGCCGATGTTGACCCTTTCCCATTAGCTCGCAGTACGGGGTCGCCGATCGTTGCAGGCAATAAGGTTTTTGTGCCTGTTTCTTCAATAGAAGTAGCGGTTGCCGGTAATCCTCAATACGAATGCTGTCAGTTTCGCGGAAATTTGGCAGCATTTGATCTAAATACGGGAGAAAAACTCTGGCATACCTATATCATGGACGAAGCTCAACTGGTCGGAACTAATAGTGCAGAACGTCGCGTCTATGCTCCATCGGGCGCTCCAATCTGGGATACTCCCACTGTGGATTTACGGCGCAATCGAGTCTATGCCGGAACGGGGCAAAACTATACACGTCCAGCAAGTGCGACAAGCGACTCCATTATCGCATTCGATATCGATACAGGCGATATGGACTGGGTGCAGCAAACGACGAGCGATGATGCCTTTACTATGGCTTGCTCGATGGGCGCAGATCACCCAAATTGTCCAAATGCCGGGCCTGATCTCGATATTGGTGCATCAGTGATGGCAGTCACCTTGAGCACAGGCAAGGACATCTTGGTTGCTGGCAGTAAAGGCGCGATGTTATACGCGTTAGACCCAGATAATAACGGCGCCATCCTGTGGCAAACCCGTTTAGGGCGTGGTGGCGCTTTAGGGGGCATACACTGGGGCATGACATTTGTGGGTGATGTGGCCTTTGTCCCAATCTCCGATCGGTTTACGGGAGCGGACGGGGGGATGGAAGCGAAGCCTGGTTTGCATGCAGTAGATATGAAAACTGGCGAGCTGCTCTGGTATAGTCATGCACCCGAACGCTGTGAAGAGGGGGCGCGTGCTTGTATGGACTCCTATTCAGCGGCGGCTAGTGCTTCTGCAGACATCGTGGTCGCGGGAGCTCTGAATGGTTATATTTTTGCCCATGCGCAAAAGACTGGAGAGCTTGTTTGGGAGCACAATACAGTGCAAGAGTTTACGACCGTCAATGGTGTCGCCGCCAGAGGCGGAGCAATAGATTCCGTAGGGCCAGTGTTTTCTGGTGACTACATGATCGTGAATAGCGGCTACGCTACTTTCGGTCAACTACCCGGTAATGCATTACTGGTTTTTAAGCTGTCTGAGGTGAGTGGGCAGTCGAATTAAATAAAACAATAAGGTGAAATGGATGAAAAGAAGATTGTTGCACGTTTCCACATTAGCGGCTGCTGCTTTGTTGCTTGCAGCTTGTGGTCCAGCGGAGAGCCCCTCAAACACAAATACAGCAGCTGAGCCTGCGTCGGCAAGCACCCCCGTGGTATTGCCCTATTCGGCAAACGTGAATGCCGAAAGAATTATTGCGACCGATGAAGAGCCAGGCAACTGGATGAGTACGGGCCGAGACTACGGTGAAGCTCGTTTTAGTCCGTTGACGCAAATTAACACGAACAACGTTAGCGACATGGGCTTAGAGTGGTATGCAGATATCGACACGAGCCGCATGCAGGAAGCTACACCAATTGTGGTAGATGGTGCGATGTATGTCAGTACGGCTTGGAGCCACGTCAAAGCATTTGATGTGCGCACAGGGCGTCCACTTTGGGCATTCAATCCAGAAGTGGATCCTGCCAAAGGCGTCGATGCGTGTTGTGACGTAGTCAACCGCGGTGTTGCCGTGTGGGAAGGCAAGGTATTCGTGGGCACTATCGATGGCCGATTGATCGCTCTGGACTCTACAACGGGTGAAGAGTTGTGGAGTGTCATGACTGTTGATGAGAGTGAGGCATACACGATTACGGGGGCTCCTCGTATCGTTAAAGGCCAAGTGCTTATCGGTAACGGTGGTGCAGAGTACGGCGTTCGTGGTTATGTCACAGCGTATGATGCAGAAACGGGTGAGCAGAACTGGCGTTATTACACTGTGCCAGGCAATCCGGCCGATGGTTTTGAGCAGCCAGAGCTAGAGATGGCGGCAGAGACATGGAACGGTGAATGGTGGAACTTAGGTGGCGGCGGTACCGTATGGGATGCCATGGCCTATGATGCCGATTTGAACCTACTTTATATTGGTGTTGGTAATGGCTCCCCTTGGAATCAAAGTCTACGTAGCCCAGGCGGCGGCGATAACTTGTTCTTGTCATCGATTATGGCGATCAACCCTGATGACGGAACCTACCGCTGGCATTATCAAACAACGCCAGGTGAGACTTGGGATTACACAGCGACACAGCACATTATTGTGACGACATTAGAGATTGATGGCCAGCCAAGACGTGTCGTCATGCAAGCTCCTAAGAACGGCTTCTTCTATGTATTGGATGCGGCCACTGGTCAGTTGATCACTGCAGAGAAATTCGTACCCGTCAGCTGGGCTTCTCATATCGATCTGGAAACAGACCGACCTGTCGAGATTCCCGAAGCGCGTTATGACGAAACTCGCATTCCGATGATCGTTCAACCTGGCCCACAAGGTGGCCACAACTGGCACCCGATGTCATTTAGTCAGCGAACTAAATTGGTGTACTTGCCAGCAACTGAGCAGTTCATGGGTTACGTGGCACCAGAGAATTTCGAAGTGTCAGATACTGGCTGGAACACTGGAACCGATTTTGCAGCCGGCGGTGCTTTGGTGCGTGAAGCGGGTGATCAAGCCCCTGTGCGTTCGGCGCATTTGCTTGCATGGGACCCAGTGGCGCAGCGCGAAGTTTGGCGTGTACCTAAAGAAGTGTCAGTTGATGCAGCGGGTGTATTGAGTACTGCTGGCGGCTTGGTGTTCCAAGGCAATGCCTCGGGTGAGTTTAATGCCTATAAAGATGATACGGGCGAGTTGTTGTGGAGTGCTATGACACAGGCTATCACTGTAGCCGCACCGATTACTTATACCGTAGATGGTGAGCAGTATGTAGCAGTTTTAGCCGGTGGTCGTGCGCTCCCAACGATAGGTGCAGGCGCAATTGGTTCGACTACCACTATGTCAAACAACAATTCACGTTTGCTCGTTTTCAAGCGTGGCGGAACGGCACAACTGCCGCCTGAGTTAGCGGAAGAAGCAGTGAGCGATACGGGCAATTTGAATCCACCACCGATGACGGCGGATTTCGAAACTGTTGCCCACGGTGAGCAGGTGTACGGGCGCTATTGCAGTGTTTGTCACGGCCCTGCTGGCGTAAGCCCAAGCGTCGGGACGTTCCCGGATCTTCGTTACAGTGCGCGTTTGGCCAGTAGCGAAATGTGGAATTCTGTAGTCCTAGACGGCGAGCTTGAAAGTGGTGGCATGGTGTCATTCGAAGGCACGTTAGAGGCAAGCGATCCAGATGCAGTTCGTCACTACATCATCTCGCGCGCGCATGCTGATCGCGAAGCAGGGGAAGCGGAGCAGAGCGCACCGTTGCAGTAAGCATTATTGTTGACAAAAAAGAGAGTGAGGCTTGTGCTTCACTCTCTTTTTTTTGTCAGTGGGTGTTGCTCAACGCAAATTTGCAGCAAGGCGCACAGCTTCGAATGCCTGCTCTGTGACTCGCCGTGAACCCGTCCATGGGGGCTCGACGCGGCATCCCTGCCGCGCCTTAATGTCACCGATCAGGCACTCAAAGCTGAACGCTCACACTCAACGCAAACCTGCAGACAGCACACTGTTAAAGTCGAGTGCTTAGGCAAAATCCAAACCTGCAGCTAGCACAATGTCAGAGACGAGTGCTGGGCTTAGGGCAGCAGGACCATAAGCCGCATGGATGCGGCGCCTGAGCCTACATGGACGTATTCACGGCGTGTCCTGAGGCCCTAAGCCCAGTGCTCGGCTCGAGACAAGTAGACCCAGTGCTCGACTCGGGACAAGTAGACCCAGTACTCGACTAGGGACAAGCAAACCCAGTGCGCGACTCGACCTACGAAGCATTAAACCGACTGATACTTCCACCGCCCACGCATAAAGAATATAACACCCACTACGCCCATCAGAATCTCCGCAATGAAGATCGACCAGAACACCCCATAGGGCCCCATCGCCAACATCGTCGCCATCCAATATGCCACTGGAATTTGCACCAACCAATAACAAAAACCATTGATCCACATAGGGGTGACCGTATCGCCAGCGCCATTGAACGCCTGAATTGCTACCATTCCGAGTGCCATGAACCCAAAGCTATAACTCATGATGCGCAAGCCGTCGACTCCATAGGCAAGGGCGCTCGCCTCTGTGGTGAAGAACCCCATGATCGGCTCCGGAAATACAATGATCACTAAAGCAACGAGCATCATATAAGTCACATTGTATTTTGCTACTTGCCACACAGTACTAACCGCGCGATCGATCTTCTGCGCTCCTAGGTTTTGGCCAACCAATGTTGCTACCGCGTTGCTCAATCCCCAGGCTGGGAGAATGACAAACATCATGATACGGATGGAGATTGTATAGCCCGCAATTGCATCGCTGCCATAGACTGATACTAGGCGCATCAAGAAAACCCAGCTCGCGGTGGCAATCAAAAATTGGGCTATGCCGCCAACCGAGATTTTCACGAGTGTCATGATGACAGACAATTTTATGACAAAATCTTTCAGTACCAATTGAATCCGACGACTGCTCGAACACAAATAGTAAAATTGATACAGCAGGCCGATACCGCGACCAATATTGGTAGCTACTGCCGCACCTGTCACGCCCATCTCGGGGAAGGGGCCGACTCCGAAAATTAAACAAGGGTCGAGGACGATGTTGATGCCGTTGGCCAATACTAACGAGCGCATAGCGATACTGGCATCACCGGCGCCGCGAAATATGGCATTATTTAAAAACAAAAACACAATCGTGAAACTGCCACTAAGCATGATCTGCGTGTAGTCCGTACCTACCGCCAATACATCGTCTTCGGCACCCATTATGCGCAAAATTTCTTCCGCATAGAAAAACCCGGTGAGCCCAACAATTAGTGACACGATGACGCCAATCCACAAGCCTTGTCCTGCGACAAATGCTGCAGCCTCAGGGCTGTTCTCGCCAATGCGCCGCGCAACCATGGCTGTGATTCCCATGGATAAACCGATCGCGATGGCATACAGCAACGAGATAACCGACTCGGTGAGCCCAACGGTTGCGACAGCCTCGGCGCCCAAACTGGCAACGAAAAAAATGTCGACAATCGCGAACACCGACTCCATCGACATTTCAAGTATCATCGGAACGGCAAGAAGGAAAGTCGCTCGCGCTATGGAGCCTTCTGTGTAATTAATGCTTGAGCTGCCCAAAAGGGCTTGGCGAAACAGGTCTATGCCTGCGCGTATTTTTTTTAAGGTCATGATAAATCCAGAATTAGATGTCTAAGCAATCCAAGCGCTGTGCGGTAAACACAAAGGCTTAGTATTCGGCGCAAGAGGACTTCTGGAATTGAGTTGTTCGCACAAGGCAACAAGTGATTCAACGAGGGGCAAGGCGAAGCGGCTCTAAGAATGAGAGGCGCGATTAAAACCCGAAGTCCTTAAGGGCGTGCTATATCCATTGGGCGTTTCTCCTGACTGAGACTAGTCAAACAAGTGCAGCGATTATAGGGTAAGTATTTTTATCTGTCTTATTAATTTTGCACTATTTTGGCGCGAATGCATTCAGGTGTGATTGCAATCACTCTGGGCCTGGCATTAATGCTAAACTTGTTTAATTATTTCATCCTTTAAAAGGGTTTTATGAATCTTACAGATCCTTCTGCAATGCTTTGGGCATTGCTCTTCAGCTCGATTGGACTTGGCTATTTTGTGTACGGCAAAAGGCAAGCGAATAAGGTCGCCCTGTACTGCGGGTTGGCACTCATGCTTTATTCCTATTTTTTCAATAATGCTTACGCCTTAGTTGCGATAGGTGTGGGTTTAATGTTGATTCCAAAGTACGTCAAAATTTAGGCTTCTAGCTGAAAATGCTTTGCGTCATTCTCTAAGTTTAAAAGCGTTTCTTTAGCCGCGATCCCTCCTCCGAAACCGGTTAATTTTCCTGTACTGCCGATGACACGGTGACAGGGAATGATGATGGGAAGCGGATTTTGCCCATTGGCAGCACCGACAGCCCGCGAGGCTTTAGGTTTGCCAATTTGTTGTGCGATTTCGCCGTAGCTACAGGTTTTTCCATAAGGAATCTTGCGCAAGGCTTGCCATACAGTTTGTTGGAACTCGGTGCCTTGTGGGGCAAGTGCAAGATCGAATGTTTTCCGCTCGCCTGCGAAATAAGCAGCGAGCTGCTTTTTCACTTCGACGAACTTTCTCTCATCTTCTAACCAGTTGTCCCCATGTCGGGTGCGGGCTTTGCCTTCTGGAAAGCCAATGATTTGCAAGTTGATGCCGTCTCCTGCCAGCAATAAATCGCCAAGCGGTGAGGGGCAATAGCAGTAGTACGTTGTCATTATTCTCTCCATTATTTCTTTTCGCGTAGCGCATAGTCACGCCACAATAGCATTACGACATATGAGCGCCATGGCCGCCAACGTTGCGATAATTCCAATAGTTTTTTAGGGGTAAGTGTTTCTTCCTCAACTGCAGCCGCGCGCAATAAAATCAGATCGGCGTGTGGAAAGGCGTCCGGGTCGTTCAATGCGCGAAGAGCAATATATTGTGCAGTCCAAGGGCCGATGCCGGGAATTTTTGTGCTACGTTTTACAAACTCATTGCTACTCATTGTGCCATCGAACAGCAATTGCCCTGTAGCGACGCACTGGGCCATGGCTTTGATCGACGCGATTCGGCGGCTGGTAATTCCCAAGCCATCTAACGAGCTCGCTAGAATTTGCTTGGGCGTAGGGAAAATATATTGCAAGTCAGCACAGTGTCTATTGGTGTAGGCACTGCCGCAGCGCTGGGCTAAACGCGAGACTAGTGTAGTGGCACCTTTCACTGAGACTTGTTGACCAACAATTGCGCGTACGCCCACTTCAAAACCATCCCACGCCACAGGGACACGAATGCCTGGATGTTTATCGACCAGCGGTTGCAGAAGCGGGTCAGTCCTTAGAAACGCTTCGATGTCGGTACTCACGGCTTTGAGGTCGAACATGACGCGCACACGTTCGGCAATCTTATAAAGGTCGCGGGTTTGAGTGCAAAAAATTGTTAGCAGCGCAGCATTAGTGCCCTCTAAAAATTCGACCTTAATTTCTCCGCTATCATCGTCCAATGTAAAGCTTCGGTAATAGCAGTTGTCTGAAACTTTCTCAACGCCAGGAATGCAGCGCGTGTTTAGGTAGGCGAGCATCGCTTGCCAGTCAAAGGGCGGGCGGTAACTCAAACGAATTTGAATGCCCCCCGACAAATCTGTGGTCGGGGCAGTACCTTGCTTGCGCAGAGCAAGAGGGGGGCGTTTGTAGGTTTGTTGAAACACGGCGTTGAAGCGGCGCACGCTCGAGAAACCCGCCGCAAAACATATTTGCGCCATTGGCATAGGCGTCTCGTCGATAAGCTTCTTGGCGAAATGTAGGCGCTGGGTGTTAGCCACGGCAATAGGCGTGACGCCTAGATGTTGCTGAAATAAACGACTGAGTTGCCGTGCGCCAATCCCCAATTGCTGTGCCAGTTGGGTGACAGAGCCATTGTGCATAGCGCCACGGGCAATGAGCTGTAAGGCGCGCGATACGGTATGGGAGCTACCCATCCATGCGGGAGTACCGGGTGAGGATTCGGGACGACAACGTAGGCAGGGCCGAAACCCGGCTTCTGCAGCTGCTGCGGCGGTGCTATAGAGTCGGACATTCTCTTTCTTGGGGATTCTGACTGGGCAGATGGGCCGGCAGTAAATTCCAGTAGTCAGCACTCCCACAAACACGCGGCCGTCGAAATGGGGGTCCCGAGATTGTCTTGCTTGCTCATAGTCGTCGGGGTTTAGTAGCACGGTTTGTTTCCTGATTAGGTGAAAGCATCGTTATGGGAAGTTAACACAGCTATAGGGTTCGTTCTGGCCATTTTCGGACATGATTAAAAACTCACAGTCTTGTTCCGGGTCTATTTATCCCGAGCCGAGCGCTAGGTCTACTGATCCCGAGTCGAGCGCTGGATTTAGGGTTTCAGGACACGCCGTGAATACGTCCATGTAGGCTCAGGCGCCGCATCCCTGCGGCTAATGGTCCTGCCACCCTAAATCCAGCGCTTGTCTCTGACATTGGAGTGGCTGGAAGGTTTGTGTCGAGCCCCCACGGATGGGTTCACGGCGAGTCACAGAGCAGGAATCCGAAGCTGGGCACCTGCCGTTGAGTTTTTTATCTCGAGCCAAGCGCTGGATTTAGGGTTTCAGGACACGCCGTGGATACGTCCTTGTAGGCTCAGGCGCCGCATCCCTGCGGCTAATGGTCCTGCCACCCTAAATCCAGCGCTTGGCTCTGACATTGGAGTGGCCGACAGGTTTGCGTTGCGCGTGAGTGCTTGGCTTTGGGTTCCTGATCGGTGACATTAAGGCGCGGCATGGATGCCGCGTCGAGCCCCCATGGATGGGTTCACGGCGAGTCACAGAGCAGGAATCCGAAGCTGAGCACCTAGAGCTCCGTAGGGCCAAGCAATATTGTGCAGCGAAGCGCAGATGCTGTAAGCTCCTCACTCGCAAAAAAAGCTTTATAGAGGCAGGCAAATGCAGAGCGGACAGCAACATATCATCATCAAGGTTTCCGATAGTTTGAATAGGGAGCAACCCGTTTGGTTGTGTACTATTTTAAAGACTTGGGGGTCCTCGCCGCGTCCGATCGGTTCGATGATGGCTTGCACGCTTGATGGTGAGATTGCAGGGTCGATTTCTGGTGGCTGCATCGAAGAGGATTTTCTTGAACAACTGCGCGATGGCTCCTTGAAAAAACAGTTTGATGCAGAGCAAAAGCCTTTCATAGTGAAGTACGGTATTACGGCGGAACAAGCTGCGCGTTTGCGTTTGCCCTGTGGTGGGCAGTTGCATGTCTTGTTGGAGTATCTTGCACCTACAGCTGCCAATAAAGAAGTGTTCGCACAACTGGCACAGGCACTAGAGAGTCATCAAAGAATCAGTCGCGAGCTCGATCTTAATACGGGTGCGATCAGCATTCGTCATAGCGTCGCTGACGAAGCTGTCGTGCTTAATGAGCACAGCTTGTTGCACGCTCTAAGCCCAAAATACAAATTATTACTCCTTGGTGCTGGGGATGTGGCCCACTATGTCGCCGAAATGGCTCTAGCCCTAGAGTATGATGTGACTTTATGTGATCCACGCCCTGATTACCTAGCCAATTGGCATGTGGATGGCGTACAAGTCACGTCTGATTTACCCGACGATGTAGTGCGCGACGGTTTTAGTGACCCTTATAGCGGCATTATCGCGCTAGCTCATGATCCTCGTGTTGACGACATGGCCTTGATGGAAGCCCTGAAGACCCCAGCGTTCTATGTGGGTGCAATGGGCTCAGAGCGGACCTCTGCTAGTCGGCGTGAGCGCTTGCCCGAGTTGGGCTTGAGTGCAGAGGAGATCGACCGGCTGCATGCCCCTATCGGTGTGCAGATTGGCAGTAAGACGCCCGCCGAGATTGCCATCTCAGTCATGGCCGAGGTGACGATGGTGCGGCATGCAGGTGATGTTCGTGGCAGTACGGGTGAATGTGCTATCGGCAGTGCTGCACCTGTTTGCGGGTAAAATCTAATTCATAAAAAAAGGGACCTAAGTGTTAGCACCTAGGTCCCTTTTTTTTTGGCGCGGTGTTTTACACGTTGCCGTATTCGTCGTCGTAGTCGTCCATAGCCGCTTGAATCACAACTTTCGCGTGTTCAAAGCCGTAGGCTGCGCCGATAGAGACCTTGTTTTCCTCGCCTGGGATGAGCTTGTATGTCATGAAGTAATGACGCATACGCTCGATCAATGCAGGTGGAAGCTCACTGATATCTTCAACTTCAGCAAATAGCGGATCATTCTCTAGCACGGCGATAATCTTATCGTCTGCTTCGCCGCCATCTAGCATCGGCAATCCACCAATGACTTTCGCATTGAGAATGATCTCTGTTTTTGAGATAGGACGTTCACTCACAACGCAGATATCGAGAGGATCACCATCACCACGAATAGAGCCTTCCATTAGATCACGCACTCGATTACCGCAGTACGTTCTAGGAATGAAGCCGTATAGGGTAGGGTGTTGTGAGGAAGAGCGTTGTGGGCGATCCACGCGCAAGTATCCAGTAGTCTTGTCGACTTCGTATTTGACGAGATCGAAAGGGCAGATCTCGATGAACGCATGCACCAGACGAGGAGCGTCAGGTCCAACTTCTAAGCCATGCCACGGGTGCGGGCGCCAACGGTAAAAGGGGGGTGGAAACTTCTTCATTCAGGTACCTGTTGTGTCGTAACCCAGTGCTTTTATTGTAATCGGGCGAGTGGATGAAAGGCGCGCATTATAGCAGGGCCACTAAAAAACGCACGGGCTAGAACACGATTTGGACAAGTGTTTATTAGTTTTAGAAAGCAGCAAGGCCAAAGAGGGTGTTATACCGCTCTTCAGCCTTGGTGATTTTTATCTGTTAAAACAGTGAGGTGCCTATGTGTTAGCGCATATCGGCGGCGCGGCGCACGAGCTCTACGCGGGCACCTTCAGGGCCTTGCACATAAAAGTAATTAATCATGCCGTTGGGCAGTGTCATGTCGACAGGCTCGGAGGTGAATTCGACCCCTTTGTCTTGTAAATCAGCAATTGTCTCTTCGGAGTCGAGTGCTCTCCAGCCGATGTGATCGATAGAGGCGCCGCGGCTTGGGAAGTTTTCACCCTGCGTGATCAATAACCAAACATTGCCTGGATAAAGGATGCCATCGAGTCGACCGCGCAGATTGGTGCGAATGCCACCGAAAGTATCTTCATACCATTTAAACGTGGCCTGTGGGTCAGTGGAGCGCAGGTGCACATGGTGGAAGCCAAGGTGTTGTTCGTCTTGCAGTAACTCGATGCGTGAACCGAAAGGGTCGATGATGAAGGCGAGCTTGAATAAGCCAGGGATGTCGCGAATATCGCCTTGCACTGTGGCACCGGCAGCACGAACGTTAGCAACGACAGACTCTAAGTCAGTGACCGAAAAGCCCAGGTGGTCCACGACGCCGCCCTCACTCGGACGCGTCTCAGGGGTGCTAGGAAGAAACATAATGCGTGTTGTGCCAAACAGCAGTCGATCAGTGCGTCCATCTATGAACTCACCACCGATATTGTCTTTATACCATTGTGCGGCGACTAAAGGCTCAGGGACGGCCATGTGGACGTGATCATAGAGATAGGTTTTGCTTTGCGCCATAGCAAAGATAGGCAAACCGCAGAGCAGGCCTAGTAAAAGGGCTTTTTTGTAGAGTTTAATCATGGTGGTATCCTCATTTCCCTGCTTTCAGGGTTATCGTTTTTGTTATACCTAGCAATGCGTCGAGTCACTTAACGGGGTGCCTAAGCGAAGCGCCAGAATAGTCCGGCGCCCGCCTTGAGTCCAGTGCCCTTAGCTCAATTGGATAAGTTTAAAGCCATGCTCCTGGGTGACCAGCTCGCAATTAGCAAAGCAGTCTTGGGCAAGTCGTTCCAGAGGGATGAATTGATTGACCACGACATAGGCCTTGCCTTTGGGTTTTAGAAGTCGGCGCATTTGCGCAATGAACTTCGCTGACAACGAGCTATTGGTTTGAAATCCTTGATGAAAAGGAGGGTTGCAGAGTATCCAATCGACTTGTGTGCCCAGCTGTTGCCCACAGTCATCTAGGCTGACAGTGACATCCATGCCCTGTTTGTTAAAGCTCGCAGTGGCAGCGTCTATTGCGGCGGCATTGTTATCAGTGGCAAAACGCTTGCTAAAAGGCAGGTCGGCGCTTGCCAGCAATAAATAGCCGTATCCGCAGCCCATGTCTAAGACACTGCCAAGGTCTTTGCGTTTAGGAAGGTGTTTGTGAATGTATTCATTCAGTAGTTCGCTGCCACGATCGACTTTGTTCCAGCCAAACACCCCAGGCTTGCTCATGAAATGAAAGTCACCAACGGTGCAGGTGCGAAGCTTTGCATAGTCTTTGCAATCGAGCCACTTGCGAGAGTGCGCTTCTTCACTAGTCTTTTTATGCAGCTGGATATGATAGGCATCGCCATGTTTCTTGGCCTGTTCTGGGGTGGCGAAAACTTTTTCGGCGTTGCGGCCGTGGGTGCGGATGCCATCGTCCTTGTTGCCAATCAGGTGCAAGCAGCCACCTTCTTTAAGGTGTTTAAGGCTCTCGTTGATGCAGTGATGCACTAAGGGACGCTCTTTGGAAACACGATAGACAATATGTGCGACATCGCTTGGGCAGGCGCGGGCAAGATCAAAGTCACAAAGAGTGACTTGATGACCGTGGTCACGCAGTTTTTCACAAAGGTCGTAACGATTGCTTAATACATGCAAGTGTTCGTTGGGGCGCGCCGCGAGTAATTCTTCGTTGCTAAGGCTTTCATCGGCGATCCAAAGAATGGGGCCGTGCTGCGCGTGGTTATTGAGTAAATCGACAAGCAGGTGTTCGATATGGATACTCATAGTTGGAAACTCTCAATCTCCTCTTGGGTCAAAGAACGGTAAGCGCCAGGGGCTAGATTCTCATCTAGGGTGACGGCGCCAATTTTATGCCTGTGCAGTGCTACAACATGGTTACCACAGGCGGCAAACATGCGTTTAACTTGGTGGTAACGGCCTTCGTTTAAAGTCACTTGCGCTTGCTTATCGGGCAAGGGTTCGCATTGGGCGGGGGCGGTTTCTTTGTCTTCCCCACGCAACATTATGCCTTGCTCAAATTGTGCAATAGTGTGCTCATCGGCGGCTTCTTGCAATGTGGCAATATACACCTTTGCAAATAAATGCCTAGGCGAGGTGACGCGATGTAGCCATTGGCCATCGTCACTGATTAAAACCAACCCTGTCGTGTCGATGTCCAAACGGCCGGCAATGCTCAAGCCGTTTACATCAATATCCTCTAACAGGTCTAAGACGATAGGGTGCTCACTGTCTTGAGTGGCGCAGACATAATCGACAGGTTTATGCAGCATAAAATAGCGGGGCTTTGGTAGTTGTAGGGCTTTGCCATCTAGGCACACCTGATCGGTTTCAGCCACTTGCGCTGAGGCACTACGGACCATAGTGCCGTTGACCGTAACGCGTTTATTGCGCACGACGCGTTTGCTCTGATCGCGCGGCATAGTGGTGGCGTGGCTGACAAATTTATCTAGTCGCATGGTGCGGCTCCTTATGGTTTCGGGGCGCGTTGCCATTCGCGAGGGTCTACACGGTAATAGGCTTGCAATTCTTCAAAAAGCTCGCCGTGGCGGGTGGCAAGTTCATGAGGACGTTCATAGAACGTCTCAGTGACAACGGCAAAGAACTCTGCCGGATTACTAGCGCCATAGGCATCGATAAGTGTTTGCTGATGCGCGGCACTGGCATGTTGCAAGTGGCGGAACTCTTCTGAAAATATTCGTGACCAATCGCCATAGGCGCCTTTGTTATACAGCAAAGGGGCACCATTGGTATTGCCGGTTTCGTGATCGAGTTGATGAGCAAACTCGTGCAATACGACGTTGTGTCCATCGGCAAAATTCTGCACGCTTTGCTGGACGCTGTCCCATGCAAGGATGACCTTGCCATTGCTCCAGGATTCACCGATTAGAAAATGTTCCCCAGCAGTAACGAGCCCAATCTCATCGTGTTGGTCATGCTGCACTTTAAAGGTTGAGGGGTACACCAGCACTGAGCGTAAATCTTGGTATTCATGGCTTGGTCGGTTCAATAGCAATAGACACGCATGAGCGGCAATCGTCACTCGGATCTCATCGTTAATCTCTTGGCCGGCACAGCCGACGAATTCTTTGCTGTCGACGAAACGCTTGATGAGTTGGCGCAGTTCGCGTTGTTGGTCCGGCCACATGGTCTTATAGATTGGCAAACTGCGTCGCAAGGTTTGGAGCCATGGCGCAGGGAAGGGTGTCGTGTCAACTTTCTTTCTGCGATAGCGTGGATAGACGAATACTAGCAGCACGGCAGCCACTACGATTAGCCATAGAAAGAGCAGAATCAATATGCTTTTAAGGTCCATTAGAGCTTGTGCTAATGCCCTCGAGCGTTATCGTCTTTGGGTTGCAGTGATAATCCGCTAAGCCCTGAATCTTCGTCGTCTTCTTCGTTGCCTTGTTTGCCTTCGGACAATTGAACTCGCAGACGAAGATTGTTTTTGGAGTCGGCATTTTTCAAAGCTTCTTCTAGGCTGATCTTGCCAGCCTTGTAGAGATCGAACAGGGCCGAGTCAAAAGTCTTCATTCCTTGGTTTTCAGATTTAGTCATGACCTCTTTGATTTCATCGACCTTGCCTTGTTTAATAAGGTCACAAACGCGTGGCGTCCCTAACAAGATCTCAATGGCAGCGGCGCGCTTGCCATCGACCGTGGGAATCAATCGCTGTGAAACGAAACCCTGCAGGTTGAGTGACAAATCCATGAATAATTGCTTGTGTCGTTCTTCCGGGAAGAAGTTGATAATGCGGTCAAGTGCTTGGTTGGCATTGTTGGCATGCAAAGTTGAGAGGCATAGGTGACCAGTTTCGGCAAAGGCTAATGCATGCTCCATCGTTTCTTGGCTGCGGATCTCACCGATGAGAATGACGTCGGGCGCCTGTCGCAGTGTGTTTTGCAAAGCATCTTCGTAGCTCTTCGTGTCGACGCCAACTTCGCGTTGGTTAATGATAGATTTCTTGTGCTGATGTACAAACTCGACCGGGTCTTCGATAGTAATGATGTGACCATCACTGTTGGTATTGCGGTGATCGATTAGAGCGGCGAGTGAGGTAGATTTACCCGAACCTGTGCCACCAACAAATAACACTAAGCCACGTTTTTGCATGATAAGGCTGGTTAAAACTTCGGGTAACCCCAAATCTTTCCAGCTGGGAATTTCGGTTTTAATATTCCGCGCAACGATCGCAATCTGCCCACGTTGTTTGAAGATGTTAACGCGGAAGCGACCGATATCTGGGTCGGAGATTGCCAGGTTCATTTCTGGGCTGATTTCGAACTCTTTGATTTGCTCGGCAGACATGATCTGATAAGCGATCTGCTTTACCGCACCAGGGGGTAGCGATTGCGTTGACATAGGAGTCAACTTGCCAAAAGCTTTCATGCTGGGTGGTGCACCTGTCGTCAGAAATAGGTCAGAACCATCTTTCTGGATCATGATGCGCAGCAAATCTTTAAAACCCATAATTATACCCTTGTGGTTTGAGGCTATTCTTAGAAGCGCCGTTCGGTATACCAGTTCACTTCGCGTGCACTTTTATGCACCTGCTCACAAACATCGAGTGATAACGCAAATAATGCCATGCGCACCAACACGCCGTTGTCTGTTTGTCTAAATATGGCGAGGTTTGGGTGCTGATTCAAGTCATTGTCTAATTCATTGGCATCGGCGCGCGAATCTCTTGGCAGTGGATGCATGATAACTGTCTTGGGTTGGCAGTAACGCGTATAGATGGCTTCGTTCAAGCGGAAGCGACCACGGTAGATGTCTGCTTCCATTTTGCTGTTGAAACGCTCTTCTTGAATACGCGTGAGATAGAGAGTGTCATTGCCCACAAGGCCTTGTTCCATGTCTTCTGTTTCGATCACGGTGTGGCCGTTGCGACGTAACTCCTCAACGATCTCTTCGGGCATACATAGTTCTTTTGGCGAGATCATCGTAAAGTGGATGTTGTCATATAGCTGAATAAGGCGAGACAAAGAGTGTACGGTGCGACCATGTTTGAGATCGCCTACCATGGCGATATGCATGCCGGAGATACTCTTGCCAGCGCTACCGAGTTCTTTACGAATGGTGTACAGGTCAAGCAAAGCCTGACTAGGGTGTTCGTTAGGGCCATCGCCGGCATTGATCACTGGGACGCGGCTGGCTTTGGCAAACTCGGCAACTGAGCCGCCTTGCGGATGACGCATGACGATGATGTCGTTATAGCCACTGATGACACGCGCAGTGTCGTATAAAGACTCGCCCTTAGAGATTGACGAGGTCTTAACATCCGTCGTCTCGCGCACCTCGCCCCCTAGCAGATTAAAGGCACAGCCGAAGCTTAATCGCGTTCTTGTGCTAGGCTCAAAAAACATATTGCCCAGAATCGCACCGTCGAGCACCTTAGTCATGCGTTCGCGGTGCGCAAAAGGCACCATGCTGTCTGCCACGTCGAAGATGCGTTCGACATCTGCGAGCTCAAATTGATTAACACTAAGGATATGGGCGCCGGGGAAATGCATGATGAGTATCTACTGTCACAATTTTATGAATGGTCTTCGGGGGCAAATACTAAACTAATGGGCGCTGCTTAGGAATCTTGGGCTGCAAATATGCTATAAGATTTGCCCTGAAATGGCGTCATTTTACTATTTAGACTTTTGAGGTGGTTTTGAGCAATACAATTTACTGGCACGACTATGAAACATTTGGCGTAGACCCACGGCGGGACCGCGCCTCTCAGTTTGCGGGGCTACGCACAGATGAGGAGCTCAATATTATTGGCGAACCCTTGGTGATGTACTGCCAGCCTAGCCCCGATATGCTGCCTCATCCTGCCGCCTGCATGGTGACGGGTATTAGTCCCTACAAAGCATTACAAGAGGGCTTGCCAGAGGCCGAATTCATCGCGCGCATCCACCAAGAATTTGCACTACCGCAAAGTTGTGTGGCGGGTTACAACAGCCTGCGCTTTGACGATGAGGTGACTAGGCAGCTTTTATATCGCAACTTTTATGATCCCTATGAACGCGAGTGGAAGAACGGCAATTCACGCTGGGACATCATCGATATGGTGCGGTTATGCTACGCGCTACGTCCAGAGGGGATCGTCTGGCCGAAAAAAGAAGACGGCAGCCCCTCGTTTCGTTTGGAAGAGCTCACCGTTGCTAACGGCATCGCTCATGAGGCGGCGCACGACGCACTATCTGACGTCACTGCGACCATTGCCATGGCCAAGCTCATCAAAGACAAGCAGCCCAAGCTTTATGCCTATGCTTATGGCCTACGCAATAAGAAAAAAGTGCAAGAACAGATTGATATCGTTAGTAAAAAACCAATTTTGCATGTTTCATCGATGTATCCTGCCGCCTATGGTTGTCTCGCCCTCGTCGCTCCATTGACCCAGCACCCTACCGACAAGAATGGTGTGATTGTCTATGACTTGCGCGAGGATCCGCGCGAGTGGATGGAGCTTTCGGTCGAGCAGGTTCAACAGCGGCTCTTTACCCGGCAAGACGAGCTTGCCGAGGGCGTTAAACGCATTGCCTTGAAGGTGCTGCATGTGAATCGATGTCCTATTGTGGCCTCAAAGGCGCTGCTGACAGACGAGCTAGCCAAGCAATACCAAATCGATGAGAGCAAGGCGCGAGAGCATTGGCAGTTATTGCTGGAGCATCCGCAAGCCATTGCCAAGGTGGCATCGGCATTCGATAAAGCTCACGAGGACCGCCCTGGGGATGATGACCCCGACTATATGATCTACAGCGGTGGCTTCTTTGGGGGGCAAGACAAACAAGCAATGGCGCAGATTCGTGGCGCTACCGGTGCGCAATTGAGTGTTTGGCCGCAGGCCTTTGTGGACAAACGTCTGGACACACTGTTATTTCGCTATCGCGCGCGCAATTTTGCCTCGACCTTGCGCGAGGAGGAGCGACGCGAATGGGAGGCTTTCTGCCATCAGCGATTGCAACGCTCCGATGAGGTGCGAGCCGCGGGTGCCTCTGCCAACGAGTATTTTGCCGAGATAGCTAAGCTGCGCGACGAACATCAAGACGCAAAAGTCCTCGCGCTACTGGATGATCTTGAAGCGTACGGCCGTGAATTGACGTCAACTTAACGCGAACGTCCGAGGCAAAACCTTGTGATTCGCTCGCAAAGTCCCAATCTCTGCTTTCTGCCAAATTCCAATTGAGATCAGCAATATGAATGAACCCGTCACGAAACCAGACGTTTCCGCCTATTCCAGTCTTAGCAAAGCCTTTGTCTTTCTTAAGCCCTATAAAAAGCAGATCGCCTTGGCGATGGTGGCGCTTGTTTTCACCGCCGCCGTTACCCTCGGCCTTGTCCAGTTTGTGCGGGTGATCGTTGATGTCGGGTTTGTGGCCGGCTCGAGTCAGTCTCTTGGTCTGGCGATCGTCGGCTTTTTGATCGTTGCCTTTGTGCAGGCGCTGGGCACTTTTGCACGTTTTTATTGGGTCTCATGGCTCGGAGAAAGAGTCACCGCTGATATTCGCACCGCTGTCTTCTCGCATCTGATGACGCTGCACCCTGGCTATTTTGAAGAGAACCTAAGTGGTGAAATTCAATCGCGAATCACTACAGATACGACTTTGTTGCAGACGGTGATTGGCTCGTCCGTCTCTATCGCCTTACGTAATATTTTGATGATGCTAGGCGGCACGGTATTTCTATTTATCACTAACCCTAAGCTGACTAGCATCGTCATGATCTGTATCCCCCTAGTGGTAGGGCCAATCATAATTTTCGGGCGACGCGTGCGACATCTGTCGCGTAGCTCTCAAGATGAGATCGCCAATGTTGGCGCCTATGTGGGCGAGAGTATTCAACATATCAAGACTGTGCAGGCTTATAACCAACAAGGTGCAAACGAGCAAGCCTTTGCCAACCATGTTGAGTCGGCCTTTAAGGTGGCCTGTAAGCGCATCTGGTCACGATCTATCCTCACTACAGTGGTGATTACCTTGGTCTTCGGTGCCGTTGCGGCGATGATCTGGTCAGGTGGGCAAGATGTGATCAATGGGCGTCTATCGGCAGGGGAGTTATCGGCCTTCGTTGTCTACGCTGTGATTGTGGCCTCTGCCGTGGGCGCGATCAGCCAAGTGATTGGTGATCTGCAGCGCGCTGCGGGGGCGACAGAGCGCTTGATGGAGTTACTGCACGCGAAAAGCGATATCGTGTCACCGATGGAGCCTGTGGCCTTATCGGCCCCGTTTGATGGGGCAATCAAACTAGCGGGGTTGAGGTTTTTCTATCCCTCGCGTCCCAATACTGCGGCCATAGATGATTTATCCCTTGCGATTAATGCAGGGACTAGCGTGGCACTCGTGGGGCCATCCGGTGCGGGTAAATCCACTCTCTTTGAACTCCTGCTGCGCTTCTATGACCCGCAAGAGGGGGCTGTAAGTATCAATGGCGTCGATATTCGGCAACTTGACTTAGAAACCCTGCGCAGCAAGATCGCGATAGTCTCGCAGCAACCTGCGATGTTTACTGGCAATGTGCGCGACAATATCCGCTATGGTCGTCCTGACGCGAGTGATGAGGAGGTGCTAGCCGCGGCGAAAGCAGCCTTTGCTAGCGACTTCATCGAAGAGTTACCCGAGGGCTATGACAGCTTCCTTGGGGAATCGGGCATCCGTTTGTCGGGGGGGCAGAAACAGCGCATTGCGATCGCGCGAGCCATTCTTAAGGATGCGCCAATACTCTTGCTAGACGAGGCCACTAGCGCCTTGGACGCAGAGAGCGAGCGCAAGGTGCAGATGGCATTGGATGAGCTGATGAAACAGCGCACAACCCTCATTATCGCCCATCGCTTAGCGACGGTTAAAAACGTGGACTCGATAGTGGTGATGGAGGCGGGGAAAGTCGTGGCGCAGGGCACGCATAAGGAGCTCTTGCTCAGCAGCCCCCTCTATGCCAATTTGGCAGAACTGCAGTTTGCGCCAGATGAAAATGCCCCTAGTATCGATATTTAAAGGCTATTTGCTGTGTGTGGACAAAGTGAGTAGAATCGCGCCCCGCACAGTCAAGCAAAGCAATAGTGCATTGGAGTCGCCGCCATCTCGGTGTATCAATTAACGAATCACGTGCCGCCTTATGGATCAGTTTCAGGATATTCGCCCCTATCACGATGACGAAGTGCGACCTGTCATTGACAGACTGCTTAGCAATGCTGAATTTGTTAGCAGTATCGCAAGTTTCGCAATCCCGAAACTTTACCGGGCGATCCCTGCAGCGGCGCGGTTTTTGACGCGTAAAAAGCTGGCTAAGCAGCTACAGGGCGTGAATGATGTGAAGTCCATGCAAAGTGTTATTGCCTTGTATATGGATCAGATGATCGAGAAAACAACGTCGCAATTAACGAACTCTGGGCTTGAGAACTTATCCAAAGAAAAGAATTATTTGTTTGTCAGTAATCATCGCGATATTGCGATGGACCCAGCGTTCGTGAACTATATGCTCTATCACGCGGGTTTCAATACCGTGTATATCGCCATTGGCGATAATCTTCTCAAGCGTCCTTTTGTTACAGACCTAATGCGCTTGAACAAAAGCTTCATCGTAAAGCGCTCGCTTAAAGGTCGAGATCTTTTGAAGTCCTCCAAAGTGCTTTCAGAGTACATCCACCATCTGATCAATTCGCAAGATAATGTATGGATTGCTCAACGTGAAGGGCGCGCAAAGGATGGCATAGACTGCACTGATACTGCCCTGCTGAAAATGCTCTCTTTAGCTAAGCGTGGAGAGGGTTTTCAAAAAGCTTTGGCCTCGTTACACGTCGTGCCTGTCTCGATCTCCTATGAGTTTGATCCATGTGATGTCTTAAAGGCTGATGAGCTGTATCAAAAGGCCGAGTTAGGGACTTATAGCAAAGATGAGCAGAGCGATATCAACAGCATTGTGACGGGAATGATAGGCTTTAAAGGGCATGTACACGTTGCCTTTGGTGAGGAAATCACCGTGACGAGTGACGATGTTGATGCCGCTGCAAGCACTATTGATCAACAAATTCTCAATAATTATTTGTTGCAAGCTAACAATTATTTGGCCCTGGAGGCGTTGCAGTCTAAAGATGGTAGCGTTTCAGAAAGTACGACCATTGCCAATATTGATGCCCAGGCTAGAGCTAAGTTTCAAGAGCGACTGGCCGAAGTAGACCCTAAAATCCTCCCCTATTGGCTGAAAATGTATGCCAACCCAGTGCTCTCCCGCGAGCGCGTGTCAAAAGGCACTTAAAGCTCACATTACTGCTCATATCCTCGTTACCTAAAAATGGCAAAGAGGGGGTGTTAGGAGAATGTTTGGATAAAAACCCGGCAATGCTTAAAGTGAAGTTTGAATTAACCCATAAAAACAGTTATTTGCTCTCCATTTGACCATTGGTAGAGCATGCCATTAACCAGCAACGTGCGGGTGATTAGCGAAGAAGCGCCAATCGCGGCTGCTCAGATGGACGGCTGAGCCGGTAAATCGCATTGTCTTAGCCACGTAAATAGTATAACCGTTGTAGCAATAGGCATAAAAAGCCCCGCTAGCGGGACTTTTTATGCGTGAATTAACGAACTTACTAGGAATATGAGGCGAATATAGACTATTATCCGCAGCGGTTAGACGCCTCACACCTTGCGGGTGTAGTTCAATGGTAGAACGAGAGCTTCCCAAGCTTTAGACGTGGGTCCGATTCCCATCACCCGCTCCAATCTCCTCCACGGCTTATTTTGCCGTCGTCAGCCTCTCAAATAGTGTGAAATAGCTAGGAAAGGTCTTAGCTGTGCAGCCAGGATCATTAATGGTGATAGGGCTGTCTCCAAAGGCGGCTAGTGAGAAACACATGGCCATACGATGGTCGTCATAGGTATCGATGGCGGCAGCTTGTATATGCTGCGGTGGTGTGATCACGATGTAATCATCGCCTTCTTCGACAGTGGCTCCAAGCTTACGCAGTTCTGTGCTCATCGCACTCAATCGATCGGTTTCTTTAACGCGCCAGTTGTAGATATTGCGGATCGCTGTCGGCCCTTTGGCGAAAAGCGCGGTGGTGGCAATAGTCATGGCGGCGTCGGGTATATGATTCAAATCCACATCGACACCTTTTAAGGTGCCCCGCGTGACTTCAATCCAGGTGTCTCCCCATTGTACTTTTGCACCCATCTGTTCGAGCACTTCTGCGAATCGTGCATCGCCTTGCACGCTGCTTGTACCGCTGCCGTGCACACGCACTGTGCCACCAGCGATCGCTGCGGCCGCAAGAAAGTACGAGGCTGATGATGCATCGCCTTCAACCATAATCTCCCCTGGTGAGACATAGTGCTGGCCGGCGCGAATGGTGAAGCGTTGATAGTCATGGTTCTCAACGGTAACGCCAAAGCGTGCCATGACATCGAGCGTAATGAGGATATAAGGTTTTGAGACGAGTTCGCCGTCTACAATGATTTCAAGATCAGAGCGACAAAATGGCGCCGCCATCAACATGGCCGTAAGAAATTGGCTAGAGATGTTGCCTTTGATATGCACTGTGCCGCCGTTAAGGCCAGCTGCGCGTACTTTAAGTGGTGGGTAAGCGTCTTTGCCGAGGTAGTCAATATTCGCGCCACAGGCGGCTAAGGTTTCCACAAGATCGCCGATAGGGCGCTCTGCCATTCGCGGTTCTCCCGTGAGGGTGAACTCGCCGTGACCTGCGCAGAGCATGGCACACAAAGGTCGCATAGCCGTGCCAGCATTACCAAGAAAGAGTGTTAGGGCTTCAGGGTGATCAAGCGTGCCGGCTCGGCCGCTCACTACGCATTGAGTGCGTGCCTCATTGAGTTCGATGCCAACGTCTAATTGCTGCAAGGCATTGAGCATATGCCGGACATCATCACTATCAAGCAGATTGCTGATACGGGTCGTCCCACTGGCCACAGCGGCAAGCAGTAATATGCGATTAGAGAGACTCTTGGATCCCGGCAGGGTTACTTCCCCTGCAATGGTGCGCAGGGGCGGTAAAGTTAAACTGTCCATATTTACTTGGATCCTATTACAGTGTCTTGCGTGCTTTCTCAATGCGCTGTTCGCAACTTTTACGCGTTGCAGGTTCTAGCGGACCGAGGCATAGCATCTGTACTTCTAATTCACTGACTTGTTGCGCTGGGCTCTTGCTGTCGCGGCTGCCAAAACTATTTTTCAATTGTTTGAGTTGCACCTGCATACGCAAAGCTTTGTCGCCTGCTGGAGTGTCGATTTCGGCGAGAATCTCGGCGCTAATACAAAGTTCGCGGGCTTTCTCTTCGTTGTCTTTGGCTTGGCGTTTAAGCAGAGCTTTATCAACACCACGATAGAGTGCTTGGAAGCGTTGTTCTAATGCTTGTTCCTGTTTGAGATCGGAGACTCGGCCTAAGGCTTGCCACTGCTCGCTTAAATAGTCTGCGTCTGAAGCAACCTCTTTGCCTGCAAACACATCTTTCTCAAGCGACTCGAGGAAATCGGCTTTGTTCTTCACTTGTCCAATCAACTGCAAGCTCTTCTTGTCAGGCGCGGCTTTCAACTTACTCTCGTATTGGCGTTGAAGCTTATTAAACTGTTCTTGCAGTGCGCGTTTTTCGTGTTTTAGATCCGCTGTGAGCTGCTCATAGAACGAGGCCTCAAGGGCTTTGAACTCGCCGCGCGAATGCACCAGCTCCTCAGTGCTTGAACGCAGAAGATCGCTGATTTTACTGAGCACTCCCTTCACCGCAGCCGCTGCAGGAGAGCTGCTTCTAGCGCCGCCGCGTTCCGATTTTACCGGCGCGTCATTCTTGCGCTTATTAAAGAGTTTATCGCAGGCGGCTCGAAAAGCATTCCAGTGATTGCGATCATCTTTGAACGGTGAAGGTCCAATGTTTTTCCACTCGGCTTGCAAGCGTTTGGCTTCACTCAAGGCTTCTGGGACGTTCTCTAACTGGTCTAGTTTTTCCGCTTTGTCGATTAAATCTAGTTTTCGCGTCGCATTGTTTTGCAAGACTTTGCGTTTGAATTGGCGGATGTCACTTAACACCGTGTTGAAGCGTTTTTGCAGCTTCTTAATCTTGGCTTGTTCAACGGGAGCGTAAATTTTCCAATCGGCAATTGCTTTGTTTTCAATCTTATTAAGATTGCTGATGTTGACTGTTTCTTCGTCTAAGCTTGGAACCAAAGCTTCCAAGGCTTCGCAAATTTTATTGCGCTCGGCAAGATTGCTCTGCAGCTTGGTTTTGCGCTCTTTGAAATACTCTTTACAAGGTTCGAATGCCTTACGAGCGGCTTCGTTAAATTGCGCCCAAAGACTGTCATTGAGAACTGAGTGGCCGAGGCTTTTCCATTCCTCTTGCAAGGCTTTAATGCGTTTAGCTTTGTCGCCTGCATGCATTTTGCTCTCGATAAGCGCCTGCATCTGGGTGATCAATTCCTTTTTCTTCTCGGCTGCCGCAAAGTTCTTCCAGTCGATCAGTTCACTAATGCGCGGTTTGAACGGAATCAATAAATCGTGCAGTTTTTTCTTTAGAGAATCATCTGCATTCTTGATGGCCCCTTGCACTTTGTCCCAAAGGCGTTGTGCTTCGTTGACTTGGCCTTGCTCTATGTGTTGTTCCATAGCGGCAATATTGGTCAGCGAATCTTTGTGCAGTTTTTCGAGGTAAAGATTGTTTCTCTCTTGCAGACTAATCAATAAGCTTTCCATTTCTAGGCACTGTGTAAACAACTCACTAGGGGGTAGCGATTCAGGCCATGCTTGTTTCTGAAATAGCTTTTCAAAGCGCGTGGTGAATTTCTTAATGCCTGCGGTATTTTTAGCCGTCAATTTTTTCAAAGTGACGAAAGCATCTTGGAGGTCGTCTTGTTTGGCCTCTAATGCGTTGAAAGCGCGAATGTTTAGCGACAGTTGCTCTATTAGAGACTTGGCCTGCGCGAGTAAGGAATCGGCGTCTTCGGCACTGGTTTGATTCTCAGCGCGCAAGGCGATCAAGGAATGGTGTTGTAGCTCAAGTTGAGCGATCTGCTCTGCATTGATGGGGGCGCTAAGCTCTAGTAATGCGGTTTGCGAGGCATTACAAGCGGCAGCGAGGTCTTGAAAGTGTTTTGCTTGCAGAGCCTTTGCCTGTTCTTCTTGTGCATGAGCCAAGAGTTTTTCTTCCAGGCTTGTACTGGCTTGGCTAAAGCGTTGCAGCAAGTCTGCATCGGCAACCGCTTTTACATCATCGAATTGGCTAAGCTTGTATTCGTATTGCGCTTGGCTTAGAGCGCCAATCACTTTATGCGCTAAAGATTCGATGTCTTCACAGATTTTGCTGGCTAGCGCTTTATCTGCCGATAGTTTGGCCTCTTTATTATGGATGGCTTGTAGTTTTTCTTTGCAGATTTTCAGCACGGTTTTGTCTTTTTGGCGCACGAGAGTACTGAGTTGCTCTAATTGCTCGGGCGATTCGATCTGCACTGCCGCCGCATGGCGAACCGTATGATTATTAGAATGGGCCGCAACCTCCAATAAAGTGTCTGACTCTATTGAGAATTGTTCTTGTAGGCGTTTCAAACTCGCTAGGCCTACCTCGTCGCAGCCACAGTCATGTATCACGGCCAGCAATATCTGGCGATCGTCGATAGCTTCCATCAAAGCAAGCCGGGCAGCGCTGTCTAATTCGCTTGCCGCTGAGCCTGAGACAACTCGGCAATACTGCATAAGTGCTGCATTACGAATCTCTTCTACTTCATCTTTTTGCAAGGCATCGAGAATGTCGGTAGTGCGTATATGGGTAATGGCAGCTAGCCTAACGGCTTGATCTGTATCGTTTTGTGCCATGTCAGCCAGTATCTTGCTCGCCTCACTTGCCTCGTCCTCATGAGGGTCAAGTGCCTGATTCAGTTCAGTTACAGCTTCAAGGCGGACACTGGGATCTTTATGTTGCCATTTTTTACTTTGTAGAAACGTCTGAAAAATCATTGTGGTGCTGTTCTCTAGGGTGCTGGTGACAGATGTACCGCGAGTTTAGCGGATGAGTACTGCGTTTGCTTTGAGCCTTGGCCCCTGGCCGACAGAAGAGTCGACATTCTAGCAGATGTTTTTTCGGCCCTGATAGCAATCAGTGTGTTTATCGTCCTGTATTGCTTTCACAGTGCCAAAAGCGCCCAGAGTGCTATACTCGCAGGGCTGAGTTTCGTCTTTAACCCTCCCAATGTAGTCGATTATTTCACTTATGCTTCCTGATGAAGTCAAAAAGACCATCCAAAATGCCTATCGGCAGATATTAGAGAGCAAATCGCTCACTCCTCGCTATGGGCAACGCCTAATGATCGCTGAGATCGCCAAGAGCTTGGGGGAAATAGAAGCCCTCAGTTTAACGGGGGGCGATGAAGAGGCGGGCGCGCACCAAGAAGGGCCGATATGTGTCATAGAGGCTGGGACGGGCACGGGTAAAACCATGGCTTATGTCCTGGGTGCTTTACCGGTAGCAAAGCATTTAAAAAAGACAGTGGTGCTCGCCACCGCCACAGTGGCCTTGCAGGAGCAAGTCACACTGAAAGACTTGCCAGATATCAAGCGGCATAGTGACTTAGAGTTTAGCTTTACGCTCGCCAAGGGGCGTGGGCGATATCTCTGTTTATCAAAACTTGACATGCTCTTGCGCGGTAATGACAGCCTCAACGCAATGGCCGATCTCTATGGGGATGTGATCAGTGCGCCTAACGCTCATTCATTGGCTATGTATGAGCAGATGTTTCGAAAAATCAATTCTGGCGATTGGCAAGGCGATAGAGACGACTGGGATAATTTGCTGACCGACCAAGAATGGTTGCCGGTCACAGTTGATAATGGCCAGTGCGTAGGGCAAAAATGCTCTAACTTCAGTAACTGCTGCTTTTATCAAGCTCGCGAAGAAGTGCAAAAAGCAGACTGTGTAGTCGCCAATCATGATTTGGTATTAGCCGACTTGGCATTGGGCGGTGGAGTAATCTTGCCCGCACCAGAGGACACTATCTATATCTTTGACGAGGCGCATCACCTGCCATTGAAGAGCAATAACCACTTCTCAAGCTTTACTCGCATCAAAGCCAGCCTTGCTGCGCTCGATCAATGGCGCAAAACGCTCGGCAAATTAGGCAGCGATACGGTACTTGAGGAGACACGCGCCTTAAAACGTAATCTGTCGGTCTTTGACGAGTGTATAGACATGGCCGAACTACGCTTGAATGAGATTTGGCCCCTTTGCGAGCAGATCATCGATCAGACCGAGCCGGAATATGGCCGAGAACAAGCTTTACAACATGCGTTTACCCTTGGCGTAGTGCCAGAACCCCTGCGCGAGATTGCAGACGCTCTAAATGCCCAATACTCGCGCATGGAGAGTCTTTTACAAGAAGTCAGCGATGAGCTAAAGAGCAATCTCGAAGAGGCGCGTTCTTTAGAGTCACGGCAACGAGCAGAGTTCTGGTTCCCACAAATCGGCAATATGCATGCGCGAGCAGGGGGGGCACAAAAGCTGTGGCAAAATTTCTCAAGGCAAGACTCTAAAGGGCAGGCGCCGTGGGCGCGATGGATGAGCCTGAACGAGCAGGGTGGGAGCCCCGATATTAGTGTGTCTTGTAGCCCTGTGCTGGCAGCAAGCACCTTGCAGGAGAATCTATGGCGCCTGTGTGCAGGAGCGGTACTGACTTCGGCGACCCTGTCGGCATTAGGGCAGTTTGACGTATTGAAAATGCGAGCGGGCCTGCCCGAGCGCACGGTTTATCATCGCATTGCGAGCCCATTTGATTACGCAAATGCAGCCCGCTTTATCGTGCCAAAACTCCCTTGTGACCCGAGTAAAAGCGCCGAGCACACAGAGGCGATCATCAACATCTTGCCGAAAGTATTGGACAAGAAAGAAGGCGCGTTGATGTTGTTTAGCTCTCGCAGGCAAATGCAGGAAGTATTAGAGGGCTTAGATAAAGAGTGGCGCGAGATCATCTTGTGTCAGGATGATTATCAAAAGGCGCAGCTGTTGAAGTTTCACAAACAACGCATAGACCGAGGTGACCCGAGTGTTATTTTTGGACTCGCCAGTTTTGCCGAGGGCGTCGATTTACCAGGCAAGTATTGCGAACATGTCTTGATTGCGAAGATTCCATTCGCCGTGCCCAATGACCCAATCGAGGCCACGCTAGCGCAGTGGATCGAAACCCAGGGCGGCAATCCTTTCATGACCTTGTCAGTGCCAGAGGCCGCTTTTAAATTAGTGCAAGCAGCCGGACGCTTGCTGCGTAATGAAAAAGATACAGGGCGTATTACCCTGTTTGATGAACGTATCGTGAGCAAGTTTTACGGGGCATCGATCATGGCATCGTTGCCCCCGTATACGCGCGAGATTTTCCCAGCAGATATTAGTGTGAACGGCGCCCGTAAGTAATGCCATTCTTCTTATCGATGCTATAGCCGATCGCACAGCCAACGATAACGCCAATGGCTAGAGCCATGAGAACATTACCCGATAGTGCGCCTAGCCCAAGTCCGATAAAGAACCCGCCTGTCGCTGCCATTGGAAGAAAACTAGTCGCCTTTACTTTTTTAGATTTTTTAGACATAAACCCTCCTCTTACACAGAACTAGTTACTGACTTTGTGTCGCATTTACCTGGCGCACATCGAAAATGAGCGTAGCAGTGGTGGGCGTTGGCGCAGTGGTTTCTCCGCGCAACACAGCACTCTGGTCGATTCGGTCGACAATCTCCATCCCCTCGACGATCTCGCCAATAATAGTAGCTTTGCCTGCTAGCCACGGGGCATCGATAAGCAAAAAGAAAAATTGCGCACTGTTCATGTTTGGACCGGCGCTAGCCATGGCGACACTGCCACGAATGGGCGGTCTTGGGGTTAAGCGGTCATTGTAACGATAGCCTTGGCTTTCGTAGGCCTGGCGCAGGCTCATGTCTTGCAGGGCGCTATGAATCTCAAATTGGCGCACATCGACATCCGTTGGGCTATCGATATTTAGGCGTTCATACAGGGGGGCAAGAATTTGCTCTTCAAAATCCTCTCGACCCTGCAAGTTGAGCCAGTCGTTTAGCTTGCCTGTTTCATCAAAGACAGTGTTGTCATTTAGCCCTAAGGCGCGGGCGTTAATCTCGTCGTCGACAAAGTATTCGGGCCTTGGGGCCATTTCATTGAGCGGCGCACCGGCTTGCACGAGGTAATTGCGTAGTATGCGGTTAAAGCCTTTGCCGTCGTAATAGTGAGGCATGACTTCTTGGGCCGTACTGGCATCGAAAAGGGTGACCTGGGCTTCGGCTAGGGCAATAAAATTAGCGACGTTGCGAGGCGCAGATTCAGGAAAAAGTTCTATATAGATATCACCGCGCGAGGTGCGCATAAGGATGAGGGGGTGCGAGGGGTCATCCATATTTTGCATAGCAGTATTCACATCGGCGTGAGAGCCAGTGCTGATTGTGATGAGGGTGAGGCAGATGGCTAGCAGTCTTGTCATAAGAAGCGCGTGGAGTCTCTGTTGGCGATTGGTGAGCGTCGTTGGCTCGGTTCTTTATCAGATTGTAGGGGGGTTGTTGTGGGGAATGCAATTAAAGTTGGTTGATGTGCTAGATGTGGTTCTTCTTAAAAAGTAGGTGGTGGCATTGTTGACGATGAGAGCCGAGCCCCTTGTCGCATTCTGGGACCGTCGTGAACCCATCGATGGGGGTTTAGATGTGGAAATCTGGGTTGTGGTTCTTTTGACGATGACAGCCAAGCCGGTTCTGCATTCCGGGACCGTCGTGAACCCATCCATGGGGACTTAGACGCGGCCGTCCGGGCCGCGACTATCCCTGAATGCAGAACCGGCTCGGCTATCATCTCTGATGCTGCCAGCGATTTGGCTTCTGAATCAAAATACGTGTTGACTGAGAGTGGGGGTGCGGTGGAGGTGAGGCGGACTATCAACCGCCAGGACGGCGGTTGCTAAGCCTACATGGATGTATTCACGGCGTGTCCGCAGCGCCTCTACCGTGGCTCCACTCGCGCTACGAAGTGATCTAGTTAATCCTGTAGCAAATTATCAACAGTTAACTCAAATGAACCATTGAAAGCGTCATTGAGTGTGTAGTGATACTCACCGGCTTTGTTTCCATAAACCGGAAGCGGAATTGTGTACGTAAATGGCACAAGCGCTTGGGTGCAGGCGATAGGCTCTGTGGCTTTGTTGAGTTTGTAGTATGCAATTATATTGTATTTGTTCTCGTTCAATGAATGGCTCACTTGCCCTACAGCGCCACAGCCATCGTTGAATGTGCCTGTCATCTTCAAAAATACTTGGACAGGCACTGAATCAGTTTTAATGAGTTCTACTTGCTCAATGATGTTCTTCGAAATGGGAATGGCTTCGTATGCTTCGACTAATTTCCATAAATTGTTGTCGCTTGCTGCAATCACAATATCTTGGAAGTATCCGGGTTTTCCATCGGCATCCACGGCAGGAATAGTGAGTTGTGATGATGCGTATTCGGGGTTTTCGCTATAAGCAAAGTTAGAAGCGCACAAGGCTAACAAGGTGAGGGTAATAAATGTTGAAAGTCTCATTTCTTGGCTCCAAATACTGTGATTTACAAGAAATGCTACCACTAATTTGGCGGAACTCAATAGTGGGTTCTTTTGACGATGACAGCCAAGCCGGTTCTGCATTCCGGGATCGTCGTGAACCCATCCATGGGGACTTAGACGCGGCCATCCGGGCCGCGACTATCCCTGAATGCGACAAGGGGCTCGTCTCTCATCTTGTGCAGTGCCAGCGATTTGGCATAGATCAGAATTACGCGTTTAT
>CAMYOK010000003.1 GCA_947259995.1 uncultured Pseudomonadales bacterium | reverse complement strand
ATTCCTTCGCCAGTCACAACGCTCTCCGCTGAAGAACTGGCTACGGCTCAGTTGCTTACCTTTGATATTTTTGCAATGTTCGCAAAGCCATCACGGCAAGCACCCACCTCTATTACTTAATCTCTACTTTTTAAAGAACTCTTTTCCTAAACCTTCGTGGTTAGGAGGAGGCGTATTATACGCACTCTTTGTTACTTGGCAAGCGTTGATTGTAAATATTTTTCAATCATTTGAACTCTCCGTAGATCGTTCCTTGCCACCCCTGCACATATCGTCACAAGGGCGCGCATTATGCCACACAGAATTCATCTGGCAACTAGAATTTGCACTAATTTCAAACTAATTTGTATAAGCCAAATGAAATAGCTTTTTGCCTCGCTTGAGGACGAAATATCTACCAAAAAGTGCAGACTCTATGTTAAGGGTTTGCGCGTCAGATTCGACTCGCTGCCCATTAACACTGACAGCATTATTAGAAATAAACTCGCGCGCCATCTTATTGGATTTTGCCAAGCCGGTTTCCACTAACGCATCTACTATTCCTTTAGGTAAATTCTCCACCTTAGTAGAGGGCAAGCCATCTAAACGAAGCTGCTCACAATCAGCCTCACTTAATTCACCCAGCTCCCCTGAGAACAATGCGGCACTAATCCGCTGCGCCGCGCTTAAGCCTTCATCACCATGAACAAGGCGGGTCACTTCTTTTGCGAGAATCCCCTGCGCCTCGGGTTTGGCCTGCGAGGCCTGATCAGCTGCCTCTATTTCTTTTATGTCGCTTACCGACAAAAACGTGAAGTACCGTAAAAACGTGTACACATCGGCGTCGGCTGCATTAAGCCAGAACTGGTAGAACGCATAGGGAGAGGTCTTCTTGCTATCCAACCAAATCGTGCCAGTTTCTGTTTTACCAAATTTTTGCCCATCGGCCTTGGTGACTAGGGGAGTGGTTAAACCATAAACCTGCGCGCGATGCATGCGACGGGTTAGATCAATCCCGCCAGTAATGTTGCCCCACTGATCGCTACCGCCGATTTGCAAGATACAATTATGCCGCTTATACAACTCAGCAAAATCGTAAGATTGCAAAATCATATAGGTAAACTCAGTAAAAGAGATTCCCGCCCCCTCTCTATCCAATCGCTGCTTCACTGACTCTTTCTGAATCATTGCGTTTACAGAGAAGTGCTTGCCGACATCACGAAGAAAATCTAAGACATTAGTGCTCTTTACCCAATCCAGATTATTGACGACAACGGCCGCATTATCGCCCGCGTCAAAGTCTAGAAATTGCGATACCTGGCTTTGCAGTCTTTGCACCCAAAACTCTACGATCTCAGTGGAGTTTAATTGGCGCTCAGAGGCCTTAAAACTAGGGTCTCCGATTAGGCCCGTGGCGCCCCCAACGAGCGCGATAGGCTTATGGCCTGCATTTTGAAATCTGCGCAGCGTTAATAGAGGTACTAGACTACCTATATGTAGGCTTTCTGCCGTAGGGTCAAAACCACAATATAGTGTTCGCCCTTGCCCAAGCACGGATTTCAACTCCTCGCCCGAGGTCATTTGCGATAATAAGCCCCTACTTTGAAGATCCTCAATAATGTCTATAGATGTAGCCGTCATAAGTGATTCCTAAACGCTAAATTATTATCAGCTCTATTCTCCCTATATATAGAGGGAGAAAAACGCGACGTGCAAGCTCATACTTATATTGACTTGCGAAACGGCCGCAGATTTTACACTACTAATCAGAATAAGACTTGACCTGCTCCCTAAAAGTCATAAGAATTGCCGTTTTGAGCAGCATTATCCGGCTCGCACTGTAGTAACAAGAGACATAGCATCATTAATTTCATGGGTTTTTCGAAATTTGCAAAGCAGGTAGTGAGCAAACACTATCCTCGCGACCATTTAGTGCTGGCTAGCATATTGAGCGCCGCTTTAGTGGTCACAATGGTGTTTACGCCAAAAGAGTCGGCTCATGGCGCTAAGATCATGGCATTGCCGACGCAAGAATCGCCACTAGCGCTCATCCCTCACACCCCGAGTGACTCACCGTTCACCGACACCGTGATCTCAAACGCCACACAGGATGCTGGGTTCGCTGAATGGACTAATCTAGAAGTGCAATCGGGCGACAATCTCTCGGCTTTGTTCACCAAGGTAGGATTGAGCGCACAAGATATGTATCGCGTTCTCAATAGCAATGAAGAAGCAAAAGTCTTAAACCGTCTATTCCCAGGTTACCAATTGAGCTTCCACATACCCGAAGAAGGTAAGCTTAATCAACTCAAAGTATTAAAATCGCCACTCGAAGGCTACCTCTTCACCTTGCATGATACTGGCTATCAAGTCGAGTCGATTATCCGCACCCCAGAGGTAAAGACTACTTATAAAGAAGGGGTGATCAACGACAGCCTATTTATGGCGGCCAAGCGCGCCGACATCCCAGCGATTTCAATCATGGAGATGGCGGATATTTTTGGCGGCGTGATCGACTTCATTCTCGACCCGCGAGAAGGCGATAATTTCGGCATTCTCTATGAAGAAAAGTACTTAGATGGCCAGTTTATTGGCAACGGCGACATTATCGCGGCCCAGTTCACGAACCAGGGCAAGCAGTTCACCGCCGTGCGTTATATCAATGAAGAAGGTGGAGTTGGTTATTACAGCCCCGAGGGTGAAAGCATGCGCAAAGCCTTCCTGCGTACGCCTCTCGATGTCTTCCGCATTAGCTCCAATTTCAGCCTAAGCCGCAAACACCCGATCCTCAACACTATTCGCGCCCACAAAGGTACAGATTATGCCGCCCCGAAAGGCACCCCTGTGCGCGCCACTAGCGATGGAGTTGTCACTTGGGCATCCCGTAACGGCTCTTTCGGTAAATTAGTTGTCCTCCAACACCGTGGCGAGTTTGAAACTAAATACGCCCATTTGAACGACTACGCAAACGGCATCAAAAAAGGCTCTCGCGTGCGTCAAGGCGATATTATCGGCTACGTTGGCCAAACTGGCGGCGCCACTGGCCCGCACCTGCATTACGAGTTCTTGATCCGCGGCGTACACAAAGACCCACGAACAATCGTCGACCAATTACCACAGGCTGTTTCGCTAGACCCTATAGAGCTGCCTCGCTTCAAAGAGCAAACCAAGAACCTATTGGAGCGCTTCCTACAAGAGAGCGTGGACTCTCGCTTACTTAGCCTAAATCACGTCGACGCCAATTCTCAGTTACACTAAGCCTTAGCTTTATCGGTACTTACCGCTAGCAAGCTATGCATTTAGGATGGTTCAGCCAATGTCGACTCATGAATATTTCATCGGCCTGCTTTCAGGCACCAGTATCGACGGCATTGATTGCGTAGTCGTAGACTTTGCACAGACCCCGCCAGCCCTAATAGGCTCTCACACCGAAGCCATCCCTGATGACGTGCATCGCAAAATTCACGCCCTGTGTGCCGATGAGACAATATCACTGATCGACTTGGGGGAGACTGATGTAGCCCTTGGGCGTGTTTTTGCCAAAGCCGTCAATCAACTCCTTAGCAATTGCGGACTGCAGCATAGCGATATACTGGCTATTGGCAGCCATGGGCAGACCATCAAACATCACCCTGTGGGGCTCAATCGCTTCACGCTGCAGATCGGCGACCCTAACACTATCTCCTACCTCACTGGCATCTGCACAATCGCTGATTTCCGGCGCAAAGATATGGCTGCTGGAGGTCAGGGCGCACCGCTTGCACCTCTCTTCCACCAAAGCTATTTTGCCTCGCAAGAAGGACGCCGTGCCGTTTTAAACTTAGGGGGAATTGCCAATATTTCATTGCTGGCTTATGGGGAGTTTGACCTCATCGGTTTCGATACTGGCCCTGCGAACGTTCTCTTAGATGGATGGGTCAGCGCGAAAAAGCAGCTCCCCTATGATCATGCCGGGCAATGGGCTAGAACTGGGACCGTCGTCCCCGCCTTGCTAGAGGCGTTACTGCAAGAGCCTTATCTCCAGCAGAGCCCGCCCAAAAGCACTGGCCGTGAACTGTTCAATATGCCTTGGTTGCAAAAACATTTACATGCTCTTCCAGAGCTTGCCGAAGAGGATGTGCAAGCGACCTTACTGGAATACACAGCGGTTTCCGTCGCTAATAGTGTGGATTGGCAGCATGCCCAGATTACTGCTCTCTATGTCTGCGGCGGTGGCGCACAAAACACTTTCCTAATGGAGCGGCTACAGGAGCTGCTCAAACCAGTTCGAGTGGCAAGCAGTAGCGAAGCGAATCTTGATCCGCATTGGGTAGAAGGGTTTACCTTTGCCTGGTTGGCAAGAAATGCCTGGTACGGCGACCCCGTCGATGCAAGGTCGGTAACAGGATCACAGCAAGTGACTATCTTAGGCGGGATCTACGAGTCAGACTCAAACGGAGAATGACGAACCGCAACCGCAGGTGGTAGAGGCCAGCGGATTATTCACAACAAACTTCGCGCCTTGCAGCCCTTCCACATAGTCAACGCGAGCACCGGTCAGGTATTGATAGCTCAATGGGTCAACGACTAGTTCGGCGCCATGATTACTTACCACCGTGTCATCCTCATCAAACTCTTGGTCGAAGCTAAACCCGTACTGAAACCCCGAACACCCGCCCCCTGTCACAAAGACACGTAGTTTCAATTTAGGATTACCTTCTTCACTGATCAGGCTTTTCACCTTTGCAGCGGCATTCTCTGTCATCGAAATAATTGTAGGGTCATGAGATTGAACAGCAGACATTGGGGCACCATCGATTTGTGAACATACGCAAAGAAGTTACAGACTGCGCAGTAAAGGGATTATGGCTAAATCCGAGTATTTCAGTCAACTATTGTTTCGTCTTCCTCGTTGGCCGACGAGCGATCAGAGTCTGAGTGGCGCTCTCGATCCTCGTAGGCCAAGGCCTTGGCCTGTGAGGCGGAGAGGCGCTTGGCTTCATGTTGCGCGCGCGCAATATGCATCAAATTGCCGTTGACTTCGGAGCCCATCACCATTTCGATGAGGTTATAGAATACATTACCCATCACTACCGCTTTGGCGGCTAGCTCTAAGTGCTTAGAAGAGTGCACATCGCCTTTTACCAAACCATTGACCACTGCCGAGGGCACCCAGACCTCGCCCTCAATGACACCAGATTCAGCGATGCGAATTAAGGCACCGGAGTCATCGTCAGCGTAGACATTGCCCTTTATGCGCCCTTCGACAATCAATTCTCCAGAGAAACGTAGGTCTCCGATTATCTCTGTTTGTTGCGAAATCAAAGTATGCGCAGGCCCTGTCACGCTCACTTTCTTGTTTTTCGACTTAAACATTATTGCGCCTCCACGACACTCCAACTGAAAATTTTCTCAACCTTGATGGCCGTGGGCTTTCTTGACTCGGCAAGCACTTCAACTTGATCAGGAGTAAAGCCTTCCGGCAACTGCAACTCACCTTCTATATTCTGGAAATAGCGAAAATTTAAACTAGGCTCATACGGTGCCAACTCCGACACCAACTCATTGATTGGCAATACAAGTCGCTCGTCAGCCAAGTGACCAATGACATTTATTTGCACATTGCCTTCTAGGACTTTATCCCCTGCTCCCGCTTGGCGGAAAACAGCCTTATATTGATAGCGCCCCGCATTGTCGATAGACGTTACGTCAAACTCGGCAATGATGAGGCCAAGCTCAGTACTTTCCGGTGCCATCACCTGACGATAAAAAGAAACATCCTGCTCGAGCTGCATTATGCGTTCGCGCAATGCGCTGATAGTGCCTTGCACCTCTTCGTTCGCGCGCCTATCGACGATGTTGCTACGCCCAGTAATGGCGAGCTCCGAACGCAGATTGTCGAGCTGCTCCTGAGTTTCATTAAGCACCTGGGTCAAGCGTTCATTATCAGCACGGTTGATGAGGTGCTGCTGTTGCGCCACGTGCAGACCATAGAAATACGCGGCGGCCGAGGCAGCGAAGAAAAAACCGATCAGAAAAATGCTAAGAGATACGCGATACCATGGCCGATATGGTACGACGACCATTCGCTGCTGTTTACTGCCTTTGACAACGTTCGGCATGGATCCCCTAGCACTCTTTATTCATTAAGGAAGAAAGGCGATGTTTTGCAAACCTTCACTCTCATCAAGACCAAACATAATGTTCATGTTCTGTATGGCTTGGCCTGATGCCCCTTTCACCAAATTATCGATTACCGACATCACCACTACCCTATTACTGCTTTCTAGGTAGCACACGCCGATTTGACAACGATTCGCACCGCGCACATTACGAGTGGCGGGATACTGACCTTGTGGCAATACGTCGACAAAAGGCTCATTTTTGAAACGCTCCTCAAATACCGACTGCAATTGCGAAGCCTCTTTGCCCGCTTTCAATGGCGAGTATAGAGTCGCGTGAATACCCCGAATCATCGGTGTCAGGTGCGGCACAAATGTCAGCCCCACATCCTGGCCAGCGTATTGCTTTAAGCCTTGTGTAATTTCTGGCAGGTGACGATGCCCAGACACACTGTAGGCACTCATCGATTCAGAGGCCTCAGTCAGCAACGCCCCAATCGCCGCTTTTCGCCCTGCACCGCTGACCCCCGATTTAGCATCGGCAATCAGGCCAGTCGTCTCAATTAAACCGGCCTCAAGAAGCGGTAGAAAGCCCAATTGAATCGCCGTTGGATAACAGCCCGGCACCGCTAGAAGCTGTGCATTCACAATCGCCGCTCGATTGACCTCTGGCAAACCGTAGACCGCTTCGCTGATATATTCGGGGCACTCATGGGCGACCTTGTACCATTTCTCCCAAACTGCCTGATCTCGCAGTCTAAAATCTGCTGATAAATCGATCACTCGCACGCCACGCTTCAGTAGTGTGGGCACGGTCTTCATCGCCACAGCATGCGGCGTCGCATAAAACACGACATCGCAGTCAAACAATGCTTCGGAGTCTGGAGCTGTAAATTCTAGATCTAACACACCGCGCAAGTTTGGAAACAGCGCAGCAACAGGACTACCTTGCAATTCGCGCGATGTGATGACATCGATACTCACATCCTTACGCGTTGCGAGCAGACGCAATAGCTCTACTCCGGTATATCCAGTGGCGCCAACAATTCCGACCTTGATCACGGGGTCCTCCTAGGGTGTTATGCCCATGCATAAACTTTGAAATTTGAGCGGGGCATGATACCCCTGTTTTCACGCTGTATCCATGTTATCAGCTGTGCTAGTGTAGCCCGCATTAACATTAGGCCATTGGTCATCTATTTGTTCGAAGGGAGGGCGAAATGCTCTGGGTCAAAGCATTCCATATTATTGCGGTCATTTGTTGGTTCGCCGCCATCTTTTATCTCCCTCGCTTATTCGTCTATCACGCAGCCAGCAGCGATGCGCTTAGCAAAGAACGTTTCGTCATCATGGAGCGTAAACTCTTCAATGGCATTGCGACTCCTTCAGCGCTTGCAACGCTCGTACTGGGCTTTTGGCTTATTAGCTTCAACCCTTCGTTTTATATGAGTGCGCCTTGGATGCATGCCAAGTTAAGCCTAGTCGCCTTACTCCTTGTTTACCATGGATTTTGTTGGCATTTCATGAAGCAGTTTCGCGCCGACAACAACACCAAGACGCATGTATTCTATCGATATTTCAACGAAGCACCTGTCTTCATACTCATAGGCATTGTCATTTTAGTGGTCGTACGCCCCTTCTAGTAGGGCATAATAGAGACAAATCTTTGACAGGATAAAACCGTGGACACCGACATCACCAGCAAGCCTAAGGTTCTGTGCTTTTCTGGTTTAGACCCTTCTGGCGGCGCAGGCATCCAAGCAGACATCGAAGCCCTATTCAGCGCGGGCTGTCATTGCTTACCGATCGTCACTAACCTTACCGTCCAAGACACTCGCAATGTGATGTCCGCCGAGGCCGTCTCGCCAGCATTGTTAATCCAACAGGCGCGAGCAGTGCTCGAAGACGTCTCCGTCCAGGTGATTAAAATCGGGCTACTTGGCAGTGTTCAGACCATTGAAGTTGTACACACCCTATTGAAAGACTACCCTGAGATCCCCGTCGTACTCGACCCGATTTTATGGGCTGGCGGCGGTTTTGAGTTTTCCGAAGACGATATCGTGGGCGCCTTTAGATCTTTGCTACTGCCTCTCATCCATGTACTGACTCCAAACACTAACGAGTTATTGGCACTTAGCCCTGGCGCCGACACCCAGGACGCCGCCGCTAGCAGCCTGCTAGATCTGGGTTGTAAGCACTTACTTGTCACTGGCACGCACGCACAAAGCGAGAAAGTCATCAATCAGCTATACACCCCACACCAAGCCCCACTGCGTTTCGAATGGCCAAGGCTAGCAAACGAGTATCACGGCTCTGGCTGCACATTGGCTGCCAGTTTAGCCGCCTATCTCGCGCACGGCTTTGAAATGAACGAAGCGGTGCATCGTGCCCAGCAATATACTTGGGAATCCCTACAAGCCGGTACACGACCCGGATTTGGCCAATGGCTTCCCAACCGCAGTTATTGGAACGCCTAAACGAGCCCATGCCCAAACCTTTGCACGGCGTATACGCCATTACAGACGCCACACTCCTACCAGGGGCGCAACTCCTAACAGCCACCGAAGAAGCGCTAAAGGCCGGACTTGGCTTGCTGCAGTACCGCAACAAAGGACTGCCCTGGCAGGCGCGCTGCGACGAAGCCAAACAACTCCTAAGACTTTGCCGCGCCTACAACACCCCACTACTAATCAACGATGATGTCGATCTATGTATTAAGATTGGCGCCGATGGCGTGCATCTCGGGCAAGGCGATACTAAGCTCACAAGTGCTAGACAACGTCTTGGCGCACAAGCCTTGGTCGGCATCACTTGCCATAGCGATCTAGAGCTGGCAAAACAGGCGCAAGAGCATGGCGCAGACTATGTGGCCTTCGGCCGTTTCTTTCCCTCCTCGACTAAGCCCAATGCCCCCCCTGCGTCTGTAGAAGTCTTGCGCCAAGCGAGCAAAGAGCTCTCCTTGCCAATTGTTGCAATTGGTGGCATCAACGCCGAAAATGGCGCTACTTTGATAGACGCTGGCGCCAATATGCTAGCCGTTATCCATTATCTTTTTGCCAACCCGAACATCTCTGCAAGGGTGCAAAAGCTAAATTCACTCTTTAGCCAAACGATTAGCCGTTAAGTCACATCGCAAATAAGGAATTCAAATGTCAGAAAAACTCACACAGCGCTCCGCGGCGTTATTCGAAGAAGCGAAAAAATATATTCCCGGCGGCGTGAACTCTCCCGTCCGCGCATTTCGCGGTGTCGGCGGCAATCCACTGTTTTTTCACGGCGGGCAAGGGGCTTGGTTGACTGACGAGGACAACAATCGCTATATCGACTATGTTGGCGCATGGGGACCTTTGATCCTTGGTCACCGCCACCCAGACGTCATTGAGGCATTACAAACTCAGTTAAGCCACGGCCTAGGCTATGGCGCCTCTACCGAAGCGGAAGTAACAATCGCCAAAACGATCTGCCAGTTAGTCCCTTCGATCGAACGTGTGCGCCTAGTGACCTCTGGTACTGAAGCAACCATGAGTGCCATTCGTGTCGCACGTGGCTATACCCGCCGCGATAAAGTCGTGAAGTTCGAAGGTTGTTATCACGGCCACGTTGACGGTCTACTCGTGAAGGCTGGTTCAGGCGCGCTAACTTTAGGCGAACCCGATTCCTTGGGTGTCCCTAAATCCTATACCGAGCAAACTTTTGTGCTGCCTTACAACGACATCCCTGCACTCGAAAAACTCTTTGAAGCCCATGGCAAAGAGATCGCCTGCATCATCGTAGAACCAGTCGCTGGCAATATGAACATGGTGCCACCAGCGCCAGGCTTTCTCGAGAAGATGCGTGAACTATGTGACCACTATAAGAGCGTGTTGATCTTCGACGAAGTGATGACTGGTTTTCGCGTTGCACTAGGCGGCGCGCAAGCGCATTACAATGTTACCCCTGATATGACCGCGCTAGGAAAAGTGATTGGCGGCGGCCTACCAGTGGGCGCCTTCGGTGGCAAACAAGAGATCATGGAAATGGTCGCGCCGATGGGCGCCGTGTATCAAGCCGGCACTCTTGCGGGCAGCCCGCTCGCCGTTGCCGCGGGCATGGCGATGCTCAATGCGATTCAAAAGCCGGGCTTCTATGAGTCACTCAACGCTCGCACGCTGGCACTGACCACTGGCCTAAAAGAGCGCGCACAAGCGGCCAACATCCCGTTCACCACTCATCAAATAGGTGGCATGTTTGGTTGCTTCTTTAGCGGCGAGGAAAACATTCAGCGTTTCGAACAAGTCATGGCCTGCGACGTGGAAACCTTCAAGAAATACTTCCACCACATGCTGCTCAACGGTGTGTATTTAGCGCCATCGGCATTCGAAGCTGGCTTCGTGTCCGCCGCTCACGGCGATGACGAAATCCAAAAAACTTTAGCTGCAGCAGAGATCGCTTTCGCCGCCGCGTCCTAAGATTTGCAATGGCGCCTAGCGCCGATTCCACGTAAGGAAAACAAACCGCATGAACAGTTATGACGTTTACAGTATTGGCAACGCCCTAGTCGACAAAGAGTTTGAAGTCGATGAGCGTTTTTTCATCGACTCTGGAATCGAAAAAGGCTTTATGACCTTAATCGACGAAGACAAACAACAGGAAATACTCGACTTATTGATGAGCCGCTACGGGCTAAAGAAGCGCGCTGGCGGGGGCTCTGCGGCTAACTCAATTTATGCGCTCAGCCAGTTCGGCGGTAAAGCCTTCTTCTCTTGTAAAGTTGCGAACGACGAGCCAGGGCATTTCTATATGCAGGAACTCGGCGCCAACAATGTCGAAACAAACCTGTCCCAAGAGCGCGAAGAAGGCACCACCGGCCGCTGCTTGGTGATGGTGACACCCGATGCCGAGCGCACCATGTTAACCGCCTTGGGTATCTCGCAATTGGTGTCCGTGGATGAACTCAATCACGACGCGATCAAAGCCTCCACCTATGCCTATACCGAAGGCTATCTTGTGACATCGCCATCAGCGTATAGCGCCGTATTGGAGATGAAACGCGTAGCCAAAGAAGCCGGCGTTAAATTTGCCATGACATTCTCTGACCCAGCCATGGTGGAATACTTCAGCGAAGGCATTAACGATTTTATTGGCGATGGTGTCGACCTGTTATTCTGTAACGAGCAAGAAGTGAAGTTATGGTCGGGTGAGAGTGAGCTAGAAGCAGCCTGTAAAGCATTAGAAAAAGTGGCCAAGCAGTTTGCCGTGACACTTGGCGCTAATGGCGCACGCTTGTTTGATGGGGAACGTTATATCGACATCGACGCCCACAAAGTAAGAGCGATCGACAGTAATGGAGCGGGAGACATGTTCTCTGGCGCCTTCCTCTATGGTCTTTCGAAAGGCTATGACTTTGAGACCTCTGGCAAGCTTGCCAGTGTAGCGGCGTCTATTGTGGTTTCACAATTTGGCCCGCGCCTCTCACCAGAACAACACAAAGAAGTTCTGGAAAGAGCCGGACTATAAAATTTAAGCTCGCAATTCGTCGACGAATTTCTTCACGCCATCAAACCAGGTGGTTTTCTTCGGCGATTGCTGGCCTTCACTTTCTGCAATATCGTGAAACTCTGCTAGAAGCTCTTTTTGGCGCTTAGTAAGTTTGACTGGCGTCTCAACGACGACTCGACACAACAAGTCACCCGTAATGCCACCGCGCACAGGTGTCACGCCTTTGTTGCGCAAACGGAACAGCTTGCCGGTTTGCGTCTCGGCAGGAATCTTCAGCTTCACTCGGCCATCAAGAGTTGGCACTTCTAACTCACCACCCAATGCTGCATCGACAAAGCTGATCGGTATTTCGCAATGAAGATCGATGCCGTCGCGTTCGAAGAGCTTGTGCTCACGAACCGATACTTGCACATAGAGATCACCATTAGGCCCGCCATGGCTGCCAGCTTGACCTTCGCCACTCAAACGAATGCGATCGCCGTTATCGACACCTGGTGGGACTTTAACCGATAGCGTTTTCTGTTCCTCAACGTGCCCTTGACCTCGGCAGGTATGACAAGGATCTTTGATTTGCTTGCCTGAACCCTGACAATGCGGACAAGTTTGCTGCACAGAGAAGAAGCCTTGCTGCATACGCACTTGTCCCATACCGTTACAGGTACCACAAGTCACCGGCTTGCTACCTTTCTTCGCGCCGCTACCCTCACAGGTCTTACACTTCACTGCAGTGGGAATGCGGATTTTTGAAGTAGTGCCGCGCACGGCCTCTTCCAAGTCGAGCTCGAGGTTATAACGCAGGTCAGCGCCCTTACGTACATGGCTTCTGCCACCGCCGCCTCCACGTGCACCACCAAAGATGTCGCCGAAGATATCCCCGAAGATGTCGCCGAAATCGCCAGCACCACCACCGCCACCACCTTGCTGATTAACACCAGCATGACCGTATTGATCGTAGCGTGCTCGTTTTTGTGAGTCCGAAAGAACCTCGAATGCCTCATTGGCTTCTTTGAATTTCTCTTCGGCGGTGTCATCCCCAGGGTTTCGATCTGGGTGGTGTTTCATCGCAACGCGTCGGTAAGCTTTTTTCAGTTCTGCTTCAGATGCATCGCGGGAAACCCCTAACACCTCATAAAAGTCTCGTTTGGACATAGTCTTTTTCATTCTCTTTTAGCGAAAATTGGAAACGCTTATTAGCAGTGTCTTCCAACGCAAAAAAACCAGACGAGAATACCCATCCGGTTTTTTGCACTGACGTAGACTGCTTTGAGTGCCGAGGCACTCTTAGCAATTACTTGTCGTCTTTAACTTCTTCGAACTCGGCGTCTACCGCGTCATCGTTATCCGAGGACTGAGCAGAACCTTCGTCAGCGGCACCGGTCTCTTCAGCTTGCTTCTCGGCATACATCTTCTGTGCAAGACCTGATGACGCTTCCGTCAACTCCTTCGTCTTGGCTTCAATCTCTTCGATGTCGCCCGCTTTGATCGCTTCTTCTACTGCCACGATCGCCGCTTCAATAGACTCTTTCTCGCCCGCTTCTACTTTATCGCCAGCCTCTTCTAGAGTCTTGCGAGTCGCGTGCACAAGGCCGTCAGCCGTGTTGCGAACGGTGACCAACTGCTCGAACTTCTTGTCATCCGCTGCGTGGGCTTCGGCATCTTTCACCATAGCCTCGATCTCTTCATCAGAAAGACCGCTAGACGCTTTGATCACAATAGACTGCTCTTTGCCAGTGGCTTTGTCTTTTGCAGACACGTTCAGAATACCGTTCGCATCTAGGTCAAATGCCACTTCGATTTGCGGCATGCCACGCGGTGCTGGTGGAATGTCTGAAAGATCGAAACGGCCAAGCGACTTGTTCTGTGCTGCTTGCTTACGCTCGCCTTGCACTACGTGAATCGTTACAGCAGTTTGGTTGTCGTCCGCAGTTGAGAACACCTGTGTCTTCTTCGTTGGGATCGTCGTGTTCTTCTCGATCAGAACGCTTGCCACGCCGCCCATTGTTTCAATCCCTAGCGATAGTGGTGTTACGTCCAGCAATAGAACGTCGTTTACTTCACCAGAGAGTACCGCTGCCTGAATCGCTGCGCCCATTGCCACGGCTTCATCAGGGTTTACATCACGGCGTGCTTCTTTGCCGAAGTAATCTGCCACTTTCTTTTGCACTAAAGGCATACGCGTCTGGCCACCGACCAAAATCACGTCGTCGATCTTTGAAACGTCCAAGCCTGCATCTTGCAGAGCCATTTTCACAGGACCCATCGTACGGTCAACAAGCTCTTCTACTAGAGATTCGAACTTCGCACGAGTCAGTTTTTGCACCAAGTGCTTAGGACCACTCGCATCTGCCGTAATATAAGGCAGGTTAATCTCTGTTTGCTGTGAAGATGAAAGTTCAATCTTCGCTTTCTCTGCGGCCTCTTTCAGACGCTGCAAGGCCAATGGATCGCTATGCAAGTCCATGCCTGATTCTTTCTTGAACTCGGCTGCCAAGTACTCGATCAAACGTAGGTCGAAGTCCTCACCACCTAAGAACGTGTCACCGTTTGTAGAGAGCACTTCAAAGGTGTGCTCGCCATCAGTGTCGGCAATCTCGATGATAGAGATATCGAAGGTACCACCACCAAGGTCGAATACTGCAACGGTTGAGTCGCCGCCCTTCTTGTCCATACCGTAAGCAAGTGCTGCTGCCGTTGGCTCGTTGATGATACGTTTAACTTCTAAACCCGCAATCTTACCAGCATCTTTAGTGGCCTGACGCTGTGAGTCGTTGAAGTAGGCAGGAACCGTTACTACCGCTTCGGTCACTGGCTCACCGAGGAAGTCCTCAGCCGTCTTCTTCATCTTTTTCAAAATTTGTGCAGAGATTTGCGGTGGAGACATTTTGTCGCCATTAACGCTTACCCATGCATCGCCATTGTCTGCTTTGATGATTTCGTACGGCACCATCTTGATGTCTTTCTGTACGACGTCGTCTTTAAATTGACGCCCGATAAGACGCTTAATCGCGAACAAAGTGTTCTTTGGGTTAGTCACCGACTGACGCTTCGCAGGTTGCCCTACCAAAGTCTCGCCATCTTTAGAGAACGCGATAATCGACGGGGTAGTGCGATCACCCTCTGCGTTTTCCAATACTTTCGCCTTGCCGCCATCCATAATCGCCACGCACGAGTTCGTGGTTCCTAAGTCTATTCCAATGATTCTACCCATTCTCTTTTCTCCATCTCGCCCATGTCGCTAGCAGTGTGCTGCGAAGGGCTAATTCTCTGTTCGATTGACTGTGCTGTTGGTTTGCCGACGATGAATAGTGCTTCTCGAGGGCTTTTTATTGCTTCTGGCCTTTAATATTGGCCCGAAGGAGGCGATTTCAAGTGGAAAACCCGCATCGCCTCTAATTTTATTCCGCGGCCTTAGAGACCATGACCATCGCCGGACGAATGACACGACCATGCAGGGTGTAGCCCTTCTGCATGACAGCGGTCACAGTGTCTGGCTCAACATTTGGGTTCTCTTGCAATGACATCGCTTGGTGTAGCTGCGGATCGAAGGGCTCGCCCAGTGGATCGACCTGCTCTATCCCAAACTTCTTGAAGCAGTCGACAAAGCTCTTGAGCGTTAATTCCACGCCTTCGAGCAAGCCTTTCACCGCTTCATCTTCTCGGTCCATATTGACCTGTAGCGCGCGCTCTAAGTTGTCCATAACCGCCAACAACTCAGCACTAAGCTTTTCTTGCCCGTATTTATGCGCCTTCTCAACATCTTGCTCCGTGCGGCGACGCAGATTTTGCATCTCGGCCTGTACGCGCAACACCTCGTCTTTCTGGTGCGCGATGACTGTTTCGGCTTGTGCCAGCTTCTGCATAGTCTCTAGAAGCTGTGATTGCTCATCATTGGCTTCGGCTTGCTCGGCTTCATTGCTTTCCACTTCGTTGCTTTCATCCACGCCTGGCTCTCCTTGCGTATCAATGTTCTTCTCGTCGTTTTCGCTCATCTGTGCACCTGTTCTACAAAGGGCTGCGGCTTCTGCCGCTTGCTCGATTTACTAAGGGATCTTCACAATCCTGTCTGCAGGGCGATATGGGGGCAAAGCACGGCAGTTCAAGCCGATAGCGAATATTTCCTGAAATTATTTTCAGCAATACAATGCGATTTCGTGCCGCTAGGACACTGACAAAAGGCGCAGGGATGCGCTATATTGAGCAGCGCAAAGATAATAATTCCTAGCTTAGGCTCATCGCGACTTTTATGGATACCCCAGCCCCACCATGCTGATTCAGCTCTCTATCCGCCATTACGCCATCGTTGACTCTCTTGAGATCGAATTTGCCCCCGGCATGACCGTCATTACAGGCGAGACCGGTGCGGGCAAATCCATCATGCTAGGCGCACTGGGCCTCACTCTTGGCGATCGAGCAGACAAAGGGGTCATTAGCAATAACGCCAAACGCACCGACATCAGTGCTTATTTCGACACCCAGGACCAACCACTAGCGAAAGCCTGGCTGATTGAGAACGAACTGCTGAGCGAAGACGAACCCGATCTCTGCCTGCTACGCCGAGTCGTCTCTGACGATGGCCGCTCGAAAGCGTGGGTCAATGGCTTCCCAGTCACCTTGCAGGTGCTAAAGACCATCGGCGAGATGCTGATCGATATCCACAGCCAGCATGAACACCAGTCGCTATTGAATCGCAGCACGCATCAACGCCTACTCGATGCCTATATCGGCGAGCACACGCTGCTAGAGCAAATTCGCCACGTCAATCGCGATTGGCGCAAGAACCGCGACGCCCTGGAGGCTTTGCAGGCCCAAGCCGAAGCCTTCTCGGCACAGTTAGAACTTATCAGTTATCAGCTCAATGAATTGCAAGAAGTCGACCTACAAGAGGGCGAGCTAGAAGCGCTAGACGTCGAATACCGCCAACTCAATAGTGCCGACACCGCCCTTGCTACCGCACAACAGCTCATGGAGCTGTGCAGCGAAAGCGATGAACAGACCCTGCAAGGCGGCTTGAATCAAGCACTCGCTCTGATACATGAGCTAGGTGCAAAAACCTCCACACTGGACAGTGTCGGGGAACTGCTCAATAACGCCGCCATTCAAGTAGAAGAGGCCGTGCGCGAATTGCGCCGCACCATCGATGGCTTTGATGCCAACCCTCAACGCCTTGAAGAGATCAATCAACGGCTTGCCGAAGTGCAGCAACTCGCACGTAAGCACAAGGTTCGCCCAGAGGAGCTACTCGCCCTGCAACAGCGTCTGCAAGAAGAAATACAGACGATGGAACACAGCAGCGAAGAACTCGTCAGTCGCAAACAGAACGACGTCGCCCTTCAAGAGCAGTACCAAGTGCTCGCTGACAAGCTTAGTAAGTGTCGCAGCAAAGGTGCTAAGAAACTCGCCGAACAGATCAATCTGCAAATTGCCGAGCTGGGCATGAGTCAGGCGTCGCTGACAGTCGAACTCACGCCTTTGAGTAAGGGCTTACCTACGCCAACAGGCCAGGAAAGTGTGGAGTTTTTAGTCAGCACCAACCCCGGCCAACCTCCACGCCCCTTGATCAAGATCGCCTCAGGTGGCGAACTTTCTCGCATCAGCCTCGCCATTCAGGTGATTACGGCACAGACCTCCAGCACCCCTACACTCGTGTTCGATGAAGTCGATGTTGGCATAGGCGGTGGCGTGGCTCGCGCCGTCGGAGTCTTGTTGAAACAGCTAGGCGCTAGAGGACAAGTACTGTGTGTCACTCACCAAGCGCAAGTGGCAAGCCAGGGGCACAACCATCTTTTCGTCAGCAAACAGATGCAGGGAGAGGTGCAAACGGGCACGCGCATTCGCCTGTTAGAGGGCAATGACAAAGTGCATGAGATTGCGCGCATGCTAGGGGGCGAGTCCGGCAATGATGAGTTCACCCCAGAGTCTCTCGCCCACGCGCAAGAAATGTTGAATGCCTAATTAGGCTTTTTGGCAGCCTGAGCAGATCCCATACAGATAGAGGCTGTGGTCGGTAATCTCGAAGCCAAATTTCTTGGCAATCTTCTCTTGTTGAGTCTCGATGACTTCGTCATAGAACTCTTCGACTAGGCCGCATTTACTGCACACCAAGTGATCGTGATGCTCCATCGTGCTGAGCTCGAACACCGAGTGCCCGCCCTCAAAGTGATGGCGCTCTACCAAGCCTGCTGTCTCAAATTGAGTCAACACACGGTAGACGGTGGCAAGCCCTACATCTTCATCGGCTTCTATCAAGGCTTTGTAGACATCTTCTGCGCTTAAATGGCGGGTCTCGGAACTTTCTAGCAATTGTAGAATCTTAACCCGAGGCAGAGTGACTTTGAGGCCGGCTTTGCGTAGTTCATTGTTTTCTGAAGACATGTTTCTCTCTTTGTTTGGCTTGCACGTTGACCCTCGTAGCAGGTCAGGTATTATGCCTCGTAACTGATGTAGATGAAAGTTAGCCCCAATTGCCGCATTACCCGCGTGATTAAACAGAGACCTTCCATGTTTTCGCAGCAAATAACCGTAATGAGAAAGACCACAGCATTCAACAAAAGCATTCGACTAGCCCTAGTACTGGGGCTTGCAGGCATAGTAAGCGCTTGCTCGATTCCGCGCCTCCAGTTCCCTGGGGTGTACAAGATTGATATCCAGCAAGGCAATATCATTACACAAGAGATGATCGATCAACTGCGCCCAGGCATGACCAAGCGGCAGGTAATCTTCGTGATGGGCACACCATTGGTGCGCGACCCGTTCGATCAGGATCGCTGGGATTACATCTATAGCTATCAGCCCGGCGGTGGGATTCGTGGGCAAGAAGGCGTCACGATGTATTTCGAAAACGACCTACTCACCCACTTCACCGGTGATTTCAAACCGACCGAAGAAAGCACTGCTGAGACCACAACTAATGGCTCAGCAGCCTCTAATTCCTAAGCCTTCTTAGAACTCAAAACGCAGCCCAATTAACAGGCTGCGCCCTGCCTCTGGTGCGACATCCTTTAGCACTGAAGCATGATTACGAATCGATTCGTCTAGTAAATTATTCGCCTTCGCAAACAAGGTGAATTCCCCACCTTGCCAATCCGCATGATAATCCACTGATGCATTGACCTGAGTATAGGCATCACTTGCCAACTCATTTGCCGCCACTTTCGATTGCTCATCAACCTGTGTCACGCGCAACTTGTACAGCCAGTTGGAGTGAGAGTGGGAAATCTGCGCGCCATAGCGCAGCGGCGGAATACGCGGCACATTGCCGGCATCATCCAAACTCGCGCGCACATAATCGCCAAATACAGAAAGCTCAGTGAAATGGTGATCACTCTGACTAATAGGCATTGAGAACTCCGCTTCGACGCCTTTAAACACAGCGTCGTCCTGAGTCATTCGCGCGATCTGCACGTCATCGACATAAACACCCGTGTCACGCATATAGAGATAGTCTTTGATATCGTTATAGAAGAAATTGATATCTCCCGTAACATTTCCCATATGGCGACGCAGCCCAATCTCGATGTTACTTGACTGCTCTTTATCCGCATTCGGATTGCCAATCTCAAAGCGCTGTGTCGCTGCGTGGGCGATGAAATCTTCCGGGTCGCTCGACTCCAAGCACGTGCCGTTGCTGATGTTGGAATACTTCTCTTCCACGCTAGCCGCACGCTGTGAATGAGCGAATGCCATCATAAAATTAGTGTCTTCACTCATACGCCAAAGGGCCGAAGCACTACCGCTATAACTATTGCTACTGTCATCACAGGCACTACCTGCTTGATCTAAGCGCTGATGCTCTGCGCGGGCACCCAGCTCATAAGTCACATCGCCCATGTCGATGCTGTGCACAGAGAAAATGCCAACCGTACGCGTATCCGTCTCAGGGATATATGCCTCTTCGCCAATAGCGCTGAAGGTTTTATTGCCAATCTGAATGCCCGTCACTCCTTCCATGGCGCCAATCGGGCGGTGTCGGAGAGTAAAGCGTCCTTCGCTGCCTTCGTTCGAATAGACAGTACCCACCTCACCATTGCTCTCGATCTCGGCATGCTGATAGTCCACAACACTGACCTTGCCATCCACTTGCGTGAAAAAGCCATCGAGCTGGTATTGCCCTTCAAAATCATAGCGGTCTTGCTTCATTTTGATGCGAATTCCACCCTCACCATGTTCCTCGTCATGATCGTGGTCACCTTCGTCTTCATGCTCATCCTCATCTTCATGCTCATGGTCATGCTCGTCGTGATCTTCATCATGATCTTCATCATGATCCTCGTCATGATCTTCATCTTCGTCGTGGTCGTGATGGGCATGCGCGGCGGCTGGCAAACCATAGTTGCTCTCAGACTGGCTTACTGACATACCGAAGTAACCAGAGTCCGTCACCCACGAGAATCCACCCGTTATTGCACTCGCTCGCGTGCTGGAATTATCGATGCTTCCTTTGCTTTCTAGAAACTCCTCAAATGCCTCTTCATCACCAAGATCCACAGTATAAGGATTGATGGCAAAACCATTGATTTCGGTGTCATTGCTCTCGCGATAGGTGCCATCTAGATGAAATGCAAATTGGCCTGCTCCAGCATCGAACTTAAAAACACTGGTTTGCTGGTCAGACACACTCGCGTGGCGAGTCTCCACTAGTCCGGTCACCGCTTCGGGCACACGGCTAGGAATATGATTATCGATGACGTTTACCACACCACCGATTGCACCATTGCCGTAGAGCAAGGTCGCTGGCCCCCGCACCACTTCGATGCGTTCGGCCAGGGCAGCCTCGATACTATTGGCGTGATCAGGGCTGATGGCCGAGGCATCCATATTGCTCACACCGCCTTGTAAGACCTGCACACGATTACCGCTTTGCCCACGGATGATCGGTAGCCCAACCCCAGTACCGAAGGAGGCGCTATTGACCCCTACCAACTCTTTCAGGGTTTCCCCTAAAGTGCTGGCTACTTTCTCGCGCAGCTCTTCCCCGGCCAAGACATTGACGGGCAAAGCCGTTTCGGCACGGGTTTGTTGCAAACTAGACGTGACGATGACCTCGTCGATCAACTCTGGGCTATGAGCTTCTTGAGCGCTCGCTTGTTGAGCACAAATTGCCGCCACGGCGACGCTTAAGACTCGTGCTTTGGCACGATAAATAGAATGACGCATTTCAACCTCTGACAAAGATTCTTGATCTATATGAACACAGCCTATCCCCCGTTAGTGGAGGACACGCTTAGCCGCACGCAGCGGCAACAATGGGTGTTATCTATCAGGCTGTCAGAGGGGGGCCGCGAGAACTCGCTGGGATGTGAGCAACGAATACCAATGGTTCAATAAGTGGTTCGAAGCGGTGTTGAGTTTTATAAAAACCGAGACTTGGAGCCGCTGCAGGCAGCGGACTATCGCCCGCCCCAACTTTAAGACACAGAGTACAGTCGATATGATGGTGTAAGTCACCATTATGGGAGTGGACTAAGGTGCTAGTTTGCAGGACCAAGAAAAGCAGAGCGAAGAGCAGCACAAGGTGCTTGGCAGCGCCTCGTTGGATTCGTTTAGCTTGACCGAATTGTAGGTTCATCTACTCGCGCTGTGTTGAGTCTTAGTTAAAAACCAAGGTCCTCTGCAATATTTCGCAATGCCTAGCACATAGGGAAATACTGCAGAGGGGACTAACGGGTACATTAGATTGACCGTATTAGTTCCCAAAAGTTTCCTGCATTCTTAAATATTATTTTGCCAAAGGCAATGCTCAGCACTCATTCACTCGCCTTAAGAGCCAATACAAAGCGCTCTAAAGCCTCTAAGCCGACAACATCGTGAGCCACCAAGGTCAGATCCTGTCGCGGCAAATGTGGCAGGGCTTCTTGCAAAGTCGCCAGATGCACTTCTTCCTGCGTGCGCCGTTCCGTCAAGAAATCCCCCAAGCCATCGGGTATGCGCTTGTTCACAATCAGGCCTCCCACACGCACACCGCTGCGCTCTAGCTGCGCATTGAGCTCAATCGTCTCCAACACCGGCAAACGCTCAGCGGCTAACACGATGATGAACGAGGTGCGCACTGGGTCATTCAAAGCTTTACGTAAATCCGAGAAGCGGCGTCGACGACGATTGAGCAGAATACGGATCTGGTTTTCGCGGCTATCCATCGGATTATCGCCTTCGGCGCCACCAAAGATGGTATTGCCCACCGACTTATCATTGCCTAAGTTCTTCAACACCGAACTGAAGCGTTCGGCTTTGTCGCGGCGCTCGATTAGGCCGTCTGTCCAGGCCGACATCATCTCGGGCAGCGCAATCAAGCGCGCGGTATGCCCAGAAGGTGCCGTATCAAACACTAAAAGATCATATTCTTCGGCCGCATGCTCCACCACCTCGGCAATGCGTTCCATGATGGCCGCCTCTTGCATACCGGGGGCATCACGGGACAACTCGATGTGCTTGTCGACCTCTTTGGCTAGGTGAGGAGCCATTAGCTTGCGCAAAGAACCGGCCACCTCTTCTAGATGCTCGTTCACCGTTTGCTCCGGGTCCATCTCCATGCCATCGAGATTGACTGCCAAACGCACTGGCTTCGGCCCTATCTCACGGTCAAACAGATGCCCAAGGTTGTGGGCCGGGTCAGTCGATACCAACAGGACGCGTCGTCCCTCTTTCGCCATCGCCAAGGCAGTCGCCGCCGACACAGTGGTTTTGCCCACCCCGCCTTTGCCACCAAAGAAAAGTATGCTTTTTGTGCGTGCAAGTTCTAACAACATGAGACGTGATCCAAAGGTGAGCGCTCCATTCCCATACGGCGATGCCAGTCATGGAAACGGTCGTACACAACGGGCAATAGCTCCATCGTGTAATAAGTAGCAGGGTTAGGAATGCCGAGGCTTTCAGAGAAAACGAGCATCATAAACAAATCGTCTTCATCGCGCTGAGCGCGGGCAAATTCACGGCGATAAGGGGCGATATAATATTCACGCAAACCGTCTTCTAAGCGCTTATACCAGCTCTTGCTCTTATCACTACCGGGGATGTCTTTGTCTTCCATAGTGTTCTCCTTCTAACTTTTCGCCCGTGCGGCACGACGCAGTCGCGCCTGCTTGGGGTCGATCAACAATGGTCGATAGATCTCCACGCGGTCGTGCTCTTGCATAATGTATTCATCGGCGGTGGGGGTTGAACGCCCATCAAGAGGACGCGAGAAAATGCCAAAAGTTACAGTGTCTAAATCAATACTGGGAAAGTCCTGCAAAATGCCCGACTGCTTTATCGCCTCCAAAGCGGTAGTGCCGACCGGCACCTGCAAAGCAATCAGCTTTTGGCCTGCTGGTTCGGCGTAGACTACTTCAACTTCGATCATCTCGTTCATGCCTTCTATTTGTCTTTCAGTCACCCTGCGCACCATACACTTCGTTGGCGCGGTTCACCAAGGCATCCACCAAGGTAGTTGCAGAATGGTTAAAGAGTTTTTCCAATGCAAAGCCCATGATGCCGCCAGAAAAATCGAACTCCATCTTCAAGGTGACTTTGCAGGCCTCATCGCTCAAGGCCTTGAAGTGCCAAGACGCCCCAAAACTCTTAAACGGCCCCTCAACAAGGTTCATTTGCATCTCTTCGCCTGGCACTAACACATTGCGAGTAGTGAAGGAGTGGTTCAAACCTGCCACACCAAGGCTCAACTCTCCCACTACTTCGTCCTCTGTGCGGCTGATTACCGTGGCCTTCTGGCAACCGTGCATAAACTGCGGATAGCTCTCGATATCGTTGATCAGGTCATACATTTGCTGCGCGCTATGCATCACCAAGGCGCTTCGGTCTATCCGGGTCATAACAAGCTCAGTAGGTCGAACGCGAAGTATTTCTGTGAGATCGAGTTCAGAAACACGAACAGCAACACGACGGGCACGAAGGTACGCAAAGAGAAGTTTACGTATTTTTCGACAAAGCTGCCGGCGTACTCTGCATCGCCACGGCTAAGCTCTGCCGAGAGCCCACCCCCAATGCGCCAACGATAAGCACACAATAGACACGCCAAGAGCCCCACAAAAGGCAGAATCACTTCACTAAACGTATCGGCGATCAAATCGAAGAAGGATTTTGACCCGCCGCCATAGGGGATAAAGTCTGTTAAGAAGTCCGACATCCCAAATGACATCGACGCGAACAAGGCAAAGAAGCTCACCATCGCCGCCTGAATCAACACCGCCTTCTTGCGAGTGAAGCACCACTCATCGATCATATAGGAGATCGGTATTTCGAGGATCGACACCAATGAGGTGACCGCTGCAAAGAACACCAGCGCAAAGAACACACTTGCCACGATGCTCGCGCCCACATAACCCACCGCGCCCTGCATAGAGAGGAATATCTGCGGCAAGTAAGTAAAGATCAAACCAACGCTGCTGCTAGAAAGATCGTCTGGATTCGTCGAAGGGTTGAAGGCGAAGATCGCCGGCAGAATCAACAAACCCGCGAAGAAGGCCACTGAGGTATCGGCAATGGCGACCAAACGCGTCGAGCCAGGAATGCTGTCGGTCTCACTAAAATAGGAGCCGTAGGTGATCATGATGCCCATACCCAGCGATAACGAGAAGAAGGCCTGATTCAAAGCCGCATTCACAACCGTGCTATCGAACTGACTGAAGTCCGGCACCAAGTAATAACGCACCCCGGCACTGGCACCGTCCAAGGTCATCACAAAGACTATGAGGCCCAACAACATCACCGCCAAGGTTGGCATCAGGATTTTTGCCTGCCGCTCAATCCCTTTCTTCACTCCACTTAACAGCACCGAGAACACGATGATCTGCAAAGCAATAAAGTAGATGTAGATAGAGGGCGAGCCGATGACCTCGCCAAAAGTATTGGGTTGCGCGAGCACCTCAAGGTCGCCGGTAACAGCCCTTAGCAGATAGATGATGATCCACACTGTGACTACCGTGTAGAACACCGCGATCATAAATGGCGTTAGTATCGCGAGTTTGCCCGCATAGCGCCACAGCGTGCTGCCCCCCGATAAAAGGCTAAATGCCCCCACCGGATTGCGCTGCGAGCTGCGCCCCATGGCGATCTCACCCATCATCACTGGCAGGCAGATCAAGGCGACAAATAGTATGTAGGCCAGCAAGAACACCGCCCCACCATTTTTCGATGCCATGACGGGAAACGCTACCAGATTGCCTAAGCCAACAGCAGACCCTGCAGCCGCTAATATAAAACCGAGTTTGGAGCTAAAATGACCACGCTCAATCGTCATGGAAAACCCTTTTATGTCAATTGCTTAGATTTGTTATGTGCAAACAATTCGTCGATTCTAACAGCGCCTGCCGGCCCTCGCCAGAACTTTGCACCCTATGCAGAACCCCGATTGCGGTTATAATGCCGCGCTATGGCTAAATCTAAGAAAGCAAAAGCACCAGACACCACTATCGCCCGTAACAAGAAGGCTATCCACGATTATTTCATGGAAGAAAACTTCGAGGCGGGCATGGTCCTATTGGGCTGGGAAGTCAAAAGCATGCGCCAAAAGAAGGTGCAGCTCACCGACAGCTACGTCATCATCAAGAACGGCGAAGCCTTTCTATTGGGCTGCAATGTTGTGCCTCTGAACACGGCTAGCACTCACGTGGTGTGTGAACCCGACCGTACCAAGAAACTTCTACTGCACAAGAAGGAGTTGGCGCGGCTATTCTCCAGCACCCAACAGAAAGGCCACACCTGTGTTGCCACCAAACTCTACTGGAAGGGGCACACCATCAAATGCCAAGTCTCGCTCGCCAAGGGTAAGCAAGAGCACGACAAGCGAGATGTGGTCAAAGACCGCGAATGGGCCATCGAGAAGCAGCGCGTCGTTAGACACTCAAACCGCTAAGTCCTTTATTCTCATATTCCGCAATCGCAAGGCCCGCCGCCACACTGGTGAACGGGTCATGCTCCACCACCTTGCCCGGGAAATGTGCCTCCAAACTGCTCCGCACCGCTGGGATCAATGACGACCCGCCTGTGCTCACCACCACATCGATCACACTCGCATCGATAGCCGCCCGCGCCAAGGTGTCCTGCACCGCTGCCTCAAACTGCTGTAACTGCGCCGCGATCATCTGTTCGAACTCTGCCCGCGTTAAAGTCAGGGTCACGTCGATCTCGGGAATATCCAGCTCTGCCGACTCGCTCTCTGAAAGCTTGGCCTTCATGTCTTTGAGCGCCTGAAACACTAAATAACTGTAGTTCTGTTTGATCAGCTCATACAGCCGTTTAAATTTATGCGCCGACTCACCGCCTTGCTCGATCGCTTGTAGCACCGGCGTCGTGTATTGGTTCTGATTGAGCATATAACTAATCGCCCAATTCAAGATTAAATCTTCGTAATCATCGAAGGGAAACGGCGTCTCGATCTGCCGGTCTACACCCTTACGGCGCCATATCTCTCCCTTACCTAGCAAGGGGAACAACAAGGCTTTGAAGACTGCCTGATCGATGTGATCACCGCCAAGTCCCACCCCGTGAATCGCACTCACGGCAAAGCTAGACCCGCTGCGCTGCAAGATACACAGATCCAAGGTCCCGCCACCGAAGTCCACGGCTAATAAGGTCTTCGCCCGTGAGTGAGGGTTCACCTGCATATAACTCAAGGCGGCCGCCAAAGGCTCTGGGTAGAACTGTTGATCGACAAAACCCGCATAGCGGCTGGCCTCAGAAAGCCGCTCTAACGCCACCTCATTATGCTTCTCGTCACGCCCTTCGAAATTCACCGGGTGTCCGATACACGCATGGTCCGCCAATGCCCCAGGCGAGGTTTCCGACAACGCCTTCTGCACCGCCTCACGCATGCGCAACAAAATCGGTGCGATCAACGCCACCAAACGAAACGCCTTTTCAAACACCATCAAGCGCGGCACATCTGCGCGGCCAAGCATCCGCTTAACCCCACGAAACAAGCGCCCCTTTTCACCCGAGTCCACAAAGGCCTGGCCATAGATCAAATTCGTCGAGCCTGTCTCTGGCAACCCCTCCTCTCCAATCTGCCCCGTCGTGGTGCGCCCCTCGCCCAAGACCTCTACCCCCAACTCCACCTTGCGGCCCATATTGTTGCGGATATAAGTATCAATGGCCGCCTGCCCCGTACATACCTGAAACTGCCTGTCGATATAGGATGCCGACGGCATGGTGACGTTATTGGACTCCAAGGACACAAGATGGATGCGCTCACCATCGTATAGCGCCACCGCACTATTGCTGGTGCCGAAATCCACGCCGATGCCAAGGCGAGTTGATGGGGGCTGATTTGAGGGTTTAGCACTGGTCATGAAGAAGCTTCCACCGCAAACGAAGCACGCCTGCGTGCGTTGAGAAAGGCCGCGTATTCTAGCACAGCACTTTTTATTATCGGCCTTGAAGATACTATTGTCGGCCCCATATTTATTAGTGTGCTAGAATGCACACACTTGAGGGGGCGCTTTGGATTCGACGCCGGTATCAAACCCTAAGGTGCATGTCGAGAGGGTATAGACTCTCGTAAATCAATCTATGCAACTTTATAGTTGCCAACGACGATAGCTACGCTCTAGCAGCTTAGTGCTGCTAGCGGTCACCCCGGGATGCCTGTAAACCGGTGTTTTTGTGACTGTCATATAGAACAGGATCGCCAGCCTAGCGCGCCCAGCGCGAAGCAGCTAAAAGTACTGGGCTCGCCTGAACCACCCTGCCCGTCGGGCCGGTAAGGGTTAACTTAGTAGACGACGCTAAGCATGTAGATCCAAAGGCAGCGGACTGGCGGACGGGGGTTCAAATCCCCCCGCCTCCACCAAATCCAAAAAAAGGCCCTATCGACGACAGTTGATGGGGCTTTTTTTTGGATTTGGCAAAGTGGGGAATTGTGCCAACGGGACGGGGGGTGAGCGCGGATAGATAGCAAGCCAACAATTTGGCTTGCGCCGCGCGAACGGCCTCGGCTCTGCCGAGGGCTGGGTACTAATCCCCCCGCCTCCACCACTCAATAAAAAAGCCCCACCAGCGCAAGCGGGT
>CAMYOK010000002.1 GCA_947259995.1 uncultured Pseudomonadales bacterium | reverse complement strand
TGGATCGATTTAGAACAGAGCGTTAGCATAAACACCTGCTTGTGGGCTATTGGGTGCTATTCCTTCATCGAACAATATACGGTCTAAGTCTTGCCTTGGTAAGCGGATTGCTAATTTCACAACCCCCTCTGAATCGATATTCTCTTGTTGCACAGCCCCTTTTTCGTAGAGTTTAGCGCGCAGACGCCCGTGTTCCGGGCCTATCGTGAGATCTCGCTCCACCACATCATGACCGAGCAACTCGCTAATTGCACTCAGCAGCAGCTCTAAACCTTGGCCTGTCTTGGCCGAAACCCACACACGCACGGGCTTTCCATCTTGATTTCGCTCAATAAAGGGCTCTCGCTGATCTAATAGGTCGATCTTATTGCAGACCCGCAAGCATGGCACATCATCGGCGCCAATTTCAGCCAACACCTCTTCAACCTGCTCAGTAAAGAATTCGTGCTGATCATTGGCAACGTCTATCACATGCAGCAATAGATTCGCTTGCACAGTCTCTTCAAGCGTTGCCCTGAAGGCTGCTACTAGCTTGTGCGGTAGATGACTAATAAAACCGACTGTATCTGCGAAAATAGCGTTACCAAAATTGGGAACAGGCACACGACGCAGAGTAGAATCCAAGGTGGCAAATAGCTGGTCAGCCGCATAGGTGTGTGCGCCTGCAAGCGCATTAAATAAAGAGGACTTACCAGCATTAGTGTAACCCACCAATGACACGGTCGGGATATCTGCACGCTTGCGTGAACGCCGGCCTTGATCTCGCTGGCTGCGCACTTTCACGAGACTAGCATTAATACTCTTGATCCGCTGCCTTATCATGCGCTGGTCGAGCTCAAGCTGCGTCTCACCTGCACCGCGCAAGCCGATCCCGCCTTTTTGCCTATCAAGGTGGGTCCAGCCCCGCTTCAAACGAGTGATCGTGTGCTCTAATTGCGCCAGCTCTACCTGCAGCTTACCTTCGTAGCTACGAGCACGCTGAGCGAATATATCGAGAATCAATCCGGTACGGTCGAGCACGCGGCAGGACAAACGCTTTTCTAGATTTCGCTCTTGGCTAGGGCTCAAGGCATGGTTAAAGAGTACAACCTCAGCCTCATGTGCCTGCACCGCAGCCGCAATTTCATCCAGCTTTCCAGAACCCACAAAATGGCCTGCGTCTGGACTCTTGCGACTGCCTTTTATATAGATGGCCGGAATTGCTCCAGCGGAGAGCACAAGTTCTTCAAACTCAAGAGGGTCCTCCTGCTCACGCTCTGCTTCCAGATCAATATGCACAAGGACTGCGGTTTCACCGCGATCGGGTCTATCAAAGAACAAAAATTAACCTCAAGTCAGGCAACATTGCCTGGCGCTTCTTCCTCTTCGTCCGCTGCTGCGTCGCCAGAACCCTGGGTAGGGATCTTGACTGAGCGTGCAGGCACGACAGTGGAAATTGCATGCTTGTATACCATCTGATTGACAGCATTTTTAAGCAAAATGACGAATTGATCGAACGACTCAATCTGCCCTTGTAGCTTAATGCCACTCACCAAATAAATGGATACCGGGATACGCTCCTTGCGAAGCACATTTAAGAAAGGGTCTTGTAAGGAATGCCCTTTTGACATTGACTTTCTCCTTAACCGTTAATGTAAGCTGGATTTTCCAGCGGTATAATTCCTAAGAATTCTCTATATTGCGATCTTACTGATTGAATTCAATAGCAGATCCAGAGTTTCTGGGGCTTCGCTGTCAAATTTGTGCAGATTATCCCAACTACGCATCCAAGTGATCTGTCGCTTAGCGAGTTGTCGCGTGGCAATAATACCCTGTTCCACCATTGCATCAAAGCTGATTTCACCAGCAATGTGTTGCCATACCTGCCGATACCCAACTGCGCGCATGGAAGGCATCCCTAAATCGAGATCCCCACGCCCATAAAGACCTTCGACTTCGGCTACTAGGCCTGCATCAATCATGCCCTGAAAACGACGGGCGATCTTTTCATGTAATACGGCGCGATCGGCCGCTTGGATCGCAAAAAAGTGCAAATCAAAGGGCAGGGCCTGTTGCCCGCCTTGCTGCGCTTCACGCAGATGATGCTCTGTCATCGTCACACCGGAGACGCGATATACCTCCAAGGCTCTTTGCAAACGCTGCGGATCATTGGGATGGATACGCGCAGCAGAACTTGGATCCACAGCCTGCAAAGCCTCATGCACAGCCCCCCAACCCTCGCGTTGTGCCAAGGCTAGGATCTCCTGTCTTACCTTTTCGTTCGAAGCTGGCATCTTCGCCAAACCATCTCGCAAGGCTTTAAAGTAAAGCATTGTGCCTCCCACGAGCAGCGGAACTTTCCCCGCTTCACTTATGGACTGCATCTCCCGCAAAGCGTCGCTTCGAAACGTCGACGCCGAATATGCCTCTGCAGGATCGAGAAAATCAATCAAGCGGTGCGGCGCACGCAACAAGGTTTCCGCGTCGGGCTTGCCCGTCCCGATATTCATATAGCGGTATATTTGCGCCGAATCCACGCTGATAATTTCGCACGGCAGACGCTTGACAATGTCTATCGCAAAATCTGTTTTACCGACGGCCGTTGGGCCTAGCAGACAGATCGCGGGCGGTTTTACTAACACCATGGTGCCTAACCTTCATAATTCATTGGCCGAAATGCGAGAGCTTACTGCCCACGCAAGAACAATTTGTCGAGTTGATCAATGCTTTGTAGCACCCATGTTGGCCGCCCATGGTTGCACTGACCGCTACGCTCGGTTCGTTCCATGTCGCGAAGCAAGGCATTCATCTCGGGAATTGTTAATTGCCGATTGGCTCGCACCGAACCATGACAGGCCATCGTCGATAACAGCTCGTCTTGGTAATTGCTTACTCGTTCACTGGAGCCGTGCTCACGCACATCCGCTAAGACATCGCGAACGAGCTGTTCGATATTGGCAGAGCTCAAGATCACGGGGACCTGCCGCACTAAAATTGATTCACTCGCCACGCGCTCTACCGCCAATCCCAAATCTAGTAACGCTTGGGCTTCTTGCTCGGCGCAATCGGCCTCAGCCTGGCTCACAGCAATTGATACTGGGACCAACAAAGGCTGCGCCCTGATCCCCTCATTCGCCACAGCCTGCTTCATATGCTCATAGGTGATTCGCTCATGAGCCGCGTGCATATCAACAACCACTAAGCCCTGTTTATTTTGCGCAAGTATGTAAATACCATGAAGCTGCGCTATAGCGAAACCAAGCGGAGGGACTTCCTCATCCTCCGCCAGCTCTTTATAAGTTTGCAATTGCTCAGCTATTTGCGCACTCGCATTATTCGCACTGGAGAACGCCCCATAGGAATTTGAGGGAGAATTGGCACCATACGGAGCAGAGCTCAGGCTCATGCGTCCTTGGCCGGAGAACTCACCCATGCTAGCCGCACTTGCTGGCGCCAGCATCTCACCAGTATCTCTATCTACAGTACTCCCAGCACTGTCTTGTTGGCTCACCAATCGGTCTTCAGGGCGCACACCTGCCAACGCTTTGTGCAGTGCTCGAAACAAGAAGTCATGCACTAGCCGCCCATCGCGGAAGCGAACCTCATGTTTAGTTGGGTGCACATTCACATCAACTAGTGCTGGCTGTAATTCTAGATACAAAACGAAGGCGGGATGTCGGCCATGAAACAAAACATCTTGATACGCTTGCTTCACTGCGTGAGTCACTAACTTATCGCGAATAATTCTTCCATTGACATAAAAATACTGAAGATCTGCTTGGCTGCGCGAAAAAGTCGGCAGACTCACCCAGCCCCACAAACGCAAACCCGATGCTTCAATATCGATATGAATCGCATTTTCAATGAAAGCTGGCCCGCAAACCAAAGCCACGCGCCGTTGCTGCTCCTGCTCCGTCACTGCCGTTTGCAAATGGTGAATACTGCGTTGGTTGTGCCTTAAACTAAAGGCCACATCAAAACGACTCAACGCCAGGCGTTTTACAACTTCCTCTAATCGCGTGAACTCGGTTTTCTCGGTGCGTAGAAATTTTTTGCGAGCGGGAGTATTGAAAAAGAGATCTCGCACCTCCACTGTCGTGCCTTGCGGGTGCGAAGCTGGACTCAAGGCCGTATTCATTTCTTGCCCTTCAGCTTCAACGCGCCATGCATTTTCGCCAGGGTCGTTTTTCGAGTTCGACACCAACTCCAGCCGAGACACCGAGCAGATACTAGCCAATGCCTCGCCACGAAAACCTAAACTGGCTATATTCTCTAAATCATCGAGATTCGCTATTTTACTTGTCGCATGCCGACTAAGCGCGAGCCCTAGATCCTCTTTGTCGATACCAGAGCCATTATCACGAATGCGAATGAGCTTAGTACCTCCTTGCTCAATATCGATATCAATTCTATTGGCACCAGCATCGATGCAATTTTCCAGCAATTCTTTCACCACAGAGGCTGGCCGTTCGACCACCTCTCCTGCGGCAATCTGATTAGCCAAGCGTTGGCTTAGTAATGCAATACGTGTCATTGAAATCCGTTGGCTCGAGGCCTGAGCATAGAGTGTTAGGGGGCAGGAATCTTTAACACCTGACCGACTTTGATGACGTCACCGCGCAAACTATTGGCGGTTCGCAAACTAGAGAGGCTGACGCGATAACGTTCAGCGATACCCGAGAGAGTCTCACCACGGGTAATTTTATGCTCTTTGGGCAGCTGCGCCGCAACAGGACTCATCATTCCTGGAATCTGCAATTCTTGCCCTATGCGAATAACATCACTCCTCAAAGAGTTCTCTGCCCGCAATTGGCTAGTGCTTACACCATAGCGTTGCGCAATTTCAGAAAGATTATCTCCTCGCCGTACTACGTAGCTGCCACTTAGCAAGGTGCCAACATCTGGCTTAATATTGTTCTCTTTCTGCCATGAGATCAGCGTATCTTCTGGTGGCCTATCGTAAAAATAAGCCATGACCCCTTGCACAATTCCGTCGGCCAAACGCCGTTGGTATGAAGCTGTATTCAACTGACGTGCCTCGGCGGGATTGGACAAATAACCAGTTTCAATTAGTACTGAGGGGATGTCTGGCGAGCGCAGAACCCAGAGATTGCCTTGCTGAGTTTTATCACGCCGCAATGTGGCAACGCCGCGCAAAGAATTCAGTATATAAGAGCCAGCGGCAGTGCTTTGTTCGATACTCCACGCCATGGACAGATCTAATAAGGTTCGCGCCAAATCATCCTCAATATTACGCAAGCTTGTATCGCCAGCGACACCGCCTAGCAAATCGGCGCTATTCTCTTTCTCAGCCACACGGCGTGAATTCTCATCCTCTGCGATACGCTCAGAAAGCGCGTAAACCGTAACGCCCTCTGCGCGCGTCGAACTGAAAGAGTCTGCATGTATCGACAGGAAGATGTCAGCACGATTTTGTCGAGCTATTTGTGGCCGACGTTGCAGCTGCACCGAATAGTCACCGTCTCGCACCATGACCGGTTTATAGCCAGGGGCTGACAATAGTCGGTTATAAATCGCTCGCGAAATAGCGAGGGCTACATCTTTTTCACGAATCTTTCTATCGTAGCCGATTGCCCCCGGATCCTCGCCACCATGACCCGCATCGATAGCCACGATAATGTCGCGCTGCGACCCAACATGAGGAGTTGCGATGACCGTCTCAGCCACAGCAGGGGCGCTACCGATATCGTAGAGGTCGACCACAACTCGGTCTTTTTGTTCGCCATTTGCTGCAAGACTAAAACTACTAGGATTTACCTGACGAGTTAAGTCGATCACCACCCGGACATCCGAGCCGTTGCGCGTGGCACTGCGAATACCCGTTACCGGGCTATCTTTGAAATCGAAACCAGTCAGGCTGGCACTCACCGTTGTGTTGCTAATATCGATAACGATGCGACTAGGGTTCTCTAGTGTAAACAGGCTGTACTGTGCTTGTTCATCTAGATCAAACACAACCCTCGTATAATCAGGCGCTCGCCAAAGACGAATATCTTCGACTTCTGCGGCATGCGAGACAGCCACTAGTGATAGCAAACTCAACACAAGGGCACGCCTGAGCCAGCGCCCGCCCACTAGGGGGCTCCATGCACTCAATCCCGCTTGTTTGCGTTCGCTCCAAAACTTCATTCTTGCGTGATTCCAGTGGTTGATGTTTGTGTCAACTGCCATAGGCGAGTGGCGATCTTTTCACCATGCTCAGTATAGGCTTGCCAGCGGACCCGGCGGGCGCGTCCCTCAACAAGCATGTCTAGCTTCATGTCTGGACAGGGTAAATACCCTTTTCCTTTCTCCGCCCATTCGATCAGGCACAGATTTTCCTCGTCAAAATAGTCGAAAACCCCAAGAAATTCAACCTCTTCCGGATCAGAGAGGCGATACAAATCGAAATGATAGATATTAAAACCAGGCTCCTCGTAGGGCTCTACGAGTGTATAGGTAGGACTTTTTACCGCTCCGCTGAAACCGTAAGCACGCAATAAACCCCGCGTCAGAGTCGTTTTGCCGGCTCCCAAGTCGCCTGACAGAAAGAGCCGTCCACCTAGACTTGCCCCATGCTCAGTATCGCCACCATGTTCCGCGCGCATAGTGGATCGCGCAAGTAAGGCGCCGAAGCGCACAGTAGCCGCCTCATCTGCGAGAAAACAATTAAACTCAGCCATTAGCATGCAAACACTTGAATAGTTATTTCTCGGACCGGGTGCGCCGGTCATTTGCTAAACGTCGTATATAAGGCAGCAAATCGCTTGCAAGCAAACCTCGCTCACCTCCAGCCGCTGCCGCTAGATCAGCCGCCTCCCCATGCACGCAAACGCCACAGCGCAAGGCGTCGACATTGTCTAGGCCTTGCGCCACCAAGCCCGCAATTACGCCACCTAGAATGTCACCCATGCCCCCACTGGCCATGCCTGGGTTGCCTTCGGTGCAGACATCGATGCGCACATCTCCCGGCTTTGCCAACAGCGAATCATTAGGATAGCAAAGAAGTGTACCAACCCCTTTTAGCAAGACACTTGCCCCCCAATGGCGCTGCAACTGCGTCACGGCCGCGAAACGGTCTGTTTGAATCTCTGCCACGGATTTATCTAATAATCTAGCAGCCTCGCCAGGATGGGGGGTCATGATCCATTGCGCGGATGCCGTGAACTCTGCGGAATTTGTAGGCGCATCGGACTCTGGGTCTGGGTAGGCATCCATGGCCAGTAAATTCAAGGCATCTGCATCAAGTACCACTGGCAAATGCCCGTCCGCAAACTTCAATACCTGACGCAACACGCTATGGGACCAATTGGAATTACCAAGCCCAGGGCCGATAACAACCACGGAGGCGCGCTGCAAAAGTTCTAATAATTGCTCCGAACCCTGCCCACTCGTCTCGTCAATCCCACGCACCATTATCTCCGGGCGACGGGACAATACCGAACCAACATGGGCGGTGCGAGTCACCAGGCTTACCGTGCCCGCCCCAATTCGTAATGCGCCCTCAGCGGCAAGCAATGCAGCCCCACCAAAACCAATATCACCGCCAACGACTAGCACATTGCCACACTGGCCTTTGTGCACACCCAAAGTTCTAGGGTTAAGCAGCTCTGCCAAAATATTGATATCAATGCGAGAGCTTGCCGGATGACTCACTAGCGCGTCTTTTTTGAGCGCTTCGGGCATTCCCAAGTCATGAAAAACGATCTCCCCAGCATGCTCTGGACCCTGCGCGGTAAACAAGCCTTGCTTTAGACCAACCAAGCAAACAGTCATTGTGGCACACACGGCACTTTCTTGAACCTCTCCGGTATCACAGTTTAGCCCCGAGGGAAGGTCAACAGAAATCACTGGCAATGGTGACCGGTTCATCCAATCGATCACCGGCTCATATCCAGCTCTAAACAAACCTTTATGGCCTGTGCCCAGCAGGGCATCGATTAAAACCGTTTCTTGTGGGAAATCTGCCGAGGCAAGGTGCAACAGAATGTCGCATTGCTTGCACGATACGCCGGCGGCCAACGCCTCATCTCGCGCACTTGCCGCATCGCCACGTAGGCGTTGAGTGTCTCCACACTCTAACACTTGCACCTTGATACCTTGGGCTGCCGCCAATAATGCAATGTAATATCCATCGCCTCCATTATTGCCCGTCCCGACAAAAACAACGACCCGTCGCAGTTGGGGCCAACGCTGGAGCACGACACTTAAAACCACTTGCGCCGCTCGACGCATCAATTTAAGAGCTGTGATAGGCACATGCTCTATCATTAACTGATCAAGCATCCGCACCTGCTCGGCAGTATAGAGCTTGCGTGGCAAATGAATGTTCGAATTAGATCTATTCAATCAGCCATCCTTTACACCATTTATTGGAAGTAGTTGATCGTTAGTTCGAAAATTAACGATCAAATTTGTGAATTAAACGCCTTACTAACTGCAAGCCAATCTCAAGCTCTTCTACTGGAACGTCTTCGGTATTCTCTATTGCCCAAGGGTCTTGAACTGCACGCAAAGCGGTGTAGACCTCCTGCCCTTCATCGGTCAAACACACTAGAACTGATCGCTTGTGGTCAGGATTGTCCTGATAGCGCAAAAGACCGTCACTTTCCATAACATCAGTAATACGCTGAACTGCCTGCCGCGACTGGCCCAGAACGCGCGCAATACCAGGCACTGTCACACCCGAGCTTGCCAGTGCCACGACGCCTATAACTTTCCATCGCGCACTCGTCAATCCAAGGGCTTCAGCCATTTGGTCGCCTTCAGCGACCAATAAACCGTTTAACCTAAAGAGTGATAAAACCAGATCGAGAAAAAGTTTGCGCTTTGGAGAATGTGCCATAGGGAGTTCCTATACCAGACGCTTTGATATGGAGCAGCATGTTGTCATTTACACTATATAGTGTCAATCACTCCCAGCGCCACACGCCAGCTAGCGAGCCAGCACCAAAATTACCGGCCTACGCCTTTGGGGGAATTCTTGCAAAGTCTCCGGAGCATAGGTAGTTTAAAGCCCACAATCGCCAGTAAAACGAACAATAAATTGATACCATCTACCCCATGCGCACTACAATAGCAAATTCTCGCCCTCGCATCCGCTCCCGCGCACTTGCCGCTTTACTCAGCTTGTTCCTCGTTTATTCGCTACCAAGCACTGCCCAGCCTTTATTGCCCCCAGAAATACTGGCAACACAAGATGTCGCGGCTGAGTTTGCCTTCGTACGCCTTCAGTACGATAACTACTACAACGATGGGTTCGGTTTTGGTACCTGGCGCACCGATTTCCCGAGTGCCGACAGCAATTTCTTACGCGGCGTTTCACGCCTTAGCAACGTGCGAGTAATGAAAGACCCTATTGTGCTGCGCTTTGATGATGAACGCATCTTTGACTACCCCTTTCTGTATGCTTTAGAAATGGGGCGCAGCGGCGGCCCTGATTTCAGCGCCAAAGAAAGGGCAACCATGCGTGAATATTTATTGCGAGGTGGCTTCTTATTAATCGATGATTTTTGGGGAACAAGACAGTGGGATAATTTTTACCGCGCTTTCACTGAGGTTTTCCCAGACCGAGAGATCATTGAACTGCCGGCAGACCATGAGATATTCAGAAGCTACTATGATATCGCTGGACCACAGATGATCCCCGTAATCGGCAACCCAGATAATTACCCTGAACAAGATGTTGATCGCGCCAGCAATCATGCAATTCTCGATGATGCCGGAAGGGTGATGGTGTTGATCAATTGGAATTCAGATATGGGGGATGGCTGGGAGCATACTTATGATCCTCGCTACCCGACTCGTTACGCCAACCTTGCATACCAACTGGGCATTAACTACTTGATCTACTCCTTAACCCACTAGCACCTTCTATTCAGCGCTATCACGAAGCCCTGCACAATAGTCTTGTGACGCAACCGCGGGAGTAAACCACAGATAATCGTAAGGTGACCCTGGCTGCAATGCCTCAACATAGTCACGAGGTTCGCTAGCCTCATCCCGCAACTCAATAAAAGAAAGGCTGATTAGGTTTTTTGTATCAGCAAGATAATTTGCTACGCCCAGATCACGCCTAGCATGAAAATTACCAGCAACCAGCACATTAACCCCTTGCTTGGCATTTGCCCCTCTTTCTAGACTCTCTGCCATTTGCGCATCTCGCGTCCTTTGCACACGCATCATCGAAGCAAACTGACTCGCTGGCAACATGCCGCAGTGACTTTCGTCGATCTCACGCTCTAGCCGCTGCAATTGCTCCTGGTTGAGCACTCCTTGGATGGCTTCACTGTCTTTACCGGCGTAGATGAGCATCATCTCACTGCTGCTAATATTGGCCGTCTGCACCAACACCTCATGGCGCAGAAGCTCATAGAGCATTGGCCCATAGAAATCCCAGCTCCAACCCTCTTCATCCCAATGCAAATGGGCTTTTAGAGCATCACTGGTCTGCAGAACAGCCGGCGCAATAGTCGCGAGCGCGTCCGCCTGAGAACTGTCGAGCATCTCAAAACTGACACTGGCTAGCGCCGAACTCTCGCGCAATTGCCGCAAAACATATGCTTGTAAAAGATGATGATCGGGGTTGTCATGCTTCTCCCCCAGCAAGACATAGTCCGCGCTCGACAATACTCGCAGTAACTCTTGCGGATTAAGATACCGTTCTTGATTAACATCCCAAATACTGCCCACTAGCGGATGCGAGCGACCCAGCGGAGCCTGCCAATCAGGCAACGGCACTGCTGGGATATTGCCGCAGCTTACGAGAAAGGCACTAACGATTACGACAATGGCCGACTTTGACATGGTTTAATCCGAGTTTTTGGGGAAGTCGTAGCTGATCATTTTACCTATCCCTGGCACCACTTCGGCCCAGAATTCCACTGGCAATTCTATGCCTACAAGCCCTGCAGTAGGAATATTGTCGATACCTGCGTGAGCAAGGTCATTGGCGAGGTCTGTCAATGCGGGGTTATGGGCCACGATGATGGCACACTGCGAGCCTTCATCGAGAAAGCTCACGATCTGCTGTAACTTAGGACTGCCCGCCAAATAGATTTGCCTATCTTGCAGAATACTCCCTGGATCGATACCCAGCTCATGGCATATCGCAACAGCGGTGCTGATTGCACGGTTAGCAGGGCTACTGACTACTGTATCGATTGGCACCGCCCGCGCGTGCATTCTTCTCCCCATCTCGGGAGCATCGTGCAGACCTCGATCATTGAGGGGTCTGTCGTAATCTTTTTGTCCTGGAATAGCCCAACTCGATTTTGCATGCCTTAGCAGATACAGAGTCTTCATAGTGTGGCGATAGCCCGTTTCCTTCTATGCTATAAGCGCGCAAGCCATGCTAGCGCAGAAAACACTTCTCCTTAATCATTCTACGCGATTCCCCCCATACGTGAAACGCGAAGCGAACATATCTTAGGCTTTCGCAGAACAAAAAAAAGGGAAGAACCAATAGATTCTTCCCTTAAAGACTTCACTACAACTCTTGGGAGAGTTAACAAGCAGGTAGAGGTCCACCTACGTTTTGTCGAAAGGGCGCGAGCCCTTCCAACAAATCAAGCTCATGCGTTAGCTTCTTCTGCACGCACGCGTTTATCCATATCGGCCAAAGCCCAGTGAGCAGATTGAATTGCACTTTCCATCCATGCGGTGTGATGACTAATTTGGTCACCAATACACCAATAAGCCCCATTCACAGAGGATTGTAGATTATTGAAGATACGCTCTTCTTCAGGCGTTACGACGCGCCAGCGCGCGGAGCAGCCCAACATATGATTCATTCGGTGCCATGCAATCGTAATCCCCTTTTCGCAATGCTGACGATAATCAGGATGGATCTTCTCGCCCTGGGCCAACATCATCTCGATACGCTCCTCTTGCTTCATACGCGTATAGGGCATGCCGTTGCCATAATCATAAGCCGCTAAGATGACGCCTTTTTGCTTATGGATGCCGTGTGCGGGATACCAGATCTGACGAATGGGCTGATTAGTCCACGTGATACCACCATAAATGCCTTCTTTTTCCCAGAAACGCTCTTTCGCCTGGAATGCGCCTTTCATTGCGACACCGCGACGGATGTATTTCATGTCTTGAGCATAGTCATCGGGCAGGTTGTGCTCTATGCCAGCCATGAAGTGCGTTGGGATGCTGTTGAAGCAATAGTCTGCCTCAATCGTGTGGCGCGCGCCGTCATGGTCATACTGTACCGTCACACCTTTCTCTTTAAGGTTGATAGCGGTCACCATGGCGCGAAACTTGATTTTATCTTCTATCTTATTGACGAAACCGTAGGGAATACGATCGTTGCCACCGACAGCCTGCATGAGCATTGGGCCAGTTTCGCCCTCGTTATCACTCACAACTTGGCGCAAAGCCGCAGCCTTAAGCAGGTCACGCATTTTGATCATTTCATGCTGCGTCGTGTGCGTGACGTAGTCACCTGATGCATAACCTGCACGGTCGCTACCGGTGTATTTAAAGTCACTATTAAGATCGCCAAACGAGCGAATCATATTCATAACGATTTCGGCTTCGTCGTCGCTAAAAGGCTCATCAAGCTCGCCGTCTTGCATGGCTTTCGCCATTAGTTCTGCCATGAAACCACGCACATTGGTCGACAATTCGCGATTACGAATGGGTTTGCCACCCATAATATTGTCGTCTTGAATCCAGGCAGCCTTGTTTTCATTGATGAACATCTCGAGCTCAACGCCAAGCTCTTTGCAATAGTGCAAAACGTTAGAGTGCGTACTTGGAATACGGGCGGCGCCGGCATTGAAATAAAGATGCGGTTCATCATCCCAGTCGCAATACTGAGGGTTGCCGATTTCATCAATTAGCGTGCCTGCACGGACTGTGAAGACACGACCACCAGCACGATGCGATGCCTCCAGTACGGTGCAATCGTATCCCGCCTTAGTAAGCTCATAGGCAACGGTTAACCCGGAGATACCCGCCCCCAAGATCACAGCTTTACGTTTCTGATTACTTAATTTAAGCAAATCAGGAACTGAAGCTTGCGTGCTACTAGGGATCATGCCCAATGCACTAGTTATTCCGAGTACTGCAGCAGTACCGCTTGTAGCGGCAATCAAATTCAGGAATTCTCTTCGAGTTACGGGCTTGGACACTTGCTTGATCCTCTTATATCTTTTCCGCGAAATTGTTTACTCATCCAGGGCCTTCTCTTGTGTACATGACGCAAATCGACACGGCCTTTTTAGGGTAGGGTGATTATTACGATACCACGGGCGAAAGTCCTCCTAAAATCCTTCTGAAAACCTCCTAAACACCAGACAGACGCCTAAATGTCTTGCCTTGCGGACGATAGCTTATCTTGACCTTAGCCCGTTTCTGCGCTCTACTTCGCACTATAATTATGCAAAATCATCCTCTGCTTAGAGACAATTCGCTTACCTTTGCCGGTTGAACCGTGACCTCTGATAAAATACAAAAATTAAAAATTGGCGATTGGGACGTTTCACTGACCACTTGCACTCTCAGCCAAGGCGATAATGAAGTTAAAATTACGCCACGAAGTATGGATGTGCTCAACTACCTCGCAGAGAATGCAGGGCAAGTGGTCAGTCACGACGAACTGCTGAAGCATTTCTGGCAGGGCTCGTTTCCATCCGATCATGCTGTGCACAAAGCGATCGCAGAACTGCGCAGCGCCTTAGGGGATGATGCGCACCAACCCAGCTATATTCGTACTATTCCCAAGCGCGGCTACTCCCTTATTGCCAAGGTCCGCCTGGAGTCCTCTGACCCAAGGCCCGATAGCAAGAATCCGAATATCGAAATGACCCACGTGTCGGATACTAAATTCCACATCAGCGCGCTATTAGATAAGCGCACATTGGCTGGCGGCGCGGCACTGGCGATATTCCTCGCCGTCATACTTTGGCCAAGCAGCAATGTCGTGAGCGATAAAGACGAGATGGTGCGCTTGGCCGTGATGCCGTTCGTCAACCGTGAGTTAGACGCTAGCAACCAATTCCTTACCGATGGCTTGCGTGAGTCTTTGGTGAATGGCCTTTCCAAACTAAGCCATATGGAGGTGTTATCACCCTCCAGAGGCTACGATGAATTTGACCCAAACTCGCGTTCAGAGCGCCTAGCAGACAGGGCTAGAGCTCTCAACGTCAATCACATTCTGCATGGCAGCGTCCAAACCGCCGAAAATCGTTTAAGGGTAACAGTGCAGCTCACCCGTGCATCTGATGGTGTCCACCAATACTCGGAGCAGTTCGATCTTCCCCTTGACGATTTATTTGGCTTACAAGATCAGATCGTATCCAATGTCGTCAGTGCTCTGTCTGTCCACCTAGATGAAACAGAGCGCTCGCAAATGCTCGATTGGGGCACGACAAATGCCATCGCCTATGAGCGTTTCTTGCGCGGCAACTTCTATTACAATCAATTTAGCCCCGACGATTTCAAGCGCGCCATCGATTATCATTTAACCGCAATCGAACTCGACCCGGAATTTCTCAATGCCTATCACGGCGCCGCCACAGCAGCAAACAACTTAGCGGTCTATAGTGGCAGTGAAACCATTGAAGAGATGAGCATCATCATCAATGAGCTGCACCGAGAGGTCTCTCGGCTTGCGCCTGAAAGCGATGTATTGCGCTCAATTAACGAACTCAAACTACGAATCAGCGGCGTCAACCAAGTCCAACAAGAGATGCAACTGCGCGAACAGATCCTATCTGGCAACCCTCCCAAGTATGCGATCGCTCACTACGCACTCTTTTTGATTGGAGCCCGGCTTTACGACGAGGCCACGCAGCTACTAGAAAAAGCCCAAGAAGTCGGGCCATTCGAAATTTCTCCAGACGAGGAGTGGAGCTATAAAAACAATGTGCAACCGCCTCGCACCATCATCTTGTCAGCCAAGGGACAGCTCCAAGAACGCCCCTACCATGTGGCGTTCTTGGGCACTGTTGCGACTAATTTGGCACTTACAGGCGACTTTCGCCAAGCGGAGATGTATCTCAACCGACAGAAAGAGGTTGATGAAGACGGAATCCTTGCGCATTACAGCGAAGTGATCATCCGCTTTCTAAAGGGCGAGGTCGCTGTCGGCAATGATGCGTATACAAAACTGATGGCTAGAGGTAATGATTTCAATTTCGGCAAAGGCGCTCTGAGCTTTATGCTTGGTGACATCGATACCGGAGTCGAGCTTTGGCGCAATGTGCCAGCGTCGCAACGACGCCGCTTATTCAATGTGACGCATTCTGCCGAGAAATACTTCCCCGCTGCCGTCATTGAAGACCCGCGCTACTTGGAGGTTTTAGAATCGCTGAACTTCGGTAAACAGTGGCAACGCCGCCTGATCGAGGGAGTAATGGAGATGGAAGCCGTTCTCGGCGTGCAACTCAATCCCAAAACCAGGGCGGCGTATGAAAGTGACACCTTCATGGCGCGCAATAATCTTTGGACAGACGAAGAATGGGCAGAGCTTGAAGAGCGTAAACTCGCCGGCATGCAACCCCGTCATATCAGAGATTAACCTAGGTTTGATCCACATCATTCATTGTGCCTAATTATTGCAATTATCCCGCAATACAGCGGCTATTTCCCCCTCCATACTGTCCTTGCTAAACCTCTCGAAAGAACGTCTGCTGACGATGGCAATTCGCCCGTCGATTTGTCCATAAGCCAGTAAATGCGGTACTTGAACAGTTTGAGGAGGTATTCGGAATGTTTTTAGGAGGACTTTCTCCTACGCCCTACTGATAATCAAATGGCTTCAAGTTTGAGTAGCTGGACCCCACAACGCAAAAGCTACTTAGAACCTCTTTCGCAACTAAAAAGAAACGATTGAAAAAGGGAAATAGAAAATATGAAAATCTCAAACCTGCTGACTATGTCATCGGTTGCCGCTCTCCTAGGTTCAGCTGCCGCCATTACGGCACCTGTTGCTATGGCACAGGGCCAAGGCGCTGACATCGAAGAAGTGGTAGTAACTGGTTCACGTCGTGCTCCGCGTACGGCAATTGACTCCGCTGCTCCTGTAGACGTGTTCTCCGCCACTGATTTCCAAGATCAGGGTACTGCGGACTTAAACGACCTTCTGCGTAACCTCGTCCCAACGTTCAACGTTGACGTTCAAGACATTAACGACTCAAACAGCTTGGTTCGTCCAGCGACTTTGCGCGGCCTACCTGCTGACGACACACTAGTGTTGGTCAATGGTAAGCGTCGTCACCGCTCGGCAGCCGTTCAGTTCGGTCGTCAGGGCACACACTTCGCCGACATCTCTCAGATCCCTCCGATCGCTTTGCGTCAAGTAGAAGTTCTACGTGATGGTGCTGCCGCTCAATACGGTTCAGACGCTATCGCCGGTGTTATCAACTTCATGTTGAAAGAGAACAGCGAAGGTATCTCAGTCGAATATAAAACTGGTTACTTGAGCGAAACGAACGACGGCGAGCTTAACTACGTAGCCGCTAACGTTGGTTTACCTCTAGGTGAGAACGGTTTTGCCAGCCTCAGCATGGACATGACCGACAACAAGAAGAGCGACCGTAGTATCCAGCGTGGTGATGCACAAGGTCTTATCGACCGTGGCAACACAGCGGTAAGAGTAAACGCTCAAGAGCAAGGCTTGCCTGACACCGAAATCCTCAACCTGTTCGCGAACATCGGTGTAGACCTTGGTGGCGACCAGACTCTTTACTCCTTCACTGGCTATAGCGAGAAAGAAGTAGAACTTGGCTTCTTCTTCCGTAATCCTGAAAACCGCAGTGGCGTGTTCACAACCGGCGACAACCAGTTGTTTTTCGACCTGACTCCAGGTTCTGGCACTGATTGCCCAGTGATCCCTAAAGGCTATGACGCGGCAACAGGCAAGACTAGCTCAGTACTAGCTCGCGAAGCAGGCTTGGCAGACCCAGAGTGCTACACGTTCCTAGAGCGTCACCCTGGCGGCTACACACCCGTATTTGGCGGTGCTAACACTGACATGTCGAACGTGACAGGCATTAAAGGCGAGCTAGACGATGGTACGTTCTACGACGTAAGCATCGGCAACGGCTTCTCTGAAATGACTTACATGATCTCTAACACGACTAACCCATCTATGGGTCCAGACTCGCCAAATAGCTTCGAGCCAGGCATCTATACTACGATCGAGAATAACTTCAACATCGATATGTCTAAGCCTTTCGATGTGGGCATGTACTCTCCATTGAACGTGGCTTACGGTTTCGAATGGCGTCGTGAAATATTCAAAGTTAACTCCAATGACCAAAACTCCTACCGAGTTGGCCCATATGCCGACCTAGGTGCGGGCGTTGGTTCTGACGGTTTCCAAGGCTTTGGTCCAGACCAACAAGGCACATGGGATCGTAAAAACTGGAGTATTTACGCTGACTTAGAAGTTGATGCCACTGAGCGTCTATTGCTAGGTGCCGCTATTCGTTACGAAGATTTCTACAATACCTTCGGCGACACGACCAACGGCAAGTTGACTGCACGTTATTCCATCACTGACTCTACGAACATCCGTAGTACAATCAGCACTGGTTTCCGCGCACCATCACCTGGTCAGGCAAATATCTCTAACATCAGTACTGGTGTAGTCGATAGCATCCCTGTCACACAAGGTCAGATCCCTCCTACAAACCCAATCTCACAGAGATTCGGTGGTCAGGCGCTAACTCCTGAGAAGTCTAAAAACTTCAGCATCGGTGTTGCGACTGAAATTGGCGCTCTTGATCTAACGATCGACTACTACAACATCCAGCTAGAAGATCGCATCCTGAACTCTGCCACTTTCGACATCACTCCAGAAGTGGCGGCGGAACTTGAAGCATCAGGCATCTCAGGTGCTGGTAGCATCGTATCGTTCAACTACTACACCAACGACATGTCAACAACCAATGAAGGTGTTGAGATCGTCGGTTCTTGGTCAATGGATTGGAATGACTATGGTCGTACTGATTTTGCCGCATCTTGGGCATGGACTAAGCAAGAGCTAGACAGCTTCACACCTGGCTTGCTAACTCGTGCCAACGTTGCTGACCTCGAAGATGGTATTCCAGCAAACCGTGGCAACTTCCGCGCAAATCACATTCTTGGTGATTTCCGCTTCACGTTGCAGGCTAACTACTACGATGAGTACTTCTCAGTGCCATCTAGTTCTGACCCAAGCCGCGACTACTGGGTAGGCGATAAGACTATCCTTGGTGGCGAAGTTGCTTACACGTTCCGCGACAACTACACGTTCGTAGTCGGCGCAGATAACTTGTTAAACACTAAGCCAGAGAAAGTACGTCCAGTGGACATCAACTCAGGCACGTCTAACAAGTATCTCACTAGCGGCGCGTTCAGCCCTAACGGCCGATTCGTGTACGCACGTGTTAAAGCTGAATTCTAATCCTGAGACCTTCAGAGTTTAGAAAGTAGTAAATTGTTAAGGGTGTCACTTCGGTGGCACCCTTTTCTCACTAGGAGTAAGAGAGTTATGTTTCGTAAAGTGATCCCCGTGGTTCTTGCTTTTTCTGTGGCCGTTATCGCATCAATGGGGGCCAGCGCAGCGGAACCTCACGAGCCTGTAGACCACAAGTTTTGTTTCACATGCCACGGTACCGATGGAATGGGAAGTGAAGGGATACAAGCACCGCGACTTGCGGGTATGGAGCCTTGGTATCTAAAGCGACAACTAGAATTATTCCGCGCAGGTGGGCGTGGCGTTCATCCCATGGATTTAGAAGGGATGGAGATGCAGCCTATGGCCGCAATTCTCACCGATGAAGAGATAGACGATATTGTAGACTGGGTAGGCACATGGGAATATGTCCCTGCTGAGCCTACTATCACCGGTGGCGATGTTGAGCATGGCGAACAACTTTACCAAGCTTGCGTGATGTGCCACGGTAATGAGGCTCAGGGCAACCAAGCCATGAACGCACCTGCTTTACAAGGGCAGAATGACTGGTATCTTGTCACTCAGTTAAAGAATTTCAAAGCCGGTTATCGAGGCAATAATCCGTTGGATGCTTTCGGAGCGCCAATGCGAGCGATGACCGCAGGTTTAGCAAACGAGCAAGACATCATTGATGTGGTCAGCTACATCAATACGCTTGGTCGATAATCGCGACAGCAATATTTTTCATACTAAAGGAACTAACAATGACTAAATTCGTTAAGGCACTCTCACTAACTTCTGCACTTTTTGCCGCTGCATTGTCTGCAGGCGCAAGCGCGCAAGAGATCGAACGCAATGGTGAAGGCCGTTTTTTCTATAATAATATCGTCATTCCTGCAGGAGCAGAAACCCTGTATCTAAGTGGATCAGGTGCCTCACAGCAAGAAGATGGCACTTGGGGTGACCAAGAGCAGCAAACCACAAACACCTTCGAGAAGTTCAAGGCTACCTTGGAAGGTATGGGCTGGTCTATGTCAGACATCGTACAAGTGCGCGTATTTGGTGTGGCTGGCGAAGACGGCACCTTTGATTTTGCAGGCTTCAACCGCGGTTTCGCAAAATTCTTCGGTACAGAAGAGAACCCAATGAAGCCAGTTCGCTCTGTAGTCGAGATTGCTGGCCTAGTGGTTGACGGCTGGTTGGTAGAGATCGAAATTCGAGCAGCGAGAGTGCCAGAGTAAGTCACTAGCACAATGTGAAAGAAGGAGTGCACCGATGTGTCACTCCTTTTTTTATGTCATTTTTTTGTGGCTGGACAATAGCTCCCCCTTTAATACCCGCAACGCTACTGTCTCCAAATAGCCTTTTACAACAAGCCCTTGTAGAATGCAGCCCCTGAAAAACATAGAATTCACATGATCATAGGAACTACTAATGCTTAAAGCGACGCAATCACCACTACTCGCGGGCTTGTGCCTAATTTTCAGCTTCAGCGCCACATCAGTGCTCGCTCAAGAGGAAGATGCCCTTTCTACGGAAATAGAGTTAGGCGCTATTTTCACCTCTGGTAACACTGAGGACGAAAACATTAAATTCAAAGGCAATGTCGTTTACTTAAAGGAGAGCTGGGAATACGGCTTTTCAATCGATGGCTTTCGCTCTTCGAAAAACGACGTTTTAGCCGCACAACGTGTCTATACCGTTGGCTCCGCCACCTACAATCTTAACGAAGACTCTTTCGTCGTTGGCCGTCTCGCTCACGAAGATGACCGCTTTAGTGGTTACGACGGACAATCTGACGCTTCAATCAGTTTCGGTCAAAATCTCCTACGTCAATATGACAATCTCGACTGGAACTATACAATCGGTGCCGGTATGCGTTATTCGCAGGAACCAGACGATAGTTTTCGCGAAGCAATCGTTCGTTTAGCCAGCGAGTTACGCTGGAACGTTTCGGATAATGCTCTTTTCGTGCAAACACTCAGTGTCGAAAGCGGCAAAGAATCTAGCATTGGTCGTTCAGAAAGCTCAATTCAATCAGATATCATGGAAAACCTTTCTATGAAGTTCACTATCAAGGTGAAACATCAAACAGAGGTTCCAATTGGTCGCGAGAAGACGGACACTGAAGCATCTGTGACACTTTTGCTTCGTTTGTAAACATCATACTCAGATAGCCTAACGGCAGGCCGTTTTTCTGAATCAGCGTAGGTAGCAATATGACACCCGTAGTGCGTTTTTTTTGGATTACCAGCCTGCTTTGGCTAGCTCTTGGTAGTTTTTTTAGCTTTTATGGCCCAAGCGGTTTCTCCCTTGCTAGTGCCAGCGATCACATCTTCTCGTTTATTTTTCTTTGCTCCGGCATCTTGTTTTTAGCAATTGGTTTGCACGACATCTTTGTCAGCGAAAGCAACTTGCGCAAAAATTATCCTGTTTTCGCCAATCTGCGCTATTTATTCGAATCGATACGTCCCGAAATTCGCCAATATTTTATCGCCAGCAATCTCGAAGAGGCCCCGTTTAATAGAGAGGCTCGCGATCTTATTTATCGGCGGGCCAAGAAGCTCAATGACACCCTTCCATTCGGGACCGAGCAGGACTTAATGGCCGAAGGTTATTTGACCGTCTTCCATTCAATCAAAGCCACTGCCGTGCCACACGAAAAATCTCGAGTCTTAATTGGCGGCGAACAATGCCTAAAACCCTATAGCGCATCCTTGCTCAATATTTCTGGCATGAGCTTCGGCGCCTTGAGCGGCAATGCGATCAGCGCCCTGAACAAAGCCGCCAAAATGGGTCAGTTCGCCCACAATACGGGAGAAGGCAGCATCAGCCCACATCATAAGACTCACGGCGGTGATCTTATTTGGCAAATTGGTACAGGGTATTTTGGCTGTCGCAACCTTGACGGCACCTTCAACGACGAATCATTTCAGAACAATGCCATTGCCGATGCAGTTAAGATGATAGAAATCAAAATATCGCAAGGGGCAAAGCCCTCTCATGGTGGCGTCTTACCAGGGGCAAAAGTCACCCAAGAGATTGCCGACATTCGCTTAGTAGAAGTCGGCAAGACTGTTGCATCTCCAGCCAATCATCCCGAGTTCAGCACACCGACAGGGCTGCTAGAGTTCGTAAAACGATTAAGAGACTTAAGCGGTGGAAAGCCCACAGGCTTTAAAATGTGCATTGGCCGCAAAAGCGAGTTTATGAGTATCGTCAAAGCGATGTTAAGTACGGGCATCTATCCAGATTTTATTACCATAGATGGCGCCGAGGGCGGCACTGGTGCCGCTCCAGTAGAGTTCTCTAACCGCATAGGGATGCCATGCCTAGAGGCAACTTATTTTGTCAACCAAGTACTGATTGGTGCAGACTTACGCTCAAAGCTGCGCATCATCAGTGCGGGCAAAACGGCAACCGGCTTCGACTTGTTAACAAAGATTTCACTTGGGGCAGACACTGTGAATTCGGCGCGCGCCATGATGTTGGCTTTAGGCTGCGTGCAATCTAAATCTTGCAATACCAACAAATGTCCAACGGGCATTGCGACCACCGATCCCGCGCGCGCCAAAGGCATCAATGTTGAAGACAAAGCCAAGCGAGTGCGTAACTTCCATCAGGGCACCGTTGAGGCATTCTTAGAGATCTGCGGGGCAGTGGGCTATGACGACCCAGAGCAACTCAAGCCTTCTGATCTTTACCAACGTGTTGGGAAGGATCTCAAACACTTTGATCAAATCTACACACCGCTTAGCAGCGGACAATTGCTAACCGCAAGCATCCCTGAGTCCTACGCGGAAGATTGGCACAAGGCAAGCTCAGAGAGCTTCTGATGCAGTTGATTGAGCTAATTGAGAGAACAGGAAAGTAAACAGTGGAGCTTGAAGAAGCGAAGCAAAGGTACCTAGAACCGTAGATAAACTACTGCACGACTCACACTTTGTGAATCGCGCAGTACATCGAGCTTACATACGGGTGCCAGTCACTGGGATCGCCCCAAAGTCTGAGTCAAAATTCCCTGAAAGCATGTCACCTTCAATGGTGCCAGCAAAGCTCAACGCGAGAGTTTGTCCCTGAGCGTCAACGACCACATTAAAGCTCACAGCATTTTCTGTCACTGTAATACCCTGTAACTCTGTCGCACCAAGCTCAGCAGATGACATAGTCCCCATCATGTCAGCAGACACATCCAAAGTTGCTCCCATCGCGCCAACTGGCGTGTTAATGCTTAGGTCCCACATTCCAACGAATGGATTAGCTGGCGCGGAGGCACATGCGGCAAGGATGATAGTAGCCGCGACTACGATGAAGCTTTTGAAAATTCTTTTCATGGTTTCCCCTATATTTTCTTATCGATATAAATCGTTGTGCGTTAATTTAAACGCAAAAATCACTGCGCCGAGCTATTTTCGCTTTAATCTTCTTTGAGTCAACGGTAATTTCGACAAAGCGACAGGTTTTTGAATATAGCTCTGAGTGAATTTTGGAATTCGATAATTCAGTTAGGTGATTATCGCGTACACTGCGCACCAAATTGCCGTAGTTAGGATTCTGCTATAAGCTGAGTGAACTCCCGCAATAGCAACCCTGCGCAGATTTAACATGTTTTTTTTAACAGCACTAGTTACAACAAAACGAACAACATAGGGGAATAAGCAATGGCACGATTTCGAGTAAATGGCATAGAGAGGGAATTAGACATTGAACCCGACATGCCTCTTCTTTGGGCCTTGCGTGATGAACTAGGCCTTAAAGGCACAAAATTTGGCTGCGGCATTGCGGCATGTGGCGCCTGCACAGTGCAAGTCAATGGCAACCCAGTGCGTAGCTGTGTCACTCCAGTGAGCGCAATAGAAGGCACTGACGTTAAGACCATCGAAGGCTTAGCCATCGATGTCGGTGGTTCGAAGCAACTTTCCGCAGTTCAGCAGGCGTGGATAGAGCACCAAGTGCCTCAGTGCGGGTATTGCCAGTCTGGGATGCTAATGGCGGTTTCGGCATTGCTAGAGGCCAATCCAAATCCTAACGATGCGGAGATCGACGGCGCAATCACCAATGTATGTCGCTGCGGTACCTATCCACGCATTCGTCGTGCCATCAAATCCCTAAGCACGACGGCTTAGGTCGGGAGAATTACATGAAAATTAATCGACGTCGTTTTTTACTTGGAACAACAGTCGTAGGGGGAGGGCTTTTACTCGGCTATGCCACTACGCGCCCTAGCAAGCACCGTGTCGCGAATGAAACGGCTGGCTCCGAACCCTTTCTCACTACTTGGTTACGCATCTCTGAAGACAACACTGTCACCGTGATCGTGCCGCACTCAGAAATGGGACAAGGGGTTCACACGTCGCTACCTATGATGGCAGCAGATGAATTGGATGCCGATTGGGACTTAGTAAAAGTAGAACAAGCGCCAGCTACCGACCTATTCGCCAACGGTGTGCTCGTCAAGGGCTTTGCCGAGTCACTCGGCGTAAGTTTCCCACGCTTTCTGGATGGTTTGGCGAGCTCTGCAACAATGAAAGTCGCTGAAATCATGAATATGCAAATCACCGGTGGCAGCTCTTCAGTGCGCTTCACTGGCGAATTAGGCATGCGCGCTGCGGGTGCCGCCGCGCGCGAAATGTTAGTCAAGGCGGCCGCTGCACGACTCGATGTGCCAGAAACCGAGCTCAGCACAAGTCTAAACTACGTGCATCATGAGGCTAGTGGTCGCTCGCTAACTTACGGCGAGCTAGCCTCAGACGCGGCTCGCTTCGAGCCGTCATCCAAACCTAAACTAAAAGAAGAGAAAGACTTCACGTTGATGGGTAAATCCATCGCCCGTGTCGATATCCCCGCGAAAGTCGATGGCACTGCCGCCTATGGAATAGATGCAGCAATCCCTGGCATGCTCTATGCCGCAGTGAAAACCGCCCCCGTGTTTGGTAGCAAACTGCAATCGGTGAACGCCGAAGTTGCGCTGTCCCGACGCGGTGTCGTAAAAGTCATCGAGCTGGAAAATGCCGTCGCCGTTGTGGCTGATAATTATTGGCGTGCCAAGCAAGCGCTCGCATCACTCGACGTGCAGTTTGCAGCAAGCGAAAACGACCAAGTCAGTTCGTCGTCCATCTATGCTCAGTATGACGAAGCATTAGAAGGTGAGTTGAATGAGGATGTCGCTGAAGGCGATGCTGCCTCGGCATTGGCAAGCGCAGAAACAGTCGTAGAAGCCACTTATCGCGTACCCTATCTTGCTCATGCCGCCATGGAACCGATGAACTGCACGGTGCATTTCCATGATGGCAAGTGTGATGTATGGACGGGAACACAAGATAACCTTGGTATTCGTGGCCGCGTTGCCTCAGTCGCTGAAATGGATGAAAACGATGTCACACTGCACGGCTTTTACCTTGGCGGGGGCTTCGGTCGCCGTCTGCCTACCGACGTCAACACCATCGACCAAGCGACGTTGATCGCCAAGCACTTCGACGTACCGGTGAAGACGCTCTGGAGCCGCGAAGACGATATGCAGCAAGACTATTATCGCCCTGCAGTCACCAGCAAATTCCGTGGCGGCTTCGATGCCAATAATCAACTCGTCGCTTGGCAGAACCACTATATTGGCAAAAATGAGCCTGCCGAGGCGGCACACACGCCTTATTCTATTGCCAATAAGGATATTGCTTACGCAGACAGCGAGACTCACGTGCCTTTTGGGGCGTGGCGCAGTGTGGCCCATTCGCAGCACACCTTCTTCCTAGAATCCTTCGTGGACGAACTGGCACACCGCTCAGGGCAAAACCCGTATCAGTTCCGTCTCAATATGCTTGCTGACAAGCCTCGTCACGCTGCAGTCTTGAAGGCCGCCGCGGAGAAAGCCGGGTGGGGGCGTAATCTACCTGAGGGGCATGCACAAGGCATTGCTCTGCAGGAAAGCTTTGGCAGTATTGTCGCTCAGGTAGCGCAAGTGTCGATCAACTCCGATGGCAGCGTTAAAGTGCATCGAGTCAGCTGTGCCATTGACTGTGGCCGCACTATCAACCCTGACACAGCGGCCTCGCAGGCTGAGAGTGGCGTCATATTCGGTTTAACCGCCGCGCTTTATGGCGAAATCACTATCGAGAACGGACGCGTGCAACAAAGCAATTTCACAGACTATGAAATGATTCGTCTGCACGACTCGCCAGAGATCGAAATTGTGTCAGTAGACTCAGGAGATGCGCTTGGAGGCTTGGGAGAGCCTGCCACTCCGCCAATTGGTGCTGCCGTTGCGAATGCTGTCTACATTCTCACTGGCCAGCGGGTGCGCGAGCTACCATTGAAAAATTATCGCTTTACAGCGGCGCCCGTGGAGGCTGCTGTGTAGGAAGGGAATAACCGAGCGCTTGCGAAACAGTGCAAGCGCTCGGCCACCTGAACCTATTGCGCTTACTCTCTGCGCGTCATCTGTGCCATAAGCTGACCAAACTCTTCGAACTCGAGCCCACCCGACTTGTCTTTGTCTAGTAGGACAAAAGCCATTGCGAGGCCCTGGCGTGCCCGCTCGGGCATTTCATCAAGCACCACCTTGCCATCCATGTTTAAGTCCATATAGCCCATGGTGATTCCTGTCACATACTGCGCTGTATCAATCTCACGCACATCATCCTCTTTGTTCAAGAATCGAAACGATACCCCGCCATATAGCATCTCTTGCCAAGTCTGTTCTCCAAATCGAACTGACTTGCTGGGATCTGGATTACTCGTGTTCTGTGCCGAATTATCATAGACCGTATGGTGAATAAGGCGGCTGCCTGCGGGGACTATTTTTGGCTGCGCCAACTGAAAATAGCGTTGCCAATTGAAGTCGTAGTTAGGCACCGAAAGCAAAGTTTCCTGCTGACCATCAGGCGTGTGCAATACAAAATTTGAGCTTTTCCCTCTATAGTGCGCATGGGGAAAGAGTGCGTAAATCACCACGTCTTTTTGAAACTCGTAGTACGCTCCTGCCTCGTAGCTTGGCTCCCCAGGCGGGATACGTAAGTCGGCGTTCAACATGGCGTAGTGTTGCAATGTAAACTCTGGCTCTACTTCGGAGAAATACAAACCGATCTTAGTTTGATCCGTCGTCTCTCGCCCATAAGTCGTATAGTGCATCTGGCTGAAAAATGTACTTCCGGCCGGCACAAGTACACCCGTTCCCTCTGGGTATTCGTAAAGCTCATTGCCAGGCACAAAGGTCATCAACTGTGATTGAAATAAGGCCTCGCCTATGGGGCTACCAAGGTCGATACCCGAATCAAAATCTTTCGGCCCGAAGGTAGCAATCGCATGATGCAAAACTTGCCTATCACTTGGAACGATCTGTACCGCTCGTACCCAGATATCACGCTCCAAAGGATTGTCGACTGTGAGTATTTGATAGTCGAGGGTACCGGTCGCAGGTACTGTAAATGACGGCAAGTCTAAGACTAAATCAGGCGTGCCGAGCTCCCAATCAGTTTTGCGCGCAGCGACACGTTGCAACGGATCGTTGTCAGCATTGTTGATCGCTCCGTTGTCGATCCACGCCACCAAAGTTTGCGCCTGCTCTATGCTCAAACCCATATCATGTTTGAAGGTATTAATTTTTGGGTCCGCATGCCATGGCGGCATGCGTTTAGTCAGCAGCACTTCTCTGATCATTGGTGAGAACCCTTGCACCATCGCATGACTGTCCATAGCCCATGGGCCGATACCCTCAGGGCGATGACAACTAACGCATTTTTCTTGCAGAATTGGAACAACCTCATCCACATAAGAGACCTGTGCTTGCTGTGTCTGCAGCTGCAAAGATTCTTGTTCGAAGCGCTCTGGCATTGCTACTACGCGAGCGATATCTTGCTCGATGCTCCCCGAGAACAAGCTTTGCATCGCTCGGGCTAGATAATCACCCTGATCGGGCAATTCGGGTACGGAAACCGGCCCACGATAGAAGATATCCCAGGTGTCAGGATCAATTAGTAAAACCTCGCCTGCGACGCTCAGTGCATAAGTATGCGCTACAAGTTGAGCGTCATCCTGAAGGATTGGCGCTGCATAACTGTGCCTGTGCTTATCAGTTTGCAGTGCCGCCCTATCTGCCATGCTCTGCGAATTGATAAGATAGAAGGGAATCGCGCGATCGGAATATTGCTCTCGTACAAGCTCAACCTGTGCTGCCGCTTGCGCCACTGACTCTGAGCCCGTTCGGTGGCTCAGAAGAATAATCGCGTCAGCTAGGCGGTTATAGTGCAACTGAACAGCCCCACCTTGCTCGTCCAATAGGGTGAAATCTTTCGCTTCCTGCCCGTTGGCCAGCCCGCTTAGGCCAGCCAGAACAACGATGACGAGAAAAGCTTTCGCATTGAGCCGCTGATTAATTGACTTCATACTCCAATCCTTTCGCATAAATGTTTAGTCGGCAATGAGCCGACTATTGCACTTATTCATGGTAATGGAATCGATTTCGCTTGAGTATGGGGAGTACGATGTGGGCGCGGCAATTCCACCATTCGATAGCAGTTTTTAATTTTCCGTGATTCGAACAACCGCGTGCGATGAAAATACCGGCAAAAAAAATGCGATGCCTCGCGTAAGGCATCGCATTTCTACACTTCTATTGACGCTTAGCGGTTGCTAGCAGGCATCGCTAAGGGGGCTGATTTAATGAACTCCATCAACGCAGGGTAAAACACTTCCGGTTTTTCGAAGAAGGGAATATGCCCTGCCTCATCAATCAGGTGAAGCTCTGCATTTGGAATATCTTCGACTGTTTGCGCAGCCCATGCTGGAAAATTAGGCCCGTCGTGCTCACCCGACAAGAATAAAGTTTTCGCCTTAATATGTGGGCGATCATATACCGTTGGGTCTTGATACAACCACTGCGAGTTCAACGCCCTCACTGTCGCTAAGCGCGGCCACTCTGCACTCAAAGTCCAGCCATAATTAATATCAATATAACGCTCATAGGCGTCGTCCCACTCGTAGAAGTAGCGTTCGATATTTTGACGCACTGCTTCGTAGTCACGTCGATCACTCTCAGGAGTATAAGTCTGGAAGCGTGACCAACCGCGAGACAATCGACCGTCGGTCAACGCGATTGGATTAACCAACACCAAATGCGAGGTTACTGCGGGAAATGAGAAGGCAAACCTAGTCGCGATGGCCCCACCCATAGAGTGCCCAAGCACGATGGCTTTCTCTACACCCACCGCATCGAGAACAGCTTTTGTGTTCGTCACATGATCATGCAGGCTATAAGGAATAATAGGTTTTGATGAACGCCCAAAGCCAATCTGATCTGGGGCGATGACGCGATAACCCTCTTCCCCTAAACGGCGGATAGTTTCTCCCCAATACTCAGAGTACCAATTCATCCCATGCAGCAGTAGCACCGTCTGACCGTTCGCGCGAGCCGTTGGCTCCACATCCATATAGACCATACGCACTGGTTGATCATACAAATTGAAATCGATATGGCGCACAGGGTAAGGGTAAGGCACGTCTTCTAGATTGATACTAGTGGCCTGAAGATGCTCAGGTGCCTGCCTGCGCTCTTGGGCCTGCGTCAATGAGCTTGTTAACATCACGGCTAGCACCAGCCAGAACATCATTGCGCGGCGCGCTTGTTGCCGATAAAAGGCTCTTGCCTCTCCCATACTTCATTCTCCTTATAATTATAAAAATAGACGCCTCTATTGCCGATGCAATAGAGCGTCTCACGATAAACCCACCAGCAAAACTGGCAGAAAGTTGAGTGTCAAACATGCATTAGGAGACCGCAGCAGGCATATAAACTTTCGTTTTGCTAAAAGCCTAGCCCATGAGTCATAAACTACTTGCTTGCCTGATAGTTATCTTTGATAAACCGCCCTAATAGCTCGAACTCCTCACTACGAGTGCTCGCTTTACGCCACACAAGGCCTATATCTCGAAAGCTATCGTTCTCTAGCGCTGTCGTTTTAATGCGGGTATTGCGTAATAACGACGAGCCGATCGCCATTTCTGGCAAATACGTTACCCCTAAGTCCGCGTCCACCATCTGCACCAGTGTCAAAAGGCTGGTCGCTGTAATCTTGCTGACTTTATTGGCATTTTTTATGCTGCATGCCGACAAGGCATGATCACGCATACAGTGGCCGTCCTCAAGCAATAAAATACTATCTTCGGGCAGCTCACTCACTTGATGGCGCAATGGGTCTACAAGTGTACTCTTGGCTTGATGGGCTAAATAGAAATGATCTTTAAACAATTGCATCTCTGTCACATTGCGCAGCTCATAGGGCAGCGCAATCAAAATTAAGTCTAGCTCCCCATCCATTAGACTAGAGTACACACGGTCTGTAAGGTCTTCCTTCAAATACAGTTTCAGCTCCGGATAGGACTTGCGCAGCGCAGGCAACAACCGCGGCAGCAGGAAGGGGGCAATCGTGGGAATCACGCCGAGCTTTAACTGCCCGGTTAATGGCTGCTGATTGCCCTGTGCTATATCCACGAGCTCTTCTAAGTCTCGCAGCACTTGCCGCGCCTGTGTTGCGATATCGCGCCCTAAGCTAGTCACGGTGACGTTCTTGTTTGTTCGATCAACTAGCTGGATATTCAGCGTGTTTTCTAATTCGCGAATCGCCACACTAAATGCAGGCTGTGACACAAAGCATGCATCCGCCGCCTTACCGAAATGTCCAATTTGGTCGAGTGCCACAAAGTAGCGTAGCTGTTTAGTCGTGGGTAAATGATTCATGCCTCTCCCCCGGTAAACGGGTGTATTTCCTTGTTTATTAAGTGCGTTTCTTAAACAAGAGGCTAATCCATTATAAATATCACTGCAATAGTTTTAATTCATTTTATATATTCGTTTCAACACCCTAAACTTGCCCTCAATCCAGTTGACGCAAGGAACTCTAATTTCAACAGGCCCTTACCGGAGACCGCTGCTACGCGGCTTCTCCGGTTTTTTTTACTTTAGTGTAAGGGCAGGGTATTGTTCTGCGTCGCTTGCAATTATGCCAACTAAGGCTGTTACTGGATAAACACATTGTTAACTCTATTTTACGGCTTATGCCTCTTCATTGGCTTGCATAGCCTTCGAGAACTCGGTTTACGCTCGCAGTTTTTGTCTCAATATGGCACGGCGCTTTACAAATCGGTGTTAGCCATCGGCGTTGTCATTAGCATCATGCTTATTGTCGTCGGCAAGAGTCGCGCTGGCTTTGTCCAGCTATGGGTGCCGCCGTTCAATCTCCGCTCGCTGACCCATCTTTTTATGATCTCCTCGTGCATACTGGTGGCAGCAGGAAACCTGCCTTTGTCCTACACTCGCGCGCTCATGGTACATCCCATGCTTGTTGGTGTGTTTGTATGGGGGGTTGCTCACTTGCTAGCAAATGGCGACCTCGCCTCGATGTTATTATTTGGCGGCATTGGATTGTGGTCGCTATGGAAATTCTTCTATCTTGAGAGTCTCCCCAAGCAAGTCAAAGCCGGCGCCGCCCCCTCTTTAGTGTGGGATGCTGCTGCGATTCTTTTCGGAATGATTGCCTATGTGCTGCTTTTATTGTTTCATGGACAACTATTCGGTTTTGCGCTTAGCACTATTCTTTGAATGGGCTTAGACTCAGGAGTAGATCAATGTGAGAGGCTTTAAGAACGTGTATCGATCACTGCTTTGCACAATGGCAGCCACAATAGGGCTCTGCGCTAGCGTTAGCGCTGATGAACGCTGGGAGGGAGTATGGCAGGCCCAAGGGACTCTTTTTACATTACGCGTTGCAATGCGAGACGAATTTCTGCAGATCGAACCGGTAGAGACACTTGGATTCATTTGGCGTAATAGTCCAGGCCGAGTACAGGGAGAGAACGCCTCGTTTAACGTAGAGTATCAAGGCGTGCTAGCCACAATCATGGTACAACTCAGCGAAGCTGGCACTGCGGTAGCACGCCCCACTCGCTGCCAACCCGACTATCACTTTGTTTGCGCTCTCGTGCAAAATCAACAAGCTATTTTTACAAAAATCGAAAACTAACGCTGCGACTAAGCGGCAAGTCTACCGAGGCAGCCCTGCCGCGCAAAGCCATTATTCTATTTCTGACATTGAGCTGATTTGCTTGCCGACGATGCCATACTCGATCGCTTCATCGACCGTCATCCAATGATCTCGATCTGTGTCTTTTGCCACTCGCTCTAATGGCTGACCAGTCTCTTGCGCAATCAATTTATTGATGCGCTCACGCATCTTGATGATCTGTTCTGCTTGAATCTTAATATCAGAAGCACGCCCACGCGACCCACCCGATGGTTGATGCACTAGGAAACGTGTGTTCGCGAGGCTGTAACGATTTTCTTTCTTCGCCGCTAAGTAAATAGTCGTAGCCGCGCTCGCCACCCAGCCCGTTCCTACGACGCGCACCTCGGGCTTGATAAACTTAATCATGTCGTAAACGACGTCGCCCGACTCTACATGCCCACCAGGGGAGCTAATGTAGATCGTTATCGGCTCGTCTCCATCGGCAGCCAATGCCAATAGACGCTCAGTGACAGAGCGCGCAATGCGCTCATTGATATCGCCAAAAATAGTAATTGAGCGTGATTTGAATAATTTCTCGTCCATAAAACGGCCATTGCTTGCTTCGCTTTTGGCTTGTTCTGGATTTTCGTTTTGCATGTTCCATCTCCGAATTGTTGAACTGCCGCAATTGCAGCTTTCTTAATGACTATTTGAAGCCGTTTCCTCAGCACTCGAATGCGATTCTGCGCCTAGCGGGCGGAAAGCAATCAATAACTGTGGCAATAAAGTAAGGGCGCCTAGCAGGGCAACCATCATGGCAATACTTGTTAGCAAACCAAACACTATAGTTGGGATGAAATTCGAAAGTACCAGTATTGAGAAACCTGCCACCACCGTCATTGTCGTAAAATACATTGCACGAGCAATACTGTCATGACAGAAATACATCGTGGCTTTGTAATTCCCAAGCCGGTGGAACTCGCGCTTAAATCGATGCATATAGTGAATCGTATTATCCACACCGATCCCCACCGCTATCGCTGCAATGGTGATGGTCATGATATCAAGTGGAATCCCAAGCCAGCCCATGATTCCGAGCACACCAAGAGCCGCCAAGATGTTAGGAATGATACACAGCACTGCGATCTTCAAAGAGCGGAATAAAAACAGGAACATCACCATGATCGCAAACAAGACTACACCTAAGGTAAGAATCTGCGATTGATACAAACTCTGCAAGACGTTGTTATACAACACCAGAATCCCAGTCACATGCACTTGCTCTTCGCTGTACCCAAACTCTTCTTGTAACCCTTGCTTGATGCCATCAATTAGCTCATTGCGATTAAGGTTTGGATCAGACTCAATCACACGCACATTGAACCGAACTTGATTCTCGCTCACCGACACAAATGGCGTCAGGACTGATTCTTTTAAGGTTTCTGGGATTCGCGAGTACAATAAGGCCCACACAAAGCTATCGACAGGGGCATTACCGTTGAGGATCTCTGCCAAATGGATAACGGCACCGAAGGAAAGCACCTTGCCGGTTTGCGGATTATTATCAAGATAATCATGAATCGCTTTTATCTGGTCCATTTTGACACCAGTAAACCAATAGGCATCGTTCGACTCTTCTGCAAAACCGTCGTCGAACCCATCGTCAAAACCGTCGTCGAACTCCTCTTCTGCGGGCAAATCAACGATCACATCCATCGACAGAGTGCCACCCAGTTTCTCATCGAAAAGGCTCATGCCTTTATAGATCTCGGTGTCCTCACTGAAATAATCGATAAAACTATTCTCAACTTTCAATCGCGTCAGCCCAACAACGCTAAGCAACATTAGCAATGCGGCGATCCAGAGAATCTTATTGCCTAAGCGGTCGGTGACTTTTGCAAGACCACTCGTTAGTGCAAGAGCGCTTTGTTGCTCATAGAGCGAATCGTCCTTCTTGAACAGGCTCATCAGCGCTGGGAAAAGCGTGAACACCACAAGCAGGGCGGTCGCCACTCCCATCACCATGATCCATCCGAAGGAGATAATTGGAGAGATTCCACTGACGAGCAAGGAGGCAAATGCCACCATCGTCGTCATCGCGGTAAATAGGCAGGGCTTCCACATCGATAACACCGCGTGGCGCAGCAACTTGCCATGCTCAGAGAAATGTCTTGTCGATCGCAGTTGACGATAACGCACTATCAAATGCACAGTGAGAGAAATAGTGGTAATCAGCAATAATGACATGAAATTTGAGGACACGACGGTAACCCGCCAGTCCATCAAGCCCAGAATCCCTACCACTATTGTGCCCGCGATGGCACAGCAGGCCAACGGCAAGAAAATCCAACGCAAGCGCCTGAAAATTAAGCCAAGCGCGAACACGATGAAGGCAAATACCCCAACACTGAAGGTGGTCAAATCGTTCTGGACGAAAGTGACTAGATCGTCGGCGATCATGGGCGCGCCACCAAGATAGACCGTGGCGTCGTCTTGATAAGCCTCTAATATCTGCCGAATCTGCGCGATATCCGCATGGCGTTGTTCTGCGGTAATAGTGCTGTAGGCATCAAATTCCTTGCTGACTCGGGCAAGCTCTGCCGCCTGTATCGCGTTCAAACCTTCGCTATCTCGCGCCGCTCGCAGATCCTCACGAGCATTGATCAAACGATGATACTGCGCATCACGATAGAAGCTCACCAACATCGCTGCAGTCTGCCCATCCGGACTGACAATCGCATTGCTAAATACCGGGCTGGTGACGAGTTCTTGCTTTGCCGCCTCAAGATCGATACCAGGGCTCAATAGGGTGTCATAGTCTTCAGATAAGCCCAGCAACGGGGTGTCGCCAAAAATTGGCACATTGAGCAGGCTGTCGACAGATTCAACACGCTCCAAGGCCAATATCTCGTCTCTCATTGCCGCGATACGCGCGAATACTTGTGAGCTAAACAATTCGGCTTCTGGCGTATAAGCGATCGTAACGGCGTCTCTAGCCCCATAGCGCTCATTAATCTTGCGTGAATACTCTAACTCCGCGTCCCCTTCCATCAGCAAGGAGTCAGAGGAGGCATCAAGCCGGAAGTACTGGGTATGCCACGCCATGGAGGCGGTGACGCAAAGCAATAGTCCGATGACCAACAATGGTCGATTGAAAACCATGTTGCTATAAAAACGCGAAATAGCGCGCATAAATATCCTTAATTCGAGTGAGTGACGACAGAAGCTAGAAGGGCAGCACCCATAGTGGAAAGCGGCAGTCTGCAGCACTGGATTAACGCGGCTTACTATACCTTGTTGCTATTGCGCTTGCATCACTGACGATTTCCCAGACATCACAACGCATTCACGATAGAGCAAACGCTCTAAAATCAGCTGCTTAGCACCTTGTTTTAGAAAAATATTGTGTAAAATTAAGCACTTCGCCTTACCCACAACATCACAATTAGTCACAATGTATGCCTTGCGATGGCATGATGGTGTTGTATAAAGTGGACTCATGGTGTCAATAAGAGGTATTTTATCGCCCCTTAATATGTACGACCCTATGAAAACTTAAAAAGGTTGTCGGGAGGAGTGTAGTAATGAAAAAGATTTCTGGAGTATTACTGAGTGGCCTATTGATGCTTGCCTCGTTCGGTGCAGCAGCAGATGACTACCTCAAACCAATAAAAGAATTCAGCCTAGTGGATCATTTGGGTGAGACTCATTCAATGAGCGACTATGCAGATAAAGACTATGTCGTCATGTATGTGCACGGCTCTGGCTGCCCTATAGCTCGTCTATCGGTGCCTGAGTACAAAGAGATTGCGGCCACCTACCGCAGCAAAAATATCGAATTCTTGATGCTGAACTCGTTCATCCAAGACGATATGTCACGCATCCAGAAAGAAGCGGTAGATTTTAAGATCGACTTCCCAATTCTAAAAGATGAAGACCAAACAGTGGCCAAGTCTTTGGGAGTAGAGCGTACAGCCGAAGTGTTCATTATCGACCCACGCACAAATGAAACAGTATTCCGTGGGCCAATCAATGATGCCTTAGGGTATGAGACGCAACGCACGAAAGTCGATAATCATTATCTGACTGACGCATTGGATACGATCCTTGCAGGTGGCGTGGTAGATATGGATGAGATTCCTGATTCTAAAGGTTGCCTAGTTGGCTTCTTCCACCCTGCCGTGACTGGCCTATAAGCTAGCACTTAGTTAAAGCACACAAAAAAGGGCGCCTGATTAATCAGACGCCCTTTTTTATGTCGGAGCTGTGGCTTTATTAGCCTACAAACGCACGCTCTATCACGTACTCTGCTTTAATCCCTTGGCGCGATTCATCGAAGCCCCAGTCATCTAAGATTTGTCCGATATCCTTCAACATCGCCGAGCTGCCGCAAAGCATAAAGCGGTCATCTTCTTTGTTAGGCTTTGGCAAACCGATATCCTCGAAAAGCTTGCCGCTGAGCATAAGATCAGTCACACGCCCAGTATTCTTGAACTCTTCACGAGTCACTGTTGGGTAATAGATCAATTGTTTGCTGACTTCTTCACCAAAGAACTCGTTTTTAGGCAATTCATCTGTAATCAGCTCGTGGTAGGCCAAGTCAACAATGCGACGCACGCCGTGCACTAGAATAATCTTCTCAAAGCGTTCATAAACCTCTGGGTCACGAATAACGCTCATGAACGGCGCTAGGCCAGTCCCTGTGCTTAACAAATAAAGATTACGCCCTGGTAGCAGGTGGTCTGCGACCAAAGTGCCGGTCGGCTTACTACTGACGAATAACTCATCGCCAATCTTAATATTTTGTAAACGCGACGTGAGTGGGCCATCGGGGACTTTAATACTAAAGAACTCCAACTCTTCTTCGTAGTTGGCGCTCGCAATACTGTAGGCGCGCATCAATGGACGCCCTTCGACTTCCATTCCGACCATCACAAAGTGGCCATTCTCGAAACGCAGAGACTTATCTCGCGTTGTGGTAAAGCTAAACAAGGACTCATTCCAGTGGTGGACACTTGTAACGCTTTGTTTAGAGATTGCAGCCATTTCCAATATTCCCGTCTTATTTCGTGTATTTATCCTATCAACGCGCTAAAGCGGCACGTGCAGCTTGCGCCCATATTAAGCGACCTTTAAGCTATTCGTAAAACAGATAATAATCATATCCTTAATCGGTTTTCCTGATATAAAGATAAATTCGTCTGATACGATATTTGGTGCGGGACAATACAGCGGGATGCCCCGAATTTCAAGACCTAGAGTAATATCCAAGAGGGTGGCGCGCTATGCATTACACATTACGGCAACTTGAGGTTTTTTTAGCCACGGCACACTTTGAGAACGTGACACAGGCTGCAACGAGCCTATCCATGTCTCAGTCCGCTGCCAGTTCGGCCCTGCAAGACCTAGAGCAGCGCTTCTCAATTCAATTATTCGATCGCGCGGGCAAACGTCTACAACTGAATGAATTAGGCAAGTCACTACGCCCTAGAGCAGAGGCATTAATGGCGCAGGCCCGCGAGCTAGAACAGGGGCTGTCTCTGCACTCGGAGATTGGGGAAATAAAAGTAGGCGCGACACTCACGATAGGCAACTATCTTGCCGTTAGCATCATGGCAGCGTTTATGAAGCAACATAAAGGTGCCAAGGTCTCTTTGACAGTCGAAAATACCGCCGCGATTGCCAACCGTGTCCGTAATTTTGAATTGGATATCGGTCTCATCGAGGGAGAGCTGCAGGAGGCCACTTTAGAGGTCATACCTTGGCGCGCAGATGAACTTGTGTTGTTCTGCTCGCCTTCCCACCCTTTTGCTCAGTATCGAGAGCTCAGCGACGCCCAGCTCTTACAAGCACAATGGATAGTGCGCGAAGCGGGGTCTGGCACCCGTCAGGCTTTTGATCGCGCCATGCACGGCTTGTTACCGCAACTACAATTACGCTTAGAACTGCAGCACACCGAAGCAATAAAGAGGGCCGTAGAGGCAAACCTCGGCATAGGCTGTTTATCTGCATTGACTCTACAGGAGGCCTTCGCCAGAGGCAGTCTCATTGAACTACGAGCCCCCTCTCGAGATTGGACGAGAAATTTTTACTTCATCCTACACAAGCAAAAGTATAGAAGCGCCGGCATACAAAGCTGGCTATCCTTGTGCCGCCAACACAGCGCTTAGGGTAGCTTTATCTCCACGGCATCCGCGCGATTCAGTAAATCATGCAAAAGGGGGTAGAGCGTTGGGTTCGCGATCAAGATATTCTTATTGTGAAATTCCGCACTAACCCCTTCTGGTACTGGTTTGAAGTGACCATAGCGAGCACCAGCTTCGCGTGCAATTAACTGGGCCGCAGCAAAATCCCAAACACTAAGGTTTTCGTAGTATCCGTCTAGACGCCCCATCGCTACCCAACAAATATCCAGCGCCGCCGAACCAAGCCGACGCAAATCGGCACACTCTTGCAGCACCAACGCCAAACGCCGCAGCAAGGGCGTCATGTCCCCTTTAATATAGGGGAATCCAGTCGCCACCAGGGATCGCCTAAGCTCTGTCTTCTCAGCAACCTTTATAGGCTTATCGTTTAAGAAGGCTCCATGGCCTATTTGCGCATAGAAAGTCTCATCGACGAAGGGGTTGCAAACAACACCACACTGCACACGTCCTTGGTCCGCATAGGCGATCGACACTGCACTTTGATAATGCCCATGAGCGAAGTTTACGGTGCCATCAATAGGGTCGATAATCCAAAGTGGTCCCATATAGGTCGAAAGATCTCGCATATCCGGTGCGGACTCCTCGGCCAATATACGGTGCTCGGGGTAAGCCTCGCGAATCCTCTTGCAGATAAACTCCTCAGCCTTCACATCTACTTGCGTCACTAACTCAACGCCATCCTTGAAACTAGTCTCTAGATTCACTGCCGCATTTCGTTCTCGTAAAATAAGCTCGCCTGCCTGCGCTGCTATCTCCCGCGTGAATTGTAAAATCGTTGCCGTCATAATTAACAAACCTAGAAACAAATGAAGGGGCAGTATAGCAGCTAGGGCTTTAATCACCCATGTGCACCACTCATTAGCAAAGCCTATAATCTGCATAGCCAAGCGCTGCATTGCCCTGTATTGTGCAAAACAGAAAAATTATTCTCCGCATTAGACGCATCGCGACATCGAGAAAGGACACTATGACCATTGCGCTTTTCTATAGCTTCTTTGCGTTAGTCGCGATTACCGCGAATGTCCTTAGCCAGGAAATAACACTCGCATTGTATTCAGGCAGCTACGAGCTAGCTCTTGCGATTCTCGTAGGCACCGCCGTCGGGCTCGTTAGCAAATATTTGCTTGATCGCAAATACATCTTCAAGGCAGACACCCAAACACTCAGCAAAGACACTAGGCAGTTTATTGCTTATGCCAGCACTGGGGTCTTAACGACTATGTTATTTTGGGGGGCAGAGATTACATTCGATTACTTATTTGGCAGCAAAGAAGCTAGATATGTAGGAGCCGTTTTAGGGTTGAGCTGCGGTTATTACTTAAAATACCAGCTCGATAAACGTTTTGTGTTCATCAAAAAAGTCTCATCATGAAACTACACTCATGGGGTCGCTACCCCGTCAGCACTAGCAAAATCCAAAAGGCCCAGTCGGCTATTGCCTTGCAGAAAAGCCTCGATGTGGTGACGGAGGGCAGCGCGATAGCCAGAGGCATGGGGCGTAGTTATGGCGACAGCGCGCTAGCGAAAGAGGTGATTTGCACAGAGGCGGTAGATCACTTTTACGCCTTTGATGAAGAGACCGGGCAATTGCGCTGTGCAGCCGGCATCACACTCAGCAGTATACTGCACACGTTTATGCCAAAGGGCTGGTTTCTTCCCGTACTCCCTGGCACCCGTTTCGTCACGGTGGGCGGCGCTATCGCCAGCGATATTCACGGCAAGAATCATCATATCGATGGTTCTTTCTGCCAACATGTCAACGCGCTCAGCCTCCTGCTTCCTAATGGCGAGGTCTTGCAGTGTTCTCATAGCGAGAATAGCGAACTCTTCCGCGCCACTTGTGCAGGCATGGGGCTCACAGGAGTTGTGCTCGACGCCACGCTCTCGCTAAGAAAAATACAAAGCTCAGCAATCACTCAAAAGACTCTCCGCGCAAAAAACCTTGAAGAAGTGTTTGCACAGTTTGCTGAGAACCATAACGCAACATATTCGGTGGCATGGCTCGACTGCCTAGCACAAGAACAACAACTTGGGCGCTCTTTGCTATACCTAGGGGAGCACGCACAAGACGGGAAGTTTAAAGCACAGGGTAGCAGAGCAATCAATGTGCCTTTTGCAACGCCTAGCCAATTATTGAATCGCTATAGCATCAAGCTATTCAATTCGGCTTACTACAACAAGCCTACGAATACGACACACGCTAGCAAACTTGAAGCGTTTAATTATTTTTTCCCTCTAGACAGCATTACTCACTGGAATCGACTTTACGGTCGCAGAGGGTTTCTCCAGTACCAATGCGTTATACCTGATGCATCTGCACTTGAGGGCATGCGAAAAATACTCGCTACCGTTAGCGCCGCCGGGAAAGGATCCTTTCTTTCTGTTTTGAAAAAACTTGGCCCAGAGAACCAAAACCTGCTGTCATTCCCATTACAGGGTTATACTTTGGCCATGGATTTCAAAGTAGAAAAGAGTATCTTTGCTCTGCTAGATGAACTCGATCATATCGTTGCCGACCATGGCGGCCGACTCTATTTAGCCAAAGACGCTCGCATGAGCGAAGCAATGTTTAAGCGTTTCTATCCGCGCTGGGAAGAAATGCAAGCCTTAAGAGAAAAGATTGGCGCCAACAAGGTCTTCAATTCTTTGCAATCACAGCGCCTAGGCCTTTAGGCCCAATCGAATCAGGAGAGACTCGCATTGAAAACAGTATTGATCATAGGCGCGAACTCGGCGATCGCGAAGGCGACAGCACGATTGTATGCAGAGGAACAGTGTCAGCTTTATTTATTGGGACGAGATACCGCCGCACTGGCTGAGCAAAAAGCTGACTTAGAAATTCGCGGCGCTACGTCAGTTGATTTTGCCCCCCTGGATGCGACTCACTTTGCCGTACACGAAGCCGTCATTGATCAGGCCTTAGACAACCTAGGGCATATCGATATAGTCCTTATTTGTCATGGCAGCCTACCAGATCAAGCGCTCTGCGAAACCGATTTCGATGCGGCTGCAGAAGCATTCAAGGTTAATGCCTTGAGCGTTATCTCATTACTCGGGGTTCTCGCACAAAAAATGCAAGAACAAAACAACGGCTGTATCGCAGTGCTCACCTCTGTCGCGGGCGACCGAGGTCGTCAATCCAATTATGTCTACGGCGCGGCAAAAGGGATGGTGTCACTCTATCTGCAGGGGCTGCGCGGGCGCTTATTCCCGTTCAACGTCAATGTCGTAGACATCAAACCCGGCTTTGTCGACACGCCAATGACCAGTCACATCAAGAAAGGCGCGCTTTGGGCAAGCCCAGAGCAAATTGCACACTGCATTATTAAGGGCATCGATAAGAAGAAATACACAGTCTACGCGCCTTATTTTTGGCGCTACATCATGCAGATCGTCTGCAGTATCCCGGAAAGCATCTTTAAGAGACTAAAATTTTAATCTTACTCAGAACGACGACCCTGGTTGCTGCAAAAAGGCTAACTCTGCAGGCGTTGAATCACGTTGCAAGATCTTGTTGCGGTGGGGAAAGCGCCCAAACTGAGCAATTATTACTTGGTGTTTGATAGCAAAATCTAGATATCCATTAAGCCCCAGGCTTTTATCCGAGCCATCATCAGACACCAGCTTGCGGAACAGCTCGACACTCTGAGCTTGCAAGCGTTTATCCTCGGCATGCTCTAAAGGCAAATAAAAGAACACTCGCTCAATTGGGTTTAGTTGTCGGTCGTCGCCACGCTCCAGACCTTCTAAGCAAGCAGCACGTGCGAGTGGGTCGAACGCAAAGGCCGCAGGCGTATCTCTATAAATATTTCTAGGAAATTGGTCTAAAAGTATGATCAGCGCCAACACCCCCTTGGCTGAGCCGCGCCAATGATCAAGTTCGCCCGCAGCGGCCGCTTGTACCGTCGACTCGAAACGCGACTTGATCAATTGGTCAGTGGATACTTGCTTCTTCCACCATAATGCGGACTTTTCTGCGGCGGCAATCGCCGCATCGTTACTTTCGCCAAACCAAAACTCAAGTATCTGTTCTTTTGCATTCATCATATTCATCACTTGCGTAGGCCCAAGCAGCTATTTTCCCTATATATTCACAATTGCGTGTTAAATACTAGCATTGCACAAGACGGTACTGGCATTATAAGCCCACAAAAAAACAATGAAATACATCGATTTCTAGTGGCGAACTCTACTGGGTAGATTTTCTATATATGCATACACCAACACAATCGCAGCTACCTCTCTATGTCGACCTAGATGGCACACTCGTAAAAAGCGACCTTCTGCTTGAGTCATTCTTAGGGCTTATCAAAGGCAATCCATTATTCTTATTTTTAGTCCCACTGTGGCTCTTAGGTGGCAAGGCTAATTTGAAACATCAAATAGCGATTCGCAGCGAGATCCGGCCCGAATTATTACCCTACAACAAAGCATTCTTAGACTATCTTCGAGAGCAAAAACAATCTGGCAGAGCTCTGATTTTGATCTCTGCATCCAACTTCAGATTAGTAGAAGCCGTAGCTCGACACCTTGGCATTTTCGATTCAGCAATTGGCAGCGATCAAACAGTTAATTGCTCAGGAGAACGAAAACTTGCGCGTATCAAGCAAGACACTGATGCATTTGTCTATGCAGGCGATAATAATATAGACCTCGCAGTTTGGCAGAAAGCCGACGCGGCAATTACCGTCAACACCAGCGCGAGCTTAGCTCGAAAAGTTGCAAGCATTTGTACAATTGAGGCTAATTTTGCAGCCAGTGACGGAAAATTTAATGCCTACATCCGCACACTGCGCTTACACCAATGGCTTAAGAACGCACTGGTATTCTTACCACTCGTATTAGCCCATGAGCTCACCGACCTTGCCGCCGTCTGGAACGCTATCATCGCATTCTTCTGTTTCGGCCTTTGCGCATCTAGCGTTTACTTACTCAATGACCTACTCGACCTAAGCAGTGACCGACAACATCGCAGCAAATGCCATCGCCCTTTCGCCGCTGGCGACATTCCTTTGTTGAGCGGTCTTCTATTAAGCCCCTTATTACTGCTCAGTGCGTTTGGGCTAGCAAGTTTACTGCCTTGGGAGTTTAGTTTCGTTTTAGGTATTTATTATCTATGTACTGGCCTGTACAGCTTCGTTCTTAAACGCATCATGCTTGTCGATGTCATCTTGCTTGCCGCCTTATATACTTTACGAATCATATCAGGCGCCGCGGCTATCTCCGTCATCCCATCATTCTGGCTGCTCGCATTCTCAATGTTTCTTTTCTTTAGCCTTGCGGTAGTCAAACGCTATACCGAGCTCGACTATTTACGTACAGCGGGTATCGCCCAGACTGAAGGCAGAGGGTACTTCGCGGAAGATCTCAATATGATGGCGATGTTCGGCTCCGCTAGCGCCTTCTTATCGGTGATGGTATTCGCGCTATATATCAATAACGATGACACTCGTGAGCAATATCTAACGCCGGAGATTCTCTGGTTGATATGCCCCTTGCTGTTATATACGGTGACAAGGATCTGGTTACTGGCCGCACGCGGGAAGATCGAGGAAGATCCAATCGTATTTGCACTGAAAGACCGAGTCAGTCAAACCATCACGTTGGTGTGCGCAATTCTGCTGTGGGCAGCCAATTTGGACTGGCGCGAGATCTTGCTGTAACGGGCTATTTTGGCAATGGTATGAATTCAGTTTCGCCAGGCACCAGATCGAAACGCTTCTGCTCCCAATCTTCGCTAGCTTGTTTGATGCGCTCTATACGCGAGGAAACAAAATTCCAATGCAAATAGCGCTTGCCCTCTAACGCCACTCCACCAAGAATCATCGCATGACAAGGAATACTAGCAGTGCGTAGACTGATTTTGCCTTCGCCAACAAACAGCTGATTCTCCTTAAGCTGCTCACCGTTAATCACTAGCTCACCACTGGCAAGGTAAACGGCTAGCTCATGCCCTGGAATATTTATTTGATACTGCGAATTGGCGGCGAGTTTTAGTTCAAAGTAGCTCGTTTCAGAATGCGTGACAACAGGGGACTTTACACCCTCTAACTCCCCAATCAACACACGAACACTCCCGCCCGCTATTGCACTTGTAGGAATTTGTTCTCTTGGGTAGTGGTCGAAACTTGGCGCAACCTCCTCTTGCTCGATAGGTAAGGCCAGCCATGTTTGAATCCCTTGTACGGCTAGCGCCCCTTCGCGCACATCACTTGGCATGCGCTCAGAATGCACAATGCCTCTTCCCGCCGTCATGAGGTTTATCGCACCAGGTTCGATTCTTTGCTCTACCCCAAGGCTATCGCGATGCATCATCGCGCCTGAGAAAAGATACGTGACCGTTGCTAAACCAATGTGCGGATGTTGGCGCACATCGCCGGCCGTAGTGCCTTTTTCAAATTTTGCTGGCCCCATATGATCTACAAATATAAACGGCCCGACACGCTGGCATTGCCTTGCCGGCAAAAGACGGCGCACCGGAAAACCGATGTCTTTAGTCTTAGGCTCTATGATCAACGTCATAAGTCTCTCCAATTAGACAGTACGCAGATGCTCAGCGTGAAAACGCAAATGTTCTTCAACAAAGGTGGCTATGTAGAAGTAGCCATGGTCGTAGCCTTCGCGCGCCCTATAGTCCACAGGATAATTTGCCGCTTCACTCGCCGCCAAAAAGCGCTGCGTGTGTAGCTGTTCCGCGTAAAATGGGTCCGATAGTCCTTGGTCAATCAGCGTTGGAATAGCCTTTTCAGCCTTCACAACTAGTGCGCTAGCATCATATTGCTCCCAGAGTGCACGATCCTCGCCTAGGTAGTGACTAAACGCTTTTTGCCCCCAAGGACATTCACTCGGAGCCACAATGGGTGCAAAGGCTGAAACGCAGCGATAACGTTCTGGATTGCGTAGCGCTATTGTCAATGCGCCGTGCCCCCCCATAGAGTGCCCAAACACCGACCGTCGTTGATGATCAACCGCTAGCGAAGATTCAAGCAAGGCGGGCAATTCATGCACGATGTAGTCATACATTTGATAGTGTGTTCGCCAAGGCTCTTGCACGGCATTGAGATAAAACCCGGCGCCCAATCCAAGGTCATAGGCTCCATCTTCTGCATCGGGCACTCCCTCGCCACGTGGGCTTGTATCTGGGCAGACTAGGACCAAGCCCAATTCTGAGGCGATGCGCTGGGCCCCTGCCTTCTGGACAAAATTTTCATCGGTGCAGGTAAGGCCTGCTAAGAAATAGACCACCGGTGTTTGCTCATTTGCACCCGGCGGCATGTATACGCTTACATGCATCTCACAGGACAGTACCGCGGATTGATGCTTGTAACGTAATTGCTGCCCACCAAAACATTGGGCTGTTGATACTTGCTCTAAACTCATGCCACCTCTTTTTGCTTATTAATTCCGCGGTTTAATGTAAAGCCTTAGATTCAACAATATCTTGCAAACGAGACACAGATTTCTCTAAAGCTTCTTTGGCCTCTTGATCCCCAGACACTTTGGAAAGCACAAAGTAAGCAGTTCGAGCGACTTGTCGCCAACGCGGATTACTAGGAAGTTTATCTATGGAAAGATAGCGGTTCATTGACCTTGTCCGCAGGCGCCCATTGTCAACACTAACACTCCATATACGGCTCTTTTCTGCCAACTCAATAATCGACTCGCCAGTCACTTTTTGCCAGTAATAATGGCAATCCTGCATTAGCTTAACTAGCGCCTCTCGGTATTGCTGCTCTTCGTCGCCGTCATTGGGCAAACTGCCCGATAAATTTTGGATAATGCGATCGACATTTTCTAAGTCCGAGAACAAATGCTTGTGTTTCTGTAGGTCCTCGGGAGTAATTCTTGCTAAGTATTCGCCAAGCACCTGAGTTCGCTCTACATTGCGATTTATCTGATCGATTAGCCTTGGCAATGAACCTTTAAGCTCTTCATCACCCGCGCCATTTTCAATGGCTGGCGACTCACTTTGGAACATCAATAGATAAAACTCTTGTTCAATACTTAGCGGCAATACACAGACGCGAATCCGCACATCACTTGTCGGATCTTCATCAGGGTGTTTCAATTCAAAGGAGTAAAAACTCGGTGCGTCAGCCGAAGAGATTACACTTTCTTTGAACGGGAAACTTATTACTTCCGAAATGCCGTTGCAGATTATTTCCAAGCGCTGCGTTAAGACTGCAAGCTCATGATCTTGAAAGTCTTCAGCTCTTAGTTTTAACATTGCCTCTGCAGCCTTATTGACATAGCTGATAGAACCACTGTCATCTATGGAGATGAGCGCATCGCCAGTAACATCTAACATACGCGCGAAACGATTCTCACGTTCACGCAGTTTTTGCTCTGTTTCTTGGTACTTCTGCAACTGCCAAGACAAGCGCTGATTCTCTTGGCGCACAGTTAATAAATGCAGCATTTCAAACTGCTTGCTAATACGAACCTTTAACTCTTCCTTGCTGAAGGGCTTGCTGATGTAATCGTTTGCGCCCAGATTCAAACCTTTCACTAAATCTTCTACACGATTTTTCGCAGTCAAAATCACGATGGGAAGCTCATCCATGCTGTATTTTTCGCGTATGCGCTGACAAAGCTCGAAACCTGTCATGATAGGCATCATAAGATCGAGAATTACCAGATCTGGTTTATGCTGTTGCAGCATCATCAATGCATCATGACCACTCAGCGCGCTATCGATGTCATAGCTAGCAGAGAGGTGCTCCTTGACAATTCGAACGTTAAGATACTCGTCATCGACTACTAGGATATTGTGCCGCTTACCATCAAGCGCTGGCTCGGCTTCTATCACTGGCTCGGCATCTCGATTACGTCGATCGACAATAGGGCCCGCTTCTACTCGTGGCTCTACAATCCCATCTATTTTCCTTTCAATTCGCTGTTGGGCGCCGATACGATTGGCCGCTTTGCGCTCTTTCCCAGTTAAAATCGGCAAATCGAAAAAGAACGTTGAACCCTCTGAAGGATTGCTGCGCAACACAATCTCTGTGCCGTGCAGTTCGACAAGCTTTTGAGAAATAGCCAACCCCAACCCAGTCCCGCCTTCCTCACGACTCGCCGCAGAATCCACTTGATAGAAGCGCGAAAAAATTCTTGATTGCTGCTCTTTAGTAATGCCAATACCCGTATCCTTCACCATCACACGCGCATCAATATCGACAATATCTATAGAGACAGCCACCCAGCCACGTTGAGTAAACTTGATTGCATTGGACACCAAGTTAAAGAGTATCTGTTGCAGCCTGTCCTCATCGCCCATCACCAGCACAGGTTCAGTGGGAAAACTCTCCGCCAGCTGTATCGGTTTATCTCCTATCAAAGGACGACACATCTTGTTCACAATGATGCAGACATTTTTCAAATCTACTACTTTTTTATGCAGCTCTAAATGTCCATTTTTGATCGCAGAAAAATCGATTACATCATTTACCAGGTTCGCAAGCCGCTGGCCACTAATGCGAATCATGTTAAGATTCTCACGCGCAGCGTCATCTAAAGATGCACTACTCTTTTCTAGAATAATTTCAGAGAGCCCAATAATTCCAGTCAGCGGTGTACGCAGTTCATGCGAGACATTGGCGATAAATTCTTCTTTGACATCGTCGGCTTTTTGCAAGGCTTCTATCTTCAGCTGATTAGCCTTTAACATATCACCTTGCACGGTGCTGTATTGCTTAATAATATTGTTGATACGATCAGCCAAACCAAAAGAGAGACACACAACCGAAATACAAAATGCGTATTGCATGCTGTGATAGCTAAGCAGAGGAGGGAAATTGACCCCCATGCGCTGCACTAACTCCAAACCAATGCCAAGCAATAACACTGTCCAAGTCGTCAACAAGTAAAACGCTGGTTTGTAATCTTGTTTAGCAACTATCCATGTAGCTAGACTGATCAAGACCAAGTCCATAACAACTACTACATTCATGAGTACTACTAAAAACTCATAGGGGAAAACCAAGCATAACAAGGCATAGCCTAACGCAACATAGGAAGCAATGTGCATGAGCTTGTCTAAGCTCTTTTGGTATATCCGCAGCTCAAGGAAGAAGCGCACAAACAGCAAGCCCGCCGCCGACGCAAGGCCGATAGTGGCAACGGTACTGCGATTTGCCCAATAAGGAATGTCAGGCCATAAATACTGATACCCGAGCCCTTGAAACGAGAAAGAAAATAGACCGGCACTCAATATTAACAAGATGAAATAGAGAAACGTTTTGTCTTTACTCGTTACCCAAACAAAACCGCTGAATAGCGAGAGTAAAATAATTAACCCGTAGTAGGTCCCTATCCAGAAGTACTCATTCTTGGCGTTTATCTGAAAATCTTCGAGACTAGTCAACGTGAGAGGCAACTGAACAGAACCTTTGCTCTGTACTCGAAAATACAAAGTCTGCTGCTGTTGCGCAAAAACTGGGAATTTGAAATAGATAGAATGGTGAGGAATATCTCGATTCTCAAACGGCAGAGTATCACCTGCGCTTTTCTGCACCCACGCGCCATTAGCGTCACGATAATACATATCGATGCGATCGATTGACGCAAACTTCATCCTCAGCAGCCAAGTCTGCTCACTCGTGAAGGCGTTATTTATATCGATGGCCGCCCAATATACTGAAGAGGTATAACCCATTGTAGGGAAGCCACGCGACTCCCACACCTCTCCCTGGCGCGCCAGCAACGGGAGTGCTTCATCAAAACTAAGATTGGCTCGCTCATCTTCGAGCAGCCTCATCGAGGTACCAGGGCTGAGTTCGCCCAAACCAGCTTCTAAATCAAGGGGGACAGCCAAGGCACTGAGTGAGAATAGTGCTGTTACTAGCACAAGTGCTAAGTAGGCTTGCAATCGAAAATACGCCATTGTGTAGTCTTAATAAGTGAAATGGCCGCTCTAAGCGGAGAGATCCCTGTAAGCCATCCATTGCTTTGCCAAAGAGTCTTGTTATAGAAACCTTATGACTTTGATCATATAGCGTTTAATATACCCGTTCAACGTCTGGGCTAGTGTGATGACGCTCTGTTTGTAGCCCGTTACACAATGAAACTCGACCAATCGCTAGGCTTGAGTATAATCAGCAAGTCAATACAGTGAACCATTATCGAAAAAACACAATAATAAACGGGGTTACACATGCACCAAACTCACAATCCTCTCGTTAGCAAGGGATCGCACATGCTGCAACGTGTCTTACTTTCTTTACTACTACTCACAGGCGCGCAAACCTTTGCGCAAGATATGAACAGCCTAGGTGGACGCTTGTCGCCCATGCCAGTGACTGCGGCCACAGTGAAAACCATCACCGGCGAAGGCCAAGTCCGCGCAATCCTTAATGGCAACACCTTGAATATTAGCGGCGAGTTCGCAGGAATGAGCTCGGCAGCCACTATGGCTCACATTCATCAAGGCCAGAAGGCCATTCCCGGCCCGGTAGTGCTTAGGCTCGATGTTAGCAATGCCAGCAGTGGCACTATCAGCGGTACATTGACGCTCACACCCGAATTAATCAGCGCTTTGCACGCTGAAAGCCTTTATGTCCAGATTCATAGCGAAGGCAACCCAGAGGGTGAACTACGTGGTTGGCTCACACATTGATTGAGCCTCCCAATTTGCTTACCCAATCACTGACAATAATAGGAAAGACTATGCAGCTTCCAACAATCAGTATTTCACGCACCCCCCTCGCGAGCGCCGTCTTTGCTGCGCTGTTCTTAAGCTATGGCAGCCTTGCAAGTGCCCAAGACTCTGGCCCATTCACGGCAGTTCAAGCGGCCGCTGGAGCCGGTTTGTATCAGAGCGCTTGCGCCTCTTGTCACGGAGCCAATCTAGAAGGCACCCCTACGGCGCCTACGCTTTCCGGCACTGGCTTCATGGCACGCTGGAGCGCTCGCAGCGCAGGGGAATTATTTCGCTACATCAAGTCATCGATGCCACCAGGTGCGAACTCCGCATTACCCGACGCTACGGTAGGCAACATCGTTGCCCAGATTTTACAGACTAACGGCGCCGTTGCTGGCAATGCGCCACTTAGTGCTAGCACAGACGTGTTGATCGGCAGCGCCACCGGCAATGGCACTGGTGGTAGCGCAAACAATGCCACAGCAAGCCAATCACAACGCACTGTCGAGACTCCAGTCGGCGTCACTATCGCAGGCACGATAGAAAACTTCGTGCCTTTGACCGATGAGGTCATGGCCAATCCTGATCCGTCTGATTGGTTGATGTGGCGCGGCAATTATCAAGCGCATAGTTTCAGCGCGCTGGACCAAGTGAATCGCGGTAACGTCAAAGACTTAAAGCTCGAGTGGGTATGGTCGATGCACGAAGGCGCATCTGAGCCGGCCCCGATCGTCTACGATGGCATCATGTATCTTATTAATACCAGCAACATCATACAGGCACTCGATGCCGCAACTGGTGAGCTAATTTGGGAGCATCACGGCGGCTCTGAAACACGCGAAGACATGCGCAACATCTCTATCTACGACGATAAAATCATTCACGCGACGACAGACGCACGATTGATGGCACTTGATGCTCGCACTGGGCAAAAAATCTGGGAAACGGTCATCGCCGATAGTAGCAAAGGCTTCTCCAATTCAAGCGGCCCATTAGTGGCAGACGGCAAGATCATCATGGGCCAAGCCGGATGTGCCACCTATATCGTTGAGAATTGTTATATGACGGCGCATGACGTTAACACCGGCGAGCGACTTTGGGAGTTCAATACCGTCGCCCATGCCGAATACCCTGGCGGGGATACTTGGGGTGGCCTTGATAACCTCTATCGTAAAGGCGGCGAAACTTGGATCACTGGCAGCTATGACCCAGAATTAAAGCTGACCTATTGGGGGACAGCACAGGCTAAACCGTGGGTGCCGGTTAGTCGCCACATGTCGATCCACGACGCGGGCCTGTACACCAACGCGACAATCGCCCTCAACATTGACGACGGTACTCTCGACTGGCACTTCCAGCATGTTCCAGGCGAAGCACTCGATCTTGATGAAGTGTTTGAGCGCGTCCTTGTCGACAAAGATGGCCGCCAACTAGTGCTATCGATCGGCAAATACGGGATTCTTTGGAAGAACGATCGCGTTACTGGCGAATTCTTAGGCTATACAGAGACCGTCTATCAGAATGCGTTTACCCATATCGATCCTGATACAGGCGCGGTGACCTATCGCGACGACATCATCAATGCTCAGATAGACGAGTGGACTTCGGCCTGCCCCAGTAGCGCAGGTGGCAAAGACTGGCATTCCATGAGCTACCATGAACCCAGTGGTGTCTTGATCGCGCCATTGAGCCAAACCTGTCTTGAAAACGCGGCCCGCGAAGTCGAGCTCGCCCCTGGCTCAGGGGGGTTGGCCGCTAGCCGAAAGTTCTTCGAGATGCCTGGCACAGACGGGAATGTAGGCAAGCTCGCCGCCTATGACGTCAGCACGCTCGAAGAAATTTGGAGCTATGAGCAACGCGCCTCGTTTATTACCGGCGTCTTAAGCACTGCGGGTGATTTGGTGTTTGCTGGGGACTTGGATCGCCGCTTCCGAGCGTTCGATGTAGCCACAGGCGACATCCTATGGGAGACGCGCCTTGGTTCATCCGTGCAGGGCCACCCTCTATCGTTCAGCATCGATGGCAAGCAATATATTGCGGTAACAACAGCAGTAGGGGGCACTAGCCCACGCATGGTTCCTGCCTTAGTCACTCCCGAGATTCGTCACCCCTCTGGTGGCAATGCAGTCTATGTCTTTAGCTTAGGCGACTAATATCTCTTCTTAGGAGCTAGGGGCCGTTGTTATTTGGCCCCTAGATCTCTAACGACCAACCTAGCAATAACACCGTCACTGTACTGACCCCCACAATAACATTCATGGGCAAACCTGCACGCATGAAATCAGCGAAACGATATCCCCCTGGGCCATATACCATCAGATTGGTTTGGTAGCCTAGCGGGGTCGCAAAACTCGCTGAAGCGGCCATCATTACCGCAAACATAAATGGCTCTGGGTTCAGCCCTGCTTGCTGCGTAATCGCCAATACGATTGGCACCATAATCACAGCTGCCGCGTTGTTGGTAATGGTCTCAGTGAGCAGGGAGACAGTGGCATAGGTAAGAATAAGAAGCAGCCAAGGCTTGCCATCGCTGAGCAAGACAATATTCTCGGCCAGTATCGCTGCCACCCCAGTTTTCTGCAGTGCCGCTCCTAAGGCGAATGACGCGGCAATAGTCACAATGACTGGTAGATCCAAGCTTTTCTCTGCCTGACTAACCGAAAGGCAGCCCGTCACGAGCATCGCACCTGCACCAATCAGCGAGGCATTGAGCATGCTGATCAAGTCCAGACCTGCCGCCGCGACGAGGACCAGCAAGATTCCCCAAGCAAGCAGGGCTTTCTTATGCCTTGGTTGCACAGTATCGAGGTCATTCATCACCAGAAAATCTTTGTTATATTTTTGTCGACTAACAAAAACCGGTCTTGCCTCTAACAGCAAAGTGTCACCGGGTTTGATTATTATATTTCCTAGGTTTCCCGCTACTCGCTCGCCGTTACGTGCCACAGCTAACACAATAGCGCCGTAGCGATCGTGGAAACGCGACCCGCGCACCGTCTCACCAATAGATGAACAAGACTGCGAGACTACTACTTCGACAAGTCGTCGCTCTGCCCGATCTTCAGCTAGCGGGGCTTTTTCACGATTGATCGATGACACAATACCGTTGATTCGCAGCAAGTCCGAGATTGCCTCGGTTTCTCCCGCGAAAACCAAACGGTCACCACCACGGAGTATCTCCTCAGACGGCACTGCCGTAACAATGCTTTCTCGCCGATCAATTTCAACCAAATAAACTCGCTCTAAGTTTCGTAGCCCCGCTTGCTCGACACTCAGACCCACTAACGGGCCATCAGGGTCAATTGCAACCTCAAGGGTAAACTCGCGCATATTTTCAAAAGGACGTTGCTCGCGACGGTCTGGCAAAATACGAGGCAGAAAGAACAGCATGAACAGCACTGCTACGATCGCAACAGGTAAACCAACAGCCGTGATGGCGAAGATCGAAAATCCCTCCTCTCCTGTTAGGGCCTGGTATTGACCACTGACAACCAAGTTTGTGCTCGTGCCTATCATCGTCAAACATCCGCCAATGATCGCCCCGTAGCTCAATGGAATCATTAATTTTGAAGGTGCGATATCGATGCGCCTAGACCAGGCATTGATAGCCGGAATCATGGTTGCCACGACAGGAGTATTATTGAGGAAGCCGCTGAGAGGGATCACAGGGATAAACAGGCGGACTAGAGCGGAAAAAATATTGCGTGGCCGCCCAAGGAACCTATTGACCAAAAGATCGATACCACCGGAGGCATGCAAGCCGGCGGCCACCACAAACATGGCCGCCACGGTGATCAGGCCAGGATTAGAGAACCCAGCCAATGCCTCCGAAGGCGTTAATACACCGCTAACACTGAGTACTGTCAAGGCAGCCACAAGAACAAGGTGTGGACTCAAACGCGTACTCAATAGCACTAACAACGTACTAAACGTTAACCCTAAGGACAACCAGCCCTGCCAATCCATGATACAACCCCAAGCCAATTTGTAGGGCGGCATTATAGAGCGCGCCATATATTCTAAAAAAGAATATATGGCGATATGCTTATATCATAAAGATATATTCATGCGGTTAATCGACCATCACGGTAATCCGCCAAGGCCTGCTCGATCTCCTCACGCGTATTCATCACGAACGGACCGTAACTGACAATTGGCTCACCTATTGGTTTACCTGTCAGCAACAGCAAGCGCGCCGCACCAAGCCCCTTGAGCCGCACCTGCCCCTTACGACCCAGCCTTGCTAAGCGGGCTTTGCCCACGACATCATCGCCGACTTGCACCTCGCCTTCGTAAACATACACCAAAACCGTATCACCTTCTGGCACAGCAAAAGACTCTTGATATTGTTCACTAGTTATTTCTATATCGAGATACAACGGCTCGGTCACCGCTTTCTGGACCTTTCCCTTAATATCACCTAGTTGTCCAGCGATCGCCTTGATCACTGCCCCTTGGCGAGCAAACACCGGAATCTGCTCGGCGGCAATATCCTCATAGGACGCAGGCTGCATTTTGTCTTTTGCTGCCAGGTTAAGCCAGAGTTGGAAACCCCGCATATGCCCCTCTTTCTGCTGTGGCATCTCGGAGTGGATGATTCCCGAACCTGCTGTCATCCATTGCACATCCCCATTGTTCAACTCTCCAACATTGCCCATATGGTCTTTATGCTGCATATGTCCGTCGAGCATATAGGTAATAGTTTCAAAGCCTCGGTGTGGGTGTGAAGGAAAACCGCCGATATAATCGCTAGCTTGCTCTGACCCGAACTCGTCCATCATGAGAAAGGGATCAAAACGACTAAGGTCGCCACCGCCAAAGACGCGCTTTAGGCGCACACCGTCACCATCAGAAGTAGGCCTTGCCACTAATATTTCTTCGATTTTTCGTATTGTCATGCGGCTTCTCCTTGTCGTCTCAGTTGCTTAATTTGCGCCCGAGCCTGCGCGAAACCGGCAGCTCTGGGCTCCTCACCCATATTCAAACCATGTGCAACAATAAACTCGATGTCTGTCATCCCAAGGAAGCCAAACAATGTGCGCAGGTATGGCCTGATGAAGTCTGTAACGCCTTCCTCGTGTTGCCCGCCGCTGCTGAGCACCGCGATCACCTTTTTATTCTTAAGCAAGCCCTGCGAACCGGTCGGGGTATATTTGAACGTCACTCCGGCGCGCGCGACATGATCCGTCCAAGACTTCAACGTTGCGGGGATAGCGAAGTTGTACATGGGGACTCCAACTAGCAGAATATCGGCCTGCTGAAGTTCATCAATCAAGCTGTCCGAATAGGCGACCTTATCGCTTTGTTGCTGACTTCGTTGCTCACTAGGGGTCATGAGCGCCTGCAACCATTGTTGATCAAAATAAGGCACAGGGTTTTGCGAGAAGCTACGCTGTGTCACCTCCAGTTCACCATATTCGGCACGTAGTTGCGCGAGCAATTCGTCACTAAGCTCGCTCGAAACGCCTTGCTGATCCTGTTTATCCAAAATACTCGTTTTTAGCTGTAATACCTTTAGCATCATTATTCTCCTTGCAGGAAGCCCTGTTTGACGTGCCACTGCGATCAGTTGAACCATGACGCCTATAATAAATCTTGTTTTTTGATGTATTTATGCAATTATCGGCTTAATTAGATCTAAAAATTAGATACATTAAAAATGAAATCACCCAAAATCACTTTAGAGCAATGGGCCAGCTTCAAGGCTGTTGTCGACGCAGGCTCGTTCGCACTCGCCGCAGAAGCCCTCAACAAAAGCCAATCGAGCATCAGCTACGCGATTGCTCGACTGAACGAACAACTGCCACGCCCAGTACTGAGTATCGTCGGAAGAAAGGCCGTGCTGACCGAGGATGGCAAGGTGCTCTATCGACGCGCCGCACAGCTTTTAGCCCAAGCTGAGGAGACTGAAGATGTCGCTCGGCAACTCGCGCAAGGCTTAGAGACCGAAGTAACAATTGCGGTTGATGCACTGCTAGGGATTAGCAAAATAATGCCAGCGCTAGAACAGCTCTCCAAACACTATCCATTAACGCGGGTTAGATTGCTCGAAACCTCACTCTCGGGTACAGAGGAAGCGTTATTGGAGAAGAAGGCGAACATTGTCATTGGCTCTATCGTTCCCGTCGGCTTCTCTGGGATCCCGGTTTACCGCGCTAAAATGATTCCAGTAGCCCATCCAGGTCATCCATTGTTTCGCTCCTCCGACAGCCGGCCTGCTGCGCTAACAAGTGATCCAGAAAGTGCGCAAAGCGACATCAGCGACTGGGAGCTGAAGACACATCGCCAGATTGTGCTGCGCGACACAGGGCAAAGACGCGCCTTAGATGCAGGCTGGCTAGGCTCCGAGCAACGTTGGACCGTCAGTCATTTTGCTAGCAGTTTAGCCGTGTTACGAGCAGGCTTAGGGTTTGCGTTTGTGCCGGAACATTGGGCAAAACAGGACATACGCACAGGCACTTTAAAGCAACTGCCGCTAGGCGAGGCAAAGCAGAGAATTCTGCAATTGTACTTGATGCTGTCGACACCTGAGTCTGCTGGACCTGCGACCAGATTGTTGGCCAGCAACTTGGTGGAATGCCTAAAGCAAAACCCCTAGAGTGAATCGTGCAGGGCTTTTTTACGAAACTCCGTCGGCGTAACACCTTTGGATTGCCGAAAAGCATTATTGAAAGGAGTAATCGATTGGTACCCCACAGTTAAGGCAATCGTTAATACAGGCAACTGCCGTTGCTTGGCATCAGATAACATTGCGCAAGCGTCTTTGATACGATATTCATGCAGCAAAGCATTGAAGTTACGATACCCTAAATGCTTGTTGATCAACGCTCGCAAACGATACTCCGGCATATCTAACTTGGCGGCCAAGTTAGCAATGGTCAAACCATGCTCACGGTAAACCTTTTCTTCTTCAAAAATTTTCTTGAAATGCCGAACATCGGCAAGCAGATTCTCATCGGCCTGCTCGGGTGGCACAAACGGCGCCACCTTTCTCATCACCTTGCCAAAACCAACGTAGTCGATGTGTAAAAGTGATAGCAGCATAGCGAAGCTTAGTGCTGCAACAACATACATGATGATTGCATGCATCTGTCCGTAGTAGGCAGAGGCGCTACTAAGCAGGTAGTTCTCTAAAAATACAATGCTAAGGATCAAGCCGCCTTGCACACCGACAATCACCCAACGCAGGAAACGTCGAGTCTCGATCAAGTCACTGCTCCAACCTCTTGCTGTCCAGAACACTGCAAACAGCGAGAACATAAGTTGCATGAAATCTGGAACCGGACCTAGCAAGAATTGCGTCAAAGAGCTGTCGGCCTGTACCGAAAGAAAAGCTGAGGGTCGATAGGAACGATAGTTCAAGTGGTCAAGCAGCAGCTGCAAGACTAAAAGTCCAATCAAGATTTTGGGGACTTTAACCGAGTCCTGAAACACGGAGTAACAATACAACATGAACAAGCCGGGGATTGCATTGCTGCCAAGGTTGAGAAGAACACCCCAAGCACCGGGATCAATACGTAAGGCAGGGTCTACATGCGCCATCGTCATGCTTCTAATGAAATAACTGATAACCCCGACGGTAAGTAGGAAAAATATTTTTGCACTTGCGTCATTGGCATTTGTTTTTAAATAACCAATTGCCAAGAGCAGTACAGACATGATCGCAATTATTTGCGCGCTAAACAGTAGCAAGGAAGGCTCCATGGGTCATATAATCGATCCAACGCTCGTTAGGTATATAAGCACAGTCACTCATTCACCTCAATAAGCACCTCATTTCACGTTGGACTCCAGCATGTTTACACCTGTTTTGGGCAACAGCCACCTGCACTCGCTGTTCCGCGCGCTTTGCATTGCCATCATCTGCAGCTTATGTGCGCCCGCCGCACTGGCAGAGTTATCACCCGTTGATAGCTGCCTACAGGAGCAGGTTCTCAAACCCGACAATGACGAGTTGTTAGTTGGAGAGCTTAGGGCAATCTGTACCAACATTTTAGAGCAAAACAGAGGCGATGACGCGCAAATTGTAGATTCTACAGCGGTCGCGGCCAGTATTCGCCAATTTACTTTCGAAAACCCAATTCGCAACACCTTCTTTGAACCCTATAAAAACAACTACATCAGCTTTGGCTCAATGGAGTACGAAGACAAGAGCGCGCCGTTTAGCGGCGAGTCGCTCGACATCAAGTTCGAACTAGGTATGAAATTTAGGCTATTCCCAGAGATAAAAGAATTAGAAGGCTTGGCTCCGATAAAATTTGGCTACTCACAGAGATCGTGGTGGGATATTTCCGAAGCATCGGCGCCCTTCAAGGAGCATAACTACAACCCTGAGATTTTCTGGGACTTTAGAGAAAGGTTAGCAGAACCTAGTAGTACTCCACGACTGCATATTTTCGATATTGTTGGCTTTGAGCACCAATCTAATGGCCGCGACAGTTTCGAGTCACGCAGTTGGGACCGAATCTATGTCTCACGCAATTTACGCCTGAGCGAAGCATGGTCATGGACATTGAAATACTGGCAAGCAATGAATCTCGGCGACTATAATGAAGACATTGAAGATTACCTAGGCAGCGCGGAAGTCACCACGCACTTTGACCTCAATAACTGGATTCGTATGGACTTAAAAACCATGCTCGGTAGAGACTCAGACAAACTAAGCCATCAACTTGATATCATTGTGCCAATGTCTCGGTGGGTTAATAGTCGATTCTATATAAGCTACTACTCAGGTTATGGCGAAGCGCTTATCAGTTATAACAAAAAATCTACGAGCCTACGGGCTGGCTTTTACTTTCCATTAGGATTTTAGTATCGAGCTTGCATGTGCAATACTTGCAAGATGAGACGACTTAAATGAGTGGCAACAAACCCAGCTTTGGGTTTTACAAGGGCAATCGATTTGCCCAACACGGCGATATACGCATCATGTCTGCGTTCCAACCAATATACAGTATGGTGAGGTTGACTTAGCGCAAGGGTTTTATTTCGCTCATCCATTTCTATTATCTGAGTCCATCCCACCGCGGATTGACTTGTGGAAAAACCTTTATCAAAGCTTCGACGAGCTTAGCCACCTAAGCAATACCCGCTATACCGAAGCACTCTCTTCCTATATCGATCAATTCACAGCAGTCACATCGAAACAGCACACAACACTTCAAGATATGGCAGATGTATTGCTGGGCTTGAAGCGCACCATCCGTCTTTATAAGCTTTCTCTTGACGGCGAGCAGTGTTTCTCCAACATTAACTCCGACACCATTGTAATCCCTACCAAGGATAGATTAAGTGCTCTTGCCGACGCGCAAGGAGCGAGCTGGAAGCGCCGCGAGTATTATTATAACGCTGTCAACAATCCAGGTTACATACAATCAACTAAACCCTATTTCTCCATAGCCGATGGCATTCTTTGTATTACTTTATCAGTACAAGTAAAAATCAAAAATACCGAATACATTGTATGTTGCGATGTACTATGGGAAGACTCTAGTTACTAGCGCTAGCTGCAAGCTTTAATTTAATGGTTGCAAGTGTCTTTTTATAGCTCTCTAAAAACGCCCCACCTATTGCCACTGCCATCTCTGCATGCAACTGCGCTCGCTGAAACGCTCCTTGCTCCAATAAAACCTGGGCCAGATTATTATGCGCAGCCGCATAATTAGGGGAGTGGTCTAGGACTGTGGAATAGCTCTGCGCGGCCTCATCTAAGCGCTGCTTTGCATAATGCAGATTCCCCAAACCCATACCGAGTGTTGAGCTAGCCGGCCAGCGCTCGAGCCCCGCCACATAGGCAGCATGAAGTGACTCCTCATCGGCTTCTCTTGCAAAGCCGCTGACAGCCTCAAAATAAGCTTTTTCATCGGCATGGGCTGCCAGCTCTCCAGGGGAGAGCAACACTACCGCCCAATGTTCGGCGCGCTGCCAAGTACGCTCAAATGTCTTTAATTTCGTGCGATAGTTTTTCACCACACCAGAGCGAAGAATTATTTCTTGCGTAGAAAAATCATAGCCAACTGCGACAGCGTAATGCCATTGTGGCAAACGCTCCAACCCTAGATTCTGCATCACCAGCACAGGGCGACCAGCGACTAGCTCGCTTAACAAAACCTCTAATGAAGGCGGCAGTAAATAGGCAATACGCCCATAGCGACGTGCGGCGGCAAGCATTTCGATCTGCAGGCTGCCCTGTCTTGCGGGCACGTAAACTTGTGCGACGAGCTCTTCGGGTTCAACCAACACTGCACTGCTGTTTAAAACGGTGGCTAGGGCTGCAGGCCCACATTGATATAACTCTTGCGGAAAGAAGCTAACGGAGTCGAGATGCAAGCGAGAAGGAAGATCGAAAGAGGAGTTTTGCTGCGACGCTTGTTGAAAATTCTCAAGCAAGAATGTGGATTGAGGGGCTGACATGCAGCCCCCCAAACCCATTAATACTAACAGCCCAGCAATAATTCGCTGTGCATAGTTTTGCATTGTTGCGTACACACTATATCGCTGGGAATACGTCTGTTACCCCTGCGATATCTAGCAACATGAAGATCACAATCAGACCGATAACAAAGCCAATCGCACCTTCACCTGCCGGTAAAGTATCGATTTGTGCAGACAACTCTGCTAGCTCAGACGCAGTCAAACTATCAACGCGCTGCGATGCGTTTTCAGCATCTACGCCACGCGCCTCGAGTTGCGCTTGCACATCACCACGCTCTAGAAAGCTTCTTACCGCCTCTCGCTGCACATCCGTGCGCTGTTCGGTGGCAATCTGCTCTGTACTGACGATATCGGCCATTGCAGGCATTTGTACACTCATTAGAGCCAACGCCGTAATAAGTACCGAATTAATCGTTTTGCTGATCAACGAACTGAATTTCATCACTTCCTCCTTTTGCGAATTAAATCGTTCAAATTTCTAAGCGAGCCTATCATGTTCACAATTGCTAGTCTGTGACTTACTTCTGATATACGTGCACATCGCGCTGCGGGAACGGAATACTCAGACCTGCATCGGGGAAACGCTTATAGACTAACTCGTTCATTCTGAAGAATACTCCCCAATAATCAGCCGCATCCACCCACACACGCACAACGATATTCACGGAACTATCTGCCAAAGCCGAAACAGCATAGAAGGGCTCCGGATCGGTCTTAATACGTTCATCGTCAGCAATTAACGCCTTAAGCACCTCATAGGCTTTATCAACATCATCGCCATAGGCAATCCCGAATGTCCAGTCCACGCGCCGCCTCGGCTGTGCAGAAAAGTTCACTAGTGTCCCAGTGGCCAATGGGCCATTCGGTATGATTACCGTTTTGTTATCTGGCGTAGTCAAAATAGTCACAAATATTTGGATCTCTTTAACACTGCCTGAATAACCCTGCGCCTCAATGAAATCGCCAACCTTGAAGGTCTTGAAGAACAAAATCATGACCCCGCCAGCAAAATTTTGCAGCGTGCCTGATAACGCCAAACCGACAGCCAAACCTGCGGCACCCAGAATTGCCACAAAAGAGGTCATCTCTACACCCAGCATGCCAAGGGCGGAGATATACACCATCACTTTCAATAATATGCTTACTAAACTACTGAGAAAACTTTGCAGAGAAGGGTCAACCTTACTCTTATTAAGGAGGCGCTTTACCATCCCCACAATGAAATTGGCCAACAATAGGCCCAATACAAGGGTAAGAACTGCGGCAATCAATTTCGGTCCATATAGGTAGACGTATCCAATCAATACATCCGAGTCGACGTTCATATTCTCCATTCAATCTCTCCTGGAGTTATCAAAAAATAAAAATAGCCTAGGCTACTTGGAATTAACCTACATAAACCGATAAGCTGTCAAACCTCATCGTGGGCTCATACATGCTAATTTATAAAAATAATGGAGTATTTTCATGTTCTCAATAATTCGCGCACCGTTTTTTGCGATTAGCCTTTCTCTGTTGAGCGCTGCAGCCTACGGCGTTCCCGGCACAATTGCATTTACCGGCGCTAGAATCATCGACGGAACCGAGATGCCAGCAATCGAAAACGGAGTTTTGATTAGCATTGACGGAAGAATCACCTCGGTGGGCCCTGCGGCCAGTGTCACAATCCCCGATGATGCAGAGATTGTTGATCTGCAAGGGAAAACTATAATCCCAGGGCTCATTAATACCCATGGACATGTGGGACAGGTGCTTGGTTTAGAGAGTGGTCATTACGACCGCGGCAATGTACTAAGGCAATTGGCTCTGTATGCGCGCTATGGTATCACTATGGTCAACAGCTTAGGTGATGATGAATACGAAGGCTTCCAAATACGCAACGATCTAAACCCATATTCTCTAAACTACAGCCGCCTCATGGTCGCCGGCCCTGTCCTCGCGCCCGCAACCATCGAGCAAGCTGTCCGCGCCGTCAACGGGGTCGCCGATCAGAATGCCGACTTCATCAAAATAAGAGTCGATGACAATCTTGGTCGTACCGCCAAAATGCCTTCAGAGATCTACCAAACCATCGCAGACGAATCGCAAGAACGAGGCATACCACTGGCCGTACATGCCTATAACTTAGAGGATGCGAAAGCAACACTCGCAGCTGGAGCAGACTTTATTGCTCATAGCGTGCGTGATCAAGAGGTAGACCAAGAGTTTATCGATGCACTCATTGATAACCAAGTCTGCTACACGCCCACTTTGACCAGAGAAGTTTCAACGTTTGTCTATGAGAGCGAGCCCGAATTTTTCAGCGACCCCTTTTTTACTCAAGAAGTCGATGCTGAGATTATGACAACCTTGCGCAGCCCTGAACGACAGACAAGGGTTCGCAATAGCGAGACCGCACAGCATTACAAAAACCATGCACTTCCAATGGCGATGCGTAACCTAAAAACGCTAGCGGATGCCGGTGTGAATGTGGTGATGGGAACCGACTCTGGCCCCGCCGCACGCTTTCAAGGCTATTTTGAGCATTTAGAGATGCGCATGATGGTCGATGCCGGCATGAGCCCTTTGGAAGTCATTCGATCCGCCACGAGCGTGGCAGCGCAATGTTTAGGCCTTGAAGAACTAGGGACATTGGAAGAGGGTAAATGGGCGGACATTGTCGTATTAGACCGCAACCCTTTAGATGATATTGATAATACTAAGTCGCTCAGTGACGTCTGGATTGCAGGCAATCGCGTGCCCCGTAATTAAGCAAGTGTAGCGCGCAATCGTTATTGAGCGCTTTGCAGCAGGACGACACCAGCATTAGCGGTGCCTATCGCGACAATGTCGCTACGCCCATCCCCGTTGATATCACCGGCTGCGATGTGCGTAACTGTTGTCGAAATTTGGCCTAATGATTCTTTTTGCCATTGTTCGCTCTGCATATTGAAACGATAAGTATAGATAGCATCGCTTCCTACCACTATTTCGTCTACCCCATCATTGTTGATATCCACGAGTTTTAGTACGTGCGCCTGTTGCAAGCTGTCATCGATCACCGTGCGCTCCCAGGACATATTATTCCCGCTGGCCGGCGTGTAGATCACGACCTCATTAGCAGACGCAGCTTCGATGCTAGCGACAAACTGCTGCCCATGCGAAAACCGCCCCAAGGCCGCCTGAGCGCTACCTTGCACAGATAGGCCTGCATCATCTCCCTCGCCGACTCGACTAATTAAGATAGATTGCTCCTCCGTGGCAAATTGCAGCATATCTATTCCGGATGAGCTTGCGATCAGCAATTCATCTTTATCATCTTCATTAAAGTCACTTACCGATAAATCATGCGCCACACCGACAGGGTCGGCCAGCTCTACACTCTGCCACCTAGCCGTAGGATTTCTTGGAATAGGGTAAGCAAGCAGCGGCGCATTATCGACTGCCAAGCTTACAAGCACCTTGCGAGCATTGCCGACGACATCCACCCACTGCACGCTACGCGAGGCTGATGCGCGATCAATTGTGTGCGTAGGCCATTGTTGCGCTTCTCGCGGATTGCCCGGGTTTTCAAACCATTGCAACAAACCTACTTGGGCACCTGCGTCCATGTTGAACTCACTGGCCAACACCAAGTCGGTATCTCCGTCGCCATCGATGTCGTATGGCGCTGTCGCAATATTTCCACTTGCCGTACTTGATATGCGATGTTTGTTCCACGATGGATTTTGATACCAAACAAATTGCGCAGGCTCATTGGCAACGGCTACGATATCGATGAGGCCATCACCGTCTATATCTGCCAAGCTAAGATCATATGCACCCACGAATTCGTCATCGATGAACTGTCGCTCAAACCGATAGAGGTCGGTGCTTTGACAGGCTATAGGGACAACACTCAAGCTCAGCAATAAAAACGGCTTGATCGGCAAGTGTAATAAGGTCTGTTTTAACAATAGGTTTTTCATAAAGTCTAACGTGTGGGAAATCCTTTTTTTGCGAAAAATATCAGTAAAATGAAAGCAGAGATAGTTGAGCAAAAAAGTAGCCAAGAAGCAATCCTGTTGCTAACAGAGTCAAACTTGAAATCAGCACTCAGCCCAGGGATGCTCCACAACGTACCAGAGCCTTTTCCTACAACAAATTGGGCCTTCATTCCTTTCTCCATATGCTGTGTTACATCGCAGTGCACCAGATAAGTAGCATCGTCCTCTGGCACAATGAAGCTACCCTGCACAGTTTCACCACCGCTGGCCTCTAAATGAAACATACCCTGTGGATATAAATAGCGCGGCAAACCATGTAGCATCCACTGGTGGCGTACTTGGTCTTCGTTGATAAACGTGACATTAATTTTGCTACACGGCGGCACTTGAAAATCGTATTGATCGTAGCCAAAAATTCGGCCCGCCTCTTCTATAGCATAGTCAGTTCCTGCCCTAACGGTATAGGTGATGTTGGCGCTAATTTCCTCACAGCCTCTAGGCAGAACAGTGCTATTGGCATTCATCACCATACCCGACTTATCGAATAGCATTTCGTGACCTGCGTGCTCTGCCTCCGGGTGCATGTGGGCACTGTGATCCACCTGCGCACCTACGGGCACACACGCGAGTGCGCCCATTACCGATAGCCCCCATAGCACACTCTTAGACATTGCGCCCTCGCAGTATTTGCAACATCAATTGAGTGAGGCCTGCTAGCATCAACCCCAATGCCAGCCCAAACGCTACAATGCGCAGATAGCTAAAGAGGGTGTAGCTTTGTTCTGCGGCAAACTCGTCACGCCTATAGAATGATTCCGAAAAAAACATCGCCATATTTTCGCCCTGAGTGATTGGCCAGCCGTTCTCGTCCATAAACTCATCGTAGACAATTGCGGTCATATTGCCGCCGGGGGCTATGCCATCATTCGTCGTTCCTTTACCTGTATGGTCATGTAGCATCCATACCCCGCTGCCATAGGAATGGGTGCCGTCATTGCTGGTATTGAGGTCTAAATCGACACGCTGCGCGCTTGCTAGCCAAAACACATCTCGCGTTACCTGGACATTAGCATTCTGAGCCACCCCATCTAAATGAGTGGCAGTCGCCTTGTGCCCATGTGTATGCAACGCGAGCCCTTCGGTGCCCGCATTGAGAACCCGCAAGCGAATATGTTGATCAGGCTTTGGAACGATAAGCGATTCTCTGAAGGTGTACGGAAACGCACGGCCATTGACAGTGAATAAATTGCTACGGGCGCTAGTGAGATTATATCCCCCATGTAACCACGACTCGATTCTTTCTGGATCGTTAGTTTCCTGAATAATATTGTTCAGTTTACTGTCGATGTCGGTATATTGTAGATCGTACTCTTGGTCATAGGCCTCGCGACTTGCTACAGAGCGCACACGTACTTGCCCCGCGCCAATATTCATTGATTGCAAAGTATTATTGGGCCTATTTTCCTCAACGATAAACATGCCCTGCAGCCCCATTAAAATATGAGCCTGCGGCTGTACATGACAATGATAGAAGGCCGTGCCCGCTGTTCGCGGGCTCAATTCATAAGTGCGTGATTGGCCCGGCTGCACTGGCAACTCGCTGGTCATTGGCACCCCATCATTTCCAGCACCATCGGCACGCAGATAGGAATGATCGACACCATGGAAGTGTATGGTATGCGGCATGTAATGGGTGTTTTCAAGGGTAATAAAGACTCTATCGCCTTGTTCAATTCTAATACTAGGGGAGGGGGATCGAAGCATTGCTTGGGCAATATTCGATTCGAAGTTCTCCGTTGCCATGCCAAACGTCTTTGGCGCAAAGACCCATAGGCCAGGGGTAATCCCGGGAGCAATGGCATATTGTGCTGTTGGTTCAAGAACGTCGGGGGACCCACCGTTTAGCTCAGCAATCTCCAAGCGAATATGTATTTCATCTGGATCACCATCGCCATCCAAATCCGCACCTTTCTCCAGCGCATCAGGAGTTAAGCCAGCGCGCATCAAGGTGTCCATTGACACATTATTTGTCCCTTGCACGAATGCGGCGATCGCATACGGATTATCGGCGACACAACTAGGCGTCGCCGCAATACTAACGCCCTCGATAATTTGGGCATTACGCCAGCCTAAAAGGTCATCGGGACACACTCGCTCCAAATCACTCATGTCGGCGTCTTGCTCTATTTGATTGCTGCTAACATTATAGCTAGGCGTGCCTAGCCACTGCGCAAGTTCGAAACGCAAACGTTGAGGATACCACTGAGGGGGATAAAGCAATGCGCTTAGCAACGCTCCAAACAACAGCCAAACAATTGCCCGCATGATGCCTACCACTTATAAAATTGCGTTAATTTTTATGAATTATTGTCGCTCTTCTCTCGTCGTATCTTTTTCAATCCGCCATTACTCAGCCAATAAAGACATTGCAATAGTATCGCCAAACCAAAAAACCAAGGGAGAGTGCCATAGTCTGGCCCGCCGACTTGAAAATAGAAGACCGCATTATAGACCCGGTCATTCTCAGGATGTGTGGCGGTAACGATTCCGATATAGGTGCCGCCTTCGGCAAACTCGTATTCAGTGGTGAAAGCGCCCTGAGTACGAATCACTGGGGGCTGATAGAACGCCGTGACCGCTTCTAGATCGGGAATAGTTTGCACATCTTCCCAACGAGCATAGATCCCAAAATCTTGCGTATCTTCAATAATGCGAAAGTCGACAGGCATTTGCTTGAGGAATTCGTGCTGATACTCCATAACGAAAACCGTTTCACTCACACTGGGAATCTCTTCACAGAACTCTTCATTGCCACTACTTTGGGGTTGGTAGATTGTAAAATGCGCCTGCAGAAAATCGATGTTTATGACGCAAAGGTCCTCTTCATATGCCACACCACCATGCCCTAACGCATAGCCTGGCATTATCAGGGATAAAGCAAAACACAGTATTAATTTTCGGTTAAAGGCCTTCATACTGGGCACTCATAGCAATTCTTATTGTTAAACAACGGTAACACATGCCGTTAGTAGACTGCATCCGCTGGATTCACACGGCAAATGAGATTATTCTTCGCACTCTAAAACAATAACTAAAATAGGCCGTATACCGTGAATGCTTTTCATCCCCGTTCCGGGCATAAGCCCAAAAACCCTTTTGTTTCCACACTGTTTTCCTGCCTCATGGCTTTGAGCATGACTGCGCCCGCTTTCGCACAGGAGATTAGTGACCACCAATATACCAGCGAATCCATACAAGCAGGCTCTCGCGTCTATGTGCAGCAATGTGCGCTTTGCCATGGCCCGCAGGGGGACACCATCGATGGCATCAATCTGCGCCAAGGACAGTTTAGGACGGCGAGCTCTGACGAGGACCTCGCACGCATCATTAGCGAAGGCGCTGCAGGGGGCGCAATGCCATCGTTCAGCCTGCGCCCAGAGGAGCTCAGCGGCGTCATTGCGTTTATTCGCGCGGGTTTCGACCCTGATGGGGTGGCGATTCGAATTGGCGACCCCCTACGAGGCAAACAGATATACGACGGCAAGGGTGATTGCGCCGCCTGCCATCGCATCAATGGCATAGGCAGCCGTATTGCCCCAGACTTAAGCGATATCGGGCTAATACGGACACCCTCGATTTTGCAAACCAGCCTAACTAACCCGATTGCCACCTTACAACCTATCAATCGCCAAATACGCCTAGTGACGAGGACGGAAGAGGTCATTATTGGACGGCGCTTAAATGAAGACACTTATTCAGTGCAGCTTATAGACTCCAACGAACAGCTACGCTCGCTCGTAAAATCCGACCTTGTAAGCTACGAGCTTAGTAGCACGCCTGTGCATGAGCCCACATCACTTGCCAATGAAGAAGTCGCCGACCTCATAGGCTATTTGTTAACACTGAGAGGTCTAGAATGAACACAATAAAAATACTACGCGCATTGGCACTCTTGTTAGCGGCATTTTTAACAAGCACCAGCAGTTTCGCCCAACAAGAAGTGACGTATGAGCGCCTACTCAATAGTGAAAACGAACCAGAAAATTGGATGACCTATAACGGGGACTATTCGGGTAAACGACACAGTCAATTAAGCCAAATCAATCGCGACAACGTCGAAGATTTAGAGCTCAAGTGGCTACTGCAAAACCAAGTGTTCGGGGCATGGCAATCTAACCCCATCGTGGTCGACGGAGTTATGTATATCACTCAGCGGCCGAATGATGTGATCGCGATGGACCCTGTCACTGGGCGTGTGTTTTGGATGTATAAACACACTCCTGCAGAGAACGCACGCGTCTGTTGCGGCGCTAATAATCGCGGCATCGCTATTCTCGGCGACAAAGTATATATGGGTACCCTCGATGCGCGCCTTATCGCCATAGACAGAATCAACGGCGAGCCTTTATGGAACATCGAAGTTGGTGACGTCAACCTGGCCTATTCAATCACCATGGCTCCGCTAATCGTTAAAGACAAAGTCATGGTAGGCGTGGGCGGCGGAGAATTTGGTATTCGCGGTTATGTTGTGGCCTATGATGCCGATACTGGCGAGGAAGCATGGAAGTTCTACACCATCCCAGCGCCAGGCGAGCCCGGTCATGATTCCTGGGACGATGAAGACTGGGAGCACGGCGGTGCGCCGGTGTGGATTACTGGCTCTTTCGACCCTGAGCTCAATCTGACTTATTGGGGAGTCGGCAACCCTGGCCCCGATTGGAACCCCCACCAACGCCCTGGCGACAACCTCTATTCAGACTCCGTGATCGCGCTAGACGCTGATACTGGCGAACTAGCATGGCACTTTCAGTTCACTCCCAACGATGGCTATGACTACGACTCAGTGCAAGTACCTGTTTTAGTAGATCGGCAATGGCAAGGCGAGCAGCGCAAACTGATGCTCTGGGCTAACCGCAATGGCTATTTCTATGTGCTTGATCGTGAAGATGGCGAGTTTCTGCTAGGAGAGCCTTATGTGAAGGTAAACTGGTCAAGCGGCTTAGATGAGAATGGCCGACCAATCCCTACACCACAGCCAGAGGGGATGCCCACATGGCCAGGCAATCAAGGCGCCACCAACTGGTATCCACCATCCTACAGCCCCCGAACCGATTTGTTCTATTTCAGCGCTTGGGAAGACTACGCAACAATATACCGGGCCGAAGAACAAGAATATGAGCCCGGCCGCGCATTTCTTGGCGGCGGGTTTACGGTACTCACTCCCGCGCTTGGTGCTCCCGGGGTCGGCATTGGCCGCACCACGCCCATCAATACTTGGACAGATGAAGTAGGGCATGCGGCGCTGATGGCAATGGATCCCGATACGGGCAAGGCTGTATGGAAATATGAGCAATTTGATGTCAGTGATGGCGGCATGCTAACCACAGCTACTGACTTGCTCTTCGCTGGTGGACGCGAAGGGCATTTCCACGCATTAGACGCCCGCACTGGCGAGCTGTTGTGGAAAGCCAGTTTAGGCGGTCAAATCGCCATGGCGCCAGTGACCTATATGGTTGATGACGTGCAATACGTCACGGTGGTCTCGGGCAACGCTATGGCAACTTTCGCATTAGCTGATTAAACTTCTAAAAAAAACGGGCCTGTCGCTTTTGCACGACAGGCCCGTTTTGCATTAAGAGACTCAAACTCAATGCCGGATTAAGTGATCAAAGGCGCTTAACGATGCACGCGCCCCTTCCCCCATGGCAATAACGATTTGTTTATACGGGACAGTTGTCACATCACCTGCGGCAAACACACCGGCGACATTCGTCTCGCCGCGTTGGTCGGTGATCACTTCTCCATGCTTGCTCAACTCTATAGCACCTCGCAACCAATCACTGTTGGGAAGCAGACCAATCTGCACAAACACACCTTCGAGCTCGATGTCTTTGAGCTCATCGGAAGCTCGGTCGGTATAGCTTAATCCGGTTACTTTTTGTCCATCTCCTAACACTTTTTGGGTCTGCGCATTGCGAATGACAGTCACGTTATTCAGACTATAAAGCTTATTTTGCAGCACAGCGTCGGCACGCAGTTCTTCCGCAAACTCCAACACCGTGACGTGACTCACCAAACCGGCCAAATCTATCGCTGCCTCGATGCCGGAGTTACCACCACCAATCACTGCGACACGCTTGCCTTTGAATAGCGGGCCATCGCAATGCGGACAGTAAGCGACACCACGGTTTCGGTACTCGTCCTCTCCCGGCACATTTAGCTCTCTCCAACGCGCTCCTGTTGCCACAATGACAGTTTTCGCTTTCAAGCTTGCGCCACTAGCAAACTGCACCTCATGCAAACCGCCTTCATCCGTTGCGGGCACTAAAGCCGATGCACGCTGCAGGTTCATGATATCAACATCGTAATTGCGCACATTCTCTTCTAAAGCACGCGCCAATTTCGGCCCTTCGGTTTCGGAGATCGCAATTAGGTTCTCGATCCCCATTGTGTCGAGTACTTGCCCGCCAAACCGCTCTGCTGCTACGCCCGTGCGAATTCCCTTACGCGCAGCGTAGATTGCACCAGCCGCCCCAGCAGGGCCGCCTCCAACCACCAACACATCAAACGCCTCACGCTCGGACATACGCGCCGCCTCGCGTGCTTCCGCGCCTGTGTCCAGCTTGGCGAGGATTTCCTCAACACTCATCCGACCTTGACCGAAAGGTTCGCCGTTAAGGTAAATAGAGGGCACCGACATGATCTGACGCTCATCAACTTCCTCTTGAAAAAGAGCCCCGTCAATGGCGACATGTTTAACATTCGGGTTCAATACCGCCAGCACATTTAACGCCTGAACGACATCGGGGCAGTTTTGGCAAGATAGGGAAAAATAGGTTTCGAACTCAAAATTCCCTTTTATAGCTTTGATCTGCTCTGCGACCTCGTCACTAACACGGGGCGGGTGTCCCCCGACTTGCAGAAGAGCCAACACCAAGGATGTAAATTCATGCCCTAGAGGAATACCTGCGAAGCGCAGGCTAATATTAGCCGCCTCGCGGGTTATGGCAAAGGAAGGTGTCCGTCGATCCTGACCATCTTTGCGAGCCGATATCTTATCACTCAACGCGGCGATTTCTTCCAATAAGGACCACAGCTCTTGAGATTTAGCACTTTCATCCAATGAGGCAACAAGCTCGAAGGGCTGCTGCACTTTCTCGAGATAAACTTGCAATTGTGACTTCATTGTTGCGTCTAACATGGACGTAAAACCTTCATAGAGTATTGTAACGATAGAGGGGGCGATCGGTATGCTGCCCGCGAAGGCAGGCCTATCAGAAACAGGCCTGCCGGGGCATTCGAACTAGACTTGCGGAGGTGATGCTTAGATTTTACCGACTAGGTCAAGAGAGGGAGCCAGAGTCGCATCGCCTTCTTTCCACTTAGCTGGGCAAACCTCACCAGGGTGCGCGGCAACGTATTGTGCAGCTTTCACCTTGCGCAACAGCTCAGAAGCATCACGGCCTATACCGCCGGCTGTGATCTCAACGATCTGGATAACACCCTCTGGATCGATCACGAATGTGCCGCGCTCAGCCAAACCGTCAGCCTCGATCATTACTTCGAAGTTGCGGCTGATAGTGCCTGTCGCATCGCCAAGCATCGGGTACTGGATCTTACCAATTGTTTCTGAGCTGTCGTGCCAAGCTTTGTGCGTAAAATGCGTGTCTGTAGAAACACTGTAGATCTCCACACCTAGCTTTTTGAACTCTTCGTAGTTGTCTGCGAGGTCGCCAAGCTCAGTTGGACATACAAAGGTAAAGTCTGCTGGGTAGAAGAATACCACGGACCACTTGCCACGAAGTGTAGCTTCTGTCACTTCAGAAAATGCGCCATTGTGAAAGGCGGTGGTTTTAAATGGCTTGATTTCACTGTTGATTAGAGACACTTATTTACTCCTGTTAGGACATGGTTAATTACTAAGAACGGCATTTTACGCAAGATCAACACTTAATGTAAATAGATTATATATAAGCATATCGATAGCATTTATCAATCAGTAAAAAACCAACACTCGTTTCTGCCTCTCATGACAAACAGACGTTGAAATATGACACTATTGTTTCCTTTATTCCCAGTTAGCTTTCGAAAACAAGAATCAGCAACCGTATCAATCACTGCAAACAATGATTAAGATTCATTTACCTTATAGATCTACCATCCCCCCTATATCCTAGGCTAAATTAATTGCTATCAAAGATTTATGTGCCATATACTAAGTTGCGCTTCACGCTTCGATTCTTGAATTGTAAAATGGATTTTCTGACATGGATGGACGGCAGTTGTCAGCGCGAGCTACACATATGTCCTACAACTACAAGAATACGGGGGAAGAAATATGCGTGGACCAATACCCAGCAGGCGTAAAGCAATTACTACTGCGATTATTCTAGCGAGCGTTTCATTACAAGCTGCCGCACAACAAGACGCCGAAATTGAAGAAGTCGTTGTCACAGGATCCTATATCCGCGGCACACCTTTAGACGCACCTTCTCCAGTGACCACTGTCGACAGGGCTTCGATCGAAGCACAAGGGGCAGCCCAAATCTGGGATGTCATTAAGAATCTCGAGATTAACTCTGGCTCCTTTACCAATGAAGGCGCAGGAGAGGGTTCCGCCCTGTCTGGGACCGCTAACGTCAATTTACGCAATTTAGGAGAGAACTCCACCCTAACACTTATCAATGGGAAGAGGCAGGTTTCTGCTGCCACGACTACACGCAGTGGTGGCGAGTTTGTCGATATCAATACCATTCCACTGGTCATGGTTGAGCGTGTAGAAGTGCTCACCGATGGTGGCTCCGCTTTATATGGGTCCGATGCCGTTGCCGGCGTTGTCAATGTGATTATGCGCACCGACTTTGAAGGCTTAGAGGTCTACGGCGATTTACAAGCACTCGATGCAGCGACCAACCAACAAGATAAAACCGGCAGCATCATCTGGGGCTGGGGAGATGACGATGGTGACACGCACTTCGTACTATCCGCCGAAAAATTCAGCCGCGACCCCGTGCAAGTCGAATATGGCAACTTCTATGATGAGAACGTTCAGTACACCGGCTTAGTTGGTGGATCAGCCAGAACTATCGCGCAAACTATGGCCAACCCTGCCTTTGGCTCAAACGTCAATCCTGCCTATATCAATAGCGCGATGACCGCGCAAAATATTGCCGAAGGCGGCGCTTCAACGCTAGTACTTACTGACCCACTATGTAGCGAGCTTAGCAGTGCCGATGGTCGTCCATTCTTTACTGGCACAAGGCAAGATCAACGTGGTGACAACAATGGCGCTTGCCGTGAGTTCACCGAAGAGTGGGAGTTCATGCAAGTAGGGATGGAACGCAACAGCTTTGCAGGGGCGTTTAGCCATACGTTTAGTGAAAAAGCCGAGTTCTACTCCTTCTTTCAATATTCGGATACTGAAATTGAACGCGCCGACTCAGGTGCGAACGGGTCACGTGGCCCCACAACGTTCTTAGCGGCGCCTGGAGCGCACACGGGCAACCCTCAATATGGTGGCTATGCCATTGGCATGACAGCTGAGTTAGGCTATTACGCGCCAAAAGCTGGGCTTACACGGCCCACCAGCATTGCTAATATGCCAAATTCGATGGCAAACGGCGGCCTTAATGTGCCATTTTACGCCAATGTGCAACGCGGGAATGCACCACGCCAAGGCGGCAACAGCAATCTCACTAAAACCGAGACTCTAGGGGTACAAGCGGGTGTTAAAGGCGAGTTTCATGCCTTCAACGATCGCCGCTTTAACTACGACGTTGGTTATTCCTGGAGCGGCACGAGCTTCGAGCAAGAATATCAAACCTTCCAACGCGACCGTGCAGAGTTAGCGGTCAATGGCCTTGGCGGTGAGAGCTGTAATCCAAATGGCATTAGCGACTTCAATTTCAGAGACGAACCAGGACCATTTGGTGGCGCTCTTCCAACCATGTGGAATGTGGCAAATGGCGCTTACTATGGCGGCTATACTCAGACCTTCTTTCCAGGGTTCGTGTTCACTACCCGCGAGAGCATCTCTCTGGCATTAACCAGCAATAATCACGGCCAAGATGGTTGTATGTTCTATAACCCATTCCTCACCCAGATGACGAATGCTGACCTTGCCAACAACGAAGCCCTGATGGAGTGGATGAATCCGACAGTTAAGCGTTCGGATAAACGCAATAAATTGGGCGTTATAGACGCTGTGCTATCGGGCGAGATCATGGAGCTCAAGGGCGGCACCGCTCAGTTTGCTGTAGGTGCGCAGTACCGCATGCAAAGCAATAAATCTCGCGCTCCATATCTAAACTACCCAGGGATCCCTGCGGCGATTTTAGATTGGGGCACGAATGGCGAACCTAACACCACGCATTATGTCAGCAACAACTACGAGTGTGCGTTCTGTAGTTTCAACTACGAAAACGATCGTGATATTAAATCGGTTTTTACCGAATTCTCGTTGCCTCTGATTGAAAATGTTGAAACTCAATTAGCCCTACGCTATGAAGATTACGGCGGCAATATTGGCGGAGAGTTAACCTCTAAGATCGCTATGAGCTGGCGCCCAGTTGAGACGTTATTGCTCAGGGGCTCCTTCTCACAGTCTTTCCGCGCCCCTAATGTGGGGATCGTCGAAGAAGGCTTGGAGGCTTCTAGCAACACTTTCCGCGATCCAATCCGTAACCAAGCGGTTCGTGCAGGGCTAGCAGAGGTGAACAACGCCAATGCTTTGCCAAACTTCACTTACACGTTAGGCGGGCCTGCACCTTATGTTGGCAACGAATACGCCGACACCTATGGCACAGGGTTTATTTGGACTCCAGCGGGTCGATTAGAAGGACTTAGCGTTAATGCCGATCTCTGGCGCTTTGAGCTAAGCGACAAAGTACTACCACAGCCAGGCATCTCGGCGATTGCTGACGAGCTTGCCTTGTTTAAACAGGCCGCAGCAGATCCATCCAATTACGTTCTCAACGGCACCATTCCTGCAAGCCGCACTGGCGACTGGGCGGCGATGGAACAACTCACTCCCTGTGACCCTGTAGCATTAGAAGCTCAATGGGGGACAGACCCTAATACTCAAGGTACCCCAGGCGGTAACACTGGCTTCCGAGATGTCATCGCTGGCTCCCGCCTTGACTGCGTGGTTAATCCTGCTGCCTATCAAATAGAAGGGGTAGTTAGAACCTTCGGTGTCTCAACAGCCGATTTGACTACCACTAAATTAAGCGCGATCAATGCCGGTAATATCACGGCGGACGGTATCGATATTAGATTAGGCTACACTTGGACTAACGACTGGGGCCGCTTCCGCGCAGGGCTCGATTACACTCATGTCCGTCAGTACACGCTCGACAATGTTCCTGGCCTAGAGCTCGGTCTGCTCGAAACCGGTGTCTTCGACGCTGCAGGCACGACAGGTGATGGCAACCTAGTGCGCTCTTTGCCTGACAACAAGGGCAATGCCAGCTTAAGCTGGATGCGCAATAGTCACGCTGTTTCGGTCATCACACGTGTGATCGGCTCCTATCGTGATCTCTCTTACGAGAACACTTTTGCGACAGGGAACGACACGGTACGCGCCCTTGTGAGCAAGACAATCGACAGCTATCAAAGCTGGGACTTGCAATACAGCTATACTCATCAGTGGGCTAATGATCGCCTAGGCACAACGGTACTAACTGTTGGCGCCCTAGATGCATTCAATGCCGACCTACCATACCGCGAGAATCGCACCTCAGGCGCTATCAACTACGATGCCTCTGTATTTGATGGCCGAGGCCGAAGATTGTACGCGCGAGTCCTAATGCAGCTATAAGTATTAATCACTAGTGCGTTATGCCAGCTGCGGCGATACACCTGAGTGTATCGCCGTTTTTTGTGCAAGGAGCCAAGATGCTAATAAAATTTAAAAGCAAACAGTCTGGGGATTTCGTCATGATGAGCGATGTGGCACTGCCACTATTAAAGCTCATGGGCACTGGTGGTAAAACCGAAGGCGCGGTTAGCGAGAACGCCCTACGCAGCGCCTTAAGCAAACTCGAGAGTGGCCTACAGCAGTTAGATAGCACTCAAGAAGAGACAAACGACGAAGACGAAGAGCAGGAGCCAGCCATTGCATTGCAAACTCGTGCCGCGCCCTTGCTAGCGATGTTACGCAAGGCGGCGGCCGAGGATGGCTATGTTATGTGGCAAGAAGACTCTTAGAAGCGGAAAGTGTATTTAAACTTCACCGCCAAATCAGATGAGGCCGCCTCAAAGGCATTATTTTTATCTCGGTCTTGCAAATTGTAATTCAAAACAATAAACCCTTCTTGACCCGCTCTTGGGATCCATTGGATCCGAGTATTAATGCCAATCTCTTCGGACAAATTGTCATACTGTACCAAGCTGACCCAGTACAGCGTCGAAGAGAAGGCGACTTGCGTCGACACACTAGTGAGGCGGGTAATGAAGTCACCTTGCGGCAATGATATGTCATTCCAATCATAACTGGCCGACATAACGAAATTGCGAGACTGAGTCCACGACACCGAACCATTTAAGTTGTTGCGTGTGCCGTTATAGAAGTCCCCATTCGTCAAACTAAAACTGCCTGAAAATTCACGCTGACCGGCAGTATTGAATGCCACCGTTTTTTCATCGAAGGAATAACTTCCCGGCTCGATGAACACACTCCTGTCTGGGGCGCGATAAACTGCAAATGGCGTCAAAACAACCTCTTTGTTACGCAGGTAAGAGATCTGCATACTGTCGCGAGAGTTTGCATCCAACTCTAGCAACCTAAATGCGAGCACTTCGCTTTGTAAGCCCCCATCGATCACTTTGACGCGCTGACCATCTACACCAAAATAGGCGGACTGCAAAAAGCTGTCACTAAAGAAATGGGTATAGCCAACATCAGCTGTGTAATCACGAATATTGGCGCGATTAACATACCCCATGGCCGGATTAAAGTTTTTCTGCACCTCTTTAAAACCTACGCCACCGCGCAAGCCTGTGTTGTTCGGAGAGCGCAAGCCAAACCCATAAGATTCATCGTCGCCATCCAAGCCCTGGGTGTCGGACTTTTGTAACCAAGCATCAGCTTCGATCACCTGTCCGCCCGCTAGGCGCGTGTTGAGATAACGAAAGTCAGCGCCGTACACTGTATTGTCAGTATTTGATCCGGGGTCACCGTCAGTGACAATAAAGCCAACGCTCGACTCGCGAAGCACATTGGCGGAGATGCGGCTGATAAACAAGTTCGATGAATCCACGGCACCGAATTCATCTTGTTTGATCGCCAGCGTTCCAATATTCCAGCGCCCTACACGTCCACTGATCCGACCACCGTAGTCGATATCGACAGGTGAACCACTTTGACTAAGGCCCAGCTTCCTTGAAAAATAGGGACGGGCGTTCTCACGAGAGCCTCTACTCTGCGCACTGTTACCCGTACTGCCGCCGATCCCCCCAAACTGAAACAAGTCCGAGTCATTCAGGAAAAAGTCGCGCTTCTCTGGAAAGAACAAATTGAAGCGCGTGAGATTGACCTGTCGATTGTCCACCTCGGTTGCAGAGAAATCGGTATTAATCGTCAACGCCGCATTCAACGAAGGCGTCAGGCGATAAAAGGCGTCCAGCGAGGGGTCAGTATTAGTTTGATTAGTCCCCACATCGAATTGCTTATCTCTATTGACAGAGATAGAGGGAACTAAATCTAAACCAACGCCTTGATCCATGCCCTCCAGGCCTGTGAGTAAGCCTGAAATACTAGGGTTATACGTGCGGTTGTAAGACACCCAAGCCATCTCTTCACCGCGACGACGAATGCCACGCCCGAAGTTAAACCCCCATGTATCTATTGAGGGATCAAAGGGCAGGGATTTGAATGGAATCTCTACCTCTGCAATCCAGCCATTGTCATAGCTGCTGGTCGCTGTGGCCCAGATCGTATTCCACTCTAGTTGAAATGAGCTAACACTGGTATACAAAGCATCATGACGTACCGCGTTTAAATTCGTTTCGAAACGGTAACCAGTGCGCTGCGTATTGAACGGGTCGAGGATAACGACTAAGCGATCGTCTGAGGGCAGACCTTGGCCATGACGAATAACCGGAGCCGAGATCAACTCAGGGTTACTGTCTGCCATACGGGCCCCGATATACAAGGCGTCATCATCATAGAGCACATAGACTTCTGTTATCTCAGAAGGTTCGGTTTGATTACCTGGGCGAATCTGATGAAAGTCGGTAATGGGCTGCGCAAGCTCCCAGACCGAATCATCGAGCCTGCCATCAATCACTGGCGGTGTTTCGACTCGAATAGCGCGTACACTTTTGCGCGACACCACCTCGGTCTCGTTGATCTCTTGTGCAACACTCGCCATGCAAACGCCACTTGTTGCTGCGACAAGGATAAAAAATTTGCCCATTATTCTCATTATTTTCAAACCCTATTCATAGAAGAATCCACCTGCGCAGATGGTGTGGGCGCAGGGGGATCTAAAACTCTTTATTAGTATTGTGTTGATGCATTGCAATAGTACGGAAAAACTCCGTATTTCTTCCATACTGAGCTTAAAGGTAGAGCTCACCTAATATGAAGGTGTATGAAAGCCACATAATCACTGTCAGCGGGATACCTACTTTTAAGAAATCATTAAAGGTATACCCGCCCGCACTCATCACTAACAAATTGGTTTTATAAGACATAGGCGTAGCGAAACTCAGATTGGAGCCAAACAATACCGCAAGAATGAATGGCTGCGGATCTACCCCTAGTTGCTGGGCAATTCCGATACCAATAGGAGTGCCGATAACCGCCGCTGCATTATTAGAGACAACATTTGTTAGGATCGCCATCAGCAACATCAACGCACTTAGCACGACCACAGGTGCCGCATCCTGCGTAAAGAACAAGAAGACGTCCGTAAGGTAGCCAGAGGCACCCGTAACCGTCAGAGCTTGCCCTAAGGCTAAACTGGCAACCACAACAAAATACACTGAAGAACTCACCGCTCGAATGGCGCCTCCTAAGCGTAGGCATTTCGTTGCCAACATAAACATGGCACCTGCCAAGCTACTCACGGCGATCGGAAGAATTCCGGTGGCCGCTGTTGCCACCACGGCTAATAAAGCGAAAAGCGCGATATAAGCTTTCTCTGTACTCGGCACCTCTACGGAAGAGTCCAGTACCAGAAATTCCGTATCCTTTTTCAGTTTACGAATTTCATCTTTATTACCTTGCACCAGCATGACATCACCTTGCTCTAAGGTGACATCCATAATCTCTTCGGATTGCTTCCAGATATCCCTACCGGCGCGGTGCAAACCAAGAACCACCAACTGATGACGCTCTAGAAAGGAGGTGTAACGCAGATTGGTGCGATCCAGGCGCGAGCCCGCGACAACGGCAATTTCGGCCAGAGTTTGATTCTCGGCATTCAGAGGGTGTTCGTCATCGACTTCGTGATCACCAGAGTACAGCGTTGCCTTCAACGCTTCTGCTGCCGCACGAATTTTAACGGAGGTGTCCATGACGCGAATTCGGTCTCCCTCATGCAATAAGGCATCGGGCAATGGTGAGATGAAGTGATCGCCACGGCGGATACGGACAACATGAATACCATCTGAGGCCATCGCCTTGGCCTCGGCGAGCGTTTTGCCGGCCACGGTGCTGTCCGCTTCTATATGCAGAAAGGCGGTGAACAGGCGTGGAGAACTATCGCCCAGCCCTACTTGTCGATCGCCAAGCATTCGAGGAGCAATAAGCCACAGATAGAGTATCGCCACGCCACTGGCTATGGCTGCAGGCAGAGCGAAATCGAACATGCCTATCTCTGGCATCCCCATATCGCGGGCCACACTCACAACTAGCAAATTAGTGGAGGTTCCGATCGTTGTACCCATGCCGCCCACCAGTGTTGCGAACCCCATCGGCATCAAGACACGAGATGCGGGGCTCTTGGTTCTAAGGCAAACACTAATCAGGATTGGCAGCAATAAGACAACAATCGGCGTGTTGTTAATAAAGGCGCTTAAGATTGCGCTCACGATTAGGGTGATTAAGAAAGAAAAGAATGGAGCCCGGGCCCAGGCTTTCGTCAACACACGGCCAATCGGCTCAAGCGCGCCTGTTTGCACGAGGCCTTGGCCTACAACCATTAGGGCGCAAACCGTAATTAATGCCTCGTGACCAAAGCCTTCAAAAAATGCGATTGCTTCGAAGTGCTCACCGTTCAGGTCAAATGGAAACAGTGCAAAGCTCAATGCTAGGAAGACCAAAAGTGCAAGACTAGAGATTTCTAGAGGGATTTTCTTTCGCGTAAACAGGTAAAGGGCTACTGCGGTCAGAAGCATTGAAAACAGTGCATGGCCATTTGGTACAACAGGAAAGAATTCGCTCAAAATGCATTACCTCAGACAACCGAAAGCAGCTCAAAATTGACACTTTTACGGGCTTAAGTGCAAGCGTATCATGAGCTCACAGGATATTCCCTAGTGATATTTGCAACTTCGACTTTATAGGAGTGATACCACTTCTGTTGACCGCGTCGCTGTGCCTCTTTGTGCTCCGGATGCTCACGCCAGGCCTGAATGCTGGCCTCATCTCGCCAATAGGACAGGGCGACTTCTTCATCACCCTCACAGACTGCATGAAACTCCAGACAAGAGAATTTTGTCAGCGCTAATTCACGCATGCGCGCTGCCGTCTCGTGATATTCATCATCGACCATTTTAAGCTTAGCCCTAAAAACAACAACGATCATTGGCACCTCTTGAATGCTCTATATCACAGCATGTCGCACTTTCGCCGACACCCACTCAGACAAAATCACGGTAGCAAAAATAAGCACAAAAACCATCGATACCTGAGCCCATGCAAGATTATTTATCGCGGCGTTCATCTGCAAACCGATCCCTCCGGCCCCGACTAGACCGAGGACCGTGGATTCACGAATATTAATATCCCAACGATAGACAGTGATGCCTGCAAAGGCCGGCATAATCTGCGGCAACACTGCATAGTTTAGTATTTGCATACGGCCAGCTCCTGTCGCCGTCACAGCTTCGACAGGGGTCACTTGAATTTCTTCAATCGCCTCGTATAACAATTTCCCAACAAAGCCAATTGAGCGCAATGCGATTGCAATCATTCCTGCTAGCAATCCAGGCCCAACAATAGTGACCAATAGGATCGCCCATATCAGGGCATTGATGGACCTAGAGCTCACGATTACTGCCAGCGCAAAGGCCCGCAAGGCTGGGTGAGGACTAGTGTTACGTGCGGCGAGAAAAGCCAAAGGAAACGCAATCAACACCCCCAGTGCGGTACCTACCGTGGCGATGTTGATGGTGTCCCATAATGGCAACAACAACGAGCCACTAATCGACCATTGTGGAGGAATCATGCGGCCTATAAGACTCGCGGCCTGAATATGCGCGTCCGCTAAAAACTCCCATATGGTGTTGTCCGATACTATCTTCCAACATAGTAAAAACAGTAATACCGTTAGGAAGTAAGCCAGCCAAATTAAGCGCTGTGCTAGTGGCTCTCGCCTGCGCCACACTGGCGTTTTATTATTCATCATCAATGGCATTAGGCTGTCCATTTGCGGACATAGCCCGACAAGTATTCACTGCACAGAACGATCCCGATGATTACCAGGAGAACTGCCGCGGAGGTATCGTAGTCATAACGATTGATCGATGTATTCAATGTAGCACCAATACCGCCGGCCCCGACAATTCCTATGATGGCCGATTCGCGAAAATTGATATCCAAACGATACAATGACAGGCCAATCAACCTCGGCATGACTTGTGGCTGCACCGCATAATTGATCCATTGCAACCAGCTCGCACCTGTTGCACGCACCGCTTCCATAGGGTCGCGCTGCGCATCTTCAATGTCTTCGGCGAGCAGCTTTGCCATAAACCCAATAGTGGCAAACGCCAGAGTCATCACTCCCGCTAACGGACCAAAACCAAACATTGCCACAAACAAGATCGCGATAATGATCTCTTGAAAGGTGCGCGACAATGCGATGATTGCGCGGCAAAAATAGTACACTGGCGCGGGAGCTATATTCCTCGCAGCCCCCAAACCAACAGGGATGGCGAGCGCGATCCCTAACACCGTGGCGACAAACGTCATCGTCAGACTCTCGCGTAAGCCAATGGCGATCTCACCTCCCCGGGTAATGAAATCTGGGGAGAAGAATGAGGCCATAAACGCGACGCCTCGATCCAACCCCTGCGCAACACGCGCCCAATTAATATCGACACTGAAATAGACCAAGACTAAATAAATCAAGGCCGCAGCGTTTAGCCCCCAACGTAAAGCGGCACTGCTAATATGCGGCAATGGTTGCCATTGTCCGTTTTGCGCGGCTGCAATTCGCTGGGCGCCAGCGAGTGAGTTATCAGTCACGGATGGCCTCCCATGATCGCCGCTTCTACATCATCGTTTTGATCATTATCGCTTTGCTTGCCGGAATCTTGATGCGTAAGACTCCAATCTTCCTCCCCGTAAATTGTCGTCAAAATATCAGGCGTCAAGCCATCAGGGCTGCCGTCATACACAATCTCTCCAGCACGCAGGCCAACCACTCGATGGACGAATTGCTGGGCAAGTGCGACATCATGAATATTGATAATGGTGGCTAAGTTTTGTTCCTGACAAAGCTCGCAAATTAGTCGCATAATTTGCCGTGAGGTTTTTGGATCGAGGCTGGCGGTGGGCTCATCTACTAATAATAGTTTGGGATTTTGCATCAGGGCGCGGGCGATTCCCACTCGCTGCTTCTGTCCACCTGACAATGCATCGGAACGTTTATCGAGCATGCTTTCCAGGCCAACTCTTGCTAGCAAGCGATACGCTTGCTTGACATCATTGGCAGGGAATTTACGAAAATAACTGCGCCAAAATCCAACATAGGCGAGGCGGCCCGATAGTACATTTTCCATCACCGAGAGTCGCTCAACGAGCGCGTAGTTTTGAAAAATCATTCCTATCTGACGCCGGGCCTGACGCAATGCTCCGCCGCGCACCTTGCTAATATCGCGCCCATCTAACTCTACGGCTCCAGCCGTAGGCTCTACCAAACGATTGACGCAACGAATCAAGGTGCTCTTGCCCGCCCCTGAGGGGCCGATAAGGGCTAGCACCTGCCCGGCGGGCACCGAAAGTGAAATATCATTTAGCGCAAGATCGCCCGTCGCATAGCGCTTAGTCAGTCCAGTTAATTTCAGCATCTTATTCTCATTTTTTTGGGGGTAGCGCGCTGGCTGTCAGTCGCAATTGTATATGGTGTGGGTGGCAGCATCGATAGTGCGCACAACTGCCCAATGCTCTTGATAGGTGATGGGTATAAACTGCTCCATCCCTGCATCGGCAAACTCTTGTTGCAATGCAGTCCCCTCCCAATTGAAGCTAAAGAACGCCTGTTTTATTTTGGCGGCCAGTTCAGGCTTTAAATTGTGAGCAACACCGTAGCCCGTCGTGGGGAAGGACTCCGATTTATAGATCGTCTTATATTGCTGCTCTTGCACAACATCTCTGGCCAGCATGCGGAACAGTACCTCATTAGCGATGGCCGCCGCATCGTAATCTTTATTGACCACGCCCAAAATAGAATTGTCGTGGCTGCCCGAATATGAGGTCTTGTAGTCTTGGTCAGCAGTGAAACCGAACTGTGCGCTGAGCAGCGCCGATGGGGCCTTGAAACCCGAGTTAGAGGTGGGGGAGGTAAAAGCAAGTGTGCGTCCTTGTAAGTCCTCGATGGCATCGATGCCACTACCTGGATAGCTGATGATCTCCATCTGATAGCCATAATTGCCATTGTTCTCGGCCATCATCGCAAAAGGCACGAAACCAACACAGTTTACCGCTATGGGGGTTGAGCCCGTATTGAAGCCTGCTATATGCAAACGCCCGGCACGCATGGCTTCTAGCTGTGCAGCATTTGATTGCACAGGGAAAAATCGCACCTCCTTACCCGTCAGAGCTTCTAGATGCGCGATAAATTCATCCCAAACCTTGGAATACATCGCGGGGTCTTCAACTGGCGTGTAGGCAAAAATCAGGATGCGAGGATCACGCCACTGGGACTCATCTAAGGGGGTATCAGCAACAAGATCTAGATCCATGTCTTGATAGCGAGCAGAGATCTCTGCCCCATGCACTTGCACCAGCGACATGCTGGACACCAAGCCACACACTCCTACATATGCCAAGCTTCGAAACATACGCCCCCCTTAGCGATTCTCTAATTGGAGTATAGGGGAATGTTTTCGCAAGTAACACCGTACTTTAATGGCTACCCATCTGTCACAAAGTGTAGGTTCGCGACTCTATTAAACAATCGCTTCTGTTTAAGGAAGTTTACCTAGCCTAGATAAACACACCATTGGAGTCAAAAATGTACGATGCTCAACTAAAGGTTCAACTACCACGCGCGCTGCTCTCTTTGCGACTAGGAGTATTCATAGTGATGCTGATGTGGACGCTCGACAAGTTTGTCAATCCTAGCCATGCGACGGGAATTTTTGCGAATTTCTATGGGATTGAAAGGCTAGGGGAAGCGCTGATCTTTGCAGTGGCCGCTTTGGAATTGGCTTTGGTTTTGGCCTTTGTGGCGGGAGTCGCCAAACGACTGACTTATGGTGCCATTTTGTTGCTCCATGGGGCGTCGACGCTAGCCTCGTGGAACTACTATCTTGGCTTTGACAATATGCTGTTCTTTGCTGCTTGGCCGATGTTCGCGGCTTGTTATGCCTTATACATCTTGCGAGATGCTGACACCTTGATGACCATTAAACTCGGTAAATCGCTTTAAACAGCCTGCAATCTGAGAGGTGGCAACACTTCTCAGATTGCATGAGCGAACCCACCTAGCAGAATTTACTCTGCAGGCGGTTTGCTCGATGGCGTGCGGCGCTTGCCTTTGTCTTTATCACTGCGCTTTTTTACTTTCGCTTTCGACGCTTTGGGCTTGGCGCGAGTTGAAGAGGCATCCAAATCTGGGAAGCGTTCGAGAACTTCACGAGTGATATCTTTACTCTGCCCCTCTTCGAACACGGCTTTGGGTGCGGCCGCTTTCTCGACGACCTTGGCTTTTGGCGCTGGACTGTCTACCTGCTTCTTGAGCGCTGGCCTCTTCGCATCACGTTCTTTCTTAAATGTTTCTTTCTTAAACCCTTCTTTCTTCGGGCGCTCCGCGCGCGCCGGTCGCGGCTGCGTTGAAGGGGCACCACGCGGCGATTTATTCACCGCTTCAATATTCAAAGGCTTGCTGCAAATATGCGTTTTTTGCAGGACCTGCATGACCTCTTTCGGCATTCCGCCGGGCAAATCTACTGTGCAGTAGTCATCATAAATTCGAATATGGCCAATATACCGGCCTTCGATTTCCGCTTCGTTCGCAATGGCACCGACCACTTCTCTTGGCGTCACTCCATCTTTGTGGCCTACTTGTATGCGGAATCGTTCCATTGGAATATCCGGATAGTCACGCAATGGTTTCGCTCGGCCATCATCGGCTGGGTTATGTTCTCTGCGCGGAGCACGTGGGCGCTCTTCGGCAAAATCGTTGCCGCTCAAAACTTCAGCAAACTCGTTCTCACTTGGCTTGCGCTTCTCTGTGCGCTCGCGTCGGCTTGGACGCTCTGCCGCTCGGCCTTCGTCCTTTCCGCGCTTGGCTGGGCGCTCACGGCGATTCTGTGAGTCTGTGTAGGCGAACCCTTCACGATCGCTTCTTGGAGAGTCTCCATGCCCAAGATTTGGCTCCAAAGGCCTATCTTTCTGCAGCAAATAGGCCATCGCCGCAGCGACATGCTCTGGCGTACATTCATGCTCTCGCACTAGGTCATCCACTAACTTATGGAAGAATTCGAGCTTTCCGCCCACGATCGCTTCGGAGATGCCTTCTTTGAATACTGCGCTACGCTTTTCGATTAGTTCACCGCGCGTTGGCAACTCCATGCGCGTAATTTTCTTGCGTGTTGTTTTCTCGATAGAGGCCAACAAGCGACGCTCACGCGGAGCCACAAACAGAATCGCTTTACCACTTCTACCTGCACGCCCTGTTCGCCCAATTCGGTGCACGTAGGCTTCATCATCATAGGGAATATCGAAGTTCATGACGTGGCTCAAGCGATCCACGTCCAAACCACGTGCGGCCACATCAGTGGCAACGATAATATCTAGCACGCCTTTCTTTAGTTGATCGACAGTTCTGCTACGAATCGCTTGATTCATATCACCATTCAGTGGCGAGGCAGCAAACCCACGCGCACTCAGTTTGTCGGCAAGGTCTACTGTGCTGGTTTTAGTGCGCACGAAAATAATCATCGCATCGAATTCTTCGACTTCGAGTATGCGCGTTAAAGCATCGAGTTTATTGGTCCCTTGCACTAACCAATAGAACTGCTCGATATCCTCATTCGTGGAGATGGCGCTTTCAATTTTGATTTCTTGGGGCTGATTAAGGTACTTCTGTGCCACCGAACGGATAGGGCCAGGCATTGTCGCGGAGAAGAGCGCCACTTGGCGTGTCTTAGGCGTATTTTCTAGAATTGTTTCGACGTCGTCGATAAAACCCATACGAAGCATTTCATCGGCTTCATCCAATACCAGTGTATTGAGCTCTGAAAGATTGATCGTCTTGCGGTTCAAGTGATCGAGCAAGCGCCCCGGCGTCGCTACAACTACTTGCGCACCACGACGCAGACCGGACAACTGCCGCCCCATATCTTGCCCACCGTAGATAGGCAGCACATGAAAACCACGCATGCCAGCCGCGTAGGTCTGAAACGCTTCTGCTACTTGAATCGCGAGTTCGCGAGTAGGGCACAGTACTAGCGCTTGGATATGGCTTTTTGACAGATCGATCTTAGCGAGCACAGGCAATGCGAACGCAGCGGTTTTTCCCGTTCCAGTTTGAGCCATTCCCACAACATCTTTGCCTTCCAGCAGCACCGGAATTGTGGCTTGTTGAATTGGAGACGGCTTTTCATAGCCGACTTTATTCAGCGTATCTTGTAGAAATTGGGGTAAATCGAGCTCAGCAAAACTGAGTTCCGGGCGGGTACTGGATGACATATCAGGCCTTGTACTGGTGAAACTATTAAGAAGAGTAATGCAGTGACGGATGAAACTGAATGCGGAAGAACAGCTGCAAATTCAAACGGGCAGGTATTATACGTCAAAATTGCATGAAACGCCTAGTAGGTTCTGCAAAGGCAGGAGGAAGGCGCATCTAAGAAGATGCGCCGGAACGCTTAATGACTGCGAATAAACTCAACCGCACGGTCAGGAAAATCCGTAAACACCCCGTCTATCCCGATATCAAACAGATAAATATCCAACATTTGCTCAAAACTATCTGCAAAATCAGGGAGTTGCCCTTCGTCTAGCCGGAAAGTGTAGGGGTGCACCTGCATCCCTTGTGCATGCGCTAAACTGACAAAATCGGTAATTTCGACACGCCCTTTGCTTGAATTCTCGCCAACAAGCATCGATTTTTCAGGCCCAACGCCATCGGCATAGGCCGCGATCTCCTTAATCCCCGACTCGCTCAACATCCATTTGGACTCGTCACCACCGATTAATTGCACCAAAGGCAAGTCGATCCCGAGCTCTGGCATCAGGATGTCATGTACTCGCTTGAGCTCATCAAACTCGAAGGTCTGCACGAACACTCTGTCGCTTTTCTTTGTGTAACCGTAGTCTTTAAGGACTTGCAGGACAGCCCTGCCGAGGTCTTTGCCGTTCTGTGCATGGAATGCTGGCGATTTGAGCTCTGGGTAGATCCCAACATCACGCCCCATCGATTGATTCAGCCCCTGAATGAGCTCGATTTCCTGCGCGAGAGTGTGCATCTTGAATGTTGCTTTGCCCAACGGGAAGCGAGAGCTGTAATACGGCTCTTTCTCTCCATCTACTGTTTGAAAGCCCTCACTCACATCCAGCGTCAGTATCTCCGCCAAGGTGAAATCGACAACATAGAATTTGCCATCCGCGCGCGCCCGACTAGGAAACTTTTCTGCGACATCGGTTGTGCGATCAAGCGTCGTATCATGAATCACTAGAAGCTGATCGTCTTTGGTCATCACAACATCTTGTTCGATATAATCGGCGCCCATGGCATACGCCATGGCCTTCGCGGCAAGAGTATGTTCAGGCAAATAGCCGCTAGCACCGCGGTGCGCCACAACAACTTTCTCATTTGACTGCGCCACTGCAGAAGTGGGTAGGGATGCACCGAGCACGACACTCATAGCGATTGCTCCGAAAATGGGACGGAATAGGGTTTGAAAACGCTGCATCTGAGGATCCTTTTAAAGCCAATTAGATTAGGCGATAGCTTATTTCAACTGTGTGTCAGCCGTATTGCAAGGGTTGGATTGCCCGCAACCCGCGTAGGTCTTGTTAGCTACCCAAACGATAGCGCAGTTTCAGCACCCAGTTATCGACGATCTCATCAGTCCAAGCATGCGCCAACATCCCAGAGAAGTCATCTGCAAAAGTCCTGGCAAGATTGCCCCCACGCGTATACACAAAGAACAAATCAGATAAGGGGGCTAGCTCCCAACGATAGCGAGCTTGGAAACTCAAACGACTAACGGAGAAATCGTCTGGATCGACCGTCAGCTTGTCAGTCTCAAGTAAATTGTCCACCTTGCCTGGGTCAACTTGATAGAAGCGCTCCTCAAAAGCCTTAATGCCCGTCCATTGCAAGCTAAAGCGCACTTGCTGCTTAGCGGTAAGGAAGTAGTCCATCTCCAGACGCGGTGCCCATTCTGTGGATTCGAAAGTGGTCATGCGCCCTGCCCCCTGATGCACTAGCCAACCATCGGAGTCCACATAGCGCAAACTGGCATCGATAGAGAAGGAACCATGGGGTTGCCAGGTGACATTACTCGAATAAGTAATCGCCGAGTCCCCCAAGTCCTCCTGGCCAAGATCAATACCCGCACCAAAGGAGATAGGGCGAGACCGGTCGCTATTCCAGTTCATAATGAACGACCAGCGCTCAGGGATCTTGAATGTGCCATTGCCACGGCTTAGACGATCATCTACGCGCGAGGGAAAAAAACGCCCCTCAGTACTAACTGAGGAGTTGTCTGTAAAGCTTAAACTCTGCTTTAAAAATAGGCCTAAACGCACGGGACGTCCGTCAGTATTCCACTGGTTTTTCACATCCAGACTACGAGTGCGTGTGCGCAGACCAGGCAAATTGGATTCCGTTTTGCTGAACGTATAGTCCATCTGTATCAAATCATTGCGCTGCAAGAAGCCAATATCATTGAGCTCTATAGAATCATCGAAATAGGTGCCCACCAATTCGTGCTGGACACCACGCTCTGGCCGATAATTCATATCAAAATACATTCCAGAACCCGTCACATCTTGCGCTTCGCTGTGCACGAGTTGCCCATCCCATTTCCAACGTGTATCTGCAGAGAAGTAGTGCAGGTCGACTCCATTCACGAACGCATCACGGTCGGGGTGCGACAGAGCACTCCCAAACCAACCTATTCCTCTGCGGCCTCCGCTACTTGTATCTTCGTACAAAAGACGTGCCACGGCAAAGTCACGGCCCTGTGCTTGCAGATTGACACGCGAGCCATCGGCCCGCCTTCCTCGTAAAATTGTTTCATCCTCAGCGGCCAACAAGGTGCCATAACGCCACGGGCCATTCTGCCCAGTCACCTTCATAGCCCCAAGCAGTTCGCTAGGCCGGCTTACATCGGTAGCGATCACCTCAACATCCGCAGGAATGTCGAACATCGCTTGTCGCCCAATACGCCGAGTATTTAATAATGTAGTGGGACTCCCGCCACCTCCACCGTCTCTAGGGGAGGTGCTAAAGATATCTTGTCCTTCAAGAAAGAAGGCACGCTTCTCTTCAAAGAAAACCTCGAACGCACTGAGATTCACCACGACATCATCTGACTCTACTGTGCCGAAGTCAGGATTCAAGGTTGCAGAAACTTGCACGTTGGAGCTGGGTTTCCAATACAAGTCAGCCCCCATTCGATAGTCCGTTGTATTGTTTATATTGTCGAACGTGCTAGAGGCATAGGGATAGAAGGTAAATTGTGTGGCGGGGTTAATGCCAGTTAAATCAAACTTTTGAAAACCAGAAAGATACTCTCCTGCGGTGCTAGGAAGCGCCGGCCAAGAATAGGTCTCCGCTCGACTAGCGACCATTCGTTCGGTGTAGATACCAAGCGTGCGAGTCTCACCGCTTTGCGGCAAGGTCATCATCGACCAAGGGATATAAATTTCCGCTATCCAGCCATCTTCGACTTCTTTAGTCACGGCGTCCCACGGACCATCCCATTGCCGGTTAATTTGCCTTTCTGGCAAAATTGTCCCGTCGGAAAAAGTTCCAGGCAAATTGATGCGCAGAAAATAACCATACAACCCCTCACCAGAAGGGTCGATGGAGATCACATAGCCATCACGCTGCACACCTGCATCGCGTGAACTCATTCTAGCCACTAAAGTGTCCGGGTCCTGAAAGTTCATTACTCCGACGTAGAGCCCACGCTCGTTATAAAAAATTTTCGTGTGAGTCTCTAGTGGCGCAGGCTCTAATGTGTCGGGCTGGATTATCCGCATGCCGTCGATAATAGGCAGCGTTTGCCACACAGGTTCATCGAGCACGCCGTCCAAACTAATCCGGGATTCGGATTGCGGAACTTTGCTTAACGCTGGGTTTGGTGTGTTCTCTTGTGCATTGATATGAGAAACAGTCGCGCAGCTGAGCAGTACAGCCGAAATCTGACTCAATTGAAGGGGGCGGAGCATCATTAATTACCGTGTTATTGTGATTATTGGGCTGAATAATAACAGGGTTTTTCATTCTCATAACCCTCGCAAGCGGCATTCTGTGTACACGGCACAGTAAATTTCTAAGGCACTGCCACAATTGGTCAGAATTGTTCTGTGATTTGCCACGATTTCTGCATGTGGAAGACTAGTCGATAGTGTTCAATGGGCTTTCATATAGCCCAGCAACACTTTTTAGTGAGAGTAAATATGAGAATGTTCAGACGACGTTACAATCCCATTTTTATTGAAGAGGATTACCAGTTTCGTAACCGAAGCGGTGGTTTATTGCAGAAGACCCTGTTCGTTTTAGTGACTTTTTCCATTGTTATTGGGGCACTGTACTTCTTTATTCAGTGACATTACCGAGCCTGTAATTCCAGTTCCACTTCTATCATTTGAGCGCCTCGTTGATACTGTATAGTCACACTATCCCCGGGGCTCGATTCGCGAATGAAATCTGAATACTCCTGTAGGCTAGAGATTACTTCACCATTGAAGCGCAGCAGAATATCTCGTGCCTGCAAGCCTGCTATGTCTGCGGCGCCGCCGGGGGTAACTCCCGATATCTGCACGCCCTGCCCAGCATAATTGAACTCAGGCACTGTGCCCAATGAGGCTTGCCTTGCTCCAACACTGGCCCTGACTTCGCGCTGAGGCGCATTTTCCAGCGTGACCCTTAAGGCTTGCTCTCGTGTGGCTAGATAGACCACTGCCTCTTCCAACCACAGGGCGATGGAAGACAACCCTTCCAGATCAAGCTTCTCCACAGTATCGCTTGGCCTATGATAATCAGCATGCAAACCGCTGAACAAATGCAGCGCCGGCACACCCGCGTCTAGGAAACTTACGTGGTCACTTCCTGCAACAGATTGGGCGGGAAACTGCGAAGGAACACCAATAGTAAAGCCAATTCCTTGCGCCATAAACGGCCATTCATAGGCACTGTCTGAGCCAAAAACTTGCAGGGTACGCCCCTCCAATCGACCAACGCTATCCAAATTTAGCATCGCAAAAAAATCTTCTGTTTTGTAGGGTGCGAGCGCATTACTCACAAAATATCGTGAGCCAAGAAGACCAGACTCCTCAGCAGTGAAGGCCACAAATACTATAGGCCGAAGTGGACTAAATGATTGGCTTAACTTACTCGCAAGTTCCAGCAAGATGGCGACACCGGAGGCATTATCGTCCGCCCCTGGATGCACTTGTAACTCGCCACTTGCATCGGCAAGCATGCCTAAGTGGTCATAGTGCGCGCCTATAATCACGGGAGCATTGGCGAGCGCCGGATCAGTGCCCGGGATCTCTCCAACAATATTACTTAGCGGCACAGAACGCCCATTAATCTCTGCCTGCCATGTTTGTCTGTAATCGTCAGCTAATGCACGCAATCCAATCTCTGCAAACTGATCTGCAATATACTCTGCGGCTAACTCTATCCCCTGGCTTCCGATCGCACGCCCTTGCATAGAGGGCGAGACTAATTCATTGACGTGTTCTGCAAGAGCGGATGGAAGATATTTTGGCGGGAGCTGAGCTAAAGCTGCTCGAGCTGGCAAACTGGCTTGGCTAGTCTCCGCTGCGTGTTGAGGATTGAACCAAAGCAACGGTGAGTCTGGGCTCTCCCATTGTCCTTTTACATCGTTCGTGGGCTCACTGCCGACAAAACTAAGATAAGAATATTTCCCATAATGCGGAAGCTTCTCGGTAAGACCAGGCAAGGCGTCTTTTGAGTCCGCATGAATCCAAGCGATACTGAGCTCAGTGTTCTCTGGATGAATTGCAGTAAACACTGTACTACGGTTGGCAAAAGGCAACTCACTACCCAACATTGCGATTCCTTGCTCCCCAAAGCGCACACCATAAGCCCCTAATGCTTCCGAGATAATAGGGGTCGCTGAGTTGTCGCGACCCATTATCCACACTGAACGATCAGCAGGGAGCAGGGCAAAGTTTTCTTCCATGACAATCTCAGCATCAATTTGCGCATCCGCTGTAAAAAATTCTGCCATCTCTAACCACAAGCCTCGGTTCTCACTCGGCACAACGAATAATACTTTTTGTGCGCCAAACATCTGCCTAAGAGTCGGCGGTAGTTCTGCCGCGTCGAGTCTTCTAAATACATCGAAATAGGGGTCCACTACTACGGCAAGTAGTTCATCATAATTGGCAACGTCTAACTGGACTGCAGAGCCATTTAGTTCAACATCAATGACACGCGCCTCCTCTTCGCCCTGGTAGTACAATGCCATGGGGATTGTGAGTTCGTAGGCCGCAGTAGATTGTGTTTGCCTGAGGGTGATGCGTGCCTGTCCTGTCGCAGTCTCATTGAGCTCCATTGCTAGGGACGGCGCACCAGTACGCAAAACCCATTGATCGAAAAAGCCTCGCAGATCTTTACCACTGCTCTGTGAAAATAATTTTTCGATATCGGCGTAAGACGTGCGTTTAAATTTTTGTTGTGTGTAAAGCTTTCGCAAAGTTTGCAGAAATAATTCATCGCCTAACTCATTGCGCAACATATGCCACAACATTAGAGTTTTTCCATAACCTACTGCTTGCGATGCTGCCGAGTTTCTTGAGGTAAATTCACTTAATGGAAAATCCGCATTTTCGCTTACCGCACTTCGATATCTGCCAAGCATGTCTTTTCGATACTCGGCGCCACCTGCATTCATTTCTTGAAAAAGATGGTCAGCCAAATAGGCCGTGAGCCCCTCACTCCAATTACCCGTTGCGTAATCAGGGTAGACTGAATTCCCCCACCAGTTATGCAGTATCTCATGCGGGTAAGAAGTGTCTAAGATAAATGGAAATCGAATAATTTGTTCACCCAGCAAAGTGAATGAGGGCATCCCGTAACCTGTCTCCCAAAAATTCTCAACGAGGGCGAATTTTGAGAAGGGGTATTCGCCGAGCATACTTTCATACAGGGCGAGATATCGCTGCGTTGCGTCGAGGTAACGATTGGCCAAGTTCTGATCTTCTTGACGCAGATATGCGAGCAGCTCAACGCCATCGCTTGTGGTGCTGTAGACAGTAAAATTAGCCGCAATAAGATAGACTTCCTCCATAGGATGATCACTACGCCAAGCATTTTGCCCAACAGATTCACCCTGACTCATCGAGCGCCACGTCAGCGCTCCCGGCTCGAACTCCACTTGCAAATCGAAACTCATTAAGCCAAGCGAAAAATCGGCAAGCCACACACTGCTATGATCAAGGTATACACCAAGCTCAGAGACGATACCGGTAGTGGAGGAAAAACTTTGCGCATACTCTGCACTTAGCTGCTGCGCGGTATCATTTATTTCGCCCGAATATTCCAGCGTAACGGGCACTATTTCATCTACGTAATGTAATCGGTAGCGGTTACTCTGTGCTATCGTTCTTCCAGCATCTACTTCGCCACTGTGCGTTGCGACATTAATTTGTTCTATTGAATAGCCATTGCCTTCCAAAGCATGAAGATTTAAATTGGCGTTCAATTCAAATTCGAGACTCGCCGATGAGAACGACTCGGGCATGCTAATGGTGTCACGGACAGCAATTCGGTTTTCAGAAGGTGAGAGATGCACAAGTAAATCATGATGAAGTTCTTGTGCAAAGGCTGCATTGGTGCACAGTGCGGCTAGCAACATTAAAACAGCTATTTGCGAACGAGAGTTCTGCATTTCTAACGTCCTGTGAATTTCAACATGAAAATAGTTTTAATCCAAAGATAGCAGCTCCAATGCGCGCTCATGATTCCAGTCAGACATGAAGATCTGCGAGCTACCATCGGCCGTGCGCGTACTACTCCATGCGAGTGAGTCACCATCCGGAGAGAATACCGGCAAGATATCAGTGCCTTCAGTATTGGTCACTCGAATTGGCTCATGTTGACCCAAGGTGTCCACCATAAACAATTCAAAATTGGCATGCCCTAGTACATTGCTTGAATAGACGATGTAATCGCCACTTGGATGAAAGTATGGCCCCCAAGACACCATCGCAGAGTCTGTGAGTTGTCGTTGATTGCTACCATCAGCATCCATGGTCCAGATCTCGGCGCTGTTACCATCTGGATTAAAGCGCCGCCAAACGATTTTCTGATCGTCAGCACTGAAGAAGGGGCCACCATCATACCCTGGGGACTGCGTAATCTTGCGCACGTTTGAACCATCTGCATCCATCAAATACAGGTCCATAAAATAGGATTTATCATCCTCAAATAAACGCTGCTCCGCTAAACTAAGTGGACGCTCATAGGCCTCTCTATTCGATGCAAATACAATCGTACTGCCATCTCTTGACCAAGAGCCTTCAGCGTCATAACCCAAGCTATCGGTGAGCTTAATTAACCCTTCGCCTTGGCCATTGCCTTGATAAATATCGTAATGTTCGTCGTAGTCCCAAGCATAGCCTCTAGGTTCTTCACTCAGGCGCATGGCTATTTCAGCTTGTTGTTTTTGCAGGGCATTTGCGTCTTCATGGGTAGAAGCAAACAAGACTTTGTCTTCGCTCGGGTGGATCCAAGCACAGGTCGTAAGCCCAATGCCCGGCGACACGCGAGTGGTATCTCCTGTCAGCAAATCTCTTACAAAGATTTGATAGAAAGGATTATCGCCTTCAAGCTCTGCTTGATAGATCAAACGGGTGCCATCGGCACTAAAATAACCCTCGCCAGAACGCTTTCCTTCGGTGATAAGCTGCTTAGTATTGGGCAGTAACTCCGCTTCATACTGAGTATCCAAACCTCCATCACTTTCTGGGCTGGAGTAGGAGGCAGTGGCTCCTGCAGTGCCGTCGCTTTCTTGCATTGGCTCTAGAGCGACTGCGGTATCAGGTGTTTCCTGTGCTTCAGGACTACACGCTCCAAGCACTAATATTAATGCGGTAGTTGTTATTAGTCTTCGCTGCATTCCTGATAAACCTCTCGTTTTCAAGATTGATTATCATTTAACATTAACAGAAACCTCCCTGTAATCAATATCCTTTCACTTTCCGATAAGCAAAAAAAAGGGCCAATGCAAAATGCATCAGCCCTTTTTGTAACTCATTGACGGCTAGTTTCCGACTTTATCCCAACCAGCACTTTGGGTTTCGCCGCCTTCGGCGACAGGCCTAAAGGCTTCGCTGTATAAGAAAAAATCAGTCAACACAGTGCGTAAATGAATCGAGGCATTTAGGTTATCGATGACCTCTGAGCCAATCTTGGGCTGCGCGAGCACAAAATTGACCACAGCCTTTGCCTTCTTGAGATCCTCAACAATCACTTGCTCAAAAGCATTACTGGAAGAGGCAGCTAACTGTTCTTCAGCATGCTCCATCGCCGCTAACATCGCTTTAAGCTCAGTGCGTGGATGCGGGCCCGGGCCTGTTTCTACTTGTGGTGGGCGACCTTGTGCCGCATAAGCCAATAAAAACTCGTAACCGGACTCAATTACTTCAATATCATCTTCCAGATTGGTCACAGTGTTTCTTACTCCGGCTTCCACTTATCAGTGTCATGGTTTGTGTTCAACTCATCTTCTGAAATCCAGCCCTTCACCATTGAGCGCGTGTAGAAACGCTTTTCTGGGCGTACTGCAAAGTAAATATGAATTGCAGTGAAGGCAATCAGACCTAGAGTCGAGATACCATGTAGCAGGAAGAAAATACCGAGAGTCGCTTCGTTCTCGACACTTGGGCGATCCCACCATGGTGAGTCAATGTGCAAGAACAGCGTGATACCAGTGGCGATCACAGCAACAACCAATACCGTCATTGCCCAGTGCATGCCTTTTTGTTCAAAAGAATATTTCCCTGGCTTGATAGTGTCATCAAAGGGTTCTTTAAAATCAGCAGGCCCTAAAAGCATTGACTTGAAGTCTTGCCAGAACAACGCACGGATAGTGTGGAAGATACAAACAAAACTCAGTATCAAACCGGCGATCCAGTGGATATTCAACCAAGAGATTCGTAGCCCAATGATTGGCGCAATACCTGTAAAGATTAGAACGAGTACGCTGCCCGCCATAATCCAATGGAACGCTCTGTCGATGCCTTCGTGGCGTCGAACACGCTTGCCTTCTGCCGATGGCATCGCTTTTTTCTTAGCCAATGCGGCCATAAAAATCGCATGAGCTGCAAGTAACAGAAATGCCGTGACTGCTACAAGCCAGAGCAGGTCCCAGGACACCCCTAAGATTACTTCTTGACCCCACACGTCACGTCTATAACGAATAATTTCCACAGTCCTAGTCCTCAATGTTTCGATCTATTGTTATTTTATACACAAAAGCCTGCCACTCATGTCGCTGCGCATGTCGATGCAGTGAATGTGTAACAGGCTTTTATCTATTTAAGCTTGGCCGCGAAGGGCACGTTTCACAAGATTATCCATTAAAGGCATCTTAAAGTGATTGTAGTTCAATGGATTCGCATCTCGGCTAGCAAGAGTCGCAACGCTATTAGCCGTTGCTTCATCGCGTGCTTTGCCACGAACCGCTTGTTCTACAGAAGTGAGACGACGTGGCGTGGCTTGAACAGCACCCGCTACGATTCGTGACTCTTCGATAACACCATTGTTAACGCGCATTGCTGCAGACAAGCTCACTAGAGCGAAATCCCAAGCGTTTCGGTCAGCAACTTTCTCAAAGTAGAACTGTGCATTTGCCCATTTAGCAGGAATGCGCACAGCTGTAAGAATGTCACCTGAACCCAACACTGTTGTATGAGTGATATCTACGTTAGGACCGACGAAGAAATCTTCCGCTGATACAACACGTTGACCGCTTGCACTATCAATAACCATTTGCGCTTCAAGTGCTACAAGTGCTGGACCTGTATCGCTTGGCGTCACAGCTACACAACGGCTAGCGTTGAAAATAGCGTGCTCACGGTTCATCCCTTCTGGAGTGTCGGCATAACAAAGGTTTCCACCTGCGCGGTAGCAGTTAAGACCGCGACGGTAGTACCAGCAGCGCACGTCTTGAGAGACGTTGCCAGCGATAGTGCCTACGTTACGAATCTGAGGACTAGCTACTTTGCCCGCTGCCTGAGCAAGAAGCGAATAACGCTCTTTGATCAGAGGGTTGTTAGACAACTCAGTGAGAGTGACCAAGGCACCAATTTCGATACCGTCGGCAGTTTCTTTAATCCCACGCATAGACTCGATCCCTTTCAGGTCGATCAATGCGTCAGCACTTTTTGCGCGATCTTTAAGCCACCCGTAAGTGTCTTGACCACCGCCTACCAACCAACCTCTGTCGGCAAATTGGTTTGCGATTCCTATAGCATCCTCTACTCTTACCGGCTGGTAGAGGCTCATTTCGGGCATAACGTCGTGTGATGACATAGCTTAAACCTCAGAATGTATTTGTTTTCAGATTGCCAGTGTTATGGCCATTCTGCGCAATATGATTCACGATCATATCGGCAGTCACTGGTGTGCGATTGAACAAATGTCCGTCCAGTGCATCAGTAAAGGCGCTCATTAGTGCTGCAACAGCACAACCTTGTGCCGGCTCACCAATACCCTTCGCACCAACCGGGCTCTGTGGGTCAGGCAAGTCCATACCCGCTGTATTCATTGTTACAGGAACATCGAGATACGTTGGTGGCTTGGACTGATAAAGACCTACGTTTGCCGGTAGACCGTTCTGAGGGTCATAAACATGACGCTCGTAGGCAGCCATGCCGAAGCCCCAAACACCGCCGCCATTCATTGCTTGGCTTAGGCCCTGAGGGTGAACAACGGTGCCGCATTCTGCAACAGCGCTGTAGTCGAGAATATCGAATTTACCGGTTTCAGTATCGAGTTCGATTTCCACAAAAGCAATCGCCATACCAGGAACCGCACCATCACGAGGTAGCATGTCTTTTGCTACACCGATGAGGCCCGTGCCTTGCATCGCTTGCACCGAACGCTGAGTAGTGCGGTGAATATTGTCTGGATATTCCATACCGCTGTACTTGCCGCCCATTTCTATCGCTTTTTGTGCTGCTTCGCCGTAGCTCATACCCTTTGAGCTATCGCTCGTCAGGAATACGCGCTCGCCGCCGATGCTATAGTCTTCGATAGCACCACCAAACTCAGCCATAGCGATTTCTTTCATTTTTTCAATGATGTCTAACGCGGCTACGTGGCTTGAACGAGTTTCAGTGAACATCGTATTACTACCACCTTGGTAGGTGCTGTGTGGCAGGTTCAATGCTTCGTTACCATGCACAATTACACAGTTATCCCAGTTACACTGCAAAGCTTCTGCCGCTGCACGAGTAATACCTGCGTAAGAATAAGTCCCTAGGTTACCCACACCAGTGTGCAAGTAAATAGTACCGTCCGGGGCAATACGGATCAGTCCGTCATAGCCATTAGAACCGGCTGTGTGGAAACCCTGACCAACACCAATACCGCGCACTTTCGTAGCGCTAACTTGGCGTGGCTTAGCGATTTTTTCCTGCCAGTTGAACATCTGTGCTGCCTTGTCGATCGACTCAGGCATATAGGAGCTAGACAGACCACCTTGACGCTCACCGATCTTGCCATCCGCACGTGGTGCGTTGATGCGACGGAACGCGACTCGATCCAGGCCAGCCATATTGGCGGCTTTGTCCATCATAGGCGCGAGTACCGCGGCCATCTCATTCTGACCCGGCCCACGCTGTGCGCCACGAGGCGTAGTGTTTGTGTACATAGACACACCACGGAAACGCATCGCTTCTGGTTGGAACATAATAGAAACGTGCTCAGCAGATGAGCTACCACTTCCACCACCACCAGAACCGGCGTCATTGACGATGATGACGTCAACTGCACCAACACGGCCGGTGTCTTTCAAACCGATCTTGATCCAACCTTGCATACCAGAGCGCGCAGAACCGATGAAGAACTCTTCGGCACGTGTAATGCGCAGCTGTACAGGACGATTCAACTGACGCGCGAAGCGACCAGTAATTGCCATGTTTGGATATGGGAAGATTTTAGAACCGAAACCGCCACCAGTATTTTCGTTGATGAATACTAGGTTCGCTGGGTCTATTTCTAGCATGCCAGCCAACACGTCATGCCCTACTGTATGACTCTGCAAAGAGCCGTGGAAATAGCATTTGCCATTTTCCCAGTACGCCATGCTGGTGCGTGATTCTAATGAGTGGTGAGGCTGACCGATTGTGACGAAGGGCTCTTCAATAACAGTCGTACATTCAGCAAAACGTGCTGCCACGTCGCCGTACTCCCACTCAGAACCGAACTGCGCACCCGCTGGCTCGCGACCATTGCGAAATGCAGTCACTTGGTCGATTGACCATTTGATGCGACCGACGTCAGTACCAGAAGCAGTCGTTCCTGCTGCGGCTTCGCCAGTGTTACGGATCAGTGTATTACCCATTGGGTAAGGATCTGGACCGCCTTCAGTAAGTGTATCTAGCGGATCGACCACAAACGGACGACGCTGATATTCGACGACTACTTTCGCCAAGGCTTCTTCGGCGATCAAATCGCTTTCAGCAGCAATCGCAAGAATAGGCTGACCAATATAAGTCACATATTCTTTTGCCAATGCAGGGTTTGCAGGCGGCGCGGATGGCGGCAAATCGTCTGCCGTGAAAATGCCAACAACTCCAGGCATTGCCAACGCGGCAGAAGCATCAATGCTCACTACTCGGCCAGCAGGAATTGGGCTAGTTAGCATACGTGCGAACACCATGCCGTCTTTTTTGAAATCTTCGGCGTAGCGTGCTGCGCCAGTGACCTTGCCTTCTACATCAGGCGGAGTGAAGTCTTTTCCGATATGCATATAGGTCATGATAATTGCCCCGAGGCGCGCATTACGCCATTCAGATAGTGATCATATGCCCCACAGCGGCAAAGATTGCCGGACATCGCCTGACGCGCTTCTTCGCGAGTAGGCCGGGGGTTGGATTTAAGTAAGGCGAACGCAGACATGACTTGTCCGGCAGTACAAAAACCACATGCTGGGCTTAGCTCTGCTACAAAAGCCGCCTGCACTGGATGCAATGTACCGTCGGCAGCACGAAGGCCTTCGACCGTTACTACTGCTTTATCCTTCACTTCATGAGTAAGGGTAGAACAGGCATAAATGTTCACGTCATCAGCAACCACTGTACACGCACCGCACTCGCCACGGTTGCAACCCAGCTTAGTGCCGGTCAACCCTAGTTTGTAACGCAATGTATGGGCAAGCGTCTCTTGAGGTGCGACGTCAACGCGGCGGACTTGTCCGTTCACGTTTATGGATAGTAGACGCTCTACTGCGCCTGCAGGGCGATCAGCACCAGTGGCTGAGTACCATAGCGAGGTGGTTGTTGCGGCTACACCGGAGGCGATAACCCCCTTGATAAATCGTCGTCTTGTTAGTTTTTGATTCACAGGCTTTCTTAGCCTCCCTATCACAGGTGGTATAAAGGGAAATGCTCTTTTGAGGGGGTCTAGGGTAATGCACATATGGGGTATTATCAAGTTATATACCCAGAGCGACACCGCAATTAAATCCCCATTCATCGCAGCGGCGAATCGAACATTTTATACCGAGCAATCGCTCTACATCTCTATACCTGCCAACCCTAGGCGCAACTTGACATATTTTCCTTCGATGGTATTGTGTCCGCCCCCCGTGGAATTACCTTCCCGGTTTTCGCGCGCCCATAATATTTGAACGCTAACGCCGCTTTGTTTTGTTAGCTCGTGGGAGGGGAATGGATTAATTCGCCGATTATCGCATCAGATCAACCTCAAGTTGAGCAGAATCCCGTCTCTAGAGGGCTCTCGGTAGCATTACTTTAGCTGCCAATGATATTGATGTGTGCGAACTGTAAATGAAAATCGAACAACGAGAGCTGTAGATCTATGAGCATCAAAGCCTACCCCCCATACAAATTCGGCTTCCCCGAAGAGTCCGGCCTATACGATCCTATCAACGAGAAGGATTCTTGTGGTGTTGGTTTTGTCGCTGACATTAAAGGTCGCCCGAGCCATCAAATCATGCTGGATGCCTATCATCTGAATTCTCGCATGGACCACCGTGGCGGTTGCGGTTTCGAAGCCAATACTGGCGACGGTGCCGGCATTTTGATGGCATTGCCCCATTCGTTTTTTGGCATAATCGCCAAATCTGAGCTAGGCGTAAGCCTGCCAGAGGCCGGCAAATACGCAGCCGGCAATATTTTTCTACCGCAGATCGAAAGCGAGCGCGCCAAGTGCGTGGCAGTGATCAATCGCATGATTGCCGAGCAAGGACAGACCCTGCTTGGCTGGCGCGATGTTCCCGTTGATGCCGACAGAGCCGACGTTGGTCCTGCCGCCCGTGTGGCGCAGCCGCATATAGCGCAACTATATATAGGTGCCGAAGAAGGCCTAAGCCAAGACGACTTTGAACGCCGCCTATACATCATCCGCAAGCGCTTCACCCATGCACTGCATGGTGATAGCAGCTTAACCCAAGCGAAGATGGTCTATGCGTGCAGCTTGTCCACCAAGGTTATTGTCTATAAAGGCATGTTAACGCCAGGGCAATTATTCCCGTTTTATTCAGACCTAACCAATTCCGAATGCGCCACGCATTTGGCAATGGTGCATTCTCGCTTTAGTACTAACACCTTCCCTTCATGGGATCGCGCGCAACCAAATCGCTTTATGAGCCACAATGGTGAGATTAATACCTTGCGTGGTAACAGAAACCAAATGGTGGCCCGCGAAGGCAGCGCCAAAAGCCCATTATTCAGCAATGATATGGCCGACCTGTTCCCTATCATCGATACCGACAGCTCTGACTCTGGCTCATTTGATGCCGTACTTGAGTTCATGCTGTTGTCTGGCCGCTCGCTACAAGAGTCCGTCATGATGATGATTCCTGAGGCTTGGCAGTCCGACGTTAATATGCCGCAGGATAAAAAAGATTTTTACGAATACCATTCAGCGCTAATGGAACCATGGGACGGTCCTGCTTCGATCGTCTTCACTGACGGCCACTATATCGGCGCTGTGCTAGACAGAAACGGCCTTCGCCCAAGCCGCTACTACGTGACCCATGACGACAAAGTGATCATGGCTTCAGAAGTAGGGGTGCTTCACGTTGACCCAGAGAACGTGCGACTCAAAGGCCGTTTGCAGCCTGGCCGCATGTTCCTGCTCGACTTCGAACAAGGCCGTTTGATTCCTGACGAGGAACTCAAACACAGCATCGCCGCCCATCGTCCTTATGGCGAATGGCTAAAAAACCAGAAAGTGACTCTTGCCGACATCTCCAAAGATTCAGCAGCGCATTCATTAGATGGCGAAGATGTCCTGCAACGCATGCAAGCTTTCGGCTACACGACCGAAACCATGCAGTTCATGCTATTGCCATTAGTGACCGAGCTGCGTGACCCGCTTGGCTCTATGGGCAACGACTCGGCACTGGCTTGTCTATCGGATAAGTCGCGCATGGTCTATGACTACTTCAAGCAGCTGTTTGCGCAGATCACCAATCCACCAATCGACTCCATCCGTGAAGAAGTCGTGATGTCGATTGAGTGCTTCATTGGGCCAGAAGGCAATTTGCTAGAGACAACTGAGAAGCAAGCCCACCGCTTGAGCCTCAGCCATCCAATTCTCTCTAGCCAAGAGATGTCCGATATTCGCGACATGGATTATCGCGGCATGCGCTCGAAGGTTCTCGATATCACTTATGACAGCGCAGAAGAGAATGGTTTCCACGCAGCGCTTGATCGTATTTGTAGCGAAGCGGAGACAGCGATTGCCGAAGGCTATTCCTTTGTCGTGCTTTCTGATCGCGCCATCAGCAAAACTCGCATCCCACTGAGCGCCTTGATCGCCTGTGGTGCGGTGCATCATCACCTCGTGGCCAAGCACAAGCGTTCGCGTATTGGCTTAGTCATTGAAACGGGTGAAGCGCGTGAAGTGCACCACTTCTGTTTGCTCACTGGCTACGGCGCCGATGCTATCAACCCATACCTTGCGTTCGAAGCGTTATGGCAGGCTCGCAACGATGGTTTGCTAGGCACACAGTTCGACACCGAAGACAGCCTTGTTTACGCCTATAAAAAAGCCGTCGCTAAAGGCATGCTGAAAGTGATGGCTAAGATGGGCATCTCGACTCTGCAATCTTATAAGGGCGCGCAAATTTTCGAAGCAGTTGGCTTAGCCAGCGATATCATCAAGCGCTGCTTTGTCGGCACCGCAAGCCGCGTGCAGGGTGTTAATTTTGCCACCTTGATCGAAGAGACAGAGCGTCGTCACCGCTTAGGCTTCCCAGAAAATGGCAGCAGCCTGCCAGTATTGAACAACCCAGGTGATTTCCATTGGCGCAATGGCGGTGACGGACACATGTGGGACCCAACGAGCATTGCTAACCTGCAAAATGCAGCGCGCAACAATAGCTCCGAAGCCTATGCTGCATTCTCTAAGCACACCAACGAACAAACGACTCGCAACTGTACGTTGCGTGGTTTGATGGCGTTCAGAACAGACCAAACGACGGCCATTGCTTTGGACGAAGTAGAGCCTGCCAGTGAAATCGTCAAACGCTTTGCAACTGGCGCAATGAGCCTTGGCTCTATCTCTTCCGAGTCCCATGAGTCCTTGGCAATCGCCATGAACCGTATGGGCGGCAAGTCAAATACGGGTGAGGGCGGTGAAGACCCAATTCGTTTCGTGCCTATGGCCAACGGCGACTCCAAGCGCTCTGCGATTAAACAAATCGCTTCGGGTCGTTTCGGTGTCACGATTTGGTATCTCAGTAATGCAGACGAGCTACAAATTAAAATTGCCCAAGGCGCCAAGCCCGGTGAAGGCGGCGAGCTGCCTGGCGGCAAAGTCGACGACTACATCGCGAAGATTCGTCATTCTACCCCTGGCGTTGGCCTTATCAGCCCACCACCGCATCACGATATTTACTCGATCGAGGATATCGCGCAACTGATTCACGACCTTAAGAACGCCAATCGCCATGCGCGCATCAGCGTTAAGCTCGTGTCAGAAATCGGTGTGGGCACTATTGCCGCAGGTGTGACTAAGGCGAAAACAGATCACCTTGTGATTGCAGGCCACGATGGCGGCACTGGGGCATCGCCTCTGACGTCCATTAAGCATGCGGGCTTGCCTTGGGAACTTGGTTTGGCAGAAACGCATCAGACCCTGGTAATGAACAACTTGCGTTCACGCGTTGTATTGCAAACCGACGGTCAGCTCAAGACTGGTCGCGATGTCGCTATCGCCGCCCTACTAGGTGCCGAAGAATTTGGTTTTGCAACAGCTCCGCTGATCACACTTGGCTGCATCATGATGCGCAAATGCCACTTGAACACCTGCCCTGTGGGTATTGCAACGCAAGACCCAGAGCTGCGTAAGAAGTTCAAAGGCAAACCCGAACACGTAGTGAACTACCTGTTCATGGTTGCTGAAGAGATGCGCGAGATCATGGCCGAGCTTGGGGTTCGCACAGTGACAGAGATGGTCGGACGTGTAGACCTCCTGAACACCAAACAAGCAATTGACCACTGGAAGGCTAGCGGGCTCGACCTGCAATCGATCCTTGCACCTGCACGCATCATCTTCGAAGGCACAGAAGTGCATCAGACGATCGAACAAGACCACGGCTTGGACAAAGCGCTCGACAATCAGATCATCGATCTGGCTCGTGACGCGATTGAAACCGGGACTAAGGTCAATATCGAACTGCCGGTTATCAACATCAACCGCGTGGTTGGCACGATGCTGTCTGGCGAAGTGGCCAGACGCTGGAAGGAAGATATGCTTCCAGAGGACACGATCAATATCAAATTGCACGGCTCCGCTGGACAGAGCTTAGGGGCATGGCTTGCTAAGGGCATTACTATTACAGTGGAAGGCGATGCCAACGACTACGTAGGTAAAGGCCTTTCTGGCGGCAAGATCGTAGTCTACCCGCCTAAGAACAGCACGTTTAAAGCCGAAGAGAACATCATCGCCGGCAACGTAAACCTTTACGGTGCCACTAGTGGTGAGGCGTATTTCCGCGGCATCGCGGCAGAGCGTTTCGCTGTTCGTAACAGCGGTGCTACCGCCGTTGTCGAAGGCATCGGTGATCATGGCTGTGAATACATGACTGGCGGTCGTGTGGCGATTCTTGGTAAGACAGGTCGCAATTTCGGCGCGGGCATGAGTGGTGGTGTAGCGTATGTGTGGGACAAAGACAAAGACTTCGCCAAGCAATGCAACGCAGAGACGTACGAGCTTGAAGCCCTTGTCGATAACTCCGACATTAACGAGCTAAAAGCAATGATCAGCAAACATCTTGAGTACACGGACTCGACCGTGGCGCGTGACATCCTAGCGAACTGGGAGGCAAGCGTGGCACAGTTTGTGAAAGTGATGCCAATTGACTATAAGCGTGTATTGTTAGAGCGCGCTAAGAAGCAAGAAGAGCAGGCTCTCACAGTATAAGCACCTGCCTTCGGGCAGGTGTGAGCACCGAGATGCAGGAAACCAAAGAATATTTGAATAATTGGATCTACTGATGGGCAAAATTACTGGCTTTAAAGAATTCGAACGACGCGCTGAACCATATCGCGCACCAGAAGAACGTTTGCTGGACTATAAAGAAATTTATACCGAGCACGACGAAAAACACCTGAGCACTCAAGGCGCTCGTTGCATGGACTGTGGTGTCCCTTTTTGCCAATCTGGCGAAGGCTGCCCAGTCTACAATTTGATCCCTGAATGGAACGATCTCGTTTATAAAGGGCGTTGGGAAGAGGCACTTAACCGCCTCCATAAAACCAACAACTTCCCTGAGTTCACTGGTCGTGTTTGCCCCGCGCCGTGCGAAGGCTCTTGTGTACTTGGTATCAACGAGCCAGCTGTCACTATCAAGAACATCGAAAATGCCATTATCGACAAAGGCTTCGAAAACGGCTGGGTTGTTCCTGTTACGCCAAGCGTGCGTACCGGCAAAAAAGTCGCTGTTGTTGGTTCAGGCCCTGCCGGCCTCGCCGCTGCAGCGCAATTGAATCAATCAGGACACGAGGTCACTGTTTACGAGCGCGAAGACCGCATTGGTGGTTTGCTCATGTACGGCATCCCGAACATGAAGCTCGAAAAAGACGTCGTTGATCGTCGTGTGCAGTTGCTGCGCGATGAAGGCGTAAAATTTGTTGTGAATGCGGACATCGGCGGCAAAGGCGAAAACGCCATTGATGTCGAGACATTGCTCGCCGATGTCGATGCATTGTGTTTGGCCACTGGTGCGACGAATCCACGCGACCTAAAGATCGCCAACCGAGAAGGTGATGGCGTTTATTTCGCCATGAATTTTTTGACAGCGAACACGCGCAGCCTATTAGATTCGAACCTCGAAGACGGCAACTACATCAGCGCCAAAGATAAAAACGTTATCGTCATCGGTGGCGGCGATACGGGCACCGACTGTATCGCGACGTCCCTGCGCCACGGTTGCAAATCCTTGGTCAACTTCGAGATCATGTCGCGCCCACCAATCGATCGCGCAGCGGACAATCCTTGGCCACTTTGGCCAAAAATCTACCGTGAAGATTATGGTCACATCGAAGCACAACATCGTTTCGGCAATGATCCGCGCACTTATTCGATTTCAGGCAAAGAATTCGTACGTGATGCGAATGGCAAACTGTTGGGCATCAACACTGTCGAAGTCGACAATAAGTTTCAAGAGATTCCTGGCACCATCAAGTTCTGGGAAGCCGACCTGATTCTCTTGTCTATGGGCTTTCTTGGACCAGAAGGCTATGTTGCGGAGCCATTAGGCTTGGAACTAGACCAACGCTCTAACTACAAAGCGCAGTACAAATCATTTATCACAAGCAATCCGAAAGTGTTTGCGGCAGGCGACTGTCGTCGTGGACAATCGCTTGTAGTACGCGCAATAGATGAAGGCCGTTTGGTAGCCGAAGAGATCAATAAGTTTTTGAAGTGATCTTTTGCTTGGCCTCAGCTACAGTTTAAGTCGCTGAGGCCAAGATCCCCCCCCAACGCTAGGCCTTCGCACAGGAATCCGCAATGCCAGAGCATGTGTTGGAATTGAACAAGGTCAGCAAGCGCTACGGCAGCTTCACTGCTGTCGACGAAATTAGCTTTAGCATTCCGGCTGGCAGCATCTATGGTTTCCTCGGGCCCAACGGCGCAGGCAAAACCACCACTATCCGCATGATCCTCGATATTCTCAAACCCGACGCGGGCGACATCCGCATTCTGGGCGAACCTTGTGCCTTGAATGTGCGCCACCGCATAGGCTATCTACCCGAAGAAAAAGGTCTCTACAAGAAAATGCGGGTGTGGGCCATCATCGCCTATTTCGCCACCCTCAAGGGTATGAGCAATAAAGAAGCAAAATTGCGCGCCTTTGAGCTGCTCGAGCGCTACGGTCTTAAGGACTACTCCGAGGCGAAGGTCGAATCGCTTTCGAAAGGGATGGGTCAAAAAGTACAGGTTTTGTCTGCCGTTGCGCACCGGCCTGAACTGGTAATCCTAGACGAACCCTTCTCGGGCTTAGACCCAGTAAACCAAGAGGTGCTTGAACAACTCATCCACGACATGGCGCAAGCGGGGCAAACGGTAATCTTTTCGACCCACATCATGCAACACGCCGAAAGACTTTGCGACCGCATGCTACTGATCACCAAGGGCAAGAAGGTGTTTGATGGCACCCTAGCCGACGCTCATGCCATTATTCCACGCCGCGTTATACTCGAATGCGCTGGAGATATTCGCCCAGCCTTGGACAGCTCAAGCATTGTAGGCGTCAATGAAGTCATTGCTGAGGCTGGCAGGAAAGCGCAAGCATCACGGCACTGGGAAATACTCATCAAGGAACACACAGACCCGCAATCTATTTTGCAATGCTGCATCAATGCGGGTATCCCGCTAACCCGCTTCGATCACACACAGCCTAGCTTGCATGACGTGTTTGTGCATCTTGTCGGCAGCGACGCAAAGGAGCATCAACTCCGATGAGAATGATTCTTTTGATCGCCTTGCGTGAATATGGTGAGAACGTGAAGACTAAGGGCTTCTGGGCAGGCATCTTATTGTTCCCCCTTATACTGGTCGGTGTGTTTTTCTTTCAGACTCTCCTTGCCGACTCCACACCTACACGTCATTACCTGCTTATCGATCAAAGCGGTCAGTACAGCGAAGCGGTGCAAAACGCCATTCGCCAAGAACACCAACGGCGCATTCTGCAAGAATTCGTCAATTACGTGATCGAAAATCGCCGCGATAGTAACCCTGAACAAACCGCAGCCAGTGCCAATACTCAGATCGACCAATTGATTGATGACGTTGGGGCCGACGAAGTCGCGGCACTTGATCAATGGCTAGAGAGTGGCGGTTTAGACTTTGCTTTAGCTCTGGCCAGCCCCTATCTGCGCGAGAATTCCCCCAGCTTTGTACCTCCCCGAGAACTCTTCGTCCAAGCCTCACTCCCCGAGGAAGTTGATGCACAGGCCAATCCCGAGCAATTGCTCGAGCAACTACGCCCTTGGCTTACGGGAGAACGTCAGTTATTAGTCGGGGGGCAAACTAGTACTCTATTTGCTTTGATTTTGATTCCTGCGCAAGTCGATGACGCGATCATTCGCCCCAGCGCAACACCTACGACGAGCAACACAATTACCGGCATTCAATATTGGGCTAGTAATTTAACTGACACGCGACTACCCAATGCCATTGAGCGCAGCATCAATAGCAGCATTCGCGACAGAGAATTCACACAAAGGGGGATCGATGTCGACACGATTCGCACTGTGCAGCGCACCCGCATGCCTATTAATCGCCTAGACCCTCGCAAAGATGAGGGCCAAGAGGCAGTTAGCGTTGCCGACACCTTCAGGCAATGGGCACCAGTTGGCTTTGTTTACTTGATGTTTATCTCCTTAATGCAAAGCGTGCAATATCTGCTCAGCAATACCATCGAAGAGAAGTCCAATCGCATAATCGAGGTCCTTTTAGCCTCTGTAACCCCGTTAGAATTAATGATGGGCAAGCTCTTTGGCATTGGGCTTAGCGGCATCACCACCATCGCAGCCTGGCTACTGTCGTTCTTCCTCTTCATCGCGCTGTACCCCAGCACGGAAACACAATTGTTGAGCCAATTCTTCAACGTCTTGCTCTCTTCAGACTTAATTCCCTACTTCGTCTTTTACTTCCTTGCTGGCTACGCCCTCTATGCGGGCATCTTCTTAGCCATTGGCAGCTTGTGCAATACATTAAAAGAAGCGCAAAGCTTAATGATGCCGATGATGATGATTCTGATCGTGCCGTTAATTACGATGACGTTTATCGCTCAAGACCCAAATGGCCCCATCGCTCGAATCATGTCTTGGATTCCACTGTTCACTCCCTTCACCATGATGAACAGAGCGGCGGCACAGCCAGCCATGGTTGATCTAATCGGCACGACAATCGTGCTCCTTTTAAGCATTGTTTTAGTACTTTGGCTTTCTGGAAAAATTTTCCGACAAGGAGTCCTGCGCACGGGGCAACCCCCTAGGATCGTCGAAATCATTCGCATGCTTAAGCATAAGCAATAGGGAGTTTCCTATGAAAGAGATGCTAGAGAGACGCAGCTTCTTAGTATTACTTGGCATAGTCACTCTATTGTTTGCCTTTATACTGCGGCCGTTTTGGAGTGCGATATTCTGGGCGATTGTGGTTGCTGTTATCTTCTCGCCTTTACAGCAGCAGCTCCAAACGCGCTTCAATATGGGCAAATCCCTCACCGCATTGAGCACGTTATTCATTGGCTCTGTAATCGTCATTATCCCGGCACTTGCTTTGCTTTCTACCTTCATCCAACAAGGGTCAAACCTTTATACCAGCATTGAAGCTCGCGAAATTCGTCCAGAGCAGTACATCGACCAGATCGTCTTAGCGATACCGTTCGCGCCAGAATTGATGGAGCGCAGCAATGCAGATACCACGAATATTCGCCAATACCTTTCTAGTTCGGCGTTGGGAATAGGTGAGTTCATCGCCCAGCAGGCTTTGAGCATTGGTCGTAACACACTAAATTTCACGGTTAAATTAGCGCTCATGCTCTACCTTACTTTCTTTCTCTTGCGAGATGGGGAGAAGCTCGTCAGCCTAATGAAGGCCGCCGTGCCTTTGAGCGAAACCCGCAAACATTTACTATTCCAAAAATTCGTTGAAGTCACACGGGCCACCATCAAAGGCAACCTCTTGGTGGCCGTCATCCAAGGCGCCTTGGGCGGCATCATTTTCTGGCTTCTCGATATACCGGGGCCTGTGCTTTGGGCTGTAGTGATGGCCTTCTTATCACTTATCCCTGCGGTCGGCGCGGCATTAGTTTGGATACCAGTGGCCATTTATCTCTACGGAACCGGCGCGTGGGTGCAGGCATCTATTTTATTTGTTTACGGCGCATTGATTATCGGCTTGGCCGACAATGTGCTGCGACCAATTCTTGTAGGTCGCGACACCAAACTTCCTGACTACATCGTGCTTTTTTCGACGATGGGGGGCATTGCCTTATTCGGTATCAATGGGTTCGTGATTGGCCCGCTCATCGCTGCCGTTTTCTTAGCCTTCTGGAATATTTTTATCACCGATATCAATTCCGATGCCAGTGCTTAACCCCTGTAGCTGTCATCTCGCGACTCCCGCTATAGGGCTCGATTACTGTGCCACTGCAAGCCGCTCGACAATTTCAAAGTGGGTTTGCACAAAGCGATACAACTCACTCTCGATTATTCTCTCCTGATCACTATGGGCACCAAACCCTAGCGGGCCATCTTCAGCATCGATACCAGGCCCTATCCCATAGCACTGCACCCCTTGCGCACGCAGATAGGCCATGTCAGTCGCGCCAGTGCTCATCACTGGCAATACCGGCGCCCCATAGCGCTCGCCATACACTTGCTCAATGGTTTTATAAGCGTCGGTATCCAGAGAGCTCGATGCACCAGGGCGTTGGTTTCTAGCAGCCCACTCTACATTGACACTCGGGTCTCCTATCGCCTCACGAACCAACTCGAGAAATGCAGGAGCATCCTCGTCCGGTAGAAGTCGAACATCTAAGGTGGCATTGGCTGCAGAAGGAATGACATTCACGCGATACCCTGCATCGATAATCGTTGGCGATATCGTACTAAACAACACCGCTGCATTTCTTGGCTCGCTCTGCTTAAGATAATTAATCGCCTCCATTCCTGCAGCAGTATTCGGGCTTAACACAGCCCTATATCTTGCTGCTGCCTCGGGCGCGGAAATTCCAGCTAATTTAGAGAAGTAGGACGTAGTAGTATCGCTCAAGCGTATGGGCGGCTGCCATTCGGCAATTGTGGCGACGGCTCGGGATAATGCCACGATGGCATTATTGTGCAAGGGCACGGATCCGTGCCCTGCAATGGCATTGCTCGTTAAACTAATTGCCCGCGGCAACTTTTCGACAGTTTGTATAGAAGAGTAGAGAACCTCCCCGTTCTGACGTACAACACTGGCGCCTTCCGCTAAGCAGTATTCCGCCTCGATCTCGGCGAAGTGATTGTTGACCATGTACTCGATGCCAATCTGCGTCGACCCCTCTTCGCCAGATTCGGCAAGAAAAATGACATCACGATCGAGCTCCACATTTTGTCTTTTTAACAACACCATGGTCATTAACGCCGCAACTAGGTTGTCTTTATCATCTACGGTTCCACGACCATAAATCCAGCCCTGATCGCGTGCAGCGCTATGGGGAGGAAAAGTCCATTTACTCGCATCGACATTGACCGTGTCTTGATGCGCCATCAGCAGCAAAGGCTTTTTACTGCCATTACCCTTGATTCTTGCCACGAGATTAGGACGATTCTCCTCTAACGCGAAAATACTGTAGTCAACGCCTTCCGCTGCAAGAATCGACACCATATATTGCGTTAAATCAACCTCACGACCTGGAGGGTCGGCCGTATCCAAGCGCACCATAGCCTGGAAATGAGTCAGCACCTCGGCATTTACAGCCTCCCAATCTGATTCGGCGGCGAAACTAGCACATGAATAATACAGAGCGACTGCAGGAACGAGAGTAGCGTAAGGCACTTTCATTTGATAACGGCTCCCTATAGATGAGGTTTGATTTTGCAAACTCTCCAACAATTAGTGGTCATTCGGATATTTTTGTCAAGCGAGTTAAACCAGCGCATTCAAGACAAGCCCACGCCTGAAAGCCCTAAACGTTTTTCAAAGGCCCAATGCCGCACCCCCTCCTTGCACCATATGAGTGCAAAGTCTTTGCAAGGCTCTTGATTCGAGTCGCACAATGAGACAGGTTACTTTGCGTATCAAAACTGGGCACTTATTTCACGCACTAGGCGTTAGAAAGAAAAGTATTCGAAAATTTTGTGAACAATATTCCCAATAAGTTTATTTATTCATTTCGGCTATTTCATAACAAATATCAAACGCGATATTCTTTTAAAATCGCCAAATTTGTCAAAATGGGGCTAAAAATATTGTTACAAATCAAACTATTTTGCAGAAATTTCTGACACAAATTTCACGGCAATCTGGCTCATAAATAAATCTAAATGATTGTTTTTTAAAGGTTTTAATGATTCTATACAAACACCCCCTTTAAACTTTCTGTAACATCAATGTCCAATTGCAACAATATTATACTTTCCTGTTACATTTAGTTTTGCTAAGGTCAAAGCGTTGCTGACAAGACGTTGATAATAGTAAGTACACTCAAGCTCCAATTAGTACACTAAAAACAAATCGTTAATGACGCAATATTCCATTATATAGATATACCCCGTTAGTCATCGAGGCCAGTCATATATCTGGGCCCCATGTGCATCCTAACATGTTGTAGCTGTTATATTTTTAACGCTAGTAAATGTGAAAAAGAAAAATAATCATAACAATGGAGAGCATTATGCGACGTAACATTCCATATAAGCGCAGCTTGCTGTGCGCCGCAGTTTCAGTATCCCTACTACCTATCGCCACCCCCACATTCGCACAACAAGACCCAGAAGTTGAAGAAGTTGTGGTGACAGGCTCGTTTATTCGCCGCTCTGAAGGCTTCACCGGCGCTTCAGCCATTACCCAATTGAGCGCTGATGACTTAATAGACGAAGGCACCTTGAACATGGGCGAGGTCGTACAAAACCTTTCCTTCGTGAATGGCGCATCGTCCGCGATTACTAACACCATTCAAGGCACTTCCTCCCGCACAACTTCTATCGACTTGCGCGGGCTCGGTGAACGCTCAACCCTGACGCTGCTCGACGGTAAGCGACTCGTCAACGAGAACGTCAACGCTTTAATTCCGACCATCGCCATCCAGCGCCTCGATATCGTGGCCGATGGTGCCGCAGCCCTTTATGGCAACGAAGCTGTGGCAGGTGTTGTGAACTTTATTCCTTATAAGTCGTATGAAGGTTTCAAAATAGACACTTACGGCGAGCAGGACTCGCGCGGTGACTATGACGAGCATTCTGTGCAAGCCCTTTGGGGCGGCGAAGTGGGCGAGATCGATGTCGTGCTTGCAGGGCAGTATCGCCAGAACAGCCGCCTAGGTTGGGATGAGCGGAACGACCTCGCCAACGCAGGCCTAGTCCTTTCATCTAACGCTCCTGGTAACTATTTTGTACCAGCTCGCGATGAGAACGGCGCCTATACTGGCACTCAGGCGCGCCAAGCGGACCCAAACTGTGCGCCGGCCTCAGAGCGTACTGGCTATAAGGTCAACGAAGCCAACAATATTTACGGTGCTAATTTGTTCGGCACTTGTTACTTCGATTTTGGTGATACACGTAGTTATCGCGAGCCGATGGAAACCACGCAATTTTTCACCAATATGACCTGGGATGCTAGCGAGGATCTCACGTTGTCATTCCAGGGTTTTTCTACTCGTCTTGCCCAAGTGAGCTATACGTCCACATCTAACCCAGGTAACTCTCGAATTGGTGAGCTACCAGCAATTCGCGGTGAAATCCCAGGCAACCCGTTCAGAGCTGTGAATTCAAATGGCATGGCGCTATATGGTGTAGATGCCAATGGCGACGGCGTTCCTGATCGCGGCACAGCCGACCTCAACGGTGACGGCACGTTCGACGCACTAGTCTCTGGCACGACGGATAACGGCGTCCCTTTGTACGAGGATGTCACCGCAAGGACTCTGCGTCCTATTAACAAAACTCATACACGTTCGGCTGGGTTTACTAGGGATATGGATAACATCTCTGGCAGTACTGATGCCGTGACTCGCTACAGCTTTCAAGCTGACTTCAAAGTCCCTTATGTAGACGGCTGGGAAGGCATGGCTTCATGGACCCGCAATGTCCATGACTTAAAATTTGTGTCTAACCAAAACTACGACATTGAGGCGATGAAGCAGGGTCTCAATTGTGACGTGGTCGCAGATCGCGACGGCTGTTACAACCCATTCTTTGTTGTTGATCAAGCCGACAATAACTCCGTGCATGTGATGGAAGCTATAGCCGCGCGCGATAAAGAGATGACTCAAAACACACTCGATGTCTTCGATTTTATTGTTAACGGTGAATTACCATTATTCGGTTTCGAATTGCCTGGCGGCCCCATTGGCGCAGCACTTGGTTACCAATGGCGTAATGACAAATATACCAACACTCCATCTGCGACAGAGCTTGCCGGCGACACGTGGATTGGTGGCACCGAGAAAGAACGAATCACTACTGGTAGCCGAGAAGTCGATGCTTATTTCCTCGAGCTTGCCATGCCAATACTCTCTAATTTGGAGTTCGAAGTGGCAGTGCGTAGTGAAGAGTTCAGCACAGGGCAAAAGTCTACAGATCCTAAGTTCGGTTTGACCTATGCCCCAACGGATTGGCTGACCTTACGTGCAACCCAAGGCGATGCCTTCATTGCACCAACCTTGGAACAGCTCCTCAATCCTACAACGTGTGGCCTGTCTACCGTGACTGACCGTTTTGGTCCATTCTCAGCATTTACCACCGCTTGTGGTGGTGGTAATAGAAATCTCGAGAACGAAGTGGCGCAATCCACACAGCTTGGTTTCGACATAGCGTTCGGCGACTTCGACTTTTCGTTAACGTGGAACGAGACTGACTTCCAAAATCGCATCATTACTGTAAATGGCCAAGACATCATGGAGTTGGACTTTGCTAACTTTAAGACAGCGTCAGGCTTTAGCGGTAGCGGGATAGGGGCTGCTAATCAACCAACGGAAGAGCAACTACGCGCTTGGGTGGCGAACCCATTGTCCAATAAGGATATCATCCGTGACCCGACTGATATCTACACCATTCTTCAGGTGAACAACACGAGTACTACCAACGCGGAGTCCGTGAAGGTAGAGGCCTATGATATTGACGCCAGCTATCGTTTCTCTCTGAACGATTGGGGTGACTTCCGCATAGCCTTACAGGCAACATTCATTGATCATTTCTATTATCAAGACGATGCGACACAACCCGTGAAAGATGGTGCCGGTCTCTATAATGATCCAACTTCCGCCGCACCTGAGCTTCCAGAATGGAAGGCCAACTTGCGCATGGGTTGGTCCATGGGGAACCACTCGATCAGCTCCACAGTGCACTATGTCGATGACATGCCCTATGACGGTCCTTTGTTTACCCACATTGACTTCTTCGGCGGCACTAATCGTCCAGCGGGCATCACCACAGTAAGAGCATGGACGGATATGGATATTTCCTATACCTACCGTGGTCTAGAACTGTTCGGCGGCGAGAGCTCTTTCTCACTAGGTTCACGTAATGTGTTTGATCGCCAAGCACAGCGTTCGCCTGAGTTCGCCGGTGTTATGGGTGGTTTACAAGACCCAATGGGTCGCGTGATCTACGCGCGCTTCGTTTACGACTTCCAATAGGAGTTCAATAGCGACACAAAAAAGGGGCTCATCATGAGCCCCTTTTTTTTATACCTTTAATGCCCTATTCAAGCCAATTTGGAAAATATTCTTGCAATTGCTCTTTGTTCAAAACACCACTGTGGGCTTTGAAGCTATGATCTTGCGCGAAGAAATAGCTGCGCGGCAACTCGCCATGCCATAAGGGGTCGATGCTGAAGCGAAGTTTCTCGACAAATGCATCGGCAAACATCCAACTCGCAAACTCTGCCAAATGATAGCTGTCGAGAATATCAACAGCTTCTTCGCGATCCTCTAATAAATCGGTAGAAATGACTACCAATGGAAACTCGGGTTGTTGCTGCTTTATCTCCCCCAATAGTTTGAGCTCGACACGGCATGGTGCGCAGTCGATAGACCAGAGACTCAGCACGAACGGCTTCCCAGCAAAGTCTTCTTTAATCTGCGCGAAACTTTGCCCGGAAAACGCCTGGATGTTGTCTGCATGCACTTGCGATACAGCAAGCAAAGCAACAGCCGTGACACTCAGCAATGTTTTTCTCGCATGCTCAGCGAACTTCAACATTCGCAACCTCCTTAAAAATATAGCCATATTGTGCAGTCCACCAACTTAAATAAACCCCCTGGGCCGTACTAATAAGCAGAGGATGATCACTGGCTTGATCAGTCAGGAGAAAATCTTCCGCAGGGCTCCATGACTTGCCATCATCATGTGAACGCATTAATTTCAGCTGCGTCTGCACGCCGTTAAAGCCTTTCCACACCATCTTTAACTCATCTGCGTGTGTCGCCAAACTAGGGTGGCCAGCACCTGGAGTGGCATCAACCTCGATCAAGTGAGAAGACATGGCGCTATTTAAATCATAGCGCGCGTAGTAAATTCCTTTGTGGATATCTCCTGCACTGAACCAACTCATATGGTATTGATCTTCTGCCTGCGCCGACACCATACTTGGGCCATGATGCGGACAAGCATCTATATACCAGTCATCGACCGTTGCTCTGTCCATAGCCGATACTTGACCTTGAGCGCTTAGAACCGCGATCGCATGGTCTCGTATCTGACTGTCATAGATTTGCCGCCATAGGATGGCCACATTATCAACACCGTGTGGAGCCATCGCAATACGACAACATTCACAGCTATTATGAGAAACACGGTAATTTTCACTAAAGGTCTTGCCGTAATCCTGTGAAACCGCGTAGTAGATCGCCGCACCTGGGTAGTCTTCATCACGCGCAAGCGTTGCTTCCATATCCCGCTTATCTATCCAAGTTAGATATAGATTCCCCGACTGCGTTAAAAACAGACTATCGAAGCGGTGTCCTGTATGTAAGCCATCATCGTTAATCGTTCGGGGTTGGCTAAAACTCTTACCTCCATCCACAGAACGACTAAAACGAATCAAGCCAGTGAAGTTAGACGAGGTTTTAGTAGTCCAAGAAAGAAGAACATCACCTGTCTCAGCCACTACAATCTTAGGGCGATTCTCACCATTGAACTCAGCGTCTTCTGGCTCTTCGTTCACCCGTACTGCTTGGGAATAGTTTTCGCCCTTATCGTCTGAGTAAGTAACATAGACATGTTTGTTTTGAACAAAAGTCACCCAAAGGCGACCATCGGCATCGACAGTAGCACTGGGGGCGCCACCACAATGCACACTGATGATATCGGCGCCAGATTGCTCTTGCAGCGCAGTGCAGCTTTGAGCGTTTGCCAGCTGCACAGTCATCATGAATATTGACGCTACTAATATTGCAATACTTTTAGAAATCATAAGAAAGATTCGCATAATAAGTGCGACCTGGCCATGGATGCGCAACATAGGCAAGTTCGTCCGTCACATTGTCCACACCAAAGCCGAGGGCTATACCGTTAGATAGATTATATGTGGTTTTTACTCCCAAACGCTTAAAGCCATCCTGAGCGCCATAAACCGCATCTTCTCGGTCTGTATTGTCATTGCGACCAAAACTGTCACTAGCATACTGGAAGTTCATACCCGCATCCCATTGGGAGTTTATGTGATAAGTCAGCAAAAGATTACCACGCCACTCGGGCATACGAGGATAAGTGTTTCCCTCGATGCTAGGGTCTGGATCGTTCTTTACGATCTCCGAATCTGTGTAAACCATATTGAAGCGGACATCGAGATTACTAACTATCAGATCGTCGATATTGGCAATAAATTCCACACCGCGCGTTTCAATCTCGTCCACAGGAATGAACGTGCGCACAGACAGCCCGCCTGGCAGGTTTTCAGATTGTGACTCGACAACATCTTTTACGGTTTCCTGGAATAAATTCACACGTACCGTACCACCTGCAACATCTCGCTCGATCATTACATTTTGATGCCAGCCATCTTCTGGCTGCAACTCTGGATTCGCTACGCTGATCGCATTATAGGCAGAATATTGACTGAACAATTCTTCGACGATAGGGAAGCGATAAGCTTTGCCGAGCGCATAAGCAATTCGCCATTGCTGTGCCGGTTGATAGCCTATGGAGAATTTTGGCGAAACTTCTTTGCGAGAAGTTTTAGGCACCGCTACAAGATCAAACTGTGGGGTGCCCGCGTCGTCACTGGAGAAATACCCGTTGTCACTTTCAAAGCTTTCCCAACGCGCACCAAGCCCTAAATCCCAACGAGCGTTTATATCCCAGTTCATTTGGGCAAAAACCGCGTTCAGTTGCGTTTCACCGCCACTGCGGCTGGTATAAGCATTAAACTGACCAGCCGTATAATTATCGGAGCTATAAACATCCATGTTTAATTCATAGGCATCATGCCTTGCTCCAACGATTAACCCTAGGCCGTCGAGGCCCAAGTTATCGAAGAATAGTTTCGCTTCCGCGCTTCGCCACCCGGTGTCGCCAAAGTCATTCACTTGACCTGCAAGACTATAGGCTGAGTCAGCGGGGTTCGCGAAGGAGGATCGTGTCTCATCCCGTAGCACCTCAAACTGATTGAGATTCGCTTCGAACACGATGCCATCGGAGATAGGGCCACGCATACGCAGGCCAACCGACAAACTGTCCCGCTCTTGTTCAGAGACCCCGAGCCGCGATGTTGGCGCGTTGAATGCCACGCCATCTTGCATCACATTGCCGCTCCAAACAGTGTTGCCCACACTATCGCGCAGATAACTATTGGGAGAGTTTGAACCATTGAATCGGTCTTCATAGGCAATATTGAGCAATGCCTGCCATTGCCCAAATTCCTGTCCAATCTTGAGCTTGTAATTATCAGTTAGCGTATCTTGCACGCCAGTATCACCAAAGAAGGTACGCAAATTAGAGCGTTCATCATTACCAGCAATCCCCCCCGTGACGGAAGTCAGACTGCTAGCCGAAGTGCCCCCGCCATAGTAGAAAGTCTGAGGTTGTGACTCACTATCTAGGCGGTTATAGGAGAAATACACGCTCGTATCGCCAATTTTATCGCCATAGGAGAAAAAGGCTTTATGCCCATTTACCGTGTCATCGAAACCATAGGCATCAAAACTCTGCGAGAAGTAGGAGGTGTCGACGTGAAATTCGCGCTCTTGAGGAATCGCAGACTCTATCAATACCACGCCGCCCATTGAGTTACCGCTAAACTCCGCAGAGAAGGGGCCGTACAGGACTTCAACCTGAGCAATCTCACTCGCAGAGACCATCGTCCAGCGCGGTGCGCCATTCCAACGCGACTGCAACAGATAGTGAAGGGGAACGCCGTCGGCAAAGACCATTGAGCGCGAAGTTTGAAACATATTGGAGCCGCGCATGCCCATAGTGCCGTTAGAGTCACCGATAAAACGCCGGCGAATGACCAAACTTGGTTCAAATTTCACCACATCTTCTGTAGTCGCAACATTAATACTTACTAGGTCTTGTTGTGTTAATAGGCTGCTAGGGTGCGATGTCGCGGCACGTTGATTGGATTGTTCACCCCACACCACAAGCTCTTCTATCGATTCGGCATCGGCCGCATGCAGGTGCGTGCTCGTTAAGGCACTGAGTATTAAAGCAATTTCTAGACTTAAGGGCTTGCGTCGCACATGGGAGAACATAATTTTGGCTCATCTTTGATTCAAAAGTCGAAAGTGTATAGTTCTCTGCCATTTGCACAATGTGACCAAATGTCGCAGGCCTCTTGCAATGCTGCACAGTGGTATAGGTAGATGGGGTACGAGTCCGCAGTGACTTAGGCTAGAATAGCGGACGATATGACTTTAGCGAAACGAACATCAAAAGAGGAAACCCCTTGAACAACAGCAAGATTGCCTTCATTGGCGCGGGAAATATGGCCACTAGCCTAATCCATGGGCTTATCAATAAGGGTGTCCCTGGAAGCAATATCACTGCCTGCGATATTGATCAGGACAAAATTCAAGCTCTTGTGGATACCTGTGGCATTCAGACAGCAAGCATGGTCGAAGCGGCCCAAACAGCTGATGTTCTTGTTTTAGCCGTCAAACCTCAAGTCATGGAGGCGGTGTGCACAGACCTTCGCAAAGTATTGGCTGAGTCAGGCTGTCTAATTATCTCTATCGCTGCGGGCGTACCACTACACAGCCTAGAAAACTGGTTAGGCCGCGCACAGGCGATCGTGCGCTGCATGCCTAATACTCCTGCATTAGTCTCAGAAGGGGCTACTGGCTTGTTTGCCAATAGCAATACAAGTGCTGAGCAGGCACAGCTTGCCGAATCAGTACTCAGTGCAGTAGGTATTTGCAGTTGGCTGACCAGCGAGGCACAGATCGACATGGTCACCGCGCTGTCGGGAAGCGGCCCTGCTTATTACTTCTTATTAATGGAGGCAATGGAGCAGGCGGCTACAACTATGGGGTTGCCAGCAGAGATGGCGCGACAGTTCACCATTCAAACCGCACTTGGCGCCGCCAAACTCGCCGCTAGTAGCGATGTAGCACCCGATGAATTGCGCCGCCGTGTCACCTCGCCAGGTGGGACGACCGAAGCCGCAATCAAGAGTTTTGAGAGCGATGAGTTTCGTAGTATTGTCGAGCGTGCTATTGGTGCCGCTCAGAAACGCTCTATAGAGCTGGCTAACTGAGCCTCGACAAACTCAGCGAACGCGCAGCAATGGCATTAATTACAGAGAGAAAATGCAATGGGTTCATTAGGAAGTGTAGGGTATTTGGTAGTCAACACATTAGGCGGTTTGTATATTCTCGCCATATTGCTGCGCTTTATGCTGCAGGTTGCTCGCGCAGATTTTTACAATCCTTTTACTCAGGCAATCGTAAAAGTCACCGATCCTACTGTTAAATTGTTCCGACGCTTTATTCCAGGCTATCGCGGTTTCGATTTTGCCTCATTAGTGTTGGCCTTGATCGCCCAATGCATTGCCACAACATTGCTCATATTTTTCAGCGGTTATGCAATTCCTAGCGTCGGACTAATCGTGAGCTGGTCTAGCGTTGGGCTGCTGTCGTTTATTCTAAACATCTATTTTTGGGCCATGATTATCTCGATCGTATCGAGTTTCATCGCGCCGTTTAGTCGCCATCCAGCCCTAGTTTTAGTACGGCAGTTAACAGAGCCGATTATGGAACCGTTCCGCCGCTTATTACCGTCGATGGGCGGCTTAGATTTCTCGCCAATATTTGTATTCCTTGCATTGCAAATCATGCGCGTCGTTCTTATTGATCCTATGGGGGTGAATACACGCTTAGTGTTGGGAATATAAATTGGCAGTGCAACAAGCCAATGCTTTTTTCCAGTGGCAGGGCGAGGATCTTTTCCTGCACTGCCGCTTGCAACCCAAAGCTGCGCGTGACGAGTTTGCCGAAGTCCTTGGCGAACAAATAAAAATTCGCATTACGGCACCCCCGGTCGACGGCAAAGCCAACAAACATCTCATTAAATTTTTAGCGAAACAGTTCAAGGTTCCCCAGGACAGGGTCTGCATAATGAGCGGCGAGAACTCAAGACAGAAACGCATTAGAATATCAGGCCCACAACGCCTTCCAGACGAGTTGCAATTGCAACCTTCCCAAACTCCAGAACAAAACACGGATAGCGCAAGAAACTAATATGCCAAACACCGTCCCAGAAAATTCCGTAGGTATCGTTACACCTCAATGCTTGCATTTTGACGAACCACTTTTGCTACGCAGTGGCAAGAGTATCAACAGCTATGACTTGATGATCGAGACCTACGGCCGCTTAAATGAGAACAAGACTAACGCCATTCTCATTTGCCATGCGCTTAGTGGTGATCATCATGCCGCAGGCTTTCATAGCGAAGACGAAAGCAAACCTGGATGGTGGGATCACTGCATAGGCCCTGGCAAACCCATTGATACTAACAAATTTTTTGTCGTCTGCCTCAATAACCTAGGGGGCTGTGCCGGCAGCACAGGGCCAAGCTCTATCAACCCAGATACCGGCACATTCTATGGCCCCGATTTTCCTGTGGTCACTGTCCGTGACTGGGTAAAAAGCCAAGTCGCCTTAATGGAAAAATTAGAGATAAAACAGTGGGCAGCCGTTGTCGGTGGCAGCCTAGGCGGCATGCAGGTAATGCGCTGGGCTATTAGCTACCCTGAGAAACTACGCCATGCCATAATGATTGCCGTTGCGCCTAAACTCTCGGCACAGAATATTGCCTTCAATGAGGTGGCTCGACAATCGATCACAGCTGATCCGAATTTTCACGACGGCCGCTATCTGGACCATGGCACCTACCCTAAGAAGGGGGTGATGTTGGCTCGCATGGTTGGCCATATCACTTACCTCTCCGATAGCGCGATGCGCGATAAATTCGGCAAGGCAGCGGAGCCTATCAACAGTGAAACCATAGCAGGAAATTTCGGCCGCGATTTGCGCACCGGAAAGCTTAGCTTCGGGCTCAATGTGGACTTTCAGGTAGAGAGTTACTTACATTATCAAGGCGAGCGGTTCTCCGAACGTTTTGATGCCAATACCTATTTGTTAATGACTAAGGCATTGGATTATTTCGACCCCACTGTAGATTACGACGGCAGTTTAAGCGCTGCTTTTGCAAATAGCAGCTGTCGCTTCCTATTGATGTCATTCAGTTCGGACTGGCGCTTTCCACCAGAGCGCTCGCGGGAAATTGTCGATGCGCTACTTGAGGCTGGCAAACAGGTCAGCTACCTTGAGATCGAAGCCGATCAAGGCCACGATGCCTTCCTTCTTCCTGTGCCTCGCTATATCGATGCTTTTACGACATATCTCCAACGTGTGAGTGACGAGGTGAATTTATGATGCGCCCAGACCTAGACATCATTCAGCACTGGATTCAACCAGGAAGCCGCGTTCTCGATTTAGGCTGCGGTGATGGCAACCTATTGAAATTTTTAAAGTCTGAAAAAGGCGTCTCTGAAATTGGCTTAGAGATAGCCGAGAATAATATTCGGCTCTGTATAGAGAAAGGGGTCAATGTTATCGAACAAGACCTCAACAAAAGCCTGCAGAACTTCAAAGATAAAAGTTTCGACACAGTACTCTTGACCCAGACTCTTCAGGCAGTAAATTATCCAGACGTCATCATTGATGAGATGCTCAGGATTGGTAAAAATTGTATCGTGACTTTTCCAAACTTCGGCAACTGGCGCTCACGCATGTATTTGTTCTTCAGAGGCAGAATGCCGGTCTCGAACTTCATGCCCTATGAGTGGTATAACACACCAAACATCCATTTTTGTACCGTGCGCGATTTCGATGAACTGTGCCGAGATAAAAATATCAAAGTGATAACGCGCACCGTTGTTGATCACCGCCATCGCGGCAGCTGGATGATAAAATTGTGGCCGAACCTACTGGGAGAAACGGCGATCTACCACATCAGCCGTTAAGGAATTACAGAGACGCTATGAAAAAGATTGTATTGGCAACAGGCAATGCAGGAAAACTGCGTGAATTTCAACAGATCCTTGGAAGTTCAACAATAGAGTTTGTTACCCAGCGCAGCCTAGGGGTTGATGATGCAGATGAAACGGGCCTAAGTTTTGTTGAGAATGCCATCATTAAGGCGCGTCATGCTTGCACCATCACTGGCCTGCCTGCCTTAGCCGATGACTCGGGGATCGAGGTCGATGCACTCAAAGGCAAACCCGGTATTTATTCGGCTCGTTACTCTGGCCCCGGCGCTACCGACCAACGCAATAACGAGAAGCTTTTGCAAGCGCTTGCCCAAGTTCCTATCGAAGCACGCGGCGCACGCTTTCAGTGTGTCATTGTTTTCATGCGCCATAGTGAAGACCCGATGCCATTTATTGCCCAAGGAACTTGGGAGGGCCGCATCCTATCCGATGCTGCTGGAGAGAACGGCTTTGGCTATGACCCACTATTCTACGTACCGACTCACAACTGCGCCTCTGCGCAGTTAGACCCTGCCATTAAAAATAGCATCAGCCATCGCGGGCAAGCACTGCAAAGTCTCCTCAAGCATTGGTCAGCATTAAGCGGTGCAATCTAGTGCCAACTGGCCCTGTTAATCACTTGCAACTTCCACCGCTTAGCCTCTATATTCATATTCCATGGTGTGTACGCAAATGCCCTTACTGCGATTTCAATTCGCACCAGAAGAGCACAGAACTGCCCGAAGATGATTACATCGATGCCTTGCTGCAAGACTTTGCCTCATCACTTGGCTATGTTCAGGGCCGCTCATTACAATCCATTTTCTTCGGTGGTGGAACTCCTAGCCTATTCAGCGCACAAGGGCTCGATAGATTGCTTTCGAACATCGCTAAGCAGATCAACTTTGCCAACGATATCGAGATCACTCTCGAGGCAAACCCAGGCACCGCTGAACGACTTAAGTTTGCCGACTACCGCCTAGCAGGCATCAACCGACTTTCCATAGGGGTGCAAAGCTTCGATGATTTACAGCTACAGGCACTGGGGCGCATACACGGCAGCGACGATGCCGTCAAAGCTGTCGAGTTTGCCCGTGCTGGCGGATTCGACAATTTCAACATTGATATCATGTACGGATTAAAAGGGCAGAGCACAGGGGCCGCGATGCGAGACCTTGACGCCGCAATTGCACTCGCGCCAACGCATGTATCATGGTATCAATTGACTATCGAGCCTAATACAGAGTTCTATAAACGTCCTCCTGTGCTGCCCGAAGACGACGCACTCATCGACATTCAAGACAGCGGTTTAGCCTTACTTCAGTCCCATGGTTACGAGCGCTATGAAGTCTCTGCATTTGCTCAGAGCCGCCGGCAGGCGAGACACAATTTGAACTACTGGCGCTTTGGAGATTATCTCGGTATTGGTGCTGGCGCACATGGCAAGATTACCCAGCTCGACACGCAGTCAATCGTGCGCACGCGCAAGAAAAAACAGCCCGAACACTATTTGGCCGACTCGCACACCTATCCTGCCCAACAGCACGTCATCGCCCAAGACGAGATCGCTCTTGAATACCTATTGAACGTCCTCCGCCTGTCCGAAGGCTTTACCGCCACGCATTTCGAACACAGCACCGGGCTAGGTTTCGACACTATAGAAAAGCAGGTATCATCATTGCAACATCAGGGATTAATGGAGCGTGACGGCCCGCTAATCCGCCCAAGCGATAAAGGACAACAGTTTCTAAATAGCGTCCTAGAGGCATTTCTTTGATTCAAAGAACATGTCGCTGACGCCCTACAGGGGAAAAGACATGAGTCGAGCGCTTTACGAACAGCACTGCGAAGCCTGTACGATTGGCACCCGCGCTATGCTGCCTGAAGATTCTAACAAGCTGCTTGCCTCTGTCCCGCGGTGGAAGAAGGCCAATGTTGAAGGCATGGAACAGATACGTCGTGAATTCCATTTTGCCGACTTTAAAGAGGCGGCCGCCTTTACCCATAAAATTGGCTTGATTGCCGAGCGCGAGAATCATCATCCCAGCATTTTATTGGAATGGGGAAAAGTCACTGTGTCTTGGTGGACGCATAAGGCCAATGGCTTACACGAGAACGATTTCATCATGGCAGCGAAGACTGATCTCATTGCGACACGTGCAGCAGGTCAAAAATGAGCCGACATTTCCCTGACTTCATGTCCCATCTCGATGCCTTGATCAGCAAACCCAGTGTCAGCTCTGCGAGCCCGGAGTTCGACATCAGCAACTGCGCTGTTATCGACTACCTAGCCCAATGTTACGAAGACTTGGGGTTCGAGTGCGAACGCGTCCGCAGCGACCCTACCTCCGCATTAACCGCAAGCAATGAGAAGGTCAATCTCATCGCTACTCGTGGTAGCGGCCCTGGCGGATTGGTTTTAGCTGGCCATACCGACACGGTTCCCTTGGATGAAGCGCTTTGGCATACGAACCCCTTTCGCCTCACAGAGAAAGACGGGCGACTATATGGCCTAGGCAGTACCGATATGAAAAGCTTTTTTGCTTTGGTCATGGAGGCTTTGAAAGAGTTTGAGGGTGTCGTATTCAAACAGCCTTTAATCATTCTTGCCACGGCTGACGAAGAAACGTCTATGCAAGGCGCCAGAACCCTAGCAGAGCTGGGCAGACCTCGCGCTCGCTGTGCAGTCATTGGGGAGCCCACTGGTATGCGTCCCATCAATGCCCATAAAGGGATTATGATGGAGTCCATCGACTTACTAGGGCAAAGCGGGCACTCCTCTGACCCCGACCTAGGGCACAATGCATTGGATGCCATGCACAGTGTCATCAGCGAGCTCATCGTTTTCAGACAAGAGATGCAAACCCGCTTCAATAGCCCCGTATTCACAATTCCAAGGCCAACGTTGAACCTCGGCTGCATCCATGGCGGCGATAATCCCAACCGTATTTGTGGTCAATGCCGTTTAGAGTTCGATATTCGTTTATTACCCGGGATGGAAATTGAAGCGTTGCGTGAAGAGATTCGTCGCCGGGTCACCCCAATCGCAGAGCGTTTCGGTGTGCGGCCCACTATCGAGCCATTATTTGCCGGGCTGCCCGCGTTCATGACCGATGCCGACAATGAGCTGGTTAAAACGGCAGAAAGACTGACAGGACACAGCGCCGCAACAGTGGCATTCGGAACCGAGGCACCATTACTGCAACGCTTGGGCATGGACACAATCGTTCTAGGGCCAGGCGATATCGATCAAGCCCATCAACCCGATGAGTACTTAGAACTAGACCGAGTCGGACCTTATATAGAGACATTGCGCGGGCTAATCCGCCACTACTGTCTCTAGCACAATGGTTTGTATAAAAGCATTCATAACATTCAATAAATAGACTATATTCACGCCCATGCAAAATCTCCCAGATTACATAGACTGGTTCAGACACTCCTCCAGTTATATCAATGCCCACCGCAAAAAGGTGTTTGTCGTACTACTGCCCGGCGAAGCACTTGAGCATCCGAATTTTGAGAATATCGTTCACGATATCAATTTGCTCAACAGTCTCGGCGTTAAGCTGGTGCTTGTGCATGGCTCACGGCCGCAGATTAATAATGCCTTGCACACAGCCAATATCCAGTCGACCTACCATAAAGATCTCCGGATTACCGACGCCGAGAGCCTCGTGCACGTTAAACAGGTGATTGGCTCACTCAGCATTGATGTTGAGGCGATGTTCTCGATGGGGCTCGCCAACTCACCAATGCATGGTGCCGACATCACTGTCAGTCGTGGTAATTTCATTACGGCAAGACCATTGGGGGTTCTCGATGGAATCGACCATGCTTTGACTGGGGTCGTACGCAAGGTTAACGCCAAAGCCATTGAACAGCACTTGGATGCGCACAACATCGTTCTACTTAGCAACTTGGGTTACTCCACCACTGGCGAAGTGTTTAATCTTTCAGCCGAAGACGTCGCCACAGAAGTGGCAATCGCACTGCACGCTGAAAAACTCATCATGTTCATTCCACAAAGCGGTATTTTGGATGGCAACGGCGAGATGGTCAGCACTCTGAGCCCGGCCTCTGCCCAACACGTATTGGAAGCCGTTACTGCAAATAAAGAAAACAATGCCAATGGAGTTGCCCACGCCCTGACGGCTGCACTCAAAGCCTGCAGCAAGAATGTGCCTCGCAGCCATCTCATTAGCTTTGAACACAACGGAGCTCTGATAGAGGAACTCTTCACTCGCGATGGCAGTGGCACTCTAGTGTCGAAAGAAACTTTCGAAGTTTTGCGCCAAGCAAATATCGAAGATGTCGCCGGTTTGCTTGACCTTATTAAACCATTGGAAGATGCGGGGGTGCTTGTACACCGCTCGCGCGAGTTATTAGAAGCCGAGATTAATTACTTCTTCGTTATTGAACGCGAGGGCATGATTATCGCCTGCGCCGCGCTATACCCACTTGATGATACTTGCGGAGAGATCGCCTGCATTGCGATTCACAAAGATTATCAAGACACTGGTCGTGGCAAGGATCTGCTCATAGCCATAGAGAAGCATGCTAAGAAGGTCGGCATGGAAAAAGTCATCGTATTAACCACACAAACAACGCACTGGTTTTTGGAGAAAGGGTTTACCCCGATTACTGTGGCCGAACTGCCAGAGAAAAAACAGAAACTTTACAACTACCAACGCAACTCCAAAGCATTGGTCAAGACTTTGAACTAGAGACGCGTTAATTCGGGTCTTTAGCCATCGTGTTCTGCAAAAATTATAACAACGCAGCACCGCCTCACAACAACAAAAAGGAGAAATATTCATGCACAGATTTATGTTGACCAGCTTAGTTGGCCTCGCGTTCAGCGCAAGCGTAAGCGCTCAAACTTTCACAGCTGGCGAGCCACTAGGCACAATTAATGAGGCCGGTGTTGCCACGCCAATGTCCTCGAACGTTAAAGTCTATGGCAGCTTCCGCACTGCTGAAAGCTGCACCTTTGACCCAGAACGTAATCTTATTCTGGCAATGAATAATGGTGTATCGCCAACGATGCAAGAAAATGACGGCTATGTATCCCTCATCAACCCCGATGGCAGCGTGCATACCTCGAAATGGATTGGTGCGACCCGTGATGGCTTGCAGCTCGACCAACCCTTGGGCAGCGCCATCAACAACGGCGTGCTCTATGCAGTGGATATCGACCAAGTTCGCATGTTTGATTTAGCTAGCGGCCAGCCCATGGGCTCTGTCACCGTTCCCGGGGCAAATGGCCTAAATGGCGTGGGCGTTGCACCGGACGGCACCGTCTACGCGTCAAATACCCGCGCCATCGAGCGCATCTACAAAGTGACACCCGATGGTGAAGCCTCGGTGTTTGCAGAGGGTGCACCTTTGGCACTACCGAACGGAGTGGCCATCGACAACGACGGCAATATTGTTGTAGTCAATGTGGGTGACAATGCGGTCATTACTTATAACCCAGCAGGGGAGGTCATCATGACCGAACATGCGGCAGAAGGCGGTAATGACGGAGTGGTAATCATGGCAGATGGCACCAAGTACGTTAGCAGCGTACGCTTCGGCAGCGTATCCCGCATCAGGCCAGGCCAAGCAGCAGAGGTGATCGCGACAGGCATCCCATCGGCGGCATCCATGTGCTATGACTCAGTACAAAATCAGCTAGTGATTCCGATGAACTCTAACAACGCCTTAGCGTTCATCCCCTTAGACTAAAACAGTCGCCCCGCCTTGAAGCCTAGTGCATTGAGGCGGGACGCTCTAGTACCACAAAACTATAATCGTAGGGGTTTGGCCCGGAGGCCGAAAAATCTTCCCGCCCTAACTCTTCCCACTGGGTTAGATCAAACATTGGAAATTGCGCATCGCCCTCTACCTCGGCGTGCACCTGCGTTAGGTATAAACGATCCGCGGCCGGCAATGCTAGCTCATAAATTTGTGCGCCGCCGATAACGACGACCTCTTCAGCGCCATCAATCAAACCAATACTTTCAGCCAGTGCTCTGGCCTCATCTAAGGAATGCACGACTTTAATCCCTGGCGCGGTAAAATTTTCATCTTTGGTGATCACGATGTTGGTACGGCCAGGCAAAGGGCGACCGATTGACTCCCAAGTCTTACGCCCCATGATGATGGGCTTGCCCATCGTGACACGTTTAAAATACTGCAAATCTTCCGGCAGATGCCATGGCAGGGCATTGTTGCGGCCAATAGTTCTATTGCGGGACATCGCCCAAATAAGTGCTAATTTCATTCTCAAAACCCTTTAAACGGCATCTGGCGCTACTCATAGCTGAATACACCTTGCGATTATTTATTTCGACATCGTAGGCAAATATCCTTAACTCTCCCGCAAATAGAATATTTTTCATGCCATGGGAAGTTTCACAAAAATTACCCATAAACGTGCTTACTGATGCTAGCATATCTCATCGATCAGCCTAGAAATGCTACAATCGCTAAGCGTTTACATACGCCTGTATTTTAACATGATTAAACTAGGCTACTCGATCAAGATCGTATTGCCAAAATCCCCATAGAGTACGTGACTAGGAGTTCGACTATATATGCATCAGTATTTAGACCTCTGCAAACGAGTAGTCGAAGAAGGAGTCTGGCTCGAGAATGAGCGAACAGGGAAGAAATGCCTAACCGTTATCAATGCGGACCTTACATATGATGTAGGTGCCGGAGAGTTTCCCTTAGTCACAACAAGAAAAAGCTTCTACAAAGCCGCTATCGCTGAAATGATTGGCTATATTCGCGGTTACGACAACGCATCTGAGTTTAGAAATATCGGGACTCGCACTTGGGATGCGAATGCTAACGAGAATGCCTCATGGCTCTCTAACCCTTTAAGAAAAGGGCACGATGATTGTGGATTTATTTATGGAAAAGTCGGCCGCAATTACCCCAAACCTGACGGGGGGAGTGTCGATCTATTAAAAAACATTTATGAGGATTTGCGACAAGGAAAGGATGACAGAGGGGAGATCCTTACGTTCTATCATCCTGGAGCATTCCACATGGGCTGCTTGCGCCCCTGTATGTATAGCCACCACTTCTCTTTGCTTGGTGATACTTTATATTTAAACAGTACTCAGCGTAGCTGTGACGTACCGTTAGGCTTGAATTTCAATATGGTACAAGTCTATTTTCTACTTGCGATTATGGCGCAAATTACAGGGCACAAGCCTGGCAAGGCTTATCACAAAATCGTCAATGCACACATCTACGAAGATCAACTTGAGTTAATGAAGAACGTTCAGCTTAAACGAGAACCTTTTCCAGCGCCTACGCTTAGTATCAACCCTAAAATAAAAACGCTCGAAGATTTGGAAACTTGGGTAACAGTAGATGACTTCAGTATTTCTGGCTACCAACATCATGGCAGCATAAAATATCCTTTTTCAGTCTAAAGTGATTCAAATAGCATCAGATGCATGAATATCACCCCCAGTTTTTAGTCAATACCGCATGCATTAGATGCCTTCCCTCACGCCTCTTCAGCCACTATCCAACTGAAATGTAAACAATATTATTCAAATTATGTGCACTCGGTAGCAATAGTTTATTTTTGAACCACTCTCGCCCATAATGCGTTGATCTAAATTTGACGGGTTTTATGGGCGCAGCATTATAGTTAGCCGCAAAAAGTGACCTATAAGCCCAAAATCAAAAGTGTCGCAATGGAAAGCCAAGAACTTAAAGATCTCACTCATGTGAGTAACCCCTTTGCAAAGGCACAAACAAGGAGTTTTAGGACATGAGCATCAAAACAACAAAGCTAACTAGATTACAGCAGAAAGAACTTTCTCTTAGTCGCTTTCACAATATGCTGCTCAAAATTAACGAAACTGTTTTACGTGCCAACGATCGAATAAAACTCTTTGAACAGATTTGCAGCATCTCCGTAGAGAATGGGGGCTTCGACGTCGCCTGGGTCGGTCAACTAAATACAACGAGCCTCACTGTCACCCCTCTCGCGTGGCATGCCGAGAACGCGGGCATTGACTTCGCCAAACTATCATTCAATACATGCAAAAAATCTCCACATTACAGCGAGTTATGCGATAAATCCATTTCAGAAACACGCGTGGTCATTGCCGACCACGCGACCTACCAGTATTCGAAACCAGAAACCTTAGACGATAGAATCAGAAAACACGGCTATGCGTCAGCGGTTGCCATACCTCTATTTGTTGAAGCAGAGATTTGGGGGGTTTTGGTGTTATACGATCGAAAGCCTCAAGAACTTGATAAAGACGAAGTCGGACTCCTGAAAAACTTTTCTGCATATATTTCCCATGCTCTGAGTCACCTGAAACGATCAGAACTACTAAATTACTTGGCTTATTACGATCCCCTTACTGGGCTCCCCAATCGAGAATTGCTAATTGACCGTATCCAGCACTTTACTCAGATCGTCGATCGCAATGAGTCGTCCCTAGCCTTAGTCCTGATTGATATCGAACGATTCCAGATTCTAAGTAAAATACTTGGAAGGCAGGGTGCAGACGACTTATTGAAAAGGTTCTCGTCGAGACTCAAAGAGCAGGTATTCAACCGTGACAGCGTCGCTCGAATGCACGGCAATACCTTTGCCTGGCTAATGGTGGATGTTCGTTCAGCTACGCAAGTGGCCCGTATCGTAGAGGCAGCTATAGCAAGCGTACTTAAAGAGAACAATTTACTTGATATTAGCTTTTTTTCACTTCAGACAAACACTGGCATTGCCATGTATCCCAACAACTCAGCTTGCCCAGAAGATTTAATCGAGCACGCTGAGGCCGCGCTTAAAGAAGCTAAGGCCTCGCCCGAACGTTGTGTCTTCTATTCCACTGAGATGAACGAGATAGTATTTGCTTCATTAGATATTGAACATCGTTTAAGCAACGCCATCTTGAATAAACAATTTGTCCTCAAATATCAGCCAAAGATTGATTTGCGCAATTTGCGTATCGTAGGAATGGAAGCATTGATTCGTTGGAATGACCCAGATCACGGGCAAATCATGCCAAACTGCTTTATTCCAATGCTTGAGCAAACAGGGCGAATAGTCGATGTGGGAAATTGGGCAATCCAGCAAGCAATTTCTGACTATTCCACGTGGCGCACATTAGGGCTAAGACCATCGATCATTTCGGTCAACTTGTCACAAGTACAGCTTCGAAGAAGCGATTTTGTTGACTCCATAAAAGATCTTTTGTCCGAGATAGATGATCATGGGCTTAGTTTAGAAATCACAGAAAGTATGCTCATGGAAAACACCCAAGACAGCATCGACAAACTGCAAGCAATTAGGAATATGGGGGTAGATCTAGCGATAGATGATTTCGGAACCGGGTATTCTTCTCTTCAATACCTCACACTACTACCGGTGAATTATTTGAAAATTGACAAAGAATTTGTCAATAATATGACCAGTGACCCCAACAGCATGACCTTGGTTTCAACTATCATTAGCTTGGCTCACAATTTAGGCTTAAAAGTAATTGCTGAGGGTGTAGAAACCGAAGAGCAGTGCAAGATGTTAAGATTACTTAGATGCGACGAAGCCCAAGGATATTTTTTCAGCAAACCTGTCGACTTCGAGACTATTTCCGAATTACTTAAACAAGACCGTCTTGATCACCCCCACTAAAAACGACTGAAAACCTTCATTTCAATTTTTAGTTGCGGCGCTACTAGGTGCTTTATAGGCATAGACCATCAGGGCTATGCCGGCGGCAATCATTGGCAGCGATAGTATTTGCCCCATCGTCAGCCAATCTAGCCAAACAAATCCTATGCCCTCGTCTGGCTCTCTGTAAAACTCAACAAAGAAGCGTTGCACACCATAGCCTATACCAAACAGCCCTGACACGGCGCAAGTTGGGCGTGGTTTTGCAGAAAACCACCAAAGCAGACTGAAGAGCACAATGCCTTCTAAGGCAAACTGATAGAGCTGAGAGGCATGGCGTGGCATTGGGTCTACGTGGGGAAACACCATACCCCATGGCACATCCGTATGGCGGCCCCATAATTCGCCGCCTATAAAGTTGCCGATGCGGCCCGCCCCCAATCCAAATGGGGCAAGCGGGGCGACAAAATCCAGCACCTTAAAATAAGGTTTATTGAGTTTGCCTGCATACCAGTACAAGGCTCCCATTACTCCCAGAATGCCACCATGGAAAGACATGCCACCTTCCCACACGCGCAACACCCAAGTAGGGTCTGTAAGGACTTTGTCAAAATTATAGAACAAAGCCGAACCGATGCGGCCGCCAAGCACCGCCCCAAGCGCGCCATAGAATATAAGATCGCCAACTTGCTCATCCGTCCACACATCTGCCGAACGCTTCGCACGCACCTTGGCAAGCATCCACGCACCACCAAAGGCAATGATGTACATGATGCCATACCAATGGACCGTCAGCGGACCAAGTGAGAATGCGACGGGATCAAATTGCGGATAGGTGAGCATGGGTAGGGTCTTGCATAAGAATTGTCAAAGGAGGAGGCATCGCCCCGTCATAGAAGACACGATGCTCCCCTATGACACTAAGGTGTGTCAAGGTGTTATCGATTGGTGGCGCTAGCCAAGGAGCGCAAGCAGGGCTTTCTTCTTCTCTAATGAGAGGGCCTGAAACTTCTCGATCACCTTATGTGCCGGCTTTGGCAACGACGGTTTCAAACCGAAGGTATCTGCTGTTGATTTCAAGCCACGCGCGATTGCTTCGGTCACGTGCTGCTCAAGTAACAAGGTGATTTCCGAATTCATACTGCGCCGGTTCAAGCGCGAGATTTCGGTTAGATGGGCGTGGTATTCGCACGGTAAGCGCAAGATGAATTTGTTTTTCTCACCTGTAAAGCGGGCCGTCAGAGACTGATTGCTGTGCTGACTTGCTGACATTTTACTTGTCCCTAAAGTAGATTTGAGCATGACGATTCCGTCCCTAGAAACGTCATTGCTCGGTAAAATCCCTTTGACACTTCAGCTCCTGAAGCAATCCAAGGTATGCATTATCCGTATAGGGACCTAATTTTATGTAGGAATATTACCCGATATTGTGAATATTCCGTCAAATTCGGTAGACCGAAACAAAAATCAGATTATTTAATTATTTCTGGAGGAGCGCAGCAATCTGTCTACGCCTGCATTGTACAGCGCCATGTCGATGCAGCTACGAACCATCTGCGCATCGTCCATCGTCATCACTTGCTCAAGTAGCTGTTTTGCAGCACTGAACGTCAAGCTGCGGATGACAGCTTTAACTTTTAAGAGGGTTGTGGCGTTCATCGAGAGCACATCATACCCCATGGCCATCAATAATACTGCGCCGCCGGGGTCGCCTGCCATCTCACCACAAATGCTGACAGGTTTATTTTCTAGGTGCGCCTGCTCTACGATATAGCGTAGCGCCTGCAACACTGCAGGATGAAATGAAGAGTAAAGGCTCGCGACTCGTGGATTGTTACGATCCACCGCGAGTAAGTACTGCGTTAGGTCATTACTCCCCACAGAGATAAAATCCACTAAGCGGCTTAGCGATCTCGTTTGGTAAACCGCTGCAGGCACTTCGATCATTACCCCAATTGGGGGCATGCGCACTTCTAGACCTTCCTCTCGAAGCTCTCGATAGGCGCGTTTGATAATCTGAATAGAGCCCGTGACCTCTTGTGTGTTGGAAATCATGGGCAGCATGATTTGCAGATTACCCAAGCCCTCACTTGCCCTGATCATCGCTCGTACTTGCGAGATAAAAATTTCTGGGTGATCGAGCGTGACGCGAATGCCTCGCCAGCCTAAAAATGGGTTTTCCTCTTCGATGGGGAAATAGGGCAGCGCTTTGTCGCCCCCTATATCCAATGTCCGCATAGTCACGGGCTTGGGCGCAAACGCAGCGAGTTGCTCTCGATAAATTGCGGTCTGTTCCTGCTCACTCGGAAAGCGTTCGCTTAACAAAAACGGGACTTCCGTACGAAACAGGCCAATCCCTTCCGCACCATGGTCCAACGATCGGACAACATCGGACATTAAGCCGGTGTTGACCCACAGGTTCATGCGATGAGAGTCCAAGGTCTCGCAGGGAAGGTCTATCAAGCCTTCTAGCCCTCGCACCAACTGCTCTTCTTCCTTAATCACTTCTCGGTAGCGATTGCGGAGCTGGTCACTAGGGTTGCTATAAACCTGGCCGTTATAACCGTCAACGATCAGTTCACGCCCATCCAACTGCCTATAGGGCAGGTCCACTGCCCCCATAGTCGTTGGGATGCCCATAGTGCGCGCTAGAATTGCCACGTGCGAATTACCCGAGCCTTTAACTGACACGAGGCCCAGTAGTTTTTCCTTAGGCACTTCGGCCAACATCGCTGCCGTTAACTCCTCACCGACAAGAATAGTGTCGTGAGGGTATTCGGTTTTAGTGACATTACGGTTTTGCAGATGAAACAGCACACGACTGCAAAGGTCTTTAATATCAGCGGCGCGCTCACGTAGATACGGGTCTTTCATTGTCTCGAAGGCGCGCACATGATCCTTGGCAACCTCGGCAAGCGAGCCTTGCGCCCACTGCCCGTTACGAATTCTCTCGACCACCTCTTTGCCAAGCGCATCATCATCGAGCATGCGTAGGTATACGGCGAATAGCTCGCGCTCCTCCGGCCGCAATCGAGTTTCGAGGGTGCTACTCAGCTCGCTCATGTCTTTGCGAACGGCCTCCAAGGCCATGTTGAAAAACTCGATCTCTTTGTCGATGTCGCTACAAGCACGCTGTGGAATAAGATCGAGGTCGGCGGGAGGAAATACGACGACAGCATGACCTATAGCCACACCATTGGAGCCAGCGACCCCATTGAAACTGGTATCTGACTTGCGTTGACCAGAAGGACTGACCCCTTGAATCGCCCCCGTGGCCTCGGCGGCCGCGATAACCCCAGAGAGCTGCGCCGACAAAGTAATGAGGAAAGCTTCTTCGCCCTCATCGAAGCTACGCTTTTCGCGGTGCTGAACGACCAAGACCCCAAGCACCTTGCGATGGTGAATGATGGGGACGCCAAGAAACGAGTTGAACTCTTCCTCGCCAGTCTCTGACAAGTAGTGATAATTAGGGTGAGCGCGAGCATCCTCTAAGTTCACAGGCTCGGCATTACTCGCTACGAGACCAACCAGACCCTCTCCCACTTGCAGGCGCACGTGACCCACCGAAGACTTTCTTAGCCCCTCAGAAGCCATTAAAACGTGACTATCGATGTCTGGGTCGAGCAGATAAACCGAGCAGACTTGCGTATTCATTGCATCGCGTACGCGTGACACAATAATATCAAGAGCAGACTGCAGATCCTTAGCAGTGTTGACCTCTTGTACAATTTCTCGCAAATCTACTAGCATTTTCGGTATTCCGTGTTTGCTCTATTTATTGGTTTTCTTGTAGGCCACTGGCGGTGTTGTAACAACAGGCATGGCTAACATTAAATCAAAGAATGGACGCCTAATGGAGACGCTTACGCGCGAAGGTACCTATGTAAGGGCACGCTCAGCTCTTTCAATGCTTGCCGGTAGACCTCGCGCTTAAAGTCGATCACTTGACTCAAAGGGTACCAGAAACTCACCCATTGCCAGTCATCAAACTCAGGGGAGCCGTTGCTGCGCAGATCAATTCTCTGCTCATCGCTGCGCAATCGCAGAAGATACCATTTTTGCTTCTGTCCAATGCAAATGGGGCTAGAGTGTTGACGGATAAGGTTTTTAGGTAGCTGGTAATACAACCAATCCTGGGTGGCAGCGACTATCTCCACATCCTCGGGCACCAGCCCTACCTCTTCTTTTAATTCCCGATACAAAGCTTGCTGGGGGTCTTCTCCCTGCTTTATTCCACCTTGAGGAAACTGCCACGCGTCTTGCCCAATGCGCTTAGCCCACAGCAATTGTCCGCGCGAGTTGCAGATGATAATGCCTACATTAGGCCTAAAACCCTTCGAATCTATCATCTACAATCATTCCTAATCGATATAACATCTCTGGCATTGTTTCACAGGTCTAGGAGATTGTTCAACGGCCGCACCACAACATCGCTGCGCTGATATAGGTATAATGCGCGCTCTCTAAGGACTCGATTGGAAAGGTTTTCATGGCTCTAGCGATATTTGATCTGGATAACACACTTTTGGCTGGTGACAGCGATCACGCATTTGGCGATTTTCTTATTAGCCAAAACCTGGTTGACCCTGACACCCATCGCGAACGCAACGATGGTTTCTATCAACAGTACAAAAATGGCGGCCTCGACATGAACGCCTACACTGAGTTTGCCATTGGACCAATAAAAGGCATGCCACGAGCACAGCGTGATGCACTGCATCAGATCTTCATGCAGGAGTTTGTCCAGCCGATGATGCTCCCTGCCTCCAAAGCGCTGATCGCCGAGCATAAAAACAAAGGCGATTACTGCCTAATCATGACGGCCACTAACCGATTTGTCACAGAGCCTATCGCCCATTATCTCGGCGTCGATGGTCTGATCGCCACTGAGCTCGAACTACACGATGATGCCTATACGGGAAAAGTGCAGGGCCGACCAAATTTTCAAGACGGGAAAGTGTTTAACTTAGAGCTGTGGTTAAAAACTCGTAATGTCACAGGCGAAACACCACTAGACCTAAAGGGCAGTACTTTCTATAGCGATTCGTTTAATGATTTGCCTTTATTAGAATATGCAGAGAATCCAGTCGTGGTCGACCCGGATGACACGCTGCGTCAAATAGCGCAAGAACGGCAATGGCAGATCATCAGCCTGCGTTGATTCTCACTCGGTAGGCGCGAGCGATATCTCCACAATCAAGTCGTCGGCCAAGCGCTCTAACTGCGACTGCAGGGTGTCGGTATCTAAGTCTACCGGCACCTTTAACAGTGCTTTGGCATTAAACAGAGTCTCCCCTGACATCGGAGCGCTACTTATATGCGAGCTTAAGTCTTCGACATTCACATGCGCCGCCGCTAACGCTCGCGAAATCTCTTTCACAATCCCAGGCCGGTCGTTCCCCACCAATGACAGGCGTAGAGTACGTTGCTTTTCCGCCGGCTCGGCCACACTCACTTTTTCGACCACCAGCTTTAAAATCGAAGACAGGTTTTGTAAATCTGCGACCAAGGCATCCGCGTGTGGCTCTTCTACACTCACACGCAGAATGCCTGCAAATTTACCTGCCAAATGCGACATATTACTTTCCAACCAACTACCGGAGTGTCGCGCGATTGTCTCTGATAACTTCTCGACCAATCCCGGCTTGTCATCCCCAATAATCGTCAGTACTAAATATGTCGCCATAACTGCCCCTCTTTATGCCTGTATATTAATTGTTCGCGGAAACTGCCCAAACTCTTCCCAGTAACTCGCTCGCTCTGGTAACTCATCTGCTGGGCGCTGCACATTGCCATCCACATCGGTGACCCGAGACACGATGGTGTGCTCCCCAGGCTGTGCATTTTCCCAATCGAATTGAAATAACTTCCACGTGAACTGCGACGCCGCTGGGTCCAGAGTCGCGCGCTGCCACGGGCCGTTATCGATTTTCACTTCAACACTTTGCAGCGGTGTCCCGTCGTTGAGGACAAAACCAGTGATCTTGTGAGTCGAACCCATCTTAGTCACGCGCACGACTGTGGACTTAAGGTTCATTTTGGTGACGGAGTTTTCAACCCAACGCTCTTGGCCACCAACTTCTTCGCGTTTCAAAGTCACATAGTCGCGACCCATAAAGCGGCCCATATAGCGCGTATCTTGGATGTGGATTTGAGTTAACCATTTAACGTTTGCAACGCCATACCAACCCGGCACTAAAAGTCGCACTGGCTTACCATGGTAGTGGGGCAAGGCTTCGCCATTCATTTCGAAGGCCAGCATATTGTTTTCATTCATTGCATCTTCTAAAGACATACTACGGGCGAATGCAGTTTGCACTGTTCGACCCCGCAGCTCTTCCTCACCGATATCGGCACCAAAGAATACAACCTCTTTACCTTCTGGCTTGATGCCTGCTTCTTGCAGGATCTCGCGCAGGCTCACACCGCGCCATTTCGCATTGCCGACCAAACCATGAAATAGTCGGGCTCCATTACCCCCGCACTCAAAACCAACATCCTTCTCGATATTGGGGCGGCTACGTAACTGCTCCAAAGAAAAACTCAAAGGATTGTCTACTAAACCAGTAACGTTTAACTGATATTGACTGTTGTCGATTTCTGGTTGGCCATAGTGCTGCACCAAATAAAAGTCTTCGTTTGTCGAGTAAAAGCTAGAGATTTTACTCGTGTCCTGAAAATGCGTTGAATTTGGGCGCACCGGGAGTACTCGAAAGGTATCTGGCACATCAGAGAAAGGCACCAAGACTTCGCCTTGCGCCATCGCTGGCAAGAGCCAGTTGGGGAACGCTGCCGCACCAATGGCTAGCGCACTGCCACCTGCCGCTTTTTGTAATAGTTTTCTACGCTCTGGGTTCTCCGGATTCATGGGGCATACCTCATCTTGTTCTTTTTAATGTGACGCGCGCGTCTTAGGAAGCCACGACAATAGCACAGGGTCGAATTCTTGCCTATATCAGCAAATTTCAAGGGCTCATTTGCCCCCAAAGCCACTTTACTGGACTTCATCCCACAAAACTGGAAAGATCAAATGCATTGCAAGCCTCTTACAATGGCTTGCCGATAACGATAGGGACGTCTGACTAAGGGGAATAAGAATGAAAAACCTCGCAGCACGTTGTTTGATTGGCTTTTTTGCAGTGCTTGTTGCTACCCTCAGTAGCGCTCAAGAGAGTATTCGCATCGCGTATATCGACCCCCTGACCGGGGCTTTCTCCGCCACCGGCTATAACGGGCTCGTGCAGTTTCAATTTGCCGCAGAAGAGTTGGTCAACTCCAAGGGCGGGTTGCTAGGCGGCCGAAAACTGGAAATCGTTCCCTATGACAACAAAGCCAGCGCCCAAGAATCACAGATTCAATTAAACCGTGCCATAAGTGAAGGCATACAGTTTATCGCCCAAGGTAATAGCTCGGCCGTCGCCGGCGTTATCACCGATGCCATACGACGCCACAACCGGCGCAATCCCGAACAACCGCTTTTGTTCTTAAACTTCGCAGCGGTAGACCCAGCACTCACCAACCAAAACTGTAATTTTTGGCACTTCCGCTTCGATGCCCATGCCGACATAAAGATGCAGGCTATTACCGACATGATCGCGCAGCGCGACGATATAAAACGTCTTTATATCATTGGCCAAGATTACTCGTTTGGGCAAGCGGTGGCCGACTCGGCCGCAGGACAACTCGCGATAAAACGCCCCGATATCGAAATTGTCGGCAATGAACTGCATCCCATGGAAACCGTAAAGGATTTCACGCCCTATGTAAGCAAAATTGCCCAGGCCCGCCCGGACGCTATCATTACTGGCAACTGGGGAGCTGACATGGTGAGCCTAGCCCGAGCGATCAACGATGCTGGCATTACCGTACCAATCTATACTTACTACGCCGCCTACGACGGCATTACGGCAACGCTAGGCGCAGCGGCGAAAAACCAAGTACGGCTAGTGCATGAAGGCCATTTCAATCCAGCCCCAACCGAAGCTTATGCTGATTATGTCCGCAAATTCAAAGCCACTCACCCCGACCAAGATATCAGCTATCCACGGGTGATCAATGCGATACAAATGCTTGCCAAAGCCATTAGTGATACTGGCAGTACCGCTCCTCTCGCTGTGGCCAATGCCCTTGAAGGGATGGAGTTCACGAGCATAGCGGGGGAACGACTATTCATGCGCGCAGACGACCATCAGTTGTTCCAACCCATACAAATCTCTGTACACACTGATGAGAATATCGAGTTCGATGGCGACAATTCTGGCTTTGGAATACTCACGGAAGTCAGCATTGCCTTAGAAAACACTTTGTTAGAGCACAGCTGTCAAATGGTTCGACCGTGACACAGTGCCTGTTGCTGGGTTCTAATAGGAATATACTATTTCCTCTTTATTAACCTAGCAGCGTGACAATCTAGTATGGCAAACGCAAACGACTTAGAAATGCAGGTAGTTTCTCTGCCGCCAATGGACATCGATCTTAGCGTATTGCGCCGAGGGATCGATAATTACCACATCGATGTGCGCTTAAGCCCGAGATTCACTAAAGAGGTTCGCACACTTGTCAGCCATTTACTCAAGGGTGCTACCAACCAGAATCCGCAGCCGTCAGACCCAAACATATTTAATGGTATTCGCAGTAGCTACTTCAATGTGATGAGCAGTCTGATTCACCGAGTGAAAACTGATTTGAGTGTCGATAGCGTCAAGCTGCTTGAATTTTCCTTGCTCAAGCATATCCTTAGCACTACCAACCAACAGCTGAATGAAATCATTGATGCGCTAAAAGAAAGCTCCACCGAATCCCAAGAACGCTCCTCTGCCAATACCCTCAGCACCAACCAACGCTTATTCTGGTTACAACGCAACTATGATGCGATTCTTGCCTCGGTAAACGGGCAAATTTTTGCACAGCTAGACCGCGTCGAGTCTCGGCAATTACGCGAGATTCGCTCCCAGCATTTAGACTTGCAAGCACACGACGTTCTCGATTTGAGAATCAATCCCGTACTTTTCATTAGCGACCCTAGTAATAGCGCATTCCTGATCGAGTACTTTCGCTTGTGGGGTGGCGATACCGAAGATGCAGGGTTCAACAATCTCAATGTCATTGTCGAAAAACACCTGGCTAATTTCTTTCCACAACGCCATGTCTCTCCCTTTCTCGCGGCAGTGAATGGCAGTCCTGAGATTCACGACGATCTAGGTGGATTATTTCAGACACAGAAATTCTTAGGCATGGCAATCGACTCGAAAAATCATTTGCACGAAGAATTTTCATGGCTTGATTCTCCCGAGAACATTGCGCTGCTCTTCGATATAGAGCGCCAACAAGAGGTTCTACAGGACATTCGTAAAGAGCAAGGCCTGGCGGCTTGGTGGAGTGCAAGAAAGCGCAGCAAACACAATAGCAAACTACTCAGCCACTTCATCAAAGAGCTACAGAAGAACAATCTGTTCACGACACTCATTGCCTCCAAACACGTCAAGAAATTGTGGACTTCCAGCCTTGCAGAGCAAGTCGAAGGAAAAATCCTCTGTCAGTTTTTGGCAGGCCAGATTGACACAAAAAAACTGCAAAGCCGAGTCACACAAGGAAAGACGCTAACTGAAGCACAACTGAAATCATTGCAAGCAAGCCTTGCTGAGATCAAGCTAGAGACTGGTGCAAGAAAACTCGAAAGTGCGCTGCTAATTTTAAAAGACATTAGCCGCTTTCGCAGACAGCTCAAGTACTACCGCCTCGCGCACCGCGCGTTCAATAGAATCAAAATCCTTCGCAAAGATGAAGACCTTAAACTCTCAAGAGAAGCGGGCACTCTTTATAATCTTTTGACCGACAACGAACTGCAGGACGATATAGATCAAATTGTTCATCACGCGATTTTAAAAGCAGACGTTCGCGGCTCAACGACTGTGACGGAGGAGCTGCAGGCAAAGGCATTGAACCCAGCCTCATATTTTAGCCTACGTTTCTTTAGCCCAATAAACAAACTGCTACCTATTTATGGCGCACAGAAAGTATTTATTGAAGGCGATGCCGTCATTCTGAGTTTACTCGAATACGAAAAATCTCCACAGCAATGGTTTGCAGTGGCCAGAGCTTGCGGCTTAGCCAAAGCTATCATTAACGTTGTTCATGCCAATAACCGCCATTCAGAGCAAATGGGTTTGCCTAAGTTAGAGCTAGGCATTGGGCTTTGTTATGCTCAAACTCCGCCACTTTATCTTTACGATGAAGACAAACCAATCATGATCTCTGGCGCTATCGGCCGAGCTGACCGCCTCTCTTCTTGCACTTGGAAACTCCGCAAATTAATTGCCGGGGGGGTGTTCAATGTCGAAGTATTTGCTTTAGATAAAGGCGAGAGTGACCGTGGCGAGAAAGGCCAGAACACCATTCGCTACAACGTTAATGGTATTTTACTAGACGAGCTAGGCTTCGAAAAACTCCAACAAGAAGTTGTACTTAAACGCCTTAGCGTCAAGATTAATGGTGAGCAAGTGATACTACACGTCGGCAAATACCCTGATGTTTCAGGCAAGAAACACGACATAGTCATTCGCGAAGCCAAGGTAGGGTTGTGGCGCGACGACGCCTCGGTAGAGGATTACCAATCTGATGATACGTTTTTTGAAGTGGTTACAAATCGCAAGCTTATTGCCCAGATCACCTCGCTTTAGAGTGGGCCCTATTGCTGCACGTCAATAATACAAAGGATTGTCATGTTAGAACTAAAGCACCTCAAAACGATTGTCGCTATACATGAACACGGCAGCCTCGTCCTTGCTGCTGACAAATTGTGTTTGACTCAGTCAGCACTCTCACACCAAATAAAGGAAATCGAATCTCGCTTAGGGCTTAGTCTCTTTATTAGAAAAACACGCCCATTACGATTGACAGCAGCAGGTGAACGCCTGCTTGAAACGGCACGGACTGTCTTGCCAGTGATCAATTCAACAGAACGGGACTTGCAACGTTTCGCAGGCGGTCAAACAGGGCGATTACATATCGCGATCGAATGCCACAGCTGTTTCGATTGGCTAATGCCTGCCATCAATTTATATCGTAATCACTATAAAGATGTAGAGGTAGATTTAAGTACGGCCTTCAATTTTGTGCCGTTACCTGCATTACAAAAAGGCCGGCTTGATTTAGTGATCACTTCAGAGCCGCAAAACATTAATGGTATCCACTATGAACCAATGTTTCAGTTTGAGATTTTATTAGCAGTTGCAAACGACCATTCATTTGCGCAGCAAACTCATATAGATGTGGAATCTCTACGCGCAGAAACTTTGATCACCTATCCGGTCGATCAAAGTCGTCTCGACATTTTTACCCATTTCTTACACCCCGCTGACGTTGAACCTCTCTCGATTCGTACCGCTGAGTTAAGCTTGATGATGATTCAACTTGTAGCGAGCGGCAGGGGAGTTTGCGCGCTTCCAAATTGGGCGCTTGCCCCTTACCTTGAGGGCGGTCACATTAAAGGTGTGCGCGTAGGAGAGCAGGGCTTGTACTCCACATTGTATCTTGCGTTGCGCGAGGAACAATTAAGTGCGCCATTTATGGCCGACTTTATTCAAATCGCTAAAGAAACTTGTTTCAAAACCCTCAAAGGAATCAGCGTAGTCGACACGCTGCATTAATGATGATGCGCAGAGCCTGGAGCGTGAACGTGGCGATGTGCGAGTTCTTCTGCATCTGCCTCTCGCACCTCAACAATCTCCACTTGGTAATGCAAAGTACGACCAGCAAACGGGTGATTGGTATCTAGATCTACATTGAACCGGCCTGCCTTTACAACTAATGCGGTTCGTACACCTTGCTTAGTTTGCACGCCGACGACCATGCCTGGCTGCAATTTTTTCTGATCAGGCGTTAAATGCAAATGCTTGATTGGGACACGCTGAATGGAGTTTGACTGTCGCTCACCATATGCATCTTGTGGAGCTAATGTAATCTCAATCTTGTCGCCCACCTTCTTACCGGTCAGAGCTGACTCCAACCCAGGAATAACATTCTTGTGACCATGCAAATACCAGAGCGGACGATCCCCAGAGGATTGCTCTAACCAAGGACCATGACTGCCATCTTTGCTAACTTCGCAAAGCTTATAATGAAATGCCACCGCACAGTCATCTGCAATAATCATCGCCTTAGTTGGTGTAACACTTTTTTCTATTTCTTTCTTAACATCCGCCATGCGAGTATTCCTAGTCAAATTTTGTGCGGCGAGTTTAGCAAACCTATAAGCATTAAGAATACAATCCGTTTAGGGAAGAATGGCCATTGTTGACCCGTTCTGCACTAACTCGGTGCAAAATCCTCAACAAACCCTTCATTCTGACGGGATAATGTGTTCCACAATTCACTGGAACTTTCGATAGCCAGGCATGATGTCATGATGATATTATTCAAACTCACGGATTGAATCAAACTAGTCACGCATATGGCTGTAGCGTGTCCCAAATTCCTTGAGAAAGTAGAAGCCTAAACATGTCTGATCAGCAATTAAAGTTTTCACCCCTTACTATTCGCATCAAAGAGCAAGTTCGTCGACTACGCCTCAACGCAGGTTATTCGATGACTGAAGGCTCCAACATCCTAGGCGTGTCTCGAAAACAACTCGAAGACATTGAAACGACTAGAGATTATGGCTGCCACCTGGAAATTGAATTACTCGCGAAAATCAAAGTTGTCTACAATGTCTCAATCGACGAACTAGTAGGCGAACTCCCTAGCGATAGCACTTCCGATTACTTCATACGCAAACGTCGTCGCCAAGCCTAAATCCGCCTTTCTACGCAAAACACGCCACTCGGTTCGACTGAGCGAGTGGCTAATTTTCGATATTTGGCAGTTTCGTGTATAATGCAGTCCTTTTGACACGACAGGAAAAGGCATTGCTATGGCGACCAAACCTAAGAAGGATCCTTCAATCGACAACCGCATCAACTTAGCAGAACACGTTGAAGCGTTCTTGAAAGGTGGTGGCGAAGTGAAGCAAATCCCGTCTGGAATTAGCGGTCAAACAACTACAAGCGGCCCGCGCCAAATCGTACTCAGCCACAAGAGCAACGCATAAATCGCGGCAACCTTGCCTTCGCTATTCATTTGCATCTCTCTTATGAGGGTCCTGCATGGACACTCAAAATCTTAGAGCCTTTGTCGCGGTTGCGGAAAACTCCTCGTTTTCTACAGCGGCGGCCAAGTTGCATATCACCCAGCCTGCCATAAGCAAACGCATTCATTTACTTGAAGTACAGCTGGGCACCTCTCTTTTCGATCGCATTGGCCGACAGGTCTCTCTCACCGAAGCAGGCAACACACTCCTACCGCACGCGCAAAAAATTCTCGATAACATCGAGTTCGCAAAACAGGCAGTCGCCGACTTATCGGGAGAGGTACGCGGGCAATTGAAGTTAGTGACAAGCCATCATATAGGCTTGCATCGACTGCCCTTAGTACTCAGAGAATATGCAGAGCATTATCCGTTAGTGGATCTGGATATCCGCTTTATGGATTCTGCAGAGGCCTTCCTAGCGGTACAACATGGCGATTTCGATCTAGGCATCGTTACTGAAGTAGACAGTGCCGACACTCAAGTTTGCTCAAAGACCATTTGGACAGATCAAATGCATTTCGTTACCGCACGCCAACACCCCCTGGCGCAGCAGGCGAATGTGACGCTTGCACAGATCAGCCAATACCCCGCGCTCTTGCCTGAAAGACGTTTTTTTACAACACAATTAGTAGAGTCCTTATTCGCGCGCGAAGGCTTGCAGTTGCAGATTAATCTTTCGACCAATTTTTTGGAAACTATCAAGGCGCTTATCACTGCCGGCTATGCATGGGGTGTATTACCCGACTCTATGCTCAGCGATGGCTCACTCGCGGTGTTAAACGTCCAAGGAGCTACAGGCAAAAATGGCCTGAGCTTAACTCGAAACCTCGATTGCATTTTTCATAAACAACGGCAAATGAGTAACGCTGCCACTGCTTTCTTTGAGCTACTATGCCAACAAAATGACCAGCAAACTTAACGCTTACTCGACACTCTCTATGGCATAGCCCTTGGCCTCTAGTAAGCTTAGAAGACCGTCCTCTCCAACTAAATGCGCCGCTCCAACTAAGACGAACTCGGTATCTTCATCCTGAAACATTGATTCAATAATAGGCAACCAATCCAAGTTTCTTTGCACAAGAAGCGAGTCATAAAGTGCCGGATAGCCCTCTTTCATATCACTTACAAAGAGACTTTCAAGGCTATCGTTATCGCCAGCGCGCCACGCCGCTAACATTTGATCCATACTGCTTGCGACATCGTCCAGATCTTCTAGAGACAGGCGCACGAACTCACTCTCGTTGCCTTCACCCATTTCTGCGATGAACCCTATCTGCGAATCTATCGGCTCAAGTTCGCCAACATTTTTACCGTCACCCATCGCGCGGTTATTAAAGTAGACATCTACCCCTTGTGGAGTAAACCCCAGCTTCTGAAACTCGATAACTTGCAAAGTACTAACTAATAGGCCGGGCTTGAATTTCTCCAACATCGCGATAGGCATACCCGTACTCGTCAAATGAGCAGACAAAGCCGCATACGTAGGCGCGTCCAACACTGTCCGCAATGTGCGTTCATCAGAATATGTCAACGCCTGCATCATTCTTGCCTGCACCGTCATGTCGTTCAATCCAGCAACATCGGTTTCGAAGTAAAGCTCTTCGGCTTGCTGATAGGCATTCTCAAAGGGTTCGGGCAACGGAAAATCTGCGGGACGCAAAAGATGCACAGTCCCTCCTAGATAAACTTTTGCCTCACCTTTACTGGCCACCCAAACAGAGCTTTGCGCTAAGGTCGCCGCGCTTAGAAGGCAAGTACTTAAGAGCAAAGCAGCCTGCCACAAACAATGCCGCTTAACTGAATGAAGGAATTTATGCATAGTCAGAACCTTATCGTTTAATTTACATATCGCTTGTCTTAAAGGTAGCATGCAATCTCAAAAAATGGGAATTTAACTCCCACTCTACTGGCAATGAAGGATTTAAATGGCAAAAATAATATTCCGACTACGTAATGTGCCTGACGATGAGGCAGACGAAGTCAGGCAATTGCTAGAAGAACACGATATCAAAGTGTATGAGACCGACGCAGGTAATTGGGGGATCTCCTTACCTGCTATTTGGATTGAAAATGAACAACGTTTCGAAGAGGCATGCGCGCTGATTGCACAATATCAATCCGAGCGTAGCGAACGGGTGCGCGCCGAACACGAGGCCCTACGCGAACAAGGACAGCTGCCCACTCTCCTCGACAGCTTCAAAATGCAGCCTTGGCAGTTCGTGTTCTATTTCGCACTTATCGGTGCGGTCTTGTATTTGTCGATCAGTAGTTTTTTTAGTTTTTAATCTCGCGCTACCAATTTGACTCGCAGTGTCTCTAGAGAGCCAATACTGGCTTCCAGCTCGTCTCCCGAGACGACTGCTGACACTCCAGCAGGGGTACCGGTAAAGATCAAATCCCCTGGGCGCAAACAATAATATGACGACAACTCTGCAATCAGCTCAGGCACACTCCAAATGAGCTCAGCAATACTCCCCTCCTGACGCAACTGCCCATTCACACTTAGACTGATCCTGGCATTGCTAATATCGCCTGCGCTTGTAACAGGAGTCAGATTCGAGATGGGCGCAGAATGATCAAAACCTTTCGCTGTATCCCATGGCCGGCCTTTCGCTTTTGATTCTGTTTGCAGATCGCGGCGCGTAAAATCAATGCCGACTGCATAGGCAAACACCGCCTCTTGCGCCTCTGTCACTGTCAAATTCTCACCCTTGCTTGCTAATGCATCGCCTGCCAGGGCCACAACGAGTTCTACCTCATGATGCAAGTCTTGCGTACGCAGCGGGAAGGGGAGGGTTGCGTTATTAGCGACAATCGCATTGGCTGGCTTGCTAAAGAAAAACGGGGACTCGCGCTCAGGGCTGCCGCCCATCTCCCGCGCGTGCGCTGCGTAGTTGCGCCCGACACAGTAAATGCGGTGCACGGGGTAACGCTCCTCTAAGCCCTTAATGGCAACAGAAGGCATGGGAATTTCGAATAGATTTTTCATCGACACCTTTAACACTATTGAGATCGTTTGGTTATACTAATTAGCGCCCAATATAGGCTCGCAAACGCGCAGGGTAATCGCGCTGAGTTAGCAATGTCTGTATCTGCCACTGTTCGCTTTCTTGTACGTCGCGCAGAAACTTTACTCCGTCATGCATTAATACGGCAAGCGCCACACCATCTTTATAGAGCACACGGTTTTTGGCCACTTTCGGCAAGCGTGTATCGGGCAATACAATGTTAAGCAAGTTCACTGGGTCGGCTGCCGCCATACAAACATACTCACTGTCGCGATGCTCGGCATCTTGATTTTTCGCAAACCGGCGCAGCGCTGTCACGGTATCGGGAAGCGCAAACTGCTCCCCTGCAAGCCCTGCGATAAAACGTCCACCGCGCACGAGACCTTGTAACTCCATCGAACGCAATTTCGACAGCACGATGCGCCAAGGCGGCGCCGCACTTTCGCGCTCTAACACACGTTTGAACACCACACCCCAGCGCTCTAAATACACTAACACCAGCCGTTCGAGTTGCTCTGAGTCCAATTTGGCGGCATCACTGGCTTGCAACTCTTGCGCTTCAATCAGCGTCCAACGTCCTGCATCTTCAACTCCAAACGCGGCACGTCGACGCCCATTACTATGACCTCCTGGTTTTCGAGAGTCCGGCGTAAGCAAAGCACGCAAGCCTGTAAAACTATCGCTAGTGACTTGCCCCACGCTGACCAATTCTGCCAATCCTTGCTCAAGCTGGCTGCGCAGCAATTTAGTTCTTTGGCTTATTTGATCGAAAAAGCTCGCGCCATGTTGTTGCAAGTCTAAGACTATTTTACTAGCGACTGAACTTAATTGAACTTCTGCGCACTCTTGATTCATTGCTTGTTTTTGCATCGACATCAACGCCGACCATAAGTCTTGGTTCACTCTACTCATGAGAGTAATCGGCGTGCTCTTAATCGGGCCAGATTTACGGCCACTTTCGTTCGCCACTTTCACTACTGCCCGCTGCACTCGCCCCCACATGACACGCCCACTGATGCACATCACATCTAGCCATGCAGGGTCGTAAGACTCTACGCGTGCGGGCAAGATATCGCTTTCCCATAGAGTGGCAGGGGCGGATAAACCATCGAGCTTGCTAAGGCTGCGCTGCAAAGCACTCTGCCCATCTATAGGCTCACTCACTAGACTTGGTTTGGCGGGCAGGCGCTGAACTTTTAGTTCGTGCGCATCGAACAGAAAGCGCATATACGATTGCAACGGCACAGGTCGAATACTTTGTCTGTGCGACTCGATAGTATAACGATGAATACGTTGCAGTAGACGTCGTTCGCACCATTGCTGTTCAGGCTCTTCAGTACTGTTATTTTTTTCTGGACTAAATTGCCCACGAAACACAAAGCCTTCTGTCTCCAGCCCAATCAATGCGACTTCTATCTCAGACTTTCGTAGCCCCGTCTCTGCGGAAAGCCTGCTTGCCGTTACAGGGCCTAGACCCTCTAGGCGACCACGGAGAATTTCACGCAATGCCGCCTCCGGCTCCCAAGTCTCTGCGCGCAACGAGTCGGGCAGCTGTAGTTCGGGCGTCGTGCCTGCTTGTGGATAGACGCTCTGTAAACACGGCAATCTTTCGGCGGCTAGCCACAGCCTCGTTGCGCCAGCGGCGATGACACAACAACGGCCTTGATCCACTAAAGCCTGAGCGTGTGCGCTATATTGGTACTTCTTACATTCATCCTCAGTGATATACCCTAAAGAATACAAAGCATCATGCAACTCTTCTGCGCAACGCACTAGGGGCCAAGCCTCTTCACACACTTGCGCAATCGCTTTTTCATCTAAGACGCTATAAGACTCCGTTTCTGCCGGGTCGAGCCAGCTGCGATTGCGAATGGCATTGGTACGGCGCTCTTCGAAGGGGGCATCATCCAAGAAGGCATAGGGGCGAGCGTTGATGATCTCCTGCGCAAAAGGGGATGGTTCACGCAGGTCCTTGGCAATCAACTCAAGCTCATTATTCTCTATGGCCTGCACTAAACGCAGTAAGCCTTCGATATCCATGGCCTCAGTAAGACAGTCATGAATGGTTTGTTGCACTAGAGGGTGACTTGGCACCTCTCTTTTGCCTTGAATATTCTCGAAACAGGCGATCTGATCTGGAAACACCTGCGCGACCAAGTCTTCAGCATCCATGCGCTGAAACTGTGGCGGCACACGCTTACCATTGCGATTACGGGAGATGGCCAGAGAGCGAGTGGCGTTCCAACGCCAACGCACTTCAAACATTGGCGCATCTAATAAGGCTTGTACTAGCACGTCTTCGACGCTTGCGCTCTGCAAATAGGAAAACACTTCTGCCAAAGGAAAACTATGCACAGACCCTAAAGAGATCACGATGCTGTCTTCATTCGCGGCCGCTTGTAATTCAAAATTAAATGTTCGACAAAACCGTTTGCGTAGCGCCAGCCCCCACGCGCGGTTCAAACGACTGCCAAACGGGGAATGAATCACAACATGCATATCCCCGACTTCGTCGAAGAAGCGTTCCATCACCAGAGTTTTCTGGCTAGGCATCACCTCTAGCGCATTACGCCCAGCCTGCAAATAGTCCAATAGTTGCTGCGCTGCGCTGTTGGGTAGCCGCAGCGTTTGCTCCAGCCACTGCATTGCTCCAACAACATCGTCAGCGCACAAATAGGCATCGATTTTCTCACGTAAATCGCATACGGCACTTGATAGCTCTTGTGTTCTACCCGGGCCTTCGCCAAACCAGAACGGGATCGTAGGGCGCGCTCCTTGTGCGTCGCGCACGCGCACTTTTAAACCATCGACTCTTAGCAATTGCCAGCTGTGACTTCCAAGAGTAAAGATGTCTCCTGGCAATGTTTCTAAGGCGAAATCTTCGTTTAGCGTGCCGACCACTATATCCTCTGGGTCCAACACAACTTGGTAGTCGAACATGTCGGGAATGGCACCGCCGTTGGTCAATGCGGTGAGCCGCGCATTGCGACGCGCACTGACGCGGTTATTAATGACGTCGAGATGTAGGTATGCTCCTTTGCGACCTAGCCTTGAGGAGTATCCCTCACTTAGCATTTTGACGATGGCGTTAAAGTCATTACGCGCTAAGTCTCGATAGGGCCATGCACGATGGTAGAGCTCATAGAGCACATCAAGATCCCAGCTATCCATACCGTCGCCTGCACTTGCCGCGACTTCAGCGACAATCTGCTGCGCTAAGATATCAACCGGTTTCTCTGGCATCAGTATTCGGTCTAACTGCCCTTGCTCAATGCTATGCAACAGTGCTGTACATTCGGATAAGTCATCTCGAGTCAGTGGGAATAAGATCCCTTTGGGTGTCCCTCGAACAGAGTGACCACTACGCCCCACGCGTTGTAGGAATTTCGCGATGCTCTTGGGCGAGGAGAACTGCACGACAAGTTCGATCGAGCCCACATCGATGCCTAGCTCCATCGACGCGGTAGCCACCAACACTTTTAATTTGCCGTCCTTTAATTTTTGCTCCGCTTGATGCCTGTGCTCTTTACTCATACTTCCGTGATGGGAGCTCACCAAGCCTTCTCCTAGACGCTCGGTCAAGGCTAAAGCTAGACGCTCAGATAGCCTTCGAGTGTTCACGAATACCAGTGTGGTCTCATGCGTTTCGATGAGCTGTACGAGCCGCTGATACAGTTCGTCCCACACCTCATTGCTCATCAATGCTGTGAGTGGCGAACCCGGAACCTCTAGACTTATATCGAGCTGACGCTGATGCCCTGTATCCACTACCACGCACGGCTGGTCAACCCGGTTACCGCATAAGTAATTGGCGACCAGATCTGTGGGCCGCTGGGTCGCAGACAAACCAATGCGCTGCAAAGGTTTTTTAAGCAATTTCTCTAAACGCTCAATTGAGAGCGCTAAATGCGAACCACGCTTATCGCCCAATAAGGCATGAATCTCATCGACAATTAGGGTGTCAACGCTGCCAAGCATCTGCCTGCCACCGGCACTCGTTAATAGCAAATACAAGGACTCGGGGGTGGTCACCAGTATATGCGGAGGCTTGCGCAACATCCGCTGGCGCTCGCTTGGGGAGGTATCGCCTGTGCGCACCGCAATACTGATATCGACCGGCGCAAAGGCGTCTTGTTGCAATCGCTCTAACAAGCCCTTGACCGGGACCTCGAGGTTACGATGGATGTCATTGCTTAACGCTTTTAGCGGCGAGACATAGAGAACGAAGGTGGTTTGAGGAAGCGGTGCTTGCTGCCCTTGCCACAACAGCCGGTCGATCACAGCATAGAACGCCGCTAAGGTTTTACCGCTGCCCGTGGGAGCCGAAATGAGAGTATGCTTTCCCGCCTTAATCGCAGGCCACGCCTGCCTCTGCGCCGCCGTTGGTTCACCATAGCGTGCACTAAACCAAGCACGCGCCACTGGATGGAAAGCACTAAAAGGCATGTTCAAGCCGCTCACGATAGCAATACAGGAAGAATGCCAACAAGACTATAAGAATTAACCCAATCTCACCAGCCCATGCGACCTTTGTTTGAGACAAGCGCCATGCGCATAGATTGACACACATGCGCCCATTCGCCTATTGTCCCTATAGAGAGTTTGTTAGAGTCATTGAAAGGATTTAACCCCCATCATGAAGAAGTACTTCGCCGCATTCTGGAAAGAGAATAAACGGTTCATGTTGCTGCTGTTGACCATTGTGTTCTTTAAGAGCGCAATCGCCGACTTAAATTCTATTTCCGGACGCTCAATGCAACCCACCTTGCTCGACGGTGACAAGGTCTGGGTCAATAAACTCGCCTATGATATTCGCATTCCCTTCACCGATATCTTCTTGGCAACTCGCGCCGACCCTAATCGCGGTGACATCATTATTATCGATTCAGAGGCCGCCGAAAAGCGCTTGGTGAAGCGAATTGTGGGGCTGCCCGGTGACACCATCTATATGCGTAATAATACCCTCGTAATCAACGGCCAGCCTGCCGATTATGAGGTAATCTCCAGTGATAATAACTCGATGATTATCCGTGAGCAGTTATTCAACCACTCTCATCAGGCAATGCTGTCAGACACCCTCAGCAACCGTGTGTCGCGCAGCTTCGGGCCAGAAACAGTGCCAGAGGATCAGTTCTTCGTTCTCGGCGATAACCGCGACAACAGTGCCGATAGCCGTGTTTACAGCTTTATCCCACGCGAGCAGATTATTGGGCGCTCTAGCTCTGTGGTGTTTTCACTGGACAGCGAACGCAACTACTTGCCGCGTGCAGATCGCTTTTTGACTGAACTGAATTAAACTCCCTTTACGCCTTCGGCATTCGTCCCCTCTATCAAACAACTTCACATCCGGTTAGAATGTCGAGCTTATTTTTTCGGCTAAGGAACGCTTATCAGCGATTCTTGCGCCATTATTTAGGAAGAGTTTTCTGTGGGCTTGCGGACTCCGCTTTATCAAAAACACGTCGATGCTGGCGCCAAATTGGTCGATTTCGGCGGCTGGGATATGCCAATCCAATACAAATCCCTAATGGAAGAACATCATGCGGTACGCCAGCACGCAGGGGTATTCGATGTTTCCCACATGACGGTAGTGGATATTGACGGGGCTGACGCCACCAGATGGCTACGTTATCTTCTCGCCAACGACGTGCAGAAGCTTGATGAAGTCGGTCGCGCACTGTACACCGGCATGCTGAACGATAACGGCGGCGTAGTGGACGATCTAATCGTCTATCGAAGGGCCCAAGGCTATCGCCTAGTGGTTAACTGCGGCACTCGCGAGAAAGATCTAAGCTGGATGAACAGCAAGGCCCAGGGCTATGATGTCAGTATCACAGAGCGCCCAGACCTCGCCATCTTAGCAATACACGGCCCGGAATCCATCTCTAAAGTTTGCGCCTTGCTAGCCCCAGAGCTCGCGGAAAAAGTGCAGGCATTGGGCAATTTCCGCTCACTTGAAAATGAGCAATGGTTTATTGCCCGCACCGGCTATACCGGCGAACGCGGCCTTGAACTCATCATACCTAACGAAGATGCCCCCGCACTTTGGGACTCACTGATAGCCGCCGATATACTCCCTATTGGGCTCGGCGCACGTGACACCCTGCGGCTCGAAGCGGGCATGAACCTCTATGGCCACGATATGGACGAAGACACGTCTCCCATTGCAGCCAATATGGAGCAGACCATTGCCTGGGAGCCTGCTGATCGTCAGTTCATTGGCAGGCCCGCTGTCGAACAGCATAAAATTGACCTAGCGGCAGGCAAGCTTCCAATCCTTACTGGCATTGTACTTGAAGAGCGCGGCGTCCTACGCGAAGGCCTAAGAGTTGTTTGCGAGGTTAACGCAGTCGAAAAAGAAGGCATTATTACAAGTGGGACTTTCTCGCCGACATTGAAGCATTCTATCGCCTTAGCTAGAATCCCAGCAGGCAGTGTCAATTGTCGTGTAGACCTGCGCGGAAAGCTTATCCCTGTGCGAATTGTAAAGCCTAACTTCGTACGCTTTGGCAAAAAGATTTTCGATTAATTTTATCCATTTTCAGCATGAGGATTGGTCAGTGAGCAGCTTTCCAGATGATTTAAAGTACGCAGCAACCCACGAGTGGGTCAGAGTAGAAACCGATGGGACTGTTATCATGGGGATCTCCGACCACGCACAAGAATTACTTGGCGATATCGTTTTCATCGAGCTTCCTGAAGAAGGCACCGAAGTCACTGCCGAGCAAGAAATGAGTGTCGTAGAGTCCGTAAAAGCAGCCTCTGACATTTATGCCCCAATCACCGGCACTATTGTCGAGGTCAATAAAGCGCTTCTCGATGCGCCTGAGACTGTCAATGGTTCTCCTTATGATGAAGGTTGGTTCTGCCGAATTCAGCCCAAAAATGCCGCCGACATCGATGCACTTCTCGATGCTGACGCATATGCAAAGATTTGCGAGTAGTCACTCCTACCGCAACCGCCTGTGCTTGTAACAATAATAATGCCGTGATCACAATCGGCTTGAGTCAGTCCATTCGGCCTGGCTCGGTGTGTTTCGTTTTTTAACTCCGCTCCATTATTGATTCAGGGCACTACGAAAGCGCTCTGACCCCGAGTATTTATTGAGGTTAACCATGGGCAGTAACGCGTCATCGTCTCCACTCTGTGCAAACAAAACACTCGCTCATCTGCGCAATAGCGATGAATTCATTGGTCGGCACATTGGTCCTAATACAGCGGACCTGCAAGCCATGCTTGCCGAGCTCAAGCTCGACTCGCTAGAGCAGCTCATCGAGCAGACGGTGCCAAACTCCATCGCCCTGAAACGCCGGCTCGACCTTGGCAAACCAAGTACTGAGTCTGACACTCTAAGCCGCCTCAAGAAGATGGTAAGCGCTGACAAACCGGCACGCTCCTTTATAGGCCTAGGCTATTACGACACCATCACGCCCAATGTCATTTTACGCAATGTCTTAGAAAATCCGGGCTGGTACACAGCGTATACCCCCTACCAACCAGAGATCTCCCAAGGTCGTCTTGAAAGCCTTTTGGCCTATCAGCAAATGGTGTTGGATTTAAGCGGCATGGAGCTTGCCAATGCCTCTTTGCTAGATGAAGCTACTGCCGCCGCTGAAGGCATGGCCCTAGCGAAACGTGTAGCCAAGAACAAGAGCAATACCTTCTTCGTGGATGAGCAGTGCTTTCCGCAGACCATTGACGTATTGCAGACCCGAGCAAAGAACTTCGGATTTGAGCTATTGATTGCAGATATCGCTACCTTAGACCAACACGATGTGTTTGGTGCGATTTATCAGTATCCAGCCGCATCGGGCGAACTGAAAGACCTAAGCGACAGTATCGAGGGCCTACACGCCAATGGGGGTATAGCTGTTGTCGCGGCCGACCTGATGAGCCTAATCATGCTCAAGGCGCCTGGCGAGATGGGCGCAGACGTCGTGCTAGGCAGCACTCAGCGTTTCGGTGTACCCATGGGTTATGGCGGCCCGCATGCCGCTTATTTCGCCACAAAAGATGGTTTCAAGCGCGCAGTGCCCGGGCGCATTATCGGCGTTTCTATCGATAGCCGTGGCAAGCAGGCATTCCGCATGTCACTGCAAACACGCGAACAACATATTCGCCGCGAGAAGGCCAATAGCAACATCTGTACTGCCCAGGTGCTGCTTGCCAATATCGCCGCCATGTATGCGATGTATCATGGCCCGGAAGGGCTCACTACCATCGCCCAGCGTATTCACCGGCTGACCGAGATATTTGTGCAGGGGCTGCTTGCACAAGGTCAGGCCTGCAGCAACAAGCATTTCTTCGATACCGTCACGCTTAACACCGATGCCACAAGCCGCGCGTCGATTCTGCAGCGCGCTGAGCAGGAGGGCATCAATTTGCGCATCGACCTTAGCGATAGCCTTGGCATCAGCTTGGACGAGTGCACAACAGACGCTGAAATCGAAACACTGTGGCGAATCGTATTAGGCGACAAAGCCAAGGGGCTAAGTGTCAGCGCAATCGATGCGCAGATCTGCACGCAAGGCACAAGCGCTGCCATCCCTGCATCGCTGCTACGTCAAAGCGACTTCCTCACGCATCCGTTCTTCAATCGCTACCACAGCGAAACGGAAATGCTGCGCTACCTCAAGCGCTTAGAGAACAAAGACCTGTCGTTGACCCACGCCATGATTCCACTTGGCTCATGTACCATGAAACTCAATGCCACCGCTGAGATGATTCCCATTACTTGGCCAGAGTTCAGCAAGCCTCATCCGTTCGTCCCTGTGTCACAAACACCTGGGTATCGCCAGATGATACAAGAGCTTGAAGACATGCTCACCGAGATCACAGGCTACGATGCCGTAAGTATGCAACCGAACTCCGGGGCGCAGGGCGAATATGCCGGTTTGCTCGCCATTCGCAATTACTTAGACAGCAAAGGGCAAACTCAACGCAATGTCTGCCTTATCCCAAGCTCTGCCCACGGTACCAACCCAGCCAGTGCACAGATGCTAAGCATGAAGGTGGTTGTGGTCGCTTGTGATAGCGAAGGCAATATCGATGTAGAAGACCTCAAAGCCAAAGCTGAGACTCACAAAGACACGCTCGCGGCCCTAATGATCACCTACCCGTCTACTCACGGCGTGTACGAAGAAGGTGTTAAAGAGATTTGCCAGATCATTCATGATCACGGCGGCCAAGTCTATCTAGATGGCGCCAACCTGAACGCACAAGTGGGTGTTGCCCGCCCAGGTGACATGGGCGCGGACGTCTCCCACGTGAATTTGCACAAGACTTTCTGTATCCCTCATGGTGGCGGCGGCCCAGGCATGGGGCCTATAGGCATTAAGAAGCACTTGATTCCGTTCGTGGCCAACCATAGCTTGATCGAACTGACTGGCCCCAACAAAGGCAATACAGCCGTCTCTGCAGCCCCTTGGGGCAGTGCTGGCATTCTGCCAATCTCGTGGATGTATATTGCACTAATGGGCGCTGAAGGGCTTACCAAGGCCACTCAGGTAGCCATCCTTAGCGCCAATTACATTGCCCGTAAATTGGCTCCGCATTTCCCCGTGCTGTATACAGGCCGCAACGACATGGTCGCGCACGAGTGCATCATCGACTTGCGTCCCTTGAAGGCTGCCTCGGGCATTTCCGAAGAAGATATCGCCAAGCGTTTAATGGACTACGGCTTCCACGCCCCAACCATGTCATTCCCAGTCGCTGGCACTTTGATGATCGAGCCTACCGAGAGTGAATCGAAGCAAGAGGTCGACCGCTTCATCGAAGCCATGATCTGCATTCGTAAGGAGATCGCGCGGGTAGAGTCTGGAGAATTAGACGCGGAGAATAATCCGCTCAAACAAGCGCCGCACACACTCGCCGACGTGATGGACAACGATTGGCAGCGCCCGTATAGCAAACAGGAAGCGGCATGGCCTGTGCCAGCCTTACAGGAAAGCAAATTCTGGCCATCAGTCAATCGTATCGACAATGTTTATGGCGATCGTAATTTATTCTGTGCGTGCCCAGCGATTGAGAGTTATGAGTAAACACCAATGAACGAGCTCACCCTGGGTTTCATTTTTATTGTTTTTGGCGGCGCGTTGCCCTGTATTGTGATTGGGTTTCTCATTGCCGTAAAACAACAACGAAAATGGATTGCAGGGTGGGATGAATCGAGGTTTACGCACCCAATAGCCTATGCCAATTTACTTGGCGCTGGCGTACTGGCATTAGGTGTAATTCTGGCAGTGATTGGGTTTGCCTGGCTTAGACAGTTGGTCGATGAAACCGGGTTGAGCATTGCGATTCTTATCGCCTCGCTCGTCCCGCTAGCCTGTGTGGCGATTGCGAATAAAAAATATCGTTAGCGCTATTGATACCCTTGCGCCTGTAAATGAAACAATCTGGCGTACTGTCCATCTAATGCTAGCAATTCGCTATGCGTGCCTTCCTCTTTAATCTCGCCTGCATCCAGCACAATAATATGGTCGGCAATGCGCACTGTTGAAAACCGGTGCGAGATAATAATCGAGATTCTATTGGCCGTTAACTCTCGGAAATGCGCAAAAATATCTGCTTCGGCCTTGGCGTCGATTGCCGCTGTTGGTTCATCGAGAATCAAGACATCGGCATGCGTACGCATAAACGCACGAGCAAGAGCCACCTTCTGCCACTGCCCACCAGAGAGCTCTTTTCCGCCTTTAAACCAAGTCCCCAATTGCGTCTCGTAGGACTCTGGCATCCGCTGAATAAATTCGGCCGCCAGACCATCTTTGGCGGCGCCTTCTACCTGCTCTTTCTCGCTCATATTATCCACATCGCCGATGCCGATATTGTCACCCACCTTAAGTTGATAGCGAGAGAAGTCTTGAAAGATGACGCCTATTTTGTAACGTAAGGTTTCGATATCCCATTGCTGAAGATCTAAACCTTCAAGCATTATTCGACCCTGAGTTGGCGAGTACAGCCGCGTCAACAATTTAATTAAAGTGGTTTTACCTGAGCCGTTCTCCCCAACGATCGCTAGACTCTCGCCGGCACGTATATGCAGATTCACACAGTTCAGTGCTGGAGTTTCTGTGCCCGGGTAGTGAAAGCTTACGTTCTCGAAGCGAATACCATCTTGCGGGTCAGGCCCTTCGGTTTTATCTCCCGTGGTTTCTGCAACTTCGTGATCCAAAAATTCCACTAGGTTAGACAAATAGAGATTGTCTTCATACATACCATTGATGGCAGTTAGGCTATTGGTAACAGAACTTTGCCCCTGTCTAAACACCGCGATGTACATCGTCATCTGGCCAATGGTGATCGTCGTTGCTATCGCCGCAAACACTACCCAACCATAAGCAAAATAGAATGCAGCACTCGCAATCAGTCCAAGGACATACCCCCAAAACCCTCGCCGCAACACTAGATTACGATCTTGCTTATAAATATTAAGAAAGATATCCACATATCGCTGGAGGAATAATTGGCCAATCTTTAGAAGTTTCACCTCTTTAACGCCATCTTCGCGTGTTAGTACCATCTCCAAATAGATTTGCATGCGGCGTTCTGCCGAACGTGAACGTTGATTACGAAAAGCCTCACCGGAGAATTTTGCTTCGGCTAAGAACGCCGGCAAACCGGCAAATCCTAGCAGCAATACCGCCCATGGAGAAAATTGGAATAGCAGGAAGCCATAGCTAACGAGTGAGATCGATTCGCGCACCAAATCGAATGTCCGCATCACCAAGCTAAGAGGGCGACTGGACGCCTCTCGTCTAGCGCGCACGAGTTTGTCGTAGTATTCGGAGTCTTCAAAATGCTGTAGCTCTAGTGTTAAAGATTTCTCCAAAATCATGACATTGATTTTGTTGCCTAGTAGCACCCGCAAGATTGATTGACAGACCGTGTTGATTCTCTGCACGCCGGTGATAAGCACCACCAAAGCTGCCTCGCATAGCACATAGAAGATGGTGAGATTAGTCGCTGCCTCTTTCTCCCCAGCAGGGGCTTGTATCGCCGCGACAACGGCATCAACAATCAATTGCCCAACGTAGGCGATCGCGGCAGGCAGCAGGCCCGCGAATAGCGTGGCAACCGCCATAGTAATCGTGAGCGCGGCACTGGTGCCCCAGACGATCTCGATGGCCACGCGGCTGTATTTGAATACAGAAAAGAATTTACTAACGAGCTGTACGGGCGGGGATTGCTTCAAGGGTCTATCCAGCAGAAAACAGAATTAGAGCAGGGTATAACGTATTCGCCCCCGAAATAGATCATTTCGGGGGCGAATAACTGCCTAACACTCGCGATTACTTCGTGAGTTTTAGGATAAAGCGATCAGTATTGCGATTCAATGATTCAGCAAAAGGTGACAAGGTGTGGTCATCATTTGGTGAATGTAATACTTGGCTATCGCTATCAACGATTGTAAAGCCCGCCTGCCGCGCTGCATTCACTGCGTCCTGCTTAGGCATACGGTGTAGTGCGGCGTTGTCCGCACCGGGGTTTCCGATGTGGTCGATGATCGCCATAGTGCCACCAGGCTTCAACACGGCTTTCAAAGAGGCCAACATGCCTTGTGCCGCTTCTGGGTTACCATTGTAGACGTCATGGAAGTTTAAGTTAGTGATGATGAAGTCAACTGAGTCTGCAGCGACACCTAAGTCATTCAAGTCACGGTTAACTCGCTCAACATTATTCAAGCGGCCGCTTAGACGAGCGGTGACTGTTTCCTCTGTTGTGCCACGCGCCAACGAGGCGGGGCTGTTTTGCATCAACACTTTGCCGTTAGGCCCAACTGCGCGAGAAAGCACTTCGGTGTACCAACCACCGCCAGCCATCACGTCCATCGCAGTCATCCCCTCTTCAAGACCTAGATAGTCAAGTACTTGTACAGGCTTACGGCCAGCATCCAACTCTTTGTCCGCATCGCTGCGATCAGAGGAAGCTAGCGCCTGAGTTAATTTTGCAGGCTCGATAGCCAATGCATTTGCACCGACTAACATGGCTGCAACTGCTACTAACGAAAAAATCGATTTCATAATGACAAACCTTTTTATGATTGTTTTTAGCGAAAATTCCCATTGTGTCTTGGACTTACCAAGACCTAGACCGCGGCCCGACCTCTTAGATTGCACTTTAACGGCAAATGACCTGAATATAGGCCTGCCACGAGGCTGCTAGGTGGAGTTAGCATAAACTAAGCTTTGGAGGGAGTACACCTTAATGGAGTCGATGCGGGCTCATCAATTCACTCTCGAAGAGTTTCTTCACCCGGAGCAATTCAGACAAGCCATAGGAGGACTCTAGCCGCGGAAGATGGCTTTCGATATCTGTCAGAATATTGGTAATACTTGCGGTATCGAGGCTGCTAAGGTCCATGTCAAATGGCCATGCGCTGTTCTTATTAATCATGGGTGAGCTCCTAGAGTCGCCAAACTCACTTGCACAGGCACGTGAGTGTTTAATGAGGTCTCTTTACTATCGGCACACCACCAGATTGCTTGAATAGAAAGGGCAGCTTAAACGCCCTCATCTAAGCCCATTGCCGAGCGCATAATTTGACGTTTGAGCATCTCGCTCTGATTAAGACCCGACATTCCTACATTGCGCAACCAACGGATTGGCAAGGCCTGGTCTGCAAACAAGCGCTTAAACCCTTCCATCACCCACATCATGCCGAGATTATGTCCTTTGCGCGCCCGCTGATAGCGCTGCAGCACCCGTAGCTCGCCAATGGATAACTGCCTATCGTGCGCTCTTCTTATTTCCTGGGCCAACACTTTCGCATCGAGCAACCCCAAGTTCACGCCTTGACCTGCTAAAGGGTGGATCGTGTGCGCCGCGTCTCCGATCAAGGCAATGTGTGCTTGCACATAGTCTGTCGCATGACGTTGCCGCAGAGGGAAACTAAAGCGCTTAGCGACATGCTCGATCTTGCCAAGCCGACTCTCGATCGCGCCCTGTAAAACGAGGGCGAACTCGGCATCACTTTTGGCCATCAGGGTTTCGGCAAAATCCGGCAGCACTGACCAGACTATAGAGCAAGACTGTTGATCTGTTTCATCCTCTTGCAGTGGCAGAAACGCGAGCACGCCTGCATCCATGAAGCGCTGAATAGCAGTGGCTTGGTGAGGGAGCTCTGTGCGCACCGTTGTGACAATCGCATGATGCTCATAATCCCACTCCTTCGTATTGAAGCCTGCCATGGTTCGTACGCGCGAGTTCGCCCCATCGGCAGCCACGAGGAGCCGCGCACTAATTCGCCGCCCACCTTCTACAATCACACTTACAGCATCGCTGCCTTTGTCGACGCCCGATAGCGTGACCTTCGATAGCAAGGTCACATTGGATGCCTTCGTCAATTGCTCATAGAGCGCGGCAAGTAAGACCGCGTTTTCAACAATGTGGCCAAGCGCCTCTGCATGCACTTCTTGTGCAGAAAAATGAATAGCCCCGGTGCCGTCTGCATCCCACACGTGCATTTCCGAGTAGGGGCAGCAACGCCGACTTTTAATTGCCGACCAAACGCCTAAATCATTGAGAAAGGTTTGCGAGGCGTGAGTAATCGCACTCACACGAGGCTCAAACTCACCAGGACGTGGATTGAAGCTGTGCCTCTTGGTCAGGTCTTGGCTATCGAGCACGGCAATACGCAAGGAGGTATCGGCTAGCGCAAGCGCGAGGCTAGCACCCACCATACCGCCTCCGGCGATGACCAGATCGTAATCCAAGGCGTTGCTATCAGTGTCAAACATCTATGCACTCTTTAACTAGTAAACCTACAGGCAATGTAGCGCAGTATAACGACACTTCGCACCGGCGCACAGAAGGCATCTCTAATCACTGAGCTAAGCAGCGCGGCGAAAGATCCTAATTGAAGCTTAGCGGCGAATGCTCGATACTGAGCGCTTGTTCTATTTTAAGGCGCCAATCTTATGACTGACCAGCAACCCCCTTTAGCAGGTGCTCCGAATTTCGTCAGCATCGAGCACGCGCAAGACTATGTCGGCAAAAACCTCGGGAGCTCACCCTGGCTCGAAATCACCCAAGAGCGAGTAAATCAATTTGCAGAGGCAACGGGGGATTTTCAGTTCATTCATCTGGACCCCGAACGCGCTGCCAAAGAGAGCCCCTTCGGTGGCACTATCGCGCACGGCTTCTTAACACTCTCGTTATTAAGCATGCTGAGCGCACAAAGCCCTACCATTAAAATCGCAGGTTGCTCGGTGCTCATTAACTACGGTCTCGACAAAGTGCGCTTCGTGCACCCCGTTGCGGTGGGTTCGCGTATTCGCGCGCACTTCACTCTTGTCAGTGCCGTCGAAAAATCCCGCGGCGCCTATTTGGTCAAACACAAAATCACGGTAGAAATAGAAGGAAAGGACAAACCCGCGATGATAGCCGAATGGCTTGGTATGTCTGTCGTCTAATTGCACATTAATCGCGCCGCAGGCGCCTAGGCAACGAGATCTACAAAATGAAACGTTGGAGCTTATTAATGATCGGACTTTTATCACTGCTTGGTTGTGCTGGCGAGCGCCCCACATCGCTCGGGGCTAGCGACGGCCAATTAGGCACTTGCCCTGATTCACCAAATTGCGTGTCGAGCTTCGAAACCCGCGAAAGTCATCAAATCGCCCCATTACAAACCAGCCTCGCAGAGCTAAGGCAAGCACTCACTAGCCTGCCAGAGGCCAAAATCATTAGCGATCAAGCTCCCTATATTTATGCTGAGTTTACATCTCGACTCATGGGTTATGTGGATGATGTCGAGTTTCTCGAAGACACCAACTCCGGCCTAGTGCATGTGCGCTCCGCATCCCGTTTAGGCCATAGCGATCTGGGCGCCAATCGTAAACGCATAGAATCTATTCGAGGAATGCTAGCGCCTTAGGCTGAGTGCTTTTTAGGTGTCACCAAGCCCATCGCCTGACGGGCAAAACTGCGCTTAAATAACGGCACGAGGTCTATCGAGAACAGGCCGAATTTACGCGCCCAAACTAGGGCAGGGTGCTTATTAGAGAACAGCCGCGTTGTGTAGTGGCTAAAGCGCGTGGTGAGTAGTTGGTCATCGCTTTGCGCGGCTAAGTAATTTTGCAACACACTCATCTGTCCAAATTGCTGACCTTGTGTATAGGCGCGCAACAGAGTGTGCGCCAACACATCGGCGTCTCGCAGCGCCAGGTTCAATCCCTGGCCCGCCACTGGGTGCAAGCTATGCGCCACATTGCCGAGCAATACTAAACCAGGGCGCACCTGCTCGTTAGCGACCGTAAGCCGCAGCGGATAACACGCACGCGCTCCGATTTTAGTAAACATCCCCAGTCGGTGTCCGAAGCGTGCCTGCAAAGCCTCAAGAAACTGTGCATCTTGCAACTCCATCATAGCCTTGGCATCGTCCTGCGAAACGGTCCATATTAAGGCACCACGGCTTTCACCCTGGAGTTCGCGCAAGGGCAGCACAGCCAATGGGCCGCTGTCGGTAAATCGCTCATAGGCGATATTGCGGTGCTCATCGCTAAAGGCGACGTTCGCTATGATGGCACTTTGCTCATACTCTGTGACTTGCTGACGGATCCCCGCAGACGCACTCAAAGACGACTTCCCGCCATCGGCCAATACCACCAGCCCAGCACTTATACTCTGCGCCGCACCCGTGCGCCCCTGGAGCTGTACTTGCATCCCCTCTGGAGTAGGAAGCATCTGCGTGATCTTGGCGGGGCATAGATAGTCTATCGCTTCGACATCTTGTAGGGCTTGCGTTAACACCACACCCAGATGTTGATTCTCAGCCACATAACCCAGCGCCTCAACACCCACTTCTGCTTGGTCAATGCGAGCCGCGCCGAAATGGCCACGATCTGAAACATGAATCTTGTGGATAGGGGTGGCATAAGCGGCAAGCGCCTCCCACAGCCCCAGCCGCGCATAGAGCTGTTGACTGCCATAGGACAGCGCCGTCGTACGCGCATCAAAACTGCTAGATGCCTGCAAGGACTCAATCGCTTCGGTCACCAATATTTTGACAGGGGTAGCGGCCAACTGATCCGCCAACATGCAGGCGAAACTGGCCCCAACGAGCCCGCCACCTACAATCACCACATCGTAATGGGCCTGTGCAGTCTCTACTCTCACGCACTCGCTCCTTGCTGCTTTCCCAGTCTAGGCAATGGCTTGCTCTCGCGATTTCGCCATGAAGCGTTCAATCTCCTCTACGCTCTTCGGAGCCCCCTCGCTTATCACGCGATGCCCATTACGAGTGACGAGGACATCGTCCTCTATGCGAATGCCGATGCCACGCCACTTTTTATCGACCTTCATATTGTCCGCTGCGACGTAGATTCCCGGCTCAATGGTTGTCACCATGCCCGGCTCCATAAGGCGCCACTTGCCCTCTATTTTATAGTCTCCGACATCATGCACATCTATACCCAGCCAATGACCAGCCCGGTGCATATAGAAGTCTTTATAGGCTTCACTCTTAATTAGAGCCTTCACATCGCCCTTGAGTAGCCCGAGCGTGACTAAGCCCTCGGTAATAACCTCTACGGTAGCATTGTGCGGCGCATCCCAAGAAGCGCCTGGCTGCACTGCGGCTATCGCCTGCAGCTGGGCGTCTAGGCAAATCTCATAGAGGGCTTTTTGCTCTTTGCTAAACTTGCCGTTGGCAGGGAAGGTTCGCGTAATGTCAGCAGCGTAGTATTCATACTCACAGCCTGCATCAATGAGCACGAGGTCGCCATCTTTGATGGTCGAGTCGTTCTCGATATAGTGCAAGATACAGGCGTTTTTCCCGGCCGCAACAATATTGTTATAGGCCGGCGCACGGCTGCCAGAGCGCATAAACTCATGCACGATCTCAGCCTCTAACTCATATTCTTTGCGCCCAGGCGCACAGATGGCCATAGCTCGCTTGTGGGCTTGCGCCGAAATAGCTCCCGCCTTTTCCATGAGTTTTATTTCACGCGCACTTTTCAGCAGGCGCATTTCATTGAGCAAATGGTCCAGAACGAGAAACTCTCCTGGTGGCTGAGCGCCTTGGCGAGCTTTACCGCGCACAACTTTGACCCAGTCCATAACGCGTTGATCGAAGCGAGGGTCTTTGCCCATCGAGTAATACACGCGCTCGCGGCCCTCTAAGAGACCAGGCAAAATATCGTCGATATCCCCAATTGGAAAGGCGTCATCAATTTTCAGTTTTTTAATCGCCTTGTCTGGCCCCATTAGCACGCCAGTCCATAACTCACGAGTTTTATCTTTCTCCTGACAGAACAACACGACCTCACCTTGCGCACGCCCAGGGATAAGGGCAAGCACAGCGTCATGCTCTACAAAGCCTGAAAGGTAGTAAAAATCACTACTTTGCCGATATAAATATTCAGTATCGTTGCTGCGGGTAGTCAATGGCGCGGCGCATAATAGGGCAATACTATTCGGCTCCATCTGCTGCATTAACTCTTTGCGTCGTCGTGCTGCTTCGTCATACAGTGTAGTCATCGTTAGACATTTCCTTGCTTGGCGATTGACCGGCTTTGGTCTCGCCTCTATAGTAACGGGAAATTTACCAGTGGGTTTATGCGCACCACCGATGTGGCAGATGCATATGGCGACCATCATAATGACAGACGAAAAATTTACCACGCTGGATCAAAAGATTGATGCCCTCATCGAGCTATGTGCTGCGATGAAGCAGGAAAATCAGCTTTTACGAGCGAACGAGCATAACTGGCTATCCGAACGCCAGCAACTGCTTGAGAACAATAAACTCGCTAAAAGCCGACTTGAATCCGTGCTCAATCGCCTTAAGTCTTTGGAGCAGTCCGAATCTAATTGATCCGTATATGCGACAGAATACTTTCCCCTATCGGCTGAATAAAAGAGAACTTGCATGAGTGCTGAAGAGAACACGCCTGGTACCGTAGTCGTTAAGATCCTCGACAAAGAGTACCAAGTCAGCTGTCCGCCTGCTGAGCAAGAGGCATTATTGAAGTCTGCCCGCTATCTTGATGAGAACATGCGCAAGATTAAGTCGCGTGGCAATATTCATGGCTTGGAAAAAATCTCTGTAATGGCCGCACTGAATATTACTCACGATATGCTCGGCAAGAGCCAACAGCTCAATGAGAGCCGCCACCAGACTCTGCAGAAGTTGAAATTCTTAGAAGATAAAATTGACCGCAGCCTGCAGATCAATCGTCAGATTGAAATAACCTGAGCTTTTTGAAACAAAAAACATATACGCTCTCGCTCGATAGCCTCCACTAAGTGCTATATACTCGTTTACGAGTTGCCTCGAGCATTAGCCAATCGATAGTGTTCTTGAGCCGATATCTGTTAAACCGGAGTCTCCTTGCAGGTGCTGTTGTGCACGTCCGCTAGACGGAAAGCCTTATGTTCCGCTGGAGTCACCACCTGAACCTTTGGGTTCAGGACAATTTCGATAGCGGTGCTCTGGGTAACTTCTATTTTTGCAAACTCCCACATCATGAAACCAAACAGTCGCTCTTTACGCCAAGGCCTGCGCCAAGCTCGCCGCGCGCTCACTCCTCAACAACAATTACTCGCTAGCACTCGCGTTTACCACAGCATCAATACCGGCCTCGAGTTTCGGCGCGCCAAGCGTATTGCATTTTATGTGGCGGGTGACGGTGAGATCGACCCGTCTTTATTGCTCGCGGCGGCGCTTGAGCGCGGCCAGCACTGCTTTCTGCCTTGCCTACACCCGTTCAGACCTAACCGTATGTTGTTTGTGCGTTATCGACTTGGCGACCCGCTTGTGCGGCACCGCTGGGGAATGTGGCAACCGCTGATGCGCAGTCAGACAATCTTATCTGCGCGTGCGCTTGATCTTGTTTTCGTGCCGCTCGTGGGCTTTGACAAAGATTGTAATCGTCTGGGAATGGGAAAGGGCTTCTACGATAGAGGCTTTGCTTTTCGTGCTCGCTCAGGCAGGCAGCGCCCGCAACTTATTGGGCTTGCACATGAGTGCCAGAGGGTAGAAAAGCTAGAGAACAAACCGTGGGATGTGAGTATGGACAAAATTGTGAGTGACTACGAAACCTACCAGCCTTAGCCGACATTCTCGTTTAAACGCTTAGCACTGGCGATTCAAAGCAATCCGCTTTGTGCAACTCCGCTTGCTAGGACTCCTAGCGCAAAAAGAACAACCACCACCATCAACATATCAGGTTTGCTTTTCATGAATTACTCGGTGTTCCAGTTAATTGTGCTTATTATTTAACAAGCCTAGTAAACTTGTTCGTCTAAGGCTATGAAGACTATACCAATAATTTGTTTGTGACAATCTCTTGGATCAGAAAATCTAATGTTTTTCCGTAAGTTAGGCTCAAGTCTCACTTTTGAGACAAAGCAATTTACACTTTGTTCCCCTTCATTCACAAAAAAGTGGTGCTTGTAGGGGGCAATAATACTGTTAATATATACAGTATATGCCAAGCCCTAACCCCAACAAACGCCTCGCAGCACTGCTCGCTAACACTAATCTGTGGCGCGCTAGTGAGCATCATTTGGCCGCGCCGCAACAGGTCAATAGCCACTATCCCGGTGCGCCTACAGGATTTGCCGCTCTCGACGCGAGCCTACCTTGGCGCGGCTGGCCGGCAAACGCCTTAACCGAGATCATCACCCCGTTGTGGGGTGCTGGTGAGCTACAGCTCGTGCTACCGCTGCTGCGTGATATCAGCCAGCAAGGGCACTCCGCCTTATGGGTGTCGCCTCCATGCATTCCCTACGCACCAGCGCTTGCTAGCGCCGGGGTCGATATCGCGCGCATGATTATCGTCACGCCGCAAAGTCACCAGACCCTATGGGGGATCGAGCGAGCCTTACAGAGCAGCGCTTGCGCCGTGGTACTGGCATGGCCAGGCAAGCTGTCTGGCAAACATATACGTCGCCTCCAGCTCGCCTGCGTCACTGGGCAAACTCTCGGCTTTCTTTTTCATCACCGCTATATCCGTCACTCCAATGCGGTGCTGCGCTTACGGGCTGAAGCCGATGACAGCGCGCTGACCTTAACAGTGCTCAAAGCCCGTGGCAGCCATCGCCACGACCGCGTGCGACTACCACTGGAGCCACTATGAACAGTCGCCCCTCACAGGCCAGCTTGGCTTTGCATGCCCTGCATGCGGTCCCGACCAGCAAGAGGCTCATCAAACATGACATGCCCGCTCGCCAGCGCAGCAAACAGGAGACGCTTTGGTATGCTGTGTGGCTCCCGCAGTTTTCCGCAAGCAGCAGCGAGAGCAGCGCTCACCTAGAGCGACAACAGCAAATTGCCGAAGCGCTTAGCACCCTGAGCGCGACAGTCACGATTGCGAGCGTCGACAGCTTTTCCTTTGAAGTCGCAAGCAGCTTAAATTATTTCGGCGGCATCGATAACATTCGCACTCGTCTGATAAATTTGCTCACCGCACTGCTCGATTCATGGCAATTGCCTACGCAGATTTATCACGCCGTTAGCCCCACGCCTGCGGCGAGCCTGCTCATGGCCAAAGCCGGTTGCAATTTGCTGGTGTATCGCAAAAGCAATCTTCGCGCAGCATTAGGGCGCATCCCTTTACAGGCGCTGCCATTATCGAAAAAGAAGAAGCGGCAGTTTCATAATAGTGGCCTTAGCATTTTAAGAGATATTTGGCGCCTTCCTTCACACCAACTGGGTCAACGTTTTGGTCGTGACTTTCTCAAACATTTAGACCAGTGCCTAGGGCATGTCGCCAATCCAGTTCCGACTTACACCAGCCCTGTGCAATTCTCTAGCGAACTCGAATGGGACTTCAGCATAGAGAACAAACAAGCGCTCCTGCCCGGAATAGAAGAGCTAGTCGAACGCTTGTGTGTGTTTTTACAAACGCGCGAACTCGCGGCAACACGTCTTTGTCTGCGTTTTTTACACGCACACCATGAGCCCACTCTATTGCATTTGGACCTGCGCCAAGCCAGCCGTCAGCATGCTCACTTAATGCTATTGCTCGAGACGCGTTTAAATGCCATCGGCCTACACGCAGGCAGCGTTGGCATGCGCTTAGAAGTCAAACACTTCCAAGCCGTGTCGCTTAATAGCGCCGCATTAAAAGGCATCGCTGCGACAAGCGGGACAGACGCGGACGATAATATTCTTCCACTCTTAGAAGAGTTGCAGGCGCGCCTAGGCAACGCCGCCGTACGGCGCATACAGCTACGCGATGAACACTGCCCAGAGCTCGCAAGCCAAGACCTCCCGTTTGGCGAAGCCAAGCCAACTTATACCGTTCATTCAGACAAAAAAACCGCACGCCCTTTCTGGTTACTTGCGCAGCCTGTGCATTTGCAAAAAAGCGAGGGACGACTTTTCTATCACAGCAGTTTACGTTTAGTTAGCGGACCAGAGCGTATAGAAACCCATTGGTGGAAGAAGCAAGAAGTAAAACGCGACTACTATATCGCGAGTAACCGTCAAGGCATGCGGCTGTGGATTTTTCATGAACGCCAAGGCGCTGCCGAGCCTGCAAAGCAAGCGTGGTATTTGCATGGCATTTTTGCTTAGCAGAAGTCCCGTGACCTTAACGTCATCGCCGAGATGAAATGACTCAAATCGACAAGATGATTGGCAATCACGTGCACGACCCCGTCACTGATCTGCAGCTTGCCCGAGACACCAAGCATGCTCGCCTCGCGCACGATACTTGGATTACGCGCTGCCACCGCAGGCCATATCACCACATTCAAAAATCCTGTCTCGTCTTCCAAAGTCATAAAGGTGACTCCTGACGCTGTTTGCGGTCTTTGCCGAGAAGTGACGATACCGGCCACCTTGATCCCTTCGCCATCGCCAATCTCTAGCAACTGCTGTGCGGTGACGACAAAATAAGCTTGCAGATGCTCACGCAACAAGGCCAGGGGGTGCCGCCGCAGCGTTAAGCCAGTGCTATTGTAGTCAGCGATAATGTCCTGCCCCTCCGACGGTTTGGGCAGCATGATGGGCAGGCTCTCGCCGGCCTGCGGCCATTGCTCTTGGCCCGCAAACAACGGCAATGTCTCTTCATAGCCAGCCACATCCCAAAACGCGCGATAGCGATCTTTTGCCAATGCCTTCAAGGCGTCTGCCGCAGCCAAACTTTCTCTATCGGCGCTATTGACACCACTACGCTGCACTAGCGATTGCACGCTAGTAAACACCCCTGTGCGGCGTGCCTGACAAAGTTTTTGCCCGCCCACAAAAGACAAGCCCTTTACTAAACGCAAACCAAGACGCAACACGGGCACCGCACTGTTTTTCTCAGGATATAAGAGAGTGCTATCCCATTCACTATGATTCACATCCACTGGCAAGACGGTCACACCATGCCTACGCGCATCCTGTATCAGCTGAGCAGGTCCATAAAAGCCCATCGGCTGACTATTGAGCAATGCACATACAAATGCGGCTGGGTGGTAACACTTTAGCCAGGAGGACACATAGGCGAGCAATGCAAAACTCGCCGAATGCGATTCGGGAAAACCATAATCTGCAAAACCTTTTATTTGGCTATAGATCTGCTGCGCGAAAGAATCTTCATAACCACGTTCACGCATGCCTTGCGCGAGCTTTTCCTGAAATGGTTCCAGGCCACCTTTCTTTTTCCATGCCGCCATTGCGCGGCGTAATTGGTCGGCCTCGCCACCACTAAAGCCCGCTGCAACGATGGCGATTTTCATGACTTGCTCTTGAAAAATCGGCACCCCAAGCGTGCGCTCCAACACCTCCTTAATCTGCTCGTTAGGGTAAACCACTGGCTCTTTACCGCTGCGCCTAGCCAGATAAGGGTGCACCATATTGCCTTGAATAGGGCCGGGCCTCACGATAGCGATCTGCACAACAAGATCATAGTAATTACGCGGCTTTAAACGCGGCAACATACTCATCTGCGCGCGCGACTCGATCTGGAAGACACCCACAGTGTCCGCTGCACACATCATGTCATACACCCCACGATCTTCCTTGGGTACATTTTGCAAGCTCAAAGCCTTCTCGTGCTGCATTGCCGGGGAGGCGTTAATCAGGTCAATGGATTTTCGAATGGCTGTCAACATGCCTAGCGCTAAGACATCGACTTTCAATAAACCCAATGCTTCAAGATCATCTTTTTCCCACTGAATGACAGTTCTATCTGCCATGGCGGCATTCTCGACAGGGACAAGTTCCGACAGGGGACCCTGACTAATCACAAAGCCCCCCACATGTTGCGACAGATGACGGGGCACTCCCAACAAGCTTCGCACCAAATAAAAGAGTTGCTGCAGCTTTTCGGTATCGACCTCCAAGCCAGGCACTACCGTCTCTTCATCAAGGCTTTGCCCGTACCAATCGATACCCTTGCTAAGCAGTGCGCTTTGCTCCGGCGTGAACCCTAAGGCGGAGGCAACATCACGCACAGCACTACGAGCGCGATAACAGATGACCGTCGCCGCCAAGGCTGCACGATGGCGGCCATATTTGGAATAAATGTACTGAATGACTTCTTCGCGGCGCTCGTGCTCAAAGTCGACATCGATGTCAGGCGGCTCATCACGCTCCTTGGACAGGAAACGTTCGAACAGTAATTGCATCCGCGCAGGATCTACGGCTGTGATGCCCAAGCAATAACAAATCACCGAGTTCGCTGCCGAGCCGCGGCCCTGACAAAGAATCTGACGACTGCGGGCAAATACCACGATGTCATGCACCGTTAAGAAAAAGTGCTCATAACCAAGCTCGGCGACTAGCAATAACTCTTTCTCTAGCAATTGTTTGACACGATCTGACGCCCCCTCGGGCCAACGTTGTTCTAAACCGCGCAGGCTTAGTTCTCGCAACCAACTGCTGGCGCTATGCTCGGCGGGCACCAGTTCGTGGGGGTATTCATAGCGCAGCTCATCTAAAGAGAAGTGACATTGCTCGGCAATCGTCTGCGTCTCTTGCAGCAACGCCAGTGGGTATAGCTTTGCTAGGCGCTCACGCGTGCGCAGATGTTGCTCGCTATTAGAGGCGGCCGCTCGCCCTAGACTCGCTAAGGTTGTGCCTAAGCGAATGGCAGTTAAGGTATCACGCAACATGCGCCGCTCTGGCGTATGCATGTAGACAGCGCCGCTGGCCACGAGAGTAAGGCCAAGCGAATTGCCTAGCGCCTGCAGCGCATGCAAACGAGCGCGATCGCGACCATGCAGCAGCATCTCCACGGCAATCCACACACGCTCAGGAAATAGCCTTTGCAGCCACCTTGCCTGCTCGGGCTCTGGGTTCTTCTCGGCAGGCAACCATAGAGCAAGGCAATCGCTCAGGGTTTGTGCCTCTACCAACGCCCTGTCGAGCCTATAGTGACCTTTTGCTGCCCCTGCACGGGCCACAGTAATCAAATGGGATATTTGCCCATATCCAAGCCGGCTGCGCGCTATCAGTACAAAGCCTAAGCCATCGTCCAGTACAAAACGGCTGCCTATAAGCAACTTCACCGAGCTGCCTTTAGCAGCGACATGCGCCCGCACCACTCCACTTAAGGTGCATTCATCGGTGATCGCTATCGCGCTATAGCCTAACTGCTGCGCCTGTTGCACCAGCTCCTCAGGCGCAGAAGCGCCCTGCAAAAAAGTGAAATGACTGAGACAATGCAGCTCAGCGTAGGAGGGGATCGACATAATGCACACACAGAATGCTGTTTATATATACAGTATATTGCGTGTCATTTTTCAAGAATTCAAGACAATTGCGACTTCCTTCAAGATATTGCAAAAGTCTCGCTATACACATAGCAGGCGGTCAAGGCGCAATGTCATAATATCCGCCTATGCAAAAACACAACGCCCCAGATAACCGTTCGCCCCACCCCCGCCGTAGCAAATGGTGGTACTTCAAACGCCTTGTCTTGGCCATGAGCGCCATCATTGTGCTTTGGGGTGTTTGGATAGATTATACCATCCGCCAAGATTTCGAAGCCTTACAATGGGCTCTGCCCGCCAGACTCTATGCACGACCAGTTGAGCTCTATGTTGGCGCAACCATTAGTCAAGACGAGCTATCGAGCACCCTGCAACGCTTAGGTTATAGGCAAAGCAATGCAGTCAGCGGTCCTGGCGAGTATCAGCTTACGTCTTCACGAATCCGCCTATGGACCCGTGGCTTTGATTTCTGGGATGGCGAAGAGCCTAGCCTCTACCTCAATGTCGAATTTGACGACAACCGCATCCGCAATCTGTGGGGCGACCAAAACACCGGCGATTTAGCCTTAGTACGATTAGAACCCGTAGAGATTGCCCAGATCAATCCGGACACGGGAGAGGACCGGCTGCCTACCACACTGAGTGACGTGCCACAGAGCCTAACGGACGCCATCATCGCTGTAGAAGACCAACGCTTTTATTCGCATTTCGGTGTCGACCCAGTCGGAATCGCCCGCGCCATGGTGGCTAATATAAAGGCTGGCGGCATAGTGCAAGGAGGCAGTACGCTCACACAGCAGTTGATCAAGAACCTTTATCTCGATCGGCGACAAACCCTTGGTCGCAAGATCGAAGAAGCCGTGATGGCAATTCTGTTAGAGCTCCACTTTAGCAAAGAAGACATCCTGAGCGCCTATCTCAATGAAATTTTTCTAGGCCAACAAGGCAACCGTGCCATTCACGGCTTTGCCCTCGCCTCGGAATATTATTTTTCACGCCCATTAAAGGAGCTAACACTTTCTGAGTTAGCGATGCTTGCCGGCCTGCCAAGAGGGGCGTCGTATTACAATCCGCTGCGTTACCCCGAGCGCGCCACGGCACGACGCGATGTGGTGTTACAACGCATGCAAAGCCAAGGCTATATTAGCGCACAAGAACAGGCGCAAGCGCAGTCTGCCAGCTTACGCCTCGCCTCACGCACGCGCATACAAAATGCGCGCTACCCTGCATTTATGACATTAGTGCGCGAAGACCTCGCTAGAGACTACGATAGCGAGGCACTACGCACAGAGGGCTTGCGCATCTTCACCACTTTGGACCTACGCGTTCAAGACACCGTGGATGAAAAACTCGAGGCGGCAGTAAAATCCGTCGAGCGCGCCGCTGCCAGTGGCGATGATGGGCAACTCGAGGCCGCCGTTGTCATTACCGATGCGATTAGTGGAGAGGTGCGCGCCATCGCCGGTGGCAGAGAACCTGGATTTTCAGGCTTCAATCGCGCCCTAAACGCTAATCGACAGATTGGTTCGCTAGTAAAACCAGCAGTGTATTTAGCGGCTTTGGAGACGGGTGACTACTCTCTCGCCTCGGTCTTGTCTGACAGTCCGATCACCATGTCTTTGCCTGGCGATCAAGAATGGTCGCCTCAAAATTATGACAACAAACTGTTTGGCGATGTGTATTTGTTTGATGCCTTAGAGCGCTCGATGAATCTCGCGACTGTTAATCTAGGCATGGAAGTTGGCGTGGACAAGGTTGCACAGATGCTCAATCGGCTTGGCGTCGACAAGGACATTCCCCTCTATCCCTCCCTGTTATTAGGAGCCATTGATTTAACCCCTCTAGAAGTGGCGCAGATCTATCAAAGCCTCGCAAGCAACGGATTTCGTTCGCCATTGCGGGCAGTGGAAGCAGTCACCACGGGGCAGGGCGCTCGCTTAGAGCGTTATGGTATTGCTACAGAGCAGGTGGCCGACTCCGAGTCCATGTATTTACTCGAGTACGCCATGCAAGGGGTATTTCGGCGTGGAACAGCCGAAACTATGGCCTCTCGCCTTGGCCCTCATTTTCCCTTAGCGGGAAAAACGGGCACCACCAATGACCTGCGCGACAGTTGGTTTGCCGGTTACGGCGACGATCTAGTGGGCGTGGTGTGGTTAGGCTACGATGATAATCGAGACACCGGCCTTACAGGGGCAAGTGGCGCTTTACGTGTATGGGCGGAACTCATGGATAGCCTCTCGATTAACCCACGAGCCGACTTCGAACCTGCGGGCATTCAATGGCGGAAGGTTTCCATCGACGCTGTCACACAAGGGCGCCAACGCAATTGCAGCCACACTTTGACCTTACCTTTCGCGAGCAATACACTGGCCGACAACACAGTGGACTGTGAAGATGATTCATTATTTCGCAATATTATCGATCGAGTAAGAGGCCTTGGAAGATGATGCGTGTGGCAATTTTACTGACTCTAAGTATGTTAAGCGCATGCGCCACTTACTCCGGTGGGCGTGGCATTCCTGCACCTGTAGAATCACGCGACAACAGCACTGACGTCCCTGCGCCCAGTCTCCCTAGCGCCCAACCTTCTGGTAGCACGATTAGCGCACCCATCCAACGCCAAGAACTTCCTGACTCTAGTGTAGAGCAGGGCGTTGGAAGTTTCGTAACACCAGCACCACGCGAAGAACCCGCCACGGCCTCCTCAACGCTATTACAAGGGGTCGATTCGGCCATTGCGCAAGGCGACCTTGAAAGAGCCGCGGCTTTGTGCGAGCGAGCCTTACGCATTAGCCCCAGGGATGCTCTGCTTTGGTACCGACTTGCCAGTGTTCGCGCACAGCAAGGTCGTCCGACTGAAGCACGAGGCTTTGCCCAACGGGCACTGAGCTACGCGGGTACTGATCAAACACTGACAACACAAATACAATCTCTATTGCGTTCGTTGTGAAGGAACTTATTTCGGATAGAGAATCATTTGTGTACAGCGAAACAGCGCGATCGTTTTGCCTGTATCGACATGAGTGACTACCGCATCCCATACTTGCGTTGAACGGCCTAGGTGCACAGGTGTAGCCACCGATTTAATTGTACCCTCGCGCGCTGTGCCCAAATGATTCGACTTCAATTCGATTGTAGTAAACCCAATCGCCTCTTTAGGGATATTAGCCACACAGCCATAACCTGTTGTGGTATCGGCTAGGGTCACCACTGCACCTGCATGCATAAAGCCATTAGGGGCCATATGTATTTTATCTACTACTATTTGTGCAACCACCTCTTCTGGCGAGACCTTAATCACATCAATATTTAAATGACCCGGCAATTTGTCGGCACCACTGCGAGTGAAATCTTCGGGTTTAAGCATACTAAATTCCTAATTCTGGGTTTAATAAGAAGGCCTTACTGCATGTACTCACATGCAGGCCAAGGGGATTCTAAAGGCAGGATATTCTGCATAGCCAATGCTCTGTACACACAGGCTTGGGTTCTCTCTAAAGATGTTTGTGCCGCACGTTTACGCAGTGCCTGAATGGCATTTCGATCATACCATTGCCCTTGCCTTATAACTCCTGCGGGGTTTGCCAATTCGCCAACGTCAGCGCGGGGATCACTTTCTACAAGAACAAGATCTGCTAAATAATTTTCTCGCACTCGCCCAAGCGACTCTCCCATGCCAAGCACATCAGCGCCGTTGACTGTAGCCGCTTGCAAAGTTTCATGAGCGCTTGCGCCAGCATCAATAAAGAGGGTCAACTCATCGATTAATGACTGCCCTGGAATATTGGTAAAGATACCCGCATCTGTACCCGTGACAACGCGCACGCCTGCGTCGATAAATATCTTCAACACTCGTCCATAGAAGCTATCGTAATCGGCGCGTGCGCCTACCCCTCGAGTCGCCCAAGCATCATAATTTTCTTGCTCTGTCAGACTGATAAAGGGGTTAAGCATTGCTACTCCCGTTCGGGACAAAAACTCCCCCTGTGTTCGCGCGACCATGACTAAGTTGTGATGAGCCACAAGCGTAGCATCAACGCTGATGCCCGACTGTGCAATCTTGCGTGCTAGCTCACGCACTCGCGCTTCATCCATATCATCCGACAACGCATGCCACACGATGCTTTCGATATGCTCGAACGTCGCGAAACCATCATCAAGTAATTCATCGAACTGAATACGAAATGGCTTCTCGAAAGGAACTCCTTCATCTCGAAATCCTTCAGGAGTATGCCCCATTATTCCCATACCCAAACGTTTTGCCTCATCACGAATCGCTTCGTAAGCCTCACGGGAAAGGTTAGAATAAACTTTCACATCGCTATAGCCTTGTTCGAACTCGGCCTGGACTTCATCACGGGCTTGTTGCGCCGTTTCAATAAGTCGATGGTTCAACTGAAAATTGGGGCCGTTTCCATTCAAGATAGGCCCAGTAGTTTTTAGCCGTGGCCCCTCTAATGTACCTGAGGCAATTTGTTCCTGAAAATTGAGCAAATAGGGCATACCCGAAGCGTTGCGCACAGTGGTAACACCATACGATAAATACGCTAATAATTCCGGCGCATCCCATATATGCACGTGCATGTCGATCAAACCCGGCAATAAGTACATGCCACTTGCATCAATGCGCTTGACATGTTCTGGCGGTATCAATGAGGACGACGAATTGATTTGGCTAATAATGCCGTTTTCTATTAACACAGATTGATCGCTAAGCTCTTCGGTGTCCGCCCCATCAAAATTCAGAACGTTGACATGTTCAATCAATAAGGGAGCGACGGAGTTTAGGGGCACGGGCTGGGCAAACGCGAACGGACAATAAACAATAACTGCCGCAAATACACTTCTCAAAGTCAAACCAATCTCCTCCAATTATTAGGCACTAGTCTACTTAGTCTTAACCGCCAAGATACTACTTTAACTTTCTCTTATAGCTCGATTTCAATAGAGGTAGGCATTGGCAGCGCAGCGCCGAGAAAACCACAACAGGTATGCCGCTACTGCTATCACTACTATTGGAAGCAGCAGTGCTGCCAGACCTTGTGCCTCAAGCATGGGTGTTAGGAATAAGCCAAACCCAAACTGCAATACAATCGCAAGCAAAGACACTAGAAAGAAACTCACTGCCAAGGCTTTGCGCATTAGCAATAAACCAGAGCCAAGCACACCTGAAAAAACCGCGATCGCATAGCAGAGATTTACGAAAATAGGGATGTCAGTGTACACCGCTCGCTCTGCCTCTGACATTGCGGCAAGCGCCTCAGGGCTAATAGTGACACTATATAAATAATTCACCACGCCAATGATATTCCAAAGCAATGAGACAATTGCAATGACCCAAAAACTGCGCGTAGGGCTCATCTTCTTAGTTTGCTCAGACATTTGGCGCCCCTCCTATTTGCTAAGTACAGCGTTGGTAATGGACGAGAAAGTTTTTAGTACGATCTACTCGCTGGGGAACATAGCAATTATTCAGGGAAAGCGCGACAAATTGGCGCGAAACTTAGGCCGGGGAGAAGGGGTGCGGTAGAAAAGGAAAACGGGCCGGTCGATTTATAGTCGACCGACCCGTTTGACATTCCTTGTCGATGCTAAAGCGAGGACTCATTCCATAAGTCGCTTACTTTCTATTAAGCTCGTTCCATGAGCTCTTCTAGAACTTGGACAATCTTTTGGTATTCAGTTTGTCCGACAGCGCTTTCATCTTCACCATCAAATTCGATCTCTGGGAGTACTTGTTTCACATCCCCTTTACTAATGACACCATCTTGATTGGAATCATTGATACCCAAAGCGGGAAGGGCTTGGTCAGCTTCCTGCTTGTTCAAGATACCATCTTGATTCATATCCGCTTCAGAGAACTGTGGAGTCTCCTGCGCGAATGTCATCCCTGATGCTGTTAGCAAAATCCCTGTTGCTGCAATTATTAACTTCTTCATTGTTAAACTCCTGTTATACCCAATGTGATTTTTTTAGTCTGACGCTTAGGGTATTGCAACCGCTGTGCCAGTTTTAAAATATCACCAAATAACAGTGCCTTAGGGGTTGTCATGCTGAATTCATCGAGCTGAATCTGTCGTGCAAGCAAGACACTTTTTTACGCAATCTGTAAGTCACTGTTTTCAAAGCCTCTTACTGTTGGTCTATACCAACACTCGTTTTTGCCTTTAAACCTAGGCAAAAAAAAGCCCCAAAATAAGGGGCTTAAAGGTGGGGCTGAAGGCTTATTTGAAAGAAGAACGCCCGCCAGATCGTCGACCGCACTTCTTCACGCATAAGTTGCGTAGGGACTGCAATAAAAAATGGGGTTCAGTACGAGCGGTCAATTTCACATCCTGTGAATTTTGCGGAAGACGTGGGAAGCGGTCTGTCAGCTCTACCCCCATTACGAAAGCAGACACGGTGGCGTTAGGAACATTTTTGTCATTCATTAGTATTCTCCTTGATTCGAATTCTTGCTTCCATACCGCGTTCGCGGCGCATAGTATGGAAAGAGCAAGCTTCGTACCAAGAGCAATATCTATTTAAATAACAATAACTTATAGTTTTTGCTTGGCGCTTTATTGCGGAGAAGTGTTGGGCTTACACGACAGTGTGAGAGATGAAAATCTAAGTGCTTGTTTTTAAAAGGATAAACTGTTGGCCCTGCCCAACACAACGGCGCAAAGGTGCTAATCCTCTGAGTTTCGGAACTGTGCCGGATCTAAGCCATGGCGTTTTAGTAGATTGTAGAACTCGCTGCGATTACGCTCAGATAGACGTGCCGCCAATGCGATATTGCCTTCTGTTAGGTTAAGCAAGCGCAGTAAATAGTCATGCTCAAACTGCTCTTTGGCCTCAGTCAAACCAAGCAGTCGGGTCGACTTAAAGCGCAGCGCACGTTCTACCAAGGCTTTGGAAATTAACGCTGTCGAGGTAAGCACAACACATTGCTCAACGATATTAAGCAATTGCCTTACATTACCCGGCCATGGTGCCCCTAAAAGGATTTCCATTGCCTCAGGCGAGAAGCGCACCTCTGCTTTGTTATGCCGTTCAGACAGGGATTTACAAAAATGTTTGGCGAGTAGAGCAATATCTTCACGACGCTCTGACAGGGGGGGAAGTTCTAAGGTAATCACATTGAGCCGGTAGAACAGATCTTCTCTAAATGTGCCCTGTGCTACTTTTTCGTTTAAATCCTGATGAGTTGCGGCAATAATGCGCACATCAACGGGCGTAGTTTGTGTAGAGCCCACAGGCCGCACCTCGTGCTGTTCTAAAACGCGTAGCAATTTGGCTTGCGCCGCAATAGGCATATCACCGATTTCATCAAGAAACACCGTCCCTTCATTGGCCGCGAGAAAAAGCCCCGTGTGTGCCTTACTCGCCCCAGTGAACGACCCTGCCACATGACCGAACAACTCAGACTCCAAGAGCGCCTCCGGCAAAGCCGCGCAGTTTAGTGCCATAAACGGTTTATCAGCCCGCGAACTAGCTTTATGAATAGCGCAGGCGAGTAGCTCCTTGCCAGTACCTGTCTGGCTTTGCACTAGGACGCTCACATCGGTGACAGCAGCAGCCTTGGTTTGGGCGAGCAAATTCTCCATGACATGGCTGCAACTAACGATCTCTGAGCGCCATGTGGCATCTTCACCATCCTCTGCGGGGTGTTCCATCTCGCCGCTTTGTGCAAGCGCTTTTTCGAGATGCGCGAGAAGTAATTGTGCGTCAAATGGTTTAACTAAATAACTAAACACTCCTTTCTGTGTTGCTGCCACTGCTTCAGGAATAGTGCCATGCGCCGTCAGCATGATCACCGGCAAGCGCAAATCTTTCTGTTGAAGTTTTTCGAATAGCTCCATGCCATCCATGCCAGGCATGCGCAAATCTGTAACGATAACATGAGGGCGAAAAGTGCTTAACTTCACCAAGGCATCTTCGGCGCTATTTACCGCAGCCACTTCATAATTATTTGCGCTGAGCCGGACACTGATCAGCCGCAGCAAATCGGCATCATCGTCTACTAATAAAACTCTGTGCTTAGTCGGCATATACTGGAATTTCCCTTTCGTTGTTCACTGATAGTACTTACATACCTTGCAGCTCTTCGCGATTATTCAATTGTTGCTCGATAGAAGTCAGTGCATCGATCTGTGACTGCAAGGTGATACGCTCCTGCTCTAAGGACTGTAGCAAGCCTTGCTTGGTTCTAAGTTGTTGGCGCGCATCCAGCACTTGCTGCCATAGTATTGAGAAAGTTTTGTACTCCGCTGGCAATGCCGCGGTCTCAACACTTTCTAGCAAGGCAATCGCCTCTACATCGCTTTGCGCACCCCCATCATTGCGTGCGCTGATTAAAATTGCATATTGCACGAGACTCTGTGGGCTACGCTCACTCTCTGCTAGTGCAGCAAATCGTGCCTGCTCCTCTTGCAGGCTAAGCATTTGTGCTTGCATCACCCATTCGTAATAGCTCAAGGCTTCTATTCTTGAGTATCCATCAATATTGAAGGGGCTAGTTGTACAAGCAGCGAAGGGCAAAAGGCCAAGAGCTAGTAGAAATAAATTGAACCTGTTCACATAAATGTCCTTTTCTTTGGTTTATCGCCATGCCCCCAGTCAAACCCAATTAGGCCGATACGGGAAGGGTGACCCTGAATCGGGCTCCCTGATCACTGGCCTCAAGTGTCAAAATAGCCCCTATGGCTTTTGCATAATCACTAGCAATGGCTAAGCCTAGGCCCGTGCCAGTGTACTGAGCATTGGCTTGTGTTGAGCCTTGGAAAAACGCCTCGAATACACGCTCTTTTTCCTGATCTGGGATACCAGGGCCTTGATCTTGTATTGTCAAAATTGCTTGGGAGTTTTCGACCTGCAACTCTATGCTTATGACAGCGTTTTGCGGAGAGAATTTCACAGCATTGGTAAATAGATTGTCGACAATCACTCGTAAACGTTCACGGTCGACTGTCACGTGCACCTTTTCTAAAGACAGCGCCACTTGCAACTGACCTGACTGCACTGCTAATGCATGGGCGTTAACCACTTCTTCAAGTACCTTATCGAATCGCACACTAACCGGCATGGCGTTGAGTACATCGAAGTTCTGCGCATTGTGGCGCAGCAATTCCTCGATCAAACCCTGTAAACGCTGGCAGTTACTCGCAATGATCTGACTAATCTCTTGCTGTTCGTCGCTTAAGCTACCAACTACTCCGTCATTGAGTAGCGATGCGCCTTCCTGCATCGATGCTAATGGTGTTTTCAGCTCATGCGACACGTGCCTAAGGAATGAGGTGCGCTGTTGCTCTAGCTCCTCCAAGCGACCACGCAACCACTCAAGACGCATCCCTAATACTTGCAGATCACGCGGGCCATCAACGCTGATCGCTTTAGAGTACTCGCCACTACCTATGGCATTAATGGCGCGATCGATTTGTTGCAAAGGATGGGTAATTAGCAAGACGAAAATTCCTGCCAAGGCTGAAGCCGCGCCAATGAAGAGAACCGCTTGCACCGTTAAGGATTGCTGCGTACTCACGCTGCGCTCCTGCAACAGGGCCTGCTGGTCGGCGATCCACTGCTCTATCGAAGTTGCAATTTGATAGGCAAGGCGTGATAACTCAGGAAATGTTGCCGCATTGCTATCATCGGCCTGCCCCTGTTGCACATTTTCAAATGCACTGCTCTCAAGAGCGCGCAATTGGGCAATCAGGATTTTTGCATCTCCGCCAATCTCTAACTGTGAGATATCCTCTAAGGTTTCGAAATATTCGGCCCGCCGACTTAGATAGAGCTGGTATAACTCTTCCTCGCCCAGAATGGCGTATTGCCGCGCATTGCGCTCCATAGCAATCGTTTCCTGTATGAGCTGCCTGCTAGCACTCATTCCAGTGGCGACTACCGTGACAGTGTTTTGACTTTGTTGACTAAGACGTTCGAGCTGTTGTGCAGTCACTAATAGCGCAGCGATCAGCAGAGCCGCTACAGCAACAAAGCCAATGATTACGAGCTGTCTGATTGAACGAGTTGTGAACAGTTGCATCGATGCTAAATGGCTTCGAAACGTTTTAGTTGCAGATTTTTCTTTGTGATACGAGGGTCAAACACACGCCCATTAATGACGATATAGACTCCTGGGGGTAGTATTTGCACCGCCATAGTCGCGCCCCCCATATTAAATACCGCATCACTATCTTTGAATCGTGCCGGCAGCATTGAGCCGGTGAAGACAATGGTTTTTCCAGCAATATCGGCAAGCAATTGTGCCGTATTCACCATCGTATCAGTCCCATGAGTAATGATGATCCGCGTGGCTGATTCGGCGGCTACTTTGGCATGAATCATCGCTCGGTCTTCGTCAGTAAAATCGATACTATCTTTTTTAAGGATTGATTCTACCGAAAACTCAAGGTCGACATTCGAATCATGCAGAATAACTTCCGCCTGCGGTTCGCCCACTTCGAAATCACTATTTTTGTCATAGTAAACCTTGTCGATAGTCCCGCCGGTCGCGAATATTTTGATCTGCATGATAAGCCTCTAGGGTTTTGCATGGCATTGTAATGCGCAGTCTGCCTTTATACCACAACTGACGCCTATCGCTTTCGCCATACAGAGACCTGGCTAACAACATACTCGTATTTCCGACGATGCTCACGGATCATAAACGGGAGGTCCCCCTTATGCAGCAGTTCAAACCCCGTGAGACAAGAGGCTATCTTCTCTAACGCTGCAGCGCTAGTCGGCGCATCTATGAATTGCTCGGTGTCTGTATATTGTTCCATCCAGCTATTAGGCGACACAATGATCAGCACACCACCTTCGTTCAGGAGGTTTTGCTCTCCCACAAATTGGCGCAGACAAGCTCTCGGGTTCGGTAGGCGACAAAGGAGGTTGCTTAAAAGTACGGCGTCGAAGCCTCCCATGTCAGCAGAGGCCGCTAGCGCGCCGGCATCACCCTGGATGAATTGCACACGCGAAGGATTGCAATCGCTGCTAAGTTTAGCGACCAGTTGTGAATAGTATCGCCCAGTATCATGGCGTCTATATTCTGCCTTACCGTGTTGCTTCATACGGACGGCGGCGTCGATAAAAGACTGGCTATAATCCAAACCAACTACTTCGTCGAAATATTTGCTTAATTCGAAGCTCGCTCTACCCACAGCGCAGCCAAGATCAAGCACCTTGCCTTTTTTCGCAGCATACTTTGTTACTAAGTTGACCGTCGCGGGAATAAACTCTTCGACTTCGGGATGCCCAACTAGGGCACTGATTTCTTCATCTTTGTTTTCTGCTTTACTGCCATAATGGAACAACATGTATTGATTAAGTAATGCATCGCTCTCATAACGATCTTTATCTTGGGCAAGATCCTCTTCACTTTGCACAATGCGAAAGCCAGCGTGCTGAAAAAAATGCGGACGAAAGTGAAAACGCGACCACATACTGGCCTCATCACCAGTGCTGATAAACGAACCACCAAGCATCATTTGATGCTGACCATCAAAACAAGGAGTGCTGAAATCCACATAATAAGGGTGGATTTTAAATCCTGGCAACGGATGAAACGCATCCTCACACCATTGCCAAACATTGCCAAAGACGTCGTTGAAGCCACGCTCGTTGGCGGCGAATTTATCCACTGGCCCTTCACTGCCAAAATGCAGATTATTATTGACCTCGTAACGACTAGCCAATTCCGCCTCGTCGGCCATTACTCTGTCGGTGTTAATAAGGGCTGCATCGGCCGCGTTCCATAGATGCGTGTTTTGCAACGCTGGGTCGCGCAACGCGACATGTTCCGCCTCCTTTAAAAGACGATAGGGCACAGAGACGTCATCGCGCTCGCTGCGCCAAGCACAATAGGCTTTGGCCTCATAGAAATTGGTAACCACAGGCCACGACCATTGCATTGGCTCAACACTAAAAGTGGTTCGAAGTTTGTATCGGTGCGAGCCGACTGGCCCATCTTGCACCCAGAAACTAGGCCAGCGCGTGTTTCGAAAACGTCGCCAAGCCAAGCCATCTTGGCTCCAAAAACGGTCTTCCAAATAGCCACCGCTTGCCACAAACTCGTAAAATTCACCGTTGCTGATAATTCGCTGGCTCGCTTTAAAGGCAGCACATTCACGTGCATCCTCACCGTATTCGTTATCCCAGCCAAAGCTAGGCCAATCGGCAGGCTTGCCTAGTCGCACGCGCGTCGCTTCCACACTTAACATTGGGTTGGATGCTGGGTAATCGCTTCCTGCTTGCGGCTCGGTGTTTGGCCCAGCTGTTTGCTTTAATAGCAGTTTTGGCCAGTTCTCAGGTGTTTTCAAGTGTTCTGGCGGTAGCTCACGCATTAGCACACTGGAGGTTTCAAGGTGGATGCGCTCATGCTCAAAACACATGGCGAGTGCCCAAGCCGGGCTATCCATGGTGATCTTCTCAGCAAAGATCGGATGGGTCTGAATCAATTTGCGAACCAGGTGGTATACCGTCTTACGGTAGGCAATGACCTCTGCCAGGTTCGGCCATACAGTTTGATCGCCTTCATGGAGATCATCCCAACTCATTTCATCTACCCCAGTTTCGAATAAAACTTCGAAATGCGCGTTAACCGGCTCATCGATGAGACCAGCGACAAGGAGTTTATTGATATAGAACGTCACCGGATGCGCGTAGTAGAAAACTAGAGGATGCCGCGTCTTATGGTAGGGGCGAAGATAATAAGCCTCCTCGCTGACAAGAGCCGAGAACAGGCTTTCCGTTAACCCCCATGTATTATCGAAATAATGCAGAAAAGCTTCACGACCGGCGTCGAGGTTCAATAAACGCAGAGATGAGGTTGGCTTAGGGGCTAATCTTTCGGTGTTAATTACTGGGGTTAACTGAGCTTCACCCCCAATCGTAGTAATTTCGTTCAATGTTTTTTTCATGAGATTCCATTGCACTATCAATCAGAGTCAGTATACCCATGGTGTAGTGACTATTATTAGGCTTAGGCGTTACAGTCTGGCGCATATTACAGCGCCACTTTCATGGTGATTGCTTGAGTTGACTATCGGTTACGGTAAACTTACCGCCACATTCAAAACCCTAGTATATTGCACACGAGGCATCATTTTGCGCAGCAAACTCCCAAATGTCGGCACTACTATATTTACTGTGATGTCGACAATGGCACAGGATCATGGTGCCATCAACCTCTCGCAAGGCTTTCCTGACTTTGACTGCCCTGCTCGTTTACGCGAGTTAGTCGCGCAATATTTGCACGATAAAAAGAATCAATATCCACCAATGACCGGTATTGCTAGCCTGCGAGCGGCAATCGCTGCAAAAGTTAAAGATCTATACGGATTTGAAGCGGATATGGATCAAGAGATTACCGTCACCTCTGGTGCGACAGAAGCCATCTTCGACGCGATCCATGCCAGTGTCAGCGCGGGTGAAGAGGTCATCGTTTTTGACCCAGCCTATGACTGTTATGACCCAGCTATCACGCTGGCCGGTGGCAAGACCGTTCACATCCCTTTAAGTCTGCCGGACTTCGCTATCGATTGGGAGCGCCTGCAAGCCGCGATTAATCAAAACACTCGTATGATCATCATCAATACACCACACAACCCCAGTGGCGCCGTGCTCAGTAGCGAAGACCTGGATATCCTGGCACAACTAACTCGTGACACTGATATCTTGCTATTGTCCGATGAGGTGTACGAGCACATGGTGTTCGATGGCCAACAACACGAAAGCGTATTGCGACATGAAGAGTTACGCCAACGCAGCTTTGCAATTTTCTCGTTTGGCAAAACCTATCATGCGACTGGCTGGAAGCTCGCATACTGTGTCGCGCCAGCGACCATGACTGCCGAATTTCGCAAGGTTCATCAGTTTGTGACGTTCACCTCTACTAGCTTCATTCAATACGCCATAGCGGATTTCATGCAAGAATGTCCGCAGCATGCCAAGTCACTATCGCAATTTTATCAAGAAAAACGTGATACTTTTAATCACTTACTGAGCCAGTCGCGATTTCAATACACTCCGTCACGGGGCACTTACTTTCAACTCGTGGACTATTCACAGATAAGCAATTTAACGGATTTCGAATTTGCTAAATATTTAACGAAAGAGAAGGGCGTTGCAGCAATTCCTTTGTCGCCCTTCTATAAAGAGGCGCCTAATAGCACTTTAATACGATTGTGTTTTTGCAAGGACGACTCAACCTTGCAAGCCGCCGCCACTATACTTTGCAGTCTCTAGAGCAAGCCCATGTCAAAAATTGACCTCGACCAACTCGCTACAGATATAAAGCACTGGAGCCTCGACCTTGGATTTCAGGAGCTTCGCATCGCCGATGTCGATTTGTCTTTGTATAGGCCCCACCTTGAAGATTGGCTCAGCAATCATTACCACGGCGAAATGCAATATATGGAACGGCATGCGGATCTACGTTTATCGCCGGCCAGCTTAGTGCCCGACACATTACGAGTACTGTGTGTTCGCATGGACTACGCATTAACAACCAGCAACTCCATTGCTGAGCTTAAAACTCCCGATAAAGCATATATTTCTCGTTATGCACGTGGGCGTGATTATCACAAACTGATTCGTAAGCGTTTACAGAGACTCGCAAGTAAAATTAGCGAAAAAGCTGGCCCATTTGGCTACCGTGCCTTTGTCGATAGCGCACCGGTTCTTGAACGGGCATTAGCTGAAAAATCGGGGATGGGTTGGATCGGAAAAAACACAATGCTCATCAATCGTAAGGCCGGGTCTTGGTTTTTCCTTGCGGAATTATTTACTGACTTGCCTCTGCCGATTGACGCACCCACGACGAGTCACTGCGGCACGTGTACGGCCTGTTTGGATATCTGCCCAACCAATGCTTTTGTTGCTCCGAACGTTCTCGACGCCAGGCGTTGCATTTCTTATTTAACCATAGAGCTACGTACTGCTATTCCCGAAGAATTACGCCCATTGATGGGCAATCGTATTTTTGGCTGCGATGACTGCCAGATAATTTGCCCGTGGAATAAATTTACTCGGCTTAGTGAAGAGCCAGACTTCTCTCCTCGCCACGGCTTGGACGACACCGCTTTGCTTAGTCTATTTGCGTGGACCCAGGAGGAGTTTCTAGAAAGAACAGAAGGCTCGGCAATCCGCAGAATTGGCCACGAATGCTGGTTACGCAATATAGCGGTCGCACTGGGCAACGCGAACTCAAGCCCAGCAATTCTGAGTGCTTTGCGCGCCCAACGCCAACACAAATCCGAACTCGTGCGAGAGCACGTTGAGTGGGCTTTGCGTCAACACGGGGAGCACTAACAGCAACGCACTTATTTCTGAATAAAGTGCTCTCGATAGTATTGTAACTCGGCAATAGAGTCCTTGATGTCATCCATCGCCTGATGCGTCGCACGTTTCTTTAGATTGCCTAGTACCTCTGGTGACCAACGTCGCGCAAGCTCTTTAACAGTGCTGACATCAAGATTGCGGTAATGGAAGAACGCCTCAAGCTCTGGCATGTAGCGGGCTAGAAAACGGCGATCCTGACAAATGCTATTGCCACACATTGGCGATGCCCCTTGTTGTGAAAACTCGCTCAAGAACGCCAGAGTTTCGGCCTGTGCATCTAGCTCACTCACCGTACTGCTTTTAACACGCTCAATTAACCCAGAGTTGCCATGGGTACGCTGATTCCATTCATCCATTGCCGCTAGGGCAGCGTCAGATTGCTTCACAGCGAGCACTGGACCTTCTGCTATGACATTCAAGTCGCCGTCCGTCACTATGGTCGCAATTTCTATAATGCGATCCGTCTCAGGGACTAGACCCGTCATTTCGAGGTCTATCCAAATTAAGCTGTCTTTCTTATTTATGGCTGGCATAGAGGTCCTTAAGGTATTGATTGGTGCTCGCAAGCGATTCTGCGAGGGATAAAAGTGAGCATGGCGCCAATTGTAGCAGAGCGGGGGCATTGCAGTAGTCCCCGTCACTCGCGCTTTTCCTGTACACTGCGCGACTATACAGTCTGGGCCCAATGCCCGCTAAAGGTGCCACGCAAAAAGCATGAGCAAAAGGCGACTCACTCAACAACAACGCGTCAGGATCGATCGCAACCAAGCGGCGCGCGGGCGACGCATGAGTACTGCGGCTGCCGCTGAGAAGTTAATAGATACTGACAGCCTAGGCCCGCAGCAAGCAGGTATAGTCATTTGTCATTATGGCCAGCAGTTGGAGATAGAGAGTACGGCGCAGGAGACACTTGGCAACGTGTACCGCTGTTTTCAGCGCACCAATTTGCCGGCGCTAGCCACAGGCGATCGAGTGGTCTTTCAGGCCGACAGCGACACTACCGGGGTCGTGGTAGCACTGCAAGAACGCAGCTCCCTCATGTCGCGCCCGAATCAACAGGCGAACCTGCGTCCTATCGCAGCCAATGTCACCGCCGTGGCCATCACAATTGCGCCCCTACCAGAACCCTTTCCCAATCTTATTGACCGCTACTTGGTCATGGCTAGGTATCTTGGTTTAGAGGCAATTATAGTCCTGAACAAAATTGACTTATTAGATGCCCAAAGGGATGCATCACTCGAAAAATCATTAGCGAATTACACACGCATTGGTTATCGAGTCATTCGAGTTTCTAGTCAAACCAGTTTGGGTTTGAGCGCGCTACAAGAGCAGCTGCGCAAAGAGACAGTCGTATTTGTTGGTCAGTCTGGGGTTGGTAAGTCATCACTTATAAATTCACTGCGTGGCGAACTCAACGCTGATGACATTGCCGCCGTCGGAGGCTTATCCCAAGCTCGCGACAAAGGCACCCACACCACCACAGCGGCTCGGTTATATCATTTGCCTGGCAGCGGAGACCTTATCGATTCACCAGGCATCCGCGAGTTCGGTTTATGGCATATGAGCCCACAAATGGTATTCGATGGTTTTCTCGAATTTGCCCCCTATCGCGGCGCCTGTCGCTTTCGCGACTGCAAACATCGCCAAGAACCTGGCTGCGCCTTACGCCAAGCAGTAGTAGAGGGAGAGGTCAGCCAACAGCGACTCGATAGCTATTTCTTTTTATTGAGCACTTTAGAGATCTAGAAAATCTCAACAGTTGGCGTAGAAGGAAGTAATTCTGGGCTCGGAGTCGGAGCGGCCAAGCCCGCGTTCGCTTGCGATTCGATGCGCGACTCTGCAATGGAGTTCAATACCATTATTACGATGCGGCGATTTATCGCGCTGGCTGGGTCTTCTTCATCTAAGGGGACTGAATCGGCCATCCCAATAATTTGCGCGACCTGAGATGGATCCAAGCCTCCATCAACTAGCGCGCGTCGCGCGGCATTGGCTCTATCTGTTGACAATTCCCAGTTGCTAAAGCCGTCTTCACTGCTAAACGGTGCGCCATCGGTATGACCGAACACACTGATTTTATTAGGCACATTGCTGAAGATACGACCCATCGCCCACAAGATCTCTAGGGCATAGGGGCGTAAGCCAGACTGCCCACTGTTAAATAAAGGCCGACCGGCGCGATCAATAATCTGCACCATCAAACCATCTTCTGTGACTTCGAATGTCACGCTATCGCGGAACCATTCGAACTGCTGATTCAAATTAATCTCAGCCTCCACATCCCCGCGTAGACGCTCCAAAGTCTCGGTCTCACGAAGGCGGGCGAGCTCAACGAACTCGGGGTTCTGCATCTCTTCGTCTGCATCAACCACAGGCTCTTCATCTTGACGAACGAGGGATAGGTTCAATCCTTGATTGGTGATATTGAGCGGCCGCCCTTGCAGGTCGAGCACATAGGGCGTGCCGCCGTCACCGACAGCCCCTAGGTTGGTCGGGTCGGAGAAATAACCGGCGATTGCCATTTTCTCGAGGTTAGTCGTGGATTCGATGAGCCAAAGCACTAGAAAGAACGCCATCAATGCCAATGCGAAGTCGGCAAAAGCGATTTTCCACGCACCACCGTGCGCACCGCCAGCGACCTTCTTGACTCGTTTAATGACTATATTCGATTCGCTTTTTTCCACAATCTTACTCAGTACATGCGTTGTTCGTGAGGGTTCACTAGTTCTTTATCGACTTCGAACGTGTGTCTCTAACTCAGAGAACGTAGGTCTATCTGCCGAGAACAAGGTCTTACGTGCAAATTCGACAGCCATTTGCGGAGGTAAACCATTGGAGGTCGCTACGATCGCGGCTTTGACACATTCGAACATCTTGATGTCCTCTTCTGCAACAGACTCAAGGCGAGTGCTCATCGGCCCTACAAAACCATACGCCAAGAAAATCCCTAGAAATGTTCCTACAAGTGCCGCGGCAACACTCTGCCCCAATGCCTCGGGTGGGCCGCCAAGTTTCTGCATCGTGATTACAATCCCCAATACCGCCGCGACGATACCGAAACCAGGCAGACCGTCCGCAATTCGGTGAATGGCATGAGAAGGCTCAGACAATTCATGCAACTCAGTTTCAATCTCTGAGTCCATCATCGCTTCTATTTCGTGAGGGGCGAGGTTGCTGGTCGTAAGTATGCGAAGATTGTCGGCAATGAACTCGATCATGCGTTTATCTTTCAATAATTTTGGGTAACGGGTAAAGATCCCGCTTTCCGCGGGTGATTCGATATCACCCTCAACGGCCATCATGCCTTCGCGACGCGCCTTGTTGAAGATATCGTAAAGTAGGCCGAGCAAATCGAGATAGAGCGCCGAGTTCTTATTGGAGCCAAAGATCGCCGAAGGAAGTTGCTTACCTGTGTGGACAACGAGATGCATGCTATTGGAGATTAAAAATGCTCCCAACGCCGCACCCACAATGATGATGACCTCCGTAGGCTGCCATAACACTCCGAGAATACCGCCGTGCATCACGTATCCACCGGCAACACTCCCGATAACTACGATGCAACCTATGAAAAACAGCATTGATTTATTTCCTTTAACTGATTTAGGTGCTTACTAGACCCACGCAAGGCAATGCGAGACTAATACGCGGCTGTTATTACCGAAGCCTCAAGAATGGTTCTACTTCTATATAGATCGGACAAAACGGAAATTTCATTAGCTTTGTGACGAGATTATAACCATTTTTCCTTTAAACTTGTTTCACTTCCGACGCGCGATTAAGCTGTTCTCCCTTTACGACCCAGACCCTTGACCTAGATCATATGAACGAAAAACTATTTCTCAGCTTTCAACACCTCGTACCACAACATCTCCTGTCCCGCGCAGTGGGGAAACTAGCCCAGTCTCGCATCGGATTTCTGAAAAACCCATTTATTACTTGGTTTGCTAAGCGTTACGACGTCAATATGGATGAGGCCCAGTGCTCTAATCCGTTGGAATTTCAGAGCTTTAATGACTTTTTTACGCGTGCACTAAAACCCGGCGCTCGACCAATAGACTCTGACGAGGACACGATCGTAAGTCCCGCAGATGGCGTCATTAGCCAGTGCGGCGATATTAGCAACGGGACTTTGCTGCAGGCCAAGGGCAAACATTTTAGCTTAGTCAATTTACTAGGCGGTGACGACAAAGCTGCAGAGGCATTTCAAGAGGGCAGTTTTTGCACGGTCTACCTATCGCCCAAAGATTATCATCGCGTCCACATGCCACTGGCAGGGACATTAACGCGAATGCTACACGTGCCAGGCAAATTATTTTCAGTGAATCAGCTGACTAGCGAGAACGTCGATAGCCTTTTCGCTCGTAATGAGAGAGTCGTCTGTTTCTTCGAGACAGAAGCTGGGCCAATGGCGCTAGTGCTGGTGGGAGCGATGATCGTCGCCAGCGTCGATACAGTTTGGGCAGGGCAGGTTTGCCCCGGGCGCGTGCAACGTGTAGACGTCGACTATCGCAATCATGCGCCAGCAATTGCGATTGGCAAGGGAGAGGAGATGGGACGCTTCAAAGTTGGCTCGACTGTAGTGGCAGTTTTTGGGCCTGGTGTCGCCAGTTTCGAGAAGAACATCGCTGCTGCTAGCACGATTAAGATGGGGGAAGTAATAGCGCGAGTGCCTACATAGGCATAGTGGAAGTAAGCACTCGCTCACGATTATAGCTAGTCAATATAAGAACAGCAGTAGTCAGTCACTTCAATAACTTTGATATCGAAGGCCGCATTGGCTTCCACTTCAAAGCTTTCGCCGCCAACGATCGTCACCCACGCCTGCGACCCTGGTAACTTGATCTCTACGGTACCGGACTGGATCTCCATGATCTCTTTCTTCTCGGTGCCGAAGCGGTATTCGCCAGGCAGCATAATGCCTAGGGTTTTTATCTCTCCGGAATCAAACTCAACCACTCTACTGGTCACTTTCCCGTCGAAATACACATTGGCGGCCTTGACGACGGTGACATTCTTAAATTTACTCATGGGGCAATCTCTGTTAGAAAGGTTCAAACGGGCGCAGATTCTAGCATGCACTTTTTAGTGGACGCTAAAGCAATTTGCAGCAATCGCTTCGGAGACCAATATGTGCAAAGGATTAGAGCTAGACAAAACACAGAAGGAAACGCTCAAAAAATGCTATGACGAGGCCCAAGACCAACACCTATCGAAATGGGCGAAATTTCGCAATGGCTTGACGATGTTTGTCGTTGGCATGCACTCAGCGACCAATCGCATTCCTACTCAGTATGACGAGAACAACAAGCTTTTCTAATCAAGCTAGCTTTATTGCGCCAAAAGAAAAGTTTGATAGGCATCGTTGTTGGTTTCATCCCAACAGCGATAACCGATTTGCAGCATAAACTCTTCAAACTGTTTAATCTCATCCGAGGGCACCTGCATTCCACACAATACCCGACCATAGGCAGCGCCATGGTTGCGATAATGGAACATGGAGATATTCCATCGCCCCCCTAACAATTCGAGAAACTTAGTAAACGCCCCTGGCCGCTCAGGAAACTCAAAACGGTAGACTCGCTCATTATTGATCGCCTCATTACGCCCACCCACCATATAGCGAATATGCAGTTTCGCTGCCTCATTGTCGGACATGTCCACAACATCGATGCGCTTACGGGCCAATGCGGCTAGCAACTTGTCTCTACTCGATTCGGAGTCCGCTAAGCGCACACCGACAAATATTTTGGCCCTCTCAGGATCGCCAAAGCGGTAGTTGAATTCAGTGATATAGCGCTTACCTAAGGCTTTAGAAAACCGGCGAAAGCTACCCGGCTTTTCATCGATCGTCACGGCCAAAATAGCCTCACGATTCTCCCCCAGCTCTGTGCGCTCGGAAATATGCCTAAGTCGGTCGAAGTTAACATTCGCGCCTGTCACTATAGCCATAAGTGTTTTAGAGCTTAGCGAGTGCTCCCTTACATACTTTTTCAGGCCTGCAATGGCCAAAGCTCCAGCAGGCTCGGTCATTGCGCGCGTGTCATCGAATACATCCTTAACCGCAGCGCAGATTTCATCGGTAGTGACGGTGACCACTTCATCGACCAGTTTACGCAGAACACGAAATGTTTCTTTACCTATCTGTGCGACGGCGACACCGTCGGCGAACAGACCCACTTGCGGGAGCACCACGCGGCGCTTCGCCCGCAGTGCTGCATCTAGGCATGCCGAATCTTCAGCCTCCACAGCCACCATTTTAATCTCGGGGCGAATATATTTGATATAGGCAGCAATACCGGCCATCAAACCGCCACCACCGACTGGCACGAACAGCACATCGAGATCCGCACTGTGTTGCCGAACAATCTCCAAGCCTACCGTACCCTGGCCTGCAATAACCGCCGGGTCATCAAATGCATGGACGAATGTATAGCCTTTTTGTTCGACAAGGCTTTTTGCGTGAGCAGAGGCCTCATCATAGGTGTCGCCGTGCAAGATAACCCGGCCTCCCAATGCTTTGACTGCGTTTACTTTAATGATGGGAGTAGTGACAGGCATAACAATACTAGTATGAATGCCTAGCCGCGAACCCGCCATCGCAACGCCTTGCGCATGATTGCCAGCCGAAGCTGCGATCACGCCTTTTTTTGCTGCCTCAGGAGTGAGGCCCGCCATCTTGTTATAGGCACCACGAAGCTTAAAGCTGTGCACCGGTTGCATGTCTTCGCGCTTCAAGAGCACTGTGTTTTGCAGGCGTTGCGACAGGACTTCAGCTTTCTCGATTGGGGTCTCAACTGCGACGTCATAGACCTTCGCAGAAAGAATGTCTTTTACATACTTGTCCATAGATGACCTTAAGCAAGTGCTTTCATTGAGAAATAGCGGGCGATGACATTAGCAAGTCCGTTATAATTTATGTCTATCGACAATCAAGCTGGGAAATTAGCATGGATCAGAATGAATTGAAAAAGGCGGTTGCTCAAGCTGCAGCGCAGTACGTGCAAGAACGCTTACACGAGAAGATGGTGCTTGGAGTGGGAACTGGCTCGACTGCCAACGCTTTCATTGAATGCTTAAGACCATTCAAAGACCAGATTCACAGTACGGTTGCCAGTTCCGAGGAGACCAAGAAACGACTTCTTGCCCTTGGCTTAGAAGTACTCGATCTGAACAGTGTCGACGAAGTTTCGATTTATGTCGATGGCGCAGACGAGTCCAACGCGCAATTACATCTCATCAAAGGCGGCGGCGGGGCGCTGACGCGTGAAAAGATTATTGCGGCTGTAGCAAAAGAGTTCGTCTGTATCGCAGACCAAAGCAAATACGTCCCAGTCTTAGGGCAATTTCCACTTCCGGTGGAAGTCATCCCAATGGCTAGGAGCCATGTTGCTCGCGCGATTGTGCAGCTAGGTGGAGACCCTGTGTATCGAGAAGGCTTTATTACCGACAATGGCAACCATATCCTCGATATCCATCACATGGAAATCAAAGATGCCATAGGGCTAGAAACCCAGCTCAATCAAATAACAGGTGTCGTAACGAATGGACTATTTGCGGTGCGGCCTGCAGATCTACTGATCTTGGGCACAAGTGATGGCATCAGAAACTACACAGCCTGATAACAACGCTTGCTCAGCTTTACGTAAAAACAATCCAGCGCCTGAGAGTTAAACCCTCAAACCTAGTCTGTAAATATAAAAACGCAGAGCGTTGTTTTAGCGCTCTGCGTTTTTGCTTTACAGAGGAGTCACGTTCTCTGCTTGCGGGCCTTTTTGACCTTGAGTCACATCCATAGTGACTTTTTGGCCTTCGTGAAGAGTTTTTCTTCCGGAACCGTTAATTGCGCTAAAGTGAACGAATACGTCCTTCCCACCTTCCTGCTCAATGAAACCGAAACCTTTCTCATCATTGAACCACTTAACAGTACCTTCTACTTGCTCTGACATATTTCTCTCTTGTTCTTAAAAATTAAATACATGGTTAGCTTCAATGCCAACCCTTGAATCCATTAAGGATTCCGCTGAAGTGTAACCCTATATAAGAACGGATGGAATATAGTTTTCGTACATAATCACAACAAACTTGCTTTTTTTTCTCAAATTTGCTGCAAAGCCCTATCAACACTGCCTCTTCAGTCAAATATCTTTCCTGGATTAAGCACTGTATTTGGATCAAATATTTGTTTTATCGCTTTAAAATGCTCGATTTCGGCTGCTTCCCGGCTGTAATGCAGGTAAGGTTTTTTCAATAAGCCAACGCCATGCTCGGCCGAAACGCTGCCTCCGAAGCGAGCAACGCACTCGAAAATGTCTTTGCTAACCTCAGCACACTGCTTAAAGAAAACGGCCTTATCTAAGCCATCGGGCTTGAGAATGTTTAAATGCACATTGCCATCGCCAATGTGCCCAAACCAGATAATTTCGAAGTCTGGGTATTGCGCCGTGACAATGGCGTCCACTTCACGCAAAAACGCGGGAACCTTTGAGACCTTAACGGAGATATCATTCTTATAAGGCGTGAAGCGTGAGATCGTTTCTGAGATATCCTCTCTTAAACGCCAAAGGTCTCGCGCTTGCCCCGTGGTTTGACTCATAGTGCCATCGAGAGCCCATTCCTGCTCCACGCAGTGCTCAAACGCCGCCATCGCTTCATCCAAGGTTTGTTCACTGACATTTTCAAATTCGATCAATGCATAGAACTCACCTACCGTTTCGCAAGGTCGCTGCAGGCCTTTCTCGGCAATCACATGCGCCAGGGCTTTTTCAGAGAAGAATTCAAACGCCGTCAGGGGTAACTTTGACTGGAAGCTCTGCAAGACATGCATTGCTGCCTCCATTGTTTCTACCGCAAGCACCATGACCATTGGGTCTTGTGGCGGCGTGGCAAGCTTCATTGTCAGCTCGACTATCAAGCCTAGCGTGCCCTCTGACCCTATAAAGAGGTGGCGCAGATCGTAACCGGTGGCATTCTTTATCAAGCCTTGATTGAGATTGAGCAATTCCCCGGTGCCTGTCACTACTTTCATGCCCACAACCCAGTCGCGAGTGAGCCCGTATTTAATGACCTTTATACCACCCGCGTTAGTGGCTACATTGCCACCAATCTGGCTTGAGCCTGAAGAGGCAAAATCCACCGGATAGAACAGCTGCTGCTCCTGCGCAAATGCTTGCAAGGCCTCGGTGACCAAACCAGGCTGACAAACAACTTGTCGGTCCACCGGGTCGAAATCGAGGATCTTGTTCATCTTATCGAAGGACACAACGATTTCGCCTTGTGTCGCCATCGCACCGCCACTCAAACCTGTACGGCCTCCCGAAGGGACTATGGCTAGCTGTTGCTCATTTGCCAATCGCACTACAGCTTGCACATGTTCGATACTGGCCGGAAACACGACAACGCTAGGCGCTGGCTCATAGACTTTAGTCCAATCTTTTCCGTACAAAGACAGCGTCTCTTGGTCTATTTTAACTCTTTGCGCACCGAGGATAGCGCCGAGGGCATCGACAAGTTGTTCAGGGGTTAGGCTCATTTAGGGCGACCATAATGTAAAGTGGTGAATTCTAATGGTGTTGGCGTAAAGGGAAGGTGAAATTTTTTCACTTTCTTCGCAAAGACTTTTCATCCGCTTGCCAGCGGCGCTTATGTTAACATAGCCGCCCTATCTACTCGGCCCACTTGTTAAGAGATATCGTAGAAAATGAACCCCACATCGCTGGAAAAGAGCAAGATCAAGTTTTTACTATTGGAAGGTCTGCACCAAAGTGCAGTCGATACCCTGCACAATGCAGGCTATACCAACATAGAGTATCTAAAGACGTCTCTTCCTGAGGATCAGTTAATAGAGAAGATTAAGGACGCCCACTTCATTGGTATTCGGTCACGCACCCAACTCAATGCCAACGTTTTTGCGGCTGCTGAAAAACTGCAAGCGGTCGGATGTTTTTGCATTGGCACCAATCAGGTGGACCTCGATGCGGCACTCGAGCGCGGCATCCCGGTGTTCAACGCGCCATTCTCAAATACGCGCAGCGTTGCAGAGCTAGTGATCGCACAGGCGATCCTATTACTGCGCGGCATACCGGAGAAAAATGCCAAGGCCCATCAAGGGGTTTGGCAAAAAGTGGCTAAGGGCTCCTATGAGACTCGAGGCAAAAAACTTGGCCTGATTGGCTATGGCAATATCGGATCACAGCTAAGCGTACTTGCTGAGTCTATGGGCATGAAAGTCTATCTCTACGACATCGTGAGCAAGCTACCCTTGGGGAATGCCGAGCAACTACCAAGCCTTAAAGCATTGCTAGAAACGTGTGATGTAGTGAGTCTTCACGTACCTGAGACGCGCCAAACGGCAAACATGATTGGGGCAGAACAACTAAGCTGGATGAAAGAGGGCAGCATCCTAATTAACGCCTCGCGCGGCACTGTTGTCGACATCGATGCATTAGCAGCAGAGCTGAAAAGCGGCCGCCTAGCCGGGGCTGCGATCGACGTTTTCCCCGTCGAGCCGCGCTCAAACGATGACGAGTTTATCTCGCCACTGCGAGAATTCGACAATTGCATACTAACGCCACACATCGGCGGCAGTACGATGGAGGCGCAAGAGAATATAGGTTTCGAGGTTAGTGAGAAGCTAATTAAATACAGCGACAACGGCTCGTCCGTCACTTCTGTTAACTTTCCAGAGGTGGCACTACCTGCACACCCAGGCAAACACCGCTTGCTGCACATTCACAACAATATTCCTGGCGTGCTGTCAGAGATCAACAATATTTTCTCTGAGACTGGCATCAATATCCGCTCGCAGTTTCTTCAAACCAATGATGAGATCGGCTATGTGGTGACAGATATCGACGTGGAATATAGCACGCTAGCATTAGAAAAATTGCACAAGGTGAAAGGCACGATTCGTTGCCGCGTCTTGTTCTAAGTCAAGAAGAGCCATTAGAGCGTACTATCGAGAATACTCATTAGCTGCGCTCTAAGCTCTACACTTTCATTGGCTAGGTGGTGTCGCGCCTCTGGCAACATATGGACTCTTGACTCAGGGAACTTCGATTTAATCTTCACTAGGTTATAACGCCAATCCACAGTGGTATCTTCGCCACCCTGGATGATTGTCAGTGCCCTCCCGCAACTTTCGTAGCCCTCAAATGCCCTCAACCACTGCTTCAGCGCGCCCACCCATGCGCTCACTAAGCGATGACACTGCAGTGGGTCTCCCTCACGCAAAAACCGTAGAAACTCGACGTCATGACTATTGGGCACAAAGCTGCGCCCTATGCTCTGCACAAAGAGTTTGGCAATTGCATGCATGAAGGAGCCGCGGGCCCATGCATGTGGCCGCACTAGCGGTGCCAACAGCACGATGTGTGCAAATTGTTTCTGGCTTTGCTCACAATGGCCTAAACAATAATCCATCACGATCGCACCGCCCGTGCTTTGCGCGACCACATGAAATGGCGCGGGCAACTGCGCCTCTTGCGCCTGCGCCACACAGTCTTTAAACACCTGCGTATACAATGAGAAAGAGTCGATACTCGCGGGCTCGCCGCTTGATAAGCCGTGCCCCGGCAAATCAAACGCCACCACGGCAAGGTTTCGGCCTAGGCAGTATTTGATGATATGCGCAAACAACCCCACATGGTCGTAATAACCGTGCACTATAAACACCGTACCTTGCGGCGCATCCGGGCAAAAATACTGACAGGCGATGGAAAAATTTGCGCTCGAAAAAAAGCCCATAGCATGGTGAATGCTATGAGCTTTCGTATCGCTCAATGCCTCCGCGTTAAGACCATAATGCCGCAAATACCGTGATAGCACGGGCTTGCTTTCAGCGACCTTACGAAAGTCTAAGGCCGGCAAGTTTTCTCTTAACTGCTTTGCATCATCTGCGTTAAACATAGTTTCGCCTAAGAGCAAACTATCTTCAGTACCGTTCGGACATTTCTTCCAAAGAATAGACTTTACCGATAGTGGAGATCTGGCCCGCTGTTCCAAATGCTTCCAAACGCTGTCGAACAACCGACTTCATCGCCTTGATCGTTGGGATCAAGAACTTACGCGGATCAAACTCAGATTTGTTCTCTGCGAGGAATTTACGTACCGCACCAGTCGATGCTAGACGCAAGTCAGTGTCGATGTTTACCTTGCGCACACCGTGACGAATACCTTCCTGAATCTCTTCGACCGGCACACCATAAGTCTCCGGAATCTCACCGCCGAATTGATTGATCACAGCCAACCATTCTTGCGGCACTGAAGAGGAGCCATGCATCACCAAATGCGTGTTTGGGATGCGACGGTGAATCTCTTTGATTCGCTCGATCGCGAGAATATCGCCAGTGGGAGGACGGCTGAATTTATACGCACCGTGGCTAGTGCCCACTGCAATCGCAAGCGCATCCACACCCGTATCTTGCACGAAACTTGCGGCTTCTTCTACGTCAGTCAGCATTTGCGCCATCGACAACACGCCTTCGGCGCCAACGCCATCTTCTTCGCCAGCCATGCCTGTCTCGAGTGAGCCTAGACAACCAATCTCGCCTTCCACAGACACGCCACAGGCATGGGCCATGTCGACGGTCAATTTAGTCACCCCCACGTTGTAGTCGTAATCCATTGGCGTCTTACCATCTTCACCCAATGAACCATCCATCATTACTGATGAGAATCCTAGCTGAATAGACCGCTGGCAGATTGCCGGAGACATGCCATGATCCTGATGCATAACGATTGGTATGTGCGGAAACTCTTCGATTGCCGCTTGAATCAAATGTTTCAAGAAATTGGAGCCTGCATATTTTCTGGCACCTGCGGAGGCTTGCAAGATGACTGGGCTATTCACCTCATCTGCAGCTTCCATGATGGCACGCACTTGCTCTAAGTTATTAACGTTGAATGCTGGAACACCATAAGCGTGCTCCGCGGCATGGTCCAGAAGCTGACGTAAACTAATTAATGCCATTTGCTACCTCGTAGATTGATTCTATGAATAGTTAATCTTATTTTGAAAAAAAATTAAGTTTTGCTGCCCATATCAGCCAGTATTTGTACTGCGGGCAATGTCTCTCCCTGAACAAACTCCAAGAACGCACCACCGCCGGTGGATATATAGGAGATGTCTTTTGTGACTTCGAATTTATCGATTGCCGAAATGGTTTCACCACCGCCAGCAATAGAGAAGCCTTTGTTATTAGCAATCGCTTTAGCCACAGCCTTCGTTCCTGGGGCAAATTGTTCGAACTCGAATACACCCACTGGGCCATTCCAGATTATCGTTTTCATGCCAGCGATAATATCTGTGAACATCACCTCAGTTTGTGGGCCGATATCGAGAATCATATCGTCATCACTAACATCGCCAACTAGCTTCACGGTAGCAGGCGCATCGGCCGAGAATGATTTTGCCACGCGGACATCGACAGGCATCGGGATATTGGTTTTGCTCATCAAGGCCTTGGCGGTAGCGAGCAAATCGCGCTCGACTAATGACTGCCCAACATTGTGCCCTGCCGCTAGCAAGAAAGTATTGGCTATACCCCCGCCAACAATTAACTGATCAACAATTCCCGCCAGGCTTTCCAACACCTGCAATTTACTTGAGACTTTAGCACCTCCGACAATTGCCAACATGGGGCGCTCAGGCTTTTTCAATGCCAACTCTAATGCATCCAACTCTTTTGCGAGCAACGGACCTGCACAGCATTGTGCCGCAAACTTTGCCACACCATGCGTTGAAGCTTGCGCTCGGTGCGCGGTGCCGAATGCGTCCATTACAAACACATCACACATAGCAGCATAGCGTTTCGCTAATTCGTCATCATTACTCTTTTCGCCGGCATTCACGCGCACGTTTTCAAGCAAGACTATCTCACCCTCGCCAGGCTTCACTTGCGCGGGATTATCGTAATAGTCTGTCGATAAATGCACATCCACACCCAATAGGCTGGCGAGATGTTTCGCAACAGGCGCTAATGATGACTCTGCTTGCTCACTAATTGGCATTCCCTCAGTGGGGCGACCTAGATGTGACATCACTATAACTTTGGCACCGGCTTGCAACGCCATCTCGATACTTGGTATCGCAGCACGAATACGCGTGTCGTTGACGATCTCACCATCTTTGATTGGGACATTCAGATCTTCACGAATTAGAACGCGTTTGCTGCGCAGATTTAAGTCCTGCATTCTCAAAATTGCCATTACTCGGACTATACCTCGTTATCTAGTTGTTGAATTAGCTGTGCGACGTCGAGCATTCGATTGGCAAATGCCCATTCGTTATCAAACCAAGCCAATACTTTTACTAAGCGCTTGCCGCTGACTCGGGTTTGACTCAAATCGACGATGGCCGACCTTGGGTCATGATTAAAATCGCATGATGCCAAGGGTTCGTCGGTACAGGCCAAGACTAACGGCAGCGAGTGCTTCGCGCCTTCTCTAATTGCCGCATTCACGGCATCGACCGTGATATCGGCATTGACCACCACGGTTAAGTCGATTGCCGACACATTGACGGTGGGTACCCGCATCGCCTGCGCTGAAAAACGCCCGTCTAAATGCGGTAGTATGCGACCAATGCCTTTATCGATTTCAGTATTCACTGGAATAATAGATTGCACAGCGCTGCGCGTCTTACGCAAATCATGATGATGAAATGCATCGATTACCGGCTGATCATTCATGGCAGAATGAATCGTAGTAATGACACCACTGTCAATGCCAAAACTGTCGTCCAAACACTTTATCACCGGGACGATACAATTGGTGGTGCAAGAGGCGTTTGAAATTATTTGATGCTCAGCTTTCAGGCTGCCGTGATTCACTCCATAGATGACAGTGGCATCGACATCACTTTGTGCAGGTTGAGAAAATAGTACACGCTTTGCACCGCTGCGCAAATGCAGCGCAGCAGTAGGGCGATCCGAAAATGTCCCAGTACACTCCAACACCAAATCGATGGCCAGCGACTGCCAAGGCAGGTTCTCTATACGCTCCTCAGAGTACACGGCGATCTCATGGCCATCTACTATCAGCGAGCGTTCGCCTGCGCCTATCTCACCCGGAAACCGCCCGTGTGTGCTGTCATAACGGGTCAGGTAGGCCAAAGAGTGCGTATCGGTAAGATCATTGATCGCAACGATGCTTAAGTCTTTATGTGAAACTGATTCATGTAGGGCGCGCAGTACACAACGCCCTATTCTTCCATAACCATTTATGGCAATACGATAAGCCATATTCCTCTCACGTGTGCAGGTGACGCCTGACCGAGTAGTTTCACTTGTTGCACAGCTCGTTGACAGCAGCGATGACGTTTTCAGCGGTGAAGCCAAACTCTTTCATCAACGCGCCGCCAGGAGCAGACTCACCAAATGTCGTCATGCCAATGACGCGACCATCTAGACCAACATATTTATACCAATAGTCTGCAGCGGCAGCTTCAACCGCAACACGCGCTCTAACACCTGCTGGCAAGACGCTTTCTTTATATGCATCATCTTGCGCTTCAAACACATCGGTGGAAGGCATTGAGACGAGTCGCACACGAACACCGTTGCTTTGCAATTGCTTTACGGCGTCTCGGCTAATTTCCATTTCTGAACCCGTGGCAATTACGATTGCTTCGGGCGCTCCATCGCAATCTTCAAGCACGTATGCGCCGCGCGCAATGGCCGCGACTTGCTCTGCCGTGCGCTCTTGGTGAGCAAGACCTTGGCGCGAGAATACTAATGATGTGGGGCCAGAAGTGCGCTCTAACGCCGCCTTCCACGAAACGGCTGTCTCAACCGCATCGCAAGGACGCCACACAGACATGTTCGGGGTTACACGCAAGTTTGCCAATTGCTCGATGGGTTGGTGCGTTGGGCCGTCTTCCCCTTGACCGATAGAGTCATGGGTATAAACGAACACACAGTGTTGCTTCATCAATGCTGACATGCGCACCGCGTTGCGTGCGTACTCCATGAAAATCAAGAAAGTGCCACCGTAAGGGATGAAACCACCGTGCAGTGCAATGCCGTTCATGATGGCGCTCATGCCGAACTCGCGCACACCGTAATTAATGTAATTGCCATCGGCAGTGTCAGTGATAGGGCGCGTGCCCGACCAAACCGTCAAGTTGGACCCAGCAAGGTCAGCGGACCCACCGATCATTTCAGGAAGCAATTGCCCGAACTCACCGAGACAGTTCTGCGAGGCTTTACGGCTAGCAACTTTTTCCGCTTTCTCTTGGCAGGCTTGAATATACTCATCAGCCTTGGCAGCGAAATGACTTGGTAGCTGCCCTTTTAGACGGCGAATCAATTCCATCGCTAGCACTGGGTGCTCTTCTTCATAGCGCACCATTTGTTCCTTCCAAGCGGACTCAGCTGCAAAGCCTTTCTCGCGAGCATCCCAGGCGCTTTTGATTGTCTCTGGCACTTCGAAAGGCGCATGCGCCCAACCGAGCGCTTCGCGAGTAGCAACGATCTCCGCATCCCCTAACGGAGCACCGTGAATGCCAGACGTGCCTTGTTTAGCAGGAGAGCCGAAACCGATAATAGTTTTGCAACGGATGATCGTTGGACGCTGGGTATCTGCTTGCGCCGCTTTTATCGCATTGGCGATTTGCTCTGGGTCATGCCCATCGACTGCTAATACTTGCCAGCCGTAGGAGTCGAAACGCTTAGTGGTATCGTCAGTAAACCAGCCTTCAATATCTCCATCGATTGAAATGCCGTTGTCATCGTAAAACACGATCAATTTAGACAGGCCTAAAGTCCCCGCTAAGGAACACACCTCATGGGAGATCCCTTCCATCAAACAACCGTCGCCCGCAAACACATAGGTGTTGTGGTCGATGACATCTAAACCAGGGCGATTGAACTGAGCTGCCAAGGTTTTCTCCGCGATGGCCATGCCTACGCCATTTGCTAGACCTTGCCCTAGCGGACCTGTCGTGGTCTCAACCCCTGGAGTGTAACCATACTCAGGGTGGCCAGGCGTCTTAGAATGCAGTTGACGGAAATTCTTGATGTCATCAATTGAGACGTCGTAACCGCTTAAATGCAGGAGTGAATATACCAGCATTGAACCATGGCCATTGGACATGACGAAGCGATCACGGTTGATCCAGTTCGGGTTCACGGGGCTGTGGCTCAAAAAGTCGCTCCAAAGCACTTGCGCAATATCTGCCATTCCCATGGGCGCACCGGGGTGACCAGAATTAGCTTTCTGGACCGCGTCCATACTGAGGGCTCGAATAGCATTAGCACAATCTCTGCGCGAGGGGACACTGCTGGACATACTGAGTTAGCTCCTGTCTTGGGCTGTGATATTTGCAAGGCCCGCTATTTTCCCGCACCTAAGCTGAATATGCTACTCAAGCCTTGGGTTATTTTAGGGCTTATGCATACCCAAAAGTGGGTTATAGGATTAGCAAAGGCTTAGAATACAAGGCCTCTAGAGCCTATATCAAATTATTTTGATATAGATATATTTTGCTGATATAGTCCTGCGTCACAGTCAACAATTGTAAAGGCAGCCCATTGGCAGTTAACGCGCTTTGCGAAAGCAACAACCCAACACCAGACCCAGCAGAGGAGCTAACGACCCTCTGCAAAGCCTTGGCCGATGCTTTGCGTCTAGAAATCTTGCGATTACTGCGCGTAAGCTCATTCGGGGTGCTCGAGATCTCACAAATCCTCGACATACGCCAGTCGGCCCTGAGCCACCATCTCAAAATCCTTGCGACGGCCGGTCTGGCCAGCACGCGCCGTGAGGGCAATAGCATTTTTTACCGTCGCCCCTTGCTCACCGCCGATGACCCGCACCACGGCTTTAAGAAGAGCGCATTCGAAGCTATCGATAAGGTGGCTTTAAACCCAGCGCTTATTAGGCGTCTCAATGTCATCCAGCAAGAACGCTCGGAGCAGTCTCTGCAATTCTTCACTCGCCACGCTGACAAGTTTCGCGAAAAACAGGGCCTAGTAGCAGAGCACAGCCAGTACATGAGCAGCCTACTTGACCTATTACACAGCCTAGACCTCAACGCACAGCATAGTGTTATGGAAGTGGGCCCCGGCCAAGGCGAGTTGCTTGCAGAGCTCGCGCAACGCTTCGACAAAGTCGTTGCACTAGACAATGCGCTTGAGATGCTCAACCTTGCCAAACAAACCATTGCCGGTGAAGGGCTCAGCAATGTCGACTTCATTCACGGCGACACAAACAAAGCTTTAGAGTTACAAGAGCATTGCGATCTCATGCTATTCGACATGGTTCTGCACCATTTGCCATCGCCGCATGAAGCATTTCAACATGCCCACAGCCTACTCAATGACAATGGCCTATTGTTAATAGTGGAATTATGCCGTCACGATCAAGACTGGGTGAAAGAGTCCTGCGGTGATATTTGGCTGGGCTTTGATAGGGATGAAATGAACGAATGGGCAGAGCGTGCCGGCCTGCAAGCGGCGCAAACGGTTTTCTTAGGATTGCGCAACGGCTTCCAGATTCAAATGTGCGTGTTTAGCAAAATTTAGCAAGACCCGTTTTAGAACAAACTGATATTAATAACTCAACGAATGAAAAGGACATACTATGGCTACATCACTTTTTACTTCAGAATCCGTTTCCGAGGGCCATCCAGACAAAATGGCCGATCAGATCTCTGATGCGGTACTTGATGCCATTCTCACAGCAGACCCAAAAGCACGCGTTGCCTGCGAAACTCTCATTAAGACTGGCATGGTGCTCGTAGCTGGCGAAGTCACAACTGAAGCCTATGTCGATATCGAAGAGATCAGTCGAAAAGTGGTGTGCGATATTGGTTACGATCATTCCGACAAAGGCTTCGATGGTAATTCTTGTGCCGTGCTCAATGCTTTAGGCAAGCAATCGCCGGACATCTCGCAAGGGGTGGATGACTCCCCTGAGCACGAACAGGGCGCTGGCGACCAAGGCTTAATGTTTGGTTATGCTACGAATGAGACTGACGTATTGATGCCTGCACCTGTCACTTACTCACACCGCCTTGTGCAACGCCAAGCCGAAGTACGCAAGAACGGCTCTCTGCCTTGGTTGCGCCCAGATGCTAAAAGCCAGATCACATTCCGCTATGACAACGGTAAGCCTGTCGCCATCGATGCTGTAGTTCTATCGACTCAGCATAGAGAAGACATCAGTCAGGCTGACTTAAAAGAAGCAGTGATGGAAGAGATCATCAAGAAGGTATTGCCAGAACAGTGGCTCAATAAAGACACAAAATACTTTATCAACCCAACGGGACGATTCGTTATTGGCGGGCCGCACGGTGACTGCGGACTGACAGGTAGAAAAATCATTGTTGACACTTATGGCGGCATGGCGCGTCATGGTGGCGGCGCATTCTCTGGCAAAGATCCATCGAAGGTTGATCGCTCAGCGGCGTATGTTGCGCGTTATGTTGCCAAGAATATTGTAGCTGCCGGCATTGCCGATCGCTGCGAGATTCAACTCTCCTATGCCATCGGGGTAGCCGAGCCAACATCGATCAGCGTTGATACTTTTGGCACTGGCAAGATCTCCGAAGACCGGATTGTAGAAATCATTCGCGAAAACTTCGAACTGCGCCCGAAAGGCCTGATCAGCATGCTCGACCTTTTACGCCCAATCTATTTGCCAACTGCCGCTTACGGACATTTTGGCCGCGAAGAACCTAACTTCACCTGGGAGAAAACAGATAGAGCTGCAGCGCTGCGCGACGCGGCGGGCCTTTAAGCACACACTTACATTCAATAGATGAGAACAGGATTTTATAAATGAGTACTACAGATTACAAAGTTGCAGACATTTCTCTTGCCGAATACGGAAGAAAAGAAGTGGTATTAGCTGAAGCGGAAATGCCAGCGCTTATGTCTCTTCGCGCACGCTATAGCGCCGAGAAGCCTTTGGCGAACGCTAAGATTCTTGGCTGTATACACATGACTGTGCAGACGGCCGTGCTGATCGAAACACTAGTAGAGCTCGGCGCAGAAGTTCGCTGGTCTTCATGCAATATTTTTTCGACACAGGATCACGCCGCCGCGTACATCGCCTCTAAAGGGATCGCGGTTTATGCTTGGAAAGGGCAGACCGAAGAAGAAGGCGAGTGGTGTATTGAACAGACAATCCTCAAGGATGGTCAGCCTTGGGACGCCAATATGATTCTTGATGACGGTGGCGACCTTACTGGTATGGTGCACGACAAGTACCCACAGTTGCTCGACAATATTCACGGCATTACTGAAGAGACGACCACTGGCGTGCATCGCTTGATCGAGATGATGGAAGAAGGTTCACTAAAAGTCCCTGCAATCAATGTGAACGACTCTGTCACTAAATCGAAGAACGACAACAAATACGGTTGTCGCCACAGCCTTAACGATGGCATCAAACGCGGCACTGATATGCTGCTATCTGGCAAGCACGCGCTTGTTGTTGGTTATGGTGATGTAGGCAAAGGGTCTGCACAAAGCCTGCGTCAAGAAGGCATGATTGTGAAGATCTCAGAGATCGATCCAATCTGTGCGATGCAAGCTTGTATGGACGGTTTCGAAGTGGTGTCTCCTTATAAGGCTGGCAACAACACAGGTCGCATCGAAGATATTGATACTGCGCTTCTAGGCAAAATGGATTTGATCGTAACGACTACTGGCAATATCGATGTCTGCGACAAGAACATGCTGCAAACAGTAAAAGCAGGCGCGATTATTTGTAATATCGGTCATTTCGATAACGAGATCGACACGGCATTCATGCGCAAGAACTGGACTTGGGAAGAAGTTAAACCACAAGTGCATAAGATCTACCGTGGCGACAAAGACTCAGAGAGTGGCAACTATTTGATTCTGCTTTCCGAAGGCCGCTTGATCAACCTTGGTAATGCAACGGGCCATCCTTCACGCATCATGGACGGCTCTTTTGCTAACCAAGTCATTGCTCAGATTTACCTATATGAGAAAGGCTTTGCTTCATTGTCTCCTGATTTCAAGAAAGACAATATTACAGTCGAAGTATTGCCTAAGCATTTGGACGAGCAAGTAGCCGCATTGATGGTCGGTGGTTTTGGCGGCGTTCTAACTAAACTAACTGCGCAACAAGCCAAGTATATTCACGTAGCGCCAGAAGGCCCATTTAAGCCAGACAGCTACAAGTACTAAGTTACTAGCTGGACTTGCACGAACGCCTCGGTTTGAACAGCGGGGCGTTCCTGCACGCATTACCTAAAAACATTTACGCAAGAGAACAACTCAATGAGTACGACAGCAAAAAGCGGCGCTGCAAACACGCGCTTCAGCTTTGAATTTTTTCCGCCAAAAACTGAAGTCGGTGAACAGAAGCTGGCGCTAGTGCACAAGCAACTAGCACTTCTAAACCCTGACTTCTTCTCTGTTACTTATGGTGCCGGCGGCTCTACAAGAGACGGTACTCGCCAAGCGGTACTCAACATTCATGATGCGGGCTCAAATGCGGCGCCACATCTGTCATTCGGCGGTTCTACTGAGCAAGAGATTCTTTCACTCATCAACGGCTATAAAGAGCTCGGCATCAATCGCCTCGTCGCTCTTCGTGGAGACATTCCTTCAGGCACCGGTGGCGCAAATAGTTTTTACTATGCCAATGAGCTCATCGAATTAGTAAGGCGTCATACTGGTGATCATTTTCATATCGATGTGGCCTGTTACCCTGAGATTCACCCAAAGTCCGATAGCTTCGATAGCGACCTGCATTTTTTCAAGAAGAAAGTAGACGCCGGCGCCAATAGTGCGATCACCCAGTATTTTTATAATCCAGAAGCGTATTTCTACTACGTAGAAAGTGCCCGTGCAGCTGGCATCGATATTCCTATCGTCCCTGGCATTATGCCAATTACTAACTACACCAATCTTGCACGCTTCAGCACCAATTGCGGCGCGGAGATTCCACGCTGGATGCGTCAACGCTTACAAAGCTACGGCGATGATACCGCTAGCATCAAAGCGTTTGGCATTGAGGTTGTCACGCAACTATGTGAGAAATTGTTAGAAGGTGGCGCCCCTGGTCTGCATTTCTACACAATGAACCAAGAAGGCCCTGTTAGTGCTATTTGGAACAACCTTCGACTAAGCGATAAATAAGCATGCGCCTGTCTCGCATTTACACCAAGCAAGCACTGATTGCTGACACTGAAATTCAATTAGAAGACGGTGTTGCGCACTACATAAGCAAAGTATTGCGCCTGCGCAACAATGACCAAGTATCCTTGTTCAATGAACGTGACGGCGAGTTTTTAGTCACGCTGCAAGCGGTAGAGAAAAGGGCCGTCACCGCTTTGATCGAGCAAGCAGTGAGCAACAACTCTGAATCTGCGCTTTGTGTCCATCTCGCAATAGGGATCTCCCGTGGCGAACGAATGGATTACGTCATACAGAAAGCCACCGAGCTAGGCGTTAATTCGATAATTCCCTTATTCACAGAGCGCTGCGAAGTCAAAATCAAGGCAGAGCGCCTAGACAATCGCATGACACATTGGGAACGGGTTGCCATTAGCGCCTGTGAACAATCGGGCCGCTGCGCTATCCCTATAATCGTCCCCCCGCAGAGTCTAGAACAATGGCTACCGCAAGAACACCAGGGCGACTGTTATGTCCTCGATCATCGCGGAGAAAAAGCTTTCGCTGCCGATAGGCAGCCAAGCGCTGTGACCTTTTTGATTGGGCCAGAAGGGGGATTATCCGAAGCAGAGATTAGCGCTGCGAATAGTTCGAATTTCGCTTCAAGTCGCTTAGGTGCTCGCGTCCTGCGCACCGAAACCGCACCCGTCGTCGCGATTAGTTTAGCCCAGTATTTATGGGGCGATTTCTAAAACCACACGCAAAAAAAAGCGCCCCGAAGGGCGCTTACGTTAAAGTTTACGTTATTAAGAGTAAAACCTTCCTACGGGATTATTTTGTGAATTCTGGGTAAGCCTCAAGGCCACACTCAGATACATCCACACCTTGCGACTCTTCTTCCTCACTGACTCGAATACCCATTACCATTTTGATCACTGTCCAAACGATAAAGCTAGCAACGAATACCCAGATGAAGATTGTTAGTGCACCAATGATTTGGCCAGAGAATGAAGAAGCATCATTCGTGATCGGCACTAACAGTAGGCCTAGAAGACCACAGCTACCGTGTACAGAGATCGCACCCACTGGGTCATCGATCTTGATCTTGTCTAAGAAGACAATGCTGAATACTACCAATACACCACCAAGCGCACCGAAGATCGTTGCTTGCAATGCAGTAGGAGTTGAAGGCTCAGCGGTAATGGCTACTAGACCCGCTAGCGCGCCGTTAAGTGCCATAGTGAGGTCAGCCTTGCCGAATAGTGCGTGTGCAACTAAAAGGGCTGCAACCAAGCCACCGGCAGCAGCAGCGTTAGTGTTCAAGAACACCATCGCAACAGCATTGGCGCTACCAACGTCTGCCAGCTTAAGTACAGAACCGCCGTTGAAACCGAACCAACCCATCCACAGGATGAATGTGCCAAGTGTCGCCATTGGTAGGTTTGCACCTGGGATCGCTTTGATGCTGCCATCAGCTGCATATTTACCTTTACGTGCCCCTAGCAAGAGAACACCCGCTAGAGCCGCTGCGGCGCCGGCCATGTGAACGATGCCTGAACCTGCGAAGTCAGAGAAACCAAGGTCACCAAGGTTGAACATGCCGAAGACGTCATTGCCGCCCCAAGTCCATGAACCCTCTAGTGGGTAGATTACACCTGTCATGACGACTGCGAACAACAAGAAAGCCCAAAGCTTCATGCGCTCAGCTACCGCACCGGAAACAATCGACATCGCCGTTGCTACGAATACAACTTGGAAGAAGAAGTCTGAAGCGCCGGAGTAAACTGAACCGCCGTCGAAACCTTCTTCAGCTTTAGAGGCTAATGCGTCAGCCACTAATGAATCGCCACCTTCAATTCCTGATAGGAAGAAAGTACCGCCGTACATGATTGCGTAGCCGCAAACCAGGTACATGATACAAGAGATCGCGAACAGCGCGACGTTCTTAGTGAGAATTTCTGTAGTGTTCTTTGAGCGAACAAGACCGGCCTCTAACATCGAGAAACCTGCCGCCATCCACATCACAAGCGCGCCACAAACTAGGAAATAGAATGTGTCCATCGCGTACTGCAGTTGAAAAATTTGGTCTTCCACCTTTACCTCCAAACCAGGTCCGAGAGTCTTTCTGCCTGGCTAATTTAAGTAGTCGTTGTTTGTAGTCTTATTGATCTTTTAATCTAAACTGCTTCTTCGCCTGTCTCGCCCGTACGTATACGGATCACTTGCGACAAGTCTGAAACGAATATTTTTCCGTCGCCGATCTTTCCAGTGTTAGCGGCTTTAGTAATTGCCTCTAATGTTTGATCGAGAAGATCGTCCCCAATAGCGACTTCAATTTTCACCTTAGGTAGAAAATCAACTACGTACTCTGCACCGCGATATAACTCAGTGTGCCCTTTCTGTCTTCCAAACCCTTTCACTTCGGTTACGGTGATCCCTTGCACGCCAATTTCTGATAACGCTTCACGGGCATCGTCCAATTTGAATGGCTTAATTATTGCCGTTACTAACTTCATACAATTGCTCCTTACCAATTTATATCCGCTCCGCCGATTCAGTGCAGATACACCTGACTATGCTATATGCACGGGTCGTGCCAAAAACGCAAACCTAATACAAAACAACAAGATAGCTGCAGAACAAGCGGAATAGGACTGTTGTTTTCGCCTTCGGATGATGAAATTGCACCAATTTGGTGCTGTGCACCGATATGTGCACCAATCATCGTCATACGAATATTCCCTACGTTAAAAACCAAGGGCCCATCAGCTAATGCCGATAGGCCCTCGGATAGAGCTTACAAGCGCATTTGCACAGGTAAATTACTGCTTAGAATGATTTGCCGACAGCGAATACAACAGTGCTGTCACACGCCGATGAACTACCGCAGTTCGCGTCGCTTAGGTCTGTGTCAGTCAACATCAATGAGAAATCTAGGCCACTGTATGATTTTGACAATGAGATATTGTATTCAGAGTAGCTGTCTTCTGTGCCCCATACGTCTTGGTCATAGGTCTGCAAGCCGTAGTGCAAACCAACCGCAAAATCGTTGCCTAGGTCAAAGCCATAATCGAGTGTGTAGTACAGAGTATTACCAACACCGGCATAGAAATCGTCTGAGTAGTTAATCGAGGCAGACAGACCGCCGTAACTCAAAACGCCATAGAATTCTAGAAAGTCATCACTGCTCATTCCTGGGTAGTCGTAGTAAATGAAACCAACGTCATAGCCGACTTCGTCTGTCAAACTTCCAGAAAAACCACCGTAGTAATCGATTTCGATGTAGTCATCATATGAAAGGTTTGAAGCCCAAGTACCCACATAAAAACCTGACTCACTAGCATAGTCAAAACCACCTTGTATTGCAGCGGCGCCACTAGTTTGCGACACACCACGATAGATGTAATCGGTAGCAAGCGTAACATTTGCACTAATTGGGTTTTCTTGTGCTTGAACCGCAAAAGTAGCGCTTAACAAACTCGTAGCAAGCAGTGCCTTAGTAAGTTTTTTCATTTCGTAAATCTCCTAGACGTTGTAGTAAATATTATTTCTTGTGGTTTATGTTCCATTTGATACACGGCTGCACTTTTGTTTAGCACGCTCAAAAACTGGACAATAGGCTTAAAGCATAGAACGTGCCCATTCTTAAAAATCAACTAGAAAATTTTTAAAATAGTTAAAAAACATAGAGTTAAAAACCAAAAAATTGGTAATAACAGGCCCATCACAAATATGACGGCAAACGCAAAAATCACTTATTGCACACTTATGGGTCGTTTTTTTAGCGATGCTGCAAAATGGTTCATTTATGTTGCTTAATTTGTGTGCAATACGGGCAAACGGGAATTACGCCCAGCTTCGCTCAGTAAGCTACAATGGCTAGCAACGACCACATAAACGATGGACTACTACGATGATCGATAAGCGAATTTTTGAAGAAATAAGCCAGCAAATTTCCAAGCTCATTCCTCAGGCAGAGGCCGCCGGGGATGACATGAAGAAGTCTGTGTCTGCGGCACTGCAGAAAGGATTCTCTCGGTTAGACCTGCTAAGCAGAGAAGAATTTGATAGCCAATTAGCGGCGCTCGCCCGTGCCGAAGAGAAAATCATTGCATTAGAAGGACAAGTGAAACTGCTTGAAGAACGCCTGGCGAAAGTCGAACAAGGCCCAGATCTGCCACAGGCCCCGCATTAAGCATGCGGGTGAAGCGTTTGCAGGTAACGACGATACGAGATTGCCTCAGCAAGATCAGCGACTTCTATTTGCGGGCGCAACTCTAGGTCGGCAATCGTCCGCGCTAATTTAAGAATTCGATGACTTGCTCGAGCAGATAAGGATAATTTTTTTACGGCTTCTTTTAGTAAGTCCTCGCCACCAGCATCAAGCTCACAATAGATTTGCAGTGCTTTGTTGTTCAGCTCTTTATTGAGCATGCCGGCTCGCTCAAGCTGCACAGCTCTGCAATCGATGATCTTGCGCTGTAATCGCCACTCTTCACTACTAGCGTCCTCCACCCCTTTAATAGGAGTGCGTAATTCCTCGAACGGAATACGCGGGACCTCTATTATCAGGTCAATCCTGTCGAGCAAAGGGCCAGAGACTTTGTCTAGATAACGCTGCACTCGCTCAGGCGTGCAAGTGCAAGCGCCTTGCGGATCCCCGTAGAAACCACACGGGCAGGGATTCATCGCCGCAATCAGTTGAAACTTTGCTGGTAATTCTAAACGATAATTGGCACGGCTTATGGTGATGACTCCAGACTCCAAAGGCTCTCGTAAACTTTCGAGCACGCTGCGCTTAAACTCTGTGAGCTCATCAAGAAATAACACCCCCTGATGCGCCAGACTGACCTCACCCGGAAACGCATGGGCACCTCCGCCCACGAGCGCGACATTGGTCGCCGTGTGGTGTGGCATTCGAAAGGGAGCTTGACGCCAGTTCTCAGGATCCAGCGGCTGTTTTGAAATCGAGCGAATAGCAGCAGCCTCTAGCGCTGCGGTTTCATTCAATTGCGGAAGCAGATACTCCAAGCTTCTAGCGAGCATCGTCTTGCCTGTACCAGGGGGGCCGATCAATAGAATATTGTGTGAACCGGCAGCAGCCACCGTCAAAGCACGCTTCGCCGCACTCTGGCCTCTTATGAGGTCAAACTCGCCTTTCCGTACAGTGTCACTGGATTGCGTGACTTCGGCCTCGCATAGGATCATCCCTGAGCCCGATTGCAATTGCTTACAAACATCTAGCAGGTGCCAGCCGGCATAGGCATTCGCGTTGGGAAGCAGCTGTGCCTCGGCACTATTGCTTAATGGAATCAATAGCGTTCGACCAGCGCCATGTGCATTTATTAAGGCCGGTAGAACGCCGCATACCGACCGCAATTCACCAGTCAGCGCTAATTCTCCCAGCAACTCCACGGATGCAAGTGCTTGCACAGGAATCTGACCCGACGCAGCCAAGATGCTTATGGCAATCGCTAGATCGAATCGTCCGCCACTCTTAGGCAAATCGGCTGGCGCTAGGTTGATGGTAATACGGCGAGTAGGGAACTCTAGCTGTGCATTAATAATTGCACATCGCACACGCTCACGGCTTTCTCGTACCGCAGTTTCTGGCAAGCCTACAATCGTAAAGCTCGGCAGACCATTTGATAAATGGGTCTCGACAGTCACTAAAGGCGCATCCACGCCGACATTGGCACGAGAATAAACAATGGCGAGAGACACGGCCCAATCCTTGGCTGAGAAATTTAAATACTATTAATATCTAGTATAGATTCTCGATCTACGCCAATTGGAGAGCGTGTGCAGTTTCTAATGAGTAATGCTAGCGCTGCTGTTGTATGCCAACAGCTCTGAATGGGAGAGGAGGTTTTTTACCGACGAGAAGTTCACTGGCTTGCTATAAAAGAAACCCTGCACTTGGTCGCAACTATTCTCGGTGAGGAAGTTTACTTGTTCTGCAGTTTCAGCACCCTCTGCAATAACTTGCATGTTCAAGCTATGAGCAAGGCTGATGATCGCTTTGACGATAGTGGCATCGTCTTCATTGGAGGTGACGCTACCCACAAAAGAGCGATCGATCTTGAGCACCGAAATAGGCAAACGCTGAATATGCGCAAAAGAAGAATAGCCGGTGCCAAAATCATCTAATGAGATGTCAATGCCAAGCTCATTAAGCCTGCGCAAACTTTGATCCACGGCATGGCCTTCGATCATCATGGTGGTCTCGGTCAACTCAAATTCTAAGCGGCCTTCAGTGATTCCTTGATTGCCGAGAATATTGGCAACCGTTTGCACAAAATTTTTGTCTTGAAACTGTCTAAACGACACATTAACCGCGATTTGAATCTGGTGATGTCCTAGTTCAGAAAGTAAATTGAGATCCTTACAGGCTTGGTGAATGACCCAGTATCCCAATGGGACGATCAAGCCACTTTCTTCCGCTACTGAGATAAACTCTGCCGGAGGAAGCACACCTCTGGTCGGATGGTTCCAACGGACCAGACCCTCGGCGCCTACGATTTGATTGCTGGCTAAATCGATACGGGGCTGATAAAACAATTCAAACTCTTCGTTACGAATTCCACGCCTAATCTCAGACTCAAGCTTTAGAATTTTTTGCGCTGCCTGAGTCATATTCTGTGTGTAGAACTGGTAGTTATTGCCTTTCTCACTTTTCGCAATACGCATTGCCATGTCGGCGTTGGCTAATAAAACATCAACCGTGACCTCCACTTCTTTATTCAACGCAATGCCGATACTCACATGCATGCGAATCGCATGTTGTGCAACTGGAAAGGGTTTGGCCATAGCTTGGATGATTCGCTCAACACAATTACGGCATTGTGCTGCAACCGATTCGGAGCCGTTCTGAAAAACTACCGCAAACTCATTACCACCGATACGGGCAGCATGCTGACCTTCTGACAAGCTATTTCGAATTCGTGCCGCAATCAATTGAATAAGAGCGTCACCTGCACCTTGACCATAGGAAGCGTTTACTTTTTTGAATTGATCCACGTCTATTAGCAAAAGTCCTACAGACTCTGGTGACGTTGCATCGGCCAAAATGCGTGCGAGCTTATTCCGGAATTCTTGACGATTGCTTAGGCCCGTCAATGGGTCTGCGTTGAGAGAGTCGATATTGCTATGAAATGGGACTCGTTTAGAGCAGACAAAGTTAATCGTGCGCTCTAAAGTTTGGCTTGTTAATGACGAGCGCAGCACAATATCTGATTCGCCCCGCTTGATGGCATCGCGATCAGAGCCTGGCGGATATTGATCACTAATGGCGATGACAGGGATTTCGATTTGCTGACGCTTTAGCTCACTCAGTAGCGCTTTAGAAACCTCTGGGTCTGAGATGCGCCCCCAGATGATCGTCTTGTAGGCTGAAACTTGGGTTGCCGCCAACGCCAACACGTCCGCTTGACACCAGGTCAGCAGGAAGGGGGAGTCTTCGACGCTTTTAAGCAAGCGCTCTATTAGTCGAAACTCGGCATCATGTTCAGCGATCAGCAGTATTTGCACTGCGTGGCTCCACGTTTTAACAGTCCATTAAATACTGTTATCGGCACGTTATGTGATTTTCTCCAATTACTTGCACTTTTTACTTGGCACAAGAAACAATCACTTAAATCCAATCAATCCAAGGTGTATGGCCTAGGCTCGTATATAATAGAGAACACCCCAACCCATTGCCAGTAAACACGAAAATCTGTCCCCTGTGAAAAAACTCAATAACCGCCAACAAGAGGCGGTCAAATACATAAGCTCTCCTTTGTTAGTCCTCGCAGGGGCTGGTAGCGGAAAAACGAGCGTTATTACGCAAAAAATAAGTTATCTCATTAATGAGTGCGGCTACCCTGCGCATAAAATCGCCGCCGTCACTTTTACAAATAAAGCCGCACGTGAGATGAAAGAGCGGGTGAGCCAACTTATTCGCAACACTAGTGGCGGTGCCAGTGCGCGAGGGCTAACGATCTCGACGTTTCACCACCTTGGTCTCACCATAATCAGGCGAGAACACGCCAAACTCGGTTATAAGTCTGGATTCTCTATCTTCGATAGCCAAGATAGTCTAGGGCTTTTGAAGAGCTTACTGCACAAAGAAGCTGAAATTAGTGACGAACAGCTCAAAAACACACAAAACACGATATCTTCTTGGAAGAATCAGCTATTAACACCAAAACAGGCCGAGTTGATTGCCGATGACGAAGACACTGTTTTCGCCGCCCGCGTTTACACCGAGTATCAACGCCACCTTCTCGCGTTCAATGCGGTCGATTTTGATGACCTGATTCGCTTACCGGTACAGCTATTCCAAGAACAGCAGGACGTTTTGGATCGCTGGCAAAACCGCATTCACTATCTCTTGGTCGATGAGTACCAAGACACCAATACTGGTCAATATTTGCTCGTTAAACTTTTGGTCGGGCCACGAAGCGGACTAACCGTGGTAGGAGACGACGACCAATCGATCTATTCTTGGCGCGGCGCACGGCCAGAGAATATGGTGCAGCTCGAAAACGACTATCCAAAACTTCGGCTAATCAAGCTCGAGCAAAACTATCGCTCTAATAACAATATTCTGCGTGCCGCTAACACCTTGATTGCCAACAACCCTCACATCTATGAAAAACAACTATGGAGCGAGTTAGGGCTTGGTAATCAAATCCGCGTCATTATGTGTCCTCACCAAGACGGCGAGGTGGAAAGAATTGCTCTCGAGATCCTAAGTCTATGTATCAACAAAGGCTTACGTTTCCGCGATTTCGCTGTACTTTACCGGGGGAATCATCAGGCGCGGGCATTAGAGATTCAACTACAAGCCAATCAGATCCCTTACCAGATTACAGGCGGCACCTCTTTCTTCTCAAAACCCGAGATCAAAGATGTGATGGCTTATTTGCGGCTGTTAATTAACCCCGACGACGACAATGCATTTTTGCGCGCCGTCAATACACCGCGCCGCAAAATCGGGCCTAGTATTCTAGAAGGCTTGAGCGGCTATGCTAGCGATCGCGAGACCAGCCTGTTAAATGCCTGCAATGAGATTGGACTCGGCCAGTTTCTAGAAGAAAAGAAAATTGAGCGCTTAACTCGATTTTCCTCCTGGTTAGGGCGAATTCGCGAAAACTCGCAGCGCGGCGACAGCATCGCGGCCATCCGGGAGATGCTTAGCGATATGGACTACGAGGGCTGGCTTCACCAGAATGCCAAAACCCCCAACGCAGCAGAGAGGGCGATAGGCAACGTGGAGATACTTATATCATCCCTGCAGAAGAGTCTTGCCAATAAAGAGGAAGACGATGCGGATGAAGACATCGAGGCCGCTATTAACAAATTGATTTTGCGCGACATGATGGAAAGGCAAGAAGAAGAGGATATCGACAATCAGGTCCAACTCATGACATTGCATGCGGCAAAGGGCCTAGAGTTTCCTTATGTCTTCATCATGGGCATGGAAGAGGAGCTATTGCCGCATCGTAATAGTATCGAGAATGATGACATCGAAGAGGAGAGGCGATTAGCCTATGTAGGCGTCACGCGTGCGCAGCAAAGTTTGACGTTCACACTCGCGCGTAAACGCAAACAGTTTGGTGAAACGATCTCGACAACACCCAGCCGATTCCTCGATGAGTTGCCACAAGACTTATTGGAATGGGAGGGGCGCTCTGATGCAACTCCCGAGCAGAAACAAGAGAAGGGTGCGGCGGCTATTGCAGGTTTGAAGAACCTTTTTAACTAGGCAAAAAAAAGGGCTCTTAAGAGCCCTTTTATTCAGCGACTTTGAGTCACTTACTTGCTGCTATCGACCATGTACTGGATGAGATCATTGAGATCGTCGTCAGTACAAGTGAAGCACAAACCTTTTGCTGGCATTGCATTGATACCGTTAATAGCATTTTCAAGCAATGTGTCCATGCCTTTCTCAATACGTGGCGCCCAATCGGCCGCAACACCTACTTTAGGAGCACCAGCCGCACCGCTGTTATGACATGCCCAGCAGCTCTGCATATAAACACGTTCTACTTCAAAACCGTCTGAGTTTTGTGCCAACTGCATTACACCTGATGTAGGAGTATCTGCTGATGTAGTACCAGACATGATGATTAGAGTAGCAATTGCACTTAGTTGTACTAAACGGGACTTCAAAATGTTGATCAATTTCACGACTTCTTGCTCCTATTACTGTTACCGGTATTTCACCGTTACAAATTCAGAATAACCAAACTAAGCTTAACCAGTAATGAACAGCCTTACTGACCTTGACTCGATATGTACTCAACTAGCTCTGCAATGTTTTCGTCACTGCAGGTCATGCACATTCCTTTTGCAGGCATCGCATTGATGCCATTGATCGCGTTTGCCACCAATGTTTCCATGCCTTTATCTGCCAAGCGTGACTCCCACTCAGCAGCGTCATCAAGTTTTGGTGCACCGGCCATGCCTGAGGCGTGACAAACGTTGCAGTTTTGCTGATAAGTCTGTTCAACGTTGAACTCGCCGCTTGCCGCAGCACCGGCAGCTGCCATAGGCGCAGAACCAGCACGAGCACAAGACTCGCCAGCCAAGCAGACTTCACCCACTGGGGCGATTCGCTCTGCGATCTGTTCGTCGAGAGACTGAGCCGCAAGTGAGCCCATGAACACGATGCTCAGTGCCAGCACGCTCATTTGAGCGACGCGAATAACGATATTGCTGTTGAAAACTGCCACGCTAAAATCCTCTTAAAATAATCAAATTAAACTCTCGCTTGCTTACGGCGCAAAAATGACAACACATTGCCATATGCAAGTTTTCATGAGATGCGCGCGATTATACAGTGACTCAGGGCTCCGAGTAAATTTGCATTCACACCCATTGTCATTAAGGGCTTACCGTCAAGTTAATTGGGGCACTGTGAAAATACAGCTCATGCGGATTACTATCGACACCATAACCAATCAGAAAATCCACCACAATGCTGGAAATACCTAGCTGAACAGGCACCGTGTCAGTGAGCACATCGACGCTTTCTACAGCCGCCAAAGTCTTTGTCTTAAACTTAGGAATATTAGCCGATTGCGGATCATAGCTGATTAATTGCCCTTTCGTGTCACGTAGAAGGATCTCCCCGTCAGCGAGCAGGGCAGCCACCACGATAAAACCCGCCTGCCCCTGGTGGACAGGGTCTACGGTGATCCGGCCAGCCACATCGACCGATTGCGTTGAGCGCACAAGATTGCTGTAACTTTGCCCATTGTTGGTAGTCACCGCGCCCGAGAAGCTCGCGCCTGAGCTGCCACCCTGCAGACTGGCAGCACCGGGCAAACCTAATAATGCGTTACTCGCGTAAGACATGGTGATCTCATAAGGGCCGAAAGTATCCCCACAGTCGGACTCGCCGGCAAAGGTGTTGGCCAGCAGCGCATAATCCCCTGCTGGCAGAGTCCGATTAATGCGGGAGTTACAGGCTCCCGCACTGTTGTCATCAATCTCAATAACCTCGGACTTGCCCGTCATTAACACTAGCACCGAGTCTAGCGTTGGGGAGGTCATATCGATATTGACCGTTGTTGGCTGCGCGAGAGTGAACTGATAAACATCGACGAGGCTTGGGTCATCACCTCCGCCCATTAGTTCTTGCACCGTGCAGTCACTCGTCGAGAGGCTGCCGGTACGGCGCCCGAAACTCAAATCCGTGTACGGGCAGTTTCTAAAACCCGTATAAAGTGCCGTTGCCCCGGCGATATCGTCGTCTTGCAAGGTAAACGAGTTACCAATGGTGGCGCGCATAATCGACGGCTCCGACTGCTCATGGCTCATCCCGATGACATGCCCCAATTCATGCAGCGCCACCCGCTCAAAATCGGTGCCTCTAGACTGGCTAATCGTGCCATCGTAGATGTCGAAGCGAGAATTAACATTGAAGACGACATCGGCCTCGGTGATATCGAAGGCACCCAAAAGATTCGACTCCGTATACACTAAAGTCACAGCAAGCACATTCGTGCCATAGTCATTGCCACACACTGTTGTCGTAAAGTCTGCGCCATTGAGCCCATCCCCTTGGCCGTCGGGAAAACCAGTGGACTGACTATTAGCGCTATAACCCGCGCAAGGGTCCTTATAGCTAGAGATGGTATTGAAGGTAAATGGCGTATTCGCCGTCCAATCTAGCGCCGAGCGATGCAGTGCCTCGCTCCAAGTCACACCACTAGCGGCCGTACCCGGCATGCCTATATACAAATGCGTTGCCGCGCCAGGCCACTTCGTCCCTGACACGTTATAGGCATAAGCCGTGGCGCAGGAGAGCCCAAGTGCAGCAATAAGGAGCGCTTTTCTCCTCATGATCTTAGGCTTTTTCATGGCGTATTCTCCGCCACATCGCGAATTGCCGCCTTGAAGGCGTCAACACTCATGGCTTGGCTTAGAGCGCTCAATTGGTTCTGTTGTTGAATGAGCACACCCTTTGCCTTGCCTTTGCTAAAGCTATTCATGGCGCTCGTAACTGGCGTCTGCGCCGTGGACTCTTGCAAGGAGATGATCGTCTCGTTGGCCACCGTGGTGACCACCCGACTGCCGTCTGCCAGGGTTTCTATCAAATAATGCCCTTGCGTCCAGCCGACGAATGGATTGACTTGGGCCTTGCTAATAGATTCAACGAAATACAGGCCCGTCTCACCGACCAATGGAATCTTCATATCGGTGACGAACATGCCCTTGCCTGCGATCTGCCCTCCGAGAAAGCTGAGCTCTATTTGCGCATCGGACAATGCCCCTTTAACCACATCTAAGACTTCGAACGTAACGAAGGTGTAAATTCTGCCATCACCCAATATGCGTGGCTCGACACTTTGTACTCGCCCCTCAAACACCAACTGCGCATGCTCAACGACCTGTGAGAAGCTCATTTCGAGCACTGTGCTAGCGCTGCTCGAACCGGCATAACAACAGCTCAACACGGCAAATACGCATATCGCTTTAACAAGGGGGGATGGAAACCTCAGCATCGCAGGGTTGCTCCTTTTTTATCAACTATTTTCACTGCGCCAAGTATGTCACAGATTCGCCAAATTCTTGTGAGCCAACAGGCAAAAGCGGCTATGCTTTCTAGCCCTGCAATATTCAAGAATCTTAGGTTTTGGCCGATAAGTAACTGTATCATTACGCCCTGTTCGAACACTCAAGTATGGCAAATTTATGAATATGATTACCCGTAGCACCGCATTTTTCCTTCTACTTAGCGCCAGCATCGGCGCCCATGCAGGGGTTATCGAATTCAATGCAACTAGTTTCAGCGTCTCAGAAGCCGCTTCGCCAGCAACCGCCACAATTACCTTAAAACGCACAGGGGATGCTACTGGGGCAGCCTCTGTACTCATTAGCAGCGCCAATGGCACGGCCACCGCAGGAAATGATTACACAGCATTATCCTCTACGATTTCTTGGGCTGCGGGCGATAGTGCCAACAAAACAGTCACGGTCGCCATTCTCGACGACGCCATTGTTGAGGGAACAGAAACCGTTGCCTTGTCTTTATCGACACCAGTAGGGGACACCATAGGCACAGATGCCGCCGCGACCTTGAGCATTCTCGATTTCGAGGCAGGTAAATTAGCCTTCTCGGCAGCCACCTATAGTGTGGCGGAGAATGCAGGCACCGCAACGATAACGGTGACAAGGCTCGGCGGCAGCAATGGCGAAGTCACTGTTAAATATGCCACTAGCAATGGTACGGCCACCGCCCCTGGCTTTTACACGGCCGCCACTGGCACTCTGACTTTTGCTGAGAGTGTGCTCACTCAAACCTTTACCGTAAGCATTATTGATAACTCAGTAGGCCAGGTTGATAAAAGCCTAACGCTAACGCTTTCTGCCCCTACCTTGGCGACCCTAGGCGAGCAAGCCACCGCCACACTCACTATCGTGAACGATGATGTGGATTTCACTCCTAATCTCACGAAGATTACGCCAGCCTTGGACAATATTACACAAGGTGACGTGTTGAGCATGACGCAAGCATCGCCGTTCAACAGCGCCAACACCTTGCTCGCCACGATCAATCGCATTCCCGAGTTGACGATCACATCACTAGAGGCCACGCAAACCGCAGCCACGGGCATCGTCACTATTCCAGTGGGCGACAACTCGTTTCACTTCTATCCTTACACAGCAGGACAAGCGAGCTCTGGTGCCAGCAGTGCCGTTTTTTTGAATCAAAATCAAAGCGGCAGAATGATTACGGACGAAGGCTTGCAGATCAATTTCGAACCGGCACTTGCCAATACGAGTGTGCTGCAGTTTGCCCTGAATGCTTTGTCGATTCCCAAAATGGTGATCACCTCTTATGGCAATCTCACAGTGCAGATCAATCAAGGACCACCACCCTTAGATTTAGAAGACGACGGCAAATTGATCATTAATAATTCTTTCTATGACCGCTACAATTTGCGTCCTTCGATCACGTCAAGTGTGGCACCCGGCGGCTCTAAAGAAGGGGTGTATTTGCACCCGCACCCAAACCCTGCTTTAGCCGGGCAGGAATATATGCAAGTGGTGTACACCAGTGACAGCGTTGTTCGCCAACAACTATTTACCACAGCGCCTGCAATCGGGCAGGAGTACATCAATGCTCTGCTAGCCCTCAATGGCGTGACGAATGTGCGCTTCGAATCCTTCGGCATTAGCTCGTTTAGTTTTAATGGCAGGACTCTGAAGATGTATGCCGATTTTATCGTGCGCCGTGTTGACCCCAAGACTTATGCCGGGTCAACTTTGAAAACGGGCTTATTCGGAGTAGGGGACCTAAACGCAGACGGCACTGAAGATTTTAAAATGGTGTATAGCACCGGCGATGAACAGTATTTTTATATGCTTCCCTAAAGTAAAACGGCTTCCTTAGAAGCCGTTTTTGTATGTGCCATCTTGAATCTTTTCCCACCATTGCTGGTTATCCAAATACCACTGCACCGTGCGCGTCAGGCCATCGGCAAAACCCGCCTTCGGTTCATAACCTAGCTGCGACATGATCTTCTCGGCATTGATCGCATAACGCGTGTCATGCCCTGGACGGTCCGTCACATAAGTAATCAAGCTAGTACTGGCGCTGCCTTTGGCTGCCGGGCATTGGGTAAAGCGAATGCGTAGCTCTTCGTCGGTTGCGAAAAAGCCATCGACCAACTGACATAGTAATTTGACCACATCGATGTTCGTCCATTCATTATTGCCACCTACATTATACGTCTCGCCCGGCTCACCTTTATTGATGACAAGGTCGATGCCGCGTGCGTGATCATCAACATAAAGCCAATCACGAATCTGCAAACCATTGCCATAAATTGGCAGTGGTTTGCCATGTAAAATATTGAGCAGGCACAGGGGGATTAGTTTTTCTGGGAAATGATAAGGCCCGTAATTATTGGAGCAGTTGCTAGTGGTAACACGCAAACCATAGGTGTGATGATAGGAGCGCACCAAATGATCCGATGCCGCCTTGCTGGCTGCATAGGGGGAGTTAGGGGCGTAAGGGGTTAACTCAGAAAAGGCTGGGTCTTCTGGCTCTAAGGTACCATACACTTCATCAGTAGACACATGATGGAAGTGATGCGCAAGCGGCTCGTCTTTATCTAACCAACACTTCTTCGCCGCTTTCAATAAACTGTGCGTGCCTATAATATTGGTGTTAATAAAGGCATCTGGCCCTGTTATCGAACGATCCACATGGCTCTCGGCAGCGAAATGCACAATGGTGTCGACCTGATGTTCCGTTAAAAGCGTTTCGATCAGCGCCTGATCGCAGATGTCGCCTTTTACGAAGGTCAACGCCGGCTCATTCCAGACGTCTTTTAAATTCCAAGTATTGCCAGCATAAGTTAAGACATCTAATGCGATGACTTTATCATCTGGGTACTTCTTTAACCAATAATGCGTGAAGTTTGCTCCGATGAATCCAGCTGCGCCGGTGATTAAGACTGTTCGCATAGCATCTTCTCTTTTATTTATTTAATAATCGCTTGCAGGCAAGCTCCCACATTTTTATTTATTCAACTGCCAATCTAAACACAATCATCTCTATTTTTCGCTGAGTGTGCGTAAGGTATCGCGAAGTGCTTCGCGCCAATGAATCTGTGGGCACTCAAGGTCTAACAAGGCTTTGGATTTATCGAGCACACTGTAGGGTGGGCGTACTGCGGCGGTTTTATACTTTTCGGTTGAGATCGGATTAACAGGGATCGCATGCTCGAGCAGCGAATTTTTCAAGGCTTCCTCTTGAATCGCCACAGCGAAATCGTACCAGCTTGCGACACCGGCATCGGTCCAATGGTATAGCTTACCTGGCTTTTCAGCCGTCACGATTGCATGCAGACAAGCAGCAAGCCCCGCTGTCGAACAAGGGGTACCAATTTGGTCATCGACCACATTGAGCTCGTCGCGCTCGCGCATCAAACGCAGCATCGTTTTCACGAAATTATTATTGTAGGGAGAATAAAGCCAGGCAGTTCGCACGATAGTAGATTTGCTCGGCAAGATTTGCGTTAGCATCTTTTCGCCGGCCAACTTACTTTGCCCATAAATACTCAAGGGGTTAGTCGAGTCATCGACGCGGTAGGGGCGGTTCTTCTCTCCTGCAAACACAAAATCTGTGGACACATGTATCAAATGACAAGGCTTGCCTTTACACCAACGCGCCAGATGCTTCACCCCTTGCTCATTAATGTTATAAGCCTCTTCGGGGTGAGTCTCTGCTGCATCCACGGCAGTGTAGGCTGCCGCATTAATAATGACATCGGGCTTAAGCGCATCAAGCTTTGCCGAAACCTCGGCCTGCTGCGTGATATCCATATCTTCGCGCCCAAGTGGCAACAAAGTGTGAAGCTCAAACAGTGTCGAGCGCATCAGGGTCTGGCCAAGCTGACCATTCGCCCCTGTGATGACAATACGTTTACCCATGCGACTTCACTCCACTTATTTAACTGTTCTAGCTGTTCTCGTACACCACAGCTTCGGCAAACACTTTGCCTTCCCGATCTTTCACTGAGAGCACTGGCTCTGCCAAGCCCAGGCCTGCCAAAGGCCAATCGATGGCTAATGCTGGGTCATTCCACAGCAATGAGTGTTCATCCTCTGGCGCATAGTAATCGGTGCATTTGTAAACCATCTCTGCGCTGTCACTGGTCACGATAAAGCCATGGGCAAAGCCCGGCGGCACCCATAACTGGCGATGGTTATCGGCTGACAAAGTCACTCCAACCCATTGCCCAAAACTGGGCGAATTGCGGCGCATATCCACTGCCACGTCATAGATCTCGCCGGCAATGACCCGCACCAGTTTTCCCTGTGGCTGCTGTAATTGATAGTGCAGCCCGCGCAGAATTCCCTTGCCCGACTTACTGTGATTGTCTTGCACAAACTTAAAGCCAGGAGCAATGGAGGCAAAGGTCGACTCTCGCCACGTTTCGAGGAAGAAACCGCGGTGGTCCCCATGTAAAGTGGGTTCGAGAATGACGACATCGGCTATAGAAGTGGGAGTGATTTTCACGCTGGACCTTTTGGATTGTGTTGTCTGCTTAGCGAGCAGTTAGCGCTCGCTCGCTGCAATCTGTTGTAAAATTTCGGGCAGTTCATGGCTCAGAGAGCTGGCCGGATTATAGCCCAGTTCCTGCTGTATTTTCTCGCTTGCGACCACTGTATCAACCGTCAGTGCCCGATAGGATCGCAAGCCCGGTGCGTTCGGCAGGCGTAGTACTTTGCCTAGCAACTCCAAGCCAGCAAAAATGACGTAAAAAGCCTCTTTCGGCAATTGCCACTTGAATGCTTCGCGCCCTAAGGTGCGACGAGCCGTTAGCTCGATGCCCTTCATCGTGTAGGTCTTGCCATCGGTCACGGCATAAATCTGTTGATTGGCCTTAGTCGATTCACTCGCGAGCAATGCCGCTTCACATAAGTCTGCACTGCCTACTAGGCTCAAGCTAGCGCTCGGCAAAGGCAGGGGCGGCATCAGCCCTTTATGGATGAGCCTGAGCACGCTCAAAAGATTGCCCTTCATGCCTAGCCCATAAACATTGGCGGGGCGCAAACAGCATACCTCGATCTCACCTGCACTTGCCGCGGCCAACAACAGGCTCTCTGCATCTCTTTTGGCCCGGCCATACTCGGTGAGCTGCGGGTATAGCTCAGTATCAGCCAAGATGCTGCTGAAATAGACTATGCGCCTAACCCCAGCGCTCTTAGCAGCCGCAAGCAAGCTGCGCGTACCTTCGACATTCACTTCGCGCATCGCCCTAGTATCGTGTTGATTCACGTGAGCATAAGCGGCGAGGTGAAAGATCGTGTCCACACCGGTGCAAGCTGCCCTAAGCACTGTTTTGTCGTTGATATCGCCTTGAAAAAACACGCTACTCGCGACATCGGGGCTTGCGCTGAGCTGCGAGCGCGCCAAGATATGTACTCGGGTCTGTTTTTCTAATAGCCGCTGCCAAAGCGCACGCCCGACAAAGCCTGTGCCGCCGGTGACCAACACCGTTTTACTCGCAAAACCAGACTCTAAGCTCATAGTAAGCGCCAACCGTGAGTGTTATAGAAACGCAGGCCGGATCGCGCGAACATGCCAATATGACGCAAGCCTTTCTTAGCGCTGTTGCCCCCCAGATGGACGATCCTCATAGCGGGCACATACGCCAACGCCCCTTGACAATGCACGCGCAGCGATAAGTCGAAATCTTCAAAATAGAGGAAATAACGCTCATCGAAGCCTTCGACGGCCAAGAGCGCCTCGGTACGGAACAGCATAAAACAACCGCTAATGATGGGGATGTCGGTGCTCGGCGCTTGCTCTGGCAAGTCCTGCATCTCGTAATGCGCAAGGCGCTTACTAAACCAGCGCTTGATAAAGGTAGGCGCGAAACCCCGAATCACGAAATCGAGCACCGATGGGTAGCGTTTACACACAAATTGTTTGCTTCCATCTTCTTCATAAACACCCGGGCTCAGTGCGACGATTTCCCCATGTGCCGCCATGAATCGCAGACCTTGGCATAGCGAGTCTTCGACAAGCTGTACATCGGGGTTCAGTATTAGGTGATAGTCGCTAGTGGACTGCAGCAAAGCTAAGTTATGGCCACGACCGTAGCCGATATTGCCATGCCCCTCTAGTAGAGTGACTTGCACATTTTTCTCGGCCGCTTGCGCCACAAAAGTGGCGATCAATGCGCTTATAGCCGGGTTTGGCTCAGAATTATGCACCAAGGTGATATCTGCGCAGGACAGCTCCGCGCTGTGCAATGCATGCGCGACCGAGGCCAGAAGGGTAGACAGCGTTTCTCCCAACACCTCTAGCGCAGAACGATAGATGACGATTGAGATCGACAGGCTTGGGCTAGTAGAGGTTTGAATTGTAGTCACGGTGCCGCAGATTATAAATCAACGAGTCTATCACCAAAGGGGGTACGAACGATGCGCTTACCTGGCGGCACGTCCTCTGGTGCAATTCTGCGCACCTCAAAACGCTCGCTTATCGCACGCCCACCACGCCCACGAGCGCTGGCTTCATTCTGCGCTGCCGCCCGCAATGCAGCGGCGAAGGGATTGTCGGGCTCTTCTTCGGCATTGGCGGCGGCGATCTCATCGTTGTTCTGCTCGGCTTCCTCGGCGGTGGGAGCAAGCACAATCGGCGCGGCTGTAGTCAGAGACAATTGGGCCAGGCCATCAGTGCCGCAAGAAACCCCTTTCTCCTCAAAACCTACACAGGGTGTGTTCGCAGGCAGGCTGATCGCAACGTCCCGCGAGCCGACTCGCACTAGTCTATAGCCCACGTAACCAGGGATCGGTGTTGAATCCGCGTCTGTTAACTCGATTTGAACCACCTCACCATTGTTATCGACGAGGCTTGCTTTCAGTTTGCCCCCAATGCGGCTGGTGCCGAGAAGTGTGAAGGTTGGGGCGTTGGGGAGGGCGCGTTGTTCGCTGGCTTGTAGAGAGCTAATGTTTTTATTATTCGGACCCTCAACCGCCTCAAATAAGGTGAGATCTTGTGATAAGGCTGTTTCACAGACGAATGCTATTATAAAAACTAGCAATGCTCGAACGTTCTTAAAGCAGTGCATTATAAATTAGCTCCTAATTATTTGTGAATTAAATGGTAAATCTTACTCTTTAGACTAATGTGCTTCAGAAATAGTTTGCATATTGTGATAATTATAGTTAGCAACGCGAGACTGAAACCTTATGAATTATCGATTAAAACATCATCCAGTAGGTAGTACTGCCGCGCAAACCCTGGGCAGAAGAATACACTCCTATCGACAAATTAGCAGGTTCGGAGTTTGTGGATACCACAATGTCAAACTTTCATTAAAGTTACTTGCTTACTTTAGAGTCACATTGCCCTAACACTTGCCTACTGGTAACATTCTGACGTTAACTTCTAAGATATGCGGAAAAGAAAATGAGAGAATGGAATGCGGGCTATATTACTGATTTTGCCTATACTTTTGGATACTACACTGAACTTAATCCTCTCAGAATTAAACTCGCATTTTTAAACAATGGGCTTGTATATCCTGAGTGCGGTACCGCTTGTGAACTTGGTTTTGGTCAAGGGGTAAGTACAAACATACACGCCGCTGCATCTTATACAAAATGGTATGGCAACGACTTTAGTCCCGCCCAAGCTAGCTTTGGTCAAGAAATTGCGCGAGAAGCCGACACCAACGCCTCCCTTTTTGATGATTCCTTTGAAGAATTTATCCACCGCAAAGACCTACCAGATTTCGACTATATATGCTTGCATGGCATATGGAGTTGGGTTTCAGACGCTAACCGAACATTGATAGTTGATTTTATAAAGCGGAAACTGAAGGTCGGTGGAGTCCTCTATGTTAGTTACAACACGATGCCTGGCCTAGCTTCATTCGCGCCAATACGACACCTACTGTCAAAACATTCAGAAATTATGGGCAGCAAAGGCAGCGGCTACGCTCAACGCATTGATGAGGCAATTGGTTTCACCGAAAGCCTATTGACCACAGATCCACAATATTCTCGAGCGAACCCACAAGTAAATGAGCGATTTAATATTCTTAAAGGTAAGAATCGGTCTTACCTAGCCCATGAATATTTAAATAAGACATGGGAGCCAATGTACTTCGCCACGACAGCGAAATGGTTAGAGCCAGCGAAGCTCCAATATGCTTGCTCAGCCCATTATCTTAACCAGGTAGATGCATTAAATCTAACGCCTGAACAACTATTGTTTTTAAGCAATATTTCAGACAATATGTTTAAGGAAACGGTTAAAGATTTTATGGTTAACAGTCAATTTAGAAGAGATTATTGGGTCAAAGGTCTGCGCCCCTTATCGCCATTAGAAAAAATGGAGTCTTTGTCTAAAACCCGAGTGATGCTGGTTACACCTCTGAAGAAAATAACTTTGAAAATTACGGGCGCAATTGGCCAATCAGAAATGAACCCTCAGATTTATAACCCAATTATAGGAGCGCTATCGGACTATAAACCAAAAACAATTGGCAATCTAATTGATCAACTTCAGATCGATAAAGGTAAAGTTCTAGAAGCAATTCTTGTACTAATTGGAGCTTCTTACGTCTCCCCAGTGCAGGACGAACAAACAAGCAGAAAAGCAAAGACTCAAACAGATAAACTTAACAAATATCTAACCCAAAAAGCACGCGACTCGAATGAATTTTGCGTACTGGCAAGCCCCGTTACTGGTGGAGGAATTCCCGTTACGCGATTCCAACAACAATTTATTGCCGCTATAAATAACGGACTGAAAAAGCAAGAAGAGTGGGTGCGGTTTGGGTATGAAATTTTGGAGAGCTTGAATCAGAGATTAGTAATAAATGGTGCGCCGCTTGAAACAAAAGAAGAGAATTTAGCTGAGCTGCGTGAACAAGCGAAGTCTTTTGAGGAAACCGAGCTTCCTTTATTAATTGCTTTAAAAATTATTTGAATGCAGTAATATCGACACTACCACAGTTGCTTCTACTCGCTCACGTTTACTGTAAATCCCTTTTAATACTCGCTAACTGCTCAGAGCACTTCCCCTATTCAAAAGAGATTGAACTAGGCATTTCTTGTAGTTTGTCATCACTCCCTTCGCTCTCTAGCAAATCCCTTAGTGCACGGACGTAAGCATTACGAGCCGTCTGCATTGCTGCCACTTGCATCTCTAGTCGTGCTATCTCGTTAGAAGCAAATTGCAGTGACTTGAAATGCTCTTGAGCTCCTTGTGAAAAATCTTCGGTATCATATTCTTTGTTGTCGATTGTTATCATTGTCATAGCTGGCTCCTTCAATGTGTCAAATAACTCAAAAAAAAGCCCCGCACTCTAGACAAGAAGCGGGGCTTTCGGTTCTAAGTAAAACCTACCTATTCAAGTAGGCTTTATTGCTTAGATTAAACGATAGTCAAAACTTCAGTGGCTAGAGTAGAGTTGCTTAGATCTACCAAACCAGTGATTTTAATTACCGAATCTGTACCAGATACAAACGTTGCACCAGCAGAAGCATCAACAACCAAGTACGTGTTGCTCTCAAACTGGAACCACTCAACATTGTTTGCTGCACCAGCCGCCGCTGCGTCTAGAGCCTGAGCAAATGTAGCTGCCGATCCAAACGTAGTTTTAGCACCTAGCGTGGCGTCTGCAATAACAGCAGTCAATGCAGCTGCAGCCAGGTCAATCTTATCGCCAGCAGTAAGATCGCTAATCGTCAAGAAAGCCGTTGAAGTACCAGTTGCATTAACATCAAACGTGTCATTACCAGCACCGCCAGTAAATACGTCCGCAGCACCCGTGTAAATCAATGTATCTGCACCGTCACCACCCAAGATAGTATCAATAGCAGTTGCACTACCAGACAATACATCTACACCGTTACTACCTTTGATGCTTACAGCTTCAGCAACTGTAGAGTTTGTAGAAGTATAAGTAACGCCAGTATCAGTTACTTTACCTAGAGCAATAGCAGATGCATCCATAGATGTTATAGACGCATTAGCATTTACAACAACTACACCTGTGTTACCAGTTAGCGTCAAAGTTTTAGCGCTTGAAGCAACCAACTCAATAGTATTCACGTGAGCCGTAGTGTTTGTATCCGTTGATGTAACGTTTACAGTCTCAACACCAGCTAGAGTGATAGTGTCACCACTAAGGTCAATTGCACCTGAACTAGAAAGAGTAAGATTAACAGCATCAGCAGTTCCAGTAGCGTCTGCTAGAGTGAAAGTAAGGTCCTGCGCCATATCTGCCAGAACTGTTAGACCAACACCAGCTGCAACGTTTGTAAACGATGCGTTACCAGCCAAGGCACCAACTTCAAGAGACGTAAAGCCTACTGCATTGTGCGCGCCTTGAGCGGCAGCACCCGCAACTCGCAATACTTCAAAGCCAGCAAATGCAGGCAGGCCTGAGAATGCTGAACTGTTTGTGTTCGCAACCAAAGTGTCAGAACCTTCGCCACCCTTAACGGTACCACCGGCACCCATCGTAGTAGTAGACACAGTGACAACGTCATCGCCTGCACCCATATCTACAGTCTTAGTAGTTGCACCAATCATTACGCTTTCAACACCAGCACCACCAGTAAATGCAACACCAGTTGCAAGCTCAGTGCCCACAGTCAAACCACCGCCAGAAGAAACAATGCTAGCAAGCTTAGCGTTTTGAGCAGCAGTTAGCGCTGTAAACGTTGTTTTACCTTCACCGCTAACATTGATAGTCGTGAGCGCGTCCATTGCAATATCAGCCAATGTAGTTGTAGCTGAAGCAGCAACATTCAAAGTCTTATACGCGTCTGCTTGTGTACCAGAAATAAGACCGAAAGAACCGGACGTATTCAGGCCCAAAGTAGTGGCTGCAGTAGAAGTATCAGCAGCAGTCTTGTCCAATGTAACCGTGCCAGATGCACCAGAGCCAGTCTCTGTAAGATTCAGAGTACTTAGAACCGTAGAGTTGATAGTGCTGTTGCCGAAGTTAGACAAGCTAACTGTTGCAATAGTATCAGCCGCTGTTGCCGCATTAGTGTCAGTGACAGTAACGCCGCCATTTACAATTGAGATGTTATTCGCAGTTGTACCGTTCCAAGTCGCAGTGGCCGCAGACTGGTTTACAGTGACCGCAGTAGTTGTCGACTTACCGTTTACAGCTACAGCACCCAGTGTTAATACGTCTAGCGCATTACTACCAGCACCAGCAGTTGCATTGCTGTTAACCTCTACCGTTGTTCCGCCAGTCACAGTAATGCTGCTACCTGCAACGCCTGCATCTTTAGCGTCAGAAATAGTCTCTGTGTACGTCACTTTAACAGCACCAGTAGGCGCAGTTGAGCCTCCAACCAATATAGTGTTGCCCGATGCAGCGCCAGTTGTAGAGGTGTCAGAAGCAACAACAGTTACATCTTTACCACCATTAACTGTTACCGCGCCAGCTGCACCAGTCAAAGCTGCTGCAGTAACACTTACGTCTGAAGTAGCAGCAGCAGTTACGTTCGCATCTGTTGCACCAGAAGCCACAACTGAAGTAACACCAGTCCATGCAGTAGTGTTGGCAGTCACAGCCGCACCACTAGTAAGTTCTACGTTCTCAACGTTTTTAACAGTGATACCACCTAGAGCTGTTGTATCTAAAGCTGCAGTTTGAACAACTTTCAACGTGTCGTTACCAAGACCACCGTCAATCGCGTCAAGAGCAGTAAATGTCGCTGCAGCGGCAGTAGTTTGAGTGCCGTTGAACGTGTCGTTGCCAGCACCGCCAGTAACAGAGTCAATAGTAGAAGTCAGTGTAAATGTTGTACCAACATTCGCAGTGCCGTCTACAGTAGCTTTAGCACTAGTGACAGTAGCTGCATCGCTAGTCACGCCATTGACAATAGCTTGAAGGTCGGCAAGTGTAGATGCGCTCAAAGCTTTATCTACAGAGTAGTAGATTGCTACAGACACTTTGTTGTCAAACGCAGCTGCGGAGGAGCCGAATGATGCGTTAGTGGACTCAGTCGCCCCTACGAATTTAATTGCTTCAACCATCGCATTTGCGCGAGTCAGACCACCATTGATTGCGGCAGTCAGCACAGTTGTTGCTTCTGCTTTTGCTTCCGTGCTTGCTTCAGTAAGAAGGTTCGCTACAACTTTCGCTGCATACTCTTCATTAGTCATGAATGTTGGGTAAATAGCTTTAAATTCAGCAGTGGCTGAAAGGTTTGCTGCAAGCTGAGAAATAGTAGTGCCGCCTTCAACAGCTGCCACTAGGTCAGACAAAACACTTGCGCCTGGTGCGGCACCAAACATGCCGACAACTAGGGAGATAATCTCGGTACGAGCTTCGACGGAAATCGCCATTGTTAGAACTCCTTAAATTTTTAATTCCAATTTGTTTTATCCGATTGTGACTCGCCTACAACAGCGGATGACCCCATTCGGTTGTGCCAAGGATACGCAGTTCGCTTTCCCTTCCCTGTGACTACAGTCACATAGACGAAAACTTACTGAATATTCCCAGTTAAACCCACTTGAATGACATAGAGATTCCTGACCACAAGCGGACATGGGCGAAGATACTACTAGGACTGCCTGTTAATTACAAGCTGTTTGTTTCATTAAGATGCGGCTGTAAGCTGCTATTTTTAAAGACTTTAGTGAGTTTTTAAAAGCTAGCGCTTACGCCTAGTTCGAGGGTGCTATCGACACTATCAAAAAGTTCGATATTGCTATGTTGATTTTGGTGGTAAATATTGAGCATAAATGCCACGTTAGGCCGCAATATTTGCCGGTATTGCAGCAGCACAAAGCTGCGTTTTACCCAACGCTGCGCGCCGTCATCGAGTAAGTCGCTATAGCCTTTTTGGTCGTCCAATGCTGTGTGACTAAACTGACTAGTGAGCGTGCCTTTTAGTATTGGAAACTGCCAAGCAAGATTAAACTGCCAACCTAGACGATCGCCACCAGGGCGACCATCGTTGATCGCGGCGCTATGGACCACACCCATCTCGGCACCCAATAGACTAGAGACGCCCATAGTTTGTATTGGGCAATCCAAGCCAGCACTGAGCTTGCTCTCTAGCGAGTTCAGACTGCTTTGATCCTTATAGAGCTGGTATTGCCCAGCCAATTCGTAGCGCCGAGTACAACTATTGGCAGTAAGGGTTTGGTAGCGAACATTGGTATCGATGGCGGTATACAAGGCACTGCCACCAAAGAATAAGTGATTCATGCCAGCGCCAAACTGCCAAGCATTATCCCGCTGGGGCAGAAGATAGTTGTAATGCGCCGAGGCCTGAATCAAATCGGAGGCGGCATCTTCACTGGTTCGGCTTCTGATCTCCCCAGTCACTTGGTGCTGGTGGTCGGCAGCCATTTGCTGAAACTGCCCGCCAAGCCGCAAATTCAAATAGGGGCCGCTAATTGCCTGAAATTCAGGATTGAGGGTAAGTATCACTGGCTCACCCGATAGCGTTAGGGTGATCTGATTAGGGTCAGGCGCGCCATTGAGGTTGTTGTCGTAACCGGCCAACACATCAAGCTGTGCAGCGTAACCACGGGTGTCGCTACGCCAACGCTCTTCGCGTTCGGCAACCAATGTCTCTACATTCGCCGGCAAGCCCTGACGTTGGCTTAGCTGCCGATTCAGGTCCAGTGCCGAGAATAATTGCCCGCGCAGGTACAATGCCTGCGCATAGTCTATCAACGCAGAGCCATTGTCAGGGTCAAGCAATAAGGCACGCTCGAGCATCTCCAAAGCGACAGATAACTTACCAGTCTCCATCAACGCCGCCCCATACAGAGCAAAGAATTCAGGGCTGCGCAAACACTCGCTCATCAACGGGGCAAGCGCGGACTCCAGAGCGATCTGTGACTCAACGTCGTCTTCGTACTGATAGAACGCTTGCAGGTCAGGACAGGCGTATGCAGACAGGGGTAGTAAGAAACTGAAAGGAATAAGTGACCAGCGCATAGTGTCTGAGGGTCCGGCTAGGCGACAGACATATCGGAGCGTATGTCATTTGAAGTTATCTGCACAATTATCATGAAACAAGGCGCTACAAGCAACAAGAAAACACCCTTATATATGACGGGACAAAAATGCCGAAATAAAAGCCAAGAATATCAGCGCTTGCCGCCCGATAATACTGTAAGTGTCACAGATTCGGACATTGCGCGACGAACGGGAAGGTTTTCCAGCGGAGGTGAAAACAGTATATGTGGCGTACTCAAGCCAGCCAGTAGATAGCTGCCTTGCGATTCTAGGTTTTGATCATGCAGATTGCGCGCGGCACACTCGCCTACCAAGATTGGCAAAGCGAGCTCGGCAGTCATTTCTTGCACACGCAAGGCGATGGTCACCGTATCGCCCAGCAGGGTATGCGTACGACGCTGTGCTGGACCAATCGACCCAATCAAGACTGGGCCTTGCTCTATACCAATCCCCAGCGCCAAAGGCTCTAATCCTTCTGGCGGTGTTTGCGGCATATCACGGGCGATAGAAGCTTCCATAGACTGGGCGGCGCGTAGCGCTTGCTGGGCTGCACGCGTATCGTGGCCATCCCAAACGGCTAACAGACCATCGCCTTTAAACTCATGAATACGCCCACCGTGCTGTTCAACAATCTCAGCAGCACGCACGAAGAAATAATGCAAAAGTGCGGCGGATTCTTCAGGAGGACGCGCCTCACTAAAGGCCGAGAAGTTACGCAAGTCCGCGCTCAATAAGGTAACTTCACAACGGCGCGCATTGACACTAGAGCTAGGCAAGCTAAAGGCAATTTCCTTGGCCACATCGCTTGGCAAATAGGCGTTGAGATTACCAAATACGCGGCTGCGCTCGTTACGCACACGCGCTTGTTCAAGTAGCATTAAGGCACTAGCGGCACACATACTGAATAAAGCGGGAGACACCCAGCCAAGCCAAACATTGTTCATATTTAGCAGTTCGATGTGCAAAGCAAGGGCCAACAAAGGCAGCATAGCCCCAGCGATGGGCAAGCCATAACTGGCAAAACGTTCACGCGCACCGGCCAAAGCAAACAGGATGACAGCACTAAGGCCGCATAAAGCCAGCATAAAGATCCATGACCCGCTTGGCGTATAGGGCACATTAGTGTCAAGCAAGCTGCCTAGTATACGAGCCTGCAATTCCACACCTGGAGTCGCGCCGCTATAAGGGGTAGGGACAATATCACCAATACCGAATGCGGTTGCTCCCACCATGACCCAACTATTCTCGAGCATGCTTGGCTCGATATCACCATTGAGCACATCGGCAGCAGGGATTACACGATAAGAGTCTGGGCTATTGCGATAGGAGATACGCAGATTGCCTTGCGCATCCAATGGGATACGTAGGCCGGGATAGGCATCTAATTGCAGCAATTGGGCCGGGCCAAACAATGATTGCGCGGGGCTGACAGTTGCAGCCCACACCTGTGTGTTCAACGCCTGCAAAAAGGCGCTTATCGGCAGGGCCGGGAAGGCCTGCCCATCAACACAAATCACTCCAGGCATTTTGCGGATCGCACCATCTGCCGACACGATGGGAGTGATATGCCCTTTGGGAATATTTAAGAAACTAGCGTTATTGGCAAGGTAATTAGACGTGGCTGGCAGGCCGCTTTCGCAGCTAATGCCATTGACAGCGTGGCTCATATTGCCAGTGCGTAATACTTGCTCTGAGCCTAGTACTGGCACCTGTGCCAATACCGCACCGGGGGCAGCCTGCAAAGCAGCTGCAAGGGCGTCATCACCTGGTGCAGATTCAGGGAAAACAATGTCATGCAGCTGCAAAGACACACCCGCCTCAGACAAAGAAGTCACCAGACGCGCCATCGTGTCACGCGGCCAAGGCCAAGGGCCTTCTTGGGCAACACTTTTCTCGTCAATGGCAATAATACTGAAGCGCTGCTCTAGAGTATTGTCAGCATTCAAAGTCCAGCCTAGAGCGCCTAGATTTTCTTGCAGGGTCTCAAGGCTGTCATCGAACACCGTCACGATCAATGCCGTCAATGCTCCCGCCAACGCTAGCATCAATAGACGCGCGTTCATTGGCACTAGGCGCAATAAATACGCAAGGCCACGGCTTAGGGGATTAAGACGGCTAGCTGCACTCATGACTACGGCGCACCCCACAAGGTGATCCCTTCAACGCTAGTGTCGGCACCGAGCTGTTTTTCGAACACATAGCCAGCTTCTGTGCCATCTAAACTCACGGCACCGCGGATAATCTGGGTGTCAGAGTTGTTGTAAAAATACCCACCATTGTTATTATCGAACACACCGGTAGCAGAAAAATCAACAGGGCCAGTAGCTGTTGAGTTCAATCCCAGTTGAGTAGCAAAACTCTTAGCACCAAAATCGATCTGCAATGAGCCGTTGTTGACTTCCATTGCCATCACGCCGGAGCCTGAATGGTAAAAAGCTTGCGCACTGTTCAAGGCAAAACCAATAACGGTAAGGTCACGCTGAACCAAAGTACTTCCACCACCATCTCGAAACAATACATAGGTATCATTGGCAATCGTTACATCACGATCAGTACTGGCTAATTCATACGCAAGACTGATGCGCTCCAACTCGCCTTGGCCATCACGGCCAGCCCAGCGCCCCCAAATGAGGTTGTTGCTCGCAAGCGTTGAGGCAGCAACGGCCGACTCAGGCGTAAAGTCTGGCAGAACCGTTACAGGCGGTGTCACGACGGGAGGCTTTGGCTTAGCGGAAGCCACAATATTGGCCTCTTCTGCCACTTTCAACGAGGTCACGTTTTCTAGGTAAACATCCGAACCAACCGTTTTCTCTTCGGTGCGTGTATCGGCCTCTGCCACCTCAATCTCACCTGCCTCGGACAAATTGCCACGCTCATCTGAGGCGGGCATCAATCTTGGCAATGCCACATCGCCTTCGATGGCGACCATCTGCAAAGAGTCTTGCGAAAGCTCTACCGCGTTGGCAGCACAAGGGCCAAAGGCTGTTGCCAAGCAATCACTGGAAAAGGGTGCCATGACAATGGCCCCTTCGTTGACTAACGCTCTTACGGATTGGCTTGAGGCGCTGACAACGAAGTCTGTGCCACGCACGCCGATTGCTGCGATAGGGGTGTTCATACGGAAGCGATCACGCGCGGCATGCGCACCATCGCCGGAAATAGAGCGCGCTATGCCCTCTAGTAAATTGAGTTTGATAGAGGAATTCGCGGGGTTGGCTGCATCGAAATCGTAGCGTTGCACTTCCAATTTACTGTCAGGGCGAACACTGACCAAGGCTTCGTCTACAAACTGAATATGCACGTGGCCATTGGCTTCAGTGATAATCTCGTCACTCACCTTCACTATTGTGCCAGCCCGCACACGCTCTTGCTTATTGCCCGATTTGATATAGGCCTTGCCGAGCACCAAACTGACTTCTCCCACATTAACAGCCGTTTCAGCGTGCGCCGCATTGAGGGCGAACACCAAAGGCAGCAATGTAAGGCATAAAGTGAGCTTAGGGCGAACTGTTAGTAGTGTGAGCTTCATATTCTCTTCCCCCGCTTGGGAGTTAAGGGGCCAGAAAAACGTAACTGACCTAGATTGACTTTGATAATGATACGGCAAGCTAATTCATCACTGGGTGATTACAGTCACACGGCACGCAAGTACTGGCGTTTGCTATTCAACGGCAAGCTTCTATAATGCCCGAGCGTCGCCGAATCCAGCCATCAGGGACAAAAACTGTATCGTGGTAACCCCAGAGCTGCTAAGCACTTTTCCAATATTAAAGCCCTTGCCTCACGAGATATTGAGTGAACTTGCGCCGCTGGCCAGCCTGCGCAAATTTGCCCGCCGCGGCATTGTGCTTAATGCGGGGATCCATGAAGACGCGGTGTGCTTTTTATTTGAAGGACGCTTGCAGGGCGTTGATTTTACCATCGATGGCCGTGAAGTGGGCCTTTATTTTGTTGAACCAGGGGACTTTTGCGGCGAATTAGGGCTGTTCGACCACGGCACCCAGCCCGAGTATGTCATCGCGCTTACCGCCGCTGTCACTGTATTTATTCCGATGGAAAGCCTGCGCGAGATCATGCTGAAGCACCCCAACATCTTTAAAGTGTTAGGGGAGAGGTTGGCAGCCCGCCTGCGCCAGATGACGCGACAGCGCTCGCTGCTCGGGCTACCCAATATTAGCCAGCGTGTGTGCTGCCAACTGTGGATGCTGCTCAGCGCTAAGGAGAAGAACGGCCAAGTGCCATCGATGATCAACAACCCTCCGACGCACATGGAGATTGCCATCATGCTGAGCCTTAGCCGTGAGACCGTGACAAGGGTGTTTCAAACGCTGCAAGCCAAGCAAATTGTAAAGCGCGACGGGCCGGGCTGCCTGCTCATTAACGACCCCGAAACACTGCAAGCCTTAGCTGAAGGCAAACAGGAACTATAGGCTACACGCGCCCTAACAGAAGCCGCTTTGAAGGTGTACAATCGCGCCTTTATCGCAGCAATAACTTGAAAAGGCAGAATTTGTGCCCCACTTAGCTCACTCAATAAATTAAAACTTAATGCAAAAGAAGCCTCAATGAACGATCCAAAAAACAAAGTTAAATACAAAGAGCTCTACGAGGCTTTTAAGGCCGTCCGTCATTATTTTATCTATGCGGGGGCGTTTAGTGCGGCCATCAATATTCTGATGTTGGTGCCGGTGCTTTACATGTTGCAAGTTTACGACCGCGTTATGTCTAGTGGCAGCTTGTCGACCCTAGCCACTCTGACCATCATCATGGTGTTCTTGTTGGCAGCAATGGGGGGCTTCGAATGGGTGCGCACTATGATCCTGACCAGCGCCAGTAACAAGATCGAGACCGGGCTGCGCGATCGCGTGTTCGATGCCAGTTTCAAACAGAATCTTTATTCCGGCGGCATGGGCGGCGGCTCGCAACCTAATAGCGACCTATCACAGCTGCGCCAGTTCATGACCGGCAACGGCCTGTTCGCATTCTTCGACGCCCCTTGGTTCCCCATCTATATCGCTGTGATGTTTATGTTCCACCCTTGGTTTGGCGTTGTGGGCATCATCTCCGGCATTGTGATGGTCGCCTTTGCCTTCGCCACAGAGAAAGCCACCAACGACAAGCTCAAACAAGCCAACGTCGAGGCAAACTGGGTCAACAATCAGATCAATGGCAGCATGCGCAACTCGGAAGTGATCGCAGCCATGGGTATGATCGACGGCATTCGTCACCGTCAACAAGAGCGCGCCGATAAAGTTTTATTCCTGCAAACCGACGCTAGCCGCCGTGCTGGCTTACTTGGCACCTTCTCTAAATCCTTCCGCATGATCACCCAGTCTTTAATTCTCGGTCTTGGCGCATTGCTCGCCCTAGAACAAGAAATCTCCCCCGGCATGGTAATTGCCGGCTCATTACTACTTGGCCGCGCACTTGCCCCAATTGATTTGTTGGTGGGCACTTGGAAAGGCTTTTCCGTGGCGCGCGCTCAATATGAACGCCTCGGTCAATTACTCGAACGCATCCCTAAAGATGAAGACACGATGTCACTGCCTGCCCCTACCGGGCAGATTAGCGTTGAGGGCGTCTATGTCACACCTCCTGGTGCGAAAGCGCCAGTGGTGGCAGGAGTTGGTTTTGAATTAGACGCCGGCGATATTCTCGGCATCGTTGGCCCTAGCGCCTCTGGAAAGTCTAGCCTAGCGCGCGCGTTGTTAGGCATCTGGCCAACTGGCGGCGGTAAGGTGCGTTTAGATGGTGCTGACATTTTCTCTTGGGATCGGCGCGAGCTGGGCCCGCACATCGGTTACCTGCCACAGGACATCGAACTATTCGATGGCTCTATCTCTGAGAACATCAGCCGTTTCGGTGATCTAGACCCAGAGAAGGTTGTGCAAGCGGCGCAACTTGCCGGTGTGCACGATCTAATTTTACGCCTACCTAACGGTTATGACACGGTCATAGGTGGCAGTGGCGGCATTCTTTCTGGTGGTCAGAGACAACGAATTGGCCTAGCCCGCGCTGTTTATGGCAACCCTAAGTTATTGGTCCTTGATGAACCTAACTCCAATCTTGACGACCAAGGCGAGCGCGAATTAGTACTGGCACTACAACGCGTTAAAGAACAAGGTTGCACTGTTATTGTGATTACACATCGCACCATGGTGCTCATGGTAACCGACAAAATTTTGGTAATGAAAGACGGCACAGCGAAAAGCTTTGGCCCGCGCGAACAAGTGCTTGCCAGCCTTATGCCGCAAAACAAAGCGGCGCAAGCATAACGCTCACAAAATATTTTTTAGTTTGGGATATGAACAGTGACAGAAATTAGAAAGGCTCAGGACAACTTCCCCGCGGTGACGGCCAACAAGCCCAATGCACCCGCGCGCGCAGCCCAGACCATTGAGGTGGAAACCAACATGGATTCGCCGCGGCGCATCGGGCTTATTATCGTCTTTTTGGTCTTTGGCGTGTTCGGGATATGGGCAACCACTGCCCCTATTGAAGGCGCCGCACACGCACCAGGTTCAGTGACTGTGCGCTCCTATAAGAAGGTCCTACAACACCTTGAAGGCGGCATGATCAGCCAGATCTACGCCCGCGACGGTGACTACGTGGAAGCTGGCGCCCCATTGATTGAACTCGATAACACTCAATCTCGAGCTCAGCTTGAAATCGCTAGCGCCCAATTCATCGCCCTAACAGCACTAGAGGCCCGCTTGATCGCAGAACGGGACGGCCTCGATTCGATTAACTACCCTGCGGCACTTACAACTAGTAACCAAAATGCAGCCGCCGAAATGGCAGCGCAAGACCAGATATTCCAAGCGCGAAAAAGATCGCGCGAAGGCAGCATCGCCGTTCTAGAACAGCGCATGGAGCAACTACGCTCACGCGTGACGGGGCTTGAGGCCATGAAACAGAGTAAAGAAGCACTTGCAACGTCTTTCGGTGATGAACTGGCCGATGTACGCATACTTTTGGAGCAGGGTTTTTCTGACAAATTGCGTTTACGTGAGCTAGAGCGCAACCACGCTGTATATAACGGCGAGGCCGCAGAGCTTGTGGCCACAATATCGTCAACTGAAATGCAGATCGGTGAGACTCAATTACAGATTCTGCAAACCGAGAACGAGTTTCGCTCGGAAGTTGTCACCCAATTGAGTGACACTCAAACCCGCCTGAAGGATACACGCGAGCGCATGATCGCCCTCAACGATGTGGTTGATCGCACTATCATCCGCGCGCCAGAGTCAGGCATTGTTAGCGGCATGCAATACCACAACGAAGGCGGCGTCATAGGGCCAGGAGCCCCCATTGGCGAAGTCGTGCCACAGAGCGACGAACTAATCATCGAAGCACGCGTCTCGTTAGGCGACATCGACCGCGTGCAAACCGGGCAAGAAGCCACTATTCGTTTCTCCAGTTTTGGTAGCTCTGTGCCTACAATTACTGGCAACGTTATTTCCGTGTCAGCCGATGCTATGGCTGACCAAAACACTGGCGTGACTTATTACCTTGCACGGGTTGCAGTAACTCCTGAAGGAATGGAAGATCTCGGCGATTTAATCCTTGTACCAGGGATGCCGGCGGAAGTCTTTATCACCTCTGGTTCGCGCACCTTCTTGCAATATGTCATGAAACCATTCTCCGACGCCCTTGCTCGCAGCTTGCGTGAAGATTGATGTCTATGAAACGTTTTATAATACCAGCCCTAACCTTTGCGATTACTGCAAGCCATCTTGCGCCAACAATCGCCGCGGAAATAGAAGAGCAAGCCGTGACACGTATCATCGTGCAAGGCAGCACACTCGAGGACTTCTTTACCTCGGCCTTAGATTACAGCCCAGAGCTGCGTATATCCCGAGAGCAATTGAATATTAGTTCGGCGCGCAAACGTGCGGCGAATGGGCAGCTAATGCCACAGGTCAATGCAAACGCTAGCGTGTCAGATAACACACAAACAGAAGCCGGTCTTACTGATTCAACAACAACAAAGTATCGCGGCGAACGCTATTCCTTGCAGCTCACCCAGGTATTGTTCAACTGGCAGGCCTTCAGTGCCCGTAGCCAAGCCTATTTGTTAGAGGATCAATCCGAGGCTGAGTATTTTGGTCAGCTTGCGTTTGTGCTTACCGATGTGGCGGAAAAATATTTTGCGGTATTGCAGGCCCAAGATGCGGTGACCTCTGTCGAAGCTGAGCTAGAGGCGGTGAACCGACAGTTGGCGCAAGTAGAGAGCCTATACAATCTTCAGTCTGTGCAGATTACCGATTTATATGAAGTGCAAGCAAGACAGGCAGGCGTGCAAGCCGAACGATTAAACTTAGAGAGTGAACTAGCCATAGCCAAAGAACAGCTACGCGCCGTATCAGGCGTTAACGTTGGAGAACTCTACCGCCTTGATGAAGAAGTCGATATTCCCGCATTAGAGGGCAGCATTGAGTCTTGGTTAGAGCGCGCACGTAGCGGAAATCATCAGATTCTGGCCCGAGAATTTGCCGTGCAAGCCGCCGACAAACGTATCTCTGAGAGCAAAGGCGCCTATATGCCTCGCGTGTCTTTGATCTTAAATAAACAAGATTCCAATCTTGGTTATGACAACCGCTTAACCAACCGCACAACGACCGACTACATCGGCGTCGATGTCTCTATCCCCATCTTTACCAGCGGTCGTAGTAAAGCTGGCGTAAGCGAGGCGCGCAGCCAACACCGCATCGCCGAAAATGAACTGCGCCAAATCGAATTGGAAATCATTGAGCGTACGCGTACCGCCTATTTGCAAGTCAAAGCGAGCGAACTACGCGTGCGCGCCGCACAGCGTTTGGCCGAGTCCACGGCATTGTCATACACAGCACAGCAGCGTGGCTTTGAGCTTGGCACTGTGACTAGTGTTGACGTATTGAACGCTTTGGGCGCACGCTTTCGCGCAGAACGTGATTTACAGCGAGCGCGATACGACCACATTCGTTACAATCTTATTCTTAAGCGCGAAGCAGGCACACTCAGTGCTGAAGACCTGTCCGAAGTGGGCAATTGGTTGATCGCTCCGCAGAACTAATTAGACGCCACTTTCAATAGGAAGTCTGGATCCCCGAATGTTCTTCACTCTGCTTCGTCAGTGGCTGTTTGCCCCGATTGTTCACTACCGCCTCTTTCACAATTTTGTGCGCCAAGATTTTACGGGCCAGTTTGCTGGCTCGTTCGGTGGCATGGTGTGGTTGTTCATCACGCCCATCGTTAACATCCTCATCTATTCTTTCGTGTTCAGCGTTGTGTTTCGGGCACCGATGCCTGTGGAGTATGGCAATACCCCATTTGTCGTCTTCATGATGATGGGCTACCTACCTTGGTTTGCTTTTGGTGACGCCATGGGGCGCGCCAGTGGCTTATTACTCGAGAAAGCGCCACTTATCACTAAAGTGATGTTCCCCGTGCAGATCATTCCCGGTGTCGGCACTATCGTGCCTTATATGGTTCATGGCATTGCCTTATCGTTATTTTTGGTCTACCTCAGCACACAGGGCTATTTCAATATCCTATGGCTATTTCTGCCCATCGTCTTCTTTCTACAATTTTTGTTTACTATGGGTTTGGTAGCAATACTTTCAGCCTTCTGTGTGTTTCTGCGTGACATCCAGCAGATCGTCTCTCTCACACTCACTACATGGTTTTTCCTGACACCTATTGTCTACCCAATCTCCTTGATACCGGTTGAGTACCAGCCTTTGTTATTACTCAACCCCATGCATAGCTTTGTAGAGATGTATCGAAATTTAGTGCTATTGGGTACTTTCGATATGACTAGTTTTCAGATTATTGTCCCCGCGTCACTTTTAAGTTATTGCATCGGTGGCTGGGTGTTTATGCGAATTCGACACGCCTTTGGGGATGTATTGTAAATGTTAGAGAATTGAAGCAATGCACAGCATTTCAGTAGAGAACGTACATAAAGATTTCAAGATCTACGACCGCCCTCAGGACCGGTTGTTAGAGCTATTGCTGCGCAAACCTCGGCACAAGAACTTCCATGTCTTACAAGATATATCCTTCTCGGTTCTAGAAGGGCGCAGCCTCGGGATTATCGGCGACAACGGCGCAGGTAAGTCGACTTTGATGAAACTCTTAGTCGGCACCTTGCAGCCGAGCTCTGGCAGCATTTCGATAAAGGGCCAGGTCGCTGCACTTTTAGAGTTAGGAGCAGGGTTTCACCCAGAATTTACCGGTCGGCGTAATATCTACCTTAACGCCGCATTGCTCGGTGTTCCCGATGCCGATATTGCAGGGCTCGAGCAAAAGATTATCGAATTTTCTGAGCTCGGCGATTTTATCGATCGCCCCGTTAAAACCTATTCCTCTGGCATGTATGTGCGTCTGGCATTCTCTATTGCCACGATGGTTAACCCTGATGTATTAGTGATCGACGAAGCCCTTTCGGTGGGTGATATCGCGTTTCAGAAAAAATGCGTCGAGCGCATGAACGAGTTTCGCAAACAAAACAAGACCATGATTTTCTGTAGCCACTCGATGTACCACGTGCAAGAGCTGTGTGACACAGCAATCTGGCTAGAGAAGGGCCGTATACGCGAGATAGGTGAGAGCCATCACGTGGTCGCCCGTTACGAAGATTATTGCAACAGCAAGAATGTTGAGCCTCATGAAGCACCAGACATCAACACGGTCGACGATCGTAATATCAAAGACTGCCGTGTGCTTTACACTGTCGTGAAGAACCTCGACGGGGAAGAGATCGAAGAGATCGACCCGCTAAGCGACATTATTCTCGAGTCGAAAATCGAAATACGCAAAGACAATCTCATGTGTAATTTCGGGTTCGCGATTATGCGCACGCTCGATGAGATTCAATCAGCTTACCTGACCACTGACCGCAATGATGTTCCGAAGGGCCCCTTCAAAAAAGGTGAAATCATCACCGCTCGCCTACGTGTCAATGCCGTGTCTATGCGGGTAGGGGAGTTTTATGTGATTGGTGGTGTGGCAGAAGAGAGCGGCTTGCTGTGGTATGAAACTAAGCTGAGCAAGCTCATGCAGATTAAACCGAATAAAGGCGTAGGGTCCGTCGTGATGCGCGTCGATTGGGATATTCAACTCCCCTCCTAATCATCGACCCTTGGCGCAGAGGTGTCTGGCAGCTTTGCGTATGGGTCTACCAGATAGACTCGCGCTCGGTCACGCGGGCCGCGCACTTCGACTATTTCCATGTAGGCCTGTTGCACTGGGTCTGACTCGCTCTCTTCACCTTCTTGCAGCGGCGCTTTCGGGTAGGCAAATACTGAGAAATAACTAGACGTATTGGTGCCAATCCAACCCGAAAGTTCTACAAACTGATCTAAGGGGACGATATTGCCTACATCTGATTGGCTACGAAAATCTTTCGTTTCTCGATAAGCAATAATCTGTTCAATCAGTTCGTCATCCAAACCCGGTAATAATTGCATCGCTTCTCGGGTCGCCAAGTTGAGGTTGACTCGGCTATTGCTGCCATAGATCGTAAAGGCCGCCTCAAGGTTCACGTCTTCAAACAGTTCATCGAAACCCCGTATCAAGCGGATCTCTTCCACACTGTCTAGCTCAGAGTAATTACGTGGCGCATAGGGTGGGTCTAGTGATTCATAGTAGTCGGTATCTGCGCCATTAATATTCGCCGCATCGTTCAAGTCAAACCAATCGACCCACGCCATCAGCAATTCCTGCACGCGGTCAACATCGACATCTTCTCCCATTTGTTTTTCTATCAATAGGCGAAGATTTTGCTGCGATAAACCATTGAGATTAATTTTTCCCGCATGGTCGTAGATCCGCACCACCATATTCTCGTCGAGTGGATTGAAAAGCGACAAGGCTTGGCCATTGAATCGGTAATCATCGATTCGTGAATTTCCATCTTCATCCACCTCAATCTCTTCATCGATAGGCGCTGTCATTCGCTCTAAGATCAGTTCCATCTCCGCCTTGTACATCGCGGTATTAATGTCAGCCATCGTGGCGACAGCAGAAGAGTTATGAAATGCGGTTTTCGCAGAGAGTTGCACCTTGCCAGCCATAACCGTCACTAACACCGTTAGTAGAACCGATGTCCATAGCACAATGATTATGACAGAGCCTTTTTGCTTAAACATTTCACTGACCTCCTAGCTGCGGGCTCGAAGAAGACCCAGAGGTCAGTGATGGGCTGCCACCAAAGGCAGGGCGTAGAGAACGATGGGAGTTCGCTCTGATCCTAGCGATGATATCGAGCTCTTCTTTCCCTGAATCTGCAGCAATAGGCGTTAAACGCACATGCACAGCAAGAGGCAGTGTCATTGTTTCCCGTGCCGGCCAATCATCGCGCCATTGTTTACTGAAATCTAACTCTTCATACAGGTAGGCAAAGGTAGCGGTGTAGTTTGGCAGTAGGATACGAGCTTCGGCGCTCTCCAAGCGCTCATTAGGATTGTCGCTGGCGGCAGCGGCCAGGCGCAGGGACACTCCATCTTCTGAATCTGAGTCTAAATACCAGGCGGTGAGACCACCACTTCTCTGTGGCGATACTGTCGATACCCAGCTAAGTGTTTCACGCTCACCGGCAAAGTAAACATACCGCGCCAAGTTCTCCATATCGCGATAACTGTGCGGAAAGGCGCCCTGCAAAGCGCGCTCAATCTGCAAGATAGCCACCGTTTCATCGAGGCTTTCATCGAGCGATTGTGTATCGCGTTCCCAGTCATTCATCACGCTATACATGCCAGTGCTAAGAAGGCTCAAAAGCATCGCCGTGAGCGCCAATGCGAGTATGATCTCGATCAGAGTGAAGCCGGCTTGTCTATTGGGCTTAGACTTCGGCATATTATTGCGCCAACTCAAGACGTACCCATCGCGTGCCCTCGATGCGCTCGTCAGTTCGCTCATCGATCACAGCGTAATGTTGCAGTGTATAGCTCAAAGGTTCTGTCTTGCGGTGTACAGGGTCGAGATAGTCTTCGCCTCGAATATCAAAACGCTCGTTGTCTATTGCTGGCTCGACTTCTGAATACTCATCTTCAAGAAGTGCAAAATTTACAGCGGCACGAGCCTGCACTGCACGTTGCAGACTTTGATCGGAACGGTACGCAAGCTGTTTACTTCCGGCGGCTAGGGAAAACAGACTACCGAGCACCATCGCGGTAATCGTCAGAGCGACGATGACCTCCAATAGCGTAAAGCCTTTTTGACGCTGTTTTGGGCCGCTGCGCCTAAGAGACTTAGTCATCCAAAATCTCCGTGTGGACTTTGCCAGAAAATGGATCGATGCTAATGATTGCTTGCCGCTCCTCTAGACTTAATACTAGAGCGCCACCAGTGCTACCCCCTTCGGGAAAGAAGCTTATGTCGACGCTATCTTCAACCAGCACAGTTTGATCCGTGCTATCACGGTAAGACAACGCTATGCCCCTTGCCGTCCAAGTATCATCGCGGCCTAAGTCCGAGCGCGCCGCCTCAATTTCTGTTTGCTCGACTTCGACACTACTGCTAGCAAAAAAGCTCGCGGTCGCAGGCTGCCCAAGCACCACTGCATTGCGGCGCGTATAGTTCAGTAGCGCCGTCGCCTCACGCACTTGGGCGTTAAACGTCCGCCCACTCATCCCTCCAAGATTGGGAATCAACAGCGCGCTTCCCATCGCTAAGATTGCCAGAACAATCAGCAGCTCTAGGAGTGTAAATCCGCTTTGTTTCTTACTAGTTGCTGACGTCGGCGTCATTGCCCTCACCGCCAGCGCGCCCATCAGCTCCATAGGAGATCAGAGTGTAACTGCTACCACTAGAGCTATAGATGTAATCATTGCCCCATGGGTCCATTGGCACATCTTTATTTAGGTAGGGGCCATCCCAAGTAGAGCGACCGGTAGTGTTCTCCATTAAGCCCTCTAGCTCGTCAGGATACTGCCCAACATCTAAGCGATGCGTCGCAAGAGCAGAGCCTATCGCAGAGATCTGTGAAAGTGCAGCGTCATGACGGGCGCCATCGGCTTTGTTAAATAAATTTGGTGCCACCATTACAGCCAGCATGCCAAGAATTGCCATTACGATTAATAGCTCAATAATGGTAAAACCGGCTTGCTGGCGTGCTTGTATAGATTGCTTCATGTTGTCTCCTTAACTTTTGTAAACTAAAGCCCAGCTTCTTCAAACATTTCAACAGCTAACTCAAAGCGGCTCAATATCTCCTGATATTGAACGCTGTTGCTGTCATTCAAATCGATAATCTCTGGGCGCAATACGATGAATAACTCTTTACGCTCGTCAGTATCTTGTTGGTAAGAGAACAGCTTACCCACTACCGGTATTCTATTTAATCCGGGTACACCAGTATTTAGGTCTGAATTAGTCGACTGAATAAGCCCACCTAACACAACATTCTCTCCATCGCGCACAACGATGCTCGTGGTGATTTCTTGGTTGTCGAAGATCGGGTTGCCCTCAATACCGGCGGCCTCTTGAATCGAAGAGAGCCCTTGCGAGATTGTCATATTCACAACGCCATCATCATTAATACGAGGAGTAATAAGTAACTCGATACCAGTATCTAGATACTGAATATTGCTAATGATGTTGTCACCCGTTTGAGTAGTAGTAGAACCAGACTGTACGGGCACACGTGATCCTATCTTGATCTCGCCTTCCATATTATTGATCACAGTCAACGAGGGCCTCGCTAACAGATTAACCTCATTGTTGGTGGCAATCGCTTCCAGCGTTGCTTCTACGCGCGCTGCGCCATCGACGAAAGACTTGGTGAATAAAAGACCCCCTAAGCCGCTGCTTGGTAGAAAACCTGTATTACTAGTTGTCGAGATATCGTTAGTGACCGCATTGTCGGCGACGCGCGACCAATCTACCCCGAAGCGGGTTTCGTCAGTGAGCGTCACCTGGGCAATTACCGCGTTGATCATTACCTGCAGGGGAACCGAGTCCAATTGACTAATAGTGGCCAGCAATTGGCGGTAGTCTCTTGGGTTTGCACGGATAAGCAAACTATTGGTGGCCTCATCTGCGACGATATTCACCTTTAAGTTGGCTGAGACTACTTGTGTGTTCCCACCACCAACCGAGGCACCCTGCAGAGAAGGGACGGTACGGCTTATCGTGTCGCCTTCGGGGGTGATCACTTCAACCGTCTCGGTTGCACCCGCTTGATTAGGACGGCGCAAATTTTCATCTTCTTCATCGATCTCAAAAACCTTGGTTAAGGTATCTGCTAACTCAAGTGCCGTGAGGTTTTTCACTCGATAATGAAATAACTGTTCAGCCTGCTCTTGGCTGTCGGCATCCAATAAGCGTACCCAACGGCTTATTTCCTCAAAACCGCGGCTAGCCGGCGCTGTCACTAGTACTGCATTGATGCGCTCCAAGCCTTTCACTTGGTAAGAAGGATTTCGACCTTCAATAAGTTCTAAGATTTCTGTTAACTCGGTCGCCAAGTCTGCCGCACTAGCGTAAGTCAGTGGATAGAGATGTAAGCCTTGGTTCTGAAATGGATCAGCATCCACTATTTCTAGAAGTTCGTTAATGCGACTTAACTGAGAAGAGGTCGCAGTAATGGCTAGTGTATTATTGTTAGAGACCCTAACAACTGTGCCATCATTGCCTACTAACGGAGTTAGAATTTCGATTGCCGATTCGATCGATATATAAGTCAACGGCGTTATTTGCATGATCACATTGGCGATGGCATTGGCGCTCGTTGCTGGCGTGGTAATCTCAACTGGGATATTACTTTGCTGGCGGCGAGCATAGTAAATATTGCCAGAACGCTCTAGGCTGATGCCTGCTTGGCGAGTCAACAGTCGCACTAAAGGCCAGATATCATTCTGGGTCAAAGGGCGATTAGCCGACGTACGTAGACTGACTCTATCATCGATACTTGGGTCAATAATGATGCTTAGATCCAATGCATCCGCGAGTTCTTCCAGGATCACTCGCAAGTCAGTCTGCTCGTAGTTGAGCTCCACTTCATTGTCTGCCGTTGCATTGACCGGCGTAGGGCGAGTATCGGGATAGTTTGGGTTGGCCACAATACCATTGCGATTGATTTCAGAAATGAGCTGGCTTTGTTCAGCAGCCTGAGATGCTTCCATGGCAATCGTTGCTGCGCTGGCAGATGTATCACTCACATGAGATTGCGAGTTTGCCGTGCGCACCGTATTTCGCGCGGAGGTGTTCGTGGTATCTGAGGGTAGGTTGGCGCATGAGGCTAATCCGATCGCCAAACTAAGAAGTGCCAATGGTCTTATTACGTTCACAGTATCACTCCGGTGCTAAAATTTAGAAATCAACAGCATTCATACTGAACACTGCCGAAAGCATCGTGATGGTAATCCCACCCACCGCGATGCCAAGAAATAGAATTAAGGCTGGCTGCAAGGCCGAAACGAGGCTCGACATTTGGTTCTTAACATAGGTGTCAAAGCTTGCGGCCGTCTTCAACAAAATACTACCTGTGCGCCCGGACTCTTCACCGACCGTTACTAACTGATGCAATAGGGTAGGGAAGCGATTCGTTTTCTCCAAGGAAATTCCTAGGCCAGAACCAGATCGTACGTCATCCTCTACTTGCTCTAAATGCTGTGCGATATCGGTATTACTGACCACCTCTCGTGACACTCGCAAGGCACGTATCAGAGGAATGCCAGCCACCAATAAGGCGCCAAGTGTTCTAGAGAAAACCGCGCAGTCTTTATAAAGCAATAAGGCCCCAAGCAAAGGGACTCTTAGTAAGAATTCGTGTTTTTGCAATTTGCGCCCCGCATCTTGGTCTAGCCACTTCCACCAAGCGATAAACGCAACAACAAACACGATTAACAAATACCCGTAGCTCTGTATGCCTTCACTCAACGCCAAAAGAAAAGCCGCTGAGGCAGGGATCTGCGTGCCCGCATCCTCGAACATAATAGCGAACTGCGGCACCACAAATGCCAGCAAAAGAAACACCGAAATAATCCCGGTAACTAGCAAGACTATGGGATACACCATTGCGGATACGATCGCTTGGCGATTCTTAGCGTTAGTTTCAAGAAAGTCTGCGAGATCTGGCAAAAGTTGATGCAGAATTCCGCCTTCTTCCCCAGCGCGAACGATGTTGATATACATCTTGGAGAACACCTCTGGCCGCGTCTCCATGGACTCGGCAAGGCTTCTGCCTTCTTTGACATCGCGCCGCATCGTGATGACCAATTGGCGCATGGCCGCAGATTCGGTAATGCCTTCTAAAAGGCGCAAGGCTTTATCTAATGGCACTCGCGCTTCGACCAGCGTGCACAGGCCGGTAGTGAAATCGAGCAGGTCGCTATTCTTAATGCGCTTCTTAGTAATACCGCGATTGCCTTCCTGGCCCGCACGAGAAATCTTCACAGGGATTAGTTTTTTGCCCTGTAAGATTTTCAACGCCTCGCGCTCTGACTCTGCGTTGACTTGACCAGTCTGCACATTGCCCTGAGCATCGTAAGCTTGATATTGATAATAGGCTGCACTCATATCGCGCGCGTTACCCTCACGACTTCTTCTGGCGTGGTAAGTCCAGCGGCAAGTTTCTCTAGTGCGTCTTGTCGCAGGGTTTTCATGCCTTCTTTTATAGCCTGTTCACGAATGATGTTGGCATCCGCTCCCGTGGCCACATGATGTCTAATTGCATCGGACATCACTAACAATTCATATAAGCCGATACGACCACGATAGCCACTTCCACCACAGCGTTCGCAGCCCTTGCCACGAGAGAGCACTGGGTAGTCCCGCGCATCGATATCTAATACAGCGGCTTCATCACTACTAAGCGGTTGCTCTACTTTGCAATCAACGCATACGCGGCGGACAAGACGCTGCGCTTGGATCGCTAAAACACTAGAGCTTATCAAGTAGCCCTCGACGCCCATGTCTTGCATACGCGTAACGGCGCCTGCAGCATCATTGGTGTGCAGAGTAGAGAATACCAAGTGTCCAGTAAGTGCAGATTCGATCGCGATTTCTGCGGTCTCATGGTCACGAATCTCCCCGACCATCAACACGTCCGGGTCTTGCCGAACAATTGAGCGAAGACCCGCGGCAAAACTTAAGCCAATGCTTGAGTTGGCTTGTATCTGAGTAATGCCCTCTAGCTGGTACTCGACTGGGTCCTCGACTGTAATGATCTTTTGTTTTTCGCTGTTGATTTTTTCAAGCGTGGCATAAAGCGTTGTCGTTTTACCGCTACCAGTTGGACCGGTAATCAGAATCATGCCGTGCGGCTGCGTGATTAATTGCTGGTATTTACCAAGAATCTCCTCTGGCATACCTAACTGTTGCAAACTGACAGCGGTGTCACTGCGGTCAAGAATCCGTAGCACCACTGACTCGCCATGTACGCCGGGTAAAGTCGAAACACGCATGTCTAGCTGCTTATTGCCAATGCGAGAATCGATCCGACCATCTTGTGGCAAACGTTTCTCACCAATATCTAAGCGCGCCATCAATTTCAATCGTGACGCCACTGCCGTATGAATCTTGATAGGGAGTCTTTCAATGCGCGTCATAATACCGTCAACACGGCAACGCACATCGAGGTGATTTTCATTTGGCTCAAAGTGTATGTCGCTAGCGTTTAAATCCATCGCTCGCGCAAAAAGATGATTCACCAAACGAATAATCGGCGCTTCCGAGGCGAGGTCTTTTAACTCTTCATCGTCTTCAAAACCGGACACGAAAACATCATCGCCTTGCTCAATCTGCGGGGAAAGTTCGGCACGCCAATATTTCATTAAGCGCGATACTTCATCGCCTTGACCACGACGAAATTTCACAAGCTCACCCATGATGAAACGGATCTTCGCGCGCAGCTCGATACTCGGAAGCGTATTGCATACTAATTCATAGGAAGTTGAAAAATTTTGCGCAGGAGCAATCCCCTCTGGCTCAAGGAGTTGTCCAAACATCGGAAGGCTAATATTTTCAACTGACATGATGTTAGTCTGCTGCTCCATTGGCATTGTTATTTCTACTAAATCCTACAACTGTGATAGTGCCCGAGTATTGATTGCGATTTCGGCGCACGCTGAAGTCACTGACCCCTAGCAATGGGTCAGATGTCTCTATGCTGTTTAGTAGTTCCATGATGTTACTTTGACTGTCTGTCAGTATTGATAGCTCTTGCTCTACAAGCAGCCAGCCATCTGCAGACATCGACTCAGCGAGTTTAGTTGAGGTGATATTAACTCCAGCCTCATTCGCATATTCACGCACTAGCCTTTGGATATTGGCACTAATCAGAGGAATAGAGTTATCTTGAAAGAGCCGATCGCCAAGATCCGTACCCCGTAGCTCAGCCGCAGCTCGCCTTTCGCTCCACAGCTCTGCGTCCTCAATGAGACGCTGCTCTCTTTGTACATCAGTTTGCAACTGGCTAATTCGTTCATCACGCTCGCCATAGAACGACCTGATTCCCGGTAGACCTTGGGTCAGGATGAAAACGACGCCAACCACCGACGCAAGAATAAGAATATTTTTTTCACGTTTTGTCATGTTCGAATCAACGCCTCACATCTGGAAAATAGCGTTGTCGGTAAGCGTCATAGTCAACAGTGCTTAAACGCATCTCTATGTAATAGCGATTGTTATTAGTGGCACGTGCAAAGTCGACCCCTGTAAACATCGCATCCTGTTCAAGTAATTGCAGTAGGCTTTGCGGGTCTGCGCTTTCGCCTTCTATTTCTATACTACCCTCGGTGATCTCCATAGAAGTGAGTACGTTGGGAGTAAGCACCGCCTGCAGTTGCAATAACACATCAGGGATATGCTGACGTGGAAACTCATTAAGCACTCCCCAACTCGTTTCAAAATCACGTACTGCCGCTTGATCCTCGCGGGCTTGTGTAGAGTTCATTTGCAAATTATTGAGTTGGGATTGCAGACGCATCAATTGCACAGATTGCAGTAAGAAAGGTGAGCTCGCCAAAAGCGTCACGACCACTGCCGCGACTACGCCATAAACTATGCGTTTGCCTTTCTCCTTTTGTTGCAACACATCCCGCGCACCTTGGGGAATGAAGCTATATTCTGTGTGTGCGAGCTCGCTGGCTTTCATGGCACAGTAAGGCTCGGCGCTAGTAATATTCAATTGCTCATCGACAACAGTCGTTAAGTCAGCAAGCGTTTCTTGCCACTGCCTTAAAAAATCCGCATCGCTTAGGTCCGAGCGCTTTACCTGCTGAAACTCGCTCAGCACTGCATCTTGGTAAACAAGAAGGGTGATACTATCGCTGTCCTCTTCTACGAGTAATAATTTGCCGTCTTTTTTATGCCACTGAGCGGCAGCGATGTTTCTTGGCATTACCCCTAGCAAGAATAGGTCTTGTTCAGCGAATTCCGTATAGAGCGAGTCTAGGAGGTTTTCGTCACTCCAGATAACGACGTCCGGGTTTGCATTGAGTTCGGTATGCGGGTTCACAGCAAATAGCAGCGGCGATTCATAACTTGGCAGCAGAACCGAGGACTGCAATTGCAATGCAGAGCGCAAACTATCTTTGCTTATACCGGGCATATTCACTTGCGTGGCGATGAACGTTTGCGGCGGCAGTAATAGAAGTATAGAAGGGGACTCTTCACGCTCACTGAGTAACTCATGGGCAGCCTGTGCAATGACAGCGTGCAGATGCTGCTCAGCCGAAGTTTGTATCGACCTCCATTGCCCATTACTTAGGTTATAGAGCTTATCTTCAAACACTAAGAGTATGGCGTCGGCTTTTTTAAGCAGGCGGGCAGCTGCATTACCCTGTAATAGAGTGCTGATACTGGGCGGCAGCCTTGTTAGTAAAGATTGCCCGATGCTCTGTAAACTTAGCGACGATGTACTCATGGATTCCAACGCAAAACAGTGAATTTATTCTCGAAACGAGACTAAGACTGCCTTTGCTTAAAAAAAGTTTGTTTTATAGGCGGTAAAGGAGGTTATTTAGGCTTTGGGAGCTAGATTTTGGGGCTTGGCGGCACACACCTTGTTACGCCCCCCTTCTTTCGCTTGATACAGAGCCTTATCAGCTCGATCAAACACTTTCTCCGGGGTGTCCGCTTCTGAGAACTCGGAAAGGCCAAACGACATAGTGATTTGTACTTGTTTCTCTTTGAAGTGGAAAGGGCAGTGTTCGATCTTTTCTCGTACTTGCGTCAACAATGCCTCTGCTTCCTGTAAGGATAGGCCAGGCATGAGAATGGTAAACTCTTCGCCACCATAGCGCGCCACGAAATTCTCATCTCCCAACTGGCCTGATATTTGTTTTGCTAGGATTTTCAAGACCCTATCCCCAGCCAAATGACCATAAGTGTCATTGATGTGTTTAAAATGATCAACATCGCCAATCCCCATACATAGGCTTGCGCTTGGGTCCTCTGCGAATCTTGTTCGCCACAGCGCAACCTCTTCTCGAACCCGTTGATCATAGCTAGCTCGATTAGGCAGCTCAGTTAAAGCATCACTACTTGCCAGCTTCTCTTGCCGAGCAAGATGCACGCGTAACTCTTTGGACTCTTGCTCTAGTCCCGCCAATCGCGCTTCCAGTTCAAGGCTGTGCTCATGGGCGCTTTCTTGTTGCTGGCGCTTCATGTCTTTAAATATATCCATAGACGACAGAATGCTGCCCAACTGGCCTTGTACTGCAAGCTTCAAATCGCCGATATTCTCTGCGACTTGCACAGAATCACTTATCTCACTTATTTGCGTGCGAACTGCCTCATCAAGTGCACGTTCTGACTCTCGCGAAGCGTCGTCCTGCTCTTTGGAGAAGTGCACGTATTCTTGCACTTGCCCAAGGCTTTGATTGAGCTCGTTCAAGAATCGCTGAAACTCTGTGCGCTCCTCATCTAATGCCGCGCTTATCAATGCATAGATGTCTTCCAAGACAGCAACGAATTCGTACCAGTTCAAGCCTTTCTCAATTCTCGCTCGCACCTTAGCCGCAAGCGCATTGGATTTTTCGGGCACATAGATATTTTCTAGGATCCGCAGCAGAGCCGGTTCGGCATGATTAGCGATTACTGAAAAGACTGGTTCGGCCTCGGTAGGCTCCCTAACCGATGACTGTGTCTGCGCTATCGCAGCGTCACGATCGTGTTCTTCTGACGACTCAGCTAAGGGGTCAGGAGCAATATCATTGCTCAGAGAGGGCGAGGCGGCACTCTCTGCTTCTAAATCTGCTGCATTGGCAGTTTTCGAGCCCGGCGCTGCGTCCATAGCCGCATTCACAACTTTGGGGGCCTCGCCTAAGACGTCTTCTGCAAATTGCTCCGGTTCGTCCTGCTTGTGCATTGGCTCTTTGATAACTTTTGCGACAGGTTTAGGAGTGTCATTACTTGCTGCTGTTGGAGCGGTTGGCGCTTTCTCTGCGCTACCGGAAAAAAGACGAGCCCAGAACCCAGATTCTTGCCGCGACGCCCCAGGCTCATTGGTTTGAGCCAGTTCGCGAATCACCAAGCGCAGCAATTCGAGAAAATCTACAATTAGGGCCGGATGACTTTGTGGGTCTTTGAAGTGTGAGTTGAGTTTCTTTTGGTATTGCTTAGCGCCACGCTTAAGATCGCGTGGCAATGGCAGCTCTAGAAGTTGTTTTACGCTTAATGTCAGCGCGTTGTGCATGGAGTGGTTGCTTTGCTCTTTGCGAGTATCTAAGCGCAGCACCGATCTTTCGATGCGCTCTAAGAGGACTTCGATGCCCGATTCTGAGTCTTGTGAACGAAGGGTGGCGCGAAGAGAGGTGAGCTCCCGGTCAAGCCCAGCATCTAGGCCATCACCGGCAAGACTGACGCCTACTAGGCCTCTACGAAGGAGTTTAATGCGATTGATGAGGGATTTTTCACGAGTATCATGCACTTCCAGTGCATCTAGAAATTTCTTTTTCCAGCGATCAACTTCTATGCTTTCGCTATCCCTATGGCTCATTGATTACGGCTCTTATTTGGGGCGTCCTTGATTTTCAATGCCACCGTGAATGTTGGCGCCGCTTCTAGGCGACGCCAACACATTACCGTTTTGTAAACGGTCTATCAGCTAGAGCTTCTTTCTTTGTTCACTAGGAAATTGACTACTTCCAACATTTCTTGCTGAGTGCGCACCGCGTCGCCTGTAGAGATCAGATATTTGCCATTCACTACCATGTTGGGAGTGCTACGTACTTGGTATTCGCGCATTTTAGCTTCTGCTTGATTCACCTTAGTGCGCACAGAGAATGAGTTGAACACTTTACTGAACTCATCTGCACTTACACCGTGCTTAGCGAACAGGGCAGAGATTTGCTGCTCATTCTGTAGTCGGTTGCCTTCAACGTTGATTGCATTGAATAGTGGGTTATGTAGAACATCCACCTTATCTAGAGCTTCAGCGGCATAGAAAGCCTGTGCATGCACCTTCATCAACTCATTCCACATGCCTGGGAAGCGGACAAAATCCACATCTGCCTGCAAATTCGCTTCCCAATCTTCGATGAGGGGCTCAAAACGGAAGCAGTGGGCACAACCGTACCAAAACACTTCCACCACTTCGATCTTGCTTGGGTCGTTAGTTTTTACTTCTGCCGGCAATACGGTGTAATGCGTCCCAGCGACATACTTCTCAGGCTGAGCAAGCGCAGAAAACGCCAATGGGCTTAGCAGTAAAACGACTAGAAATTGCTTCATTAACTTATTCATATACTTGCTCCCTCGGATTCATTTCTTGTATCGATACTATACAGTTGATCTGAGAAAGACCGTGCTAGCGAAAATAAACTTCGCGAGCACAAATCTTAATTTAGGCCAGAGATATAGCTCGCCAATGCATCGATCTCACGGTCTGTAAGACGCTCAGAGATAATACGCATTGGCATCGCTCTTCCGTCGTTATCACGCTCACCAGAGCGGAATGCTTTAAGCTGAGTTGCTGTGTATTCAGCATGCTGGCCACTCAAAGCTGGGAAACCCGCTTGTGGGTTGCCTTTACCCGTTGGAGAGTGGCAAGCGCTGCAAGCTGCAACATTCAATGAAGCAATGCCGGAACGATAGATGCTCTCACCTAGCTCGACCAATTCTGGGTCGGCGCCTTCAAGCGTGACGTCTTGCTCTGCGTAATACGCTGCCATATCGGCAATGTCTTGCTCGTTTGAATTATTCAACAGCCCCGTCATTAAAGGCACTGCGCGAGCACCTGACTTGATCTCGCTCATCTGCTTAATCAAATAAGCAGCGCTTTGACCTGCTAGTTTAGGGTTAGCACCTATGGTGCTTTGGCCTGCAGGGCCGTGGCAAGCAGCACAGACGGCTACCTTGCTCTCACCAGCGGCAGCATTGCCCTGTGCGTGGCCGAAGCTCGCAAAGGCTACAAATATAAGGCTAGATACCAGGGTCAGTGCATTCTTCGTGGCTAGATTTTTCATGAATAGTCCAACTTTCCTATAGTTCACAGAGTGCTTGTATTGTCAGTACGGTCAACCGTCGCCGCCCCGCAGTTAACCCCTTTTAGAGTCTACACTTAGGCATGACGGACGAAATTAATCAGACGAACGGGCGCGAATTATAACGCATCACATCTGATTACTCTATGTATTGCAGCCACTTGAAACGTATTTTGTGCCTCGAATCTATGCTTTTCTTGCAATTACCAAGCCTTACAGTCGCGCAGGGCGCTTGCGCAAATAGCATTCTTGCTGTATCTAGTGCGCCCATGAATTATAAATTAGCAAGTTTCGTTACCAGCGCCGTTGGCCTTAACGACTGTCCAAGCGACAGTTTACGCGAGGTTGCCTTCGCAGGGCGCAGTAATGCCGGCAAATCTAGCGCCATAAACGTCCTTACCAACCAAAATCGCCTTGCTCGCACCAGTAAGACTCCTGGGCGCACGCAACTAATTAACTTCTTTGGTATCGGAGAAGGGCGCTACCTGGTCGATCTGCCCGGTTACGGCTATGCGAAAGTGCCATTGAATGTTAAAAACCAATGGCAAGAGCATTTAGAACTGTATTTAAATCAAAGAGATGCTCTAGTCGGTTTGGTACTGCTCACCGACGTTCGACACGCCTTTAAAGAATTCGATTTGATGATGATCAACTGGTCTCACGAATCTAATCTGCCGATTCATGTCCTTTTAACAAAATCGGACAAATTGAAACGCGGCGCCTCTCAAAACGCCCTGCTTGCTGCGCGCAAGCAATTGGCACAATACCCCAACGCTACGATTCAGCTATTTTCATCCCTGCAAAAGTCCGGGCTTGAAGGGCTCGAGGCGAAACTGAATGCCTGGCTTGCGGAAGAGGCTAGTGAGCCTCATCCCAATTAAAGCCTACGCCTACATCGACGACCAGCGGCACGCTTAGAGCCGCTGCGCTCACCATCCGAAAGCGAACGCCCTCGCTCAATAGCGCCACATCTGCTTCTGCAACCTCAAAAACAAGCTCATCGTGCACCTGAAGCACCATGCGCGCATCTAACACGCCGCTGCTTAACCAGTGATCAATATCGATCATCGCCTGCTTAATGATGTCTGCCGCACTGCCTTGCATAGGAGCGTTAATGGCCGTGCGCTGCGCTGCTTTGCGCAACATGCCATTGCCCGCATGAATGTCGGGCAAATAGAGCCGGCGCCCAAAGATTGTTTCTACAAACCCATGCTCATCGGCATAGGCTTGTGTCTGCTCCATATATTTTAAGACCCCGGGGTATTTCTGGAAGTACAGATCAACGTAATGCTGAGCACTTTGACGGTCAATCCCTAACTGGCGCGCCAAACCAAAAGCGGACATCCCGTAAATGAGACCAAAATTTATCGCCTTGGCGCGGCGCCGCTGTTCTTGCGTAACCTCTTCAAGTGGAGTCGAGAACACCTCAGCCGCCGTCGCCTTATGCACATCTTGCGCATTAGAGAACGCCTTCAACAAACCAGAATCACTGGACAAGTGCGCCATTATTCTCAGCTCGACTTGTGAATAGTCGGCTGCCAATAATCGATACCCTTTGCGGGCAACAAACGCCTGCCTAACCTTTCGCCCCTCGGCAGTACGAATAGGAATGTTTTGTAGGTTTGGATCTGTTGACGAAAGTCGCCCTGTCGCTGCAACGGCCTGCTGAAAACTCGAATGGATTCGACCTGTTCGCTTATTAATATCTAGCGGTAATTTATCAGTATAGGTTGATTTCAGCTTGCTCAACCCGCGGTGATCCATGATTAACTTTGGTAGCTCGTAATCCAATGCGAGCTCTTGCAGAATGGGTTCTGCCGTAGAGGGTTGCCCTTTAGGGGTTTTCTTCAAAATCGGCAATTGCAGTTTCTCATAGAAGATTCGCTGTAATTGCTTAGGCGAACCCAGATTAAATTCCTCGCCCGCCATTTCGAACGCCGAGCGCTCAACCTCAACGAGCCGCTCACCAATCGCTTTGCTCTGTTTACCCAACACTTCGGCATCCACTAAGATCCCGTTGCGCTCCATAGTTTGCAATACTGAAATCAGCGCCATCTCATAGTAACGATGCAAACCTTCCAGCTCACCGGTAGCTTTTAGCGCTTTGGCCAAGTGCTGGCGTAAGCGCAGCACAAGGTCTGCTTTTCTACCTGCATAGGCTCTTGCCGTAGCAAGGTCGAGCTGGCTGAATGCGAGTTTTGCTTTACCCTTTCCCAACAACTCTTCTGGAGACTGCAAACCGAGGCTCAAATAGTAATCGCTAATTTTATGTAGCTGGTGGTCCAAGGCAACCGAATTCAAGACGTATGAAGCGGTCAGTGTATCGAAGCGCAAGCCAGCCAACTCAATATCGTAATTCGCCAAAACATGGATAACGCGTTTGCTGTTATGAGCAATCTTATCCAACGCTCCATCTTGCAAAATAGGCTTTAGCGTTTGCATCACGAATTGACGGTCGAGCTGGCTTGGAAACTCTAAGGAGTCGTGAGCTACCGGAATATAGAAGGCAGCACCTGCTTCTACTGCAACGGCCACCCCAATGATCGCCGCCTCCATATAATGAGCGCCATCAGTTTCTAGTGAGATGGCAATGGACGCAGCGCTCTTGAGCTGCTCACAACACGATAACAACTGTGCCTCATCGAGCACTGCCTCGACGATTGTTTCCTGCGGCGCTTGATCCTCATCGGCTGCAGCTTCGTCTTGCTGGGCTTGTGCAGCACTGTCCTGGGTGATCGAACCGACAGCACCCTTGCTTTCGACTTCTTTAATCCAGGACTTGAATTCGAATGTCGTGTAAAGATCGTGCAGCGCTTCGTTATCTTCCTCTGCATGCACTAGTTGATCGATCTCAACATCAAGTGCCACGTCTCTCTTTATTGTCGCCAATTCATGTGACAACCAAAGTTGCTCGATGTTCTCGCGCAGTCGCTCGCCAATCTTGCCTTTTATTTTTTCGGCATTTTCCAATAAATTCGCGAGAGTGCCATATTCTTGCAGCCACTTCACCGCGGTCTTTGGGCCAACTCCTGGCACCCCGGGAATATTATCGACCTTGTCACCCATTAGGGCTAAATACTCAACAATTCTTTCGGGCGCTAAACCAAATTTTTTCACCACTCCTTCTGGGTCTAACGCCTCGTTATTCATGGTATTGAGCAAGGTGACACTAGGGGTGACGAGTTGCGCCAAATCTTTATCACCCGTGGATATCAGGGTGCGAATTTCGGCGGCATTGGCACGCGTGGCAAGAGTACCAATCACGTCATCGGCCTCGACACCGTCGATCACCAATATTGGCAAACCCATCGCTTTGATGATGGCGTGAATCGGCTCGATTTGAGAGCGCAACTCATCAGGCATTGGTGGGCGATGCATCTTATATTCCGCATAAATTTCGTTGCGAAATGTCTTACCCTTTGCATCGAAAACAACGGCAATACGACTGTCGGGATAGTTTTTAACAAGACTGCGAATCATATTGATCACACCCTTGATAGCGCCGGTATGTTGCTGCTTACTGGTGATAAGCGGCGGCAAGGCATGAAAGGCACGAAATAAATATGACGACCCATCTACCAATATAAGATCGATGGCCGCTGGCGGATTAGATTCCATAGTCAATTATTCCTTATGCGTAGCGATGCAGACGTTCATTGTGGACTAATACATTGCTGCACCGATTGAGCAAGGTTCTCGATTAGTCTTGTGTAGGCATCGCGACCAAGCTCTACTCCTTCACCCAAGGTATCGAGCGAGGCTTGGCGTACATTTGAGTCTTGAAACACCGTATTAATCGTTGTTGCATTGGCATTGATGTCAGTCAGCAAACAGCCCGGTTGCAAGGCTTCTATTTGCTTACGCACGGCCAATAGGTGTCGAACCCCTGGTTGTTGTTCGTGTTCTGGCACTAAAACGAATAGGTGGGTCAAGCCAAATTGCTGCTCAAAGTAATGGGTACCATTGTGGTAGACAGCGTATGCACTAGACTTCAATGGTAAAAACTGTTCATTCAAGCGCAGTTTAAGACCCTCTACTTCCGTTTTAAAGCGCGCAAAATTACTGCGGTATGCAGGGGCCCTGTCTGGGTCTGTCTGCACAAGGGCCTCCAAAAGAGCTTCAGCAATGAGCAGGGCATTGTCTGTATTGAGCCAAAGATGCGGATCATAGGGCTCATCTTCGCCGTAGCTATGATCGTGGCCGAGGTCCTGTAGATCAAGCAGGTACATCCCCTCGATTTTAGCGGCTTCGATGACCTGGGCCGCCTTGCCGCTTTGTGCGATGACGCGGGTCAAGTAAGTTTCCAGCCCAGGACCCACCCACACAAGCACATCCGCCTCTATCACGCGACGTACATCGGATGGACGCAGGCTGAAATGGTGCGGCGATTGGTTAGCGGGAATGAGCGTGCTAGGCGTTGATACGCCATCGGTAATCGCTGCGGCGATGAGCTGTAACGGCTTCACACTGGTCACGACCTTGGCTTGTGCTGTAGCGTTAGCCGAGGACAATATGAGCAGGAAAGCCATAACTAGGGGTAATCTGAAGACTGATAACATGAACTATATCTTACGCTGAGCTGATGAAAGTAATGCTATGATATACCACTTATCGATTTCCAGTGCTCTTCTGCGTTTTTCCGCGGAGCCGAAGGACCATCTCCATGGACAATTCATGCCTAATCAAGGCAGAAAACATCAGCATCCAGTTTGGTGATCGCCAAGTGCTGCAGAATGTCAGCCTCACCGTCAAGCAAGGACAAGTACTCACCCTAATTGGCCCAAATGGTGCCGGCAAGACAACACTAGTGCGTATTATTCTTGGCTTATTAAAACCACAGTCGGGCCACTTAGAGAAACCAAAGAATCTGCGCATTGGCTATATGCCGCAAAAACTACATGTCGAAGCAACGATGCCGATCACGGTACGACGTTTTCTCGAGCTTGCTCGTCACAAATCGAGCGCCCCTATTAGCGAAATCTTAGAAGAAGTACAGATCACACATTTGATGAACCATCAGCTGCGCTCTATCTCTGGCGGGGAGATGCAACGCGTACTATTGGCTCGTGCCTTGTCTCAACAGCCGCAATTATTAGTCTTAGATGAACCTGCACAGGGCGTCGATGTGTCCGGGCAAGCTGAGCTCTATCAACTCATTAACGATATTCGGGCTCGGCATAACTGTGGTGTTCTAATGATTTCCCACGATTTGCATTTGGTTATGGCCAAAACAGATGAGGTCGTATGTCTCAACCATCATATCTGTTGCCATGGTCGCCCAGAACAAGTCAGTGTGGACCCTTCTTACCTAGCACTATTTGGCAAGAAAGAAGCGAAAAATCTTGCCGTGTATACACACAATCATAATCACCACCACGACCTGACCGGCGAAGTAGTAGAGCACAAGCATGACTGATTTTATTATAAAAGCCTTGATTGCTGGGCTGTGTATCGCATTCGTTGCAGGGCCATTGGGGTCATTCGTAGTTTGGCGCCGAATGTCTTATTTTGGCGACACCCTCGCTCACTCATCATTACTGGGGATTGCAATTGGTATTTTGATGGATATCAATCTGCAGATTGCCGTCATTGCCAGTTCTGTTTTTTTTGCTGGGCTTCTAATTGTATTGGAGCGCAACAAAACTCTGTCAACGGATACATTGCTTGGGATTCTCGCGCACGGCACGCTCGCATTTGGCATGTTGATTCTTTCTCTTTCAAACACTGTGCAGATCAACTTGATGGGGTATTTATTTGGCGATCTACTAACAATTGGCACACAAGATCTATGGTGGATTGGTGCTTGTTCCGCACTAGTAGCGGCGCTGCTGTTAAAATATTGGAATGGTTTATTGGCCGTTACGGTACATGAGGAGCTAGCGAAAGTAGAGGGCGTGCCAGTAGGTAAGTTACACGCTTTGATGGTGCTAATGGTTGCGCTGTTAATTGCCGTTTCAATGAAAATTATCGGCGTACTTCTAATCACATCTCTACTGATTATCCCTCCAGCGGCTGCGAGAAAACTTGCACAAACACCGGAACAAATGGCATTAGGGGCGAGCCTGGTAGGGGGGCTTTCAGTTTGTGGTGGCTTGCTGCTTTCTTATTTCTGGGACACTCCAGCAGGGCCATCAATCGTGGTCACTGCTTGCTGTTTCTTCGTGCTCTCTTATCTAGTACCCGCACTTTTCACTAACAAAAATTAGTAGTCTGCGCGAATAGATTGATAGGCAGAAAAAATCTCATCGTCTTGAATCGCCGTGTCAAAAAACCCTGTGTACAAGCCTTCTGAGTTGATAATCAGAATGTTTCCGCTGTGATCAATTAGATAGTCCTCGCTTGCCGCGTCGCCATGACCGGCATGCGGGTCCGCCATCGACTCCATAGCTGGAGGAGGGGTGTGCGCAATAAACAATTCTTTTGCCAAATTGGCGATGACCTCATAGTCCCCATTAAGCCCAATAAAATCTGGATGGAACGATGTCATATACTCATTCAATCGCGCAGTGCTATCACGCATTGGGTCGACGCTCACCATCACCACTTGTGTATCAAGATTAACACCAGCAGTTTCTAGTTCTCGGTAAAACTGGCTAAGTTCGGTAAGTGTTAATGGGCAGATATCGGGGCAATTTGTAAATCCAAAAAAGAAAAGTGTCCACACGCCTTGTAATTTTTCTTGGTCGAAGACTTCGCCATTATGATCGACGAGACTAAACGGTGATATTTCGACGGGTTCGTCATACACCAACGCGCCTAGCTCGCGAAGCTCTTCAGCGTTATAGGTTTGTACGGCATTATTGCTGGTGATCCGGAAATAAGTCAGCACGAAAACAAAAGCGACAAAGACTAGGCAAAGAATGACTGTCAGTTTGATATTACGATTCATGAAATTAAACTGCCGTAGTAAAGAGTGGAGATGCTACAAATAGTGGTCAGTCAGTAGTACGACAAACAACACCATGAGATACACAATTGAGTAGCGGAAAGTATCCATCGCGGTGCTAGCTTTGGGTTTAAACATCAATAGCAGAGACCACGCAAGGAAGCCCAGCCCTAAGACTACGGCAGCCAATAAATAAATTGGACCACTCATGCCAGTAAGGTAGGGAAGCAACGTGATCAAGAACATAATCACGGTATAAAGAATAATATGTATCTTGGTAATGTGCTCGCCGTGGGTCACAGGCAGCATCGGAATACCGGTCTTTGCGTATTCTTCTTTACGATGAATAGCCAACGCCCAAAAATGCGGAGGCGTCCACGCGAAAATAATCAAAACCAGAATCAAGGCCCCCGGTTCGATAGTTCCAGTGACTGCCGCCCACCCTAGTAACGGAGGCATGGCGCCAGACAGACCACCGATCACAATGTTCTGTGGTGTAGCGCGTTTGAGATAACCGGTATAGATAAAGGCATAACCGATGAAAGAGGCTAGGGTTAGCCATGCACTCAACGGATTAACCAGAAATAGCAGAATCAACATGCCAAGAATGCCGATCCCCGCGGCAAACAGTGCCGCTTGTTTAGGGTCAACACGCCCTTGCGGGATTGGCCGATTGTGGGTGCGCTTCATTAGCGAATCCACTTTGTAATCAATCAGGTGATTTACCACGGCGCCGGAGCCTGCGACTAGCGCAATACCGATGTTGCCGAAGATGAGGATGTCTAAAGGCACCATGCCAGGAACTGCGAGGAACATACCAACTAGAGACGTTAGTATCATTAGCATTACGACACGTGGCTTACACATTTCGTAAAAGTCGCGCCAGCTAACCTCTTGTTTATTAACCAGTTCTGTCACCTATAGCCTCTCTTCTCTACAATACGCCCACTCTTCATCATGGAATTTCACAAATTCCGAGTAGCCTACACCTATGGGATAGCGAATTATACTAAATTTCGCGTCAATAAACCTCTCGAAAATTCCGTCAATCGAGCTCAGAAACAGGTTTACTAAACGCGTGCGGCGCATCTTAGCCTTGAAAACGCCTGCAAACATCTCCAAGTGTTAAGGTAAGCGGCGCTTAATTTAGCCCTGTAGTAAGCCCAGACAAGGCGAATTCAACGGCTAAAGGCTTGTTAAAAAGTTCGCGACTTTCCAATTTGGACGATGTAAAGTATTTTCAAAGCGTGAGGAATACGTGCATTAGCACGCGAATCTGCGGTTTTTACATCAATAAGAAGTAGGAGAAGTACCATGAAATGCGTTTACTATTTATCACCTACCCTAAAAAGCACACAACAGATTTCAGATGATTTGCACGGGATCGGTGTAGACGATTGGTTCTTGCACGTTGTCAGTAAGGACGAAAGTGGACTCAGCAAGGAGAAGCTGCACTCGAGCAACTATTTAGAGACTCTCGATTTGATCCGCAATGGCCTGATCGGGGCCTCGCTTGGTTTTGTCGCAGGTGTCTTAGCGGCAATGCTCGCAATGGCGGTAGAACCGTTCGGTCCAGGAATGCATTGGGTTGGCTATATTGCCATCGTCTTTGTACTCAGCTGCTTCGGCGCTTGGGTTGGGGGCCTTGTCGGTATCGCAAGCGAGAATAAAAAATTAGCCAACTTCCATGATGACATCGAGTCGGGCAAATACTTAGTATTGATCTACGCCAAGAAGCATCAGGAAACAAAAATTCAAGAAATGATGAAAGCTAAACACGCCGAAGCCACCTTGGCTGCAGTTGACGCAAGCTTCCTCAACCCATTTGCTCAGCTTAAACTTTCGCCAAAAGTAGCCTAAGTAGTTAGCTGAACTCCAAGCCACTCCTTGCTTAGAGACGCCGTCGCTCTCTAGGCAAGGGTGTTTCTGTTGACCTTCTTTCTTCTTTATCGTCGTAAAAGCTGCTCTGGTAAAAGAGCTTGCGGACATTTTGACAATCAGATACGATCGAAAAAGTTGAAATTTTCTCTAGCCGAAGATTTCAGCATCGACGATTTATGTATGACGTTGAGTTACCCATCCGTTTAATAATAATAAAGGAGGGAACGACGTTGTGAACGCGATTTTCTGTACCGTTCGTAGTCAACTGCGTGACTTTAGTCTAGGCAAACATCACCAATACTGGAATTTTGCTGGCAGTATCTCAAAGAGATCGTTAAGCCGCCCTCAAAGGCGGGAATAACGATGACAACCCCAATTCCTAAACGCCGGAATCTACAAATCCGGTTTTTACATGCGTCTTTCGATGCTTGTCGAAGTATTGCACCTCAATACTTTGTTAATCACTCTCGTTCAAAAAATACCGCACAGTTCTTTCCACTGTCGCCTGTCTTATACCCATTTTTAACAAGGATTATCAGCGTATGGCTATAGCAGTTGCTTTGGTTTTATTGGTCGTTGGCTCGGTTATCTTCCACCTGATCAGCCCATGGTGGTTTACGGATATCGCATCCAACTGGGGCAGTATCGACTTCACAATCAGCCTGACTTTCTGGGTTACGGGGGCAGTGTTTGTTGCGGTGAATCTCTTTATGGCTTACTGCGTTTATCGCTTTCGCCACAAAGCGGGCCACAAAGCCGTTTACGAACCCGAAAACCACAAGCTCGAAGTTGGTCTCTCAGTAGTCACCGCAATTGGCGTTATGGCAATGCTCGCACCTGGGCTATTCGTATGGGCGCAATTTGTAACGCCACCAGAGGATGCCACAGAATACGAAGTGGTTGGCCAACAGTGGCAGTGGAGCTTCCGCTACCCTGGCAACGATGGCCAACTGGGCACGGTCGACACACGCTTTATTAGCGAGTCCAACCCTTTCGGAATCAACCCAGAAGACCCTAACGGGCAAGACGATATCCTAGTCAAAGACCCAGAGATGTATCTGCCCATTGGCAAGCCAGTGAAAGCATTGCTGCGCTCTAAAGATGTTTTACACAACTACACGGTTCCTCAGTTTCGCGTAAAAATGGATATGGTCCCCGGTATGGTGACCTACCTTTGGTTTACTCCTGAGAAACTAGGTCGCTACGATATTCTTTGCGAAGAGCTTTGCGGAATAGGCCATCACGTTATGCGCGGGCGCATCGTGGTGGCCGAGCAAGCGGAGTATGACGCGTGGCTTGCACGCCAAACGACCTTCGCACAATTGAATGCGCAGAATGCTCCCGAAGCGGCGTCTGGCCAACAGCAATACGCCGTTTGTGCGAGTTGTCACGGCCAGCAAGGCGAAGGCAACCCTGCCCTGAACGCGCCTAAACTTAATGGCCTACAATCTTGGTACATTGAACGCCAGCTTAAGTATTACCAGCAAGGTATTCGTGGTGCAGAAGACGATGACGTTTATGGTCGTCAGATGGCTCCTATGGCGGCAATGCTCAATAGCGATGAAGCGGTGCGCAATATGGCCGCTTATATTAGCCAACTCCCAATCACTGAGTCGCCAAGCACGATTAGTGGCGACGCCGCGCGCGGCATGAGCATCTACAACTCTAACTGCGCGGCATGTCATAGCCCTGATGGCTCTGGCAGCTGGGCGACGGATGCCCCAAGACTCGCAGACATGAATGATTGGTATATGGCCACTCAGTTAAATAATTTCAAAGCGAAAATTCGCGGCGCTCATGCAGACGACGATTATGGTGAGCAGATGGTGTCATTCTCTACTGCCATGAAGAACGAGCAGCAAATGAATGATGTGATCGCTTATTTGAACACCTTGTAATGTACGAGAACTGATTTTTCAGCAGGATAAAAATAGCACCCGATGCCAGAGGCTCTCTTGCATCAGGTATAGCAGCAAGCGAGTCAGGAGGAATTACTAATGGCTTACGTCCCCTTAGCCGATCAAGATCATGAGCTACACGATCCACATACTTTTATTACGAAATATGTTTGGAGTCAGGACCATAAAGTCATTGCTATCCAATATGGAGGCACGGCTATTTTCGTGGGCTTAGTCGCACTGTTCCTATCGGCTATGATGCGCTTGCAACTCGGTTTCCCCGACACCTTCACCTTGATAGATCCTAGCTCCTATTATCAAGCGGTGACGATGCACGGGATGATCATGGTTGTGTATCTGCTCACAGCGTTATTCCTCGGGGGCTTCGGTAATTACTTAATTCCTCTGATGTGTGGCACACGGGACATGGTGTTTCCATTTTTGAATATGCTCAGTTTTTGGGTTTATTTACTTTCAGTGATAATACTGTTGTCTAGTTTCTTTGTGACTGGCGGCCCGACTGGGGCCGGCTGGACACTCTATCCTCCACAGACCATCACCCCTGGCACACCCGGTCACGATACTGGCATTTTACTGATGCTCATCTCACTCGGTGTTTTCATTATCGCTTTCACGATGGGCGGGTTGAACTATGTAACGACCGTCCTACAAGCACGTGCACGTGGCCTTACGATGATGCGTTTGCCATTATCAGTTTGGGGGATTTTAGTGGCCACTATTCTCGGCCTATTCGCATTCCCAGCACTGTTAGTTAGCGCCATCATGATGACTTTTGACTTAACTCTCGGTACCAGCTTCTTTATGCCAGCAATCATGGCGGCAGGGGAGCAACTAGATTACAACGGCGGGAGCCCAATCCTCTTCCAGCATTTGTTCTGGTTCTTTGGACATCCCGAGGTGTACATCGTGGCACTGCCTGCCTTTGGTTTAGTTTCGGATGTCTTGAGCACCCACGCTCGTAAAAATATTTTCGGTTATCGTATGATGGTGTGGGCAATCATCGCAATCGGCGGGCTTAGCTTTATCGTCTGGGCCCACCATATGTATGTCAGTGGCATGAACCCTTATTTCGGTTTCTTCTTTGCCACTACGACTTTGATCATTGCTGTACCGACTGCGATGAAGGTGTACAACTGGGTCCTTACTTTATGGGAAGGGGATATCCGCCTTAATACGCCAATGCTGTTTGCCATTGGCTTCGTGTTTACTTTTATTCACGGCGGCTTAACAGGGCTCTTCCTCGGCAACGTGGTCATTGACTTACCTCTTTCTGATACCTACTTCGTTGTTGCGCATTTCCACATGGTAATGGGTGTGTCGCCAGTGCTGGTGCTGTTTGCATCTCTGTATCACTGGTATCCCAAGATCACCGGTCGCATGATGGATGAGACTTTAGGCAAGCTGCATTTCTGGTGCACCTTCTTAGGAACCTATGCGATCTATTTGCCAATGCATTATCTCGGCTTCCTTGGTGTACCCCGACGCTATTACGCAATGGGCAGTACAGACTTTATTCCCGAGTCGGCCCAAGCATTGAACGCCAACATTACTATTGCAGCCATCTTTGTGGCGGTTGCTCAAGTGCTGTTCTTCATCAATGTTTTCTGGAGCCTGCGCAATGGCAAACCTTCAGGAAACAACCCTTGGGGCGCCACTACTTTAGAGTGGCAGACGCCAGAGACCCCACCCAAGCATGGTAACTGGGGGCCAGAAATGCCTGTCGTGCATCGTTGGGCTTATGACTACAGTGTGCCTGGATATCATCAAGATTTTATTCCACAGAATGTACCAGGAGATTTTGGTGTCTCGGAAGACCATGACCACGACACCGAAATGAAATCACCACAAGATGCTCAGTAATCGCGCACATTCATTTAGGAGTTACTAATGAGCTTTTATAAAAATGTCACCTCAAAGCCCTGGGAATACTCTAGCCCCACAATCGGCACAGGACCGGAGAGCGCATTTGAGCTACCTAGTGAACGGATCGCGCTCACTATTTTTCTAGTGGTAGTCAGCGTGATTTTTTCCCTACTAGCTGTGACCTATTATTTGCGCATGGACTTAGGGGATTGGGTGCCAATGGCAGACCCTAGTCTGCTGTGGGTTAATACCGGCGCATTGATCGTGAGTAGTGTATTTTTTCAGCTCGCTCGCAACACAGCGCAAGGGGACAATTTCAGTAGGTCTCGTGCATTGTTTATGACAGCGGGCTTGTTCGCGATTCTTTTTGTGATTGGGCAGTTTATTGTGTGGGAACAACTTAGTGCCAACGGTTCAGGAATCTCAAGTTCTGCCGCAAGCTCTTTTTTCTTCTTGCTTACTGGCATGCATGTCGCTCATATCATTGGTGGCTTATGGGTGTGGAGTCGCACCACTTTTCGTTTTTTCAACCAAACCGATCTACCCAGCGTGAAACTAAGCATCGAACTATGCACAACGTACTGGCATTTTCTCCTGGTGCTTTGGGTATTTATATTTGCAGCTTTAAGCAACACCTAAATTAAGTAATGCACTAACGCCTCAAATCAATTAAATGGGAACTTAGGTATGAGTGAAACTGTAGCAAGTAATCTCGCAGCGCCCAGGTCTGGTTTACCCGGATTAGTCGATGACTGGTCCGTAGATAAGCAGACCTATCATGTGCCTTGGGGTAAGGCGATGATGTGGATTTTCCTGGTCAGCGACACCTTTATATTCTCCTGCTTCCTTGTAGGGTATATGACGGTTCGGATGACCACTGCGGAACCATGGCCTTTACCCACTGACGTTTTTGCATTGTCTCTTTTCGGGAGCGATCCAATACCGCTCATTCTCATTGCCATAATGACCTTTATATTGATCACTAGTAGCGGAACCATGGCACTGGCGGTGAACTATGGTTATCGGCGTGACAAACGAATGACAGCCATATTAATGATGGTGACCGCAGCGTTAGGGGCATCGTTCGTCGGTATGCAAGCATTCGAGTGGACTAAGCTTATTTCAGAGGGCGTACGGCCATGGGAGAACCCTTGGGGTGCACCGCAATTTGGATCAGTGTTCTTTATGGTCACTGGCTTCCACGGCTTACACGTCACTGGTGGCGTGATCTATCTGTCGATAGTCGCGTGGAAAGTCTCGAAAGGGCATTACGATAAAAAGGGTTATGAAATCGTCGAGATCACGGGCCTCTATTGGCATTTCGTCGATCTTGTCTGGGTTTTCATTTTTGCATTTTTCTATCTTTGGTAAGGAGAAGAGCGTATGTCGGCTGAAGCTGGTCAACAACATCCCTTAGGGATATACCTCAAAATATGGATACTACTCTTCGTCCTGAGTACGCTGAGTTACCTTGTCGACTATATTGGTTTTCAAGGGTATTTACGCTGGACTCTAATCCTAGTATTCATGTTTTTGAAGGCAGGATTTATCATTGCGATCTTCATGCACGTGATGTGGGAACGCATGGCGTTGGTGCTTACGATACTGGGCCCACCAGTTGCTTTATTGTTTTTAATTGGCTTTATGGCGATTGAAGGCGATTATACCTTTGGTGCGAGGGTGGATTATTTTGGCGCTAATCCAAATGCTGAACCGCTTCCGGTGACTCACGTAGGAGGCCACGAAGAAGCGCATTAATTAGAGCTGTAAAAAAAGGCCGGTGTGTAAAAGCACCGGCCTTTTTTTTTACCCTAAACTCGAGTATTTAAGGAGGGTTTCGAGGTCAGCCATAATGTCTTCTGCCTCTTGCTCCTCTGTGTAATACATCATGACATTGCCAACAGGGTCGACAAGAATAACGTAAGACTGTTGAGAAAAATCTAGCATGGCACCAGCCTCTGCCAGGTTTGCAGTGATGACGTCTTGGTCACTCTGTGCAACACCCATGCTCGGGTACTCTACTCTGAAATGCTCTGCAGTATCGGCGCTAAGTGGATTGCCGCTGACATTCAAATAGTAGCGTCTTACTCGTTGAATATTCTTACCCAAAGCGATGTGCAATTGTTGCAAATAATGGATACGTTCATCGCAGGATTCATCACACTGCTTGCCATTAACGTACACCATAAGCCATGGTTGGATCTCATATTCTTCGTCGTTTGGAAGGGCTGCAATCACCTCTTCAAAACTCTTAAACACTGGATTGTTGTCAGTATCTTGCATCGCAAGAGCGCTGATGTCTGCAGGCGGATAGATTAAAGTGCCCTTATTCGAAGTAGCGCTGATCGCACCGCTGTCTATGGCAGAGTTAAATGACAATGTCGCCAAAGTCACCGGTAGGGCAGTAATCAACAGCAAAAACGTAAGCTTTAGTTTGTTTTTCAATTCGGGAGTCATTTCTATTCTCTGTCTCTGTGTAAGCGAGGGTTCTTGAACCCAAAATAAATGTACATTGCGATTAAGGCAAACAACATCGCAAACCATTGCACCGCGTAGCCACGATGTTTCTCGGGTGCCATGTTCACGGTTTGCCAATTCGCTTGTTCTAGCCCTGGGCTGCCTGAAGCTAACCTTATAGTGTAAGGGAATACTTCTTTCTCTAGCTGCTCCTGTAAAAACTCGATATCAATACTTTGAATCACAATAGGACCGGAAGCATGCTGAGTTTCTTCAATACTACTTAACAAGAACGGCTCTTCAAGCGGGACGTAAATAGTTCCTTGTATCTCAACCGAAGCTTCGAGCAAATTTACTTCCGGCAACTGCTCTCTACTTTCGCCCAGCGCGATCCATCCACGATTGATGAGCAATATTGTTCCGTTCGTAGTTAAAAATGGGTTTATTAGTTCATAACCCACTCGCCCTTCATAAATCTTATTGTCGAGCAAAAATATCTGCTCATTTTGAAATTCGCCGCGCGCCTTTACCTTTAAAAATGCGAGATCTTCTCGAGTCCGCTCGACCTCATCGATATTGATCTCTGCCGCTAAAGCCCGATTATCAAACTCACTCTGCAATTGGATTTTTTCTTGTTCACGCTCGAGTTGCCATTGCCCTAAACTGAAAAGCAGGGGGCTTAGCAACACAGTAAACAATGTCATTTTCCAGCCGGGCTTGAACATCGTACTTTCTACACCTTTTTAACAACAGAGGAACATTATGCTGCATCTAAGTGGGTTTGCTATCATGGGGCGTGTTTTCAATACTAGGAATTACCATGCTTAAGACCATCATTGTCCTATTACTCATAGGAATCCTAATTAGTCTCGTATTTGGTTTTGTATTTTTTTATAAAGACAAAGGCAGGTCTAAACGCGTGCTTTATGCGCTAGGTGTTCGTGTGACGTTAGCAGTGCTTTTAATCGCTTGCGTCTTCTACGGCTTAACAACAGGTGAGTTGGCTTTGAATGCGCCTTGGTTACAGTAGGGCAGGGCGTTCGTTGCACGCGAGAATCAATATTCTCTCGTGCAACGACTTAACGATGTACGCCTTATATTAGGTATACGAAGATAAATAGTCCGACCCATACGACGTCAACAAAGTGCCAATACCAAGAAGCAGCTTCGAACCCGAAGTGATCATCTGGTTTGAAATGGCCTTTAATTGCACGCACCAACATCACCGCAAGAATAAATGTCCCTAAGGTTACGTGGAAGCCGTGGAAACCAGTCAACAAGAAGAATGTTGAACCGTAAATACCTGAATCTAAGGTTAGACCATAGTGACCATAGGCTTCGATATACTCGAATGCTTGTAGGAATAGGAAGATAACCCCTAGCGCTACTGTTACTGCCAGCCACTGGATAAGTCCCTTACGATTCTCGGCTTTCAACGCTGTGTGTGCAAAATGCACAGTCACACTCGAAGTGATAAGAATCAATGTGTTCCAAAATGGTAAAAATTTCGCGAAGAACGCAATCGACCACTCATGAACATTCAATGCCTCGTGAGGGTTAGTAAAGAGCGCGTCATTGGGGTTTTCTATGACAGGCCAAACCGCTGCAAACTGCGGCCAAAGCATATCACCTGAAATACCTTTATCACCTTCACCACCAAGCCAAGGTACTGCGAAGTTCCTGACATAGTACAAAGCACCAAAGAATGCTGCGAAGAACATCACTTCAGAGAAGATGAACCAAGCCATCCCCCAAACGTAGGAACGTTTTAGCTGATCGCTGTTCATCCCAGCATGGTTTTCGCGAATTACTGTACTAAACCATTGGAAAATAATGAACGATAGAAGAGTAAAACCGAACAACGAGATCCATGTTGAAGCAGTAGCACTTTCTGCGGCTTTCATATCGTTTAGGGCAGCGCCTAAACCATAGACCATAAACACCAAACCAATAGACGCGAAGAACGGTAATTTGGTCTGTTCGGGTACGTAATAATTTTCGTGGGAGCCTACGCTGGCCATCTTTCAATCTCCAATGGTGATCAATTCGGTCACGACTATCTTTGTGTCACTTTAGTAGCTGACGACGAACTCTTTGTAATATCGAACAAAGAGTAAGATAGGGTTAGTTTAGTTATGTGCTCAGGAATAGATTCATCAATAAAAAATCTGATTCCCATATCAACTGTTTCTCCAGCCTCTAATGGCTGTTCTTGAAAGCAGAAACATTCCAATTTTTTCAAATACTGTGCAGCTTCGTTCGGTGCAACACTTGGAATAGCTTGTCCAATCATTGCATAGCTATTGGGGTTGGCTGCATGGTAACTGACGACCTTTACCTCACCCGGCTTTACCTTAACTTGGGCTTCATTGGCTGAAAATTTCCAGTCCATACCCGCTGCATTCTGCGATAAAAACTGCACAGTGATCTGTCGATCACTAAGCGGTGCGTTTTCATTTGGCTGTGTGGCAACAACCTGTTCGCCCGTTTTACCATTCAAACCGGTGATATCGCAGATCACGTCATAGAGCGGCACCATCGCAAAACCAAACCCGAACATGCCAACTACCGTAAACAACAAACGTGTCACTAAGCGTTTAGTACTATTCTGTTTAGCTTGCTTCATGGTGCCTCTCTTAATTACTGATCGTGAATCAATTTAGGATCAGGTGGTGTTGCAAACGTGTGGTAAGGAGCAGGGGATGCAACAGTCCATTCAAGACCTTGCGCGCCTTCCCAAACCTGTGCCGTTGCTTTCTTGCCACCTTTGATGCATTTGATTACAACAAACAACAAGATCAATTGCGAAGCACCGAATAGGAAACCACCGATACTAGAGATCCAGTTGAAGTCAGCAAACTGCAACGCATAGTCAGGAATACGACGTGGCATACCCGCTAGCCCTAGGAAATGTTGTGGGAAGAACAAAACGTTCACACCAATAAACGACAACCAGAAATGCAACTTGCCAAGTCTTTCGTCGTACATATAGCCAGTCCACTTAGGCAGCCAGTAATAAGCAGCAGCCATAATCGAGAATACTGCACCTGGCACCAATACATAGTGGAAGTGAGCCACTACGAAATAGGTATCGTGGTATTGGAAGTCAGCCGGCGTGATTGCCAACATCAAACCAGTGAAACCACCCATGGTGAACAGAACAACAAACGCGATAGCGAACAACATTGGTGTTTCAAAAGTCATAGAGCCGCGGAACATTGTCGCAACCCAGTTAAAGACTTTTACACCCGTTGGTACAGCAATCAGCATCGTGGCGTACATGAAGAACAGTTCACCAGCGATTGGCATACCCACCGTGAACATATGGTGAGCCCATACGATGAACGACAAGAATGCGATAGATGCTGTGGCGTAAACCATTGAGTCATAACCGAACAGACGCTTTCTTGCGAAGGTTGGGATAATCGCCGAGACCACACCAAAAGCTGGCAGGATCATGATGTACACTTCTGGGTGACCGAAGAACCAGAATACGTGCTGGAACAATACTGGGTCACCGCCACCAGCGGCGTTGAAGAAGCTAGTGCCGAAGTGAATATCGAATAGCATCATGGTGACCGCACCGGCCAGAACCGGCATCACTGCAATCAATAGATAGGCAGTGATTAACCAAGTCCAAACGAACAGAGGCATCTTCATTAGCGTCATGCCTGGGGCACGCATATTCAATACAGTGGCGATAATATTAATCGCACCCATGATGGAGGAAGCCCCCATAATATGGACTGCAAAGATGAAGAATGTCACCGAACTCGGCGCATAGGTTGTCGATAGCGGGGCATAGAATGTCCAACCAAAGTTTGGTGCTCCAGACTCCATCAACAATGTTGATGAAAGCATCGCGAATGCGAAAGGAAGAATCCAGAAACTCCAGTTGTTCATGCGTGGCAATGCCATATCTGGAGCACCGATCATCATCGGGATCATCCAGTTGGCCAAACCAACGAATGCAGGCATTACTGCCCCGAACACCATGATCAAACCGTGCATGGTGGTCATCTGATTGAAGAAGTTAGGGTCAACTAACTGTAATCCAGGCTGGAATAATTCCGCGCGGATAACCATGGCGAATGTACCGCCAAGGAGGAACATGGCAAAACTGAACCACAGGTAAAGGCTGCCAATATCTTTATGGTTGGTAGTAAACAACCATCGCGATATTCCCTTCGCTGGACCGTGATGATGATCGTCGTGTGCTGCGCTCATTGTGTCTACTGTCCTCTACTGTGCTTCTTGTAATAGTGCGTTAACGTCGGCTGGTTGCACAAGATCACCTGTGCTGTTGCCGAAGGAGTTTCTGATGTAAGTCACGACTGATGCTAACTCAACTGGGTTTAGCATGCGGTTATAGGCCGCCATCGCAGTACCAGGTACACCGTTTAGAACCAACTGAAGATTCTCAGTTAGGTCGCCAGTCACTACGCTGCTACCTGCTAGTGCCGGGAATGCAGGGGCTAGACCAGTACCGCCAGCTTGGTGACATGCCACACAAGTACGGTTGTAGATCTCTTCGCCTTGCGCCAGAGCTGCATCCATTGTGATGGTATTGTTTGCAGCGGCACGTGTTGCGGCAGCTTGTTCTTGCTGGCCTGCATACCAAGCGTCATATTCGTCTTGTGGTAGTGCGTGAACTACGATTGGCATAAAGCCATGATCGATACCGCAAAGCTCCGCACATTGACCACGATATACACCGGGCTCTTCAACAATCGTCCACATCTCATTGATGAAACCAGGGATCGCATCTTTCTTCACCGCGAAATCAGGTACCCACCAAGCGTGAATCACATCATTTGAAGTAAGCAGGAAGCGGACTTTTTTGTTGATAGGAATAACAAGGGGGTTATCAACATCCAACAAATAAGTTTCTTGCTTTGGCAATTGGTTGTTGATCTCTTCACGCGATGTCGACATGTTACTGAAGAAGCTAACTTCCTCTTCATTCATATCATCGCGTAAGTAACGATACTCCCAGCGCCATTGGTATCCCGTAATCTGAATGTCTAACTCAGACTCAGAAGCATCATAAGCCTCTGTTAAAACGCGTGTTGCTGGAATCGCCATCAAAATTAGAATAACGAAAGGGATGACGGTCCATACAATCTCGACCTTAGTACTTTCATGGAAAGTAGCAGGCACCGCACCTTTGGATTTGCGGTGATTGATGATTGACCAGAGCATAACACCGAATACTACAACCCCGATGGCTACACACCACCACAGGATTTGCATATGCAGATCATATGTCTCGCGACTGATTTGGGTTACGCCTTGGGGCATATTTAAGTCCCAGGCGGCCTGGAGGCTAGTACTGAGCATTGTAGTCAATGCAGCAATTGTCAGTGCTAACCACAGCTTTGCTTTAGGCAACATTCGCCGTGTCTCCATAGATTGAATAGGCTGAGTTAATATTTTTTGTTGTGGCCTCTTTGTACTGAGGCCTTCGGCTTAAATTACAGCGATGATCTGATTGAAACCTGAGGGCCTAAAACTCTAAGACCCTGCGTCCATCTGTGTGGATTTATATGACAGGACAAACAACCCCAAACCGCATACAGCGAAGGCATCCTACCCTTGGAAATGGCCAAGGAGAAAATAAAAATCCCTTCAAAATCACGCGGGCGCAATAAAAGCGCGGGGATTATAGCAAAATCTCTTTTAAAAATACCATCCTACAATAACCGAAAAGTCTCCAAAAAGCGCCGGTAATGCCAACAAGTTGTCATCATCCGGCCTTTTATTGACTTACTTCAACAAGCCATCTTGGCGTAGCAATGAATCGAGCGATGGTTCGCGGCCCATAAAGTTTTTAAACAACTCCAAGGGTTCGTCAGACCCGCCCTTCGATAAAACACTACTAAGGAATTTCTGCCCAGTGTCTTGGTTGAACACACCGGTTTCTGCAAATACTGAAAACACGTCCGCAGATAACACTTCCGCCCATTTGTAACTGTAGTATCCTGCCGCGTACCCTCCGGCAAAGATGTGTGAAAACCCATTCTGAAAGCGATTGAGCGCTGGCACCGGATACACCGATGTAAGTGCTCGCACACCTTCCATGGTTTTATTTACAAGCGATTCGCTGAATGGTCCTGCTAGTTGATGCAACTTAAAATCGAAGCTAGCAAACTCTAATTGGCGCACCGTTTTCATCCCCGATTGGAAGTTTTTAGCTAAGAGCAGTTTCTCCAGCATGGCCTCAGGTAGCGGTGCCCCAGTGGTATAGTGACCCGAAATCAGACTGATTGCTTCCTTGTCCCAGCACCAGTTTTCCATTAGCTGGCTTGGCAGCTCCACCGCATCCCACGCCACACCATTGATACCCGAGCATCGCAGGTCGATCTCGCTAGTTAACATATGATGCAATCCATGCCCAAACTCATGGAATAGCGTCGTCACCTCGTTATGGGACAACAGCGCCGGCGCATCTTTGCTGCCCTTGGAGAAATTACAGACCAAATAGGCAACAGGCGTCTGAATCTCGTCTGCACCCAGTAAACGCCGAGATCGACACTCTGCCATCCAGGCGCCGGAACGTTTGCCTGCTCGGGTAAACACATCGAAGAAGAACCGCGCAACCAGCGCGCCATCGCGACACACATCAAACGCTTGCACCTGCTCGTGCCAGCGGCTCATCTCGGTGTTCGCGACTATCTCAATTCCGTAGATTTTGCTGGCGATTGCAAACAAGCCCTCTTGAACCTTGGGCAATGGGAAATAGGGGCGCAGCTCTTCTTGGGAGATATCAAAGCTGCTTTTGCGCAGTTTTTCACTGTAGTAGGCCACATCCCAAGCCTCTAAGCTGTCCATTGCGTGATCTTGCAACGCGTATTGCTTGAGCGTTTCGAACTCACTTTTTGCAGCAGGTACCGCAAGGGTGATGAGATCTTCTAGAAACTCGTTCACTCTTTGCACTGACTTTGCCATTTTACGAGCGACCGAGACCTCTGCGTAATTGTTATAGCCAAGCAATTGGGCTAATTGTGCGCGACAATCGAGTATTTCGACGATGATGGCAGCATTATCAAACTTAGGGTCATGACCGCCCTGATCCGACGCTCGCGTCTGGTACGCCGTATACATTTCTTCTCGCAATGCGCGGTTATCTGCATTCGTTGACACAGCGATATAGCAGGGCGCATCGAGGGTAAGCAGGTACCCTTGCATCTCTTTGCTCTGCGCCAGTTCAGCAGCCGTATTGATACTCGCTTCAGGCATCCCACTAAGTTGTGCCACATCCTCGATATGTTTTGACCAAGCCATCGTGGAGTCCAACACGTTATTGCTGAACTTTGTGCTTAAATCGCTTAATTTTGCCTCCAACTCCGCGAAATTTTTCTTTTTCTCGTTCTCGAGATCTACCCCAGCTAAACGGAACTCTAAGAGGTAGTCTTTCAATACTTTGCGTTTTGCCGAGCTCAAATTCTGCGCCGGAGCCTGGGTATCGAGTGCTGAGATCAGATCGAATAATGCCCGATTCTGCCCAAGCTCCGTGTAGTAGGCAGTGATGAGGGGTTGGCATTTATTGTAGGCCTCTCGGATTTGCGCCGTGTTGTTCACTGCGTTGAGATGACTCACGGTCGACCACACCTTGCTTAAACGGTCCTCCATATCTTCAAGAGGTGCCATCAAGGTCTGCCATTGAGGGTTTCGTTTTAGCTCATCATCGGCCGTTAAACCCACAAGCACCTGTTTGTTCTGAGCGAGCACTTGCGTCACAGCAGGCTCGATATGCTCTGCCGCGATGCTAGGAAAATCAGGTAATTCATCAAACTTGAGTAAAGGGTTGTTGCTCATTCTTGCCTCTTTCGGATCAAATAGGGTCGCACGACTTATGTGGTGTGGATATTCTTAGCGTCTTGTCTGTCTGTATACTACTGCAACGCAGGACCAAATTACCAAACTAGTCCACTTAGCCAACGAGACCCATCATGCCTATTCGAAAATTCGCCGGCCAAACACCCAATATTCACAACAGTGTATTCCTGGATCCATTGGCGCTTGTCATAGGGAAGGTCAGTATCGGCAAGGACTCCTCTGTTTGGCCATTTGCGGTAATTCGAGGCGACGTGAACACCATTTCGATTGGCGAGCGGTGCAGCGTTCAAGATGGCACGGTTATCCATGTTACCCATGATGGCGCGACAAACCCCGGGGGGTTCGCCACTAAAATTGGCAACGAGGTAACGCTAGGCCACAAGGTGATGCTGCATGGCTGCACTATTCATGACCGTGTATTAGTCGGCATGGGCGCGATTGTAATGGACGGAGTGACGATTGAATCGGAAGTTGTCGTGGGCGGGGGCAGCCTTGTTCCCCCCGGGAAAACTTTGGAAAGTGGGCATCTCTATGTCGGTTCGCCAGTGAAGAAGATTCGCAAACTGAGTGCCCAGGAGATCGCCTATTTTCCTTACACCGCAGGAATTTATGTCGACCTCAAAGAGGCACACAAGGAATCTTTACTGGAAGACTAGGGCTTGGACTGCGCGAGAATTTGACGCAGTTGCGCAATAACGGCACCGGTGTCAGGCTCGCATTGGCGCCAAATCTTAAATGACTCCGCAGCCTGTTCAACCAACATGCCCAGGCCATCGAGCGCTTTCTTCGCGCCTTGCTGCCTTGCCCATTGCTGAAACATCGTTTCCCCTTGGCCGTAGATCATGTCGTAGCACAAAGTGTGAGCACTCACTGTCTCTGCAGGCACTGGAGGCAAGCCCCCTTTAAGACCTGCAGAGGTACCATTGATCACAAGATCATAAGCCTGCTTGGGGAGCTGCGCATAAGCAAAAACGGCAATTGGGGTTTTATCTGCATAGATTTGTGCAATCTTTTGCGCCTTGTCGACACTGCGATTCGCAATTGTGATCGACGCCGGGTTCTGCGCTATCAGTGCGGGCATAATGCCTTTGATGGCCCCCCCGGCCCCCAGCAACAATATCGATTTATTGTTAAGCGTTGCGCCGTGATTGTTCTTTAGGTCGCGCAACAGGCCACGGCCATCAGTATTATCACCGCACAACTTGCCATCATTATCTAAATACAGAGTATTCACGGCGCCAGTTAGCTTGGCAATATCACTTAAGTTCTCTGCCAACGCCCAGGCTTGTTCTTTGAAGGGTGCAGTGATGTTCAAGCCGGCCCCGCCTGCGGCGAAAAAGGCCCGTACCTGCACTTCAAACTCATCGAGCTCGACTAGTTGCGAAACGTATTCGAGGGTTTGTTGTGTCTGCTTTGCGAACTCCCCGTGGATCCACGGGGATTTGCTTTGGCTTATCGGATTACCGAAGACGGCATAATGATCCATCACTTACCTCTTAAGGCGCATGGCCTTAAACCCAATCCCTAAAGCACAGATAATCCGTATACAGCTTTTCTTCAGCACTGCCTGGCTCCGGTTGCCAGTTATATTCCCAGTGCACCACTGGCGGCAAGGACATCAAGATAGACTCAATGCGCCCGACCCCCGACTGAAGGCCAAACAGAGTGCCTCGGTCGAACACCAAATTGAATTCAACATAGCGCCCACGGCGATAACACTGGAAATCTTTATTGACGGCAGTGAAGGGCAAGTCTTTGCGACGCTCGACAATCGGCACGTAGGCTTCAAGATAGCTATCGCCTAACTGTTTCACTAATTCGAAACACTGCTCAAAACTGCCTTCGTTGAAATCATCGAAGAATAGCCCACCAACTCCGCGCGGCTCTTTTCTATGCTTCAAGTAGAAATATTCATCGCAGGCTTTTTTGAAACGCGGATACAAGGCTTGATCGATGTTGTCGCAGGCATTTTTCGCTGTACGATGCCAGTGCTCACAATCTTCATCGAAACCGTAGTAGGGCGTTAGATCGTAACCACCGCCAAACCACCACACGGGGGCTTCGCCTTCTTTTTCAGCAATAAAGAAGCGGAAATTGGCGTGCGAAGTAGGCACCATCGGATTGTCAGGGTGGATCACCAGTGACACGCCCATCGCTTGGAAGGAGCGACCGGCGAGCTCTGGGCGCGTGGCAGAAGCCGAAGGCGGTAATTTATCCCCAAATACATGAGAGAAATTAACGCCTCCTTTTTCGAATACGGCACCCTTACTGATGACACGACTACGGCCACTACCGCCCTTGTCGCGCTCCCAGGCATCGGTGGCAAATTTTGCGGCTTGATCGATTCGCTCTAGCTCAGCACATATGCGCTCTTGAAGACCTAAAAGATAGCTCTTCACTGATGCAATTTGCTCGCTATCTATGACGCGCTCTTGCAAGCCGCTCTCGCTCACGACTTTCTAGACTCTTGCAATGCTTTGTCTTGCGCCTGCACGTTGTCTGCTTTCTGTTGACGCTCAGCTTTAACGCGCGCCGCTAGATCAGGGTCTTTGAGTGCAAGGATCTGTGCCGCAAGATAACCTGCATTTTTTGCACCCGTTTTACCAATAGCGACCGTACCCACTGGGATACCAGCTGGCATTTGCACTGTTGATAACAAGGAGTCCATGCCCTGCATAGGGCCCGAGTCAATAGGTACACCGATGACTGGCTTAAGACTATGAGCAGCCACAGCACCGGCCAAATGCGCAGCAAGACCAGCACCCGCAATGAACACTTCACAGCCACGCGATTCCGCATCTGCTAAGTATTGTTGTGTTGCCGCTGGCGTTCGGTGCGCAGAAGTGATTTTCATCTCACATGTAACACCAAGACTCGTTAGTACGTCGCTCGCGCCTTGCATCACAGGAAGGTCCGATTCGGAACCCATCAATATTGCTACAAATGCTTTGTTCATCAGTAATCCTCTAAACGATAGGGGGAAAAATTGAGCGCAGAAATTACAGCAGTATCAACCGCCTTTCAAGTCTATGGCATCGCATAACACATATCGACCAAGGTGGTTGCGAATATGTCCGTCAAGCTCGAGGCGCAAAAGGTGGGTTTGAACACTTGCTATGGGTAATTCCGAACGTTCCACTATAATATCTAATGACACGGGATCATAGCCCATTGCCCGTATCACACACTTAGCTTCTCGGCCTAGGGCCGCCAAACTGGTTTCTTGCTCAGTCTTCTTGCCTTGCGTTTGCAGTAACAAGGAAAACTGGCTTCCTAGCAGACTATCTAATTGCTCAAGGACTTGTTCGGGGGCATCAATTAACCCAGCTCCCTGTTGAATTAGCCGGTGACAACCAACAGAGAGCGGGTTTCGAATTGAGCTAGGAATCGCAAACAACTCTCTGTTATGTTCGAGCGCCATACGCGCGGTAATCAATGACCCGCTACGCAAAGCAGCCTCCACTACGATAACCCCTGCGCTCATGCCGCTGATAATTCTATTACGCTTAGGAAAATGCGAAGCGATCGCCTTACTGCCCAAAGGCAATTCGGAGATCAACGCACCTCTTTCAATAATCTGCTCCGCTAATACGCCGTTGCTTTTCGGGTAGATCACATCGACCCCAGTGCCAAGCACCGCCAGAGTTGCCCCGTTCGCCGCCAGCGCTGCCGCATGCGCACAGGTATCGATCCCACGCGCCATGCCACTGCAGATGCAAAACCCCTGTTCGGCAAGGAATCCTGCAAAACGCCTAGCATTGCTCTTGCCATCAACACTGCACCGTCTGCTGCCGATCATCGCTATCTGGGGCTGTAGAAGGGCTTGCGTCTGCCCATGCACAAACAGCAAGGGCGGCGGGTCGTGGATCTCTCTTAACAGGGGCGGGTACTGCGGGTCGGTCAACACAACAATATGACGATCAGGCGAAGCCTCTAGCCATTGCAAAGACACTTCAACTTGTTGCTGCACGTCACTATCAGTCTGATAACGAAGCACCGCTTCGATTTGACTGTCTTTCAAGCCAGCATCACGCAACGCTGGAGCATTAGAGCAAAGTATTTGCGAAGGTGCTCCTAACGCTCTTAGCAGGCGTGCTAACTGGGTGTGGGGCAGGGCTTTAAGAAAGTACAGCGCTAGAGCTGAGGCTATTTCTGTTTTTAGCATCTTTAAGATCATCCGTGATCAAGGGTGCTTTAATAGAATTGTAGTCTATGGGGAGCTGAGCTTGTCTCCTACGGCTGAGGGTTCAGTCAATGACAGAATGACTCCGTAGCTCAATTTAGCGAATGTCTTATAGGTTAAGACGATGCCGATATCATTTGCAGGTAGAGTGACCCATTGATTACTGATCGGGTCACGCACTGGCGCCACGTTTTTTTGAATCGTAAGGATATCGCCAACGCGCAGACCTTGCGTTTCGCCAATGTCGAAGATGATGGTTTCAAACTGCGCCGCCTTACTCTCATTGTCGAGCAAACCGATGATCTCGCCACTGATGCCTTGCTCTGGCGTCGTAGGGAAAAACTGTGAGTCGATACTAGCGCTCTGTCGAGCCAATAAGCGATCACCCGCTTTCAACTCTTCCTTGCTGCTGAGAATGAACGCCTTCTTAATGCCGTCACCCTCATCGGAAATAATACGCAGTGCGCCAAGATTGACAGCCTCTTGCCCCAGCGACTCTTTCGTCTCTACATCAAGATACGCGGCTCCCAAGCGAAAAATCTCAAATTGCTTGATATCCTCGGGCCACTCCCCCTTAACATAGACCTCGTGGCCGGCACCCATAAGCAAATTACCGCTCACGCTAGAGAGGATATAGGGAGCCGTTTCGTACGCCTCTTTCTCGACGATGCGATTATTGGCAAGAAAACCATCGATCGCAGCGCGCGGAATCACAGGTATAGGGCTCAGCAAGGGAGTTTCTCGCACTTGCGGACTGAGCCGAACCACTTGCCGGTTGCCACGCTCCATCACAATTCGAGGACGGCCGTCGATATACACTAAATTGAGTACATCTCCCGGATAGATTAGGTCTGGGTCTTCGACATTCGGGTTCTGCTGCCAAATCTCCGGCCAACGCCAAGGCTCTTCTAGGAAGGTTGTGGATATATCCCACAGAGTGTCGCCTTCCTTCACCACATAGGTATCGGGGGAGTCCGCAGACAAAGATAAATTCTGGGCTTGCACGCTAAAAATGGCGCAATAGATAACAGCACCGGCAAGGCATTTATGCAGCAAGCTCTTTAGTCTTGTTGTGATCATCTTTACAATCCAAGCTCTTGACGGGGTTAGTTATCTTAGCAATAAGGTATACTTAGCACTAGAAGCAGTTCACAGTCCCAAAATTTAATTGTTAAGTCACCGACATTCGGCACCATTTATTATGGCAATACTAGATATTTTAGAGTTTCCAGACTTGCGCTTACGCAAGAAGGCCACTCCTGTTACAGAGTTCAACGAGGCTCTTAGCAAAACTATCGACGATATGTTCGAAACTATGTACGACGCCCCTGGCATCGGCTTAGCCGCCACTCAGGTCAATCTACATAAACAGCTAATTGTTATCGATATCTCTGAAAATAAGGATGAACCCCTTGTCTTTATCAATCCTGAGATTGAAATTATAGACCAGACTCGCGAAGAGTATGACGAAGGCTGTTTGTCAGTTCCTGGATACTACGAGACTGTCTCAAGACCAAGAATGGTCAGAGTTAAAGCCTTAGATCGAAACGGGGAACCGTTTGAGATTGAGACCGATGGCTTGTTGGCAACCTGTATACAGCACGAGAAAGACCACTTGAACGGCAAGCTATTTGTCGATTATTTGAGCACTCTCAAGCGCGAACGTATTCGCTCTAAGTTAGTGAAAGCCCACAAAGAATCCGCCTAAACGACCATCACTTCAACGATGCGTGCCTCTCCACGCATCGTGTTCGGATAACACATGCACGCTTTGAACATTGTTTTCGCTGGCACACCTGAGTTCGCGGCTCAACATTTAGACGCCCTAATCGATTCCCCCCATAATATCGTAGCGGTGTATAGCCAACCCGATCGCGCGGCTGGCCGAGGCAAACAACTGCAAGCTAGCCCCGTTAAAAAACTCGCCTTAGAAAACAACATCCCAGTCCACCAACCCCTTAACTTTAAGGTCGATGAAGATAAGCAAGTGCTCGCTTCACACAATGCAGACCTCATGATTGTCGTCGCTTATGGCTTAATCCTACCCCAAGCAGTTTTAGATATTCCCCGCTTAGGTTGCCTCAATGTGCATGCCTCTATTTTGCCTCGTTGGCGAGGAGCCGCGCCAATTGAGCGTGCCTTGTTAGCAGGGGACACCGAGACCGGGGTGACCATCATGCAAATGGACAAAGGCTTGGATACCGGTGCGATGCTAGAGAAAGCCACCACACCAATATACGACGAAGATGACCGCCAATCCCTAGAGGAGCGGCTGGCCAAAGTTGGTCGACAAGCTCTTTTATCGGCGCTTGCACACATTGATTCGCTGCGGGCCAACGCCCAAACCCAAGACGATAGCCTAAGCACTTACGCAAGCAAATTGAGCAAACACGAAGCCCTAATCGACTGGACGCAAAACGCTAAAGACATTAATCGCACTGTGCGCTGCGGCATAGGGCGCACCCCCGCTTATTGCTTCCTCAATGGCGAGCGCGTGCGAATCTTGAAGGCCAAAGCCTTGGCAAAGAAATCCCAGGCAGCACAAGGAGAAATCATCGAGCTGCAACGCGACACCTTGCAGATAGCCTGTAATGACTCCACGCTCGAAGTCAGTATCATGCAGTTTCCTGGCAAAAACGCGTTATCAATTCGCGACCTGCTTAACTCGAAACGCGAGGCACTAGCCCTTGGCAATCGTTTCACCAGCACAGATGTCGGGAGCTCATGAAGCCGAGCCAATTGCGAGCAAAAGCGGCCAAGACCCTCAGCCAACTGCTCAAACAAGAAGGATCTCTCGCCAGCTTATTGCAACGGGGTGACAACGCGCAGGATCAACAGAGCTTTCCTTTATTGCAAGAAATCATCTTCGGTACGTGCCGTTGGTATTTCCAACTCGACGCCATTCTTGTGCAGTTATTAAGTAAGCCCCTCAAAGCCAAAGACAACGATATTCGCTGCTTGCTGCTAATCGGTATTTATCAATTGCACCACCTACGCGTACCAGAATATGCGGTGGTCAATGAAACCGTAGGCGCCACCAAACTACTCAAGAAGGAGTGGGCCAAAGGCTTAACCAACGCTATCTTGCGTGGTTTTCTTCGCGAGCAAGACACGCTTGTAGAGAATGCCCTCAAGAAACCTCAGGGCAAATACGCCCACCCACGATGGTTCATTAAGCGCCTGCAAGCGGCTTGGCCAACACAATGGCAACAAGCGCTTGAGCAAAACAATCTGCGACCGCCGATGACGCTACGCGTGAACACCCTAAAATGCTCGCGCGATGCATTCTTAGAGAGTCTCGCCAACGCCGGCATTGGCGCCAGAGCAGGGCAGCTCGCCGCAACCAGTGTTTACCTTGATCATGCCTGCCCAGTGCATGAGCTACCAGGTTTTGATGATGGCGTTTTCAGTGTTCAAGATGAGGCCTCACAGCTCATTCCAGATTTAATGGAGCTAGGCTCTGGGCAGCGACTTCTCGATGCTTGCGCAGCCCCAGGAGGTAAAACCTGTCATATTCTCGAAAGTGGCCAAGACTTTGTCTCGGTTCTCGCACTAGATAATGATGCGCGCCGTCTAGAACGCCTGCACGAAAACCTAGAGCGGTTGCAATTATCTGCGCTGGTAAAGACAGGAGACGCTGGCGATCCAAGCCAGTGGTGGGATGGCGAGCCCTTCGATCGCATTCTTTTAGATGCCCCTTGTTCAGCCACCGGAATCATTCGGCGCCACCCCGATATCAAACTATTACGCCAAGATGCCGATATTCCTAAACTACAGGCTATTCAAGCACAGCTGCTAAAAACCCTGTGGACGTGTTTAGCCCCAGGCGGTTTATTGCTGTATTCCACTTGTTCAGTCTTACCTGAGGAAAACAACAGTATCGTTGCACAATTCCTTAGGCTACACCCCGATGCGAAAGTGGAGGGAATTTCCGCGCTATGGGGAGTAGAATGCCCAACAGGCAGGCAGTTGCTCCCCCAAGCGGACGGTAATGACGGCTTTTTCTATGCTCGACTCAGAAAATCGAAAGACGCGCTAGCAAGCGCGCCACTCGAATCAAGCACAGCACTGGAGAACTCGCAGTAAATGAAGATTATTATCCTCGGCGCAAATCACGTCTCCATCTCTTTGGCGGAAAACTTAGCGAGCGAAGCTAACGACATCACCATTGTTGATCCTGATGCCGAACTCCTGCGCGAAGTGAAAGATCGAATCGATATAGGAACCGCAGTAGGGCAACCTTCTTATCCAGATGTCTTGCGTTTCGCTGGCGCCGAAGATGCAGACATGCTGCTTGCGGTAACCGAAAACGACGAGGTCAACCTTGTTGCCTGTCAGATTGCACAAGTGCTTTTTAAGACCCCAAAGAAAATTTGCCGCCTTCGTTCCGCCTCCTATATGGCCACAGAAGGACTGTTTGGCCCAGGCGCTTTAGCTGCAGACGTGGTCATCAGCCCGGAACAGTTAGTATCCCATTACATCGAACGCCTAATTGATCTGCCCGGCTCTTTGCAGGTGTTGGACTTTGCCGAGGGTAAGGCGCAACTTGTCGCCGTGAAGGCTTATTACGGTGGTCCGCTAGTTGGCCAAGAGATCAGATTTTTGCGCGAGCACATGCCGAACGTCGACACCCGCGTTGCCGCTATTTTCCGCCGTGACACCGCCATCATGCCCGAAGGCTCGACAGTGATCGAAGCCGATGACGAAGTATTCTTTATTGCCGCACAGAAAAACATTCGCGCGGTGATGGGCGAGTTACGTCGCTTGGACAAACCCTATAAGCGCATCATCATCGCCGGCGGCGGCAACATCGGATCGCGCTTAGCGGAGGCCGTTGAAAAACGCTACCAAACCAAAATTATCGAGCGCAACCCTGAGCGTTGTGCCTATTTGTCAGAGAAATTGGATCGCGCCATTGTTCTCAATGGCGAAGCCTCTGACCAGGAGCTACTGCTTGAAGAGAGCATCGCTGATACCGATGTATTTCTCGCGCTTACGAATGACGATGAGGCAAACATCATGTCATCGATGCTTGCGAAACGCTTAGGGGCACGCAAGGTAATGACTCTGATTAACAACCCCGCATATGTTGATCTAGTGCAGGGCGGTGAGATCGATATTGCGATCTCACCTCAGCAGGCAACCATAGGCAGCCTACTAACACACGTGCGCCGCGGCGATATTGTCAATGTACACTCATTACGACGAGGGGCCGCCGAGGCGCTTGAGGCGATCGCCCATGGCGACAAGCATTCTTCGAAGGTAGTAGGGCGCGCCATTGAAGATGTGGAGCTACCCAATGGAACGACGATCGGCGCCATCGTGCGTGATGACGAGGTGTTGATCGCGCATGACAATATCATTGTGCAATCGGGCGACCATGTTATTTTATTCCTTGTCGATAAGAAACGAATACCCGAAGTAGAACGTCTATTCCAAGTTGGCCTAACCTTCTTCTGAGAGAGCTATGCACTTTTCGATTGTTTGCAGAATACTCGGCGTTCTCTTGATGCTCTTCAGCATCTTAGCCAACCTTCCTTCGATAGTGATTTCTATCATCTACCGCGATGGCGAAATTGCCTCTTTTGTCACTTCGTTGCTGATTACGTTTTTCACTGGCCTTTTACTCTGGTTTTTTACTTTGGGGTCAAAAAAGGAGCTTCGAACTCGCGACGGCTTCTTGATCGTTACACTTTTTTGGACGGTACTTGGCGTGTTTGGTGCGCTGCCATTTTTCCTATCTGTCGACTTACCTTTGTCGGTGACAGATGCCGTGTTCGAATCAATCTCTGGGTTAAGCACAACCGGCGCCACTGTAGTCGTTGGGCTCGACGTCCTGCCAAAATCAATCTTGTTTTATCGACAACAACTGCAATGGTTAGGCGGCATGGGTATTGTTGCCTTGGCTGTTGCTGTTCTCCCAATGCTCGGTATTGGTGGGATGCAGTTGTACCGAGCGGAAAGCCCAGGCCCTGTTAAAAACGATAACTTAGTGCCGCGCTTGGCCGAAACGGCAAAGGCTCTTTGGTATATTTATCTCGCTCTCACCCTCGCCTGTGCTTTGTTTTTCTGGGGGGCAGGAATGTCACTTTTCGATGCCATCTGTCATAGTTTTACAACAGTGGCGATAGGGGGTTTCTCTACTCATGATGCCAGCTTGGCATATTTCGATAGCTCGTTAATCAATATCATCGCCACGGTATTTATGTTTTTAGCAGGGATCAATTTCGCTCTGCACTTTACTGCATGGCGCGCCAAAAACATCACCCAGTATTGGAAAGACCCAGAGCTGCGTTTTTATGCCGTGATGCTTTTAGTATTGAGCCTCATCACAATTGGTGTATTGTATTTTTCGCAGACTCATACGCTTTTTGATGCCATCGTGCATGGTGCCTTTCAAAGTGTTTCGATAGCCACCACGACTGGATTCACCACAGACGAGTTCAGCACCTGGCCATCCATGCTGCCCTATATGCTCATCTATGCCTCGATCATCGGGGCCTGTGCTGGGTCCACCGGTGGCGGCATGAAAGTAATCCGAATTCTTTTGATTTTGAAACAGGGCCTGCGTGAGATTCAACGCTTGATTCACCCTAACGCCGTCATCCCAATTAAACTAGGCAGCACCCTAGTTCCCGATAAAGTCATTGAATCGGTTTGGGGCTTTTTCGCCATGTATGTGATGGTGTTTCTCGCACTTTTATTGGCGATGCTAGCCACAGGTTTGGATGTCGTAACAGCATTCAGTGCAGTAGGGGCTGCCATTAACAATCTTGGTCCTGGCTTAGAAGGGGTGGCTAAAAACTACGCCGAGATTACCGACACTGGTAAATGGATTCTATGTTTCGCCATGTTATTAGGCCGCCTGGAGATCTTCACCTTGTTAGTGTTGTTCTTGCCAATGTTCTGGCGTCGCTAACGATATAGGGCGTTCTTGCTATTATCTGCCTGTCGCTTGAAACGGCGATACTCCCATTGATACTGCGCTGGCGCCAAGCGCACACAATCCTCCACTGTCTCGTTCAGTGCTTTTGTCGCACAAGCGATGTCTTGGTTTGCCACATCGGGACGAGCAGGCTGAATGACGATTTCAAAGCCTTCGCTGTTCTCAAGGCGTTTCGCGAAAATACTCAGTACCGCCGCTTCTGTGCGATTGGCGAGCTTGGCCACTAAAGTCATTGTTAGGGCATCGACACCAAAGAAAGGGGCGAACACACCGCTTTCAATATTAGGCTCTTGGTCTGGCAGTATTCCAACCAACTCGCCTCGCCCTAATGCCTTCAATAGCATCGCCACACCTTTGGCCGATGTAGGGGCAAGTTTTGCGCCTAGGCGGCCTCGATAGTGCAGCATCTTCGACTCAAATGCGGCTAGTTTGGGTGGTTTATAGAGATAAGTACTTTGGCCACAGCTGTCGAGGAACAAGCCGCAGAGTTCCCAATTTCCCAAGTGGGGTGCCAGGATAATTATGCCCGACCCTTTGGCTAAGGCTGCATCTAGATATTCTTTGCCCGAGATTTTAACGATCTTGGCAAGGGCATAATTGGGGGGGTTAATCCATATTTGCCCTAACTCGCAGGCTGTTCTGGCCGTTTCGACTAAGCTTTGCTGTGCTAAAACGTTCCGTTCCTGGAGCGGCATTTGGGGAAAGCAAAGCGCGAGGTTGATGCGTGTAATTCGGCAAGACTCCGTCTTTAGCCCCCAGGCAGCCCAACCTATGAACGAACCTAGGCTGTGAGCGAGCTTTAAAGGAAGCCAACTACATAAGCGCAGCACTGTGTTAAGCAACATCACTTTGATAGTTTGGATAGAAAACCCCTTTTGGCTAAGTTCGCCGATTGAGGGCGAATTCTATAGCACGCAAGCCAGAGCGGCAAAAGCGATTCGCCGCTTTTCCCCCTATAGCCTTGAGTATGGATATTGACTTTAGAATCAAGGATAATCGCCAACTCTTTAAAATGATCTTCGGAGTGATTCTTGTCTGCCACAACACCGCAGCCCGACCTTGGTACTTTCCAAGGCTTAATTCTAGCGCTACAACAATTTTGGGCAAATAAAGGCTGTGTTTTAATGCAGCCACTCGATTTAGAGGTTGGCGCCGGTACTTTTCACCCAGCGACTTTCTTGCGTGCCATCGGCCCGGAAAGCTGGAATACGGCTTATGTACAGCCGAGCCGCCGCCCAACGGATGGCCGCTATGGCGAGAATCCCAACCGATTGCAGCACTATTATCAGTTTCAGGTCATTCTTAAGCCTTCACCGCCGAATATCCAAGAGCTCTACCTCGAATCGCTCGTCAGCCTTGGGATTGACCCCACTGTCCACGATATTCGCTTTGTCGAAGACAATTGGGAGTCACCCACTCTAGGCGCATGGGGTTTGGGCTGGGAAGTCTGGCTCAACGGTATGGAAGTCACTCAGTTTACCTATTTCCAGCAGGTCGGGGGGTTAGAGTGTTTCCCGGTCAGTGGCGAGATCACTTATGGGATCGAGCGCATCGCCATGTATTTGCAGGGCGTCGATAGCATTTATGACATCGTGTGGACGAAAGGCCCAGAGGGCGTTGTGACCTACGGCGACGTATTTCTTCAGAACGAAGTCGAAATGTCTGCCTATAACTTCGAGCATGCCAATGTTGAAAACCTGTTCCGCTACTTCGATGACTGCGAGCAGCAATGCGAACAGCTAATCGAGAAAGGGCTTGCTCTGCCGGCCTATGAGCAAGTACTCAAGGCATCGCACTACTTTAATTTGCTAGATGCGCGCCATGCGATTTCCGTGACCGAGCGACAGCGCTTTATTTTGCGCGTGCGCACCCTCTCGCGGCAAGTCGCCGAAGCTTATTATGAAAGCCGCAAGGCCCTTGGCTTCCCATTGGCACCAAAGGCATTGCGAGAGCAATACCTCGATAAGTAAGCACCAATACTCATAGGGCAATGCGGTATCGATCGCACTGGCCCATTTGCAGTACAACCGAATTCAGACTTTGCAGGAAACCATGGCAACTAAAGATTTTTTGGTAGAGATAGGGACTGGAGAACTTCCCCCTAAAGCCCTTCGACAATTATCCGAGGCATTCACTCGGGGCATCAAGACGGCACTCGAATCAGCGGGGCTTGGGTTTACAGACATCAAATCCTTTGCCACTCCTCGCCGACTCGCGCTTAGCATTAGTGCACTCGACGAAAGGCAAGAAGATAAAGCCGTTGAGCGCCTTGGCCCAGCAGTCGCCGCTGCTTTCGATAAAGAGGGCGCGCCGACTCCTGCGGCAAATGGTTTCGCTCGATCTTGCGGTGTGGCTATCGAAGCGCTAGAGCAAAGCGACAAAGATGGCACTTTGAAACTTTGTTTTCGCTCCGTTACTAAAGGCAGTGAAACTAAAGCACTACTGCCTGAGATTGTCGATCGCGCCATTGCTTCTCTTCCTATCCCCAAAAAAATGCGTTGGGGCAGTAGCCGTAATGAGTTCGTTCGCCCTGTCCATTGGGTCGTGATGTTGTTCGGCGATACTGTCATTCCAACCACGATTCTAGGAATTGAATCAGGCAAGCTATCACGCGGACACCGCTTCATGTCCTCCGGCGATATTCAAATCGACTCGGCCCAGGCTTATGAAAGCGCACTGGCAAACGCCTTTGTTGTCGCGGACTTTGATGTGCGCAAAGAACGCATTCGCGCGCTTATCGAAGAAGAAGGAAAGACGCTTAAAGCCAACGTTGTAATCGACGAAGATCTTCTAGAGGAAGTCACGGCGTTGGTCGAGTGGCCGGTGGCTTTAACGGGTCGTTTCGAAGAGCACTTTCTGTCAGTGCCGAAACAAGCTTTGGTGTCTTCGATGAAAGTTCACCAAAAATGTTTCTATGTGCTCGATGATAAAGAGCAGATGCTGCCATATTTTATAACGATCAGTAATATTGAAAGCAAAGATCCGGCGCAAGTGATCGCCGGTAACGAGCGCGTAATTCGCCCACGGCTTTCGGATGCAAAATTCTTTTTCGATACAGACCGCAAGCAGACTTTAGAATCTAGACAAGCTCAATTGAAAACGATTGTCTTTCAAAAAGAGCTTGGCACTGTGTTCGAAAAATCGCAGCGCGTTTCCAAGCTCAGTGCGTTTATTGCGAACGAACTGTCAGTGAACGCTGCCTGGTGTGAGCGTGCCGCCTTGCTTTCAAAATGCGATCTCGTCACGGATTTAGTCTCAGAGTTTCCAGAACTACAAGGATTGGCCGGCTACCATTATGCCTTAAATGACAGCGAAGAAAATGACATCGCTGTGGCGCTCAATGAGCAATATATGCCACGCTTTTCTGGCGACCAATTGCCAACAACCGATACCGGTGCGGTATTAGCAATCGCCGATAAGCTCGATACCATCGTTGGCCTCTTTGCCATCGGTCAACCACCAACAGGTTCGAAGGATCCTTTTGCTCTTCGCCGAGCGGCACTTGGTGTTTTGCGAATTATTGTCGAGAAAAAACTCGATCTCGATCTGCTGCGCTGCATCGATCATGCATGCACAAACTTTGCGACTCTTAAGTTAGAAGATGGTTTGGCGACTCAGGTTTTCGATTTCCTTCTCGATCGTTTCCGCGCTTGGTATCAAGGTGAGGGTGTGAGTGCCGAAGTATTCCAATCGGTCTATCACTTGAAGCCCACAAAACCATTGGATTTTGCACTGCGCATTAATGCAGTCAATCAATTCAACAAACTCCCCCAAGCTCAATCCCTTGCATCAGCGAATAAGCGCGTTTCTAATATTTTGCAGAAACAAGCAAGTGATGGTGCACTTGGCGCTATTCGTGATGAGCTGTTAGTCGAAGATGCCGAGAAGGAACTCGTTAGCGTAATCAAACAGTGTCGACAAATAGCCGAGCCACTGTTTCAAAAGCGTGAGTACACTGAAGGTTTAGAAGCACTGGCTTCTAGCAAGGATGCTATCGATGAGTTCTTTGAGAAGGTGCTCGTCATGGATGAGAACCAAGAGCTTAAAGATAATCGCATCAATCTTCTTGGCGAGCTGAGGACGTTGTTCCTTCAGGTGGCAGACATTTCTTATCTCCACCGCAGTTAACGGTAGACGAGGCAACAAGTGAAACTAATCGTTCTGGATAGAGATGGCGTCATCAACGAAGACTCCGATGACTATGTCAAATCCGTGGATGAATGGCAGCCCATCCCTGGTAGCATTGAAGCGATAGCTAGACTTAGCAAGGCAGGGTATACCGTTGCCGTAGCGACCAACCAATCGGGCATTGCTCGCGGTTATTTCGATGAGTTCGAACTCGCCGCGATGCACCAAAAGCTCTGCACGCTGGTAGAGCAAGAAGGCGGCGAAGTCGACGGCGTGTTCTTCTGCCCACACGGGCCAGACGATGATTGCGACTGCCGCAAACCTAAAACTGGCTTACTCGCACAGATCGAATGTGAATTTGGCACGAGTGTGGACAAAATACCCTTCGTGGGGGACAGTGCCAAAGACCTACTGTGTGCCAAGCTTGCTGGTTGCACTCCAGTGTTAGTGCGTACAGGGAAGGGGGAACGCACCTTCTCTGAGTCGACAGAAAACGAACTCGACGGCGTATTAATACATAACAACCTTCAGGAGTTTGTCGATTCCTTCTTAAATTCACAAACTCATTAGTGATAAACACCCATGTTTAGTCGTGCAATAACCGCTGTTCGTTCGCTGCTTTTCTACGCAGGCTATTTCGTCGCCACCATTTTAATCTCCTTGATCTGCATGACAGTGTTTTGGTTTATTCCCCTAAAACGCCGATTCTTCCTATATTCACTTTGGTGCCAGTTTGTATTGTTCTGGTTAAGAGTCACGTGTGGGGTCCGCTATGACATTCAAGGCCTTGAGCATGTACCGGATACCCCGGTTGTCGCGCTCAGCACTCACCAAAGCGCTTGGGAAACAATTTTCCTGTACTACCAGTTATCGCCAGTTTGCCCAATATTGAAGAAAGAGTTACTCAAAATACCTTTCTGGGGCTGGGCTATGCGCTTGCAAAAACCGATTGCGATCGACAGAAGCAAACCTCGTGAAGCGGGGCGTTCCTTATTAATACAAGGCAAGCAACGCTTGAACGATGGGCTTTCAGTGGTGATTTTCCCGGAAGGGACACGCAGCCCAGCGGGGACGTTGAAACCTTTTTCCAGAGGTGGCGCAAAGTTGGCAGTCTCTGCCAAAGCGACCGCTTTGCCAGTGATTCATAATGCAGGGGATTGTTGGCCCGCGCACACCATTATGAAGAACCCTGGCGTGATTCGAGTACGCTTTGGCCCAGCCATAGAAACAGAAGGAAAAACGGCGACAGAAGTCGCGGCCATCTATGCAGATTGGATTGAACAAAACAAAGCTGTCGTAACTGGCGAGCCTGAACAATAGGGCAAAGTAGGCCCTTCAGCGCCATAGGTCCACAATTGCGACAAGGCCAGCGGTGGCCGACGCTGTTTGATGTAATTCGCCCCAACTAGAATACCGGTAGGCAAAGCTATTGGGGCAAAGTACAAACTTGGATAAGTTGCCACGCATGCAACGGCATTAAAAACTCGCCGTTGCTGTCGCGTAGATGACAGTCAAAATTACTATTTGCACTGCCGGAATTATTGTAACTTATTGTTATATATCAAGATTATGCACTGAAAGGGCATTGGTCTCGATAAACTCACGACGCGGTTCAACGTGATCACCCATTAGCGTAGTGAACAGTTGATCGGCACCAATGGCATCTTCAATCGTAACTTGCAGCATGCGTCGGCTTTCTGGATCCATAGTGGTTTCCCAAAGCTGATCCGGGTTCATCTCGCCCAGACCTTTATAGCGTTGCAAGTAATGTCCTTTCATTGCATCTGCCGTTAACCAGGCCAGTGCTTCAGCAAAGGTTTTGACTTCTTGCTTGCGCTCGCCGCGTTGCACAAATGCACCGTCTTCAATCAATCCTTCCAATGTAGCCCCTAGCTTAACAATCGCTTTGTACTCACCAGAATTGAAGAAATCCATATTGAACTGATAGTCTTTGGTCAGGCCATGGAAAGATTGCTGGATATGCGGCAGATACACATTGCGTTCCTCATCCTTCACTGCGCTTAGGAAGTATCCGGCAGCAGTTTTTGGATGCAGTTTCGACATGCTTTCCCATAACTCTTTGCACCACTGCGTAACTGTTTCTTCATTAAGATCAGCCTGGTTTAACTCGCTGGTGAAGATCATCGCTTCAAGCACTTCAGAAGGGTACAAGCGGTTCAAACGCTTTACGATCGAGTAGGTACTATTATATTGAGTCACCATCGCGTCTAGGGCATCACCGGAGATGGCTGGCGCTTCAGGGTTAACAAACAAACTTGCGCCATCTAGCGCGTTTCTGGTCTGATATTTCGCTAACTCGTCGTCATCTTTCAAGTATTGCTCATTTTTGCCTTTTCTGATTTTATACAGAGGAGGCTGTGCGATAAAGATATGGCCACGCTCTACCAACTCGCGCATTTGTCTGAAGAAGAAGGTGAGAAGGAGAGTACGAATGTGTGAACCATCCACGTCCGCATCGGTCATGATGATGATGCTGTGGTAACGCAGATTCTCCGGCGCAAACTCTTCATTGCCAATGCCACAACCAAGGGCCTTAATTAACGTACCGATCTCGGCCGAGCTGAGCATTTTATCGAAGCGGGCCTTTTCAACGTTTAGGATCTTACCTTTAAGTGGCAGAATCGCTTGGTTTTTACGGTTACGGCCTTGTTTAGCCGACCCACCTGCCGAATCACCCTCCACGATGTAGATTTCTGAAAGAGCAGGGTCTTTCTCTTGGCAGTCAGCGAGTTTTCCTGGCAGGCCTGCGATATCCAATGCACCCTTGCGGCGGGTCATCTCTCGCGCCTTTCGTGCTGCTTCACGAGCACGTGCGGCATCAATCATCTTATTAACGATGGCTTTGGCTTCTAATGGGTTTTCCATCAAATAATCAGTGAAATGACTCGTCATTTCCTGCTCGACAACTGTTTTAACTTCAGAAGAGACAAGCTTATCTTTGGTCTGTGAAGAGAACTTAGGATCAGGGACTTTTACGGAAATAATCGCCGTGAGACCTTCGCGGGCATCGTCACCGGTAGTCGCGACTTCTTTGCCTTTCTTCGTAGAAGTTTCTTTGTCGATATAGGAGTTTAACACTCGAGTAAGAGCCGCACGGAAGCCAGCGATATGGGTGCCACCATCCTTTTGTGGGATATTATTGGTGTAAGGGAAAATATTTTCCTGATAGCTGTCATTCCATTGCAATGCCACTTCCACAGAAATTCCGTCTTCTTCACGCTCGGCAGTGAAGTGGAAAATTTTATTCACAGAAGTCTTGTTTGTATTCAAGTAGCTGACAAATGCCTGTAACCCGCCCTCGTATTTGAATAGATCTGATTTCCCAGAGCGCTCGTCTTTTAAGGCGATCGATACGCCAGCATTCAAAAATGCTAGCTCGCGGAGCTTTTTAGCCAAAATATCGTAGTGGAACTCAATGCTAGAGAAAGTCTGCGCTGACGGTTTGAAATGGCAGGAAGTTCCTGATTTATCCGTTTCACCAACTACGGCTAGTGGTGCCTGTGGCACGCCATGCACATAATTCTGCTCATGGACCTTGCCTTCGCGGCGGATAGTCAGTTTCAACTCTTCGGAAAGGGCGTTTACAACCGAGACGCCAACACCGTGAAGTCCACCGGAAACCTTATAACTATTGTCATCGAATTTGCCGCCAGCATGGAGGACGGTCATGATGACCTCGGCTGCGGAGACGCCTTCGGCATGCATTTCGGTAGGAATGCCACGCCCATTGTCGGAAACAGTCACAGTCTCGCCTGGATGAATAGTGACGCGAATATCATCACAATGGCCTGCAAGAGCTTCATCTATAGAGTTATCGACTAATTCGAAAACCATATGATGCAAGCCTGTGCCATCGTCCGTATCACCAATATACATCCCAGGTCGTTTTCTTACTGCATCGAGACCTTTAAGAACCTTAATACTCGACGAGTTATATGTAGAATCCTGAGCCATGCCTGTTCTCCTGTTGAAGCGATATATCTGCTAATTCAAAACCCATTGGCAAATTGCCGAGACGTCGCTAGGGGCTGCCCTAGCGATGTCATAGAGTTGTTATTTTACCATGTTCCACGTGGAACTTACCGGTACTTACGTCTGTAGACCAACATTTTTCTATCTCTTTTATGTCTACACAGCTTATAAAAATCTGACAACCAAGCTCTTCCAATAGCCGGCAGATTAATATCCTATTTTCACTATCTAACTCTGAAGGTAGGTCATCAATAAGATATACACCTTTTTCTTCAGTGAGTTTATACAGTAGCTGGCTTTGCGCGATCTTCATGGCGCTAACCAAAAGTTTTTGCTGCCCGCGTGACAAAACGTCGGCAGCTGCATTGCGGCCAATTTTAATCGAAATATCAGCTCTATGAGGGCCAACCTGCGTAGCACCATAGCGAATGTCTCGCTCCAAACTAGAATCGAGAGCCTGGGCTAATGAGGTATTCGAATCCCAACCCCGTTCATAGCTGATTCTTAGATCCGGAATCTCTATAAGGCGGGGCAGGGCGTCGTTCAAAATAGGTAAAAACTTATCTATGTAAGCCTTACGCTGCTCGTCAATCTGAGTACCTAAAAGACTAAACTCAGAGTCCCAGGCCGCTAACTGTGATGTATCCAAGCGCTTCTGTTTAAGCAACAGGTTCCTTTGAGTTAGACATTTATTCGCTTTTCTCCAGGCTAGAGCGAAGTCATGTTCCACGTGGAACACTCCCCAATCCAGAAACCTTCGGCGAATCTTAGGGCTACCTTCCAAAAGCGAGAAACTATCTGAGTTTATAATCTGCATCGGGAGGTGTCTGGCTGTGTCGACCCAGCTTTTTTGCCGCTCACCTAGGAGCTTGAGAACATGGCCTTGCTTGCGGCTTTTGTTCAGACCGACGCTAACCCCAGCGTCTAGCTCTGCGAAAATAACACAGTCATCAGCCTTAGTGTCGATAACAGCTTCGAGTTTTGCACTGCGGAAGGAGCGCCCGAGTCCGAGCATATAGATAGCTTCAAGCAGGCTAGTCTTGCCGCTGCCATTATTGCCATAGATGATATTGACTCTATCCGCGGGCCGAATCTGTATTTCAGATAGGTTCCTGACGCGTAAAACATCCAGCCTGCGGATAGTTGCCATTACTATTAAATCAATGTTGCTGTGTGGATTTGCAAAATACGCTTATAGCCGCATTGGCATTACTACATAAACCGCTTCGCCAGCACCATCAGCTGCTTCAAGCAGGGCGCTAGAATTGGAATCGAGCAGCGTCATCTTCACTTTTTCAGAAGAGAGCACTGTCAGCACATCGACTAGATAACTCACATTGAAGCCGATCTCTAAAGAATCGCCTTCGTAATCCACTGATACAGATTCTTCTGCCTCTTCCTGGTCAGGGTTATTGGCAAGAATTTTCATCTCAGCGTTGCTAAGCAACACGCGAATACCACGATACTTTTCATTGGAAAGGATAGAGGTGCGAGCGAAAGCTTGCTTCAACTCCAAACGATCTCCAATTACCAGCTTGTCTCCGCCTTTAGGCAGGACTCGGTTGTAGTCAGGAAATTTCCCATCAACAAGCTTAGAAGTGAAAGTCGTGTCGGAAGTGCGGGCACGAACGTGATTTCTACCGAACACGATAGAGATTTCGGCTTCCTCACCAGTAAGAAGTCGCCCCAGCTCGATAACCCCTTTGCGAGGCAGAATCAATTGCACAGGCTCACTAAGCTCATTCGACATCGCAACTGTTTGCATCGCAAGACGGTGCCCATCGGTAGCGACCACTCTTAGATAGTCAGCCGCTAACTCGAACAACATACCATTCAGGTAATAACGAACATCCTGTTGCGCCATCGCAAATGCTGTACCGTCTAACAGTGACTTCAATGCAGTCTGCGAAAGGCTTAGTTCAATTGTTCCTGGCTCTTCCTCAGTATTGGGGAACTCACCAGCGGGCAGGGTAGCCAAGCTAAAGCGGCTACGGCCCGATTTAATAATCATTTTGTTCTCATCAACGGTGAACTCAAGCGTCGCATCGTCAGATAGGGACTTACAAATATCTACTAACTTTCGCGCCGGTACAGTAATTTCGCCTGGTTTTGTTGTGCCTTCTACCTTCACACGCCCAACAAGTTCGACTTCCAAATCTGTCCCTGTGATGGACAATTCCCCACTAGGATCTAAAGACAGCAATACATTTGAAAGTACTGGCAGAGTTTGTCGTCGCTCAACAACACCAGATACTAATTGCAAAGGTTTAAGAATGGCTTCTCTAGAGATTACAAAATACATAGCTATGTCACTCAGTCAGTTTTATTAATATGGCAATACGTTGATTATCGCATGAAGCAACCGCTATCAGGTGGCTAACGCTCTTAGTAAATTATTGTAATCCTCAGAAAAATCCGAAGATGTTGTCCGTAAATGCTTCACTTGCTTACAAGCATGCAACACCGTTGTATGGTCTCTGCCACCGAAGGCATCGCCAATCTCTGGAAGGCTATGGTTAGTCAGCTCTTTAGACAGACTCATCGCCATCTGTCGTGGCCTAGCCACCGAGCGATTACGACGCTTGGATAACATGTCGGACATCTTGATTTTATAGTATTCCGCCACCAATCTCTGAATATTATCGATAGTGACCATCTTATCGTGTAGAGCAAACAAGTCTTTCAATGCTTCTTTAACCAGCTCAAGGTCGATAGGGCGGCCAACAAAGTTAGCATGCACAATCACTTTCTTTAATGCACCTTCTAACTCTCGAACATGGGAGCGCAATCTTTGGGCAATAAACATTGCTGCATCGCTGGGCAGCTCAACATTGCTTTGTTCTGCTTTATTGATAAGAATTGCCGCACGAGTCTCTAGCTCTGGTGGTTCTACTCCTACAGAGAGTCCCCAACCGAATCTTGACTTCAATCTTTCTTCTAAGCCATTGATTTCTTTATGATATCTATCACTTGTCAGAATAATTTGTTGGCCACCCTCTAGCAATGCATTAAAGGTATGGAAAAACTCCTCTTGCGAGCGCTCTTTGCCAGCAAAGAATTGTATATCATCAATTAGAAGCGCATCTACTGAACGGTAATAGCGTTTGAACTCATTTATCGCGTTAAGCTGCAAGGCCGTCACCATAGTCGCGACAAATGTTTCAGAATGCAGGTATACAACCTTTGCATCCGGCTTTCTTGCCACCAAGTAATTGCCAATGGCGTGCATTAAGTGGGTCTTACCTAAACCAACCCCACCATAGATAAAGAGTGGGTTATAGGCACCACCTGGGTTCTCTGCCACTTGCATTGCAGCAGCTCGAGCCAATTGGTTGGACTTACCCTCAATAAAATTATCAAAGGTGTTCTCTGGGTTTAGACTTCCCTTATGCCTGAGCTTACCATCAATTATCACCTCCATATTTTTGGAGCTGCGTTTAATCAGGCTAGTCGCGTTGTTTGGTGCTTGAATGATATTGCGGCTAGGAGGCGCCGCAATCACTGGCTCGTGTCCGGCATTGCGAGAGAGTGTGGTTTCTAGCTTAACGGCGGTTTCTGACGGGACTGGCGTTTGTGCTGTATTTTGCTCACGCTGACTCTGCGAACCAATCTCAAAGACTAGATCGACATGGTCATTATTAGAATGCTCTTTTAACAGTTCACGTATTCTGCCTAGAAATTTCTCTTTTACCCAATCCAACACAAACCGGTTGGGGGCGTATAAGCGAAGTTCATTCGGCGCAGTTTCTGCATGGAGGGGTCTTATCCAAGTATTAAACTGTTGGGAGGGCAATTCATTTTTTAGACTACTTACACAATTTTGCCAGTTTAGCGAATTCACTCTTCTTATTACCTTCAATAAATCATTTGGAGTTTCAATAAAAAGCAATTCTAGCTTGGCTGCAAATAGTTATCCACACACAATACATAGTAAATCGTAGTTTTGGAAGCTTGTTTTATTGTTTATTTTTCAAATAGTTACATATCCATCCCCTGTAAAACACAGCACTAATATCAACGTAAATATAGGCAAATCTCAAAAACATAAGCTGTGGATAAGATGTTATTAACAACGTATAAAACGTAACTCACTGTATTTTTTACAATAACTGCGGTTGAGTATATTTCCTTGTTTTTCTTCTCTAAATAATTGCATTAAGCGCTTGAAACATCTAGAATTCGCGCTCGGTTTAAATCCGGCAAATACACTTTTAAGAAACATTCTGGACATCATCATGAAAAGAACCTTTCAGCCAAGCAGAATTAAGCGCGCTCGTACACACGGTTTCCGTGCACGTATGGCGACTAAAGGCGGCCGTCTTGTAATTAAGCGTCGTCGTGCATGCGGTCGAGCCAAGTTAACAGCCTAAGGCTCTCTCTTCCATCTGCGGTACTCAAGAAAGAAGAACCTGTGTCTGACTATGGCTTTAACAAGAAGCTGCGTCTGCTGGGTGCCGCAGATTTCCAACCTGTTTTTAAGCACACCCGCTATAAAGTCTCCTGTCAGCAAGTTCTCGTACTAGCCACTGACAGCGGCACTCCGTTCCCTCGTCTTGGCCTTGTGATCGCAAAGAAGAATGTCGCAAAGGCAGTGCAAAGAAATCGTGTTAAACGTATATTGCGCGAGTCGTTCAGACACAATCAAAGTTTGCTCCCTACTCTGGACATCGTTATCCTAGCTCGTAGTGGCTTAGGCACACTCAGTAACGAACAGATAAGAAGAAAAATCGAACGACATTGGGTGGATCTCACTCAAAAGGCACGCAAAAAATCCGACACACGAGAAACCGAGAATGCTGGATAAATTTGCTATTGGACTAATAACACTCTATCAGCACACTTTGAGTCTGCTGATTGGTCGGCAGTGTCGTTTTTATCCCACTTGTTCACATTACACCCAAGAAGCAATTGAAAAACACGGTTTAAGCCGTGGCATTGGCTTAGGGGCTAAACGTATTATGCGGTGTCATCCTTGGCACCCTGGCGGTATCGATTTAGTCCCAGAGCCAAAAATCTCCATTGAACCCTCAAAGTCATCAACTCTGTAGTAGCAAAACATGGACTCTATTAAATATCTGATTTTTGGTGGCTTGGCCGTCGTTTCTTACTTACTCCTTCTTGCATGGCAAGAGGATTACCCACGAGTCCCCGCTACGGAGCCGGCACAACAATCCGTTCTAAGCGTTGACCAACAAGCGCCGCAGAGTGATCTGCCATCTGTTTCGGCAACAGACAGCTCTGCTGTAGATGTGCCTATTGTTAACAGTATTCCAACAGCCTCAATTTCCCAAACAGACACGCAAATCACGGTGCACACTGATGTATTGAATGTGACTCTAGATCGAAATGGTGGCGATATCATTGAAGTGTCTCTGCCAGAGTTCAAAAAGAACATCGATGTAGAGGACGACCCATTCGTCTTACTAGAAAATAATGCCCAAAGACTATACGTCGCGAAGAGTGGCCTCGTTGGCAGAAATGGCATAGATTCTAGCCGTCGCGCGTTATATGAGACGCAAGCCGATACCTATACTCTAGAACAAAACGCCGACACCTTAGAGGTCGCTATGCGTCACACCGATGCCAACGGTGTTGCCATCACTAAGCGCTTCTCGTTCGAACGCGGCAGTTATCTTATCGACATTACCTACGAGATCAACAACAACACCGATGCGCCTTTTAGTGCGAATGTGTTTGGTCAAATTAACCGTACTAACTACCCAGACCCAAGTGCCTCGGGTGGAGGTATCGGTGCCTCTTCTTTTCTGGGTTTCGCTTCCACTGCCGCAGATGACCCGTACGCGAAAAACAGCTTCGATGACGTTGACGATGGTATCGACCCTTATCAGATGACTGGTGGTTGGATTGCCTTGAGCCAGCATTATTTTATTTCCGCTTGGATCCCAGCTGAGAACGCCAACAACACTTACTCAATGCGCAAGAATCCGCAAAATAGTAATGAGTATATCGGTGGCTTCACTAGCTCCGAATTTACCGTTGCCCCAGGACAAAGCGGGACGCAAAGCGTCGAATTCTATGCCGGCCCTAAAGACCAATATGCCTTAAGAGATATTTCTCCGAACTTAGACTTAACCATCGACTATGGTTGGCTTTGGTTTGCAGCATCGCCAATCTATTGGTTATTGCGTCAGATCAATTCCATAGTAGGTAACTATGGTTGGTCGATCTTGCTTCTTACACTTACTGTGAAAGGCATCTTCTATAAGTTGTCTGCTACTAGTTATCGATCCATGGCTAATATGCGTCGTGTTATGCCTAAAATGACGCAATTGAAAGAGCGTTATGGTGATGACCGAATGAAGCTACAAAAAGCGACGATGGAGCTTTACCAGAAAGAAAAAATCAATCCTTTCGGGGGTTGTCTACCAATGCTTGTACAGATGCCAGTGTTCATCGCGTTGTATTGGGTGTTAATGGAAAGTGTAGAGTTACGTCAGGCACCTTTCATGTTATGGATTGACGATCTCTCCATAATGGATCCATTCTTTGTGCTTCCACTATTGATGGGTGCATCGATGTATGCACAGTCTCTTTTAAGCCCAGCACCTGCAGATCCAATGCAGGCGAAGATAATGCGTTTTATGCCTGTGGTGATGACAATTTTCTTCCTTTGGTTCCCAGCCGGACTCGTACTTTACTGGCTAGCCAACAGTGTTCTTGGTATTGCTCAGCAGTATTATATTACGAAGAAAATTGAGAAAGAGTACGCAGCAAAGAACGCGTAAAGTGAATGACTCTAAATACTGACAGCGATACTATTTGCGCAATCGCGACACCACCCGGTAGAGGTGGTGTCGGCGTATTAAGAGTTTCGGGCCCTCTATCGAAACACATCGCCAACACCCTTCTGCATTTTACTCCCGACCCTCGACACGCTCATTACAGCAAAATATATGACGCTGATTCTGAACTGATCGATCAAGGGATCGTTATTTTCTTTCCTGGTCCCAATTCATTCACAGGAGAAGATGTTCTAGAGCTGCAAGGGCATGGTGGTTCTTATATTCTCGATCGCCTACTTAAAGAAGTTTTACAATTGGGCCCGCGTCTTGCTCGCCCTGGTGAGTTTTCCGAACGTGCCTTTATAAATGGCAAGATGGACCTTACCCAAGCAGAAGCAATAGCTGACCTCATTGAATCGAGTAGCGAAGAGGCTGCCCGCAGTGCGATAAGAACTCTGCAAGGTGACTTCTCTAAACTGATCTCAAGCTTAAGTAACTCTATTGTCGATCTGAGAGTTTACATAGAAGCCTCTATCGATTTTGCGGAAGAAGAAATCGATTTCTTAACAGAAGGGAAAACGTCTCAGACCCTCGAAAAAATTCTCAGCGAAACTGACTCGATTTTAGCGCAAGCGAAACAGGGAGCAATACTGCGAGAAGGCATGTCTGTAGTGATCGCAGGAAAGCCCAACGCGGGGAAGTCCAGCTTGCTGAATGCTCTTGCTGGCAAAGATAGTGCTATTGTCACCGATATCGCTGGAACGACCCGTGACACCCTAGTAGAGCAAATTAACGTCGATGGGATGCCAGTACATATAACCGACACAGCAGGGCTTAGACAGAGCGATGACGTCGTAGAGAAGGAGGGCATTCGCAGGGCTATTAAAGCTATAAGTGATGCCGACAGAATCATTTTAGTGCTTGATTCCTCAGAAGACGAAATTGCGCTTTCTACACTACCAGCGTTCTTGCAATCACTAGGTTTAGATGACCTATTTGCACAAGCGAATATCAATAGGCTGAGCATTGTCAGGAATAAAATAGATTTAATAGGCCAGAAGAGCACTGTACGAACACTACAGTCAGAACATATGGCCATCACTGAAATATCACTTTCAGCCAAATCACAACAAGGCCTAGAGCTATTACGGCAACACCTCAAAGACTGCATGGGTTTCTCCCCAAGCGGCGAGGGTGGGTTCATCGCAAGACGCCGTCACTTGGATGCGCTAAAGCGCACTAAGTCCTATCTACAACAAGCAAAGCAGCAATTAGATGGTCGCCGTGAAGGCGAAATAGTGGCTGAAGACCTAAAACAAGCTCATCGATGTCTAGGTGAAATCACGGGTGAATTCACCACTGATGACTTATTAGGCAAAATTTTCTCCAGTTTTTGTGTCGGCAAATAAGTTTTTTTCACTGTATAAGCCGGTAGTAAGCTGTGCATAAGCCTTTCATTATTGATTAACAATCAGTGGATGAAATTTCGCCCAAAAATGACCTATGTATAAGTCGGCTTGTTCTCCACAGTTTACAAAGCTGTTCTAAAGACCTTAAACATACTTGACCCACTGACTTATATAGAGGGTAACTGCTTGTTATTAAAGAGTAATAAGCTGTTTTCCACAGAAAATGGCCTTACCATTAATAACATCAGTATTAATATCTTTAGGTTTTTATTAACTATTTATAACTTTATATTAATTAATCTTTTAAAAAGCTTTTCTCGTTTTCTTCAATAAAATTAAATACTTCAAATTTAGATTCTAAGGCTTATACTTATCGACCCTTTGTTTTTGCCCAGTAACAGGTGTTTCATGGATTTTTCAAAAAAGTACGATGTGATTGTCGTCGGTGGTGGCCATGCCGGCACTGAAGCGGCTTTGGCAGCTGCACGAATGGGTGTGCGTACGATTTTGATTACTCATAACATCGAGACTCTAGGCCAAATGTCCTGTAACCCTGCTATCGGCGGGATTGGCAAGACTCACCTAGTGAAAGAAATTGATGCGCTTGGCGGCGCCATGGCTCGTGCCACAGATCGTGCTGGCATCCAATTTCGCGTTTTGAATAGCAGCAAGGGGCCTGCTGTGCGCGCGACTCGTGCCCAGGCAGATAGAGTTTTGTACAAAGCGGCTATTCGCGAGATGCTTGAAAACCAAGACAATCTCGATATTTTCCAGCAAGCGGTTGATGATCTCATCGTTGAAAATGACACCGTAGCCGGCGTTGTAACCCAGATGGGTTTGAAGTTCTATGCTCCCCATGTGGTGCTCACAACGGGCACTTTCCTAGGGGGTAAGATTCACATTGGGATGGAAAACAGCTCAGGCGGTCGGGCCGGAGATCCACCCTCCATTGCACTAGCACAGCGCTTACGGGCTTTGCCATTCCGCGTCGCACGCTTGAAAACTGGGACACCACCACGCATTGATGCTAGATCTGTCGATTTCTCGGTCATGCAGGCGCAGGCAGGGGATACGCCTATCCCAGTGATGTCATACATTGGCAGTGCGGATGAACATCCAGAGCAGGTCAATTGCTACATCACCTCGACCAATGAGCGTTGCCATGAAATTATACGCGGCGGCTTAGATCGCTCGCCGATGTATACCGGCGTGATTGAAGGCTTGGGGCCGCGTTATTGTCCGTCAATCGAAGACAAAGTCATGCGCTTTGCCGACAAGAGCTCACACCAAATTTTTGTTGAGCCTGAAGGGCTTAATACTCATGAGCTCTACCCGAACGGGATATCGACGAGCCTGCCGTTTGATGTTCAGATTGAACTTGTGCGACAAATCAAAGGCTTCGAGAATGCCCACATTACTCGGCCTGGCTATGCGATCGAATATGATTTTTTCGATCCTCGCGACCTAAATTACACGTTAGAAACGAAATTTATTAAAGGGCTGTATTTCGCTGGGCAGATAAACGGCACAACGGGGTACGAAGAAGCTGGCGCGCAAGGTTTACTAGCAGGGTTGAATGCGGCCTTGTCAGCACAGGGCAAACCGAGTTGGTGCCCGCGTCGGGATCAAGCCTATATAGGCGTATTGGTAGACGATCTCATCACACTTGGAACCAATGAGCCTTACCGCATGTTTACTAGTCGCGCAGAATACCGATTGCTGCTGCGTGAAGACAATGCCGATTTACGCTTAACGCCTACTGGCCGTGAATTAGGGTTGGTGGATGACGCTCGTTGGGCATTGTTTAGTGATAAGAGCCAAAAGATCGACAGTGAACTCGCACGACTAAAGAAAGTTTGGATTCAAGCCGGTTCTGAGAAAGCGCAAAAAATTAATGCGCTTTTAGAAAAACCCATGTCGCGTGAATATAGCCTAGCGGATCTCCTAGCACGACCGGAGATCAACTATGATGCACTGCAGCAGGCTGTCGCCGATGAAGGGGCACCGGCTAACGCTTTGCCGACCGATGTGAAAGAACAAGTTGAGATCCAAATAAAATACAAAGGCTATATCGACAGGCAAGAGGAAGATATTCAGAAATTGCGCAGGCAGGAAAATACGGCTTTGCCCCATGATTTCGACTATCAACAAATGCAGGGCCTCTCCAATGAGTTGAAACAAAAACTGCAGAGCGTTCGCCCAGAGAATATTGCTCGTGCTTCCAGAATCCCAGGAATGACCCCGGCAGCGGTGTCGCTTTTGTTGATTTATCTTAAGAAATACCAAGCTGTACGTGCAAAAACGGCGTGAGTATGGGAAGTTCAGAGGAGCAATTGCATGCTGGCATCGCCAAGCAGCTAGAAACAGGCCTTGCAGAGCTAGGCTTGTCATTGTCCCAAGAACAACAAGCTAAACTACTCGAATATTTAGGTTTGCTGCTGAAATGGAATAAGGCTTTTAATCTTACGAGCGTGCGTGACCCAGCCCAGATGCTGTCGCGGCATATTCTAGATAGCCTCACCATGGTCGATTATATGCAGGGAAGCCATATTTTGGACGTTGGCACAGGCCCCGGATTACCCGGAATCCCTCTAGCCATCTGCTTTCCTGATAAACAGTTTGGTCTACTCGATAGCAACGGTAAAAAGACCCGTTTCGTTTTCCAGGCTAAGCTGCAACTGGGGCTCAACAATGTTGAAGCCATCAATGCGAGAGTAGAGAGTTACCAAAGCGACAAGCCGTTCGACATCATTGTCAGCAGAGCGTTTGCGACACTAGAAGACATGATCAAGGTTACGAAACACTTAGTGGTCGCAGAGCAAACGCGTCTAGTGGCCATGAAAGGTTTGTATCCAGAGGAGGAGTTAGCGGCAATCCCCACTGGATTCGTGATAACGAAAGCAGAGCGCGTCAGCGTTCCTGGCAACACAGGCGAGAGACATATCATAGAACTGACAGCTCAGGCTGCGGAGTAGTATTCGTGTCTAGAATATTGGCAATTGCGAATCAGAAGGGCGGTGTCGGTAAAACTACGACTTCGGTAAATTTAGCCGCATCTTTGCAGGCGACGCGGCGCCGTGTCTTGTTGATCGACCTAGATCCGCAAGGCAATGCCACTATGGGCAGTGGTGTCGATAAAGCCGATTTAGAGCGTTCTATCTATGAAGTTCTGATGAAAGAGTGCACGGCCCAAGAGGCCATAGTTGCAACCCCCGGTGGCTGCGACTTGCTTCCTGCCAATGGTGACCTTACCGCGGCCGAGATAGCCTTGCTCAATGTCGAAAATCGCGAACAACGGCTAAAAGAAGTGCTAGCCAGCGTAGATGAGCAATATGATTATATAGTCATTGACTGCCCTCCATCACTAAACATGTTAACAATCAACGCCTTAGTAGCTTCTCATGGGGTGATTATCCCTATGCAATGCGAATACTATGCCCTTGAAGGGCTCTCGGCCTTGATGGACACCATCGGAGCGATTAGTGCAACTGCCAACCCTGAGCTGCAGATCGAAGGCATTTTGCGCACGATGTACGACCCACGCAGCAAATTGACACTAGAGGTATCTGGGCAATTATTCACCCATTTTGGTGATAAAGTTTACCGCACCGTTGTGCCACGCAATATCCGTTTGGCTGAGGCTCCAAGCTATGGAATGCCTGTCTTGCAATACGATAAACAATCCAGAGGTGCCGTTGCTTATCTCGCTCTCGCAGGGGAAATGCTCCGCAGAAATGAACAGTTACAAGCTAAGCAACAAGCTTAAATAACCACGGAATTAAAAATGACGTCGAAGAAAAAACTGGGAAGAGGTTTAGATGCACTATTAGGAGGGAGTAAACCCAAGGCCCCCGTAGGCCTAGGTGACTTGCCTGCATTGAGTGCGCAAACCAAAGACAAAGAAAAAGATAAAGATGGCGCGTTGCGCAATATTCCAGTGGATCTTATTCAACGGGGTAAATACCAGCCTCGCACAGACATGCATGAAGAGGCACTACAGAACCTTGCGGCGTCTATTAAAGCCCAGGGTGTAATGCAGCCAATTGTTTTGCGACCCATTTCCGATACCCGTTATGAAATCATTGCCGGTGAGCGACGCTGGCGCGCAACGCAGATAGCCGGTCTAGATACTATTCCCGCCATTATCAAGCCTGTTTCTGATGAAAACGCGATTGCGATGGCATTGATTGAGAATATTCAGCGGGAAAACCTAAACCCTATTGAAGAGGCGATGGCATTAAAGCGCTTACAGGAAGAGTTCGAGCTCACACAGCAAGAAGTCGCGGATGCTGTCGGCCGTTCACGTGCCGCGGTAACCAACCTACTACGTTTAATTTCATTGACCCCCGATGTTCGACTTATGTTGGAACATGGGGATCTTGAAATGGGGCATGCCAGAGCGCTACTTTCACTGTCTGAAAGTCAGCAAAGTGAGGCAGCGCAAATTGTAGTGGGTAAAGGTTTGTCAGTCAGGCAGACCGAAGCACTGGCTAGAAAGCTTCTAAGTGATGATGGAGTGGCTAAAAAACCTACTAATGTCAGTGATCCAGATATCCGTAAACTTGAAGAATCCCTCTCCGAAACACTAGGCGCAAAGGTCCAAATCCTGCATACAGAAAAGGGTGCAGGTAAATTGACATTGAAATACAACAGCCTAGACGAACTCGACGGCATCCTCGCTCATATAAAATGAGCACAAGTGCTGTTGATTAGGACCATCAAACTCCCTATAATGCGACGCTTTGGAAGGCAGCGAAGGCGCCAGAAAGAGCGCGTTAAGGAAACTTAACTACATCGTGTCGACCATAAAAGCTCCTCCCATCTATAAGATAATAGCCAGCCAGTTAATTGCTGTTGGTTTCATAACAACAGTCGGATACGCGACGCTGGGCTGGATAAGTGCTTATTCTTTGCTATTAGGTGGCTTGATTTGCGCAATACCGAATGCTTATTTCACTATAAAAGCGTTTCGGTATAGAGGTGCGAGAGCAGCACAGAGAATTGTCAGAGCGTTTTATGTCGGAGAGGCCGTCAAGATATCCTTGATGTGCGCCGGTTTTGCTTTGAGTTTTGTTTATGTTGAGCCTTTAAGCTCACGAGCACTGTTTGCAGGGTTCATTTTGGTATACATAACCGGTTTGCTCGCAACATCGCAGCTTATCGATAAAACGAAAAACTAACACAGTGAATTCAAAAGACTAATTCATGGCTAATTCTCACGAAACAGTTGAAACAGCGCAAACTGCAACCGAATACGTTCAGCATCACCTTGGGTTTTTAACCTTCGGTCAGCGCCAAGACGGAAGTTTGGGCTTTGCCCACTCTACTCAAGAAGCCGCCGATATGGGGTTTTGGGCCATCAACGTGGACTCAATGCTAATCTCCGTGCTTCTAGGCATCCTGTTTATCGCCGTATTCCGATTTGGTATTAAAGGCGCTACCAGTGATAAGCCAGGTGCATTCCAGAATTTCTTAGAAATCATCGTAGAGTTTGTTCAAAGCAATGTTAAGAACAGCTTCTACGCGAAAAACGACCTCATCGGCCCTCTAGCATTGACTATTTTCTGCTGGATCTTCTTGATGAACGCCATGGACTTGGTGCCTGTAGACTGGATTCCTTTACTTGCACAGACCATCGCTGGTGATTCACACCTCTATTTCAAAGCCGTGCCTACGACAGACCTCAATATTACTTTGGGTTTTGCGATAAGCGTCTTCTTCTTGATCATATTCTACAGTATCAAGATCAAAGGGCTTGGTGGGTTCTTGGGCGAGTTTGCCTTCCACCCATTCGGCAAATGGGCATTGCCCCTTAACCTTATTCTTGAGCTACCAGGCTTTCTTGCGAAGCCAGTATCTCTTGCGTTACGACTCTATGGAAACTTCTTCGCTGGCGAAGTGATTTTCTTAGTAATCGCCTTGGTAGGCTACTGGCAATTACCATTGCATTTTGGTTGGGCCGTGTTCCATATTCTTGTAGTAACCCTGCAAGCATATTTGTTCATGATGCTCACTATTGTGTACCTGAATCAGGCACACCAGACACACTAAACCCTTTAATCACAACTGTGACCCTTTGTAAAACTTGGAGATAAAAATGGAAACTGTACAGGCTTTTTCTTTGATCGCTGCTGCCATCATTTTCGGCATCTGTGGTGCTGGCACCGCTGTAGCGTTCGGTAACCTAGGTGGCAAACTGATTGAAAGCTCAGCACGTCAGCCAGAATTGGCCCCTAAACTGCAAACACAGTTCTTCTTGGTTGCAGCTTTCGTGGACGTTATCTCCATCATTGGTGTTGGTATGGCGTTCCTGTTCATTTTCGCGAACCCATTCGTTTAAGATCGAACCGATAGTCGGGCAGTTAACTTTTAAAGTTAACGACACTATTTATTTTGAGGTACCTGCATGAATCTCAACGCAACCATAATCGGACAATCGATTGCATTCTTCGTATTCGTCTGGTTTTGCATGAAATATGTCTGGCCTCCGATCACTGCCATATTGGAAGAGCGCCAGAAGAAAATCGCAGACGGACTCGAAGCAGCTGATCGAGCACAACGTGATTTAAATCTTGCGCAAAACAAAGCGGCAGAAGAATTGCGTGAAGCCAAACAGCATGGTGCTGAGTTAATCGAACAAGCTAACAAGCGCGCTAGTCAAATCGTCGAAGAGGCGAAAGACAAAGCTCGTGAAGAAGGCCAACGATTAATCTCTGGTGCTAAAGCTGAAATAGAAATGGAGCTACAAAGAGCGAAAGAAGATCTTCGCGCACAAGTAGCGGCTATAGCTGTAGCTGGCGCTGAGAAGATTTTGGAATCCTCGATCGATCAGGCGGCTAACGAAGAGCTAATGAAGAAGCTCGCATCTGAGCTATAAAGGCGATAAGTAAATGGCAGAGTCAATTACATTAGCCAGACCGTATGCTAAGGCAACTTTCGAAGTTGCTTTGGCTGCGAACGAACTGAGTGCCTGGTCACAGGCACTAAAGTTACTGGCAAGCGTGGCAAAGAGTGAGCAGGTGAGTAAATTTCTACTCTCGCCTTCGCTTACTGCACAGCAACAAGCAGACACGCTGATCCAGATTTGCGGTGACGAGCTTTCGCCAAAAGCGCATAAGCTAGTTCACTTACTCGCTGAGAACAAACGTCTCATTTTAGTTGGAGAAATCTCTGAACTATTTGAAGCGTTGAAAGCGAATCAAGAGCAGACAGTCGATGTTGAGTTGTCTACCGCTTTTGAACTGAACCAAGAAGTTGTGAACAAAATTACCCAGGCACTCAAGACTCGCTTGAACAGAGAGATCAATTTGCAAACGCGAGTTGATCAGTATCTGATCGGTGGCGCAGTCATACGCGCAGGCGATACCGTTATCGATAGCTCTGTCCGGGGAAAATTGACCAAATTAGCCGAAGCAATGAATTCCTAGAAAAACTGGGAATGAGGGAAAAAGCATGCAACAACTGAATCCATCAGAAATCAGTGAAATCATTAAGCAGCGTATCGACAATCTCGATGTTTCCGTGCAAGCGAAAAACGAAGGCACGATCGTCAGCGTTTCGGACGGTATTATCCGCATCCACGGCCTAGCTGACGTGATGTATGGTGAGATGATCGAATTCGACGGCGGCATTTTCGGAATGGCGTTGAACCTAGAGCGAGATTCAGTGGGCGCGGTAGTTCTTGGTGACTACAAATCTTTAGCAGAAGGGCAAACAGCTCGCTGCACAAAACGAATTCTTGAAGTGCCTGTTGGCCCTGAGTTGGAAGGTCGCGTTGTCGACGCACTCGGTAAGCCAATCGACGGTAAAGGCGCAGTTAATGCAAAACTAAGCTCTCCAGTAGAGAAAGTCGCGCCAGGCGTAATTGCACGTCAATCCGTTGACCAACCAGTACAAACTGGTTTGAAAGCAATCGATGCGATGGTACCGATTGGTCGAGGTCAGCGTGAGTTGATCATTGGTGACCGTCAGGTTGGTAAAACAGCCGTTGCGGTCGACGCGATCATCAACCAAAAAGGCAAAAACGTTAAGTGTGTTTATGTCGCTATCGGACAGAAACAATCCTCTATCGCTAACGTCGTGCGCAAATTGGAAGAGCACGGCGCAATGGAATACACCATTGTTGTTGCGGCAAGTGCCTCAGACCCAGCCTCTATGCAGTTTATCGCTCCATACGCGGGCTGCTCGATGGGTGAGTACTACCGTGACCGCGGCGAAGACGCATTGATCATCTATGATGATTTGACTAAACAAGCTTGGGCTTACCGTCAGATCTCCTTGTTGCTCCGTCGTCCACCTGGTCGTGAAGCCTACCCTGGTGACGTATTCTATTTGCACTCCCGTCTACTTGAGCGTGCATCACGTGTAAACGCTGAATACGTAGAAAAATTCACTAACGGTGAAGTGAAAGGCAAAACGGGTTCATTAACTGCATTGCCAATCATTGAAACACAAGCCGGTGACGTATCTGCTTTCGTACCGACTAACGTGATTTCGATTACAGACGGTCAGATCTTCCTAGAGTCAGACTTGTTCAACTCTGGTATCCGTCCTGCGATCAACGCTGGTCTGTCTGTATCGCGTGTAGGTGGTGCAGCACAAACTAAGATCATTAAGAAGTTGGGTGGTGGTATTCGTATTGCCTTGGCACAGTATCGTGAACTTGCAGCATTTGCTCAGTTCGCCTCTGACCTTGACGAATCTACTCGCGCCCAGTTGGAGCACGGTCAACGTGTTACAGAGCTAATGAAACAGTCTCAGTACTCACCACTTTCTGTGGCAGAGATGGGCCTTGTATTGTTCGCGGCTAACGAAGGCTTCTTGAAAGACGTTGAGCTAGACAAGATCGTAGCATTTGAAAAAGCGCTACTTTCGTACGCAAACAGCGAACACGCTGCGATGCTAACGTCTATCAACGAGAAAGGTGATTTCAACGACGATATCGCAGCGCAATTGAAAGCGACTATCGAGAAGTTTAAGTCTACCCAGACCTGGTAATTGATATTTAAACGGTGAGATATGGCTGTTGGCAAAGAGATTAGAACAAAGATCTCCAGCATTAAGAATACACAGAAAATTACCAGCGCAATGGAGATGGTGGCTGCGAGTAAGATGCGCAGAGCACAGGATCGCATGGAGCTAGGTAAGCCTTACGCGACACGTATTCGTGACGTGATAGGCCATGTGGCGAATGCAACACCCGAATACCACCACGTTTATTTCAATGAGCGTGAAGTGAAGAACGTTGGATACATCGTTGTATCTTCCGATCGAGGTTTGTGTGGTGGCCTAAACATTAACGCCTTTAAGGCGACTGTGAAGGCAATGTCGGAGTGGAAGAAACAGAACGTTGGTGTAGAGTTTTGCGCCATCGGTGCGAAAGCGACCTCTTTCTTCAACAACTACGGCGGTAAAGTTGTAGCGTCTATTCGCGGTATTGGTGAAGCCCCGAAAGTAGAAGACGTTATCGGTGCTGTAAAAGTGATGTTGGATAAATTCGCAAGCGGCGAAATAGACAAGCTCTATATCGTTAGCAACGAATTTGTTAACACAATGATTCAGTCGCCAAATGTAACTCAGCTGCTTCCACTTGAAGCGTCGACAGACAAAGCATTCAAGTACCACTGGGATTACATCTACGAACCAGAGCCACAAGAGTTGTTAGATGCATTGCTTGGGCGTTATATCGAGTCGCAAGTTTACCAAGCGGTTGTTGAAAACAATGCTTGTGAACAAGCCGCTCGCATGATGGCCATGAAAAATGCCACGGATAACGCTGGCGACATAATTGAAGACCTTGGATTGATTTACAACAAGGCTCGACAAGCATCAATTACGCAGGAGCTTTCTGAAATTGTAAGTGGTGCAGCAGCGGTATAACGCAGCGCAGTGCAATTAGAAAGCAAACATTTAGTAGAAAAGAATTCTTCCAAGATATTGGATTTAGACCTTAAGAGGAACCGAACATGAGTAGCGGTCGTATCGTTCAAATTATTGGTGCGGTTATTGACGTACAGTTTCCACGGGAATCAGTCCCCAAGGTATATGACGCTCTGTTGGTAGAGGGTAAAGAAACAACACTTGAAGTTCAGCAGCAGCTGGGTGACGGCGTTGTTCGTACCATTGCCATGGGCAGTACCGAAGGTCTGTCACGCGGACTAAACGTTAGTGACACTGGTGCCCCAATCTCCGTCCCAGTGGGCTTAGAAACACTAGGCCGAATCATGGACGTCTTGGGTAACCCAATCGACGAACGTGGTGCTATTGGTGAAAAAGAGCGCATGCCTATTCACCGTGATGCCCCTGAGTATGATGAGCTATCAGCTTCCAACGACTTGCTCGAAACAGGCATCAAAGTTATCGACTTGATCTGTCCTTTCGCGAAAGGCGGTAAAGTTGGTCTGTTCGGTGGTGCGGGTGTTGGTAAGACCGTTAACATGATGGAGCTTATTAACAACATCGCAAAAGCCCACAGTGGTTTGTCAGTATTTGCCGGTGTAGGTGAGCGTACTCGTGAGGGTAACGACTTCTACCACGAAATGTCAGACTCTAAAGTTATCGACTTAGACAAGCTCGAAAACTCTAAAGTGGCAATGGTTTACGGCCAGATGAATGAGCCACCCGGTAACCGTCTCCGTGTTGCATTGACTGGTCTTACAATGGCGGAAAAATTCCGTGATGAAGGCCGCGACGTTCTATTCTTTGTTGATAACATCTACCGTTACACACTTGCGGGAACAGAAGTATCAGCATTGCTAGGCCGTATGCCATCTGCGGTAGGTTATCAGCCAACACTGGCAGAAGAGATGGGTGTTCTACAAGAACGTATCACTTCTACAAAGACTGGTTCGATCACGTCTATTCAAGCGGTATACGTACCTGCCGATGACTTGACTGACCCATCACCAGCAACGACGTTTGCTCACCTTGACGCAACAGTTGTATTGTCACGTGCGATCGCTGAGCAAGGTATTTACCCTGCGATCGACCCACTAGACTCTACATCACGTCAGCTTGATCCATTAGTTATTGGTCAAGAGCATTATGACGTAGCACGTGGTGTTCAGACTGTATTGCAGCGCTTTAAAGAGCTGAAAGACATCATTGCGATTCTAGGGATGGACGAATTGTCTGAAGAAGACAAATTGATCGTATCTCGTGCACGTAAGATCCAACGATTCCTTTCCCAGCCATTCTTTGTGGCAGAAGTGTTTACCAACACTCCGGGTAAGTACGTGCCATTGAAAGACACTATTGCAGGCTTTAAAGGCATTCTTGCGGGCGATTATGACAATATCCCAGAGCAAGCCTTTAACATGGTCGGAAGTATCGACGAAGCATTGGCCAAAGCCAAAAACCTGTAATTGTTAATCGCTAAAAGAGAGCTATGAAATGGCTATGACTATGCACTGCGACATCGTAAGCGCTGAAGAGAGCATCTTCAGTGGACTGGTCGAGATTCTGGTCGCAACCGGTACATTGGGTGACTTGGGTATTGCGCCAGGTCACGCGCCACTACTGACAGCCTTGATCCCAGGGCCTGTTCGTGTGGTGTTACAAGACGGTTCCGAGCAAATCTACTACGTCTCTGGCGGTTTCCTTGAAGTGCAAAGCGGTATTGTCACTGTATTGGCTGATACCGCATTGCGTGCTGACGATGTCAATGAAGCAGCTGCACTGCAAGCAATTGAAGATGCTAATGACGCAATCGCGAATAAGGATTCGGAATTCGAATACTCACGTGCTGCGACACAACTAGCGGAAGCGGCTGCCCAACTACGAGCGTTGCGACAACTGCGTAAATAAACGTCGCGTTAGTTGATATAAAAAGGGTGGCTTTTGCTACCCTTTTTTTATGCCTGAATTAAAGCAAATCACCAGTAAAGCTCAAACTCGGTTAAACTACAGTCAGTTAAGAGAAACGACCATAGACGCTAGGAGCGAAACCAATGAACACCCTAGAAGTTGTCATCCTAGCTGCTGGCAAAGGCACACGGATGTACTCAAGCACTCCAAAAGTCTTGCATAAGATAGGCGGTAAGGCACTTTTAGCGCATGTCATTCAATCGGCACAAGATATCGACGCGAAGGCGATTCATGTGGTGGTTGGCTTTGGTGGCGAACAGGTGCAGCAGCAAATTCAAGCTGACAATATTAACTGGGCCGTGCAAGCCGAACAGCTCGGTACCGGTCACGCGGTAGCGCAAGCGCTTCCAGGCATCGATCAAGACAGCGTCGTACTTGTGCTTTACGGTGACGTGCCTCTGATTAAACAAGAAACCTTAAAGGACTTAGTGCAAGCTTGTAATGCCGATTCTCTTGCATTGCTGACTGTGAATAGCAGTGATGCAACAGGGCTTGGTCGTATCATTCGCAATGATCAACAACAAGCCGTGGCAATCGTAGAAGAAAAAGACGCGAACGCCAGCCAAAAACTGATAAAAGAAACCAATAGCGGCATACTTGCGGCACCGGCAAAAAGATTAGCAAAATGGCTAGAAGCGTTGAGCCCAAAGAATGCCCAAGGGGAATATTACTTAACAGACATCATTGCCATGGCAGTAGCGGATAACTGCGCGGTACAAACTCTAACCGTAGACGATGAGTTAGAAGTCCTGGGTGTGAATAACAAAGCTCAACTAGCGCAGTTAGAAAGGCACTACCAATACCGAAAATCAGCAGCATTATTGAATTCCGGAGTCACTCTGTTTGATCCTAACCGTATAGACATACGTGGCAACCTTGAGTGTGGCAAAGACGTTGAAATTGATGTTAATACGATATTCGAAGGCAATGTAAGCTTAGGTAATAATGTTCGAATTGGCCCCAACGTCTTCATAAAAAATTCTGTAATAGGGGATAACACGCAAATCTTTGCTAATAGTCATATTGAAGAAAGCACAATTGCCCAAAGCTGTTCGATAGGACCTTTCGCAAGGCTAAGAACTGGCACGCATTTAAATAATGGTTCCAAAATTGGAAACTTTGTTGAAACTAAAAAAGCGAATATAGGGCAAGGCTCTAAGGTTAATCACCTTAGTTATGTGGGCGATGCTATTGTTGGCGAAAACGTCAACATTGGTGCCGGGACAATTTTCTGCAACTACGATGGTGTTAATAAATTTCAAACACGCATCCACGACGGTGTGTTTATTGGATCCAATACAGCAATAGTTGCACCAGTTGAGGTTGGCAAAGGGGCATCAATAGGTGCCGGCTCGACGCTTACTAAAGACGTAGGTGAAAACGAATTGGCTGTTGCGCGTGGTCGCCAACGCAATATTGAAGGTTGGAAGCGGCCCGAGAAAAAATAAAGGCTCAGGAGAATAGTATGTGTGGAATAGTAGGCGCCGTAGCGCAAAGGGATGTATCCGGTATTCTTCTTGAAGGCCTGAAGCGTCTAGAGTATCGAGGCTATGACTCTGCCGGTATGGCATTGTTGAGTAAGCACGACAACTCCATTGATTGCATTAAAGCCTTAGGGAAAGTCGAAAAACTCGCAGAATCCATGAGCAAGCGCGAGTTCGAAGGACATATCGGCATTGCGCATACGCGTTGGGCTACCCATGGTGTCCCGAGCGAGAAGAACGCGCACCCACATCTATCTGACGACGACATTGCTCTTGTCCATAATGGCATTATCGAAAACCACGCGTTATTGCGTGAACAACTCATTAAGGATGGTTATCACTTCAACTCGGACACCGATACAGAAGTGGTAGTTCATCTAATCAAACAACAATGCAAAGACAATGGCCATAATCTTTTAGACGCTGTAAAAGAAACCATCAAAAAATTACATGGCGCCTATGGCCTTTGCGTTATCTATCGTAATGAACCAAATAAAATTATTGTGGCACGCAGCGGTAGCCCCTTAGTCATTGGTGTGGGCATTGGTGAAAATTTTATCGCGTCGGACGCCTTGGCTCTAGGGCAAGTCACCGATAGGTTTATCTACCTTGAAGAGGGCGATGTTGCAGAGCTAACGCTTAAAAACATTAGAATTTGGAATGGTGATAAAAAAGTCACTAGGCCTACTACTCATATCGCCAGCGAGGTCGCTGAAGTTGAGAAGGGCGAATTCGGCCACTTCATGCTCAAAGAAATTTACGAGCAGCCGAAAGTAATCCGTGACACACTCAGTGGCAGAGTCAGCGATACGCATGTGCTAGAAGAAGCCTTTGGTGTAAAAGCTAAGGCGATCTTTGATCAAGTAAAGAACGTACAAATAGTTGCCTGTGGCACGAGTTTCCATGCGGCAATGATTACGAAGTACTGGCTCGAAAATATTGCCAAGATCTCCTGCTCTGTTGATATCGCAAGCGACTATCGTTATCGCAATATTATTGCGCAGCCAGGCACCTTGTTTGTCACGATCTCGCAATCCGGGGAAACTGCCGATACCTTGGCCGCACTGCGCTATTCCAAAGAATTGAATTATGTGGGCCGCTTAGCTATATGCAATGTAGCGACAAGTTCGCTAGTACGAGAATCGGACTTTTGTTTACTAACTACGGCGGGTCGCGAGATCGGTGTCGCTTCTACTAAAGCGTTTACTACACAGCTTTGTGCACTATTGCTGATGACACTCGTCGTTGCGCGTCGAAATGGCATGGCGGAAGAGGTTGAGAAAAAACATATTCAAGCATTGAATGAGCTGTCTGACTTAGTCGCTAAGACGCTCGAACTTGATGATGAGATCAAAGAGCTTTCGCGTAATTTAATCGATAAACACCATGCCTTATTTCTTGGACGAGGGATTCAATATCCAGTAGCCAAAGAAGGGGCCTTGAAGCTTAAAGAGATCTCCTATATTCACGCCGAAGCCTATCCCGCAGGTGAGTTAAAGCACGGCCCATTAGCCTTAGTCGATGATAAGATGCCCATTATTGCTGTAGCACCCAACGATGAGTTGCTCGGAAAACTGCGCGGTAATCTAGCAGAAGTGAGCGCGCGCGGTGGAAAACTTTTTGTTTTCGCTGATGAAAGTGCAGGGTTCGAAAATGACAGTAACTGCAATGTTGTTAATGTGCCTTCCATACCAGATATTCTGGCTCCTATTGTCTATACGATCCCATTACAATTGCTTTCTTATCACGTGGCAATTTTCAAAGGGACCGATGTCGACCACCCGAGAAACCTAGCGAAGTCAGTGACAGTGGAGTAAAGGTTTATAGCTATGCCCAGAAAAATAGTACTACAGGATTTCGAAGCCCCAAGCCATGATCACAACACTTGTGTCAGCGATGCTATACACAGGGCAGAGAAACTATGTGTTGAACGAGGTGAGAAATTCACACCTCTGCGACGCACCATTCTGGAATTACTATGGTCTAGTCATCAACCTGTTAAAGCGTATGACCTGCTAGCGCAATTGGCACTAACACACGATCGCCCGGCACCGACTACTGTTTATCGTACGCTAGAATTTCTAGAGGACGTTGGGGTTGTGCATAAACTGGAATCAATGAACTCATACATAGGCTGTGCAGCTCCTGAACGCTCTCATCAAGGCCAATTTTTAATTTGCGACCAATGTGGTGTGGTGGCGGAGCTAGATGATGACGTTGTCTCTACCCGTATTGAAACCAATGCCAAGCGCATTGGCTTCAAAGTAAAAATTGAAACAATCGAAATTAGTGGCACTTGCCGTGCTTGTCAGTTGCAATAATCAATACTTGAAGACTCTCAGTGACTGCCATTTATGTTTAATATCCGTTTGCAGAAGAGGCGCTTGATCAAAGCTCTCTCTCATGTCTTCCCAGAAACATTCACCAACATCGCCTACGATAAACTCGCAAATCCACAGCTGATAAAGCTTCGGGATCACGAGCTTGTGGTGTTAGAAAAAGCCAAACAGTGCGATATCCCATTTAATGATTTTCAAATTCGCACCTACGAATGGGAGGGCGACGGTGCAGCTGTTCTTCTGATCCATGGTTGGGAGGGGCAGGCAGGTAACTTCAGCGATCTTATCGAGAAGTTGCTAAGTAAAGGGCTGCGCGTGCATGCCTTCGATGCGCCCGCGCATGGGTATAGCAGTAAGGGCGAAACCAATCCCTTAGAGTTTGCGCAACTGGTGGGTCACTTGCTGACAAAATTGCAGGTGCAGCGCTGTATCTCCCATTCCTTTGGCGGAGTGGCGGTCACCTATGCACTTTTTCACAACCAAAGGCTCTCTTTAGATAAATTAGCCTTGATCACGACGCCAGACCGTTTCTCTGAGCGCATTAGCGATGTGGCTGAAAGTGTCGGGGTCTCACAAAAGGTACAAGCGCGCCTACTGCAACGTTTGGCAGCTTTGAACGTGGATGTCTCTAGCTTTAATGTCAGCGATTTTGTGAAGCAGGTTAATGTTGCTAAGGCGTTGATATTACATGATATTGATGACAAGGTGTTGCCGTTCGAGCAGTCACGTAACGTACACTTAAACTGGCCGCAGTCACGCCTCGTTGAGGTCCAAGGCACTGGGCATTTTAGGATTCTGCGAACCGATTCTGTGCTCGAGCAGATAGTAGAGTTCATCGCCTAACGGCTCGCTGTTTGATCTGCTGCAAAGCCTTCAGTCAAAGCGGTTGAGGGGGTCTCGGGCGATAGTGTAGTATTGGCCTCCTTAGTTTTCTGGAGCTCTTCACCCCCCTGTATGAGTTTGCTCATCGCATTTGTAGTAATTTCCGTCTCCATCTCCTTTATTTGTTCGCTTCTAGAGGCCGCGCTTTTGAGCGTGACACCTAGCTATGTGGCGCAGTTGAAAAATGACGAGTCTCCTAGCTACCCTGTATTCAGGCAGTTAAAGGATAAGATCGATCAGCCCTTGGCGGCTATTCTCACCTTGAACACGATAGCGCACACAGGCGGTGCGGCGGGTGTGGGTGCACAAGTCACCGTATTGTTTGGTGACGGCTATCTAGGCGTTGCCTCGGCCGTGATGACCATGGTGATCTTGATTTTCTCTGAGATCATTCCCAAAACCCTTGGTGCACGATATTGGCGAAGTTTTGCGCCATTCCTGCCTTCGGTACTGACTCTGCTGATCTTAATGCTACGCCCGTTTATCTGGTTATCAGATCACATTACCTCCTGGATGGGGGAGACACACCAGACTCCCGACCTTCGCTCAGAGATCAAGGCAATGACGAGCCTTGGGCGAGAGCTCGATGAGCTCGATATCGATGAACAACGTGTCATCGCGAATATCCTCGATCTACACGATATCAAGGCTAGAGACATCATGACTCCGAGAACGGTGTGCGAGTATGTGTCGACGACCACGACGGTCACTGAGATGATTGAATTGTCCAGGAAAGACCAGTTTTCCCGTTACCCAGTATTGGACGAGGAAGGTCACCCTCATGGCGTGGTATTCCGCTCGGACCTTGTAGAGGCGGAGCCAGACCAGCAGGTCAGCGAATTGATGAAGCCGGTGAAGGTCATCACAGACAATGAAAGCGCTGAAAACGTGCTGACAAGTTTGCTCAAAGAGCACCAACATATGTGTTTGGTCTACGATGACTATGGCACTTGGCTAGGTTTATTGACGATGGAAGACATTATCGAGACGATTCTAGGCCAGGCAATTATGGATGAGACCGACGATATTCCCAATATGCGACGCTTTGCGCGTCGGCGTTGGGAGCATCGAATGAAAAATATGTAAGAGTCGGTTGAGCCTAGGCTTAACTCTTATAGGTTCGAAGCGTGCGCAAGTTCTTGTTCATCCGCTTCAAATGGTCTTTCAGCATGGTTTTGCGGAATCGTGCCACACCCATTGCCAGCACATCGATCACTAAAAGGTGGGCAATTCGCGATGAGACGGGGGTGAACTCATGCTGATCCTCTTCTACATTGACATGAATCGCAATGCTACATAGCTCGCTCAGAGGCGTGCCAGCCGGCGCGAGGCCAATGACGGTCGCACCGGCCTCGAGTGCCAAATTAACGCTTTGAATCAGAGCCTTAGTGCGTCCTGACTGGGAAATCGCTACCACCACGTCTTTCTCTGACAATGAGATGGCCGACATCAGCTGAATATGCGGGTCGGTATACGCGGCAGTGGATACCTGTAGACGGAAGAATTTATGCTGGGCATCTGCGGCAACCGAACCCGAGGCCCCAAAGCCGTAGAACTCTACTCGCCCAGCGTGGCTCAATTTGTGAATCGCAGTTTCTAAGACAGTCGAATCTAACTGGTCGCGGACTGTGAGCAACGAGCCAATAGTCGAATCGAAGACCTTGTTGCAGAGATCGGACGCTGTATCGTTGTCATCTACAGAGAATTGGGAATAACTGCCATTGGCGCCAAGATGCTGTGCAAGCTGCAGTTTAAAGGACTGAAACCCGTCATAACCAATCGCGCGACAGAAGCGCAAGACAGTAGGTTCACTGACTTGCGCTTTGGACGCGACATCGACGATGCGCATATTGATCAACGCGGCACTGTTGTCCAGAATGAAGTCAGCGACCTTGCGTTCTGACTTTCGCAGGGCTTCACGGTGTTCCTTGATCTTATTGATCGGGTTAAGCGATTCCACGCGGATTCCTTAGGCACGGTTAAGCCCGCAATATAGCAGGAAATACAGGGTGTTAACTACCATGAAGCTAATACAGATAGAGATAAGAGAACAGCATTGACGGCAAAACTAGTATTTCGTTTCCACTCCAGTATTGAGCAGATTCCAACGCGTACATGGAACGTTCTGGCGGGTCAGGGAAGCCCGTTCCTAAAACACGAATTCCTATTGGCATTGGAGGCCAGCGCTAGCGTATGCGCCGAAACGGGGTGGCAGCCACATCATCTCGAAGTCACGAGAGAGGGTAAAACGGTAGCCGTGATGCCGCTGTACATAAAGGGGCACTCCTATGGTGAATATGTGTTCGACTGGTCCTGGGCAGACGCCTATCGACAACACGGTTACCAGTATTATCCAAAACTTCTAACGGCGATTCCCTATACGCCAAGTCAGGCAGAGCGTCTGCTCGTCGCCAGTAGTGAAGATGCTGAGCAGATGTGTGCGGTTATCGCCACGCAAGTGGTTCAAGAAGCTCGGCGTTTAGGTGCTAGCAGTTGGCATGTATTGTTCCCGAGCGCTACTCAAAGCGCATGTTTAGCAAAGCACCGTGTGCACCAACGCATCGGGACACAGTTTCATTGGTTCAACAGAGAATATGAATCATTCGAGCATTATTTAGAGACTTTTAACTCGCGTAAAAGAAAGAACCTACGCAAAGAGCGCAAAGCAGTACACGAGGCGGGCATAGTCTTTGAACGACATGGTGGCCAAAGCATTAGTGCACAAATGTGGAATACCTTTTATCAATTTTATGAGAACACGTATCACGTTCGTGGCCAGCAAGCCTATTTGACAAAAGACTTTTTTGAACGCTTAGGGCGTACTATGCCGGAGCACCTTGTGCTGGTGTTGGCTAAAAAGAATGGTCTTGCAATTGCGGCGGCACTCAGCCTGTGTGATCAAACTGCGCTCTACGGTCGTTACTGGGGATGCCTAGAGGAATACCAATTCTTACATTTCGAAACTTGTTATTATCAAGGCATCGAATACTGCATCGAGCACAAATTACAGTCTTTCGATTCAGGTGCCCAGGGTGAGCATAAAATCCAAAGAGGTTTTGAACCGATAAGTACTTATTCTAATCACTGGATAGTTGATGAACAGTTCGACGCGGCAATTACTGATTTCCTAGAGAAAGAGAAAACCTATATAGAGCAATACAAAGACAATGCCGCTGAATATCTACCATTCAAGGTCAATGCTGTAGATAAAAAATAGATTGAACAGAGAGCGCTTATGATCACCGCGTTATTATTAGACTTGGACGACACCCTTATTGATGACAAAGGCGCAATGGCTAGTGGCATCCTTTCCTTAAGAGCGAAACACTGTTTAGCGCAAGGAATGAACGATGCAGAATTATCCGAACGTTGGGACAGTATCGGCAGGGCGTTGTGGCGGCAACTGGATCTGGGGGAGGTCAGTTTTGAAGAGCAGCGCCGATTAAGAATAAAAAATACTTTCGCATTGGATTTGAGTGACAAAGCGATAGACAGTTTGTTTGCTGATTATCTGCATTGTTATGAGCAACATTGGCGCAGTTATACTTATACTGAACAATTTATAAGAGAGAGTGCACATTTACCCCGTGCGATCATCACCAATGGACATAGACCACAAGCCCATAAAAAAATGGCAGCGTTGGGGTTGAACAAACATTTCCCGACGGTGGTGACACCTGATGATTGTGGCGCACGTAAACCCAATCCTGAAATTTTCTTGCATACCTTAAAGCTTCTAGGGGTTGCTCCAGAAAATGCACTTATGATTGGTGATAATCTCGAAGCAGATATAGAGCCAGCGAAAGCTCTGGGGATAAACGTGTTTCATGTCGACCATACAAAACAAGGGCGCACAGTATTTGACGTTCTTGCGCAACTTTAAGCACTAAGTAGAAATAAAAGCGGGAGTCTCACAATGGCAAAAGTAGTAATGATAACGGGTGCCTCTTCAGGATTTGGTGAAGCCGCGGCACGCAAATTTGCACAAGAAGGTTTTAGAGTCATCCTTGCTGCACGCCGCCTTGATAAACTTCAGACTCTTGCTAAAGAGCTTGGCAAGATTACTGAAGTTTATGCAGCAATACTGGACGTGACACAAGCCGATTCAGTCGAACAATTTTTTGCCAGCTTACCAGAGTCGTTCAAAGCGATAGATGTACTCGTGAATAGCGCTGGGCTTGCTCTCGGTATGGCCCCCGCCCATGAGGTGGACTTTTCAGACTGGGACACCATGATTGATACCAATATTAAAGGGGTACTACGAGTGACCAGAGCAGTGCTGCCATCTATGGTTGCGTCAGACTCAGGTCACATAATCAATATTGGTTCTACCGCTGGCAACTGGCCGTATCCCGGCGGCAATACCTACGGTGCAACGAAGGCGTTCGTGCAAAATTTCTCACGCGCTTTACGTGCAGACTTACTAGGAAAACATATTCGTGTGACCAATATTGAGCCAGGAATGGCCGAGACAAACTTCTCGAATGTCCGTTTCAAAGGCGATGATGAGAAAGCTGACAAAGTCTATGCAGGGACAAAACCACTAACGGCTGGTGATATAGCGGAGATAATCTATTGGGTGAATGCGATGCCGGCACACGTTAACGTGAATACGCTTGAGGTGATGCCCACGTGTCAGGCATGGAGTGCACTAAGCATTAACAGAGAGATGGATTAAGCGGTGTTTTTACCCCTTGATGTGCTCAGTGCGTTTGTCTTGGCCTCTGCAGTGCTTTGTGTAATGCCGGGCCCAGATAATCTCTTTGTGTTATCGCAGTCAGCAATCTATGGAAAGAAGTCTGGTATATTCGTGACACTAGGCTTATGCATTGGCCTAATTTTTCATACCTTTGTCGTTGCAATGGGTTTAGCGGTAGTCATTCAAAGCTCTCCTGCCGCGCTATTGGCAATCAAATTATTTGGAGCAGGTTATTTGCTCTACTTGGCCTGGCAAGCTTTCAGGGCAAGTTCAGTGGCTGAAAATACTGTAACTGCCGGCGTAGTGAGCAATGCTGCTATGCTGCGTCGTGGGATTATCATGAATGTCAGCAATCCCAAAGTCAGCATATTCTTCTTGGCGTTTCTGCCCCAGTTCGCTTCTGCTGAATATGGGGCCATCGCACCGCAGTTGGTGTTGCTGGGTGGAGTCTTCATTCTAGTCACATTAGCAGTGTTCAGTAGCTTTGCGTTGCTCTCGGGGGTGCTTCGTACATTGTTGAATAGCAAACCCAATGCACAGCTTTATATCAATAGAGGTGCGGGTCTAGTATTAACGATATTGGCCATTACGTTGCTTAGCAGCAATATCTAACGAGTCTAAAAAGGACAAGTCATGCAATTTGAAGCTTTCGAATATCTTATTCCATTTCTATTCGCGGCTGTCGTCCTTGCTTTTCTGCCTGGCCCGAGTCTTATGTATGTGTTGGCGCGTACCATTAATGGTGGTAGGGAGGCAGGAATAGAGTCGACTATTGGCACAGCAGTAGGAGGGATGGTCCATGTCCTGATTGCGGCCTTGGGTTTGTCAGCAGTGCTTGCTAACTCTATCGAAGTTTTCTCCGCCGTGAAGTTTATCGGTGCGTTGTATCTGGTATTTTTAGGCGTGCGAACAATTTTTGGTGCACGCGAGGCGATCGACTCTCCAGCAAGAGTCCAAAGAAAAGGGCAGGTTTTCTACGAGGGCGCCCTTACCGAGATCCTCAATGTTAAAACCGCCTTATTCTTTTTAGCCTTTATTCCGCAATTTGTAGACCCAACGACAGCCGCAACCCCTCAGTTTGTCGCCCTAGGGGTAGTGTGTGTCTTTTTTAATGCAGTTGCAGATTTAACAGTAGTATTTTTTGCCGGCAAGCTTAGCGCGTTACTAGAAGGCAGTTCTAATTTCTCGCAGCGACTTTCATACGGTTCTGGTGGCATGCTGGTGCTACTCGGGGTATACACAGCTTTCGCGGATATTCGCAAATAGAGATCTTTTCCAAGGTGATACATAAGTAGTTGAAAGTGCAAATCCCACTCAATTGAACAGAAGAGGATCCACGTATGACACTAGGCGCCTTCTCCATCAGTTTGACAGTTAAAGATATTCACGCATCTGCTATGTTCTATGAAGCCCTTGGTTTTGTCAGCATAGGTGGCAACATAGACGACAACTGGCTGATCCTTAAAAATGGCAGTACGGTGATTGGTTTGTTTCAAGGGGTGTTTGATCAAAACATGCTGACGTTCAATCCCGGTTGGAATGACGCAGGCGAAGAGCTTGAAGAGTTTACAGATATAAGAGATTTACAAAAACAGCTAAAGAACAAAGGCATTACATTGGCCTCAGAGGCGGACGAAAGCACAAGTGGTCCGACAAGTTTTATGTTGTTTGACCCAGATGGTAATCCAATTCTATTCGACCAACATCGTTAAGATGATGCTCAATCATTCTAAAGGCTACGCGACTCCATATGAAAGCAAAATACGAAGCATTACTAGAACAGCTACATAAAATAAACGATGTCGAAAAAGCGATGGCGGTGCTGCAGTGGGATCAAGAGACCAATATGCCAGCCCAAAGTGCAGGACGACGAGTTGCGCAGTTAACCACGCTAAGTGAAATCGCCCATAGGATGTTCACAAGTACACAGATGGGCGATTTGCTTGCAGCCGCACAAGAGGAACAGGCTCAAGCTCACTACGATAGTACGCAGGCGAGCATGCTACGAGTAACACAACGTGAATACGAAGATCAGCGTTTGTTTAGTGCTGAGTTTGTGAGCCGTAAAAGTGCCGTCACGGGGACAGCGGGTGCCGCTTGGGCGCAGATGCGAGCGGACAATAATTTTGCAGGTTTTCAGAAGCACTTAGAGGCAGCTGTGGCCATTGCGCAAGAAACCGCTGAGATTAGAGGCTATGAAACAGAGCCTTACGATGCGCTGCTTTCCCAGTATGAAAGAGGCATGACGAGTGCCCAGCTACGTCTTATTTTCACAGAGTTAAAAAACGAGTCAGTGCCGTTACTGCAGGCGATCGCTGAGCGTAGTGAACGCGTGAATGACGCAATGCTAAAACAAGAGTTTCCAGTCGCCGCACAAGAAGCGATGTGTCGCTATGGGGCCGAGTCTATTGGCTATGACTTCAAAAGAGGGCATCTAGGCGAGGTTCATCATCCGTTTAGTACAAGTTTTGGTCGCGATGATGTGCGTATCACTACTCGCTATGCTCCTGAGTACGCCATGTCGTCGCTTTTTGGCACAATGCATGAAGCCGGGCACGCAATGTATGAACAAGGGATTGCAGAGGACTTAGATCGAAGTCCGTTAGGGCAGGGAGCATCGCTGGGAATTCACGAAAGCCAGTCTCGCCTGTTTGAAAATCAAGTGGGGCGAAGCTTGGGGTATTGGCAGGCCCATTTTACAAAACTACAAAGCCTCTTTCCGAAGCAACTCGCTGGAGTCTCGGTCGCCGATTTCTACAATGCCATTAATAAAGTACAGCCTTCTCTGATCAGAGTAGAGGCAGATGAACTTACCTACAATTTGCATATTATTTTGCGTTTTGAGTTAGAGCTGGCACTAATCAATGGCGCGTTAAAACTTGCTGATTTGCCTGCCGCTTGGAATGAAAAAATGCAGTCTCTGCTTGGCGTTGCGCCTGCGACTGACAAGCTAGGGGTGCTACAGGATGTGCATTGGTCACAAGCGGCCTTTGGCTACTTTCCAACCTATACGCTTGGTAACTTATACTCGGCACAATTCATGGAAAGCGCAAAGCAACAGGACCCCAAGATAGAAGAAGAATTGGCAACCGGGAACAACACATTCCTGCTAGCATGGTTACGAGAGAATATTCATCAGCATGGTAATAAATACGATGCGGCAGAAATTTGCATGCGGGCGACAGGAAAGCCATTGAGCTCAGCACCATTCCTTAAGTACGTCCATGAAAAATTTGGCGCAATCTATGGCCTGTAGCACGATGAAGGCCACCCCCTTTGATGCATTGATTTGTCCGCTGGACGGTGAAGCCCTCGTTCGGCAGGAGTCTCTTTGGCGCTGTGAGAAAGGCCACTGTTTTGACATCGCTAAAGAAGGCTATGTGAATTTATTGCCTGTGCAGAATAAACGCTCACGCGACCCTGGTGATAGCAAAGAGATGATAGCGGCGCGGCGACGCTTCTTAAGTGAGGGGCATTATCGGCCCATTGCACAAGCGCTGAGTACGACAGTTTTACAGCAAGCAAAATCTGCACACACTTTGTCATGCCTTGATGCGGGGTGTGGCGAAGGCTACTACCTGCGTGAGCTGATCGATGCGGCAAGCACACAGTGCGATATTTCGAGCATCGGCTTAGATATTTCCAAATGGGCTGTGCAGTCGGCCGCCAAACAATCAACGCAATGTGCTTGGGTGGTGGGCAGCAATGCGAACTTGCCAATGGCATCGCAAAGTGTCGATGTCGTTCTATGCATGTTTGGGTTTCCGGTCTACCCAGAGTTTGCTCGTGTTCTAAAGCCCGGCGGGGCGCTAGTATTAGTAGAGTCGGGCGTTGATCATCTACGTGAACTACGTGAGATCATCTATCCGCAAATTAAAGCGACACCGATTAGTGAAGCGCAAACGATAGAATCCTTTGAGCATCACGATTCGCAATCGGTGAAGTTTTCTATTCAATTAGAGTCACAGGCACAAATCGCAGACTTACTTGTGATGACACCACACTTGTATAGAGCGAGCGCCGAAGGCCGTGCAAAAGCCGCGCAATTATCGCAACTAGCATTGACGGTAGATATCACTATCAGCGTCCTAAAAAGAGGCGTGTGTTAAGGGTTTAAGACACACTTTCTAAGTTGGTGAGTGGAGTCATTGTGCAACATCCCATCACGTAAACTATTGAGTCTGGCGTAGCATTGCGATTAGGGCGGCTGAAACCTTCTGCTCAGTATGATCAAACCCTTCGCAAGTGTCGAATAACCGTGGTTCTGCTAGGGGGTCAGCACGTTTTTTTCCAGACGAGTAACTGATTGTTCGCCGGCATCGCATTATCTTCAAGCAACTCTAACCCTGCTTGAGTGGCGAGCTCACAGACGGTTTCGAAATCTCTTATACCGCTTAGTGGATTATTGCCTTTCAACCAGAGGTCGAAATTCGCGTTACTTGGGCTTGTGAAATTGCCTGCATATTTAAACGGGCCATAGACACAAAGCATACCCTCCTTTTTAAGAAGCGTTTTCATATGCCGGAAAAACTCGACAACAGCCGTAGCGGGCATAATGTGTAAACTATTGGCAGAGAAAACATAGTCGACTTGTGGGTGCTCGAATCGCTCTTGGGTGACATCAAACTGCAAAGCCGAGGGCAAGTTTGCAGCAAGCAAACGCTGATTAAGGAAATCGACATTGCTGGGGATGTCAGTGCTCTGCCATTGTAGATGAGGCAGGGCCGCAGCAAAGAATTCTGCGTGCTGGCCTGTCCCTCCGGCAATCTCGATAAGCTTACCAGGCGCATTAAAATGGCGCTCGATAACATTAAGAATAAACTGTTTATTGTTTTCACAAGACTGACTGAAAGGAAGTGTCATTGCTTAGTCTACCCTGCGAAGAAAAACGGGAGCGCCAGGTTTAGAATCCTTTTCACTATACTGATAACCGTCGGAATCGAAACGCAAAAGATCCTCTGCCTTCTTTAAGCGATTCTTGATGATATAAGCACTCATCAGTCCGCGCGCTTTCTTGGCAAAGAAGCTAATGATTTTGTATTGCCCATTTTTATAGTCCTTGAACACTGGGCTAATCACTTCGGCAGCAAGTTGCTTTGGCTTCACCGCTCTGAAATATTCATTGGAGGCTAAATTAACAAGGACGGCATTGTTCTTGCCGGCTAGTTGAGCATTAAGAGCCTCGGTTATTTTTTCGCCCCAGAAATCGTAGAGCGTATTACCTCTGGCGTTTTTAAGGCTGGTGCCCATTTCGAGTCGGTAGGCTTGGATTAAATCGAGGGGACGCAGCAAGCCATAGAGCCCGGAGAGAATGCGCAGATGATCCTGGGCAAAACGGATATCCTCACTTGTTAAAGAGTAGGCATCCAAACCAATATACACATCCCCCTTGAAAGCGAAGAGTGCTTGACGAGCGTTGTCAGTATCGAAAGGTTGTTGCCAATTATTAAAACGCTCTTGGTTTAGCTCACCTAATGTAGGGCTGATCGACATCAACGATGATACTTGAGCAGGTGAAAACTGGCGCAATTGTTTAATTAACTCAGAGGAGTCGTCGAGAAATTCAGCCTGTGTGAATTTGCGCGTTTTGAACGGGGTTTCGTAGTCGAGTGACTTTGCTGGGGAGATCACTACTAACATGTTTTGCCTCAAAGTGTTGCGTTGTTGATTTATACCGGGGCAAGAAATTCTTGCCACCAGTCTAAAGGAGTCACACCGTCTTTAGGATCATAGACGTTGCCGTAATACCAAAGTGTCCCTGGGAATTGACCACTGATACGATCAAGCAGTATTTCGATGGCCTGAAAGCCGATAGACACATGTATGCTGTAAACCAGCAGACGTGGAGTTTCTAAGTCTAGCGCGCCGTCAAGCAATTCTATCTCTGGGGTAAGGCTATGTAGAACTTCACCTATGTTATCTTTACGCAAGACACGTATAGAAAGATTACCGCTACGTTTAATTAACTCATATCCGCTTGGGGAGTCACTCGGAAATCGAATTCGGTCACCTGCGGCAAGGCCGCGCACAAATGCGGGTGAGCCTAGCAGGCGATATTGCTCACCGCTGCCCTTGGCTTCGGACGTCTCTTGTGGACTGTGCAGTCGGGCTACTGCGACACTCTCTATAATGGCTTCACCATCGGGTCTATAACCAGCGATTAATGAGATCTGAGTCCTAGCGTTGTCATCTGAATCATTGCTAGTCTCCATTTGTGGAGGTGTTGATGTCATGGTTCTTTCCAAGTCTGCATCTAAAGTAAGACATTTTAACCTGCTTTGCAGCGACAAGGCTAAGTTCGCAAGAGGACGCTATGTTAGAACGGCTACAAGCTCTAGCGATTCGTTTCAGTAGATTAGGCCCTTTCTTCGCGTTATTGGCGGCCTGCGCACTAATGCTTGGAGTTTATGTGTTGCTTACCTCCGGCGATCAGTCAGACGACGTTGCGCTAATACCGGCGTTCATGCTCTTTACTTGGGCCATGATGGCCCGCTCGTTTATTAGTATTTTCGCCCATGTTCCTGCTAAGGCATTGCGTGATGCGGGGTTCTGGCAGCGGTTCAAATTGGCTGTCCAGCGCGGTGTCTATTATGGTTTTGTAACTCTTTTCGCTGTGGCGACTATATTTTTGCTGCTGAGTAGCTGGCAGTTGAGCAGCGTGTGGCGAATGATGTATTGATTTTCCCAAGCTGTGCTAACCTAGCTCAAGATAGATTCTAAATAGATCAACAAGAGGAAGTTCACGATGTCATTAAGGCAAGACGATGTAGATGTAGATCCCCAACCTGTGGGTGAGCTTGCCTTGCAAACGCTCGCGATGCCAAAAGATACTAATGCCAACGGCGATATTTTTGGTGGTTGGCTGGTGTCGCAGATGGACTTAGCCGCTGGCATTGCGACTAAGCAAGTAACACATGGGCGAAGCGCGACAGTGGCGATCAAAAACGTGTCGTTTTTATACCCTGTCAGTGTAGGCTCAATCGTAAGTTGTTTTGCTGATATTGCAGAGATCGGGCGAAGCTCTATGCACATCAATATCGAGGTGTGGATCTCCAACTCGATCACTGGACAAGGGCAGAGAAAGGTTGCCGAGGGGCAGTTTGTGTTTGTGGCGATCGATGACAATGGCCGGACTCGTCGCATAGAGCTTCCCAGGAAATCGTCTGAGTAAGCCTTTAGTCGTCGATTGAATTACGCAGAGCCTTTACGCGTCCGCGTTTCACCTTGCTGTCGACCCTTTTGCGCTGGGACGACTTCGTCGGTTTCGTAGGCCTTCTCGATTTGCGTACGACAGCCGCCGCTCGAATCATCTCCTGTAAACGCTGCAACGCGTCAGCTCGATTGAGCTCTTGAGTTCGGTGTTGTTGCGCCTTGATGATCAACACACCGTCTTTTGTAATGCGGGAATCCTTAGTGTTCAGTAAGCTGTGCTTGTAGAAATATGGCAGCGAAGACGCATTAATATCAAAGCGCAGGTGGATGGCAGATGAGACTTTGTTTACGTTCTGTCCACCCGCGCCTTGTGCGCGGATGGCCGTCAATTCGATCTCATTATCTGGAATGGCCACATTCAAGGAGATCTCTAACATTGTTGGGCTCCTTCGGATGGGCTTATAACACTTCCAGTTTCGCGTAGGATAACACTAACCATTTGCTCCCACTGCTATGGAAATTTACCTGCACCCTTGCGTTAGGGCCACTTCCTTCGCAGTTTAGTACAACGCCTTCGCCGAATTTTCCATGCAGCACTCTTGAGCCAAGAGCGATACCGGTTTCGGGAATATCTTCCTGTACGAGCGAGCTGGTAGGGCGGCCATAATAGGCGCTGGGGCGCGAGATTGAAGATTTAATCCTGACGTGTTCGATTAAATCTGCCGGTATTTCTCGAATAAATCGCGATGGGCGTGTGATGTTTACTTCGCCGTGCAAGCGTCTAGATTCAGCGTGTGTGAGATAAAGTTTGGTCATGGCGCGGGTAATGCCCACGTAACAAAGTCTTCTCTCTTCTTCTAGCCCAGCGATACCATCCATAGACATTTTGTGAGGAAACAGGCCTTCTTCCATGCCGGCCAGAAAAACGAGTTTGAACTCCAAGCCCTTTGCAGAGTGTAAGGTCATTAATTGCACCGCATCTTCGGATTCACTCGCTTGCGCATCTCCGGCATCCAAAGATGCTTGATCCAAGAAAGCCGCAAGAAACTCGCGAGACTCGATATCCATCGCCTCGGCATCTGGGTCGAGCTCATCGAAGCTGCCCGCCGCGTTCACCAATTCTTGTAAGTTTTCGATTCGTGCGGCGGCTTTCTCTCCCCCCTCTTTTTCGTGGTGAGGAATCAGCCCGCTGTTTGTGACGATATGCTCTACTTTTTTGGCGAGCTCTAAACCTGCAGACTCTTCATCGAGACTATCGATCAAGGCGACAAAACGACCTACCGCCGTTGCCGCTCGTGAAGACATTAAGCCATGGGACAGACATTTTTGCGCGGCTGCCCATAAAGACAGCTCTTCAGTTCTTGCCACCGTGCGCAAGATCTCTACTGTCTGATCGCCGATACCACGTGTTGGAACATTGATGACCCTTTCGATCGCGGTGTCGTCGTGCCGATTGACGAGTAGGCGTAAATAGGAAAGGGCGTTTTTAATCTCTAAGCGTTCGTAAAAGCGATGGCCGCCGTAGATGCGATAGCTCATGCCAACGCGCAATAACGCATCCTCTAGCTCGCGCGACTGCGCATTGGAACGATACAGAATCGCTGCATCTTGCAGACGGTTGCCGGTATTGAGCCAAGTTTCAAGTCGTTCGACGATGAAGCGAGCCTCGTCTTGCTCATTAAAGGCTTCATAGAGAGAGATTGCTTCGCCCTCTCCATCATCGGTCCAGAGCTCTTTGCCAAGACGCCCCTGGTTATTAGAGATCAACTTATTGGCCGCTTTCAGAATAGTCGCGGTAGAGCGATAGTTTTGCTCCAGCTTGACCATCTGAGCGTCTGGGAAATCTTCATTGAAACGTTGAATGTTCTCAATCTTGGCGCCACGCCAGCCATAGATGGATTGATCATCGTCACCCACAACCATGAGGTGGTTGTTCGGACCCGCTAACACGCGTAGCCAAGCATATTGCACAGCATTGGTGTCTTGAAACTCGTCTACAAGGATGTGCGCAAAGCGGCGCTGATAATGCGCAAGGATCTGTGGGTTATTCAGCCAGAGCTCATGGGCACGTAAAAGTATCTCGCCAAAATCGACCATCCCGCCGCGGTTACAGGCCTCTTCATAGGCGCTATAGAGGCTTAGCATGTTGCGAGTGTATTCATCGCCAAAATGCTCGATATTGTGAGCGCGCAAGCCTTCGTCTTTCTGTGAGTTGATGTACCACTGACACTGCCGAGGAGGCCAGCGCTCTTCGTCTAAACCTAAGGTCTTGCACAGGCGCTTGATAAGTCGCAGTTGGTCGTCGCTATCGAGGATATGAAAATTCTCTGGTAGCTTGGCCTCTTTCCAATGAGTCCGTAAGAGTCGGTGCGCTAAACCATGAAAAGTGCCCACCCACATGCCGCCTACCGGTTGTTCGAGGAGGTGTTCGATGCGGTGTCGCATTTCTCTCGCGGCCTTATTGGTGAAGGTCACGGCTAGAATGCTAAAAGGCGAGGCAGACTCGATTTGCATTAACCAAGCAATGCGATGCACGAGTACGCGAGTTTTACCGCTACCAGCCCCTGCTAACACTAATAGGCTGTTCGCCGGTGCTGCCACTGCTTGTCGTTGCGGTTCGTTTAGAGAGTCGAGAAGATGTGATACGTCCATGACGCGCTATTCTAGCCTGAATAAATAACCAGTACACGCACAAATATAAAGTCAAAGAGCGAACAAGTGCAGTCAATCGCTGCTTTTTAAAAACAACGCATGTTGATAATATGCTAATACAAACTGAGCGATCGCTCTATGCCGAGTTTCTGAACAAAAAGGAGTTCCCTATGTCTGCAAGTTCAGACGCTGCCAAATTTGATTGGCAGGACCCGTTTTTAATGAACGACATGTTGACAGAAGAAGAGCGACTCGTCCGCGACACTGCGCGCCAGTACGCACAAGAGAAGCTCTTACCAAGGGTTCGCGATGCTTATCGGCGCGAATATACTGACCCGGAAATATTCCGGGAAATGGGGGCGCTTGGGCTTTTAGGCTCAACCATCGATGGTTATGGCTGCGCAGGGGTGAACTACGTGTGCTATGGCCTAGCGGCTCGTGAAGTGGAGGCCGTAGATTCAGGCTATCGCTCAATGATGAGTGTGCAATCGAGCCTGGTGATGCACCCTATCTATAGTTTTGGTACCGAAGAGCAGAGGCAGAAGTATCTGCCTAAATTAGCCAGTGGTGAATGGATCGGCTGTTTTGGCCTAACAGAGCCAGATCACGGTTCCGATCCCGGTGGGATGGTGACGCGCGCGCGTACCGTTGATGGGGGCTATAGTCTCAGCGGTGCGAAGAATTGGATTAGCAACTCACCAATAGCGGACGTCTTCGTTGTATGGGCTAAAGATGACCAGGGCATTATTCGTGGTTTCATCTTAGACAAAGGCATGAAGGGGCTTTCGGCACCAAAAATCGAGGGCAAGTTAGCACTGCGTGCCTCTATTACTGGTGAGATCGTCATGGACAATGTGTTCGTGCCAGAGGAGAACCTTCTGCCAAATGTGCAAGGCTTGAAGGGCCCGTTCAGCTGTCTCAACTCAGCCCGCTTGGGCATCTCTTGGGGTGCGCTTGGTGCTGCGGAGACTTGTTGGAAAACAGCGTTGCAATATACTTTAGACCGCAAGCAATTCGACCGACCTCTTGCTGCAAACCAAATTATTCAGAAAAAATTGGCCATCATGCAGACCGACATCTCCGTGGGTCTTTTGGCTTGTTTGCAAGGCTCGCGGCTGCGCGATGAAAATAAACTATCGCCACCGTTGATATCACTTCTGAAACGGAACTCTTGTTTGAAAGCGCTAGATACGGCGCGTGAGGCAAGGGACATGTTGGGGGGCAACGGGATCTCGGATGAATTCCCAGTCATGCGCCATTTGCAAAACTTAGAGGTGGTGAATACCTATGAGGGGACGCAAGACATTCATGCCTTGATCCTTGGGCGGGCTCAAACAGGGATTCAAGCCTTTAGCTAAAAAGGTAATTGAGAAACACGCCAGCGAAAATAACCGCGCCGACCCGATGGTTGTTCAAGAAAGCCTTGAAGCATCCTTCGGGAGCGCGCTCTTTTGTCAGCTGCCATTGTTGATAGAATAATGCGACAGCGGCAAGCAACCCTAGATAGAAGAACACTCCCAAATTAAATTGCCCAGCCGCCAAGAGTAAGGCAAGGATAAACATTCCTTGTAACATCGCAATGATGACGCGATCGGCATCGCCAAAAAGTATTGCGGTAGATTTGACCCCTATCTTAAGGTCGTACTCTCGATCCACCATGGCATATTGCGTGTCATACCCTACGGTCCACAAACAATTGGCAACGAACAACAACCATGCCTGTGAGGGTAATTCAGACTGCGTCGCCGTAAACGCCATCAAAATGCCGAATGAGAAAGCGATGCCAAGCACTACTTGAGGAAGATTGGTGTAGCGTTTCATAAAGGGATAAAGCGCTGCCACTCCCACGGCGAAGAATGACAGTTGAATAGTCAGAGTATTAGTAAAAAAGAGAAGGGCAAACCCCAATAGGCTTAAAACGATAAAGGTAAGCAATGCCTCTTTGCGGCTTACTTTCCCCGTGACGATTGGCCGCCCCTCTGTGCGCAACACATCGCCATCGATATTGGCATCGGCATAGTCATTAATGGCACATCCGGCTGAGCGCATTAACCAAGTGCCTAAGCAAAAAATAAATAATAGTTTGAGGCTAGGAATCCCTTGTGCGGCAATCCAAAGAGCCATCAATGTTGGCCACAACAGGAGGAAGGTGCCAATGGGCTTGTCGAGCCGAGTCAGCTGAACGAAGCCAGGAAGGCGTTGCGAGATTTTTGGAAAATGGGCGCCTAGCCAAGCACGACTTTTGTCAAAAACCACATTGTAAGCGTTCAAAGTATTCTCAATCTTTAAAATTAGATGCGATTAGTTTTAATTGTTCATCGGAAGCCACAACCTTGGCGACAGCGGCGTGTACAGCTTCAGGTTCAAGATCAAATTGTTCATACATAGACAATGGCACTTCTTCAGGAGGAGCATCGCCAATACCATGCAAGCGCAACACGCGCATGGCAATGAAAATAAGATTAGCGTACTCGTGATGTTCACCCTTGAAATCCACTTCATGTTGAAAACGAATAGCGACATAGACTTCTTTAGGCATTCCCCAAAGTTGTAACAACCAAGCACTAATTTGTTCGCGCGTTACGCCAAGTAAATGGTGGTCAATTGCAACATGGCTGATTGCCGGGTTCGCTTCGACATGGCGACAAATTGCCGAGAAATGCGGAGGGAAAATATGCGCTAGCACTAAATAGCCAAAGTTATGTAGTAAACCAGCTAGGCAGGCAAAGCCTTGGCTAGGACGTTTGTCGGCGGGGATTAACTTCACCAAGGCTTCCATAACAGTAGAGCAATAGACCGACTGCAACCAATAGGGTGTGAAGCCATCCGGAAAATCTTTCGGCATTGAGAGGGTGTTGCCTAATGCCATGCCGACGGCTAGGTTGCTCACCAGATCAAACCCTAACACGCGGGAAATAGCATCGTTCACAGAGCGAATTTTGCTTGGTGCTGCGTAATAAGGGGAAGACGCCCAACTCACCACCTGTGCTGCAAGGCTTGCATCCATTTCCACAATCTCTGCAAGATCCGCGACATTCGCATTTGGGTCTGAGCGTAGTGCTAGGATTCGCTGTGCTGTTTGCGGAAGTGGGGGGATCTCTAAGGTTTCTTCTAAGCGTTGCTTGATGCGCAGCGTAGTGAAATTACGGATGGAATTAAAAATAAGATCCAAATCGCTGCTATCATTGGGCGTACCACGGTAGAGTTTTTCTGCAGGGACAGCGCAACTAATCGCCCGCACTCTATAATTTGATTCCCGTAGTTCCGCACGTAGTTCCGTTAGCTCAACGTGCTGGACCTCAGAGCCTTCTACGTCAAAAATCTCGAAGTCGCAGCTCGTCGCGGAAGCGATACTTTCGTCGATTATTGTAGGCAATAAAAATACGGCCGGAGCAAAATCAATCTGAATAAGCTTATTCGAGCTCGTAAGAGAGGTGATCTCCGATTGTTGAATAGGAATAAGATTACGTTCAACAAGGCTATTAAGCGCCTTCAAATCTAAGAGTGAATGACTTGGGAGGATAATCTGCCCTTTGCCTTTACCGTCTTGCAGTAAAACCACTCGAACGAGGTCGTCGCGCGAAGAGTTCATTGCTTGTTGTTCGACTGTTTGCATTGATGGCCTGCAATGTCACGCACCTAATCAGTGCATTTTTAAGTGTAAGTTCGGCATTACCGAAGCGGTTTTATGGAGGCATTATAGCGTTTGCAGACTGGTGCGCCTATCACCCATATGCCTGTTACACGTTCCCGTATAGTGATTTTGTGCCCAACCACCGCTTGATTAGCGGGTCTATGCAGTCAATATGCTCGCGAGCAATGATATCCGCTTGCTCTTTGACCAATTCAAGCATGCCCGCATCGCGGCTTAGGTCGGCTATTCTAAAATTCATTAAACCCGTTTGCTGTGTGCCAAGGACTTGCCCGGGGCCTCGAATCGCTAAGTCTTTCTCAGCAATATAAAAGCCGTCATTGCTATCGCGCATAATGCCCAAGCGTTCTTGCGCCAGTTTAGAGAGTGGCCCTTGATATAACAATACACAATGGCTGGCTTTAGCGCCTCGCCCGACTCTACCGCGTAGCTGATGAAGTTGCGCAAGCCCGAGTCGTTCAGGGTTTTCGATCACCATTAAGCTGGCGTTAGGAACGTCTACGCCTACTTCGATTACGGTAGTAGCAACCAATAATTGCAGCTCACCGCGCTTGAAAGCGTCCATAACGGCAGATTTTTCTGTCGCTTTCATCCGGCCGTGCACTAAACCGATTGCTAGGTCTGGCAATTGTTTGCTTAGGGCCTGCGCCGTTACTTCTGCCGCTTGGCATTGCAGGGCCTCAGACTCTTCGATTAGCGTACACACCCAATAGGCTTGGCTGCCATTAGCGCAGGCATTATGAATGCGCTCTATGACATCGTCGCGACGATTATTGGAGATAACGAGAGTTCCTACGGCCGTGCGTCCGGGAGGGAGTTCGTCAATCACGCTACAGTCTAGGTCTGCATAGGCGCTCATGGCGAGGGTTCGGGGAATGGGAGTTGCTGTCATCACGAGCTGATGAGGTATATGGCTAGCGCTGGCGCCTTTCTCACGCAGGGCGAGGCGTTGGTGGACTCCAAAACGGTGTTGTTCATCGATGATGATGAGCCCTAAGTTGGCAAACTCCACCCCGTCTTGAAAGAGCGCGTGTGTTCCTACAATGACCTGCGCGCTACCATCGCGAAAACTCTGTAATTGTGCCTCGCGTTTCTTGCCTTTGAGTTTGCCACTTAACCAGCCTACGGTTAATCCGAGTGGCTCTAGCCAATTCGAAAAATTCAAATAATGTTGTTCGGCTAATAGTTCAGTGGGCGCCATGACTGCCGCTTGCAAACCATTTTCGACCGCCTGCAAGGCGGCTAGTGCGGCAACGATCGTTTTGCCCGATCCAACATCACCCTGAAGGAGGCGCAACATGGGGGTGCCCAGTTGGAGGTCGGCGTCTATTTCGTTTGCGACTCTTTGCTGGGCGTTAGTGAGCGCGAAGGGAAGTTGTGCTTTGAACTGTTGGCGTAATTGCTCAGGTTTAATTAGAGCGGGAGCGTTAAGCTGCACTGCCTGATCGCGCAACTGCCGCAAGCAGAGCCGATGGCTCAATAACTCTTCAAAAGCTAGGCGACGTTGACTTGAGTGCTGCCCGAGCGCTAGTGCTTGCAAACTGCTATATATCTCTTCGCCAGCGGGAGGGCGGTGCAGAAACACAACGGCATCGGCAAGGGTGGTAAAACCTAAGGTTTCGCGGATACTAGCGGGAATCCAGTCGCGCAGGCCTAGTGTCACATTTAGTTTATCGAGGGCTTGTCCTATCAATGCCCGCAGGCGCGTCTGCTGAAGACCTTCAGTGGTTGGGTACACCGGTGTTAAGTATGCGGGCAGGGTTTCAGTGTCATTGTGATTGATGAACTGATATTCGGGATGGTAGAGCTCTAGCCCAGTCTTGCCGCCTCGCACCTCTCCGTAGCAGCGTACTTTGGTGCCGGGTTTGAGAGCATTTTTCTGTGCTGCACTGAAGTGAAAAAAGCGCAGACTAATGATGCCGGTTTGATCTTTAATACGACACAGCATGCTGCGGCGACGCCCGAAGGTCACCTCTGCTGCAAGCACTTCTCCTTGCACAAGCGCTTCGGTGCCAATGCGACAGGAGCCGATGGGGCAAAGTCGAGTGCGGTCTTGATAGCGTAGCGGCAGGTGGAACAAGAGGTCTTGAATGCTGTGCAGTTGCAAAGCCTCTAAGCGTGCTGCGACACTTGGCCCAACTCCTTTGAGTTCGGTCAGAGGCGTTTGCTCTGGCAGCATGATGAGATCAGTCCGAAGTGGGTAGTGCCAAGATCGCCTCTATCTCAATCTTTACGCCACGCGGCAGCGCCGACACTTCGACCGTCGAGCGTGCAGGGTAGGGTTCACTGAAATAGCCTTTCATCGTTTCGTTGACGACAGCGAAGTCTTCTAAGTCTGTCAAAAAGATTGTTAATTTTACGATGTCACTTAGCTGCGCGCCGGCAGCGCTTGCCACTGCTTTCATATTGTCGAGCACACGAATTGCTTGCGTTTCAATACAGCCGGTGACCACTTCCATCGATTGCGGGTCTAGCGGAATCTGCCCTGAAAGAAACACGAGATTGCCTACCTGCACGGCTTGTGAATAAGGGCCAATTGCAGCAGGGGCAGAAGTCGTGCTGATAATTTTAGTCTCGCTCACAACAATTTCCTCGAATGCGTTAGCGCTCAACGTGCACTAACTTATACTTTTAGGGTCTTGGGTGTTTTTACAATCTTACGACTTTTAACACGTGTCACTTTACTCACAGGTTTGATGAGTCGAATACGTTTCATTACACGGGCTAAATGGATGCGGTTGCGTACATTGAGCGATAGATTCACGATACTAAAGCGCGCATCGCGTTCAACGGTGCTGATTTTTTCGATATTCGCTTCGGCGCCAGTAATGGTGGTGGCAAGTTTGGCGATGATGCCGCGCTCGTTCTCAAGCTCGACGCGAATCTCAACTGAGAATTCACCTTCGACATTAGGGTCCCAGCGCACAGAAATACATTTGTCGGGGTTATCACGAATCTCAGCAATATTATTGCAACTCTCTGTATGGATCACCATGCCGCGACCGCTGCTGATATGACCAATAATTGGGTCGCCTGGAATAGGGTGACAGCAGCGCGCGAAATTCATCACCATGCCTTCCGAGCCGCGAATAGCCAATGAGGAGCTCTTGCTCTCTTTGCCGACCTCGGCTTGCAGTTCAATATCATCTTGTTCGGGCACCATTAAGCGTGCGACGACATGAGACATGCGATTCCCTAAGCCGATATCTTCGAGGACATTGTTCAAATCGGGGCTGTTCAAATGCTGCAAGGCCAACTGGATTTGTTCGGGCTCGATCTTCTCTAGCTGGGTGCCGAAGCTGCCCAGGACTTTGTTCAATAGCCGGCGACCAAGTGCTACAGACTCTGAATGGCGTTGATTCTTGAGGAAGTGGCGAATATTACTGCGCGCCTTACCTGTGACCGCAAAACTTAACCATGCTGGGTTCGGCTGCGTCCCTGGAGCGGTAATAATCTCGACCGTCTGCCCGCTTTCCAACGGTTCGCTCAATGGCGCTAGGCGGCGGCTAATGCGGCAGGCGACACAGGAGTTGCCCACATCGGTGTGCACCGCATAGGCAAAGTCCACGGCAGTGGAGCCGGCAGGAAGCTCCATAATCGTGCCCTTAGGCGTAAACACATAAATTTCGTCGGGGAACAAATCGATCTTAACGTTCTCGATGAACTCGAGTGAGTTGCCTGCGTGTTGTTGCATCTCGAGTAAGCCGTTTACCCATTGGCGAGCGCGAATATGGGCATTGTTTGGGGTGTCGTCATGGGACTTATACAGCCAATGGGCGGCGATACCGTTGTTAGCCATCGCTTCCATCTCTTCGGTGCGAATCTGTATCTCGATTGGTACGCCATGCATCCCGAATAAAGTGGTGTGCAGCGATTGATAGCCGTTGGCTTTGGGGATGGCGATGTAATCTTTGAATCGCCCAGGCACCGGCTTGTACAAATTATGTACAGCTCCCAGGACTCGATAGCAGGTATCGACCTTATCCACGACAATGCGAAAGGCGTAAACGTCCATAATTTCGGAAAAAGAACGGCGTTTTGCGCGCATTTTCTCATAAATACTGAAAAGGTGTTTTTCACGGCCAAAAATACGGCCAGGCATATTCTCGCGCTCTAGGCAGGCTTCTAAAGAGCCTTGAATCTGTTTAACGATCTCTTTGCGATTGCCACGAATGCTCTTAACAGCGGCATTGATGCGGCGCTTACGCATGGGGTAGAGCGCATCGAAGCCTAATTCTTCGAACTCAATACGTATCGAGTTCATGCCAAGACGGTTGGCGATCGGCGCATAGATATCGAGAGTTTCCCTTGCCACTCGGCGGCGTTTCTCGGGGCTTAACACATCGAGCGTGCGCATATTGTGCAGGCGGTCGGCGAGCTTCACGAGAATGACGCGAATGTCTTTGGCCATGGCCAAGGCCATTTTCTGGAAATTTTCTGCCTGCGCTTCGGCGTGGCTACTAAAGGCAATCTTATTGAGCTTGCTGACGCCGTCGACCATCTCGGCGATGGTGTCGCCAAACTGGCTCTTCACGGCGGTTTTGCTGATCCCAGTGTCTTCAATGACATCATGAAGCATCGCTGCGACGAGCGATTGTGGGTCCATGTGCATTTCACTGAGGATGCCAGCAACGGCAAGAGGGTGGGTCACATACGGGTCACCACTGCGACGGAACTGACCATCATGGGCCTGTTCCGCGTAGTAGTATGCTCGGCGAACAAGGTTGATCTGCTCGCCTTCCAAGTAATCGGATAGGCTAGTCGCCAGAGAGTCGATTGTAGACAAGCCGACTCCTTCCTCGATTAGAGGCTCTCGCTGAATGAATCGTCGTCATCGCCACGCTGTGGTGGAGGAGTCTTTAGCTCATCACGGGACAGCATAGTCACTGGGTTGGCGCTGCGAGTCGCTAGAATCGATGCGTCCACGTGACCCTCTGCGATTTCACGCAGTGCGATAACAGTAGGTTTGTCATTGTCGATTGGGACGAGTGGGTCTTTGCCGCCAGTTTGAATTTGACGTGCGCGCTTGCTGGAGATCATCACCAATTGGAAGCGATTATCCACTTTGTCCAAGCAATCTTCGACGGTAATACGGGCCATAAAAACACCTGTTAATCAATCTGTACTATTAAGGAGACCGGCAATTCTACTAAATGCGAGCGCCGTTGCCTAACTTATTCTCACCTATACCCTTTATTTATAGGCATTTAGGGCAATATTCAAGGTTTTTCCAGCAATGCTTCCAATAATGCCTGGTTGTTTTGATGCTGCTGCTGCCGTTCAAGACGTGCGGCGCGGATGATGGCGCGCAGGTCGTCCAATGCAGAATCGAAACTGTCGTTGATCACTAAGTAATCCGCCGCATCGTAATGGGATATCTCGTCTTTGGCTTCGCGCATACGGCGATTGATGGTATCGGTATCGTCCTGTGCGCGATTGGTAAGCCGTTCTAGCAAGCACTCTAATGAAGGCGGCAGAATGAAGATGCTCTTCGTTTCATTAATGCGAGCGCGCACCTGGTCGGCGCCTTGCCAATCGATCTCGAGGATCACATCGATGCCTTTGTCCAGCTGCGCCTGCACCCATTCCTGCGAGGTGCCGTAATAATTGCCAAACACCTCGGCGGACTCTAAGAAGGCGTTTTGCTCACGCATGGCGAGGAACATCTCCTGAGTGACGAAATGATAATTCACACCATCGACTTCTCCTGGGCGTCTGGCACGTGTTGTATGCGAGATCGATACGCAGAGTAGCGGATCTTGGCTTTGTAGCAATGCGTTGACGAGGCTAGTCTTGCCAGCGCCGGACGGCGCTGAAATCGTGTAGAGGGTCCCTCTGGCCATAGCGTATATCCTGAATCTGAAACTAGTCTCACTATATCACCATCAAACCCCTTTGGGCTTTAGTCAGGTGGCTTACGTCCCCTTTTTCTTTGCTCTTGCAGTGGCCTGTGCCTGCAGTGGGTCATCGGGCCAAGGGTGGCGTGGGTAGCGACCCTTAAGATCTTTGCGCACATCGAAATAGCTGCTTTGCCAAAAGCCGGCAAGGTCTCTAGTCACTTGGACAGGGCGCCTAGCTGGAGACAATAAATGCACCAAAATAGCAAGCCTGCCGCCAAGGACCGTAGGGGTATTCACTTGTCCAAACATCTCTTGCAATTTGACGGCTAAGATTGGTTCTTCACGAGAATAATCTAATGCAATCTTACTACCACTAGGCACATCGAGGTGTGTGGGCGCTAACTTCGGCAGTGACTGCTGTTGTGTCCAATCCAAAGTTTCGAAAATAAATTTGGCCAGTGGCAATCGGTCTAGCTGCTCTAAGCGGTTCAAACCACTTAAGTGGGGAGCAAGCCATTGTTCGAGCGAAGCCATTAAAGCCGAGTCACTAACCTCAGGCCATGGATCGCCCTCATGCTTGCGGACTAACCGAAGCCGACCGAGCAGTTGTTGATCATCTTTTGACCAGTTAAATGTGCCGCGCTGTCGAAGCCCGCTCAGCAATGCTGCGGCGACAGCCTCTGGGTCGAGTTTCGCTAAGGCTCGCCTCTCTAACACTAGTGCGCCAAACTGGCGTTGTTCCTCGCCGATTAACCGTCCAGCGTCACTGTCCCACTGTGCTTGTTGATGCCACAGCTTTGTTTGTGGGAATAGTGCTTCGATCTGTGACCGGCTAATAGCACAGGCATGGAAAATTTTGGCGCCCTGACTTATGCCGTCCAGCTCAATCGCAAGTAAATACTCTTGCTGGCTCAAAGGGTGGGATGAGGCCAGCAATGCTTGCCCAGCGCTCACCAACTTGAAGCGTGCCTGACCATGGTCATTTTGTTGCTGCTGGTTCTGGGCGATGCGGTCCGGGTAGGCCGCCGCGAGTAGAATAGGCAGGGCGTCAAACTGCTCGCAATCTAAGGAACAACGCAGCCGTTTAGCCCACTGGCTTGCCGCTCGTCGCCACGCCCCTGCAGCTCCTTTGCTGTTAGTACGCGGGTATTGCGTGATAATGGTGGCGATGTCTATTTCGGGGCTATTCACGGACTCTTCTAACCAAGCGATGGTCCAACAGGCCAGTGCTTGGGCATTGTGTTCTATCGCTTTGTCGAGCAACACGGCCAGTCGAGGGTGAGTGGGCCAGCGTGCGCAGCGGCGGCCTAGATCGCTGAACCCGCCTTTTTGTTCAATCAGGCCGAGTGTTTGTAGGAGCTTTATGCCAGCTGCATAGGCGGGTTTTGGAGGAGGGCTTACCCAAGACAGGTTTGTTGTATCACTACACCCCCAGCGCACGAGCTCGAATGCGAGGCTTGCTAGTTCGGACTGTTCTATTTCGGCTTCGCGGTGATTGGCTAGAACGGTTTCCGCAGGCCACAGCCGATAACAAACCCCTTGTGCTTCGCGCCCGGCACGCCCTCGTCTTTGATCGGCGCTTGCTCGGTTCACTCTGCGGGTCTCAAGTTTGCTAAGCCCTGAGCGCACCTGAAACACTGGGACTCGCTCAAGCCCAGCGTCGATAACGATGCGCACACCAGGCACCGTGACACTGGACTCGGCAACCGAGGTAGAAAGGATGACGCGTCGACGTTCATCGTTGCCTTTGCTTAAGACCGCTTGCTGCTGGGCAAGCGTGAGCTGCCCGTGCAAATCTAGAATCTCTACATCGGTGGGGAGAATGTCATGCAAGCGATTGTGCAGGCGGCGTATCTCGCTTTGCCCTGGCAGGAACACTAGCACGTCACCCGCGTGTTCCGTGATCGCTTCTTTTACCACAGCACTTTGATGTTTATCGCTAAATTCTCGTGCCGGAGGGCTTCGGTAGATTGTGTCTACAGGCCATGCACGGCCTTCGCAGTGGATCAAAGGAGTGTTTTGACCTAGCAAATTAAGAAGAGCGTCGGTGTCCAAGGTTGCCGACATGATGAGAATGCGCAGATCCTCGCGTAATGCACCTTGCGCCTCAAGCGCAAAGGCGAGGCCAATGTCGGCGTCTAAACTACGTTCGTGGAATTCATCGAAAATAATGCCCGCATAGCCCTCAAGCGCAGGGTCGTCTTGCAACATACGAGTGAGGATCCCTTGCGTGACCACTTCTAGGCGAGTCTTTGCACTGGTCTTGGATTCCCCACGGACACGATAACCAATCGTTTGCCCGATTGGCTCGCCAAGGCTTTGCGCCATAAAGCCTGCGGCCAAACGAGCCGCGACTCTGCGTGGCTCTAGCAAGAGCCAGCGTCCAGAATGCGATTCGAGCAATGCTAATGGGACCCGTGTGGTTTTGCCCGCACCGGGTTGGGCAACCAAAAGCGCCTTGTTCTGAGTCCGTAGCGCGTCAGACAATTGGGCAAGCACGCTGTCGATGGGGAGCTTGCTTGAGGAAGTGAGGGGGTAATCTGACAAGGGCGGTTCTCAAAAGAAGTCGATATAGGGTTTTGCAATGGTGTCAAAAGCGCTTAAAGTAAGCAAAAGGAATCAAAGGGACCTTAAATGAAAACACGACTATTGTTGCTAACGCTCGCCGTATTTTTTCTAAGCGCCTGCGAATCAACTTATTACGGGACGATGGAACAGTTGGGCGTGCATAAGCGTGACATACTCGTCGATCGAATAGGCGAGGCGCAAAGCGCACAAGAGGACGGTCAAGAGCAGTTCCGCGATGCGCTAGAACAGTTTCGCAGCGTAGTAAATTTTGATGGTGGTGAATTACAGCAGATCTATAATCGTCTTAACTCAGAGTTCGAAGATAGCGAAGAAGCGGCAGACTTAATTCGCGATCGCATTAGCGCCGTAGAAGATGTTGCCGATGCACTCTTCGATGAGTGGGAAGACGAGCTGGCGCTATACAGCAATCAGAATTTACGTCGTGACAGTGAGCAGCAATTGCGTGATACGCGCACCCGTTATGCGCGCTTAATTGCGGCGATGCATCGGGCTGAGGTAACGCTTGATCCAGTACTGGATAGTTTGCGCGACAATGTTCTTTACCTTAAGCACAATCTCAATGCGCGAGCCATCGCCTCCTTGCGTGGCGAGCTCGATACCATCAACACAGACGTCGATCGTCTAATAGATGCCATGGAACTAGCGATCGCCGAATCCGATCGTTTCATTACGCAGATGCGCCAGTAAATTCCCCCTATCGCCGAAGGCGCAATGCGCCTTTGTGGCTATAAAAATCCTGCAAGTCAGATCTCGCTTCTATAAATAATGGGAATTGCAAGCCGCCGCTTGAGTTGCGAGGATGCGATAGACGTCACAATTTCTACTTACAAAGGCTTCAGAATCGCTAGGCCCCACTGGCAAGTTGGCGTTCGCTGTGTGATAACAGTGCCCGTGCTGGCTGCTCGATTCATTGCCTAAGCAAAAAGAATAAGGAGTCAAGAATACACCCGCAACAACTTATGGAGATACTGCTATGCAAAAAGGACAATTCTTTAAAAAATCCCTTCTCACTTGCGCAATTTTACTGCCTGCCTCAGCCTTCGCTGCTGAGGGAATCAGCTACTCATTCATCGAGGCTGACTATCTAATTCAAGACATCGATTACTATGAAGACAACGACTTCTTCGATAACTTCGCTGAGGATATTGATGACGGTGATGGATTCAATTTGCGCGCCTCAGCGGCATTAACCGATAATATATTCACCTTTGGTTCTTATTCTTCGACGGAAGCAGATTTTGCCTATGTTGATGATGGCGGCGGTTTTGTAAATCGAAGGGAAGACGTTAAAACTCTAAAACTTGGTTTGGGTTTTAACACGCCAATTTCTGATACTTTGGATTTTGTTGCCACTGGTGGCTATACCGATGTGGACCTAGGCGATTTCAGTTTAGGCCGTGACGAGAACGATGACCTAAACAGTGGCGAAGATATTCAAAACGCCTTTGACGATCTAAATGAAGATGACAGCGACGGTTACTTCTTTGATGTAGGTGGCCGCGCACAATTGGCATCTTGGTTAGAGTTTGGTGCCGGTGTGCGTTACACCGACTTAGATTACGGTGACAGCACCTCAGTTTTCGGTAACTTCCTTTTTGAGATCTCTGACAATTTAGGTGTCAATTTAGGCGGAAACTTCGGAGACGATGTAAACACCTATTCCCTCGGGCTTCGTTATTCATTTAACTAAGCGCTCTTTTCTTGTAAATTGAAGTTATTTTGAATGTGGGAGACATGCGCCTGTAATGCCTCCCATAATTCATTCGGCTGCAGCACAGAAACCTTGAATGGCATCTGCGTCAACCAACGTGCAAACCATTCAAGGCTATCTGTGCTTGTATCCATCAACAAACCATTGTCTGTTGCCTTCATTACTCCCTCTAGCCCATAAAGGTAGTACGAAGCCGAGGCCAGATCTGTGTGCAGCAATACTTGCACTGGAAACTGACGCGGAACATTCTGCATACTCTCATTCAAATGTTTTACTGCATCAAAATTTGCTGGTCGCAGAAAGCTATGCTGTAGTGGCTTGACCGACTGCAGCCTATCTAAACGAAATGTTCGCAGCGCCTTGCGTAAATGACAATAGCCCAACACATACCAATGACCGCGGCGAAAAACGATCCCGTAGGGATCAATATCGCGGGTACTTTTTTGCTTATTCTCTGTTTCATACTGAAAGCTTACCCGTTGTTGACCGTGTGTCGCGTCTGTGAGTAAAAAAAGATCTTCTTTGTTCTCTGCACCCTGCGCTTTTGGCAGAATCAAGCTTGCACTATTGTTGATGGCACGAACGCGGCGTTTGAGATTGGTGGGCATCACTCGTTCAAGTTTTGCCTGTACGCTTGATATGGCAGGAGCAGACTCTGAAAGCCCAAGCTGGTTTGCAGCAAGGAGACCCAAAGAAATAGCGAGCGTTTCCTCTTCGGTAAACATCATTGGTGGTAATTTAAAACCTGCCACAAGACGATATCCACCGTATCGCCCTTGCTCGGTCAGCACGGGAATTCCCAGGTCTTCCAGCGCAGCGATATAGCGCCGTACTGTGCGCACATCCACGTCTAAACGTTTGGCAATCTGCGAGCCGGTGAGTAGGCCGTGGGTTTGCAGCATCTCTAATAAGCTTAGAACACGCGTCACTGGTTTTGACATAAAGTGCCTTTAGGGTAAGTGAGAAATTTGCCATAGGGGGCTAGTTTTCACTATACAAACTAAACAGGACATAAAATGACCTATATATTTTGTATTGTGCCTTCGACAACAAAATCTCTCCACAAATAAAATGCGATTAAAGGAAATAATCATGAAAACACTGACCCTATACACTAACCCGCAATCACGTGGCCGCATCGTGCGCTGGATGCTAGAAGAAATTGGCGCGCCCTACGAAATCGAAGTGATGGAGTATGGCAAGAATATTAAATCGCCGGAGTACTTAGCGATTAATCCAATGGGTAAAGTGCCGGCGATCAAACATGGTGAGCAAGTCGTCACAGAAGTCGCGGCGATTTGCGCCTACTTAGCAGACCAGTTCCCCGATGAGCACTTAGCGCCAGCTCGGCACGAAGCCCAAAGGGGTGACTATTATCGCTGGTTATTTTTTGCGGCTGGCCCGCTCGAGATGGCATTAACCGCAAAATCAAACCAATGGAATGTTGATGCCGAAAATGCCATCTCAGTAGGCTGTGGCCTGATTGAAGACAGCATCAACACCATCGAAGGCGCCTTGAAGCAGAGCCCCTATATTTGCGGCGATAATTTCACGGCTGCCGATGTCGTGCTGTCGAGCACTCTATACTGGGCAGTCTTTATGAAGAACTTAGAGCCAAGCCAAGTACTCACCGACTACATCAACCGTTGCCAGTCCCGCCCGGCAGCAGTAAGAGCCAGTGAGCTTGATGACGCCTTAATGCAATAGAGGGCAATTGCCGTAAAAGGAGCATGGGAAGGCAGAAGTTGCTTTCTCATGCTTTAAGCGAGGTTCGCATTCCATGCTCAATATTTGTATATTCGATACAAATTAAGCATAAGAGTGCTCATGCGATGAAATCTCCGTTTCTGCCAAGCCTCATTATCAAGGCGCTACTGCTGCTTGCTCTAGTGATGCTAGTTCCCTATTTCGCTCCTTTCGCGATCGAGTTTATCCTGCTTATAGACTTTGTTGGCTTAGAAGCTCTAATAGTCCTACTGTTTGCCTACTCCAAGACTTTGATGCGCGCGCAAATAGCTCAGTTAACCGAGATCAAGGCGAATATCAAAGCGACCTTAAACCTTATATCAGAGCTCTATATTTGCAAGCCCCGCGTTTATTTCTTCCATGCCTCCGCGAGCAGCGCTGTCGCGGTTATCCTTTGTTCTGTCTTCCTGGCGTGTGCAGTTTGGGTGCCGGTAATCTTTATTAGCGCTGGGACCATCACTTGACTGATGCGTTGTTAGTTGGTGGTTTATTGTGAACCGCCTCATGGAATTGGCGGGTTAAGTAATGCTAGCTTGCCTATGCCAGAAACAGCGCTATGTCCTGTGACTTAGCCTGATTTCCAAACATAGGGAGCATGCATGAAGGACTTAGACGATCACAAAAAGATTGCCGTATTAATCGACGCAGACAATGCGCAACTTAAAAAGATTAAGGTGGTGCTAGATGAAATAGCCGCGCATGGCCACATTGTGATCAAGCGAGCCTATGGGGACTGGTCCAGTGATTGTTTAAAGAATTGGAAGAAAAGCCTCAATGAACTTGCTATTCAACCCATTCAGCAATTTGCTTACACCACGGGCAAAAACTCCACGGATGCTTCGATGATAATCGACGCGATGGATCTTCTCTATTCTAGCAAGTTTGATGCGTTTGCATTGGTATCTAGCGATAGTGACTTCACAAAATTAGCCTCTAGGTTACGCGAGTCAGAAATTTTTGTGTTTGGCGTGGGTGAACAAAAAACCCCAATTTCATTTAGAAATGCCTGCGATGACTTTGTCATTACCGAGAATCTGGGAATAGCTGAATCTGCAACGTCGAATGCTTCTAAGTCTAGCAAAGCCAACACAAAGAAAAGTGAGGCCGCAAAAGCGAAAGAACTAGTTCCGATTTTAAGAAAGGCATGGGAGCAGTTTCAAGACGATGATGGCTGGGCAACAGTGTCGGTAGCTGGCAGTTTTCTGAAGCGTTCGAAGCCAGATTTTGACCCGCGCTCCTATGGTGTAACAAAACTGACCGAAGTAATCGCTTCACTAAGTGGAGACTTTACGATGACTAAAATCAAGGGCAAAGGGATCATTAACGTCTACAAGCCTAAAAAGAACCCATGAAAGTGAATAATAGGACTAAATACCTATATAATCGGCTAAATCAGGAATATAGTCCTATGAATTAGCCCTTGTGTTCATTAAGCAATAGGACTATATTCCTAGCTTCTGGCAAAAAAATGGAACATAGTCCTAGAGCACGCATAGTCATGGCAAAGAGAGACTTACACAAAGTGTTATATCCCAAGCAGCTGAAAGTGCTGAGAACATTTGGGGAAGACTTGCTGCTGGCGATGAAAAGGCGTGGATATACTAAAAAGCTCATTTGTGAGAGGACAGGCTTCGACAACAAAACGGTGAACAAGGTGTTTGCTGGCGACCCAGGTGTGGCGATCGGTACTTATCTAAAAATAATGGCTGTGCTGGGGATGGAAGAAAATTTCTCAGAGCTTGCCGCCCATGATGAAGTAGGGGTAAAGCTACAAAACATCAAATTGCTGGAAGGTGTCAAGTGAGCCGTCAAGTGGTAGGTGTTTATGCTTCTTGGATGCCTATCGAAAAGCCGTTATTAATAGGGCAGCTGACTTTTAGTGATACTAATCGTGGTGGAGTTTTCAGTTTTGCGTACGATAAAGCATTTCTGAGCTCTAAATACCGCCTCCAAATAGATCCACTACTATCTCTGCATAGTGGTGAGCTATACAACGATTCTTCCGATAAAAATTTTCGAGCATTTCTAGACTCTTCCCCTGACCGATGGGGGCGTGTGTTGATGCAACGCCGCGCAGCCATTGAGTATCACAAAGGGTTTCGGCAAAGTGCCCAGCTAAACGAATTAGATTATTTATTGGGCGTACATGACTCATACCGAATGGGTGGTATTAGATTCAGAACCGATGCTAATAAAGGGTTTCTAGACAACAATGCTGAGTTTGCTGCACCGCCAATGACGTCGCTACGTGAACTTGAGTTCGCGGCATTGCAGATTGAAGGTGATGAAAACATAGATAGCAGCGAGTACTACCGTTGGTTGAGCATGTTGATATCACCAGGTTCATCCCTAGGCGGTGCTAGACCAAAAGCCTGTGTCTACGACGAAGAAAAAGAGCTGTGGATTGCCAAATTCCCTAATCAAAACGACAGCTTTGATGTGGGTGCGTGGGAGATGGTTTGTTATGAGCTCGCTATCGCCGCTGGTATCGAGATGAGCCCAAGTAGGATACAAAAATACTCGTCACAGCATCATACGTTTATGACTAAACGCTTTGATCGGGACAATGGGCGTCGGATCCACTTTTCATCTGCTATGACGCAATTGCAATATTACGATGGAGAACAGTCAGAAGGAGCCAGCTATCTAGAGATTGCGGAGTTCCTTGTTAACCAAGGTGCACAAACCAAAGAAGACCTTGCTCAACTATGGCGTAGAATTATCTTCAACATCGCAGTTTCCAATACAGATGACCATTTACGCAATCATGGTTTTTTACTTACAAATAAGGGCTGGAAGCTATCTCCAGCTTATGACATCAATCCTATTGTCGGAAAACAAGGGCTGCATATGAACATCACCGACAACTCTAATGCCTTGGATTTTAGTCTGGCCTTTGATGTCATAGGTTTCTTTCGCCTAAGCCTCGAAGAGGCTACAAAAATATATGATCAAGTGTTGGAGGCAGTGAAGAGGTGGCAAGGTGTAGCAACTAAACTAGGTATTAGTCGCACTGAACAGTTGCTTAAGCAGGAGGCGTTTAACGTTTAGTGCTAGTATTTCTACCAAATTTGGAATGATAAAAAATGCTATCGCTAGCAGTATCAAATGATACTTAAGCTGGTATGTTGATTATATTTATGAAACCACGTTATTGTGTCTGGTTGGGTAAGTTTCCATAGTAGTTCGTGAAACGATCATATGTTCTGAAGAAAGAAATAGTGCATAGAGTTAGGCTATTACAAATAGCCTACTATTAATTGGGTTTAACATAGTTGTAAATAATGAAAAATGAAGAAGTAATTCAAAGAATTGAAGAGCTGGTTGTGCCAATTGCGATGCAGCATACGCCCGAAGGATCAGAAGTTAAAGCCGTAGTTGATCAGTGGTTGCATGCCATTGCAACAGATAGTGATTTTTATTGCGATACAATGAAGGTTGATAGAATAAAATTAAAGAAATCTGTAGTTAAGATTCTGAAGGAGAATAAACTCTTCACAGATAGAACTGCGTTTTTCCAAACTGTATTTGGAAATGTGAAGCTAAAGCCTAAGAAGAATGCATCTTTTCGATTTATAGATCTCTTTGCTGGTATAGGAGGGGTAAGGCTTGGTTTTCAGAATGCAGGAGGAACATGTGTATTCTCGTCTGAATATGATAAGGCGGCTCAAAAAACATATGAAGAAAATCATGGTGAATTCCCGTTCGGGGATATAACAAAAATAGATGAGAATACAATTCCTGATCATGATTATCTTTTAGCTGGATTTCCATGCCAGCCATTCTCCCATGCTGGAGTTTCTGCAAGAAATGCCGTTGGGAAAAAACATGGTTTTCTATGTGACACCGAAGGGACATTGTTCTTCGATGTTATGCGTGTAGTTGATGCAAAGAAACCGAAAATAATTTTTCTTGAAAATGTTCGAAATCTAGAGAGGCATGATGGAGGAAAAACTTTTACGACAATCAAAAATGCTATAGATGAAAGTGGATATAATTTTTCATACAAGGTAATTGATGCTAGCTCTGTGGTCCCGCAACGTAGAGTACGTTGTTATATTGTAGCAATACGAAAAGATTTGGGCGTCACATTTGCTTTTCCTGAATTCACAGGCCCGCCACTAGCACTCAAGTCTATTCTGGAAAATGACGTGGATGATATGTACACAATTTCAGATAAACTTTGGCAGGGGCACATTAATAGAACAAAACGAAACGTAGAGAGAGGAACAGGATTCACAGCATATACTGCTGATTTAGATAAACCGTCAAACACAATCGTTGCAAGATATGGGAAAGATGGTAAAGAATGTTTGATACCACAGTCTTGCAAAAACCCGCGAATGCTCACGCAAAGAGAGTGTGCTCGATTACAGGGCTTCCCAGAAACGTTTGTTTGTCCGACATCTAGGACTCCTGCTTACAGGCAATTTGGGAATTCTGTTGTAGTTCCTGTTATTACAAAACTTGCAAATAAAATAAAAATGGAAAAGTTATGATATTTCAAGAATATTGTGAGTCGCTAGGCGACGAACAAATAGTTACAGCAGAAAAATCACTAATTCTAACTTATACGAATTCCAAGAATGAAGCTTTTACGATATCGCCGGAAAGTATAAGACTTTTTTTGAAGTTCTTCGTATCTAATTATGAATCTATTTATGAAAAATGGGCTAGAACTCCTACTAAAAAAAATAAAATATATCAATATGAAGAAAAATCTTATAGAGAAATATACAAAGCTGCAGATACTGAAGAACTAAGAATAATTTCCTCAGCAGGAAAAAGCCAAACTAAAGCGATTACAAAATTAATCGCAAAAATCATAGCATTTCTAACAGCACAGACATACACCAGCCCAGAACAAAACACGTTCTTTGTTCCTAATAAAATAAACTCTGCTCTAGAGAATTGGGATGATGTAGATGGAGCGAATTTAACAAGTATTCTTTCTGGTCAAACTACGTCAAATATAGAAAGTGAATTTCGAAAGTGGATGTTGAAGAATGGACTTTCTGAAAGAACAGCAAAGTCGTACTCAGTCTCAGCTATAAAATTCTGTGATAAGTTTTCGGAACAAATAGGTAACAAAAAATTTACTTTATACAATCTGTCCTCTGTTGAAGTGATAAGTGCGCTTGCAATGTTAAGAGAAATACCTGACTGGGAAGAAGCAGATAGTTCTGGAAACTCGATGTATAGTGCAGCATGTAAGAAACTAGCTAAATTTCTATCGGAAAGGGAGGAGGGTAGCGGACAATTAGGTTGTCACATCTCTAAAGCATTTATACTACTTGCTGGGATATCTGGAACAGGAAAAACTCGATTTATTCGTAAACAAACTGAAGCGTATAGTAATCTCAAAGAAACTTATTGTTTGACCTCCGTTCGACCGGACTGGCATGAGCCTAGTGATCTTTTGGGTTATACCTCACGTTTAAATGGAGACGCAGAGTATATTACTACTGACGTCCTTCAGTTTATTGCTAAAGCGTGGCGGGCGATTTCAACATCAGATTTAGTTTTTTCAGAGGACAATGTTCCAGGACAGGGTTATCGATTGGCAGTCTCTGGGAAGAGAGATAGTCTGAAGAAAGTGTTGCCTTATTGGTTGTGTTTAGACGAAATGAACTTGGCACCAGTTGAGCAATATTTTGCTGACTATCTTTCAGTGCTAGAGACAAGAGAATGGCTATGGAATGAAGATAATTTCCAGTATTTATCCGACCCATTGCTAAAAGCAGCAACCATAGAGCAAGTCAAAGATAAAACTGCATTGCGCAAAGTCCTTGGATTTGAAGATGTACAGTACGATGAACTTTGGAAGCACTTCTGTAAGTACGGCATTGGCATACCATTTAATTTAATAGTAGCCGGTACAGTGAACATGGATGAAACGACTCATGGGTTTTCGCGCAAAGTGATAGACAGAGCCCTTAGTTTTGATTTTGGTGCTTTTTTCCCCAACGACTTCGATCAATTTTTCGCTCCAAAAACTGTAAACAAAATATTAAGTTACCCTGTGCTTTCTCACGCTAGCTATAGTTGCCTTGCGGGTACTGAAGATAGTGATGGAAGTAAGAGCATAGCCTTTCTAAAAGCAGTAAATGAGATTCTAGACAATACGCCATTCAAATTGGCTTATCGCGCATTGAATGAGTTGCTATTGGCTGTTGCTAGTCACAATCCACAAGACCCGCGCACTCTTAAGGCAGTTTGGGACGATTTTTTAATGTGTAAAGTATTGCCAAGAATTGAGGGTGATACAGATAAGCTTAGAAGTGAACCTTCAGTGCTAGAGCAGCTAACTAGCCTATTAGAAACTCAGTTCTCTGAATTCTGGGATAAGCAAGATGGTGATTCTGACGCGCGCCCTGATTTGTTCAGAGAGGCACTAGAGAACGAAGACTCGGTTGTGCGAGTAGCTTGTCGAAGCAAAGCCAAACTAGAGTGGATGCAATCGCGCCTTGAAAAGTCTAGTTTCACTAGCTTCTGGCCATAAGGACCTGCCTTATTAGGAGCCTAGTGATGGTAGAACTACTACAGCTTAGGACGGCAGATTTTGAGCTAACGGTTTGGTGTGGTGATATAAGCCAACGTCAACAGCTATTGCGCACGACAGTGGAAAAGCGCAATCTAAACAACGAAAACACTAATACATCGGTTCAGCAAACACATATTAGATTCTCGCCCCCTTTAAAGATACAAAGCCTTTCCATACTCAAAGTGCCAGATAGAAATATTGGCATCGATCCGAAAAATGAGCTTACTGTCCCGCACTGGTTATTTTTTGAGAATACTCAGTATCACTTTGAATGGGTACTTTACAAAGATGTAGATAACGCCGAGCTCAGTCATAGAAGCCAACAAGTGAATGAGGGGTTCCGGTTTTCTAAGAAACGTGGCGAGATGCCGGCACGTCTTACAGGTAGTATCAATACGGCGAATGATGTTGGATGGATGCGGTTGCCGTTTGAATACGAATTGGGTGGCAAAAAGTTTCGATGTGATACTGCTTTTGAAATACTGCCTACAAAAATGGATCTCCATCAAGACCTGCCATCAATGTATCGAGACATCGACAAAATATTTCCACTTTGGCGATTTAGTTTAGTTGAAAAAACTGAGCAAGACGCTGATAAGAGCAAGCAGCGTGGGAATTTCCCCCTGATGTGGCTTGCCAATTTTTCTCACCTTCGTCAGCGATTTGAAAAAGGACTTAAAGTAGTTACCCAAGCCCCGCATAGTCGTTTACAGACACACGTCACTCATTCTAAGGCGGCTCGCCTAAAAGGAAGAGTATCGTATAAACTGAGCGTAAAAATCAAAGAGGATATTGCCAATGGTCAGACGGACAAAAGCTATAGAGTAGAGAAAAAAAGGCTTAGCGTTAACACGCCGGAGAATCAGTTTATCAAGTCGGTGGTAAAATTCAGCAAACAGCGACTGGAGCAATTTGAGCAAAAACTTCGTGCTAGCAATGAAGCGCCCAACAACCAACGTTTATCTGAGTCTTTCTTAAGCGAACTACATTTATGGCAGAAGCCGCTGCAGAAAATGTTAAACCAAAGTTTTTTAAAAGATGTTGGGCACTTTTCTGGGCTTAAGAGTGAATCATTAGTATTGCAGCAGAAAACTGGTTACAGCGAAGTTTACAGGGTATGGCAAGAGTTAAAATTCTACCTTGATGTATTTGCCAGTCAATCTAGCATCTCAATGAAATCAGTAGCTGAGATTTACGAGGTCTGGTGTTTCTTAGCAATCAAAAATATTTTGCAAGAGCAGCTAGGCTTTGAGGAAATACCTAGCAAGAAAATGATTTTAGAATTGAATGCGTTTTTAGAATTTCAGCTCAAAGATGGTTTTGCAGGAGCTTTCAATTTTAAGCGTTCAGATGGGGTTGTTGCTCGTCTTGCTCACGAGCCTAAGTTTGGCAAAAAAGGTAATTCGATCCGATCTTATGTAGTGAGTCAACAGCCTGACATAGTACTAGAGGTGACTTTTCCTGCTCCTAGCAAGAAACGCTACGTCTGGTTATTTGACGCAAAATATCGAATTAAATCTGAAAAAAATCGGTATGACGATGACGATATTGATGTAAATGATTACGTGCCAGAAGATGCGATCAATCAAATGCATCGATACCGAGACGCCTTAATTCGGGTTACCAATGATTCACAAAAAAGTAGGCCAGTGTTTGGGGCTTTTGCCCTCTATCCAGGTTACTTCGATCAAACCACTGAAGTAAACCCGTATGCTGAAGCTATCACTGAGATTGGTATTGGCGCGTTTGCGCTTTTGCCGACATCGAATTCGAATAGTGGAATTAGCAACGAAGGGCAGGCATGGTTAACTAAGTTTTTAATAGAGCAAATAGGCCTAAAGTCAAAGGGACCTGTAAGTTACCCATCTAGTAGAACCGAAGAGCATCTTTACCTGCAAGATGCCGCTAGAATTCCATACTCTGGTATGAGTCAGGTTTTGTACCCAAATCTCATAATGACGGCTGCGGTAGGCGGAAAAAGTGCAAGAGAAAGTGCTTACCTAGCGGCTTTCGAAAACGGTACTGCTAAGTGGTACCACACGAAAGTGTCGACCTTTAATGGCAAATTCAAAGAGCATGTCATTAGAGAGATTAGATATCTGGCATTGGCTACGACGTCTAAACAAGATCCGAGTAGTAAACAAATTGATAAATTATGGCCAGTGCTAAACGTTGCTAAGGTGCCGCGAGCTACGATCTCGGTAGCACAAGCAGGCAAAGCATCAGATTCCACTGAGCTTTATTATATATTCGAACTGGGCAAGCCTTTAACCTTGAAAGACGCCGTAGTCGGTGTTCCCCATATCCCGATTAGGAACACAATGAAATTGACGGCCTTGTCTCAAATGGAGTCAGCGCAGGTATTCGCAGAACTAGAACCTGTGTACCAAGATGCCTTGGTGTAATGTTGGAGTCTACTCAATATTTTGAATCTGCTCCCGCATCTGCTCAATCAACACCTTCAAATCCACCGCTTTGTGCGTGGTCTCCGACACAATGGATTTCGATGATAGCGTATTGGCCTCGCGGTTAAGCTCCTGCATCAGAAAGTCCAAGCGCCGGCCAGAAGGCTCGCCCAACTCCAACACGCGCTCCACCTCATTCAAGTGCGCCTCAAGACGATCAGTCTCTTCGTCGATATCGCATTTTTGCGCAAACATCACAATCTCTTGCTCTAGGCGCGTAGTGTCTAGCTCGATCTTAAGTGCCTCAAGGCGATCGCGCAGCGCCTGTTGCTGTGCGGCCAAGATCTCGGGCATGCGGGTTTTCACCTCGTTGACGATCTCGCGAATAGCTTTGACCCGTTGGCTTACGAAGCCGTAGAGCTCTTCACCTTCGCGCTTGCGGGTATCCACTAGTTCGGCAAGGGTCTCTTTGAATAGGGCGAGGGCTTGGGCTTCTAAGTCTTCGGGAAGGGCTTTGCTCTCTTGTAGCACGCCTGGCCATTTTAGGATCTCGTGCACCGTTAAGGCATTGCCGCCACCGGTCAGGTGCAGGACTTCGCCGCTGACGTTGTTCAGCTGGACCACTAAGGCTTCATCAATCTTTAGCGTGTTCTCTTGCGAGCCTTCGGTCTCGATACGCAATTGGCAGTCTACTTTGCCGCGAGCTAGGGTCTTGCGCAGGGCATTGCGCACAGAGGGCTCTAGGGTGCGCAGGGCTTCGGGGAAGCGAAAGCCTGTTTCAAGGTAGCGGTGATTGACGGAGCGGATTTCCCAAATGAGGAGGGTTTGCCCAATACTGCTTTGCTTTCTGGCGAAAGCGGTCATGCTTAAGACCATAGTGCACCTGCTTAAAAACTATAAGAATTACAACGGCTTTAACTCAATACCGTTAGCTTAGGGCTGTATCTTACTCCAATATGGCGCTTGTGACTCGCCATCAATGAGCAGATCAAGGATAATTGCGGGCCAAATCTTAACGACCCCCGAGTGAGGCACCATGCAAGATACGATTAGACCTAGTAAACGCCAACCCGATCAACTCCGCGAAGTCCGTATAACCCGACACTACACTAAACACGCCGAAGGCTCGGTGTTGGTAGAGTTTGGCGATACGAAAGTGATTTGTACCGCCAGCGTCGAAGAGTCCGTACCGCGTTTCTTGAAAGGTCAGGGCACTGGCTGGGTGACGGCTGAGTATGGCATGTTGCCACGCTCTACCGGTTCGCGCATGGACCGTGAGTCGGTTCGTGGCAAGCAAGGCGGCCGCACGATGGAGATCTCGCGCCTTATTGGGCGTTCACTACGTGCCGCACTAGACATGAAGCTCTTGGGCGAGAACACGATCAAGATCGACTGCGATGTGATTCAGGCCGACGGCGGCACTCGCACAGCCTCGATCACGGGTGCCTGTGTGGCATTGCACGACGCAATCAGTGTGTTGATCAAGAACGGCCGCATTAAACAAAACCCAATGAAGCAAATGATCGCTTCGGTATCGGTTGGCATCTATAAGGGTGTGCCGGTGCTGGACCTCGATTATGCCGAAGACTCCAATGCCGAAACCGATATGAATGTGGTGATGACAGACAAGCTGCGTTTCATCGAACTGCAAGGCACAGGCGAAGAGAATGACTTCGACAATGATGAGCTGCAAGCGATGATTGCGATTGCTCAGAAAGGCATCAGCGAATTGCTGACGGTGCAAAAAGAAGCATTGGGTATCTAATCAAAAAACGAGGGAATGGTGTAATGCAAGATTTTCAAAAAGCTTTTATCGAGTATGTTATAGAGCACCAAATTTTGCGCTTTGGCAGTTTCACTTTGAAATCCGGCCGCACCAGCCCTTATTTTTTCAACGCCGGTTTGTTTAATACAGGTGCCGCGTTGAACTTTATTGGTAGCTCCTACGCCACTGCACTCGCAGGCGCCAAGCTTGAGTACGATTTATTGTTTGGCCCCGCCTACAAAGGCATCCCGTTGGTGTCAGTGACGGCAGCGGCTTTGGCGCAGCAGCATGGTATCGACAAGCCTTATTGTTTCAACCGCAAAGAAGCGAAAGATCATGGTGAAGGTGGCTTAACGGTCGGCGCGCCATTGCAAGGCCGTGCCTTAATTGTCGATGATGTCATTACGGCGGGCACGGCTGTGCGCGAAGTAATGGAAATCTTCGCAAAGCAGGGCGCGGAGCCTGCGGGAATTCTAGTGGCCTTAGATAGACAAGAGCGAGGTGCCGGCAATAAATCTGCGATTCAAGAGATCGAAGAGCAGTACAATATACCGGTGCTAAGTATTATCTCTTTGGCGCAAATTGTTGATTATCTGCGTGAGAAAAACGACCCTGCACTGGCTTCCAATCTGGAAGCTGTGCAGCGTTATAGAGACGAGTTTGGCGTTTAAACGCCGAAGGGAATGAGCATGTCGCGGGAAAGATAAGCCCATTGCTCTTCCCAGGATTCGGTAGGGCGCTTCTTAAACTCGCTGCGAACAAACTGCATCAAACGACCTTCCACGCTAGCCATCAGCAAGTTTGAAAGAATGCTAGGGGATACCGTGCAGCGTAGGTTCTCGCGAATCTGTGCTTCGCGCAAAATCTGTTTTACTTGCGCTTCTAAGCGATCAAACAACTGGCTGATGCGCACGCGTAAACGTTCTGTTTCACCTGCCAATGCATCGCCTGTCATCAAGCGCGTCATGCCTGGATTTTTCTCGGCAAAGGTCAGCACGAGCATTAATATTTTCTCGCAACGTTTTTGCGCAGAAGGTTCATCTTCTAAGATGCGCGTGATGCGTGTGAATAATGTCTCTTCAATAAAGACGATCAAGCCTTCAAACATTTTTGCTTTGCTTGGGAAGTGCCGATAAAGGGCGGCCTCAGAAACGCCAACTTCCTTTGCAAGCGCCGCTGTAGTAATCCGCTCGCCTGGACCGTTCTCTAGCATACGGGCGAGGCTTTGCAGGATATGTTCTTTACGTGAAATCTTAGTCTCGGACGACATTTTGTGTTGATTGTTCCTTAAAAGTGGTAGCGATTATTCGCCGTCAAAATTGCGTGTGTTGCTGATCAATGTGCCAACACCCGTATTGGTGAAGATCTCTAGAAGCACGGCGTGCTCTACTCGACCATCGATAATATGTGCGCTGCGTACGCCGGCATTAACCGCATCAAGGGCGCACTCGATCTTTGGCAACATGCCACCATGAATGGTGCCGTCTTCGATCAACTCATCGACTTGTTTGGTAGTCAGGCCGGTAACGACTTTGCCGGATTTGTCCATGACGCCAGCGATATTCGTTAGCAACATGAGTTTTTCTGCATCTAATACTTTTGCGATCTCGCCCGCCACGGTGTCAGCATTAATATTGTATGTGGCGCCATTGCGGTCGGTGCCGATTGGCGCAATCACTGGAATGAAATTACTTTCTTTGAAAGTGTCGAGGACTTCGCGGTTGATCTTCTCAATACTGCCCACTTGTCCCATGTCCATCATCTTGCTGTCGATGGCGCTTTTCTTAAGCAGTTTTTTTGCTTGAATTAAATTGCCATCTTTGCCGGTAATGCCAATGGCCTTGCCCTGATTTTTGTTAAGCAAGCTGACAATTTCTTTGTTGACCAAGCCGCCTAGGACCATCTCCACAACATCCATCGTCTTGCTGTCAGTCACACGAATGCCGTCGATAAACTCTGACTGGATATTAAGTTGAGTCAGAAGCGAGCCAATTTGTGGGCCGCCACCATGCACAACGACTGGATTCATACCAACTAGCTTCATCAACACGATGTCACGGGCGAAACTGTTCTTCAGTACTTCGTCGGTCATGGCGTTGCCGCCATATTTCACCACGATAGTGCTGCCGGTGAATTGTTGAATATAGGGGAGTGCTTCGGTCAGGACGTTAGCAATGTTTTTCGCAGCGTCAAAATCTAATGGCATAGGAAATCCGATATATCGTCAAAGGGCTCAAGGCGCAAAGTATACAGCTTGCGCGGCATTTTTCATAAAAGCAGTGGCAAACAAGTTTCTGTTTAGAAGTTTAGGACGAGGTGGCTGTCGACTTCCAAGAGCAAATCGCGGAAAAGCTTTTGGATCAGCTGCAATGACTGGTGACTTTGCGCCTCAAAGCGCAGCAATAGAGCGGGTGTGGTGTTGGAGGCCCGCACGAGGCCCCAGCCATCGTCGAAGTCAACGCGAATCCCATCCAGGTCACTGATCTTGCCTTGAGGGAAGTTGGCGATGGATTTGATGCGTTCCATGAGGTCAAATTTACGCTCCTCACTTACATCGATGCGTAGCTCAGGAGTCACGATGCTGCGCGGGAGGCGCTGAAAAAGCATTTCTGCGCTTTCGCTCTGCTGGCTCAATAGCTCTAAGAAGCGCGCGGCTACGTAGAGGCCATCGTCATAGCCATACCATCGATCTTTTATGAAGACGTGGGCGGAGAACTCGGCCCCGACCACGGCGTTGGACTCTTGCATGCTCTGTTTCATGAAGGAGTGGCCGCTGCGGCTCATCACTGGCTTGCCCCCGCCGTCTCGGATGAGCTGCGCCAACAAGGTGCTGCATTTGACGTCGAATACTACGCTGGGATTCTTGTACTTGGGCAGGATATCTTTGATGAACAGCATTAGCAGGCGATCGGTATCGATGATGCTGCCTTTATCGGTGACCATGACTACACGGTCTCCGTCTCCGTCCAGAGCAATGCCTAGATCCGCATTCGTGCTTGTCACTTTGCTAATCAGGGCGCCTAGATTAGCAGCGATTGTCGGGTCTGGGTGGTGATTAGGAAAGCTACCATCGAGATCGCAATACATGGGAATGACGTCACAGCCAAGCGCTTCGAATAGGGCTGGTGCCAGTAGCCCAGGGACGGCGTTCGCGCAATCGACGACGACCTTAAGGGTGCGTTTGAGCTTAAGGTCCTTGAGCAGGCGAGCAATATATTCTGCCATGATGTCGAGCGTCTGTAGCTTGCCCCGCCCATGCACAAAACCGCCACTTTCGGCGCGAACTCGGATCTGTTGAATTTGCTCTGGAGTAAGACAAGTGCGCTGGCGAATAATCTTGATGCCGTTGTAATTGGCAGGGTTGTGGCTGGCAGTGAGCAGCAGGCCAGAGGCCCATGGGCCGGTGTGAGCTGCATAATACAAAAGAGGGGTAGGGATCGTGCCGAGATCGACGACATTCAAGCCAGTCGAAAGCACTGCCTGTAGCAAGGGTTCGCGCAAACGTGGGCTAGAGAGTCGTGCATCGCAGCCAAACAACACCGTCGTCTCACCGGACTCAAGCGCAATGCTGGCCAAAGACTTGCCGATGAGCGTCATCGAGTGTTCATTAAGCTGTGTATCGACGATGCCGCGAATATCGTAGGCGCGAAAGATGCTGGCGCTTAAGTGCTGTGTTGTCTCATCGAGTGTTTCTTCTTGTTTGCTTGTCATGAGCCTACTGCTTTGTTGTTTTATTGCACTAGTGTTAATGCGCTATGAGTATCCACGATTCCCGTCTGATTTGGCTAATTTATTCAGTCTCTATGGTTTGCGCGTGCGTCATAGCGAGTGCGGATGAGCGTCAACATCTGCAAGGCGACGCTGCGTTTGGAGGCTGGGCCTAAAGCCTGCGAACCCTTGGACCAAAGCGCGGTTGCGCTAATGCTGTCACTGCCCAGAGTAGCGTTGGCATCATTGGCAAACAATAAATCGAGTTTTTTACGGGCGAGCTTCTCGGCGCCATGTTGCTCAATACTGTTGGTTTCGGCAGCAAAACCCACTGTAAATGGCCGTTTCTCTAGGGCTGCAATCGCCGTAATGATGTCTGGGTTTTTGGTCAGCTCTAGATGCATCGTGTCGTCTGATTTCTTAATTTTCTGCTCCGCGAACTGAGCGGGGCGATAATCTGCCACCGCCGCTACTCCGATGAAAACATCACAGGCAGGGGCGCAGGCGATACTCGCCTCTAGCATCTCTTGCGCACTGATCACGTCGATGCGTTTTACGCGCTCGGGAGTAGCTAGTGCCACGGGGCCGCTGATTAAGGTCACTTGCGCACCAGCTTGTGCAGCTTCGGTGGCCAAGGCATAGGCCATCTTGCCGGAACTACGGTTGCTGATATAACGCACAGGGTCTATCGCCTCTTGTGTGGGGCCCGCGGTGATCACGATGCGCAGGCCCGCTAACAGGCCTTCGTCGAACAAGGCGGCGCTCATCGCGAGTATTTGTTCGGGTTCGAGCATACGGCCTAAGCCGACATCGCCGCAGGCTTGCTCTCCAGAGCCAGGGCCAAATATGGCAATGCCTCGCTGTTGCAGTGTTTGTAAGTTTTGCTGAGTTGCTTGGTTGGACCACATGGCTTGGTTCATTGCCGGGGCGATCGCGATGGGAGCCTTTGTCGCCAGCAAAACAGTGCTGAGGATGTCATCGGCTTTGCCTTCGGAGATTTTGGCAATGAAGTTGGCGCTCGTGGGCGCGATCAGGACGAGGTCGGGCCAACGTGCAAGCTCAATATGCCCCATGCCCGCCTCTGCTTCGGTATCGAGCAGGGTAGTGTGCACACGGTTGCCAGAAAGGGCTTGCAGCGTCAGCGGGGTAATAAACTCGGTGGCCGACTGTGTCATGACCACGCGCACTTCTGCGCCCGCCTTAGTGAGCAAACGCGTGAGCTCTGCACTCTTATAAGCAGCGATACCGCCTGTAATGCCAAGAAGGACACGTCGATTGCTAAGGCTTTTCATAGTCGGCCTGGGACGCTGTGCACGTCGATATATAAGTTGGTGGCAAAGACTAGCAGCAAGCCTGCGGCTATTCAATTTGTAGGCACAAGCTGTTTTGCGAAGCTTTGCTACTATCAATGGTATAGCCAAAACGCCAGGGAGGCGATATGAGCATCAAGGATTGGCCGATATCAGAACGACCGCGAGAGAAGCTAATCAATCTAGGGGCCGTGCAACTGTCAGACGCGGAACTGCTTGCCCTTATTGTGCGATCGGGAGGCAGAGGCCGTAGTGCGATCGATGTTGCCAGAAGCCTTTTGACTGAATACGGCTCGTTGACGCAGATCTTCCTCGCCAGCAAAGAGGAGTTTTGTCGAAGCGTGGGTTTAGGTCTGGTGAGTTATATACAGCTTCAGGCGATGCTAGAGCTCTCTAAGCGGCATTTGCATGAGCAACTGGCAGAACGAGACGCATTGACCAGTTCCGAGCTCACACGGCAGTACCTGAGGGCAAGGCTGCGTCACTACGAACATGAAGTGTTTGCCTGCCTGTATTTGGACAATCAGCATCGGGTAGTTAAGCTAGAGGAACTCTTCACCGGCACGATAGACGGTGCGGCGGTCTATCCTAGGGAAGTCGTTAAACGCTGCCTGCGCAATAACGCCGCCGCAGTCATCTTCGCGCATAATCACCCCTCCGGTGTGGCTGAGCCAAGTCAGGCCGATATCGCGATCACGACTCGCCTCACAAGCGCCTTGAACACCATCGATGTGCGGGTTCTCGACCACGTAGTCGTGGGGCGCAATGAGGCAGTGAGTTTTGCAGAGCGTGGGCTGTTATAATGCCTACGATGCTGACAAGGGCGCCGCAGTAGACAATTTCACAAAGTCTGGCTTTTTTGTTGCTATTGGGGCGGCGTTTTGGTATAAAACGCAGCTCTTTTTTTGGCAAGACAGTAGCAATGGTCAGGTAGAAGTCCCGAATGTGGTCTTTCACCAGATAATTCGGGCTCTGTAACGAGGCAAGGCAATGGCTAACGTATGTATCGTAACCGGTAAAAAACCGATTACAGGCAATAATGTTTCTCACGCAAACAACAGAACCAGACGCCGTTTTTCACCTAACATCCATACACATCGTTTTTGGGTGGAATCTGAGAAGCGTTTTGTGAAACTGAAAGTTTCCACAAAAGGTATGCGTATCATTGATAAGAACGGTATCGATGCCGTATTGTCTGATATCCGCGCCAATGGCGGTAAAGTTTAATATTTAAATCCTGATGCAGGTGGTGAGCAGCAATGCGCGATAAAATTAAATTAGTGTCTTCAGCAAACACAGGGCACTTCTACACTACAGACAAAAACAAGCGAACGATGCCTGACAAAATGGAGATCAAGAAGTTTGATCCCGTTGTTCGCAAGCACGTCATCTATAAAGAGTCTAAGATTAAGTAATTTGTTGAGCCGTAAGGCTTAACGCTTGCCTCGATCTGCCCGAATAGAGCGATACGTGATAAAAAACGCCGCCCCTGAGTGAAAACTTAGGGGCGGCGTTTTTGTTGCAAAGAAACACTCGGGGTTATTTCTCTTTGCTAAGCGCCTTCATCAATCGGTTAGTGGTGTTGAGCAGCTTAGTGTCTTCAGCAAACTCTTTTTTCAGCTTACCGACCGTTGTCGAGACAGTGCCGTAGCGCTTCAGTTTAAACAGCTTGGCGATAGCCTGCAGGGTAACGGCAGACAGTTCTTGGCAGAGGTACATCGCTACCCAGCGCGGAACGTTCTTGGAGCCAGGGCCTCGGGCAGCAGTGTAAATGCTTTCTTCGCTCACCTTGAATTGTTTGGCGACCGCACTGATGATGTCTTTGCAGGAAGGGCGCCATTTGGCGTGAGCCCCGCGTGACACACCTCTAGCCTTGGAGGCATTGCGCTTGCCCTTGGCTGACTTTTTAAACTTCTCGTCTCCCATAATCGAGGACAGATTTTTCTTGCCGTAGAAGTGCGCAAGTTCCTCGTCGACGCCATCAGCCATATATTGTTTCAACGCGGCAGTGCGTTTAGCGCCAGTGAGGCCAATTTGCGCGAAGACTTCGTCGCGGGCCAACCAAGTGGGCGCTTTCGCCTTATTGATATACGCGGGGTAGCTTGACCATTGGTAAGTCTCTAGGTCGGCCTTGCGCACACCGAGATGAATATAACGAGTGAGCGGCAGGAGATAATTGCTAGCTTGCACCAATACCGCTTTATAGCGGCCTTTAAAAAGCGAGCCTTCAGTCTTCTTTATACGTTGGTAGTGTTGGGTGTATAGGCCGTCCACTTGCCGCATAAAGCGGCTGAGATTGCCTTCGGGGGTTTTGATCAGAAGATGGTACTGGTCTTTGAGCAAGCAGTAGGCGTGCACTTCGACGTTGAGTCTAAAACACGTCTCCTCTAGGCCTGCTAAAAATGCTTCAAAGTATTTTTGTGAGGGAAAGATTTTCTGCTTATCTACACCGACATTTGAGACATGATAATACGCATCTGGGTATTCTATTCGTAATGGTCTGGCCATTGTTTTATTCCCGGGTTGTGTTTTTAATATTTATTATGCAACTGGATTATCGAGTTAGAGATGACCCTAAATTCACAAGCATAGTGATAACTGAAATAGAGGAGCCCGTCAACCAAAAAGGATGATCACTTTATTAAAGAGGATATTTAGAGTGGGCTTGCCACTAAATTAGTGGTTATAAACTTCTTATTCCACTGATGCTTTAAAGCTAGGCAAGGCACCTTTGGCTTGCCAAAGGTGCCTCCAGGAAAGGCTATTATGGTTTGGTAGCAACGAAAACGGCACGTTGAGGGGCAGGAAGCCCTTCAACAGTTAGGCTGTGGTCATTTGGGTCAAGACTGTCGACTAGGGACTGAAACCGCATCCAGTCGGTGGTTCGTTGTTCGTCAAGGCTAGTGACACCAGTATCAATGACTTTACAGTCCTTAAAGCCACACCGAGTTAGCCAGCTGAGTATTGTGGAGCACGAGGGTACAAACCAGACATTGCGCATTCGACTGTAGCGGTCATCCGGTGTTAGCGCATAGCCACGCTCTCCATCTACCACCAAAGTCTCTAAGACTAATTCGCCGCCCGGGCGTAAACAGCTCTTCAACTGTAGCAAGTGATCTATGGGGGAGCGACGATGATAGAGCACGCCCATTGAAAATACAGAGTCGAATGCTTCTGGCTCTGTGCTCAGTGTGGCAAGCGCTTCCTCAAAAGTAGTGGGCAATACAAACACAGGCGTGTCTGGCACATATCGTTTGATAGCTTGAAACTGCATCGAGTAGGCCAGCTGCGAGTCGATCCCAAGGGCTAGCTGTGCGCCTTCCCCGGCCATGCGAAAACAGTGATAACCGTTACCACAGCCAACATCGAGAATCTTACGCCCTGCCAGCGGGCTGATGTGGGGGAGCACTCGGTCCCATTTCCAGTCAGAGCGCCACTCTGTGTCAATATCGATGCCAAATAGAGAGAATGGCCCTTTTCGCCATGGAATCATGACCTGCAGCGCCTCACGCAGTTGCTCACGCGTGCTGGCATCGCAGTCAGAAGCGGTGCCGATACTAACAGCGGTGCTAAGGTCCGTGTTGCTTGCGGTAATCTGGGGGAGGGCGTCCACCGCTTGCCGCCACTTAGGGTAGTCGCCATTATTACGGCTATCAAACCAGGATTGGCTGCAAAATTGCGTCAGGGGTGTTAGCTCGGTTCCTGCGAGCAGGGCCGAAAGATTGGAATAAGGCATAGAACTCTTTATTTAAATGCGATCATTGAGGCGAAGTTGAAACATTGAAACCAAGAATCAACACTGCGAAAACCTGCCTTGAGAAGGCGGCTTTTATGGGCGGCGAGTGTTTCTGGAATCAATACGTTCTCTAATGCGGAGCGCTTCTGGCTAATCTCGAGTTTGGAATAACCCTGGGCTTCTTTGAATTGGTGATACATGTCGATGAGCAAGGCATTGAGGTCATCGTCGGCGAGCCGTATCTTTTCAGACAGTATCAAGATCCCACCAGGACGCATGCCTAAATAGATCTTGCGCATAAGCTCTTCCCGTTGGGCTGGGTCGATAAACTGCAGCGTAAAGTTCAACACCACTACAGAGGCATCACGGATTTCAATGTCGCTAATATCCGCTTGCGATAGCAAAATTGGGTAGGACTCATCGCTGGTGTCCAAGGCGTGTTGTAGTCTTGTCATCATCGCGGCGGAATTGTCGACGGCGATAAGTTGATAATCTTTATGCTCAATATGGTGGGCCATGGCGAAGGTGGCGCCGCCGAGAGAGCAGCCAAGATCGTAGAGCTTGGAGCCCTTCGAGCAATAGCGATTTGCCAATACTCCAATCATCGAAATGATGGTGGCGTAACCGGGCACTGAGCGGCTAATCATATCGGTAAACACGGCGGCGACTTTTTCATCGAAGACGAAGTCTTCACGTGGCCGTTGCGTTGCGTATATGCTGTCGTGCTTGTTAGTGCTCATGATGGTGATCTATTGAAGTTTTGCGTATTATGCGTCAATTCATGACACATTCAAATAAGCCCATCATTGCCCTGACTTCGACGACGCAAGCGGCAAGTACAAAAGTACTGCCTGCGCCTACACCATTGACTTATCACATTGTGCGCAGCAAGCGTAAAACGATGGTCGTGCACGTCCAGCATGAACAAGTGCAGGTGCGAGCCCCGCATTTTGTGAGCGATGCACAAATCGCTGATTTTGTGGGTAAGCATACTCAGTGGATTACACGCAAATTGTCGGAGAAGGCGCAACACGATAGCCAGCGCCTGCGGCTGCAGGACAATGCAAAAATATTCTATAAGGGCAAATCTCTGCGCTTGCGTCTTTTCGTGCGCACACTCGAGGCAATCGAAGTCACAGACACCGAGTTGCATATCTTTGCCAAACGCATAGACGAGCGCAGTGTGGCGGCGGTATTGCAGCGCTGGCTGATGGCGCAGGCGAAGGCTGTGTTGCCGCAGAGAACCCGTGCCCTGGCAGCACACTTAAATGCCGACACTAAGCTCAAAGATGTGGTGTTCCGCAAAACCAAAAGCAAGTGGGGGCACTGTACGTCTTCTGGACGAATCCAGTTCAATTGGCTGATTATGTTAGCCCCCGATGCCATTATTGACTATATGATTTGTCATGAAGTGAGCCATTTACTGGTCATGAATCATTCAGCGAAGTTTTGGGCGCTTGTCGAATCAGTTTGCCCAGACTATCGAGTCTATGTGCGCTGGTTGCGCAAACATGAACATCGTCTATGGATCTAAGCACCACTCATTAAGTCAATGCCACCCCATTAATAATAAAAGGACTCCTCCAATGCGTTTCCCTAACTCAATCGTCACCGCATTCGCTTGCCTTAGTTGCACCTATAGCTTCGGGCAAGAACTTCCGCCTGCAAGCCCCGAGTCTGTGGGGCTGTCAAGCACCGCACTGGCACAGGTGACTGCGAACCTGCAGGCGCATGTGGATGCGGGGCATATCGCTGGGGTAGTAGCAGCGGTCCTGAAAGATGGCAAGCTCGTCTACCACGAGGCGCTCGGTCAACGCGATATAGCCACGGCAAGTCCAATGCCAGAAGATGCCTTATTCCGCATTTATTCAATGACGCGTCCAGTGACCAGCCTCGCCGCTATGATTCTCTGGGAAGAGGGGTATTTTAAACTCGACGACCCAATTTCCAAATATCTTCCAGAGTTTGCGCAGCAACAAGTGTTTGTCGATTCATCAAACCCTAGCATGACGCAGACTCGCCGCCGGGTTGGCGACATCGAAGTGGCAGACCTGATGCGCCACACATCAGGCCTTGGCAGCCGCAGCTCGTCAATCTATGTTCAACAAGGGGTGCGTCTGCGATCATTAACAGCGGCACAAGTGACTAGTAACGCCGCGCGGGTGCCTTTGTTCGATGACCCGGGTACAGAGTTTCGTTATGGGCTCTCGGCGACAGTGCTAGGAAGACTGGTGGAAGTGTGGTCTGGGCAGAGCTTAGAGGATTTTTTAAATGAGCGAGTCTTTGCACCATTAGAGATGCACGACACTGTGTTCTATGTGGATCAAGAGCGCCAGTCTCGCTTAGCGACTGTTTATCGTCCAGACGCTCAGGGCGTGTTGCAAGTCCATGAGATGGAAGATATTCCTTTCACGGAACAAGCCCCTCTAATTGAAGGAGGCGTTGGGTTGATTTCCTCGACGCTGGACTTTGCGAAATTCTCACAGTTGTACCTAAATCAGGGTGAGCTTTTCGGCCGCCAACTTCTGCAGCCTGACACTATCGCACTGATGATGGAAAACAGCATTGCAGAGGAGCTGTTGCCGATTGGGCGCGGTGGTTACATGGCAGCCTCCGGATGGACGATTGGTGGCTTCGCATACGCACTTGTGCCAGAAGATTATCCGTTTGCGGCTAGCCCAGGAGAGGTTTGGTGGGATGGTTCTGCCGGTACAAGATTCTCGATTGACCCTGTGGAAGGCATTGTGACTGTAATTATGGCACAGGTGTCACCTTCTGGCGGTCAGGGGTTTCGTGAAGAGTTTAAAAATGGTGTCTACGGGGCGATCGTGGATCGCCCCTGATATTAAAATCAAGCAGCTGTGCTAAGTTGTCGTCGCTGCATGATTGCAAGCCCAAGACCGCAGGCGGCAATTACGCAGGCGGTCAACGCTAAGCTGACTTGATTTAGCCCCAGCAGCCCCCCTCCAGGTATCGCAAAGACCAAGCCAGCAAAAGCAATGACAGCTCGTGTTGCTATACCGAATGCGCCGCTACCAAGCGCTCCAAAGCCGATGACATAACCCTGTAGTGCGCCTGACACTAAGGTCACGCCGATGATGGCCGTGACTAGGACCGGGGCTATATCCATGAAACTGCCTTGCAGCAACATGGCGGGGTTGAACACGAAGAAAAAGGGGATGAAGTAAATAATCGCGCCTAGACGCATAGACTCAAAACCCACCCGCATCGGTGAGGTCTGTGCCACTGAGGCGGCGGCAAATGCTGACAACGCCACAGGTGGAGTAATGAAACTAAGCATTCCCCAATACATAATAAACATGTGGGAGGCGAGAGGGTCGAGCCCTGCGTTGACTAACGCTGGCGCCAAAATGATGGCAAGAAAAATATAGGCGGCGGTAACCGTCATGCCAATGCCGAGTACAAAACTGGTCACTGCTCCCATGATTAGCAATACCAATACGTTGTCCCCAGCTATATAGACTAGATCATTGGCCAGCGTCCCTGCCATGCCAGTGACCGCCAGTGCGCCCACGATCAATCCTATGGCTGCAAGGATCCCTGCCAGTTCGGCCATCAATTTCCCTGTCGCTGCGATCATCTGCGTGAACTTTTCGAAAGACATTTTGTGGGACGTGAAGTGATTGATGAACAAGAGCACCGCAGTAGCATAGAAGGGCGCGGTGGCCTCTTGTTGTAAATACACCAACATCCAGACCAGAAGGACAAATACGGCGAGAAAATACCAACCCTCTTTAAACACTTGTTTCGCCTTTGGCAGTTCCTCTTTAGGTAAACCTTGCAGATTATTCTTGGCGGCATAAGCATCGATCTGCACGAATAGTCCGAAGAAATATAAGATAGAAGGAACGATGGCGGCCACCGCCACAGTGACATAACTCACACTTAAAAAGCTGGCCATCACAAAGGCCGTGGCTCCCATGATGGGTGGCATCAAAACACCGCCGGTAGATGCGCATGCTTCGACACCGGCTGCGTAGTGGCGGGTAAACCCAGTGCGGCGCATCGCAGGAATTGTGAGAGGGCCAGTAGTCAAAACGTTGGTCACAGGGCCGCCGCTCATGGAGCCAAGGAGCCCGCTGGAGAAAATCGCAACCTTCGCTGGGCCGCCACGCATATGGCCAAGAAGGGCAAAGGCAAAATTGATAAAGAATGGTCCGCCGCCGGTGTATTGCAAGGCCACGCCAAAAAGTAGGAATCCAAACACCAGCATGGCAAATGCTTGCATCGGCAAACCGAATAAACTCTCTTCCCCCAAGATGTGAAAAATTGCAACGTCATCAATAGGCAGGCCAATGCCGGCAACAACGTCCGGGAGTAAGTGCGAGTACATTGGATAGAAAGACAACACAGTTACAATAATGAAGATGGGTAGGCCGCCAGCGCGCCGTCCGGCCTCCAAGATTATGGGCCAAGTAAGCAGAGCCAGCGCGATGCCAATAGGGGGCGCCACGAACTCCCAAGCTTCCAAGACGATGCGTTCTGCGTTCCATGCAAAGTAAGAAAAAATACAAGCAATGGTGATGATGATGGCGATGTCATACCAGGGTACGAAATCTCTATTGTTGCGCGTGGCGGGAAAGGTGATGAATACCATCGACAACATAATCCCTGTTATGAGGTAGAGATAGCGGCTATCGAGCATGACGCTGTTGACGAAAAACCCGAAAGCGAATATTTGATTTATCGCTAAGCAAGTCGCGGCGGTAGTAAGGCTCGCCATGGCGATACGCCATGGTCGGCTTAGTTCGCGGTAACGCCCTATGATGGGCGCGTCATCTTCAATCTCTGGCAGTTTTATTTTTATTGCTTCTTTCATGGGCTGCTATATCCAAAGTGTGACGACATTACTGCAGAATTTAAATGTTATCAGCCAGGGTGAGCAGGCCTTGTTCTGCAAGCGCTTTCTCTCTTTCTGCAAACCATCCTTGTTCATATTCTCCGGGAGTATTTGGTGCCACAGCCTTATAAGATTGCCAGGCGTCGTGTAGCACTTTTTGTCGGTGTAAGTTGGCGTCTTGGGTCGTCTGCGCCGCGTCAGTCCAGACACCAATCTCTTTGAAATAACGAATGGCGGCGCTATGGTAGGGAATAAACGCCGACTCGAATTTCTGACGTTCCATCAACCAGCCGCCGGCCCCAGGAGCCGCATCCTTATAGTCATCAAATTGTTCGTGCATGACCTTTACGAGGTTATAGACCAAAGTGTCATCGGCAGTATCTAGCCCAACCAACAGAGGGTAGGCAGAGGTAAAGACTTGAATCCCCTCTGCAGGAATCGTGGGGCCTTCGGTGGCGATGTGCGTGACGTACCAAGGAAGTAGCGAGCGTGTTCTCTGTACTGCTTCGAGGTCATCATGCGGAAAAGAGATAAACTGTAAACCTCTTGGTGAGGCTTCAAGGCGTAAGAAGGGAGGTGAGTTACATGCGCCACCGACAACATCGGCGCGATTATTGATTACGGCTTCTATCGACGCGTTATAACCTCCAACTTCTACTCTTTCAACGTCATCCCAGGTCAGTTTGCCGTAGGCGAGCAGGGCCGTTAGTGCGTTGTTCAGCGATGGCGAACCCTGTACCCAGGTAACGCGTTTTCCGCGGATATCTGCGATGCTATCGATATTGGCATCGGTGGCTGCCGCAAGAGTAAATGAGCAGCTTTCAGAAAAATTAGACATCAAGGCACGAAGGGGTTGTGGACCCCAAATTCTGGAAGCGAAATTCAGTACTCCCTCTTGTGCATAAACAGCTTCGGAACCGCCGGCGGAAAAATGCACGCGTTCAGCAAGCAGTGTGGCTAAGCGAGAAACGTCATTACGACCGGGGATTACGCGAAGATTGACGCCGTACTCGCGTCGTAGAATGCTACCGATAGCGACGGCCTGACTATAACCACCGGTGCCAGTAGGGTAGGCAGACCAAGCGATGGTGCGTGGTAGGCCTGGGTTCTCTGCGCCGATGAGCCCAGCACAAACACCAAACACTAAAACACAAACAGCGATGGACTTAGTGCCTATAGCCCGACTACGTAACATCATGATTCCCCCCCGAAACAAGATATGCGTCTTGAGAGAATACCCCAGCTATCGAGGCATTGCTATTGAGACCGAAAAGCCTCAAAAGGGGGTGATTTTGTCGTTATGCCTCGCGAATAAAGATCAAGTCATTCACAGCATGGCCTAAGCGTTGACCGCGTTTTTCGAATTTCGTCAGAGGGCGATCGGTGCCTAGGCTGAACTCGTTTGGCCCAGCTGCATTACTAAAATGCTCTTGGGCGTTCATGACTTCCATCATGTGTTCAGCGTAGGGCACCCAATCCGTTGCCATATGAATCGTTCCACCAAGTTTGAGTTTTGGTCGCAATGCCTCGACAAAGGGGGCTTGCACCAGGCGGCGCTTGTTGTGCTTTTTCTTATGCCAAGGGTCGGGGAAGAAGATTTGCACGCAATCGAGACTCTGCTCGGCAATACAGTCTCGAAGAATCTCTTTTGCGTCGTGGCAATACAGGCGCAGATTGCTGAGCCCTTTGTCGGCGATCTCGTGGAGTAATCTGCCAACACCAGGTTTATGCACTTCGATGCCAATAAAGTCTTTATGCGGATTTTGTTGTGCCATTTGCAGTAGGGAGTCACCCATACCAAACCCTATCTCCATCACCAGTGGTGCTTTGCGGCCGAAGATCTGTTCTGGATCAATTAGTCCTGTGGAGATCTCTAGGCCGTAGATTGGCCAGAGCTTCTCTAGGGCGTTTTGTTGTGAAGGAGTGAGTCTGCCGCCACGAATGACATAGCTGCGTACGGTGCGCAGATGCGGAGTGGCTGCGCTTTCATCGGCGCTATTTTTAGGGTCTGACATAGAAAGACATGCTCAAAGATTTAGAAAAAAGTACCATCGATTGGTGACGAAGCACTGGCATATAGGCGTCGTGGCATGCGGCCAGCTAAGTAGGCTTCTCGTCCTGATTCGATCGCTTTGCGCATAGCGCTGGCCATCAGAATCGGGTTCTTAGCTTCGGCAATCGCTGTGTTCATTAAGACTCCCTCACAGCCTAATTCCATCGCGATGGCGGCATCGGATGCCGTGCCAACGCCTGCATCGACAATGATGGGCACTTTCGCGTTTTCCAAAATCATGCGGATATTGTAGGGGTTGCGAATCCCGAGGCCGGAACCAATAGGAGCACCGAGTGGCATAACTGCTACGCAGCCCATGTCTTCCAAGCGCTTGGCAATCAACGGATCATCGTTGGTATACACCATGACATCGAAGCCATCGTCGATGAGCTCCTGCGCTGCCACGAGAGTCTCGGTGACATTCGGGTAAAGCGTTTTCTGGTCTCCAAGTACTTCCAGTTTCACCAGCTTGTGACCATCTAATAATTCTCTCGCCATGCGGCAGGTGCGTACTGCATCTGCGGCGGTATAGCAGCCCGCGGTGTTTGGCAGAATCGTATATTTAGACGGAGATATGATCTCCAATAAGCTAGGTTCATCTTTATTTTGACCCAGATTGACGCGGCGAATCGCGACGGTGATCATTTCCGCGCCGCTGGCTTCGAGAGCTTCTAAGTTCTGTTGAAAGCTCTGATATTTTCCGCTACCTACGATAAGGCGTGATTGGTACTCTTTACCAGCGATGCTGAGAGGGGTGTCTATAGAAGTCATGGGCTACCTATTGAGGAGAGTCAGGTGTTGATGATTATGAGCGCCGTAGGGCGCTGTTTCTTAGCCGCCGCCAATGGCGTGGACGATCTCAAGTTGGTCGTGATCTTGTAGCGCTTGTTCTTGGTACTGACTACGGGGAACAATCGCGTGATTGAGTTCTACGGCAATTTTCGCGTCAGCCAAATGCAATTGGCGCAGCAGGTCTACTAAAGAGGAGCCGGGATCCAATTGTACGGTGTCGCCATTGACAGTGACTTGCACGTTAAATACCCCTTATGCGCGCAGCATTGACCAAGCTAATAGTGCCCAGCCGCCAAGAAATGCCAGGCCCCCTAGAGGCGTGATAGCACCAAGCCAACGGATGCCGCTTAAAGCCAACACATACAAGCTGCCGGAGAATAATAGAATTCCAGCTAAGAAAAGATACCCAGCGACCTTCAGTAAGGACTGGTTGGGAAACGAAAGCGTTAACAGACCGATCCCGAACAAGGCTAGCGTGTGGTACATGTGGTACTGCACACCTGTTTGGAAGGTATTGAGGAGCTCGGAGCTTAAACTATTCTTTAAACCATGTGCTGCGAAGGCACCGAGTGACACGGCGATAAAACCATTCACTCCAGCCATAAACAGAAAGAGGTGTTGCATGGAGTGGTTCTCCTGCCTGCTAAGAGAGTCAGATAAGGTGCTTTGCTAATTATTGAAATAAAAAAGCCGCCAAAGTGATGCACTTAGCGGCTTTTTCTTACAACGTTAATTTACGCCTGGATAAGATTTTTTACCTTTTCCATCGCGTTTTTCTCAAGTTGGCGAATACGCTCAGCAGAGACCGAGTATTTCGCGGCTAATTCGTGCAGAGTTGATTTCTCTTCACTTAACCAGCGGCTCTTGATGATGTCTTTACTTCGATCGTCTAAACCGTCCATTGCGAGGTACAGGCTATCGTTCTTGTTGTCTTCCCACTGTTGCTCTTCGATAGACGCTGCCATGTCCGAGTCGGTGTCTTGCAAGTAATAGGCAGGCGAGCGATACGCCGTATCATCGTCGGCATCGACATCGGCATCAAAGGCCATGTCATAGGAGCTCATACGGCCTTCCATCTGCCTTACGACCTTAGCGTCGACCCCAAGGTCTTCTGCCATTGCCTGTGCTTCGTCGTTAGTAAGCCAACCAAGTGACTTTTTCGAGCTGCGCAGGTTAAAGAATAGTTTACGTTGTGCTTTTGTTGTGGCGATTTTCACGATGCGCCAATTGCGCAGAATAAACTCGTGCATCTCTGCCTTGATCCAATGCACGGCGAACGACACTAGGCGCACGCCCACCTCTGGGTTGAAGCGCTTAACCGCTTTCATCAGGCCAACATTGCCTTCTTGGATAAGGTCAGCTTGTGACAGGCCGTAGCCGGCGTAGCTTTTTGCAAGGTGCACAACAAAACGCAGATGCGCCAACACCAATTGGCGAGCGGCATCGACGTTGTTGTCATAGTAATACTGATTAGCCAATTCTTTCTCTTGCTCCGGAGTTAGCACAGCAATGCTGTTGACCGACGAGATGTACGCCGTCAAATCACGACCCGGAACGATAGGGCCCATAACTTGTAAACTTTGTCCGATACTCATAATTAGCCTTTGTTACTTCCAAAACTTGCGTGTTGATAGGTCTTAGACCGCTTTATTCTAGCACTGCTGGCTATATGTCGAAAAGCCAATACTCTATGCAGTCGTAGTTCTATTGCGGTCGCAAACGATGTTTTCAAGCCCAAAATGCCTTTTTTTTGCATTTCTTGCTAGTTGTTTAAATAAATCGCCATCATACAGCGATTCAATGACTACTTAAGGCTCGATGTTGCTAAGGTGCTGACGCACTGAAATCAAAGCTCCTAGCCACCCGAGCCCTGTGCCGATTAGCAGTAAAAACACAGTTGAGCTTAAACCGAGTGTGCGCAACTGGAAATCGCTGTCATAAAGGGCTAGCAGTGCTCGTGCTGGGCCGCTAATGGCCCACATCAATATCGCCAGTAGAATGCAGGCCAATATACTTCCTGCTAAACCATAATACGCACCAGCATACAAAAACGGTCTAGCGACATAGCTATTTGTGCCGCCGACAAGCTTAACCACGACGATTTCTGCGCGACGCCCTTCTATGGCAAGGCGTATGGTGTTACCAACAATGAACAGGACAGCAAGCGCGAGAATCAACATAAGCCCTGTGGAGGCACGCTGAACTAACTGTAAAAACCTTTGCAGCCGCTCTACCCATTGTAGATCTAATTGCATTGAGTCGACGATGCTGAGTTGCGCTAATTCTGTTGCAAGCGCTTGGGTGGCATCAGCATCGATACTGGCTGGCGTTACGATGATCGCCCCAGGAAGGGGGTTTTCATCTAGCGCATCAATGACATCCCCGAGGCCAGAATAAACACTGAACTGCTCTGCGGCTTGGGCCGGAGAAATATACTCTGTTGTCGTCACATCTTCTCGTTGAAGTAACTGCTCACTAATCTTTAAAGCCTCGCCTTCTGTGTGCTCTTCATGAAGATAAAGCGTGACTTTGCTCGCGCCATTGATGCTGTCACTAAGGGCGTTGAGGTTGCTCATGCTCACAAACAGTGTGCTCGGCAACAATAAAGCAATGCCAATTACGGCGATAGTCATCAAGGAGGCGCTAGGTTGCTGAAGCAAGCGCTTAAAGCTGTCGCTGGCAATTTTAAGGTGCTGTTGCCAATGGGATTGCAGGGCTCCGCGGGCTGTTCTGTTGCTTGTTTTTGCTCCGGTCTCACGCCTGCGTTTGCTCATCACTTGCCCCCAACTGGCTGCGCAGTGGCCGCGGTATGGTGGGCGTCGAGAATCAGGCGGCCGGTATCCAGTGTCAAGATACGGTGCTGTAAGCGAGTAATAAGCGAAAGGTCGTGACTCGCAATCAGCATGCTGACGCCAACTTGATTGAACTGTTCGAAGAGTTTCATGATTTCTGCGGCAAGCTCTGGGTCTAGGTTGCCTGTTGGTTCATCGGCAAGCAAAATTTGTGGCCTGTTCACGACGGCACGCGCAATGCCTATTCGTTGCTGTTCGCCACCGGACAAGGTGATGGGGAGCATTTTTTCTTTCTTAAGCAGGCCTACCTTATCGAGTGCGGCGCGAACTCGGCGATCCGCTTCATGTTTTGGATAGCCTTCAATCTGCAGGGGGAGGGCGACATTTTCGAAGACATTGCGATCGAACAGAAGTTGGTGGTCTTGAAAAACCACGCCAATGCGGCGCCGGTAGAAAGGGATGCGGTGCTTAGGCATGCGGCTAAGATTCTTGCCGTTGACGAAGATCTGCCCTTGGCTAGTGGTTTCCATCAACATGATTAGCTTGAGCAGCGTGCTCTTGCCAGCGCCAGAGCGGCCTGTAAGAAACGCCATCTCTCCATCAGCCAGCTCAAAATCGACCTGCGAGAGTGCCTGGTGTCCACCAGGGTAGCGCTTGCTAACATTGTCGAACTTAATCATCGAACAGCCTCAACAGATGATCGGGGTTTCAACGCTCCGCAAATAGTGCGTCTACAAACTCTTGGGCAGCGAACGGGCGTAGATCATCGACTTTTTCGCCTACGCCAATATAGCGTATTGGGAGTTGTAGCTCTTTAGCTATGCCAAACACCATGCCCCCTTTAGCCGTGCCGTCCAGCTTGGTCAAGGCAACACCTGTGACTTGCACAGACTTATAGAAACTGCGTGCTTGGTTAAGTGAATTCTGCCCAGTAGTTGAATCCAGAACTAATAGGGTTTCATGGGGCAGTCCGTCGTCGAGCTTTTTCAGCACGCGAACAATCTTCTCAAGCTCTTGCATTAAGTTATCTTTAGTATGCAAACGCCCAGCGGTATCGGCAATCAACACGTCCATTCCGCGCGCCTTGGCAGACTGATAGGCATCGAAGATCACCGAAGCGCTGTCAGACCCAGTGGGCTGTGCAATAACAGGCACATTATTGCGATCGCCCCATACTTGCAGTTGTTCGACGGCGGCAGCACGAAAGGTATCGCCGGCTGCTAACATGATCTTGTGGCCTTGGCCTTGCAGACGTTTCGCGAGCTTGCCGATAGTTGTTGTTTTGCCGGCACCGTTCACGCCGACGACGAGGATGACATAAGGTTTAGCGCTTGTGTCGATCACCAATGGAACATCGCAAGGGGTTAGCAAGGCAGCAAGCTCGGTCTTTAAGCTAGCGAGCAGGGCTTCGGGGTTGGCTAATTGTTTCCGTCCAAGCTTTTGCGTAAGGCCCTGAATGATGTGATCGGTGGCGGCAATGCCTAGATCAGCACTAAGCAACTGTGTTTCGATCTCTTCCAGCAGGTCGTCATCAATTGTTTTGCGCCCTAATATAAGGGTACTGAGAGAATCACTTAGTGCCGTTCTGGTTTTGCTTAAGCTCTGACGCAGGCGCGAGAACAAGCCCGGGCTGCTTTCATCAGGCTCCTCGTGCGGGGCCTGGGTAGGCTCGTCAATGATTTGCGGAGATTCTTGCGACGGTTGCTCTGGTTTTTCTGAAGATTTCTTCTTGATGAAACTGAACATGAGTGGGATTCTTCCAACGCGCTGTCTTGGGGGCAATATGCTACCATTTCCCGCGACCTTAAAACAGAAAACCCGGTGCGTCGAAAGCCCAATTCACGGAATGATCAAATGACAACTTTGAAGACTAGGCCAAGCAACAGCCTTAGAGTCATTGCCGGAAAGTGGCGGAGTCGAAAACTGGAGTTTCCAGATATTGAAGGTTTGCGGCCGACTTCAGATCGCGTTCGCGAGACTTTATTCAATTGGCTGCAAGATTGCATTCCCTACGCGAACTGCCTAGATCTATTTGCGGGGAGTGGTGCTTGCGGTATTGAGGCCCTCTCTCGTGGTGCACGATTTGTGAGTTTTGTGGATATTTCCGCATCTGCAACCACTGCAATTAAACGCAATCTAGGTCTTCTTGGTGCGAGCGATTATGAAGTGGTATGCAAAGACTCACTAACCTGGTTGTCGAGCGTTAAAAAGGCTTCTGGCACGCAATATGATGTGCTTTTTCTCGACCCACCCTTTGCTAGCGACTTACTGGCGCGCGTGGTAAACCTCGTGGAGGCAAGCGAGACATTGGCAAAAGATGCCCATATTTATATCGAGAGTGCGCAGGAGGTATCGTCCAATTTGTTGCCCCAGAATTGGCAGATGCGCAAATCGAAGAAAGCGGGCAAGGTCTATTTTTACCTTTATCAACGTGTTGAACCTCTAGGTGAGGGCAAATGAGCGGATACGAGTTGCATGCAGCGAGCACAAAGTTTCGCTCACCATGGTGGTTGCCAGAAGGGCATTCGCAAACTTTGTGGCGTCGGTTCAGCCCGCAAGCGAAAGCCAAGCAAAGGCGCCAACGGGTAGAGCTCGAAGACGGTGACTTCATCGATGTGGATTGGGTTGATGCCGATATTAGTCTTGCCAATAGAGGCAGGCCAATAGTTTTTCTTCTTCATGGCCTAAGTGGGTGCTCACGATCTTCTTATATCTTGTCATTGCAGCGTCTTCTGCAAATTCGCGGCTTCACCAGCGTAGCAATGAACTTCCGAGGCTGTAGCGGCGAGATTAATCGCAAAGCACGCGCTTACCACTCGGGGTGTACAGAAGATATCGATGAGGTGTTTCGCGCACTGCGCAGCGAATACCCAGAGCGAGAGTTTGCTTTCACGGGGTTTTCCCTTGGCGCTAATGTGCTGTTGAAATGGCTGGCCGAAATAGGTGATGAGCCAGGCGTGATGGGGGCCGTGGCGGTGTCGACCCCATTTTCGCTCACCAATTGCTCGGAAGCGCTGAACTTTGGCGGTGGTCGCCTTTATGGCGAATACTTTCGACGACGTTTGATTGGCGATGTAGAGCAAAAGCGTCGCTATTTCCGCCAAAAGGCACGGCATGATGGTTGGCAACAAGAGCTAGAGCGGCTGGATGAGCTTGGTGACTTGAAACGCTTGCGTACGCTTTGGGAGTTCGACGATCAAGTAACGGCTCCCTTGCATGGGTTTGCAGGCGCGCAAGATTATTATGAGCGCTGCAGTAGTGGGCCGCGCTTGCACGCTATCGTTAAACCGGTGCGATTAATACAAAGTGCCAACGACCCCATTATTCCTGTAAATACTCTGCCTAACGCCTCGGCGTTGGCGCCGCAAACGCAAATGCAATTGACGAAGGAAGGCGGGCATGTGGGCTTTACCTGTGTAGGCGCTCCGTTGTGGTTAGAAGAGCAGGTATTCGAGTCCCTCAGTCAAATGAGTGCGCAAGCCAAGTCATTGATTGAGCTAGGCTAGCGCTTTGATTAGAATGGCCGCGACTCCAGAGAATCGCGATTGACCTGCGCGCTACTGGCGCCACTCAAAAAGCCAATTGCCCACTTGTAATGGGCACGAGGAAAGCACATGAGAATCGCGGTATACCCAGGGACTTTCAACCCTATTACTAATGGCCATACAGACTTGGTAGAGCGAGCCTCGGGTCTTTTCGATCATATTATTGTGGCTGTGGGTATCAATCGACAAAAGTCGACGAATCTGTCGGCGCAAACACGAGTAGAGCTGGCCTCTAAGGTTCTAGGGCACCTGCCCAATGTTGAAGTCTGTTCATTCGATACACTATTGACCGAATTCGTGAAGCAGCGTGGCGCAAATATCATCTTGCGTGGCTTACGCACCGTGGCAGATTTCGAATATGAGTTTCAGTTAGTGGGAATGAACCGTGTGCTAGAGCCGAATATTGAAACGGTATTCCTGGCACCGGCGGAACACTTGTCGTATATATCCTCAACACTGGTTCGAGAAATAGCCTCTTATGGAGGGGATATATCGAAGTTTGTTCACCCAGTAGTCGCGCAAGCGATGATGCAGGGGAATAAAGACAGCCAGTAGGACTATTTTTGACATTGGGGACAGTAAACACTACTGCGCCCCGAAATTTTTATCTCTTTAAGAGCGGTTTTGCAGGTCTTGCAAGGCTGGCCGGCACGGCCATAGACCAATAATGACTGCTTGAAATACCCCGGCTTACCATCCCCTCCAACAAAGTCTTTTAGCGTTGTGCCGCCTTGTGTAATGGCTCGCGCTAGAATCTCCTTCACGGCGACGACTAGTTTGACGTAGCGTTGTTGAGATACCTTTCCAGCGTTGCGATTGGGCCGTATACCAGCAACGAATAGCGCCTCATTGGCGTAGATATTTCCCACCCCAACGACAACATGACTGTCCATAATGAAGGTCTTTATCGGCATTTTACGGCCGCGCGAGCGATCGAACAGGGCTTGTGCACTGAACCCATCGGTAAGGGGCTCTGGGCCTAGGTGCTTAAGCAAAGGGTGTTCGGCGGGAGCCTCTGTGAGCCACAGCATGCAACCAAAGCGCCTGGGGTCGCAGTAGCGCAAGATCTTGCCATTATCGAGCACGATGTCTACATGGTCATGCTTTAAGGCTGCCTCTTTAGCATTGGTGATACGCAAACTGCCAGACATGCCGAGATGGATTAGCAAGCAGCCACCCCCTGTGAACGCCAATAGATATTTACCGCGGCGCTCGATACGGGTGAAGCTGCGCTGTGGTAAATCCACTAATAAAGTCTGCGGGATAGGCCAGCGCAGCTGAAAATTGCGCACTGTCACCAAACTCACGGTGTGGCCGATCAAGTGATCTTTTATCCCAAGGCGGGTTGTTTCGACTTCAGGCAATTCAGGCATTGAGGTTCGCTCTTATTTCGCTCTATTGTCAGTAAATGTGGAACTTTTCAATAGATTACACCTGTTTACAGGGTGATTAGCCCAGTGTATAAGAGTGAGTGCCGCATTAAAAAAACAAGTAATCATTGGCTGTTTTACGTCTATCTAAGCGTTGGGGTAGGAATGCTAACGCAATTTAGAGAAACAGATCACAATTTTCAGCTAAAGCGATATTTTCTTGGCTGAACACGCCCTAGTCACAAACTGTTGAGTCACTGCGAACGTAACATAGGAAGCAAGACTATCGAAAACCAGTAATTTTCAATTAAGACCTTAGGATCGATTCGTGAAACTTTCAGGTAGAGAAAAGGCCTTTTTAATCATCAGCCTGTTTTGTGTGTTTCAAAACGCGTACGCACAGGACACCAGTAAAAACCCCGACCAGGCTCCAGTCGAAGGAGCCGGCGCAGTAGCAGAGCAAGAACAAGCGGAGCCGCCGCGCGAATATGCACGAGTTTTGCATATTGAAAAACCCATCCCCTTGGCACAATTAGAACGACAAGGGGCAGAGACCTTTAGTCAACAATTTGCGGCTGCCCAGGCGCAGGCATCCCCGGTTGCCGATATCAATTTTTCTCAGTTGACCCCGGAACAACAAGTCTATTTGGATCGACTTAAGGATATCGATAGTTTCGATCAAGTACTTGAGGATTTGGAGATTGAGGGCGGAGCTTGGAGCATGCAAATTGCGCAGGAGCTCACAAGCCTTGGCGACCTACTGCAGGCGCAGGGCGACCATCAACAAGCGATCGAAATCTATGATCGAGCGGTGCACATCAATCGCGTTAACGATGGGCTGTTCAGCACTGGCCAGGTCCCCTTAGTGGAGCGGATCGTCAATGGCCATGTCGCTTTAGGCCAATGGCAAGAGGCAGACGATCGCAAGCAATATGCTTTCTATGTGCAAACTAGAGCCTTCAGTATTGATGACCCTCGGATGATCGATGTTTTTGATAATCTTGCGCGCTGGAATATTGCGAGCTTTTACCGAGGAATTGACGAAAACCCGGGGCCACGCCTTTTACAAACTTACTTGCTGTATCGCACCGCCACTGAGTCAGTCGCCACCCATTTTGGTACTAAAGACCCGCGTTATTTGGAACTTTTACGCAAAGAAGCTGGGGCTGCGGACATGCTCAATCGATACTCCTTGCCTGGTGAGGCTATAGGCACTCGAATGAATCCAGAGCTGCGTTTGACGTCGGAGTTCATTGGTGAATCGACACGGCCACGGGGCAGAAACAATGGCGGGCAAAGGGCGTTAGAGCGAATTGTCGACTATTACAGTGACCCGAAATTGCCGCCAACAGATGAGACGAAAATAGCTCGAGCAGTGGCAGTTGCGGAATTGGCGGACTGGTATCTCATTGCTGACCGACGGCAAGCGGCGATGCGTACGTATGAAGAGGCATACAACTTGCTAGCTTATGAGGAGAATAGCGAAGAATTGCTCTACCAAGTATTTGGGGAGGTGGTTTTTATCCCCACGTATTCGAATTTTGATGCACAAAGAATGGAGGCTTACGGAGTAGGGCCGGACTCTGGAGCCCGCATGGGCTATGTCGATATTGCCTTTGACGTGAACCAGTATGGGCGCCTGAACAATTTCGAGGTATTGGATTTAGTTCCTGAGGAGCTCTCACGCGCAGATATTCAGGTTCTTAATTCAATACGGTCAACTTTGGTGCGTCCGAAGCTTAGAGACGGGAAAACTGTGTCCTCGGACATGGAGCGCTTTCGATTTAATTTTTGGTATTAATAAATCTTTCGATTACACGGTCTAAGATACATACTAATCAGCCGTCTGCGTTAAGCAGACTATAGTAATAGGACAAAGCGAATGAACAAAACACCCATCAGAAACATACTCTTGATTGGTGCGGCATCTATGCTCTTGGCGGCGTGCGAATCAACTAGCCAGCAGTCTTCGCAGAGTTCGATGCCCTCTATGCCATCGAGCTCGTCCTCTAGTTCTAGCTCCAGTTCCAGTTCTAGTTCTAGTTCTAGTTCTAGCTCTAGCTCTAGCTCATCGTCGAGCTCGAGCAGTTCTTCTAGCTCGTCGTCTGCAAGCTCACGTCCTTCGACTCCTTCTGGCAGCACTGGCTCGAGCGCCTCTTCGCCTTCTGCGGCAAGCACGGCGAGCGCCGCTGGGAGTCAAACCTCCGCAGCTGGCGACCGAGACTCCTCCAGCCCTTCCTCAGGATCTCCTCAGTCAGGGCGAGATAGCAGCGCTTCAGGGCAGTCACAAAGTGGCTCGGCGGGTGTGAGCCCAAGCATTGGCGGGAGTTTGCCAGGCTTGGACGGCACGGACACCGGCACGTCGGCTGGGCAAGCGGGCAGCGCACAAGCGGCAACTGGGGCAGCAGACGCTGGCAATGGACAACTAGGTTCCGGTGCCGATGGTAACTACAGTTTGGACAATCTTCCCGGCGGCGCTGGAGATTCTGCTACGGGTCCGCAGACTTCTGCCGAACGTGCTGCAGTACTCGCGGGTGAGTTAAACCGCGGTTACGAAGACTTTGATGGGGTGATTTTGGCTGAGCGAGCAAGAGCTCAAGCGCAGGCTGCTGCGGCAAGAAACACAGAAATTCCCGGAGACTCAGGCGGTGCCGCAGCAAGCGGTGGCGGTACAGGAAGTTCATCGATCATTGTGGGCCGAAGCAACCCAATGCCAGGCGGACAACAAGGCTCCCCCGGTGTTGGCGGTGGCTCTAGCAACGGAGAGGACGAAGTAACCTTTCCCCCTCCTGAGGACATTCCATCAGGAAGAGATGACGACATTGTTGCGCGTCAACTGCGTGAAGCAGCAATGCGTGAGCCAGACCCAGAACTGCGCGAAGCACTTTGGGATGAATATCGTAACTACACAGGCATAGGCAACTAGGTATGATTTTAAGAGCAGTTAAATTATCAGTGTTCACGTTGTTGAGTGTTGCGTTGATAGCGTGCTCAACAACGTCGGTTAAATCGACTGAATATGTGCAAATCGTCCAAGACACCACGCCAATCGCAGAAGATCTGTTAATGGACGTGGGTGTCACGGTGTTTGATGCTGGCATCGACGAGTTAAATCGCAAAGAAGAAGAGCGAGTCAGCCCTGAGATCCGTAATGCAGAAGCGCGCTATGCACCTTATTTGCTCGCCGAAACATTGCAAGGATCTGGTAACTGGGGGGTTGTGCGTGTCTTGCCGAATGAGACCACAACGATGGACATCTACTTGCATGGCCAGATTTTACAATCTGACGGCGAAGGCATGATCATCAAGGTAACGGTACGCGATTCGACTGGGTTGATTTGGTATACCAAAGAGTACGAAGAACATATAAGCCAATTCAGTTATGAGGCGAGCCAAAGACAAGCTAATGATCCATTTCAGGTTATCTACAACAACATCGCCAATGACCTGTTGGCATGGCGTAAGGCGAATCTGACTGAGAATCGTATTGCACGAATTCGCACAATTTCTGAACTGCAGTTTGCGCGTAACTTTGCGCCGGAAATATTTAATGAGTATTTGCGCGTAAATAATCGTGGCATAACCGAAATTGTAAGACTTCCGGCGGATAATGACCCGTCGCTTGAACGCATCCGCAGTATTCGCCAGCGAGACAATTTGTTTGTCGATACTGTGCAAGATTATTACGCTAACTATGCACGCGAAATGCGTGTGCCCTATGATTCATGGCGCGAGCAAAGCTACCATGCCACGATGGCCTTGGATGAATTAGAGGCATCAGCGCGTCGCCGTTTCATCGCGGGCACCATGGCGATAGTGGGGGGTATTGCTGCGGCCACGAGTAGCAACGGTGCTGTGCAGACCGGCAGTTTGGTTGGTGTAGGCGCAGGTGCCTATATGATCAAAAGCGGTTTTGATAAGAGTGCAGAGGCCCAAATTCACATCGCAGCACTGCAAGAATTAGGTGAGTCACTTGAGTCCGAGGTGGCGCCAAAGATGATCGATCTAGATGACCGCACAATTATGCTAACCGGCACTGTTGAAGAACAGTATAGTCAATGGCGTGAGATCCTTGTTGAACTTTACAACACTGAAACAGGAGGTCTCTGAATCAGAGCCAAAGTCTAAGCTTGAGACAAGCCCAACGCTCATGATACGCAGAATGTAACTATGGACGAAAAAGTAGTGAATCAAAACGACGAATCTAGAACGGACTCTTGGTCGTCGCAAAATGCGCAGCTTAGGTCTGCAGCAACGCGGAAAGGCCCTCCGACAGTAGTGTGGCTTATGTTGGGGGTGCTAAGCCTCCTAGCACTTGCTGTGATATTCGTTCTTCCGTCAGTCGTAGAAAATTATGAGCTTCCGTTCACGCCTCGCGCCGAAATAACTGAACCTGTAAGGCCAAGTACGACTCAAGCAGCGAGCACAGCCGCCTTGTCGCCGTTTGAAGAAGCGCAGCGAGCGAAGCAACGTCAAGATGCTCAAGAGGTGTTGGCGAGCTTGCTGGAGCGTCAGGACGCACTCGAAGCGTTACAGGTGAACCTTTGGGCAGAGCAAGATTACACCCAAGCGCTAGAATTCGCGCGTTTGGGCGATGAATCCTATCGCACGCAGGCCTTTTTAGAAGCAGGCGCGCAGTATCAATTAGCAGATGATGCCCTTGCAAATCTACAAGACTTTGCACCACAGGTGTTGGCGCAAGCAATCGCTACAGGCCAGCAAGGCCTTGAAGATGGCGATGCAGAGTTGGCAACGCAGAAATTCAGTCTTGCCTTAATACTTGCACCAGACAATAGCGTAGCCCAGGCTGGGCTTAGCCGCGCAAGAACACTGGACGAAGTCGTAGCCTTATTAGAAGAGGCGCAAGACTTGCGTGCCGCACTCGCACTAGAGTCAGCGTTAGAGACAGTGCAAGAAGCAATTGTGCTAGATGGTGCTAATAGTGTTGCGCGTACCCTAGCGAGTGAGCTGCGCGCCCAGATCGCCGATAACAGATTCAACCAGATCATGTCAGAAGGCTTTTCGGCACTACAGAATGACAATCCTGATGCCGCAATAGAGGCTTTCGAGCGTGCCTTAGCGATGCGACCAGGCTCTGCGCAAGCCCAAGAGGCAATTACACAAACTCAGGATCAGATAGCGGTGGCACAGATCACGGCGAATCGCGAAGCCGCGCAAGCATTTGAAGAGCAAGAGCGATGGGCTGATGCGGTGAATGAGTACAATAGTGCATTGAGCATCGACCCAAACATTATCTTCGCGGTGCAAGGAAAAGACTACGCTAGTAAGCGTTTGCAACTTGATCAATTATTGCAAAATGCTATCGATCAACCAGAACGTTTAGCGGATATACAAGTGTACGAACAAGCCGTGCAGGTATATTACACGGGCCGCAATATTGAATCGGCTGGAGAGCGGCTCCTAGGACAACTCAATGCGTTGGAAGATTTGTTAAACAAAGCGCAAGTGCCAGTCGAGGTGCAAATTTTTTCGGATAATTCCACGCAAGTCACAGTCTATCAAGTTGGCGAGCTTGGGGCTTTCGAGTCACGAGTATTGAATCTAAAACCTGGCAAGTATGTCGCGGTGGGGACGAAGCCCGGTTATCGTGATGTACGCAAAGAATTTGAAGTAGGATTTGATAATCGCAGCGCTCCCGTGACGGTCGCGTGTACGGAAGAAATAGTAGCAGTAAATAGGCGCTGATCTCATGCAGGATAATACTGATTCAAAAACACCAGAGCATGGCGAAGCAATCGACGCTCATTCATTCTCTGATCCGATTGTTCCCATCGACTTTACTCCTCCAGATGTTGAGAAAAAACGTCGTGGCTTTAAACCCAAGTGGCCGCATTTTCTGGTGGCAGGATTTCTAGTTGTTGCAGGCGCTGCCGCTTGGTTTGTGCTAACGGCGAAGTCTGTTTCTATACAGGTTAGTCCCATAACTGCCGCCGTAGAGGTCACCTCTGGATTTCACATAAAAGTGGGCCAACGGTATTTAATGCGCTCAGGCACTTATGATGTGAGCATTAGCAATGAAGGCTATCACTCAGAAGATCTCCAACTTGCAATAGGTGAGCCCTCTGCGCAAGATTTTCCCATTCAAATGCGCGAACTTCCCGGCATCGTGAGTGTCGAGGTTGCTGGAGTCAATGGTCAGTTAAATGGTGCAAGTGTCTCGCTCGATGGAGAAATCATCGGCAGGACCCCTCTGCGCAATCTGGAAATTGAACCCGGTGAATATGTGCTGAGCGTTGAGGCCGACCGCTATCAGAGTGATTCGCAAACTATCGTTGTGCTTGGTCGGCAACAAGAGAATGATTTTGCTATTACGCTAGAGCAAGCGTGGGCGGAGGTAAGCTTCAGTACAAACCCAGCAGGTGCCGAGGTGCAATTAAATGGCCAGGCGTTAGGGTTAACTCCTTATACAGCAGAGATCTTGCAAGGTGAGCATGAAGTGACGCTGAAGCTTGCTGGGCACAAGGCTTGGCAAGATGATTTAGAGATCATTGCTGGCGAGAACATACAGCTGAGCAACATCGCATTAGAGCGTGCCGATGGGCTGGTGTTTATCCGCTCACAACCCAGCGGTGCGAACGTCACAATTAACGGAGAATTTCGTGGTCAAACTCCTCTAGAGGTTGCACTTGCGCCGGGGCAGCAGCATGAGCTTAATTTTTTCCGTAGTGGTTTTAACGCTGCCAATAGGACGCTAGAGACGCGCCCCGATGAAGAGCAAGACATTACAGTCTCCTTAGTGCCAATAACTTCAACGGTACAAGTGATTACTGAGCCAGGTGATGCAGAACTTTATGTTGATGGCGAGTTCAAAGGAGCAGCGAACCAGACTTTAGAGCTACTCGCTGCGAGCCAGATTATTGAAGTGCGCAAAGAAGGCTATGTGCCTTACACCGGCAGTTTTACATCGCGACCAGGCTTAGAGCAAGAGCTGCGGATCTCCTTGAAATCACTCGAACAAGCCCGATTAGAAGCGATACAACCAATCATTACTACTGTGGCAGGGCAAACATTAAAACTGTTGTACCCAGGTCAATTTACGATGGGCGCTTCACGCCGCGAGCCTGGGCGACGAGCGAATGAAGATTTGCGAGAAGTCCGTTTAGAGAAGCCCTTTTATCTTTCTCCCAACGAGGTGACGAACGCGCAGTTCAAGCGTTTCCGTGCTAACCATTCCTCGGGGGTTTTACAGGGGCGCACGCTCGACTTAGACAATCAGCCAGTATTGCAGGTGACGTGGAACGATGCCGCCATGTACTGCAATTGGTTAAGCGAACAAGAAGGGCTGCCGGTGTTCTACAACTTCGACGGTGACGAGTACGCAGGTTTCAATCCAGAGTCGACAGGCTATCGTCTTCCTACAGAGGCTGAGTGGGAATGGGCCGCGCGCACCGATGGTAGCGATAATATTTTGCGCTACCCTTGGGGTGATCAGATGCCGCCGCCAGAACGTGCCGGTAATTTTGCAGATACCTCGGTGCGCGGCTTTATGGGTGCTTATATTTCTGGTTACGATGACACCTTCTTGGGCACTGCCCCAGTAGGGCAGTTCCCAGTCAATAGTCATGGTATGTATGACATGGCAGGCAACGTCTCGGAGTGGGTACACGATTACTATGGCACCACGCTCTCGCTTGGAAGCTCTGTTGAAGTCGACCCGCAGGGGCCAACTTCGGGGGCTTACCATACGATCAAAGGTTCCAGCTGGGCACATAGTGGCATTACCGAGCTAAGGCTCTCTTTCCGAGATTTTGGTGATACCGCCAGAAACGATCTAGGCTTTCGAATCGCGCGCTATCTTGAGGAGTAAAGTGATGAGAAATTGTATTTCTAAGAAACTGTGCTTGCTAGTGGGATTTCTGTGGGTAGTGATGATCACACCGCTGGCATTTGCACAAAGTACTGACGCAGATGTGCAAGAGCCGAGCAGTGTTGACACAGAGAATGCAGTAGCAGCTGAAGAGGCGGCAGAGCAAGAGCAGGCAGCTACCGAGGCCGCCCCTGAAATTGCACAGGTAGAAGACGAAGAAGAGCAAAGTCGGTTTATTCCCACAGAGCAACTCTCGCAAGACTTAGGCGCCTCGTTTCCTGTCGATATTTAAACAGGTCATTGCGGTGCTATCACAATCGAATTACATAAGGGCCAATGCATGAAGCAGAATTATCTTTCCGAAGTCATTTACCAGATTTTTGCCTTGATCATTGTGGTGATAATGGTTCATGCAATCTATGTAGCAGTGATCCGCCCCAACGCAGATTATATTCAAGAGCAACAATCTCTCTTGCAAGAGGCAGATGAAAGTTATGTGGCGGAACGTTCTCTTTACATAATCTTGCGCGATATCGAGCAAGAGACCTGTATCATTTTGATGATATGGGCGTTGTCACTTATTGGCATGAAAACGCGCCGTACTATGCAAGAGCGTGCGTTGCTCGATAGAGAGTTACTGCAAGTATCCGAAGGAATAAGCATTCTTCCCGATGATGCCAGACATTTCGCCAGGCCGGTGCAAGCGCTGGCCGAGAAAGAAAAAGATTTTTTACTCCCACGCGCCTTGTTGGCCGGTCTGCATCGATTTGGCAGTACCCGCAGTATTCAAGATGCCTCCGATACTATTAAGGATATCTGTAATAACGAGTCAGATAGACTCGATAGCGAACTGAGTATTGTGCGTTATATCGCTTGGGCAATTCCCTCCATTGGCTTTATTGGCACGGTTCGTGGTATTGGCTCTGCGTTGAGTCAGGCGCACCAGGCTGTTAGTGGCGATATTTTAGGGGTGACGATGAGCCTGGGTGTTGCGTTTAACTCGACTTTTGTGGCGTTGGTGACAAGCATTCTACTGATGTTTTTATTGCATCAATTATTACTATTGCAAGACCGTCTTGTGCACGATACCCAAACTTACTGTGACGAACATTTGTTACGTTATCTACAGGTGCCTGATAAGGAATCTTTGGAATGACACTGCGGGTTCTCGAGTTCAATGACAAAGGTTTGCGTTTGAGCGATGACTCAGGCGTCTTACATTGTAGTCCTGGCTATGCTCTTGTTTCGCCGCAGGCAATCGAGTTTGGTGACAGCGCACGCTCACAGTCGCGCCTGAACCCACTTAATAGTTATAACCAGTTCTGGCATAAATTAAGTGTCGATCCTTTCGCCAAGCCCGTTGGGCACTTTCGCCATAACGCTGACTTAGCATTTTCACATTTGCAACATCTTGCTCAGCAAACAGAGATAGAGGGCGACGTGCTACTTGCCTTGTCCGGTAGCTTTTCTCGGCAACAAATGGCGATTCTTTTAGGTTTGTTAAAACAAAGTTCAATGAATGCGGTTGGAATCGTCGACGCTGGTTTGGCCGCGACTATTGATCGTCACGATGCTGAATGCATTTTGCATGCAGACCTAGAACTGCATCAGGTAGTGCTGTCAAAGCTACGCAAGGTCGGCAAGGATTGGCAACGCGAGAGCGTGCTCCTAGTGCCGAGTGTAGGCTGGGACAATATTAGTGAGAACTTGATGCAGCTGTTTACAACTGCCTTCATCCAACAGTGTCGTTTCAACCCCCAGCACAACGCTGCATCCGAACAAATGCTTTTTGAAGGTTTGCCTAGTTACCTGCAGGAACATAGTCTTGACCAGAACGGGCAGTTAACTGAGGAGGCAAAAAGCAGCCTCAAAATAAAGCTGCAACATATGGACAATGTCCACGAAATTAGTTTGCCTAGAAGCAGCGTGTACTCGCGCCTTAACGGCTTCTATCAAAAAATATTGCAACAATTAACCAGCCTTGATGCCACAGGCGTAAGCCCGTTGTTTGTTTCCGACCGGCTAGGGCAGTTGCCACAAGTGTTAGAAGTCTTGGCAGAGCATCAAGGTAGCCGCCGTGAAGTGAAACTGCTTCCCGAAGACGCAGTTGCTCGCAGCTGTTTGCGTTATAGTGATGTATTAGCCAGTAGCGCCGATGCGGTGCGCTTTGTGAGCCAGCTAGAAAGCATGCACAAAGTGCCAGAGTCACAATCTCCCGCCGTAGGCAAGCGCCTGTGTGCCACCCATCTTCTGCACGGCGATATTGCAGTGCCACTACGCCCGGGAGTCTTGGTTCGTCAGATGGGCCCTGAAGAGCGTGTACGCATTGTGGATGACGCACATAGCCAGCTAGCAGACAACGTAGTTGCATTGGCACAAATCAGTTTCGAAAATGGTCAATTCGCGACGCACCAGAGTGGTGCACTGCAAGTCAACGGTAAAACGGCCGCCTCAGCACAAGCCCTAGCCTTAGGCGATGATCTGCAATTTTCCACGCTTAGTGAGTCACTGAAACTCATTGCAGTGCAGGAGCAAGATGTCTAGAAAACGCCGCAGTGCATTTAACCCGATGAGCCTGGCATTTCTCGATGTAATGTCTTGTGGCTTTGGTGCTGTGGTGCTGATTTTCTTGATTCTCGACCATCAAGTGTCCGTTCGTAACGAACAGGCCGACCCGACCTTGCAAGCCGAAGTACGGTTATTGGAGGAAGAAATATTTGATGGTCAAAGCAATTTGATGCGTATTCGCAATACTCGTGACGAAATAAGTTTAGAGGTGGTAGAGGCGCAGGGGCTGGCGACAGAGATTCAAGAGGAGATTAATAACTTCTTGCAGCAACTCGCGGCACTCGAAAATACCACGGTGGCCAGCGATGAGAGTCTGGAGCAGCTGCGCGCCGATATCCAGTCCTTAGAAGAAGATTTGCTGCGTTTACAATCTAGTGCGATTGAGCAGACAGGCTCTGACGCACGCGCATTCGTAGGCGAGGGCGATCGCCAGTACTTAACCGGTATGTTTTTAGGTGGGAACCGTGTACTGATCTTGGTGGACACCTCTGCCAGCATGCTTGATGAAACATTGGTCAATATTATTCGAACGCGCAATATGTCTGATCAGAACAAACAAGCGGCGCGCAAGTGGCAACGAGCAGTGCGCACAGTCGAGTGGATAAGCAGTCAACTGCCCGTGGCAAGCCAATATCAAATTTATGGCTTCAATAGCGAGGTTAGTGCCGCAATCGATGGCACCTCGGGCACATGGTTAGAGGTTGCCGATCGCGATCAATTGAATCAAGGGCTGGCAAGCGTCAAGGCGATGATTCCGCAGAATGGGACAAACCTAGCGGAAGTGTTTAAGGCTGCCTCGCAGCTCTCGCCGCCTCCAGATAATATCTATTTAATAACGGATGGTCTGCCGACCTTATCGAGTGTTAGTTCCAATGACACATTGATCACGCCCGCGAAAAGGCTTGAACTCTTTGATGACGCAGTAGAATATCTTCCAAATCGTACGCCAGTCAATGTGGTGCTTTTTCCGCTTGAGGGAGATCCAAGTGCATCGGCAGCCTATTGGCAATTGGCTCAGATCACACGCGGTTCATTCCTTAGCCCAGCAAGAGATTGGCCATAATGCGTAAACGACGAAATGACTCAGACTCCTCAAGCGTTGCATTTCTCGATGTGATCTCTTGTGGCTTTGGGGCGATGATTTTACTGTTGTTGATCACCGAGAGCTCACCCCCTGTGACCCTAGAGGACACAACGACACCGCAAGAGGCGCCGATTGCAGAGTTACAGGCGCAGTTGTTCGAAATTCGCGGTGAAACCCGGGTCGTCAATCAAGACTTAAACGCAAAGCGCGAGCAGCTATCGGCGTTTGAAGAGCGGATAGCGAATTTGCGCCGTGAACTCTTTTCAGTGCAGGGCCGTTTTAACAGCTCCAATAGCATTGCGGATGAGCGCATTATCGAGGCGCAAAACCTCGCCGATGCCAAGCAGTCCCTGACAGACGAGATGGAACGTCTGCTAGGTTTGGACTTTGAGCGCCAAAACAATCTTGTCGGCGGGATTCCAGTGGATAGCGAGTATATTATCTTTGTAATCGATACCTCGGGCAGTATGTTTCAGAATGCTTGGCCACGCCTGATCGATGTGATTGTTGATACCCTCGATGTGTACCCCAATGTAAAAGGGATACAGATCATGAATGATATGGGGGACTATATGTTCGATTCATTCCGTGGCCAATGGATCCCAGACACTCCCGCAAGACGTAATACTATTATCAGCACATTGCGTAATTGGAGCCCTTTTAGTAATAGTAGTCCTGTAGAAGGGGTCACAGCGGCGATTAATACCTATTACGCTCCCGATCGTAAAATCAGCATCTATGTAATGGGTGATGACTTTCAGCCGGGCGGCTCTATCACGCAAGTGCTGCGCACTATCGACCGTCTCAATGCGAAGGATGCCAATGGCAACCCAATGGTAAGAATACACGCCGTAGGCTTTCCTGTGATTTTTGCTTTGGAGCCACGTTATCGGCAATCGGCCTATCGATTTGCCAACCTAATGCGAGAGTTGACACAGCGCAATGGTGGGACGTTTGTTGGACTAAACAGTTTCGAGTAAAACAGTGTATTGTTATTGTATAAGGGTAGAAACTAGCGACCAGAAAAGTTTTGGAGAACTGACGTGGGATATCCGAAGATGCTTAAAAACCTTGCATTGCTATGCGGTGCCGCCCTATTAAGTGCCTGTGGCGCGAGCTCCCTTGTGGTGTCAGGTAGTTATCCGAGCCCGAATGTCGGTCAGATGCCCCTAACTCTCGGGGTATACTATGACGAGGAACTTCGTAATTTTACTTATGTCGAATATAGTGAGACTGGTAAAGAAGAATATCGAATCGCTAGCGGTCAAACTCATATAGAGCTTTTTGATACGGTTTTGCCAGCCATGTTTGCGAACGTAGTCGTATTAAACGACCTCGATTCTGCACCCTCCGCAAGGGTCGATGCAGTTTTTGCCCCAAGTATTGAAGAATTTCAGTTGGCTTTACCGCAAAAGACCCGTCTGGACTCCTACGAGGTGTGGGTTAAGTATAATATGCGCTTGTTGGGCCCAAATGGTGAGTATATTGCCGACTGGGTGATGACTTCGTATGGCAAGACTCCGTTGGCAACATTACGCTCAACTGACGCCGGCATTAACGATGCGACAGTTGGCGCGCTGCGGGACCTCGGTTCAAGTTTCGCGTTAAGTTTTGACTCTGTGCCAGAGGTTCGCGAATGGTTAGCCGCACAGCAATAACAATACCCCTTGGCTAAAAGGGGAGTTAAGCACACGAGGCATTTATGAGTTCCGAAAACAGAACAGTGACAGGAACAACGAGAAGCGCCCTACAAGCCGGTTTGTTAATGTTTGTAGGAGTGGTGCTTGCCGCGTGCACGACGACGACGGTTGATGAATTTCGTCAGGGTGAAACGGGCATAGAATCGCACGAATCCATAGTGATTCTTGGGCGACGTCAGGGTAGTAGCTACGAAACCCGAGAAGAGTTTGTAGACTGCGTTGGCGATAGAGTCGCACGTGGCGCCCGAGGCATTCGGGTTATTCCAGAAAAAGAGTTTATCGACTCGATGTTCCCTTGGTTTGAACCTCGCACTGCCCCTTTACGTACCTCGGATTTACAAACGCTTATGGAAGAGCAGCTCGTCGCCGATAAAATTGCGGAATACGGTATTCGCTATATTATTTGGCTAGATGGTCAAACAGAAACGACGAATCGCGCAGGTTCTATTTCCTGTGCTGTGGGCCCTGGTGGCGGTGGCTGCTTTGGCTTTGGCTCGTGGGAAGATGATTCTAATTTTGACGCTCGAGTATGGGATGTTTCCTCATTTGCCAATGTGGGGACAATTAGTACAGATGCCACTGGGCAATCCTATGTGCCTGCCGTGGTAGTTCCCATTCCCTTGATTGCTCGAGTAGAGGCTAATGCGTGCAATAGCCTTGCTAGCCAATTACAGCAATTCGTTAATGGCGATTAACTAGATTTGGAAGTGCTATGAGTAGTAAAGACTTTATATCTCCATTGATAGCCATTCGGCGCAGCGCCTTCCTGTTAGGGTTTTTGGGCTGCGCGATGCTGCTCAGCGCCTGTGCCGTCAACCCTGCTACAGGGCAGGGCAATCTCGTGACTATGTCGGAGAAACGCGAACTGGAAATTGGCGCAGAGGAGCACGAGAAAGTTCTCCAGAGCATGGCCTTACTTAGCGATGAAGAGCTCAATGCCTACATCAATGAAGTCGGTCAGCGACTCGTCGCCGTCAGTCATCGACCCGATCTGAATTTTACTTTTACCGTCATAGACAGCCCCGAAATCAATGCCTTCGCGCTTCCTGGCGGCTACGTTTATATCAACCGTGGATTGCTCGCCTACCTTAATACCGAAGCCGAACTTGCGGCGGTGCTTGGACACGAAATAGGGCATATCACGGCGCGACATGCGGTACAACAACAGTCACGTGGCGCTTTTTCGCGTGTGGCTGCAGGTGTTGGTGGCGTTGTTGCCGCCGTTGCAACCGGTAGTGGTTATATCGGCTCGCAGATTATGGATGTTGGCTCATTATGGGCACAAGCAGGTTTGAGTGGCTTCGGTCGTGAGCACGAATTAGAGGCTGACACATTAGGTGCCGAGTATCTTCTCAATGCGGGCTATGATCCACAGGCAGTGATCAATGTAGTCACGGTGTTAAAAAACCAAGAAGACTTCAATACTAAAGTCGCCAATCAACAACCCAGTTATCACGGTTTGTTTGCCACCCACCCGCGTAACGATACGCGGTTGCAGCAAGCAATTGCTAGCGTAGGGGCATTGCCTGCCAATCAAGCCACTTTGCTCGATAATCAAAAATTCCGCGATCATATGGAAGGCTTGGTGGTGGGTGAGAGTCAGGCCACCACCGGAACACAGGCACGTAACCGGTATTATCAAACACTGCTTGGTTACACTATGGTGTTTCCAAACGGGTGGACTGTGAATGAGACGCCGACGACAGTAGAGGCGATTAATCCTGAGGATGCAACACGCTTACGTGTCGAAGTGCAGCGTATGCAAGAAAGCATAGAGCCCCGTCTGTTTATCCGAGATAAGCTTGGCATTAGCAATTTACAAAAATCCGAAGCGCTTCAGCAGTTCCGCCTGCAAGGCTATACCGGCACGGTCAATCAAAATGGGCAGAATCAACGCATCGCTGTGATTTATTTGGGGCCTCGTGTCTTTATCTTTACGGGCGATATCGCGAGTGTCGATGCAGAACAATCTGATCAGTTTATATTAGCCTCTATTCGCACCTTTAGGGCGATTCAGGCAAATGAGCGTTTCTCGGGGAACGAAAGTAGGCTGCACTACGTACAAGTGGCTGAGGGCTTTACGTTCGCTGAGTTGGCGCGAATTAGTCCAGTAGGTAATTACCCAGAAGAGACTTTACGCTTAATCAACGGTTACTACCCTACAGGGACACCGGAACCCGGTGAGTGGATAAAAATCGTTCAGTGATTTAGCCAGCCAATTCTTCCCAGCGCGCAAAAAGCGCTTCCAAGGATTTCTGTTTTTTCGCAAGCTCTGCCAAGGTTTTGTCGATGCTCGCTTGCTCTTGCTGATAAAAATCTGCCTGCGCCATTTTCTCGGAATCTACGGCAATATCATTCTCTAGTTTCTCAATCTTCTTGAGCAATTGGTCGAGCTCGCGCTGTTCCTTATAGGATAGTTTGGGCTCAGGCTTCTTCTCAGGGGTGACCTCTTTAGCAGGGGCTTTCTCTACCGCTTTTGCTTTAGCCTTTTCTTCTTTCTCTTGGTCGGCAAACGAGATGAGTTTGCCGCCTTGAGCTACCCAGTCTTGATATCCCCCCACATATTCTTGCACCACGCCATTGCCTTCGAAAACGATGCTGCTAGTCACAACATTGTCCAAGAAGCGTCGATCGTGGCTGACCAGTAGGATGGTGCCAGAGAATTCCAGCAAGATTTCTTCGAGCAACTCCAATGTCTCCATGTCCAGATCGTTGGTCGGCTCATCGAGAACGATTAGATTGGCGGGTTTGCTGAAGAGTCGGGCGAGAATCAAACGATTCTGCTCACCGCCCGAAAGGGATTTCACGGGTTGCCGTGCTCGTGCTGGCGCAAAGAGAAAATCCTGAAGGTAACTGATCACGTGGCGCTGTTTACCATTGATCTCGATGAAGTCTCTGCCTTCACTAAGGTTGTCGATGACCGTCTTGTTCAGGTCTAACTGATTTCTTAACTGATCGAAGTAGAGTAGCTCAAGATTGGTGCCAATCTTAACGTCGCCAGAATCGGGCTGCACGGAGCCCAGTAAGATGCGCAGTAGAGTTGTCTTACCGCTGCCATTGACCCCTATGAAACCAATGCGATCTCCGCGCATGATTTTGGTTGAAAAATTACGAATCAAGGTATTGCCATCGTAGGCGTGATTAATCTGGTTTGCTTCGATGACGATTTTTCCTGAGGCGCTCGCGGTTTCAAGCTCAAAGCGAGCCTTGCCGGTGAGCTCTCTACGTTGCTGGCGCTCCTCGCGCATTTTCTTCAAGGCACGTACGCGGCCTTCGTTGCGCGTACGACGGGCTTTGATTCCTTGCCGTATCCAAACCTCTTCTTCGGCGAGTCGCTTGTCGAATTCGCTATTAAATTTCTCTTCTGCTTCGAGTTGTTGTTCTCTGAACACCAGGAAGCTCTCGTAGTCATAGTCCCAGCAACGCAAATTGCCGCGATCGACTTCGATAATACGGTTGGTGATTTTCTGCAAGAATTGTCTATCGTGACTGATAACCAAAACGGCGCCATTAAAAGCGTTTAGGAACTTCTCCAGCCATTCGATGGTAGGAATGTCTAAATGGTTGGTAGGTTCGTCGAGAAGCAGCATGTCAGGCTCACTCACCAACGCACGGCCTAACGCTGCACGGCGACGGCTACCGCCGGATAGATTGCGCATTAGGGCTTCGGGAGGCAGCTTCAGGCTATCGATGACACTGTCGATGCGGTGTTGAAACGCCCAGCCATCACGCGCCTCAATCTGTTTCTGAAGGTGCCCCATCTCGTCCAATTGGCGTGGATCCGCCCAGTCTATCTCGCTTTCACTGTGGGTCATCGCGTGATAACGTCGCAGGAGCTCCCCTAGCGCTTCTAGGCCACCTGCAACATAGTCATAGACTGTCTCATCGCTAAGCTCGGGAAGTGTCTGGTCGAGATACGCCACTCTGATGTCGCCTGCACGCCATAAGTCACCGGAATCAGGGGTCGCTTGGCCGCAAAGCAGCTTCATAAAAGTAGATTTACCAGCACCGTTCTGTCCGAGTATCCCGATGCGCTCCCCTTTATGAATAGTGAGATCGACTTTGTCGAGCAGTGGCTTATCGCCATAGGCAAGGGAAACATTGGATAGTCTGTAAAGCAGCATAAAAGGTCCGGTTAGAGAATAGTGGCTTAAGCGATTGGCTTGCTAAGTCGTTGTATTTAGTGGCGCGCAGTATAAACTTGTTGGCATTCAGAGGATAGCGACTTGCCTGTGAGCAGGAGAGAGAGAATGAGCACGGCAAAAGCCCCAAATAATAACGCCCGACTAAGCGGAAACCCAGTAGAGCTGGGCAGTTTCGTGCAATCTCTCGTGCAAGCAGGTCGACTCGAAGAGTCGGACGCGCAAGCCTTGCTATCTCGGCGCAGAGATCGGGAAGAGCTCAAAAAGCCCTTATTAGCCTGGATAGCAGAGCAAAACCTCGTTGACCTCTCACCTCCTCACAGAACTCTCGACATAGAGGTGCTTAGTAAATTCCTTGCCGATACAGCTAAGCAAGATTACTACCGCATAGACCCTTTAAAAATCGATGTAGCACAAGTCACGCAGGTGATGTCCTACGCATTTACCCAGCGGCACAATATTCTGGCGGTCGAAGTGCGCCCCTTAGAAGTCTTGATTGCGAGCACCGAGCCGTATATTGACTCGTGGGAGGCTGACCTCGAGCATGTCTTGCAAAAGAAAATTAAACGCGTCGTCGCCAACCCATTAGAGATCAAGCGCCTTACGACAGAGTTCTATAGTTTAGCGAGTTCGATAAGCCATGCAAGTAAGGGGGCAACGCGCTCGATGCCAGGCTTAAGCAATCTCGAGCAAATGCTAGAGCTGGGCAATATGAAGGACCCGGAGGCCAACGATCAGCACATCGTCAGTATTGTCGATTGGCTGCTGCAATATGCCTTTGATCAACGTGCCAGTGACATACATATCGAGCCGAGACGAGAAAAGGGCAACGTGCGATTCCGCATCGATGGAGTGTTGTATACGGTTTACGCATTGCCAATGCAGGTCATGAATGCCGTCACCAGCCGAATTAAAATTCTCGGCAGAATGAATGTTGCAGAGAAACGACGTCCCCAAGATGGGCGCTTGAAAACCAAGAGCCCTTCAGGTGAAGAAATAGAATTGCGACTTTCGACATTGCCGACGGCGTTTGGTGAAAAATTGGTAATGCGAATCTTCGACCCTGAAGTCTTGCTGCGCCCTTTTGAATCTTTAGGATTGCTTGGCGAAGACTTAGAGCGTTGGAAAAAGATTATTGGTCACAACCATGGCATCGTTATTATTACTGGGCCGACAGGAAGTGGCAAAACCACGACCCTCTACTCCACTTTGAAAATGCTCGCGACCGACGAGGTCAATGTCTGCACGATAGAGGACCCTATCGAGATGGTTGAGCCGCGTTTCAATCAAATGCAAGTTCAAGAGAACATCGACCTGGATTTTTCTACTGGTGTAAAAGCACTACTTCGCCAAGACCCAGACATCATTATGATCGGCGAGGTAAGAGACCTTGATACTGCAGAGATGGCAGTGCAAGCTGCGCTCACCGGTCATTTGGTGTTCACAACCTTGCATACCAATGATGCGCCATCTGCGATCACTCGTTTATTAGAATTAGGAGTGGCCCCTTATTTAATAAAGGCAACAGTGATCGGAGTTGTCGCACAAAGATTGGTGCGAGTGCTCTGTCCTCATTGCAAAGTGGAATCCGATATTAGCGAAGACGATTGGAAGATTCTTAGCAGCCCTTGGAAAGTAAGAGCGCCAAATAAAGTCTCCGAAAGTGTTGGATGCCTTGAGTGTAGAGAAACGGGATTCAAAGGTCGTCAAGGGATTTATGAAGTCCTACCACTGAGCGAAAATTTACAACAATACGTTGATGATAAATCGGATTTGCCGAAGCTTCGACAAGAAGCCTACAAAGAAGGAATGCGCAGTTTGCGTTTAAGCGGCGCTCTTAAAGTCGCTACGGGCACTACGACTGTCCATGAAGTGCTTCGCGTCACGCCTGAACAAATAAAATAATAGACGCTAAGCGATTGCCGCCCAAAATTAGTTGTGAGACTACCATGTTAGATACAGATACTTTGCCCGCTGAAATAGCCAAAATACTTTCACTTTACAGCCAACGCCTAGTCGAGAGCGAAACTGCTAAGGAAATCCCTGAGAGAAATAGACTTAGCACCCTAGTTAAAGAGGACGAGGAATTCGCTAAGGAGCTTCGGGCCGTTTGGAGCGCTAGTGATTTTGTGGCAGAGCTTTGTGTGCGCAATCCCAACCTTGTTGTCGACTTGAAGCGCTCGGGTGAACTGGATAGAGATAATAAGTTAGATTTTTCTGTAGAGCTGGCTGAAAAAATTGCAGCGCTTAATGAAATTGACGAGAAAGAACGCGATTCAGAATTAAAGAGTATTCTACGCCGTTATCAACAAAGGCAGATGTTGCGAATCATATGGCGGGATGTCTGTCAGAAAGCTGATGTGGCCGAAGTCTGTGCTGATATCTCTGCATTGGCCGATGCAGCGCTAGATACAGCCTTGCAAGTTTTGCATGCCCAATGCGCCGCGAAGTGGGGAGTGCCAATAGGCAAGCGTACAGGCACAGAACAGCATCTCGTAATTATCGGGATGGGCAAGCTTGGTGCGTATGAGCTCAATCTATCATCGGATATCGACTTAATGTTTGCCTTTCCCGAAGGCGGTGACACCGATAACCCGAATGGGGAATCCATTACCAATCAGCAATTTTTTACCCGACTAGGCCAAAGTCTTATCGATGCAATCGATACAGTCACCAGCGATGGGTTTGTGTTTCGCGTGGACATGCGCTTACGCCCCTATGGGAGTGAGGGCGCATTGGTCTGTAGTTTTGATGCCATGGAGAATTATTACCAGAGTCAAGGCAGGGACTGGGAACGATATGCGCTTATCAAAGGCCGAATTGTGGCAGGGGACCAAGAAAGAGGAGCCGAACTGCTCGAACAACTACGCCCCTTTGTGTATCGACGTTATCTAGACTTCTCAGCGTTCGAAGCGCTGCGCAGCATGAAGATGCAGATCAATAAACAGGTGCGCAGAAAAGGCTTGAGCGAAGATATCAAATTAGGGCAAGGCGGAATTAGAGAAGTTGAGTTTATTGTACAAGCATTGCAGTTAGTACATGGTGGTCGAGACAATCGTCTTCAGGAACCTTCATTGTACAAGGCAATGATAGAGCTCGAAGCGAACGATTACCTGCCCGCGCAAACTGTCTCGCAACTCACAAATGCCTATGCATTTCTGCGTAGTCTAGAGCACAAGCTGCAAGGCCTCGCTAACAAGCAAACGCAAATGCTAGTCAAAGACCCGGTGGAACGCCAACGTGTCGCGTTAGCCATGGGGTTTAGCAATTGGGAGGCCTTGTTAGCGGAATTAGATCATCATCGGCAGCAAGTGCGAGAGCATTTCTCAGAAGTCATTAAAACTGAGAATGAAGATCAAGACGATAGCGACTCGCAAGATGAGGTGGAATGGAGTTCACTTTGGCGTCAGGAAATGAGCGAAAGTACAGCACAGGAAATTCTCAGCGAGAATGGTTTTGAAGACCCTGCGGACACCACAAAACTCATCGATGATTTCCGTAAAGACAGAACTTTTAGAGTATTACAGGGTGAGGGGCGGCTGCGTTTCAATCGGTTTATGCCGGTGCTGCTGGAGGCCGTTGCGAAAGTTGCGACGCCTAGCCTGGCGTTCCGCCGAGTTATGACATTGATCGATGCGGTCAGCCGTCGCACCGCATACCTCGTCCTAATGCTTGAGAATCGGCATGCACTGCGCGAAGTAGTGCAGCTTTGCACGGCAAGCCCTTTTGTTACTGAGTACCTCAGTAAGTATCCAGTGCTACTCGATGAACTCTTGGATGGGATCGATGAGCCTCCGGTTAAAAGCGTCCTACAAGAAGAACTCGCACAACAGTTGTTGCGCATCGATCCAGAGAATTTCGAAGAGCAAATGGAAACCTTGCGTTACTTCAAGTTGTCTCACACCCTGCAAGTGGCCGCGGCGCAGATTACTGGGCGTTTAACGGTGATGAAGGTCAGCGATTACCTCACGTTCACAGCCGAGGCTGTGTTAGAACAAGTATTGGCCTTGGCATGGGATTTCTTGGTGCGTAAATACGGCTATCCGGTGAACTCGCAAGGTCAGCATGGTGAAATGGACTTTGTGGTGTTGGGTTTTGGAAAACTGGGTGGCATCGAATTAAGTTACTCGTCAGATCTTGACCTCGTGTTCTTGCACACCGGCGCGATGGACGAAGATACGGTGGTAATCGAAGGTCAGCGCTCTATTAACAGCCGAGAGTTTTATACACGACTGGCGCAGCGTGTGATTATGATGCTGGGTACCTATACCGTTTCAGGAAAACTCTATGAAGTCGATATGCGTTTGCGCCCCTCAGGGGAATCGGGTTTGTTAGTGAGCTCTTTGGAGGCGTTTGACCACTATGAGAGACAAGAGGCGTGGACATGGGAGCATCAAGCGTTAGTGCGAGCAAGGGCTGTTGCAGGGAGCAACACGCTACATCAAAAATTTGCAAAACTCCGTGCCAATATACTCGCGATCGCAAGAGAAAAACAAAGTTTAGCCAAAGATGTGGTGTCGATGCGCAAACGCATGCGCGACGAATTTGGCAAGCGCTCAGTGACAGAGCGACAGAAGCTTTCTTTCATCATCAAGCATTCTGTGGGCGGCATCGTTGATATCGAATTCATGGTGCAGTATTTAGTGCTGGCCAATAGCTGTGACCACCCAAGCCTATTAACACACCCTGACAATGTAAGGATTCTGGAGGCCGCCACGCAGTGTGAGCTGATCGACGAGCGTGAATTTGCCTTGCTCACACAAGCCTATCTTTCTTTACGTTCGGCCCTGCATCAGTTTGCATTAGCTCAACTTGAGACTGGGGACTTGCCAGAGGCCTTACTCAAAGATCAGCGTGAGGTGACGAAGATCTGGGAGAGACTGTTTAAGGACATGAACGCATGAAGGCCAAGAAAATATTAATCATCGGCCCGTCTTGGGTAGGCGATATGGTGATGGCACAGGCACTATTCCTGACACTCCAAGAAGATGCGCAAGCCCTAGAGCAGTCACTATCCATCGATGTACTTGCCCCCGCATGGAGTCGACCATTGTTAGAGCGTATGCCACAAGTGAATGAGGCAATTGACCTGCCCTTTGCCCATGGTGAGTTGAACCTACGCGGTCGGTATCGTTTGGGGCGGGCCCTGCGGAGCAAGGGCTATGACCAAGTGATACTGCTGCCTAACTCCTTGAAATCGGCACTCGTGCCGTTGTTTGCCAAGATCCCAAAGCGCACGGGTTGGAGAGGGGAGGCGAGAGGTCTGATTCTTAATGATATGCGTCGCCTTGATCCCAATGCATTGCCATTGATGGTACAACGCTTCGTAGCCTTAGCGCGGCCTGACGGTGCGCCGTTGCCACAGGTGTTAGCGAAACCCGCCTTAGTCACGGAGAAGGCGAGTGTGGCACAGGCGATGCTCGCAATGTCTTTAGATGATCGACGTCCCATCCTAGTGATCTGTCCAGGAGCGGAATTTGGTGATGCGAAGCAATGGCCAGCGGCGCATTATGCAAGCTTAAGTGCGGAGAAAATCAATCAAGGTTGGCAGGTATGGGTCTTAGGTTCAGCGAAAGACAATGCTGTAGCCCTTGAAATACAAGGTTTGTTGGGCGCAGATCAGCGTGAACACTGCAAAACGCTGACGGGCCGCACCTCGCTGGCGCAAGCGATCGACCTAATGTCCGCGGCAAGCGCTGTGGTAAGCAACGATTCAGGGCTGATGCACGTTGCCGCTGCCCTAGGCAAGCCAATTGTGGCCTTGTATGGCTCAACTTCGGCTGATTTTACTCCTCCGCTCGCAGATCAAGTACAATTGCTCTCCATCGATATCGACTGTCGTCCGTGCTTTAAGAGGACTTGCCCGCTAGGCCACAAACGTTGCCTTGTTGACCTGTCTCCAGCTCTAGCGTTAGAGGCACTAGAGAAAATAGCACCTTTGGGCAGCGAAGCCATATTAGTTAAAGATAGCTCTCCTGAAAGTGATGAGCGATCTGCAGGGGAGCGCCAACCGTTTTGCGAGTCTTAATAGTTAAGGTCTCTTCGCTAGGGGATGTCATTCATACATTGCCCGCTGTGACAGACGCGAAGAGAGCCAATAGACGACTTCAGTTTGACTGGGTTGTAGAAGAAAACTTCGTTGAAATTCCCTCATGGCACCCCGCGGTCGAACGAGTGATTCCCGTGGCGTTTCGACGTTGGAAGAAAAACATCATTGGCACGCTGCGTAACGGTGAGTTCAAAGATTTTAAAACAGACTTAAAGCAAGAACACTACGACTTAGTCATCGACGCACAAGGCCTGATCAAGAGTGGCATCATTAGTCGTCTGTCGAAAGGCCTAACTATTGGATTGAGTGACAGCACCATCAAAGAACCAATGGCCACATTGTTCTATAACAAAATGTTTTCGGTTCCGCGTGACGAACATGCTGTGCAGAGGGTGCGCGAATTATTCTCGCGCGCTTTGAATTACGAGCTTGATGCGCAAGAGCTCGACACGATCGACTACGGAATCGATCTCAAGCGCATTGGTTTAAAAGAAAAGCACTCCCCAAGTGGACTGCTTATTTTTCTACATGGGACCACGTGGGAGAGTAAGCATTGGCCAGTGCAGTTTTGGCGAGAGCTAGCGATATTAGCAGCCGCTAGAGGCTATAGCATTAGATTGCCGTGGGGAAATGATACAGAGCGTGAGCGCGCACATGCCATAGCAAAGGGGATTCCTGCCGTGAGTGTCTTAGAGCGTCAATCATTAACCGAGATGGCAAGACAAATAGCACAGGCCGATGGTGTGGTTGCGGTCGATACAGGGCTTGGCCATTTAGCTGCTGCATTAGCGACACCCACAGTCTCGCTTTACGGGCCAACAAATCCTGGCCTGTCCGGAACGTTTGGGCATAAGCAGGTGCAGTTGTCGGCAAATTTTTCCTGCGCTCCGTGTATGAGTAAGACCTGTCACTATCAAGGTGAGAGTGTCGAACACGAATTTAACGGAGAAGTCAGTGCAGTGACGCCGCCGTGCTTTTCTAGCCATCCACCGCAGCAGGTGCTGAGTACATTAGAGCAACTCATCTCGCAAACAGTAGAAGGTGTTGTAGCGCAATGACTCTAGCATTCCTCATCTATAGTTATTTCCCCTATGGAGGTCAACAACGAGACTTCCTGAGAGTGGCTATGGCATGTGCGCAACGCGGTCACAAAATTATTGTATACACAATGAAATGGCAGGGAGAAGTGCCGGAGCAATTCGAAGTCGTTAAGGTTGGGGCAAAAGCCTGGAGTCGGCACGGCTTGTACCAAGATTTCTCCGGCAAGGTCGACAAGCTCATCGCGGCCAGAGACATCGATACAGTGATTGGTTTCAATAAGATGCCAGGTTTAGACGTCTACTTTGCGGCAGACCCTTGTTTCGCCGAAAGAGCGCAAACCCAACGTGGATTCTATTATCGCTTTATGCCGCGATACAGCCATTTCATGAACTACGAAGCCGCTGTTTTTGGAGGGCAGAGTAGAACCGAAACACTGCTACTGTCGCCGCTGCAAAGAACACAGTTTGAGAAGCACTATAAGCAAAGCCACAAGCGCCTACACGATATCCCGCCAGGCATCGATAAAGATAGATTGCCGCCAGCAAACGCCGCTGAGATTAGAGCGAAGTTTCGCCAGGAGTTTCGAATTACTGATGAGCAGTGGTTGATAGTGAGCATCGGTTCTGGGTTTGTCGTCAAAGGAATAGATCGCTCCTTGCGAGCGATTGCCTCTCTACCAAGTCAGATGCGAGAAAAGGTCCGCTACTTTATCGTCGGCCAAGATAAAGAGCTGCGTTTTAGGCGTCTAGCCAAAAAACTAGGGGTCAGCAAGCAAGTGGACTTTCTTGGTGGCCGTGATGACGTGCCAAGGTTCCTCTTGGGTGCCGACTTGCTCCTGCATCCAGCCTATAGTGAAAGTGCAGGTTATGTTTTACTGGAGGCCACGATTGCGGGGCTCCCAGTTTTGACCACGGATACTTGTGGTTATGCATTTCATATTGAGAAAGCAAAGGCCGGCATTGTGTGCGCTTCCCCCTTTGCTCAACACGAGCTCAATAGCCAATTAAAATTTATGTTGAGTGGCGACCGCCGCCCGACTTGGAGCGCCAACGGCATTGCCTACGGTCAAGCCGAAGATCTTTATAGTATGCCCGAGACAGTCGCGACGATGATTGAAGGGTTTACGCAGCGGCGCAGTAGTAAGGTAAGTGAAAAATGATATTGAATTTAAGAGATGATTTTGCCAAAGCTTGGCAGGGCAAAGATCCGTTCGCCCAAGTCAATGCCTTAGAAGGTGATATCTACCGAGAAGTTTCTGGGCGTCGCACTTTGCGTTTCCAATTTGAAGGCAGAAGATATTTTGCGAAAATTCATCAGGGCGTAGGCTGGGGCGAGATTTTCAAAAATTTGCTAGTCGGGAAGCTACCGATATTGGGTGCCGCCAATGAATGGTGTGCCGTGGCAAAGCTTAATGAGTGTGGCATTAAGACCATGACGACGGTCGGTTTTGCCACGCGAGGTTGGAACCCTGCACGGCGTGAATCCTTTATTCTTACTGAAGCGCTTGAAGACACTATTAGTCTAGAGGATCTCTGCGCGGACTGGCCCAAAAACGCACCGTCAAAACGCGTTAAACAAAAGTTGATTGATGCATTGGCGAGGATCGCCAAAAAAATGCATGGCTGTGGAGTGTGTCACCGTGACTTCTATATCTGCCATTTTTTGCTGCACAACGCACAAGACTTTATCGATGGGACGCAGGTACAACCGGAGCTTTCCCTGATTGATTTACATCGTGCACTTAATCGACGCTCACTTTCGCAGCGCTGGGTAGTCAAAGATGTCGCGGGACTCTATTTTTCGGCACTGCATATTGGATTGAGTCAAAGGGATTTTTTGCGTTTTGTAAGAGCTTATTCTGGCAAGTCACTTCGTAAAGCGTTTACTGAGGATGGCATGTTTTGGCGACAAGTGTATGACAGAGCAATGAAGATGGATAAAAAACACAGTCACTCTTAATGGCAGCTATGAATCCGATTGACACACAAACGCTGATAGCAAGCGGAAGAGCATTGCAACTACCGGCATCGATACAATGTACTATCGATGGTGTCACGTCGCGCTTGGAGATGTTAGAAATTTTTCGAGTGCTGCCACGCAAGCGTCTCGTGTGCCTAGCAAGATGGCAAGGGAAGCTCGTTGTCGCAAAACTGTTTTTCGCGCGCGGCAAATGGAGCCAACACTTAACTCGAGAAGAGCAGGGCATTAAAGCTTTGATGAAGTCGGGAGTGCAAACTGCCGATTTACTTGCTCAAGGTGAAACAATTGATAAGGCGTGTGGATTGCTATTACTGGAGTATCTGGATAGCAGTGAGAGCCTTGGAGCTCGTTGTGCCAGAGCAAGTGTTATCGAGACGGAATCAATACTCGAGCGAGTGATCGGACTAATCGCACATTGCCATTCACTGGGCTTTTTGCAGAAAGATATCCATTTAAATAATTTCTTGCTCAAAGAGGATGAGATCTATTTACTTGATGCTGGAGAATTAGAACAACATTCGGTTGGGATCGATAGCGTTAACTCAATGCGCAACTTAGCATTGTTCCTAGCGCAGTTTCCGGTCAGTAATGATGCTCTAGTTTCTACGCTTTATGAGGAATACAAAAAACACCGGCCAGTTGTCGATTGGAGCAGTGACACGGCAGTGTTCTACGCACTGCTACGCAAGAAGCGAGCGCAACGCCTGAAGATTGTTCTCAAAAAGCTGTATCGAGAAACCAGTGCGAATGCATTTAAGCGCGACTGGAACCATTATATAGTTTATGAGCGCTCACTTGAGTCAGAATCATTACAAGCGTTTTTAGCAAATCCAGACCTATTCATTGAACAAGGAAGTATTATAAAGAATGGTCGCAGTGCGACTGTAGCCCTTGTCAATATTGCTGGAACTCAATACGTGCTGAAGCGTTATAATATTAAAAGCCTGTGGCACCGCATTCGTCGGCAATTCAGACCAAGCCGTGCCTGGGTGTGTTGGCGCAATGCTCATATACTGCAAATGTTGGGCATTGCCACAGCAAAACCGTTATTGATGATGGAATGGCGCTTCGGCTCTTTGCGTCGAGAGGCCTATTTTTTATGTGAGTACGTGCCGGGGGAGGATGCCTTGCATTTCCTCAAAAAAGAGCCTATAAACTCGCCGGCTTTGATCTGCGCTTTGGAGCAATTCAAGGCGCTATTCACCGCTATGCGTGATTACTCAATAGTCCATGGCGATATGAAAGCGACGAATTTTCATATCAATGATAAGGGCATTTCGGTGCTGGATCTTGATGGCATGTATCAAGAGCCGGATCAACGACGTTTTGAGACTGCAAGGCAGAAAGATTTACAACGATTCGCCAAAAACTGGGACGATTCCCCCGAGCTTGCACAGCTAGTACAGCAAATGTTGCAGCGCTTGCGGGAAGACACCGACTATTTCACGAAAGGGTCATAATGTCACTAATCACACTGGGGCTTTCCGGTGCACTTGGGCACGATGCCGCCGCCGCACTATTCATCGATGGCGAGCTAGTTGCTGCTGTAGAAGAGGAGCGATTAGTCAGGCGTAAGCACGCCAAGGGTTGCATGCCGCGCGAGGCGGCAAAATTCTGTATTCGTTCGGCCAAGATAAAGCCCCGCGATATCAATTGCGTCGCAGTCTCATATGCGCCGATCTCGTTACTTAGCCCTGCCCGATGGCATTATGCCAAGCGTCACTGGTATGCGCCGGAACGTAGCGTCGATGCCATCTTCAACGGTAATCGTCGTTATCGCCGTTATTTGTCTGAAGTTAAAAAACTCTTAGATGACCTGAAAATACCTTGGCACAAAGTACAATTTGTGCCGGTGCAGAATCAGGTGGCGCACGCAAGTAGCGCCTACTATATGAGTGGCTTTAAAGACAAAACGGCCATCTTAACCATCGACATGAAAGGTGAATATGCGTCGATGTTTCTTGGTTATGGTGAGAACGGCAAGATACATAAGATCAAAGAATTTTATGATCCGGATTCCTTGGCAGGAATGTTCGGGGCAATCACCGATTACCTAGGGTTCGACATGCTAGACGGCGATTCTAAGGTCATGGGTATGGCCACCTATGGAGATCCGGATAAGTACGACTTATCTGCGCTTGCTCAGTATGATGGAAAGAATTTTAAGGTTAATACCAAGCTGATAGGCACTGTTGGTTTGCGCCGTTTTAAGGATAAATCACGCGGGCATTTCTTTAGTGCTAAGCTAGTAGAACTCTTAGGGCCAAGACGCGCAGGTGAGCTATTTCAAGATCCCTATGTTCATTATGCGGCGAGCATTCAAAAACTATTCGAAGATGCAGCAGTGTCGTTGATTTCTTACTACCTAGGTGATGTGCTGAAAGAGTCGGGTAAGCTCGTGTTCGGTGGTACGGGGGCATTGAACGTTAAACTCAATCAACGACTGGCGGCTATACCTTTGGTGAAGGAGCTTTTTGTTCCTCCCTCCGCTGGGGATGCCGGCACGGCGATCGGTGCGGCGGCGAACTCAATTGCGAACGCTAACATTAAAGTCGAGCCCCATAAGAATGCATTCTTAGGTCCGCGCTATACGACAGATCGCTGTGTAAAGGCCTGCGAGAGTCATCGTGAGAAGCCTATATTTGAGGTGCTGCCAAACCCCACTCGCAAAGCGGCTGAGCTCATCAGCGAAGGAAATCTTGTTGGATGGTTTCAAAGCCGAATGGAGTTCGGCTCACGTTCACTGGGCAATCGTTGTATCCTAGCTAATCCAATGTCTGAACAATGTGTCGAGTCGGTCAATAAGAAAATAAAATTCCGCGAAGGGTGGCGCTCTTTCTCGCCTAGCATGCTCGATACAATGGCTGATGAAGTTTTAACATCGAAACACCCCGCTGATTATATGACGATGACCTTTGATATCTCCGAGGCATGGCGCGACAAATTGCCAGGGCTTGTGTATCAAGATGGGACATCGCGTGCGCATGTCGTTCGACGAGTGGCAAATCCGCGCTTCTACCGTTTGCTTAAAGAATTGGAAGTGCTCAATGGCCACGGCATCGTGTTGAACTCATCATTGAATCGGCCTGGAGAGGCGATGGTCTGTTCTCCAGAGGATGCACTGAATTTATTCTTTGGCTCAGACTTAGAATATATGATTATGCAAGATGTGCTAGTGACGAAGCGGCCAGAACCTAACTGGGAAAACTAATTTCCAAGCCGACGATAGATAAGCACTTCAGGCTCTTGTGCATTAGGAAAGGCTGCAAGTGCTTCAATTTGTTGGAACTCCACACTTGTTTCGATGTGTTTGTCATTGCTGCTGCTCGTCATGAGCACGAAGATCGTGCCGTATTGAGCATTCTGAATTGCATCTTCCTCAATATAGCGCGAGATAACATCGTAATCTTCCACTCGGCCGCTGTAGTATGCAATAAATCGGCTGTTAGTAAAGAACGCATCCCCTTCCTGTGTATTGGTAGCCACCCAGTCGAGCGCACTCTGCAGAGAGTTGCGCGACCCACCGAAGCTAATATGGGCATCGATCGCTGAGAACACAAATAAAAAGATTAGTGCAATATTGGCAAATGTACGCCGATGCATTTGTTGAATACGTGTTAGCAATTGATCTAGCACAAGTGGCAGAACTGCTAGCACAGAAAGACTAAACATCATCGTATAACGTGTAGAGATAAAGCGTGTCAATGCAAGAAACGCTAAAAGTATTGCGAAGGCAACCAAGGAAAAACTCAGTATTACGCGTGTATCTTTGTTTAAAAAATCTTGCCTGTGTTTAGTCAGGCCATATAAGAGTAATAATAAAACTGGGACGCCAAGGCCATTGAGAAGTTGCGCGAGTAACACCGCGCTCAGGCCAGCGAGCATAAAGAGCCAAATATATTGGCCAGAAAAATTCGCAGCGTAGTCACCGAAAACGGCCACGCTCAGTGGCGAGTCGCCGTCGCTCATTGCAGCCAGTGCATCGCGTAAGAATGGCCAATAAACTGTTAGCACTCGTTGCAAAATATTGACGACATCAATATTGAGCATGAAGAGCAGCAGCAGTGCGCATGCGCCAAGGCCTAGCAAATACAATTCGAGCCTTAAAAATAAGTGCCAAGGATTTTGCGTGCGCCCAATCAGCGCAATGGGCGCTAATGGCAAGTACACTAGCGCTTCAGAGCGGAACAATGCGGCGACAAAAACGAAGAGGATAAAAGTGATGCCGTGGCTATTTTTTCCGAGCTTTGCGTAGCGTGTGAGCTGCAATGCGGCCAAAAGCATCATGGCTAAAAAGCCAATGTCGCGAATTAGATAGTATCGATACTCATTCAGTGTTGGGAAGATAAGAATGAACGCAGCTGCAATCAGTGCAATACGCTGGGTGTTGCGAAACTCTAACGGTATAGAAATAAATGCGTAGACAATTACGGCATAAAAAATGCCATTGATAAGCTGGCCGGCGGTAAATAGATCTATGCCAGTGACCTGATGCACGATTCCCATGAGCACAGGGTAGGTGGCAGATGGATACCATGAGAATGCTGCCGCGACGCCAGATTCGAGATAAACGCTGGCGGTACGCACATAGCTGAAGGCATCGGCATTGGGAATTGGGTTGGCGAAAACATGCCACACAGAGAGCGCGCAACTGACGAGAATTGCGAGTACTCTGATGTCGAGGTTGCGCCAGTTAGTAGTCATCTACACTCTCGATCCATTACGCACAACTATTGACTCCTATAAGGGCTCAAGCCCTGTGCCTGAGTTTTAAAGCGCTTATGTAACCATAGATACTGTTCGGGGTGTTGACGTATTGCTGTTTCGATAATGTCGTTAATTCTTTGTGCGTCTTGCTCTTCATCACCGCAGGGGTATTTAGCCAATGGTTCGCTAAAGTGCAGGTGATAACCGGAGTTATCTGCATTGCGATAATGGCTGAAGAATACTACCGCAGATTCATTGAATGAAGCGAAGCGGCTTGTGGCGGTGATCGTTGCGGCTTCAACACCAAAGAACTTTACAAACACGGAGTGTCTGCGACCATAGTCTTGATCTGGTGCATACCAGACTGTATGACCTTGTTTGAGGCTTCGTAGAGCTTGACGAACATCTCCACGCTCGATCACCGCACCATATAAGCGTTGTCGCGAGCGAAACATTAAAGTCTCAAATAGAGGGTTTTTATGCGGCCTATAGGTGACGTCCATAGGATGGAAAAGGCTGAGTAAGCTGCCTGCAAATTCGAGAGTGGTGAAGTGCGCACAAACCAAAAGGACACCCTTGCCTTGGGCAGAGGCATTCTGCAGAGACTCTAAGCCACTGACTTGGACACGGTGTTGAAAAGACTTAGGAGAGCGACACCAGGCAAGGCCGACTTCCATCACGCCTATGCCATTGGAAATAAACGTCTCTCTAACCAAATGGGCTTGTTCTTGCTCGTTGAGTTCGGGAAAACAGAGGGCGATGTTGACCTCACAAATGCGCCGTCGCTCTCTAGCAAAACGAAAACTGATGATACCTAAGCCGCGACCTAGCGCCATTTGTGCGGAAAAGGGTAGTTGCGCCGCTAACCAGATAACGCCGAAGGCAAGCCAAGTCGGCCAATAGCGAGGGCCGAGGAAGTCGCTTAACTTATCAGATTTTTCAGATTTCTTACTCACAGGCTTCCAACAGTAGGCAATAAAAAGAGCAATTGTAGCAAACCTTCGCCGAATCACTCATCGACTTCTTCGTCATCTTCTCGCCTGACTTTGTTCAAAGCCGAGGCGAGTAAACCCGCGGGAATCGCCACGATCCCAAGACCCAGCATTAAGATCGAAAAAGTAAAAATTCGCCCACCAGCGGTAATGGGGTACATATCGCCATACCCTACAGTGGTTAGCGTGGTGACTGCCCACCACATACTGTGAAATATGCTAGCAAAAAGCTCGGGTTGCGCGTCGTGTTCGAAATAATAGATTCCAATCGCACACAAATACAACAGAATCACGGTGACCATTACGAAGACGATGATCTCTTCGCGAGCAATCGAAAACGCCCGCACAAATCGCTCAATCGCTTTGTTGTAGCGCACGAGTTTAAATAAACGGAACAAACGCAGAAGTCGCAATGTTCGCAGTGAACGCATATCGATGCCAAGCGTGAGATAGAACGGTAGGATCGCGAGCAGGTCGACGATTCCATAAAAACTAAACATATAGGTCAAGCGATGATCGGCTACATAGACGCGCATTAGGTACTCGATGGTAAATAATATGACGGTCACGGCTTCAATATAGCCCAGTAATTGGTACATCTCAGGGTCAAGGTTTGGCAATGTTTCGAACGAAAATGACAGTAATGAGATGATAATTAGTGCTTGAATGACTAAATCGAAGGCTTTACTTGCCGGTGTGTCGTGACGTTCAACGAGCGCTTTTAGGTCCATTTGTTGCTCTTCTTGTCTGAGGGGCTAAGCATTTACACACATTAACTGTATGTGGCAGTAAGACAAGCCTAAATCACCTATAAGCTCTCAATCAACTTCATCTAAGCCATGTGCTATTATTCCGCCCTCTTTGACGACATTAGGATTAGCAATGAAGCTCGATATGCCTCCCTTTCAACAGGCACGTATTTTGGTAGCTGGAGACGTAATGCTGGACCGTTATTGGCACGGTAAAGCAACGCGTATTTCCCCTGAAGCCCCTGTCCCTGTGGTGCGGGTGGGTAATAGCGAAGATCGCCCGGGCGGCGCGGGCAACGTGGCTTTGAACATTGCTGCGCTTGGGGCTGCCGCCTCCCTAGCGGGCATTATCGGGCAAGATGAGGCCGGTAGCGAATTGCAGTCGCGATTAGAGGCGGCGGGGGTTTACTGCGAGTTTGCCCAGTGCACAAATGCACCTACGATTACTAAGCTGAGAGTGATCAGCCAGCACCAGCAATTGCTGCGTGTCGACTTTGAAGAAGAGTTTGCAGCAGAAACTATCGCAGCATTCCAAGCTCACGCGCTAAACCAGCTTGGCAATGCACAAGTACTAGTGCTGTCTGATTACAGCAAGGGTGCTCTGGCCGATACGCAAGGTTTGATTAAAGCGGCAAAACAACGAGGCATTCCCGTAGTGGTTGACCCAAAAGGGGATGACTTCTCAAAATATCGCGGAGCCACCGTGATCACCCCTAATTTGAACGAATTTGAAGCAATAGTCGGCAAATGTGCCAATGAAGAGATTTTGGCAGCGCGTGGCTTGCAGCTATTGGAAGAGCTAGATTTGCAGGCGCTTCTCATTACCCGTGGCGAGAGTGGCATGACCCTGCTGCGCCCCGATATGCCAGAGTTGCACATGCCTACACGCGCACAAGAGGTGTTTGATGTAACGGGTGCGGGCGACACAGTGGTAGCTGTATTGGCAGCTTGCTTAGCCGCAGGTAGCAGTTTCGACGATGCGACGGCCCTGGCTAATCTCGCGGCCGGGCTTGCGGTAGGCAAGCTTGGTACGGCGGCAATTAGCGGTCCCGAACTGCGCCGCGCGATAGCGCGTGAAGAAGGCACTGGTCGCGGTGTCATGACGGCGGAGCAACTAGCGCTAGCGGTTGAGGATGCCAAGGCGCAGGGAGAGAAAGTCGTCTTTACTAACGGCTGTTTCGATATCATTCATGCAGGCCATGTAGGGTATTTGGCGCAGGCGCGAAAACTAGGTCAACGACTTATCGTCGCGATCAACGACGACGCCTCTGTTAAGCGTTTAAAAGGTTCAGGGCGGCCAATCAATCCAGTGGAGCGACGCATGGCTGTGTTAGCAGGCCTAGAGGCAGTCGACTGGGTGGTGTCATTCTCCGAAGATACGCCTGAGGCCTTGCTGGAAATCATCAAGCCAGACGTGCTCGCCAAAGGTGGCGACTACAGCATAGACCAAGTCGTCGGTGGTGAGTTTGTCCTAGCTTATGGTGGTAGCGTCGAAGTATTGGCTTTTCTCGACAATTGCTCAACTTCGGCAATTGTTGAAAAGCTGAAGGGTTAAGCGTTTAGGTGAATTCGGTCAGCCTGCGTGAAGCAATCGCCATATGGTGGCGCATCGGTATATTAAGCTTCGGTGGGCCGGCAGGGCAGATCGCGCTAATGCACAGGGTTATCGTTGAAGAAAAGCGTTGGTTAGATGAAGCCCGTTTCCTGCATGCATTGAATTACTGCATGTTGCTTCCGGGGCCAGAAGCGCAACAACTTGCCACCTATATTGGTTGGTTATTGCATGGTGTGCGAGGTGGGCTCGTCGCTGGGATATTGTTCATTTTGCCAGGTGCATTTGCGATTCTGGCATTGTCCTGGCTATATGTTTTGTTTGCAGACCTCAGCGTAGTGGCCGGTATTTTCTTTGGCATGAAGGCTGCGGTATTGGCGATCGTTTGTCAGGCTTTGATCCGCATTGCAGGTCGCGCTCTTAAGAGTGTCTTAAACATAGGGCTTGCAGTTGCAGGTTTTTTGGCGCTCTTCGTATTTGCCATTCCGTTTCCGCTCGTTGTTCTAAGTGCTGCAATCATTGCGTTTGTCGCAGCTCGCCGTCGCCCCCCAAGTGCAGAAAAGAAGGCCGAGGAGCTGCAGCAATTTCTCACCTCAACTGACTATGCTGGCACTAGAACCGCTGCGCTAGTTTGTCTTGCTTTGTGGATAGTAACTATCGCGGCATTGCATCTTCTACTGGGCAGCGCCAGCCCCTTCACGCTGATTGGTGACTTTTTCTCCCGCATGGCCGTTGTCAGTTTTGGTGGGGCGTATGCGGTGCTGTCCTATGTCGCGCAACAGGCTGTAGAGCAATACCATTGGTTGGCACCTGGGGAAATGTTAGACGGCTTAGGCTTGGCAGAGACAACACCAGGCCCGCTGATACTAGTCACTCAGTTTGTAGGTTTCATGGGTGCTTGGCGTGGTGCTGGTGTTGAGTCATCGCTACTGCTCGCAAGTGCCGGGGCAGCGCTGACGACATGGGTGACGTTTCTGCCCTGCTTTCTGTGGATCTTTGCGGGGGCACCCTATGTTGAAAGATTGCGTCAACATAAAGCCTTAGCTGAGGCATTAGCAGGCATTACCGCCGTAGTGGTTGGTGTAATCGCAAATTTAGCATTGTGGTTTGCGCTCAATTTTCTCTTTGCTGAAACGACGCTGTTGCAAAACAACGTTGTGAACATGCAGTGGCCAGTGTTAAGTAGCATCAATTGGCCTAATGTACTTCTAAGCGCCGTCGCTTTTGGTCTTTTATTTGTTATGCGAGTCAATATGCTGGCAATGTTAGGTACATGTGCTTTACTTGGAATGATGTGGACACTACTTTAATTAAGGTCTAGGTAATTTATGTCTGAGCGTTCGGTTATAGGTCAAATTTTTCATTTCATTGGTCGTAGCATAGACATGGTCAGGGTGTTCCTTGGTCGTATAATTTTCTTATTGGTAGTGATCTTGCTGCTAAGCTTGCTAATGCGTAGCCCAGCGCAGATTCAAGTCCCTGATAATAGTCTAGTGGTCTTGGCGCCAAAGGGTGCGATTGTAGAGCAAAGTAATGTCCTTTCTGTTAGCGATCTTTTGCTTGCTAATGATGAGTTTGTAGACACTCCAATTCGAGATGTTCTCGATACCTTGATGTACGCTGCTGAAGATGAAAGAGTACAGGGTGTGGTGCTGGAGCTAGAAGAGCTAACGTCGATAAGTTCGGCAAACATGGAGCGTATCGGACGTGCCCTAGACGATTATAAATCCAGTGGTAAAGCCTTAGTCGCCCATGGCCAGTTCTTCACGCAGGCTCAATACTATCTTGCCTCCTACGCTGACTCCATCTATATGCACCCGATGGGTCAGCTTATGCTGCCAGGTTTTGGGGGCAGTCAGCTCTTCTTTTCGGAGTTGCTAGAGAACTTAGGCGTCACGATGCACATTTTCAGAGTGGGCACGCATAAGGCAGCTGTCGAACCTTTTATGCTCAATGCAATGTCGGAGGAGTCGCGACAGAATAATCAGCAACTCATCGACGAGTTGTGGCAGCGTTACACAAATCAGATTGCGCGTAATCGCGGGCTCGCCGTTGAGCAAATACAAGAATATGCACAAAACTATGCACAGTTGTTGGTGGCCGCCAATGGAGATACATCGCGCGTAGCTGTAGAGCAACGGTTGATTGATGAGCTCGTCACGCCAACGCAATTAGAGTTGCGCCTGAGCAGTATTGGAGGCGGTGCGAAGGCCTCGTCGCGCAGTATTGCCTACGAACAATATCTTGCAGCAAGCGTTGCTATCAACTTGCCAAGTCAAACAGAGATCGGCGTTATCGTCGCGCAAGGCGCCATCAATATGGGTGAACAAGCGCGCGGCGCAGTTGGGTCGGACTCGCTTAATCGGTTGATCGCGCAAGCACGCAATGATTCTTCTATTAAGGCCGTAGTACTGCGCGTTGACTCCCCTGGTGGCTCGGCCTTTGCATCAGAGCTTATTAGGCAAGAATTAGTAGAACTGCAAAGAGCAGGCAAGCCGGTAGTGGTTTCTATGGGCGGAATGGCTGCCTCGGGAGGTTACTGGATCTCTGCAACCGCAGATGAGATCTGGGCGTCTCCGACAACTATTACCGGTTCGATTGGCATTTTCAGTATGATCCCCACTTTTGAAAATACTATGGAAAAGATAGGGGTTTATGCCGACGGTGTGGGCACTACGCCCTATAGTCGCGCCGACGTTCTCTCGGGTATGAATAGTGAATTAGCCACAGTATTGCAAGCGAGTATCGAACAACAGTATCGCAATTTTTTGCAATTGGTTGCTGATGGCCGAAACTTGCAGGTTGATGCCGTGGATGCTGTAGCGCAAGGGCAGGTTTGGACTGGCACACAGGCGATGGCTTTTGGGCTTGTCGATAACTTAGGAGATCTTGATGATGCAATTCTTGCAGCCGCGCGTTTAGCAGAAATAGATAATTACACGTGGCGCTATATTGAGGAGCCGCTCAGTCCTGGCGAGCAATTTGCACAAGAGATGATTGATAATTTTTCCTTGCAAGCGAGTTTAAAAACACTAGGCGCATCAATGATGGGGCCAATGGAGCGAGTGCTGTCCGATAATTCAAATGTTCGCGTATTGCAAGATACCTTACATCAGGCAAGCCGATTTCTAAACATCAAAGACCCGCGTAATAATTTTGCTGTGTGCGAGTTTTGCGTGTCGCTACTTCAATAAGCGGCGGTTGCGGCAATAGCATGAGCAATATTCTGGCGTAAGTGTGCCGGCGTAATGCTGCCAATGATTATCGAGCCAACTCCAGGGTGGGCATAAATGAAATCCATGCTGGCACGGACAGGGCTTACATCGATCTTTGCATTTGTCAGGTGTCCACTATTGAGCGCCTTTTTAATTAGCACTCCCTTGTTCTGTTGGAGGGCCGTATCGATGACTAGCTTCTCATCCGGCACTTTGGGGTTGTAAGTGACCATTACCATGTCGGCACGTTCGAGGGCGAGCAAGCCTCCCTCTAGTGTTTTTGTAGACATGCCAAACGCGCGAATATACCCTTCTTCTCGCAGTTTCTCTAAGGTAGCAAAACAATCGCTTTGTTCAATAATTTCGCTATCGTTGCCATTGGAATGCACTAGCACGATATCGAGGTAGTCGGTGTTCAGCCGACGTAGGCTGCGCTCGACACTGAAGCGAGTATGAGCGGCACTAAAATCAAAATGAGATTCACCATCTTCAAACTCTTCGCCCACTTTCGTGCAAATTTTCCACTGGTCACGCCCTTTCAGCAATTTGCCTAAACGCTCTTCACTGTGTCCATAGGCTGGCGCGGTGTCGATCAGATTCATGCCAGCTTCGCGACAAATATCCAGAATACTTCGAACGTTTTGATCATCGGGGAGTTGAAAGCCAGAAGGGTATTTAACGCCTTGATTGCGGCCAATTTTGACAGTGCCAAGGCCTAGGCATGAAACCTCTAGGTCGGTTTGTCCGAGACGGCGAAGTGGTAAGAGGCTCATGCTAAGAGGTCCTCCCAGCGTGGCAGGGCAATGTTTGCGCTAGTAAAATACTTGCCCAATTCGGCGGGGGTAGCGCTATCGTTTGCAGCGCTATTGGCAGTAACGGCTTGCTGCTGCAAAGTCTTTACGACACTGTCGCCTAGCTCAGGAGTGAGCGTCAATTTAGTGGGCCAGGTAAGCAAGACGTTCTCTGCTGCATGTAAATAGGCGGTGTCGGGTCTCTGCAAGTTGGCGAGTTTGGGCTCAGCTCTATTGATGAAGAAGCTTGCCCATTGGGCGCGATCATAGTCGACCCAAGGGAACACTTCACGTAGTTGTTTGTGACCTTCGGCAATCTGTTGGTCGGCACTTCTATCGACGCCAGTTTCGGCAATTTCGCCACCTATATACCAAACCCAAGCACCATCCTTGCAGGGATGAGAGGTAATGGTCATGCGGGGAGTCATGCCGAAACTGTCTCCTATGCAATGGACGTATGCCGGGTGAGGGTGTTCGTTACGCAGCGCTAGCATGTGCAAGGGGCGCACTTGCATGGCGGGTTGTTCGATGCCAATTTGACTGAGCAAGTCGCCATTGCCTTCGCCTGCCGCGAGTATATAGCGTTGTGCCGAAAGTAAAATCGTCCCCTCATTTGTATTCAATTCGAGGCGATCGATGCGGCCTTTATGCGCACTGATCAGAGACAATTGCTCTTTAGGCACGCGGAAAATGCGGTCGGCGTGGGGGGTCGATAAATTGCTCACTAGCGATGGAGTGTCCACAACGAAGTCGGTGAGTTTATACAGAGTGCCGGAGAGGGACTTGTTGCGTAGGAATTCAGGGTAAGACGAAGCATTGAGAGCATCGATGCGGCCGCGCAGAGCCTTGCTGCCAAGAAAAGTCTTTAAGCGTGAGCGGTAACCGCCGCTGGACCACATGTAGTAATGTGGGGCTAAGACCTGTGTTTGGCGCAAGTCGATATCGCCTTCGCCCGCTAAGCATTTGCGCCAGCGCTCTGGCATGGCTGCAATAGCACTGCTAGCAGGGCTAAGGACTCCGCTCAACGCGTACTTCAGCCCCCCATGAATGATGCCTTGCGAGGCAAGGGTCTGGCCACCACCTAAGGCGTCACACTCAAGCAATACCGCGCCTAAACCTTGTTGGCGCAATCGGTTCAGGAGCCAGAGTCCGGCAATTCCACCGCCCAAAATGACAATGTCGGTGTGTAGTTCTTGGGTCATACATACTCACTTGCGAAAATTTGCTACAGTGCGCCATCACTGACGCTACACTCTAAGATTGGCGCCAATGGTAGCATGCAACCGCAATGGAGCAGACAAAGCGTTTTGAATAGACTCACCTACAACCTTCTTTTTACACTCATTCTTCCGCTTATTATCGTGCGCCTGCTTTGGCGCTCGCTCAAAGCGCCAGCCTATGCTCGGCGCTGGGCCGAGCGCTTTGGGTTTGCTCAACTAAGTGCTGAGCAAAAAGCGCTAAAGGGGCAATGGCTATGGGTGCATGCGGTCTCGGTAGGGGAGTCTATTGCGGCAGCCCCGCTTATACGTAAATTACTTCAGGAACACCCAGAGATTCCAATCGTTGTCACAACGATGACGCCAACCGGTTCTGAGCGTGTGCAGGCAATGTTTCCTGAACAAGTGTGTCATGTGTACGCCCCCTACGATCACCCCATAGCCGTGCAAAACTTCCTGCGTCGATTCAATCCTCGCCTGTTGCTTATCATGGAAACAGAGCTATGGCCAAATATCGTGCACTATTCGAAGAAATCAGGTGCGAAGGTGATGGTCGCTAACGCTAGGCTTTCGGAGAAGTCGGCACGAGGGTATGAAAAATTCATCAAACTGGCCGCCCCGATGTTGGCCTCTATTGACTGCATCGCTACCCAAGCTCAGAACGATGCACAGCGTTTTGTGCGCTTAGGGGTGCCCGTGGCGAAAGTCCCCGTCACCGGAAGCATCAAATTTGAAATAGACTTAGTCGATAATGGGCAGGAACAGCATCAGCAAATAGCAGCGCTAATCGAAGGTGCAAGGCCAGTGTTGATTGCGGCAAGCACAAGAGAGGGGGAGGAAGAAAAAGTCCTTGCTGCCTTTAAAAAGTGCTTACCGAAAATCCCAGAGTTGTTGCTCGTGTTAGTGCCACGTCATCCAGAAAGATTCCGCGCCGTTGCAAAACTTTGCCAAACCCAAGGGCTGAGTGTAGTGAGTCGCAGCGAAGCTCGAGAGGTAACTGAATTAGATAATGTTTTTCTCGGCGACTCAATGGGTGAGATGTTGAGCTACTTTGCGATCAGCGATCTAGCATTTGTTGGTGGCAGTCTTGTCGATACTGGGTGTCACAACGTCTTGGAGCCTGCCGCATTGGGTTTGCCAGTGTTAGTGGGGCCGTCGCAGTTTAATTTTCAAACTATCTGTGAACAACTCGAAGAGGCCGGGGCCTTGAAAACCGTTATCGACGAGGTGCATTTAAGCCATACAATTTTAGAGTTGTTTGCCGACCCCGAGCAAAGCAAGGCCATGGGGCTGGCTGGGCAAAAAATAATTGCTGAAAACAAAGGTGCGCTGCAACGCACCTACGATATCGTGATTGCACACTACTAAGCAGAAGGGGCCCACCCAATGAGATTTGCATGGACGTTCCCGTTCGCCGTCATCTGCACGATAGCGAGCGCTAGTCACGCACAAGTACAAGAGAGTGAGATTGCTGCGCAGATTTTAGATAGGAGCCCTTATGCAGGGACTCTTTTGGTGTATAGAGAAGGGGATGCTTATTATCAGGCAGGGCATTCGGAATTAGTGACTAAGGCACTTATCCCGGCATCGACTTTTAAAATTGTCAGCGCGATGATCGCTCTGGATACTGGTGTGGTGCCAGATGCGCACACGGTACTTGCATGGGATGGCGTGACGCGCTCACGCGCCGAGATTAACAAAGATCTAGACTTAATATCGGCATTTAGGGTCTCGGCGTTGCCGCATTTTCAGGCGTTAGTCAGGCAGATCGGGCCTGACACGATGCAGCAATATATCGATGCTTTCGGCTATGGCAATCAGGACATAGGCGGCGGTGATGATAGTTTCTGGATTTCCGGCAATGTCAGAATAACGCCAATAGAGCAAATCGAATTGCTGCGACGCCTATACAATGATGATCTCCCTGTGCGCCAAGAAGTGATGAGTGCCGTGAAGAATATGATGATCTCGGAAGAAACGGACCACTATGTCATCCGCAGTAAAACAGGTTTGGCAGTGCTAGAGGGGGAGCACTATGTTGGTTGGTGGGTAGGCTGGGTCGAACGAGGCAATGAGCGAATTTTCTTTGCCAGTGCCCTAGAGGCTGACTCACCAGGAGACGATTTTATTCCTGCACGAATTGCGCTTATGCGCGAATTTTTGCAAACATTCGGCGTATTAACGAACTAAAGACAAAAGGGGAAAGCATGAAAAACAAATTAGTGCGCAGCTTAGGTTTTTGCATCGTGTTTGGCATAAGTGGTTTGAGTCTCGCTCAGTCTCCAATTGGCATAGAACAGGCTCGCTCTATCGTTGCAGCCCTTGTTGACACTCAGCCGGTCAGTTTCAGGGATTTTTTGCAGGACGTTGCAAGTCTGCCTGCGAGCGAAAATGCAAATTATGTAGCGCAGCTCGAAGCCTATAGGCGCGATGAGCCGATAAGCGAGGCCCAACGTAATGATCTTTATCGCCTTCTTGGGCTCTATGCGCGCGTTAAATATGCTGACGATGCGTTGCAAACTTTGCGCGAACTAGTGGCGATTCCTACATTTAATATAGAGACACTGGCGCAACACGAGAACCCAGAATTCCACCGCTTTGCGGAGAAGCTGCAAAGCATTGCTAACGAGTTTAATCTCGAGTTTCGCAATATAGGCGATCGCATTTATGAGATCTCCTTGGGTGAAGAAATAGGCGAACGGATTGGGGTCCATGCGCATGCTGATGTGGTGCCAGTGAATCCTGATTTGTGGGTGCTAGAAGACGGCACGAGGTTGGACCCATTCGAAGTAACGCAAATAGGCAATCGCCTATATGGGCGTGGTACCGAAGACGATAAAAATGGCATCGTAGTTTCTATGTATGCCATGCGCGTTGTCCAAGATGAGAACCTGCCATTGTTTCGACACTTCAAATTGCTAGTGGATACCCGCGAAGAGACAGGCGGCGACGCTATGCCTTATTACTTCGAACGTAATCCAATTCCTGACTACAATATTGCCTTGGATGGTAGCTACCCAGTGATTATTGCCGAGAAGGGTTATGGCACTGTGATGGCAAGCTTCCCATTTCGTGCAGCGAGCGGTGAAGGCGCACAAATTGTAGAGCTCACTGGAGGTTTAGCGACGAATCAAATTCCCGCCAGCGCGAGTGTATGGCTCACGACTCCTCGTGCAGAGCAATTGCGTGCCCGTTTAAATCAAGAAGGAGCCCTCTTCGCTACTGCTAATGGCAGCAACTTCGCGATCAACGCTAGTCAAGATGGCGCGCGAGTCAGGCTTGATGTGCTAGGCGTTTCTGCGCATTCATCGGAGCCGGAGTCAGGCATTAATCCTGTCTCGCGCATGTTTGCATTCATCAACCTGCTGGCTGAGCAAGGCTTAGTACAAAGCAATCATTTCACCGATGCGGCATTGTACGCCAGTGAAAACTGGGGAATGGACTTCTTGGGAACACAATTACAAATTGGCTACTCGGATAGCTTTATGGGGCCGATGACAGCCGCACAAACTTTTGTCTCTATTGATGAGGACAGCTTGCGCACCGCGGTAAATTTGCGACTCCCCATAGGTCGTGACCCCCAGGAGTTAGTAGGTGAACTACAGGGAACATTGAATGATTGGGCGAGCCAGCGTGACGTCGAAGTGAGTTTCAATATTTCGGCGAGTGATCCAATGTATCGCAACCCAGAGGGTGCCTGGGTCAACGCACTACTAGATATTGCCGTCGAGAACTTAGGCATTCCCCGCGAGTTTGGGTCTTCCGCAGGCGGTACCTCTATTCATGATCTTCCCAATGGCGTGCAATTTGGTTTGGCGATGGCAACGGAAAAATACACTGGGCACAATGCCAATGAATTTAAAACTATCGATCAATTTCTTTTAGATTTGCAGATTGCCACAGAGATGTTTGCTCGACTTGGGTCAATGCCAGCGCTATAAGTTTATCGCCTAAATGAGAACGCGAGTAAGATTTTCGAATCCAGACTCAGTGACTAGTATATTGTCTTCGATTCTTATACCACCCAGTGGAAGAAGAGAGTCGACAATATCCCAGTTAATTAAGCGGCCTCGTTCGCTTTGGCGTTCTTTGTCGAGTAAAAGTGGGATGAAGTACAAGCCCGGCTCGATCGTAAAGACTTGCCCTACCTCTGTTTTTCGTGTTGTGCGCAAGCTTGGATAGTCCTCCGGTGGATTGCGCGTCTCACCTTTGGCGTTTTTCATTCGCCCGCCTACGTCATGAACTTGAATGCCTAGCAAATGGCCTATCCCATGGGGCATGAATAGCGTGCTGATCTTCTGCTCCTTTAGTGCTTGCGCCGTGCCTCGGCAGATCCCCGAACCTAATAGAATATTCGTTAAACCGTCATGAGCCGCGCGATGTATGTCTGGATAGTCTATGCCGCTTTTTACTCGGCGTATCAGGCTAGTTTGTAGTGCTTCGACCGCTTCGACAAGATCGCAGAATAAGCTGAGTGTACCCTCTCGTGTTGAGGTCCTAGTGATATCCGAGCAGTAGCCATTAACCCTGCAACCGGCATCGATGAGCAATACCTTGCTGTCGGTATTTCTCGTGCGGCGTTTATTCTGATAATGCAATATGGCGGCTTTTTCATCGAGTGCGACAATATTGGTATAGGGCGTCTCTTCGTCAAGAATTTCACAGGCTTGTAAATACGCCATGTGTATTTGATATTCGCTAGCGCCTTCCAAGAAGGCGTGGCGCGCTGCGGTATGACCGAGTAAAGCTTGCCTATTTGCTTTACGAATGCTGGCAATCTCGTATTGCGTTTTCACGGCACGTTGAAAGTCGAGATAATGCACTAACGCTTCTGGATTGATAGCGTCTTCTGATAAGCCAAGGGCCTGAGCGAAAGAGTCATCTTCGCCAATAAAGGCAATGCTTTTAAGTGAGGAATATGGCGAGTCGCTCATTTCGGCGATGAGTTGCGCACTACTTGTTAATGGGTGCAATTGAAACTGTTCGCTGACCCAGTCCTGCAGGCAAACTTCTTGTTCGTACCAGAAGTCCGCGGGGGTTACTTGAAAATAATGAGCTTGTCTGCCAGGTATAACTAGAATGGCTTGACCTGGTTTGTTCACCGGAAGCCATTGATTAAAATGCGGATTCGCCCGAAAGGCTATGCTCTGGTCGTCGGCAAAATAATAGTTTTCTTTGCCGCTATGCAACAAGATTGCATCAAACTCACTGTGTTGTTCGAGGGCCTTAGCATAGCGGGTATGCAAGGTGTGAATATGTTGCGCGAAGTGCAAAGCAAAGGACATGAAGAGAGCCTCACGGTTTGGGTTTGTTCGAATGAATGAGTCTGACGATAACACATAGGTTAGGGTGGCTCCTACTGAGGATAATAGATGCTTTATTGAAGTAAGCGGTTGCTTAACGCTATGATTAAACTCTTAAGAGAATAGCTAGGCAAAGATGCTTGAGTGCCAATAAAAACAGAGCGAAAGGAAATGTCCATGGCTAAGACTGGTCCATTTGAGTTGCAAGGTCACTTTGCACATCTGCGTGCCGATGCGACTGCCAATGTATTGGAGGTGAACGAGACGTTTTGGCAGGATCTTAGCCAAGGGCAGTTCGGCAACTTTCAAGATGAATATCTAGTTTCAACTCTTGCGTTCGATAAAGACTGGCCCGTTTGGGAGATGCATCCACAAGGGGATGAGGTCGTCGTGCTAATCTCGGGGGCGCTAGACATAGTGATAGAGAAAAAGACTGGGAATAAAGTCATCTCAATGAGTGGTAGTGCAAGCTGGGCCATTGTGCCCAAAGGGGTTTGGCATACGGTAAGAGTGCATGAGCCCAGTGTGGTCTTGTTTATTACTCCTGGAGAAGGCACATTGCAAAGACCCATAGACCTACTCTAGGAAAGCACAACAATGATTCTCTACATCGCCAATAAAAATTACTCGTCTTGGTCGCTGCGTCCGTGGGTGTTATTGCGTGCATTAGGAATAGACTTCGAAGAACGCTTAGTCCCTTTCAGAGCAAGTTCGAACTGGGAGGAGTTCAGGAGCTTTTCACCAAGTGGCAAGGTGCCGGCATTGGTGCTGCCAGAGGCGACACTTTGGGACTCGTTAGCGATCATTGAATATGTGTATGAGTCGCATAATAGGGTCTGGCCAAGCGACCCCTTAGCGCGTGCCTGGGCAAGATGTGCCACCGCCGAGATGCATTCTGGGTTTCCAGTCCTGCGTGAGTATTGCTCTATGAGCTGCGGTGTACGCATGAGGCTTCATGAGCCTAATGAGACTCTGGACAAAGAGCTAGCGCGGATAGATGAGCTGTGGTGTGAGGGTTTGAACAAGTTTGCAGGGCCTTATCTTGCGGGTGAACAGTTCACGGCAGTGGACGCCTTCTATGCTCCAGTGATCTTTCGCTTGCAGACCTATGGTTTGACACTGGGGCGTCAGGCTCAAGAGTATGTAGACCTAATGCTTGCGCATCCTGCAATGCGGCAATGGTACGACGAGGCGCTAAAAGAAGTGTGGCGAGATACTCCCCATGACGCGGAATGTCAAAATTATAGCCGGGTGATCGAAGACTTCCGAGCTACCGCTAGCGAAGACTAGCCTTTGGCTTCGTGAAGCCGAATTAAGCCTTCTTGTGCCACTGAGACGACTAGCTCGCCGTTGCGTCTGAAAATATTGCCGCGACTAAAACCTCTAGCGGCTGAACTCGAAGGGCTGTCCTGTACGTAGAGAAGCCACTCATCCATCCGAAAGGGTCGATGAAACCACATCGAATGGTCGAGACTTGCGATCTGTAAGTTCGATTGCAGCATGCTGACTCCGTGTGGGCGCAGGCTAGTCTCCAAAAGCGTCATATCAGAAGCGTATGCCAGCATGTGGCGATGCCAAGCATAATCTTCAGGAAGGGAATCGTTCAAGCGCAACCATACGGCGCGCGAGGGCTCTCGTTTCTGTGGTTGTAGAAAATTCTCAGGCTCTACCTCCCGCAAGTCGATAGCAAAGGGTCGCGATGCATTGGCGAATAATTCGGGACTAAGGCTATCTTTGAACTTCTCAGCTAACTGCTTTCTAGTGAGACAGTCTTCCGGGCCTGGCACAATGGGCATTTCTATCTGGTGGTTTAAGCCTGATTCACTCACTTGAAATGAAACAGCGAGATTGAGAATAGCCGCGCCATGCTGGATAGCGGTCACTCGCCGCGTACAAAAGCTCTTCCCGTCTCGAAGCCTGTCGACCTGAAAACTAATAGGGGTACTTTTGTCCCCTGGTCTTAGAAAGTAGGCATGTAAGGAGTGTGGTTGGCGCTCTTCACTAACAGTACGGCTTGCGCTGAGCAGCGCTTGAGCTAGCACCTGACCGCCGAATATTTGCCTCCATCCCTCATTTCGATGTTTGGTTTTGAAGGTGTTGTCGTCTATTGCTTCTAAGTCGAGGTGATCGAATAATTGCTGCAGTTGTTGATTCATGCTGTGTCCTAGTGGCGTGCTGATAAAGCGCTACAGGCTTGTTCAAGCCAGTATTGTAGCATTTTGGCGACTGCGAAACATGACAGAATACTTGCCGTTAAAAGTGGCGATGCTTTACGCTAGCTTGTGCCGCTTGTATGATTCTTTGACATCAATAAAGTTGGTCAAAAACTTAATATTCTAATAAAAATAAGAGGTTTGCCATGCGTACACTAGGGCTTATAGGGGCGGGGGTTTTTTGCGTAAGTAGCATTCTAGTTTGGAATGCCGACGCGACTAATGCTGCATCTAACAATGAGCTAGATGCCGTTAAGCAGCAGTTCTTGGGGCACTATGAACTGCTAAGTTTTATCTCCTACGCAGAGGATGGTAGCGCCATAGACAATGAGTACGAAGGGCGTATTACCTACGATGCGCATGGCAACATGACGGCGCAAGGCATGCCTAAAGACTTGCCAGCGCGTGCGGCCGCCTCTACTGAGAATGTCCGTGGGGGGTTTGCCTACTATGCAGATGTGACTTGGGACATTGACAATAAGATTGTCACTCACCATGTGAAAGGCTCCCCAAGCAGAGGGAGTTGGGTAGGGGAGGACAATGTGCGCCACTATGAATGGGACAAGGGATTGCTGAAATTATCAATAAAAAACCCTGAAGGACGCATTACTGGGACTTTGACCTGGCGTCGGTTCGAGTAGTTAGCTCGGCATGAAAACCGCTGCACACAAACTAAGTGTCCGTTCTCGCGCGATACACCCCATGACGATCGGGCAGGTCTTGGGGCCGTAGATGCGTTATTATCGCAAGCCATATCTGTATGAATGACATAAAGGCATTGTATCGACTAGCTTGTCCTAATTAAGTGGCAGCTAGCCGTCATTGAAGGGCTATAGTTTGACTACAAGGCAAAAACCCGCTGCACGTTTTGAGGCCCATTGGTTGGCCCATACTTTGCGTCTTCGAGACTTAGAGTCTCATCAAGCTAGCAAGCAAACGCCCGTATTTCCCGCAATATCTGACAGCCATGATGGCGATGATGCCCAGCGTTGGCTCATCCAAAGAGCTTATGAGCGTAACAAGGACTCAGAATCGCTGCAGTGGATTCGACGCTGGGTCCATAGTGCTCGCTTCTCGCTATTATTAATAGCCGTACTCGCTGTTGTTAGTGGCGCCAGTGCCGCGATCGGTTTCTTTGGTGCAGAGCAGCGCAGTGTCAATGTGATATGGACCTTGATTGGTTTGATTGGTGTGCATGGTTTGGCGCTACTGATGTGGTTGTTTGGTGGGCGAATGACTGGTGGTTGGCTAGGACGGGCGTCGTTTTGGCTTATGGGGCATTGGCCTAAGACGGCACCCAGCAATAGCAACACTAGGGCTGCGTTATCGTCTGCGCTGGCATCGGTAATGTCTGCAAATGGTTTAGGAAAGTGGGCTTTAAGTTGTATTACACATAGTGCTTGGCTGGTGGCGCTTTTAGCGACCCTGTTGACGATCTTGCTGGCGCTAAGCGTGCGTAGCTATAGTTTTGTGCTAGAGACCACGATTCTTTCCGAATCAGTATTTGTACAGCTAGTGAGAGGGTTTTCTTATCTGCCCTCGCTGCTTGGCTTTGCAGCGCCGAGTGATGAAATGATCGCGGCGGCGCTTGATGCTACGGGGTCTGGCCAGAGCGATTCGGTGCGACGAGCATGGGCTTCGTGTCTGAGTGGCGGCCTTGTCGTCTATGCTGTGATTCCTCGTGTGTTAGTACTCATCTGGAGCCTTTTGAGTTTGCGGCATGCGTATTCCACTCTGCGCTTGGATGTAAGGTTGCCAGGTTTTGCAGAGTTGTTTGCACCTAGCGTCGATAGTAAGCAGATAGTGGATGCGGCGCCAAAGGTGTTACGAACAATGCAGTTAGAAAAATCTGTGACTATGACGGGGGATTCTTTGGCCCTCGTGGGTTTGGAGCTGGGGCCAGATCTATCATGGCCACCTGCGCGAACGCGAGATCTCAAAAACCTATTGCTCTTTGACGAGGTAGTGGCCACTGGAGTGCAACAGCACGCTGTATTACAAGTGTTGCGAGCTAGCCCAGTGCGCCGCATTCTTGTTATGTGCGATGCACGCCTATCACCGGACCGCGGCAGTTTGCAGTGGTTGATCGATGTCTCTGCGTATGCGGGTAACATGGCGCTATGTGTCTTGAGTCCTGATCTCAAAGAGGCCGAAACTCGTCAGCAAATTTGGGCACAAAGCCTTGCAGCGATTGGTTTGGATTCCAAGTGTCTTTTTTATTCTCAAGCCGATGGCTTGAAATGGCTACAATCTAATGAGTGATCACCGGCAGGCTTTAAAAATAGCCGTAGTGGGTCACACCAATACGGGCAAAACTTCGTTGCTACGCACTTTAAGTCGAGATAAAAAATTTGGTGAAGTCTCGGCTATGCCTAGCACTACTCGTCATGTGCAAATGCTGCGAATGGGAGTTGGCAGCGACATCATTGTGGAGCTGTTTGACACGCCAGGGCTTGAGGAGGCGATCGCACTACTCGAAACATTAGACGCACAGAAACAGGTGAACTATCGCGATGGGCCTGTGCAAATCGAAGCGCTGCTCAATGACCCACAAGCGCTGGTTCGTTTCGAGCAAGAAGCCAAGGTTCTGCGGCAATTGTTGAATAGCGACGCGGCGGTCTATGTCATCGATGTCCGTGATCCAGTATTGCCTAAGTTTCGCGATGAGATTGCAATTCTTGCTCGCTGTGCAAAACCATTGCTGCCGTTATTGAATTTCGTGAGCGTCTCGAACACCTATGAATCGCAATGGCGCGATGCGTTGGCTAAGCTTGGTTTGCACGTGGTGGTGAGTTTTGACACGGTAGCACCAGCGCAAAATGGTGAAGCTATATTCTACGAGAAGTTAGGAACATTGCTCGATGCTCGAGGTAAGCGCTTGGCAGAGTTGATGGCAAGCCACCGCGATGACGCGGCCCTGCGTAGCAAGTCAGCATGTGAGCTGATAGCCGAATTGTTGTTGGACGTGGCCACCTGCAAGCATAGCTTTACCGAGGGCGATGCTAATGCGGTACACGAGTTTAATGAACGAGTGCGTCAACGAGAGCAAAGCTGCGTCGATGCGATGTTGGGTCTTTATCATTTTAGTCGCGAGGATCTTGATGCCAGTACCCTGCCATTCAATGAAGGGCAGTGGCGAGATGACCTGTTCGACCCAAGCACCTTAACAGCGCTAGGCCTCAATTTAGGCGGTGGCGCTGCTGCGGGGGCAGCCGCAGGATTTGGCGTGGACCTAATGTTAGGAGGGGCTTCTCTAGGGACAGGCGCCGCAGTCGGTGCCTTGATGGGGGGAGGCCTCCAAACACTGCGCCGATTCGGACGTAGAGTCGGCAATCAATTAAATCAGTCGATTCAAGGCGCTGTATTGAGACGTCAAACCTTACGTGTGGATGACAAAATTCTGCAAGTCCTATTAACCCGACAAATACTCTTGTTAAGAGCCCTGCAAAGCCGAGGGCATGCAGCGATGGCGCAAGTGCAGGTCGACAACGCAGTACTTGAAGATTTATGGCCGGGTGAGATTGAGAAAACGATAGGCGCTATTCGACAGTACACCAGTTGGTCCTCCATTTATCAGCCATTGCAATGGAGCCCTGAAAGAGAGGCGCAGGTTGATGGGCTCGCTCAGTTGCTCGAAGGGAAATTACATACCGGCGGCAGTCCGGAACTAGGGCGGCGTTGATTCTCGATGTAAATGCAATAAGATAGCTAGACTGTTGGCTCACAATCGCTCTGAACAAGGTGGGATCATGGCTACAATAATTAGAATAATATTAGGTGCTGGTTTTAGGCTAAATTCGTTGTTAAAGCGGGCTGAAACAGCAGCGCTGCTGCTGTTCTTACAGCTTTTACTCGTTGCCCCGGCGAGCTTGGCACAGCTTGATTCGGGCTTGCACTGGGTGACCACTTGGTCTGCTAGCCCAAGCTCATTGCCCGCGGGCATGTTGGCTGAAAGCGAAAGGGTCGATGCTTTTAAGGAGCAGACACTGCGGCTTATCGCCCACAGTAGCATTGGAGGCGATGTTGTACGCATTCGAGTCTCCAATACCCACGGTAACAAGCGCTTAGATCTAGGTGCCGCCACCATTGCCTTACAAGAGAATGGCAGCCGTGTGCAAGCCTCTACGCTAACCGCGCTGACTTTCGGGGGCGAAGAGTCTATCACGATCGCAAGAGGCGCCTCCGTCCTCAGTGATCCAGTCGCATTCACTCTACCGCCCTTAAGCAATGTCAGCGTTAGTTTATATCTGCCAAGCCCTAGTGGCACAGTGACAACTCATCTAGCCGCCGCTCAAACAAACTATGTGACCGCCCGAGGGGATTTCACAGACGCGGTGCGCTTGGAGGGTGAGCAGGAAATTTCCGTTTGGAATTATCTTACGGCAATAGAGGTGGGGCGTACTGATGACATTACGGCCATAGTGACATTAGGAGATTCCATCACGGATGGCGTGGGCTCTACACAAGATACTAATAATCGCTGGCCCAATTACTTCGCAAGGAACTTGCTGAGCGACCCTAATTTACCGGATTTTGCGGTAGTGAATGCGGGCATCAGCGGCAATCGTGTGTTGCAGGAAAATTCACCACGGTTTGGGGAAAATCTCCAGGTTCGTTTCGATCGCGATGTGTTGGCACTTAGCGGTGTGTCCCATATTGTGCTGCTAGAGGGGATTAACGATATAGGCATGGCAATGATGTTTGCGGGTGAGGATGTCACACCTGATGAGATAATTGCGGGATATCGGCAAATTATCACCCGCGCGCATGCGCGCGGGATTAAAATTATAGGCGCCACGTTAACCCCCTTTGAGGGAGCCGCCTACTACACCGCTGAGGGGGAAGTTAAGCGGCAGGCAGTAAATGCCTGGATACGTGGTAGTAATGAGTTTGATGGTGTGATCGACTTCGAGATCCCCGTACGTGACCCAGAACACCCAACTCGACTACTGCCTTCCTATACAAGTGATAATTTGCACCCAAATGATGAAGGGTATAAAGCCATGGCCGAGGCAATCGATGTATCATTGTTTCGATAAACACTAATGCCTCACCGCAGATCCAATGCAGGCATTTTAAACGTATGCACTAGAACATTGATCGCAATATAAGGATAGACATGAAATACATAGGAAGCCCCGAGTTTACGCATAAGCAAGCAGACAAAATAGGGGTTTTGATTACCAACTTAGGGACTCCAGATGCGCCAACGCCTAAGGCATTGCATCGCTATTTGAAAGAATTTCTATGGGACCCTCGGGTGGTAGAGGTCCCGCGCTTAATCTGGTGGTTTGCGCTAAATGGCGTGATATTGCGTATACGGCCTCGCCGTTCTGCAAAATCCTACGCGACTGTGTTTACAGACGAAGGGTCACCTTTGTTGTTTCATACCCAAGCCCAGTCAGATGCATTAGCACAACATTTATCGGGCTTAGGGCATGATAATCTCGTTGTCGATTTTGCCATGCGTTATGGAAACCCTTCAATCCCAAGCGTGTTGGAATCCATGTTCAATAAAGGGGTGAGAAAGCTGCTGGTAGTGCCACTTTACCCTCAATACTCGGGTTCCACGGCCGCTTCGACATTTGATGCGATCTCAGCAGATTTTACCAAACGACGGTGGTTGCCTGATTTGCGTTTTGTCTCACATTATCATGACTACGCCCCCTTCATTGCCGCCGCAGCAACCCGTATACAGGATTATTGGGCGGAGCATGACAGGGCAGATAAACTAATGTTCTCCTATCACGGCGTGCCAATGAAGTATCTTCAATCTGGAGATCCGTATCATTGTGAATGCTATAAAACCTCTCGCCTGATTGCCCAAAAACTGGGGTTAAAAGAGGGCGAGTATATTACGACTTTCCAATCGAGATTTGGTCGAGAAGAATGGCTAAAACCTTACACCGACGCCACATTGAAAGGTTTCCCTGCTCAGGGCGTGAAATCGGTACAAGTTTTCTGCCCAGGCTTTTCTGCAGACTGTTTGGAGACGATCGAAGAGATTGGAGAGGAAAATAAAGAGTACTTCATGGAAGCCGGTGGTGAGCGCTATGAATACATTTCAGCGTTGAATGCACGCCCAGAACATATAGACGCTATTGCTAAGTTGGTGCTCGATAATCTACAAGGTTGGCAGATAGAGGCGCAAGAAGACAGATTGGAATTAGCAAAAGCACGAGGTGCTGATAGTTAGAGAGTCCACGCGTCGCTTTGTCGCGGCGCGTGGGCTATCACAGGCTAAGCCGTTATGGAGCGGCAGTGGCAGATTCAGCTTCAAGCCACTCATTCAAGTCAATAATGTCCTGCGGCGTTAATAAGCCAGTCACTTGCTTGAGTAATAGCGTATCCACGACATAATTATATCGTGCATCTGAATAGTTACGCAGGGCTACAAATAGCTGCTGGCGCGCCTGCAGCACATCAACAATATTGCGGGTCCCCACCTCGTAACCGACCTCAATTGCCTCTAAGGCACTGCGTGCTGAGGTAATCGCCTGCTGGCGCTGTGCAATCACTAGAGCATCCGTATTCACTTTACGAAAAGCATTACGAACGTCTTGAGTGGTTTGACGACGGGTCAGGTTTAACCCTTCTTGTTGAGCAATCACATCATATTCGGCAGCGCGTCTGCGTGCCGACGTGCCACCACCAGTGAACAGTGGAATCGTAATGGATAGGGATAGTGTAGAGCCATCGGTCGCACCGGAACTGCGCAAAGCGCCATCGGCAGTCTGCCCGCCAGGGATCACGTTGTGGTTGAAAGAACCCGATGCGGTGATAGTCGGCAAATGGTTGGATTTGGCGGCTTTCAAGTTTTCCTGCTCTGCCTCTAGGTTATACCGAGCGGCAACTAAAGCTAGATTGGTGTCTAGAGCCTGTTGTGTCCAAGTCTGCATGGACCCTTCGGCAGGGTTAATTGGGAAATCTTCTCTAAGCACATCGATGTTCGGATGTGGTTGGCCAGTGATCGCCTCTAGTGCTTCGTAGGCAGTGGCCAATGTGTCCTCTGCAATGATGGTGTTATTACGTGCTAGGTCATAAGCCGCTTGGCTCTCGTAGACCTCGGTAATAGCGATCAAGCCCACCTCTTCGCGTTGCTCAGTTTGCTCAAACTGGCGCTGAGCGGCCTCTTCTTCTTGGCGGCGCGTCTCTAGGTCATCAATGGCGCGTAGGACATTGAAATAGGCGCTGGCGACACGAATGATGAGATTCTGCTCTTGAGAGGCTAACTGAATAGCACCTGCACGGACCTGCAGTTTAGCGCTTTCGTAGGTGTACCAAGCGTTGAGATTAAAGAGCGCTTGAGAAACATTGAGAGAGTAATTGTGCGAATTCTGCCCCGGCTTATAGCTAAAGTCTCCAGCCTGATTGCTAGTTTGTCTGTTAGTGCCGCCGCGCAAAGACACGGTAGGCAGCAACGCTGCTCGGCCTTGATCGAGGAAAGTTTCGCCCGATTTGAACTGTGCTTCAGCCTGTCGAAGTGTCGGATCATTTCGCATAGCCAGATCGAGAATGGATACTAGATCGTCTGCCATTGCCGGCGAACTGCTAATAGAGAGGCAGAGGGCAAACCCTAGGCCTTGAGTAAAACGTCCCATAATGAAAACCTTTGCTGATATTCTGAATCAGTATAGATGAGGATATATTTGGATGCCGTTTGTTGTTGTGAGTGAGCCTCTCTAAATACGTGGTTAGCGCTTACTCTATGGCTCTTCGGCTAAGCGGCATTTTACACAGTGTCACTATAAGTGACAAACCGCGTAACTCGCGGGCGACTCATTTGGTCTTTTATAAAATACGGCGGAACCTTATACGCAATGGGCAGGAAAATCGGTTTCTTGGGGGCTAAAAATAGCCTGCTAAGGGAGTGCGATTTGTGACACTTCAGCCGGATTGAGGCATAATGCCGCTTAGCCCGTAAACCTCTTAGCGCCCGGCTAGCGCCCAGATTCCCTGGCGACACTCTCACTTCGGCTTGGCATCGGCAATATAGGACAGTCCAATGAGTACTAATTCAGAGCAGTTTCTTGACAAGATCACCCGTCTGGATGACAGCACCAAATACAATTTTACCAATTCCAGCAAGGTCTATGTTCAGGGTAGTCGCTCAGACATTTTAGTCCCCATGCGAGAGATCAAACTCTCCGACACCATTACAGAGAAAGGCAATGAGCCAAATGTTCCTGTGCGCGTCTACGACACCTCTGGGGTCTATTCTGACCCAGGCGCGGCGGTCGATCTGCGTGCAGGCCTTGCGCCCATCCGGGCGGCATGGATCGATGAGCGCGATGACACCGAGGTGCTTTCAGGCGTTACATCGACCTTTGGCAAGCAACGCCAGAACGACCTGCGCACTGAGCATCTGCGTTTCGAGCATCTGCGTGCGCCACGCCGAGCTAAAGAAGGCCGCAATGTCACACAATTGCACTATGCGCGCCAAGGCATTATCACACCTGAAATGGAATACATCGCCATTCGCGAAAACATGAGCTATATGCAGGCGCGGGAACAGGCTGAGCTCAGTGGCCAACATCCAGGCGAGTCATTTGGTGCGGCTCTACCCAAAGAGATTACGCCAGAATTCGTGCGTTCCGAAGTGGCAAGAGGGCGTGCGATTATTCCAATGAATATCAATCACCCCGAGATCGAACCGATGATTATCGGGCGCAATTTTCTCGTAAAAATTAATGCCAACATTGGTAACTCTGCTTTGACCTCATCAATCGAAGAAGAGGTCGAGAAGTTAACTTGGTCTGCACACTGGGGTGCGGACACCGTGATGGATTTGTCCACAGGTAAGAATATCCATGAGACGCGCGAATGGATTATTCGTAACTCAATGTTGCCGATTGGCACCGTGCCTATCTATCAAGCCTTAGAGAAGGTCGATGGGGTGGCTGAAGATCTGACTTGGGAAATCTTTAAAGACACCTTGATCGAGCAAGCTGAGCAAGGTGTCGATTATTTCACTATTCACGCGGGTGTATTGTTGCGATACGTCCCTATGACGGCGAAACGGGTTACGGGGATCGTCTCACGCGGTGGCTCAATTATGGCCAAGTGGTGCTTGGCGCACCACAAAGAAAATTTCCTTTATACGCATTTCGAAGAAATTTGCGAAATCATGAAGGCTTATGATGTCTCGTTCTCTTTAGGTGATGGCTTGCGTCCGGGTTCGGTAGCTGATGCCAACGATGAAGCCCAATTTGGCGAGCTACAAACACTCGGTGAGTTGACAAAGATTGCTTGGAAGCACGACGTGCAATGCATGATCGAAGGACCAGGCCATGTGCCTATGCACATGATCAAAGAGAATATGGACTTGCAATTGAAAGTCTGTGACGAGGCCCCATTCTATACATTAGGGCCACTTACTACTGATATCGCCCCGGGCTATGACCACATCACCTCCGGAATCGGTGCGGCGATGATCGGTTGGTATGGCTGCGCGATGCTATGTTATGTCACGCCCAAAGAGCATCTCGGTCTGCCTAACAAGCAAGACGTCAAAGATGGCCTTATTGCCTATAAGATTGCGGCTCATGCGGCAGACTTGGCGAAGGGGCATCCGGGGGCGCAACTGCGCGACAATGCGCTATCGAAGGCGCGATTCGAGTTTAGATGGGATGACCAATTTAATCTTTCTTTAGACCCAGATACGGCTAGAAGTTATCACGATGAGACCTTGCCTAAGCAGTCGGGAAAAGTTGCCCATTTCTGCTCGATGTGTGGGCCTAAATTCTGTTCGATGAAAATTAGCCAAGAAGTGCGTGATTACGCGGCGAAAAAAGAGATTGAAGATGTTGAAAATGCATTGAAATCGGGTATGGAAGAGATGGCCGATACCTATAATGAATCGGGTCGAGAATTGTACCGAAGGGTGTAGATAAAACGCTCCCATAGCCGTTGCATTAGCAAAATGATAGAAATTTGAACTGAGATTTAAAATGACGAATTCAATGCTTGATGATTTAAACATAGATTCCATTGAAGCCCTGATGACTCCAGAGCAGCTCAAACAACAGTTGCCCCTTGCAGGGGACGCTTTGGAATCTGTGCGCAACGCACGACAAACTATTTTCGATATTCTTGATCGTAAAGATCCACGGTTATTTGTGGTGGTCGGGCCTTGCTCTATTCATGATGTTGATGCGGCGCTGGAGTATGCCCAGCGTTTGAAAAAATTGGCAGAAGAAGTTCAAGATACTATCTACTTGGTAATGCGCGTGTATTTCGAAAAGCCGCGTACCTCGGTCGGCTGGAAAGGCTTGATTAATGACCCGTATATGGATGATACCTTCAAGATTGAAGAGGGCCTTACTAAAGGCCGTAAACTCCTTCTTGATATCGCCAGCATGGGCTTGCCAACCTCGACTGAGGCGCTCGATCCGATTTCGCCTCAATACTTGCAAGATATTATTGCTTGGTCAGCGATTGGTGCGCGTACAACTGAGTCGCAAACGCATCGAGAGATGTCCAGTGGGCTATCGAGTGCCGTCGGCTTTAAAAATGGCACTGACGGTGGGTTAACGGTTGCCATCAACGCGATGCAGTCTGTCAGTAGCGCTCACCGGTTCTTAGGAATTAACAGCCAGGGCCAGGTGTCTGTTGTCAAAACCAAGGGCAACCCGTACGCGCATGTAGTGTTGCGTGGTGGCAGTGCTGGCCCCAATTACGATTCCGTACATGTTGCACAGTGTGAAGCGGCGCTGCAGAAGGGGAAAGTAAGCAGCAATATTATGATTGATTGCAGTCACGCTAATTCCAATAAGGATCCAGCAGTGCAATCGCTCGTCTTGAAAGATGTCACGCATCAAATACTTGAAGGCAACCAGTCAATTATTGGTTTGATGCTCGAGAGTAATATCAACTTCGGCAATCAAAGTATTCCCAAAGATTTATCGCAACTTAAGTACGGTGTCTCTGTGACTGATGCTTGTATTGACTGGGCTGAAACTGAGCGTAGTGTTCGCGAAATGGCGGATAAACTTCGAGATGTATTGCCTAGTAGGCAAACAAAAGCAGAATAAAAAAAGGGGGTGCAGTACACTGCACCCCCTTTTTTCGAGCATTAGACTCAATACATGTTGCTAACATTGCTCATAGACATCGATTCCTTTTCTTGTTGCCCTTGTTCGATCCACTGCTGTACATGTGGATGAGCCAGTAAAGTGTTGGCATAGGCTTGTGCTTCTTGGCTTAGTTTTGCGCCGTAGGACTGAAAACAAATAGCCACTGGTGCAAACATAGCGTCGGCAATGGAGAATCTGCCAAATAGATAGCGGCCGTCAGTGCCGTATTTGCGTCTACAGCAACTCCAAATGGCGTCGATGCGTGCGATTTCTTCCTCAATTTTATCTGACACAAATAGTTCGACCGATGCCTTGCAGTTCATTGGCCAGTCTTTCTTGAGGTTGGGGAACTCGGCGTGCATCTCTGCGCACACTGATCGAGCGCTAGCGCGTTTCTTTGGGTTGGCAGGCCAGCCACGTCCTTCTAATAGTTGTTCGGAGATGTACTCACAAATAGCGAGTGAGTCCCATACGGTGATCTCTTGGTGAAGCAACGCAGGCACTTTGAGTGAGGGTGAATAGGGGCCTAATTTCTCTGCCGTATTGTCTTGATAAAGAGCAATGTTGACTTCCTCAAAAGGAATTTCAAATGCCTTCAGAAGCAACCAAGGGCGCATAGACCAAGAAGAATAATTCTTATTGCCGATGACTAATTTGGTGTGACTCATAATATAGGCTCCACTGACCGTATCTATGCACTGACAAACACTTTTGAATACTAGGATTAAACACCGTCTTTATTACGTTGTAGGGCGTCAATTAGGGCTAGACGCTGACCGAATATGGCAGAATTAGGGCAGGCGCTTCTTGCTAGTTTCACGGCACTGGCATGCTTCACGTTTTTAGCGCAAATACTGTATAGTCCTTCAGACTTAGGTCCGCGAACACCTAAGGATTTAGAGGCATTGAAGCCAATTAATTGCGAGTGCAGACTTTATGGCGAAAAGAATAGCAATTGTAGAGGATGAGGCGGCAATCCGAGAAAATTATGCGGATGTCCTTCGAAAACAGGGTTATGAGGTGCAGACTTTCTCGAATCGAAAGGATGCTATGCGCTCGTTTGATATTCGTTTGCCTAATCTCGCTATTATCGATATTGGCCTAGAGAATGAGATCGACGGTGGTTTCACCCTTTGCCAAGCACTGCGTTCAATGTCCGATACCCTACCGATTATTTTCCTAACTGCTCGAGATAACGATTTCGACACAGTCAGTGGGCTACGCATGGGAGCGGATGATTATTTGACCAAAGATATCAGTTTGCCCCATCTCTCTGCCCGTATCGCGGCCTTGTTCAGGCGGCTCGATGTGCTTGACCAGCCAACCTCCCCTGAGAACCTTTTACAGCGTGAAAAGCTCGTGCTCGATATTGGGCGTTTGACGATTCAGTGGGATGGCATCCCTGTGCCATTGACGGTGACAGAGTTTTGGATGGTCCACGCTTTGGTGAAGTTTCCGGGGCACGTAAAAAGTCGACAAGTGTTAATGCAAGAGTAAAAAATTTTTGTTGATGGCAGCACAATCACTTCTCACGTAAAACGCATACGCAAAAAATTCATGTTGGTCGATGAAAGTTTCGATTGTATCGAAACAGTCTATGGCATGGGATATCGCTGGAATACGCAGAATACGGCTAGCGCCTCAGAAAACTAATGAATAGATATCTGAAAAACCCATTTGGTATTCGCTTTAAACTGGTGTTTCTTTCCAGTTTTCTATTAGTGATCCCATGGCTGGGTTATCAGTATATTCTTGAGATGGAAGAGTATCTTCGTCGCGGCCAGGAAGAAACCGTACTTGGCACGGCGCGAGCGTTGGCCACAGCGCTTAACGAACGGCCGGAACTGTTCGATGAAGGCAGCTATAGCCCTGCACGACAAACCAATGATCTTTATGTCTACCCTGTGTTTTACCCATTGGCGCTCGACGATAATACGATCGTTGATTGGCAAGACTATCAGCGCTATGAATTGTCCTACGGTGCACAAGACACCATCGGCACCGAGCTCAATCCGCAAAGCCCTTATGCGCGGTATTACTATTACGATGAATCGCTAAACTTTAAGTTGCTAGTAGGCGAGTTCAATCGTTTTCTCTACGCCTATTTGAAAGTTGTCGATGATGAGGTCATTTATCGTAGCCCTGATAGCCTGAGCGTACACAGAAGTGACTTTCTGCAAATCTCGCTCGTCACCCGAGAGGGTGACTTCAAGCGTTATGTGATTGCCCCACGTGGCCCAGAGTTTTTATATGCCTATGAAGTGAGTGATGATCTACGCGATGTTGCTGCGCTGCAGCATGAAGAAAGAATCGCTGGGCAATGGTATGAAACCCCCGATGGCTACGAGATCGAACTTCGTCTGCCTCTCACAATGTTGGGTGATCAGATCGGTTTCGCGATTTACGATGTGGACGACCCGCTAGCGCGTGAGGTGACCTCGGTGGTCGCTACCTCTGATGTTAATAACCCCGAACGCTTAGGGTTTCTTCGTCGCCCCACACCAGAGATCGATCGTATTGTCGAGGGCATGGGCCACACGAATTCGCGCATCCAAGTGATCGACAGAGCGGGGCGTATCTTGCTGAGCGTTGGTGATATTCAATCAGCGACTGGCTTGGCATTGAACACCGAAGCACTCAATAGGCCGGTCAATAAATACTGGATGTTCATCGAAGACACCTTGTTGAACCCCTTGTACTACCGCATGCTGACAAAGCCGTCTAACGACTTCATTGACGAGTTATATGCAGGGGGCACAGCAGAAGGTTCGCATATTGACTCGGCCCTTGGGGGAGCCCCGCAAACACAATTCCGCACGATTGATGATACACAGACGCGAATTCTAGAGGCCGCTCATCCCATCATCGCCGATGAGGAGGTCATTGGTGCAGTGATTGTCGATCAGAATATGAACGGTATTCGTACCTTTCGCAATCAAGCGCTAGAGACGCTATTCAATACTATTTTAGGTGTAATGCTAGTCATCTCTTTTGGTTTGTTCGCGTTTGCCTCGCGCATCTCAACGCGTATTCGCGACCTGCGCAATCAAGCGGAAAATATCATCGACGATAGCGGCCGACTGCGCAACAGTATCACCGCTAGTCGAAGCTCGGATGAGATCGGTGATCTATCGCGCAGTTTCTCCAGTATTGTCGAGCGACTCTCGCAATACACGACCTATTTGGAACACATGTCCTCACGCCTCTCACACGAGCTGCGAACACCGGTGACCGTGGTGCGCTCGTCGCTAGAAAATTTAGGGATGGTGGCCCAGGGCAAGGAGTCGGAAATTTATATCCAGCGCGCCGAGGAGGGTATCAATCGTCTCAACCTCATTCTGACCAATATGAGTGAGGCTACGCGTCTTGAACAGATGCTGCAGAGCTCTGAGAAGGAGCGAATCGACTTGGCGAAAGTAATCAACGGTTGCGTAGAGGGGTATAAGCTCGCGTATCCGGATTACACACTCTCCGCCGATATCGAAGGGCCAGTGATGATTTGGGGGGTGCCCGAGTACATCGCGCAATTGATGGACAAGTTAATTGCTAATGCCGTCGAGTTCACTTACCCCAATAAGCCGATTACCATTTTTTGCCGAGCGGTGCGCGACCAGGCGGTAGTGCGTGTCTCAAACTTTGGGCCCTACTTGCCTGAAGAGATGAAAGGGCGATTATTTGACTCGATGATTTCTGTGCGCCCGCAAGAAAAGCAAAAACAGCCACATCTGGGGATAGGCCTGCATATTGCACGCTTAGTCACGGAGTTTCATCAAGGGCAAATTCGCGCAGAAAATCTGCGTGAAGACGAGGGTGTAGCGATTACCCTCGCGATACCCTTAATGGAAGACTAAAACTTACTTGCCAGTGTAAAAATTTGGGACATTGGCCTTCACCACGGGTGAGTCGTCGGCCCAGGCATGGCAAGTGTTAAGCACAACGGGCTTCTTGCCTAAGTGGCTCGTATCGGAATCGGGACGTTTGCTGCGATGCTTCTGAAGTGGGCTGATTGTCTGAAAGGCAACAGTCGCCATTTGATATAGCAATTCAGTAATATGGGTACAACCTTTGACCCCACCTACTCGCTCGCGAATTCCCTCGCGCCAACCTCTGCCCATTTTCAAACCCACCAACGCGTTATAATTAGGAGTAATGTCGGGACACATCTGAAACGGGCTATTCTCTGTGCAAGCCTCAACATTGGTAACGATAAAGGCGTTATCCACGGTGATGCGAACTAGCATCTCATGCAAGGCCTCGCCAGGGGTAATTTCCCCGCGCCAATCATTGCCGAATGGGTAGGTCTTTGTGTCGGTCATATGGGCTTCGATGTCGAACTGACCATCTTCACGTTCATAGCCAACGTAGCGAATCTCGCGCGTATGAATAGCTTTGCGCGGCGCAGCAGTCGAAAGGGGCATACAGTAACCTCATCTGCAAAGTGACTAATCCTTGTACTCGCAGAATACATAACCAAGATAATGCGGTGCATCGCGCACGCACACCCAAGGGAGTGCGAATTATAACGCGAATTAGCGGCACAGGTAAGTTGGCGCGCGGTTTACTGGATGCCTTGCTGATACTGGTAGGTGATGACCACATCCTGCGTATTGCCATCATTGTCTAGGAGGTTGCTGATGCCCTTGTACTGCACTAGACGCTTTGTATCGGCATCATAGGCGAGCGTTAGCGGGTCTACGAACCAGGTGAGCAAGCGTAAGAGCCCTGCTGGGCGCACCGATAGGCACAGGGCATCACCAAGGCTAGGCTCGCAGTCTGCTCTATCAATCTTGCGAATGCCAATGTTGACTGTATCGAGTCGTGCCGGCACTAGAAACTCCCCACGCACTGTTCTGCCTGCTTGCAAGGCCTCCCAATGCTCGCGCACATAGGCGTCAAAGCCGGCATCGATCACTAGGCGGTCACTGCGTTGTATTTGATTCAAGCGCAATGGTTCGCCTTGACGTTGGTAGCCGATCTCAACGCCTGAGCGGGTGTCACGCGTGAAAATCTTCGTGGCGTTTCGATAGTCAATCTGTTCAATCGTAGGGGTGGACAGCGAGTCACTGTAAGCGAGCGTCTTGGCGACAATCACTTCTTGGGTTTGGTCCACATATTCTACCCTATTGCTAACCGCTGCATCGGTCGAGTCCCTATAGTGTAATTCGGTATACAACTTTTGCTCACTATCTGCTAAGTAAGCGTTACCGATAATCCACGGTTCGGCTGCGAAAACTTGGGCAGTGTAAATACACGCCAGTGCAGAAATCAAGTGAGTAAAGCGTGAGCGAATCATAACGATAGTTCTCGGTTCAATGTTGTTAACGTCGGGGTATCGCGAAATCGCGGTTTGGCGATTAATGTTTGTGTCGTATGAATTACGCGCTCGGTAAAACCACCTTGGCAATAAGCAAGATAATAGTCCCACATGCGCAGAAATTCCCCCGATAAACCTTGTCCAAGATAGTCTTGCGTGTTGTTCAAAAAGCGCTTGCGCCAATGAGCCAGGGTTAGAGCGTAGTCTTTCGTGATATCCTCTAAGCCGATGATCTGCATGTCGGTATCGTCACAAACATGTTTGGCAATGACAGTATTGCTAGGCAGGCAGCCGCCAGGGAAAATATACTGCTGAATGAAGTCTACGGACTGGGTTGCTTGTTCATAGCGTTGATCAGAAATGCAAATAGACTGTAGTAGCATCAAACCATTCTCTTGCAACAAAGTAGAGCATTTTTGGAAATAACTCGTATAGAATTCGTGGCCAACGGCCTCGATCATTTCTACAGAGACCAACTTATCGTACTTGCCCTTTAGGTCTCGATAATCTTCTAGCAACACCTCGACTCGGTCTTCGAGTTGCTCTTCTCGAACCCGAGCTTGCGCATAATCAAACTGCTCTTTCGATAGCGTTGTAGACGTGACACGGCAACCAAAGTGTTTGGCCGCATAAATCGCCATAGAGCCCCACCCGGTGCCGATCTCTAGTAAATGATCGCCGGCCTTTAGTTGTAGGCGTTCGCAGATGTGTTGCAATTTCGTCAAAGAGGCTTGCTCCAATGAAGTGTGCTCATCTGTGAATATCGCCGAGGAATACATCATCGTTGGATCGAGAAAGCTCATGAAAAATTCGTTGCTCAAGTCGTAATGGGCCGAAATATTTCTGCGCGACCCAGTGCGGCTGTTGGCGTTGAAGCGGTGCAGTGCGCGCGTGGCAATTTTCCTGAACCAGGATTGCCCGCTATCCACCCCGTCAAGAATATGCAAGTTCAATACGATAACGCGCACGAGGCACACAAGATCATTCGAATGCCAGTGTTGCCACATATATGACTCGCCGCAACCAATGCTGCCGTTGCGCATGAGGTCTACATAGAACGCTGGGCTTAATACCTCGATGTGAGCGACCAAGTCGCTGTTGTCCGGCGTGCCAAAATGATGTGAGACTCCCGCGTCCTCCAAAATAATGCTCCCCACTTCCAGTCGATTGAGCACCTCTAAGACAAACTTTTTGGCAATCCCTTCGAGCATTACTGAGCTGGTTTTTCTGCGTTTTTGAGCAATGAGTTTGCTGGGGTCTAAAACCATAGTTTTCATTAGAGGATGCTCTCCTTCAGTGCTTATTGTTGATCGCTGCACGATGTTTGGTGATCGGAATACGTTTAAGGAAAAGTCTAAATGCTTGCCAATGAATGCCCAGCATTACTTTCACAGTCATGAATGGGTATCGGCGCAGTGCTGAGTTCAATGTGTGTTTGCTTAACTCTGTGCGCTGCAGTGCTAGTGTGGCACTAAAGACCCGTGTGCTTTCATTCCAGTTCTCTAGATGAATCCTTAAGGACGAGCTGGGAGTCTTGCTTTGCCAATGGTAGTCCATCTGCATCGGCATAAAAGGCGACACATGCATTGCCTTGCTAAATTGATGGCGCTGGGAATTACTGTCCTTCGTGCAGGGGATGACATATTGAATACGTTCTTTCCAGGGAGTGTTGGTCACCTCGGCAACAATAAAGCGTAACTGTTCATGGTCATCGAAACAGTAATAGCAACTAATCGGATTGAGAATGAATCCGAAGTAGCGAAGATTGCATAAGAGGCGCACAGGGCCGTTGAGGATCTCGCCAGTGACGGCATAGATATGCTCGTGAACGGCCTGTTTAAGTGGTATGTGCTCTGCGCCAAGAAAGTCGCTGCGACGAAATTGCGCGGCATTGAAACCGGTTGTGGACCACCAGTGTGACATTGATAGTGCTGCCTCGAGCTCATCGAGATCGAGATACATCATGAAAACCTTGTACTGAAATAGATGAGGCTTCGGTCGTAAGCGTTGGTGCCTTATAGTTCCCTCAAAGATAGCGCTCGCAAACTGGGATGTAGGTAAGGCTTGTCCTTGGCGGCTGTTAGAAGTCATCGTATGGGGAGGCCTATGCACGAAGGCGACTGTTGACAAATTGGACCAATCTTCCTAGAACTGGGACGTGTTGATAGACCATGGCGCCAAGGTCATAGAAGTCCTCTTGGTAGTAAATGCGGTCAGTAAAGCGAATAAGGGTGTTGCCGCGCAATGAGACCGCTTTGCCATTGGCAATAGAAGGATGCTGAAAATGCATCAACCATGCGATGCTGGCTGAGTTCTCACTGTTCACATCGTCTGTATATTCAAACTCGATCTTCTCGGACTTCGCATACAGACTTTTGATATAACTCTTGAGGGCGAGAATTCCCTGAATTTTATGAATTGGATCCCGGAATTCGATATCTTGAGTATAGATGCGATCCAAGCGCTCAAGATCGGTTTCTTTACCATCTTGGTAGAAGCTCTTAAACTCAGTCAAAAGCGTTTGTTTGCGTTTGTCGATTAGCTGTTTGTTCTCGTTCACGGTAATGATTCTCTACGTTAGCAATGGATTAGCTATGAACAGATTACGACTGCATTAAATGAATAGATCATGAGCAATGGGTTTAAGTTGCAGGGAGTTTTCTTGGCAGAATTGTTTGATCTAGTCGTGATGGACGTTCGTATAGTCCCTAGAAGGATGCGTATGAGCGCGCTCAATATTAGCCATATTCCAAGCACGGCAAAGAAGAAAAAAGGATTCAAGTGGGTAACAAAGACGAAACTAGCGGTAATAAGCACAGCCTATCCAAGGGGGCGTCATTGACAGCCGACCCGTGGGAAGCGGCCTTGCACAAGGTGGCTGAGTCTGCCGATAGATCCGCGTTTCAGGCGTTGTTTGAACACTTCGCTCCGCAGATTAAGGCTTTTCTGATGAAGGGAATGTCATCCTATGCCGATCGCAGTCAAGCCGAAGAGATGACTCAAGAGGTCATGATTAAAGTGTGGAATAAAGCGGCTTCGTTCAATGCGAGCAAGGCGAGTGTGAATACATGGATATTCACCATCGCACGTAATACCCGAATCGACTTTATACGACGCAACACCAGAGCTGAGCGAAAGATAGAAATCGAAGACATTTGGCATGAAGCGGACTCTCCAGAGCCCATCGTGGATTTCCAGCAACGCCGGGTTGAAGTTGAGATACGCAATGCGATGTCGACTCTGCCAGGTGAGCAAGCATTGGTGCTAGAGAAGGCGTTTATGGAAAATAAATCCCATAATGAAATCGCTGAAGAATTGGACTTGCCATTAGGAACGGTGAAATCCCGTATTCGCTTGGCATTAAATAAATTACAGATACTCATAGATCGCTAAACCCATAGGTACAGACATGATTTCATATCACCCCGACTCAAGATTCCTGACAGATTTCGCAAGTGCGAACCTGCCAATGGCGCAAGCAATGTGTGTGTCCGCGCATCTTGAGTTCTGTGGTAAGTGTCGAGCTCATGTGCAGCAACTCAAAGAGGTTGGTGGACACTTGCTCTCCCAGATCCCCCCAGTTGCAGTAGAGGCTGGCAGTTTTGAGCAGTTAATGAGCAAAATTTCGGAGCCGCAATCGGCGCCAGTAGCATCGAGCCTCGAGGCACGGACCATCGCGCCGAAATCGGCAAAAGAGACTTATTTGCCGCGCTCAGTGCGCCGTCTCTCGAACGGCAGTTTGCAGAACTTGGGGTGGGCACAGTTTGGCAAGGCATTGCGCATAGCTCCATTGCCAATTGCCGGAGAGACTCTCGAGACCTCCATTTATGACATTAAGGCAGGTGGGCAGATGCCTGAGCACGAGCACCGTGGAGAAGAAATTACAGTGCTTCTCAAGGGCAGCTTCTCCGATGCAGATGGCACCTATTCGCGAGGAGATTTCGTCGTTCGCAATGCTGGTGAAACCCATCAGCCAACAGCCACGCAAGATACCGATTGTATCTGCCTTGTCTGTCTAGAACGCCCAGTGCGTCCGCGTGGGTGGCTCTATAGACTGCTCGAGCCCTATATGCAATATCGGCTGCATTCACTTAAGCGCGCGGCCACGGCAAGCTAAGCTCGCCCAATTCTAGTCAATCGGCTACCTCGCATCGATTTCAGGGTTCTGCTCGGGCATAATACTCCCTCAATTATTTTCAGGAGTTTTCCCATGGCCACAGCCACAGCCCGTCACATCCTCGTAGAAACAGAAGCCCAATGCCTAGAGTTGAAAGAGCGCATTGTTGCAGGCGAAGACTTTGGTGACATCGCGAAACAATACTCATCATGCCCATCACGCGCGCAAGGCGGAGACCTTGGTAGCTTTGGTCCTGGCCAGATGGTAAAAGAGTTTGATCAAGTCGTATTCAGCGCTGAGCCAAATACCGTTCAGGGCCCCGTTAAAACCCAGTTTGGCTACCACTTGCTAGAAGTGACAAGTCGTACCGCCTGATCCCTTGAGGCAGCCACATGACTCATTCTCCTCCTGAATTTAACGTTCAGGATGTTAGCGTAGAGCAAAGAACCTCGGAATACCGAGGTTTCTTTGCTATCGACAAATTTACCCTCAAACACAAACTTTATGCTGGCGGTTATAGCGACAGCTTTACTCGGGAGCTGTTCTTGCGGGATCCAGCGGCCGGGGTGTTGCTTTATGACCCTAAGCTAGAATCCGTAGTGCTTGTCGAGCAATTTCGGATAGGCGCGCTATTGGATGCAGAGCAACAGGGCACTAGTCCCTGGTGTTTAGAAGTGGTGGCGGGGATTTTAGCTCCCAATGAATCCGCGGACGAACTCTCGCGCCGCGAGGCTATGGAGGAGTCTGGCTGCGTCATACAAGCGTTAGAACCCATCTGTGAGTATTACAACAGCCCTGGTGGCAGCAACGAGCGCATCAGCCTCTATTGTGGTCAAATCGATGCAACGAATGCGGGTGGAATCTACGGACTAGCCGATGAGCATGAAGATATTCGCGCCATTGTGCTATCTTTCGACGAGGCTTGGGTCCTTCTGCAGGAAGGGCGCATGAATAATGCGATGGCCATCATTGCAATGCAGTGGCTATATATCAATAGAAGCAAACTCAAAGAGCGCTGGTTAATGGGCGGCAAGCAGGCTGGATGAAAACTTCTCAATACCGTATAGATCTAATTCGGCAAATGGCTGATTGTGATGCGAATTTTATTCGTTTACTAAAGCTAATGCCTGAACTAGAATCATTCCGAGAGCGCTGTTTCCAGCTAGATCAAGCATCCCCTAGTAGTGGTGGCATTAACCTTGATCTACACCGACATTCTAATAATGAAACAGAGCAGCCGGCAGTTGCAGACGTATTTGAGCAATATGCACGTGAATTCGTATTGAGCACCCCTCATAGTAATGAGGAACAACGTGTGCGTATCCGTGTACTAGAAGTGTTTCGCTATACGAGTACTTTGTCTATTACGCAACTCACGCAGGTGAGCGATTGGATCGATCCTCCTGGCATTATTGTGCGTGTGTACCATGACGCCTCTACGGCAGAAGCTGTGTCTTATCAAGGGCATAAGGCATTTCTTGCAAAGTACGCGATACCTAACCCAACGATGTACCACCAAGATGAGAAGAGACAGATAAATGAATTCCTCGGCGAGTGGCTAAGCCTATGTTTACAGGCCGGTCGCAGTCTTAAAGCCCCGACAATTATCTGCGCTGCATAAATTATGATAAGAAATTCCGAGGAAGCTGCCATCAGAGTCGTTCAGTTAACGGATACCCATCTGTTTCGTGAGCCTGGCGCGAATCTTTTAAAGTTGAATACTCAAGATAGCTTCGAGAAAGTGCTTGAGTTGATACAGGCTAATGAAGGGGCGATTGATGTGATCCTCGCCACTGGCGACATTGCGCAAGATGCTTCGGTTGAAGCCTATATGCGTTTCGGCCAGGCGATGCAGGATTTCAATGCGCCGTTTTATTGGATCCCGGGGAACCATGATCGCCGGCGTGTGATGCAAGAGATTGAGTTGTATAAGAGCGCCTTCAGTGGCAGCGTGCAATATGCCAACTGGCAAATCATACTTCTAGACTCTAGTGTCACCGGTGAGGTGCATGGCTTTCTAAGTGCAGCAGAGATGGAGCGTCTCGCCACAAGTTTGGAGGCTTCAGCCAAAGACCCTGCAACCGAACATTGTGTCGTTTGCCTTCATCATAACCCTGTTCCCGGCTCAGCCCATTGGATGGAAGGGATCGGATTGCATAACGACAAGGAATTTTTGGCGCTGATCGACCAATACCCACACGTGCGCGCCGTGGTATACGGGCACATACATCAAGAGTTAGATTTTGTCCGCAACAATGTGCGTTACTTCTGCACTCCTTCCACATGTATTCAGTTTAAGCCACAAGTAGAAGACTTCACGCTTGATAGCGTTAATCCGGCCTATCGTTGGTTTGATCTACTCCCAGACGGAGAGATCAGAAGTGCAATCGAACGCGTCACTGGGTATGAATTTGAAGTAGATCATTCATCGACAGGATATTGATGCGCTAATCATTGCGCGGATCTTGCTATGGTAAAAAAGCAATATTGCGGCCCTGTGAGACTAAGCAGCACAGGAGCATTAGCATGAGTATCGCGCCATTCTTCCTTCTCTATCTGCATGGGTTTAATAGCTCCCCAATTTCCAGCAAAGCCCGCATCACCTATGACTATTGTGTGAGCAATGGGATGTCCGATCGAATTGCGATTCCGGAGCTTCCTCATGTGCCCGCTTTGGCCATGGAACAGATGAGTGCGATTATCGAGCGCCAAACCCTGCCCGTGGCGATTATTGGTAGTTCGTTGGGGGGGTATTACGCCAGCTTTCTTGCAGAGAAATACGGACTAAATGCCGCGCTTATCAATCCGGCGGTCAATCCAGCGCAGTTGTGGCATGAGCACCTTGGTATGAATCGCAACTATTATTCAGGGCGAGAGTATGAGATTACTTTGGAGCATGTGCAACAGCTACGCGACATGGACACGCCTATGTTGCAACATCCAGAAAAATTCATGTTGCTAGTACAGACTGGTGATGAGACGCTAGATTATCGGCTCGCGGTGGACAAATATGAGTCCAGCATGAGTATAATTCAGGAAGGTGGCAATCATAGTTTTGAAAACTATGCTGACATGTTGCCCGAAATTTTTCAGTTTCTCGCAACGCCTCACCAATAGCCTTTCGCTGGTAGTTGGCGGTTGTTTTTAGCGAGTTTGCAAATAGAGATATCAAATTAATGAGCAACACTTATAACGCCGATGCCATTGAAGTCCTTACGGGCCTCGACCCGGTTCGAAAACGTCCGGGTATGTATACTGATACAACCCGTCCTAACCACCTCGTCCAAGAAGTACTAGACAATAGTGTCGATGAAGCATTGGCTGGTCATGCCAAAACCATTACCGTAGAAATGCAAAAAGATGGTTTCGTCGAAGTGAGCGATGACGGTCGTGGCATGCCTGTTGATATTCACCCTGAAGAGAAAGTCAGTGGTGTGGAGCTTATCCTTACACGCCTGCATGCTGGTGGTAAGTTTTCCAATAAGAACTACCAATATTCGGGTGGTTTACACGGTGTTGGTGTGTCGGTTGTGAATGCGCTCTCGAAGCACCTAGAAGTAATCGTGCGCCGAGCGGGTAATGTATTTCAAATGAAATTCGCAGATGGCGAAAAAATATCAGAGCTGACCCCTGTGGGGACAGCACCAAAGCGAGTGACAGGCACCACTGTACGCTTTCTTCCCGATGGAAAATATTTCGATTCAAGCAAAATATCTATCACCCGGTTAAAGCATGTATTACGAGCTAAGGCAGTGCTGTGCTCGGGGCTGCGTGTTGTTTTTATTGATAACACCGTAGACGCAGAGAAAAGTCAAAGCGAAGAATGGCTATTCGAAGAAGGGCTGGCTGATTACCTCACGCAGTCGACACATGGGTGGCAAGTGCTACCAGTGACACCGTTTGTTGGGTCAATGCAAGGTAATAGCGAAGCAGTCGATTGGGCCGTGCAGTGGTTGCCAGAAGGGGGAGATATTACGGCGGAGAGTTACGTCAATCTAATCCCAACGGCGCAAGGGGGGACGCATGTCAATGGCCTGCGTACAGGACTGCTCGATGCATTGCGCGAGTTCTGTGAGTTTCGTAACTTGCTACCAAGAGGCATCAAGCTGAGCCCTGAAGATGTTTGGGAACGCTGTTGCTACGTGCTTTCGGCGAAGGTAGTTGAGCCACAATTTTCCGGTCAAACTAAAGAGCGCCTCTCGTCGCGACAATGCGCAGTCTTCATTTCTGGTGTAGTGAAAGATGCCTTTAGTTTATGGTTGAATCAACACACTGATGAAGCAGAGTTGCTCGCAGAGCTTTGTATAAGCAATGCGCAAAGCCGCCTTAAGGCAAGCAAAAAAGTTGAACGGAAAAAAGTGACGGCTGGCCCAGCACTGCCAGGTAAGCTGGCCGATTGTTCGACCCAAGACGTGATGGCGGGTGAACTATTCCTTGTCGAGGGAGACTCTGCAGGGGGTTCAGCAAAACAGGCAAGAGATCGAGAGACGCAGGCGATAATGCCTCTGCGCGGTAAAATTCTCAATACTTGGGAAGTCGATTCGAATGAGATTCTAGCCTCGCAAGAAGTTCATGATATTGCCGTTGCCTTGGGGGTTGACCCAGGTTCAAATGATTTAGAAGGTTTGCGCTACGGTAAAATATGTATTCTCGCTGATGCAGACTCCGATGGTTTGCACATTGCCACCTTGCTATGCGCTTTGTTCGTTCGTCACTTCAGGCCACTTGTTAGCGCTGGGCACATCTATGTTGCAATGCCGCCTCTGTACCGAATCGATGTAGGTAAAGAGGTGTTTTATGCGCTGGATGATCAAGATAAAGACGGAATATTGGATCGATTGGTTGCCGAGAAGAAAAAAGGCAAGCCAAATGTTCAGCGCTTTAAAGGGTTGGGTGAGATGAATCCATTGCAACTGCGTGAAACCACGATGAGTCGCGATACTCGACGACTAGTGCAGTTAACCCTCGATGATGAGAATGAATCGAAAACCACTGATGAAATGCTCGATATGTTGCTTGCGAAGAAGCGCGCTGCAGATCGTAAATCTTGGCTCGAAGAAAATGGTAACTTAGCGGATCTAGCGGAGTAAGAAGCAGTTTTAGATCGCTCACAAAATCAGATATAAAGCAGATACAAATCATGACTCAAAATATTATAGTGAACGAAGATGGTGTGGAACAAATAGCACTGAGTAGTTATTCGCAGCAAGCTTATTTGAACTACTCTATGTACGTGATCAACGACCGTGCCTTGCCTCATATAGGCGATGGTTTGAAACCCGTGCAACGTCGAATCGTGTACGCGATGTCTGAACTTGGTCTTAAGTCGACAGCAAAGTTTAAGAAATCTGCTCGTACTATTGGCGATGTAATCGGTAAGTTTCACCCACATGGCGACTCTGCTTGTTATGAGGCCATGGTGTTAATGGCGCAGCCTTTCAGCTATCGCTACCCGCTTGTGGATGGTCAAGGTAACTGGGGTTCGCCAGATGATCCAAAGTCATTCGCCGCGATGCGTTATACAGAGTCAAAACTGCGCAAATATGCTGATATTCTTTTATCAGAACTGGAGCAAGGTACAGTTGAGTGGAAGCTTAATTTTGATGGCACATTAGAAGAGCCAGAAATTTTGCCAGCGCGACTCCCAAACGTGTTGCTCAATGGGGGGAGTGGAATCGCCGTAGGGATGGCGACAGATATCCCTCCTCATAATCTGCGTGAGGTGGCGAGTGCCTGTATCCATCTATTAGAAAGCCCAAGCGCCACCGTGGCCGATCTGCTCACCCATATTAAGGGGCCAGACTATCCGACTGCGGCTGACATCATTAGCTCGCAAGATGACATCGCATCCTTATATGAGACTGGGAAGGGCTCCATCAAAGCGCGAGCGGTCTATCATATAGAAAATGGCGACATCGTTATTACGGCACTGCCTTATCAAGTCTCGGGAGCGAAAGTGCTCGAGCAGATCGCTGGGCAGATGCAGAAGAAAAAGCTTCCCATGGTTGTCGACCTCAGAGATGAGTCCGATCATGAGAATCCAACGCGTATCGTAGTGGTGCCGCGGTCTAATCGCGTCGATACGGACGCCTTGATGTTGCATCTGTTCGCATCCACAGATCTAGAGCGCAATTATCGAGTCAATTTCAATATGATTGGCACGAACGGTCGCCCGCAAGTCAAAAACTTGCGTTCCTTGCTTAAGGAATGGTTAGAGTTTCGCACCGAAACGGTGCGTCGGCGACTACAGAACCGCCTAGATCGCATTCTACAACGACTGCATATTCTAGAAGGCCTCTTGGTGGCCTTCTTAAATATCGACGAAGTCATTCATATCATTCGCACAGAAGACAAGCCGCGCCCCGTTTTGATGGAAAGGTTTGGCATCAGTGAAGTGCAAGCAGAATCGATCCTCGAGCTCAAGTTGCGTCATCTAGCCAAGCTAGAAGAGGTGAAGATCCGCGCAGAGCAAAGTGAGCTCGATGCCGAGCGTGAGAAATTAGAGCAGATTCTAGGTTCTGCGGCACGGCTCAAAACGCTTATTCGTAAAGAGATTGAAAAAGATGCGCAAGACTTTGGTGATGATCGCTGCTCGGCAATCGTTAAGCGTGAAGAGGCGCAAGCCTTCAGTGAAACGGAACTACTCTCGACAGAGCCACTGACCGTCGTACTCTCAGAACGAGGTTGGGCGCGAACGGCGAAGGGGCATGAAGTAGATCCCACGGCTTTGCAGTATAAATCCGGTGATGGATTTAAATTCGCAGCGAAAGGGCGAAGCAATCAGAATGCTATATTCATTGATTCGACAGGGCGGTCCTATTCATTAGCTTCCCATACCTTGCCCTCCGCACGTGGTCAAGGTGAGCCTCTAACCGGTCGGCTAACTCCAGAGTCTGGGGCAAGCTTCGAGGGTGTGTTGATGGGGGATGACACGCAGCGCGTATTATTGGCGAGTGATGCTGGTTATGGTTTTGTGGCGAAGATCGCAGACTTACAAAGCAAGAATAAGTCAGGAAAGAGCGTTCTTAAACTGCCAACATCAAGCAAGGTTCTGCCACCGTTAATCGTTAAAGATTATGAGCAAGATTTAGTCGTGGCGATTACTAACGAGGGGCGAATGTTGAGTTTCCCGCTCTCTGAGTTGCCTGAATTATCACGCGGAAAGGGAAATAAAGTAATAAGCATCCCCTCCGCGCGAGCTAGTGAGCGGCTAGAATACGTAGTGGCTTTGTGTGTGTTGAGTGCGGGAGACACCCTTACTATTCATGCCGGTAGACGCTATCTCAACATGAAAATCGCTGATTTAGAGCATTACCGTGGTGAGAGAGGGCGACGTGGAAACAAATTGCCGCGTGGTTTTCAGAATGTTGATAGGGTTGAAGTCATATAAGCATTGTTAACTTTGAATGCAAAAACCCACGATTTAAGGTGGCAACATAATCGCACAAGTTGCTATTCTCCTATTTTAAAGTTCTTGTTTTAAGAGAATGACAATAATTAGGAGACGGGTTTTTGCAAGTTCGGGCTGTGTTATGCATTCTTGTGTTGTGTTTTGGCTATTTGCTGCCAATAACCTTGCAAGCGCAAGAAAACGAACAAGTCGTTTTGCAGCTTCAGTGGGAGCATGAATTTCAGTTTGCCGGCTACTATGCCGCACAGTGGCAAGGCTTTTATAACACGCAAGGTTTGGATGTAGAGATAAAGCCTGCCTTCAACGCGAGTTCTCAATTCGTATCTCCACTTGCGCAGGTCCTCAATGGTGCCGCCGATTTTGGTATCGGTGGCATTGAAACTTTGATCGCTCGCGGTCGAGGTGAAGACATTGTGGTCTTGACCCCTATTTATCAGAAGTCACCCTTTTCGGTTCTAAGCTTAGACACTACGGGGATTGAATCACTAGAGCAATTGAGTCAGCTGCGCATAGCGACGGGGCAAAGTGATTATTCTCGCACGCAAATTCAAGCCATGTTTTTGGCAATGGGTATAGACCCTGCTCGAGTCAATTTCGTTAACGATGACGCCATTGTAGAAACCCTGCTCGATGGCAAAGCGGATGCGATAATCAAATATGATATCTCGGCTCTGTATCGCGCGCGGGAGTTAGGAGTATCGCTCAATACGTTCCATCCTGAAGATTACGGCGTCAACTTCTACGGCGACGTACTCTATACTACCCAAGCAGTGATTGATCGAGATCCGGAGTTAGTGCGTCGCTTTGTGCGCGCTAGCCTGCAGGGTTGGCGCTATGCAATTGAAAACAAAGCCGAAGTAGCCGACAAGATCTCCACGCAACTGCCTCGCTACCGTTATATCTTCAATAATACATTCGATTACAATCTCTTATTTGCCGAGCAAATTGACGATTACCTTCTCTATCCCTTGGTACCGCTTGGACACAACCAAATTGAACGATGGCAAACGGCGTACGTGCTTTTGGATCAACTCGGACTCATTGAACAAGCCTTCAGTATCGAAGAGTTGCTTAGCCCTATTGAAGCGCGCGAGAATGAAAATGACTTATCGGAAGTTTGGCGTTTGTTAGCGATCTGCTTGGTGGGGTTATTGATTCTTATGGTTTTCGTGCGCTCAACACAAACGCGTTGGATACTGGCGATGCCTTTGTTGTTTCTGATAGGCCAACAGCTACTAGAAATGCGCTATCGCGTGCTTCTAGCCGATGAGCAACGAATTAGTGTAGCCGAAAAGCTCAGCTCGGTACGCTATCAATTAGAGAGCAGGCTGTCTAACAACCTTTCATTGATTAACGGACTTGCGGCGTTTGTAGCGTCTAACCCAGATTTCAGCGATCAGGAGTTTGCAACCTACGCGGCCACCGTCATAGAGCGTGAGCCTGCTTTAATCAACTTAGCGATCGCACCAGACCTTGTCATCAGCAATATCTACCCGCTAGAGGGAAACGAGAGCGCGCTAGGCTTGAACTATAACGAGAACGCCGAGCAATATTACGCCGTGCAAAGAACGGTGCTCACCGGCGCGTTAGTGATCGCAGGCCCAGTGGAGCTGGTGCAAGGCGGAACAGCCTTCGTAGGCCGCGCTCCTGTTTATATCACTGACAGTGAGAATGGGCGCCATTTGTGGGGAATCGTCTCCGCTCCTATTTCGACGACGAATATTTACTCCGATAGCAGTTTGTTCGATCCAACTACAGGCCTAGAGATAGCCATACGAGGGCGAGATGGGCTGGGGGCAGATGGCGAAGTGTTTTTTGGAGAAGAGGCGGTGTTCTCCAATCCTAATGTTGTCACTATGCCTGTAGTGCTAGGGGGTGGCTCTTGGCAACTGGGGGCTTATGAGTTGCAGGACATCACAGTTAACAACCGCAGCATCTTACTCCTACGTATAGTAAGCGCCATTGTATGCATACTTTTCATGATTGCAGTTTTCCTGCGCTCACGAGCCAAGATTAAAGAAGAAGCCTACGAGCAACTTATCTTTAGAAACGAGCAATTTCTCCGGGAGGTTGAGACTGTTTCGCAGGTAGGGGGCTGGCGTCTTGACGCACAGGGAGTATTTACTGAGGTCTCCGATCAATGTATGCAGATTCTCGGGGTGTCCTCTGGTGCGGGTGTGCTAACGCTTAGTGAGGTTTGTGCGCAATACACCGAAGAGACGGCGAACATGCTGCGCATGTTGCTTGACCGTGCCAAGCACAATAGCCATAGCTTTGATACGGAGCTACGTCTTGAAAGAGTCAACAAGACTGAGACTTGGCTGCACATTCGCGGCGAGATGCTCAACCTATCTAGTGGGCGCGAGCTTGTGGGTGCTATTCAAGATATCACCAAAGCAAAAGCCGCAGACAAGTTAATAGAATATCAGGCCAACTACGACGCCTTAACGGGCCTAGCCAATCGCAGTTTGTTGCGCGACCGTTTAAATAGCGCATTGGCTATGTCAAAGCGTGCCAGCACCAAGTTAGCGGTCCTGTTTATCGATCTGGATAACTTCAAATCGGTGAATGACAACCTCGGGCACGATGTTGGCGATGAGGTGTTGGTAGAGGCTGCCTCCAGGATAAAACATTGTGTGCGTGAGGTAGACACAGTTGCGCGCTACAGTGGTGATGAGTTTATCGTGGTATTGCGAGATGTTTTTTCTGAGTCCGCCGTTTGCCGCATTGTTGATGATGTCGTGGCGAAGGTGGGTGAGTCTTTCAAGATCGGGACTCACCAAGTGTACTGCGGTGCGAGCGTCGGGATTGCCTTTTATCCCGATGATGCGATCGATTCGGAGACCTTGATTATCAAGGCTGACCAAGCCATGTATGAGGTCAAGAAAGCAGGCCGTAATGGCTGGCAGTTCTATACCCAGGAAATGCAAATTAAGTCGGAGAAGCGTCATAGTTTGTATAACGAGCTAGTGGCTGCGGTGAAGAACAATGAGCTAGAAGTCTATTACCAACCTATCTACAGCTATAAAGAGAACCGAATTGTTGGCTGCGAAGCCTTGGTGCGTTGGCGTAGACCCGATGGTAGCTTTATTCCCCCCGATGAGTTTATCCCCCTTGCTGAAGAAAGTGGTCTGGTGATTCGTATTGACCACTTCGTCTTAAAGAGCGCCCGCAACTTTATTAGTGGCATAAATACTGAATATGGTCTCAATATCGGTATCTCGGTGAATGTCTCTACTCGTTTATTGTATATGCGAGATGAATCCTCGCAAGCATGGTTCTATGAAATCAAATCTCCAAGCAATGTGCCGATTATTGCAGAGATTACAGAGCGGGTGCTTGTCGAAGATGCCACAAGAGCCTTGCAGGTTTTAAATGACCTGAGTGCATCGGGTGTGCAAATCTCGATTGATGATTTTGGGACGGGATATTCGGGTCTAAGTTACCTTTCACGTTTCCCGGTTAATGCGTTTAAAATAGATCGCTCCTTTGTTGATAAGATCGGCAAGTTGAAAACAGAAGAAGCGCTTATTGAAACCATGTTGTTGATGGCTGAAAAGCTGCAAATTAAAGTTGTAGCTGAAGGCGTAGAAACACAAGAGCAACTCGATTTCTTGCGCCGCCTAAATTGTGATTTTGCGCAAGGCTATTTTATCGGTAGACCAATGCCCGAAGATCAGTTCCGTCAATACCTTTTAGACAGTCTATCGGAGCGTTAAAGTTTGTCACATCTTTGTAGGAATATTTGTAGGAATTATGAATGTCCTCATTAATAGTTTGCATCTGAACGGTCAATAACTCACTAATCTTGTGATTATCTGGTCGGTTGCCCCTCCAATCGTTGAACATTATTTGTCCTCCACTATAAGCTGAACAAAGTTCAGGCAATATTGCGTGCGTTTTGCGTCATGTTGTTCTGGCAACATTAACTCAAAGGCTGCTTTTCCCTGTGTTTATCACAAACACTATTGGCCTTTGTGAATTCAGTTTGTAATAGAGGAATTATCATGACTGCACAAACAGTAGTAAGCACAGTAGCACCTGCCCATCCACTTCCAATTCAAATTCGTCCAGCAAAACGCTTGTTGAAAAAGCCGCTTAGCGAGCAATCATCGACGCCAATGTTGAACGCAATGATTAAGGAGAAGTTGGGCGAGGATTATCAACTCAAAACGTTTTTTGGAGATGAGGTTGCTCATATCAACGAACAGACAATCGACGACTTGGCCGAGTGCTATATGAACGTTTTCAATGAAAGTTGGGGCGAGTCTTGGACGCATAGTTCTGCCAAGAGTGAGATTTCTCATAGTCTTCGCAGTGACCCTGAGCGAATTCCATTGATCTCTTTGCTTTATAAAGGCGAAAAAATTATTGGTTTCTGCTGGGTGTTACTGATGAACAAGAGCGCGATGAGTAAGGAGCACGATATGCCTTGGGAGTTATCTGATTCAGAGAAGACCAACGGCATGAGCATTTCTCACTATTGGTTGACCGAGGTCGTTAAGAAAGACCGAATCATGTTTATCAAAGAGCTTGGAGTGCTGAAAGAGTTCCGTCAGGTGGTTTCGCCATTCTTGTCGATTCCTATTTTGGAGCGATCTGCGCAAATGGGATATGATGTGGGGTTCTTGTGGACAAATGTGAACAGTAAAGCCTTCAAATGGGGCTTGGGCGTGGGTTATTCGCCCGTACATTTCTTCATCACGAATAACTTATTATTGATGTACGGTAGTGTGCAAGGCTCTTTGAAGGCTATGCGAAATGTAGTCGAGGCCTCATTTAGCAAGCAGAGCCAGTACTACATGATCAACAATATTAATAAATACTTGCTAAAAGGAGAGGCGCGAAACTAATAGCGACAAGGCTCATAGACCCCCGTGTCTGAATAGGATAGGGAAAACCACTGGGGAAGCTTTACTCCGGTGGTCATGAGCCGCTGCTGAACTGTTTCGACTTAGGGCTATGAATTATATTTTTATCCCTAACGCCGTTGCTTTACTGATACTTGGCCTGTTCACTTGGCGCCAAAGTCCCAGTAGGTTGTCAGCAACCTATTTGGTGACCAACATCGCCGTGGCAGTCTGGGCTTTGTGCTATATGCTGTTGCATGAATTTCAGACCTTGGTGCCAGTCAATCTAGTATCGCAAATACAGTTGGTCGCGGCGCTAACCTTTGCCAATGGTCATTTCGATATCAGTTTGCGTTATCCGGACCCGAAGAGGCTTCCTGGGCCTTTTTTGCGCTGGCTCAATTACACCGTCTTTATCGTGCTGGCGGCGCTGATCGTGTTCTCAGACGTGGTATCGGTGGCGGTACTGCAAGAGGGCAGCGTGGTATTTGTCGATGGGCCTGGTTATACGGTCTATTCCTTGTATCTTGCGCTCTTGGGTATATTGGTCATAGCCAATCTAATAATTAGTTACAGACGCTATCCAGCCTATCGAATCAGGGTTGGCTACATGTTGACAGGCTTGGCGCTATTCATTGCGTTTGGCATCATATTCGACCTGGTACTAGTGGTGATGGGCAACTATGACTGGCTAGTACTGGGACATTTAGGTTCAATATTCCCTTCGCTATTCTTCGCCTATGCCTTTAGCAAGTACGATTTGCTAGACATGCGTATGGTCGTGGATCGCTATACAGCCAAGATTATCGTAGGGGCTTTGGCGACACTCAGCCTCTACCTAGCCTTTCAATTATCATTTAGCTCTCCTAGCATCAGTTTGCTCCTAATTTGCGTTATTGCGCTCCTGTGGGCCTTTAATGCGACCAAATTAGAGTTGTTTCTGGTCAGTACCGCTCGACGTAGGTTTGTCAGAAACTGGTATGAGCCAGAGGACATTCTCAATCGCCTTGCTGAAAGACTGGAAAGCATCAAGAATCGTGCGCAGATTTTTCATGTTCTGAGCGAAGAGGTCGATGAGGTCTTTGAGCTGGAATCAGTGCATCGCATAGTGGCGATGCGTGATGATGACGACCGCTTGATCTCATACCAACTCAGTGCCAATGACGCTGATCAGGCGAGCGAAGTGTTGGCCATTGATGATGCGTTGATCTTAGAGTGCATCGAGCATAAGCAGTTGTCGCTATTGTCCGATTTCGCCGAGGAGCACCAGAGTCGACTATCAGCATGGGGGCATCAAAATCCCGAAAACACACTAGTGGTGCCCTTCTTCTCGCCCGAGTTCCTTGAGGGCGTGCTGATCCTAGGGGAGCGCAGCAGCCAAGAAGAGTTCAGCGTTAAAGACAAGCAGTTCTTATCTCGCTTAATGCGCTATGTGGCCGCAATACTTTATAGGCTGACACCGTTCGAGAAACTCGAGAAACAGTATTTCGAGAACCAGCGGCGCTTGCATCAAGCTGAAATTCAGTTGGTACGAGGGGAGAAAACTCGTGCGATCGCCCATGCGACTCGACAGGCTCACCATGAAATTAGAACGCCGTTGAATATCATTAGGATGGCAGTGAACCGGATCAAATCCTTAGAGAGCATCGAAAAGTATAGGAAAATCACTGAAGAACAAATCGACAGAGCTATGGAGATTGTCGACGAGACCTTGATTATTACTGATGGCGTGTCAGATGAGCAGGAGCGTTATCAGGCCGTTGATGTCAACTTGATAATACAAAGAAGCCTTAAGTTGCAACAAGAAGGCCCTCACAAACACGTTTTGGACCTGATGGAAAATGCGCCACTGATCGAAGGGATTCCTGGTGAGATCCAAGTGCTATTGAGTAATTTGATTAAGAACGCTCTAGAGGCGATGCCTGACGGCGGTACGCTGACCATTCGCACCTATGTGGAGCTGGCAGAGTTTGTGGTAACAGTTGCTGACACTGGAGGAGGGATCGATGCGGACGTGCGCGAGAAAATCTGGGAGCCTTACTTTAGCGGAAAAGCAACATCGGTGGGAAATTCTACAGCCGGCAGAGGGTGGGGGCTGACCATCTGCAATCGCATAGTGACGGAACACAAAGGCAGTATTCAGTGTGACAGTGAGCTAAATAAAGGGACGCAGTTTACGGTACGCTTACCGCTTAGTCATTAGAGCGTTTATTGCTGACTCGGTCTAATTCTCTAGCCCAGCGTTGATCGCGTTCGATTAAGATTTCCCGCAATACCTCTGCCTCTTTATGTATGACGATGCGTTCCAGCAAGCCAAGCAATTCTTCTTCTTCAAAGGGCTTTAAAATATAGCCCGAGGCTAGGCCAAGGGTTGGATCTTTGGCTAGGGTTTGGCGCTCCATGTCGTTATGGGCGGTAAAGATGACAATGGGGATATGCCGCTTGAATGGGCTGTTGCCTTCATCTTTGCGCAGCTTAATTAGAAATTCCTCTCCATTCATTCTAGGCATTTGCCAGTCGAGCAAAATGCAAGCGACGCGATTGCTTAAAAAATTGAAGCCGCGTTGATGAGTTTTGAGGATTTCCAAAGCCTGCTCGCCATCGTAAGCAGGAATCGCTTGAAACTGCTTAGTCTCATTGATGATCTCGACAACGAGGTCGGACTGCTGTCGGTCATCTTCTACAACGAGGATGAGGGGTTTCTGATTCATGATTTTGGCATCAAAAGATTTGGGAAAAACGCGCCTTGCCCAAATTGTTGCTTACGCATTGCTCATGGCTTGTTGATAGACAAACGCGGGGCCTTCAACTAAGCCTGCGAGTAGGGCTACTGGAAGATATACCAAAGCGATTAGGGTGTTGCACATAATGATGAGATATGGGTAAGGGGCACGCTCGAATTTATTGGTAATTTGACTATAGGCCATAGGCAGTGTTGACCAAGACTCAGACCCCACCCTGCCCATCAGTACGGAGCTTGTAAACTGTCGATAATTGCGATTAGGGTAGCGCTTCCATTGCATAATTTGCGCGCGGTTAGATTCAAGCCAGTATTCATATACCGACAGGGCTTTGAACAAGACTCCACCTGCGGCACCGTAAACAACGCTCCAGACTAATACTGCAGGTAGTCTCAAAAGAGTTTTTAATATGTTCATATTGTTAAAGCTCAGTCAAATTCTAAAAGTTGCCGTCCAATCGCAAACTACCTTAGCGCGCGAGCGATGTTAAATTTGCCAAGACAGTAGTATACACTAGCACACAACGATGAGTAGAGAGAGTGAGCAAATGCTCGTATTTATTGTGAATTTTTTATTCAAGACTTGCAAGGGTAAGTAACTCGGAGCGCTATGCAAAAATCAATTTATTTTGCCAAAGGCTTGCTAGTGCTTAGTTATGCTTTATTGTATTTGCTTCTGCTTATTGTTGTCTCTGCTATTGTCGAAAGCTTTCTGTTCCAAGCGGTTTTCAATGTACTTTTTATTGTCTTCGTTATTGTTACGCAAGAGCGATTATTTTCAGCATTCCTACAAGCGTTGGGAAGTTTTAGGGTCGATTCCGCGTTGCGCCGCATCGGAGGGATTGCCGAGCTAATCGATAATTTACATGAGTATACCGAGCTGAATGATCTGCTGCGATATACCCAAACAAGCTTGAGTGCCTTGATGGGTGGGGCCGGTGTCACGATTTTCGTTGACCAAAATAGCAATGGGCAACAAGAAGAGAAAGGCGGTTTTATGCTCTGGACGCAGCAAGGATTGCAGCGTGTTCCCAATCTTGAAAAGTTCTTACAATTTTCGAAAGAAATGCAACAAAGCTTTTCTGAGAAAGATAGCCCAGACGAATTTTTACCAGTGTTTGAAGAGTATAAAGCACAAGTAGTATTGCCGATATTCTTTGGCAGAAAGATGCTCGCTATATTGCTTCTACGCGATCCATCGAATGTTTACTATGAATTACAAGATTTACTGGCGTTCTTCTCGCGGCAGTTAGGTGTCGCTTTAGAGCGAATCGCTAGTGAGGAACAGAAGCGACAGCGAAAAGATCAGGCTTTCAAAGAGAAGACGACGGCTCTAGCGACACTTAGTGCAACTATTGCCCATGAAATGAGAACGCCACTTTCCGGAGTTCGAGCTAGTATTGGTGGCGTTGATTCCTACCTCCCTGAGTTAGTAGACGCCTATCATTTCGCGCACCAAAAAGACCCCGAGCGGTTCCCGATCATCCGGGAGGAGCTCTTGGAGGCGCTCGCGGACACAGGGCCACGTATTAAGTCTATGGTCGACCAGGCCAATCATGTCATCGATCTTTTACTTGCCAATCTTAATAACCAACGAACGGATAAGAACAACTTCTCGAATTTCTCAATGGCTGAGACTATTGAGAAAGCGTTGGAACAATACCCTTTCAGGCGTGAAGAGCGTGAAAAGGTCCTGTTAAATCTTGCTGATGATTTCAATGTGTTTGCTGAGCAATCATTGCTCATATATGTGCTATTCAACCTGCTTAAAAATGCTCTTTACAGCATAGAGTCCGCTGGCCATGGAGAGATTACGATCACTCTGGAGGCTAGCGACTTGGGCAATAACTTGATTTTCGAAGATACCGGCCTAGGTATCGATCGTGCAACGCTGCCGTTAATCTTTGGGGGTTTCTTTACCACTCGCAGCAACGGCACGGGAGCGGGCTTGCCATTTTGCCGGCGCACTATGCGCAGCTTTGGTGGTGAGATAGAGGTCTGCTCCGAGCTAGGGGTGAACGCCCGCTTTACGTTAGAGTTTCCCGTTGCAGATATTAGTGCACAAACTTTGTCGTAACCGACGAGGACGCGATGTGTTGTCGATAGGAGTGAATCTTGTCTGGCGCAAAGTTGCGTAAGAGTCGAGCCGTCTGATCTTGCTCCAAAATAGCACAGTAAAACGGTGTATTCGCAGCGACTTGAGTTGCCTTGGTGTAATAGTTCTGCCAATTTTCAGAGTTAAGTTGGGCGACAAGGGAATCGTTGTCCGCGCAGTGAAACAAGGGAATAATTTCATGTTGCTGTAATTTGCTGATTAGTGCCTTAGGCGCATTAGCGGCTTCACATTGCTTTAAGTTTTCCAACAACTCATCTTCAGGCATTATTAATAATAAAGACGCAACGCCTTGCTCGTCGAGCAGCAAGAAACCGGCGTATGGCTCATCCAGTAAATAATACTCGATGATTTTATGTTGCTCTCTTACTTTGTTGAAGTAGTCGATAAACTCCCCATCATTGATGAAGCGACTTTGACTATTGGCGATTACTGGATCAGTGATCAGTTTAAAGCTCTTGCTAAAATAGTGTTGCTGAAGATTGGCTATCGAGCGTTGTAGTTTGCCCTCTAGGTCGTGATCTTTTTTGCTGATGAACTGGTCTATTAAACCGTCATTGAATGCTTGGATGGCAATGTCCGTATCAGCCTGTCCTGTCAAAAGTATGCGTTTGATGTAAGGGTTTCTTAAGCTCGCGCACAATTCAAGACCATTCATCGATGGCATCGAATAATCTACAACGACAACGCTAGGGGTGGTAAAGCGCTCGGGATTATAAATCTCTTTGTAGATTTCATTGATGTCGATGTGGGTGAGAGTATCCGAATCAAATGGCCCAGTTTTATATGATGAGTACACACGACGGATAAGTTCGGAGTGATGCTGAGCATCATTGATGTGGGTCAAAGCTTGTCGTGCTGATTGAAATAATCGAAAGCTAAGGTTGCGCGGTAATATCAAACTGACAGCATCGAGAAAGTCGGGGTCATCGTCGACAAGAATTACTTGGCTTGGGTAATAAAAAAGATGACAGACTGGGAATGTATAATCCAAAATAATCTCCTTGTAGATTCACAAGAATCTATGGCCATAGCTTACTGCCAAGTTGTTGTCCACGCAAAGGCCATGATCAAAAGGAAATCTCTTCTGCTAGCAAGTGCTCAACTTGGCGATCGAGTAATGCCTTATAATTGGGCATTGCTTCGTCGACCAGCCAAGTCTTGATGAATTCGCCATTTTTATCATCGACCACGTCAGTAAACTCCTCGGTGATCAATCGGCTGTCGGCATCGGCAAGTAGATAAGCCGCCTCGCTAATGATTAGCATGTCTAGCGGGGCTTCTTTGCAAATTTGTCGAGTGAGGGCAAGGTTTTCGCCTGCCACGGTATAGGTATTCTGTTCGAGCGAAGATAGGACTCCCGTGAGCAGTTCGCCGCAATGCAAGCCGGCTTTGAATTGCAAAGTTGGTAACCCTTGCGCTTCCAGCTCCCTTGCGAGAGTGGAGGTAATCTCTAAAAACAATAATGCCGCACATACGGCGTGAAAGCAGTGTTCATCGTCTGCTTGCGCAGCGCCGAAGGTGATAAGAATTTCGTCGCCAGCACACTTCTCAATATTGCCGTTATAGAGTTTAGTGACTTTGTGAATATAGAAATAATACGTGTTAAGTAATTCTATCGTCTCTTGCGCTTCGTGTTGGTGTAGTGCCGATCGATAATTGCTTATATTAATATTAACGATGCTCACGAAAGCGCTACCAGGCCGACGATAGACCGTTTCGCTAGCCGATTTTGGAGTGAGTTTTGCCTCCGGGCCGAAGATTGCTTGCCGATTCTCTTCGTCTTCTAGTTCATAGATGAGGCGATTGTAGAGTCGTATGGCAGAGCCTACCTCGTCGTCACGTTCACCGAAGGGGCTGGGTTCGGGTTGCGCATGCCTCACGCTCTGGATTGAGGCGGCTAATTGGGCCAGAGGGAAGCTCACAAAATGTTGAATCATGGCGTATATGACGGCGATGGCAGTCAAAATCAAAAGCAGTAAAGCGGCTATCATAAACAAAAAGTTTCGAGTGACGCCTTGCTCAATGTATTTTTGATCTAGGTTTATTCTAACGTAGCCAGCGAGCGAATTTTGCAATGCTATTGGGGCAACATAATTAGCGAAGAGATTCTGGTCCGTGTTTGCGCTGGAAGTGCCCGAGATCGCAATGACTTGATCCTCGATACTTAGCACGGCGACTTGCGCGATAGCAGGCTCTCTAGTGAGTTGGTTAAGCAATACGTTCATGCTGACCAAGTCATTGGCTAGCACAAGCTCTGTGACTAAGATCGCCGTCTGTCGGGCAAGGGTTGTGCCTAAGCTGTCTGACTGTTGACGAAGAATATTCTCAGTTGTTTGGTTCGTAACAAGCCAAAATACACACATTGAAAGAATCATAAGCGCAGCGCTGGTGAGGGCAAACTTCTGTCCGAGTCGCATAGATGAGCTGCGAGAAGTCGCGCTTGACGATTCAGGCTCGGTATTGGCTGAGAAGATCTTTTCTGACACGAGTTGCTCTCTGTAACGATGCGGATTTAGTGGAAGGAATCTAAAGTAAGCTCTTCGTCTTGGACGAAGGTAAAGTCCATGCTTTGGCTTGGCTCTTGTAGGAAATTGCCCTGTACAAAATTAATATTGGCCTTCCATAGATAGGGTAACAGGTCAATCTTATCGATCATGGGGGCAATCACTAATAGCCCTTGCGCATGCAGACTGTTCACAGTGCTGTTTAGCTTATCTCTTTGCTCTAGGTCTGTGTCGATGCGGTCTAAGAGAGATCGATCGAGCTTGATGATCGAAGCGACTTCCAAAGGAAGAGTCGTATTGGGGCTAGAGGTGGAGCCATAGTGAGTAATCGACAATATGAAGCCTAGCTCCTTCATTTGCTCGCAAAACAGTTTCACTTGCACTGGGGAGCTCACTATATCCAGTTCGCTAATTTGCAAACTAATCTGATCTGCTGCAATTTTTGCTTGCTGAATCTGATTTTGGAGCCAAGGTAGAAACTCTTTGCTGATGATTGAATTGTGCGTCAGGTTTATCGTCAGTTTTAGCGATTCTTTATTGCGCGAACTCAAAAGCTCTAAAGACTGAGCGCAGACCCAGCGATCGATCCGCTCACCTAAGCCATGCTGATTGGCGAGCTCCAAAAAGCGTGGAGGGTAGATGAGGTTGTCGTGATCTTGTAGCCGAATACGCACCTCATAGCGTTCGACACCGTCCTCTTTAAGATTTACCACTGGCTGAAAGACTAGTAGGAAATCTTCTTGTTGAAAGGCCACTTCTAATCGTTTAAACATGTCATCAGCAGTGCCGTAAGGGTCGGTAAAGGTCTGTGTATCGACGTTGCCTAGTGTGGAGCGAATAGTTAGGTTGTGGCGAGCGCGATCGATCACGACGATGGCTGAAGGGGACAGCTCGTTCACGATAGCCATGCCCGCACTGAAGGTCATATTTGACCCTTTCATCGAGCGATCAATAAGCCAGTCATTGAGTTTGTTGGTCAAGGTCGCTAAGAATTGATCTTGGGCGTACTCAGTTTCATGGCTAAGTAGAGCAACGAATTCGCCCTCTCCTAAATGTCCGATACTGGTGTCTTTGGGCATGCTGTCTTGGAACAATCGGGCCGCATCTGCTAAGAGCATATTCACCGTCGATTTGGGGGCGACCAGTTCATAGTCTTCAAGCTCCTCAATCTTTAAGAGCATGACGGCACTATTACGTTGTTCGTAAACACTATTGGCAATGGCTAGATCAATAAGCGTATTTATGGCGCTTCTATTAAGTAGGTTGGTTAAAAGGTCTCTGCCTTCTTGACTCTTGATTCTTTGTTGTTGTTTCGGATTGCCGCTAGCTAGCCGCAACAATACTTGTAGTATTACCTCATCGTTATACATTGCCTTCGCACATTGCAGGCTCAAGCGTGTACGCGAGTTAGGGGCCGTAATCCCTAAAAAAATGCAAGGTGCTTCAGTGTGTACACTGGCGTTGTGGAGGTAATCGCGCACTTGTACGACGTCTTTCTCGTCGATTAGGTCCAAGAGAGAATAGCGCTTAAGTTGCTCTAGCGATTCGAGACCGAACAGGTCGAGATAGGCGCTATTGGCGTAAACATGCAAACCATCATTCAAATAGGCAACAGCATCGGAGGCGTTCTCTAATAATAGTTGGTAGCGCTGTTGAAGCTCTTTGTGTTCGATCGATATTCTACGAAGTTCACGACGTTGAGCCAAACTGCGAAGCTCTCTTGCCAATAGCAATAAACAGTAGCTGATACTCTCTGGGGTATCCAGTGAAGAGCATTTACACTGTAGCCAGGCACTGGAGAGCGCCGGAGGATATGTCTCTTGGTGCGAGTCTGAGGCTAGATACAGCAGGCTCAGGTCTTGTGCGACATCGTTTAAACATGTGTCTATCTGGCCAACGCTCAGATCGGCCGTCTCGGCCATAAAAAACAATACGTCCCAGCGCGACCCCTGCAGATGCTCTCGTAGAGTGGCCACGTCGTTAACGAGCTCGCCATTAACTTTGTAGCCTTCTTTGCGCAAAAGGTTCAGTAGGCGGTCTCCGTCGGAGGTTCGCTCTGATGCAATAAGCACACTAATTGTGGGTTTTTGTTCCATGTTGTTTGAATCGCTGCTCTGATTGGGTGTCTGAGGGCAGAATTAATAAAAAGCAATCCGTGCGGACAATCTAAGAAGACGTCCTTTCATTGCGGCTGAGTTTAGCACAGTAATCCCCTAGCTCTGAGTATCCGCGCAAAGGCATTTCTGTGATTCAAGCATATGCATAGAAATAAAAAAGCGAAATTGGCCTCAAAATCAGAAAGCGCAACGTGTAAACTGCCAAATAAGACATAAACGCAGGCGCGAGAGCGATTTTATCTCCGTTTGCCAACAAGGAATCAGGGGTAATGGCACAGCAACAAGAGCAAGATCAGCAACACAGCAAAAGCAAGCGGTTGAAAGAGTTAAAGCGAGCTAGAAATCGTTTATTTGTGTGTTTTTGGACATTTCCTGTCTATGTTTATGCCGTGATGCGGGTCCTGGAGGCAGGCAATGAAACCACGTTGATCATGCTTGCCTATATGGCGCTGTATGCGGGTTTTGGGGCCAACCTCGCGACGAAGCGTTGCCCAGAGTGTCACCAACAGTTCTTTGTGAAGTCCTTCTTCTTAAACCCTTTCAAGCAGGAGTGCGCGCATTGTAAGCAGCCATTGCATGACACTCCTAGCTTAGGGGCTTAGTCCCTGGGGCCAAAAATCGCGGTACCAATTCGCAGTACCGTTGAAGCTTGCGCGATGGCTGCCTCATAGTCTGCACTCATGCCAATAGATAATGTGTCCATTTGCGGGTAAGTGCGCTGCAACTCTTTGAATAATATAGCAATAGGCTCGAATGTGCGGCGCTGCTCGGCAAGTGTGTCACTTGCCGCAGGAATAGCCATAAGCCCGCGTAGCTCTAAGTGTGGAAGTTCGTTGATTTGTTGGCAGAGTTCGGCGACTTGCTCTAGAGGTACACCAGATTTAGTCGTCTCATTCGACAAATTGACCTGAACACATACTTTCAAGCTCCCCATGGCACTAGCACGTTGTGCGCTAAGTCTTTGGGCGATCTTGATCCGGTCGATGCTGTGCACCCAATCGAAACTGGCGGCTATTATGGCCGTCTTGTTCGATTGGATCGGGCCGATGAAGTGCCAAACCAAGTCGGGCATTTTTAGCTCGGCAATTTTCTCCACGGCTTCTTGCACATAATTTTCTCCAAACTCTCGTTGGCCCGCGGCATAAGCCTCTTGCAATTTTGCAATACTCTGCTTTTTGCTAACAGCGAGTAGTTTGATGTCGTTTTCATTGCGCCCATACTTGTGAGCGGTTTTTGCGACCTGTGCGCGAATTGTGGAAATATTTTCTGATATGCTTGGCATAGTTTCACCGTATAAAGTCTGCATTGCGATGTGCATCTAAAGAAATCCGATGCTTCCTGTCAAGCGCGCTATGCTAGGCTTATGCCTAATTACCTTAGAGCAGCGACGCATAGCGCTCTGTTTAGTCAACAAAAAGCACCATGCTTAGACATGGCGACCATACACTTAAAGGGTTGAGAAAAAATGGATATCACTGAACTGCTTGGCTTCAGCGTTAAACAAGGCGCCTCGGATTTGCACCTTACCGCTGGCATGCCACCACTGATTCGAGTGGACGGCGACATTCGCAAGATCAACGTGCCGGCAATGGATCATAAAGAAGTGCATGGATTGATCTATGAGATCATGAATGACAAGCAGCGTAAAGATTATGAACAGTTCATGGAGACCGACTTCTCGTTTGAGGTGCCAGACCTAGCGCGCTTCAGGGTCAACGCCTTCAATCAAAACCGCGGCGCGGGTGCAGTGTTTCGTACGATTCCAAGTAAAGTGTTGACGATGGAAGAGTTAGGGATGGGGCCCGTGTTTAGACAGGTCTCTGATTTGGCCCGGGGTTTAGTCGTAGTTACGGGGCCTACGGGTTCAGGTAAAAGTACCACGCTTGCAGCCATGATGGACTACGTGAATAACACGCGGTACGAGCATATTCTAACTATTGAAGATCCAATCGAATTTGTTCATGAAAGTAAAAAATGTTTGGTAAACCAGCGCGAGGTGCATCGCGATACTTTAGGGTTCGCTGAGGCACTGCGATCGGCATTGCGTGAGGACCCTGACATTATTCTTGTGGGTGAGTTGCGTGATTTAGAAACGATTCGTTTGGCGTTGACTGCCGCAGAAACGGGTCACTTGGTATTCGGCACTTTGCACACGACTTCGGCGGCAAAAACGATTGACAGAATCATCGACGTGTTTCCGGCGGCAGAGAAATCAATGGTGCGTTCAATGCTGTCTGAGTCTTTGCAGGCGGTTATATCACAAGCACTTTTGAAAAAGACCGGCGGTGGTCGTGTCGCAGCTCATGAGATCATGATTGGTACACCAGCGATTAGAAATTTGATTCGCGAAGACAAAGTCGCGCAAATGTATTCTGCTATTCAAACCGGCTCAAGTTCTGGGATGAAGACTCTGGATCAATGCTTAAAAGAATTGCTGCAGAAAGGTCTTATCTCAAAAGAGGCGGCGAAGGCGAAAGCAAAGACGCCAGACTCCTTTTAGGTCTCATTGGGAAACTTTTCAGCGAAACTGTTCAACCAAGTTTCCAGTATCAATTGCGCAGCGAGGCAGTCGAGCTGCGCTTTTGACTCCCCGCGCATTAATTGACCTCGTGCTTCAAAAGAGCTCAGACGTTCATCGATACCAAAACAGGGTTTTGCATAACGCCCGTTAAGCCTGTTGCCGAATTTTCGTGCCCGCCGTAGTAACTCACTCTCAGAATCGTCCATGTTGTAAGGTAGCCCAACCACAAATACGTCTGGTTGCCATTGTGCCACTAAGGCGTCTAATGCCACCCAGTCGGGAATGCCATCTTTGGCGGTAATGGCGTGCAGAGCACTGGCCTTGTTCGTGATGCTTTGCCCTGCAGCGACGCCAATGCGTTTAGTCCCGAAATCGAACCCAAGGACGGAGATTTCTTTGGTTTTCTTTGCCGGCAAACTTTCCATTACTAAGGCCTAGAATAGATTGGATAACGGAAGGCACGCATCAGGAGTGCCCCGCGAAGGAGGTAAGCTGCTGTAAACTGACACCTAGAATTGAAGCGCAGGCTTGTGCTTTATTTTCATGATCATTGGAGAAGATAATCTCAGTTAATGCCGGCGTAGTGAGCCAGGCATTGCTAGTGATCTCCTCATCGAGTTGACCGGCATCCCAGCCAGCACACCCTAACGCGACTAGATAACGATGTGGGCCCTCTGCGTTAGCAATCGCTACTAGAATATCTTTTGACATTGTGATGCTAAGTTCAGGATTAATAGGGATCGTGTACTCCCATTCTTTTTCGCTACTATGCAGAATAAAGCCCTTGTTCTTCTCCACTGGGCCACCAGTCATCACAAGTTGTTGATGAAATTCTATGTCTTTGTTGCGGCTGCTGTGATCGATCCCTAGGTCATCAAACAATTCTGCTAAGCGCAATTTGCTAGGCTTGTTGATCACAATTCCGAGTGCACCCTCTTCATTATGGCGCCATAAATAGGTGACAGTGCGATTAAACCACGGGTCATCTAAGTGCGGCATCGCTATTAGAAATTGGTTAGAGAGTGAGCCTGGTGATATTTCGAATAGTGGATTGTCAGAAATTTTTTCAGTCATGGTGATCGAAGTGTTCGCTCTACTGGCTAGTAAATGAATTGCCTTGATGAAAACGCCAAGTGCGGATGATCTCTAGAATATCCACATCTGCGAGCATCTCTTCCGGAAAGGGGTCAAAGGGTGCGGCAAGTCGGACGATATCAATTGCTGCTTCGTCGAGTATGCGATGTCCTGAACTTTGCAGGATGCGAATTTCTTGCACAGAGCCATTGGGTCTTAGCGCCACGAGCATGCGCAAGCTGCCATAAATCTCTTGTGACCGTGCTTGTTCTGGATAATTAAGATTGCCGACGCTTTCAATGCGTTTCCGCCAAGAATCTAAATACAAGGCGTCATGGCGCTTCTTGGTAGATGCAGATGAAATCGTATATTTGCGTGGACGCTTCGCATAGGCCTGTTGTTGCAAGTCGAGCTGGGCTTGCAAGCTGGCAATCGCGAGGCTTAGATCTTCGGGTGTCGCCTGTTCTGATAAGGGGTTGTCGGTTTCTGGAGCTTCCTCTTCCAGCTGTTGTTCGATGCGCTGCTCGGCCTCTAGGGTGCTTAAGATCGCTAGATCATCCGGCTCGGTCTGTCGATTAGGGGCGGGCGCTTGTGCAATAGGGTCTACTTGTTGAATGAGTTCGTCGTGAAACTCTGCATCAAAGGGAGAGCTAGGCGCCGCAGCGCTATCGAGGCTACCGCTGCCGGTTTGATCCTCTTGGGCAATATAGTCTGCTTGCTCAGGCGCAATTTCGCTACGATACTGGGCAAGCGTGATCTCGATAGGAGGCGCACTATTACTCTTTTCGAGATAACTAAAGCCTACTCCCGCTATCAGCATGATGTGTAAGCAGGCTGATAAAAAGATTGTAAAGCCAAAGCGCTCTTTTGAAAGATCGGTCTCTTGGGTCATAGGCTCTTAAGAGTAAGGCCGAATGCCCGCTTAATGGCGGGCTTCAAGCTTGCTTTCGATGCAGCGCATTAAGTCACCTGCAATATCGAGATTATACGCGTTATTGAGTTCCCGCACACAGGTGGGACTTGTAACATTGATTTCAGTTAAGTAGTCGCCGATCACATCAAGGCCCACAAAGAGTAGGCCCTTGGCCTTTACGCTTTCTTTGACTTGCTGGCAGATCCACAAATCTCGTTCAGACAGAGTTTGCGGCACTCCAGAACCGCCTGCGGCAAGGTTGCCACGGGTTTCGCCTTGCGCGGGCACCCGTGCGAGTGCGTAGGGCACCGGCTCCCCATCGATCAACAGTATGCGTTTATCCCCTTCGACGATCTCGGGGATAAACCGCTGCGCCATAATGGGAGTCCGGCCGTGGCCAGTCAGGGTTTCGATGATGACGCTTAGATTTGGGTCATCATGGCGAAGACGAAAAATAGAGGAGCCACCCATGCCGTCAAGCGGCTTGAATATGACGTCTTGGTGCTCAGCGTGAAAGCGCTTTAACACCATGGCATTGTTGCTCACCAATACGGGCGGGCAACATTGAGGAAACTGCGTAGCATATAGCTTTTCATTGCAGTCTCTAAGGCTTTGCGGCTTGTTGACGATGAGGGTGCCCATCGACTCGGCTTGCTCAAGCAGGTAGGTGGTATAGATAAACTCGTTGTCAAAGGGGGGGTCCTTGCGCATTAGGATTACATCGAGATTGCTCAATGGCTCCTCACTGGCCTGCCCGAGGCTAAACCATTGGTTTTCATCCCAGGCTACGCGCAATTGCCGCATCAGCGCGTTGGCAATCCCATCTTGCATGTAGAGGTCAGATTGCTCCATGTAACTAATTTGCCAGCCGAGTTCCTGCGCTGCCATTAACATGGCGAGGCTTGTGTCTTTCTTGTAGCTAATGGATTGGATCGGGTCCATGACGATGCCGATGCGGATGCTCATCTTTAACCTACCTGCGTTTAAAAATTGACAATGCCGGAAAAGCGCGGGGCGACATCCGGGTGTGCGCTGATCATAACGCAAGTGCGAAAATGTATCGATGCATCCGGACAGGCGAGACCCCATAAAGTGTGCTAAATCTTAAATAAACACTAAAGGAGGGCGATGGCATGGATGCCGAGCAAGAGCACAGCGCTATACAAGTACTCGTGGTCGATGATAGCAAGGCTGTGCGTGAGAACGTACAAATGCTGCTCGATCGCAATTTATATCACGTGAGTGTGGCAGAGAATGGCTTCGATGCGCTGTGCAAACTAGTGGCGTTCCCGCCAGACGTTGTGTTCATGGATATCTCTATGCCGGAACTCGATGGCCTGCAATCCTGCGCCCTTATCACCGCAAACCCCCAGTATGCGCACATCCCAATTGTTCTTATGAGCGCCAATGCGGGACCTTTGGAGCAAGCCCGTGCAGAGCTTGCCGGCGCCAGTCAAGTCATTCGAAAACCGTTGCGCAAACAGGATTTTCTGCAAGCGATACAGACTCTCTTAGCAGCGCAAGAGGGGGTAAAAAATGTGCACGCTATTACTTGTTGACGACTCGTTAACACAACGCCGCTACCTTGAGCTTTTATTGACTGCACTAGGGCATGAAGTGCATGCATTAGGCAGTGCCAAGCTAATACCAGAAAAGCTAAAGCTAGCGGCAGTCGATCTCGCCATTGTGGCGCTGGTGCTTGGCCACAGCAATGGTTTTGAACTAGGGCTACGCTTGCAGAACCTAGGCATTGAGCGCGTGGCAATTGTGACGATGAATCCACGCAGCACAGACATTCAATGGGCCCAAGCAATAGGGTTAATAGGGGTGCTAGACGCCCCAACTTCCCAGGCAAAGATTAGGCAGCAACTGCAGAAATTATTGCAGGGCTAGGGGCTTGTTATGAAAAACTTTATAGTTGCAGCGAACGGCATTCCCGCACTATTAAGTCAACTGCACAGATTAACGATGGAAGTATGCACGCAGCTAGAAGGCTATGTGTCTGTGCACAGCGACCACCATCTACATGCTGCTAAAGATTCGAGCCACAAGCTTTTCCGACTAAGCTCATTTGTTGACAACAAACGGCTAAAACCGTTCTGTAAAGAGTTTGACCGGTGTTGTGCTTTGCTGACTTTGCCGGCCGTTAATATTGATGTCGGTGCAAAACTTTTGATCAAAGCAGGGCTTCTTTTGGAGGCCTCTTTAAGTCAAGCAAACAAAGGAGTCCAGGCGCAGTATCTCAGTGTTGATGCATTTGAACTTCTGCGTGCTTACAGAAATGGCACGCCGAGTCTTTTAGAGAAAGTGAAAGCGCTTAGAATGAAGGGTTCTTCTAGGCAATTTTACTTGTGCTTGCATTTTTCTGTTGAAAAAATTCTCAATCGAATGCGTCATGATGCTGAAAAAACTCGTGCAGTAGAAGCGTCGGCACAAACTACAATAGCACTTCATTGCTTCGAGCGTTTTACCAATTTCCCCTTAGATAATTCCTGGAAGAATAAAAACACAATCCTAAAGCTAGTGTTTATTGAGGTGGCAAGTGCCCATGCGGGGCGCGGCGTAAAGGAGTGTGAGCCCGGAAAACCTGTGCTGGGTTTGGAGGCACTAAACTATGGGCTTGCCTGTCATAGCGTCTTGCTCCTAATGCAGGAAAGACTGTCCCTGCTATTGGATTTATGCGAGAAAATGGATGCGCACACTCTTGCTGAGATCGAGCAAAAAGTAACTGAGATGATTTTGCTCACTCAGTTAGTCTCCCTCAATAAAAATACCAGGGCTCTCCATGGCATTCTAGAGTCAGCGCGAAAGCATATTCGCAAGCTGCAATGCTGGCCTCGACATTTGCATGATAATACTGAGTTGCTGCTGTTATTCTTGCTGCAAACTTTGCGCATCCTCGTGTCAATGATTAATCCCGGTGCATTTCAAGTCCTGTCGAATGTGAGCGCATCAAGCTTGGCGCAGCGTTGTGAGTATTCTTGGCAGAAAATTTACCAGCAATACCAAATTTCTAGTCAGCTCAAGGCTCAGTTTGTACATAGTTTGCAAGAAGAGTTTCGAAAAGAAATATCGCTTATTGAGCGCGAGTTTGACAAGTACCTTGGCAGCGTAAAAAAACAAAACGATATGCTGCCTATAGAGTCAGAAGTGTTTTGGGCGTTGAATAGGGTGCGTGCGGCAGCTTTCTGTGTGGGCGATTTTGCCTTATATGAATGCGCCTGTTGGGTGCTGCGCTTATACTCTTTGGCCGTTGAGCGCAGGGTCATGCTACGCAGTGACTTTGTCGCCTTGCTGCCTAAGTTGCTTGGCATGGCGCTTGCGCGAGATGGAAGTGAAAAACAAAGTTTATACAAACAGTTTAAGCATGCGTTGCTACAAGAAGAACTCATTGCTAGGCAATGCCTTTGTGCAACTAAATACGCATCGTCAGAACGGCTGGCAGAGTTTCTCTCAAGGAATATTCGCGAGCTGATAATCTATCCCGAAAAACTCTATGAGAGCCCAAGTGCGGTGCGCGGTTTAGTCGCTGAAAATCGGCGTTGTTTACTTGAGCTCAACATGCTCAGTATCGGCGCCAGAAATTTGCACGTTGATCGGGTGGCAGATTTAAGCGAGGCGTTGGAGCAGACCCATAGCGCCTTATGCGCATTGCCTGATCTCGAGCATGTCGAACTGCCGGCGTTGCTTGGGCCTGCGCATCAGCTGCTGCGTGAAAGTCTCAATAGAGCGGCGGCAAGACAGCATGTCGAGGACAATCGCGGTGTGGTGGCAGAACTGTATTTATTTCTGGAGAAAAGTCTTCCTATGGTGGCCCCTAAATGGCGCCGAAGAGGCCTGCGCCAAAGGAGTAAGCAATTAGTCAATCATCTAGATAGTAATCTAGCTACCGTCGAAGCACTTATGAGAACACACACGCTAGCGCTCTTGGCAAGCAAACACCCTCTACTTGCGCGTCTACTTGTGGAGCAGCGCTCGTTGTTACAACAGTTGCAAGAAGAGCTCGATGAAGCGCAGCGAGTTCGCTTCGTTCGGGTGCGCGCACGCCTGCAACGCTTTGTTGCAAGACAGGCCAATGACGCAGGAAAGCTGGTCCGTTTGCAAATTTGCAATGAAAGTCTGCAGTTCCGGCGCGCGACAATCGCGAGTTTAATGGTGCCATTACAACAGCTTTTGCGGATAGTGATCGAGCAGGGCATAGAAGGAGAAGCTATCCGCCGACTGAGAATAAAGCCCAAAGTGGGTGTGATCAGCATGCAGGTGCGGCAACAGAATAAGGGAATCCGCGTTGATTTGAGTGATGATGGGCAAGAAATCCCTGCCCAGCAAATCCAGGCCGTAGAGCGTAGCTTGCAGGCCATAGGGGGCGCGCTCACACATGATTACCTGCCGCTGCAGGGAAATCGTCTCAAACTAGTCCTTGCAGGCTGAAGTGCGCGTTGGGATATTGCCAGTTAGTCGCTATAATGCCGCCTTTGACACTGATCGGGCTGCACAACGTTGAAAACAATAGGATACGCTTGGGGTATTGGTGGAGTAGTGTTATTACTGCTCTTCGCTGTCTTTAGGCTTTCACCAATGGCTTTTGAGCTAAACTCAATGGAACTGGATTGGCTACATTGGCTGGCATTAGGCGTGAGTATTCTCTATATGGCCTATGCCGAGGGTTATAAGGGCTTTCATCTGGGCTTTGCGCCAAGAGTCGTGGCCCGAGCTAGCTATTTAAGTGCCAACCCACGCCTGCTGCATGTTATTTTGGCGCCAGTTTTCTGCATGGGCTATATTCATGCGACTAAACGTCGCAAGATGTTGTCTTTCGGCCTTACCAGTATGATCATTTGTTTCGTGCTAATCGTGCGGATGTTACCGCAGCCATGGCGAGGAATTGTCGATGCAGGTGTGGTGACGGGCTTGATGCTAGGTATTCTTTCGATTCTCTTCTTCCTTATGCAAGGCTTACGCTTTCCAGAACGGATGCAGGTCGCTATTGATCTGCCCGAATAACTATTGGCTTTTAAATCGCAAGCTAAGGTCTGTTTATGTCAAGGCAAGATAAAAAGCTGAACCCCTGCGCGATTGTGGTGAGCTACGAGCCGGATACCAAAGTGCTTTTAGCGCTCTTGGAACAGATCAATGAGCAAGCAGATTTTCTGTTGATCGATAATGGCTCGAGTAATCGCGATGAATTCCTAGGCGCTGCCAAACTCAAGAGCCGCTGCATTAATATTCATGCTTTAGATGACAACATCGGGCTCGCTAGCGCCATGAACCTTGGGCTGCGGGAAGTGAAACAAGCAGCGTACGCTTACGCCGTGTTATTTGATCAAGACAGCCAGGTGCCCAAAGCTTTTTTCGCGAACATGCAAATGGCTTTCTTAGAAGCGCAGCGACTTTGTCATCGTCCGATAGCCGCTATAGGGCCACGCATTGTCAGTCATCGAGATAATTCTCCAATGCCCTTTAAACTTTTCTCTCGCGTGTTAAGGCGCAGCGATGTGCGCCTTAGTGGCAGTGAGCGCCTTTTTAGAGCAGAGTTTTTAATCTCCTCTGGCTGTTTCATTGCGACCGAGACTTTGGACACCGTAGGCGAGATGAAAGAGGCATATTTCATCGATAACATCGATCTAGAATGGTGTTTTAGAGCCACGGCAAAAGGGTATGAAATTTTAGGAACAGACCAAACCCAATTGCACCATAGTATTGGTGTAGACGACGGCAGTGTTTTAGTGCGTCGCGGTGTGATTGTGAGTCACAGCCCGTTACGCAGTTATTATTCTACACGCAATCGTTTTGCGCTCTATGGTGAGAAGCATGCTCCCCTAGCATGGAAGCTTAGAGACCTGCCTCGCTTTATATTAAAGACGCTTTGGCTCTTGGTATTTTCAAAACAGCGTGTCGCCTATGCGCGAAATATTTGGCGTGGGCTCAGGGATTCGCGAGGTCTTGGCTAATGTCAGGTGGACAAGAAACTGTGCCGCGTATCGCGATATTGTTACCAACATTTAACGGTGCGCACTATTTGCAGGAACAGATCGATTCCTTGTTGGCTCAGGACTATGAAAACTTCGTAATCGTCACAAGGGATGATGGATCTAGTGATGCTAGTGTTGCCATCATCGAACAGAACGCGGGAAAATTTCCTGAGCGTTTTCATATTCTAAAGAGCGACGGAGAAAATATTGGCGCATGTGCCGGTTTCTCCACCTTGATGGAGTATGTACTAGACAAGCAAGAGTTATTGGGGCTTAACGCTGTCTACATGATGTTTTGCGATCAAGACGATGTGTGGCATAGCGATAAAGTAAGTCAAAGTGTCGCGGCAATCCTAGCTTTAGAAAAACGCTTTCCCTACCGTGCCTGTTTGGTGCATAGCGATCTACGAGTGGTCGATGAAACTCTTGAGCCGATGGCCGACTCTTTTTTCGAGTATCAAGGGCTGCGCCCAAGAAAACGCAGTTTTGCGCGCTTTTTAGTCAGTAACTCTGTGACGGGTTGTACCGCAATCGTGAATGAAAAACTGGCAGCATTGGCTACGCCAGTTCCAAAGCAGGCGATCATGCATGACTGGTGGTTAGCGTTACTTGCCGCTGCGTTTGGCCACATCGAGACGATCGAGGCGCCATTGATTGACTATCGTCAGCATCAGCAAAATACCGTTGGGGCGAAACCCTATGCGTCCTCTAAATGGAGTATACGCAAGATTAAAGGGGCATTTACCGATCCAGTATATGACGAGGTAAACCGTGTTCTAGTGATGCAAGCCTCAGCTTTTGCCGGCTTGCATCATCACAATATCAAGAACAAAGACACCTTTGTTTTAATGGCTGCCTTGTGGATGGGCAGTAAGGCGAGAATCGTCCGAAATGCGGTATTAAAAGCATTTCTAAGCCTGTCCACCTAAACCCGTTGTGCTTAAATACTGCGAGTCTTTCTAATTGCTTGCAGACGCTTGCGCATCATCTCGCCTACCACGCGCGGAGAGAACTCCGACTCAATGGTCGCTTTGGCTTTCTTGCCAAGTGCCAGCGCGAATGCTGGGTCATTTGCCAATGTCTGCATTGCAGAGGCGGCTTGGGTTTCATCAGGCTCTGCCCACACTTGTCCCTTTTTATATGGGCCAAAGTCCTCTGTAATAGTTACCAGTTGATAATCTATCGGCATGCAGTTGCTGGGTCGCATATAGTCCGTATTGCCGGACCAGTTTGTGGCTAGGATGGCTTTGCCTAGAGCCATAGCCTCAGCCGGGCCAAAGCCAAATCCTTCCGAACGATGCAAAGAAACATAGCAATCGGTATTGGAGATCAATGCATTGACCTGCGCGCGCGAATAGACTTTATCCAGAATGATGACATTGCGGTGTTCGCCTATCGCCTCTTTAATACTGCGAATAGCTTCTGGAGTAGGGTTGTTTACCTTGAGCACAAGTCGGTTCGCTAAATCATCCGCAGCGAAGGCGTTTTTGAATGCGTTGATGGCACCGAAAGGATTTTTGCGCGCAGGCATGCTGTAGGTATCGAACATCGCCAAAAACAAAAAAGCCTCTTCAGGCAATCCGAAATCTTGGCGTTTCAAACTACTATCGACTTTTACCTCAACTGCATGAGGGATTCGTACTACAGGAATGGGTGAGCGCATTGCCACTGCATCTTGCACGAAGCTAGAAGGCACCCAAATCTCATCGAAATGAACAAAGGAGTCGGCCCATGCCTCTGGAATCTCTGGTAACTCCCAAGCCCAATAGCCTATCCGATAATGATCGTTGAAATACTCAGAGGGCAGTTCAGAGATTGCCTGCAGCGCGTGATCAGGATTGATGTGCAATAGAGTGACATCATAAGGGGCCCCTTCTATTTCTTTGTGCTGCCAGCTCAAGTCCGTCATGCGTGAAGGGTTGCCGGATTGGAAACAAATAATGCCAAAGGGCTCATCCGCTGCATCAAGTGCTTTTGCATCGCTGCGAGCACCCTCACCAATTCCCATTTCAGCACGGGTATAACCAACAAGATTAACTCCATCGTGAAATTTGCCAGACCTGATCTGCTCGTCAGGCGTGTGGGAGGCAGTGGTAGCGACCGATGAGAAGGCGGTTACTTGCAGTGTAAAATCGCCTTTCTCGGATGAAAGATTGGGGTTGTAGTACTCGTCACCTGCAACGAAACGATTGCTCCAACGCTTCCACATGGCCTTTTCATTCTCTTTGGGCACACTTGTCTTGCGGCTGATGCTTTCGTGATGAATCAGTTTTACATCTGGGGACCAAATATTGCGATAGCCTTTGTCGAGCAGGCGCAAACAAAGGTCAACATCATTGCCAACAACAGCAAGTTCTTCGTCGAAGCCGTCGATCTCCGCAAACTTCTGTTGGCTGATCATTAAACAGGCGCCCGTGTTGGCAGAGACTTCTCGTGTGGTCTCATGAATATGGCGGTAAATTGCGTCGCTCGGCATACGTTTGTGCAACAGGTGTATGCCGCCGCCGCCGTAGTTGACTAAAAGGACCCCAGTGTGTTGCAGCGCGCCATTGGGGTAGTAGAGTAGCGCACCGACGGTGCCAACTTCCGGGCGTATCGCCTGGCGCACCATCTCCTCAAGCCATAGCGGGTCGATGATCTCGATGTCATCGTTTAGGAATAGGTACATCTGGCCCGTAGCGTGCTTGACGCCAGTGTTGTTCAGGCGCGCCCAATTGAATGCTTCATTGCACTCGACAACTGTGAAGTTTTTGCCCTTCAAATAGTCAATCCCTTCGGGATTCTTGCCGCGGCTATTGTCTAGAATTACCACTTCGTAGTTCTTATAAGCGGTAAGCTCTAGCATAGACTCGATGCAAGGTTTAATCAGGTCTAGCTTGCCCATCGTGGGGATGATGATAGAGACTTTAGGTTCACTGCTAAGTGGCCAGCGGACTTGGTGGATGCCGTGTTCTCGGATAATTACTTGCGCGCCCTGCTTGCCTAAGTGCGTTTGTAAGACTTGGGTTTGCGCAGCAGTTAGCTCTGCAGAGGGTAATTCCTGTGGCGCACTCCACAGCACTTTGGCGATCCGTTTTATCTGTGGCTGCGCTGCACACAGGCTCAGCAATACGGCAAAACGCCACGCCGGGTTTGCAAGTTCGAGCCCCTTGCATGCAGCGAGGCAAGCGTTCTGTATGGCGAACACATCGCCGATATAATTATTCGCGTAAAGATGATTAGGAGCCCACTGTGGGGTAAAACAAGGCTCGAAATGTTTGCCGGAGAACGAGGCTTTATCATGATCGCTGTATAGCAGCTGGGCCTTGTCGCCTTGCAAAGCCTGATTCATTTCATAGAGCGCATGAGGGGCAAGAGTCTCACCTGCTCGCAATAAGATTGTCCAGCCTTCGCGCTCGGACAGGTCGCCCAATAATTTCTGCAAGTCGTCGGCATAATGCACTTGTGTTGACGCAGTGGTGATGCCGGCATTGTCGAGTGTGCTGTCAAATTGAGGATTGCTTTGGCCGCATACATGAATCATCCAGCGCAGGTGCGCTTGTTCGGCAATGCTGCTTAGAGTGCTTAGCAAGGCTTGGTTATCGTCGCTGAGTGTCAGAACCAAATGAAAGAGTTCGGCTTCATCATCGTCAATGGCTTGGGCGCGCAACACCTCAATGGCTTCGCCCTCTGGTGTGTTTCTCCAATACCAATTGTTATATAGATCACCATTCTTAAAGCTACTGAACTCTTGCGTTAATGAGCGAGTATTTCCGGCCTTGTCAGAAATGCTCAGGGTTAACATGTGTTTTCCGGCAGCAAGATCGGGCAAAGATACTTCTTGAAAAAACCCTGCGGTAAAGGCTTCTTCTATATTTGGATAGCTTTGTGCAATATCCGGTCTGCTGATGCCGGTGTTGAAACTGTGTACTAGCTTGTCATCGACATAAGCTTCAATCTTGCTAACACCTGCTTCACTGCAGGCCCACCCCTGTAGGCTTAGTTGTTCTGGAAATTCATTCTGCGCGGCATTGGGAATATCTAAGCTGCACTGAATCACATGTTCTTCGTTCTCGGCTTGCACTTGTTTGTGTTGAAGTTGGGTTTTTACTTTGCCTGCGCCCAGTGCTAATAATTGCCGTTTTGCAAACCGAATGGGTTTGGTGATTTTCCAAGAAATAGAATTGATGAGTAATTGATAGTCATTGTTGATCCGATTGATATGATTCTTGGCGTCGTTCAGCTCAGCTGTTCGGCGACTCAAGGCTTGATTGGATCGATTGAGTTTATGGTTGAGACTATTTAACTCGCTATTAAAACGCCCTTCGATCTCTTGCAATTGACGTCCAAGTTGGCGCTTGTCTTGTTCTGCTGTAACGGCGTGTTCGTTAAGCCGTTTGAGATCCTTGTGCAGCGATTCAATCAATGTGCTTTGGTCGAGGCTGCCGAGGGTCTGATTGATTTGCTCACCAGTCCATTGCCCAAGCCATTTGCTAAACACTTGTACGCGAGCTTTAGCGATTGGGCTATCGCTTTGATAGCGAGTGTTTGGGTCATCCGAGGCGGTGTTAGATTCTCCGCCTTGGCGATAGAATGCGGTGATCTGGTCGATGTGCTGAAAGGGCATTAGCTGCGCGAGTTGCAACCAGAAATCCCAGTCTTCAAAAATGTCGAGACTCTCGTCAAAGTGGCAGCCCCGTTCGATGAGAGTCTTGCGAAACATTGCTGAATGAATAGGGATGAAATTATCGCGGCGCAGCCGTGCAGGGTCATAGGCAATTCTAAAGGCCTCGCCGCTAGGGACCCCAGCAGGTGTGGTTTTTTGCGTGCTGCTATAAGCTACACCGATCTCTGGATTGCCTTGCAGGCAGCTCACTAGCATCTCCACATGATTAGGAGCGATCCAATCGTCTTCATCTAGGAAAAGCATAAAGCTGGCATGGGAGTTGGCCAATGCTAGATTGGCAGCGGCTGGTCTGTTCAACTGCTGCCCTTGCAGTCCAAATTCACGCAAGGGTGTGCTCAGTGCGAGCGATCTGTGGCGATCCAAACCTTTACCACTGGCATCTACAAGTATGATCTCGATATTAGTGTAACTTTGGCTTTCTACTGAAAGCAGCGCCTCTACTAATTCTGGGCGATTCATGCTGCGACAAAGTATCGATACCAGTGGGAAATCATTGAGTGCCGGATTGGCCACGGCAGTATTATCTGTATTTGCAGTGCTAATTTTTGGATCCTCGAAACGGTTTAAGCAAAGAGTGGAGCACGCCCTTGGGTTCGGATTGCTGCGGGTATTTATACACCGACGGCACAGCAATGTCGCTCAAGCCCAAACGCTCTTGGCGCATTATCTCGGCTTCGCAAAGGGACTGGGGGTCGCGCAGTAATTCGGGTGTTATAAGATTGTATGCTTCGGCGTATTTGATGTGTTCGGGTAGGGTGTAGGTGCGAAAGCGGTTGAGCGCAAAGATAAATTCATCGAAAGCAGAGATGCTTAGCTGTGAATGATAAACCGCGATCGCAGCGCGCTTGTTGTTCTCGTGAGCAGTAATATCTACCAGCACATCAACGCGGGTCAAAGGGGCGCCAATCTCATATTGAGCAATTTGTAACTGCCGTCCTGTGCTGACTAGGCGCCGGACAGCCTCAATGACGATCCAGGCCGTAGCTCTGTGGTCGGGGTGAATTTCATTGATTGATGGTGTCAAGACTAGGTCAGCTTCACTGCGCACTATGGCATCGCTTGCCGCGGCGATTGTGCGTTCATCAACATTAACGCCGCGGTCTTTCTCTTTCCAGAAAGTGACGTTTTTCAAGCCAAGAATCTTTGCGGCTTGTCGGGTTTCGTTCTCTCGAACATTAGTGCCAACTTTACCATGTTCGCCATAATCACCGGAGGTCACAAGCACGGCAGAAGTAGGGGTGCCGGCCGCCTTATAAGCGCTCAATAAACCGCCGCAACCTAGCGCCTCATCATCGGGATGTGGGGCAAATACGATTACGCCTTGGCATTCGATTAATGGGCTAGTTTGGTAGGGTGTTAAGCGCGATTCCATCCCAGCTCTCTCAATTAATTTTGCGGAGAATAATCGACTCGAGCACTTCGCCAATAAAATCTAGAAACATGGTATCAAGTTCGGCGTTGAAATAATCTTGTGCCTTGTTGCCAATCGCGAGCACGCCCAACATGCGGTCGCGCCCGATTGGACAAAGCGCAACGGAGCGTATGCCCGTGCCGTAATGAGGAAACAAGAATTTGGCAGTTTGCTTTTCGATGTTTTTACAAATGGTCTTGCGATCGCGTATCAAAGTTGGGAAGACATCTTGCAAGAAGTTAGAAGATTCGATGCGCGTGTTTTCTACATTGTTCAGATCATCGGCGGAGAAAAGAATCACGCTGCTAGCATCAATGCCAGGCTGTGTGTTTAAGTTGGCCTCAGTTGCGCTCGCGATCTGCGATACTTCGGTTTCCATTAACAGCGCTAGGATGAGTGCGCGTGTAACATTGAATAGCTGGTCGTTGTACTTAGCGTTTTCCAATAGCGTGTTCAATGTATGCCGCGACTCAATGCTGCGCTCACGCAATATTTTAACCTGGCGTTCTAGCAGCGAGATAGCTTTTCCGCTTTCGTGAGGCAGGGTTATCTCTGCAAGCAAGCTGTCGCGATTGATAAAAAAATCAGGGTTTTTCTGCAAATACTGCGCGACTTGCTCAGCAGTCACGGCGCTTTTTTCTTGATTATGTTTTGCCGAGGTCTCACTTGTCATAGGCTCTATATATTTCCTATTAGTCTGAAATCTTGTTGATGTCGATTAGGCCTTCAAAAACGCTTACCGCAGGCCCATGCATTAATACAGAGCTATCGCCACCATCCCATGTTAGCGTCAGGTCGCCTCCTGTGAGGTGGGCGCGCACTTGTTTGTCTAATAAGCCAGCGTTACGCCCGCAAGCTACTGCGGCGCAGGCGCCAGTGCCGCAGGCAAGTGTTTCTCCTGCGCCCCGTTCGAATACTCGTAGCTTGATCGTATTGCGAGCAAGGATTTCCATGAAGCCTACGTTCACCCCTTGGGGGAAATCTGGATGGGCGCCTAGGGCTGCACCTATCGCTTTGACTGGTGTAGCGTCTAAGTCGTCGACAACGACAACCGCATGAGGATTGCCCATTGAAGCACAGTAAAATTCGATCTCTCGATACGCATCATCGACTTGAATAGTTCTATGATAGCTCTGCGCCGCCACCGCATTAAAAGGCAGTGATGAGGGGGCGAAATCTGGAGCGCCCATGTCGACAGTGACATCGCCATTGTCTTCGACGTGCAAGACAATTTTGCCGCGCTTAGTTTTTACGTTCAGGGTGTGTTGCTGAGTTAGGCCTTTGTCGAGAACAAAACGCGCAAAACAACGAGCGCCGTTGCCGCAGTGCTCGACTTCTGTGCCGTCGCAGTTATAGATGCGATAATTGAAATCGATATCAGGCTCTGTGGGAGCCTCTATCAATAGAAGTTGGTCAAACCCAATACCAAAATGACGATCGCTGAGCGAGCGAATGAGTGCCTCATTCAGCTCGACTGGAGTCGATATTAGATCCAAGACAATAAAATCGTTGCCTAGGCCGTGCATTTTTGTAAAAGGTAAAAGCATAAAGTCTCTGTTTTAAAGTACTGTCTCGAGCGCTAACTGGTAGTCCAAGGTTTCTCGTTGGCGAACGACAGTGGCTTTGTCACCATCGACCATGATCTCGGCGGCACGATTGCGTGTGTTGTAGTTTGAGCTCATTACAAAACCGTAGGCGCCAGCAGTACAGACAGCGAGCAAGTCACCCTGTACTAGACCAAGTGCGCGATCTTTGCCAAGGAAATCTCCTGACTCGCAGACCGGACCGACGATGTCGTATTCGGCGTTGATTTGCTCCTCGCGCTCACTGTTGTTTACAGGAATAATATTCTGCCATGCCCCGTATAGTGCCGGGCGCAGTAAGTCGTTCATTGCACCGTCAACAATAGCAAAGTTCTTATGGGAGTTGTGCTTTAAATACTCCACTTTTGTCACGAATATGCCGGCATCAGCGCATATAGATCGCCCTGGCTCTAAGAATAGACTGAGTCCGCGGCCCTCGATCTTGGCAAGGATCGCTTTGATAAAGTCGCCAGTGGCCGGAGGTGTCTCATCGCGATAGCTCACACCTAAACCGCCGCCAATATCAAAATGCCTGATAGCGATGCCTTGGGAGCCTAACTCGTCCACTAACAGCAGTAAGCGATCGATGGCGTCAAGGTAGGGAGCAATTGTGGTCAGTTGTGAACCGATGTGGCAGTCCACGCCCACGATCTCAATATGGGGCATCTGAGCTGCACGCAAATAGACCTCAGGAGCGGTTTCGATCGCAATGCCAAATTTGTTCTCTTTGAGCCCAGTGGAGATATAAGGGTGCGTACCCGCATCAACATCTGGATTGACGCGCAATGAAATAGGAGCGCGCATGTTCAAGCGCTCGGCAACTGAATTGATGCGTTCTAATTCAGGCTCCGATTCAATGTTAAAGCAGCGGATTCCGTGTTCAAGCGCACTTGCGATTTCCTCCTCGGTTTTGCCTAAACCGGAGAAAATCACTTTTTTGGGGTCGCCGCCGGCGCGAATGACGCGCTCGAGCTCGCCGCCTGAGACAATGTCAAATCCAGCGCCTTTGCGTGCTAGCACGCTCAGTACTGCTAGGTTGGAGTTCGCTTTCACGGCGAAGCAAGTTAAGTGATCGACCCCTTGCAAGGCCTCTTCGTAGGCGAGCAGATTTTGCTCTAAAGCCGCTCGTGAATAGATAAAACAAGGCGTGCCATGAGCTTTGGCGATCTCTGCGACAGAAATCGACTCGGCATGAAGGATATCGTTGACGTAGGGGAAAGCTGACATTCGGAGGTTAACCTGCGGGGCTAAAAGGGTTTAAGTGAGGCTCTAAATAGCCGTCACCGCGGGTGCGCTCTGGTCTGGCCTTTGAAGGGGGCCCTTTTGTCCGCAGCTCAGCAGGCTACAACTTAGGATGATAATCAGGAGCAGGCGCATAAAATCAGTCACTTATAAGCATAGTTGCGATTTTTGTAGTGGCGCGATTATACCCGTAGTGGATTCGCAAAAGCCATGGCAGTTCACATACACCTTGTCGGATAGAGTCTTGAAAAACACGATGCTCAGCCCTATAGTTGCCCATCGAGTTTACGGTGACACGTTTGGACGTGGCCGCTAGCCCTGCGCTTGTTTTGAGCGAAGGTGCTCGTTTGCAGAAGCCTTGATTTTCGTGCCAAAGTATTCGGAAAAGCAAATATGATTGAAATTAGTCACTTAACGAAGAAGTTTGATAGTTTTACCGCAGTAGATGACCTCAGTTTCACTGTCAAAGAAGGCGAAGTTTTAGGGTTTTTAGGGCCCAATGGCGCCGGCAAGTCCACCACGATGAAAGTCATTACTGGCTTTCTATCGCCCACCTCCGGGCAGGTAACTGTCGATGGACACAATATTGCTGAGAATCCCATCGCCGTGAAGTCGCTCATTGGTTATTTACCAGAAGGCGCTCCTAGTTACCCAGATATGACCACGTTGGATTTTCTCAATTTTATCGCAGAGATCCGTGGCTATAGCGGAGAAGAGAAGCAGCGCCGGATCGACAAGGTCATTGACGATGTCGAGCTGCGTTCGGTCTGCCATAAGACGATCGATACTCTCTCGAAGGGGTTCAAGCGTCGTGTTGGCTTAGCGCAAGCGATTCTGCATGACCCTAAGGTGCTTATTCTAGATGAGCCAACAGACGGGCTCGACCCAAATCAAAAGCACCACGTCCGCAATTTGATCCGCAATCTCGCGAAAGACAAGATCGTGATTATCTCCACGCACATCCTAGAAGAGGTAAGCGCCGTTTGTAGTCGAGCGATCATTATTGCCGGAGGCCGTATTCTTGCCGATGGCACACCAAAAGAGCTCGAATCCCGCTCGAATTACCATGGCGCTGTCAGTATTACTCTAAGTGAAGACTTTGATCTGCGCGCAGCATTAGCGCAAGACGCCGATGTTCGCGAGATTGAGCAAGCAGACGACAGCGCGCGCCGCTATCTATTGTTGCCGGTACCGGGCAAGCAATTATTTGCGAAGGTATCGGAAAAATCGCAGAACGGGCATTGGCCAGTGACAGAGTTTCACCTAGTTGAGGGTTTGCTGGAAGACTATTTCCGTCACGTCACTCAAGACTCTGCCTTGGTCTCTGTCGAGCAACATAAAGCCGACACTTCTTCCACTACAGTGCAGCAGGGATGAAGCTATGAATAATATGTATTTTATCTTTAAGCGAGAGTTAGCTAGTTATTTTACGACGCCGCTAGCGTATGTGTTCATCGTGATTTTCTTGGTCATGAGCGGAATTTTTACCTTCGATATGGGCTCGTTCTACGAGCGTGGTCAAGCGGATTTGTCGCCATTTTTCGGTTTTCACCCTTGGTTGTATCTGTTCATGATTCCTGCCATTGCGATGGGGCTTTGGGCAGACGAGCGCAAGACTGGCACTATCGAATTGCTTATGACGCTACCGGTGAAGTTGTCGGACATGGTGCTTGGTAAATTCTCTGCTGCTTGGGTGTTGTGTGGAGTGGCACTTTGCCTGACTGTCCCCATTTGGTTCACTGTTAATTATCTTGGCGATCCAGATAACGGTGTGATTTTTGCCGCCTATCTGGGCAGCTGGTTGATGGCGGGTGGCTTCTTAGCAATTGGTTCATGCATGTCGGCAATGACACGCAATTCGATTATCGCGTTCATTCTCACTGTCGCGATTTGTTTTGTGTTTGTGGCCTGTGGCACCGAGATTGTTCTAAATGCGTTTGCATGGGCGCCACAGTTTGTCGTCGATGCAATTGCTGGTCTTAGCTTCTTGACGCATTACGACTCAATAAGTAAAGGGGTCTTGGACGTTCGAGATATTTTATTCTTTATAGTTTTCATTGCTTCGTGGTTGTTTGCCTCTGCGATTGTCATTGAAATTAAGAAAGCAAACTAAGGGGTCTGATGATGAATAGTAAGACGTTATTCTCTGCGACAGGCCTTGTACTTACAGGGCTGTTTCTAATTGTAAGCGTGGCGATGATAAGTTTGATCCCACGACTGCGTATCGATTTAACTGAAGATAATCTTTTTACCTTGGCGGATGGTACTCGCAATATTGTGAGTAATCTCGAGACGCCTGTAGAACTTTTATTCTTCTACTCTGAAGAGGCTACAGCAGACGTTCCCCAGTTGCGCTCCTATGGGATTCGTGTGCAAGAATTGTTGCGCGAAATGGTAATAGCGAGTGCCGGTAAATTAAGTCTGCGTGTGATTGATCCAGTGCCTTTCTCAGAAGAGGAAGACGAAGCGGTCGAATATGGCGTGCAGCGTGTTCCTTTGAGTCAAGGCGGAGATCAAGTGTTCTTCGGTTTAGTGGCGCTTGATACCACTACTTTACCCGAAGAAGAGGCTGAATCTGTGGCTGCGACAAACTTCAAGACTATTGGTTTGATTCGTCCAGATCAGGAAGAGTTTCTTGAATACGAGTTTTCTAAACTGATCACGCAGGTTGCGAACCCTGAGCCTCCAGTGGTGGGTTTTCTATCGAAGTTGCCGATCGACGGGGGGGTTAATACACAAACAATGACTCCAACGTCTCCTTGGATGATTATGGATTCCATGCGGCAGTTGTTCGAAGTGCGCCGCGTTAATCCTGACGTGCAAGTTATCGACGACGAGATCAATATTCTGTTGTTGGTGCATCCACAGGACTTAAGCCCACAAACACTTTACGCGGTCGATCAGTTTGTTCTGCGCGGTGGCAAGGCGATGGTGTTTGTTGACCCTAATGCAGACTCGCAGTCTCAACCTGGTCAAGATGGAGTCCCAGTAGCGCTACCGAATCAGGCCAGCGAAGTGACGGCATTGTTTGATGCTTGGGGAGTTGAATACGATCCAGCGCGCGTCGTTGCCGACCGAGAGCTTGCCTTAATGGTCAATGTGGGCGATGCAACCCGTCCCATGCAGCACTATGGAATGTTAGGAGTGCAGAGACAAGGCTTCGCTAACGATATCATCACGAATGATCTACAGGTCTTGAATTTCTCATCAGTCGGCGCGCTATCAAAAGCGCAAGGTGCCACGACGACCTTTGATCCATTAGTGCAATCTAGCGCCGAATCGATGTTGATGGAGGGTGACTTCTTTAAGGCTTTAACTGACCCAACGATCTTATTGGATGAGTTTGAAGCAAGCGGCACGCGTTTCACGATTGCGGCAAGGGTTTCGGGGAATATGCGCACTGCTTTTCCAGATGGGGCTCCAGTCGTAGAGGTAGAATCTGAAGCCGAGGAAGACCTAAGTATCGCCTCAGAGGAGGTAGAGCAGGCGGTAGAGCTGCCCGCGCATTTAAGTGAGTCACAAGGCACGGTTAACCTTATTGTGGTGGCTGATACCGACTTCCTGCGTGACAGGCTATGGGTGCAGATTCAAAATTTCCTAGGGCAACGTTTGCCACAGGCATTTGCTAGCAATGGTGATTTCCTAATGAATTCATTGGATAGCTTGGCGGGCAATGCAGAGCTAGTCACTATTCGTAGTCGTGGGCGTTTTGCGCGGCCATTCCTAGCGGTGTTAGATTTGCAGCGTGATGCTGATGACCGTTTGCGTGAAGAAGAGACCGAACTATTAGCGAATCTTCGACAAACCGAGCAGCAAATTACTGCATTGAATGCCAGTCGTGAAGGCAGTGGTCCTTCGCCAGAGCAACAGGCAGAGATCGATCGTTTTTACGCGCAGCAGCTGGAAACTAGAAGAAGATTGCGAGAAGTGCAGTTGACGCTGAATCGCGAGATCGAGAGTTTGGGAAGCACGTTGAAGTTTATCAATACGGCGTTAGTGCCAATCCTATTGATCATATTCGTGTTGATCATGGGTTATGTGCGCAATCGTCGTAGAAGTGCCGCGCAGGCTTAATCCCGACTAAACAAGGGGCCACGGTGTAGTGGCTCCTTGTCTCCTCAAGCTCAGGCTTCTTCTCTGGGCTCATGCAAATGTTCTTGGTCATAAGGCAGGTGGACTAGAACATGAGTTCCAACGCCTAGCTCACTGGTGATCTCAAGCCTTCCGCCGTGCGCCTGAGCGATCAAGCGGCAAAGATACAAGCCTAAACCAAACCCGCCGGTATTGCGTTGGCGCGCGCTATCGGCACGATAGAACGGCTCGCTCAGGTGCTCCATATGCTCGGCAGAGATTCCCTCACCCTGGTCTTCGACTTCCAAAGTTACAAAGTCATCCGAGAATGATACGCGCACAGTGATTGGGTTGTCGCGGCCGTGTCTTATGGCATTGTTGACAATATTGGTCAGTAGCAGGCGCGTGCGGAGCTTGTCGATAGAAACAGAGCTGTCGTGCTCGGGGCGCTCGAAAACGATCCCCCCTTTATAGTCATGATAGGCTTGTAATACCAAGCCAATATAATCCGCAAAATCGACATGCTCGGCAATGAGAGCCTGGTGTTGATTGCTGAGCCTTTCGGCTTCAATCAAATCAGAAATTAATAAGTCGATCTCATTGATGTCGTCCCCCAAGGCTTCTTTGATCATGCCTTCTTCTAGAAACTCTAATTGCAGCTTTGCGCGTGTGATTGGCGTTCGCAGCTCGTGACTAATCGCGAGTAGTAATTGTCGCTTTGCCTCTAGCATGGACTGCAGCGAATCGGCCATATGATTCACACTTTCGGTCAACTCGCCAAGCTCGTCGTGCCGCTGCGATTTCACGCGATAACTGAGATCACCATCGCAAATACGTTCGGCACCCTCCCTTAATTGCCGCACGGGCTCTAGTAGGCGGCGAACTAACCAAAAATTAAGAAGTAGGACGAGCGCCCCGATCGCTAAGCCGACATACACTACGATGTAGTCGTATTCGCTAAGAGTCGGTACGCGACGATTGAGATAATACTCATAGCCACCTCGAGATACGCGAATGACGTCTTCGCTGCCTACCTCTAACATCTGTGCTTCGTCTGATAGCCGTCGCACAAACACGGCATCGGAAATGTCGAGATCGTTCTGGTCGTCAGACTGCCAATTGATATGCGGGCTTCGGATGATGATCGTTAGCGATAATTCCTGCGATAGCTGAGAGGCGCGCGCAAGATCGGGTGGCACGCCAATATTGTCGACGATCAGGGTAATATTATCGAGATAGAAGTCTGGGAGTGGGCTTAGTCTTTCTGAGCGCCAGTTTTGGTCGATCTGCCGTATCGATAGCGTAATGATGATGAAAAACACCAAAACCGTTGCGCTGAAAATGAGAAACAGGCGAAAAAACAGCGAATTATTGATGCGAGAGACCAAGGTCATGGGGCAAATGCTTCCTTTTTGTCGCCGCCATCGTAGCGCCGATGGCCGCTAGGAAAAGTGGGCCTAAACGGGCTCTCCGACGAATGTATAGCCTCGTCCCCACACTGTCTTGATAAATCGTGGTGTCTTTGACGTGTCGTTGAGCTTGTGACGCAAGCGACTCACAAGAGTATCGACCGCGCGCGAGAACAGCTCCGCATCGATGCCACGCAGGCGATTCATCAGTTCATCCCGAGTGAAGGTCTTGTTCGGGGACTGCATAAATAAAATGAGGAGCTCGTACTCCATCGTAGTGAGTTCGATGAGTTCGTCGTCTAGCTTCACTATACGGCGCACAGTATCGACTTCTAGCCCCTGGATTTTCGGGACTTCTTGTTGGCTGCGAGCTTCATCGCTAGTGCGGCGAAGGATATTGCTAATTCGGGCGACTAATTCACGAGGTTCGAATGGTTTGGGTAGGTAATCGTCAGCCCCTAGCTCTAAGCCAACGATTCGGTCTGTGACCTCGCCGTGTGCTGTGAGCATCAGTATGGGTAGCTGGCCGTAGATGGCGGATTTAGCGCGAATCTCGCGACAAATTTCAAACCCGTCTTTCTCAGGCAACATGACATCCAGGATCAAAAGGTCGGGCTTATTGCGTTTTAAGTGCTCAAACCCCTTGGATGGCGTAGTGGCAGCAGTGACGGTCATGTCATAGCGCTCAAGATACTGAGTCAATAATTGGCCCAGCTTTTCATCATCGTCAATTAACAGTATCTGTTTCATAGGGTATTGCTTTTCCGGCGCCTAAATTGGCCAACTAAAAAGGTGGTCTGAGTTTACGAATTCAAGCCATGGAAATCAATCGGAACAATGCGCTATGCCTATTTAAACCCTGTGAACATATTTTCCGCAAAATTCTAAAACACGGGCAAATGGGTGCTTTGGGGATACTGCAATAGTATCATTGCGCGCAAAATGCACTTGCCTTAAGCGCGACAGGCCAAAATCGAGTAAAAGCTATGATATCCCTGATCAATGCCACATTAATGCGTGGCGAACTGCTACTGCTTAATAACACGAATCTAAGTATTCACAATGGACAAAAGATTGGTGTGATTGGGCGCAATGGTAGTGGTAAGTCTAGCCTTTTCGCCTGCCTTCTGGGGCAACTGGCACTGGACCAAGGTGAGCTATCGATGCCGGAAGGCACGCGCTGTGCCCATATGCGTCAAGAAACCGAAGCCACTTCGGCGAGTGCTATCGACTATGTGATCGATGGTGACGAGCGCTTTCGTGAGATAGAGCGCTCTTTGCGTTTGGCGGAGGAAGCAGAGGATGGTGCGCAAATAGCTCAATGGCATAGTGAGATGGACAAAATTGGTGGCTACGACATTCGCTACCGTGCCATGCAATTGCTGTCAGGGCTAGGGTTTCATGCCGAACAATTTGAAAACCCCGTTAGTAGTTTTTCTGGGGGGTGGCGAATTCGTTTGAACCTAGCGGCAGCTTTGATGGCGCCCTCAGATCTGCTTCTGCTCGATGAGCCAACCAACCACTTAGATCTTGAGGCAACGCTATGGCTTGAACAATGGCTTAAGCGATATCAAGGTACCTTGCTAATAATTTCTCACGATAGAAGCTTTCTTGATCAAGTCATCGATTACGTAGTGAGCGTGGAGCATAACAAGCTTACTTTGTATCGGGGTAATTATAGTAGTTTCGAGGTGCAGCGAGCGGAGCGTTTAGCGCAAGAGCAAGCGATGTTTGAGAAGCAGCAAAGGCGGGTGGCAGAAATTGAAGATTTCGTGCGACGTTTTCGCGCGAAAGCATCGAAAGCGAGGCAGGCTCAGTCTCGTATGAAAGAACTAGATCGAATGCAAAGTATCGCGCCCGCACATATAGACTCACCATTCTATTTCGAGTTTCCTAAGCCCGAGCGTCTGCCGGCGGAATTGCTTGCATTTGAGAAAGCCAGTGTTGGTTACGACAATGCGCTTGTTAGCAATATTCGTTTGCAGGTTCGCGATACTACGCGCATTGGCTTATTAGGTTTTAATGGCTGCGGTAAGTCAACTCTATTGCGCAGTATTGCCGGGGAACTGCCGACTTTGGCGGGTGAAGTGCGAAGCTCGAAATTCCTGCAGATTGGATATTTCGCACAACATCAGGTCGATGTGCTCGATAAGACAGCCAGCCCAATGTTGTTGATTCAACGCCAAGATCCAGCGGCAAGAGAACAAAGCATTCGCGATTTTCTAGGTGGGTTCGATTTTCGCGGCGAAAGAGTCACAGAAAGTATAGCCAACTTCTCGGGTGGTGAGAAAGCTCGTTTAGCCCTAGCGCTTGTTGTGTGGCAAAAGCCGAATTTGCTCTTGCTAGATGAGCCGACCAACCATTTGGATCTCGAAATGCGCCATGCATTGACGGTGGCGTTACAGGGGTTTGAAGGGGCGTTGGTTGTCGTGTCTCACGATCGCCATCTGCTAAGTAATACAGTGGATGAGTTTTACTCAATTCACAACGGACGGTGTCAAGAGTTTGAGGGTGACCTACATGACTACGAGAAGTGGATGCAGGAGAACAGCCAGTCTGCCACTGGGTCCTCTGTGCTTAGTGATAAGAAGGGCGATAAGAAAGAGCAGAGACAGCAAGCGGCTGCACAGCGACAACAACTAGCGCCACTGCGTAAAGAAATCAAAAAACTTGAACAGCAAATTGAGAAAGCTCAGATTGAATTGACGGCAATGGAAGAGCGTTTGGCAGACCCAGGCATCTATGATGAAGAGCGCAAGAAGGAGCTAACGGATCTGCTGCAAAAGCAGGCCAAGCTGAAGCTGCACAATGACCAGCTCGAAGAACAGTGGTTCGATAAAAATGACACACTAGAGTCACTTTCAGAATAAATATTTAAATTCTTGCAACGGGAAATGCAACTGCTGCCGTAGAACTAGGTATCAACATCTATTGGAGAGACCTATGAGATCCTTATTGCTAGTGCTGTTAACTATTGCTTCTATCGCTTTCGCTACAAGCGTGGCCTTCGCACAACCTGGTGGCGGGCGGGGTATGGACCCTGAGAAACAAATCACCGAATTGATTGCACAGCTAGACATCACTGCGGAACAAGAAGAAGCGTTTCGAGAAGTCATGTTACAGATCAGCGAGATTAGAATGGGAGCTATGCGTCAAGGCGGTGGTCGTGGTGGTGACGGGAATAGTGCTCAGTCCGAAGAGCGCACAAGGCCGAATCGCGAAGAAATGATGGCACGCCAAGCCGAGATGCAAGCGCAAGAGGAGGAGCTCCTAGCGACGGTGCTAGATGCCGCGCAAGTCGAAAAGTATCGTGAATTGCAGCAAGCGCGTATGGCTGAAATGATGGAGCGCCGTAATCGCTAATTAGTCATCGTTTGGCACGCAAAGCAGAAGTTTATGTAGGGGAAGAGCGATTAGCTCTTCCCCTTTTTTTTAACTTAAGTACTTGTGCTAGTCTGGACATTAATCTATCGCCTATAGAGCGCATTGTGCAGGTAGAGCGTATGAATATGACGAAAGTGTATACCCACGAAAGTATTGTCAATCTGCAGACAGCAAAGGGCTTGCTAGTCTCCAATGGCATCGATGCAATGATCAAGAATGAACACATGGGAGGCGGAGGCTATGTGGGGCTTGCTATTGCTCCGCTGGAACTATGGGTTCGTTCATCACGGGCGGCAGAGGCTAAGGGGCTTTTAGATCAGGCTTTTACACACTCAGATGAACAAAGTGCGCAATGGGTGTGTCCTGATTGTCAGGAAAAGAATTTTCCAAATTTCGACTATTGTTGGCAGTGTCAGGCGGCAAAACCTTAGGCAGCTCTTTGAGAGTGCATGATTTCAAGAAAGTGGCCGAATGGGGCATGCGCTGTCGCTTGTATTACTGACTTCAGCCTGGCGCAAGTATTGTGGTTTTGAATCAGCGTATCATCGAAGTGTCGGTTCTAGTCAACATTATGTTGATTGCGAGGTATTTAGTCCGTCACAATGGCAGCAAAGCATCGGTTTTAAATGGATCGGAAACTCCCTAATTAGAAAAACAGAGGTTGCTTATGTCCGAAAACGCCCAAACTGAAACGCCTTCCTATACCGGTCTTGTGGTCGGCGGGGGATTGATTTCACTGACCGTGTTGTTAGTGGCGGGCTTCATACTCTATTCCTCTATTTGTCCTTGCGAGCGCACACCAGGGGGGTTTCTATTTGGTGAACGAGTTGACGCGCCCGTAAGCAATTGGTCTATGGCCAATGATGTGCCACTTTGTCAGATCCAAATATGGGCAGGAATCAGGCCGCACTCTATCAATTTGAATTGCATGGCCGCCGATGATGGCAAGCTCTACCTGAGTTGCTCCGATTGTGAAACGAAATACTGGTCAAATGTCGTAGGGCTGCAAGATATTGGAAAGCTTCGTCTAGGAGAGGATGTCTATCCGGTACAGTTTTCGCGAGTATTGGAAGCGGCAGAATTAGATCGTGCATGGTCTGCACGTATGGCGAAACTGCAAGCCTTAGCCAGTGCGTCTAATCCAGCGCCAACCTCTAGTGCGCCGCGCCCAGAGGAATGGTGGTCATTTAATGTGAGCTCTTTGAGCCCCTAGTAAATGGAACTCAATGTGAATAGTTTTAAGAAGACTCTAACCCAGCGCCCGTGGTGGTTAAACATCATTTGGTTATTCTGCCTGTATATGACCTTTATCTATATGCCCTTTGATATGTTTACCAAGCCCTATGCGCAATGGGAGGAGGTATGGTTTGGTGTACAGTTAACGGGTTGGCCTGCCAAGTTAACTGAGCCCCTGCATTGGTTTATCTATGGCGCTGGTAGTTATGGCATCTGGAAAATGAAGTCATGGATGTGGCCTTGGGCCGCGGTATATTCAGCCCAAATCGTTATAGCAATGTTTGTGTTCAGTTTGCTAGAGCGTGGGTTAGAAGATGGGCTTGTGGGGGCTGTTGTGGCGGCTGCACTGTTCTCGATCCCTACCGTGGCGTTATGGCGTGCAAGATCATTATTCCAAGCTAGCAAGTAAATGGCATGCCTTGCGCGCATCTGACTAGTCTACATAGAGTCTCGGCATGAATGTCTTCCTGCTCCTATTATTGCTGACGCTTCTCGCGGGGCTAGCGATGCCGCTTGGCGCTTTATTTGCGAGCATTGTGAGTTTCAAAAATCGTGAGCTCGACGCCGAGTTTGTACATTTCGTAGTGGCGTTTGGTGGCGGTGCGCTCTTATCGGCTGTCGCTTTGGTATTGGTGCCAGAAGGCATTTCAATACTCAATCCTTGGCTGGCTTGTGCCTGTTTCATCCTAGGTGGCTTGATTTTCATGGCCATCGATATATATCTGCAACGTGCAGACACTGCAGCGAGTCAATTATTAGCGATGCTGACCGATTTTGTGCCGGAGTCGATTGCCTTGGGTGCCGCTCTAGCCATTGGCAATTCATCAGCCTATCTATTGGCAAGCTTGATCGCTTTGCAAAATATTCCAGAGGGTTTCAATGCTTACAATGAGCTGCGAGAAAGTTCACGCCGCTCATCGCGTAATATCATTTGGCTTTTCACTTGCATGTCCTTGCTTGGGCCAGCAGCCGCCTTAACAGGCTACTATTGGATGTTCGCCCATATACAAGTGCTTGCTGCGACGGTGTTAATTGCTGCCGGCGGCATACTCTACTCTGTCTTCCAGGATATCGCCCCGAAAGCAAAACTAGAGAAACACTGGGCGCCGCCAATGGGTGCCGTTACAGGTTTTATGCTTGGGATGTTAGGGGCAGCACTTATTGCTTAGCGATTGTTAACAAGCATCAGGTGAGGGGGTTTTGCTCGCAAACAGTGCAGAGCTTGCGAGTAATGCTGTCGCCACGATTAAGCATGCTGCTAGCCCCCACAGTTGGTAGATTAGCCCAGAAAGAATAGTGCCTAGCAATCTGCCGGCAGCGTTGGCCATATAGTAAAACCCTACATCAAGGGACACCCCATCACTTCTTGCCCAAGAAACGATGAGGTAAGAGTGAATTGACGAGTTGATGGCGAACACTAGACCGAAGACCAATAAGCCCACCACCAATACAATTTGTGGGGACCAATCCGCGAGGAGAGCGGCAGCAATAATCGCCGGAATTATGGTTAGTATACAGGCCCACAGCCAAGCGCTTTTTGCAGTGGGTCGCGGGCCAGTAATTTTCGGTGCCGAGGCCTGCACGATGCCGTAGGCAATAACCCAGCTTGCGAGTAATGTCCCAACCGCGGTGTAGCTCCACCCTAATTGACTTTGCAAATACACGGGAAGTGCAACGACAAACCAAATATCCCTGGCAGAGAAAAGAAAGAATCGTGCAACGCTCAGTCGATTAATGGCAGGACTCTTGGAGAATAGGTCTGTAAATTTCGCCTTGAACGATGAGACTCCCGCTTGACGTTCTAGTAGAGCTACACTGAACACGAGTGTAATACCAAGTAACAGAATCATCGCTAACAGAGCGCCTCGGAACTCGAATGCGGCGAGCAATGCCCCTCCAAGAAAAAACCCAAAACCTTTTAGCGCATTTTTAGACCCAGTGAGGGCTGCGACCCATTTATAAAGACCAGCTTCGTCTTTGATCAATGTTTTTATAGCGCTTTTTGCGCTCATCTTATTGAGGTCTTTGGCGATGCCCGACAAGGCTTGGGCAACCATCACATAAGGGATACTTAGCATACTGGGTTCAATCAAGAGCATGCCTAACGAAGCAATCTGCAGTGCCATGCCGGCATGCATGGTCATGTTCAAGCCAATGCGGGCCGCTAGCCAGCCGCCAAAGAGATTGGTAACAATGCCGAAAAACTCATAGAGCAAGAACAGCGAGGCGACCTCGATGGGGCTAAAACCAAGTTCGTGAAAGAACAGGACGATCAGCATGCGCAGGGCGCCATCGGTTAGAGTGAACGACCAATAACTGGCTGTCACAATGGCATATTGAACGCGCGGGTCCCGGCGCTGTAGTGGCATGCTAGGGTCGTCCTTATTTAATTGATTGGCCAACTAGTAGTGCAAGTTCCATCATGCGATGAACGTAGCCGACTTCATTGTCATACCACACTAGAAGCTTCACCTGAGTCTTATTGATAACCATGGTGGATGGTGCATCGATGATCCCTGAGCGTGGGTCGTTGACGTAATCAACCGACACCAGCGGCCTCTCTTCGTAACCCAGAATATTCTTCAGGCGCCCCTCGGCGGCGTCTCGCAGAGCTGCGTTGACTTGTTCGACACTAGTGGCGGTCTCGACCTCAAACACACAGTCAGTTAAAGAGGCGTTGGTGATCGGCGCTCGCACGGCGACGCCATTAAGGCGCCCCTTGAGTTCAGGGAAGATTTCCGTTATCGCCGTGGCTGAGCCAGTACTAGTGGGAATTAACGATACACCACTCGCGCGCGCACGGCGTAAGTCTTTGTGGTAGTCGTCTAGGACGCTTTGAGTATTGGTGATGTCATGGATCGTAGTGATAGAGCCATGTCGAATTCCAAACTGCTTGTGGATCACGTCCACCACTGGGGCAAGACAATTGGTCGTGCAAGAGGCGGCGGTCACTATGTGGTGAATCGAGGGGTCGTAGAGCGAGTGATTGACGCCCATGACTATATTCAGAGTGCCATCCTTTACAGGTGCCGAGACCACCACTTTAGCGATGCCTTGTTGAAAATAGGGGGCTAGGGCCTCAGCGCTTTTAAATTTGCCAGTGCATTCTATGACTATGTCGGCGCTGGTGGCGGCCCAGTCGGTATCTGCTATGGCTTTGTTATGGGAAAAGCTTACCTTTTGGCCGTCGATGATCAATGCATCGTCAGCGGCATGCACTGGAACAGGCCATGTCCCGTGTTGTGAGTCGAACGTCAGCAGATGAGCTGCGCTCTGCACAGTCGCGGCGCAATCGTTGATATGAACTATTTCTATCTCAGGCCAGTGCCAGGCAGCACGAAGTGCCAGTCGTCCCATTCGACCGAAGCCGTTGATAGCAATTTTGATCGGCATATTGATTCACCACATTGGATAATGGAGGAGTATTATAGTCCATGTCTTTTGGCATGATAATCGTTTGCATGGTTTGAGACTTGAATAATGGCCAAAAGCAAACCACATTAGATGAAATCGAAATGTTTCGGAGTATGAGGTCATGGTTTTTTCGCGTCTATTCTTGTCGCTGATTTTAGCGGTGTGCGGCAGCGTCTTTGTCCCTGCGATTGCAGTGGCACAGCAAGGCTACGCTAGTTTCAAAACGGACGATGAGTCCAACAACATCGAAGTGTTCAAGCAAGCGAGCCCGTCAGTGGTGTACATCACTAATTCCCGTTTCGTAAGGCGTTCGTTCTATTCCCTTAACCCCCAGGAGATTCCACAAGGCAGTGGGTCTGGCTTTATTTGGAGCCGTGATGGTTATGTGGTGACCAATTTTCACGTAATTCAGCAAGCGTCAAAGCTTACTGTCACTCTACAGGATGGCAGCGCCTATGATGCCGAAGTGGTCGGCGTCGAACCTGACAAAGACGTTGCCGTGCTGCGCATTGACGCTCCGAGAGAGAAGCTAATCCCACTTGCAACGGGAGATTCGTCTTTGCTTGAGGTTGGCCGCAAAGTGATCGCAATTGGTAATCCATTCGGCCTCGATACCACTTTAACAGTCGGAGTGGTGAGCGCTTTAGGGCGAGAGATTGATTCGGTGAGTCGTCGCAAGATCCGTGATGTGATTCAAACTGACGCGGCGATTAACCCAGGTAATTCAGGCGGGCCGCTGCTCAATTCTTTAGGGCAATTGGTTGGCGTGAATACGGCGATCTATAGCCCCTCTGGAGCGAGTTCGGGAATCGGCTTTGCGATACCCGTGAATATCGTCAAGAAGATAGTGCCAGAACTGATTAACTTTGGCCGGGTCCAAACACCCACGTTGGGAATTGCCTTGCTGCCACTGCAATATGCGGACTACTACCGGCAGAATTCGCGTGTACGTGGCGTTATCGTGATGGATGTCATAGCAGGGGGAAGCCCCGAGCGCGCTGGGATGCGTGGGCTGCGGGAGACAAATCGAGGTATTCTATTGGGGGATGTCATCACAGCGATCGATGGCGAGGTCATCGACAATGAAGATGACCTGCTCAATGCTCTCGAGAAGCATCGAGCAGGTGATGTCGTCACTGTCACCACTATACGAGATAGCGAAGAACTCACTTACGAGATTGAGCTGCAGGCCTCTGCGTCGCGTTAACGACTTGCAATAGCCGCGCGGCGATTCGCCACAGCGGCACGTACCTGTTCAGGGGCCGTGCCGCCAATGTGATTGCGAGCTTGAACAGAGCCTTCTAACGTTAAAACCTCAAAGATATCTGCAGAAATCTCAGAAGAGAACTGTTGTAGTTGCTCGAGTGTGAGCTCACTGAGATCTTTGTTTTGTTCAATGCCAAACGCTACTGATTTACCGACGATCTCGTGGGCGTCACGGAAGGCGATGCCTTTGCGAACCAAGTAGTCAGCAAGGTCGGTAGCCGTTGCGTAGCCTTGCATGGCGGCTTTTCTCATATTCTCTTTCTTGGGCCTAATTGCTGGCATCATGTCGGCATATGCTTTCAAACAGTCGCGAAGAGTGTCGATAATATCAAACAAAGGCTCTTTGTCTTCTTGATTGTCCTTATTGTAGGCTAGAGGCTGAGACTTCATCAGGGTCAGCAGAGATACGAGATGACCGTTTACCCGCCCTGTCTTGCCGCGCACTAACTCGGGGACGTCGGGGTTCTTCTTCTGCGGCATGATGGAGGACCCGGTGCAGAAGCGATCGGGAAGATCTACAAAGTCGAACTGCGCCGAGGTCCAAAGCACCAGCTCCTCAGAAAACCTAGATAGATGCGTCATAATTAGGCTGCCGGCCGAGGCTAGCTCGATGGCAAAATCACGATCACTTACGGAGTCTAAAGAATTGCGCGTTGGCGCAGTGAAGCCAAGTAATTGAGCGGTGTATTCACGCTCAATTGGATAGCTCGTGCCCGCCAGTGCCGCCGCCCCTAAGGGTGAGAAATTCAAGCGGCTACGGCAGTCTTGCAGCCGTGAGTAGTCGCGCTCAAGCATTTCATACCATGCCATCATGTGATGACCGAAGGTAATAGGTTGCGCCGTTTGCAGGTGAGTAAACCCTGGCATTACCGTTTCAGCTTCGCGTTCGGCTTGGTCGAGAAGGGCTAGCTGCAAACGCGTTAAGGTACCGCACAGGGCATCGATCTCGTCACGCACATAGAGGCGAATATCCGTGGCCACTTGATCGTTGCGCGAACGCCCTGTGTGCAGCTTTTTGCCAGTCATGCCAATGCGCTTAGTCAAAGCCGCTTCGATATTCATATGCACGTCTTCTAGTGCCACGGACCACGCAAAGGTGCCGGCGACGATTTCAGCGCGTATGTCTTCTAGCCCGTCGATGATTTCTTTGACTTCGCCAGAGCTCAGGATGCCGACTTTGCCAAGCATGGTAGCGTGGGCGATAGAGCCATTGATGTCGTGATGATAGAGGCGTTGGTCGAAGGTGACTGATGCAGTAAAGCGTTCAACAAAGGCATCGGTAGGTTCGGTAAAACGTCCGCCCCAAGGTTTGATGGCATCAGGCTTTTTATCACTCATAGTCACTTTCTCACTTAGATGGCTTGCTACTGCGGGCTGAGGATTATAGCAAGATAATATGAGCCCCTAATACTCCTATGGCCTTTTGTAAGCGGTAACGCGAAATCTTTGCGTATTTGACGTAGAATTCGCAGGAAATACACCGCTTAAAGAAGAGATTTACTATGGCCGTTGAATTAATCCGAATTGCGACCCGAGAGAGCCCATTGGCATTGTGGCAAGCTGAGTTTGTAAGAGACGAACTGCTAAGCCGCTACCCTAACTTGCAAGTTGAATTAGTGGGGATGACCACTAAGGGGGACATTATCCTCGATATGCCTTTGGTGAAAATCGGCGGTAAGGCTTTGTTTGTAAAAGAATTAGAGGTTGCCATGCTAGAGGGGCGCGCGGATATCGCGGTGCACTCTATGAAAGACGTGCCGATGGAGTTTCCTGAGGGTTTAGGCTTGGCAGTCATTTGTGAGCGCGAAGATCCAACGGATGCATTTGTTTCCAATCATTATGCGAGCCTTGATGCGCTACCACGTGGCGCTAAAGTGGGCACTTCAAGCTTGCGAAGACAATGTCAGCTACGCGCCTTGCGACCCGATTTAAAGATAGGTGACCTGCGCGGTAATGTAGGGACACGGCTCTCTAAGCTTGATCGTGGTGAGTTCGATGCCATCGTGCTAGCAACAGCGGGTCTATTACGACTCAAGCTGCAGTCGCGAATTGCGCAGCGTATGGACCCATTGATCTCACTTCCGGCAGGCGGCCAAGGAGCAGTAGGAATTGAAACGCGCACGGCTGATACAGAATTGAATGCAATGCTGGCAGGCCTGCATGACCCAGATACCGCTGACCGAGTCATCGCTGAAAGAGCAGTAAACAAGCGCCTTAACGGCGGTTGCCAGGTCCCTATTGCGTGCTATGCTGAGCTGGAAGGCGAGCAAATCTACCTACGTGGTTTAGTGGGCGACCCAGATGGCAAGCGAATGTTGCGCTGTGAAATGCGCGGCCAGCGCGCTGACGCTGAAAAACTCGGCATTGCCGTTGCAGAAGACCTCCTGGCACAGGGCGCAGATGAAATTCTGCGAGCTCTTTACGAGTAAAACTATGATTGCGCAATTTGATGTGAGCACTATCGATGGGTCTTTGGAGCTAAAGCGCTGCTCTGTCCTGCTCACTCGCCCTGCGCTTCAAGCCAATAATATTGCCAACATGATCGAGGCAAGGGGGGGGCAAGTTGTCCATCTCCCGCTCCTCGAAATCGAACCTGTCTGCAAGCCCGAAGACATAGAGCGCGTAAAATCTTATGTGCTTGGTTTGGATCAATATGACCTAGCGATCTTTATCAGTACTAACGCCGCTCGCTTGGGTATGGGTTGGATCTCACAATATTGGCCGCAACTTCCGCTGGATCTGGAGGCGTTTGCGGTAGGGCCAGCCACCGCTCAGTTGCTACAAGAAGAAGCCTGGGAAGTGCACGTGTCACCGAGCGGAGTCACGAGTGAAGACCTACTAGCCTTAGACTCCTTGCGAGATATGCAAGGTAAACGGGTAGCCCTATTTCGGGGTAAGGGCGGGCGAGAGCTTATCGCGCAAACCCTGCGTGAACGCGGTGCGACTGTTGACTATATCGAAGTGTATGAGCGCATAGTTCCAGAGTATGAACAGGAACAAATGCTTGCAGAGATTGAGACGAAACATGTTAACTGTGTTGTTCTAACCAGTATGCAAACACTTTTGAGTTTCATGAAGCTGCTAGGTATCGGAAGCGAAGACAAGCCCGTGGAAGACGAGATGATTTTGTGGCTGCAAGAATCTTTGTTTCTAATTGTCCCTTCGCAACGAGTGCGCGAGTATGCTCTCGACAAAGGTTTCAAGCATGTCGTTGATGCTGGTGGTGCCAGTGACGAACTTATTTTAAAAAGTCTACAAGCGCTACAGCTAAATTCGGAGGATATGTGAGCGAGGCATCACAAGTTAACGCAGAGCCTAGTGCTAGTAGTATCAAAGGTGATACTCCGAAAGTATTGGAGGAGTTAAGTCGTAATAATGCTTCGAAGTCGCGCACTAGAAAAAGTGGCTTGCGACGCTTTCTAGTCGTTCTGCTCTTATTGGTGCCAGTAATTGTTGCGATTAGTTTTCTGATGTACGAACAGTCTCGCACCATGTCGATGGTTGCCAATTTGCAACAAGAGAACGCAGCCTTACAAGAAGCGATTGATAACGTAGAGCTCCAAGCGCCGCCCGCCCCGCAGGTACAATTGCCAGACGATCTTGCCAACACGCGCATGTTAGAGGAACTTCGCTCGGGCTTGGAGGTTAGAATCAATGCGTTGGCTCGTAATGCGGCGAGTGTTCAGGAGCGCCTAAGTGCCTTGCCACAAGAGCGCCAAAATGCAGACTGGCTGTGGGCAGAAGCAGAATATTTAATGCGTCTGGCGAATCAAAAATTACAATTGGAAGGGGATGGCGATTCCGCATTACTAATACTGAGCGCTGTAGACGATATGTTGCGTGATTCCGGTGAGGTGTCTTTGCTAGGAGTGCGGGATATTTTGGCGGGTGAGATGTTAGCGTTGCGCGCTATGGACTATGTCGATGTGAATGGGCTGTACCTGCGGCTCAATAATCTACTGCCAATGATTGACCAGCTATCCTTGCGCGATGCGATGGTTGAAAACTACAACACACAACTTGAACAAACACGAGACGCGAATCTTGTTAGCGAGGAGGGGATATACGCACGTACGATCGCCTTATTGGAATCAATTTTCGTCTGGCAGGATTGGGATGTCCCCCCCGAAGCACTCTTGGCGCCACCGCAGGAAGCAGTTCTCAAACAAAATCTGCGGTTGATGTTAGAGCAAGCCCAGTTGGCTCTGTTGATGGAAGAGCCGGAAGTGTATCGAGATAGTCTGCGAAAAGGTTCAGATTGGGCCGGGCACTATTTCGCTATCGATGCGGGTGTCGGTCGCACTTTGCAAGAAGAGCTAGCAACACTGGCAGGTGCGCAAGTGAGAGCTAATCGTCCTGATATTTCGCGTTCATTAGAGCTGCTGCGGCAGATTGCCAATGCGCGCACTCAGTCTCTTCGCAGCGATGGTCGCTAAGCATGATAAAGCTATTCATATACACATTGCTGGCGATTGTGTCTGGTTTGCTCGCCACACTTTTCTTAGCACGTGAGCCAGGTTATCTGCTGATCTCTTTCGCTGACTCAACATTTGAAACGAGCCTATTTGCACTCTTTATTGCGATGATAGTTTTATTGATACTGTTTCGTATCGTGCTCTTAGTGCTTGATTGGATCAATCCTCTGCGGTTGCTGAGAGCGAGTAAGTCTTGGTCTGCAAGTCGTTCCGAAAAGCGCGTTTTGAATGAACCTCAAACAAAAGAAGAGTTGCGGCTCGCATTGCTTGCGCAATTGCAACAGGAATTGCGCAAGGAAGATGGGCAGGCCCAGACATTAGTGCAGCTGCGCAAGGTTTGGAAATCACGTACCAAAAAATGCGACAAAGATGAGAGCCTAGTCCTTGCTTATGTCGATGTCTTGGAAAAGCATGAGGCGATTGTCGAAGCGATAAAGCTGCTTGAGACAGAGCTAGAAGTGCAATGGAGTCATGCACTTGTTAGGCGTTATAGTTTGTTAGCATTACGCGCGGCAGATGCGGCGGCAGTACAGCAAACGCACAAAGCAGAGCAGTGGTTGGTGACCCGACCAGCCGATGCGCAGTTGTTGCTGGCATTAGCTCGTTTGTCACTGCGCAATCAGTTGTGGGGTAAGGCGAAAGAATATCTCGAGCGTAGCCTGCAAGAGCAGGCCAATCCGGAAGTGTTTGCAGAGTTAGCACGCTTGCTGCAAAGCCTGAAAGAGCCAGCGCGAAATGCGCAATATTTACAGGGCTACACCAGGCTCATTAGTCGCAGTTTGCCAGATTACCCTCAACCTTCTTGAGGGTCTGCAATTCCGAGTTCATCCCAAATCGCATCGACCCGCTGTTTAACGTCTTCAGACATACTGATAGAGGTTCCCCATTCACGAGTCGTTTCGCCTGGCCATTTGTTGGTCGCGTCCATTCCCATCTTTGAGCCTAAGCCCGACACGGGCGAGGCAAAGTCCAGATAATCGATAGGCGTATTCTCGACCATCACAGTGTCGCGAGCAGGGTCCATTCGCGTAGTCATCGCCCATACGACATCGTTCCAATCTCGGCAATTAACATCGTCATCTACAATGATTACAAACTTGGTATACATGAACTGCCGCAAGAATGACCATGCGCCCATCATGATTCGTTTGGCATGCCCTGGGTATTGTTTTTTAATGCTGATGATCGCCATGCGATAAGAGCAGCCTTCGGGTGGAAGATAAAAGTCCACGATTTCAGGGTATTGCTTTTGGATCAGGGGGATGAAAACTTCGTTCAGAGCCACGCCTAGCATAGCAGGCTCATCGGGCGGACGACCCGTATAAGTGCTGTGATAAATTGGATCTTTTCGGTGAGTCATTTTCTTCACGGTAAACACAGGAAAGCTTTCGACTTCGTTGTAATAACCTGTGTGGTCACCGTATGGACCTTCGTCCGCCATCTCGCCTGGCTCGATGACGCCTTCAAGTACGATCTCTGCGCTAGCAGGTACTTGCAAATCGTTTGTGAGGCATTGAATCACTTCGGTCTTTTCGCCGCGTAACAGTCCTGCAAAAGCATACTCGGACAGAGTGTCTGGGATCGGCGTAACCGTTGCTAAGATTGTCGCTGGATCTGCCCCAATCGCGATGGAGACGGGAAAGGCTTCGCCTGGGTGCTTTATTTGCCAGTCACGAAAATCGAGAGCGCCACCACGGTGTGATAGCCAGCGCATAATAAGTTTGTTTCGGCCTATTAGCTGCATGCGGTAGATGCCGAGGTTTTGGCGTTCTTTTTCTGGCCCACGAGTAATGACTAGTGGCCAAGTGACCAACGGTGCGGCATCTTCGGGCCAGCAAGTTTGAATTGGAAATTTGCGTAGGTCGATTGCATCTTCATCGACTATCACATCGCGGCAGGGCGCGTTTTTCTTAACATCGGGAGCAATATTCAATACTTGCCTATACGAAGGCAGGTTTTTCCAAAGATCTTTCCAGCCTTTCGGTGGAGTCGGCTCTTTGAGAAACGCGAGCAAATGCCCAACATCACGCAGGCCTTGCAGGTCTTTCTGTCCCATGGCCATTGCCACACGGCGAGGGTGACCAAAGAGATTTGCGAGTAGAGGGGTATCCGACCCTTTAAGGTTTTCGAAAAGCAATGCTGGGCCATTTGCCCGCAGAGTACGATCGCTGATCTCGGTGACCTCAAGTACAGGGTCCACCTCAATCGAGATGCGTTTTAGGTCGCCTTCTTTTTCGAGAAGTGCAATGAATTCACGTAGGTCTTTGCACGGCATGGGGTGGCTCCGAAGGGAATAGTGCTATGCAGGGCTGCTCGGCGCCGAGAAACTCACGCGCCGAGAGCGGTGTATTTTACTTGCGCTTCATAGCGTTGAAGAATTCGTCGTTCGTCTTCGTGTCTTTGAGTTTATCGAGGATGAATTCTGTGGCTTGCACGTCTTCCATAGAGCTGAGGATTTTGCGCAATATCCACATGCGTTGCAGTTCTTCTTCGCTCGTTAACAGTTCTTCGCGACGAGTACCGGAGCGGCGGACGTTGATCGCAGGATAGATGCGTTTCTCTGCGATCTTGCGATCGAGATGCAGCTCCATGTTGCCCGTGCCCTTGAATTCTTCGTAAATCACTTCGTCCATCTTCGAGCCAGTTTCTACGAGAGCGGTTGCAATGATCGTTAAGCTGCCGCCTTCCTCGAGATTACGTGCCGCACCGAAGAAGCGTTTTGGGCGTTCGAGTGCATGTGCATCAACACCACCAGTTAGTACTTTGCCTGATGAGGGCACGATCGTGTTGTAGGCTCGAGCAAGACGCGTGATCGAGTCGAGCAAAATCACCACATCTTCTTTGTGTTCAACTAAGCGTTTGGCCTTCTCGATAACCATTTCAGCCACTTGTACATGACGCGCTGGTGGCTCATCGAAAGTACTTGCTACGACTTCGCCGCGCACAGAGCGCTGCATTTCAGTCACTTCCTCTGGACGTTCATCGATCAACAGTACGATGAGGCGACATTCAGGATTGTTTTTGGCAATTGATTGGGCAATATTCTGCAAAATAAAGGTCTTACCCGCTTTCGGGGGAGATACGATCAAGCCGCGCTGACCCTTGCCGATAGGCGCTGTAAGATCAATTGTACGAGCGCTCAAATCCTCGGTGCTGCCGTTACCAATCTGTAAGCGGAGGCGTTCGGTAGGGAACAGCGGAGTGAGGTTTTCGAAGAGGATTTTTTGCTTGGAGTTTTCAGGTTTTGCGAAGTTGACTTCAGAGATCTTTAACAACGCGAAGTAGCGTTCACCATCTTTTGGAGGCCGGATTTTTCCGGCAATGGTGTCACCAGTACGTAAGTTAAATCGGCGAATCTGACTTGGCGAGACATAAATATCATCGGGGCCAGCAAGGTAGGAAGAGTCTGCGGAGCGCAAGAAGCCGAAGCCGTCTTGCAGAATTTCCAGCACTCCGTCACCGGAGATGTCTTCACCATTTTTGGCGTGTTTTTTTAGGATTGCGAAGATGATGTCTTGTTTGCGCGTTCTTGAGAGGTTTTCTAGTCCCATTTCCTGGGCGGTACTCAAGAGATTGGCGATTGGCTGTTTTTTTAGGTCAGTTAGATTCATGATGATTTAATACGTAGGTTTGTGAGGTAAGGACAAGCTTTGACCAATTACAATTGCGCAAAACCAAAGGCTCGGCATTAAGGACATACAGCTTGTTAGGGTTTTAAACAGAATGGTTTGACTGTAGTTAAATAATAAATTTATGGGTTATTGCTAATAAGCGTTATTTTGGAGCAATGTAGATAAGAGATAAGGTCGTCAGTCGAACGAGACGATAGACGCAATATAGAACTTGTAAATCGTGCTGTCCAGAAAAACTTTGTCTTTATTTGTTACGAAGATTACTGCATGGCAATGACAAGGGATTCAAACTGGGGCCTTTTTAATTCGCTAGAGTTGTTATGCCCTGAAATACAAGCACAGGGCATAACGACTAGAGGCTAAATAACGCTGTCGATAAACGCGGCTAGTTGGCTGCGCGATAATGCCCCAACCTTGGTGCCTGCTAGTTCACCATCTTTAAAGATGAGTAGCGTTGGAATGCCGCGAATCCCGTATTTAGGTGCGGTTTCCTTATTTGAATCAATATTCAGCTTGGCGATAGTGAGTTTGCCTTCATATTCGTCGGCGAGCTCTTCGAGAACCGGTGCGATCATTTTGCAAGGACCACACCATTCAGCCCAAAAATCAACCAAAACTGGGCCAGATGCTTGTAAAACGTCTTTTTCGAAACTGGCATCGGAGACTTGAACGATGTTGTCGCTCATACATACATTCCTTAAATTGTGGGATAGCGGCTATCCGTTATAGAGACTGCGTGGCTTTCTTGATAGAAGTCTATGATAAGGGCAATAGTGCTGGATTCAAGTGTGAAATTGCCCTTTCTGCATAAATGTCTATTGCTCCTTTAGTGCAATGGCCACTTTTTTGGCGAAATACGTCAGGATTGCGTCGGCCCCGGCGCGTTTGATGCAAATGAGCGACTCCAATGCCACGGCCGTTTCATCCAGCCAGCCATTTTGTGCCGCGGCCATATGCATGGCGTACTCGCCGCTGACCTGGTAGACCATTGTCGGGGCTGCGAACTCGTCTTTTACCCGGCGCACAATGTCCAAATAGGGCATGCCGGGTTTGACCATAATCATGTCAGCCCCTTCAGCGAGGTCTAGTGCGACTTCATGAATCGCCTCATCTGAGTTGCCGACATCCATTTGATAGGTGTGCTTGTCGGCTTTGCCTAATGTGCCGCTCGAACCAACCGCATCGCGGAATGGGCCGTAATAGCTGGAAGCGTACTTCGCGGAATAGGCAAGAATGCGAGTATGGATAAAACCTTGTTGTTCTAGTGCACTGCGGATGCCCGCAATGCGACCGTCCATCATGTCCGACGGGGCGACAATGTCGGCGCCAGCTTGGGCATGAGATAAGGCCTGTTTGATCAAAGCCTCAACGGTGACGTCGTTCAAGACATAACCGGCCTCATCGATAATCCCATCTTGGCCGTGCGTCGTATAAGGGTCTAGGGCAACATCTGTAATGATGCCGAGCGTGGGGTACTGTGCTTTAAGTGCTTTAATTGCGCGCTGGACTAAGCCTTCTGGATTCCATGCCTCGTGTCCCTCTAAGGACTTAGTATCAGCATTGGGTGACGGGAACAGGGCGATGGCTGGGATCCCTAGCGCGACCAGTTCTTCAGCCTCTTTCAGGAGTTCATCGATGCTGAACCGAAGAATATCTGGCATTGAGGGGATGCTTTGCCGTTCGCCACTGCCTTCGACAATAAACATTGGGAATATCAAGTCATTGACACTCAACTGTGTCTCGCGCATTAAGCGGCGGCTAAAGTCATCGCGACGCATGCGGCGCATTCTTGTCGCAGGAAATCGACGAGCGAAGTTTGAGGCTGGTTTTGTGGTATTGTTCGGCACTTTATTGTCTCGCGGTAATAGCAGTAAATATGAAGGTTTATAGCATAGCAATCATTGCAGCTAAGAATAAACAGTAAAAATATGTAACCTTCCGCTGCTTAGTGCAGTCAAGTAAGTAGCTAATTCAATAAAGAGAGTTCTATGAGTAAATTTAAAATAGTAATAGTTACCCTATTTGCGGCAGCGATCGCGGCGTATTTCATTTTTGATCTTGGTCAATTTTTGACGCTAAGTTACGTGCAGTCGCAGTTAAGCTCAATCGTGCAGTACACGCAGAGTAATTTTGTCACAGCTGCCAGCATCTATTTTGTCGCCTATGTCACTCTCACGGCACTCTCTATTCCAGGGGCCGCGATAGTCACTCTTGTCGGTGGCGCAATATTTGGATTGTTATGGGGCACAATCATCGTGTCCTTTGCTAGCACTATAGGTGCGACTCTCGCATTTTTAACGTCCCGCCTGTTATTAAGAGATTGGGTGCAAAAACGCTTTGGAGCCTCATTGAAAGCGATTAATGCGGGCGTCGAAAAAGATGGCGCGTTCTATCTCTTTAGTTTACGGATGGTGCCAGTTTTCCCCTTTTTCCTAGTGAATTTGCTTATGGGGTTAACGCCTATCAAAGTGGGGACTTACTTTATTGTTAGCCAAATAGGAATGTTGCTTGGCACGGCAGTCTATGTGAATGCTGGGGCAGAGTTGGGGCAGATCGATTCTCTTTCTGGCTTGGTAAGCCTACCTATTGTGCTCTCATTCGCACTGCTTGGTATATTGCCTTGGATTACGAAAGCGATTCTGGCATTTGTGCGCCGCGAAAAAATCCCTGTGGCTTTCAAAAAACCGAAAAAGTTTGATGCAAATGTTGTTGTTATTGGTGCTGGGTCGGCAGGATTGGTGTCTTCCATCATTGCTGCTGGCGCGAAGGCAAAAGTCATTCTAATCGAAAAACATAAAATGGGTGGTGATTGCCTCAATACCGGCTGCGTGCCAAGTAAAGCGATTATCCGAAGCGCACGAATTGCCGACTATATTAAACGCGCAGCGGAGTTTGGGATTGAAGGGGCAAGTGGACAAGTTAATTTCCCGCGTGTAATGGAGCGCATTCAATCTGTGGTAAAGGCAATCGAACCGCATGATTCTGTCGAGCGATATACTTCCTTAGGAGTTGAGTGTGTAGCAGGCGAGGCGATGATCACGTCGCCATGGACAGTGCAAGTTGGCGACCGGGAAATTACCACGCGTTCGATAGTGCTTGCTACTGGTGCGCGCCCGTTTGTTCCGCCAATTCCAGGGGTAGATGAAGTGGAGTATCTGACTTCAGATTCTTTGTGGGACTTGCGCGAACTCCCTAAGCGCCTGCTTGTGCTTGGGGCTGGGCCTATAGGCTGCGAACTTGCGCAAAGTTTTTCGCGTTTGGGGGCGCAGGTGACGGTGGTCGATCAGGCACCGCGTATCATGCCGCGCGAGGACCAAGATGTCTCAGATGCAGTGATGCAGCGCTTCACCGACGATGGTGTGACTGTGCTGACTGGATATAAAGCTCAGTCCTTTGCTAAAGATGGCGACGGGGGGGTTCTTACCGTATCGGGTGATGAGGAGACGCGCACGTTAGCGTTCGATAAAGTACTTATTGCGATTGGCCGTAAAGCGAATGTGGAGGGGTTTGGTTTAGAGTCTTTAAAAATGCCATTAACACCGCGCGGCACCATAGAGGTGAATCAATATTTGCAAACGATCTATCCTAATATTTATGCCTGTGGTGATGTGGCGGGCCCCTATCAGTTCACCCATATGGCTTCGTATCAAGCCTGGTTTGCAGTGCTCAACGCGATGCTTGCCGGGCTTAAAAAGTTTCGTATTAACTATAAGGTCGTTCCTTGGGCTACCTTTACCGACCCTGAAGTGGCGCGCGTCGGATTAAGCGAGCAAGAGGCGCAAGAGCAAGGAGTTGACTATGACCTTACACATTATGGAATTGATGATCTAGATCGAGCGATAGCCGACAGTGAGGCACATGGTTTCGTTAAGGTGTTGACGGTGCCGGGCAGTGATCGAATATTGGGAGCGACAATTGTCGGTTACCATGCGGGTGAGCTGTTAACAGAATTTGTACTGGCGATGACGCATGGTTTGGGATTGAAGAAAATCGCGGCGACAACCCATATTTATCCAACACTGTCAGAGGCAAATCGATTTACCGCCAATGCGTGGCGCAGTGCGCGCATCCCCACCAACTTGCTGCCCTGGGCCGAGCGTTTCTTCAGCTGGCGCAGGGGCTAGTGTCAGAGAATTAGGCTTTGCGGAATGCTTGAAATAAGCAAAGTGTAATCAGGCCGATGAAGCCGAGCATGGAGAGCTCGGCAATCGACAACAGGCCTAGAAAACGCCAAGAAACCTCAGCGCAGTTCCCATCCCCTTTCAGAAGAAACGATAACATGTCCATCAATGGAAAATTTTCCATTATGTAGCTTAGACCAGGGCCGCAGGCGGGGACTTGATCCTCAGGTAAGTGTTGCAACCAGATTTGGCGGCCTGCGAAATAGGCGCCGCCAACGCACATAGCTGCGGCGCCGAGGGCATAATTCTTTATACCTTTATCGCTTGGGTTGTGGATAGCGCTGGCGAGACAGAATAGGCCTACTAAGATAACGAAAACGCGCTGGGTGATGCATAGTCCGCAGGGCTGAAGCAACATCACATGCTCCATATAAAGCGCAATTCCTATAATCGATGTGCAGGCGATGAATATCATCAGATTGAGCTGTCGTGTGCGTGGAATTAACGCCAGGATGGAAGTTGTCATTGAAAAAACTCGCTTGTTAAGTTGCTAACTATTTGTAAATTAACAAAAATATTTAAATGAATCGGTCTGTGCAATTCTTGCTGTGCCCATTTTAAACAAAAAATATGGGATGTATACGCCATTAAGTGTTATTGAATAATCGGGAGCTATTCAGAAAATGTGCGTCGTTGCCGATATATGGCATACTAAACCGGCAAATTGAGCAAAAGGTTTCCCCTATGTTGAAAAAAATATCTTATGTCTTGCTAATGCTCACCTGTATGAGTGCTGGGAGCATGATGTCCCAAGTCTATGCCGCTTCAGCGCCTGCAGCACCGGGCAGCGATAGTGAGTTTCCTTATGTTGAGCTCAGTCCTAGTTTTGTCACCAACTACGATGGTGGTGGCCGTCTGCGATACCTGAAGGTCGATGTGACCGTTCGTACGCACCGACCTATAGATGCAAGGGTGCGTCACCATATGCCCTATATCCGCAGTAAACTAATTGAGTTGTTTGCGAGTCAATTGGAAGAGAACTTGACGTCCACTGATGGCAAAGAGCAGCTAAGGGAGCAAACACTAGAAGAGATCCGAGATGCCATCGATTTTCTTGAAGGGTCGGGCTCGGAAGATATCTTGGAAGTGTTCTTTACCTCGTATGTGATTCAACAGTAGCGTTGAATTGCGCTAAAAATTCTTCGAAGCTTAGATCATCGTCCGCTTCGATTTCGGCCTGTTTTAACACGGATAGGCGACTTGCCTCTTGCAATTCCTTTAAGCGCTCTGGCGCAATCTTCTGAGCTCGAAAATAGTTCTCGGTGTCCTTTGCTTGCTGCATAGTGAAGCCGCAGAAAGGCTTTTCCGTTGCGCGCATTTCTCGCAATAAGCGCGCTGAGGGGGTGAGCTCAGAGTCGTGAATTTTAGCGTGTTGCTTTGCGCATGCCTGACGGTAATCATCCCCTTGGTGGACATCATCGAGCAGTGTCGCTGCATGAGCGATATCGACAAAAATCTCGTTTGCCCATTGTTGAAATGTAACAGGCTGGCCATTGCGTGAGAGTGTCAAATCTGGCGCGCGACCTTCATTGACCACAAGTGCTAGATTGCTATCGATTTCTTGATTGCTCGCTTGCGTGCATTTTGGACTATCTGATAACAAACAGAAAATTAAAAAGGCATCCAGGAAGCGTATTTGCTCTGCGTCCAAACCCGTAGGTATAAATGGATTAAGATCTAATATGCGTACTTCAATGTATTGAATGCCGCTTTCACGCAGCAATTGCAGTGGGCGTTCGCCCGATTGTCCTACTCGTTTAGGTCTAATGGTGCCATAGAACTCATTTTCGAGTTGCAAGAGATTGGTGTTGATTTGCAAATAGTGTCCCTCGTTTTGCATGCCAATGTCTTGATATGGGGCATACGGCTTAGAGAGGGCATCCTGTAGACTATCTAAATAATTCTCTAATTCGTTATAGCAAACGAAAAGCGATTTTTGGGCTTCACTCTTGTAACCAAGATTACCCATGCGCAGTGCTGTGGCATAGGGCTTGTATAGAGTGCGCGCATCGAACTCTTCTAATTCGTGCGGGCGTCCTTGTGTGAAACATTTGGAAACAGCAGGAGAGGCGCCGAATAAGTAGGGGAGCAACCAAGAGTAGCGATGGAAATTGCGTATGAGATTCAAATATTGCTGGGTCTGAAAGCTTTGTAGATCTAATGTTGATCGACGAATGTCTTTGTATTGTGGCCAGAAACTTTCGGGCATAGAAAAATTGTAATGAATACCAGAGATCGTTTGCATCGCGCGACCATATCGATGGCCGAGCCCTTCTCGATAGAGAGTCTTGAGCTTGCCAATGTTCGAGTTGCCATACTGCGCGAGGGGGATCTCGTCATCGTTCTCGACGAGGCAAGGCATGCTGGAAACCCATAGACGTTCGTTATCTGGCAAGACGCTGTAGGTGTATGTGTGCAGTTCGGTAAGAAAGTCTAGGGTGCCTTCGATGCTATCATTCACAGGAGTGATTAATTCGAGCAGTGCTTCTGAATAATCGGTGGTGATATGCGGGTGGGTTAATGCGCTGCCAAGCTTTTCTGGATGTGCAGTTTGGGCAAGGTGGCCATCATCGGCGACTCGTAAACTTTCCTTTTCGATGCCTCTTAGAACTTGCCCCCATTCTGATCTAAACTCAGGTAAATCAAAACGCGTTAAGCTTTCTTGTAATGGCTTATTCAAGCTGCATCCTCTGTCTACTTTCGTGTACCACTTTGTAATGAGCGCAAGTGGTGATTTTTTGTGCCGCGATTATGTCAAAAAAAGCTCGGTCTCGCTATTTGCGCAGTGCTTTATTCAATGCGGTGTTTCATCTGCTGTCGCAGGCGACGATCTTTTTTGTCAGGTTTGGCCATCGGTTGTTCTAAGAGCGCGTGCAGTCGGCGTTGTTCAGCTAACTTTTCACGCTTCTCGATACTTTGTTCTGTTTCTTCGTAAAGCAAGACGGCCTCTGGGGCTCCACGTCGTTGCTCGGACAAACCAAGGACCACAAGCTCTCTCTCGTCCCACCCTTGGCGAACGTGAAGATGCAGGCCGATGTTGACCTCACGGCCAGGTTTCACTCGCTGCCCTGAGCAGTGCACCTTGCCGCTTTCAATCGCCTGCTTGGCGATCGCACGGGTTTTATAAAGCCGCGCCGCCCATAACCATTTGTCTAGACGCACCAGCTTCTGTGAAGGAGACTTATCTTTGCTCATGACTGTTACGCAAACCTGTCAATATTTCTGAAAAATTATCAATTTGGATAAAATCATCTGTTGCCACGAGGGCCTGGCGCTGGCTATCGGGTTGGCGTATGGCGCGCAGGTGCCCTAGCCCTTCGGCCTTGGCCCTTCGTAGCACGGGCAAGCTGTCATCGATTAATAGGCTGCGTTGGGGGTCATAGTGATGCTTTTCGCGCAGAGCCTGCCAGAACCCACTGTTCTCTTTTGCGAGCTGCAAAGTATGAGAACTGATTCGATGGTCAAAGTGTTCAGCAATACCGGTATGCTCCATTTTTAACGCTAAGCTATCGGGGTGAGCATTGGTCACGAGGATAATATGTTTGCCTGAGTGCCGCAGCGCCTTAAGCAACGCGATGGCATTAGGGCGAATGGCGATCTTATGGCGCACCTCTTTCTTGAGATCGAGAATGTCGAGCGCTAAGGCTTGGGCCCAGAAGTCGAGGCAATACCAGTCCAAAGTGCCGTGAACACTGGCATAGCGGTCTTTCAATAGAGCGATCGCATGCTCAGCGCTGAGGCCGTGTAATTGCCCGTAGCGCTGGGGGACGAGCTCTTCCCAGAAATAATTATCAAAGTGTAAGTCGAGCACGGTGCCGTCCATATCAAACAACACCGTGTCTATTTCCTGCCAATCTACCATCGTGTTAATAACCTGCTCAGTAGGCGTCTAAGCCTTCTGTAAATTCAATATAAACCCCACTGGGGTCGGTGATAAAGGCGATTTTGAGCGCAATTGAGTCGACGTTTCTGAAGCCAACATCGAAGGCGATGCCTCGCTCTTCCAGTTGTTGGCAAAAGCTTTCCAGATCATCCACTTCAAAGCCGATGTGATCAATGGCACGGCCTTTTGTCGGTAAGCGTTCACTCCTGCTGCGGGAGAAGCTCATATTGAGCCCGGGTACATTTGTAGTCGTTGCAATAGAGCCTCTTGAGCGCACCTCTATGTTCAGTAACTCGGTATACCACTGCAGTAGCGTTTCATGCTCCGGAGTATAGAAGTGGATGTGGTAGGGCAATACTTCAAGGGCTAAAGCCTGATCTTCTTGTAATTCGACGTACACTCCGTCGGGTAGCGTGACATAGGCGTTCATTTGCCCTTCAGCGCCAATAAAAATATCACCGATAGGAAGATTCTCGGTTTCCCACTTCGCAATGAACTTGGCGATGTCGCGAACCTTAAAGCCAAAGTGATCCATGACTGTCTCTCGGGAGCCTCCCGTTGGGGCGCGTTCGGTCAGTATCACTGCCATATTAGGCATTCTTATGGCAGTGAGCGGCCCTTTTTGGACGACCGTCCCGCCAAAATGATCGACCCAAAGTTGTTTGTGTCGTTCGATGTCGCTGACATTTAAATGCACATGACCGTAGGTCAGGCCATCCTCGTTAGGAACGGCTAGTTGAGCTTGGACATTGCCTATCGCCAATGCAATAAGGGTAAGCGCGATCAATGCTCGCATGGTGACTCTCCATCTTGTTGTTATTGTGGGGTGCGTCTTTTGTTTAAACATGGTGCCAATCTTGTGGCACGACAATCATGCTAGCATCTGCTCATATTGCTAGTCGATCAAGTAGAGGGAGTCGAATGTTAGAAGATACGCAAATGCTCAATGAACTTGACCGAATCGCTGTGGCTGCCGGGCAAGAGATCATGTCGGTGTATAGCCGCACTGGCGATGTGGTGTTCTCAGAAAAAACCGATGCCTCGCCTTTAACTGAAGCGGATACGCGCGCTAATACGCTGATATGCAGGGAGTTGCGAGCATTGAGTCCGCAAGTCCCTTTGCTATCCGAAGAGGGCGATCTGCCTAGCTATGAACAACGGCGACAGTGGGGTGAGTATTGGTTAATAGACCCTTTAGACGGAACGAAGGAGTTTATTAGCAAGAATGGCGAGTTTACTGTGAATATCGCGCTGATCAGAGCGGGGTCGCCAGTCATGGGGGTCGTGCATGCTCCGGTCACAGGGATTAGCTGGCTCGGAGTCATCGGCCTTGGTGCGTGGAAGCGCAGTGAGGGAGGTGAATTAGAGCATATTAGAACGGCAGCGCTTGCCCATGATGTCGCTCAGACGACATTGCGTGTTTTGGCGAGCCGGCGCCATGGGGAGCAGGCATTGGAGTCACTGTTAGCCGGATTGGGGAAAAGCTTTAAAAGCATCGAGTTGGCTAATATGGGAAGCTCGTTAAAATTCTGTGCGCTAGCAGAGGGCAAGGCTGACTTTTACCCAAGGCTTGCTCCAACCAGCGAGTGGGATACTGCGGCGGCGCAAGCAGTGCTTGAGGCAGCTGGGGGGTTAGTGCTGAAAACGGATTTCACGCCGCTGCGCTATAACAGCAAAGAGGATGTCTTGAACCCATCGTTTTTAGCAATAGCAGACCCGCGTTTCGATTGGCAAAAGAGTTTATCTGTCGCATTACCCTAGGCGCTACTTCGTGGTTTTCAATGCCAACTCAGCGGTAAATAACATCTTGCGGTCACGGTCTTTGCTTGCCCATTTGAGTAGTGTTTCAGCGCTTTGCTCAACCAAGCCTTCGAACACAGTTAACCCGTTTACGCGAACGACTACAGGTTCAGAGAAGTCGATCTCTTCTGGGTTAAGCAGAAGAGTGAATCTGCGGACAGACAAGGCGATGATGTCAAACTCATTGTCTTCTCGTTCGACCATAAGCCGACCCGGCTGACCTTCGCTGCTCAGTTCATCAATAATCAGCCAATGATTACGGTTGTAGCGATCGGTCCTAGTAGTGGTCCAGCGGACGTTATCTGGAAGCGGGTCCCGGACTGCGGTTTCCTTGAAGTGGTCAATTTTGGCGCGCTGTTCTGGCATCCAATCGAGGTTGTGCCCGCCGTTTGGAATCATTGTGAATTCAAAATCCGCGAATGCCTCTTCCAATAGTTTGACATAGGGAAGAATAGACCGAGATGGGTAAAGACGGTCTTTCTCGCTGTTAACAATATAGAGGGGCTTGCCCTTCAGGTTTGTGAAGTTAATAGGATGACTCACGCGTGCGCGAGGGTTGCGCAACACCCCAGGGTGGCCGATGAGGGGCACGAATGCCGCCCATTCTGTTGGCTGCATAAACGCGAAGAAATACGCGCCAGTACCGCCGTCGGAAACACCCGTCATGATGGCTCTGTTGTCATCGACATTATAGCTTTGTTTCACCGAGCGTAAGATTGCGGGAAGATTTTCAGCTTGAATATCTTGCCACCAGAAAGCATCTGACCAGCCTACAGGTACAACAACAATGCTGTCCGGTGGGCTCAGTGATTCATAGCGTTCGCTCCAAGGTGACTCGTTTGGATCCAGCTTGGGTCTGTTCACGCCGCCGTGCAGATTAAACTCTACGGGGTAAGCTTTCTGTGGGTCGTAGTTCTCAGGCACCCTAAGTGCGTAAGGAAACTCAGTACCATCGCCTGCGACACGCACTAGGTTCATTAGCCCCGTTGGTGTGTCGGATGAAAACTCTGGGCCTGCTTTCAACCACTGATAAAGCGTGTCGACATTAGGTGTTGCTGCTAATAATTGCGTATTGGCCTGGTTGAGATCGGTATCGTCTTGAGCACGCCAAAACTGCGTTACTAATCGTTTGGAATCGCCGTCTGAAACTGCAGCGGACTGACAATGTGGCAGGATAATTGCGCTCAGAAGGAGCAAACTATATAGAGAAGTTTTCATAGCGTCGTATCATAAACTAGTGTGATTCAATGGCCAAACTTTCCTTTTGACGGGTTTGGTACTAGGATTGCTCTCTACTAAGTTTACAAAAACAATAACCCGATCACTGCGTGATCCTTCTTAAGGGTACAGACGCTATGTTAGCTCAATTAATTCGACTCCTAATTCTATCACTGGCTTTTGTTGCAGGGGCTGCACTGGCGCAAAGCTATGGCGTGGCTGAAATTACGCGTCTGGCCGAGCAAGGCGATGCCGATGCACAAAATAATTTAGGCGTGATCTACCATACCGGCAAAGGTGTTGATCCGGATATCAATGAAGCCATTAAATGGTACACCCTTGCTGCAGAGCAAGGTAAAGCCAATGCGCAATTGAATTTGGGTGTGCTTTATAATTTTGGGATGGGTGTCCAGCAAGATTTAGCGAAGGCTGCGCAGTGGTTTCTCCTCGCCGCTGAACAAGGTGAGAAGATGGCGCAGATCAGTCTCGCGGCACTTTATATGAATGGTCGGGGAGTTGAGACCGATTACGCAGAGGCTGCAAAATACTACAAAATGGCTGCTGACCAAGGAGATGTTGGTGCTCAGCTTGCTTTAGCCGATATGAATTCTAGTGGCCAAGGGGTCGAACAAAATTATGAAGAGGCCGCGCGCTATTATGCAATGGCCGCAGAGCATGGAGAAGTTGCTGCGCAGTTCAGCATAGCATTAATGTATCGCGATGGTTTAGGTGTGGAGCAAAGTTACGAGGAGGCCGCGCAATACTATCGCATGGCCGCTGATCAAGGGCATATTGCAGCTATGTTTAGTATTGCCGCTTTGTATGAAACTGGTGAAGGTGTGGAGCAAAACTATACGGAAGCTTTTCGTTGGTATCGACTCGCGGCAGGGCAAGGCCACCCAAGTTCGCAAAATAATTTAGGATTGATGTATGAAGCTGGACAGGGTGTAGAAGCGAATTCCTTGCGCGCCTATGCATGGCTGAATCTTGCCTCGAAACTTGCAACAGGAGTGGAGCAAGAAAGAATTAAGCGTAACAAAGATCAAATCGAAGCGCAGTTAAGTGCTGAACAATTATTTCAAGCAACACAGCTTTCAGATAGATGCCTTGAGTCACGTTATCGAGAGTGTGAGTAAGCTATAAATCGCAAGCCGTGTATTTTGATTCGAAGCAGCGTTGAGACATCGCCTTCGCGGTCTCAACTTGTTCTTCTGTCATCTGTGCGGCAACAGCGTCGCGATTACGAGTCGCAACACCTTGTTTATAGACGCCAGCTGTTTTAGTGGCGATGTCACTCCACATATAACCCAGCAGCAGATTACGTTGCACGCCGTAGCCTGCCGCAAACATTTCGCCAATATTGTATTGTGCTTCTGAATGTCCTTGTTTGGCAGCCAATAAATAAAGCAATGCGGCACGGCTATAGTCTAAATCCACACCTCGGCCACCAAGGTACATGTCAGCCAAACTATACTGGGCGGCAAGATTTCCGTGGTCAGCCGCTAGCTGGTACCATTTAGCGGCCTCTTCAAAATTTTGTTCAACCCCTGTGGCATTTACAAACATAGCGCCGTAATTAAATTGGCCAGTGGGATAGCCTTGTTCAGCTGAAAGTTTCAGCCAATGCAAAGCATCTGGATAGCTCTGTTCGACTCCGTAGCCGTACTTAAACATGACGCCAAGATTGTTTTGTGCGGCCGCATGCCCTTGTTCAGCGGCGGCTTGATACCACTTTGCGGCTTCAGCGTAGTCTTGTGCGACACCTTGGCCATTGTCATACATAAACCCAAGGTTGTACTGCGCACGCATGTGATTCTGTGCGGCAGCAAGTAAATACCATTCCAAGGCTTGCTCGTAACTTTGCACTACACCGAAACCATTGGCGAACATATTGCCGTAGTTGTATTGTGCATCGGCATACCCTTGACGAGTGGCAGACTCAAACCAAGATAAGGCCCGGCCAAAATTTTGTTCGACTCCTTCGCCAATTGCATAGAGATAGCCAAGTTCAGTTTGCGCTTCTGGGATTGCGTTGCGAGCGCGCTCTAATAATTCTGTTGGCTGCGAGTAAGCACTTTGTGCGCCTTGCATACATAGAATTAACGTACAAACTGTAAAAAATTTATGCTTGATCATTGCTTAGTCTTTTCGATTTTAGTTTACATTCAACGCGCCCGCGTTGCGATTCGACGATACTCGCGATAAGCCGGGGTCCAAAAATTCCGCTCGATCGTTTCTAATAGTTCTTCGTCGCTCATCTCGCGAGCATGTCCCTGGCCCATCGCCGTCTTAGCGACAGCAAAGGCGATCTTCCGGCTGATCTGCGGAAGATCGGTTAGCGGTGGAAGAATAGAGACAGAACGATCTTCAATTTGTGGGGCGTTTTCTGAAAGTGTGATGCTTGCCACCATTAGCATTTCATCGCTAACTCTTGTCGATTTACAAGCAATAACTCCCAGCCCTATGCCGGGAAAAATGTAGCTGTTATTGCATTGCGCAATTGAGTAGGTCTCATTGCCATATTCAATCTTCCCGAATGGGCTGCCAGTGGCAACGATCGCCTCACCATTGGTCCACTCTATGACTTGCTTTGGGTGTGCCTCAACGTGACGAGAAGGATTACTAAGCGGAAGAATGATTGGGCGTGCACAGCTTGAATGCATTTGCTTGATCACTTCTTCAGTAAACAAACCGGGCTTTCCAGAAACACCAATTAATACTCCGGGCTGTACGTTTTGCACGACTTCTAAGAGTGATGCAAATTGTCCCTGTGGTGCTGATTCCCAATGACTTAATGCCTTGTTGCTTTGCAGTAGCTGTTCTTGGAAGTCCATGAGTCCCTCCATCCCTTCGGTCAATAAACCGAAGCGATCTACCATGAAAATCTGCGCACGCGCAGTTTTGTCATCCAGGCCTTGCGCAATCATGGCGCTGATAATCAACTCAGCTATACCGCAACCCGCAGAGCCGGCACCGACGAAGACGATTCGCTGGTCTCGAAGCTGCTCATCCTTTTTGCGACAAGCGGCTAACAAGGTGCCTAGAGTAACGGCGGCTGTTCCTTGAATATCATCGTTGAAACAGCACACTCGGTCGCGATGTCGCTGCAAAATCGGCATGGCATTGGGCTGCGCAAAGTCTTCAAATTGTATTAAAACACCTGGCCAGCGCTCTTGCGCTGCATCAATAAACTGATCGACAAAGGCATCGTATTCTTCGCGCTCGATGCGTGGATGGCGCATGCCCATGTACATTGGGTCTTCGAGCAGCGTTTTATTGTTCGTGCCCACATCCAAGGCCACAGGCAGAGTGTAGGCTGGGCTGATGCCCCCGCAGGAGGTGTAGATGGAGAGCTTGCCAATGGTGATGCCCATGCCGCCAATGCCTTGGTCGCCTAAGCCAAGGACGCGTTCGCCGTCTGTCACGACGATGACTTTGACCTTGTCTTTGGTGACGCTGTGCATGATGTCACTCATGTACTCGCGTTCTTCATAAGAGACGAAGATGCCGCGTGCGCTGCGATAGATGTCCGAAAAATGCTCGCAGGCGTCTCCTACGGTCGGCGTGTAGATAATAGGTAGCATCTCCACGAGGTGCTCACTGATTAGCCGATAAAAAAGTGTTTCGTTGTTGTCTTGCACTGCGCGCAGATAGATGTGTTTGTTGATCGGCTCATCGAAGCTTTTATATTGCATATAGGCACGTTCAACTTGCTCTTCAATGCTCTCATAACGGGGAGGTAACAGCCCTAACAGGTTGAAAGTGCGTCGCTCTTTTTCAGTGAATCCGGCGCCTTTATTCAGTAAGGGGGTCTCAAGTAGGCTGGGTCCCGCGTAGGCGATGTACAAGGGTTTGCGTGTTGGCATTGATGACTCGATCTTATGGCAAATGATAATGGCACTATACCTAATAGTGCTGGGGTGAGTCGATGCAAAGTGCGCACGGTAGCTTTTGTCACACAATTGACTAACTAGTGTCGTGTCAGTGTCATTTTGGAGCGCTACTGTGCGTGTCTGTTGCATTAGCTATAGCGTAGTATTCATTTTGGCTCGATCTCAGAAAAATTCTAAATTAGCCTTTTATCTCAGGGGCTTACTTGCAGGCGTTCTGCCAAATCAATGGTATAGGCAGCAGTTGCCTAGGCTGCTCGCTTGCGTCGATGAGAGCGAACGTGCCTATATTGAGTCAAGAGTGGCTTACTATAATAAGCGTCAAGCGGGCTTTGAGATCGATGGGCAGGCAGCAACAATGTCGCAGCTGAGCCCCAAAAAGCAGTCGGCCTATTATTATGATCTACGTGAAGTCCTGCGATACTTCCCAGCCAATACACTTTTTCATCATGAGTTTGGCGATGTCACTAGAGTTCCAACTGTTCCCTGTCTCGTCAAAAGCAGGCCTATCTGTGGTGATAATCGAAATTCGGTGTTATTGAAACTTAATAGCGTGCGTCACTATGTGTTTGTGAATGATGAGACGGCCTTTTGCGATAAGAAGGCAATGGCCGTGTGGAGAGGTAAAGCGAAACTCAACCACCCGCGTTCGCGACTAGTGCAGGATTGGTTTCGACATCCTCGCTGTGATGTGGGGCAGTCGAATAAGGTGCCAATAGGGGATAATCCTCATAAGCGTAAAGAGACGCTGACTATCGAAGAGCAGCTGCAGTTTAAATACATTATTTCCGTAGAGGGCAATGATGTTGCGACTAATCTAAAATGGATTTTGTCATCAAACTCATTGTGCTTAATGCGTAAGCCACGTTATGAAACATGGTTTATGGAGGGCTTATTGAGGGCTGGGGTTCATTATGTTCAGCTCAACGAGGATTTCTCGGATCTCGATGAGAAAATGCGCTATTTCGATGCTCACCCAGAGCAAGCGCTTGCCATTATCGCCAATGCGAATCGATGGGCGCTACAATTCAAAGACGCCAGGCGCGAGCGGCTAATTAGCTTGCTAGTGATGCAAAAATACCGTGACCTGACAGGCCAAGCTGAGCAAGCTTCCGAACTGCTTCCCAGTCAGGCATAAAGGGCGCAGCCCAATATGCCACCGGGCAGTTTTAGCTTAGAAGTTGCCGCTGATTTTAAAGCTGTAAGTTGTTCCGCGCGCGGTGTGCTGTGACTCTAGCTCTTCTAAAATCATGTCCGACGCGCGCCCAATGTAGCGATAGCGATCACGGAACTGGCGGCCATTGGTCAGTGCGCCCGCATCGAAGCGATAGGTGATGCCGCGGCGATCAACATACTCCACGAATAAGTTGACGGCTGGTTCGCCCACCGATTTTTCGATATCGTCGATGTCGTAGCGCGACATGCCGCCATCTACACGGTCAAAGTACTGCATGCCCCAGTTCGCTCGTAGCGATGGAATGTCATGGCGGAAAGTCGTCGTGAAGCGGCCGCGTTGGAAGTTCTGAAAGCGCCGCTTAATGCCAAGGAATGGGTCTGTCACTTCTGAGTCTTGCAAGTTCAGCGTGCTTGTCACCAAAAGATTGGGCAAGTTGATCATGCCCATGCGAATACTGGCAGACAGGTTCATGCCGTATTCCCAGCCATCGCCAATATTGCCGTTGGCGGAAAGAAGGTTGGTTTCAACACGGGTCACATCGATGCGCTCGATAACGTCTTTGTGTTGGTTGTAGAACAAGTCTGCAGTAAGAACCCCAACGTCATTTGGGATGCGGTACTCGGTGCGAAAATTGTATTTCCATTGCCACTGTTGGCGAAGTTCCGCGTTGCCCGCCTGTGTTGCTGCGTCGTTGTCTTCATCATCATTAGAGGCAACAAAGTCGCTAAAGCTCAGTTGATTGACAGCTTTCTCGATAGTGCCGCGCAACTGCAAGTTAGGGGTCATGTCATAACGCAAATCGATTCTCGGCTTCACGAAACTGAATTCACGCTCGTTGTCGACATCGCCTGACTGTGTAATGGTTGAGCTTTCGTACAGTAGCGTCGTTTCGAGCGTGAGTTTGGCGTTGATGGCCCAGTTGTAGATGGCGAAGGGCTCGTAGCGCATCTCTTCAACTTTCGAGTTTGCGTTGCTGACGCTTTGCGGAACCAAGCCGCCTGTAGCCGCAGAAGGTGTGCCAGTGCTACTTAATAAGCCATAGGCTAGGCTTGAATCTAGAATCGTCTGCGCTCTCTCTACACCGAATTCGATATCGTGATTCTGTGCAAGCCCCATTGTGTATGAGCCACGCAAAATACGTTCGTCTGTGATGCTAGCCGTGTGCAGATAGAGGTTTTTTTGCGCCGTGCCATCATCTTGCACTTCGAATCTTTCGCGAGTGAGATCAATATCTTCCTGGTTGGCAATAGCAAGCAACTTAAAGCGATTGCCAGAGGCTGTGCGATACTCGTAGTCACCGCCAATCTCCCAGTTATTTTTTTCACGAGGAATATCTTCGAGCTCAACCGTCAAATCATTCGGCGTACTTCGCAAGTCTAAGATTGCGCGGTGCACATCTGTAGGGCCGTCTTCTATGCCCACTAGCGCATTCAAGCGCACGCTGCTATTGGCGTTAATGTCGTAGCCAAGGTTTGTACTGACTTCATAGCTGTCGCGATTCTGGATGCGGTTTTCTTTGATTTTATCGTTCTGGGAGAAATCTCCGAGGATGCTCTTTTCCCTAGTGACTGAATGGTTATAAGGAGAGGAGGCCTTGATATTGAATAGATAATTCAATGAGCCAGAGTTGCCGCCCAGAGCGGCTGAGGCGCCAGGAAGAATTTCCGAGTCAAAGTACCGATCTAAAGTCGTCTCGTAGGAGATACTGTTCGAGGCAAGTTCCTGATCAAGAATTACATTGACGACTTGGCTGCTGCCACGCACGTCGAGATCGCTTGATGAGCCGCGAATGATCTGAATCTCATTTACTTGGCTTGCGGAGATTCGGCCAAGCAGTTCGCTTGTTTGATTGTTTTTTCCGGCTGTACGTTTGCCGTTGATTAAGATTTCGCTGCCACCCGAACCGCCGCCGAATCCTCGCCCTCCAGACGCGGCATTGCCACCAAAGCCCCCGGGAGGAGCTCCGCCTTCACCAAGACCAGGAATGCGATTGATCATGTCCTGCGCAGAGATCGGGGCATACTCAGTAAAATAATCTGCAGAGTATACAACCGTAGAGTTTTCATCGTTCGTCTCTTGTGCGCTCACAATGGCGGACGTGCTGAGTAAGACTGCGATGGTGCTGGAAAGGAAAAATGCTTTGGAGCGGAAAACTTGGGGCAAAACCATTAGCAAAAGCCTACTGATATGACCGGCTAAATGCACAGGTCTCGTTAATTGGGGGCGCGATTATACCGATAATTACCCATTTTTCCTTGTATTTGTTACAAATTGTCAAGAAGGGCAAGTGTGATTCTGGTGCAAGTAGAATGAACGATTTGGCGGGTGACGAATGCTTATATTGTGAAGGTTTGAGCAATGGGAAACTATGCTATAACCTTTTAGAAGGGTCCACTCTCAGAGGTGTCTATGAAAAAAACACTGCTCAGTATTGTCGCTATATTGCTTGCTAGCAAATTCTCGATGGCGCTTGCTCAAGGTGATCTATCGAATGTTGAACTTACTATCACCCCAGTGGCTGGCAATGTGTACATGGTGCAGCGCCCAGGTGGTGGCGGCAATATAGCTGTGTTTGTAGGGCCTGAGGGTGTGTTGTTGGTGGACTCTTTGTTTGCGCCACTTTCCGACAAGCTAGTCGCCGCTGTGAAGAGTGTGAGCGCCGAGGATATTCGATTTCTCGTGAATACCCACATTCATATAGACCATGTTGGGGGGAATGCGAACCTTGCGCAGCTCGGCGTGCTGATATTTGCCCATGACAATACTCGTAGGCGATTTTTACAAGCACGAAGTCGGTTTCCCAGAGCTGGCGGGACATTCGTGCCGCAACAGCCAGAGATGGCTAGGCCTGTGGTCAGTTTCAACGACACTTTGAGTTTTTACCTCAATGACGAACAGGTCATGGCGTTCCTAGTCCCTCCTGCTCATACCGATGGAGATGTGTTTGTTTATTTTCCTGATTCTGATGTTTTGCATTTAGGCGATGTCTATAGAACGACGAGCTACCCCATTATCGATACCTACAACGGAGGCACTTTAAAAGGCACTCTTGAAGCGCTGTCGATGGCTATAGAAATTGCGGGAGAGGATACAAAGATTATTCCAGGGCATGGGCTGGAAGTAGTTGGTCGAAGCGAACTGCAAGAGTTTCGAGCGATGATCGTCGACATACGTGAGCAAGTAAAAACCCTCATTGAGCAAGGCAAGAAGCTCGCTGAGGTGTTGGCGGCAAATCCGACTGCTCAGTACGATGCACAATGGACTAATGACCCAGGCTGGGGGCCAAATGACTTTCTACCAATTGTTTATTATGAATTGGGTGGCTCGGGACGTTTGGCAGATCAATCAGTAAATTGACGAATACCCTTAAGGGAGCTTGTCACCCTCTCGGTCACGCAAGCCAAGCAGATACAAAATGCCATCCAAACCAATATTGGAGATTGCCTGTTTCGCGGAACGCTGCACGAGAGGTTTCGCACGAAAGGCGACTCCGAGCCCTGCTATCGAGAGCATAGGCAGATCGTTTGCACCATCGCCCACGGCAATGGTTTGTTCAAGGCTTATGCCCTCACGTTGGGCGAGATCGCGCAACAGGTCTGCCTTGCGTTGGCCGTCAACAATTGGCAAACGAACCTCGCCGGTAACTTTGCCGTCTTCGATTGGCAGTTGATTAGCGTACACATAGTCTATCCCTAGGCGTTTTTGCAGGCGTTCGGCAAAATAGAGGAACCCCCCAGAGAGGATGGCTGTTTTATATCCTAGGCGGCGTAATTGCACGATTAAGGTTTCTGCGCCTTCGTTCAGTTGTAGGGATTGTGCTATGTCTTCCAGTGTCGACTCGGGCAGGCCTTTCAGCAAGGCCATGCGTTCGCGGAAACTTTCTTGAAAATCGAGTTCTCCGCGCATGGCGCGTTCAGTAATGTTGGCCACTTGCTCGCCCACGCCAGCGGCCTTGGCTAGCTCATCGATGACCTCGGCGTCTATCAAGGTGGAGTCCATATCGAACACGACTAGGCGGCGGTTGCGTCGAAAGATGCTGTCTTGCTGGAAAGCGATGTCGACATTGAGCTCTTGGGCGATGGCAAGAAAATCGGCACGTAATTGTTCAGGATCGGCAGGCTCGCCGCGCACGGAAAACTCGATGCAGCCCTTACCTTTGTCCGCAGGTAGGTTCTCTGGGATTCGCCCCGAGAGACGGTCAATGTGGTCGATATTCAGCTGGTGGCGCGCCGTGATAGTGCTAACGCTAGCGATATGTTCGGCAGTAATTCGGCGTGCTAGTAGCGTCACAATATGGCGTGGCTTGCCTTGCCCACTTACCCAATGGGCGTAGTCTTGTGCGCTGATGGGCGTGAATTTTACTTGCTGGTCGAGTTCAGAGGCGCGGAACAGCACATCTTTCAAGACGTCTGTTTTGATCTCGCCCTCGTGAATCTCTGCAAGTATTCCGAAAGATAAGGTATCGTGAATCACTGCCTGTCCAATATCGAGAATGGAGACGTCGGCCCGCGACAGAATTCCAGTGATAGCGGCAGTCAGGCCCGGACGGTCGGGGCCTGTGATATTGATTAGTACGATCTCTTTCACGTTAACAGTATCCTTGTAAGCAGTATAAAGCGCTCATCCGATGTTTCGAGGCGGGGATTATAGAGGGTTTCTTGTCTCGCCGCATGAGCAAATCCTCGGCATTCATTAGAGTGGCAGGCTAGCAACGAACGATTGTCAATCAACCTAGTAACGGCAAATTATGCAATTTAGGAGATTTATGAGATTAAAATTTTTTACGGCAGCATTGTTTATTACATTGCCAGTCGGCGTGCTTGCACAGGTAGCTGATAATCCTCATTCTGATGAGCCTATAGCCACGGTGCGCGAGGTCTATGATGGGACGTTTTTGCCAGATATCGGGGCCAATACATTTCGCAATATAGATCGTTTGTTTGCAACGCGGATAGTGAAGGCCGGGGGTGAGGTCTATCAACTGCCGCGCAGAGCGGAGCAAGTCGGCAATTTTACTTATGAATCCAGAGGCAGTCGATTCGACCTCTATGACTATCTATCTTTAAACCGTGTCAGTGGTTTGTTAGCGATCAAAGATGGCGAGATCGCCTTAGAAGAATATCAACTGGGGAACACCGAACAAACTCGCTGGATGTCGATGTCTATTGCTAAATCGATTATCTCCACACTGATTGGTGCGGCGATAAAAGATGGGTATATCGAGGGTCTGGCGTCGCCAATTGTCGATTATATTCCGGAGTTAGTGGGAACCGCTTACGAAGGAGTGAGTGTGCAACAGATATTGCAGATGACCTCTGGGGTAGGGTGGGATGAGACTTACACAAACCCTGAGTCCGATCGCCGAGATTTGTTAGAGGCACAGATTTCGCAAGAGTCGGGCAGTATGCTCGAGGTGATGGCTAAGTTGCCGAAGGTTGCAGAGCCTGGAGCTCGATGGAACTACAGCACGGGTGAGACGCAGGTTGCAGCGCAGCTGTTGCAAGCAGCAATTGGGCGTCCAATCTCCGAATACTTGTCCGAGAAAATTTGGGCCAATATGGGCATGGAGGCTGATGCTAACTGGTGGCTGGAGTCCGAGGGAGGCATCGAGGTAGGAGGAAGCGGTTTCTCCGCACGTCTGCGTGACTATGGCAGGTTTGGGCTCTTTATGCTCAATGAAGGAGTGGTCAATGGCGAGTCATTATTGCCAGAGGGCTGGATGGCTCGAGCTTCTACATCGAACGTCATTGATGGGAAAGAGCTTGGGTATGGCTTTATGCTGTGGCCGCAAGTCGCGGCGCAAGGGACCATTCATGAGCGGGCATACGCAGCCGAGGGCATCTTCGGCCAATGGATCTATGTGAACCCTAACGAGAATGTCGTCATCGTTGTTTGGGGCGCGCAATCAAAGCCGACACCCAGAAACCCTGTGCTTGATGCAGATTTCTTCGCTGCGTTGACGCGGGCTTTGCGATAAGGCATAAAAAAAGCGGACTCACCGATGTGTTGAGTCCGCTTTTTGGATTTCTCATTAGGTAGAAACGCCTGTTCGACGAGTCAACTAGCGGCTAACGTGGGGTCCAGAAGAATACTTCCCACTCGCGCAGAGGCTCAGAACCTTCGTATAGAGGCTCGTCCAATGTTCGGCCAGCCTTAGCTGCCCAAAGCTCCATCATTTCAAGGCGTCTGTCGCCGAATATTTCCTCGGATTGCATCGCAAAGGTGGCATCGCCTAAACGTAACCAGCCTGCGCCGCCACGTTCGCGCGCACGTTTAGCCCAAAGCCCGCCGTCAGGACGTGTTGCAGTGATGATGCCGTCTTCCAAGGCTACCCAAGATAGATAGTTCACAAAGGGGGGAAAGCCTGTTGGCTTCATCATGACAGGGGTGCGAACCACACCGTTGAGTGTAGAGAAGTCATCTAGAGGAGGAGTCAGAGTGCCCCCAATTATAACGCCAGGCATTCGGCCAAGCCCTTGGTTACTAAGGTAAGGCGCGGTAAACATCCAGCCCAATATGACAGCCAGTAGTAATGCGCCGATTACCGTACCGGCTAGTTTGGGTTTACTCATTGCACAATCTCCAATTTATTGTAGTTAGGATAAGAAAGTAATCCCGTTTATACCGAAAAATATGCGTAGTTAATAGAGGGGGGCACTAAATGTGACTTTGTGACGTGCTATGCGAATTAGCAATATCTATGAGTGCGAAAGGGGTACACTGAGAATACATGGAAAAATGGGCAGTTCTGCAAAGTGCAAATGTCACACTTTATAACAATATAAGAAGGGGTATTGGATGCGAATGTTCGCCAAAGTTCTGCTGTTTGTCGTTTGGGCTTGTTACTCCTTAGTGGTAACTGCCCAGGGTCGTCAAATACCCTACCCGCTGCCGGCAGAGCCCTTATTCCTAGAAACCTTTGACGCTAAAATTAAAGTCTCTGTGGTTGCCGATGGTATCTCTCAACCCTTTAGCCTACTCATTCTCCCTGATGGCGATATGTTGGTCACAGATCGTTACGCTCCCGCTTTGCGAGTCATTCGCCAAGGGCAACTCGACCCTGCCCCCATATTGGGGCTGCCCGCAATTCGTACAGGGTTTCATTCAGGCTTACTAGACATAGAAGCTCACCCAGATTTTGCAAACAATAGAATGTTGTATTTCACTTACCACAAGGCACTAGAGGAAGAGGGCGAATATGCGATCGCACTAGGGCGCGCTTACTATGATGGGGGTAAGGAATTAACTAAAGTGGAAGAGCTTTATGTTGGTACGCCAATAACACTTTCTGGCGGTTCTCGGCTTGTTTTTTCTCCCGATGGCAAAATTTTTATTACGACGGGTGGGGCAATGGGGAGGCAGCCGTTCGCACAGGATCTGCTCGGCAGTTACGGTAAAGTACTGCGCCTAAATCAAGATGGCAGCGTGCCTAATGACAATCCGTTCATCGGGCGCAGTGATGTGTTGCCAGAGATCTACTCCTATGGGCATAGAGACCAATATGGTTTGACCATTCATCCTGAAACGGGCGAGCTGTATCACGCAGAGCTCGGCCCAATCGGTGGAGATAAAATCAACCGAATTAAAGCAGGTGGGAATTATGGCTGGCCCCTTTATGGCTACGGAAGTTATAACGATAGCATTAAGATGGAGCACCCCAATCGCGAAGGCATCGAGCCTGCTTTGATCATTTGGCAGCCAGGCATTGTGCCTTCGGGATTACTGTTCTACACCGGCTCTGCATTTGCGCAGTGGCAAGGTCACCTTTTCACTGGCAGTATCCAGAGGGGGCGCATTCCAGGCACAGGTGGATTAGAGCGTGTGCATTTTAATGAGGAAATGTTGGAGCTGCGGCGTGAAACTCTCGTCACTGAATTAAGGCAGCGAGTTCGCGATGTTGCGCAGGGGCCAGATGGTTTTATTTATCTTCTCACTGAAGAAAATAATGGCGCAGTAATCAAGATCGAGCCTTGGGAATAGCCGGCTATGGCAAGCCTAAAGTGGCTCGCTTGAAGGCAAACTATTAACGCCATAACTGTATATATTGTCATATGTTTTTTGGGCAAAGGCCGGCATGGTGGGACAGGCTTGGAGGCAAACTGCGTGGTGACTGAGGCAAGCAAATAGAATTAGCGGTCTGTTCTAATATTTGTGTGCTTAATTTTACTATTTCCTGCAAAACCTGATACCTTTTACATGCCTATAGGGCATTGCTAGTCGTTTCACAATAACAATAAACCTGATCCATCCTGTTTGAGTCCTGCATGGGAGACAATTATGATTAGAAAATCCCTGTCTACGTTGGCGCTCGCGACCTTTCTGTTGGTCTTTTATGGCACCAATGTATACGCACAAGCAATGGAGTCTGCCGAACCGTTCAAGGTTGGCACATTTGCAATCAACGATGTACCGACTGTTGGCTTAGTCATGCGCAATGATCAACTGATCGTTGACCTCGCTGCCGCCAATCGCGTTATGGAGCTTCTACCCCGCTATAGTCATGTCGCGATGCCCGAGGATATGCTCGGTCTGATCGAACAGTATGAATATGGCTTGAAGTACCGAATCTACGAAGTGGTCAACTGGCTAGTAGAAGAAGACCGCTTGGCTGAAAGCCGCAGCTATGTTCATCCTGTAGGCTCCGTCGATATCATGGCGCCAATTCAATACCCCAGTAAGATCATGAACGCGGCGGTCAATTTTTATACCCATGCCTGTGAAGGCTGCAACGATGATGAGTTGGCTCGCCGCGTGCGCGAACGTCAAGAGAATCGTGGTGTTCCCTATCTGTTTCTAAAACCTACTCGCGGTGCCGTCATTGGCGATGGTGACGATGTCATCATGCCTTATGGTCGTGATCGCATAGAGTGGGAAGTCGAAATGGCGATTGTGTTTGGCCGCACTGGCAAATACATTTCGGCTGATCGCGCCTATGATCATGTGTTCGGTTATATGGTGGCGATGGATATCTCCGACCGTGGTGGCCGTCCACCAGGTGGCTATGGCGTGACTTCTGACTGGTTTGTAGGAAAAGGGCACGATACCTTCGCTCCACAAGGTCCTTGGATTGTGCCAAAAGAGTTCTACGGCGACCCCATGGAGCGCCTCCATCAGACTCTGGTCATCGATGGTGTTACGGTGCAAGAAGCGCAGGCCGGTGACATGATTCACAATATCCCCGAGCTAATAGAGTACGCCTCATCGCTAATTACTGTATTTCCTGGTGATGTTATGCAGAGTGGCACATCAGGCGGAACAGGCGCCGGCCGTGTCGAACGGGCTTCTGGGTCTGGGTATTTAGTGGATGGCGAAAAAATCAGTGCCAGCATCGAAGGCATTGGTACGCTCACGCATACCGTGCGTATCGAGACTAGTGTTCCCGATGACTTGTCAGGTTCACAACTTCCCCCTGTCAGTACTTATCGTAACTAAGGCTCATGTCTTAATACAATGGGCGGGTTGACCTTTTGCAAGGTGAACCCGCCTTTTTACTGCTTTGCGAAGCCAGTAGAAATAGGTGCTCCCTTTAGACCTGTGCTATCTTCTTCGGACTATGAAGCTCGATAAAACTCCCGCACTTAAACCTAGCAGCTCACTGCCCAGTACGAATTCGGCAGTGGTGTTAATGGTGACATTAAATGCGTTCAGCACGCCGATGATGCTCTCGGCTACCAATGTAGCACTACCTGCTATTGCCGATAAGTTCGCGCTTACTGCCGTGATGCTCAGCTGGATACCCATGGCCTATCTTATGGCAAGCGCCATGTTCATTTTGATATTTGGGCGAGTAGCAGACATTTTTGGGCGCAAGCATGTGTTTCTGATTGGCACAACAGCGGTTATTGTTTCGTCTTTATTCTCTGCGTTGTCGGTCAATGCGCCAATGCTCTTGCTTGGTCGGTTTTTGCAAGGGTTTAGCGCAGCAATGCTCTATGCCACGCAAATGGCAATTGTTTCGTCCGTGTTTCGCCCCGAGCAGCGCGGCAAAGCAATCGGCTTGGTGGTGTCATCGGTTTACCTTGGCCTAGCGGCAGGCCCTTTTCTGGGAGGGATGGCTACAGATTGGTTCGGGTGGCGTGCTAATTTCCTCCTGCACATTCCTTTGGCGCTTGTGGTTTTGTATATCGGTGTCACGAAAGTGCCAGGGGAGTGGTTGGGAGAGAAAGGCAAATTTGATACTACCGGTGCAATTCTGTTTGGCTTGTGCATCGTGTTTTTATGCTTAGGGATAACCAGTGTTCCAGACTGGGAAAGCCTGCCGATACTTGCGTTGTTTATTCTATGTCTGGCTGTATTTGCGCGCCACGTGCTTGCTGTCGAAAATCCAATATGGGACATCAGGCTTTTTCTTACTAATTCAATATTTGCTCGCTCTTGTGGAGCATCGCTGATCATGTATACGGCGACTTATGCCAACGTCGTATTGTTGAGCTTATATTTGCAGCAAGTGAAGGCGTTTAGCGCTTCTGAGGCTGGCCTAATTTTAATGATTCAGCCCATTAGTATGGCACTGCTCGCGCCAGTGGCAGGTAGGCTTTCAGACACTTTTGAACCCCGCCTACTTGCCTCCGCTGGCATGGTGCTAACGATGCTGGGCTTGTTTATTCTCAGTACCCTCACAGCGCTCAGCCCAGTCTGGTTAGTCGTGTTTGCGCTCGCGATGACTGGTTTTGGCTTTAGTTTTTTCTCCGCCCCCAACACCAATGCCATTATGGGGGCAGTTGATAAAAAAGATTATGGAAGCGCATCGGGTGCGGCCGCAACCACTCGCATACTTGGGCAGCTCGCAAGCATGGTGCTTGTGAGTTTCGCTATGTCGTGGGTGTTAGGCGATCGTCTCATTGACGCCAGCAACCTGCTTGCATTGGAGCAGGCTATTCAGCTTAGTTTTGCTATTGCCTCTGGCATTTGCTTGCTAGGCATTTATTTATCCGCTACGCGTGGCAAGTTGCATCGACCGACTGTCACAGACTAGACCCCGCCGCCTGTGGGGCACAGGAAGGACTCTTCATGAAGGAAACAAAAATAGCTGACTTTGGCACTTGGGAAACACCTCTATCAGCCTCTTTGATTTTTCAAGGCCGACAAAACATAAGCAATCCGATTCCTTGGGCTGGTGGAATACTCTTTCTACAAACAATGCCGGAAGAGCAAAACGCCCTAGTGCTTATGTATTGTAATAGTGCCGGCGAACTTAGCCGCGTGTCACCGGAGGGTTTCTCGATACGTAGCCGCGTGCATGAGTATGGCGGCTTATCTTTTATTGGTGGAGAAGAGCAAGTTTTCTACTGCAATTACCATGATCAGGAAATTTATCGACAGCACTTCGATGTGGCCGCAAACAGTTTTACAGCGCCTGTGCAGGTAACGCATAGTGCCGGCGTTGAAGTGCGCTATTGTGAGCTGCTGATAGACAAACTGGGGCAGCGTTTAATTTGTGTAAGAGAGGATCACCGGCAAGCCAATGGGAATGCCAATGCGGTGCTTAACACATTGGTGGCGATTCCTTTGTCTGAAGCGCTACCAATTACCCCCGATGCGCAGCAAATTTTGTACTCTGAGTCTGATTTTGTCTGTAATCCAACTTTGTCAGATGATGGTAAGTATATATCTTTTGTTACATGGTCTCACCCGAATATGCCGTGGGATGATACTGAGATTATTGTTGCGCAGTTTAGCGCTACAGGTGCGTTAACTGATGTGCTCGAGGTGGATGCAGGGCAGGCAAGCGCGAAAGTGCAGCCTAGTTTTGATGCGGCTAATAATTTGTACTTCATATCAGACCGTAGCAACTTTTGGAATCTTGTCATTGTAGAGCATCAACACTTACGGCCTATGTGTGTGAGTCGTCCCCTTTTTTCCACACAAGCCGATTGCTGCGGGCCGGCCTGGGAGATGGGTAAGCGCAACTATGTTGTGTTGGGGCAATCTGAAGTGATTATAAGTGTGGTAAAGGATTGTCATTGGCAGCTGCAAAGGCTAACAGTTTCGAATCAGCAAGTTGAAGTGTTGGAGCAAGGCTTAGGGTTGCTGGAACAAATCCGCAAAAGCGAGGATGACAAGGTATTCTACTTGGCCGCTGCCCCTGACGATTATCCGAGTATCTACCGCCTTGATCTTTGCTCTGCTACGAAAAAGGCCGTTAAAACCGTGCTCGTCAAAGCGGTGGTGCCAACTCAGTTGGGGGCCGGGCTAGTCTCACAAGCCGAACACATTGAGTTTGTGGGCCCAAGTGGTGCCAAAGCGTATGGTTTGCTGTATCTGCCTAAAAACCCTCTGTTTAAAGGTCCAAGTTCTGAGTTGCCGCCGTTGTTAGTCAATGTTCATGGGGGGCCTACTGGCACCGCACGTGCTGCATTGAACCCGATGCATCAGTTTTGGACTGCACGCGGCTTTGCAGTGCTCGACTTGAACCATCGTGGTTCGAGTGGCTACGGAAGGCAATTTAGAAAATTGCTTTATGGCCAGTGGGGAGTGGTCGATATCGAAGATATTGTCGCTGCTGTGGGCTATTTAATTGCCCGAGAGCAAGTCGCGCCAAACAAAATTGCTATTCGCGGCGGCAGCGCTGGTGGGTATGCGGTATTGGCCAGTCTAGCCGCATGCGACTTGTTTTCTGCGGGAACGAGTTACTACGGTGTTAGCGACTTAGAGTTGTTAGCCCGGGATACGCATAAGTTTGAATCACGTTATCTCGATCAACTTATTGGCCCATACCCGGAGGCTAAAGAGACCTATCAGGCCCGATCGCCTATCAATAAGCTGGCAAATATAAAGGCGGCAGTGCTAATTCTGCAAGGGGAGGAGGACAAGGTGGTGCCCCCGAACCAAGCGATATTGATCAATGAGAGGCTTAGCGAGCAAAACAGCGCCACAGAGTTCATTAGCTTCGAAGGCGAGGGGCACGGTTTCCGCATGCCGGCTAATCAGATTCGTTCTCTCGAGGCAGAGCTAAGCTTTTATCGACGCAATCTCCTAGGAATAGCAACGTAAAGGGTAGGATATATTCTTATTTTACAGCGTGTTAGAGTGCTTGTTGCAGCTTGTTACAATAAGTTTAGTATTTGCCGTTCAAGGTGTGGAATTTGTCAGCAAACTTTGCTAACTTCGAACTCGATAGACCAAAAGCCGTTATGGCGACAAACTTGCTGTATTCTAATTAGATAAAAATATGGAGTTTAATATGTGGACTAAGCCTTCTTATGAGAACGTCCGTCTTGGTTTCGAAATCACAATGTATTTCGCAAACCGTTAAGGATGTTTTGCGGTTTAGCTGAAAAGATGCTCAGCCGCACAGCACACAAGTAGTAAGTAAAATATTTGCGAGCTACTGTAAAAAAACGCCAGCAGTTGGGGCGTTTTTTTTTCGAAAGTTTTCCCATCAATCAAGAAGAGTTAAAAGATGTTTGTTCACGTATTAGGTGCAGCAGCTGGCGGTGGGTTTCCCCAGTGGAATTGTAACTGTCAGATGTGTCATGGTGTTCGCAGCGGGTCGATCAATGCGAAAGCTCGAACGCAATCCTCCATCGCAGTTAGTGGCGATGGCATTAATTGGGTGCTGTTTAATACCTCGCCAGATATATTAGCGCAGCTTGCCGCGTTCCCGAAACTGCAGCCGGCTCGCAGTTTGCGCGATACCGCTATCAAGGCCATCGTCTTTATGGATTCGCAGATCGACCATACCACTGGGCTCCTAATGCTCAGGGAGGGTTGTCCGCATGAAATCTATTGTAGCGATATGGTGTTTGAGGATCTAAGTACTGGGTTCCCGTTGTTTGAGATGTTGAAGCACTGGAATGGAGGCATTAATCGGCACCCCATTCCCTTGGACAACTCGGCCTTTACTATCCCCGGAATTGACGGGCTTGCGTTTACCGCAATCCCAGTGCAAGGCAAAGCGCCCCCCTATTCGCCACATCGCAATAATCCTCACGTTGGCGACAATATCGGGATTCAAGTGCATGACACGCAATCGGGTAAAAGCTTGTTTTACGCCCCGGGTTTGGGCGATCTTACCGATGATACGCGTGCGCTAATGGCCGCGTCGGATTGCTTGTTAGTCGACGGTACATTTTGGCGCGAAGATGAAATGGAAACGGTAGGTTTGGGGGAGAAGAAAGCCGCTGACATGGGTCACCTACCTCAGTCTGGAAGCAATGGCATGATTGAAGTATTGCGCCCAATGGACAAGCCTCGCAAAGTCCTTATACACATCAATAATACCAACCCAATCCTCGATGAAGATTCTGAGCAACGGAAAATTCTCAAAGAAGAAGGTATTGAAGTCGCCTTCGATGGCATGGATATTACGCTGTAACATTCCCACACAAAAAAGAGTAATGCAGCATGTTTGATTACAGGACTGACAAGTTCACGCTTAATCCGAATTATCGGCTTCAGTATGAAGAGGCACAGCAATGTTATGTGTTACTTTATCCAGAAGGCTTGGTAAAACTTAGCGATACAGCGGTTGAAATTTTGCGCCGCTGTGCGCAACCCATAAGTGGCGATGAGTTAATAGCGCAATTGCAGCACGATTACCCTGGTGCCGAATCACTGGCGGATGATGTAAAAGAGTTTTTAGTCGATGCCCAATCGCAAGACTGGATTGTGGCGGCGGGGGAGTAAAGCGTGGCGATGTCGGGGGCAAACAATTATATTCCAATGTGGCTATTAGCCGAGCTCACTTATGCCTGTCCTCTGCAATGTCCCTATTGCTCAAATCCTTTGCAATTACCAGCCAACCGGAAACAGGAATTGAGCACAGAGCAGTGGCTTCGAGTTATGCGCGAAGCGCGCAAGTTAGGGGCTGTGCAACTTGGGTTCTCCGGTGGGGAACCTCTTGTGCGTAAGGATCTAGTACAGCTCATCGAAGCCGCCGACGACATGGGGTTTTACTGCAATCTAATTACCTCTGCAGTTGGGCTTACTGCCGAGAAAATTACAAGTTTTAAAGAAGCAGGTATCAAGCACATTCAGATTAGTTTTCAGGGCAGCACCAAAGAGACGAATGCTTTGTTTGGTGGTACAGATAGCTTTGAGCATAAATTGGCGATGACCAAAGAGGTTATCGCTCAGGGCATACCCTTGGGGCTTAACTTTGTCTTGCATCGCCAGAACATTCATCAAGTCAGCGATTTCCTGGAGATTGCGCAGGAGCTTGGTGCGGAGTTTGTGGAGCTGGCCAACACACAATACTACGCGTGGGCCCTACATAATCGCGATCAATTGCTGCCTAGTTCTGAGCAACTTGAAGAAGCGGAAGCGGCTACCAATCGCTTCCGTGCACAACACAAAGGGCGTATGAATGTTATCTTTGTCGCGCCTGATTACTACGAGAAGCGCCCGAAAAAATGCAGCAATGGCTGGGGGACTACTTTCATTACTGTCACCCCAGAAGGCGATGTACTGCCTTGTCAAAGCGCCAAGATAATCAAGGGCTTGCAGTTTCCGAATGTGCGCGAAGAATCTTTGATGGATATCTGGCGCGAGTCAGACTTATTTAATCGCTTTCGTGGCACGCAATGGATGCAGGAACCTTGTGCGAGCTGCCCAGAGAAAGAGATCGACTTAGGCGGCTGTCGCTGCCAAGCATTTATGTTGACTGGTGATGTTAATGCCACTGACCCTATCTGTGAATTTTCTCCCGATCACCATTTAATTACTGACGCCATCGCTGCTGCTGAGCGTGATGAACTGGCGGAACAGAAGGCCGCTCCACTGTTATTTCGTAATACAATAAACGCAAAAAAGATGGCAGAGAAGGAAAACTAAAAGATTATGTCTAAAGCTTGGAGCCGAGAAGAGTTTGAAGCGAAGTTGCGCGCGAAGGGGCGCTTCTATCATATTCACCATCCCTATCATGTCACCATGAATACCGGTAAGAGCACGCCGGAACAGATTCGCGGTTGGGTTGCTAATAGGTTTTATTATCAGACGACCATTCCAGTAAAGGATGCCGCGATACTTGCTAATTGCAATGAGCGCGACGTGCGTCGTGAATGGATTCAGCGTATTCTTGATCATGACGGCTACGCTGGAGAGGAAGGGGGTATCGAAGCCTGGCTGCGTTTGGCTGAAGCGGTGGGTTTAAGCCGAGAAGAAGTTCTTTCTGAGGAGCATGTGCTGCCAGGGGTGCGTTTCGCTTGTGATGCCTATATTAATTTCGCGCGCCGGGCGAGCTGGCAAGAAGCCGCTTGTTCATCTCTTACTGAATTATTTGCTCCTGAGATTCATCAGCGTCGATTAGAAAATTGGCCTGATCATTACCCGTGGATTGATGCGGACGGGTATAGCTATTTCCGCAAACGCTTGAATGAGGCGCGCCGTGATGTAGAGCATGGCCTCAATATTACCTTAGATTATTTTCAGACACGCGAGCAACAAGAGCATGCCTTGTCTATTCTACAGTTTAAATTAAATATTCTGTGGACTATGCTCGACGCCATGCAGATGGCTTATGAATTAAATCTCCCGCCATTTCATAGCTGTAAACCTGTGCATAAATAGGATTCATGCTAACACTTTCATCGATCTTCTGGACCGCATTGGCTATCGCATTCATCAGTTTTTGGTGGCAGGGCGACACAGTAAAGATTACGGCTATGCAGTATCTTTATCAGTACTGCAAGGAGCAGAACCTACAGCTGCTCGATCAAACTATCGTGCTGAAAGGTGTGTGGCCACAGCGCAGTGAAAGCGGGTCACTGCAACTACGTCGGCGTTACGCCTTCGAATTTACTACGACGGGTGAAGAGCGCTATAAGGGCATGATCGAACTCGGCGGGCGTCGTATGCAGCGCTTAGATCTACAAGCCCATGTCTTTTCAGATGACGATCAAGCTTCGCACTGAGCCCGCACCTAATAAACTCCCCAGCCATCACTTATCCCACCCAATCGAGCTGTGGCAGCTTTGTAGCACCACTACCGGGTAAAAGTTGATGCCCTAAAGAGCATGCTGCCCAAATAGTGTCTCTAGTTTGCTATTAAAGGTCTGCACCGCTGGGCCTAAGTCCGGGATATTTCTGACGTGTTTATGGCTTGCCTTCCTATTGCATTGCAGATTCTCCGGTGTCATATTGACCCACTAAAAAGACGGGCTTGAGCTTGCTAAATTTCACACTAGGAGAGCCGTGAATGAGAAAGATTTTATTAATACTCTGTGTCGTAATGCCTATCGGTGGCTGGGCGCAGGATTATAGCGGTGTGTGGGCGATACCATCGGAAACGAAAACGGAGTTCTACAGCTTTCATCATAAGAATGATCAATTGATGATCGCGATACTCGATACGGTGAGCGGTCAATGGATGGCTTATCAAGGCGTAGTGGAAAATTATTCGGCGACGTTCGAGTCGGTGTATACCCCTAATGGCGTAGTCGACTTCGTTGTGGGCTTTAGCTCGGATACGACTGGGCATGTGACAATAAAAGAAACGGTATGTGAGGGTGAGCTAGGGCGGGCCTGTGTCGACTCGTATGGGCGTAGTTTCCTACTTGAGAAAATTTTCTAAAACAAAAGAGGCCGAAAAGGCTCGGAGGTCTGCAATGCCCCGTTCACTGCCAGTCGCGCTAGTTTGTCTTTTTTGCACATCAATTTTATTGGCAGACACTGAATTTGAAGAGTCTGTCCCGTTGGAGTTAGTGAAGGCTTTTCTCGGTGCCACTTCAGTGGGCGAGATAAAACTCTACTCAGACATCATGGAGGATTTTCCTGCCATTGAGCTGCCCTCTAGTTTTACTGCGTTAGGTAGTATCGACAGGGTGTATCAGCTCTCTGCGGCCTTTTCTACAAGGTTGAATCGAACCGACGCTGCAAGTGCGCTGCATACTGCTTTGTTGCAGGCGGAGTTTATCGAATTTGCTATTCCTAGCAGTAATTTTCGTTTGCGAGGCTTTGTAGCGCCGGGGCAAAATCTTGCAAGGCAAGTTAGTCGGTATTGTCATAACGAGTACGGGTTTGCTAGCTATGTGTTTCATGAGATGCCAAGTGGCAATCTTGTGACGCTCTCAACCAGCCTAGGCAGCGACAATAGGAGCTGCGTGATACAGCTAGAAGAGCAGAATGCGCAAATGCGCATGGCGCAAAATCGACGTGGCTCAGGGTTGGACGAGTATCTGCCGACTTTGCACACCCCTGAAAATACATCGCGAAGACTTAGGTCTCCATTCAGCCAAGGTTATTCTGGTGGCGGAGGGTCTCTCGAGACGGAAGCGAACTTATACAGTGACTGGGAAATCGCCAGCGTCTATGAGCACTTTAAGTTGCAGATCGAAGAGCAAGGCTGGCAGCTGGACTCTGAAGATGCAGGGGCGGCAACCGCTACAGGAAGTTGGACACTCTCCCCTGATGCTGACTCGGATCTTGTAGGCACCTTAACGGTGATAAAATCTGGAGACGAACGTTACGAGCTCAAGTTTAGACTTGTCGACACCAATGGCAACGGAAGATCGGGCGGTTTGTTTGTTAATTGATCAGGCCTTAATGATCTTCAATGGGCTCAAGCCTTAGAATGATTCGTGTGGGGTCAAACTGCGTAAGAATCTCTAGGTTCGATTCCGGAACTGTCATCATTGGATGTACTTGATCGCTGCCATCGAAACGGATGCGCACAGTAGGGTCCACTAATATGTTTTGATACCATTGGCGATCTTCTGCTGGGTCGATGTACACCTTGCCATCGAGCAACACATACCCAATGTTTACTGAGTAAGGGTCGGTCGGAAGGGTTTCGATCTGCAACACGCCACTTGCGGCTGGCATATGCACAAGCGGCGTTTCTTCTCCTGTTAGGCGCCCGCCAGAAAAATAGAAAAACGGTTCACTACAAGCGGCGAGCCCGAGCAATGCTAGCGATATGAGAATAACTTTGTGCATCGTATGGCTCCGTAGTGAAAGACATCAGGAATGGCAAGTATCACCCTTTAAGGGGGGTAGCGTCGACTGTCGACTCCCGTAGTGCTGGAAAATACATGAGTAGGGCCGCGGCGCGCGCGGCTACATAGATTATCATCGCCCACCATAGACCCTCAACGCCATAAGGGGCGGCCAGTAACCACCATGCAAGCATGAAAATGCTGACTGATATGACGGCAGCATTGCGCATTTGTGCGGTCTTAGATGCACCAATAAAAATACCGTCGAGCTGAAATGCAGCGAACGAGACGAAGACATAGAGCGCCGCAAAAATAAGCATATCGCTAGTAGCTCGCCGCACTGGTTCTAGATCTGTTAGCAAGGCAATGGCGAATTCACCAAACTGCCAAATTAACAGTGCGAGAAGCAGTGCCGAAAAAGCGGCCAGAATCGTTGAACGGCGCACGGCAACATCGAAATGAAGTCGATTGCGGGCACCGATCGCTTTGCCGATTAGGGCTTCTACGACAAAGGCATAGCCATCGAGAAAGAAGGCAGCGAAGGAGATCAATTGCATGAGAATATGGTTTGCCGCCAAGACCACGCCGCTATAAATAGCGCTTTGGTTGATGAAAAAGCTAAACGAGAAGATCATCAATAAGGTGCGGATCATGATATCGGCATTCGCCGCTAGAGTTTTGCGCATGGCTGCAGCATTGAGGATGCGTGCCTTGGGCCAAAAAGGCACCTGCGCTGCGTGATCTTTTGCTAGCGCTCTATAAATGAGTGACCCTGCAAATAATAGCGTGCTCCACTCGGCAAGCACTGTGCCCAGGGCAATGCCCTCAACACCCCAGCCAAATACACCGGCAAAGAGCCCGTCCAAAGCGATGTTCAAACCATTCATGAACAGCTGGACTATTAATAGCAATTTGCTTTTTCCCATTCCTATTAATAAGCCCATGAGGGCAAAATTGGACAATGTAGCGGGTGCGCCCCAGATTCTGATTGAAAAATACTGTTGCGCCACACTCTCCATTTGCTCACCGCCGCTAAGCAAAGAGAAGGCGACACTGGCAATTGGCCACTGCAATAGGATCAGGGCAAGACCAAGAGTGGAGCCAAGTAAGAGGGAGCGTCCTAGTATCGCGCGGACCTCTTCGTCGTCGCTAGCGCCCACAGCTTGCGCGGTGAAGCCAGTAGTGCCCATGCGTAGAAAGCCAAAGCTCCAGTATACAAACGAGAAAATGAGGGCGCCGAGCGCTATTGCACCTAAGTCGGCGACCGTACCAACATTGCCGATGATAGCGGTGTCCACCAGGCCGAGTAGGGGAACAGCAGCATTTGCTAAGATAATTGGCCATGCTTTGCGCAGAATATAGGTGTAGGTGATCGTTTGAGTCGTCATCATATGTCGGTGCAGCAAGCTTAGGAAAAACAGTGTACTGTAACCTAATTCTTGTTTAAGCAGGGCATGGGGGAAGCTTCTTGTCAAAATTCGAATTTATCATGATGTTTGTGTCGGTAGTGGTGGCATTTGCCATGGCCGAGTTATTGATGGGTTGGGGGAAGATCATTCGTGCGCGCCACCGTGTTAAGCATCCTTGGCTGCTGGCTGGTTGGTCATTTTGGTTGCTGATCATCATTACCTACCACTACTTAGGGTTTTGGGAATATCAGGCTTATGACTTTACCAAGGTCGCACCGATGCTGTTATTCTTGGCAGCCCCCATTATGATGGTATTGCTCACATTTGCATTAACGCCAGAGCTGCGTTATTTCCAGAGAATGGACCTAGAAGAGCACTATTTTCTCACCAAGAACTGGTTCTTCTGCATGGTCATTATCTTTTTGATTCTATCGCGTGCGTCTGACCCCTTGCTTCCCGATTTTGCCGAAACATGGATGGGCCGCTCTTTGGGCAGCGTTGTCATTATAATGTCAGTGATCTGGTTGCTGTTTACGAATAACCGCGTAATACATTATGGGCTGATGCTATTCAATTTGGCTTATCTCATTTTGGTTTCTAGCCTTATTCCGGTCACAGGCTTAGCCACGTTTTAGTAAGCGCTCGATATAAATTCGGTGCTCTAAAGGCACTGTTACATTTAAAGCTGCACGGGAGGAATTGTGCAATGATTACTTTACATCATCTACGAATAGGTCGTTCAATATTTACTGTCTGGCTCTTAGAAGAGTTGGGAGCCGAGTATCAGCTAGAGGTGTATTTGCGTGATCCGACGACCATGCGGGCACCCGAAGCGCTGCAAAAAATCCATCCTTTAGGAAAATCACCCGTCATCGATGACGATGGGTTAGTGATAGCTGAATCCAGCGCCATCACAACCTATTTGTTAGAGAAGTACGACACTAAGCATCGCTTAGCACCCCACCGATCAAATTTAGCGGCGTGGGCAAAGTTTACGCGTTGGTTGCATTATCCGGAGGGGTCCGTGTTTTTGCCGCTCCTCGTCAAAATGCTTCTTCTGCGATCAGGGCAAGCACATGCTACCTTCGAGGCCTTTAGTGAGAAAGAGATTAAGCTGCACTTCGATTACATCGCGAAACAGTTAGGCGCGTCCCCCTATATTCTCGGTGATGACTTCTCTGCGGCAGATGTTGGTATTGCCTATGTGGTGTCAATGGCCAAGAGGCTAGGGCTATTAAGCTCTTGGCCTTCGCTGCCAGCCTACTTAGATCGCGTACAAGCACGGCCTGCGTATCAGCGTGCGATAGAGCGCGCGGTAGAGTAGGAGCTTGGACTTGAATGCGCATCCCGGCATTAGGAAGTGGAGGTTGTCATGAGTGAAAAGATCAGTGAGATAAGCGATAAGATCGCTAAACTAGAGAGGCAATTGCTAGAAGAGTTTGATAAGAAGCAGAAAGAGTTTAGCTATCATATAGAAGGCAAGCGCGTAAAGTTTGAGCAAGATATTCTGGAGGCTCATAGAAAATTAAAGTCTGCGATGTTGCCATGGATTTTTTCATCGAAGCTTCGCAATATAATATCCTCGCCTTTCATTTATTCTATGGTAGTGCCAATCGTATTTTTCGACATCACTATCACTTTATATCAACATATTTGTTTTAGGCTTTACGGGATTAGACGAGTAAAGCGTTCTGACTATATTGTCTTGGACCGTCATCAGTTGGCCTATCTTAACGGGATTCAAAAATTCAACTGCGTATATTGCGGCTACGGCAACGGTGTTGTGGCGTACTCCAGAGAGGTGCTTGCAAGAACCGAGCAATACTGGTGCCCAATAAAACACGCGCGTAAAGTTGTCGGTAGCCATAGCCGATACAGTAAGTTTGTGGACTACGGCGAGGGTGAAAATTACAAGGAGCAAGTGATTAAACTAAGGGATGATCTTCGCTAGCGCACGTTTTGTAACGACCTGCACAAACTTGACTAACTGCTTATTTTATATCCCTGACAGCGAGGAGAAAAATAATGAAAACGCTCCTGAATTTGGTAGCTATAGTGACTTGCGGTATTGGCAGCCTTTGTTTTGCTGACCGTCAAGAAAGCGATGATGAGAGACTTATAGACGACCCGCGAGTCCAGCATCGTAGCTATGTGTTTCCCGGTACGGGAGAGTCTATCCCTTACGCTGTGTTTGTACCTACAAGCGTGGAGCGAAATCAAAGAGCGCCGCTGATCGTGTCGCTGCATGGCCTTGGTCGAAGTCATGACTGGCTAATGGGTTATGAAGGCTTTTTAGATCACGCAGAGGCTAACGGCTACATAGTAGTGACCCCCCTGGGATATATACGTCGCGGCTGGTATGGCTCTAGGGTCACCGAGGACGAGAAGGACGCACAAAGAAGTGAGCAGGATGTGATGAACGTCCTGCAGTTGATGCGCGATGAGTTCCCGATAGACTCTAATCGTATTTACCTATGGGGCCATTCAATGGGCGGTGCAGGGACTTATCATATTGCTGCTAAATATCCACAACTCTTCGCTGGCTTAGGAGTGGCTGCCCCGGCGCCCGAAGCAGACGCCCCGATGAATGACATACTGGAGCGCATCAAGCATTTGCCGATTCTTGTTTTACAGGGTGATCAAGATGATGCCGTTCCCGTTGAGCGAACACGCGCCTGGGTAAGTAGAATGAAAGCGCTTGGCATGCAACACCTCTACGTTGAAATTCCTGGCGGCGATCATTCGCTTTTGATAGCGCAGGATGCAGAGAACATGCGTAAATTTGTCGATTTTTTCAATATTGTGCGTAAACAATACTAAGGGCGTCTGTAAAAGTGGCTTTGCTTGTTGATCCGGTTACTATAGAGCTCACAACGCGAAGTTTCGGATACACCGCATGCTAGCAATCTCTACAGTCTTGTTCGCCGCCTTTGCCTATTTGGCGTTGTTGTTTACTATCGCCTCGCGAGGCGAGCGGCGCAATAAGCCTGGCCCTAGGCCTTGGCGCTACACTCTGGCGTTGGGGGTGCACTGTACAACATGGGCGTTCTACGGGACCGTTACGCAAGCGGCGCAGTATGGATGGTGGTTTGCTCCGACCTACCTTGGCGGTATCTGCATCTTCTTATTTGCCCATCAGTTTCAGCTAAAAATGTTGAGCGCGGTCAAAGAGCAAAACTTGACGTCAATTGCCGACCTGATTGGCTCACGCTATGGTAAATCACATTTCCTTGCCGCTCTCGTTGCCATTATTTGCTTGATTGCCCTAGTCCCCTATATTGCATTGCAGCTACGTGCGGTTGCTGCCAGTTTTGCAGCGGTCACAGGGCTAGAAGCCAATGCCGCCCCTTGGTTTCTTGATCTGGCCGCTGCAGTTGGTTTGGCGATGATTGTATTCTCTATTCTGTTTGGGGCTAGGCGGTTGAGTCTGGCCGAACAACATCCGGGTTTGATGGATGCCGTAGCCTATGAATCAATTATTAAACTCGTAGCATTCTGCGTTGTAGGCTTGTTTGTCACCTATCAGCTATTCGACGGTATCAACGATTTAATCCTTTCCGCTGCCGATAATGTGCAGGCTAGGCAATTGCTTGAGCCCGAAGAAAATGGTGTCTACATATACGCTACGCATATGTTGCTAGGGGCACTGGCGATGTTTGTGCTGCCGCGGCAATTCCAAGTTAACTTCATTGAGAATACGAGCCCTGAAGAGCTCAAGAAGGCGCGCTGGGCATTCCCTCTTTATCTGTTTGCCATCAATTTTTTTATTCTACCCATCGCGTTAGCGGGCGTAATTTTGGCGCCCGAAGCACGTGGCAACGATACGTTTTTACTGTCCATGCCGATTCTGGCAGAGCGTCCCGACATTAGCCTTATTGCCTTTATCGGCGGGTTATCGACTTCCACTAGTATGGTGATCATGGCAACACTGGCGCTAGGGATCATGATATCGAATGATGTCATTACCCCCTTGTGGCTACGCGCAAGGCGCAGTGGCAACGTGATTTCTAATTTAACACCGCAGGGCGTGTTGTTGAGCCGTCGCTTAACGATGGTGGTCATAGTAGTACTGGCCTATGTTTACCATAAGCTCACCGAAGGCGGACTGCCCTTGGTGAGCAATGGTCTGATCGCGATGGCTTTACTATCACAGCTGGCGCCTTCGATGTTTGGTGGCTTGTTGTGGGCCAATGCAAATAGGGCGGGAGCTATCAGTGGTTTGCTAGTTGGTACTGCTGTGTGGGCGGTGCTTTTGCTGCTGCCATCGTTGGGCTCAGCCCAAACGCTAACCGATAAAGCGATTAGCGATGGGGTGGTGCTGAGTATGGGCGCCAATATCGTGTGTTACCTATTAATATCAATGCTCGTGCGTCAATCTCGAGCGGATTATCAGCAGGGCATAGTATTCGCGCGTCCAAAACTTAAGCTAAGTTCAATCGCGAGCGACCATTCTGATGGGCACGAAAAACAGGTGACTTGGGGGCGGTTGCGTTCGGTGTTGGCGCGCTTCATGGACCCTAGGGATGCCGAAGGCCTAGACCGACGCTTAGGGTTGAGTATTGCCGATGTGCCGGAACAGCGTCTCGTGCACCCTCTATTGCTGATTCGGCTTGAGAGAGAGTTGGCAGGGGCGATAGGCAGTTCCGCAAGCCGGTTATTGATCGGCAGTTTGGCGAAAGAGTCTCCAGTGGATGTTGAGGAGGTGGTCGACTGGGCATCTGAGGCGTCGGAACTATACCGATTCAACCGAGAGCTATTGCAATCTTCAGTGGAGAATATTCCGCAGGGCATTAGTGTGATCGACAAAGAGCTAAGATTGGTAGCCTGGAACAGGCGCTATCTTGAGATCTTTGATTACCCCGATGGATTGATCCGTGCGGGCATTGCTGTAGAGGAGATCTTGCGATTCAACGCAAAGCGTGGGCTGTTTGGGCAACCTGATGTCAACATAGAAGAGGAGGTAAGCAAACGTTTATCCTATCTGCGCAGCGGTAGTCGGTATCGGTATCAGCGCCAACAGTTCTCTGGGCAAGTGATAGAGCTGCAGGGCAATCCAATGCCCGACGGTGGCTTCGTTACCACTTATACCGATATCACCGAACTAGTGACGACTCAGAACGAACTACAGCAAATCAACATCGAACTGGAGGCGCGCGTTATCGAGCGCACAGAGGCCTTGTCTGTTGCGAAACAGGCGGCGGAGCATGCGCATCAAAGCAAATCGAAATTCTTTGCGGCTGCAGGGCACGACTTGATGCAGCCGCTTAACGCCGCGAGTCTATTTTGCGAGATGTTATTAAAGCGCTTAGACGTCGATGACGCCAATCTTGCACTACAGATTCAACAATCATTGCAAAACGCTGAAGAGCTATTGACCATGTTGTTGGAGATGACCAAATTAGAGTCGGGAAATCTGCAGACCTACAAAAAAGATGTACCATTGTGTGATGTTATGGCGTCTTTAAATGCTTCCTTCGCATTATTGGCGCAAGAGAAGGGCTTGGAGTTTAAGATTGTACCTACCCAAGTAGTCGTGCATACGGATCAAAAAATACTTCAACGCATCTTGCAGAACTTATTCAGCAATGCTGTGCGTTACACCGAGCATGGCAAGGTGCTGTGCGGTGTAAGGCGAAAGAGCGCTAGCATAGAGCTCCAGGTGTGGGACACGGGGCGTGGGATCCCGCCAGAGAAGTTTAATGAAATTTTCCAAGAGTTTAAGCAACTCGATCAACATGACCATAATCCAGGTTTGGGTTTAGGGCTCGCCATTGTCGAGAGGATGTGCCGATTATTGGAGATCCCCATTCGCCTAGAGTCACAAGTGAATCGCGGGACGTGTTTTACTCTGACCCTGCCAGTGAGCGCGTGGAAAAGCTCCTCAATAACTAAGAAGCGTTTAACCAACGATCATGTGCAGTGGTCATTACCTGCCGAGATGCATGTGTTATTGCTCGATGATGACCCTGCTATTAGAGATGCCTTAGCCTCTCTCTTGCGCGAGTGGGGTGGTTGTGTGACGGCCTGCGCCACTACCCAAGAAGCATTACTCGTCGAGCAAGCCCCTGATCTGCTTCTGATCGACTATCACCTAGCAGAACAACAAGTAGGCACGGATGCGATAGAAGAGATAAGAACCCACTGGGCTCGCAATATTCCGGCGATATTGAGTACGGCGGACCCGAACGAGACGATTCGCGAACAAGTTGTGGAGGTTGGCGCATTCTTCTTGCCTAAGCCGGTAAAGCAGGCCGCGCTAAAGCGATTATTGAAAGGAATTGGGTTCGGCTAAAGTGTCTTCGTCATCGGCCCGTAGCATGTCGTGGAACAAGACCCCAGCCTGTGTGCGATTGATCACTCCAAGTTTGCGTAAAATAGCCGACACATGTTGTTTGATGGTGGTCTCTTGCACGTCTAGTTCGAAGGCGATCTGTTTATTGAGCAAACCATCGGCGATGCATCTTAGGACTTTAAACTGCTGAGGCGTCAGTTGGCTTAATTTTTGTGAAAAATCATGATGCAGAGAGTTCTTGGGGATTTGCACCGCGCTCTGTAGATGTGCCGGCAACCAATTATCGCCACCTAGCACTGCTTCGACCGCACTGACGATATCGGGCATTGGGGCTGATTTAGGAATGTAAGCGCTAGCACCGAAACTCATCGCACGCTCTATAACGCTCAGTTGTTCATTGGCAGAGACGATTACTACTAGGACATCGGGAAACTGATTGCGAATGGAAGTCAGGCCCATCAGTCCCTGATTGCCGGGCATGTTGAGATCTAGGAACACCAATTCGATCTGTGGGTGTTGTAGTAGAGCGCCATGCAAGCTTGCAAAATTTTCGGCCTCTAAAATTTCATCTTCTATCGTTGAGGCTAGCGCGTGTCTTAGCGCCGCCCGAAACAAGGGGTGATCATCGGCGATAATGACTTTGGCGGGCGCAGGGCTCGCGCTCGGGTTCGAACTCTTACTGATTGCCATACGGTCGTCCGAATGAGGGTTCATAGTCTTTAAACCTAATACAGGCCAATAAAAAATGCCACCATCACGTCAGTAATGGTGGCATTGCGATCTGCGTGAGCGCATGGTTCGAGCCAAAGCTTACATGCCGAAACGATAGCCTAGTGACAAGCTTACAGTGCGTGGTGCACCGTAGTAGCCGATCAAAGTGGTATCGCCACCTAATCCAGCGGCATAGCCATTTGGAAGTGATGGGTCGGCGGCGCCTAGGAAGGCGTAGTTGCCAACGAGAAACTCTTCGTCAGTTAAGTTCTTGCCATGTAAGCCCAAGGACATTTTGCCGTCGGAACTAGTCCAACTGACACCGAGGTTCACAATGCCGTAAGCGTCTTGTTCCAACACATTGCCCAATTCTGACAAGCTGTAGTCGCTGCGGTAGCTATAGTTGCCGGTGAATACAACGTCGCCATTGGCAATGGGCAAGTCGTAATTGAAGCCAAGATTAGCTGTCGTCTCTGGCGTATTGGTAATCACGAAGTTGTCCGTGATATCAATGCGGTTCAAGTTGGCATCGTAGCTATAGACGTTCTTGAAATCGGCGTTGATGAGGCCGACGTTACCAAACAACGATAGGTACTGGCCGGCTAGCCAGGTGAATTCGAACTCCATGCCCGTGGCTTCTGATTGTCCAACGTTGCCCAATCGCTGATTGAGAGCGGCATTGTCAGTCGGGTCAGGAATCACAGAGATGTACTGACGATCTTTATGGTCGAGCATAAAGGCCGCCGCATTCAAACGGAAAGTCGAGCTTAGGTCGGTTTTTACGCCTACCTCGAACGATTCAACATCCTCTGGGTTGGCGGCAGGCTCGGCTCGTTCAGCCCGTGGGTTAAACGTGCCGGACTTGAAGCCTTCGCTGTAGCTTGCGTATAGCATCGTGTCTTCTGTTACTTGATACTCCACGCTGATGCGAGGAGTCACCTTCGACCAATCGGCGCTATCATCTAGCACGACAGGAGTGCCTACTGATGCATCGCGCACATAGCCTGGCACCCAGTTTGATTCTGGATACACGGTAGAGAAGAGTAAGCCGTTGCGCACGACCGCCGATTTCTCGTCTTTGGTGTAACGGATACCACCGCTGATGCTCCATTGCTCATTCAGACGATAAGTACCGTCTGCGTAAACAGCGGTGCTCTTACTATTGCTGCAACCGGATACTTCACGCGTCAAACCAGGTGCGCCGAGTACTTGTCCCAACTCTTCTAAGATCGCATCAAACACCCCGCAGGATTCCGAATCAAAATAGTACAAACCAGACACAACGTTGAAGTTGTCGCCTTGGTAGTTCAATTGGAACTCTTGCGTAAACCAGTCATCTTCGTAGATTGCTGGGACGTCGAAGATACGCAGAGGCGTATTGTCGAAGTCGATACTTACAGGTGAGTAGTTTTCGCGTTGTGAAGTAATGGACTTTAATGTCGTTGAGCTGTTGATATCCCATTGCACGGTTAGGTTCATGCCTTCGGTTTCAACGCTGTTTTTAGTGGGCAGGCTCGTATAAGAGTCATAGATACTGCTTGGCACTGGAGCCGCATCGGTCAACAGACTTGGTAGCAAGCGATAACCACCTTTCGAGTTAGAGTCGTCTTCAGTTTTGTCATAGCCGAACTGGATGAAGAGGTTGTCAGTAGGTGTGTATTCCGCTGTGATCCGATAGGCCTGTAGATCTTTATTATAGTTCTCTCGATCTTGTCCAGGCAGATCGCTCACTAAGAACTTACCATAGCCATCGCGAGTTAGATTGGCGTAGCCAAACCCTAAATAAAAGTCATCTGTCACCGGCATCTGTCCGACCAGCTTTATATCCTGCTGCCCGTATGAGCCGCCGGTCACTGTGGCGGCCAGTTCTGTTTCTCCGCTCATGCGTTGAGTGACATATTTCAGCGCCCCGCCAACGGTGTTTTTGCCGTATAGGGTGCCTTGTGGTCCGCGCAATACTTCGACCCGTTGGATATTCAGAATGTCTAAGACTGCGCCCTGTGGACGGGCGATATACACATCATCGATATAAATACCAACACCAGACTCATATCCCCACAACGGGTCTTCTTGGCCAACGCCGCGGATAAAAGCGGTAAGGGTAGAGTTAGTCGCACGGCTTTCCTGCAAGGTGGTATTTGGTGAGAACTGCTGTACTTCAAGAATTGTGGCTAATCCACGATCGGTGATGTCCTCTGCCCCGATGGAGGTGACAGCGAGAGGGACTTTCTGCATATCTTCAACCGTGCGCCGCGCGGTAACTTCGATACTTTCTAAAATACGGCCTTCAGGCTGCCGAGTCTCCTGCGCCAGTGCGGGGAATGCGATACTACCCATGGCCGCCGACACTGCCATTGCGCAGGTAGAATATTTGAATTTATGTTGTTTCATTAGACAAGCTCCCCGTAGAATTTTTTATTGATCGGTAGCCACCATACCCCAAGGTGAGCCTATTGTGACCTGTACCATAGTACTATGGGTTGCGCCGCCGCATTCATGAACAATGACCCCACTAAGAACAACGAGTCAAAGAGGGTCGTCATGTTGGACATAGTCAGTTTAGTTGGCCTGATTGGCGGCCTTGCAATGCTTATCGTGCTGACCCTGCGAGGTTGGAACCTATTCATCAGCGCGCCTTTGTGTGCGTTGATCGTGGCACTGAGCAGCGGCATTCCAATCTTTTTGAACGATCAGAATTTTGTTCAGAGTTATATGTCGGGGTTTACGAGTTTTATTGCCTCATGGTTTTTCATGTTCTTGCTTGGATCTATATTTGGCAAATTCATGGAAGATACGGGCGCCGCTGACAGCGTGGCCAGTTGGATCACTGGGAAGTTAGGCAAGCAACGAGCAGTCCTGGCGGTGGTTATCGCCTGTGCTGTTCTCACTTATGGTGGTGTAAGCCTCTTCGTTGTTGCCTTTGCGGTCTACCCAATGGCGCTGAGTCTTTTTAAAGAGGCCAATCTTCCGCGCCGGTTTATCCCTGCGGCACTCGCCTTTGGTTCGGTTACTTTTACCATGACTTCGGCCGGCTCTCCGGAGATTCAAAACTGGATTCCCATTGAGTACCTAGGCACTACGCCCTATGCGGCGTGGCAAGTAAGCCTAGTCGTTGCCATTTTTATGGCGGTGTTTGGGTACTGGTGGCTGCAGCGCATCATTAGCACGGCTATGCAAAACGGCGAGGGCTTTCAAGCAAGGGTCGGTGACCCACAATTGCAGGAACGTGATCTGCCCAATCCTGCGACTGGTTTGTTGCCCTTGATTGTGGTGTTAGTGCTTTCTTTTTTGTTTCACGACACATTGCAGCAAAACGCATTGATTGTGGCGCTGCTCGGAGGTGTTTTAAGTTTGATGGCGATCAATTGGTCGCATTTCAACGATATTCAAGTTGCCCTTGGTCATGCCACTACCGGCGCACTCATTGCCATTGGTAATACGGCGGCGGTAGTTGGGTTTGGCGGTGTTGCCAGAATCACTCCCGCGTTCGATATGGCGGTGGTGGCATTGACCTCGCTTCCAGGCAATGAATTGGTAGGTGCAGCCGTTGCGGTAAGCGCGATCGCAGGCCTCACCGGTTCTGCCTCGGGTGGGCAGGTGATCGCCCTACCAGCGGTTGGGCCGCATTATCTAGACTTAGGAGTTAACCCTGAACAGTTGCACCGAGTGGTGGCGATTTCATCCGGTGCCATGGACTCCTTGCCGCATAATGGTTATGTCGTGACCACTATTCGCGGCATCTGCAATGAGTCGCACAAAGATGCCTATTGGGCGGTGGGTGCGGTAACAGTAGTGGTGCCGTTGATGGGTCTTACCCTGGCGCTACTGTTGTTTAATTTATTCTAAACCTATTTGTATAAAATACTTTGTTTGCAGGAGTTAGGAATGCTCGGAAATATGATGGACACACAGATGCTGATCATTGACCTTTTGCGTCATGCCTGCATTCGTTATCCTGAACAAGAAGTCGTGTCACGCCGCCAAGAAGGGGATATTCACCGTTATAAGTACACAGATGTATGGCAGCGCAGCAGCCAGCTAGCGCATGCGTTGAACGCGCTAGGCAGCAAGCCCGGTGACTGTATCGCGACTCTAGCATGGAACACTTACAGGCATATGGAGCTGTACTATGCCGTGTCTGGAATCGGCGCTGTGTTGCATACCGTCAATCCACGACTGTTCAGCGAGCAGATTGAATACATGATTAATCATGCCGAAGATCAGTATGTATTCGTTGATCTGTCCATCGTTGAGTTACTGGAACCCCTGCAAGATAAACTGTCGAGCGTAAAGGGTTACATCGTCATGACCGACTCGGCACACATGCCAGAAACCTCACTTGCGCCCTTGTATTGCTATGAAGAATTATTGCAGGATCAGGCTACGGAGTATGACTGGCCTCGTTTCGATGAAAATACTGCGGCGTCTTTGTGTTATACCTCGGGTACCACTGGCAATCCCAAAGGTGTGCTGTATTCGCACCGCGCGATGGTATTGCACGCACAAGCAACCGCGTCGGCGGAACTCTTGGGCCTGCAACCCGAGACGGTGTTACTGCCTATGGTGGCGATGTATCACGCCGGGGCTTGGGGCGCTCCCTATGCGGCACCGCTGTCTGGCTGCAAGTTGGTATTGCCTGGTGCGGGTATGGACGGTGCGAGCATGTCAGAGCTCATAGTCAGCGAAGGCGTGACAGTCGGCTTGGGTGTTCCCACGATTTGGTTGACTCTGCATAATTATTGGGAGGAGAACAAAGTCAGCGGCACGACACTTAAGCGCGTGTGTGTCGGCGGTGCAGCGTCTCCTTTAGGAATGGTTAAGTTATATCAGGAACGGTATAACATTTACTGGCAACCCATTTGGGGGATGACTGAAACTGGGCCACTGGCCACTTCTTTACCTATGACGGCAGAGCTGATGGCGTTGCCATTGGCGGAGCGATATGAGCTGCAGACTTCTGCGGGTTGTGCCGCCTTCGGCGTCGAGATGGCTTTGTTTGATGCTGATGAGCAACGGGTCTGCCATGATGGGGTCTCGACCGGCGAGCTGCGAGTGCGTGGGCCCTGGATTAGTTCGCAGTATTTTAAGAACGCCGATTTGACTGCGTTTCCCGGCGGTTGGCTAGCAACGGGAGACATTGCCTTGATAAGCCCGAAAGGGGTGTTGCGAGTAGTAGACCGCAAGAAAGATGTGATCAAAAGTGGTGGCGAATGGATCAGCTCTCTAGAGATCGAAAATATTGTCAGTCAACACCCAGCGGTAAATGAGTGCACGGTGATTGCTGCCAAGCATGCTAAATGGGATGAGCGGCCGCTGCTGATCGTGGTGGTAAACAAAAACTGTCGCGTATCCCATCAAGAGCTATTGGCTTACTTGGATGGCAAAATCGCCCGTTGGTGGAACCCTGATCAGACGATCTTTCTTGCCGAGCTTCCCAAGACCGGCACCGGAAAAGTAATGAAGAATGTCCTGCGAGAGAATTACGCCAATGTGCTTCTTGCGCCTTCGGACAATGCAACCAGTGAATAGGACGTAGCTCATGTTGAATTTGCATAAAATATTATTCGTAAGTGTGTTTGCACTAATGCAGAGCGCTTGCAGTACTGCAAGCCTTGCACAAGGGTCTGTAGGCTTAGTTGAGAAACAGGTGTTTACTACGCAGAACTTCACAACCTTTAATGGGCAGCAGATCGCGGAAGTGAAAATCGGTTGGGAAGCCTATGGCGATTTAAATGCTGCCAAAGATAATGTCATTTTGATCACACATTTTTTCTCGGGCAACAGTCATGCGGCAGGGCGCTACACGCAAGACGAACTCTTGCCGGGATACTGGGACGCGATCATCGGCCCGGGTAAGGCTATCGATACTGATCTGTATTATGTGATCAGTTCCGACACCTTGGTCAATCAAGAGCCACACAATCCAATGGTAACGACAACCGGGCCTGCCACTGTGAATCCGGTGACAGGTGTTCCTTATGCATTAGATTTCCCGGTGGTGACGATTCGTGATTTCGTTAATGTGCAAAAGGCACTGCTTGCGAGTTTAGGAATCGAGAAGCTTCACGGGGTGGTAGGCGCCTCAATGGGGTCGCTGCAAGCCTTGGATTGGGCAACAGCGTATCCAGAAGATGTTGAGCGCGTTATTTCGGTGATAGGTGCAGGTGCAGTGGACCCTTGGAGCATTGCAACACTGCAACAGTGGGCTAATCCCATCATCGCAGACCCAAACTGGAACGATGGCAATTATTACTCCGGTGAGGCGCCTAGCGAAGGGCTACGTCAAGCTTTGGGCATGGTGACGCTGCAAGCCATGCATCCGCAGATTTTCAACCAGGTGTATGCCACTAGTTCGGCACGAGAGCCGGCCCCGTTACATGATATTCGTGCCAATTTCAGCGTAGTCAATCAGCTCAATGCCGCGGCTGAAGCGCGCACGGCCTTCGCTGATGCTAATCATCTTCTCTATCTGGTGCGTGCCAATCAGTTGTTTATGGCTGGCTTTGCAGAAGATCTTGCGACTGGCCTTAGCCCCGTGCTAGCTAAAACTTTATTCCTACCGTCAGGCAATGATCTATTGTTGCAGCCCTATTTGGCGCAGGAGGCGTTCAATACTCTGCAGGGGTTGGGCAAAGAAACCTATTACGAAGAAATCGAAGGGCCTTGGGGGCATTTAAATGGGGTGTATATGTTGGAGCAAAAGGCGGCGGTGATTAAAGAGTTTTTGGGAACTGATTGAGAGGGTAAAAAGCAGTTTTAGTTAGCCATAGAATCTCCAGTAGAATGTAATCAGCGGGAGCACAGCGACGGCTAGTGTGATGGCGATTCCTGTTCTGCTAGCAATAACCAGAAAGCTTTTCTTAGGGTTGTTTGGGTTGTAGAAAACCTTAATGTTTGCGTTAGGAAGATGATGGATTGCAGCGTGTTGTTTGGCTAATATAAACCTCGCATTATGGCTGGCAACGATTACCCAAGGAGAAACTCTTTTTCCTGTATATTCGACACCGTTAACATGGTATGTGTATAGCGCCATCGATTGGTAGTCTTGCTCATATAACAACTTTTCGTTTGTCCCAAACTTTTCAATTTCCAAACTATTGAGCTGCCCAGATACGCTGGGCCAGTACCTAGTTCGGATCTGAAAATAAAGCGAATAGCTACACACTAAGAGGGTATACAGCGCGCCCCAAAACCACACGCCCTGTATGTCACCATCGCTAGCCAGTTGCCACATTTCTTGAAAATATATAACTCACCTCGAGAGCAAGCTCTAGTTGCCTAAAAATATTGTTTGGACTTTTCTACAGTTTGTTAGTGTGTCGCCGAATGCAGGGCCGGGCGAATGAAGTAACCAAGGTCTAAACAATACGAGGCGATTGTATTTATAAGGGATAGAAAATGTTTTCTCCCACAAAGATTCATCAAGCCCTTCAGTCTCTAAGAATGTCTTTAAGTCTTGAAAGTTACGCCAACCATATTTAGCAAAACCTTCAACAGTATTAGGGGCAATCTCCAGACCTGTTCGCAAATGCCTCCAAAAACATGTGCCTTCGGTTTTAGGATGATCTTTTGATAGATAGACAACGCCTGCCCATTTGGTTTTGACATCTACGTCGTAATGAATATGAAACTTGAATGGGTCGTTGGCTCTGGTAAACCTGATTCTTCCGTTTGCGTTAGTAGAGGAGTTTATAGAGGATTCAAGCGTGAGTTTTTGAAACATATCCCGATGTTGCTCGGCGAGGTATGTATCTGTAGTCATTACTCCGGCGAAGTTGCCGATCGGGGATTGTTCTTCGTTCATTGTGCTTATAGCGACTTTAACTAACGTATCTGGGTCGTTATAGAAATCATCCACTATGATATATCTATTGATCATTCTGATACCTATTGTAGCCCGCCAAGATAGCCGCAAATGACGGCAAGACAGCTATTTCTAATTATTGTAATGAATGCAAAAAGCCGCTTTATTATAAGCAATGAATTTTGGGTTTGTATACCAACGGGCTTGTTAGCGGATACTGCTGGTATGGAGTCTATTGTGGCTATTGCATAGTGCTTTTAGCGCTTCACTAGACAACTTGCTCACTAAAATGGGAAGCTTTAGGTCTAATTCAATTTGTAGTAGGTGAAATTGTGGCTAAAACCGCAACAGAATTGCGTATTAAGCGCCTAAAAGAGCATCTTGAAATTGAGAACCCTGCTTTGGCAGAGGTGGTGACACGATTTCAGGAGCTAGATCAAATTGCCCGTAAGCTTGGCTTCATGGGCCGGGACGACTCTTATGCGACCCAGATATCGTGGTGGCCGGTTGTGGCTGTGCTTGGCACTTATTCTGCAGGAAAGTCTACCTTCCTGAATGAATTCCTGGGGCAGCCTTTGCAGCGCACTGGCAATCAGGCTGTGGATGACAAATTTACTGTCATCGCCTATGGCTCAGACGACGAAGCGCATCAACTACCTGGGCTTGCTCTGGACAAAGACCCGCGCTTTCCTTTCTATCAAATCAGCGCTGATATTGAACAAGTCGCGGAGGGTGAGGGCAAGCGAATAGACGCATATTTACAACTGCGCACTACGAATGCTCCTGTGCTTCAGGGGAAGATCTTTATAGACTCACCGGGCTTCGATGCCGACAAGCAGCGCAGTTCCACCTTGATGATCACCGACCATATTATCGACTTGTCTGACTTAGTGTTGGTGTTCTTCGATGCTCGTCATCCTGAGCCCGGTGCGATGACTGATACGCTTAAGCATTTAGTCGTGAACACTGCGCAGCGCCCAGACAGCGCCAAGTTTCTCTATATACTCAATCAGATGGACAATACTGCTCGCGAGGATAATCCAGAGGAGGTCGTAGCAGCTTGGCAACGCGCGTTGGCAGAGTCTGGCCTTACCGCGGGGCGTTTTTTCCGCATATACTCAGAGACGGCGTCGCAAGCAATCGTCGATGATAATACTCGCGAGCGATTTCAAGCCAAGCGCGATGAAGATCTTAGTGATATTCATGCTCGCATCAGTCAATTGGATGTCGAGCGGGCCTATCGAATTATCGGAGCTCTTGAGGGGAGCGCAAAGCATTTGCGCGATACCTTGATCCCTAAACTTATTGACGCAAGACAGAGATGGTCAAACCGCTCGCTGCTGTTCAATGCCATAGTGTTTGGTGGTGGGCTTGCTGCATTCCTTTACTACAGCCTTAGTGCAGGCGCTTGGCGAGGCCTGTATTTTACGCCATTTTCGGACCTTACTATTCCCGTACAGGTTGTGGTGGCAGTGTTGGGTGCTGCGCTACTTATTTATCTTAACTCGATGCTCCGGCGACTAGCGGGCGAGTGGATCCTGCGCAGTCTGCGACGCCACAACAACAGCAAAGATGATAGCCTCGTAATCACCGCCTTTGAGGCGAACCTGAATGCGTGGTGGTCGTCGCTGATTCCGTCTAGGCCCATAGGATGGACGGGGCGTAGCCGTCGCCGTTTAGACGCCGTTATCGCTGGTACAGGGGAGCTTGTGCAAAAGCTCAATGATCGCTTTGCGCGTCCAACAAGCCGCATGGGAAACGCAGAGAAAAAATCGCCTGAATAAGCCTCTACGAGTATATTGAGAACTATTGGGTGATGGGGGGTTAAAGCTTGAAAGGATTAGCGAGTACTTTACGACATTGCGTAGGAATACGATTATGATTTTTAAAGAGTGAGATCAAAATCATAGCGGTGAGAATTCGCAGTAACAGTACTAGTATTAATTTAAGTGAAAATTCGCTCGATGAGTAGAATATAAGAAGATCAGACAGTAAATTGAGCACTACAATAATTGCAGCGCTTCCAAATATTAGCGTGGTATGAAAGCGAGATTTGAACGAATAAATTACAGCTAATGCCCCAAGAATAATGAAGACACCTCTAGAGTGTAAAATAAGATCAATTGGCCTACCATTAATAATTCCGCTTGGCACCAACCAAGCACTCATCCCTCTCGGGTCTACTAGCAATAAACAAGCATAAACGAGTGCAATGGTGAGCACTATTTGTAGCTTCAGTAAAAAATACTTGTCGACATCATCTTCTAAGGAAAATTCCTTCTTTATTGCATCGATTTCATCTTCACTGAGATTTTTTAGTAGTCTGCAATGCTTCATGTTGTCAGGGCTTGCGCAGGATTACTGCCTTGCTGTGGTCGGCGTTGTGCCGCCACAAAAATTAAAACTACCATGTCTATAACGCCTTGTTCAAATTTGGCGAATTATTCCATGCCACGGAGTTGTGACCGGAATATACATAGTAAATTACAAAGGGAAAACGGTTTTTAAATTGAGCGTAGTGCGGCAGATAGCGCATGCGCATAGAAGGGCAGTGTAGGCGTAGGATTAATACTATTGGAGTAGTGCCGCCGCCTTTAGAAATCAAGGGGTCAGATCACTTGAAGTTCGAATGGTAATTTCTTGATTCTTGGTACAAAAATCAAGTGTTCTGACCCCTTGATTTTTAGAACTCTAGTTGGAATCTCACCACGAGGGACATGCCAGAGTCGCCAGCATAATCGCCGCGGTTCACTGACAAATGATTGAGCTCAGACATGAGTTTGAGATTCTCATTGAGGTAGTAGTTAACGCCGATTCCGAAGGTGTCAGCGGCAAACCCATCCCCCTCGCTGTAGGCGTCAAGGCGGCTAAAAGTTGACACTAACTCGAGCGCTTTTGTATTGCCCATAGGGAGGCTTTTCAAGCTTCCTTCGTTGAAGCGGTGTTGATGATCACTCAGAAACCATGAGGCTTGAATATAGGAGCCCGAGTAAGTGCGATCGCCTTCCAATTTAGATTTCACTTGTGTTTGCAGGTGTTCGCTAAGAACCGTTAGGCGGCCAGATTGCCAAGCAAAGTTCGGCCCAAAATAGTTGACTCGGTCAGCCGTAATTTTTTCAGTACGAAGGAAATCATCCATTACATCAGTCGCCGCTTGCGTTTGCGCACGGTAGACGGATTGATCATATGCCTCGCTGGCCACCGATAAACCGGCATGCCAGTAACTAGATGAATCTGATTCAAAGACATAGTTTGCCAGTACACTAGTGACTTTCGTGTCTTCTTGTTCGTCTCCATCGAAATAGGCCACGCCAAGATAATTCCTACCGAACGACTTTTGTAGAGCAATACCAGTGCCTCTTTCTAAGGATAATAAGTCTAAAGCGATAGGGCGTTCTGGGCTCAATTGATTCTTTAAGCTGCTTGAATGGAGAATTCCAAAATTCTGTTTCATCTTGCCTGCATTGAATTCCCATTTATTTGGCAGATCCAAGCTGACGTTCACATCCCGCCACTCGTACTCATCCTTTTCTAGGTCAACACCTAAGTCCAGTTCAAGAGATACGAAGTCCAAGAAAGTCATCTGCGCAGCAATGGAACTCCGACGCGTAGTCCATTGGCTGGCGGGAGCATTATATCGACTAAGCTGGTCTAGATAGGTGAAGTCCTCCATGAGTACTCCGCTTAGTTCGAAAGAGAACACTTCTGGGTCGATGGACAGCCCAGGGATATTCGCGGCGAATACCCCATGGCTAGCTAAAAGAATACTCGCACTTAGTGTTGATCGCCCGATAGTGCTAGGTCGCAGAAGTAAAGGCAACAGCATATCTAGTGCTCACTTTTGGGGGCTTGGGCCATTGAAGCTGCGTGAAAGGGCTGCGTATTCTCGGTAGGCAAACAATAGATGACATTGAGCATTGCACTGTCTTGCAGCAAATCTATCGATATAATATTTACGTCATGGATATCAAGCCCAGTGCGTTGCCGAAGGTCGTTAAGTAGTAGGTGTTTATTCTCCGGTTTGATGTTCTCGATCTTCTCGTAGCGAATGTGTTGTTGGCCGTATTTTGCAGCGGCAATGGGCGATTCTAGGACCACAGCAATTATAGCTATGAGCGAAACTACGAGTAGTAACTCTGGCAGCGAAAGTGGGCTGACGGCGCACAGTAGAGCGATCACGATAACGAGAAACAGATAAGTCATTTCTCTGAATGAAAGCACTTCGGTTCGATAACGCAGCATTGAAAAAATTGCAAAAAGCCCAAAGGCGAATCCAAACGATATCTCTACTATTCGCAGAAAATACGTCACGATAAATACGCCTATTCCAAACATAAAATAGACGAAAATAGTATCGTTGTTGAGTGTCTTTCGTTTCAGGCCAAAGTTAATCAACAATGCCAAAGCGAGTACTAAAAACAGCAGCTTGGTGAAGAATATTGAATCCAGTATTTCGAAGTTAAGCATGCGAGGGTACTCCATTGGATACGGAAATATGCCCTGCCAAGCGGGACAAAATAGGTTTGAAAGAATTGGTTTTGATGGTGTCTGGATAAAGGGAAGCGCAGGCAATGCAGTATTTGCTGAACGCCTCTGAGCGGCATTGAAAGTTTTTCATGCTTTGGTAGACAGGGCTTTCTCGATTAAGCGAATTTTGTTTGAGCTCTACAATAGCGAGCCCATCTAACTTGAAGCTGCGAGAGGAGCCTAGTGGGTTCGCGTTCAATGCGAGATCGATACTAACTCGTTCTTGGTGTCGTAGACTTTGTAGTGAAATGCGTTGGTAGTAGACGCAGATACGTGCAAACAATTGCTCGAAAGAAAGCGCAGTCATGCCAAAGTCGTTCAGCAGTGATGGTATTAGCCGTTCACAAATTTGTAGCTCGCCCACGCGCACTCTGTGTTTATCGGTCATGTCCTTGTTGTTCTTGTTTTTGATCTCTAGAAAACTTGTGGCAGAGTCCAAATAAGTACGGCAACGAATCTTCGAGCGAGTCTTTCTTCTGTTGTGATGTTGTTTATACAGGCCGAAATCAGTAGTGTCATAATAGATATTGCGATAGCGCATCTGACGCTTGCCACTGATGCTAAGTACTGAATAATCTTTCTGAAGATTGCGGAGAAAGTCTGCTAGAAGCTCTCGTGGCAATAAATACTTTGTGTCAAACCTTTTCATCAAAGACAGTGATCCTGAATCCTCGAGCCCGTGGGATTGGAACTCTGCCAAAGTCATGGCTAAAGTTTCTCTATCTTCTGGGTGAGCCCCCAGTACGGATGGGGAGTTTTGCTCTGTTCTAGTTTGCTGACATTGATACATAAGAGTCCCACCGTTAATTGAAGTATGCTGAGATAGTCTGAGCCTCTGACTCAATGATATTTTCATCGACTAGTTGCGAGCTGTTGATGATGCTCTGCCAAACGGCCAAGATCTCGTGAGCCACGCCATCGGTGTAGAAAGTTTCACGAAGGGACGCAAGTTTTTCACTGTAGAGTGCGTTCCATTGTTCGTTGGCAAGGAAGCGTTCAGCGAGAATATTGCCGCCAATGCCCGGTGCTTGCCCGCCAGCTTGAGGAAGATCAGGGGCTTGTTGGCCTGGCGCCTGACCCGGCGGGTTGCCTTGTGGTGGGAAGCCGCCTCCAGGCCCGCCGCCTCCTATGGCACCGCCACCAACATCACCAGCACCCCCTTGCAATGGGCCGAAGGCAAGATTGTAATCCCATGGCACAACGGTGAATTGGCCAGTGATTGTGTCGTAGTACAAATACGAGTTATTGCCCGGCCCGTCGATGCCATCGAGATTGTTCAGTAGATCCTGCATGGCCAAGTAGCTAGCGAATGACTCTGTATCTAACATTGAGGGCAGTTGCTGCGCGAATGCTGAGTCATCCGCTTCGTTGATGAACTTTAGGAATGCAATCAGTGGGCTCATATCCACATTGTCTTTACCTGCCTCTTGATCGAAAACCTCGTCGTAAGATGCAGGGTCGTCTCCTCGGTAGCTGTAATCGCCAGTGCTTTCTGCTTTATACAAGGCGCCACTGCTTGAGAAATTTTCTTCCATCCATTCGTCATCGGGATGTTCGATGGCCAAACGCAACCTCGCACTACTGCCATTGACGCTAAACGCCGTTGCAATGGCATCTTGAGAAGCCAGGCCTGCAAGATCTAGCATCTCTAGGGCCACAGCCTCGTTCAATGAAGTGCTGCTGTTGTTAGAGCGAATGACAAACTCCTCTAGCCCATCGTGGTCTTGCCCGTCGACAAATTTGTCAAACTTGACTAGCCATGGAACAGAGTTGGGGGCATCGTTGGGAGAGATATCACGAAGAGAGGAATTGCCCTTCAAACGAATCCCCACGTTTTCATAAACTTCTTCATCAATTGTGATGGTCGCTGCTAGCCAAACTTTTTCCCCAGTACTCGTGTAGGTTTGCACCATCGATTCATACTCGCTTGGGTCGAAATTGAACGTCAGCTCGTGCACGATGTCGCTCATTAAAGAGCCAACTGCCCCTAAACTGCTAACGGCAACAGCTTCCGCACTGGCTAGTTGGTTGGCGGCGCCAGGGGTCGGCGTGAGGAGCATGCCGTTAGAGAATGGGCCGGGATAGCGACCAAAGGAATAATCGACAGGAGCCTCACCAGAATCCCAGTCTAAGTCGTCGATTAACACGCCATCCTTGTAAAGTTGAACCCGATCATTGCTGCCTAAGTTGAAAGGGGCGTTATAGAGGTCCGTGCTGTATAGCTCATCGTCGGAGGCGGTGATTTTCAGATATTGGCCAGCGGCAAGGGTGACATTTGGCAGTGTGAAGAGCTCACGCTCATCGTTTCCATCTTTGACTTGGTACTGGCTCAAGGATACAGCTTCTGTGCCGGCTGCATACAGCTCAAACCAGTCAGGGCCACCATTGGAGTCTTTGGCGACGGCTTCGCTTACTACCAATGCGGGACCGCTAGTGCTTTTGAAGCCATTGCTTAACATGTCATTGCTTAGGTCTGACATCAGCCCTATATAGCGCACGTCGTTGCCAATGTTCTCGAAACTAGTGAATGCTGGGCCAAAACCATAGACAGCCCCAGCGCGCACGCCTATATAGTTGCTCGTGTCGAAGTAATAGCGCACCACATAGTCATCAATCGTCTGGGTTTCGGTGAGGGTGCTTGGAAACAAGCTGGGAAAGCGATATTCAGCCCATGAGAATAGTGCAATGCCGTCTGCATAGTCTGAGCTCGTCTCTGCTGAAAATGCAGGTGTCGAGACACAGGTGAGCAGACAAATGGCAATAGATAGTTTTTTCATAATTGATCAACTCTTTATTCACTTTGGTTTGGTACTAATCTCCGCTCAGCAATTTGCGGGACTCTTGGCTGTAAAGCTTACGTAATAAAATTGTCATCATGTGTCCTGAAAATGTCTTTGAATTGGAAAACAATGTGTGCGAAATCGTCCTGAATCTGTAAAAGAATGTGAAAAAATATAGAACCTTGAAAATGCCTAGAGCGATTGTGGCGACTAGGAAATGGCACCCTAGAACTGTCACAGGTCTTGTGTAGAAAGGGTTGTAGAGAAACAAGGGGGTTTGCTGCAGTGTTGGCAAGGGGAGGGGATGAGCGAAAAAACCACGACGTTAGGTGTTCGTGAGGTGTGTTAAGTAAACCAAAATATCTGCGGCTCGTTTATAATCGATTGACCTCAGCAATGCCGGACCAATGATGTCTATCCGATATAAACTCTATAGCGCTCTGTTTGCGGCGGTTTTTCTCGTCACCTTAAGCTTATTGTTCTTTCTGCAATATAGCGTTGGTAGTTTCGAGTCCTATGTGAATGAGCTTGATGCAAGAGTGCTCACGCAAGTTGCGGAGCGTCTTGAGCAAGAGTATGGGGAAAATGAAGTGCAGGGTTGGAGTTTCCTAGAGGGAGATTTAGAGCGCTGGTTCATAGAGGGGGAAGTGTTTGCGGAGGTCGGGCTGTTGCCACGCAGGCCCGGTGGTCAAAGGCCGGAAGATCGTGATATCACCCGTAATTTAGAAGAACTAAATGCTTTGGACGGGGCGCCACGGCCACCGCGCGAGCGTGGTGGGCGACCTCCAAGCCTACAGGAACGCTTAGTTCTTCTTGATGTGGGTGGCAATCTCATTGCAGGCTCAGCTGAGCAGTTGGAAGTCTCACATCTTCAGGTGTTGCAGCACGATGGCGTTGAGATTGGCTTACTGCAATTGCTAACGGCAGAGCAAGTCAACGGGTTTCCTTCGATGCTAACCCCGCCGCAATTTGGAGCAGCGCCTTTGCAAGAGAGTAATGGCAGCTATGTTAGTGACCTCGTCAGTCGCGCTCAATTCATGACGGTGCAAACTCGTATTTTTATCATTCTGGTCATCACTTCGATTACTGTATTGTTATTGTTGGGCCTGCCATTAACGAGATATTTTACCAAGCGTATTGACGCAATCAATTTGGCTGCTAATCGATTGAGTCGTGGCGATTTCTCGACGCGACTGGAGTCAACGGGAAAGGACGAGTTAGCGCAATTGGCAACAAATTTTAACTACCTAGCTGAGGTATTGCAGAAAAACAAGAACTCGCAACAAATGTGGGTGTCGAATATTTCACACGAGCTGAGAACACCTTTAGGAATTTTAAAGGGCGAATTAGAAGCGGTGCAAGATGGCGTGCGCAACGCCGACGCCGAGCATGTCAGTATGCTTTGTAACGAGGTTGAGCAATTAAATCGATTAGTTAACGATCTTTTCGAGCTGTCGATGTCCGATCTTGGTGGCCTAGCATACGAGAAGGATAATCTATTAATCAGTCAGATTGTGGAAGAAAGTGTTGCGAGGTTTCAAGATCAGTGCAAGGCGCACAACCTGACATTACAGTTCGATGCTAGTGCCGCCGAGCAAGCGACAATTTTTGGTGACGGTCAGAGATTGCTGCAGCTGTTCTCAAATTTGATACAGAACTCTATTAAATACACCAACTCTGGTGGTGTGATTCAAATCCATACTATGAGTACTCCAGACTCCGTTGGGGTCGTGATCGAGGATTCGGCACCTGGTGTGCCCCCTGAGCAGTTGAATCGTTTGTTCGACCGCTTCTATCGTGGTGAAAAATCTAGGAATCGAACTACCGGCGGGGCTGGCTTGGGGCTGGCGATCTGTAAAAATATTGCAGAATCACATCAAGCAAGCATTCGCGCTGAACATGCTTCTTTGGGCGGTATCGCTATTATCTTAATCTTCCCGCGAGTGAAAAGTTGATATGAGTATACTGATTGTTGAAGACGAACCTCGTGTTGCCAAGCTGTTGGCTGATTATCTGCAATTGGCAGGCTATAGTACTACGGTGCTGCATAATGGCGATGACGTGTTGCCGTGGATGGATGAGAATTCTCCCGAACTAATTCTCCTCGATTTAATGCTACCTGGCACTGTTGGGGAGAAGCTTTGTCTTGAACTAAGGCAGCGTAAACATACGATGCCGATCATCATGATTACCGCTAAAGTGGCAGAACAAGATCGTATTCTAGGTTTGGAGTTAGGGGCAGACGATTATATGTGTAAACCACTGAGCCCTAGGGAAGTGGTTGCCAGAGTCAAAGCGGCACTGCGTAGAGGCGAGATTAATTCGCGCGAGGCCGATATCAATGATGTGCAGCTCGATGAGAGCTGCTTGCAAGTGAGTAAAGGCAAAGACACAGTGATGCTCACGAGTATCGAATTTCAGCTTATGAAAACCTTAGTGCGACACCCTAGAAGAATCTACTCTCGTGTCCAATTGATGGAGTGCCTCTACCAGGACAATCGCATCGTGCACGACCGCACGGTTGATGGCCACGTCAAAAAACTACGAGCCAAACTAAAAGCACTGTTTGGCGATCAAGAAGTCATCCAATCCGTATACGGCGCAGGCTATAGATTTCACCCACTCCCCGCCGACGAAGCCTAAAATCAAGGGGTCAGATCACTTGATTCTTGAGTGCAGAGAGTTGCGTGAACAACTGTGTGGAAATCAAGTGATCTGACCCCTTGATTTATTAGTCTAGTAGTTCCACTGGGTTCGCAGCGTGAAGACGTTCATATCAGGCGCATACATGCGCACAGTGTTTGATTCATCGGTGTCCAGGATTCGTGTCCAGTCCGCCATGAAGCGTAGGTTACGAGAAGGGATCCAGTTCAAGCCAAAAGAGACTGCATGTTCCTCCCCTCCGACTAAATTGTCATCGTTCAGGTCAATCTCGGCATAACGCGCCGAAAGCTCCCACGCGCCCCAAGCTCCTTCGCTTGGATTGAAGTCTCTTAGAGGATTGATGCCCTTGAACTCCCCAGCATTCATTCTGTAACTAGATGCGCGGCTCTCTCCGGTAATATTCCATGAAGCGGCTGCATGCCAGCTCGAAAAATTCAGAGTAGTTCCTGCTTTGCGCGCAATCTTAGCGCTTGAATGTTCGGCCGTAAAAAATAGCGGGCCAAACGAGGCGGCGATCTCCGGCCCGAACAACGTCGTCGATTCGGCATCGGCTAATGCGCCTGTGTTAACGATATTGAGGTCTGAGAAATCAGTAGTTTTATCGCTAATGCTCAACGTGGGTGTCGCTAGGTCTACTTCGCGATACGCGGCACGAATACCAAAATGAAGAACCATGTGATCGTCGACAATTGGCGAATATACAAAACGGCTAGATGGGCCCCAGCCTTCGTCGCCCGTTGTCGTTCCTTCTTTAAGTGTGTCACCGAAGACGCCACCGGCGAAGAACCAATTATTGCCACTGTTTTCGTATCTTGCGCCAATAGCGCGATCTGTAAGTGCCCCCACTAGAGCGTTGTCCACGCTCCTTTCTACAAAGGGCATCTCGTTCGAACTCATCTCCAATGCTAGGCTATATGGTTGTTTCTGATGCCCAACGATGTACTTAGCGCCGCTATTGGACTCAAAGCCAAGTACCATATCTTTTATCGCGACCTTGTTTTTTGCATAGTCAAATTCTGAGGCATAGAACCAATTCTGATCGAGCGTTCCGTTTATCTCTATACGAGCGCGGCGCACTTGAGTGCCGCTAACGGGTCTTGCCCCCATTCTAGAGTCGTAGCTATGGTCAGTATAGTCCAGATGGAGACGTCCACCGATTTCCACTTCATAGCGCCCATCACCGGAGCTAACCTTTAGACCACTCCCTTCGGCGAAGCTGATTTTAGCGACATCAGCCTCTTCCAACGTCTCTTTTAGCAGCAGGTCATCGTATTGTTCCTGAGTGATCGCACCGTTGCCTAGCAGGATGTCCAAAAGTTCTTTCTCTGCCGCCTCTGCGGAGGAGATCGACAAAGCCAGTGTGGCCGTGGCAAATAGCGGGCCTAATAGTGTAGCTCGATGATTTCTCATAGCGTTTCTTAACTCCTATAGAGGTTTCTATTCTGTGTACTCGGCACGATCCCTATTTGCCTGAACAATTCTGTTGGTGGCTCGCTTGAACCGCCAATAACGGGCGCTACTCTATCGTTCAAATATTACAGATTGATGACATATATGACGGTACCGACATATTTTGTTAATAAATATGCAATATAAGGGTTTGCTCAACTTGGGTTCGAGCTATCTACAGTGTAAGGAATTTCTGAGTATAAGAGTTTAGCGATGGTTTAGCTTTAGGCCTATTAGAATAGAGGCGCATGTAGCAGAGTCTATGGAAAAGCTTGATTCGCGAGTGAGTCTAAGCACGTGGCTCTGGGATGATTAACAGTGATTTGAATAAGCGGAATGGGGCTTTGGAGAAATTGGGTCCAGAGGCGGATTAATCCAAACAGCCTTGAGGCTGTTTGTTCCCTGCGGGCTTCGCGCTGTGCGCTCGTTGCAGATTGCGTTGCAATCAGTCGAACCACATCGGCGGCTCTAATCCGCCTCTAATCACCAAATGCAAAAAGCCCCGCTATTGCGAGGCTTTTAAATATGGTGCCCAGAGGCGGAATCGAACCACCGACACGAGGATTTTCAATCCTCTGCTCTACCGACTGAGCTATCTGGGCATATCTTTGTAGCGTCCTGCGTCCTGCAAGAAGGCAAAGCGTTGCTTTGCTCCTCTGCTCATTCCAGCCAACGATCATAGATCGTTGTCGTTCTGGCTGCGCTCGAAGCGATGCTTCGAAACCGCTTGCTTTCACCCAACTGAGCTACTGGGCATATCTTTGTTGCTGCTTGCGTTGACCGTCTTTCATTGTCGACTTTTCGACAAGGCGCGTATTAAACCCGCTGCGGGGCATTGAGTCAAGAGCGAAAACTCACTCTTGTGGCACAAATCCTTCTGCTTTGTCGTGATCTTCGTTGGCGAAGAACTTCTCCATTTCTGCTTGTAGGTAGCGGCGGTGCTCTGCATCCATCATGCTCAACTGCTTTTCGTTGATTAGCATGGTCTGTTGTTGTTGCCATTCCTGCCAGGCTTTCAGGGAGACATTGTCGAAGATATCTTTGCCTTTGGCGCCAGGATAGGGCGGTGAGGCAAGGCCAGGAAGCTCTTCTTGATATTTGCGGCAAAAAACTGTGCGAGACATGGTGTTTCCTTGTTGTGTGGTGCGCCGCTTAGCTTATAGCGTCGCTTCAAGCTGCAATAACAGAGCCTTTACAGGGGCGGCAAGGCCGACGTTTTTAGCACTGCTTTGCTTGTCTAGGGTTAAAGGGTACCAGAGCCTAGCGGAGGGCTCCATGATGGCATTCTCAAGAGTCTTCAGTCGCGCTAGCACTGGTGTGATGTCTAGATGGTAGTGGCTGAAAGTGTGTTTGAGCACTGGCCAGGCTTCGATCTTGGCGCCCTTATGGTGCTGTGCTGAGTGTGCCTGCAATGCCTCAAGCGTGTCGAACTCCCTAAAGCTCCACAACCCGCCCCAGATCCCGCTAGCAGGGCGCTGCTCAAGCAATACCTCCTGGCTAGGGTTTAGGCACATCAGCATGAAGGTGCTGCGCCTAGGCAGTGTCTTTTTGGGTTTGCGATGCGGGAGCTCGGCAACTCGGTCTTGTTTGAATGCTTTGCAGCCGCGCTTTAGGGGGCAGCTAGTGCAAGCTGGTTTGGCGCGAGTGCAAAGAGTTGCCCCGATATCCATCATCGCTTGTGTGTAGGCAGCAAATTCGGTCTTGGGCGTGGAGGCCTCGGCTAGTGGCCATAATTGCTTCTGTGTCGCGGTTGCGTCCGGCCAACCTTCGATGGCGTGATAGCGGCACAGGACACGTTTGACGTTGCCATCGAGAATCGGTGCGCGAATATTACTGCCAAGAGCAAGGATGGCGCCAGCGGTTGATCGGCCGATCCCCGGCAAGGCGACTAGGGCATCAACACTATCGGGAAACTGATCGTGCAGGTCTTGGTGAACGATTTGCGCACAGCGGTGCAAGTTTCTTGCGCGCGCATAATAGCCAAGGCCAGTCCACAGGTGCAAAACATCATCGATAGGCGCTTTGGCGAGCGCGGCGATGCGGGGGTAGCGCTGCATGAAGGTTTCGAAATAGGGGATAACGGTCGAGACTTGCGTTTGCTGCAGCATGATCTCGGACACCCATACTCGGTAAGGTGTCCGCTCTTGTTGCCAAGGCAAATGGTGGCGCCCACTATGAGCGTGCCAGTCTAAGACTCGCTGTGCAAAGCTCGATGAAGGCATGGAGCTTAGAGGCCGAAGCGGTCGAGCAAGCTTCTGGCGGCGTCCTGCAGCTCTTCGGGCACGCGATCCGTAATCTCTTCTTGAGCCCGTCTTTGCACGGCATTGCGGGAAATATCCACGAACAGTTCTCGAACTCGTCCAAAGTCAGGGCCGCAGTATTCGCTGAAGTCTGCATCGAATCGGGCGTTGCAGATCACAGGCCAACCGACGCCTTGATACAACTCGCCAACGGGGATGGTTTGGACGGCCGGTTCGCCGAACACAGTGAGTGTCGCGTTGTAGTTAAAGCTTTCCTCGGTCAAATCGATGCCGCCATTGGCCGCGATCTCGAAGTTGTCCATGGTGACTTTCAATTCTTGGTTTTCGGCGAGACCTTGGTCGAGGATCAGGTGCCCCGCAAAATTGCTGAACTGCACTGTGTCTGGCCATTGTTGGGCGAGATCGCCAGTGCCTGCCGGGCTAAGCACTGAGATCGACGAGAAGAGCTGTTTCACTATGCCAATATCGATTGTGTTGTCGTTCAGGCTGAAGCTAGTGGTGCCGCTAATGCTGTTGAGAAGTTGATTCACTGTGCGGCCGCGCAGTGTATGTACAGACTCAACGCTCAGGCGCCCTTGTGCAAAATCAGTCAATGGCAGAGCTTGAGCCAAGCCAACGACATTAACGTTTTGCATGGAGCTCATGGACGTCAGATTCGCTGGGTTGGGGCGAGTGTCGTAGTTAACGATGGTGGTAAGTTGTCCTTCGTAGAACGCCACCGGGCGAAGGTCGAAATTAAGCACTCCATCTTGTACCCCTAGCTGAGCGTCAATAGCGCCAAACTGTAGACCTCCAACCGCGAGTGACTCGATGGTGTGCGCAGCTTGAACATTCATGCTTTGCAATAATTCGATAGGCAGCTCGGTGTCTTGTGCAGGTGCAACGGGGGCCGCAGTATCGGGCTCGGTGTCGGCTGCCGATGTGGTGTAACGGTTCAAATCCAAGGCGTTGGCGCTGAGGTTATAGCGCAAATTGGCGGGGCCAAAGCTATTCTCTGCTCGATACACGGCATCAAGTTGAATGCGCATATCATCGAGGTTGAGGGTCACCGCAGGCACAACAATCTGCTCGGCGTTGCCGTTGAACTCAAGCGCTAGGCTAAATTGATCTTCTTGGTCGCTATACTCACCAAGTGCAGGGTTAGATTGCGCTTCGCGCACATACAGGTCGAGAAAGTCGCTAAGGATGAAAGTATTGCTGTTTAAATTGCCACTGAATGCTAGGGCATTGTTCATGTCGGTAACAGCGAGATTGCCACTAAGTTGCAGCGGGTTCAGTTTGATCTGCAAGTCATCTAAACGGGCATTGCCACGGGCAAGGTCTACAGTGGCGGTGCTAGAAATGCTGATATTGGCATTTTGTTCGGCAATATTGTCGCTTACTTCAAAGCCAAGCTCGAACGAGAAAGGGCGATTCTCGACATTGGTATTGCGGCTGGTGAAATTGAGGTTGTCGAAATTGGTGTTGACGCCCATTTGCGCGTCTTGAATCGCTAGGCTCGCATTGGTGACTGAAATTTGCTCGATTGTGGCCGAGATAGGCGTATCGCTGCTATTGCTAGCAGTCGTGGCAGATGCTGCTGGCTCTGCTCCCTGTCGTGGCCAGTTGCCATTGCCGTCGGCATCGACGATCCAATTAATATGCAGGTCCTGCGCGATGAACTCCAGCATCTGCAGCTGTCCATCGAGCAGTGCTCGCGGCTCGACCTTAATGGCGATCTGGCCAAGCGAAGCGAGTTCGGCTGGAGATTGCGGATTGCTTAAGCGCAGGTCGTTGATGCCAAGCCCGAATACCGGATTAAATGCCCAGTTGATATCACCAGCGATATTAAGATTAATCCCCGTTTGCTCGGCAAACACGGTTTGAATCGCAGGTTTGTAGCGATTTGGGTCGATCAGATAGAAGGCCAATACCAACGCCAATACGGCCATGAGGGCGAGGCTTGCGATAGAAAGTAATAGGATCTTGATCAGTTTCATCATTGTCTTCTAGGTTTAAGGGAATATGCGGCCTACCAGTGTACCGCAAAGGATGCGCTTGGCCCATCGTTAGAGGGGGGTAAATGCAAGGGAAATCACACTATTAGTCCGTCTTTACTAGGGTTTGTTATCGTGATCTTTGCTTTCAAAGCTTTTGTTGTGCCCGTATAATGCGCAGCACCTGATATAGGCACGTATTGCCTATGAAACAGGCCACTGCAGGGGAAATGAATGTCATTACGTGAAGCAACAGTAGAGCGAAACACCAAAGAAACTCAGATCAAGGTCTCAGTGAATCTCGACGGAAGCGGCGAGCTACACACAGATACGGGTCTGCCATTTCTTGATCATATGTTAGACCAAGTCGCACGACATGGTCTGATCGACATCAGTGTAAAGGCTGTGGGCGATTTGCATATTGATGCTCACCATACCGTTGAAGACCTAGGCATTACCTTGGGCCAGGCGTTCAATAAAGCCTTGGATCGCACAGGTATCCGACGTTATGGGCACGCCTATGTGCCATTAGACGAAGCTTTGTCGCGCGTAGTGATCGATTTTTCTGGCCGTCCAGGCCTTGAATACCACATCCCGTTTACTCGTGGTTCTGTGGGTGGCTTCGATGTGGATCTGTTCCATGAATTTTTCCAAGGCTTTGTGAACCATGCGCTAGTGACTTTACACATCGATACCTTGCGTGGGCACAATGCTCACCACCAAATCGAAACAGTGTTTAAAGCCTTTGGGCGCGCCTTGCGGATGGCGATTGAAATCGATCCGCGTAGCAGCAATGTCATTCCATCAACGAAGGGCGCGCTATAAGCAGCCCTTCGTTCGATTATTCTCGGATTTGAAATATGAATAAAGTTGCCGTCATAGACTATGGGATGGGCAATCTGCATTCCGTGGCGAAAGCCCTAGAACACGTTGGTAAAAATACGCAAGTCATTGTGACCAGCGATGCCAAAACTATCCTTAGTGCTGACCGTGTCATCTTTCCAGGCGTGGGAGCGATACGCGACTGCATGGCTGAGATACGCCGGCTTGGTGTCGACGAGATCGTGCAAGAAGCAATGCAGAGCAAACCTCTGCTAGCGATTTGCGTTGGCATGCAGGCCTTGATGGAGCGCAGTGAAGAAAACAACGGGGTTGATTGTTTAGGGCTCGCAAAGGGCCAAGTCAAACTGTTTGCGAATGATGCTTCCGGTGCGAAGCCTATCCTGCGTGAGCAGGACGGTGAGCTTTTAAAAGTGCCGCATATGGGGTGGAACATCGTTGAGCAATGCGACCAGCATCCACTTTGGGCTGGCATCGAAAACAATACGCGTTTCTATTTTGTTCACAGTTATTATATTAGCTTGGGTGCTGAAGAAAAAGCCTCAGGAGTCTCGCACTATGGCGTCGACTTTACGGCAGCGTTTAGTAAGGGCAATGTCTTTGCCGTACAGTTCCACCCCGAGAAAAGTCAGCATGGCGGCTTGCAACTGCTAAGCAATTTTTTGACATGGGATGGGGCAAACTAATTTTTAGAATTTTGAGTAAAGGTGTCTGTGCATGTTGGTAATCCCTGCTATTGATTTGAAAGACGGTGAGTGTGTTCGGCTGAAGCAAGGACGCATGGAAGACTCTACAGTGTTTTCTGATGACCCAGTAAAAACAGCTGGCCATTGGCTAGCACAAGGGGCGCGTCGATTGCATTTGGTTGATTTAAATGGCGCGTTTGCGGGCACCCCGGTCAATGGCGAAGTGGTACAAGCGATTGCTAAAGCGTACCCACAATTGCCATTGCAAATTGGCGGCGGTATTCGCGATGTAGGGACTATCGCCAAGTATTTAGATGCTGGTGTGAGCTACGTCATCATCGGCACGCAAGCAGTGAAAGACCCAGCGTTTGTTGCGCAGGCTTGCAAAGAATTTCCCGGTAAAATTATTGTTGGCCTCGATGCCAGCAATGGCATGGTGGCCACCGATGGTTGGGCGAAAATTACTGATGTGCATGTGATCGATCTTGCCAAAAAATTTGCTGACGATGGTGTCGAAGCGATTATTTATACCGACATCGCCCGTGACGGCATGATGCAGGGGGTGAATGTGCAGGCGACTGTCGAGCTTGCACAGGCGACACGAATTCCTGTGATCGCCTCCGGCGGCGTTAGTCGCATCGAAGATATTCATGCACTGCAAGCTGTGGCAAAGACGGCAACTGGCGGCGGCATCATGGGCGCAATTACCGGGCGTGCAATTTATGAGGACGCATTGAGTCTTGCTGACGCACAACGTTACTGTGACGAGGTTGGAAAATAAAATGGCATTGGCAAAACGCATTATTCCTTGTTTGGATTGCGAGAAAGGCCGCGTCGTGAAGGGCGTGAAGTTTCTCGATATTCGTGACGCTGGCGACCCTGTAGAAATCGCGAAACGTTACTGTGATGCCGGTGCCGATGAGATTACCTTCCTTGATATTACTGCCAGTCACGAAGGGCGAGAAACAACAGTGCATACTGTCGAGGCAATCGCTGGTCAGGTATTTATTCCCTTAACGGTGGGCGGTGGTATTCGTACCATCGAAGATATTCGCACGATGCTCAATGCGGGTGCCGACAAGGTGGCAATCAATACCGCTGCCGTGTTTAATCCGCAGTTGGTGCGAGAGGCATCTGCGCGCTTTGGCTCACAGTGCATCGTGGTGGCAATGGACGCGAAAAAAGTCAGTGCTGAAGGTGAGAGCGATCGCTGGGAAATATTCACTCATGGTGGCCGTAAGCCAACAGGGATCGATGCGATTGAGTGGGCGCAGCGCATGGTGGAATATGGTGCTGGTGAAATCTTGCTGACGAGTATGGATAAAGACGGCACTAAGAGTGGCTTCGATCTGGCGCTCAATCGTGCCATTAGCAATGCTGTGTCTGTGCCGATTATCGCCTCTGGCGGGGTGGGTAACTTGCAAGATTTAGTGGACGGCGTTGTGGAAGGGCATGCGGACGCAGTGCTTGCTGCAAGTATTTTTCACTTCGGTGAGTTTACTATTCAACAAGCCAAACAGTATATGGCGGAAAAAGGCATCACAATGCGCTTGTGATTGCAGTGGCTTTTTGTAGTTCAATCATCTTTGACGCAAAGACCAAATCAATCCCCTCTTGCTCTAACAAGGGTAATGCGACTTCTAAATAGTCTAGAGTTGCTTGGTAGGGGTGGCCAATACCAACGGCGACCCCTTTCTCTCTTGCGCGTGTTAGTAGCTTCTTATACTCCCTGTCGATTGCATCGTGTTCTTGCACATTGTCTAGAAAAATATTTCTTGTGACGGTAGGGATAGCGTGCTCTTTTGCGATGCGTCCAGCGACACTTTTTGCGGTCGTGTAACTATCGACAAAATATAAATTCTTCGCTTTTAGAGTTTCCATTACCCAATGCATTGGGGTTTCCAGCTCGGTTAATGCGCTGCCCATGTGATTGTTGACTCCGCGCAAATGCGGAATGGCGTCTATAGAGGCAGAGAGAGTTTGCGTGAACTCTTCTTTAGTGAGTTCGTTAGTGAGAGCACCTGGCCCGAGTGCCATATTGGCTTGGTTACTCATCGGTGCGTGCAGCATGATCTCTTTGCCATTTTGGTAGGCGACTTCGGCTAATTCACTGCCGTACGGTGTATGCGGCAAGACGGCAAACGTAATCGCGCCTGGCAGGGCAATGGCGCGCGCGCCTAGAACTTCGCTGTATCCGATATCGTCGATAATCAATGTGATAGTAGGGCGTGCGAGCGCTATTGCGGGCAGCGCTGTTTCTGGTGACGGGCCAACAAATACTTGTGATGAGCTTTCTGTTTCAGGCGCTGCGGGGGGTTGCTCGTTCTCAACAGGAGTCGGCTCCGCCTCAACAGGAGCTGGATTGACTCTTTCTATCGGTAGAGGTGTTGATTCGTAAACTGGGCGTTGCGTGTCGCTATGGACTGCGGGGGTGCGATCAGGGGCGCCAAGCCAAAGTACTAATGGCATGCCGACGATGCCGATCAGGACCATGCTGAGAGGTCGAGGGTTCTTGGCGATCGCCTCGATAAAGGGGTCTTTGTATTTAGGCTCTGCTTTAAATGGCAAAGGCCCCGTGTCTTCTGGCTTCACAGTGTTGTTTTCTCTCTAGCGTTTATTGCGGCCGCGCGTCAGTGAGGCGCGTGCTTATTTCGCCTTGCTTCTTGCGAGCGGATTCAAGAATATTGAGACCACGCAGCAATGTTAAGGCCTCTTGTAGTTGGTAATCATTCACTACTACTTGCTCCGCGCTCACCCGTGGCTCGCGCACGATGTCGTCTAGATCGTTGCCGTTACGCAAATGGCCTTCTAGGTCTGCCTCGGTGTATCCGGCACGGCCTGTAGCGCGAGTCACTAGCGCTTCTTCAACCTCGATGTCGGGTTGAATGCCTTGGGCCTGAATCGAGCGGCCTTCCGGCGTGAAATATAAAGAGGTGGTCAATTTGATAGCGCGGTTCTCAGCAATCGGCATGACACTCTGCACAGAGCCTTTGCCAAAGCTGCGCGTTCCCATGATCACAGCTCGCCCGTGATCTTGTAGAGAGCCGGCGACAATCTCAGCGGCGGATGCCGAGCCAGAGTTGATCAAGACTACTAAAGGGACACCGCGGCTTGGGTCTTCTTCGTCTGCGAAGAATTCCATTTCCGTTTCATTGTTACGCCCTTGGGTGTAGACAATTTTGCCAGAGGTAACAAAGGCATCGACCACTTTCACAGAGGCTTGCAAGATCCCGCCTGGATTGTTGCGCAGGTCTAACACTAAGCCTTTCAGCTCTGGGTTCTCTTCATGTATTTGGGCTAAGGCCTCTTCAACTTCGTTGCCTGTGTTGACCTTGAACTGGGAGATGCGCAAATACTCATAACCTGGTTCGAGTTGGCGGTGTCTAACGCTGGCGACCGCTATGACGTCGCGAGTTAGGGTGAAGTTCATTGGTTCGGGGACACCGTCACGCATAATGCCAATGTCGATTGTTGTACCGATTTCGCCGCGCATCATATTGATCGCATCGTTGATGAGCATGTCTCGTAATGGCTTGCCGTCAATTTCAATGATCAGGTCGCCAGGCAGAATGCCAGCGCGCTGCGCAGGTGAATCGTCGATAGGAGTAATGATTTTGATATAGCCGTCCTGCTCACCAATCTCGATGCCTAAGCCGCCAAATTCACCCTGTGTTGTTTCTTGCAAGGAGTCATATTCTTCATTGGCGAGATAGGCAGAGTGTGGGTCTAAGCCGGAGAGCATCCCTTTAATGGCATATTCCAATAAGGTCTTGTCGTCGATATCGCGGACATAGGAGTTTCGGATATTGTCCAGTGCTTCGGCAAAGATACGCACCTCTTCGAAGGGAAGGGGCAAACTCTCTTGTGCGTCAGACGTTTGTGCCAAGCCTGTTGTGCTAATCGCGCCCGTAAGCAGGCCGGCCATTACGGCGTGACTGCAGGCTTTGCGCAATATTCTGTTCATGCTTTACCTCCGAACCAATAGCGGTGACATGTGTTTGAACATATCAATGCTCCGAGCATAGCATGCATATAAGCTGCTCCCCCAGTAGCGAGAGGATTTTATTGCTAACTCTCGCACCACTGTGCGGGGTCGAGTGCCTGCCCGTTATGACGAATCTCGAAATAGAGACCGGCTTGACCGGTGCCGCCGTTCGCCCCTGCTGTGGCGAGCGCCTCGCCACGATTAACCCAGTCACCTTTGCGTTTTACTAGGTTTTGATTTTGCGCATAGAGGCTTAAATAGCCTTCCCCGTGATCGACCACCACCAATAGGCCCGAACCGCGCAGCCAGTCGGCAAACACCACGCGGCCTGGGTGCACAGCACGTACCGCGGAGCCTTGTTCTGCGCTTAGAATTAGGCCTTGTCGGTGCAGGTTGCCATCGCTATAGGCGGCGCCAAAGCGATTCAGTGCTGCGCCTGAAACGGGCCATGGTAGCCTCCCCTTAGCTTGTGCGAAGGGGGTGATCTGGTCGGGGGCGGGTATGTTAGCGATCGCTTCTTGAATCTGCTCGATGAGCGATTCAAGGTGCTCTCTATCTTCGCTTAGCTGCGCTAACTCACCACTTCGTGTGTCGATCTCTGTCTGTAGTGCCGTCAGCAGCGCTTCTCGATTTGCACTTTCTGAACGCAAGCTACTGTGTTGCGCTTCTAACTCTTGTTGGCGAGCGTTGAGGTTTAGTGCGGTCTGGGCAAGCTCGCTACGGGTAAGCTCGAGGGCGTCGAGAGTCGTTCGAAAAGATTCGATTTGCGCAAGGCGCTGACGATTGAAGACGCTGAAATAGCGCAGCATACGAGCGCTCAGGCTGGGGTCTTCTTGATTGAGTAAAAGCTTTAAATAGGAGTCTTGGCCACTGACATAGGAGGCGCGAATGGCTTGGCTGATGATGGCTTGCTGCGCCTGTTTCTGCGCTTCGAGCGCGCGACTGCGGGTGTTTAAAGCCGCTTGCTGCGCTTGCAAGGATTCGATTGCGCTCTGATTATCGGTGATGTTGCGATTGATGGCGGCAATGGCTTGCGTGCTTGTGCGCAGGTCTGTTTCTAAGGCGCTGCGATTATTGTTGGCATCGTTTAGCCAAGTTTCGATGCTGGCAATGGCCGCGTTGAGCTGTTCTAGCTGCTCCTCGGGTGGGGCTTCCTGTGCGCTGTGGAGCAAGTGAGGGCTCCACAGCGCATAGAAAAAAGTGACAAAGATTAAGGGCCGTTTCAAAGCGTGCACCCTTTGCTTAATTAGATTTCTCGAGTAAGGCGGTGCCAGTCATTTCGTCGGGAATCGCCATGCCCATTAACGAGAGCATGGTGGGAGCGATATCGCATAGGCTGCCAGCGCTCTTAAACTGCCATGCGGCGTTACTGACATACACTAGTGGCACAGGGCCGTTGGTGTGTGACGTAAGGGCTTGCCCAGAGCTAGGGTCAACCATCTGTTCGACATTGCCATGGTCTGCCGTGATCAAGCATTGTCCGTCAGTTTCTAAAATGGCTTGTTCAATACGAGTGAGGCAGGCATCGAGTGTCTCGACGGCCTTCACTGCAGCATCGAAACTGCCCGTGTGTCCAACCATATCGCCATTGGCATAGTTGCAGACGATGGCATCAAAGTCGCCAGAACGAATCGCTGCTACGAGTTTGTCGGTAACCTCTATCGCACTCATTTCGGGTTGCAGGTCATATGTTGCTACTTGCGGTGAAGGGATTAGCTCGCGCGTTTCGCCTGCAAACGGCTCTTCGCGACCGCCACTGAAAAAGAATGTCACATGGGCATATTTTTCGGTTTCCGCGATGCGCAGCTGCGTCTTGTTTTCGTTCGCTAGGTATTCGCCTAACACATTGTTCATGGTTTGAGGCGGATAGGCGCAAGTCACATCGATGTCCGCGGCGTATTCGGTCAGGGTGACAAAATCGGCAAGCTCGCGTTTGTAAGCGCGTTCAAAGCCTTCAAAATTGTTATCACTAATGGCGCGTGTGAGTTGTCGTGCGCGGTCTGAGCGGAAATTCATATAGATTAAGGTGTCGCCGTCTTCGATATGGACTGCCGGCTCGCCTTCGGGCGCGATAATCGTTGCTTGCACAAATTCGTCATTCTCGTCTCGGGCGTAGGCCGCTTCGAGCCCTTGTTCAACGGTCTCGTATTGAAAGTTCGCCTTGCCGCCCATGATTAGGTCGTAGGCGCTTTGCACGCGGTCCCAGCGATTGTCTCTGTCCATGGCGTAATAGCGGCCGATGATTGATGCCACTCGTCCACAGCCTGTGTCGAGTAACCTAGATTCGGCCTCTTGCAATGAGGCTAGCGCGCTGCGCGGCGGCGTGTCGCGGCCATCTAGGAAGGCGTGTAAGTAGATGCGTTCTGCGCCACGCTCACTGGCCAGCTCTATCATCTCAAAAATCTGCTCTTCATGGCTGTGGATGCCGCCTGGGGAGAGCAAACCCATAATATGCACAGCACCATCGACCAGTATCGCTTTATCAACAGCGTCTACTAATGGCTCGTTGAGGTGAAAGCTACCATCTTCGATGGCTTTGTCGATGCGCGTAAGGTTCTGATACACGACTCGGCCTGCGCCAAGGTTCATGTGCCCTACCTCGGAGTTGCCCATCTGGCCCTTTGGTAAGCCGACCTCTGTGCCAGAGGTTTTGATTAAAGTGTGTGGGCATGTTTGCCATAGCCTGTCCCAGGTGGGCGTCTTGGCGGCACTGATGGCATTGTATTCTGTCTCTTCGCGGTAACCCCAGCCGTCTAAAATTAACAAAAGGGTCGTTTTTTTGTTGGCAGTTGCGGTGCTCATATGCAGTAGGAATTCCGAAATTGTAAGTTCAAGAAAGTGAAGTGGGGATATTATCGCGGAAAGCTCGCTTCATAGCGAGGCTGACAATGGGCATTGAGCGTTCTAATAGGCTGCATAGGCGTGTATACTGCTCCCCTTTTTTGCAAGTCGCTCCTGTACTTGGAGTGTGCACTTATCATTGAAGCGCAGCCGTTGACTGCGCTGGAGAAACGCCCCAATCATGGCGCAATTAATTGAATTTGTTGGAAATCACTGGCTTCTCTCCACTTTGTGGGTAGGCTTAGTCGTGGCATTGGCTCTGCATCGTTCAAAGTCCTCTGGTGAGTCTGTGAGTTGTCAGCAGGCAGTAATGAAGATCAATCGTGAAGATGCGGTAGTCTTGGATATTCGTGAGAAAAAGGACTACGACGCAGGGCATATCGTCGATTCGATCCATATCCCGTTGAGCAAACTGGGCTCGCGAGTTGCGGAGCTAGAAAAACACAAGTCGAAGCCTGTCATTGTGGCTTGTCGGCTTGGTCAGCAGTCAGCTGATGCAGTAAAGATCTTGAAAAGCGCAGGGTTTGCCCAGATATTGCGTTTGAGTGGCGGCATCACCGAATGGCGTGCAGATAATCTGCCACTAGTACAGAAGTAGCAAAATCCGTTTAAAAAATGATATACAAGACCTTTTCACAATAACCGACGAGTGTTGCAGGAACCAGACATGGCAGAGAATCAAGACGATCAGAACAAGACTAATGAACCGACAGCGCCAGCGGGAGCTGCCAACGGACAGGACGCGCAAGCCAATGGTCCAGCTTTTGCGTTGCAAAGAATCTATGTGAAAGACTCTTCATTCGAGTCGCCTCGCAGCCCTGCAGTATTTTCGGGGCAGTGGGCTCCGAAAATCTCTTTCAACTTAGGCAGCAAAAGTGCGCGTGTTTCTGACGGCGTCTTTGAAGTAGTTTTGACTATTACTGTTGAAGCGAAAGTGGAAGAAAATGCAGCATTCTTGGCAGAGGTTCATCAAGCGGGTATTTTTACTTGCGCGGGCTTGGCAGATGCAGATCTTGAGCAAGTATTGTCGGCAGTTTGTCCAAACATCCTGTTCCCTTATGCTCGTGAAGCGATTGATTCTTTGGTGATCAAGGGCAGCTTCCCACCAGTGAACTTGTCACCAGTGAACTTTGATGCCTTATACGCACAGAGCAAGCAGCAGCAGGCAGCCGAGGCGGCAAAGGCCGACGCTCCTGCCGGTGATACAGCCGCAAGCTAGTTGTTTGGAGCCTCAATCGGTGGTTTGATTGAGGCTTCACAATAATTCTCTATTCTTCAAAGGCAAAATCTAATTGCCTTAGTGCCTCGTATAATACGATTGCAACAGTATTGGATAAGTTCAAGCTTCGGCTGTCTCGTCGCATTGGAACTCGCAATACTTGTTCCGTTGGCAGGCTTTCTCTAATGTCCTGTGGCAGCCCGCGCGTCTCTGGCCCAAACAAAATCATATCGTCACGCGCAAACTTTGCCGACGTATAGGGCGTTGTTCCCTTAGTGCTTAGTGCGAAAATGCGCCCTTTTGGTGCGACCTGTAAAAAGGCTTCCCATGAGTCGTGAATCTTGACCCTGTTAACCTCAAAGTAGTCCAAGCCAGCGCGACGAACTTGCTTTTCGTCGAGTGAAAAACCAAGGGGTTTTATAAGGTGCAGGGTGGATTCTGTGTTGGCGGCAAGCCGAATGATGTTGCCTGTGTTGGGCGGAATTTCGGGTTGATAGAGGACGATGTGAAGCATGAGCGGGTCTCAGAGGGGACGGATGTGTCTTTTTTGCAAAAGCATCTATGGTGCGGTTTCGAGGCAGTTCTCCCTTTGGAAGCGCCAGAAGTGCTCGAAACTGTGGACCAGAGCACGCCATTGATGAGAAAGTGTCCCTAAATATACCCAATAATGACTCTTTTTTATATAGAACTTATGCACTTAAGTTATATAATTCAAGAACTTTAGATTAAGATGGTCGTCGTCTGTTCGATACCGTTCTTGGATATTAAATGAGCAAGTATGGATTTCAGGCAATTAAAACGAGGCTCCAAACCTTGCGGATGAGTAAATAGGGTAATTAGTGTTTAAGTTGTTTTCCAAGAAAAATTCGGTGTCGGGCTTGCTGGGCTTAAGTGTCAGCGATGAGCGCGTAATGCTTGCGCATCTTACGCGTGGCGCGACGGCCGGAGATTACCCGACGTTGCTCAATTGCGCACAACAGGCGCTAGAATCAGCCGGGCAGTTGCGAGAGGTTTTGGCGGCTCAGGTCGATGCGATGAATGTCGATGGCCTAGCTTGTAACTATGTGTTGTCCCCGCGGGATTACAATTTGTATTTGATCGAGGCCCCTGCGGTGGAGGCAGCAGAATTGAGCTCTGCAGTGCGCTGGAAGATCAAAGACCTATTGGATATGCCTGCAGAGGATGCAGTCATTGATATTTTTCCGGTCCCTGAGGATGCCTTTCAAGGGCGCTCGGAAATGCTATATGCCGTTGCGGCGCAGAAATCGCGCATTGAGTCGGTCATTGAGCTGGTCAGTCGCTCTGGTTTGAAGTTGCAAAGCATCGATATCCCGGAGTTAGCGATGCGTAATATTTCTAACGAACTGCTTAGTGACGAAAATGGCGTAGCGTTTTTGGATTTACGCAAAACTGGCAGCACCATGAATCTGAGTAAAAACGGGCGCTTGTATTTAACCCGTAAGATCAACACGCCGCTCGATGCGAATGTCATGTATTCGCGAGACTGGGAGATGCAACGCGACCGATTGGTGCTCGAAGTGCAGCGATCGCTCGATTATTACGAGAGTCAGATGGGGCAAAATCCAATTTCGCAGATTGTTATCGCGCCAAGGCCAACAGACTCGCATGAAATGGCAGGTAGTCTCAGTAGTGTCATGTCTGTGAAAGTCTCGGTTGCTGATCTATCGACGGCAATGGCTATTTCAGATGCAGTAGACTTAGGAACCCAGCATGCCTGTTTGATGGCGATTGGTGGAGCACTGCGCACTGAGAACGCGGAGCACGCATGAAGCAGCAAATAAACTTATATTTGCCTGAGTTTAGGCCAGGCCATGCCTACATCAATGGGATGCAGTTGCTGCAGATAGGCGCCATTTTGCTGTTCATCATGGCGTTAATCTCGGGCATTAATTTTTTCAGTAAAACAGCACTGCAAGCAGAGTTGCAGGCGGTCCAATCACGATTAACTGAGCAGACTAACATCACTAATGAGTTGCAACAGAATTTAGCGCGTAGAAGTAGCGACCCAGCATTGGTGCAGGAGCTGTCTGATCGTGAGCAAAGATTAGCAGAAACCACAGAGATGTTGGATTTTCTGCGTGGCACCAATCTAGGCAATATTGAAGGCTTCTCTGAGCACTTAAAAGACTTGTCACGGGCTACATTCGATGGCTTGTGGCTAACCGAATTCGACTTGCTCAATGGCGGTCGAAATGTTTATTTGAAGGGGATCGCTAGACAAAGCGCAATGGTGCCCGATTTTATTAGTCGCTTGTCTGGGGGCACGAGCCCATTGCGTGATCGCGACTTCTCGCGTTTCTTGGGTAATCGCATCAATACCACTCCGGTTGAAGGCTTGGAGCGGGTGGAGCTTTACCAGTTTGAATTGGAGACGCAAAAATGACCCCTAACACACTCATTCGAAAGTTTACCGATTGGTTCGATGTCCGCCCTCAGGGTGAGAAATACCTATTGGCGATTATGGGGGTGGTTGGGCTTGTTTATGTCTACGCAACAATGTTTTTTGGGCCAGCTCGTGATCAGGTCAATGGTTTAGAAAGACAACTGGCTGCTGTTGAAAGCCGTATCGAACAGCAAGACACGCGTGCGATGGAGCTGCGCGAAAGTGGCATCGAAGACCCCAATAGCTTTATTAGGGAGCGTTTAGCGCAATTGATTGACGAGCAGAGTTCAATCCAAGATGGCATTGAATCTCTAGCAGGCAATCTTGTATCTCCAAATGGTATGACGCAGATGTTGACGAGCGTTCTTGACGCGCAAGAAGGTTTAACACTAATTAAAGTGGAAAATAAGCCACCGCAAGCACTCACCGAAGCTCTGAGTACCGCTCCAGTGGCTGGCGATGCCGTTAGTAACACTGCGCAATCGATTGGTTTTCAGGTGTTTCGCCACGGTTTGATTCTTGAGTTTCAAGGCGATTATTTCAGCACTTTGCGCTACCTGTTGTTTCTCGAGTCGATGGATCAAAGCTTTTTTTGGGATGGGTTTGAGCTTGAACAGGCCGTGTGGCCAGAGGCAAGAGTTCGTCTTGAATTACACACCCTGAGTTCAGAAGAGGGGTTTATTGGTGTCTAAATTGATTAACACTCTTCGACTAAGTTGTTTTTGGGTTTTACTGCATGGCGCTGCCGTGCAAGCGGAGATTATCGACGGTGAAGAGCTGCGCGACCCTACTCGGCCAGCGGATGCAACGTTACCCAGAAATGGGCAGAATCTTTTAACTGGTTTGTTTAACAATGCCGCGGGTTTATTGGGCAGTGGATATACAGTAAGTTTTATTCGTGCCGGCGGCAGCGAGCCGGTCGCGATGATTAATGAGCAGTTAGTAAAGGCCGGTGACATGATAGGGGACGTAGAAGTTGTCGCCATTCATGCTGACAGTGTGTCTTTGCGAGTTAACGGAGTAGTGCAGCGCGTTTCGAGCTTTGATGCTTCAGTCAAATCAAGAGTCGAGACACCTCAATAAAGATTATAGCGAGATCGGAGAGTGGATGTTTATAGGATCTTCCATGACAAATTTTAAAATGCCATATGCTTACAAGTGGATTCTTGCGAGCTTAGTACTGCTTTTATCGGCTTGCGGGGCGAGCGAATACTCAGTGCCCGACACAGAAGTTTTAGGGAGCATTCAGACGACACTTGATGAGGCTGCTCAGACATTAGTTGAAAGCCCGGATGCGCACTCTCAAGAAGAGATCGATGCTATTTTGCCTTCGGTTTTTGCCGGTGGTGGTTCAGATGTCATGGTCGAAGAGCGGTTCAATATCGTTGCCAACAATGAAAATGCTCAGACTTTTTTCTCTAATATTGTAGCGGGTACCGATTTCGGGGTCACCGTCAGCCCCGAGGTTGAGGGAATAATTAGTCTATCACTGCCAAACGTGACCATCGATGATGTAATGCAAGCGGTGCAACAAACTTACGGGTATCAAATTTCGCGTCGAGGCAATATTTATCATGTGCAACCCGGTGGCCTGCAGACTCGTATCTTCTCGGTTGATTATCTGAATGTGTCACGTATGGGGACCTCTTCTGTACAGGTGAGCTCTTCTGGCCAGAGTGGTCAAAATGGCAATAACTCAAATAATAACAACAACGGTAATAACTTCAGTAATGGTGGGAGCTTTAACAATAATGCCGGCAATTTTAATAACGGCAATCAAAATGGAAATTTTGGTGACCAGAACAACAGCGGTTTTGGGAGTAGTGGTGGGCAAGGTGGCCAAGTAACCACGCAAACTGAATCTAAGTTTTGGGAAGATTTTGAGGAAGTGATCGCAGCCTTGATCGGGGTAGAAGTTGATCGTAACGATGGAGCAGCCTCGACAGGAGGGATACTCTCAGGTATTGCTGCAACACGTTCTGGTGGGCGTAATCAAGATGGTAAAAGTGTCGTTGTGCAGCCGCAAGTGGGTTTGGTAATGGTTACCGCTTACCCGCATGAACTAGACCGTGTGGCAGAATATGTAGCGCGTGCGCAAAACATCCTGAGCCGCGAAGTCACTATTCAAGTGCAGTTCTTAGAAGTAATCCTAAACAAGGGTTTTCAGTCCGCGATCGATTTTGACACCTTTGGGCCAGGTGGTGAAGCTGGCACAAACAACACTGTCACCGGTGCGTTTGGTTCCAGTGGTGACTTTACAATCACCGGCAATTCGTCGCCTTTATCTATAGCCACAAATTTTACGGATTTTAATGCGGTATTTCAGATACTAGAGTCGCGCGGCACCACGCAGGTCCTATCGAGCCCTAGCTTGAAAGTAATGAATAACCAGAAAGCGGTGTTCCAAGACGGCGATGAAGAATATTTTCAAACTGGTCTGAACGCCACAACGATCGCTGGTGGCAATAATACGACCACCAACGCTAGCGCCTCCTTAGAGTCATTTTTCTCGGGCATCTCCATGGACATTACGCCACAAATTAGTGCCGATGGAATGATCACACTGCATGTGCATCCGACCATCAGTACAGTAGTGGAGCAAAGCAAGACTATTTCGGGTGAGCAGATCCCATTGGCACGCACCTCTGTTCGAGAGCTAGACAGTGTGATTCGCGGTGAAGATGGCAAGATCGTTGTGCTGGGCGGCTTAGCTTATGAGCGCAGTGTTGAAGATTTAGCAGGCATTCCATTAGCCAATGATATCCCTATAGTTGGTGCCGCGTTTGATCAGCGCCGTCGCCAAACCGTAAAAAGCGAATTCATTATTTTGCTTCGACCTGTGATTGCAAACCCAGGGTCAGAAGAGCGTTTTATTCGCGATAGCAGTGATCGCTTTCAGCAGATAAACCAAGACATTAATTCATTCTAGCTCGACAAACGTCGGCTAAAGCAATACGAAGATTTGGTGAAGTGTATGTATCTCGAACATTTTGGCTTGAAAGAACTACCGTTTTCGCTAACACCGAATACGCAGTTTTTCTTGAACATGGCGAGCTATCATAAAGCCTACAATATGTTGATGGTATCCATCGCAAATAGAGAGGGTTTTATCAAAGTAGTAGGCGAGGTAGGCACTGGTAAAACCATGCTTTGCCGAAAAGTCTTAAATACTTTGGAAGAAAACTCCAAACTTTACGTAACCGCGTATATTGCAAATCCAGTGTTGAGCCCAAAAGGCTTGTTTTTGGCATTCGCCGAAGAGTTAGGCCTCAATGCCGATGGCGATACTGGGCACCATAGTCTCCTGAAAAATATCACGCGTAAGTTGATGCAGCTCTCAGCTGACGGTAAGCAAGTGGTTTTGTTTATAGATGAAGCACATGCCATGCCCGAGAAAACACTCGAAGCGCTGCGCCTTCTTACAAACTTAGAAACAGAAAAAGTAAAATTATTTCAGGTAGTGCTATTTGCGCAACCGGAGTTGGATGAGCAATTGCAGAAACAGTCGCTAAGGCAGTTACAACAACGAATAACCTTCTCCTACCGATTAGAGACACTGGACCGTGAAGGGGTTGAGCGTTATATCTCTCATCGTATGGCTACTGCCGGGTATAACGGCCCGGCTGTTTTCAGCAAAAAGGCTCTCGATTATCTCGCGGTGACAACAACGGGTGTGCCGCGGCTTGTTAATATACTTTCCCACAAAGCGATGATGTCGGCCTATGGCAAAGGCGATCGGACAGTAGAGTTAGAGCACGTGAAGCGTGCTGCGGAAGATACCGAGGGAGTCATAGAGCCTAGTACATCATACCGGCCGATGGTTGCTGCGAGTATTGGAGTAATAGCGGGCGCAGCCTTGTTGTTCTACATCGCGAGCTACTACCTCTGAGGTTCACTGTATGAGTCTAGTCAATGACATGTTGCGCGACTTAGATCAACGTCGCCAAGACAGCAACCCTGCAAGTGTAGGGGCTGAACGCCTGATTCCGGTGGCGGCTGAACTAGAGAAGAAGAAAAGCAAGTTTTCTCTTTTTACCTTTGCGATGTCGATCGCTATCACCTTGTCACTTATCATGGCCTTTTTGTACTTCAGGCAAGCGTCTTTTGTTGTGCCAGACACAGTGGAGCCTGCTTTTACACCGAATACAGTGCCAACGCAGGCAGTTTCGAACCCAGAGCCTGCGCAGATCATAGGAGTTGATCCTGAAGAACATGCTCTAGTCGCGCAACGTTTGCAGGCCTTAGAAGAAGAAAACCGCGCGTTAGTTGCGGCGCAGCAAGCCGCATTGCAAGCGCAAGCAAGTAAGTTTGAAGAAGAGCTTGCTGCAATAGAACTTGCAGATGCAGTAGCTGAACAGAGTGCACCAGCGCCGACAGCCTCTAATGCGTTATCGCAAGCCAGCGCGGCTGTCGATCAAGTCGATGCGGTTGTACTCAACAATAGTGCGCAAGCAGCGGTTAGCGATGCCGGCGTTACGGCTGATCCGTCTCCAGTCTCTAGTGTCGTGCGTAGCCCTAGGGAATTGAGTTTTAGTGACCAGGATCTACTACAAGCGCAAGATGCCATGCGGCTTATCGCTAGGAATCAACCAGACCAGGCGATCAAGAGTTTGCAGCAGTTTTTAGGTGAAAATCCTAGTGCCCATCAATCGCGAGAGACCCTCATTAAATTGGCGCTGCAAAGTGGCGACTCGGCCGCGGCAGAAAACCTGCTGAATGCCGGGCTTGCGATTGCGCCATCGCGCGATGCGTTTCGGAAATTACAAGCACGCCTATTTTTAAGTGCAGGTAAAACACAGGACGCGTTAGCAATACTCAATACTCGGATCCCCAATGTTAGCGAAGACTTGGAATACCATGATCTTCTCGCTACCGCATATCTCTCGACACAAGATTACAGCAATGCCGCTAAGACTTACGAAGCTTTGGTGCAACACAATCGCAATGAAGCACGTTGGTGGTACGGACTGGCAAGCTCATGGGATAGCCTTGGCCGTAATCGTGATGCAGCTTTAGCGTACGAACAAGCAATGAACCTCCCTAATCTTAGCGCTACTCTGCGTCAACGCAGTCAAGTGCGGGTAGCGGAAATAGGAAATTAATGGCCGGCCTCAAAAAGAAAATCCGAATTGGTGACCTGCTAGTTCACAATGCGGTCATTACTGAGACTCAACTTCAGTTAGCACTCGAAAAACAGAAGAGTAGCGGTCTGAGGTTAGGACGAACCCTTATTTCTTTGGGGTATGTTGGCGAGGACCAGTTTCTCGAATTTTTGTCGACGCAATTACAGATCCCTTTTGTCGACCTGCGTCGTTTTAAGTTTGATATAACGCTTGTGCAGCGTTTGTCAGAGACTTTGGCGCGCAGGTATCGCTCGATAGTACTCTCCGATAATAAAGGTGAGCTGCTAGTAGGAATGGCCGACCCGACGGATATCTACGCTTATGATGCCATAGAGCGGGCGTTGCAGCAGCCAATCAAACAAGCAGTTGTGCGAGAAAGTGAGCTACTTGGTACCCTTGATCTGGTGTATCGCCGTACAGAAGAGATCGCGAATTTTGCCGAAGAGCTCGACGAAGAGCTTACTGATACGCAATTCGACTTGGCGTCTTTGACGCCCGCCGCCGATGACAGCGATGCACCCGTTGTAAAATTATTGCAGTCTATTTTCCAAGATGCTGTGCAGGTTCGTGCTTCCGATATTCACATCGAACCGGATGAAACTGTGCTGCGAATTCGTCAACGTGTCGATGGGGTTCTTCAAGAACAAGTAATGAAAGAGCGGCGCATTGCTCCAGCCCTAGTGTTGCGCTTGAAGCTACTGTCTGGCCTTGATATTTCTGAAAAACGTCTGCCCCAAGATGGCCGTTTTAGTCTAAAAGTTAAAAATCGCAAACTCGATATTCGTCTTTCAACTATGCCTATCGAGCACGGCGAGTCAGTGGTAATGCGTCTTCTCGATCAAACCGACGGCGCCGCGCAACTTGAAAATGTCGGCATGCCAGAGGCTATGCTTAGTCAATTTCGGCGCCTGATTCATATGCCGCACGGTTTGATTCTGGTAACAGGGCCTACGGGTAGCGGTAAAACCACAACACTTTATGGCGCCTTGCAAGAGCTTAACGAAGTCGGTAAGAAGATCATCACGGTGGAAGACCCCGTGGAATATCGTTTGCAACGCATTAATCAAGTACAAGTGAACCCTAAGATCGATCTGAGTTTTGCTAGGGTATTGCGTGCTGCGTTACGCCAAGATCCAGATATCCTGCTGGTGGGTGAGATTCGTGACACTGAAACTGCAGAGATAGCATTGCGTGCAGCAATGACCGGTCACTTAGTGCTCTCAACATTACACACCAATGATGCGGTCTCTAGTGCCATGCGCCTTGTCGACATGGGCGCTGAAAGTTTCCTTGCCGCGACCGCTTTACGAGCGGTGGTGGCACAGCGATTAGTTCGCCGACTGTGTGACAATTGCTATGTTGATTACACCCCAACTCAAAGAGAAGTCGCTTGGCTTGCATCGCATTTGGGAGTAGAGAAGGCGAAAGGCTTGCAATTGAAGCGTCCTAGCGGCTGCCATCGCTGTAACAACACTGGGTATCGTGGTCGAATAGGTATTTTTGAGCTGCTTATACTCAATGACGAAATGTCAGATGCATTGCGACGTGCAGATTCTTCAGCATTCGTTCGTGCCGCTAAGAGTAGCCAAGGTTATGTGCCCTTGGTGATGAGTGCTCTGGCCGATGCAGAAAGAGGGATTACGAGCCTTGAAGAAGTATTCCGTATTGCCGAGCAAATCGATGAGTCCGGTGAGTTTGATCTTGCTGTCCCCGAGGCGCATTAGTCATGGCTGTCTTTCAATACAAGGGGCGCGACGTTTCCGGTGGTCTGGTTACGGGTAACATCGACGCCGGTTCCGCCGATGAGGCGGCAACTGAACTCGTCGATAGAGCGATCACCCCTATTGAAATTCGAAGAACGAATGCGGCATCCAAGTCGAAGAAAGCTGCCAATGATCGTAGTGCTGGGAAAAAAGAGAATCTCTCAGCAATAGAATCGATCAATAGTTTCTTGGCGGGCAAAAAAGTTGATATTAACGAGCTGATTATTTTTGCTCGACAGATGCACAGCCTTACAAAAGCGGGGTTGCCATTAGATAGAGCGTTTATCGGTTTGCAGGCCTCAATGAAGAATCGTGTCTTTAGGCTGATTCTTAAAGACATCGTCACAAGTTTAGAGAATGGGATGAACTTGTCATCTGCACTGGGGCGTCACCCGAAAGTATTCTCGCCATTATTTCTTGCTCTTATTAACGTTGGGGAAAATACAGGCCAGCTTGATATCGCCTTCAAAGAAGTAGGGCGTTATCTAGAGTTAGAGAAAAATACTCGCAAGCAGATCAAGAGTGCGACCCGTTACCCTATTTTCGTTATGGCGGCGATTGTAGTTGCGCTTGGGGTCATTACTTATTTCGTTATTCCAGCGTTCGCACAGACTTTTGCAAGACTAGGGGCAGAACTGCCTTATGAAACTCGCATTTTGATTGCAGTCTCCGATTTCGTCGTGGCCTATTGGGTGCATATGATCGTTGGGGCGCTGGGGGCAGCCATTGCGTGGCGATCGTGGACGAATAGCACTTCTGGTCGGTTAGCCTGGGACCGCATGAAGATGCGGCTGCCTATCATTGGGCAAGTATATGAGCGCATCGCGTTAGGGCGATTCTCCCGAACGTTTGGCATGGTCATGCGAGCGGGCGTACCGATTGTACATGGGCTTGGCGTTGTCGCTGGGGCGGTGGGGAACCAATTTGTGGGCAGTCGAGTGCTGCGTATGCGCGATAGCATCTCGCGAGGTGAGTCACTTTACAATACGGCCGTTCATAGCAATATGTTCTCACCCTTAGTATTGCAAATGATTTCCGTAGGTGAGGAGAGCGGAACCATCGATGAACTCATGGCCGAAGTCGCCGATTTCTATGACTCAGAGGTCGAATATGACCTTAAAAAGTTGGGTGATGCCATTGAGCCAATTCTTATCATGTTTATTGCCGGTATTGTGCTGGTGCTAGCGCTTGGTGTGTTCTTGCCTATTTGGGACCTCAATTCCGCGATTCGTTAACTCGTTAAAATGTGTGAATAAAATCAATTTTTCAGCATTGCAAGAGATCTGAGTGAAAACATTGCAGCGTAGACAAAAAGTGAAAGCGATAGCTCGCAACAAGGGTTTTACCTTGTTTGAGCTAGTGGCGTTCATTTTAATAGTGGCGATTGTGTTTTCGGTCGCTATGCGCCGCTTTGAGGAGTTTCCGGGTGAGGCCGAGCGGGCCAATTTTTTGGCAATTACCACACAGATCAGGGCGGCAGTGACACTGCAAATGATGAATGCGATTGCTACGGGTCAATGGGATGACACGAGGCGCCTAGAAAACACTAATCCAATGAACCTGATGCTAGAAACTCCTACAAATTACGCAGGGGAGTTTGGTTTTATAGACGAGATTGGAATGCCCAAGCGTTCTTGGTATTTCGATACTTACAATGGGCATCTAGTGTATTTGGCCAGCGACACAAGTCATCTGTTTTCTAGGCTTGGTGACGGGACTTCCACTTTAAATAGTGTGCGTTTTCGCATAGCCGCCCGTTATAGCGATGAGAAGCCTGGTGCAGAACCGGGGCTAGGGATTGATGCGGGGACTGTTACCGGCTTGAACGATCCGAGTTTACGCTCGGCTGGCCGTGCTGAGGGCCCCAATGGAGCGGGTAGTGGGCGAAAATGGCAGGGCTTGGTATTAGAGGAAGTGACGCCTTACCGCTGGGATCGGGCCGGATTGTCGTTGCCAGGGGTAGAAATCCCAGAATAATGAGAACTGCGTCACCTTATGTTTCGTGGTCTCTAGGGCGATTGGGACAAAAAAGGGACAAATAGGCGCATTACCACTAAAGTGACGGGCTATTGCCTAGCGAGCGATCAATCGTGGTGCTAGCATAGACGCATAAATTAAGTTTGATCGTTAGTTTTGAAGTTTTCTCTAACTGACTGATTTTGGATGAAGTTCGCGAGCAACTTCGAAAGTGTAGAACGGCTCGTAGGGTTTTAGTTTTGTGTTAATCTTATAGCAACAATTTAAGGTAATAAATTATGAAAAGCATGACGTCAATGAATGCAACACGTAAACAAGCGGGTTTCACTATCATCGAATTGGTAGTGGTAATCCTTCTATTAGGTATCCTTACAGCGACGGCTCTGCCACGTTTCATGGATGTGACCGATGAGGCTCATGCGGCAGTAGTTGATGCATTAGAGGGGGGCATCGCCACTGGTAATGCTCTATTCAGAGCGCAATGGGTAGCAGAAGGTCAACCGCTAACTTCAGCGGTTTCCGAGTTCACCTTGTTCGCTAGCTCGACCGGCTACCCAATTGGCCTAAATGCCACGGTCGCAGCAGGCGATTGTAAGGAAATTTATGAAAATATTTTACAGCCTGGTGGACGACCTGAAGTATATGCGATGACCGTGGCTGGCGCTTCAACCCCAATTGTTGCAACGGAAACTGAAATTGAAACAGCTACAAGTGCCAGTTCTTCTGCCGTAGTCTTATCAGCTTTGCGAGCAGATACTGATGACATCGCAGCAGATAGTGATACTTGCGATTACTACTATGTGGGTCAATATAGGTCTGGAACTGTCGCAGCGCCTACCTCAGTACCCTACATCGCTTATAACTTCAAAACTGGTGCTATCACTAGAGGTACAGTAGCCTTGAACACTGGTCCTTAATTCAAGTTTGAAGTAAAGACTAGTTTGAGAATAAAGGCGTCCTTGGGTATAAGCACCAAGGGCGCTTTTGTCATTTAGAATCAGCTATATTGAGGCATTCCCCATTGCGATACTTGGTATGTGAAAATAGGCTGGTTAAAACAGCGGGCTTCACCGTCATCGAGCTTGTTATAGCGATTCTCATCATGGGTATCTTGGCAGCAGTCGCATTCAGCCGCATGCTCGATGGCGATGTTTATAATGCCGCGATCGTTCGCGATCAAGTTATCTCCCTTTCCCGTTCATCCGCCCAAAAAGCGCTAGGGCGCACCGATGTGGCTATGATTATTCAGCCTAATGCGGGGGACCTTGAGATCCGCACTGTGGAAGATTTCGTGGACGTGAACACCTACACCGAGTTGCAATTTACCTCTATCGATATGCGCTCTGTTGCCATGTCCGCCGATGTTAATGTGTTGGATGCCTGCGACAGTGTGGTGAGCACTAACTCACTCAGCAATGCGAGCCCCTTGGTGATCGAATATGACGCCTTAGGGAATTTGCGCCGTGGTGGCACAACTGGTACAGCGGGGTATCCCGTTTCGGTCAGTACCGGGGTGCGTCTATGTATTAATGATGACCCCGCCGTGTCTATTTGCTTCTCTCCAACAGGCTTTGCTGTGCAAGGGAGTTGTCAATGAGCTTCGCTGACAAGCAGTCAGGCTTAACCCTGATTGAGATGGTATTGACGATTGTTATCCTTGCCATATCAATCATTACCATCACCGGTATGCTGTCTGGTGGTGTCGGGCGTAGTGCGGACACAACCCTAGAGTTACGCTCCGCCTCTCTGGCGCAGAGTTACCTCGATGAGATTCTTGGCAAGCGTTTTGATGAGCAGTCATCACCACGTGGCATCCCTCCTTGTCGCACTAACTGCACCGATGCAATAGACTTTGGCCCAGATAGCGAAGTGCGTGCACGTTTTGATGATGTGGATGACTATGACGGGCTTGTGGAAGGTGAGGGAGAGGCTAACCCTTTGCAAGATTCAGAAGGTAATCCTCGTACAGGCTATGAGAATTTTCGCGTTGAAATATCGGTACGCTATATGGATATTGGCGCAAGTGGTGAGGAAGAGAACCTGGCGGTAGCGGCCAATGATTTGGATGATAACGAAGACGCAAAACTGATAACAGTCACTGTGTACTTTCTCTCAAGTGGTGACGAAGGAGTAAGCTATAGTGCCTATAAAGCGAACTTCTAACCAGGGTTTTACACTTATTGAGATGGTCACGACGATCATTATTGCCTCGATTCTTGCTGCTGGAATTGTCACTTATATTGGCGACAGTACGGAAGGGTTTTTGACAAGTGCCAATAGAAGCCGCTTAGCAACAAGTGGGCGTTCTGCGCTAGATCGCATGACCTTAGAAATTCACAATGCACTGCCCAATAGCGTGCGTGTTAACGCAGCGGCGGCAAATGGGGATCAGTGTCTTGAGTTTATGCCGACATTGCGAGCGACGACTTATGTCAATGCCCCGCTGACTGGCAGTGGCAGCACGACTTTCGACGTGATTAATTTTAACCCCTTAACCACTGTGGCTTCCCCAGCCGGCATGTACGCGGTTATTTATCCGATCAATAACGTCAATCTGTACAATTACAACGATGATCTAGGCCCGCTCGCGTTGATCGACTCCATCACAGACCCTAGCGGTGGTGACGGAATAATGCGCATCACGTTGGATGCGCAGCATCGTTTCAACAGACGATCCCCTGCCCGTCGTTTGTTTGTGGTGGATCAACCGGTGAGCTTTTGTGTGGTAAGCGACAAACTTTATCGCTATGAAGACTATGGTATTGAAGCCACTCAATGTACTCCATCGACTTGCCTGCCAAGCTCGCTGCCCGACCGCTCTTTGGTCGCCGATGAGATTGACAATACCGGGCTTACGGCATTTGTTATTGAGTCGGCGACTCGCAGGAGCAATGCAATTATCTCCTTCAAGCTCAATATGACAAGCGAAGGTGATACGGTGCGTTTAGATCATGAGGTGCTCACCCATAATGTTCCCTAGTCGCTCACAATTAAATATAAAATATTCGCAGCGTGGCATAGGCATACCGGCGGCGCTTTTTGTGATTACTTTGCTTGCTATTCTTGCAGTTGCCGTTAACTCCTTGGTTGAGCAAAATGCCGAGACTTATCAAGAAGAGGTCAGTTTAAGTCGCGCATTTTACGCCGCCGAGTCTGGCGCCGGGTTTGCGCTGAATTCGATATTCCCGCCAGAAGAATTTCCTCAATACAGTGGGACGGCAGAATGCGCGGCTGGGCCTAGAGAGTATGCGTTTACAGTAGAAGGGCTCAATGAGTGCACGGCATCGGTGACCTGCACAGTAGATGCAACGGTCTCAGGCGTGGATTATTTTACCGTTAAAAGTGTCGCGACTTGCGATGGCGTGACACGCACAGTGCAAGTGCGAACAAGTCGCTAAGCGGCGGGCGATGAATTGGACTTGGTTGCCGCTTAAATCAGACCTAGTTTTAAATTGCGCCCACTAGCACAAAGATAACGTAAACCACGAAAAGCGTCGCAACAGTAGTAACGCCGTAAACGATCGCATTGTTCAAGCCCACTTGGGTGCGATAAGGGTCAATGCTTAGGTTCTTATCATTGGCGCGGTGGCTGATATCACGCTGAAGTCGAAGTTTATAGTTGTCGCATTTTTCGAGAAGGCGCCATCCAGCTTTTACCTCTTCAGCCATCACTGTGTCGATATTGGCAGATTTTGCGAAGAAAGGGGTCGTGGCCTGTATAACCTTGTATTCGAGTTCCATCTTATGCTCCGATGCGATGATATTTGTTTGGGACGCAACTTCTAGTGATCGTCATTTTCTTTCTTCGAAGCGGTATTTGCAATGATTTAACCGCAAAAGCAAGGGCGATATAGGGACAAAATACAGTGCATTGTTAGCCGTTCGGCAGTAATCATAGTTTTAATTGGATAAAATGCTTAAGCTTCTAAAATTGCAGGAAAAACTCTTAGTCACCCCAAATAGAGCCGCAGCCCTTATTTTGATCGATAGTTGGTAATTTAGTATTTCATGAGCCTCACAAAAGCAAACTCAGTTTCACGCTCTATTATTCCAATGAGCCTAGTGCAATCCTCGACGCGACGACTGCGCCAATTCGCTATGCGCGTTGTTGGGGTCAGTGCATGTTTTGTTTTTGGCGTCACGTTTGCACAAGTACCTGGGCCAGTGACTTTGCAAGGCACGGGTGGGACGATAAGTACCCAAGGCTCCTATATTGTGCATGTGTTCAATAGTAGCGGTAGTTTTACGGCGCCACCGGGCCTAAGCACTCTGGATGTACTAGTTGTTGGCGGCGGCGGCGGCGGCGGTGGATATGGTGGCGGCGGTGGCGCTGGTGGTCTGGTTTGGCAAACGGGGGTTGCCGCCAGTGCTGGGCCTGTCACTGTGACAGTCGGAGCAGGGGGCGCCGCGGGTTCGAGCATTACAGGCACCAATGATACGGGTGGTAATGGCGGGCAAGGCGGTAATTCAGCATTTGGCGCAATAGTGGCCAATGGCGGTGGTTATGGTCAGGGCGGCGCTCAGAATACACCAGACGCATTGACCGGCGGCAGCGGTGGCTCGGGTGGTGGTGGTGGTGCTATCACAAGTGGTAATCGAAATTTAGGCGGCTCTGGCACTGCCGGCCAGGGTAATGACGGTGGTCGCGGGGGGGCAGCTACTAATCAAAATAACCGCTCTGGCGGTGGCGGTGGCGGTGCCGGTGGTGCGGGTAGCGATGGAGGGACAGCAAGTGGCGGCGATGGGGGTATCGGACAAGACTTTTCTGCAACTTTCGGGACCGGTGTCGGTGCTAGTGGTTGGTTTGCTGGCGGTGGCGCCGGTGGTAAACGCAACAATAGTTCGAGTGGCGCAGGCGTAGGTGGCCAAGGGGGGGGCGGCAATGGCGGTAGCTCAGTGAGCCCCGTTGCAGGATTGGCGAACACCGGTGGTGGCGGTGGCGCCGGCGGTGGTAGTGGCAACGGGCCCACAGGGGATGCTGGCGCTGCCGGGGGCTCTGGGGTAGTGATAGTGCGTTATCTACCGCCGACGTTGGAGATTACCCAACAACCCTCAAGTGCAGCAGAAAGTGGCGCCGTGTTTGCCCAGTCAACCATCGTTCGCTTGCTAGACGGTGCTAGCAATCCTGTTAGTGGCGTTAATATCACTGCCTCAATAGGGTCTGGCGCGGGGACTTTAGGTGGCACTCTTACCAGAGCAACGGCGGCGAATGGGCTAGCGACTTTCGATGATCTGCAGATTACCGGCGCCTTAGGCGATCGACGAATTCGTTTCACGCCATCAGGTAGCAGTACTTTTGTAGAGTCAAATACAGTCTCTATTGTCAGTTATCACCTCGAGATATCCCATGCTGCCAGCGTCGGAGTTTGTGCAAGCTCAACCCCTGTGACAATCAGCGTGGTGGATTCGAACTCAAATCCGGTTCCAGATTTTGCTGGGGTAGTCACCATTACCAATAGTCTTGGGCTCGGCAACTACACACTCAATACAGGGACCCCTGCTCGATTCGATAATCTAACGGCAAACGATGGCATTGCCCAATATGAGTTTGCTGCAGCGGATGCAGGCTCTGTAATACTAAACTTTACAGCGCCATCCACTGGTACCTATTCGTTTGACGCAACGTCCGGTAGCTATGGCACGGAAAATTATGGGGCTGGCTTAATTGTGGGAGCTTGTTCCTTCCGCCTTAGTCATGACACCGCAGGAAATGTCTGCACCTCTGACGCCATTACCATTGGTGTTTATGCGAATGGAGCCTTGGTCACTGGCTATGCTGGCAATGTGAACCTAACCACTACGGGGGTCACTGGCGGTAACTGGACAAAGACCAGCACTCCAAGTAATGCCCTTGGCACTTTAGATAACGGTGCCGCCAACGATGGTGCGGCAACCTATACCTTCCTTACCAGCGACGCTGGGGAAATCGTCCTCAACTTCCAAGACAATACTGCCGAAACTGTAAATTTCAATGTTACTGCCAGCGGCGTTAGTGCGCCAGCAGGCATTTATGATGCGAACTTCGTGGTGAGTGCCTGTACTTTTCGAGTAACTCACAGTGAAGCGATGGACGTCTGTTCACCAGAACAGATCACTATTACCTTAGTCGATAGTGGTGGCGCCGCAGTCACAGGGTATACGGGGACCATCAATCTCTCAACGAGCTCTGGTCGGGGAACTTGGGCTAAAACAAGTGTTGCGGCAAATGCCGAGGGAACATTAACCGACCCAATCAGTGGTGATGGTAGTGCGACCTATCAGTTTGTTTCTGGTGATGCTGGAGTCATTGTACTGCGTTTCACGCACCCTGGTGCTGACGGTAGTGTAAATATCAATATTACTGATGGGGCGACGACGGATCCACAGAATAACGCCAATGCTTATGATAAAAATATCGCGGTAGGTTTGTGCACAATCGAGATTAGTCATAGCGGCAATAGCACTGCGTGTGAAGTCGAAGCCGTGACATTTACGATTCGCGATAGCTTGGGCGGTTTTGCCGTAGATTACGAAGGCACAATTACTTTAGGGACAAACACCCTGCATGGTAATTGGCTCGTTAACACTGGCAGTGGCTTATTAAGCGAATCAGCTGGGGACGATAATGGTGTCGCATCTTATAAATATCATGCGGACGATGACGGTGTCGTCATCCTTGATTTCAGTACTCCGCACGCAGAGATCGTCAATTTTGATGCTACCGATAATGCGATCATTGTCGATGCAGTGTCTGACCCAAGCCTCACAGTAAGCTCTTGTCTGCCTGCCGTGAATGGTGATGCTTCTTGTGTCGTTGGCAATAGCACGACGATCGCAATTCCGGCACAGTCGCCTATCGCAAATCAGCGCGGACGAATGGTGCTGATGCTGGTGTCGGGCACGTCATTGACTAATGTGAGTACGGCGACCTTCGCTGGGCAGGCGATGACTTTGATCAGTCGTACCAGTGCCAGCGCTGGTGGCAATGATAGTAATACAGAAATATGGGGCATTTTAGAGGCTGACTTGCCAACGGGAACCGGCCCTTATACAGGTTCTTTTACTGGCGGCTCTACAGAGCGAGCCATGTGTCTTTTAGCTGTCGATGGGGTAGAGCAAAGCTTCCCTGTGGCGGCAAGCCCTGCCGCAACAGGTCCTGTTAATACATCTTCGGGCTCTGGTGTAAGAACTACCGACATAACAACACAAGCCAATAATTCTTTAGTGGTGGTCGCAAGCAGTTTCGATGCAGATTGGTTTTATGCCGCTAATACCCCCGTTCCTGAGTACTTAGAACGCAAATTTGGGCAGGCTCCAACGCCTGTCGCTAACCCTAGACCCGGTGCCGATCCTAATGATGCTACAGCGCGTTTTATTGGTGCGGCAGGAAGGTTGCCTGCGGCTGGGATAACAAGTATAGAAGATGAGCTGCAATTCTATAATGAACCCCTTGGCACGCAAGTGGTAGTGGCGTTCGAACCTTTGATTGCAGGAACCCCATTAGCAAGCGACTATGTGCCGGTATTGCTAGAGCAAACCTACTCTGGAAACATGAGTTACCGAGCTATCGGTGCGACGTTGCGTTCTACTTATAATGAAGATTCGCCGACTCCCTTGGGTTGTAATTTCGTGAATTTTTCAACAGGTGCATCGGCGACCTTGACCCTGCCAGCGGGGGCAAGCGTCACGGCTGCACATCTATACTGGGGTGGTTCGGGCAGCGATAGCCTTGGGCAGGTAGATAGCGAGGTCACTTTTGGGGTGACAGGCAGTGAAACGTCCATCACAGCGGATGAAATTTATTTAATCGATAATACCGGCTCGAACGATGTAGATTACTTCACAGGCTATAAGGATGTGACTGCAATCGTCACGGGCAATGCGAGCTTCACCCTTAAAGACTTAACGGTTCAAAATGGCGTGCCATGGAGTGATACGCAAGCCTGTGCCGGTGGATGGGGGATGGTCGTCATCTATGAGCATACGGATGAACGGCTTAGGGTCGTCAATCTATTCCAGGGCTTTCAACCGTTTCAAGACTCATCGTTCACTTTGGTGCCAAGAAACTTCCGCATGGCAACCAATGATGCTGCAATGAACCTTCCAAATGGTCAGGTCACCCATATCACCATGGAAGGCGACGAGACATTGAATTCGCCTGACAATGCCGAAGGGCTCGGATTACAAACTGCGCCGGGTTCAACGTCGTTCACGAATATAACCTCTTCGCTCAATCCATTGGGACAAGAATTTAACTCTACAGTCACTCGGCCTGTTTATACCTTTAGTGGCACTACTGGGTATTATGAGTTCAACTCTACGGGCGGGGTTAACGGTGACGGTTACGAGATAGATAATGCCGGACCAGACGTTAGTAGCGGTGGGCCGCGTTTTGGCAATACCTGGGGGATCGACGTCGATACGCATTATATCAACGGCGGCAACCCAGGCACCTTGCTCTATGAGTTTGCAAAACCAGATCAAGAGGCCGAGCAGATCACTACTCGCTATAGCGCTGAACAAGATCTAGTAATGCTGATTTCGGAAGTCATCAGTGTCACTAACTTCCCAGTGGCAGATATTGAAGTACTGCTGAGTGAAACTAGCACGTTTAAGGTCAACCAAACTGGGACTTATCAGATTGACGTAAGGAATAACGGCAACGGCGGTGTTGATGGCGGTTATGCCGATGGCGAAATACTCGTTGCTGGCCTATTACCGAACGGGATGACTTTCGCTAACACTAGCGGGGCGTCCGGTAGTGGTTGGTCTTGCAGTGTTACTCTCGACCCTGGGGCATATTCCTGCGTTTACGATATCGCTTCGACATGGACAGGTGGCGCAACCTCAGGCGAGCTAGCGGGTGGAGAGTCACTCCCGCCTATCACATTGACTGTTGATGTGGGCAATAGTACAGACTACCCGCTACGCAATAATAACGTGAAAAACTCGGTACGTGTGCTGCACTCAGGTGGGAGCTGCCCAGTCACGAGCAATGGCGTCATCCCCGATCCTGAGGATTGTGACCGGGCACCGCAGTTCGACAACGTCAACGATCTGGAAGGCGGCAACCTCGATATCAATGATATCGACGACAAGCAGGCTAACAATAATAATATCGACAGTACGAGCACTGTGGTGAAAGGGGTAGAAATCGATCTTACTATCGATAAATTCGTAGATGACATTCTGGAGAGTGGTGCAACAGGGGTGTATACCTTACGCGTCACCAATAACGGCCCTGATGCGACCACTGCGACCATAACTGTGAATGACGTCGAACCCACAGGCGTGACTTTCCAAACGGCCGCCGGCACGGGCTGGTCATGCCCGACACCGCCTGGTGATTTGGCCTGTACTTACGCCGGCTCGCTCGCCATGGGGGCCAGCACAGATATTACTTTGACAGTCGATGTAACGGGCCCAGACGGTGACTTTGTCACTAACGTAGCCTCTGTGTCACCCGGCGCCTTTAATTTCGATGTAGATGACACGAATGATTCGGATACCGATATCACGCAAATCGTTGGTCCACCTGTAGCCTCGCAGGAAAAATTCTTACTCTCGGTTAGCTCTTTGGATGAAGAAACTAGTATTGGTGGCTTGTCTGGGATAGAAGACGATGACTATTTTATCTACGATCCTGTGACAGACACCGCAGTAATGTTTCTTGATAATAGCGCGCTTGGTTTCAATATTAATGACGCCGATGCCGTACATTTATTGAAAAATGGGCATGTCGTTATCTCTGCGAATACTTCAAGTAGTATCGGAGTCGGCGGCAATCTACTGAGTTTTGAACCGGGTGATCTTGTCGTTTATGACCCAATCCTCGGCACTACCTCAATGTTGTTTGACGGCAGTGCAATCTTCGGTGGCCCAAACCCTGACGACAATAATATTACTGCTGTTTACGTGAACGAAGATGGCACGATCGATATCGCCGTCACGGCAGCAGGGCCGGGTTCGACTATCGGTTCCAATAATTTAACGATCAACAATAATAGCTTGTACCGTTATGATCCGAATGCAGGGACGGCCACCGAGATCCTAGACGTGTCTACTTATTTAGGTAGCAGTGGCGACGATGATGCGATCGCAAGCGGTTACTATAAGCGTGTTGACCCAAGTGATCCGAATGCCACAATCGAATCGCATATCTTCACTTTTCAAGATACGAATGATGATTTAGTTAATACTGGGGCAGGGCCAAGTAATGACCCCGTGGGTGGCACCTATGCAAGCCAAGATGATGTCACTGAGATCGATCTCACGTCGGGAGTAAGCACCGAGAATCTTTTCTTGGGTGACGTAGAGCAAGGGGTGTTCGTGAGCACTGGCAATACAAGTGATCTTCTCATCGATGCGCTACACGTAGTAGAAGATGGCTATATTGGGCACTTCCGTATTTCTGAAGTGGGTGGTGACCCGAGTGTATGCTCTGCGGCCGGGCTACATTTGCGTATCAGTAAGCACGAGGGTTTGACCCACGATCGTGATACTGATTATTCAGGTTCGATCCGATTAAGCGCCAGTACCAATGATGGTAATTGGACGCTGATCTCCGGCAATGGTTCCTTGGCCAATGGCGCGGCGGATGATGGCGCGGCTATCTATACCTTCGTTCCAAGCGATGGAGGAACGGTCATATTGAGTTTGAACCAGTCCGCTGGCGGCACAGTCAATGTTGATGTGACTAACGGAATTGCGCGGGAAGGTCACCCACCTGGTACGGGCGCCGAGGCGCCATTGTTTACCTATACCGAAGGTGTAACGCTTAATTATCTCGATAATTTCAGTACCGTCTCTTACGCCAATCAAGATGGCAGCAATGCTTGGGCGACAAACTGGGCAGAAAGTGATGATGCATCAGGGGGGAGCGGTGCCAGTGCCGGTAACGTCAGAGTGTTCGGTGGCAAGGCCGTGTTCCGACGTGCCAGTGGAACATCGAATGCTAGCTTGACGCGGTCAATAGACTTAAGTGGTGCTACGTTAGATTCGAATTTACTTCTGAGCTTTAGCTACAACTTCACCAATCTAGATCTGAGCGACGAGTTTGTCGTAGAGATGCGCGACAATGTTGGTTCATGGGTACCTATCAAAACCTATAAACGCGGCACGAATATCCCGAATGTGGCTAATGGCAATGGTTTATCCGGCAATCTGAGCTTAGGAATGCCGACGGGGCCGAGTGTGGAGATTAGGTTTAGGATTTCGTCGGGCTACCTGACTGGCGGTACGTTCTCAATAGACGATGTGAAATTAACTGCACAGACAAGTAATTGTGATGTAAGCCCACTTGGGGTGAACCATTACGAAATTTCAATTAATGGCGTGACCAATGGCACCACGTCTGGAGTTGCCTGTGTCGGAGCCGAGGTCACAATTACTGCCCACGATGCGGCACACTCGCCGGTCATTCCAGGGGCTATTTCAATCTATTTGACTAGCAGCACAAATAAAGGGAATTGGTCACGGATTCTTAGTGGCACAGGTTCCCTAGCCAATGGCACCGTTAATGACGGAGCTGGGACCTATACATTCCCTGCTAATGAAGAGAGTGTCACATTGCATTTTGACTATACTGGGCCGTCTACGGACCCTGAAGTTGTGAACTTGAATGTGACGGACAACGCCAACACTGAGATTGCAGGGGAAGACCCTAATTATTCGGTCTCACAAGTTGGCTTGCGGGTGTTTAATTCTGGCACTGGCGATTCTGTCACCCCTATTCCATTACAGATCGCTGGCAAGCCCTCGAATGTGAATCCCAATGCCTCGGTTTTGTATGTGCAAGTGGTCAACTCCTCAAATACGAACCCAGGTGTATGTGAACCATTATTCTCCGTGGGCGAAACTTTAGACCTAGGCTTTGCAGCAGAGTGTGAGGATCCAACTTCATGTGTGACGGCAACGGAAAGTTTTGAAGTTAATGGCACCGAAGTCGCACTGATTGATGAGTCGGACCCAATCAATTACACGGATGTCGAAATAACGATGACGGATCTTGGCGGTGGCGTGCCTGGAGCCCCAATCGTGATCAATTACTCCGATGTCGGGCGCATGCGCCTGCACTCTGAGTTCGATATTCCATTTGGGGACAATGTTGACCCTCTATTAGCAACGAAGTCAGGCGATACAATCACTGCGACTAGTAATCAATTTATTGTGCGCCCGTTCGGCTTCGATATCGACTTCAGTGATGGGCGTGCCAACAATGGCTCTAGTGACCAGTCTTACGCAGCCGATCACACTGGCAGTTTCTGGCGTGTTGCTGGTCAGTCGTTTGACACTACCATCACCGCCGTTGCATGGGAGTCGGGTGATGATACTGATAATGATGGCGTGCCAGATAGCGGTGCTGATCTATCGGGCAATCATGCAACCCCTAATTTTGATGTCGACTCAGACGCCGGAGACTACAGCGTCAAACTCAGTATTATTGAATCAAAGGTGCCAGGTGGCATCGATGGAGTATTGAGTAACGATGATTTTGATGGCTTCTCCTCTGGGGTCAACACTCATAGCGTCGTGTATAACGAAGTAGGGGTGATCGACCTACGTGCGGATATCGTCAATGCCAGTGATGTCGTGATCCCGTATCTAGGCACCGCGAATGTTGAAGGTCGAGTACTCAATGTGGGTCGGTTCATCCCTAATTTATTCAGTGTGACGCAAAGCGACCTTACGGGGCGTGCGGATGCTTCTTGTACGCCTGATTCGGCCTTCACCTATATGGATGAGTCGTTCGAGGTAGAGCTGGAGCTTACGGCGAAGGGTTTAACAGATAGCGGTAACTACACGACGGTTAATTACCGTGGTGATTACGCGAAACTTGATTTGTACGCAGAGCTTAGCTTAGTCGCGATCGATGATGTTGATGCTGCCGATGATGTGGATTACAGCAGTCGTTTGGCTAATGTGAGCTTGGCCAGTAGCTTCGGGACAACCTGGAACAACGGCATTCTGACACTCACGGGCAATTTAAAGTTCCAGCGCAACACACCAGCGACTCCGGATGGGCCATTCCCGAATATGCAGATTGCATTCAAGCCAACAGATAACGATGGCGTGACTGTGGACCCCGCGCGAGTTGATCCATTGACCTCGTTGGGGGTGCTAAATGTTGATCTCGATGTCTTACCGACCGAGCCTGGCACTGCTTTATATTATCTGATCGACGAACATGAATTCCGCTATGGACGTATGATCGTCAACAATGCCTATGGTCCAGAGACCGAAGACTTGGCGCTGACTTTCTTAGTGGAGTATTACAACGGTTCTGAGTTCGTTAGAAACACCTTAGATAACTGCAGTATCATTGATGTTGCTGATCTGAGTTTCGTGGGCGGCACTTACACAGATGATCTTGATTCTGGTGAGACAACGCTAACCGCGCCAGACACCGTGACCTTCCTGGAAGGTCAAACGCAGGGGTTCGAGGATGTAGCGAGCCCATCAGATAGCCCATTAGAGACATCGGCTCCAGGCGAGAATAATAGCGGCACTGTAGACATCACCTTGGATTTGAATGCGGCGGGCTTAAGTTATCTTGGTTTTGAATGGGATGATGCGGATGATGACTATAATGAAGATCCGACAGGACAGATAGAGTTCGGTCAGTACCGCATGCATGATCGTATTATCAACTGGCGCGAGATCTACAACAGCGCAACGCCATAGGCTAATGTGGCGATCGCTAAAAACACTTAGTGATCGCCACGCTGGTTCTAGCCCTCATCAGTACTGTCTATATCGAGTTCCTTGATCTTTCTGGTCAAGGTGTTGCGACCCCAGCCAAGTAACATTGCTGCGTCACGTCTTCTGCCTGCGGTGTGTTTTAGTGCAACCTCGATCATCGTTCTTTCAAAAACTGGCGTTGCCTGGTTGAGAATTTCTCGATGCCCAAGATTGAGCTCTTGGTCTGCCCAGTTATAGAGCAGTTGTGACCAACTTCCGGCATTAGATACCTGGGCCTGCACTTCCATTAACTCAGGCGGTAAGTCATCGATATGCACTTCACGGCTGGAGGCCATAACAGTGATCCAGCGACAGAAGTTCTCTAGTTGGCGCACGTTGCCTGGCCAGTTTAGGCCAGTGAGATACTTCTCTGTTTCGGGGCGGAAGATCTTTGGTTCGGTCTCTAGCTCTTCGGCCGCCTTCGCTAAAAAGTGTTGCGCCAAACGCGGAATGTCCTCGCGGCGATCACGCAATCTCGGGATATGAATTCTAATGACGTTCAAGCGGTGGAATAAATCTTCTCGGAAAAGGTGTTTGCCCACCAAGGCTTCGAGGTTTTGGTGTGTGGCAGCAATGATTCTGACGTCTACTTTGATCGGTGTGTGGCCACCAACGCGATAGAACTCCCCATCACTAAGGACTCGCAATAAGCGCGTTTGAGTATCCGCTGGCATATCCCCAATTTCGTCCAAGAATAGTGTGCCGCCGTTGGCTTGTTCGAAACGACCAGTGCGCTGCGCGGTAGCACCGGTAAAGGCACCTTTCTCGTGCCCAAAGAGTTCCGATTCGATAAGATCTTTTGGGATGGCTGCGACGTTCAGCGCAATAAACTGTTTGTCCTTGCGTGGGCTGTGGCGGTGCAGTGCATGTGCTACGAGCTCTTTACCTGTACCAGACTCACCGTTAATTAATACGGTGATGTTGGATTGTGAGAGTCGGCCGATAGCGCGAAACACTTCCTGCATAGCCGGCGCTTCACCAATAATATCTTTTGGTGTTTCGAACGACTGAACAGGGGCGTCCGTACTCTTCTCTTTCGCATGTTGCAGAGCACGCACTGTCATCGCCACTGCTTCGTCGATGTCAAAAGGCTTTGGCAAGTACTCGAATGCACCACGACTATAAGAGGACACGGCGCTATCGAGATCCGAGTGCGCGGTCATGATGATTACTGGTAGTAATGGGTATTGATCGTGAACAGTGGAGAGGAGATCGAGACCATTGATGCCAGGCATGCGAATATCGCTGATGATGGCGTCTGGCCGCTCACGCTCCAGCCGATGCAGAAGATCTTCTCCGCTTTCAAAGCATTGAGTACTTAGGCCGGTGCGAGTTAAAGACTTCTCTAGCACCCAGCGAATCGACTTGTCGTCGTCGAGTACCCAGACTGAATTGTGCTTACTCATAATCATTCATCCTATTCATAGATTTCGTTGGGCATAAATAATGGAACCCAAATCTCACATACTTGATTAAATAATCTTCTGCTATTTATGCATCGGCAACCGGGATAAATATCGCAAATATCGTTTGGCCTGGCTTACTGCTGCACTCAATCATGCCCTTGTGTTGCTTTATGATTGAATGAGCTATTGAGAGTCCTAGGCCTGTTCCTTCTGCCCGCCCACTGATCATGGGATAAAAAATACTGGAAATTAATTCCTCAGGAATTCCTGGCCCGTTGTCGATGATTTCGATGCGTGCGGCCAAACGATGAAAGACGGCCCCAATGGTGATATTGCGAAGGACGCGTGTCGTGAGCATGATGGTGCCAGTCTTATGTCGTACATTCGGACTCTCCAGTGCTTGCATCGCATTGCGCACAATATTTAGGACCGCTTGTATCAATTGTTCAGAGTCAGCCATGACGTCTGGGATACTGGGGTCGTAATTGCGTTCAATCAGTATGTCTTTATCTGCGACCTCTGCCTCGATTAAGCTGCGCACACGCTCTAAGACCTCGTGAATATTGATAGCCTGCAACTCGGGCAATTTCTTAGAGCCTACTAAGCGGTCGACTAGGTTATGCAGGCGGTCTGCCTCTTCAATGATGACATTGGTGTAATCTGTGAGCTCGCTGTCGGGCAGCTCTCGCGCAAGTAGCTGGGCAGCCCCCCGAATGCCCCCTAAGGGGTTTTTGATCTCATGGGCAAGCCCTCTGACGAGCTCTCGAGTGGTTTCGTGGGTAGAAACGAGAGCCTCCTCTTTGTTGATGCGCTCGGCATAGTTAAGTCCATACAACTCCATCAGAACCTGCATGTTCTCGGTCTCATTCAGAGGAGTAATGGTGTAATCCACAAGAATTGTTCGCCCTTGTGGCAGCTGCAGGTCAGTTCGTCTTTTGGTGAAGCTATGCTGGGTATTGGCGGCATTGGTGATGTCCGCAATGTCTTGCTCAGCGTTGTGAAAAATATCTCCAATCCAAGCGTTCTGAATTTGCCGCCCGCTTATAGCAAGCAAGCTCTCAGCGGCCAAATTGATGTAGGACAGCTTTAGCTCATCGTCAAAGACAATGATGCTAGTGCTTAAGTTGTCCAGTAGTCTTTTGTGTATATTACTAATGCTCACGGGTCGCTCTAATGGGGTGCAGATTACAGGCGCTGTGCGCGCTATTGATGGGTGACATGCAATAAGTAAACCAACCATGCAGATTGCGTGTTTGTCGAGAAAAACGCCATATTGTTGCATGGCTTAGCAGAACAATGCACCAAAATAGTGCGGCAGGCAAATTAAACGATTAATAACGGTGCTTGCGAGTGCTTGCCGATAAGCGCTAGGCAAAAAAAAGCCCAGCATAGTGCTGGGCTTTTTGTCATGCGCTACAGTGAAGCATTACACGCTGTAGTACATATCAAACTCAACTGGGTGTGTTGAGCTGTTCAAACGTGTGCAATCCGCTTCTTTGAGCTCGATGTAGCCATCGATCAGGTCGTCGCAGAATACGCCGCCTTCCTTCAGGAAGTCGCGATCTTTGTCCAAAGCCTCTAGGGCTTCGTCCAAGGAGTAAGCCACACGAGGAATCAGTGCTTCTTCTTCAGGCTCAAGGTCGTATAGATCTTTAGTGGCAGCGTCGCCAGGGTGGATCTTGTTCTTGATGCCGTCTAGGCCGGCCATGAGTAGCGCCGCGAAATACAAGTATGGGTTGGCTGTACAGTCACCAAAACGCACCTCAACACGCACAGCGCGTGGGTTGCCGCCAAGAATGTAAGGAATACGAATCGAGGCTGAACGGTTGCGTGATGAGTACGCTAGCAATGTAGGCGCTTCGAAGCCTTTCACCAAACGCTTATAAGAGTTGGTAGAGGCGTTGCCGAAGGCATTCAATGCTTTCGCGTGCTTGATAATGCCGCCGATGTAATACAGCGCTTCCTCAGAAAGCCCTGCGTACTGGTCGCCCGCAAAAACGTTCTTGCCGTCTTTTGCGATAGACATGTGTACGTGCATGCCGCTGCCGTTGTCACCCACTAGTGGCTTAGGCATAAACGTGGCTGTCTTGCCGTAAGCGTCGGCAGTGTTCAATACGCAGTACTTAAGGATCTGCGTTTCATCCGCTTTTGCGACCAATGAATTGAACTTAGTACCGATCTCGAGTTGACCTGCATTGCCTACTTCGTGGTGATGCAGTTCGACCTCTAGGCCCATTTCAGTCATCGTGTCGCACATTGCGCAGCGAAGATCGTGCAATGAGTCGACAGGAGGCACTGGGAAGTAGCCGCCTTTCACTTTTGGACGGTGGCCTTTGTTGCCGCCTTCGAAAGTCTTGTCTGATGACCATGCTGCTTCTTCAGAGTCGATCTCGAAGAATGAGCGATTCATCTCAGTTTTCCATTTGACGTTGTCAAATACGAAGAATTCAGGCTCAGGACCGAAGAACGCTTGATCACCAATACCAGTAGACTTTAAATATTCTTCAGCGCGACGTGCCACAGAGCGTGGGTCGCGGTTGTAGCCTTGCATCGTTTTAGGCTCGATGATGTCGCAACGCAAGTTTACTTGCGGCTCGTCAACGAACGGGTCGAGCACGGCTGTAGAGTCGTCAGGACGTAGGATCATGTCCGACTCGTTAATGCCTTTCCATCCCGCAACAGACGAACCGTCGAACATAACGCCTTCCATGAAGGAGTCGCTCACGACATGTGCTGGGAATGTAACGTGCTGTTCTTTGCCCTTAGTATCTGTAAAACGGAGGTCAACCCACTTTACATCGTTGTCTTTTATAAGTTTCAGAGTCTTTTCAGACATTCTTGATCCTCCGTACGATCGAGAATGTGACTTCTTAGGTCACGGGTTAATGGTAGGAGCTGTCGGTTATTCGACGTTCCTTTCATAAAGCCTTGCTTGCGAATAGGGTATTGCCAAGCGCGAAACGAGGTTCTGCTCAACAAGTAGCTCTCCGGGGGCTATAATAGCGCGCAAGCGGGCCTTGTGTGCAGGGGTAGGAGCAAAATATATGCCAGTAAGATTTTGTTCTCTAAGCCTTTGATTATACGGCCTATAAAATTTCCACTCTAAATCTACCTCCATAAATTGCACTATTATAGTGCGTAATAGGTCCTGATGCACCTTAGTAGTGCGTCATGCGGTGGGTTGCGGTAGCAGATAGGCCTTGTAATGAATTTTTTTGTTCGCTTTTTCCCCGAAATCATCATTAAGAGTCGCGAGGTTCGTAATCGTCACATCGCGATTTTGCGCCGCAGCCTGCGCACGCAGTTGAAGTTGATAGACCCTCAAGCCAGGGTCGATGGTGGCTGGGATCATCTCAATATTACTACCGAGCTCAGCGCTCCGGCGGATATGGACAAGGTGGTCAATCTGCTGACCCATACGCCAGGTTTAGACAGTGTTATGCATATCGAGAAATACCCGCTCAGCGATCTGGACGGGGTGATCGCACTGGCCGTAGAGCATAATAAGGCAAAAGTGGCTGGCAAGTCTTTTGCGGTGCGCAGCAAGCGTATCGGCGAGCATAGTTTTACTTCAATGGATATTGAGCGCGGTATTGGTGCAGCCTTGCTGGCGGCAGAGCCCTCGGCCACAGTAAAGTTGAAAGACCCTCAGGTGCAAGTGCGAGTCGATATTCATAAAGACGAAGTGGCCATTGTGAAAAACGTCTATAAGGGTTTAGGAGGGTACCCATTGGGTACTCAGGATGCCGTATTGTCACTGATTTCGGGTGGATTCGATTCGACTGTGTCGAGCTATCAATGTATTAAAAGAGGGTTGCTGACCCATTTCTGCTTCTTCCGCTTGGGTGGCAGTGAGCACGAATTTGCGGTGAAGGAGGTGGCACTATATTTGTGGATGAAGTATGGCGCGAGCCACCGAGTGAAATTTGTCACAGTGCCCTTTGAAGATGTAGTCGACGAGATTGTGGCTAAGGTCGAGAACTCGCAAATGGGCGTGATTTTCAAGCGCATGATGTATAGGGCGGCCAGTGGTATTGCTGACCACTTGAAAGTCGAAACACTCATTACTGGAGAGAGTGTCGCGCAAGTTTCTAGTCAGACTTTGGCCAACCTAGCTATTATCGATCGGGTTACAGACAAGCTTGTACTGCGACCACTGGCAATGCTCGATAAGCGCGAAATTATCGATGTGGCTCGGGAGATTGGCACCGAAGAGTTCGTAAAGAATGTGCCGGAATATTGCGGAGTTATCTCTGTAAAGCCAACGACGAGAGCTCGCTTAGAAAAAATCACGCGACAAGAGGAATTGTTTGACGAGACAGTTTTGCAGGCGGCTATCGACAACGCCGAAGTGCAGATGATCGATCGTGTTATGGAGGGGTATTCTCCCGAATCTGCCGAGATTCAAGAGTGCAGCATCGATAATACGGAGGCGGTGATTATTGATATTCGACATCCTGACGAAGAGGAAAATAATCCGCTCGACGCTGCAAAATATCCTCAGGAAATTCTAGTAATCCCTTTCTATGAACTGCGTAAACGGTTTGCAATGCTTCCAGATAATAAGCGTTATGCACTTTATTGTGACAAGGGCATTATGAGCCGTTTGCATGCCTCGCATCTCCAGGAGACGGGGCACGCAAATGTTGCAGTGTTCAGGCCAAACTAGAGGTTGGCGGCAGGGTCTTCGTAGACTTGTGTGCTCTGATCTTCGGTATGTGCGTGATGCGTATTAAAGTCATACAAAATCAAGTACAAGCACGGTACTAGGAAGAGTGTGATGACTGTGGCAAAGAGCACGCCGAAGGCAAGTGAGATTGCCATAGGGACGATAAAGAATGTCGCCGGTGTTGGCGTGGCCATCAATGGGACGAGTCCAATGAAGGTTGTCATAGAGGTCAGGAAGATGGGCCGGAACCTCGCGACGCCTGCATTCGAGATGGCATCCTTCAAGGAGTGTCCAACAGCGACTTCCTTGTTGATGTAATCCACGAGCACCAGGCTCGAGTTCACCACTACGCCGCCAAGTGCCACGATACCGATCAACGAGAAGAACACAAGTTCTTGCCCCATGATGAAGTGACCAACGATGGCGCCGATGGCTCCAAACGGTATTACGCTCATGATGATCAGTGGCTGGCTATAAGATTTCAATGGGATGGCCAGTAACGCATAGATGATAAGCAGGGCTAGCGGATAGCTTGCAACTAGCCCGCCCAGTGATTGGCTTCGTTGTTCGCCCTCGCCACCAAGCGCTAGGCTGATTTGATAATCGTTCAGCCATTTAGGGGCAAACTCGGAGTAGATTTCACTGGTGACCTGCTCGGGTGTGCTCACCTCCCGATTGATATCGGCGTTCACGGTAATGACGCGGCGACCATCTTCACGATTAATACTGGAATAGCCATTGCCCAAGGAAAGCTTGGCGACACTAGATAATGGGACTTCGCCGCCATCTGGTGTGCGCAATAGCATAGACTCGAGATTGCCAAGTGATTTACGTTCGCTCTCTGGGTAGCGCACCATTACTTTTAGTTGGTCGGACCCACGCTGTATTCTTTGCGCTTCAGCGCCATAGAATGCCTGTCGCACTTGGCGAGAGATCCCATCCAATGTGAAGCCGAGTAATTCGCCTTCTCTTAGTATCTCTATTTGCACTTCTTGCTTGCCAGCGCGGAATGAGTCGCTGACATCGAAGACTCCCGGGTAGCGTCCGAGGGCTTCACGAAGCTGCGCTGTGGCAATCCTTAGATTGTCTTCATTACGACCTTCCAGTCTAAAACTTAGCGCTTGGCCGGCCGAGAAAGAGTCAGATACGAAACTTAGCTCGAGCGCGTCGGGTATTACGCCAACTTTTTCGCGCCAGCGATCACGTATATCGTTCGAAAGAATCTGCCCGCGGTCATCATAGGAGTGCAAGATCATAACGACCTCTGCAATGTGGCTGCCACCGGCGGTGCCGCGGCCGGTAGGAGGGCCGCCCCTGTTCACGCGTGCACCAAGCGTTGTCAGAATGTTCTCCACAATGCTTGTGAGGGAGGTAGAAACCTCGCCATTGTCTACCCGCTGCGCAAGTTCGGCGTCAAGCTCGGCGGTGAGCTCCAAGGCCGCATTTTCGATACGGGCAAGCGCGCGCTCGGTCACTTCGACCGAAACGCCCTCGGGCATTTGCACGCTGGCATAGATGCGATCGCCCTCTACGGCAGGAAAGAATTGGAAGATCACACGCCCACTAATGAGCAGTGCCACGGTCACAATAATGATGGCCGTCGCAGCCGACCAAGTGGCATAACGAAACTCCAAGCATTTTCGTAGAGTGGGTTGGTAAATGTGGGTTGCGCAATACTCAAGCCCTGCAGCAATACGTTTTTGTAGAGCGAGCCAACTCAATACGAGTTGGCTGCCTTCGAGCCAATACCCTGTAGTGCGACGATGGGCGAGATGGCTTGGCAGAATGAGTTGCGACTCGATAACACTCGCGATAAGGCACAGGACTACAACTGCGCCTATAACATTGAAGAAGGACCCCATTGGCCCGTCGAGAATGAGCAATGGTAAGAAGGCCGCGATGGTGGTCATCACGCCAAAAATAACAGGGATGAAGACATCAAGCGTGCCCTTAGAGGCCGCCTCCCCTGGGGGCAAACCGCTTTGTTCGAACACGAATATGCGCTCTCCCACTACGATGGCGTCGTCAACTATGATGCCTAGGACTAGGATGAATGCCATGATTGTCAGTGAGCTTATAGTGATTCCCATAGTGGGAAATGCACTGAGTGCTCCAAGAATGGCAATGGGGATGCCGGCGGCAACCCAAACGGCGAGCTTAAAGCGCAGGAATAAAGTCAAAACGATCAGCACAAGAAAGAAGCCAGAGTAGGCGTTGCCAGCGACGGTGGCGATACGTTCCTGAAGCCCCTTGGCGTCGTCAGTCAAAATCATGAAATCGATGCTGGAGGGGATGCGGCTTAGTTTTGCGTCGTAATATTGTTTTACCTGTTCGGATGAGGCGACAGTATCTTCGTTGCCGACGCGGTAGATGTCGACGATGGCGGCATTCTTGCCATTGACTCGAGCAGTTAGATAGCCCTCTTCGAAGCCGTCATTCACTGTGGCGATGTCCCCTAGGCGTAATTGCGAGCCATCGGGGAACGAGCGGATAATAATGTTTTCGTACTCGGCGCCGCTGTACACTCGTCCTTTACTGCGCAGTAGTATCTCGCCGCCATCGGTGCGCAAGGTGCCGGCAGGCATGTCCATTGCTGAACGATTGATCGCAGTGGCGATCTGATCGAGGGAGAGCTCGTATTGACGCAGCGTCAGTTCAGACACTTCTATAGAGATCTCAAACGGTCGTATATAGCTGACCTCAACTCGCGAGATCCCTGGCAAATCGATAAGCTCTAAACGTACCTGTTCGGCGATTTCTTTTAAGCTCGCGTCATCGGTGTCGGCAGCAAGCGCCAGCGACATGACTGTGCTTGAAGGAGAGAAAGAGGCAACTGTGGGTTGTTCGATATCTTCCGGAAAGGTGACTATCGCATCGACGTTGCTCTTCACTTCGTTGAGTACGCGGTTAATATCTGCGCCGGAGGCAACTTCAACAGTTGCAGAGCAAGCGCCTTCGCGCGCGGTAGAGGTCATTCGCTCAACATTCTCTACAATCTCTAGGGCTTCTTCTAGTGCCAGGCACACGGCCTGTTCGACTTCTTCAGGAGCGGCGCCTGGGTAGGGGACGTTGACTTGGATCGTACCGGTTTCGATGCTGGGAAATTCTTCTTGTCGCGTGTTCATGAACGACACAATGCCGCCGACGATGAACACCATCATGAGCAGGTTGGAGGCAACAGGGTTGTCTATAAACCAGTTGATTGCGGTTTTCATTGTTGTGCAACCTGAACGAGCATGCCATCTACCACCGCTTGGATGGGAGACATGCAAATGCGCTCGCCAGCCCGAAGGCCAGACTGAATGAGAACGCGTTCATTCTCTAAACGAAGTATTTCTACTTCGCGAAAGCGTAGGCGATTCTCAGCGTCAACGATTAAGACGCGATTGCCGCTACGAATCACCTCTCTTGGCAGCGAGTAGATTCCCTCGACGGTTTTGCCGAGGATATTGGCCTCCACGAAAAGGCCTACGGGAAGAGGGATTTCGCTATTGCTTTCGCCAAGCCCAGATTGTGTCGATGACTGCTTTACGCGCACGATGGCTTGAACGGAGTTATTACTTACATCGATGCCCGCCTCGGTACGAACAAGTGTGCCTTCCCAGTGCAGAAGTTGTCCGCCATACATGCCGTTCAAAACCACCTTTGGTGCGATGTCTGCCGGCAGCTCCCCTCGATAGCCTAGTGGAATATCGAGATAGCCAAGTTGGGATAAGGCTAGAGGAATGCGAACTTCGACATCATCGGCGCTGAGTAAATTGGCCAGGGACTGCCCACGGTTGACGTTCTGGCCTAGTTCGATGCTGGTGTCCTCTACGATAGCGGCAAAAGGCGCACGGACTTCGCTACGGCGAAGATCGAGTTCGGTTTGCGCCAAAGCAGCTTGAGCGTCACGCAGGCGGCCTTGGTTTAGGTCGGCTTGGCGTTGCAAATCTTGCAGTTGTGAGTCGCTCACCAAACTGCGGTTTGCCAGTTCGCGGTATCGTTCTAGCTCGGTCGCTGAGTGATTGGCTTCGGTTTCAGCCTGTGCCACCGCGCTGCGGCTGCGCTCTAGGGCGTTTTCAAAATCTCGACTATCGAGCCTAATAATGGCCTCATCGCTGGCGAAAAACCCACCTGGCACCAGCGCTGGCGACACCCAAGATACCTGTCCGGAGGTGGACGCTGAGAGCGACACCCGCCGACTGGCTTGCACCTTGCCTTGTGAGCTGACCTGCAAGACGACCGCTTCGGGCTGCACTGTAGCGACGCGTACAGTCGCTAAAGACTGCTCGGGTTCGGCCGGTTCGAGGCGCTCTGGGTTGCGAACGATAATGAGAAAAACGAATACGGCGATGGCAAGTATCGCAAATGGCATTATGACTCGTTTCAAAGGAGTAAAACCTCGTGTTTCAATGCGCGATGGGTGTGAAAGCGCGTGGATTCTACATGGCTATACGAGCAAAAACGCTAATCTAGCCACTACAAAGGGCGCAAAAGCTTTGGATGGTGGTTTCTGCGCGGTAAAGCGTTTGCACTGTTATGAGGCATGAGGGCGTCGCAAAATAGTCAAATTCAGCTTGTACAATAGTATGGTAAAAAGTGGTTACTAACGCGGAGTTAGTGTACAATTGCGCCCCTTTTTGCCGTGAGCGTCGTATCGTGATGTTGCGGTGCTTCAATAATCTCAAAGCAATTCCACCGCTTCCCATTACAGGTACTCGCTCGTGATCGAGAAAATACGCAATATCGCCATCATCGCCCACGTTGACCATGGCAAAACCACGTTAGTTGATAAATTGTTGCAGCAGTCAGGCACCTTGGAAGACCGTGGTAAATCGGTTGAGCGAGTCATGGACTCCAACGATCAAGAGCGTGAGCGCGGCATCACCATCTTGGCAAAGAACACGGCGATCGATTGGAATGGCTACCACATTAACATCGTGGACACCCCAGGGCACGCCGATTTTGGTGGTGAAGTAGAGCGCGTAATGTCAATGGTTGACTCGGTGCTTCTACTCGTAGACGCGGTTGATGGCCCAATGCCACAAACTCGTTTCGTCACCCAGAAGGCTTTCGACCAAGGTCTTAAGCCGATTGTTGTTATCAATAAAGTCGACCGCGATGGCGCCCGTCCTGACTGGGTGCTCAATGAAGTGTTTGATCTGTTCGACAAGCTTGGCGCAACGGATGAGCAATTGGACTTTCCAATTGTCTATGCCTCGGCCTTGAATGGTTTTGCCGGTCTAGAGTTGGACGAGATGGCTGAGGACATGACGCCATTGTTCCAAACTGTCATCGATCGCGTTCCTCCTCCCCCTGTAGCAGTTGACGCTCCGTTCAAAATGCAGATCAGTGCCTTGGACTATAGTAGCTATGTTGGCGTTATCGGTGTAGGCCGTGTCACTGGCGGTATCGCCAAAGTGAATATGCCAGTCGTGATCGTCGATCGCGAAGGCAATCAGCGCAAAGGCAAAATTTTGCAGGTAAAGAGCCATCTTGGCCTAGAGCGTGTTGACGTAGAAGAAGCGCGTGCTGGTGAGATCATCTGTATTACCGGTATCGACAAACTCAATATCTCCGACACTTTGTGTGATCCCGACCACGTAGAGGCGATGAAGCCACTTACGGTCGACGAGCCAACGATTAGCATGACTTTCCAGGTGAACGATTCTCCGTTCGCTGGTTTGGACGGTAAGTTTGTCACTACTCGAAATATCAAAGACCGCCTCGATCGCGAGTTGATCTACAACGTGGCATTGCGTGTCGAGCAGGGTGAGACGCCAGATAAGTACCGCGTCTCAGGACGAGGCGAACTTCACTTGTCGGTATTGATTGAAAGCATGCGTCGCGAAGGTTTCGAGCTTGCGATCTCGCGCCCAGAAGTAATTGTGCAAGAGATCGACGGCGTGATGCAGGAGCCACACGAAGCGCTAGTAATCGACTGTAATGAAGAGCACCAAGGCTCGATCATGGAAGAGCTAGGCCAGCGTAAGGCTGATCTGCAAGATATGGTCATGGACGGCAAAGGCCGTGTGCGCATCAAGTTTATCGTGCCTACGCGTGGGCTCATCGGTTTCCGCTCAATGTTCTTAAGCATGACATCGGGCAGCGGCATGATGAACCACGTATTCGATCATTACGGTCCTGTGAAGATGGGCAATATCGGTTCGCGTAAGAATGGCGTGCTAGTGTCAATGGTGAAAGGTAAGGCGCTTGGTTTCTCTTTGTTTAACTTGCAAGAGCGTGGCCGCCTGTTTATCGAGCCAAACGTTGAAGTCTACGAAGGCATGATCATTGGCTTGCATAGCCGTGAGAATGACTTGGTTGTGAACCCAATCAAAGGCAAGCAGCTGACTAACGTGCGCGCATCGGGTACAGATGAGAACATCGTCTTAACCCCGGCAGTGAAACACACACTAGAGCAAGCGATGGAATTCATCGAAGACGACGAATTGGTAGAGATTACACCTAACCATATTCGCCTGCGTAAGAAGTTGCTGACTGAGAATGAGCGTAAGCGCGCTGGTCGTGGTGGCGCCGCTCGCGGTTAACGCACGGTTCTAGAGAAACGCTTGTACGACGGTTGCCCGTTGTGCAGGCGTTTTTTTTTGCCTAAATGTCGCAAGAAAAAGCAAACTCCCCTAAGATTGGACTCATGAAAATGCGCAGATCAGTTGCGTTCCTAAGACCTCATGAGGACTTGCCATGCTAGTGCTATTTCCAGAAATAAAACCTTACGCTTCTCATCGTCTGGGCGTAAGTGCGGTGCATGAATTGCATGTTGAGGAGTCGGGCAACCCAGACGGCATTCCAGTTGTGTTTGTGCATGGTGGGCCGGGCGGGGGGACAGACTCAACTAGTCGTCGCTATTTCGATCCGCAAGCCTACCGCATCATTGTGTTTGATCAGCGCGGCGCAGGGCGCAGTACTCCGCATGCAGAATTGGAAGACAATAATACCGCTGCTCTGGTTGCCGATATGGAAGCTATTCGAGAGTATCTGCACATCGACAAGTGGGTTCTATTCGGTGGCTCTTGGGGGTCAACTCTAAGCCTGGTCTATGCGCAAAGCTTTCCGGAGCGTGTCTTAGGGTTGGTCTTGCGTGGCATCTTCTTATGTCGAGATCAAGATCTGCAATGGTTCTATCAAGAGGGTGCAAGCCGTATTTTTCCGGACTACTGGGCTGACTACTATGAACATATTCCAGAGGGCGAGCGGGACAATATGATCGCGGCCTACCACAGCCGGTTAACGTCAAACGATGAGATAGCGCGGATGTCGGCGGCCAAAATTTGGTCGAACTGGGAGGGGTGTTGCTCTACCCTCAAACCTAACCAGCATGTTGTGGACAAGATGAACGATCCGCATATTGCCTTGGCAATGGCGCGAATCGAAGCGCATTATTTTATCAATAGTGCGTTTTTAGAACCCAATCAGATTATTCGCGATGCGCATCGCCTGCAGGGGATTCCAGGGATCATCGTGCACGGACGTTACGATATCGTGTGCCCATTGGACAATGCCTTGGCCTTGCATGAGGTGTGGCCGGAAGCTGAGCTGTTTATCATTCGAGAGGCTGGGCACTCTGCCTCAGAGCCGGGCATCACTGATGCTTTGGTTCGCGCTACAAATCAAATAGCACGAGAGTGCCAGCCAGGGAATGCTTCATGATCGCTTTGCTGCAACGTGTTAATTGGGCGCAAGTGAAGGTCGAGGGTCAGGTCAGTGCGCGAATTGAAAAGGGCTTGCTGGTGTTGCTTGGGGTGGAACGAGAGGATACGCAAGCTAAGGCCGACAAGCTACTGCACAAGATCTTAAACTACCGCGTATTCTCAGATGATCAGGAGCGAATGAATTTATCGCTATTGGATATTAATGCTGAACTGCTGCTGGTATCACAATTTACCCTGGCAGCAACAACGGACAAGGGCATGCGTCCCGGGTTTTCCAGCGCCATGCCGCCAAGCGAGGCGGAGGCGTTGTATGACTATATGTTAGCCCAAGCAAGGCAGTCATCTTTACAGGTGGGGGCAGGAAGTTTTGGGGCAGACATGAAAGTGGCGCTTGAGAATGACGGGCCAGTGACGTTTACATTGCGAGTGTAAACGCCTATTCCTCTGCGTCTGATTTCTGCTTCTTCTTGATTAGGCGCCCACAAAAGATACCGATCTCAAACAACAACCACATGGGAAGCGCGAGCATTGATTGTGTAAAGGGGTCGGGTGGCGTTAATAGCATGCCAACGATAAAACAGCCAACTACTACGTATGGGCGCTTGGAGCTCAAATCATCGGGTTCGACTATCCCAGCCCATATTAATAGAAAAACGGCTATCGGGATTTCAAAGGCCATGCCGAAGGCAAAGAAGATCGTCAGGGCAAAACTTAGAAAACTGTTTATGTCAGGAGTGACGAGAATGCCGTCGGGCGCTACGGAAACAAAGAATGCAAACACAAAACCGAAGAGAACGTAGTAGGCGAATGCGATTCCCGCATAGAAGAGTATAACGCTAGACGCGAACAACGGAATCGCTAAAGCCTTTTCATTTTGATAAAGCCCTGGCGCGATGAACGACCAGAGCTGATATAGAATATACGGCGCGGCTAAAAACAGCGATACATAAAACGTGAGCTTAAATGGGGCGAAAAATGGTGAGGTAGGGTCTATCGCAATCATCCCCATGTTTTCAGGTAAGACGTTCAATAACGGCGTTGCCACAAACGTATAGATGTCGTTAGAAAAGTAAAACAACGAGAGGAATAATACGAAGACTGAAAGCACCGATTTTAAAATTCGGTCGCGCAACTCAATGAGGTGATCTATAAGGCTAAGGTCGGAGCCTACTTCGCTGACTTCTTTATCGCTCATGAGCGGCGTCCGGAATCTGTTTCATCATCAAGTGAACTAGTAGGGCGAAATCCGCCCCCTTCCACTTTGACTGTGCCTGATGGCGGGTTGTTATAGAAATCGACCGCAGGCCCTTCTTCTTTGGGGTTGTCTTCAGTTTCCTCTGAGGCTTTGTCGGCAGTGTCTTGTGTTAGCTCTTTGTCTGCGTCTGGGTCGTCGAGACTTGCTGGGTCATCCACTGGGGCGGCCGGAGTTTCAAGAGTTGGGTTTGCTTGCTTCTTGTTGCTTTCGGGCGAGTCTTCAACGGCGCTCTTAATCTCTTCCTCTTCCTTCTTGAGAGTCGTATTCACTTCCGCGTTCACATCATCAATTGTGTTCTTGGTGTTCTCAACCAAGGCGTCAGCCTTGTCTTTGACCTTTTTCAGATCGGCGAGTATGGCCTCGTTATGCAATTGGCGTTTGATATCGTCGGCGTCTATTTCGCGTTCGATCTCAGATTTCACTTGCTGGAAACTGCGTTTGGCACGGCCGATCCATAGCGTTGCCGTCCTGATTGCCCCGGGAAGTTTCTCCGGTCCAATGACAATCAGTGCCACAATGCTGATCAGCATCAGCTCCATGAAACCAATATCAAACATTAGTTTTTTCCGGCATCAGGTGAATAAATAAGATAGACGTTGTGAAATACGCGAACGGTAGGCGCATCAATCTTTCGTGTCAGGCTTCTCAGACTTTTCAGCTTTCATCACAGTTGCCTCGCCTGTACTGCCATCTTCCGCTTCCGCGTCTTTGTCTTTGTCTTCGTCGTCTTTCATGGCGCTTTTAAAGCCTTTTAACGCTCCGCCTAAGTCAGAGCCGAGGTTGCGTAGCTTTTTTGTGCCAAACAACATAACGACAATCACCAAAATGATTATTAATTGCCAAATTCCAATTCCACCGAAACCCATTACTGCCTCCAAATGGCTGTGCTATCGACCCATTAAGGGTGTCTGATAGAGCCTATACTCTTACTTTGTGTGTTTGCGTGCTGCTTTTTCGGCTAGACCAGAGATATCGAACCGGTTACGCAACTCTTCTAATACATCTTCAGGCCCAAGGTCCAGATGGCTTAACATCACCATACTATGAAACCAAAGGTCTGCCGTTTCCTTCACTAGCGACTCTCGATCTTGTGTGCTTGCGACATCTTTGGCCGCGATGATCGTTTCCGTCGCTTCTTCTCCCACTTTTTCTAGAATCTTGTTAAGCCCCTTATGGTGCAGGCTAGCTACATAGGAACTGGAGGCATCGGCTTGTTTGCGCTGTTCTAGGATGCGTCCAAGTTCTATCAATATATCACTCATTTGTGACTCGCAACTCGTTTGTGGTGAACTCACAAGGTTTTAAGCTTGCCTACTTTACGTAAATCGCTTTAGGGTCTTTCAGCACAGGGTCAACACTGCGCCATTGTTCATCTTCAAGTTTTCGATAAAAACAACTTTCACGCCCTGTATGGCAAGCAATTCCGCCAATTTGTTCGACCATGAAGCAGACAGTATCTCCATCGCAGTCTAAGTACGTGCTATGCAGTTTTTGAATAAAACCGGATTCCTCACCCTTACGCCACAATTTAGCTCTAGAGCGTGACCAATAGACTGCTCGACCCTCTTTTTGGGCCAATGCGAGCGCCTCTTTGTTGAGCCAGGCGTGGGTAAGGACCCTGCCGCTAAGATAATCCTGTGTGATCACAGGAACTAGGCCGTCCTCATTCCACTTGATGGCATTGAGCCAAGGTGCTTGCAAGTCTGGTTCTGCTACTAATTTCATGCGCGCTAGTATGCTATGTCAGCGTCTAAAACACAAAAGGTAAACCGCGCTCGCAAAGCCTAAAAGACTCCACCAAGGGACGGTCTCTACGAAGGCAGCTAGCGGCGTGAATAAACCCACGACTCCAATGCCAAGGAAGATGACGGCAGCGAGTTTATTTCGTCTGTGGCGGTTGCGGTTGTGTTGCTCGGTCTCATCGAGGCGCTTTTGCATACTTTGATTGATGGCGCTCAATTGTTGAGTCTGGGTCAGGGCGTCGATCATCAGCGCAGGCAGATAAGGTAATTGCTCGATCCAATCCGGTACATTCTCTTTTAGGGCGTTGAATAAAGTGGTGGGTTGCATGCGCCGGCGATTCCAATCTTCTAGGAATGGTAGCGCGGTATTCCACAGGTCTAGTTCGGGGTAGAGCTGTCGGCCCAAGCCCTCTACATTGAGAAGCGTTTTTTGCAACAGCACAAGAGAGGGTTGAACCTCCATGTTAAAGCGGCCGGCAGTGCTGAATAACTGAACTAGTAAATAACCAAAGGAGATGTCTTTCAGAGGTTTCTCAAAGACGGGCTCGCATACCGAGCGCATGGCGGATTCAAATTCATGCACCTTGGTATCTTTGGGAACCCAGCCACACTCCACGTGTAATTCGGCCACCTTGCGGTAGTCGCGTTTAAAAATGGCCAACAAATTGCGGGCGAGGTATTGCTGATCATCTCGGCTTAGAGACCCGATGATGGCGCAGTCTATGGCGATATATTGAGGATTCTCTGGGCTGTGCAATGCCACGAAAATATTGCCGGGATGCATATCGGCATGAAAAAAACTGTGGGTGAACACTTGCGTGAAGAAAATTTCGACTCCCGTCTCGGCAAGTTTTTTCAGATTAACATTACGAGCTTTAAGGGCTGGAATATCGGCAACAGGAGTGCCATAGATGCGCTCCATCACCAACATATTGCTGCGGCTGAATTCCCAGTAGACCTTCGGCACGTAAAGCGAGGGAGAATTTTCGAAGTTACGGCGTAGCTGTGTGGCATTTGCCCCCTCTGCCAAGAGGTTGAGTTCGTCGACAATGATCTTTTCGTAATCGGCCACCACTTCTTTTGCGTGCAAGCGCTTGCCGTCTGGTACAAATCTTTCAATCATTGCGGCAATCCAATGCAGAACCTGCATGTCTTCGCGAATGATTTTGTCGATCCCGGGTCTGATGACCTTCACCACAACTTCTTCGCCACTAAGCAGGCGTGCGCTGTGGACTTGGGCTACCGAAGCGGAGGCGAGAGCTTGGGTTTCGAGCTCTGCAAACACTTCCTGCCAAGGGCACTGTAGAGCCTCTTCAACGATTGCTTGAATAGTCGGCGCCGTGAAACCGGGGACTTTGTCTTGTAAGGACTGCAATTCGTCAGCGAGTTGGTGGGGGAGAAAGTCGCGTCTGGTCGAGAGCAATTGGCCGAACTTGATGTAAATAGGGCCTAGTTCTTCTAGAGCAAGCCGTAGGCGTGTCTCTGGAGGCAGGCGACGCGTCGCAGCTGCGCGAAAGGGGAGGCTCCATAGACGAAACATGAATCCCGGCAGGCCCTTGGGGCGTAGCTGCTCAGATACTTGGTCGAGACCGTAGCGAGCGGCAGTATTAAGCAGTTTTAGGAGTCGAGGGATGTGAGACACAGGTTCAGCCTTAATTTGCCATGGGGCTTTGCGAACGCAGACTATTGAGTATTTGTTTAAATATCAGGAGTTTACATTTGGGGTAACAAGGGCTGGCAAAGATAGCATTAAGCATGAGTTACGACAAGGCTTCGCGCGCTACTTTGGCGCTCGCAGCGCAAAGAAGTTCTAGCTCAATTGCGCGCAGCAAGAGCTGTAAACTGAGGGCCGGAATGTCGTGCGCAGGGTAGGCCTCGGCTAAGCTTGTGCAAATATGCGCAAAGTCCTGTTGTTGCTCGATGCATTGCAGGAAGGTGGCTAGTTCTGGGCGAATCCATTGGAAATGCATGCGTTGGGCTTGGCGCAGAACTAAGTAATTGGGCTGTCCTGCTGAGTCTTGTTCCAAGGCCTCTATCGCAAAATTCGAATGGCCGGGTTCACCCTCCTGGGCGATAAACTCTTGCATCTGACGCCAATATTTCTCTAGGTCGAAAGGGCTATAGAGCAGCGCCCAGTCTTGCTTAGCCTGCCAGCGCATTGCGGCCCAGTCATCCTGAGGAAGTGCCTGCAGGTCCGCTAGGGAGTAAGCAGGCTCATCAGCTTTGTCGAAGAGATAGTTTAGGTGTGATTCAAGTTGCACTATGTCTGCGGCGGCGGGTAATGAGGCAAATTTAGGGTGTTGTCTCAGAAAAGTATGTAAGTGTTCGCCAACCCTGTGGATGGGGCCATTTCTAGGTGGGTAGGCGGCCATATAGCTAAGCCATAGCTGTGTGTACAACTCCTGCCCTAAGGTATGGTAAAGCACAGGAAATAACGCACTGGATACGTCCACCAAGCGTTGATGGTAGGCGTTGTTATAGATCGACAGTGCTTGTGCTTGACCGATATGCCTATGGGGGGCCAATAAGCTGGCGATTTTTTCGGCGTCTTTGCTCAGGTCCTGTGGGTGGTTAATCCAGGCCCAAAACTGCGCTTGTTCCTCTTTCCAGTTCACGCTTTTTCCGGCTCGCCAAGGGCAGCAAGACTGCGTTCTTGAAGTTGCCGAGCAAGCTGCAACTCTTGCAGAAGCTCCGGAAACTCCGGGATGTCATCGTCTCGTTCCAACAGGGTCGTCACAGGGCCGAAGCGTTTACAGGCATGCGCATATAGCTTCCATACATCATCGCTTACGGGGTGGTCGTGAGTATCGATAATGTGATCGCCGTTGTGGGTGTGCCCAGCCAAATGGAATTGTCTGATCGAGGCGGGGTTCAATGCGTCGACGATGGCATAGGGGTTAAGTCCAAGGTTGAATGCAGATACATAGACATTATTAATGTCGAGGAGCACTTCGCAGCCTGTGCGTTTGACCAAGGCATTGATAAATTCAGCTTCACTCATGGTGCTCGAGCGAAACCCGATATACACCGACGGGTTTTCTAGGACGATTTTACGTCCGAGAAATTCTTGGATTTGTGCAACTTTAGCAGTGCAATGCTCAAGACTTTGAGCATTGTATGAAATCGGGAGTAGGTCGTGAGATGTGTAGCCATCGAGGCCAGTCCAGCACAAATGATCTGAGATCCATTCGGGTTGTATCTCATCGCTCAGTTGTCGCAGTTGCCGTAGGTATTCCCAGTCGGGCTCTTCATCCGTGCCAATATTGAAGGAAAGGCCATGAAGTACCACCGGATAGTGTTCGCGGATTTGCCTGATTACCGCACGAGGACGGCCGCCTGGTGCTAGATAGTTTTCGGTGATCAGTTCGAACCAGTCCACTTGCGTCGGCCAATGGGTCAACACGTAGTCATAATGGACGCTGCGAAGACCTAGGCCGTAGCCAAGCATGGTGTGCTCCAACCGCGTCTTAAAGAGCGCTGATTAGGTTGCCACCAAGCTTGCTGCACATTTGTTCCGAAATGCTCATATCGCTTGATGAGATAGCGACAAAACCAATGCCGTGACAGGAGTTCTGCCCAGCGCAGTTGTCGTTGCCATTGCCTTTACAGGCGCTGAAGGTGTTGCAGCTGAACAAGTCGTTGCAATAGGCCACTTGCACACCCACAGGGGTTGGGACCTGTGCAGGCAGCTCTTGAGTGTCAACCTCATTGCCGCCGAGTTTGCTGCAGAAGCTCTTGGAGATCATGGCATGGCCGCTGGCAAAGCCAACAACTTCGCTGACACCTGCAATGCCGTGGCATTGGCTGACCTTGACCGGAGTTGCGACTTCTTCAGCTTGCGTGCCTGAAGACAGTGCAGCAGAGGCCAGTAATAGCGCCGCAGCAGAGGAAGCGAGTTTTAAGCCATCTGTCGTTTTCATCGTAGATTCTCCTGAACGTTCCCGATTTTTGAGCTTGCACGGGGTATAGTTTGATTATCCTACTCTTTGTGGTGAATACAAGGCTCTGTGACACTTTGCCACTGTTCCCCTATACAGCACTTATGCCTGATTAGAGGCGCCGAAGGTGCAAACGTTACAGGCTAGAGAGAGGCTTCGTCTAAGGCCTTGTTCAGGCGCACCGTTCTCGCATGAATACGATCGAGTGAGAGTTTAAGTTCATCTAAGCGCGCATTAAAATGCGCAAGCTCGGCTTTATTGGGCAGGATCCGTGCCTCTTCATGAAGATACTCTTCGATATTGTCTAGCACGGCCTCTTTGCTCTGGGCTGCCCAGCGCTGTGAGCTGGTAAAAAGTTTGCCCAGTTGATGGCTGGCCACATCGCCAAAAATAACGGCTAGGTGTGCTTCCCAATCGATCTCTAGCTGCCCGATGATCTGGTGCAGCGCCTGAATCAAGTGGGTGTCACCACTCAAGGCGATATCTGGAGAGAACAGCGCCTCGGTTTGTGAGCTGCTCATGGCGATTTTACTAAATGCACTCGCGCTGGCGCTGAGGCTGGCATCGACTTCGCCCTCATATAAGCTTAATAAGGCAATGCGCGAGTCCTCGATAACTAAGAAGCAGTCGAAACTTACTGGTGATGTGCATTCGCAGCGCACAACTTTGCCGCTGTAGCGTTGCAGTTTCACCACAGCGCTTGGGTCCTGTGCGAGAAGGGTATTGATGATTCCTTCTATTGGTGCGCATAGCGTCGAGCGTAATAGTGCATTCATAGGCTGCCCTGTTTTACTCGGCGTCTAAGGCTTTAAAACCAAGGTGGATAGCGCATACCCCGCCCATCACGTCGTGATAGCGGCAGTCTGTGAATCCGGCATCTTCCATCATGGACTTCAGTGTCTCTTGATCGGGATGCATGCGAATCGACTCAACAAGGTAGCGATAACTGTCGGCATCGCCAGTGACGAGCTTCCCGACAATTGGCCACAAGGCTGAGTAGCCATCATAGGCTTTGCTGACTAAATCATTGCGAGGCTTGGAGAACTCCAGCACGATGACGCGGCCCCCAGGCTTTAGGACGGAGTACATTGAGCGCAGCGCGGCTTCTTTGTCGGTGACGTTGCGCAGCCCGTAAGCGATGCACACGCAGTCGAAAGTGCCAGGTGCGAAGGGGAGCTGCTCGGCATTGACTTGGCTATAGAGCACATTGTCTGTAATGCCTTTGTCGATAAGGCGATCACGACCCACTTGTAGCATTGAGGCATTGATGTCAGCCAAGACCACTTGTCCGGTTTTGCCAACTAGGGAGGAAAAACGAATCGTGAAGTCGCCTGTCCCGCCAGCCAAGTCGAGCACTTTTTGACCAGAGCGGACGCCACTCAGCTCTACGGTGAAGCGTTTGACTAAGCGATGGCTGCCCAAGGACATGAGATCGTTCATGACATCGTATTTACTCGCTACGGAGTGAAACACTTGGCCTACTCGCTTGGCTTTTTCCTGCACTGGGACTTGTTCATATCCGAAATGCGTAGTTTGCGAGTCGGAGTCCCCATGAGGGTTTTTGTTCTCGGGCATAGACGAATCCTGCTTTCCCCAAAAAAAGGGCTATTAAATGACCGCAGGTGCCATGAACACTTGCAGGGCTGATCAGCTTTTAGGCTTTGATAGCGGCTGTATGTTAATCACTTGTACCGAGTCTGACAATGCGGCGTTGCGCTCATTAGGGTCGCGACTGGCGCCGGCATTGGCTAAATCGTTGAGATAAGACTGCCAACGCGTGTCTTTTTCCAGGCAGAGCTGGTAGAGATAATCCCAACTATAAATGCCTGAGTCGTGACCATCGTCGAAGGTAAGTTTAATGGCATAGTGGCCAATGGGTTCAACTTTTAGTAGCCCTACATCTCGCTTGCCGGTTTGCAGCACAGCTTGGCCTTTGCCATGACCTCTCACCTCTGCAGAGGGGGAGTAGACGCGCAACAGTTCGGCCGGCAATTGATACTGCTCGCCGTCGCCATACTGGAGTTCCAATATGGCGGATCGGCGATGCAGTTTTACAGCGCTAGGAATACTCATCGTTTGCTGAGTCCTGATGCAATTGTGGCGTTAAAGAATGAAGCGGCTTAAATCTTCATCTCTTGCGAGATCGTTGAGTTGTGATTCAACGTACTCTGCATCGATGACTAACTCCTTCTCGTCACCAACGCTGACATCCGAGGCAGTGAACGAGACTTCTTCTAGCAATCGCTCCATTACTGTATGCAATCGTCGCGCGCCGATGTTCTCTGTGCGTTCATTCACCTGGAAAGCAATCTCTGCGATCTTAGCGATGCCATCCTGAGAGAATCTAACCGTTAAGCCCTCAGTGCCGAGCAATGATTGGTATTGCTCTGTGAGTGAACAGCTAGGCTCTGCAAGTATGCGTTCGAAATCGTTGGCCGTTAAGGCTTCGAGTTCAACACGGATGGGCAATCTGCCTTGCAGTTCAGGGATTAAATCTGAAGGCTTGGAAAGATGAAAGGCGCCAGATGCAATGAATAGAATATGATCGGTCTTGACGCTGCCATATTTAGTGGTGATTGTGGAGCCTTCGATTAAGGGGAGTAAGTCGCGTTGCACACCCTCGCGTGACACGCCGCTACTTCCGCTGTCATTGCGAACGGTGACTTTGTCGATTTCATCTAAGAACACAATGCCTGTCTGTTCTGTTACAGAGATGGCTTGTGTGCGAATGTCATCTTCATTAACTAGTTTCGCTGCTTCCTCTTCTTTGAGGAGTTTGAACGCGTCTTTGACATTAAGGCGTCGGGTCTTCTTTTTCCCCGAATTCATATTGGAAAACATGCTTTTAAGCTGGCTGGTCATCTCTTCTAAGCCAGGTGGTGCCATGATCTCAACGCCTGCAGCGTTCTCAGTCACTTTGACTTCGATCTCTTTTTCGTCGAGATCGCCTTCGCGCAGTTTTTTGCGGAAAATTTGTCGGGTGCTGCTGTCTGTTTTTTCGGCAAGCTCCTCTCCTTCCATGCCTCGAGCAGGAGGGAGTAGGGCGTCGAGAATACGGTCTTCCGCCGCATTTTCTGCAAACGGCTCTACTTTGCGAATCTGTTCTTCACGCAACATCTTCACAGCGACATCAACTAGGTCGCGAATGATCGAGTCAACGTCGCGCCCCACATAGCCTACCTCTGTGAACTTAGTCGCCTCGACCTTAATGAAGGGGGCGTTGGCAAGTTTGGCGAGGCGTCTGGCGATCTCTGTTTTGCCGACGCCAGTTGGCCCGATCATTAGGATATTCTTCGGTGTGACTTCTTGGCGAAAACTTTCCGGCAATTGCATGCGTCGCCAGCGGTTGCGTAAAGCAATGGCGACAGCGCGTTTGGCGGCATTTTGTCCGACAATGAATCTATCGAGTTCGGAGGCGATTTCTCGCGGAGTCATGCTAGTCATGATGCGGTTCCTAATTGGGTTTGGAATGCAAAAAACGCTGCACCCCAAGCATAAGTTCAATGCTCTGGTTTGGTCACAGAGGTTCTAAAATTCGAGTGTTTCGATCGTATGATTCTGATTGGTATAAACACAGATGTCGGCAGCGATGCCAAGTGAATGCGACACGATGCTGTGGGCATCAAGCTCGGTGTGTCTGTATAAAGCACGCGCTGCAGAAAGCGCAAATGAGCCACCAGAACCGATAGCCATGAGCGAGTCTTCTGGTTCGATCACATCGCCATTGCCCGTGATAATCAGCGAGGCCTCTTTGTCGGCTACGATGAGCAAGGCCTCAAGACGACGTAAGGCACGATCGGTGCGCCAAAGCTTAGCGAGTTCCACTGCTGAGCGTACGAGTTTGCCGTGGTGCTTCTCTAACTGTTCTTCGAAGCGTTCAAACAGGGTGAATGCATCAGCCGTGCCGCCTGCGAAACCTGCGATGACTTGATCTTTATAAAGCCGGCGCACTTTACGGGCATTGCCCTTCATGACGGTGTTGCCTTGCGAGACTTGTCCATCCCCGCCGATAACGACTTTGTTGCCGCGTCGCACTGAGACGATGGTTGTGCCGCGATATTGTTCCAAACTATTGCTCCTGCAGCACGAAGATCGAGGTGTGCTGTTGTCGATGATGATTGTAGGTTTCACCCTGATGCCTAGGGATATGGGGAAAACGCAGTGCGTTTTCAAGGTTGCATCGAGGGCGACTTACTCGCTATTGGCTCAAGCCGATGCGGATGCTGTCGATGCTTGCGCTGCGTAATAAGCGCTCTGCCTGTGTGACTTGGTCGCGCGTGCTATACGGCCCGGCCTGCACAAGGAATAAGGTTTTGCCTAATAGGGCTTCTTTCTTGATCCGCGCTTCTAAACCCAGTGCCGTGAGCCTTGCGCTCTGCGCTTGTGCTGAGCTCTCTTGTTGGAATGCGCCTGCCTGGATCATATAGCTGCCTTGCCCTTGTGCTGCGCTTGCAGGGGCTTGTGTGGGGGCAGGGGCAGTCGTATTGGGCGTCGCTGTGCTTGCAGGCCGTGTGTCAGCGGCGGCCGTATTAGGCATGTTGTCGACTATAACCTCGTAGTTGGGAAGCTCTTTGTAGAACTCCAGTTGCAAACGCTCAGCGGCTAGTTCGAGCTCGTCATTGCGACGCTGTTGCGCCGCCAAGACCTCTGCGGCATTGTCGGCATCTGCTTGCGGATCGCTATTAGTGACTGGTGGCAGTATCCCTGATAAATAAATTAAAAATGACGCAAAGAAGCCAAGCACCAGCCCAGTAAGCATTCCGGTCATTAACATCCCTTTATTGGGCTGTGGTGGCGGAGGAGGTGCCGCTTCTGCGCGATTCTTGTTTCTTGTTTTGGCGAAATCGTGTGCCATGGTCTGCCTATGCTTGCTTCGATCTAGTTGTGGCAATGCTTGCGCATGCCCCGTTTGGGTGCCGTTATTATCCAGATAAACACATGCTTCAACCACTGTTATTGATGCAGCTGCCGGTCTTAGATCATGTCTTGCGGGTCGACATCGATCGACCAACGCGCATTGCGGGCCTCTTTGCTCGCCTCTAGCTGCGGGCACAGGAGGCTAAGAAGTTGCTGTAGTCTTGGCCGAGCAGTGCTTTGTAGCAGCAATTGCGAGCGGAACTTGCCATTGCGCTTCTCCATTGGGGCGGGTAGCGGGCCCATGAGCGTGACGCCTTGGATGCTATTGTCGTGAACAATTTTATTGGCCATTTTCTGCACCATGGATAAAAAGGTCTCAGGGGCGAGAGGGTCGAGTGCTTCGGCTCGAAATAGCGCGAGATGACTGAAAGGCGGCATTTGGGTGGCGTGGCGCTCTTGTAATAAGTGCCGCGCGAAATGCCCATAGTCTTCATTGACTAAACTGTTGAGAGTTTCATGGCTGGCGTGGCGCGTTTGGATGAGGACCTCGCCTGCAGTACCGGCACGGCCAGAGCGTCCAGCGACTTGCATTAATAATTGTGCCGTGTGTTCTTGTCCGCGAAAATCGGCGCTAAATAGCCCCGCGTCTGCATCTAGAACGGCGACGAGCGTGACGCATGGGAAGTGATGCCCTTTGGCAAGCATTTGTGTGCCAATGAGTATGCAGGGTTTGCCTTGGTGCACCTCGTTGAGAAGCGCGTCGAGCTCGTTTTTGCGTCGAGTTGTGTCACGGTCTACGCGCAGTACGCGTGTGTCGGGGAATTGCTGAGCAAGAAATGCTTCGCTGCGCTCTGTGCCCAAGCCAATAGGGTGCAAGTTCTTGGATTTACACAGGGGGCAATAATAGTCGACAGGACGCCTAGTGTCGCAGTGATGGCAGCGCAGGTGAGGCGTACTTCGGTGCAGTGTCATGCGGGCATCGCAGCGATTGCACTCTGCGGTCCAGCCACAGTCACCGCATTGCAAGGTCGGCGCGAAGCCGCGGCGGTTAATGAACACGAGAACTTGTTGTCCGCGCGCCACGTGTTCGCGTATTTGCAATAGCAGTGTTTCGGAGAACCCTTCTTGCAGAACCTCATGGGTCGTATCAAGGAGCTTTAATGCTGGCGGTGTTGCAAACCCGGCGCGTTGGCGAAGGCGCAAATGCGTATAGCGACCGCTAAGGGCGTTATGCAAAGACTCTAAGCTCGGGGTGGCAGAGCCTAGCACGATGGGGGTTTGCTCTTGTTGCGCACGGACAATGCCTAAATCGCGAGCGGAGTAGCGAAAGCCTTCTCCCTGCTTAAATGAGCTGTCGTGCTCTTCATCGAGAATAATAATGCCCGGCTTCGCTAAGGGGGTGAATAGGGCCGAACGGGTACCAATAACGATCTGCGCGATGCCGTCGCGCGCTTCCAGCCAAGCTTGCATGCGCTCGGTATCTGTAAGGCCAGAATGTAAAACGGCGATCCGGCACTTAAAACGCTGCTTAAATCGGGCAATGGTTTGCGGAGTCAAGCTGATTTCGGGCACGAGCACTAATGCTTGTCGAGACTGCGCCAAGACTTGCGCAATTACCTGTAAATATACTTCTGTTTTACCGCTGCCTGTGACGCCATCTAGCAAGTGGCAGGTGAAGCCTTCGAGAGACTGCTCAATTGACTCTACGGCGGCACTTTGTTCCGCATTCAATTGCAATGCTTGTTGGCTTGAATGGACGGCATCGTGGGAGGCGCTAGCCTTTACTTCGCGCTCTTGCATCACGATAAAACCATTGGCCTGCAAGGCAATAAGAGCGCTTGCCGAAATGTCGAGCTCGGTTACGGCAGATTTATCGAGTGCTTCATGCTCTTTCAAAAAGGCGACGATCTCGCGTTGCCTAGGAGCGCGGCGCAGGTCCCCCTCTTCCAATGCTTTGCCGGTTTCGCTGAGTTGCCACACTTTGTTGCCTGGGCGCTTTGCTGGTCGACCTTGACGCAGCAGCGTTGGCAGCATGTTTTGAAAAACATCGCCTGGCGGGTGTTGATAATATGTCGCTGCCCACAGGAACACACTCAGTAGGGCCTTGGGGATGAGAGGGGTAGCGTCAAGAACTTCATGGGCCGCGCGCAGTTTTGCGCGAGGGACATCGGTGTGCGACTCCACGGATACGACCACGGCAACTAATGCTCGAGGGCCAAACGGTACGCGTACGCGGGTGCCAGGTTGTATTGCTGTGAGTGCCTGTGTTGGAAGGTCTTTAGGCGGCAGATAGTCGAAGAAGCGACGCAAGGGAGAGGGCACCGCTAATCTAAGAATCACCGTTTGGGGTGATTGTTCAGTGCTCTGCTTTTGCTTTGGCATATAAACGAATTGTCTTTTAGGATTGTGCGCGATCGAGGCTGGTAGCGCGATCATGGTAAAGGGTTTGGGAGGCGGGTGACAAGCGATCCGCTACACTCCTTCTGTGCCAGTGTGGGGGTTTTGGTTTATACTCGCCGCCTCGACAAACCTTTGCTGTCACAGATGGAGTCATGAGCATGAGCACGCAAGCAGTCCCAGAGGAACTCCTTAAGGTCCGAGAACAAATAGACCGGATCGACATGGGCTTGGTGTTATTGCTAGCAAATCGTTTTGCGTTGACTCAGCGAGTGGGCGAGTTAAAGGCGGCACACAAGCTGGAAGCCCTCGACCCTGAGCGAGAGAGTCGAAAGCTAGCCGACATTAGAGCTGTATGCGAAAAACATGCTGTAAACCCTGACCTTGTTGCAGAGATACTGGAGCAAATCATGCGCGAAGTGGTGAAGAACCATAAGCGCATCGAGGCCGATCAGCCAGCAAGCTAAGCTGTGTTGTTTATTGGTACCGCTGCCCCAATATCTAAGCTAGTTAGTGAAATATTAGTGACTCCTACTTGCGAAACTAGCACTGTTTGGTAGAATGCGAGCCCGTTTCGCTGGCAGTGCAGGGTATTAAGTTGCTAACCCGGTGTGGCGAACCCAGTGAAAACCTATTGATGAGGCAGGATAATGAAACCCGATATTCACCCAAACTACGTAGAAATGACTGCAACTTGTAGTTGCGGCAATGTGCTGAAGACTCGCTCTACGCTGGGCAAAGATATTCTTTTGGACGTATGTTCAGATTGCCACCCTTTCTATACTGGCAAGCAGAAGATTCTTGACAGTGGTGGCCGTGTAGATCGCTTCAAGAAGCGTTTCGGTACTCGCTCAGTTTAATAGCAAACTGCTCAGACTGAATGTAAAGGCGTTAGAGAATACTCTAACGCCTTTTTCTCGTGCCTGAAATTCCTAAAAAATCGTTTCGATTGACGGGGCTTCGTCAGACTCTTGAAGCGTGCTTGGATGTCGAGTATCCGTCTCAGTAGGGGCGTTTTCCTGCATGAATAGCTCGAACATTGTATTGGCTTGTCCGGGCCGGGCGACCTTTCCGGTTTGCTTGTCGACTAAGCGATCGACGAGGCCATCGGGGCGTTCGAGCATGCTCTCCGGTTTGCCGTCAAGAACGGCACTCATATAATCGATCCAAATGGGCACGGGCACAGTGGCGCCTTGCTCATTCTCGCCCATCGGTTGTGGCTGATCGAAGCCAACGAAAACGCTAGTGGAGACGTCGCGGTTAAAGCCTGTGAACCAAAGTTCTGCTGGGCCGTTGGTCGTGCCAGTCTTGCCCATCAAGTCTTTGCGACTCATCTCGCGATTAACACGCCGGCCGCTCCCCTCTTCTATCACCGAGCGCATCATGCTCGCCATGATGTAGGTAATCCGCGGATCTACGATCTGTGGTGCCGGCATCTCGTTGAACGCTAAATTCTCACAATCGTCACCGCAAGCAACTGCTTGCACCGGTAGCGGGACTAGGCCATCAACAGTCTTTATTTCTTTGATCAATGTTGGTTCCACTTTTTGCCCGCCGTTGGCGATGGTGGCAAACGCAATGGCCATCTCAATAGGTTGCACATCTTGGCTGCCTAGCGCGATGGTGAGATCGTTGCGAGGGAAGTTTTCGGTTTGAAAACCAAAGCGCTTGGCGAAAGGGAGGACTAGTTCTGAGCCGAGTTGATCGTAGAGTCGCACCGCTGGAATATTGCGAGATGTGGCGAGCGCATTGCGTAAGGTCACCGGGCCAATGAAATTATTTTCGAAATTCCTAGGCCGATAATCGCCACGCGCAAAAGGTGCGTCGTTAATAGTGTCGGCGGGCGTATAGCCATTCTCTAGCGCAGTGCCATACAGGAATGGTTTGAAGCCTGAGCCGGGTGGTCGTGGCGTGGTTGCGCGGTTCACTTGGCTGACGTTGAAGTCGTAGCCACCAGTGAGCGCGAGGATGTCGCCATTGTGCGGTGACACGGACACGATAGCGCCCTGAAGTTCAGGAATCTGTCCTAGGGCCCAAGTCTCACTGTCTTCCTGTTTGATGCGCACGATGTCACCAACCTTGACGATCTCTGCCGCGTTCTGCGGTCTCGGCCAAGCGTTGCCGCGATCAACGAAAGGGGCGGCCCAGCGCAAGCCATCCCAATTGATTGTGAGGAAGTTGCCGTCGGGGCGCACGACCTGAATGCTCTGTTCGTGCACCGCACTGACCACTGCGGGCACTTGGTTGCCCGAGGTGGAGTACTCCTCTAGTGCCTCAAGGTAAAAAGGCAAAGGGTCTGTGTCGGTGGGAGTGTTCACATGCCCTTCGATGCCCCGATAGCCATGACGTTTGTCATAGAAGTTCTCTAAACCATTGGTGAGCGCACTGCGCACTGCGATCTGGTTTTCGCTGAGGATAGTCGTCGTGACCTCAAAGCCTTTTCGGTAGATGTCTTCACCGTAATCTCGGTACAGCTCTTGGCGAATCATTTCGGCAACGTAGGGAGCGCTCACTTCGATGCGACGGCTGTGGCGACGGGCATCGTCAGGAGTGTTGATCGCGCTTTGGTACTGCGTGCGCGTAATCATGCCTTGTTCGTACATCTTCGTCAGAACAACATTGCGACGTGTTTCTGCTCGGCGCGGATTGGCGATAGGGTTGCAAGGCGATGGGCAAGGCAGCACGGAGGTCAGCATCGCAAAATGATGAATGTCGAGCTCCCATATTGGCTTTCCATAATAGGCATAGGCGGCGGCATTGATGCCGTCGGCACCCGCGCCGAAGTAGATGAGATTTAGGTACAGAGTAATGATCTCTTCTTTGCTCAACTCTCTTTGTATGCGCAGAGCAAAGGGGATCTCTTTTAATTTGCGCTCATAGACATTGTCATCGTCGAAAGAGATGTTGTTGGCGAGCTGCATTGTGATTGTGCTGCCGCCGCCCAGGTTGATGCCACGCACAAAACCATAGAAACCTCGTAAAAGCCCGCGAATATCCACGCCTGGATGCGAATAGAAACGAGGGTCCTCGCTAGCAATGACGGCATTGAGCATCATGGGGGGGATCGACTCGTAAGGGATTGGGTCGCGGCGTATGCCGATCTCATCTATGAGTTTTTTGTCGGCAGTAAGGATGCGCAGGGGAGTTTCGAGCTGCACGTACCGGTAGGACTCGGCCGAAGGAAGCTGGGGCGAAAGGTATAGAAAGGCCGCCGCCGCCACCATCACAGCGCCGCTCATGCAGAAAATTCCGAACCAGAATGTAATTCTGAATACTTTTTTAAGGCTTTTGTTCACGTAAGGGTTGCCACGCTTCTATGCTAGGGGTTTGTCGTATTATTCAGCTTAAGACCGTAAAAGAATGCCTTATGTTACGCAAAACACGACATAAACTGTCCTTAGAGCAAGCATTATATACCCTCTAAGTCGATTAATCTTGAGTGAAATTGTCGGGATTAGAACGGTGTAATCTTGCACATCTAATGCCTTCTATGGTTTTTGTTCGCTGTTCTTGATGATGATTTTAGTTTATTTAAAACAATAGGATAGTGGTTTTTTCAGGGGGTAGCTTACGGCTGTGCTCAGTGCTGTACGCAGTGTTTGGAAAATTGCGGGAATTGTGAGCTAGTTCAACAAGTCGCAGGGTTTATTGATGCAGTTATCAACATAAAGTTATTTATTGAAAACCTTATATAATCTATTGAAAATTATATATAATTTTGTTTTGATATGCTGATGTTGAAAGATCGCTTATCTTTGCGGCCAATTTCAACATTCGAATCTATACTCCAATGCACGGATAGGAGTTGCAATAAATTGCAGCACCGCTAGCTGGGAGCGAACCTCAATTTAATGGAAATGCCTGAGGCGAAACAGCGGTTTTAACTGGTGTTTTGGCTAAGAATGCCGATATTAAAATTGAGAACTAAACGCGGAACATAAATGTGCTGGAATTGTTGAGTCGGAAATCGAAAACACTGCTCGGTGTGGATATAAGTTCCACTGCCGTGAAGCTGCTTGAGCTCAGTTTAAATAATGGCAAATACCGCATCGAAAATTATGTGATACGGCCACTTCCAGCAAATGCCGTGGTAGAGAAAAATATTAGTGATATCGATGCGGTGGGCGAATGTATTAGCCAAGCCGTCTCGATGCTCAAGCCCAGCACCAAGGAGGCGGCAGTCGCGGTGGCTGGCTCTGCGGTGATTACGAAGATTATCGAAATGAATGCGGCGCTGTCTGACTCTGAGATGGAGAACCAAATCATTGTTGAGGCTGATCAATATATCCCCTACCCCCTTAGCGAAGTCGCTATCGACTTTGAGCGCCAAGAATCCGCTGACCCAAACTCTGATTTTGTGGATGTGCTACTAGCGGCTTGTCGAAAAGAGAACGTGGAGTCTCGCGTTGGCGCTTTAGAGGCTGGTGGCCTGAAAGCGCAGGTAGTCGATATCGAAGCTTATGCGATGGAGCGGGCTTATGATCTCTTGCAGGATCAGCTTTCGACGATAGATCCGCAAACAGTGGCTATTTTAGATGTCGGTGCAACAGTCACGACCTTGCACGTGCTGCTCAATGGCAAGACGATTTATACTCGTGAGCAATTGTTTGGTGGTCGGCAGTTAGTCGAAGAGGTGCAGCGCCGGTTTGGTCTATCCGCATTGGAAGCCGAAGCAGGAATTAGGCGCGCTACCTTGCCTGAAGAGTTCGAACAAGAGATTTTGGCGCCATTTAAGGACGCCGTGGTGCAACAAATTAGTCGCTCCTTGCAGTTTTTTTTCTCCTCTAGCCAGTACAACGATGTTGATCAAATTGTGCTTGTCGGTGGGGTGGCGGCAATCGAGGGGCTAAGTGACTTGGTGCGCGAACAAATTGCTACCCCAGCCATCGTTGGGAACCCATTTCTCAACTTGTCTTTCGGCAGTAAAGTTAATAAGACTATGCTGACAAACGATGCTCCAGCCTTGATGATTGCCTGCGGTCTCGCCATGAGAGGAAAGTACTAATGGCGAGAATAAATTTATTACCATGGCGCGAACAGCTTCGCGAAGAGCGTAAACGCGAATTCTTCGTTCTACTCATGGGCGTCGTAGTGATTGCCGCTGGCATCGTGTTCTTAATCGATAGAAATTTTCGTGGAGATATCCGCTATCAGCAAGGGCGTAACGAATTCCTGCGTCGAGAGGTGTTGATCTTGGATGCTCGGATTGCTGAGATCAACGAGCTAAAAGAGCAGAAAGAACAAATCAATTCGCGCATGGAAGTCATTCAGGATTTGCAGGGCTCGCGGCCAGGGATCGTTCGCATCTTCGATGAGTTTGTGAAAGCGCTGCCAACGGGTGTGTATTTCAATACGTTAGAGCGCAATGGCGAACGATTAGAGATAGAAGGCATTGCAGAGTCGAACAATAAAGTATCGGAACTGATGCGCCGCATCGATGATTCGCAGTGGTTTGTGAATCCCAGTTTGCAACAAATCTCGGCGGCTAGTGCTGACGCTAACTCTGATCAACGTGCCGCCAATGCCTTTACTTTGACATTGTTCTTGCAAGAGCCCAATCGCACGGAGGAGCAGTAATGTCCCTAAGTGAGCTGCGCAAAGAACTACAAAATTTCGATTGGAATAACCTCAGCGATATTGAGTCAATCGGTGTCTGGCCAGGTGTGGTCAAAATCATTATCGCCTTAGCGTTATTTGTGGTGTGTGTTGGCGCCGGTTTCTGGTTCGATATTCGCAATTTGCAGGCGGAGTTAACACGCTGGCAGGATGAAGAAACGACGTTGCGTGTTGAGTTTGAGCAGAAGGCCGTTATGGCCGCAAATCTAGAAGAATACAAAGAACAGACGGTGCAAATGGAAGAGGCGTTCTCGGAATTGCTACGGCAGCTACCTAGCCAAACAGAAGTGCCAGATTTGGTCGATGATATTACTGAAACAGGCTTAGGCAGCAGCCTTGCTTTTTCTCGAATCGAACTCGACTCTGAAGTGGCGCAAGAGTTTTATATCGAGCAGCCAATCCTTGTAGAAGTGTTAGGCAATTATCATGACTTTGGCACCTTTGTCAGTGGCGTCGCGAGCCTGCCGCGAATTGTAACCTTGCATGATTTTTCGATTATTCCTGTTAATAACCGCAGTGCTTTGCAGATGACTATCACGGCGAAGACCTATCGCTATAGAACGGAGGGCGAGATTGATGCGCAAGCCTCTGAATAAGTCATATTTAGCCATAATGTTGAGCAGTTTACTTGCGGCGTGTTCTGGCAATAGTGATATGAACGACTTACAGCAATACATTGTTGAGGTGTCGTTGCGGCCAGGTGGCCCAGTAGAACCTATGCCGCAGTTTTTACCCTACGAAGCATTTACCTATAGTGCCGCGTCTATGCGCAGTCCTTTCGATGTGCCGATCATGGCCGGGACCAATGTGGCCCAAGAGCCGGCGACGCAAGTGCAGCCTGATTTCGACCGTACACCGCAAGCTCTCGAGGTGTTTGCATTGAGCAATCTGGCAATGGTGGGAATGATTACACGCGGCAATACGACTATCGCATTGGTGCAGGACGAGGTCGGTAAGATTCATAGAGTAGGGGTTGGGCAGTACATGGGGCGCAATCATGGACGGGTTGCTAGCGTGACGTCGACTGAAATTGAGTTAACAGAAATAGTGCCTTCGGGTGACGGTGGTTGGGTAGAGCGCCCTCGAACAATTACGATACAACGATAAAGTGGCAATTTTGCGCGATTCGCGCTGGCCTACGAGTAGAGTTAAATTGCAGCGAGTCATAAGCTGCTAATACAGGTGAGACGATGATGGTTACAGTAACGATGACTTCGGCAACCAGAAAAGCCATAACAACTAGGCTCTGGAAATGCTGTCTGCCGTTTCTGCTTGTTTTAGGAGCATGGCACTCAGCTATGGCTCAGGAAGCCATAAATCTCAATAGCATTGGTTTCGCGAATTTGCCTGGCGACAGCATTGAAGTGCGACTGGAGTTTAATCAACGCCCGCCAGAGCCAACTGGGTTTGCGCAAGTAGATCCCGCTCGCATTTCCATAGACCTGAGTAATGTGCAAAGTCTATTGGGCGAGCGGCGCTTTGAGATCGACTCGAACAATGCCAATAGTTTGATGGTATTGGAAACCAGTGACCGTACGAGGCTGGTGTTTAATTTGCTGCATGCGGTGGATTATCAGACTCGTATCGAAGGCAATACCCTTATTGTCCAGTTGGGTAGCGACAATCGGAGCGTGGCTTCCGCGCCTGCGACACCCCAGGCGACGGCCGCGCCTACTGCCAATGCGCAAGGGCCCGCTTTGGTCGACGTGAGCTTTCGGCGCGGCAGTGAGCCAGGAGAAGGGCAGATAGTGATTAGCCTTAGCGACGCCAGTGTCCTTGGAAATGTCGAGCAAATTGGGAGCCGCGTTTACCTAGAGTTTAATGGTACAGATGTTCCTGAACGCTTGAATCGACGTTACGATGTCACAGATTTTTCCACTCCGGTTAATACAGTAGATGTCTATCCGCAGCGTGGCAATGCGACTATCGCTGTCGATTTGAATGGGCAATACGAATACGTGGCCTACCAACAAGGACGCCAATATACAATCAGCGTGACGCCTCCGGGTACCGCCTCGGCCAGTGCCGATCCTGCCTCAGCATTCTCCGGTAACTTAGTCTCTTTGAGTTTTCAGAACATCGATGTGCGCTCCGTTCTGCAACTCTTGGCGGAAGAGAACGATCTAAACCTCGTGGCGAGCGACGCAATCTCTGGCAATATCACGCTGCAATTGCAAGACGTGCCATGGGATCAAGCATTGAACTTGGTCTTACAGTCACGCAATTTAGATAAGCGCTTGGTGGGTAACGTCTTATATGTCGCCCCCGCAAACGAGATTGCCACCCAGGAACAACAGGCCTTGGATGCCAGTCGGCAAGCGCAGGCTCTGGCGCCATTGCAAACCGAATATGTGCAAGTCAACTATGCCGATGCCGGCAATATCCTGACCCTGTTAACGGGTTCTTCTACTGGCTCTCCTGTGGGCGGCGCAGCAGCAGACCCTGCCGATCCAGCGGCAGGGGTCGCACCAGAGAGTGGTGCCAGCGGTGTTTTGTCTAGTCGCGGAACGGCAACTGTCGACTCAAGAACTAATATCATCATTATTCGCGATGTTGCCGAGAAGCTCGAAGAAGTGCGAGAGCTGCTCAGCAAGTTGGATGTGCCAGTCAGACAGGTATTAATCGAGGCGCGTATTGTCAATGTCACGACGGATTTTGGCCGTGACCTTGGGGTGCGCTGGGGCGGTGCTGGCCGCAATGACTCTAGTGATGGGTTCCGTTATGGCGGAAGTCAAGCGGCCACGTTGGAGCAACAGAACAATCGTGTCGCGCAGAGCGCTGCGATACAAGAGGCTTATGCCGCCGGTGAGTCTGCGAGGGTGCAGGCGTTGCAAGACGGCACTGATCCAAGTTTGATTGGGGCTATTGTTGCGCAGGCGATTGCATCGGTGCCAATCCCAACAGGGTCCGTCTCATTCCCGGACGCCTTGTCTGTAGACTTGGGTGTTGAAAGCGAAAATGCGTCGTCTTTCTCTATTGGTTTTGCTGGCAATAGCGGTTTGATCGAGTTGGAGCTCTCGGCACTAGAGAGTAGCGGGAATGGCGAGGTGATTGCCAGACCGAAAGTCACCACCCAAGACAAAGTCACGGCTACCATCGAGTCTGGGGTGCGCATCCCTTATCAAGCTCAGGCGGGTGGCACTGCAGGAGGGTCCACCACGGAGTTTGTTGACGCGGTATTGTCATTGGAAGTCACTCCACAGATTACCCCTGATGGCCGTATCATCATGCAGTTGGATATCCATCAAGACTCCGTTGCGGCAGGCACAGGCAGTGTGCCTGCTATCAATACGAATGCAATCAACACCAGTGTGCTAGTGGAGAATGGTGACACGATTGTCCTTGGGGGGGTGTTCCGAGAAGAGACGACCACAACCGAGACCAAAACCCCCTTGTTGGGCGATATTCCTTATGTAGGGCGCTTGTTTAAGCGTACTAATAACAGCAATCGGCGCACTGAATTGCTGATTTTCATTACTCCTCGGATCATCGCAGAGATTAACGCACGCTAAAGCTGTGTTTCTTAGGTGTTTCAACAGTGATTTTGCACGCCGTGCAAGGTTACAATGTCGCTCTTTTAATTGCCCTTGCCGCTGTGATTTTCTAGCAACGGCGGCGGTAGCAAGGAATTGATCGACATGCGCGAGCCAAGCAATGTATTTCTAGTAGGACCAATGGGTGTTGGGAAAAGCACCATCGGTCGCTTATTGGCTAGTCAGCTCAACATGCCTTTTTTTGATTCTGATCGTGAAATCGAATTCGTCACTGGCGCCGATATCCCTTGGATATTCGATGTGGAAGGCGAAAAGGGCTTCCGCATCCGCGAAGCGCGAATGATCGACACACTCACGCAGCGACAAAGCATTATTCTGGCCACTGGCGGTGGCGCAATTCTCAATGAGCAATCACGCGAGTTTCTTCGCTCTCGAGGTGTGGTCGTGTATCTGCGTGCCACGATAAACCAACAGCTAGAGCGCACCTGCAAAGACAAAAATCGGCCGCTTCTGCAAACAGAGAATCCAATGGCGAAGATAAAAGAGCTATTTAAGATTCGTGAACCTTTGTATCGTGAGACGGCGCACATCATTGTTGATACCAGTCGTCGAAGCCCACGCTCAGTTAGTCAAGAGATAGCGCGTCAACTAGAGGCATTTCATGGGAGTCATCCGTCTGAGGGAGCTAAACTGGCGCCACTTACAGAGCCAACTAAACCTACGGATCAAAGTAGTTAGAAAATGCAAGGCGCCACAAGGTTGCTATTGTCACTAGACAGGAAAAGTAAATGATCAGCTTGGAGCTAGACTTAGGGGAGCGTTCGTATCCCATATTTATTGGGACAGGTTTGCTAGGCCAAAAACAGTTATTGCACCCGTACATCAAAGGCAAGCGGGCCCTCATTGTGACCAACGAAGTGGTCGCGCCACTTTATTTAGAGCAAGTGCAGGCTAGCTTAACTGACGTTGAGTGCGATGTGATTGTGCTGCCAGATGGCGAGCACACGAAGACCTTGGAGACATTGACGCTGATCTACGATCAATTACTGGAACAGCGCCATGAAAGAAGTACTACCCTGATTGCTCTGGGGGGAGGGGTGATCGGAGATATCACTGGCTTCGCCGCGGCAACCTATCAGCGCGGTGTGAATTTTATTCAAATCCCTACAACGTTATTGTCGCAGGTGGATTCATCGGTCGGTGGAAAAACAGGCGTCAATCACCCGCTTGGCAAGAATATGATTGGGGCCTTTTATCAGCCGCAATGCGTTTTAGCGGATACGGATGTGCTTGCCAGTTTGCCTAAGCGAGAGCTGCAGGCGGGCTTGGCAGAGGTCATCAAATATGGCTTGATCGATAATCTTGTGTTTTTCGAGTGGCTCGAAGAGAACATGGCTGCGCTCTTAGCTGGTGATAAAGATTTGCTCGCAGAGGCAGTGCGAGTAAGCTGTAGCGATAAGGCGCGAATCGTCGCCGCCGACGAAAAGGAAGGGGGCGTACGGGCTCTGCTCAATTTGGGGCATACTTTTGGTCACGCCATTGAAAACGGCATGGGCTACGGAGTGTGGTTGCATGGTGAGGCGGTTGCTACTGGCATGGTCATGGCTGCAGACCTGTCTGCACGATTGGGCTATATTAGTTGGCCAGAGGCCGCTAGAGCAAAAGCCCTAATCGCTAGAGCTGGTTTGCCTGTCGTACCGCCAGAAAATTTAACCGCAAAGGACTTTCGAAAACTGATGTCCTTTGATAAAAAGGTGCAGGGTGGACGTGTTCGTTTTGTGCTGATGCGCGAGTTTGGTCACACCGTGATAGAAAGTGATTTTGATGCCAGTTTGCTAGAGCAAACCTTGGAGGCGAAAGAGCATTTGTGTCAACAATAAGTGAGACATTAACAGAGTTAGGACTGTCGGCTAACCCCTTCTCAAAGGATACGCCACTCGATAGCCTTTTTCCTGGCGGGATGCGCCGGGCAAGTCTTGACCAATTGCAGTTATTGTCCAGAGAAAGCGGCGATATCATAGCGCTTATTGGTGCTGATGGTAGCGGCAAAAGCACGCTCGCCGATTTTTATGCCCGTCGATCTGATAGAGATCAAATTGTTGCTCGTACTAGAGCAAGTATGTTGACCACTCCGGCGCAGTTGCTGCAAGAAATGTTCAAAGCCTTTGTCTTGGATTTTCCACCACAGGCTAGTCTCAATGAATTGAAAGCCAGGCTGCTGGCGTATTTTAATGCCGTACAGGAAAAGTCTCGCAGCATCGTGTTGATAGTCGATGATGCTCATGAGCTCGGGGATGATGCCTTTAGCCTGCTTACTAAGCTCGTTCTGGCCGATAACCCAAGTAATACTTTTCATTTGATTCTCGTGGGCCAGTCGGCTCTGTTGGATATGCTCGACTACACTTGCCCGCAAAAGCACGGTCAGAATCAATTTACCTCCGTTCGTTTGCCTGAGTTTAGTTTAGAGGAGACTCGCAACTATCTTCGCTATAGGCTTAATGCAGTCGGATTTAATGAGCAAGACCCAGCGCGGCCCTTGCTGTTCAGTAATCGTCAGGTCGAGAAAATTCATAAGCTTTCCGACGGGGTGCCTGGACAAATCAATGCCATCGCTAGTGAGATGCTTCTGACTCGTGGTGCTGGCCTACACACCCTATTAGAGCCACTGCAGAGTTTAGAGATTCCACCTAAGTATGCCTATGCTGCAGGGGGGCTTGTGGTCGTTTTGTTGTTGGCATTTTTGGTGGGGGGCGCCGAAGAAGAGCTCGAGGTGGCGCAACGTCAGATCGTCGTACCGATTCCTGCACGTTCTAACGACGAAGTGCTGCTTGGCGTTGCGACTCCAGCGCAAGACTCTAACTCGCCATTCGCGGATGTCGCCGTGGCGCCTAATGTTGATTCGCAGCCGGCACCTCAGCCGCCGGCTGAAGAGCCAGCGGTTGAGGTGCCGGAAGTAAACGATGTGGCTGTGGTTTCGGCGCAGACTTCAGCGCCGGCAACGCAGGCTGCAACTACGCCTCCTGCTTCAACTCCTGCTGCGGTTGAGCCAGAAACGCCGGCTGCACCTGCGCCAGCGGCACCGATCGCAAGCTCTCCTGCACCAAGCAGTCCTGCTCCTGCCGCTATTGCTGGGCAAGGTCGACAAGTACTCGCTTTGCCTGGAAATCAATACACCGTGCAGTTATTGGGTGCAGCTTCGCGAGCCAATGTTGAGGCGTTTGTGCAGCGCAATGCCAGTGCGCCACTATATTGGTTCGAGTCTGAGAACCAAGGTCGGCCTTGGTACGTAGTGATCTATGGGAGCTACGCAAGTCGCGCAGCTGCCCAATCGGCGGCTAATGGTTTGGTTGGCGAACTGGGAAGTCTGCAGCCATGGATTCGAAGTCTTGCCGCCGTCCATCGTGACATCGATACCAGCAACTAAGCGTTCGAGTGTTTGTTCTGCTGCCAGCGCCTGTGTAGAATGTCCCGCCATTTGATCCATCACCCTGCGCATAGTTCTCTGTCGCTGAGGTGAATAAACAGCGGATCTATTTTTGCTCTTAAGCACACGAGGAATTTGCGTTGACAGCCTTGAAGAACGACCGATTTTTGCGCGCCCTAGCTGGCGAAAAAGTGGATATGACCCCTGTGTGGATGATGCGCCAAGCTGGACGTTATCTGCCAGAGTATCGCGCGACCCGTAAAGTGGCTGGCGATTTCATGAGCCTTTGCCGCAATACGGAGCTCGCATGTGAAGTCACGATGCAGCCCCTGCGTCGCTATGCAATGGATGCAGCTATTTTGTTTTCCGATATTTTGACGATTCCTGACGCAATGGGCCAAGGGCTCTATTTCAGTGAGGGCGAAGGGCCGCGTTTCCGCAAAGTTGTGCGAACGGAAAAAGATGTTGAGCAATTGCCTGAACTTAACACGGCTAAAGACCTTGGCTATGTGACTGATGCTGTGACGGCGATACGCCGGGAGCTTAACGGCTCGATACCGTTGATTGGCTTCTCAGGAAGCCCATGGACACTTGCCACTTATATGATCGAAGGTAGCGGCAGCAAAGATTTCCGTAACGCCAAAGCGTTCATGTTTAATCAGCCAGAGGCGATGCACCTGTTGTTAGATAAGCTAGCGCGCGGTGTGATCGATTACCTTAATGCCCAGATCGCGGCAGGAGCACAAGCCGTGCAGATCTTCGATACTTGGGGCGGGGTTTTGTCGACTCATGCCTATCGAGAGTTCTCCTTGGCGTATATGCAGAAAATTGTCGCAGGGCTAACCAAAGAAGCCGACGGCCGTAAAGTGCCAGTCATTCTCTTTACGAAAAATGGCGGGCTATGGCTGGAAGATATCGCGGCTTCAGGTTGTGACGCTGTCGGGCTGGATTGGACCATCGATATCGGCACTGCCCGAGCTCGCATAGGTAAGAAAGTAGCCCTGCAGGGCAATATGGACCCTACTATACTTTACTCATCGCCGAGCAGTATTCGTGCTGAAGTTGACAGAATTCTCCGTGATTTTGGTCAAGGTTCTGGGCATGTCTTTAATCTTGGCCATGGCATTACTCCAGACGTTGATCCTGCAAACGTGGCGGTGTTTGTGGAGTCGGTGCATGAGCTCTCACAGCAATATCATCAAGGCTAGTTGTGCGGATATCCCTGCGCTAGAGGGTAAACCTTTAGCGTACATTGGCGTTGGGTCGAACTTGGGTGCCGGTGATGCCGATCCGCAGCGTACTCTCGAGCAGGCGTTTGTGGCACTCGCTACTTTGAGTGCACTTCCTATCGCGGTTTCCTCCCTGTGGGAGACCGAACCTATTGACTGCCCTCCAGGCTCGCCCCTATTTATCAACGCGGTTGTGGCATTAGCCCCTAGGCTCTCGCATCCGCGGGACTTGTTAGAAGAGCTTCAGCGTATTGAGCAGGAGTTTGGGCGTCTTAGGCTAGGTGAGCGCAATGCGCCCCGCAGCTTAGATCTCGATCTATTAAGTTATGCCGATGTTCTCTGGGAGGATGAAATCTTGACGCTGCCGCACCCGCGCTTGCAGCAGCGAGCGTTCGTTGTTTTTCCGCTTCTTGAGGTGGCGCCAGAGTATCGTATACCCGGGACGTCCAGCAGGCTGAGTGAATTGACGTATAGCTTGGTGGGCCAGGGTGTTAGAAAATTAAGAAATAATGCTTAGGCGTCTGTAAGTTTCTGATTCGCTGTGTATACTAAGCATTCCTGTAGAGCGCCAAAAGAGTGCTGCAAGGCTTTGTCTGTCTAAAATGGCAGAAAAGTGGCTAAAATGACAGGAACAACTGGTTCAAGGGGCAATTTGTGCGCAATTCACACCGTAGCAAAGGCTTACTACTAGCGGCAATATGCGCTGCTATGTTCGCTGTGCCTGCGCAAGCGCAAGATGATGCCGGTCAAGAAAGCAAAATACTCTCCTTTTTCGATAAAGCTGCCGCTTATTTCAACTTTGGCAATAAGTCGGTTGTCACACCTGCACCATTTGGGGGTGAATCAAAGAATAACGTCAATCTAGGCATGACCATGTCTCCTGCAAAAGGCTTAGGCCTGCGCGCCGATGCGTGGAGTGTCGGCTTAGATGCACAGCAGATGACTAGCACGGCGATGCCCGAGCTCTCTTTGTCATCAGGGCAAGAGATCAATCCTGGTTTGTATATTGATGATTCAAATCTGTATGCAGGTTTGCTAGAGGCGCCATCGGTAAAGGCGACGGTAAATCCAGGTGAGCTCGCTAAAGGCATAGACCTTAGTGCGTCCTATGTTTGGGAATCACCAAGATTTGGTCAATTCATTGTTAGCACTAAGGCAACATATCTCTACGACACAGCAAAAACGGCTAATTTGTTAGAGGCGAATTTGCCTCCAATTACCGACACCAACTTGCTCCCTAAAGGAACAGAGCTGCAAAGCAGTTTGATGCTGACATGGCAGGTTGGGCAGCATACTGCGAGTGCCGTTACCCATTATTTCGACTCTTTTGAAGAGATAGGTAAATTGAACCTCGAGCAGCTCAATGAGTTAGTGGGCAATTTAACGACTTTAGACCTTCAGTATGGCTATAACATGAAAGCCGGCAAGCAAGGGCAAGCGGTGATTTCGGTAGGGGTGCGCAACTTATTCGATGCCCGTCCCGATCAAGTTTTACCTTCGCCAACTACTGGCATAGAGCAGCAAGGTCGTGTGGCATACGGCTCTATCAAATATCAGTTCTAACAGTTTCGCTTACCCTCGCTAGACAGATCACCCCAACTCGCATAACTCCCTGACTCTTAAGCAGCTGCGCTATAGCGTTGACCGTCGACTTGGTGGTTACCACATCATCCACGACTGCGATGTGTCGCCAGTGTTCGATGCCCTGCTTGAGCACAAATGCCTCCTTTAAATTCTCGGCCCTTGCCGTCGCTGACAGTCCTCTTTGTGATGTGGTGGCGCGAACCCGATGACAGTAATCGTCAATAATGGGTATCTTGAAACGGCTAGCGATCTGTTTTGCAATCTCCGTGCTTTGATTAAAGCCTCTGCCGCGAATGCGTTGTGAATGCAAGGGAACGGGCAGCAGGGCGTCGGGTGGGCGTTGTCGCAAAGCCCTTTCGATTTCCTGTAACAGTGCGATGCTCATGGCTCTGCCGGCGCTGAGCTTGGCATTGAATTTGAAACGACTGATCAATGTTTGTAATGGGTATTCATAACGTCCGAGAGCAAGGCAGTAGTCAAAATAGGGAGGTTCGAGCAGGCATTGCTCGCAGTGGCCGTGGGTGGGTGCGGATTGGCCTAGCTCAAGTGCGCAACGCGCACAGGGGCTATAAAGATAAGGCAGTTGCAATGTGCAGGGCTCGCAAAACCCAGACTTGCCATTGATAGGAGTTGCGCAAAGCAAGCAGGCTGCACTATTGGGCATGTGAAGCATTGTGATGTCTTTGGTAAATTTGCAAATCTATTGAGAATAGGAAGCCAAGGGCAATATTTCTTGAGTATAGTAGTGAAGGGGAACGTGAGCCGGGATTGGGCTCCGATATCTACGATCAAAATTTTTGGGGGATCACTATGTCAGCCTATCGAGCGCCTTTGCAGGATATGCAGTTTATTTTGCATGAAGTACAGGGTGCAGAGTCATTGTTTGCGTCTATGCCGGGCACAGAAGAGCTTGGTCGTGACTTGATGGATGCCGTGCTAGAGAGTGCAGCGAAAATTTCCGAAGAAGTGCTCGCCCCAGTCAATCGGAGTGGCGATGAGGAGGGCTGCCGCCTAGAGGATGGCAAAGTCTACACACCCAAAGGCTTTAAAGAGGCCTACAAAGAGTTTGCGCAAGGCGGTTGGGTTGGCTTGTCTGGTGATGTGGACTTTGGCGGCCAGGGAATGCCGAAAGTGTTGGCTGTTTTGTTCGAAGAAATGGTGATGGCTGCTAATTCATCTTTTGCCTTGTATCCGATTCTAAGCGCTGGAGCTAGCCTTGCGTTAGCTCGGCATGCCAGCGAAGAACTAAAGCAAGAGTATCTCCCTAAACTTTATAGCGGTCAGTGGTCGGGCACGATGTGTTTGACGGAGCCGCATGCAGGCACCGATCTTGGGATCATAAAAACGCGCGCATTAGCGCAAGAAGACGGCAGTTATAAAATTACTGGGACGAAAATATTTATCACCGGTGGTGATCACGATTTGAGTGAAAATATAATCCATCTTGTGTTGGCAAAACTGCCAGATGCACCAGATGGGGCAAAGGGGATCTCACTGTTTGTAGTGCCTAGACAGCTTTGTGATGAAGGCGGCCAGGCGGTAATTGACAACCAAGTGAGCTGTGGTGCTATCGAGCACAAGATGGGGATAAAAGGCTCTTCGACCTGTGTAATGAATTTCGATGGGGCACAGGGGTTTATTGTCGGCGAGCCTAATAAGGGGCTGCAATATATGTTCACCATGATGAACTATGAGCGCCTCTCAATTGGCCTGCAAGGCTTGGGTTTGGCGAACAACTCCTATCAAGTGGCGTCTGCTTACGCGCGCGAGCGTGTGCAGGGGCGAGCGGCAACGGGCATGCATAATCCAGATGCTGTGGCGGACCCAATTATAGTGCACCCAGATGTACGGCGAATGTTGTTGAGCGTGCGAGCAGACGTAGAGGCGGGTCGTGCTCTAGCAGTTTATGCGGCGAGTCAGTTAGATTTGGCGCATTTTCATGCCGATGAAGTAGTGCGCTCGCGAGCAGCGAAGCTTGTGGCCTTTCTTACGCCAGTGGCTAAAGCTTCGTTCTCGGACAAGGGCTTCGAGGGCTGCGTGTTGGCTCAGCAAGTATTGGGTGGGCATGGCTATGTGCGCGAGTGGGGGCTAGAACAAAATGTCCGTGACGCGCGCATTGCGCAAATTTATGAAGGAACCAATGGCATACAGGCTTTGGATCTTGCTGGGCGTAAAATGGTGAAAGACCGAGAGGGTTTGCTTGCTTGTCTCGCTATGGAGATCGACGAGTACGTCGATGCTCGCAAAGACGATGCGGCGCTTTCTGCTTACATCGAGGCGTTGCAGGCAGCATTATCAAGCCTGCAAGACATTAGTGTTTGGATAAAAACGGCGGCTGAGCACAAGCCAGACGAGGTGGGAGCTGCTTCGGTGCCCTATTTGCGTGTGGTTAGTTTGGTGCTCTACACCTTCATGTGGGCGCGCATGGTTGAGGCCGCCCAGAGAGGGATTGCGCTTGGCGAAGGTGATATGCAGTTTTATGACGCTAAGATAAAAACCGCACAATTCTTTTTGCGCAAGAAGCTTCCCGAGCTGCAGTCTTTAGTAGCGGAAATAAAAGGTGGGAGTGAGGTGTTGATGGCATTAGACGCAGAGCAGTTTTGATCTGCGTCTAATGCTGGTTTAGATGGACCATTCGAAAGCTTCTGCAATCATTGATTCGTAGGCCTCTAAAGGCTCATCTTTTTCGCCGACAATAATCAAATTGCCTTTGCCGAATGGGATGATTTTGCCTACAAAGCGCGTGTCTTTAACGTCGAAAGTGGTGCTCACCGGTGAGCTATGAACCACCATGACCGAGATCGCCCCTTTGCTTCCGTCTAAGACAATGTGTGCGCCACGGCCATTGCTAGCGATTCTGCAGCCATTCGCAAACTTGATGTGCAGTTGCTTTATGCGCTCATTGTCACGGAAATGCCCGCCTGCCTCACGTTCAAGCACGTTATTGATTTGCGTAAAGCTGACATCGTCACGAGTCAAATCAAATCGAGAGATTTCCTTGTAAACGTGTCCAAGCACGTCGTCATGAAACTGTAAGTCTGCCGCGCTAGGGCGCGGGCTGAACAGTCCCGGAGAGAGCGCTAAGCCCACGGCAACAACAAGGCTGGCAGCTATCGCGATATAGCGTTTGAAGCCAGTTTTGTTAGCCTTAATGGCAACGACATTCGAGTCAATAGACTTGAGCCTTGCCGCTAAGCCCTCAGGAACCACGACTGAGTTCGCCGCAGCGGTGACACGTTTGTCGAGTGCTTGGAGTTGTTTGAGCAACTGCGTTCGTTCAGGTGATGCATTAGATGCAGCCAAAAACTCAGCAGATTGGTCGTTTGGATTTGCGTAAGCGCGTTTTCTAAATTCTAAGTCATCCATTTATATTGGACTCTTTTTTTAGGGCTGTGCCCTATTGCGTGTGGATAGTAAATGGGTTGGCTGCGTGCAGCGCCCTATTCATATTGTGGTTCGTCGAGAGTCTCGTCTGGCTTGCCGTCGGGAAAGAATACGTGTTTCAGTTTTCCTCGTGCCCTAAAAAGACGGGTCATAACGGTATTATTGTTCAGATCTAAGATTTCGGCGATTTCCTTTCCACTAAACCCTCCAACGACTTGCAGTAAGAGGGGTTCTCGATAATCCTTGTCCAAGGATTCAATTGCATCGTGCAGGAGCTTTCGGTCCATCCGTTGGTCGGGCTCGTTATCGAACGAGTCAGCAATTGATTGGTCTTCAATGTCTACGATATCCGGTCTGTAGCGCTCGTAAAGACGGGCGTTCTCGCGGCGTAAGATAGTAAATAGCCAAGCCTTGGCTGCTTTATCATTCTGTAGGCTGTCCAAAGACCGCCAAGCGCGCAAAAAAGTTTCCTGCACTAGGTCTTCTGCTAGAGCGCCGTTCTTGCATAGCCAATAGGCATAGCGATATACGTCCTGGTATAAGGCATCTACTATTAGCTGGTAGCGTTTGCGTTTTGCACTATCGTCCAAGACCGGTGTTTCGCTCATTTCTTTTCGTTAAACCAGATTGCATTGCTGCGCGATGATGATTTGGCAAAGCTAAAATGGGTAAAACCATGCTAACTCCACGCAATGAGTGCCGAGTTTGACGAATTACGCCTTGAGCGGCAAGTTATTTGGTCTCTTGTGCCCGCTTGAGGAGGTTGAGTCGCAGAAATTGGGTCGGTTAGTTTTGGCGCTGGGGCTGGGGCAAGGCTATAATCCGCATCCCCTATGTCTGTAGAGAAGGATGATGATGAGAGTGGCAATTGCCGGCGCAGCCGGAAGAATGGGTAAAACATTGATTGAGGCGGTCACGCAGAGTGAAGCGGATTTACAGGTCACTGTGGGGACTGTTCTAGCCGATGACCCGGCGCTAGGCGTGGACCTTGGTCTTTTGGCAGGCATATCGGCGCTTAATATTCCATCTGTGTCGACATTGGAAGCAGTGGTGGAGCAGTTCGATGTGCTGATCGACTTCACCTCATGTGCCGCGACTTTAGAGCATCTTGAGTTTTGTCGTGCGCATGGCAAGGCGATTGTCATTGGCACAACAGGGTTTAGTGAACAAGAAAAGCAGCTTATTGCCGGAGCAGCAAAGCAGATTCCCGTCGTCTTCGCCCCAAATATGAGCGTTGGGGTTAATCTTTGCTTGAAATTGCTCGATATGGCGGCTCGAGTGCTGGCCGATGACGATATGGATATCGAGATCGTCGAGGCTCACCACCGCTATAAGAAAGATGCCCCATCGGGAACGGCGTTGAGGATGGGGGAAGTAGTCGCGGATGCTCTTGGCCGAAACCTAAAGGATGTGGCGGTATATGGGCGTGAGGGAATGAGTGAGGAGCGTGATCGCAATACTATTGGGTTTGCGACAGTGCGCGCGGGCGACATCGTTGGTGATCATACGGTGATTTTCGCGGGCCTTGGTGAGCGCATTGAAATTACTCATAAGGCCAGTAGCAGAATGACCTTCGCAAAAGGAGCCGTGCGCGCGGCGGCATGGCTGGATGGTCGGGCGGCAGGGCTTTACTCTATCGACGATGTTTTGTTTGCAGCAAAATCTGTCTAAAAACTGTCATCAAAGTCTGAATCTAGGCAAACACTGCGTAGACACGATTAGCCCCATTCGCGTATAATACGGCCTCAGTATGTTTATATCTGAGCACATAACGGGATTCACAAAAAGGCGGAATGAAGCGGTCGTTTCATTCCGCTTTTTTTCACCCGGATTTTGCGTTTTATCGGGAGAATGCATTGATTAATCCAGCTGTACTGGCATTGGAAGATGGCAGTATATTCCGTGGCAGGGCGATCGGCGCCCATGGCGTAACTAGTGGCGAGGTAGTCTTTAATACCTCTATGACGGGCTATCAGGAAATTCTGACAGACCCATCTTACGCTCGCCAAATTGTCACATTGACCTATCCTCATATCGGTAATACCGGTACTAATTCCGAAGACAATGAATCTGATAACGTCTGGGCTTCTGGCCTAGTGATTCGTGATCTTCCGCTAGTGGCAAGTAACTGGCGTAACGAACAGACTCTCGATGAGTTCCTTAAAGAACGCAACGTGGTGGCGATCGCAGAAATCGATACGCGTCGTCTGACACGTCTATTGCGCGACAAAGGGCCGCTCAATGGCTGCGTTTTATCGGGCGAGGCACTAGAGAGACTTGGCGAGGCACATGCCCTTGAGCAGGCTCGGGAATTCCCCGGCCTCAAAGGAATGGACCTGGCGAAAGAGGTGAGCATCAAAGCTCCCTTCGAATGGCAAGAAGGACTTTGGAAGCTAGGCGAAGGCCACAAAGTAGCGCCATTGGACAAGCCTTTCCATGTTGTCGCTTACGACTTTGGCGCTAAGCGCAATATTCTGCGGATGATCGCTAGCCGCAACTGCAAGGTGACAGTGGTGCCGGCACAAACTTCTGCTGAAGATGTGCTTGCATTAAAGCCTGACGGCGTTTTCTTGTCGAATGGTCCTGGCGATCCTGAGCCTTGTGACTATGCAATCGCAGCGACCAAGCGGTTCTTAGAATTGGATATCCCTATCTTTGGCATCTGCCTAGGCTGTCAGATTCTTGCTTTAGCCTGTGGTGCGAAGACAGTGAAGATGCGTTTGGGGCATCACGGGGCCAATCATCCTGTGCAAAGCATAGCAACTGGCGTGGTGTCGATCACGAGCCAGAACCATGGTTTTGCTGTGGATGAAGCGAGCTTGCCGGCGAATCTTAAGGCGACGCACCGGTCTTTATTTGACGGCTCATTGCAAGGCATTGAGAGAACGGATAAGCCAGCGTTTGCCTTCCAAGGCCATCCAGAGGCCAGCCCAGGCCCGCACGATATCACTTCGTTGTTTGACTATTTCATCGAGCTAATGACAGCCAAAGCAAGCGTATAGCAATACATCACTGCCGGAGGCCCCAAGCCTCCGGATGCGAAAATTAAACAAGCTTCCGAGGCAATAATGCCTTGGCGGCATCAAGACCTACGGTTTGAATATGCCAAAACGATCCGACTTAAAAAGTATCCTCATCCTCGGTGCAGGCCCCATTGTGATTGGTCAGGCCTGCGAGTTCGACTATTCCGGTGCGCAGGCGTGTCAGGCGCTGCGAGAAGAAGGTTATCGCGTGATTCTTGTCAACTCGAATCCCGCGACAATTATGACTGATCCCGCGATGGCGGATGCAACCTATATCGAGCCGGTCACTTGGGAGATCGTCGAGAAGATTATCGCGAAGGAGCGCCCTGATGCAGTGCTGCCAACGATGGGTGGGCAGACGGCCCTGAACTGCGCCTTAGACCTCGACCGTCATGGCGTACTGAAAAAATACAATGTTGAACTGATTGGGGCCAGCAGCGAAGCCATCGATAAAGCCGAAAATCGCGAGCTTTTCGATAGAGCGATGAAAGCGATTGGTCTGGAAACTCCTGCGCACGGCATGGCGCACAATATGGAAGAGGCATTTGCTGCCCTAGACCAAGTAGGTTTTCCTTGTATCGTTCGGCCCTCGTTTACCCTGGGTGGTAGCGGCGGCGGGATTGCCTATAATAAAGAAGAGTTCATCGAGATATGCACACGCGGCCTTGAACTTTCTCCGAACAACGAATTGCTGATCGATGAGTCGCTAATTGGTTGGAAAGAGTATGAGCTAGAAGTGGTTCGTGACCACAAAGATAACTGCATTATCGTTTGTACCATCGAAAACTTTGATGCCATGGGTGTGCATACCGGCGACTCGATCACTGTCGCACCTTCGCAAACGCTTACTGATAAAGAATATCAAATACTGCGTAATGCGGCGGTTGCGGTGCTGCGTGAAATCGGTGTTGAGACCGGCGGCTCAAATGTGCAGTTTGGTATGTGCCCGAAGACAGGCCGTCTAGTCATTATCGAGATGAATCCTCGTGTGTCACGTTCCTCTGCATTGGCATCGAAAGCCACTGGCTTCCCTATTGCTCGAGTCGCGGCGAAATTGGCGATTGGGTATTCGCTCGATGAACTTCGCAATGAGATTACTGGTGGTGCAACGCCTGCGAGTTTCGAGCCTACTATCGACTACGTAGTCACTAAGATTCCACGCTTCACTTTCGAAAAATTCCCAGAGACCAATGATCGCATCACGACGCAAATGAAGTCCGTGGGCGAGGTCATGGCAATCGGCCGCACATTCCAAGAGTCTATGCAGAAAGCGCTGCGTGGGCTTGAGGTTGGGGTGTCAGGTTTTGACCCCTTGCTAGAGACGGGGTTGAGCGACTCCATGGATATTCTTAAGCGTGAGCTTAAAGATGCCGGTGGTGAGCGCGTTTGGTATATCGCTGACGCCTTCCGTCAAGGTTGGAGTGTTGAGACTGTGGCGGGGCTTACAGGAATTGATCCTTGGTTTCTCGTACAGATCGAAGACTTGATGAAAGAAGAGAAGCGCATTGCTGAGATGACATTGGAGCAGATCGATAAAGACACGCTGTTCCGTTTTAAGCAAAAAGGGTTCTCAGATTCGCGCATGGCGACTTTGTTGAATATTCCTGAGCTGCGTATGCAAGAGTATCGTCATGCGCTAGGCGTACGCCCTGTGTATAAGCGCGTGGATACCTGTGCTGCAGAGTTCGCGTCGACAACTGCCTATATGTATTCGACCTATGAAGAAGAGTGCGAGGCGCTCCCTTCTGATCGTAAAAAAATCATGGTACTCGGTGGCGGGCCAAACCGAATCGGCCAAGGCATTGAGTTTGACTATTGCTGTGTACACGCTGCTTTGGCAATGCGAGAAGATGGTTACGAGACGATCATGGTGAACTGTAACCCTGAGACTGTCTCAACCGATTACAATATTTCTGACCGCCTCTATTTCGAGCCGGTCACCTACGAAGACGTGATCGAGATCGTTAAGCTGGAGAAGCCGCACGGGGTAATCGTACAGTTCGGTGGCCAAACACCGCTGAATTTAGCTAAGCGTCTCGAGGAGGCGGGTGTGCCGATCATTGGTACTTCTGCTGATGCCATCGATTTGGCTGAAGATCGCGAGCGTTTCCAGCGCATGATTCAAAAGCTCGGCCTCAAGCAGCCACCAAACTGTATCGTGCGTAGTGTTGAGGAGAGTATTGAGGCTGCTGAGCGCATCACTTATCCGCTCGTTGTTCGCCCTTCATATGTTCTAGGCGGTCGTTCTATGGAGATCGTTTACAACGAAGAAGAGTTGCGCCGGTATATGCGCACTTCTGTTAAAGTCGGCAATGAAAGCCCAGTGCTATTAGATTACTTCTTGAATGCCGCCATTGAGATCGATGTTGATATCGTCAGTGATGGGGAGCAAGTGGTCGTAGGTGCCATTATGCAGCATATCGAACAGGCCGGGGTTCACTCTGGTGACTCTGCGTGTTCATTGCCACCGTATAATCTGACCGATGAAGTTCAGGACCGTATTCGTGAGCAGGTCACAATGCTGGCGAAAGAATTGAATGTGGTTGGTTTGATGAACACTCAGCTAGCCTATCAAGACGGCGAGATCTTCGTAATCGAAGTGAATCCTCGCGCTTCTCGAACGGTGCCATTTGTCTCTAAATGTATCGGGGTGTCGCTAGCAAAAGTCGCGGCACGTTGTATGGCAGGGACTAGCTTGAAAGAGCAGGGTTTTGAGAAAGAAATCGTGCCTCGCAATTTTGCGGTTAAAGAAGCGGTATTCCCCTTCAATAAGTTCCCAGGCGTTGACCCAATTCTTGGCCCAGAAATGAAATCTACTGGTGAGGTGATGGGGGTTGGTCGCACGTTTGCAGAGGCTTTTGCGAAATCGCAACTAGGCGCTGGCGAGGAGATCAAGACTAGCGGTGCTGTGTTTGTCAGTGTGCGTGATGCGGATAAGCCTCGCCTAGAGGAAGTGGCTAGTAAGCTGCACAATCTAGGGTTTTCCTTATTGGCGACACAAGGCACTGCTGCAGTGATTGCGTCGGCTGGATTGCCTGTGACCTCGGTGAATAAGGTAAACGAAGGGCGTCCGCATATCGTCGATATGATCAAAAACGAAGAAGTGCAATTTATCGTGAATACAACGGAAGGCAAGCAGGCAATAGCGGACTCTTCCATTATTCGTCGAACGGCCTTGCGTCACGATGTGACGTGCACCACGACGATTGCGGGAGCATTGGCGATTTGTGAATCCCTTGAGTTCGGTGATAACCTGTCGGTGTATACGATTCAGGAGTTACACGCAGAACTATGAGAAAAGTCCCAATGACAGTGGCAGGTGCGCAGCGCCTGCGCGCTGAGTTACAAGAGTTGAAAACCGAGCGTCGCCCGAAAATCATTCAGGCAATTGCCGAGGCGCGCGCGCATGGCGATCTGAAAGAGAATGCCGAGTATCATGCAGCTCGCGAGCAGCAGAGCTTTTGCGAAGGGCGTATTAACGAGATCGAAGGCAAGTTGGCCGATTCAGAGATCATCGACATTCGTTCGATAGAGCCCTCTGGGCGAGTCATCTTTGGGACGACCGTGACCTTGCTTAATCTTGATTCTGAGGCGCAAGTGGTCTATCAAATAGTAGGGGAAGATGAGGCGGATGTGAAAGCCGGTCGCATATCGGTGGCATCACCAATTGCCCGGGCTATCATGGGCAAAGAGATTGGCGACGAGATCGTCGTGAAAGCGCCAGCGGGCGAGATTGAGTATGAAATTGAAGAGGTTAAGCACCTCTAGGCCGGGAAGTCGCAACTGATGTTGCGACTGCTCGTTTTTTTAAAGGGCCTTAAAGCGCAGAATATTGGAAAGTTTTGGATTTGGCTTTTCTGCCGCACGATAAACTACTGCGATATTGCCAATACTTTGAATTAAGTCAGCGTTTGCTGTCTCGCAAATCTGTAACATGATTGCTTTGCGGGCATCTCTATCAGCTGCAAAGATCTTGATTTTGATGAGTTCGTGCTGGGAAAGGGCACGTTCAATTTCGTCGGTAACACTTTCGCTAAGCCCTTTCTGGGCTATCGTCACAACGGGGGACAATGAGTGCGCAATAGTGCGAAGTTGTTTCTTGTCTTGGGAAGCCAGTTTCATATTGGATACATCGCAAAGCATAATGGGGCGAATAAAAGAGGCGACATTGTAGCTTAGTGCTAGAAATACACAACCAAGGGGCTATATCCCGGCGCGCATTTCTTGGACAATTCACGTTCTGATCTTGTAATATCAATGACAACTCCCAATATCAAAGGCGTGAGAGTTATAAAACGCCTTATGACCAAGCGGAATCTAAGCCGAAAGGGCGCTAAGTTCCGGTCTAGAGACTACATAGTGCAATGATCACCTGCCAGCGCGGGTCTTTATAAGTATATCACGGCCGTTTTTGCGTGAATGCGCTAAAGTGGAGGTCAATTGCGTGGAGAGAAAATAGCAATAATGGCAAAGTAGCTCTCTCGGGGGTTGCCCACCCAGTAGAATTAACACCAGCACTCGCTTAGAGCGCTGGATCAAAGCATCTTTAAGGATGCTATCGCTTAGTGTTTACAACAGATGGGGGATGATCCCTTGAACGATATGGCTAAAAATTTACTACTTTGGATGGTGATCGCTGCGGTACTGCTGACGGTGTTCAATAACATCAATCAAGAAACTAGCAGTGTGTCTGTCACTTACTCCGAGTTTGTGAAAGAAGTGCGCGCAGGGCAAGTGCGCTCCGTCAATATATCGGGAATCTCGGTTTCTGGTCGGCGCATGGACAACTCTCAATTCACCACGACAATTCCGATGATCGGCGATGATCAATTGATGAATGACCTGTTTAATAATGGGGTTGAGATTGTTGGGTCAGAGCCAGAGCGGCAAAGCATTTGGTCGCAATTGTTTGTGGCGAGTTTCCCTATCCTGATTATTATCGGTCTGTTTTTCTTCTTTATGCGGCAAATGCAGGGCGGTGCTGGAGGCGGCAAGGGCGGTCCAATGTCTTTCGGCAAGAGCAAAGCTAAGCTGCTCGGCGAAGACCAAATTAAAGTGACATTCGCCGATGTAGCGGGTGTTGAGGAAGCCAAAGAAGACGTGAAAGAGCTTGTGGACTTTCTGCGCGAGCCTGACAAATTCCAACGTCTGGGCGGCAAAATCCCTCGCGGTATTTTGATGGTCGGTCAGCCAGGGACTGGTAAAACCCTTCTCGCAAAAGCCATTGCCGGTGAAGCGAAGGTGCCGTTCTTCTCAATTTCGGGTTCTGATTTTGTCGAAATGTTTGTTGGTGTCGGCGCCTCGCGTGTGCGCGATATGTTTGAGCAAGCTAAAAAACAATCTCCTTGCATCATCTTTATCGATGAGATCGATGCGGTTGGTCGACATCGTGGTGCGGGTCTGGGTGGCGGTCACGATGAGCGCGAACAGACGCTCAACCAATTGCTAGTCGAGATGGATGGTTTTGAAGGGAATGACGGGGTGATCGTCATCGCTGCAACAAACCGTCCTGACGTATTGGACCCAGCGTTGTTGCGCCCAGGTCGATTCGACCGTCAGGTGGTCGTTGGCTTGCCCGATATTCGTGGTCGTGAGCAAATCTTGAAAGTGCATATGCGCAAAGTGCCTATCGATGAGCGTGTCAACGCCTCGGTTATTGCCCGTGGTACTCCAGGTTTCTCTGGTGCAGACCTTGCGAACCTGGTTAACGAGGCGGCATTGTTTGCGGCGCGTGGTAATCGCAAACTAGTAACGATGGAAGAATTTGAAAAAGCGAAAGACAAAATCATGATGGGCGCCGAGCGTAAATCGATGGTGATGTCCGATAAAGAAAAGCTCAATACCGCTTATCACGAGTCGGGCCATGCGATTGTGGGCCGTTTGGTGCCTGAGCATGACCCTGTGTATAAGGTGAGTATCATCCCTCGTGGTCGCGCACTAGGTGTCACGATGTTTCTTCCTGAAGAGGATCGCTATAGCTTAAGCAAGCAAGGGATCTTGAGTCAGATATGCAGCCTGTACGGTGGGCGTATAGCTGAAGAAATGACCTTAGGCACAGAAGGTGTTACGACAGGTGCTTCTAACGATATTCAGCGTGCCACAGACATGGCGCGGAATATGGTGACCAAGTGGGGGCTATCAGCCAAGTTGGGGCCGTTGACCTATGCCGAAGACGAAGGCGAAGTGTTCTTAGGGCGCTCCTCTTCTTCTAATGCGAAGGCCCATTCGGGTGAAACCGCGCGAATTATCGACGAGGAGATCAAGAGCATCATCGACGATTGCTACAACCGAGCGCAAACTATTCTCGAAGAGAATAGAGATAAGTTGGAGTTGATGAAAGACGCCTTGATCGAATACGAAACAATCGATGCCGACCAGATTGCGGACATTATGGCTGGTAATAAACCACGTCCACCCGCGGACTGGAGCAACGACGACACCGGTTCAGGTTCTGCTAAGCGCACTGAGAAGCCCGCGCCAAGCAAGCCAAGTGATAGCACAATTGGTGGGCCTGCCGGCGAGCACTAGAGTGCCAATGAGCTAGCGTTATTGCTTGAGGACTCATGTGACAAAGACAAGCCTTCAGGTCGGTGCCCGGCGCATCGACCTTAGTACACCTGCCGTGATGGGCATACTGAATGTAACGCCAGACTCTTTTTCAGATGGAGGTCATCTTCAAACTGAAAAGGGCTCTGGCGTTTTTCGTGTCAGTGTTGATAAAGCAGTGCGCCATGCGGCGCAGATGATTGAGGCAGGTGCGGCGTTCATTGATATTGGTGGTGAATCTACAAGGCCTGGTGCACCAGTGGTCGGTGAGCAGGAAGAGCTTGATCGAGTGGCGCCAGTGCTAGAGGCTTTACGGCGCGAGTTTGATGTGGCGATCTCGGTCGACACTAGCACGCCCTGCGTTATCGCGGCGGCCATCGAAGCGGGAGCGGTGTTGATCAACGATGTGCGGGCGTTGTCGCGCCCCGGGGCCGTTGAGGCTGCGGCAAGAGGGGATATTGCGGTGTGCCTAATGCATATGCGTGGGCAGCCGCAGACGATGCAGCGCAATGTGCAGTACAGCGATGTCGTTGATGAGGTCAAAAGCTATTTGCACGAACGAATTACGATTTGTGAAAATGCGGGGATTGCCCGTGCGCGCCTGCTCATTGACCCGGGCTTTGGTTTTGGTAAAACCCCAGAGCATAATTTTCAATTGCTCGCACAGTTGCAGGCTTTTAAGACATTAAATTTGCCGATCTTGATTGGCCTGTCACGTAAATCAATGCTGGGCGCTGCAACCGGCAGAGTAGTGGGGCAACGTTTGTCAGCCGGAATAGCTGCTACTATGGTCGCATTAATGCAAGGGGCGTCAATAATACGCACCCATGATGTCGCTGAGACGATCGATGCAGTACGAATTTATCGCGCCGTCTTGGGCGCTCCAATAACAAGATAGCTTAAGGTAAGGACGCATGCCCAAAATAAAAGAAAAGCAATATTTCGGAACCGATGGGATTCGAGGTCGAGTAGGGAGTCACCCTATTACTCCTGACTTTATGTTGAAGCTAGGTTGGGCTGCAGGAAAAGTGTTTGCGAACAATGATAAGGGTCGAAGCAAGATTTTGATTGGCAAAGATACCCGTATCTCCGGGTATATGTTTGAGGCGGCACTTGAGGCGGGGCTGACATCAGCCGGTGTGGATATCAATTTGTTAGGGCCCATGCCGACGCCAGCGGTCGCCTATCTCACGCGAACTTTTCACGCGCAGGCTGGCATTGTGATAAGTGCCTCGCACAATCCTTTTGACGATAATGGGATTAAGTTTTTTGCAGGCGATGGCACTAAGCTTCCAGACGAAGTCGAGTTCGCTATCGAAGAATATCTAGGGAAAGACATTACCACAGTGAACTCGCAGTTCATTGGCAAGGCCTCGCGGATCAATGACGCCAGTGGTCGTTATATCGAGTATTGCAAAAGCACGATTCCGTCTGAGTTCAAGCTGGCGGGCCTGAAGATTGTTGTGGATTGCGCGCATGGGTCTACCTATAACATTGCAAGCAATGTGCTACGTGAGCTAGGGGCCACTGTGGTAACCATCGGTGCCTCGCCCAATGGGCTTAACATCAACGAAAACTGTGGGTCGACCTCGCCAGAGCAGTTGGTTAAAGAAGTGTTGGCCGAAAAGGCAGATCTTGGAATCGCCTTCGACGGCGATGGCGATAGAGTAGTCATGGTCGATCATTTGGGCAATGTTGTTGACGGCGATGAAATTATCTATGTGATCGCCAGAGATCGGCGTCGCCGCAATGTTGGCTTTGGCGGCGTCGCAGGCACTTTGATGAGCAACTTAGGGCTGCAGCTTGGATTGGAGGCACTCGATATTCCGTTTACCCGCGTCAATGTGGGAGATCGCTATGTGATGGCCGAGCTCAAGTCCCGAAAGTGGCAGTTAGGTGGTGAGTCTTCGGGCCACATTATTTGCCTTGATGTGGCAAGCACTGGGGATGGCATTGTCGCGGCCCTGCAGGTGCTCTATGCCATGGTGAGCTGTGGCTGCGGCTTGCATGAGCTCACTAGTAAAATGAGCAAGTTTCCGCAAACCATGATCAATGTGCAGGTGACGGGCAAGCAAGACTTAAGCAAAAACGCATCAGTACAAGATGCTGTGCGTAGCGTAGAGGCGGCTCTAGGCAAGAAAGGCCGTGTACTATTGCGACCTTCGGGTACCGAGCCCGTTGTGCGGGTAATGGTCGAAGGTGAAGATGAGCCCTTAGTGGCGAAGCTCGCACGCGAGTTGGCTGCAAGCGTCAAAGACGCGGTTTCTTAAGCTTGCAAGCGCTGAGCACTTTGGTTATATTGGCGCCCCGTTTTCCTGATGTCAGACGCCATCTACTGAATAAGGTGATGTAAATGCGCAGAAGCTTAGTTGCTGCGAACTGGAAAATGCATGGTTCCAGAGAATTTATTGAGGAACTGCTAGGGGCGCTGACAGGCCAGCTTGCTGAGCAGTCAGAAATAGTCGAAATAGTCGTTTGTCCGCCATCGCCTTATTTGAGCTTATGCCAAGAGATATTGCGTAGCAGCCCAGTCCTTTTGGGGGCACAGAACGCGCATGAGGCTGCCAGCGGCGCCTATACTGGCGAAGTGGCAGCACCGATGCTCAATGATTTTGATGTGGCGATGGTTATCGTCGGCCACTCAGAGCGTCGCGCGCTGTTTGCCGAAACCGATGCGCAAGTTGCCGCAAAGTGTCAGTCGGTGATCGCGCAAGGAATGACTCCCATTCTGTGTGTTGGGGAGACCTTGCAAGAACGTGAGGCGGGTCAGGCAGAAGCAGTAGTGGCAAGGCAGCTCAATGCCGTGTTAGATGTATGCCCTATCGCATCAATGTCAGATGCTGTAATCGCCTATGAACCAGTATGGGCTATAGGCACAGGCAAGACAGCAACGCCTGCGCAAGCACAAGAGATGCATGGGTTCATAAGAAGTTTGCTAGAGCAGCGCGATAACGCCTTAGCGTCGGACATGAGAATTTTGTACGGTGGCAGCGTAAATGCCAGCAATGCGGCACAATTATTTGCCGAGCAAGACATAGATGGTGGCCTGGTGGGCGGAGCATCGCTTAAGCCAGAAGAATTCATAACGATTTGTAAAAGTGTGAGTAAATAATGGAAACAATAGTTGTCGTAGTGCACGTGATTGTCGCTATCGCCATCGTCGGTTTGGTGCTATTGCAGCAAGGCAAAGGCGCGGATGCTGGTGCAGCATTCGGAAGCGGGTCTTCGCAAACGGTATTCGGTAGTGCGGGTTCTGGTAATTTCCTAACTCGCTCTACGGCGATTGCTGCAACCATCTTCTTTATTACTAGCCTCACCTTAGCTATTTTCGCTAAGCAGAACACGAGCGCTGGTGTTATTGATGGTTTGCCGATTGTTAATCCGGCGCTTCTAGAGCAGCCTGCGACACCTGCTAGCGATATTCCACAAGTGGAATCATCGGCGCCTGCGGGCGACACCTCTGACATCCCGGTTGTTAACCCTGATGCTGGAAACTAGGCGCAATAAGTTAGTCCCTCGTAGTACGAAGTAAATGCAGTAATTGCCGAAGTGGTGGAATTGGTAGACACGCTATCTTGAGGGGGTAGTGACCTATGGTCGTGCGAGTTCAAGTCTCGCCTTCGGCACCAATTTTAAAAATCTAAAATGTTAGTGAGCTACTAATATTTTAGTCGCAGCTAAATCGCGTAATTGCCAGCTTCTACTTGACCAAACGCTGTTTAGCTAGTAGAATTCCGGCCCCTAAGATTTGAAGAGACATCGACATCAGCCAGAGGTCGATTACACGTTAAAGCCGTGTATGTGATATCTCATACGAATTCATGATTTATTGCGGGGTGGAGCAGTCTGGCAGCTCGTCGGGCTCATAACCCGAAGGTCGTAGGTTCAAATCCTGCCCCCGCTACCAATAGAAGTACCAAGATGTACCTAAAGAGCCCCATATGGGGCTTTTTATTAGGCGCGATTTTCGCCTAGCAAGGCCGGGCTGGTATGCTCCACATCGATAAAGCGTGAATGTCGGTGTTACAAAGTCAGTATTTTAGGAGTGGGCCGTAGGCCCATTTTTTATTTGTGGAATGTGATTTTCGCGGAACGGAAATAAGCATCCAATATAGTGGAGTGAAACTTGAGTACAAGTGTGACCCTAATTAGCGATTTGATCCGGCCCACAGTAGAGGCGCTCGGGGTTGAACTGTGGGGAATAGAGCATAATATTCAAGGTAAATACAGTGTCCTGCGCGTCTATATCGATAAGGGCGGGGATGGCATCACTATTGAGGACTGTGAGAAAGTATCGCGCCAGATAAGCGCTATTTTTGATGTGGAAGACCCTATCCCTGGGGAGTACACCTTAGAAGTTTCATCCCCTGGAATGGATCGCCCCCTTTTCGAAATCGAGCAGTATAAAAACTATGTGGGCAGTGAAATCGCTGTTCGTCTACGCTCCCCTATTGATGGTCGCCGTAAATTCAAAGGTGTAATCCAGAGTGTGGATGATGACAACGTGGTGTTATTGGTAGATGGGCAAGAATTCAAACTTGCCGCAGTGGCAATAGATAAAGCGAACGTAACGTACTAAGAATAGTACAAGGACTTGTCTGGTAAGTGCCCTTCGGGTGTGTCCAGGTTTTTGCAGAATAATAGATTGATGACCTCTAGAGTAAGGTGACACGATTATGATGAGTAAAGAAATTCTGTTGGTTGCGGATGCAGTCTCGAATGAGAAGGGCGTGTCACGCGAAGTCATTTTCGAAGCTATTGAGTCAGCGTTAGCGACTGCGACTAAGAAATTTTACGAAAGCGAAGACATGGCTTGCCGTGTGCGTGTTGACCGCAAATCTGGCGAATATGAAACTTACCGTGTTTGGACCGTTGTTGACGATGAAGAGTTCGCTGGTAAAGGTTCGCAACTAACTTTAGAGCAAGCGCAAGAGAAGAATGCGGACCTCAATATCGGTGACGATTGGGAAGAGCGCATAGAGAATATCGAATTTGGTCGTATTGCTGCACAAACTGCCAAGCAAGTGATCGTTCAGAAGGTGCGTGAAGCAGAGCGCGATATCATTATCGCTGAGTATATCGACCAGATCGGTAGCCTCATCTCCGGCACCGTTAAGAAGGTGACACGCGAAAGTGTATTAGTGGATCTTGGTGGCAATGCCGAAGGCTTGTTAACTCGTGAACACATGATCCCGCGTGAGAATTTCCGCACCGGCGATCGTATCCGCGCCTTGTTGTTGGATGTGCGTTCAGAGCCACGTGGCCCACAACTGTTTTTGAGCCGCACAGCGCCAGGCATGTTGATTGAACTGTTTAAAATAGAAGTACCAGAGATCTCTGAAGAAGTGATTGAGATTAAGGCCGCTGCTCGTGATCCAGGTTCGCGCGCGAAGATTGTGGTTAGCACGAACGATGGCCGTATCGATCCAGTAGGTGCTTGTGTTGGTATGCGTGGTTCGCGTGTACAAGTGGTTTCAAACGAATTAGCCAATGAGCGTATCGACATCATTCTTTGGGATGATAACCCCGCGCAGCTCGTCATTAACTCTATGGCGCCTGCAGAAGTAGCGTCGATTATCGTTGATGAAGACAGCCATACGATGGACGTGGCTGTTGAAGAAGAAAACCTGGCTCAGGCTATCGGCCGCAATGGTCAGAACGTTCGTCTCTCTAGTGAGCTCACTGGCTGGACGATCAATGTGATGAGTGTTGATGAGGCGAATGAGAAACAACAGCAAGAATCGAGTGGTTTCGTTGACATGTTCGTGGTCAAACTAGACGTCGATGAAGATGTTGCAGAAATTCTCGTGGCCGAAGGTTTTACGTCGCTTGAAGAGATCGCCTACGTTCCTCTGGACGAGATTCTAAACATTGATGGCTTCGATGAAGAGATCGCCACAGAGCTGCGTAACCGAGCAAAAGATGCATTGCTGACACAGGCAATCGCGTCAGAAGAAGATTTGTCCAACGCCAATATTGGTGAAGACCTTCTCAATATGGAAGGCATGGACGAGAACTTGGCTTTAGCCCTCGCTAAGAAAGGAGTGTTAAGCATGGAAGATTTGGCCGAACAGGCTGTAGACGAATTGATGGATATTGAAGGCATGGATGAAGAGCGTGCTGGCAAACTCATTATGACTGCGCGAGCCCCTTGGTTCGAATAATCAGAGCGCAATAGTTCGCGAAACGTGAGTATCGGGTTTGACCGCAAGAGAAATTAGGAGCAAATAAATGGCAGATGTAACAGTCAGTGAACTCGCCAAAGTGGTTGGAGTTTCAGTGGAGAGACTTCTTTCCCAAGTGAAAGAAGCGGGTCTGCCCCATACAAAGGCGGATGACTCGATTTCAAACGAGGACAAGAATACATTGTTGTTATTCTTGCGCCGTAGTCATGGCGATAGCGAATCGAAAGATGCGGCCCCGAAAAAGATTACCTTAAAGCGCAAAACGGTAGAGACTTTGAAGTCAGCCTCTAACCATGGTCGCGGTAAGACTGTGGCGGTAGAGGTTCGCAAGAAACGTACCTACGTGAAACGTAGCGAACTGCAGCCAGAGAAAGAAGAGATTCAAGAAACTCCAGAGTCTAAGGAAGAGTTGGCAGCGGCAATTGAAGCGGCACCGATGGTTGAGTCGACGACAGCTGCAGAGACAGAAGTTGCAACAGAAGCGCCAGCTACACAGGCTCCTGAAGCGAAAGAAGCCGCACCAGCCGAAGAAGCGCCCGCCGCTGCTCCAGCACCTGCCGCCCCCGAGACTAAGGCAGCTGAAAAGCCAGCCGAGCCGCGTCGTCATACAGCGCCTGCTCGCGATGCCGGTAAGAGTGGCAAGAAAGATGCCGATAGCAAAGACGATGAGAAAGGGGCTTTCCGCAAGAAGGATAAAGCGCCTGCCAGAAAACAAGGCAAGGGCCGTGCATCAACTGAGGACTTTGTTCTGCAAGATGGCGATTATGCAGACGGTGGCCGCGGTCGCCGAGGTGGACGTAAGAGTCGCTCGCGCACTAGCAAACAACATGGCTTTGAGAAGCCAACAGAGTTTATCGCGCGTGAAATCACCATTGGGGAAGCTAACTCAGTGACCGAGCTCGCACAAAAGATGTCGGTGAAATCGGCTGAAGTTGTGAAAGTGCTTTTCAAAATGGGTGTGATGGCGACAATCAATCAAGTGCTTGATCAAGACACTACTACATTGCTAGTGGAAGAGATGGGGCACACGGTTAAGTTTGTCTCCGAGGATCATCTTGAGGAAAGCCTGTTTGAGTCGATCGCTTATGATGGCGGCGAAGAGTCTGTGACTCGCGCGCCAGTAGTCACGGTGATGGGGCACGTCGACCATGGTAAAACGTCTCTACTGGATTATATCCGTAAGGCTACAGTCGTCTCTCACGAGGCCGGTGGTATTACTCAGCATATCGGTGCCTACCATGTAGAAACACCGAACGGCATGATCTGCTTCCTTGATACTCCAGGGCACGCGGCGTTTAGTGCGATGCGATCACGTGGAGCTAAAGCAACCGACGTTGTTATTCTTGTTGTCGCTGCCGATGACGGCGTGAAGCCGCAAACCGAAGAAGCGATTGCGCATGCGCGCGCCTCTGGCGTGCCTATTGTTGTTGCCGTCACTAAAATTGATAAGCCAGATGTCGACGTAGACCGTGTACGTAATGAACTGGCTGCCTTAGACGTGATCTCTGATGCATGGGGTGGTGACATCCAATTTGTAGAAGTGTCTGCACACACAGGGCAAGGTATCGAAGACCTGCTCGAAGCAATCTTGTTGCAAGCAGAACTTCTTGAGTTGAAGGCATTTGTCGATGCCCCAGGCAAAGGCGTTGTAATCGAGTCTCGTCTTGATAAAGGACGTGGTCCCGTAGCCTCAGTGCTTGTGCAAAACGGTACTTTGAAAGTGGGCGATATCGTACTAGTCGGTCATGAATACGGTCGAATTCGCGCATTAGTAGACGAAATGAGTCAGTCGGTGAAAACTGCCGGACCGTCTATTCCTGTCGAGATCCTCGGCCTCAATGGCGTGCCTGAAGCGGGCGATGAATTCGTCGTTGTCGCTGATGAGAAGAAGGCCAAAGAAGTCGCGGCACATAGGCGTGAGCGTCACAAAGACAGCAAAGTGGCGTTGCAGCAAAGCAATAAAATGGAATCGATGTTTGCTGGTATCGGCCGCGCCGAGATGGGCATTATGAACATCGTTCTGAAGACCGATGTGCGTGGCTCGCTTGAAGCGATTGTATCTTCACTGCACAAGCTTGGCACTGAAGAGGTGCAAGTAAACATCGTGTCCTCAGGTGTCGGTGGTATTTCTGAAACTGACGCGCATCTTGCAGCAACCTCGAAAGCGATGATTATCGGCTTCAACGTTCGTGCAGATAAGAGCGCGCGCCAGATCATCGAAAATGAAGGTCTAGAGCTTCGCTATTACAACATCATCTATAACGTGATCGACGACGTGAAAGCAGTTCTGGGCGGCATGTTGACTCCAGAGATGCGCGAAGAAATTCTGGGCGTTGCTGAGGTGCGTGACGTGTTTAACTCGCCTAAGTTCGGCCAGATTGCCGGCAGCATGGTGATAGAAGGTACCGTTCATCGCAGCAAGCCTATTCGTGTGTTGCGTGATGACGTGGTGATTTACGAAGGCGAGCTGGAATCCTTGCGTCGCTTTAAGGACGAGGCCAATTCTGTGCGTAATGGCATGGAGTGCGGTATTGGTGTGAAAAATTACAATGATGTGCGTGTCGGCGATAAGATTGAGGTCTATCAGACCACAGCCGTTGCACGAACGCTGTAAGCCGGAATAATTCATGGCAAAAGTATCACCTAGAGTCCAACGCGTCGCTGATCAGATTCAACGTGAGTTGGCGATGCTCATCCAAACGGAAGTTAACGATCCGCGGGTGGGCATGGTGTCAGTAACAAGCGTAAAAGTAAGTCGTGATCTGGCTTATGCAGATGTCTATGTCACCGTTCTTGGTTCAGTTGACGGCGCGGCAGCATTAGCCCCCGGTGTCACTCTTGATCAAGCCGGTGAGCTCGATAAGCTAGAAATTGAAGCCAGCGTAAAAGCACTAAATAGTGCCGCTGGCTTTTTGCGTACATTGCTCTCCAAACGCCTGAGTTTGCGAATTACGCCGAAATTGAAATTCCACTTCGATGAGAGCGTCGCACGAGGACAATATCTATCCTCCCTTATCGACCGTGCTATCGCCGAAGACGACGAACACCAGTCTTGAAGCAATGCCTAGGCTGGGGAGATAAGTTTGGCGCAATATCGTAGAAAACGTGGCCGTGATATCAGCGGCATCGTAGTGCTAGACAAAGCTACTGGGGCGAGCTCCAATGCTTGTCTGCAAGAGGTCAAAAGGCTCTTTGAAGCCGAGAAGGCTGGCCACACTGGCGCCTTAGATCCACTAGCGACTGGCGTATTACCATTGTGTTTTGGTGAGGCGACAAAGGTCTCGCAGTTCCTTTTAGACTCCGATAAACGCTATCGTACAGTCTTGCAGCTTGGCGTGCGCACCGACACGGCCGATATCGAAGGCAGTGTAATTAGCGAGCGCAGTACTGAAGGGCTTAGCGAAGAGGCGATTCTGGCCGCTCTAGAGAGCTTCAAAGGCGATATAGAACAGACGCCGCCAATGTATTCGGCATTGAAGCATAAAGGCCAACCCCTCTATAAATTAGCGCGGGCGGGCAAAGAGGTCGAGCGTAAGGCTCGGCCGGTCACCGTTTATGAGCTGAGCTTAATTGCTTTCGATAAGGCGGCCGCAACGCTTGAGTTAGAAATATTTTGCAGCAAAGGCACCTATATACGCACAATTGGTGACGATTTGGGTGAGCTGCTGGGCTGTGGGGCGAACGTGATAGTCTTGCGTCGCTTACAGGCTGGGGCTTTCCTCGAAGCGCAATGTGTTAGTATTGAGCGCCTACGAGCCCTGAAAGAAGAGGGTGGGTTAGAGGCGATCGATGCCTTGATTAGCCCTGCCGACGTCGCCGTGCAGAGTTTACCTGAGGTAAACCTGCCAGCGGAAACTGCGGCATTTGTAAAGCACGGGCAAGCAGTGATTGTCCGACACTTGCCGGTGTCAGGCCTAGTTAGACTCTATGAAGAACAGCGCTTTATCGGCATTGGCACTATTTTGGACGATGGCCGAGTGGCGCCAAAGAGATTGTTCGCAAGCTAATTCAACTGACACATGAAGTGTCATATGAATGCAGTACAGTATTCTCAGGAAAGGTACCAGATGACTATAAATATGCATGGTTATTCTGGCTCGACAAGGATGTCGGCAAAAAATCGCTTCACGATTGGCGTGGGCGATTATTTTTTTCTTAATGCATATTTTAGGAGATAGAAAATGGCTTTATCAGCAGAACGCAAAGCAGAGATCGTAAAAGAGCACGCACAGAGTGAAGGTGATACGGGTTCTCCAGAAGTGCAGGTAGCGCTTTTGACAGAAAACATCAATCAGCTTCAGTCTCACTTCAAAGCACACATCCATGATCACCACTCACGTCGTGGTTTGATTCGCATGGTAAATAGCCGTCGTAAATTGCTCGACTACCTAAAAGGTAAGAGCTCAGAGCGCTATGTTGCCTTGATTAAGAAGCTTGGTCTACGTCGCTAAGTTGTATAAGTAATTCAATGATGAAGAGATGAAAATTCGACCTTGTTTGACATGGATGTCAATTGCAATGGTGCCGGGGTCAAAATAAAAAATACAGGAATAGAGTATGTTTAATATTGTGCGTAAGACTTTCCAGTTCGGTAAAGATACCGTCACGCTGGAAACAGGTAAGGTTGCACGACAAGCATCGGGCGCAGTAATCGTCACGATCGGGGAAACACAAGTATTGGCAACAGCGGTTGGCAAAAAGCAAGTCAAGCCAGGCCAAGGTTTCTTCCCACTTACAGTAAATTATCAAGAGAAGACTTATTCAGCGGGCAAAATCCCTGGTGGCTTCTTTAAGCGTGAAGGCCGTCCTACAGAGAAAGAAACACTGACTTCTCGTCTAATCGACCGTCCTATCAGACCGCTTTTCCCAAAAGGTTTCATGAATGAAGTACAAGTTGTTTGTACTGTCATCTCTGCAGGCAAAGATGTCGATCCAGATATCGCCGCGCTAATTGGCGCATCAGCCGCTCTCGCAATTTCAGGTATTCCGTTCTCAGAGCCAGTTGGCGCAGCACGCGTTGGTTACGATTTGAACGAAGGTTATGTCTTGAACCCAAGCATTTCTGAGCTTGCTGATTCAGCATTAGACATGGTGGTTGCCGGTACTAAGTCAGCTGTATTGATGGTTGAGTCGGAAGCAAAGCAGCTTAGCGAAGATCAAATGCTCGGCGCGGTATTGTTTGCACACGAAGCGATGCAAGTGGTTATTGACGCTATTGCTGAATTTAAAGCAGAAGCGGGCAAGCCAATGTGGGAAATTGCTCCTGTGGCTGTTAACGAAACATTGCTAGCGGGTCTAGAGCAAAGCTTTGCAGAGAGCATCGGCAACGCTTACCAAATCTCTGACAAAATGCAGCGTTATGACGCGCTTGGCGCTCTGCAAGAGCAAGCGAGTGAGCAGTTCGTCAATGAAGAAGCTGGCGTAAGTGCTGAAGAAGTCAGCAAACTTTTTGCCTCACTTGAGAAGAAAGTCGTGCGTAATCGCATTATCGAAGGCTCACCTCGTATCGACGGTCGTGACACGCGCACTGTTCGTCCTATCGAGATCGAGACTGGCGTTCTTCCGAAGGCACACGGTTCTGCTTTGTTCACTCGAGGTGAAACGCAAGCGTTGGTCGTGACTACTCTTGGCGCGGTACGCGACTCGCAGTTGATCGAAGGGCTGGAAGGTTCACGCAAAGACCCATTCATGTTGCACTACAACTTCCCTCCATTCTGTGTGGGCGAGACTGGCATGATGAGTGGCCCTAAGCGTCGCGAGATTGGTCACGGTAAATTGGCCCGTCGCGGTGTACAGGCTGTTATGCCTTCGGAAGAAGATTTTCCCTACGCCATTCGTGTTGTGTCTGAGATCACTGAATCTAACGGCTCAAGCTCTATGGCTTCGGTCTGTGGTAGCTCCCTAGCGATGATGGACGCGGGTGTGCCTCTTTCTGCGCCAGTTGCGGGTATCGCGATGGGCTTGATCAAAGAAGGCGATCGCTTCTCAGTATTGACCGACATCCTTGGTGATGAAGATCACCTTGGCGACATGGACTTTAAAGTGGCCGGTACTGCCAATGGTGTAACGGCATTGCAGATGGATATCAAAATCCAAGGCATCACTGAAGAGATCATGGAAATTGCATTGAACCAAGCCAATGAAGCGCGTTTGCACATTCTTGGTGAAATGAACAAGGTCATCGATAAGTCACGTGAGTCGGTTTCAGAAAATGCGCCTTCAATGGCGATGATGAAAATCGATCCAGACAAGATTCGTGATGTTATCGGTAAAGGCGGTGCAGTGATTCGTGGTATCACGGAAGAAACTGGCGCGTCTGTCGATATCGATGATGACGGCAATATTCGCATCTATGGCGAAGATGCTACTTCACGCGATGCGGCTATCGCTCGTGTTATGGCCATTACAGCAGAGGCTGAAGTGGGCAAGTTGTACATGGGTAAAGTGGCACGAATCGTTGATTTCGGTGCGTTCGTCACAATCCTGCCAGGTAAAGACGGTCTTGTGCATATTTCACAGATTTCCAGCGAGCGCGTTGAGAATATCGGTGAATACTTGAAAGAAGGTCAAGACGTTCTCGTGAAGGTGACTGACTTGGATGCGCGTGGTCGTATCAAGCTCAGCATCAAAGAAATCGAAGAAGAAGAGAAGGCAGCATTCGAAGCGGCGCAAGCAGCAGAGTAAGCCTTTTGTTCTAAAATAATCCCGATGCGGTTGCTAATCGTGTCGGGATTTTTTTTGCCTGCAAAAACCAAAAGCGTCTAATTTAAACTTCTAGGATGATGGCTTTATTGTTATGCTCAGAGCTTGTATTTGATACAGGTTACACGTTATGTCTACTGCACAAGCCGCAACAAAAATGCATATTCGTCCCGCCACAATCGATGATTGCGAGCTCATTCTTGGATTTATTCGCGAGCTCGCCATTTATGAAAAACTAGAGCATGAGCTTGTAGCAACTCCAGATATTCTCGCTAAAACCTTGTTCGGCGAGAAAGCCTATGCGGAAGTGTTGATTGGTGAGTACGAAGCTACCCCAGTTGCCTATGCTTTGTATTTTCACAGTTTCTCTACATTCCATGGACGCCCAGGGATTTACTTAGAGGACGTCTATGTGCAACCAGCTATGCGTGGCAAAGGCATGGGCAAATTAATCATGAGCACACTTGCCCATATTGCGCTTGAGCGTGGTTGCGCTAGATTTGAATGGTCGGTTTTGGATTGGAACGCGCCCTCTATCGCTTTCTATCGCTCTATTGGTGCTGAACCTATGGATGGGTGGACCGTACAGAGAGTATCAGGTAAAGCATTGGAAGATTTAGCCGCCAGTCGCGGCAAGGAAGTCTAAGTGGAAGGAATTGTCTATGTAAACGGAGCGTATGTTCCGGCCGATGACGCAAAAGTGTCAGTGTTTGACCGCGGTTTCCTGTTCGGTGATGGGGTCTATGAGGTCTTGCCCGTAATAAACTCTCGTTTGATTGAAGGGCGGCATGCTCTGGCGCGGCTCGATCGTAGTCTTGCAGAGATAGGCATGGCTTGGCCATGCAAGAAAGAAGAGTTTCTTACGATTCTAGAGGAACTGCGTAAACGCAATGAGATCGTAGAAGGTTCGGTCTATATGCAAGTGACACGAGGTGTTGCTAATCGAGATTTCGCATTCCCGAAAGAGACGCCATGCAGTTTCGTGGCTTTTGCTAGTTCCCGGACGCTGCTTAACAATCCTTTAGCCAATACTGGGGTGAAGGTAGTGTCAGTCGCTGACCTACGTTGGAAGCGCAGGGATATCAAGTCAATCAATTTGCTCGCCCAGTGTATCGCGAAACAAGAGGCTGCCAGCAAAGGAGCGTTTGAGGGGTGGATGCATGAAGATGGTTTTGTCACCGAAGGTGCCTCATCCTCTGCGTTTATAGTGAAAGATGGCACAATTATCACCCGCACATTAAGTCATTCGATATTGCCAGGCATTCGGCGTAAAGTGATTATACAAATCACTCAGGAGCACGGGATTGCGCTTGAAGAGCGCTCTTTTAGCTTAGAAGAAGCGGCTAGCGCGGATGAGGCTTTTTTGAGTAGCGCCACCACATTGGTGATGCCCATTGTCAGCTTGGATGGCAAGCCCATTGCCGATGGCAAACCAGGCCCTGTAGCGCAGTTGTTGCGCCAACTGTATATTGAAACAATGCTCAAAGAAGCAAATAGTTAGAAATATAAAACCCCTTTACTGTAAGGCTGGAGATACTAGCAATGAGAACGCGATTTTTAACTAAGACTTTTGTCATGACCTTGTCGGTCCTAATTTCTGTGACCGTGTTTGCCGATGGTCGCACTCCCCTGCGAGCGAAAAATGGTATCGTCGCTAGCGCCTCGGAAATTGCATCGCAGGTCGGTGTCGATATTATGAAGCAAGGCGGTAATGCTGTTGATGCATCGATTGCTACGGCATTTGCCTTAGCGGTGACTTGGCCTACAGCGGGCAATATCGGCGGTGGTGGTTTCATGGTCTACCATGGCGAAGACGGCCATGCGACGACTTTCGATTTTCGTGAGAAAGCGCCATTGGCCGCCACTGAACGCATGTACTTAGGGCTAGACGGATTGGTTGTTGATAACTCCAATCATCGCTCACTTTTGTCCGTGGGCGTTCCTGGCACGGTCGCAGGTTTGTACAAAGCGCATGAATCGCTCGGCAGCCTTCCTTGGGCCGATCTTGTTGCTCCGGCAGTCAAACTAGCAAGAGAGGGCATCCCAATTTCTTGGGAGCTTTACTCCGGTTTTCAGCGCAATCAATCATTCTGGGATCAATACCCCTCTTCCGCAGAAGTATTCTTGAAGGCGGACGGTTCTGCCTATGAGTTTGGCGACACTTGGGTGCAGCCTGATCTTGCTAACACCTTGGAGCTCATTCAGAACGAAGGCCGTGATGGTTTCTACAAAGGCAAGAACGCCAAAATGCTTGCCGATTTCATGTCGGCAAACGGCGGCATCATTACCGAAGAAGATTTGGAAAAATATGAAGCAGTAGAGCGCGCACCAGTTCGTGGCACCTATCGCGGCTTTGAGATTGTCAGTATGCCTCCACCCAGCTCAGGCGGTGTGGTGATTATTGAGATGCTCAATATTTTGGAAGGCTTCGATATGGCTTCTTATGGGCATAACTCAGCACAATATTTGCACCTGTTAACCGAGGCAGCACGTCGCTCGTATGCTGACCGAGCTGAACATCTTGGTGACCCAGATTTCAACGAGAGCATGCCTTTAGATAAACTTTTAGATAAAGATTATGCCGCCACATTACGTGCGACTATCGATATGAATAAAGCATCGGTCAGCTCAGAAACGGAGTTTGCCAATATTTATGAAAGCGAAGACACAACGCACTTCTCTGTTGTTGATAAAGACGGCAATATGGTGTCGTTGACGTATACGCTAGAGAATGGCTATGGATCTCGTATCGTTGCTGAAGGTGCCGGTTATCTTTTGAATAATGAGATGGGCGATTTTAATGCAGTGCCTGGAGTCACAAATAGATCGGGTCAAATAGGGACGCCTCCAAATTTGATTCAACCAGAGAAGCGCATGCTCTCTAGTATGTCCCCTACAATCGTTGCGCAAGGTGGTAAGCCTTTGTTCGCTATTGGTAGCCCGGGTGGACGTACGATTATCAACACAACAATTCAGGCGATATTGAATGTTATTGATCATGACATGAATATTGCCGAAGCCGTTGAAGCACCGCGCATACACCATCAATGGTTGCCTGATGTTACGAGTTTTGAAGGCAGTGGTTTCTCTGAGGACACGCTCATCATTTATGAGGACATGGGGCACGAAGTGCGTGCTCGTGGTGAGCAAGGTACCGCAATGGGTGTATACAACGATCGCGATGAAGGCTTGTTCTTAGGCGGTTCTGATTCCCGCGCTGGCGATGGCGCCGCTGTAGGTTACTAAACGTAGTGTTTGGGGTGAGCCGTCCTTTTAGGCGCGGCTCAACTCCAAGACGATATTCTTAATGGCATTTGCCCACTTGACTGTTTTCACAAGGTCCACCGCATCCGGCCACCGGTCATCGGGGTGATGAAATAGTGGGTTACTTCCTAGTATTGAAAGAAACTGTCCCTGCGCATCAAAAATATTCCTAGCCTCTCCTAATGGCCTGCTCTCGATCGGAGTTTCGATATCCGGACTGAGTGCCGAGCGTCGCAAATGTGCGGCGCTGCGCTGTTTAACTGCTTGGCTAGAATATTGAAGCCGAACCTGTGTATTAGTGGCCGCGAAATTTGCACCTAGATGAATCCAAATAGCCGCATCATTTGCCAATGCTGGGTTAGCATGCAGCATCAAATCTAAACCCAAATGCCCTAGTTCGTGGCCGGAGTTAGCCGTGAAAATCACATCGCGGGCAGGGGGTTCTTCGAGTAATGCCTGAATGATCTCCATAAACACCGCAATCCCACCGCCGCGTTCAGACGCGCAACGCCACCAGCCACTTCGAGGCGTCATGACAACGATCGGGGCAAGGTCAGGGTCGGTGCCATCGATACGGGTGCTGACATTGTAGGCTTTGCTTTCTTTGCGCTCACAAAATGCGACGACAGTGGCCTCGGTCCGGTTCGCCATCGCCTCTTGCAGTTCATTCCAATGCTCGTTAGCAATCTGCAAAGTGGGTGGGCCGATTGGGGTGGCAAAATCTTCGGCGTTCAATGTGGCGATACCATCAGCAGGGTAGGAAGCATCGCTCACAATGACAATCGCACGGTGCTGATTGCTGCGGCGAATCTCGTCGAGCTGGGAATGGATAAGACTCGACGTAGTAGGCGGTAACATCACAACGCCTAGCTCTGCATCACTGCCTAATGGACCGAGAGTTCCAGTGATGCCGTTAACATCCGTGTAATGACAGTCATATAATGGGACTGCATCGACCTGCCTCCCATTGAACTCAAAGCTGGCATAGAGAACTTCAACGCGATCTAGTTCGATTGGATCCATGAATGCGGGTATTCCCAAGTCTTGAATTCGGTCTGAAAGCCATGCGCCACTCACCGTATCGACGGCAGTCCCCGTGCGATGGTAGCCCTGTGCGGAGTACTGACGAATGGCATCGGCTATCCGTAATTCCTGTGCACTAGGCTCTTGGCTAAAAACAAAAGCCGGGTTGGAAAGAAGCGGCATGGCAGGCAGCCAGCTTAGGAACTGTCTTCGTGTAGAGCTCATGATCATCGTCCAATATTTTTTTGTTGTTCCGAGTATGCCTTAAGTGTGTGCGTGTTTCTGCGCAGTACCGCGCAAAAGGCCAACGCCAAGTGCTGCCATGCCAATAGATACTATTGGGTTGAGATAATTTAAAAAGGCATAAGGCGCATAATCTAGGACAGACACTCCTAAGGTGCTGGCATAAAAAGCCCCAGCAGTCGTCCAAGGAATCAAGCCGGTGCTCATGGTGGCACCTTCCTCTACGGTCCGTGATAACACGGCATTGTCTAAGCGCTTCTTTTCGTAGGCTTTACGAAATAACTGGCAGTTTAGAATAATGCTGATGTAAGCCTCGCCCATGCCCATATTGCCAACGATGCCCGCGCCAATAGTGGTAGCTATGAGAGAGGTGGTGCGTTGCACTCTGGCGATTATGCCTTGCAGCAATGCCTGTAGGAACCCAGCGGTAAAGAGAATGCCCCCGAGTGCTAATGCCATCAGGGATAGTAAAAGTGTCCAGCTCATGCTGGTAATGCCGCCACGGCCAAGTAGGGAATCTAGACTGGTAACGCCTGTCTGGCCGGGTGTGTTGCTCCACAGGCTGTTGAGAACGTCGACGGGTGCTTGTTGTTGATAGAAGATCGCAATCGTGACTGCACACACGACGCTGGCGCTCATACTGATCTCTGCTGCCACTCTTTTCACACTAAGCACTAGCATCAACAATAATGGCAATAGGGTGACTAGGAGTGACAAAGAGTACTGTGACGCCAGCGCGCTTTGAATTTGTGCGATCTCCTGTGCTGGGAGTGCATTGGAGGAATAACGCAACCCAATGCCAGTAAAGATAATCAGGCTTAATACGTAGGCAGGCACAGTGGTATACAGCATCGAGCCGATGTGCCGGTTTAAGTTTGTGTTGGCGCTCATTGCCGCTAAATTAGTTGTATCTGACATTGGTGATAACTTGTCGCCGAATGTCGCTCCCGCTACCACCATGCCCGCCACGATTGGCAGAGGCACCCCCATCGTCGCGCCGATACCAATTAAGACAACCCCTAGAGTTCCTGCGGTGCCCCAGGAGGTTCCAGTGGCAATAGACATGAGGCTGCACAGCAAAAGGCCAGCGCTAAGAAAAAAGGTAGGGCTGAGGATGTCTAAGCCATGATAGATCAAGGCTGCGATGGTGCCACTGCGCATGAAAGCGGCGATGACCATGCCAATGAGAATAAATATATAAATAGCAGGAAGGGCGTTGCTGATGCCCTGGCTCATCATCTCGCGTAACTGTAGGTATGAATAACCAAGCACTCTGCCATGTAGGCAGGTCCAGAGAAGACAGCAAAAAAGCAATATGTGTAGGCTGATGGAAAAAGCGAACAGTCCAAACGAAATCATCAAGAAATTGCCACCGAAGCAAAGCATTGCTTGCGATAGGGATGGCAAACGCGGAGTGTCAGTCATAGGCGTACTCGAACAATAACGATTGTCATAGCAGCCTATCACTTGTTGATCTAAGCGCAAACTCCCCTAGAGTCGTGGTTGCCACTGCAATGATACCCAGACTAAACGGTGGTCCGAGCTTGTAGAGCGAGATTCCACGAGGAAATAGTCGTTACTCTTGGCGCTAGGCCAAAATACGCCTTGATCGACAATTGCCCAGCCGTTTTTCGATGGGATTACATAATCTGCTCGCATGCCCCAAGTGGCAGTATGGCTAGCAGCTAGAGGGTTATTAGGAGCGGCCTCAAGTGCGCCGATACTGCGTGGCGCTTGAAATTCGCCAACAGTAGGGTGTTCGAGCAAAGCGCGTATTCCCTCTTTGAGACCATCGCCTTCGCTCGCGGAGGCATTCAAGTCACCCAACACCACAAAGCGCGAACCATGTGCTAAGCCACCTTGTCTGCCTTGGTCGTCGATGAATGTACGACTGCTTTGTTCGTCCAAATAAAGCGACCAAAAGCGGATCTCATCTTGATTGCGCAAGCCGTTGCGGTTCTCTGGCCCGTCAAATACTGGCGGGGTAGGGTGACTGGCGAGAATATGTATAGTGTCGTCATTGACTGCTATAGGGATATCCCAGTGGGACTTAGACGACAGCGGAAATTTTTCCCATGCTTGCTTGGAATAATAGGGGCTGCCGTCGGGGTTTGTAGGTGTTTTAGCGCCGGGCAAATTTTTCCATAGAAATTGTTTAAAGGTGCGAGTTGACGCTTTGTCGATGGGAAAGCGCGAGAGCAGCAACATTGCGTACTGTCCTTCGTAGTGCCCAAACCCCCAGGCATCATTTGCACCTGTGCCGATAATGCCATCATTGTCGAGATCGTAACCGCTTTGGCGACCGGTATTGACTGGTGCATAAAAAAAATATGGATAATGAATAGTATCGCCGCCGTGTTGCGATCTCTGCAGATAATTGTTGATAAAGGCTTTTGCGCCGAGCTCCGGATCGGCGATGTAGTCAAACTCATTGAGTAGAATGATATCAGGGCGTACCCGTTGAATGATTGCAGCAATATTTCGTATTTGCAGATTCTCTCCGGTTTCTAATTGTTCGGCCAATGCATTGGCTGCTTGCGCGCCTTGGCGGCCATAGTTAGAGCCTTCCATGCTGACATTAAAAGTCGCAATTCGTATTTCTTCAGTAAATCCAGTCAAAGAAAAAATTCCTAAATTTAAAGCCAAAAAATAGGTAAGCCCCGTTCGCATTGGGTTGTCGGAAAGTGTCATATTACTGCAAAAAAACCAAGACAATAATTTTTTTAAAAAGTTTCCCACGAACAAGCAATTGTAATATTGCACCATTATGATCTCCTGAAAATATAAGAGCTACAACGATAACTATCCGTTCAATATAAGGCAGTTACTTTACAGTTTAGGGGAAATCATGAAATTAAAGCAGATCGCAATTGCAGTATCTTTGGCGTTGGGTGTTAGCAGTGTTGCATTGGCGCAAACATCATCTTCTATTCGCGGCATACTCACTGGCCCACAAGGAAATCCCGCGCAAGAAACCACTATAACCATTACCCACGTCCCCTCCGGTACGCGCAGTGTTGCGACTTCGAATGACTCGGGAGTGTTTAATGCTGCGGGTCTGCGTGTTGGTGGTCCTTACACCATTGAAGTGCGCTCTAGCGATTATCAGAACAGAATTATCAACGATGTATACCTGAATCTTGATGATCCATTTTCATTGAACCTTGCGCTTGAACCGCGTCAAGGCGTTGAAAGCATCACAGTCACAGCATCGGCCTTAGCGAATACGTCGGGTGGCACGGGGCCAACGAGTCAATATAATCTTAGTGACCTCGAAACTGCCCCAGTGTTCGACCGTAGTCTGAACGACATAGTGCGCATGGATCCGCGTGTATACATCGATGAAACTTTCAGCGACTCGATACAGTGTGGTGGAGCGAATCCGCGCTTTAACAGCTTGACTCTCGATGGCGTGCGGATGAACGACAATTTTGGTTTGAACAGCAATGGCTATCCAACCGAGCGCATGCCTTTCTCCTACGATGCTATCCAACAAGTGGTCGTGCAGTTTGCTCCCTTCGATGCCAAGTTTGGTGGCTTTACGGCTTGTAATATAAATGCCGTAACAAAGTCTGGTGAGAACGAAATTCACGGTGGCGTTTTCTACGATGTCACAGATCAAGGCATGAAAGGCGACAGTATCAATGGCGTGACGATTGATACCGGTGACTACGAAGAAAAGCGTTATGGTTTTAATGTAGGAGTGCCAGTTATTCAAGACACGCTATTTGTTTTTGCTGCCTACGAAAAATTTGAAGGGACTTCTCAGTTTGAGCATCCGGCAATGGGAACTTTGATTAGTTTAGACGACATAGCAAGAATGCGGGAAGTTACTTCACGTGTTTATAACTATGATGCGGGGCAAATTCCTGCAAGCATGCCTGTTGAGGACGAAAAATTATTGCTCCGTGCCGACTGGAATATCAATGAAGCCCACAGGGCATCGCTAGTCTACAACTACAACGACGGCTTCAATATTTCTCAGTCTGACACATTCGCACAAGCATTAACTTACGATAGCCATTTCTATGAGCGTGGTGCAGAAATGAAGTCTGTGACTGCCTCAATATTCTCGGATTGGACTCAGAATTTTTCTACTGAAATTCGCGTCGGTCGTACAGAGCTGGACAACCGTCAGAACTCACTAGACGCCGCCAGCGGTTTCCCTGAAGTGCAGATTCGTGTGGGTAGCGGTACAGCCTTCATAGGACCCGACGACTCTCGTCAATCCAATACACTTAACTGGGAAAGCCAAACGTTCAAGTTTGCTGGAACCTATTATGCAGGCGACCACACCATCACCGGTGGGTTCGAAACGGAAGAGCTCGACGTCTTCAATTTGTTTGTACAACATTCAGTCGGCGAGTATCGCTTTAATTCCATTGAGGACTTTGAGGCGGGGCTGGCCTCTCGAGTTTATTATGGCAGCGGTGCTGGGACTAACAACCCTGACGATGCGGCCGCCTCGTTCTCATACGCTACGAATACACTGTATCTACAAGATGAGTTTTATCTCACTGACGACTTAAATATCTTGATGGGACTTCGTTATGACTGGTACACCAGCGATGACAAACCAACGCTGAACGCGAACTTCACGAATCGCTATGCTTATTCGAATCAACAGAACATGGATGGAATTAGTTTGCTGCAACCTCGCCTTGGTTTCAACTGGTCAGCCAGTGACGACTTGGATGTGCGTGGTGGAATTGGCTTGTACTCTGGTGGAAATCCTAATGTGTGGATCTCGAATAGCTATTCGAACGACGGTATTACAAACGCTCAGTTCAGCATTAGCAACGTTGATTTGTTCAATGAAAATCTATCCGGTTCTGGACGCCCATTGTTCGATATTCCGCAGAGCCTGCGCGATAGCGTTACCAATGCCAGCGGTGATTCGCAAGTCAATGCTATCGACCCTGATTTCGAAGTGCCGTCAGAGTGGAAGTACGCGTTAGGAGCAAGTTATCAGCTCACACCCGATACAACTCTGACTGGTGACCTGATCTACACGCAGAAAAAAGACTCAGCAATTATCCGCGATATTGGTCTTCAAGATACAGGCCGAAATGCACCAGATGGGCGTCCAATCTATGAGCCCATCAATGGCCGCAGTGGTGACTTGATCTTGACTAATGTTAGTGGGGATGACGGTGACTCATTAGCGTTATCATTGGGCTTGAGCAAGCGGTTCGATTTTGGCCTTAGTGTGGATGTAGGTTATGCCTATATTCAGTCGACTGACGTCAACCCAATGACTAGTTCTGTTGCTGGGTCTAACTACGGCAACATCGCTTTGACGGATCCATTGAGCCCGGGTGTGGCCACTTCGAACTACGAAGTACCCCATCGCTTTACTATGAATCTTGGCTATGCGAAAGAGTTTTTTGCCGGTTATACGACGCGTGTGAATATATTCGCATCGGCTAATGAAGGCTTGCCATATAACTACACCTTTAGTCGTTCGGATGGCGCTTTTGGTGATTCAAGCTTCTTCAGCAATGGTCGTCAATTGCTTTACGTTCCTGCCGTTAACGATCCGAATGTAGTCTACGGTCCTGATTTTGATCTAGCTGCATTCAATCAATTTGTTCAAAACGAAGACCTTGAACAGTACCGTGGCAAGGTCACGCCTCGTAATGGGCAAAATGCAGACTGGTGGGCGAAGTTTGATCTACGCATTGAGCAGGAAATTCCAGGTTTCTTCGAAGGAGACAAGGCAAGCGCCTTCTTCGTAGTGAAAAATCTCGGGAACCTGCTGAACGATGAATGGGGTGTCCTACGTCAAGGTTCTTTCGTTGGCGAAGGGGTTGTAGGAATGAGCATCAATGCTGATAGTAAGTATGTGTATGAGTCCTTCAGTGCGCCTTCGATGCAGACTGTTCAGCAGAACCCATCGGTTTGGGAAGCACGTTTTGGTGTGAAGTACGATTTCTAAGTAGAAACGGGAGAGCACAGATGTACTATTTAGATAAACTCAATCAGAAAAAAACTGTGCTCTCTCGACGACGCTTGTTGCAGAAAGCTTCGCTCATCGCCTCGGCCGCTTTACTTCCCGGCGCGATGAGTATGGCTGTTCGCGCACAAGGTGGTTTGACAGAGGATCCTTTCAAATTGGGGGTTGCCTCTGGCGACCCGCTTTCGGACGGATTTGTGATTTGGACCCGTCTTGCGCTTTATCCCACCGAAGTTGAATACGGCATGCGCCCAGAGGCGATGTTGGTGCATTGGGAGGTCTCTGAAACGGAGAATATGAATCGCATTGTGCAAGAGGGCAGTGTGATTGCGCATCCAGAACTTGGGCATAGTGTGCATGTCGAGTTACGTGGCCTTAACCCCGGAAGGGAATATTGGTATCGCTTTCGTTATGCTGATTATCAAAGCCGAATTGGCAGAGGCATCACCACGCCAGTGATGGGCAGCCCGCTAGCACAATTCAAATTCGCCTACGTTTCCTGCCAACACTATGAACGAGGCTTCTATCCTGCCTACCGTGATCTTGTCGAGCAGGACCCGCAATTCATTGTGCATCTTGGTGACTATATTTATGAAAACGATCCCAACCGTTTTACGGTAAGACGTCATGAAGGGCCGGAGCCTAAAACTTTAGAGCAGTATCGTGCGAGATATTCTTTGTATCGCATGGACCCAGAACTGCAACGCGCACATGCGCATACGACGTGGGCATTCACCTGGGATGATCATGAAGTTGACAATAATTACGCAAACGATCAGTCACAGGACCGTGATGATCCGCAGCGATTTCTAGAGCGCCGTTCTGCGGCCTATCAAGCCTACTATGAGATGATGCCATTGCGCTCTAGCGCTAAGCCCCAGGGTGCACATTTGCATTTGTATCAACGCATCGTGTTCGGAGACTTGTTGGCGTTCAATATTCTCGATGATCGTCAGTATCGCAGTGATCATCCATGTGATTTCACTGGTGGCGGCCCGAATGTGATGGCAGATCTGTGTAGCGAGCTTACCGACCCGAGCAGAACGTTGTTAGGGGCAGCGCAAGAAGGTTGGTTGGCCAATAATCTTGCAAATCATGAAGCACGTTGGAATGTGCTGGCGCAACAAACGCTATTTTCCCAGTACAATCGAGGAGCAAATGGGAGTGCGGTGTATGCCACAGATGGTTGGGATGGATATCCAGAAGCTCGTGGCCGAATCATCAAACAACTCGTGCGCGCCCAAACACCCAATCCTATTTTGATTGGTGGGGATGTCCATTCTTATTGGGTAGCGGATGTTAAAGAGGATTGGAACGAGCCAAGTTCCCGTACCGTTGCTAGCGAGTTTGTTGGAACCTCGATTACTTCCAACGGCGGGCTCAACTCGCAGCACGATGCCTTGCGACAACAAAACCCTCACGTGAAACTTATCGAAACGGAACAGCGCGGCTATGTCATGTGTACGGTCACGCCTGAGCAATGGCGTGTGGACCACCGCTGTGTGGAAGACGCGGGTATTTTGGACCCTAACTCGCAACTTAGAACGCAGCGTAGTTTCGTCGTTGAAAACGGTAGGGCGGGGGCTGAGCAAGTCTAAAATGCCGCAGACATCAGAAGCTTAGCCTGCTAGGATAAGTTTCCATGGATATCACAACAACACTCGAAACCTTTTTGGGTCAGCTCGCGGGATTTTTATGGGGCTTGCCACTGGTCATACTCTTGGTTGGGGGCGGGTTGTTCTTCCTGATCTATTCGCGTTTCATCCCCTATCGACATCTCCCTGAAAGTATACGCTTACTGACGCGTTCGCCGGACGAGGACGAACCAGGCCAGCTTTCGCATTTTCAAGCACTGTGCACAGCTCTCTCAGGCACCTTGGGTATGGGCAATGTCTCCGGTGTGGCATTGGCAATCGCAATGGGTGGCCCCGGCGCCATCTTCTGGATGTGGGTCAGTGCACTGCTTGGCATCGCCACTAAGTTTTATACTTGTACACTTGCCGTGATGTACAAGGGCAAGGATAGTGAAGGGGAATTTCAAGGTGGGCCGATGTACGTCATCCGCGAGGGGCTTGGCAGGCGTTGGCTCCCACTGGCCTATTTCTTTGCCCTAGCGGGCCTGCTCGGTACTCTGCCGATTTTTCAAATCAATCAATTAGTCCAAGTGCTGCGCGATACGATTGCGATCCCCGCAGGCATAACAGCGGCTGACTCGCATTTCACTTTCGACCTCATTATTGGCTGTGTACTTGCTGTTGTTGTGCTGATTGTCGGCTTGGGAAAACTCCCAAGATTGGGCCGCATCGCACGTATTATCGTGCCCAGTATGGTTGGCGCTTATATTGTTTTAACAGGCTTTGTATTGATTAGTCACGCAAGCGAAGTGCCAGCGGCTTTTGCTCTCATTATCAGTGATGCTTTTACTGGCAATGCGGTCGCAGGTGGGGTTGTGGGCGCCGTGATCATCACAGGGATCCGGCGTGCGGCATTCTCCAATGAGGCAGGCATAGGTACTGAAGCGATGGCACACGGCGCAGCGCGCACTAAAGAACCCGTGCGTGAGGGTTTGGTGGCAATGCTAGGCCCTATCGTCGATACCTTAATTGTTTGCACCTGCACGGCGCTAGTCATATTAATTAGCGGTGTCTGGCAAAGTGGTGATGCCGATGGAGCAACGTTGACGGCAACCGCCTTTGGTGAGCTGTTCCCCATGGGGGGCTCAGTTATATTGGCTGTACTGGTATCGGCTCTAGGGTTGAGCACTGTGTTCACGTTCTGGTATTACGGTAGCAAATGCCTAGGCTTTCTGATTGGCGCGAAATACCAACATCACTATATCTGGTTCTATATGGGCTTAGTGGTAATAGGCTCTGTGGTGTCATTGCAGATTGTTGTGAACTTAATCGACTCCATGTATGCCTTGATGGCGATACCAACAATGACGGCCACACTCTTGCTTGCACCTAAAGTGAATAAGGCGGCAAAAGCTTATTTTGCTAAGAGTGAGGCGGCTTAATCTGGCAGGTGCCGTTGATGCTCCTCCGTCCAATGCTCTGTCTCTAAGCCAATAGTGCTTGAGATGAACTTGCCACCATTGGTCTGCCGATAATGGGCGAGCGCTTTGAATACACACGGCGAGCCAAGCAGCAGAATGGGAATGTTGATGTAAAGCATCATGATGTTAGTAAGGTCAGACATTGCCCAAAGATTGCCAAGTTCTAAACCTGCAAGTACAGAAAGGGCGCCGAATGGCACAAACACTAAGGAGCCAAGGACTCTAACTCCCATGATGAAGTGCTGGGTCCGGGAAATGAAGGTTGCCGAAATCTCAGCGAATGAAATCATGCCGAGCAAGGTGGTAAACGCGAACAAGGCATAGCAAATGCTGACAATAATGGTGATCAAGGCGCTGATAGCGTCTGGAATCAACGCCTGTACCGAATTCACATAAGTGCCGATGCGAGAGGCGCTCGCCTCTGCCCATAATGCTGGGTCGGCATAGTCCATCCAAAGATGGGCAATGACAACGATAAACCCTGTCATTGTACAAATCACTATCGTATCGAAGAAGACACCCAGGCTTTGCACAAAGCCTTGTTCGCATGGGTGGTCGTTATCGGCGACTGCGGCGGCCATAGTGATGGTGCCTTGACCTGCCTCGTTGGACATCAATCCGCGCCTGACCCCTTCGGCCAGCGCTACCCCGATGCCGCCGCCAAACAGTGCGTTGGGGCTGATGGCGCCACCGATGACTTGGCTAAAGAAGGTCGGAAGCAAAGGCAGGTTAATTAGAATGATTACTAGGGAGATGCCACAGAAAACTACCGCCATGACAGGTACAAGGCGATTGGTAAAAGCCGTAACGCGACGAATGCCGCCCAAGATGAGGAAGGCGCATCCGCATACCAGTGCAATGGCAATCGCGAAATACAACGGCGATTGTCTATCAGCAGTTGTGCCTGTCGCGGTGTCGACGATCATACCAATAGCACTAAACACATTGAATGTTTGTACTGGCACATTAAAAAAGGCATACACCATAAAGACCACTGAGAGCACGATCCCTACGCCACGAAAACCACCCAGTATCCGTCTGCCATAGAAAGGCAGGCCGCCAACAAACTCATTGTTGTTTTTCTCTTTAAACAGTTGCGCCAGTACTGATTCGACAAACGCGCTAGACATACCAAAGAACGCCGCGACCCACATCCAGAATAAGGCACCTGGCCCACCGACGGTAATGGCGCCGGTCACCCCAACAATATTGCCAGGGCCGGCGCGCATGGCTAAGCCCAATAAAAACGACGCAAGTGAACTGATACCAACGTCGGTGCGGCGTTGCCGAAGCATGATGGGAATGGCTTGGCTGAAACTCATGCGCTGTACGCCATGAGTGCGAATGGTGAAGTACAAACCAATCCCCATGAGGATTAAAACCGGAAGTGGCATGAATCCTATAATAGGAATATTGGTGTACCACGAATATTGCAGGGGAAAGCTCCACGCGGCATCGGCGATGGGTTGAATGAACGCAAAGAACTCATTAATCCTAGCAAATAATTCGTTCACTTCTATTGTGCCTCTCAAATCCCGATGTGATTGTTATTCTTAAAGATATTTCAACAATGTAATCGTTTTGAATGCGATGTGCTAGTCGTGAGCCAAAAACGTCATATTTTATTCAAGAATCTGTCTCCGGTTTGTCAAAAACTTTCTACACACTTGCCGTCCAAACAAGCCTGCATTTCTCAAGAGGCGACTCCACATTGGCTACTATCAAAGAGACTAACTCATGTTGAATATTCGAAAATCAGTTGCAGAACCTTTTATTAGAAAATCACTCGTTCTTGCCATCGCTGCCGTTAGCAGTTTTAGTTTGCAGGCTCAACAAAGCAGCGATGATATCGAAGAGATCATTGTGCAAGGCTCTAATCTTTCGCGATTACGTGCAATTGAGCAGAAGAAAAACGACACGCGTTTAATCGAAGCACTTGGTGCCGATGAGCTGGGACAGTTCCCTGATCGCAACGTGGGCGAGTCCCTGAATAGACTTCCTGGGGTGTCGATGCTGGTAGAGAAGGGCGAAGGTCGTTTTGTGCAAATTCGCGGCATCAATCCTGCATTGAACAATGTCACGATCAACGGTGTACAGCTGGGCTCTCCAGAGCAGGAAGGTGGTGGTCGAGCTGCTCCGATGGATGTCATCTCCGGTGGCGTGCTCGGCGGTGTACAAGTGGTAAAAACACCGACTGCCGATATGGATTCACAGGGGATCGGTGGTACGGTGAACGTTAAAACCACAATGCCTTTTGACCGTAATGAAGAGTTATATGGCTACGTGACTACACGCCTTGGCCATGAAAGCTCACGTCCTGAAAGTGCAGCGTTCGCCGGTGAAGATCCTCGCGCGATTGATGGGATGGTCTCAGGTAAATTTGCAGACTCAACAGTGGGCTGGTTGTTAGGAGCCACATGGTCAGATCGCGAGTATGTAGGTCAAGGTATCTATCAGGATGATTGGGATACTAGTACTGGGCAAGGCTTGCCAGTGAACGTTAAAAATAACTACTACATCATTGGTCGCGAGCGCACCAACCTTAATGCGGCTTTAGAGTTCCGACCAACTGACAACGCGAGCTACTATGCGCGCGCGTTTCTTGCGACATGGGATGAGTTTCAACATCGCAATCGTTACGAGCAGAACCTAAGCGAAGGGGTTGTTCCTGCGAGCGCTAGTACCGGTATCTCTGGTGCCAATCCTGTTCTTAGCAATGTCCGTTTAGAGGCCGCTGAGAAAGAGCTAGTCTCTTTTAGTGTTGGTGGCGAGAATATTATGGATTCGTTGACACTAAGCTATATGGCGCAACGCAATGCCAATGAACTTGCCGAGCCAAACGATTATTGGGAGTTTCGCTCTGATGCGATCTTCGGTCCCAACACCTACACTCATGACAGTGATGGGGTGGTTTCGATCACTCCCAATGCGGGAACCCCTAATCGTCAAGACCCTAATTTGATTGATCTTCGACGCGTTCGCTTCTTTAATCGCGCGATGCAAGAGGATGCCAATATTGCCAAGGTCGATTTACAGTGGGACCTAGACCATACGGCCTATGTAAAAACAGGTTTGAAATACAGCAATACTGATCGCGCCCTAGATGAAGGGCAGCGCCGTTACAATCCTGGCAGCGTTGATCTCACACTAGGCTCTTCAGCGAGCTTCACTAACGGTGGCTTTATCAACGATGCTGACAGCTATGATGTTCCAAACATCTGGTTGGACATCGCTGGCATGAATGCCTTTTTCGCCAATCCTGCAAATGCAGCTGTGTTCGAAGCTGACCTTGCAGACAATTTCGTTTCCGATAATTCAGCGGACTATGGCGTAGAAGAGACTATTAGCTCTGCTTACATCATGGGGTCTAAAACATTCGAAAACTTAGAATTGATTGCCGGTGTCCGTTTTGAGCGTACTGAGATTAACAGTACTGGCAATGTGCTACGCAATGGGACAGCGCAACGCGTCAAAGCCGATAGTGACTACTCCAACGTCATGCCATCATTGATCGCGAACTATCGCTTGAATGAAAATTTCGTCGCACGGGCTGGGATCACGCGTGCATTAGGTCGTCCTGATTTCGAAACTATCGCACCGCGCTCAACAGTCTCCGATGATGGCGGGCCAGTGGCTTCTGTCAATATTGGTAATCCCGATCTTACACCGCGTAAGTCAACCAACTACGATGTGTCGTTGGAGTGGTACCCAAGCCAGCTTTCAATTCTATCTTTGAGTGTGTTCTACAAAGACATCTCAGACGAGTTGGTTGGCAATACAACTTCGCTCACTAACCAAGCAGAGATGAGCGCAGCGTTAGCGTCGCGCGGTCTTACTGGAGTGATCGATACATCGACGTTATCTCGACTTGATCTTTCTACGACGGTGAATGCAAGTTCGGCAACCTTGAAAGGGGTTGAGCTGATGGGGCAAACGCAGCTTGATTTCTTGCCAGGTCCGTTTGATGGTTTAGGCGTCTCTGCGTCTTTGTCGCGTTTAGATGGTGAGACGAAGTTGCCTTCAGGCAATACGCCTCTCGTCGGGCAACCTGAAAGCAGCTATGCATTCTCTGTGTTTTATCAAAACGATCGTATTGATGCTTCAGTCAGTTATACGTATAACGATAGTTTCTTGACCGACTTAAACTCCAACCCTGATCTAGTGCTTGATCAAGGCGAGTTTGGCCGTTGGGATGCGCGATTGAGCTATAGCTATAACGACAGTCTAAAATTCTTTGTAGAAGGGGTTAATCTTAATGACGAGCCTACTTCTGAATTCCAAGGCGGACGCAGTAACTGGAATACAGAGTATGAGTGGGTAGGAAGCACTTACTACATGGGTGTTAGCTACGGCTTCTAAAGCAGAAGTTGCTTAGTGATACACTTCAAACGGTGAGCCGCGTGCTCACCGTTTGCATTGGGAGTATATTATGAAAACGTTTTTCTACATTAGCGCTCTACTGCTTAGTGTCAGCAGCTTACAAGCGCAAGAACAACCGCCAGTGTTTGAAGGAGAGATTGTTAAGACCTATCAAACCTTTGATGCGCGACAAGCTGTTGCCGTGGATGCTGAGCACTTTTATGCTGTAAATAATTTTCGCATTACAAAGCACGATAAGGAAAGTGGCGAAGCATTGTTGCAGTGGGATGGCGTGTCAGAAGATACCGGACCCCTCGTGCATTTAGATAGCGCGATGGTGCGCAACGGCAAACTCTATGCAGCGCACTCCAACTACCCCATTTGGCCAATGGTGAGCTCAATAGAAGTGTGGGATACGAAGACGATGGAGCATCTGTCTTCACACAGCTTTGGGATTCAACTGGGCTCTATGACGTGGCTCGATCGTCATGATGGGTTTTGGTGGGGAGGATTTGGCAACTATGACAAAGTTCAAAATGGACAAGACCATCCCTATGGAGAGACTCGTCGTTCACAAATTGTGAAGATGGATGATCAGTTTCAAATCCTTCAACAGTGGGCGATTCCTGCGGCCTTGCATCCGAAGATGAGCCCAATGAGTAATTCTGGCGGAAGCTGGGGAGCCGATGGGTTTTTATATCTTACAGGGCATGACTATCCAGAAGTCTATGTCATGCAGATACCTCAAACTGCTGGCACGCTAGACTGGGTCGCCACAGTGCATATCCCTGGCTTGAATGGGCAGGGCATTGCGTGGGATCGCAGCGTTGAGGGAAATGTATTGTGGGGCATTTTGAAAAGTGATGAAGAGGTATATCAAATTCAGATGCCGACATTGAATTTACCGCAGAGCTCTACCCCTGGCGTCATTCGCACGCCAGGAGAGTTTGCCAATTAACGTGTCTGAAGTAGCCACACATGTTCACACGCTGCACACTTGCCTTTCAGGCCGCCTTTGATGTCTTGAACGGCAAGGGTGCGAAGTGTGTAGTAGGCTTCATAATGGCTCACCACTTCTTCAGCGCTCACGTTGAACGGTGGGCCAGCTTGCAGACTTTGATCATATTCCACAGTGATCAACAGTTGTTTGGCTGTTCCCGTTAGTGCTCTTAGATGTTGGCTATAATCGCGGCGCATTGTCTCGGGCAAGGCGATAAGTGCAGCGCGATCATAGATCGCAGAAACAGGGCCGAGAGTATCTGCTTGCAATGCAAAAATATCCCCAAGGAATATGTCCAAGCCATCCGCGCTGTAGCGAGTCAATGGCCCGCAGGGCGTGATGCTAGGAGAGATGTTCATCTCCTCGAACAAGGCCTCTACCGCTAACTGATTAAGTTCAGCACCCACCACCGAATAGCCTTGAGCAAGAAGCCATGCGATGTCCAATGTTTTGCCACAAAGCGGAAGAAAAATCCTGCTTTCTGGGGCTAACTCTAATGCATTGATATGAGTCAATAACCAAGGGTTGGCTTCGGGTTCATGGAAGCCTATTTGTTGCTTCTGCCATTTGTCGTGCCAAAAATCGTGATTCATAGTGTTTGCATAAACTTTGTCGGTGTGAGCTACAAGTATGCCATAGCATAAGACGAAAAGTAGCTAAGTAGCCACAGGGCTCGGAGTATCATCATTGCCCAGTCGCAGACGGAACTCCCTTCTCATCAAGAGGTAGCTAACAACCGCTTGCACTGTGACCGACAGAATTGACACATACCACACCTGATTGATGGTAAATCCGGGCTGGTATTTTAAGTACACGGCTAGAGGTAGGAAAACCAGGATTCTTACTACCGAGCTCATCATCGCTGGGCGGGTATTGCCTAAGCCTTGGAACATTCCCGAGCAAGAAAACACGATACCTTGGGCGATAAAGTTCAATGAGATCAATTGCAGGAACACGGAACCGACTTCGATAACCTCAGCCTCTGATGTAAAAAAGCCGATCAGTAAGTCTGACTTCCATTGCATAAGGATCGTCACAACTGCCATGACAATGCTGCTCAATAAGATGCCTTGCTTGCTGGTCTCTCTTACACGGTCGTAGCGTCGCGCGCCAAAGTTTTGTCCCGCAATCGGGCCTAAGGCAAAGGCAATAGCCATAGTGGGCATGAAGATCGATTGCATGATTCGCCCGCCGATGCTGAAGCCTGCCTGCGCTTCGGCACCGAAGTCTTGTATCAACCAATACACAGCCGAGAAATAAACGAATAATAAAAGCATCTCGGCCCCTGCGGGCAGGCCGATGGCAAACATGCGTTTCCAAATATCGAAACGAGGGCGCCAAAGAATGCTGCGGAACGACACATATTTTTCCAGTTTGATGAAATAGTAGGTGAGCATTAACACGCCAATGAATACCGAGATTGAACTGGCCAAGCCAGCACCCATTACGCCTAGCGCAGGGCCGGGGCCCCAACCGGCAATCAGGATCGGCGCAAGGATCATATTCAATATCACTGTGAGTACTTGCACGATCATGCCAGGTTTGACTAGGCCCGTAGCACGCAGTGACGATGCCATTGCCATCAACGGAAACTGCAAGGCCATGCTGGGCAGGAACCAATATAAGAAGATGACGCCTTCGCGCATCGAGCCCTCATCAGAGGTGATCGTGCGCAAATAGTCTTGCGCTAAAGTGTAACCAGCGACTAAGACGCAAACCGCAAAGGCTGCGGCTACCACAAGAGACTGGTTGAAAACCAGATTCGCTTCTTCTTGGTTCTTACGGCCCACTGCTTGCGAGATTAGTGCGACGGCGCTGACACCTAGGATCTGCGTGAGGGCCATGATCACAAATAACAAAGTGCCACCGGCACCAACCCCTGCCACAGAGTCGTCCCCTAGTGCTGCCACAAAATACAAGTCCACCAGCAAATACAAGGTTTGAAAGATCATGCCTGCCGCTACAGGGGTGGCCATACTGATAATAATGCGGGTGACGGAACCTTGTGTTAAGTCTCTCATGGCGTTGTTTTCCGGTAAGGCAGGCTGGCAAAAACTCAAGCGGCGCATTATACACAAGTAAGCTGAATGGCCCTGTAGAAAAGGCCGATTTGCGATGAATGGCGAGAATAAGCTGTGAATGAAATGTAATGGGATTGGCATTGAAAAGGTCTTATTGTGGCTTGCCTTTGTTAGCGTGCCCTCCTTATGATGGGCGCACAGATCGATTCAATCCCTATTGGAGGTAGAACACGATGTTACGACTCACAATTATCGCCGTATTTATAGCGTCATTTTCCACGTTTAGTGTTGCAGATGATAATGCCGTTGCCGACGGTGCCTGTATACAGTGGCTCGATCAAAGCATCGGCAAGTTAAATAGCAGCCAAGAGCATGATCTTTGCGCCCTAACGGCCGGCAAGGCGGTGCTAGTGGTCAATACGGCCAGCTTCTGCGGGTTTACTCCCCAATTCAAAGGTCTGGAGGCGCTCTACCAACGTTATAAAGACGACGGCCTGATGATCGTGGGCTTTCCATCGGATGACTTCAACCAAGAGTCCGATCATGCAGAGGAGACCGCAGAGGTCTGCTTCATAAACTACGGCGTAAGTTTCCCCATGACGTCTGTTGTGAAAGTGAAGGGGGCAAATGCCCATCCGATATTCAAGGTCCTACATGAGAAGGGTGAGCCTTCCTGGAATTTCAACAAGTATCTTGTGAGTAAAACCGGTGAGGTGATCGCCCATTACGACAGCTCGGTGACGCCAGAGTCTTCGCAGTTGGTCAGCGCAGTAGAGCAACAGTTATAAAGGGGACGCCCCGACTTGGAAAATGAATGAACCGCGAGACTAGCAATACCGGCAATTTGAAACCCTTACAAGTTTTGCTAACACTCGCGGCATTTGCGTTTGTATTTACCGCATTTGTTTTCCCTTTCCGTATCGATTGGTTTGATTCCAAGTCCTATTTTTATCTTCCCTTAGAGCTTTTTGTGTTTGGGATCGCCTTGCTTGTGCCTGGGCGCATAGGCCGCTATCTGCAAGTGGTTTTTACAATAGCGCTAGCGGCAGGGGTCATTTTTCGCATTGCTGATATTTCGGCGTATCAGGTATTTTCCAGATCGTTTAATCCAGTGTTTGATAGCTATCTACTTACGGATGGTTTTCACTTTCTGACGTCTTCATTTGGTCTCCCTGCTGCCATCGGCGCCGCGTTTGCACTAGTTGCTCTGGCTGTGAGCATCATTCTTGCCTCCTATTTTTCTTTGCAACGTTTACGTGTCGTGTTGAACCTCAGGCCAAGCTTGTCTGTTAGTGTTGTACTCGCAGGGCTCGTCGTTTGGCTTTTGGCAAGTAGTCTAGGTTGGCCGCGCGCCTCGCGCTATTTTTATGATCAATTGGCAATGCATGTCAGTAATACCGTTGCGAGTATAAAAGATTTCAGCGAGTTCAAAGCGCTGGTCGAGATCGATGCCTACGCGACAGTTCCCGGAGAGTCTCTTTTTACAGCGCTAGAAGGCAAAGATGTGCTGGTGGTGTTTGTTGAGTCTTATGGGCGCACCTTGCTTGAAAAGAGTGAGTACTCGGAGCAGTTTAGGCCCTATTTGACGGCTAGTACTAAATCCTTGGAGTCTGCAGGCTTTCAATCACGTAGCGCGTTCCTCACCTCGCCAACAGTGGGAGGGATTAGTTGGCTTGCGCATGGTACGGCCTTATCGGGTTTGTGGATAGACAGTCAGGTGCGCTATGACAGCTTAATGATGAGCCAGCGTCCCTCTTTGGTGCGCCTGTTTCAGCGAGCGGGGTGGCGAACCGTTGGCGTGATGCCAGCAATAAGCCTAGCCTGGCCAGAGGGTGCTTATTTCGGTTACGAGCAACTGTATACCGCCCCTGAGTTAGCTTATCAGGGAGCGCCGTATAACTACGTCACTATGCCCGATCAATTTACCTTGTCGCAGTTTCAAAAATTTGAATTGGCACCCGAGCCTCGTCAGCCGGTGATGGCGGAATTAGCCTTAGTGTCATCACATGCGCCTTGGACTCCTGTGCCCACATTGCGAGACTGGGATGAGGTGGGAGATGGCAGCGTCTTTACGCAAGAGGCTACATCAGGAGACCCAGCAGAGGTAGTGTGGCAAAGCCGTGACCGTGTTTTGCAACAGTTTCGAGAGTGTGTCGAATATGTCCTGAATACTATTAGTTCATTCGCACAAACTTTTGGTGATGACGACCTTGTGGTACTGATCATTGGCGATCATCAACCTATGCCCTATGTGACCGACAATACCGATAATCGCGATGTGCTGGTGCATTTAATTGCAAAAGACCCTGCAGTGATGGAGGCAATTGAGCACTGGCAATGGACCCCTGGTATGCTGCCTGCTCCCGATGTGCCCGTGTGGCGCATGGATGAAGTGCGTGACAGGTTTATTCAGGCGTTCTCGCCCTGAGCTTCAACATTCATTAGGCCAGCTTCGGCAGCGCTAAAAGATCAGCGTGCCCGACCACGCAGGTGCCTGTACTAAGATTGTCGAGGCGGAACTGCACCCATTGCGCTAGCATTTCGTGATCGAGCGACTTGGCTACCGCGGTGTGAATTCCCGCAATTAGCTCTTTCACTAGGGCCTCATCGTTACTATCGAGCTTCCATGGGCTGCTTGCAATCTCGACGCTATAGCCGGCCTTCTCTAAGGCAGCTTTTAGTATCGAGGTCGCCTGCGGCCCAAGCGCCGGCCCAAGGCCTTTGTCGCGCTGCTGGTCTTGATTGAATGCCGCAAGTACTTGTTCATCGAATGGGTGGCTTGGGTGCCAGGTCGTGGTGCCATCGTAATTTAATGCTGCATATATGCCAGTATTTTGAGCGCTAATTCTTGCGCATAGTGCGTTAATAAAGCTCTCGGAGCACAGATCGAATAGAGCCGATGCAGTGACCAGGCGAGCGCCGGCCAGCGGCAGCTCAGCAACGATCTGCAGGTCACATTGATGATCCTCAATGACAAACTCCTTGCGATGTCTACGCAGCGCCTCATTTAACAATGTGCCATCATGATCGACTAATCGCCACACTACATCGTTAGCCCCCAGTTTCTGTAAAGCGCGCAGTGTGGATCCTGTGCCGGCCCCAAGATCGACTGCTAGATTAGGAGCTTGTGGTGCGTCCATATCGCCAAGCGCGGATATGGCTTTGTCTGCCAATGCAAAATCTCTTGCGCGTTGATCGGCGTCTTCGCGTAAATCTAACCAAGTGATTGAAAATCCACTCATGGGTTTAACCTCGTGCTTATTGGGCAATTCTGTCAATGGTTTGTTGAATGATGCGGGCACTGTCCTGCCATCGGGGTAGCAGCTCTGCAGCCTTGCGGGCCCCCTTTTGCAGTTGTGCGCGCAAAGTCGAATCTTCTAGTAGTTCGCGTAAAGCAGCGCTCAGCGCTGCGTGATTGGCGGCAGGGATAATGCGACCGGCGGTTTTGGGGACGAGTGTCGAAACCGCTCCGCATTGAGTCGCCACGACTGGTAAACCGTAGGCGATTGCTTCAGCGTACACCATGCCATAACCCTCATAATGAGAGGCTAATACAAACAGGTCCGCTTGTTGGTATTCGCGCGAAAGATCGTCAATCGCGCCAAGGAAGTGGATCCTGTCAGTAAGGCCAGCGCTTTCGACTTTCTTTTTTAAGTAGTCAGCCCACTGTGGATCATAATGGGCACCGCCCGCGAAGCGAGCGGTCCAAGAGAGTTCGCGCAAGCTAGCAAGTGCCTCTATTAACACGTCATGGGCTTTACGTTTGGTGAGTGTGGCAACGGTGAGTAGAACAGGAGGCGTACCGCCGCCTCGTGCGAAGGGGGCAGGGTCACTGCCAGGCACCGCAATGCTAATTTTTACTGGGTCAATGGCGAACTGGGTTACTAAGGTCTGTGCCGTAGCGGGGCTGGTCACTATGATGGCGCGCGCGCCATCGAGCGCTATTTTTTCTGAGCGCTTAAATGCACTGGCTTGCGCGGCATCTAAGCCTGTCTCTAACGCTAAGGGGTGGTGACACAATGCAATGAAGCGCAGTCGTTGGCAGTGTTTGCGCACAATCGCAGGCATGGCACCAAAGGCTAATCCATCGACCAACACAATGCTGTCAGGGCTGAGTGCAGAAAATATTTGCTCTGCATCGGCAACTGCTGCAGTGCTCGGAAAGGGGAAGCTAGCGTCTAAGGACAGGACTGTGCAGTGTTGCCCAAGCGCTGCGAACTCTTGCAATATTCGGCGGTCATAGGCGTAGCCGCCGGTGCGGTTTTCCAAGTCACCTGGTATTGCGAAATACAGTTCTGCTTGCACGCTCACGCCTCATATCAATGAGGGGCTATTGTCCCTTGTCTGTGTCGAGATGCCTAGCGCCTGCGGGGAAAAAGTAAATACGCCTTACCTTGCCTAAACGATGTGCGCGACATACCATTCGTGCATATGCCTAAGACAATCAGTGACAAGATAGAGCAATGGTTAACGCTGCATCGTCAGCGAACGGTAGAGCATCAAAGGCCGCAGGTAACTCTATGCTACGCCCAAAGTTGGGACGGCAGTATCACCATACGTGCTGGCGAAGCACTGGCTTTGAGTGGTGACGGCTCTATGCGATTAACGCACTTACTGCGCAGCCTTCATGACGGGATTCTTGTGGGTATTGGGACTGTTTTAGCTGACAACCCACAGTTAACTGTGCGCGAATGCGAGGGCGATAGCCCGCAAGCGATCGTATTGGACAGTGGCGTGCGTATTCCAAAACATGCGCGCCTTTGTCAGCGACAAGGGCAAAAATGCTGGGTGGTGAGCAACAAGGAACAGCCAGAGATAGCGCGGGACGATATTGAGTTGATTCGCGTTGCGAGCAGCGACGACAATAGGCTTGACCTAGAACAAGTGCTTGCCAAGCTATGGCAGAAAGGGATACGCAGCATTATGGTGGAGGGGGGCGCGCAAGTGATCACAGCCTTCGTCAAAGCCGGGCTCGCCGATGCCATCGTATTAACGGTAGCCCCTAGGCTGGTCGGTGGTTACAAAGCGATCGACAGTCTTGGTCTTAGCCAAAAGGCTGAGCTCCCCCGTATTTCCCCTATCTACACCCAAACCTTAGGCGATGACCTGATCATGTGGGGAGAATTGCGTTACGGGAGTGAAAATGACTAGGCAATCCGAGTTGCAACGGCAGCTGTGGTTCACGCAGCCCTACGAAGTCGAAGTGCGCGAGAGCGAACAAGACGCAATCCCTGCCGGTAGTGTGCGAGTACGAACGCTTTGCTCTGCGATCAGTGCCGGCACGGAGATGCTAGTGTATCGTGGACAATTGCCGGAAGAGTTGGGGCTCGATGCCAGTATTGAGGGCATGCAGTCCAAGCCGAGTTACCCCTTACAATACGGGTACGCAAGTGTGGGAGTGGTAGAGGAGATCGGAAACGATGTCGCCGCGCAATGGCGAGGCAAGCGCGTGTTCTCGTTCGCCCCCCATGGCAGTCATTTCCTTAGTACTTGCGCCGCCTTGATAGAGCTGCCTGCTGATGTAGAAGCCGAGGACGCGGTGTTTTTGGCGAATATGGAAACTGCGATTAACCTAGCGCAGGACGGGCGACCTTATATTGGCGAGCGGGTGGCAGTATTAGGGCAAGGCATTGTGGGCTTGTTGCTCACCGGTGTGCTGGCACGCTTTCCTTTACACGATTTGTTAGCGGTTGAGGGCATCGCAGAGCGCCGTGAACTTGCGCAGACACTAGGCGCCACCGATACATGTTCTCCTGTGCGCCTGGGGAGTCAAGAGGCGGATTTGATCTATGAAGTCAGCGGTGTGCCCGAAGCATTGAATACAGCGATCACCTTGGCCGGATACGATAGTCGTATCATCGTCGGGAGTTGGTACGGTAAAAAGAGCGCAGCGATTGAGCTTGGTGGCAAGGCGCACCGCAACCGAATTAGCATCACTACGAGCCAAGTGAGCAGCATTGCCCCGCAATTAAGTGGGCGTTGGAGCAAGGCACGGCGTTTTGCTGTGGCCTGGGAAATGTTGCAAGCTATTAGGCCAAGTCGGCTGATCACCCATCAAGTGCCACTGCTAGAGGCAGAGCATATTTATAAACAATTACACGAGACCCCTGATAAAATTGTGCAGGCTGTCTTTGTGTATGATTAGCATCAATTGAATAAAAGGAAACTGCATGTATACGGTTGCTGTGACACGTGAATTTATTGCGAATCATTTTTTGGTCGGCGGTGACTGGGGAAGCGAAAACTTTCCACACGCACATCATTATGTCGTTGAGATTAGCATTGAGGCGGCACAATTGGATCAGCATGGTTACTTGGTTGATATCGTTGAGATCGAAGCGGCGATGACGCAGATTGTCGACTATTATCGGGATACTCTACTCAATGACAAGCCAGAATTTGCCGGGTTGAATCCGAGTATCGAGCATTTTAGTCGCATCATCTGCGAAAAAATGCTCTCACTCATTGCCTTTCCCGGTAGTGGTTTCCTGAACGTGAAGCTCTGGGAAAACGATACTTGTTGGGCAGGGTATCGAAAAGAGATTAGCGCGTAACCACTGCTAGTAGTCGGTGCCTTTTAATATTACCCCGGGTCGCTCGCCTGTGATCTCTTCATTCAGTAGCACCGCTTTGCCTCCAACAAACACATGATATGCCCCTTTGGCATATTGATGTGGTTCCTCGAAGGTAGCGGTGTCGATCACCTCATCTAGGTTTAGAACGGCAATGTCGGCTACTGCGCCAACGGCTAAGCGTCCTCGGTCAGAAAGGCCAATTCGTTGTGCGGGTAGCAGGCTGACTTTATGGATCGCGGTGTGCTGAGGAACGACACCTTCTTCGCGTGCATAATGTCCAATCAAGCGGGCAAAAGTGCCATAGTTGCGCGGGTGCGGCATGCGATCGGTTGGCCCCATAATGCCGCCATCGGATGAGATCATCGTGCGTGGATGACGCATGATATTGCGAACATCGTCTTCATTGATGGCATGGAACACTGCATCGCAATTGCCTGCTGCCACTAACTCCATTAAGAGGTCCGCCGCATTTTCTTTGCTGACATTGATTTCGCGTAGACGCAAAATTTCACTCAAGTTCAATCCATTCAACGTGGCATCATGCCCACAGACGGCGATGACGACATTGGCAGGATCGTTGCCGCCGCGGTCGACCTCGATATTATGGACGATGTCGGCCTTCAAGCGTTGGCGTTGCACCGAGTCTTCGATCCTTGCCACCGTAGCTTCGTGCCCGCCGTCAAGACTCCATCCTGGGAACAAAATTGTCAGGCTAGTGGCTGATGCTGTGTAGGGGTATTGATCGATAGAGACGTCGACACCGCGAGCGATGGCGGCGTCGACCATCGCTAAAGTTTCAACTGAGCTTCCCCACATGGGAGCGCCAACAATTTTATGGTGAGTTATTTGTGTAGGCAGTCCACCTTCTTCACCAATGCGAATCGTTTCGGCGACGCTGGCCAATACTTCTAGCCCCTCTTCACGCATATGACTTATATAGATGCCACCGTAGGGCGCGGCGACCTTGGCCAGTTCTATCACTTCTTCGGTGTCACCAAAGCGTCCGGGCGCATAAATTAACCCAGAAGAAAGACCAAATGCTCCTGTCTCCATGGCGAGCGTGACTTGCTCGCGCATGCCTTGCAGTTCTTCCTCTGTAGCGGGTCGATCTTGCTCACCGACAACGAGGCCACGAATAGAGCCGTGGCCGACGAAGGTCCCGAAGTTCACTGCCGCAGGATTGGCCTCGATCGCTGCGAAGGTGTCCGAGATGGGCAAAGGGGAATCTCCGTCTGGCCCGCCAATAACTGTCGTGACGCCTTGGCGAATTAGGTTCTCGGCATCGGGCCAACGAAACATATCGTCATCTAAACGATTGCGAACGGCGTGGCTATGAATATCGATAAACCCTGGCGTTACGGCTAAACCAGTCACATCTAACGTAAGCGTGGCAGGGTGTGCGCTCAAATCGCCACCCAGCGCAACGATGCGATCATCGCGAATCCCCACGTCGCCCACAATGGGCAGAGCATCATCGCCATTGTAGAGTTGGCCACCGTGCAGCAATACATCGAATGCCTCTGGTGTCGGTGTTTCGATGTTCTCGCCTGAGCAAGCTACTAAGAGGGAAGCTAACCCTAATGCTAATAAGTTTCGCATATTCGATCTCCATTGCTTATTCGGCGTTACTTTGTGTAATTGCTGTGAGAAAAACATGTTTTGCAGTGCGTTGTAACTCTGGAATACTCGCCCATTCGTCAGCGAAGCCACGTTGGCCGCCTCGTTCACTCGAGATCGCGATTGATAACGTGCCGCCCGCGATCGCAATGTTCAAGTTTGCAGACCCAGCATTGGACAGGTTTGGGGAGTTGCCGAGATATTCGGAAATGGCAATGGAGTTTTCGACCAAGCTGCTTTCACGTGCACCATCGATTTGCCCTGGCGGGGTTTTCGAGACTTCTTCCATCTCGAAGCGGATGCCGAGTTCTTTGCTAACAGTGTCGAGAATCTCGCGTGTTTTTCGTTCCATATTGTCTATGTGTATAGGGTCTAATGAGCGCACATCGAGAGAGAACCAGCCAGTTTCTGGCTTGTGATTAAATACGGCGCCGCTATTGAGCACTGCGACATTCAAGCGTGTGCGGCGATCGTCGAAGCGTTGAGGGTCGTCGATTTGCAAGATGCGATCCACTGCACGTCCAATCGCTTGGTTGACGTTAGGCAGGCCACCATTGAGGGTGTGCCCAGCGGGGCCAAAGGCGTGTATGCGCCACCAATGTATTCCTAGTGCGCCGTAGCTTAGATTGTTGCCCTCACCAAGCACATCGACGAAAGCAAAGGCGCGATCTTGGTATTCTTCATACAGCGCGCGCATGCCTCGAAGTCCTGTCTCCTCCTCGGCAACAGCACTGAACACTATGTCATGCTCTGGTTTAAACCCTTGGTCGATGAGTGCGCGTGCGGCGGAGATCAGCGCAACAGTGGTAAGGGAGGTGTTAGTCCCTGGCCCAACGACGCGCGCCCCCTCGATGCGTGGAGGTGCTCCCGCAGCGCGTTGATGTTCGGCTACAGTGGCCAAGTCATCGAGCGTGGCCACAAAGACTAGGGCTTTGCCAGAACGTCCAGGGATTGTGCCAGTGACATTAGGTGCCGAGGATACTTGCACATCCTGCAGCCCGGCTTGCCGCATCAAGTCTGCAACCGCATTGGCTCGTTCGTGTTCTTGGCCGGAGGGAGAAATGATCCCACCAATCTCGACAAGTTGCCCCGCCGATATAATTTCGGTGGCATCGATCTGTGTTAAACCCGCTTGTACGGTAGGATCTTCCAGAGCGCTTTCTAGAGATCGTTCGGCCAATACTGAAATTGGCAAGATGAAGGCAATACTAAGACAAAGTGTTCTAAAAACTAACTGCACGGTTGGGGCTCCTTGGTTTTGTCTAATAGTGCCTGATCTGCCGCGCGGGGGCTAGAGAGCGAGGCTCTCAAGGCGTCAAAGTTTTCACGGCTTTTAGGCTGATAAAACCGGCTGTTAAGATAGCGATGTCGCGCAGGCGCATCAACGCGATTAAAGCAAAAGCATCGCTAATGGGAAGGTCTAGCATTTGAAAACACCATAGCAATGCGGCTTCGATAGTGCCAATTCCGCCGGGTAGTGGCAGAAGCATTGCGAGGCGAATAGCGACGGCGATAAGCACGAACTGCTGGACCGGCACAGAGACCTCTAATAAATACAATAAAAAATACAGCTCAGCCAGAATTAAGCACCAGACTAAAATCGAAACGATAAACGCCTTGATCAGTGTGCCGCGATGCAGGGAGAACAAATTACTTAGATCACCCTCCAATTGCTGCCATGCATCGTTATCGGCTAATAGCTTTGGGTGTTTTGACCAACGGCTCGCTATACGGCGAATAGTATTGAGTAGTTTCTGTGGCGAGCTGAGGAAATAGAACAAGACGATGGGCATCGCTAGGGTAACAACGAGTAGCAGCAACGCGATCTGGCCCCATTGAGCAAACGCCATAGTGGGCGAAAGTAATAAGAAGAGTGCACCCAAAAGGAGGACAGTAAAATTCACCCAAAGCTCAAAGCATCGATCCAACCCCAATGAGCTAATGGCTTTATGTAATGGGAGTGCGCAGCGTTTATAGAGCCAGTAAATCTGTAGTGGCTCCCCACCAAATTGCGGACCAGGCGTGATAAAGCTAATCGTTTGCCCCGCAAGTCGAATAAGCAACAATCGCGACAAGGTAATGGAGGAGGAAAGGGCGCCGATCAGCAGTTGCCAGCGCACCGTGGATACAATGATCATGAGAATATTTAGCACTAACCAGACACAATATTGCCAGGCGTTCAGCGTCGCCATTTGTCGCCAGACAGCGTCGAGATCCATTGATCTTAATGCCCATGCTGCCAGTGCCAGTGCGAGAAACCATAATAGAGAAGTGATGATATTGGCTCTATTCATGACGCTCCGTCATGCCTTTCCACCCAAATATCGTCACCAAGCCAAAGGCTGAATTTGCCGCTGCCCAATAACGCAATCCAACAACTGCATAAAATCAAGCTGATGAGCTCGAGGGAGACAGTAAATTGTATAGCCTGCAACGCAAGGATTAGCAGGGTGCTGACAGCTGCGATCCGCGCACCACAGCCAAGCAAGACCAATAAGGCGCATAGACTGAGCAACGCGAATGTGAGCGGGGCGGTATCTTGATGGACAAACAAAACCAGCAAAGCCGCCAAAAAGGCGATACGAAGCCCTGGTTGCAAATAGTGATGGCTGCTGTGTTTCAATGCAGTAAACCACTGTTCTGTCGTGTGCGCCTGTATACGTCCACTGACGATCAGCCAGTCGATAAGAAAGCCAAGCAAGACTGGCAACATAAAGCCGACTCCTGCGGTACTCGTAATGCCAGCATCGAAAGGTGGCCATAGGGCAACTGCGACATAACCCATTTGGAACCCTGCTAAAGTGCGTCGCAGTTTGCTAGGCGCTAGAGCAAAATTTTGCAAACTTCGTTTTTCTCGCAAGGCTAAGCCAATCTGGAAAATATAGAACGCGACACTTAATAAAAGATAACTCCAATGTACTTTGCCTAGATTGACGGCGAGTACGGGTGCGACAAATAATCCTAGCGCATCGTAGGAATTGTCGAGTGCGCTGCCTAATAGGCTTGAACGCTGAGTGCGCCTTGCAACAAACCCGTCGACTCGATCGAGCATTGCGGCGGCGGAATACAAAAATGCTGGGACCCATAAGCTTATTGGGTGAAGAGCGTTTGCTTGGAAAATAAACCCAGCCGTCATGGCGATCAAGAAACCACGTAAAAGCGTCAATCGATTAGCAGCGCCTAAATCTTGAAACAAAATGGCGTTCTCTGAACGCCTATTGAGCTCGCGTCGATGCCAGCATTGCCACCAGACATAGAGCCACACCACGAAAGAGACGGCAAACCACTGTATGGCAAAATGAGGCGTTTCTAATAAATTTGATGCGGCGCTACTAAGGAGTAAGCCGATGACTCCTAATACGCCAAGATTGCGGATTTCTTGGGTCATTGTTGATTTCAAAATCTAGAAGTCATAGCGACAAGACCGACCATAATCGCCCACATTTGCAGTGACTACAAGCCCAAAAAATCGAAGTTTTTTTGCGTTGACAGTACTCGAATTTCTTCGGTACTCTCAAGCTTCTTCAACTGATATATAAAAAGGAGGTGATCCAATGTCGAGTGGTAATAAGGTGTCAGCGGACTTTGGTGTAGCATTTACCCGAGGGAGGACCTTCTTAGGGTGATCGTCACTACTTTGTAGATACAAAGGTTCCGTTGGAGCCCGATCACGGAAAGGGAGCGTAAAGCTCCCTTTTTTATTGCCTAGTGTTTTGCAAGGTTTGTTGATTTTACAGTGTGACGTAGATGGGCGCTTTTGCTCTATTGCAGAACTCCAGCAAACCCTGTGTATGGCTATATATGGTGGTTGCAAGAAGGTGGCAGTGCCCGCATTCGCGAACGCTATGGTCGAAAGACGTTTATAGTCGTTACCTATGAGGTAAAAGGTAACAAAAATTGATACCAACATACCCAAAAAATGATACATATGTGCACAGTTTGAGTTCGCTTTGCTTTTTTTTGGTGCAGGTATTGTGAGGGGGGAAGTAGGGTAAAAAGTACTAAGTTATTGATATGTATGCAAAATAAAAGTTGGCCCGGCTATTGCAATATCTTGGGTGTGCGAGTGTAGAGTGCAGTGGGGGAAACCTCTTCTTAAGCTCGCCGTAATCCCTAATTAACTATTGAAATAACCCGAGGTCTAAAATGTCATTATTCTCAAGCCGTAAAATCGCAGTTTCACTTTCTGTAGCCGCTCTTAGCGTTGCCGCTGTAAGCGCAAGCGCTGATGAAGTACCAAGCATGTACCTTAGCAGCAAGCAGTTGAAAGTAGTTGAGCAAGTATCTCCTGATTATCCTCGTTTCGCCGACATGGCTGGTGTAGACGGTTACGTGATGGTTGAATTCACAGTCGCTGCTGACGGTTCTGTTACAGCTCCAGCAATCGCCGACTCTTCATCTGGTCATTTTGACGAATCAACATTGAATGCAATCTCTCGCTGGCATTTTGAGCCAGTCATGGACAATGGTGTTGCGGTACCAGTACGCACAAATATGAAGTTCAGCTTCGTACCACGCTCATAATTGCAAAGTACGGTTGCAGCCGAAAGACTGTAAGCGTCCCCAAATCGATCCAAAAGAACAATTAGACACACGGGATTGCAATGGTTAAGTGGACTCGCTGAGTTAGAAGCATACTGCTTGTTTCTGACTCAGCTAATCCCAAACCGCACAGTGTGCTAATTCGCAGGCAAAAAAAAGTGAAACCAAGCAGGGCAAGGTCTCACTTAAAAACACATAAATAACACTGAGTAACACTACACTTTACGTCAGTGTGCAATGACTGGATCATGTCGATCCTTATTTCTTGAACCACATTCGTGCAAATATAGTGTCCTTCTTGATGAAGAGATGGTGTAAGGCTGCGCCTATATGGCCCAGAACCAAGACTGCGAGAATGATCGCGAAGCTTCCATGAATAGAAAATAGTCTTGCGGCTAGTGCCTCATCGCTAGGAATTCCCGGCATGGCGGGCAAACGAACGCCTGGAATAATCTCTAAAGCGGGAAATGCCGTCACCCCAGCCCAGCCCAATAATGGTACTAAAAACAACAGCCCGTAAAGTAGGTGGTGCAGGCTTTTTGCTAGCAAAATTTGCTTTTTAGGCAATGAGTTAGGGTACGCGGGCGCCTTGTAATAGAGCTTAAAGGCAAGCCGTAAGAGCATAAGCAATAAGACGCTAAACCCTAATGATTTATGAATGCTGTACAGCAAATTCGTGAAGTCATCCCAAAGGTTCGCCTCGGTGCGCGCTTCGATCAATAAACCGATTGGCACTAAGCTCATAACACATAGTGCAATCACCCAGTGCAGTATTCGCCAATTTCTTGCATATTGCATACTCGCCTCCAGTCTCCCTCGCCCCGAATCGTCTGAAACATCCTGACATAATAAATCACAAAATGGCATCTATCGCGGGTACATCCCGACTGGTAGATCTGTAGCATCCCATCCACCTTAAAAAAGGGGGTGCTAAGAAGGTTTTAGCGCTGTGATAACTAGAACAACAAAGACTACGCGCTCACGAGCGCAAAGCCTAAAAATGCTACAAACGAGGTGTTAAATGCGAAACAACAATCTTGGCCCACTATCAGTGCTATGCCTGTCGCTGCTCAGTGCGAATGCCAGTGCTCAGGACTCCGAAGATACTACGGTCACTTTCCCCAGTACTTATTTTAGTGAATATGCACCATTGACCGTCAATGACATGGTTAATCGTATCCCGGGCATTGAGCTAATTCTAGGGAGTAGCAGCTCGAGTTCAGGCGGTGATCGTGGTCTGGGATCAAGCGCACAGATTCTAATTGATGGCAAAAGATTGGCTGGAAAGTCCAATGAGGCTAGCGAGCAACTAAATCGTATCGCGGCAAATGAAGTGGACTATATTCAGATTATTCGCGGTAGCTCGAGTGATCTCGATGTACAAAACAGTGGGCAGATCATTAATATCGTGCTGCTAGAAGCCTTGTCTCGATCTAATATATCTACCGAAATTAGTTCGACCCATTATGCCGATGGGACAACAGAGCCCGGTGCTTCAATTGCGTGGAGCGGACAGACTGGACGACTCAACTACTTGTTTAGTGGTTCTGTTGAGCCAAACTATCAGCATTTAGAGAGTGAGGAAGTCAGCCTCAATGGAGACTATTCTCTTAAGGATGTTGTCGAGTTTGATCGGTATCGAGAGCAAACAGACTATACGTTTAATTCCAATATTGCTTACGGCTTGACCGATAGAGACCGCATTGCGTTCAATGTGCTGTATACCGAAACCAACCCGCCTGCGGATCTAAATCGGAAAATCACAGACCATACTACTGGTGCACCAGTGATTCGCTATGAGCGTGAAGCCTTGCCTGCCACAACTGACAGTTGGGAGTTTGGCGGCGATTATGAACATAGCTTTGATAACGGAGCGCGCTTCAAAGGTTTGTTTATCGTAAACGAAGAGACGAAAAATATTCTCCGTGAACGTTTTGCTTCGAATACCTTAGGAGGCGCGGAAACAAAGAACCTATTTCTCTCAACAGACAGCGTTTACAGCGAGCGCATTGCACGCAGCTCTTACACAATGCCTTTGTGGGACGGGCAAGGTATCGAGCTCGGTATTGAGGCGGCAGAAACGACACTAGAATCAGATTTGATGCTGGGGGTCTATACTGGAGGGGCTGGGGATCCGGCATACGGCGGACTCACGCCAGTAGTGCAACCAAACGCTCATTCAACCGTGCAAGAGATGCGCTATGAACCCTTCGCCATTCACAATTGGCAGATTAACCCAAAATTATCGCTTGAAAGTACTTTGGTAGCGGAATTTTCCGAGATCACGCAATCTGGTGATTTGAGCAATGCTCGAGATTTCGATTATCTAAAACCGAAAGTGGACTTGCGTTATAACATCAGTAATTCGATGCAATTACGCACAACATTGGAACGAGTGGTCACGCAATTAAGTTTCGCTGACTTCTCCCGTGCCACAAACGAGCGCGATGAAGACCAAGATACAATTGCGGGTAATCCAGACCTAGAGCCAGAAGAAAGTTTACGCGGTGAAGTGACGCTTGATTATCGTTTGCCTAACGACAGTGGCACTATTAACGCTCGATACTTCCATCACGAGTATAAAAACAAGATTTATAAAATCGATATTTCAACGCCGACGAAAATACAGTCTACTAATGGGAATGTAGGTAAGGCGGCGACGTATGGCTTGGTGCTTAATGGTAGTGTGCGCCTTGGGTTTTTGGGTTTGCCAGAGGCTTTGCTGACTGGGTCGGTAACAGTGCAAGAGTCAGAGTTTGATTATGATCCATTGGTACCAATTGAGCACGGCTTTCCACCTTATGATCGAGGCAGTTATCGCCTTAGCTACCGTCATGATTTGCCACAATACCAAATGAATTATGGCATTACTTACAATGCTCGCATCGATGATGGGCGCACGGCTTGGGATATCGATAACCGCTACAATATCTGGGTGCCAAGCAATCTTTCTCTGTATGTTGAGAAGCTAGGTTTCTTCGGGCTTACTTATCGCTTTGAGGCAAGTAATCTTGAGAACGATGTGTCGACACCAAAACGTGAGCGTTATGATGGTTATCTGATTGACGGTGTTTTGAAAGAGGTTGAGTTTTTCCGCACGACGACAGGGCGTGAATTCAAATTCATCATTCGCGGTAATTTCTAAGTAAGTCTAACGATCGATCCATTCGATAAAGTCGATGGTCGCCTCGATCAAGCGAACACGCGGTGTCTCTAGTAGCGCCGCGTGGTCGCCTCCTGCTAATACCACCCATTGTTTATTCGCATTCGCGATCTTGCTGAAGAATCGTGCGTGCGCATCGGTGTCGGCGAGTGGGTCAAACTCTGCCTGCAATAAGAGTGTTGGCAGTCTCAATGCCTCGCCATCTAAAGCATTCCATTGATGAAGTTGCCTCCAATCTGCGCGTGTTGGGTCTGCGGCTAGTGCAGCATCGACATAGACTTCTATCGCCGCCTCGCTAATTGATCCTGGAACGATAAAATCGGATGCGGCCGCTGCGCGTGTATTAACACGATTCTCAAGTGTGGGTTCGCTAGTGGCAACTGGCACTTCGATGTCTGGATCAGTTGGGTAGCCAAATAGAATGACACTGCGAATAGCATCAGGGTACAGCTGAGCGGTTAGTTGCGCCACCATCGAGCCATAAGACCAGCCCCAGACATTAGTTTTGGCATCGTTGCGGCGCTCAAGCCAACTTAATACCTCTCCCATATCTTTAGCGGCGCGCTCTGGTGTATTCCACTGCGTGCTATCGCGCGGGGTTCCGCCATAGCCGCGGGCGTCCATCGCCCATGCGCTATAGCCCATTCGATTGAAGCCGTCCATAAGCGATAAATTCTCACCTGGGACTTGTAAATCAAAATCGGGAATGGAGCTCCAAGTCCTGCCGTGGTGAAGAAGTATATGCCCCTTTGGGTTAGGCACAGACTTCTCCCACACGGCAATTGGATGGCCGCCGGCCATTACCTCATGCTTCTTCGCGTCTGTCTCTTGCGCATTGCTGCTTACAGCAAGCGCGAAAAGACTAGTGAAAACTAGGAAGCGTGCGAAAAGTAATTGGCGCAGCATAGAGCCTCCTTAGCTCCTTACAGGCGCGAACGAGTCAGCGTGACGTCCGCATTGCGCCAGAATGAATCGAACTGACGCTTAGCGATGATCGCTTCTTGATCTTTGCCTTGCGCCTCTAAGGCTTGCGCTAGGCCAAAGGTCGCCCATCCACTTTGTTGATTCCATTCCATATCTTTGCGGTAAACCGCTTCAGCCTCTGCGGCTCGGCCAGCGTCGAGCAGGACTGCACCGAGGTAAAGGCGCATGGATTGTGACCAGTCCGGTGGCTCTGTGTAGTTCGAGGCATCCTGCAACTCAACCGCCCTTGTGTAGGCTTCGATAGCGCCATCTAGATCCCCTCGGGCCTCTTTGATCTCACCATCAAGGGCAAAGGCTGCTAGACGCAGGATGTGCGAGGCTGGTGTAGGGCCAACACCGGTTGTATCGGCGCCCGAGTCTTCTGACTGTGTGCGGATATTGCTTAAGGCTGCATCGGCGGCACTAAGATCACCAGTGGCCACTTGCGCGCTGCCAGTAACATAGCTCCACATACCATCGAGATAAGGGGTGCCGGTATGGCTTTGTGTACTGGCCAAAATTTTGTCCCATTTACCGAAGACTTTATCGACAATCCAAGTGTGTACTACTCGCTTCTGACCGCGATTAACGGCTTCGACAGCAACGCCTACGCTCGCTGCGCCTTCGTCTGCTGCCGCCAGTGAGTTGGCATAATTACCTTGTAGCATATTGGCATAGCGTACGAAATCGAGCGCGTGTGGAGCATGGGACTTGTGGGAGAGGCCATAGGTTCCGATATTCGGGAAATTGGTTTGGCCCCAAATTTCAGAGAATTGTTGATCGACGATCTGCGAACGCTCATTAATGTCGATCGCCTTTTCGTATTCGCCAACGCGCAAGTAGATGTGGCCGGGCATGTGCACCATGTGACCAGAGATTGGCACGATGCCTTCGAGCTTTTGCGCAGCTGGCATGGCCAGTTCCGGTTGTGAGGACCCTTCCATCAGGTGGATATACAAATGGTTTGCACCAGGGTGGTCGTGTTCTAGGCGCATGGCTGTCTCTAAGGCCACTTGCGCCTCCGCAGTTCCTGGTTTGGCGCTGCCGTCTGCCTCCCAGTAATCCCAGCGTGTGGTATTCATATACGCCTCGGCAAAGATAGTGTGAATATCGGGATCATTGGGGTATTTCGTTTTCAGCGCGCGCATTGCATCAACAAAAGCAGCATCGCGTAGTTTGGAATCTGGTATGCCGTCTTTGTTGTAGAGCACAAAGAGGGCATTGATCATATCTTGCTCTTTAGGCGTGCCGTTATTGGCCAGTGCCATTGCTTGGCGAATGGCGGCAAGGCCAGTGCCTTGTGGGTCATCGGGGAGGTTTTGATAGCGGCTATTGGGGTTTGGGCCAGCAGCGTGAGCTAGACCAAAATAAGGCATAGGACTATCGGGATCAAGACGGGAAGCCTCTTGATAGGAAGCAATGGACTCGGGAAAGTAAAAGCTCCAAGCCATACGTAGGCCTTGATCGAAAAACTGCTGCGCACTCTCAGAATTCGTTGAAATAGTGCGTGAATAACTACCGCCACCTGGAATCATGATGGCCAAGGCTTCGTCATCGGTTTGGGCCCATGCCGGGCTCTGCAGCATAAGTAGGGCGATTGTAGTGCTAAGAATAGTGCGAGAATTGCGCATTGACTAAGGTCTCCTTTCATTCGCTGTGCTCACGATTGCGCTTTTGCGACAACTCGGGCAGCGATAGTTGAGCTAGATTGTGAACGTTCTTATTTTCTTACTAGTTCGAGTGGGCTCAATATAACAGCTACAGCGAGGAAAGTTGAACTGAATAGCCTTGCTACCCTTGATTTGGATCATAGCGTGCTCAAGTGAGGACGTAGGCGTCTCCTTGCGGGTCCCATTTGCTTGGACGGCCAATAGGCGTAATGCGCTGTGGTGCATTGATCTGTGGCACTAGCAAGCTATTGAACTGTTGGACATCGTTGCAACTTGGGTCAAGCCACGCATCTATCAGCGTTTTGTTCTCGACAGGGAGTATCAAAGGCATAGACTTAGGGTGTATGTGTTGCCATTGCTTAAGGGGGCCAAGAGTAATAATGCTGGCGCCGATGCGCGATTCGCCGGTGGACGTATTCACATAGTGTTTGCATAGCCCTCCAAACGCGATAGCTTGGTCCAGCAATTCAATTTGATGGTAAGTTTTACGATCTCCTAAGCCTTCGATAAACGCGGAGGCAGGAATGATGCAGCGGCTTTCGCGGTAGGGTCTGTAGCCTAAGGAGCGGCTTGAATCGAGTTTGTCCCAACGACTGTTGAAACTCGCATATTGGTAATTGGGGGACAGAGTGCGTTGGTCCAGCATTAGCCACCATAGGGCATCGTGAAAGCGACGCCCCTCCGGGCTGTCTTTGACGATCGATATCTGCGCACCAGGGGCAATATCAGCACTGTAGCGTAGAGTCCCCAATTCAATATTAAGCGCCTCTACTAGAAGACGTACTTGAGGGGAATCGATGACATTAAAGCGGCCGCACATGAAATAGACCTTATTGGTTTGAGGCTGACAATAATGATCATACAAAGTGACGCGTAAGAGGACAATGTCGATGAGTGTGACAAACAGGCTACCGGAGCACGTATTTATCATAGGGGCTGGGATTGCGGGCCTTAGCTGCGCTGAGGCTTTGCAGGCACACGGGGTTGCCAATGAGATATTTGAAAAGAGAGCCGTAGTGGGTGGGCGGGTGAACACAAAGTCGCACTCTGACTGGCGATGCGATGATGGTGCGCAATATTTCACAGCCAAGGACCCTGCCTTTCTGCGCGCAACTACAAAGTGGTTACAGCAGGGAATTATCGCGCTTTGGGAGCCGCGGTTGAGCGTTATTGAGGGCGACCCTGTGAGCATTCGAGCTAAACCTTCTGCTAATAATAAACGCTATGTTGGTGTGCCGAGTATGGGGGCGTTACCGCATTGTTTAGCTGCGGGACATAAGCTGCACCTGAACTCCACCATCGATCAGCTACGACGCACGCAGTTAGGTTGGCAGGCACATAGCAAGGAGCGGGGCTGGTCTGAAAATCACGCGCAGGCGCTAGTGTTGGCATTACCTCCAGCCCAAAGTTTGATGCTGCTACAAGACACACCGGGCTCGATATCTTCCAAATTGGCGACTTTCTCTATGCGCCCGACATGGGCGTTAATGTTAAGAATGCCGGACAATTTTGATCCAGGTTTCGATGCTGCGTTTGTCAATGTGGGCCCCTTACGTTGGCTGGCGAAAGATTCGAGCAAGCCTGGGAGAGCGCCAAACAATATTTGGCTTGCGCATGCTAGCGGCCAATGGAGTGAGTTAAATATAGAACGTTCAGTAGATGAAGTGGGAAAAATTCTGAACGCAGAGTTTGAGAGTCTAACAGGAGGCGCCGCTCTGGAGGCCGCTTTGCATTTGTGGCGAAATGCGGACACCGAGAATGCCGCCGATAACGGTTGTTTTTGGGATGCAGGGATGTCGCTTGGGGTCTGTGGTGATTGGTTAGCACAAGGGAGAGTGGAGGGAGCATGGAAAAGTGGTTATGAGCTCGCAAATAAAATGTGTTTTATTTCAACAACTGAATCCTTAGATGTCGAATTTTCTGAAGTAGAGTTCGCAACGCAGGCCTATTGTGATGCATTAGAGTTGCGGGAATCGGTATTAAGAAAACCGCTCGGGCGCTCGCTCGATATTGATGACCTTGAGGGCGAGGATAAGCAATTTCATTTTGCATATTTTAATAAACGTGGAGAAGTGGTCGCAACAATAAGCGCCAAGGACTTAGGCGAGAAAGTCATAAAACTGCGGCAGATGGCAGTGCATGAAGCGTTTAGAGGCAAGGGGATAGGCGCCATGCTGTTGCAAAAAGTAGAGACAGTATTCAAGGCTAAAGGATTCAAATTCTCGCAATTGCATGCGCGTAAAAAAGCGCAAGGGTTTTATCAGAAAAATGGTTATCAGCGTGTTGGTGATGTTTTTCAGGAGGTGGGGGTTGCACACCTTAAAATGACTAAGAAGATAAGCTAGAGAATTAATCTATTAGATATCTAAAGTGTTTTTGAACAAATGTAACTTTATCTCGTTCTAATAAGTGTTAGACACAACCCTTATTGGCAAAATTGATTGACCTAATCCCGAAAGCTTATACAATTTCCGCGCACATTTATCTTTCAATGAGTGCAGTCTAATTAAAATAAGCCAAGGGAGATTCACCGCGTGAATACACTATTCAAGCGCAACAAACTGTATCAATTGTCACAGGCTGTCATGGCCATTTCCATAATAGGGCTACCTGCCGCCGCTTTAGCACAAACCAGCGATGCTGAAGTAGAAGAGGTGGTAGTGACTGGGTCCTATATCCGCAATAGCGCTTTTGCTCAAGAAGCTAACGTTGCAACCGTTACGCAGGATGATTTGTTCGAAGCCGGCGCTCCATCTATCGGCCAATATATTCGTGACCTGACATTTACTCAGAATACTGACACAGTCGCAAACGTTAATGCTGGCCAAGATGGTGGACAAGACTCGACAGGTGCCACTTTTAACCTGCGTGGGCTAGGAGAAAACTCCACGCTCGTGTTAGCCGATGGTTTGCGTACGATCAATAGTGCAGTCTCTACAATGTTCCCCGATATCGCATTGAATCGATTGGAAGTTGTACTTGATGGTGGTTCTGCACTTTACGGATCAGATGCGGTGGCAGGAGTTGTTAACCTAATTCCTATCAAAGAATTCGATGGCGTACGTGCGCGGACTTACTATCAGCGTGATGAAAAAGCACAAGTAGAGGATTATTCGGCGGCGTTGCTGTGGGGGCGATCGTTCAGTAACGGTATCAATTATGTCGGGGCAATCGACGGCTCGCACAATGGCTCGCTGATGACCTATGAGCGCATGCGTACTGCTGAAGTTGCATATGGTTATTCCTCATCGGGAAATCCCGGTGAGTATCGCCGAGTCAATGGCGCTGAGCCGGTGGTGGGTGGTGCGCATGGCGGTACTATCGTAGGGACGAGCCTGCGCGATCCGAGTTGCGGTACGTTCGGCAGTGCAGAAGATAATGCACTTGGAGGACAGCGCAGTCTCCCGAGTGGTATTCCCGTTGGCGCCTCTGCATGTTATTGGTACTACACACCGCAGTGGGACTTGCAGGGCGAGTCGAGCGAATACAATCTTTATAACAATGTAACTTGGGAGGCGAACGATTGGCTCAATTTTGAGCTCACAATGAATCACAGTTTCCGCAAAGTGCAAAATCGCAATACGGGCACTTATGGCCAAAATACTAATAGCCGCAATGCCTTAGTAGTGCCCGAAGATCACCCAGCAAACCCTTACGGTTTCGACGTTGTGCCCTATAACTATCGACCCTTTACGATTCTGGACCCTGAAAACTGGCCTAGTCATTTTGAGCCTATCACTGGGGCCCGTTTACAACCTGTAATGTATTACACGCAGCGCTATAAGTTGCAGGCGAATTTTGAAATGTCTGAAACTTGGGGTGGTTACACGCTCTACTCGCGCCAGTTCGATCGTCGCAATTCGGACGAGAAGCTGTTACACATCGGTAAGATGCAACAAGCCTTGCTTGGCCAGGGTGGCCCAAATGGGGATCAATATTGGAACCCGTTCGGCTCCGCTGACCCGCGTTCGCCCTATTACAACGAAGCGACCACACGCAATAGCCAAGAGTTGGTGGATTGGTTGTTTACCAATATCGACAACGTCACTTCTAATGAGGATGAATTAGATATTTTTGAAACGACCATTGCTGGTGAGCTTTTCGACCTGCCTGCTGGCCCCTTGCAAATGGCGACTGGCTTTCAGATGCGTGATCGTTCTGAATTCCTAGGCAACAATCCATTGGAGCTTACACGAGCAGATTTCAACGTTAACATCGTTGATACGCCACCGGTCGATGCCACCTACTACAACAAAGTGTACGCCGCATTCGTTGAGCTGGATATTCCAATCCTCGACAATGTTGCCGCTCAGATTGCTGTGCGTCATGAAAAGTTCAAAGACTTTGGCTTGGATGCGACAACTCCAAAAGTTGCCGTTCGTTGGGAAGTGTTGCCAGAGCTTGCAGTGCGGGCGTCATGGGGGGAGAGTTTCTTGGCTCCTACTGCCACCCAGGCGCGGCCATATGATCCCAACGAAGGCTGTTCTGAGATTTTCTTCGGCCTCGATAAGATCACTGGTGGGCAGCTGACAGGGGGGGCTGGGTGTAGTTCGGGCAACCCTAATCTTAAGCCAGAAACCTCTGATATGAAGAACCTTGGATTTACTTGGGAGCCAAGTGGCGCTCTCGATGGTTTGAGTGTCAGCTTGGATTATCAGACGATCGAGTACACCGATCGTATTCGTACGCTCAGTAACGATGAAACTGTAAATGCGCAGTTTACTCGCATGTTGCAGGCGATTGGTTCTTCTGAAGAGGCCTATAGCTCGGCTTCTGGTTCGGCGACTCGCATCGCGGCCAACGCGTGGTTGGCGACCCAAGATAATACCGGTGCAAGCGGTGTGATTCGCGATCGTAATACGGGGCAGGTGCTGCGAGTCATTCGTCAAGCAAACAATATCAGCACAGTATGGATCGACTTGTATGACGCTAAGGCAGACTACCGCTTCGATACCCAAAATTGGGGTTCGTTCGGAGCAGGGATCAGTGCATCTTACTTTAGTAAGTATGAGTACGAAGACCTATTCGGCGGTATAAAAGATGCGTTGGGTTATCAGAATGCCAACAGCGGTGTCGTACCACCATTACCGAAGCTCAAAGGACAGATTCGTGGCAATTGGTTCCTCGGCAATCAGAGCGCCTCTTTCACTGCGGCTTATCAGCATAGTGTGTTGTTCGATGACTCGGTGAACAATTTATTCTCCAAATTCCCTGCAGATCGCGTGATTGAAGGGCAATGGATTGTGAATGCGCAATACGGCTACCTCCTCAATGACTTCTTTGGAAGTGAAGTGTCTTTGAGCGGCGGTATCCGCAACTTGTTCAATCAACAGCCTCAAAGACTGCCAATTCTAGGGGGCTTTGAGAGTCGATTGCAGCAACCTTGGGGGCGACAGTTCTGGATGTCCATCGATTGGACTCCTAGCCTCTAAAGGCTCGCAGCAAGAAGAAGGGGGCCCTGGGGCTCCCTTTTTTTTGTTCATAAAAAAGGGGAACCCAAAGGTTCCCCATTAAGTAAACATATCTCAATCTAGAAGGAGAGCAATAGAGTTGAGATAGGCCCAATATTCAACGTAGAGAATTGAATTGATTATTCCGCAAGAAGTTTGCTCACATTCCACTATGTGCAGCATTCTTCCGGCAGTAGGTCTGCTCGTCCATAAGTCGACCTCACTGAAGGCGGTTTGGATGATGGGTGAAATCCGCTCTGGAGTCCTCTAGAAGAACTCCGAAATAGCTCCGCAAATTCTCAGAAGGCGTGAATTTTTGCCCAATTCGCTATTGGAGCTAATTAAAGAGTTCTTCGTGGGGGCGTTTGATGCCGCCTAGTTGCAGGGCTTTGGGGTAGTTTAGTTCTTCGTGGTTCCACAAATTGTTGCGAGTGAACACTTTTGACTGGGCAAGTGCTTGCGCAGAAGATTCGCTGAGTGATACCCCCGTCTTAGCACTGGTTAATTTGACTCCTTGCATCAGGAGCGTTTGCCAGCTAGCGCCAATACCAAGTTCCTCGAGAAGCGCTAGGTAGCGCGCATCGGTAAGCACCTCTTTGGGAAAGAAGATGTCGGAAACGTGTAGCCAAGCGAATAGCCTGCGGGTGTCTGAAGGGGTAAGGTGGCGCCAGCGTGTGATCCCCTCATCGATATCGCCAAGGATGAACTGTTTGACCCCCATCGCGAAATTAAATTCGGAGTTATTCTTATTGCGCGCTTCTAGCTCGTCGCCCTTTTTGGTGGAACTGCCGAAAAGGGCGCTAATAATCACTTGGCTGAGCATGGAGCTTTGCCCCTCATCGTCTAGCTCTAGCTGGCGCGATAGGTAAAGTTTGGCTTGCTCGTAATCTCCGATGAACGCGTAGCTGGTGGCGAGGTTGCCTAGTACGCCGATATGGGAGGGGCGTTCGAGAAGCTGTTGCTTCTGAATAGGAATTAACTTCGCGGGTTCGATAACGTCGTTGCGGTAACTCCACGTTGCGTCGGGTGAGACGCTATAGGGGGTTTTATCAGGCACAGTTTGTAAAAACGCTGCAGCCTCTGAATACAGTTTTGCGCTCGTTAGAAGCGCGCTGTAATGTGAGAGAGCGAAAAACGGCGCCTCATCGCGCAGAATTAACTCGCGTATTTTTTCTTCAATGATCTTTTGATTATTGCCTTCGACACGTAACGCGAGAAATTGCGCCGCTTTTGCCTCAGTGGAATTTGGATCGATTCTCAGCAGTTCTCGCAGTGCGAAATTCACTAGACGACGATTCTCAATATTCGTCTCGGAGCTGCTGTACATGCCATTACGTCCAGCAACAGTTGCTAAGCCTACGTAGGCGTTGACAAAATCTGGATCTTTTTCGACTGCGAAGAGGTAGTTCTCAATCGCAATTGCAAAGTTTGCACTATTGGATTCTTTCGAGAAAAACTCTGCTTTGAGAAACGCATCATAAGCCACTGCACTACTAGTTCCCCATACCAGCATGTCGTTGCGCTGCTCTTCATCGAGGTAAATGCGCAGAGCGGTGGCGATATGTTGCACTATTTCATCTTGGATAGAGAAAATTTCTTCAGTAACAAAATTAAATTGGTCTGAAAATAGAATCAAATTGGTGCGAGCGTCCGTTAGATTTATCTGGAGCCGGTTTTGACCATTGATCTGTTGAATGTTGCCGCTTAAAAAATAATCGGCGTCGGTGATGGTGCCTAATGAACTGTTCTCAACAGCAACTTGCGCGCCGGGCAATCTGTTGAGGCTTGCAACGAGGCTGCCGGGAAGTTGCTGGGATAAATACAGTTCGTCGCTACCAATATTGATAGATTCAAATTCACGCACCAAAAGAGTGCGTGCTGGCGCGTTGTCACTCTCCTCAGTAGGTGATTCGAAAGGGTAGAAAATAATTACTGCACCAAATAGGAGCAAAAAACTTGCATAAACTAAAGGGTTTTTAGCTAGCCTTGCCCAGCCCGAGCGTTCGCTCTCTTGTTTAGAGTGATGCTTGACGCTATTGGAATTAATGCTAGTGATAGGGGCGGGCAATAAAGAGTAGCCGCGTTTCGGATACGTTTTAATGTAAACAGGTTTTGACGCGCGATCCCCTAATGCTGAACGTAATTCAGCGATGACATTGTGCACAGCATGGTCGGATCGAACTGATTTGCTCCAGAACAAATCAAGAAGCTCATTAGCACTGATGACCTGCTCGGGGTTGCCGATTAGGTGCATCAATACTTCCATGCCACGTGGCGTTATGCGGACCTCTGCACCCGTTTCTAGGTGGGTTAGAGTGCAGGTTTCTGCATTGACTTGCCAGTCAAGTAGAGTGATCGCCGATGTATTACCTGAAGAGGCTGCTTCGCTCTTTTTGGCAAATAAATCCAAGAAAATCATGATTTTAATTTTATCTCTAGGCGATATACTTTGGTATGAAAGTGAATTTAACAGAAATTAGAGGTCAATCATACTGAATGCAGTGACGGTTTGTGTCTTAAAAGAATAATCACTTTCAATACAAACACTTAGATGTCTATGAGCTTTTTTGGAGGGTTTTTGGAGGACGTTTGAGGAACTAAACCGTTAAGGTGATGCGCTTGCAAAAAAAGGGTCTGGTAATTTTTCATGCTTGCCCTGTTTGTAAGTTGCCAATAATTAAGTTTCCTATTGGCGTTGTACCGAAAGATCGCTAAATAACAATCAGAACTAAACTTGGGAGTTTTATCTTGACTACACAATTCAAGCGTAACCGGCTTTTTCGTCTAAGCCAGGCCGTCATGGCCGTCTCCGTCCTAGGATTACCTGCCGTTTCTTTCGCTCAGAACGACGATGCGGAAGTAGAAGAAGTGGTAGTGACTGGATCCTATATCCGTAACAGCGCTTTTGCTCAAGAAGCGAATGTTGAAACAGTAACTCAGGAAGACCTATTCGAGTCTGGCGCTCCATCGATTGGCCAGTACATCCGTGACCTGACGTTCACTCAAAATACTGACACCGTTGCCAACGTTAATGCTGGGCAAGACGGCGGTCAGGATTCAACAGGTGCCACATTTAACCTACGTGGCCTTGGTGAAAACTCTACATTGGTATTGGCTGATGGCGTACGCACAATCAATAGTGTCGTAGCAACTATGTTCCCTGATATTGCCTTGAACCGACTCGAAGTAGTTCTAGACGGTGGTTCAGCACTCTACGGTTCTGACGCTGTTGCAGGTGTTGTTAACCTTATTCCTGTAAAAGAGTTCGACGGCATCAAAGCGCGTACTTACTACCAGCGTGACGAGAAAGCACAAGTAGAAGACTATTCCGCAGCTGTCATGTGGGGTAAATCATTCGACAATGGCATCAATTATGTAGGTGCGTTGGATGGCTCTCATAAAGGTTCATTGATGACTTATGAGCGTATGCGTACTGCAAATATCGCTTATGGGTATTCTTCTTCTGGTAACCCAGGGGTTTACCGTCAGGTAGACGGTGCAACGCCAGTAGTGGGTGGGGTACACGGTGGTTCTTTGACCGGCCCAACATTGCGCGACCCAAGCTGTGGTACTTTCGGCACGCCTGAAGAACAAGTTCTTGGTGGCCAGTTGAGCGGACCTAGTGGATACCCAGTTGGTTCGAGCGGTTGTTATTGGTACTACACTCCTCAGTGGGATCTTCAAGGTGAAACGAGCGAGTACAACCTGTACAACAACGTCACATGGGAAGCAACGGATTGGTTAGATTTCGAACTGACCATGAACCACGCCTTCCGCAAAGTGCAAAACCGCAACACCGGGACTTATGGTCAAAACACAAACAACCGTAATGCGCTAGTTGTGCAAGCAGATCACCCTGCTAACCCATATGGCTTCGATGTAGTTCCTAATAACTACCGACCATTTACAATTCTGGACAGAGATAACTGGCCTAGCCATTTCGAGAGCTCCACTGGTGCTCGTCTCCAGCCAGTCACTTACTACACGCAGCGCTATAAGTTGCAAGCAAGCTATGACATGACTGACACGTGGAGCGGTTATACGTTCTACTCTACGCAGTCTGATCGTCGTAACTCAGACGAAAAGTTGTTGCACATCGGTAAGATGCAGCAAGCATTGCTTGGTCAAGGTGGCCCTAATGGGAACGAATATTGGAATCCCTTCGGCTCTGCAGACCCACGCTCACCTTATTATGACGAAGCAACGACGCGTAATAGTCAGGAACTAGTCGATTGGTTGTTCACAAATGTCGACAACGTCACTACAAACTATGACGAGCTCGATGTTTTTGAAACAACAATCGCTGGTGAGCTTTTCCAATTGCCAGCTGGTGCCTTGCAAATGGCGACTGGTTTCCAAATGCGTGACCGTTCCGAGTTCATCGGTAACAACCCGCTTGAGCTAACGCAAGCGGATTACAACGTGAACATCGTTGACACGCCTCCTTCAAATGACACTTACTTCAACAAAGTGTATGCAGGCTTTGTCGAGTTGGATATTCCAATTCTTGAAAACGTTGCCGCACAAGTTGCAGTACGTCACGAGAAGTTCAAAGACTTCGGTCTAGATGCAACGACTCCAAAAGTTGCTGTACGTTGGGAAGTGACTCCTTCGTTGGCAATCCGTAGTTCATGGGGCGAAAGCTTCTTGGCACCAACGGCGTCGCAGTCTCGTCCTTATGATCCAAACGAAGGCTGTTCAGAAGTATTCTTCGGCTTGGACAAGATCACTGGCGGCCAGTTGACTGGTGCAGCAGGTTGTTCATCAGGTAACCCAAATCTTTCTCCAGAAACTTCTGTGATGAAGAATCTTGGTTTCACTTGGGAGCCAGGTGGTGCACTAGATGGTATGAGCGTGAGCTTGGACTATCAGACGATCGAGTACACTGACCGTATTCGTACGCTGAGCAACCCAGAAACAACTGACGTTCAGTTCACTAGAATGTTGCAGGCGATCGGTTCTTCTGAAGAAGCTTACGACCCGACTCCTGGCTCAGCAACGCGTATTGCGGCTAATACCTGGTTGAACTCTCAGGACAACACTGGCGCAAGCGGTGTAATCCGTGACCTCTCTGGTAACCAGTCTGTGTTGCGTATTATTCGTCAAGCGAACAACATCAGTACGGTGTGGATCGACCTTTATGACGGTAAGATCGACTACCGCTTCAATACTGATAACTGGGGTACTTTCGCCACAGGCATCAATGTTTCTTACTTCAGCAAGTATGAGTACGAAGACCTCTTCGGTGGTGTTCAGGAAGCATTGGGCAAGCAGAACGCAAACAGCGGTGTAGTGCCTCCGCTGCCTAAGTTCAAAGCTCAGTGGAAAGGTAACTGGTTTATGGGTAACCACAGCGCATCTGTGACTGCGGCTTACCAACACAGCGTGCTGTTCGACGATTCAGTGAACAATCTGTTCTCAAACTTCCCTGCTGATCGTGTGATCGAAGGGCAGACTATTGTGAACGCACAATACGGCTACATCATGAATGACTTCTTCGGTAGCGAAGTAGTTCTAAGTGGTGGTATTCGCAACCTATTTGATCAGCAGCCACAGCGCCTGCCGATTCTTGGTGGTTTCGAAAGCCGTCTACACCAACCTTGGGGACGTCAGTTCTGGATGTCTATTGATTGGACGCCTAGCTTCTAATCGATACACCTAGGTTTGTTGTATAAGAAAGGGGCCGATTGGCCCCTTTTTTTATGCCTTCTCCCAAATCAGCGCATGGTATTCGGTCCAGCCTTGCTTTACGCATCGTTGCAAAGCGGTTCCTCCCGCTAGGTTTTCCCAATAGGCCCAAGGTAAAGGGATGCGGGTCAGCTGACTCAGTGGCCATAAAAATGCGGCTGGAAACTGCCGCAGATAAGAGGACAAGTCGTGTTGTGCGATCAAGCGTAGACCTGCCGTACTTGCCAGTTCGCACACTTGATCGACGTCAAGCACGGTATGCAAGTGCCAGCCGCGTTTAAATCGGGCTATCCAACGCAGTGCTTCCGGGCTAGCTTGTTTCTGTGAGAAATCATCACACATAATGAAGCGCCCCCCAGTGCGAAGCTGGTTTGCGACCATTTTCATAAAGGCCTGTGCATCCTGAGCATGAGCGAATGACTCGACGGCATACGCGGAGTCAAATGTTTGCAAGTTTGGCAGTAATTCAAAATCTGCAGTAATAAAATGCGTCTTGTCGCTAAGCTGCCTTTGTTCGGCGAGTGCGCTGGCGATATCACACTGAGTCTTGCTAATCGTGACGCCAGTGACGGAGATATTAAGCTGTTCGGCTAGATGCATTGCGGTGCCGCCAACACCGCAGCCTAAATCTAAACATTTTGCAGCTACTGTGTTGTTCGTAGTGATGGGTAGGAGCGAATTTGCTATTAACTCGTTGAGATACTCGAATGCATCGTTCGAATTGCTGACCTGTGGTGCCCAAATAGCACGGTGAATCGCGTTGGTGTCTCCCGACCCTCCATAGCGCAAGAACTTGCGCGTATTGGCATCGTAATATTGGGCAATGTCTGCCGTGGAGGTGGAACTGTGGTCCGTGTGTTTCAAAAGTTTCGCTTCATTGATGTTGCTTTACTGGCGTCCGAATACCGGGGATTAGCACAGGGGTGTTGCGAACATACTCCTGATAGCTAGGGTCGTCACCCCATTTTTCTTGTGCCTTGGATTCTAACAGAGGGATGCCGCTTACTCTGCAAATAAGCATAATTACAAATAAGGGGGAGATTAAAGTAAGCAACTGCCAGCCTTGAAGCACCGGCGCGGCAACTATAGCAACGCCAATCCACAAGGTCATTTCGCCAAAATAATTAGGGTGGCGTGATACTGACCACAAGCCTGAGCGGATAAATTTGCCTTCGTTGTCTGAATTTGCTTTAAAAGCGGTTTTTTGTCGATCTGCGATGGTCTCGAATAAAAACCCTAGAAACCAAAGTGCGCTGCCTATATAAGCGCTAGTGCCCAGGGCCACGATGCGGCCCGAAGTGATCGCAGCGAGTGCGGCGGCTACAGTGATCAAGACCCATAGCCCGCCCAATGTCCAAGTGAACAGGAAGCGCCAGAATCGGGGTTTGATATCTCGAAAACGCTTGTCTTCACCATCGCGGCGAACGCGGGCAAACAAAAATATCCCGAGCCGAATAGCCCATGCCAACACCATAAATGAAAGTAGCATCCCGCGAGCACCGGTATCGGGGATAAGCCAGTTGGCGACTAAGATTGTGGCGATGAATGATAGTGAGCCCGTGAGATCGAAATAATGCTCAGTCTGGAGGAAATACGAGGGGACAAAGACTAGCCAGTGCAATATAAAGCCCAACATGCCACATAGTAGAAATAGAGGGAGTGAGCCAAAAGAGAGGCCACTATCACTGCCAGCCCAAGACATAGCCAAGCCTAGTCCGATGCAGATAGCGATTCCTAGCAGTACTTTTGCATTCGAGTTTTTATTATTGGCCATAATTTAAAGTTCCCGTAATTTGCTTAAACTCTATTACGTCGCAATCAGCGTTATGGACTTTTTCAGCTAGCGTTTATCATACCCCCAAAACCGGTGCACGGCACCCTAGTAAAGCAATTTGGAAAGTGCATGTTAAAAAGCAAGACACAGTTATTATCGGTAGAGCATAAGGAAGACCTCGATGTCGCATTGCAGATATTGCTCAAGGGAGGGCTGGTATCTGTGCCTACTGAGACTGTGTATGGTTTGGCAGCGAATGCGAAAAGCGCTGCGGCGGTTAAGAGTATTTTCGCCGCGAAAGGGCGGCCTGCCTCGCACCCTTTAATCGTGCATATTGCGGGAGCCGATCAGCTGATAAAGTGGGCGATTGATATTCCTCCTGTGGCCTATGTGCTGGCCGAGCGGTTCTGGCCAGGGCCCTTAACTCTCTTGTTGAACAAGGCGCCAGAAGTTCCCAGTGAGGTAACTGGTGGCAAGTCGAGTATAGGTTTACGTGTGCCCTCTCACCCTGCGTTATTGCAATTATTGAAAAGGGGGAATATTGGCGTCGCAGCCCCCTCTGCAAACCCCTATAAACGTTTGAGCCCGACTAGTGCGCAGCAAGTTTTCGCTGAGCTACAAGGTAAGATTGATGCAGTCTTAGATGGGGGACCATGTGAGGTTGGACTCGAGTCGACAATTCTTGATCTAACGGCAGGTCAAATGTGCATATTGAGAGAAGGGCCAATAACGGCACAGCAAATTGCCGAACTGACTGGATGCTCGGTTACTGTTCCAAGTCAGCATGATATCGCTGTGCCTGGCAATGTCGCTGAGCATTATCAGCCACGAACCCCTTTGTTTATTGGCACTAGAGCGCAAATTTTGGCGCGCCTGTCAGAAGCGGAAAGCACGGTTGCATGTGTGTTCTACGCCAATACTGCCGAATTGCCAGTGAACGCTTATATTCGTTGCCTTCCTGAGGCCAAGCCAGCCTATGCGCAAGCGCTTTATGACACGCTCTACAAGCTTGATCATTTAAAGGTGTCGGCAATTTTGATTGAGCAGCCTCCCCAGGGGGCACAGTGGGGTGACGTCAATGATCGATTACGGCGCGCCGCCCTGCCTTTTTAAGTGTCTGCGCCTTAAAAAGCTTCCTAAATTCACTGGTTTTCCCTTTAAATCAGAAAAAATTTCAATTTTGCCCTTTTTTTGACACATTTAAACGAACAAGTGTTCGACTTTGGGGCAGAAATTCTTTAAATTGTGAACGTTTTCAGTATTCAGCCCAATTGCTGTCCATTTGCGGGAGTTCCCACGAAGTAGTTGGAGACCTTGGGTCGGATACTGCTATAAAAATAATTGTATTGCTAAGGCGCAAGGGAAGAGATTCAGTAGTAGGCGCCAGCTAATCAACCTAAAGAGGGAATAAAATGCGAAACCAGAAAACGCCTGCCCGTTTCAGGCTCAAGGCTGCCAGTGTTCTATTGGCCGCTGCTATCAGCTCGCAAGTTTTTGCCGACACAGGCGGTTTGCGTGTCGTTGTCACCGATGCAGCGGGTAACCCTGTTGTTGGTGCAATGGTACAGGCAAGCACTCCTGAAAGTTTGACATCCAAGAGCGGTGTCACAGGCCCTGACGGTGAGATTCGTCTACTAGGTCTGGATCCTTCAACTGACTATGAAGTGGTTGTGAGTGGCACCGGCTACCAGCCATTGCGTAATAGCAACGTTACTGTTGTTTCTGGTCGTAACTTCACTTTGCAATACGCGATTGAGCGTTCGAGTGCGATTGAAGAAGTCGTCGTAGTCGGCCGCTCTGGACGTACGCAGCTTGTGGATACGACGTCTGCCTTGGTTGGTACAGATGTAACGCTTGATCTGACAGAGTCATTGCCCACCGGTCGTAGCTATCAATCTTATCTGCAACTAGCGCCTTCTACTAAGCCGACACTCGATGGCAACCCTTCCTCTAAGTCGGGTATTAACTACTCCGACGCGGTGGATTCAAACGGTAACACTGCCGGTACCTCTACCGACAACGTTTACTATATCGATGGTGTGAACATCACTGATAACTTGACTGGCGGTTTCGGTGCAAACTTTAACTCTGAAATCATTCAAGAGCAGCAAATCATCACCGGCGGTGTCCCAGCCGAGTACGAAGGCGGTCAAGGCCTGATCTCCCGAGTTGTGACTAAATCTGGTAGTAATGAGTTCCATGGTTCGTTGAACTATTACTCACAGAGTGACAGCCTAGTGGCTGACAACGACAACCTGCCTGACAGCACGTTCTCGACTTATGATACGGCCTTCACTCTTGGTGGTCCGATCATTCAAGACAAACTGTGGTTCTTTACTTCTTACCAGCGCAAAGAGCGTGACGAAGATGTCATCGATCCAGTAACAAATACCTTCCAGCGTAGTGTTAATACAAGCCAGGACCTTGGCTTTATCAAGTTGACTTGGGCTGCAACAGACAACGATAAGTTCACGGCGGAGTTCTTCAACGACCCGTACGAGCGTGATGGTTCTGATGACTACACAGTCCTTGCGAACCGCGATAGCGCCCGTATCCAAGGTGGTGACAACTTCAAGTATTCCTATTCACATTCATGGGATAACTTGATTGTCACATTGGATTTCGCAAGCCACGAAGGTGAGCTCAGCAACACGGCTGCGGATAACAGAAGCCGTAACGACGTTGCCTATACCGGCATTGACGTGACTAACGCTGAAACAGATCGCGGTGGCCGTGGTTCAAACACTATCGACTTCCGTAACAAAGACACAGCGTCTATCACTGTTGAGTACTTCCTTGACACAGCGTTTGGCTATCACGAAATCAAAGGTGGTTATACGCAAACAACGAACGAGCGTCACTATGACCTGCAATACACAGGTGACGGCGCGCAGTACACATCTATAGGTACACAAAACTCTGGCACGATTCTAAAGGATTACACTAGTGGCACGTGGACTGGTGAGCGTGATCTTTCAGAAGATGACTATCAGCGTATCCTCGACGGCATGGCGGCCACTGGCAACAATGCTTACTTCTTGGGCTTACTTGATAGCGACTCGTCTGGTTCAATCTCAACTGCGGAATTGGAGCAGCTTCAATTCAACAGCACGACTGGTAACCCAGATAGCCAAGTTAACGTATATCGCATCAATCAGACGCAAACGGCTCCTTTGACGTTTACGACTGAGGGTGACGCGTACTTCCTACAAGACTCTTGGAACATCAATGAGCATTGGACTATCGATGCCGGTGTTCGCGCTGAGAAGTGGGATCACATCGCTACTGACGGTTCGCGCGTATTCACGTTCGACTGGGAAGTTGCGCCACGTTTGAGCGTCATCTATGACATCTTCGGCGACGGCGGCAGCAAAGTGTGGGCGTTCGCGGGTCGTTACTACGATCCAATCCGTACAGACATGACTCAGTTCGCCGGCACATTGTCAGGTTCGGTACGTGAAGAACAAGTCTATGTAGGCAATCAATGGGTGACTTTCCGTACTCGTGGTGGTGCTCAGGTGCAGGACGGTTATTTCGCTCCTACTACTAAGACGCCATACACCGACGAGAAGATGATTGGTTTTGAACACTCATTGACTAGCGATATGAGCATTCAGATCACTTATACAGACCGCGAGACTAAGGATATTTTGGAAGACTATGACCTAGGCTTCTATACTGATTCTTCAGCGGTTGGTGGTTATGCATTGCCATTGTCTTACTTCGGTTTCGAAACATTGCCCTCGGCTAACTACTTTATCGCTACTCTAGAAGGCGGTATTCGTGAGTATGAAGGTGTTGAAGTGACCTTCCGTAAGCGTCGCAGTGCGGACAACCGTTGGCAGATGCTGGCATCGTACTCTTACAACGATGCATCGGGTAACTCTAACTCAGACGGTAACGCGGATCTTCAAGGTGACTTCTTGTACCTCGACCCACGTGCACCTAATGTGTATGGCCCACAGCCAGGCAACATCGAGCATTTATTGAAAGTAGCCGGTTCTTACACTTTCGATAACGGTATCGAGCTTGGTGCTGTTTACGCTTGGAACTCAGGTTTGACTTACAGTGAGACATTCTCACAGTACGGTCGCCACACTCCAATCCGTGTAGGCGATGCATACGATTCACTTGGTGCAACGACTCGTTGGTTGGCGCCAGGCACTGTGGGTTCACATACTACAGACTCCTACGGCACTCTTGATCTACGTGCGAAGTACACAATGGATATCAGTGGTTTCCAAACTGAATTCTTCTTGGATATCTTCAATGCGCTAGATGATCAAGCGGTTACTCGTGAGCAAGAACTTGCTGGCGGTGACGGTGTATATGCCTTCGGTGAAGGGAATGCTTGGGCAGACCCACGTCGTTTCTACCTAGGCGCACGCGTCCAGTTCTAATCGACGCAAACTAAGCGAGACCTCTGGTTCTCGCGACAAAAAAACCCCGATATTGCATCGGGGTTTTTTTTTGTCTCTTATAACGTGATCAACACCTTTGCGTTTGCAACGACATTCTCTGCAATGTCCGCTACCAACAGGCGTAACTGGTCGATCGCATGGTCATAGCCATCAGCGTCAAGATCACGGTTGAACTTGAAGTCCACGCTAATGACTTGCTCTGCATTGGACTGTGCAATGAGCTGATAGCGTCCACTGCAAATTACCTCACCACGATCTGTCGCCTGAAACGAATCGATCTGTACTAACAGTCGATAATCGCTGCGTGGAACAAAGTCCGAGTATTTTAAGTAGAAATCGAAGTCATTTGATTGTTTCTGCAATTCTTTAAAGAGCAATTTTGGCAACGCGGAGTCGAGAGTTTCTGCCCAAAGGTGGCGTTTGGAGATTTGTACTTGCGTATCCGTGGTTTGCAAAACAATACCGCTTTGTTGCAGATAGTCGGCCACCTCGACGGAGTCTATAACAAGTGTGGGGACGGTGTTTGACGTTTGCACATTCACCCCTTGTGGGCTGGTGGCAGACAATAAATAATAGTTCACTTGTACCGGCTCGCTAGCGCAGTAATTAAGGCTGGCAGCGAGCACTGTCAGAATAAAAGGGCGAATAATCACTGTGCTCTCCTCGTTGGGATGGCTTCCTGCGTTGAGGCACTAGGAAGAATTAAACTATTGGGTTTGTTCCGCAGCTCAGTCAAAAGGGGTCTGAACTCTTCAATAATACTTGTCAGCGATTGTAAGAGCTCCATCACCTCCTGATTTGCACGCGATTCGGATGAAAATGAATCGGCGAGCGTTTCAAACGAGGCCATCGTACTATTCACTTGCTCTATGAGCGCAAGATTGCGATCGTCGTTCACTAGTGCAGTGCTAGCTTGTGTGAGCTCTTTGACGCTGAGCAATGTGTTTTGTCCTTCTGTGAGTAGCGCGTCGAGTTTGTTGCTCAGGCTTTCAACCGGCACGCTATTGAGGGTGCTAATCAACTGTTCAATACTGTCAGTGAATTTCTGCAGAGTGTCCTGCCCAGAGGGGATAACATGCAGATCTGCAAAAGTTCGCAGCTCTCTGTTGGGGTTGTTCTCGTCATAGATTAGCTCAATTTGACGCTGCCCTAGTATGAAGTTCTGTGAACTAATAGTCGCCGTCAAGCCCTGCTCAATCCAGTTGTCTATCTCTGAACGTGCCCGTTGCTGGCTCTGTTCAGAGTCTGGCAATCCGAGCCGGCCTGGATTGATTTCAACTAAGACAGGGATCTCCATGTCTTTGTCGAGGAGTGTCTGCCCCTCAGGAATATAGTCTGTGCGTAAGACTTCACCGACTTGCACCCCACGGTATTTCACCGGCGAGCCAACCGCTAAGCCTCCTATATCGCCTTGTACCATCACCCAATAACGAATAGAGAACAGATACTGAGTAGCACTGATGGCACTACGACTTGGGTAAATATAATACAAGTCCTGGTCTGCAGCGCTTTCCCCTGGGAGTTGCCCCGTGGGGTTGGCGAATGAGATCCCCCCTTGAATCAAAGTGTCTAATGGACCCGTCTCAAATTCGAAACCGGTGGGGGTGACTTGTGCGTGGACTCCACTGGATTTCCAGAAGCGAGTCGAGCTAGATACAAGTTGATGATAGGGCGCCTCGATAAACGCCGTGTAATACAGTTGATTGTCGTCGAAATTAAATTCAAGATCCTCGATGCGCCCCACTGGGATGCCTTGAAAATTGATACGGTCGCCTTTGCTAAAGGAAAAATCACCCTCATTGGTTAGGGTAATCTGCAAGCCGGGAGTGCCAAGCGGGGTTAGTGGCGCCTCCTCCAAACCTCTAAAATAATTGCTGCGGCGCCCTTGTGTCTCGGGAGAAAAGCGTATGTATTGGCCGCTAATAAGTGTGCCTAAGCCGGTGATGCCTGTAAGGCTGACTTCGGGTTGCACGATCCAAAAGCGCGACCCCTCAACTAAAAGGTCACTGAACTCATTGTGGATACGGGCGGAGACGAGAACAGAGTTCAAGTCGTCATTGAGGGTGATGTCCTCGACCACGCCAATGTCGACATCAAGGGTTTTGATGTTCGTGACGCCAGCCTCCAAGCCGCGCGCTGAGGAAAACTCAATCGTAATCAGCGGGCCTTGGGTTGCCCAGCGATCATAAATGAGCCAAGACCCCACGATTAGGGTAATAATCGGCAGTAGCCATAGGCTAGACACGCGTCTCACTGGGCTGTGCCGTGCCTCGTTAATTGCAGTGGTGTTTTCTTCATTCATGAGATGAGTTCCAAAATAGGCGGGGATCAAGGCTGTTGGCCGTCAGCATTGTAAAGATCACCATGCCGGCGAACGCTAAGGCGGCAGGGCCGGGTGTGATGGTCATTAACTCCCCCATTTGCACAAGGCTAGTGAGGAAGGCCACTACAAAGACATCGACCATAGACCAGCGACCAACAAATTCCGTAGCGCGGTATATAAGGCTTTTTTGCTTAGCGCTAAGCTCGAGGATACGACTTTGTGCGAAGCACAAACTGAATAGCGCGACAAACTTTGCAAAGGGTACGAAAATGCTGGCAACGAAAATAATGCCTGCAATCAAGTAAGAGTGATGGCTCCATAGGAGTATCACGCCGCCGATGATGGTACTGTCAGTCGTCGAGCCTAGTTGTGTCGTACGCATAATAGGCAAGAAATTGGCTGGGAAATACAAAAGAAACGCCGTAAAGAGAAAGCTCCATGCGCGCTGTAAAGCACCATTATTATCGCTGTGATGGCGTACAGGGAGTTCGCAAAAATCACATTGTGGGCTTTCATTAGATTGCACGGTCAGGCAGTGCTTGCAACTTATGAGTTTAGGCGAGTTCATGAGATGCCACCTTGTGTTGGCGTTCGCTAATATTCTTTTTGATCAGTAGGCTAAGCTGGTATCTGTCAAAATGCATATAGGCGGCGAACAGAAAGACAATGAAAAATGCATAGGCATAAAAGGCTATGCCGAAACTTACATTGGCGAGACTGGCAATTTTCACCATGCTGACTAGGATGCCGAGGAAGTAAATTTCACACATATTCCAAAAGCCAATAAAGGCGATGGCATTGAGCAATTTTATGCTGCGCAGATTTGCCCAGCGCATTTTCAAACTAAAGGCTAAATAGGCCAGAAGCGCCGCAAACATGCTTGGGATAACGATAAGTACCAAAAGGCTGATAGTAGCCAAAATCCAGTCATTGTTCTGCGCTAAGCGACTACTAGTGTCGAGCAAAGAAACTTGTCGCTCTTGCCCCTGTACCGACATTTCAACAAACCCAAAAATGCTGCTGATGACTAGACACAAAAGTGCACTAATAGAGAAAATCAACATTCTGTCCACGAGATTTGGGTAGGCTCTAGTTAATACGTGCCCACAGCGCGGACAACTTGCCTTATGGTTTTTGGGCAATTGTGTGATGCTAACCGCCATAGCACAGTGATCGCACAAAATTAATGGTGCGATGTGGGAGGGGGCGTGCGCTGGCGCAGAGTGTGGCATGTTCACAAGCCGGTTCAGTGAGAGTAACAGTAGTGTATGCAATCGCGCGCGATTGTAGAATCAAATACGGCTATTGCCTATATATTTGCCATGGAAATCGGAGGCGATACGCATTATTCTTCGAAAGCAGACTTAAGCGTCCAATTTATTTTCTGGAGAAACCTCAATGTCAGTCTCCTTGACTCGCAAACATCAAAAACGTGCACTGATTGTCGCTATCTCGCTTGCCAGCGTCCTAGTTGGCTCTCAGAGTATCGCTCAAGCACCAATCATTCAACCCGGTGCTCCAGGGCAGCCGAGCCGACTAATCTCTGCCGAAGAGGCTTCGAATCTTGCTAGCCTGACGTTCTCGGACGCCGATGTAAAGTTCATGCAAGGCATGATCTCGCATCACGCACAAGCTGTGGAAATGGGAGCACTTGTAGACGGGCGTAGTAATCGAGAGGCGATCACCGCCATTGCTCAGCGCATATCAATTTCGCAAGAAGATGAGATCGCGATGATGCAAGGTTGGTTAGAGGAGCGCGGGCAAGCAATCCCGACGCAGCATGCTCATCATGAAATGGGTGATGACGATTTGATGCCTGGCATGTTGAGCCCCGAAGACTTTCAGCAACTTGAACAAGCCGATGGAGCTGACTTCGATACTCTATTTCTTCAATTCATGATAGAGCACCACAAAGGCGCTATCGAGATGGTCGAGAATCTTCTCGATCAGCCTGGCTCAGCACAAGATTCTGTTCTATATGAGTTCACTAGCGATGTGACTGCAGACCAAAACAGTGAAATAGAACGAATGAACGCGATGTTGGCAGGCTTCTCTCCGGACCCGCGCGTCAATCTGCGTGCTGGTTTTGAAAATGCTGGGGAAGCCTCGTTCAATATGCAGCTAGTGGCGGCAATCCCAAAGCCCGATGGTTTCTTCGATCCTAGTAATCCGCAAGGCTTACCAATGAGCCGGGTAAAGGAGCTAGAGGAAGAGATGTTAGCGCCAGATGAGCAAGCGCCGGACGACGACGAAGAGCAGGACGTAACACTGGAACCAAACCAAAGCAGCATTGCCAGTGAGACACCAACAGATGATGACGAAGAGGATGAAACGTCGGAACCGCGACCCAGTTTATTGAACTTTGCCAATACCGATATGACTTTCGTTGGCAACGTATTAGTGGCGGGTAATTATCATGGCTTTAATGCTTTCGATATTAGCAACCCAGCGTCGCCGCAGCTGCTTAGCTCTGTGGTATGTCCCGGCGGCCAGGGGGATGTTTCTGTAGTTGGCAATCTCCTGATCATGTCGGTCGAGCAGACACGCGGCCGATTGGATTGTGGCTTGCAAGGGGTGGCAGAGCCCGCTAGTGAGGAACGCTTCAGAGGCATCCGCATTTTCGATGTCAGCGACTTCACGATGCCGCGTCAAGTTGGGGCCGTGCAGACCTGTCGTGGCTCGCATACGCACACGGTAGTCACCGACCCTGATGACGAAGGCAATATCTATGTCTATGGTTCTGGATCAAGCTCGGTTCGCCCAGAAGATGAGTTGGCAGAATGTTCAGATGATTCGCCTTTTGAGAACCCTGAGTCGGCACTATTTCGTATCGATGTGATAAAAATCCCGGTCGCAAACCCGAATGATGCCGAGGTCATTAATCGTCCCTTTATCTTCTCTGACCCAGAAGCTGGGGTGTTGGCAGGTTTGTGGGAGGGCGGAGACCATGGAAAAGATACGCAATCCACGGCACAAACTAATCACTGTCATGATATCACTGCCTATCCAGAGATTGGCATGGCCGCTGGTGCCTGCTCAGGCAATGGCATTCTGCTGGATATTAGTGACCCAGAAAACCCTAGCCGTTTGGATCAAGTAATCGACACAGGCTTCGCCTACTGGCACTCGGCAACCTTCAATAACGACGGTAGCAAAGTAATCTTTACAGATGAATGGGGCGGTGGTTCACGGCCGCGCTGCCGAGCTTCCGATCCACTAAATTGGGGTGCCGATGCAATCTACGATATTGTTGATGGCAAACTGCAATACCGTAGCCATTATAAGATGCCCGCCCCGCAAACTGATCAAGAAAACTGTGTGGCACATAATGGCTCACTCATTCCTGTGCCTGGCCGTGATCTATTTGTGCAGGCTTGGTATCAGGGGGGCATTTCAGTCATTGATTTTACCGATTCTTCCAATCCAACTGAGATCGCCTTCTTCGACCGCGGACCTGTGGATGAGAAAGAGCTCATTCTCGGCGGTTACTGGTCGGCATATTGGTACGCAGGGCGCATTTATGGTACTGAAATTGCGCGCGGTTTAGACGTCTTGGCGTTAAACCCTAGTGATTTTATTAGTGCGAATGAGATCGCCGCAGCCTCTATTCCAGCGCAAGATAATGTCGTCAATGCTCAACAACAAAAGCGTCATGTCTGGCCAGCGGCCCCCTCTGTTGCGCTCGCGTATGTTGATCAATTATCGCGTAGCGACTTGCTCTCAGCTATGCGTGAGGCTGAACTGCGTGATGTGTTGGGAGGAGTAGAAACTCTGCTTGCAAACAATGCGAAAGATCCACTAGGTGCGGTTAACTTAGATAGCATCGCTCAGTCGTTGCGAGAGGAGGCGGCGCAGCGTAGTGGGGTCAGCGCCAATCGCTTTAATAGCTTGGCGCAAACGTTGGAAGGTTTAGCGCAAAATATCCGCTAAATGTAGCTGCTTGGGGTGTCGCCATCAATAGCTGGCGGCCCCCAGCAATCATTGTGCTACAGTGCAGTTTCGCCCCCGATGTTTGGCCTTATACAGGCGCTTGTCAGCAATATCGATTAGCGTAAAGGCGCTAGATTTCAATGCCGGCACCATACTGCTAACCCCAATACTTACACTGACAACTTCCAAGCCTTCCACTTCTGTAGTTGCGTGCGGTATTTGCAAGTCTATGATGGCTTGACGGCAATTTTCGGCTAAGTGGGCGGCTTGTAAGATGTCCGCCGAAGGCACTAATATCGCGAATTCTTCGCCGCCGTAACGGGCCACAACATCTGAGCTGCGGCTTGCCACCGTTTTCAATGATTGGGCAATTTTGATTAAGCATTCATCACCCTGCAAATGTCCATAGTGGTCATTGTAGTTTTTGAAAAAATCGATATCGATCATGATGAACGAAATGTTGGAATCTGCTCGCATTGCACGATTCCATTCGTTATCGATACTCTCGTCGAACATGCGCCGATTCGTAATGCGGGTGAGCCCATCGAGATAGGAATAGCGTTGCAACTTTTCGTTTAACTCGCGCATCTCTATTTCTGCGACTTTCAATTCCGTAAGATTACGTGCGCTTACGGCAAACCCTTGGTATTTCGAGTCATCACTTTTAATCGGGGAATAAGAAACGTTCATGTATTGTCTTCCTGTGACGGGGAAATTAAACCACGCACTGAAATTAACGTCTTTGCCATTTCGCACCAGCTCTTGATTTGCTTTGAGTAGAGAATCATAAAACTCTTTGTCGAAAACATCCTTCACCGGCATGTTGATCAATTCTTCTGGCAACATTCCAAAGGCATGGGCATAGGTTTGATTGACAGCAATATATTCGCAATCGGCGTTGAGTACAGCCAGCATGTCTGACGAGGCAGAAACTATGAGGTCAGAAGTCTGAAGTTTGACATTTAGTTGTTTCTGTTCGTCGATGTCTTCTATGAAGACAATATAAAATTCTGGTTTGTCGTTTGCGTCTCTAATCAAGGTAACAGTGAGCCTGCCCCAGATAATTGTGTCATCTTGTCGGATATAGCGTTTGTCTAAACTGTAGGAGCTGCGCTTCCCTGTTCGTAATTCGGTAAGTAGGGCGATGTCAGTCTCTAAGTCTTGAGGGTGTGTGATGTCGACAAAACTTTTCGTACGTAGCTGCTCTTCTGTGTAGCCAAGAAAACTGCAAAATTGGGGGTTTAACTCTTGCCAATCCCCCTGTAAGGAGATTCTCGCAATACCAATCGCCGCGTGCTGGAAAAATATTTTGAACTTTGCTTCGCTTTCTAGAAGCGTTCGTTGAGTGTTAACGCTATTGGTAAAGTCTACGAACTCTGCTAGTCGGTATTGCTCGCCTCGAACAGTGAAAAGCTTTGGCGAAACCCGAGTATGTTTTATTTCGCCATCTTTAGTTTGCAGCGATAGGTCGTAGGGGGAGTGCGAACTACTCGCAAAAATCTGTGCTAAATAGCTTTGTTGGTCCGTCACTACCAGGTCCTTGGCCGGTTTACCGCGCAGCTCTTGTAGAGAGTAGTTGAGGAGCTCACAAAAAGCCTTATTGGCACCCAAGACGATGCCATTGCGGGTAACCACGAAGGCGCCGTAAAGAAACGACATAGACTCGACAATGCCTTCAGGGCCCTCTTCAATGAATATGGATTCGAGAAGCTTGTCTACTTTGCTCCGTTCCATTGTTCGTGGCCTCCGAGATGCAGAGAGCTACAATCCCTAGGAAGAGGATTGTAGGTGTAAGAAACAGATAAGTCATTAGTGACATTCTGTCACTTTATAGGGGTGATGGTGTAGGAATTTTGCTCAAAGTGACCCTAAATCGACCGAAGAGTTGCGTCAAGTCACTTCTAAGAGTGCCGCGAGTAGCGTTGCGATGCCGAGAAAAGACATAAAGCCGGCGACATCGGTGATCGTAGTCAGAACGATCGAAGAGGATTGCGCGGGGTCTAAACCGAAGCGTTTTAGCAGGATTGGGACCAACGCCCCCGCGATCCCTGCGATAGTCATCGAAATAATCATTGCCAATGCCATCACTAGCGCGAGGCCACTACTGCGACTCCACAGATACACGCCACCAGCGCAAGTAATTGCGACCCCCACGCCATTGATGAACCCTGTTCTAAGCTCTTTCATCATGACGCGAAACCAATGCCCCATGGTGATCTCACGAAGGGTAAGGCCACGCATAGTGACAGCCAAAGCTTGTGCTCCTGCGTTGCCAGATTGCCCGGCAGCAATAGGGAGTAAAATCGCGAGGGCTGTGAACCGGGAAATCGTGTCCTCGAATAGCCCTACAACAGCGGCGGCGAGAAACGCGGTAAGTAAGTTGATCTGTAGCCACGGCAAGCGTTTGCGAACCGCAAACATACTAGTAGAAAGCGCCCGTTCGTCCTTGCTGACCCCCACCATCGTTTGCATATCGGTGACGATATCTTCGCGCAATGCCTTCATAAGGCCTTGCGCTTTGATGACACCTACTAGTCGCAAGTCGATATCCACTACGGGTAAAACATCGATATGATATTTGTCGAGTTTCTCCATTAGCTCTTCTTTAGGGTCCATGACATTGACATAGGCAATAATAGGCTTAGCAATGGAGCTGAGCTTTTGTTCTCGCTCGGCTAGGGCGAGCTTTTTTATTTCAACCTCGCGCTCTAGCTTCATGTCGTCATCAAGCAGGTATAAATGATGGATGGTCTCAATATTCATTTGTCGCAATTGCGCAACGGCGTCTGCGACGCTTGTGTTGTGGTTGAACGCCACAATCTGTGAGCTCATTAATCGGCCAACGCTATTTTCGGGATAGCCGAGTAGTGATTGAAATTCAGTGGCGGTTACCTCGTTCATTTGTGCCAGATAACGTTTACGCAACTCTACTGTTTGCCTGCTTAGAAGTGTGACTGCAATGCTTGCGTCCATGGCCACTAATAAAGAGGCTGCGAACTTTGTTGGGAGCAACAAGAAAATTATGTCAGCGATGCCAGGTGACACTTTTTCTAGAACCCGTGCAGCGATAAAGCTTTCCTGCTGTTGCAGGATCTCGGCGGCTTCGTCCGGGTCTATTTTTTCCAAACTTCTAGCCGCGGTGCGTGGGTGGTTTAAAAGAAATGCGCGATTAAGTTTAGAGAGAGGGTCTTCCGCGATCGCTATGTTATTTGCCATACATCACGTTCCTATGACTTGAGGTCGGGTTCGATGACATTCATTAAATTGTTCAGTAGCACTAGAAGTGTTTTTCCATAAACACCTGTAATGCCACTTACTACGTCGGGGGCATAGGATTGGGTGTAGCGATGGTCCTGAGATTGGCTGAGCGCTTTGTGCACGTCGGAAAAATTCAGTGCACCTTGTAAGCGGGATTCTTTGTCGACTACAGCCAGAGTATTGGCTTCATTCCAAAGTGTAAGTGCTTGCGCGTTGTCAATGAGCATGTGAGCAGAAATATGAGGAACTTTATTCTCCATTATATCCTTCACGAATAAGTCTTCGCGTGCTTTAAGCAGTTTGATAATGCTGATTCTTCCTTTTAATTTTGAATCTCGATCTGTAATGTAAAGCTGCCCAGTATCGCTGATCTCGGGTTCGTTCTCCAAAGCTAGCAACGCTTCTGCAACTGTCATCTCTGCTGAGATGGCGATCGCGTCTGCATGCATCCATGCCCCAACAACTCGAGCGGGGTAAGTGAGTAAAACTCGGGTAGAGTCACGTTGCTTCTTTGGGAGATTCTCTAGAATATTTGAAGCTTCTAGCTTTGGCATTAGGCGTAAAATTTTGGCGAGCTTCTCGTTGCGAAGATCGGTTAGGATAGCTGCAGCGCGCTCGCAGCTGATCACTAAACACAGGCGCGCGGCAAAGCTAGGCAATAGCTGTTCGACGACTTGATACTGGTAATCCAGAGGCAGGCTGTCGAGAAAGTCTGCGACTTCTTGAACCTTGCTTTGCTCCAGAATCTTTGCCGCTGCCTCGGGGTCTTCGGCAATAAAACTTAGTGCTAGGCTGACTTTTCTAACTGGCATTGGCCACTCTCCCCAGTGTCTATTTGCGTCGTTTGATGTGGCTTATTTGTTCATGAAATAGTTTCGCTGGAATGATCGACTGTCCTTGCTCGGTTTCTATTACGATACTGGCTTGCGCGATTTCGATGATCTCGCCTTCGGTTTGCGCGATATGCAGTGAATCGCCAGGCTCACAGTGTCTGCGGACATACTGAGCGGCGATTATATTGGCAACCAGAGTGCGAGCACCTAGGCTGAAGGCGAGAACGACGCCAGCGAGTGTGACGGCGATGACCACCACGATAATATTGCTTAAGAAACCAATATTTAAACCAATCTGCTCGACGCCAATGATGATGGCGCTGAAGATTATGGCGATCTGCACCACTTTCGCCATAACCAAACTTTGCTGTATCCCAGCGCGATGGGCTGCAGAAATAATGGCGGATTTGGCCAGGTTGCTCAGCAGGAACCCGCCGAGTATCACAACTAAGCCTGTGATGATCCCTGGTAGGTAAAGAAAAATTTCTTGAAACCAGCTTGCGAAGAAGTCCCAGCCAAGAATGTTTGTCGCCACGGCAAAGAAGAACAGCATGACGGTCCAGAATACGAGCTTACGGGCTATTTTGGCGTATGAGTGGGTGACACTCTTGCTAGCGGCTCGCTCGGATTTGTCGACTCGGGCATATAGTACATCGAGCCCTTGTACCAGTTTCTGAGCGCTTAGCGCAAAGGCGCTCGCAATTGCCCAGCCGAACAGTAGGAGTATGGCAGCGCCAATGAATTGCGGCGCGTAATGCAGTAATTGTTGGCTGATCTCAGCTAAGGTTTCACGAATAGCGTCGCTTAAGTTAAAGATTTCGCTGACTGAACTGGTTACTGGGCTTTCTTGCGCCATGCAAGCATCCTCTTTTGCGGTGGGCGTTTGGCTTTGATCATAGCACTGGGTAAGCTAGCATGCGCTTGGAATCTCTTTTTAGCCAGATTTACAGGCATAGGCCATTAGTGGACTTAGGACGCGTTTGATCTTATGCTCCATTGGCGAACTCATTTTCTCCAAGCAAAAAATAATAAAGGAGCAGTCATGTCAGTCTCACGTACACTCTTATCCACCCTTTGTGCAGCCCTTATGTTGTCGGCATGTAGCGAGCCAAATTCAGGCGGTAGCGCTACGGCCGCCGCTCCCGCTGCTGCCCCTGCTGCGACAGCAGCACCGATGAACCATGAACCAATGCCAGTAGGCAATGTGATTACCGGTGAAGGCTTTCCAAACCCAAACCCAACGGTGACCCGTAACTGGGGCGATCTGCCCTCAGGTCGCGAGTGGGGCTCTACAGCCGGGGTCGATATCGACCCTACAGACGGTAATCTAGTCGCCTATGAGCGTTGCGGTGCTGGTAATTTCGGTGCGGGTGCCCCTATCACTTGTGATACCAATCTAGTGGACCCAATCTTTAAATTTAACCCTGAAACAGGCGAAGTCTTAAAGAATTTTGGGGCTGGCGTTTTCGTGACTCCACACGGAATTCACGTTGATGTAGAAGGCAATGTTTGGGTGACGGATTTCGCTGTGAACGAGGCGAAAACCAAGGGGCATCAAGTCCACAAATTCAGCCCCGATGGCGAATTGTTGATGAGCCTCGGTATGGCAGGCATGGCTGGCAACGATGGCATGCATTTCAATCAGCCTAACGATGTAATTACTGGGCCTGACGGCAGCATCTATGTGTCTGACGGTCACAACGCGCAAGGCATGATCACTATGCAAGCGATGGAAGAAGGCCGCGCTCGTGGCGATACTTCTCGTATTATGAAGTTTGCCCCAGACGGAACGTTTATTAAGCAATGGGGACAAATCGGTGTGCGTCACGGTGAATTCCGCACGCCTCATGCTATGGAATTTGATTCGCAAGGCCGCTTGTGGGTTGCTGACCGTGGTAATCATCGCATTGAGATCTTCGATCAAGAAGGCAACTACCTAGAGTCGCGCTATAGCTTCAGCCGTATCAGTGGCTTGTTCATCACCGACGATGACATGGTTTATGCGATTGATTCGGAATCCAGCCCAACGAGCCATCCTAATTGGCGCAACGGCGTACGCATTGGTCATATCGATGAAGACGTCGTGACGGCGTTCATTCCGCCGTTTGAGCGTGAAGACCGATTGGCTCAAGGTACTGCAGGTGAGGGTGTGGCTGTCGATGCAAACGGCAATGTTTACGCCGCAGAGGGGCCAAACTCTTTGAGCCAAGCTGGCGGGGCGTTCACTAAGTACTCAGTGCGTTAATTAGTCCTTAGTACATATAAAAAAGCGAGCAGCTATAGTGGCTGCTCGCTTTTTTTGTGCGCCAATTTACAGATCGAAACGATCTAGCATCATGACTTTATGCCAGGCCGCCGCAAAATCTTGCACGAACTTATCTGCAGCGGTGTCAGCCGCATAGACTTCGGCAATCGCTCGCAATTCGGAGTTTGCACCAAAGGCAAGGTCCACGGGGGTGGCTGTCCATTTGACCGCGCCTGTACTGCGCAGTTTCCCTTCATAGACTCCCTCTTGCGATGCCGACCTTTCCCACTGTGTCGACATATCGAGCAGGTTGACGAAGAAGTCATTGCTCAATGCATTAGGGGAGTCCGTGAAAACACCATGTTGCACGCCCCCTGCATTGCTGTTGAGGCTACGCAGGCCACCAACTAGCACCGTCATCTCAGGCACGGTCAGCGTCAGCTGGTTCGCTTTGTCCACGAGCAACTGCGCGGGAGACACGCCAAGGCCTGCACTGTAGTAGTTACGGAAACCGTCTGCTTTTGGCTCTAGTGCGGCAAACGACGTGGTGTCGGTTTGCGCCTGCGATGCATCAGTGCGCCCAGGCATGAACGGGATGCTGACAGTGTGTCCGGCATTGCTTGCTGCCTGTTCGATTGCTGCAGCACCGCCTAGTACAATGACATCAGCAAAGGAAATCTGTTTATTTCCACTCTGAACGGCATTGAAGTCTTCTTGAATTTGCTGCAAGCGAGTGAGCACCTCTTGTAGCTCGCTAGGGTTATTGATATCCCAGCTGTTCTGTGGCGCGAGACGAATGCGTGCACCATTAGCACCGCCGCGCATATCCGTGCCGCGGAAGGTAGAGGCAGAGGCCCAAGCAGTGCGAACTAATTGTGGAATTGACAAGCCAGAGTTCAAGATGCTCGTTTTGAGCTGTGCCACATCGTTGGCGTTGACCAGGGTGTGATTGACGGCAGGTACGACGTCTTGCCAGATTAGTTCTTGCGCAGGTACTTCATCCCCTAAGTAGCGTGAGCGTGGCCCTAAATCGCGGTGCGTTAGTTTGAACCATGCTTTTGCAAACGCCAGCTCAAACTCTTCCGGATTTTCGTGGAAGCGGGTTGTGATAGCGCGATAGCTAGGATCCATCTTCAAGGATAGGTCCGTTGTGAACATGATAGGCGCGTGACGCTTGGATGGGTCATGCGCATCAGGAACAAGGTTGGCGGCGCTCTCATCGGACGGGATCCATTGCACGGCGCCTGCTGGGCTGCGAGTTTGGACCCATTCATAGCCATAGAGATTGTCTAGGTACTGCATGGTCCACGCGGTTGGATTAATCGACCATGCGCCTTCGAGTCCGCTAGTAATAGTGTCGGCCCCGGAGCCGGTGCCACATTCATTCTTCCAACCTAAACCCTGTTCTTCGACATCGGCAGCGGCAGGTTCGGCCCCTACACAGCCTTCAGGAGCAGCTGCTCCGTGGGCTTTGCCGAATGTATGGCCGCCGGCAATTAAAGCAGCCGTTTCTTCATCATTCATGGCCATACGAGCAAATGTTTCGCGAATATCTTGTGCGGCTGCTAATGGGTCAGGTACGCCATTAGGGCCTTCTGGGTTTACATAAATCAAGCCCATTTGAACTGCAGCCAGAGGGTTCTGTAGCATTCGATCGCCACTGTAGCGCTCATCCGCTAACCACTCGGTCTCTGGGCCCCAGAATACAATATCGGGCTCCCACGCATCGACGCGGCCACCAGCGAACCCGAAGGTTTGGAAGCCCATCGACTCTAAAGCAACGTTGCCGGTGAGGACCATAAGGTCCGCCCAAGAAATTTTATCGCCGTACTTTTGTTTGATTGGCCAAATGAGACGGCGGGCTTTGTCGAGGTTTGCGTTGTCTGGCCAGCTATTTAATGGTTCAAAACGTTGCTGTCCACCACCAGCACCTCCGCGCCCATCGGCGACTCGATAGGTACCAGCACTATGCCATGCCATGCGGATAAAAAATGGGCCGTAGTGGCCGTAGTCAGCAGGCCACCAATCTTGCGATGATGTCATGAGCTCTGCGATCTCATTTTTCACTTCCTCTAAGTCGAGACTGTTGAACGCTTGTTCATAATCGAAGTCTGCGCCGAGAGGGTTCGACTGTGGGCTGTTCTGTCGTAGAGGGCTCAGGTTCAGTTTGTCAGGCCACCAAAACTCGTTGGATGAGGTATCTTGGGCGGTAGCGGCCGAAGCGGTCAGGCTTAGCGCAACAGCGATGGACAGTGTTGATAGCGCCGGCAAGGGATTTTTAAACATAGGGTATTCCTCCAGTGGGAACAGAGTGGGATAGTTATAATGTTGCTCGGCCAAGCAATAATATTAAGACTACACTCTAGGAGGAACGTTATGGTTTGAAAATTTGTATCACCTAATTAATACAAATCTATCAAGGGGTATCGCTGTCCAATACCACAGAGCCATCACAATACAGCCATTTCCCTTGCATGCGGACAAAGTTAGAAACTTCATGATGAGTGCCAGTTGTACCGTCTTCATTGTTGAAGTGCGCTATAAACTCGACGGTTGCAGTATCGCCTTGTTGGTCCGAGGCCTTGATCTTAAGGCCTTGCCAGTCGGTGATGCGAATAGACAGCTCTTGTTCGTTGAGTTGCCCGCGAAAGTCTGAGTGCCAAGTGGACAAAAGATATTGCCCGAATCCGCCCAAGGAAAATGCACTAAATCGCGAACGCATAAGCTTGCTGGGCGTCGGGGCGTGGGTCTTGCCAGTGAGAAACGGCTGGCAGCATTGCTGGAATATTTTTCCACTCTGGCAGGGGCAAATAGCATGGCTCATAAGTTTTTATTAATACAATGATAGTTAATTTAAATGGGGCTCCCGATTCTAAACGGTGAGCATTAAAAATGCCTAGTATTAGACTTTATAATGCAGCTCTGCAACAACTACTAATAGGTATTCGTCCAATGCGTAATTAATGCCGCCATCACCTTGATGGCCAATCCTCTTAGTCCCGGCAAGGGAGAATTTGGCATTACTAGAGAAACGCATTGTGAGTCTTTATCTGATTTTAGATAAGCTTAGCTATCATTCTCTATACGCGCAGAATCCACCAGAATTATTGCTGCTCGATGAACCAAGTAATCATCTGGATTTAGCCTCGTTGGAGGCGTTGCAGCTTATGCTCAAGCGTTATCGCGGGGCGTTATTGCTCGTCTCGCATGATGAGATTTTTCTGCAATCCATAGGCATAGATAAGCGACTACAGATGGATCCAGAGGGCTGGCGTTTAGAGCTGTGTTAAAGTAGGCACACGTGCATCAATGTTTCGCATTGATGTCAACAATACTCGACAGCGAATGGGATGGGACTATGACTGCGCAGAGTGGATTTATTTTTGCGTTTTGCCTAGATGGCCAAGGTGGCGGTAAGAGCGTCGCATGGGAAGATATTGCAAAGTGGGCTCCTACAGATGGCACCTTGTGGATACATTTGGATTATAGAGGTGAGGGAGCGAGAAATTGGTTAGAGAAAGAAAGCAATATTGACCCTCTTTTGCTGGAATCTCTCACCGCTACTGAGACCAGGCCTCGCAGTGACGTGCATAAAAATGTCATGTTAGGAATTTTGCGTGGGGTTAATTTAAACCCAGGTGCAGATCCAGAAGACATGGTGTCCATTCGTTTTTGGATAGAAGAGAAACGCATCGTTACCATGCGTCATCGTCGCCTTATGGCACTTGAGGGCTTGCGTAAGGCCGTAGAGAGCGGCGCTGGGCCCGTTGGGTCAGGAGACTTCTTGGATTGTCTAGCCGATGTTCTGACGGCTAGGATGGGGGATGTCATCGTAGATATCGATGATGCTTTCGATGCGATAGAAGAAGAGGTTCTCACACAGAAATCTTTTGAGCTTCGACCACGTCTAGCCAATATTAGGCGAACAGTGATTAGTTTGCGTCGATATATTGCGCCACAGCGTGATGTCATTACCCAAATGCAAGGTGCTAAGGTAGATTGGTTGAACGATTCAGAGCGCATGAGTCTGCGCGAAACGGCCGATCGCACCACCCGCTTTGTCGAAGACTTAGACGCTATAAGAGACCGAGCAACAGTCACACAAGAAGAGCTTAACAGTAGTCTGACAGAGCAAATGAATAAGACCATGTATGTCTTGTCGATTGTCGCTGGAATATTTTTACCTTTGGGGTTGCTGACGGGTTTGTTGGGCATCAACGTGGGGGGGATTCCAGGCACTGAGAATCCAAGAGCTTTTGTGATTTTCTGCGGTTTACTGATTGTCATTGCTGCTTGGCAAGTATGGTTATTCAAGCGCAAAAAATGGATGTAAGAGAATCATTCTATTTACAGTTTTGTAATTTTTATTTGGGTCATAAGGCGTAGTTCGAATGATGTTAGTGCGTAATCTCTTTACTTTTTTATTCATGGTTTTTCTCGTGTCTTGCTCAAGTGTATCAACAAATCCAACAAGCCTTGAGGGCACGCAATGGAGACTGAACACGATTCAGTCGATGGATGATTCGCACTACAGCCCCGTGGAAAACACTGCTTATACGCTAGAGTTTTTGGCCGATCAGCGCATCTTAGTTCAAGCTGACTGTAATCATGGCATTGGTACTTGGGTGCAAGACGGCGCGAGCCTGCAAATCGGCCCCGTGGGAATGACCAGAATGTATTGCGGGCAGCAGAGCCTAGAGGTGAGGTTTTTACGCGATCTTGATTACGTTCGCTCATTTGTGATGCGGCGCAATAAACTTTTCCTAGCGACATTAGCCGATGGTGCGATTCTCGAGTTTTCTGCGCTTGCTGAGGAGGCTGATGCTCCAATGACATTGACTTATCAATGCGCGCTAAGTGGCGAGGTGGTTGTAAGCTTTAATAACGATAGCAACCCTCCGACGGCAGTGCTGCGGATGGGCACACAGTGGTTGCCCTTGAGGCAAGTGCGAGCCGCCAGTGGCGCTCGTTACCAAAATGCAGGGTTCGAGTTTTGGGAGAAAGGGGGGGAAGCGCATTTTACCAGCCCACGGGGCGCCGAAAACTGTGCTCTTTATTGATTTAGCGCACTTCTCATCACATTCCGATTGTGCCTACAATGACCTTTATATGTCGCAACAGGCTCTTAGATAATGAGAATTTGTCAGCTAATTAGGTGTGGAGTGTTGTTCTCTCTTGCCCTCTCCGCAAGCCATGCGCAGCAAGCCCAACCGAGCATTGCGCAACTTCTTAATGAACCCTTCCTCGATGACTACTACTCCAATGTCGTTTATGGCTACGAGATCGTTACCAATACACAAGAACATGCCAGTCGATATGTGGGCAATAGCCTAAACTGTAGCAATTGCCACTTACAAGCAGGCACACAAAATGACGCTCTGCCATTGAATGTGGCGGGGATGTATCCAAAGTGGCGTGCCAAAAATGGCAAACGCAACGGTATCGGACTTCGCATTCGTGAATGCTTCTTGTATAGCATGGACGGCATCATGCCGACAGAGGACGCACCCGAAGTATTGGCGATCGCTGCCTATGTCACCTATTTGTCCCAGGGGCAGGTGTTAGGAGCGGAGCCTGAAGGTCGTGGAGTGCCAACCTTGCCCGATACCGGGTATGACCCTAATCCGGCGAATGGGCGCGCCGTGTACCTTGCACAGTGTGCAAACTGTCACGGACAGCAAGGCGAAGGCCTAGGTGAGATGCCCGCCGTATGGGGTAGCGACTCGTATAATAAGGGCGCGGGGATGAATGGAATTCAAATGGCAGCTGGGTTTATCTGGGCCAATATGCCATTGGGCAATGCTAAGTCTCTAAGTCATCAACAGGCGCTCGATGTGTCGGCCTATCTTAATTTGCAATACCGGCCTGCTGATCCTAATGACAGCAAGTTTCTCAAATTACTGGAACACTTAATCAATTGATTGCCAAACTTCTCAAAGAAGCGACGCCTTCTTTTGCGTGGGGCCATAAGCTCAGCAATTGGCGCACGGAAATATTTGCCGGATTCGTCGGGGCCATACTCGTTATACCGCAGGGCATTACCTATGCCTATTTGGCAGGTTTGCAGCCAGAGTATGGTTTGTACTGTGCCATATTTGTGACTTTGTTTAGTAGCTTGCTAGGGTCGTCTTCGATGATGAGCGGGCCGAACACCGCCGTGGCAATTCTAATAGGAACGGCGGTGCTGCCATTAGCCGGGCGGGGCAGTCCTATTTACATCGATTATGTGTTTCTACTATGCATGATGGTCGGAATTATTCAGTTGCTGTTTTGGTTGCTCAGAGGCGCGCGAGTCTTCCAGTACCTTTCGCCTGCGGCCATTTCAGGTATTTCGGCAGGAGCTGGATTCTTAATAATCATGGCTTCGCTGGACAGTATCTTAGATCTATCGACATTTAGGACGACATTTTTCTATGAAAAAATTTACGTCATTGTTAGTGATGCGGGTTCTCTGGTGAACCCCTATAGCCTAGCGATTGGCGTTTGTACCATCGTTGCAGGGTATGTCAGCAGGCGTTTTTCGCCGCGCTATTTCATCATCATTGCGGTGTGTGCGGGCTATGTCTGTGGTTTGCTAGTTGCGTTCATCTGGCCTCAAACACAGACAGAGCTAGAATATTTAGGGCGCATGCCTTTGGAGTGGCTGCCCTTTGCCATTCCTACCGTGAATATTGAGTACTTAATGACTAGCTTGAATTTGATTCCCTACGCCATTGCGATTGCTTTCATTGGATTGGCACAGTCTTTGGTGATTGTGCGGGAGTTGAAAATGGAAACGGATCAGCATATCGATTTGGACAAAGAGGTGTATGCTCAAGGGGTGTCCAGTATTCTCGCTCCATTCTTTTCAGCGTTTGCAGGTTCAGGAAGTTTTAATCGCACTAAAGTGAATCAGGGGCTTGGTGCGACGACTCCCTTGTCAGGGATTGTGGCGGGTGTCTTTGTTCTTATACTCATTACTTTCTTAGGCCCGATATTGACCTATATGCCGATGGCGGCAATGGCTGGAACCTTGTTCATTGTGGGTATGGATATGATCAAGTGGCAAGATATTACCCATTATGCTTTGGTGCGCTCTGAACTAGTGATTTACCTGTGTACCTTTATTGGCATATTGTTTTTCGGTCTTGCTATAGGAATCGAAATTGCTGTTTTTCTATCGGTTAGCGTTTTTCTCGTTCGAATTAGTCAGCTCGATATTAAAGAAGAGCAGAGCAATGCAGGCTCTGTGTTAAAAGTAAAAGGCGCATTGTTTTATGCTTCGGTATCACATTTGACTGAGCGGTTTCAGAATGCGGCAGGGAAAAATCTTACCGTTGATCTGCAGTACACCACGCATATCGACCAATCGGCTGTCGATTTTTTCAATCGCGAAGCGAATAATATGGCGAGTAAAGACAATACTTTGACATTAATAATCAATGAGAAACAACGCCGCTTTCTTGAGAAGCTCGGCGCGAAAAATACGATAGAAATTGTTCTGATATAAGCATCGAATGAAATCCTTAGCTGCTATTGGTTAACGGCTATAAACGTGAATGGGAGAGTCATATGGAAAACGAACAGGTGAAGAAGGTGGGCCGTCGCGCTCTATTGAGTAATATGAGTGTTGCCGCTGTGGCTGGCCTTGCTGCAAGTGCCGCGACTGTGTCGACGCCAGCAACAGCGCAAAGCGCTGGGTTTAGCCCGAAGCGCCATAACCAAGATGCATGGATGGGAGAGTTAGCAGGGAGTCATCGGGCATTCATTGACTCCTCAACTCCTTTAGGCGGAGCCAACGCCGTACGCTATGCCAAGAATATCATTGAGGCCCATGAGATAGACTACGGCGGCAATGCGTCCGACTATGCTCTCATTGTGTGTTTTCGCCATACTTCGGTCATCTATGCCTATGATGATGCCATATGGGAGAAATATGGTGCGATTTTCGATCGTAATGCGGACCCGGCACCTAGGACGAACCCAATGAATACAGCCAGTATGGCCAACGGGCAAACGACTTTGGCAGACTTGCGTGCGAATGGAGTGAAGGTGGTGATCTGTAGCAAGGCAACGGCATCATTCGCCCGCGCCATTGCAGCAGCCACGGGTGGGGCCGCTGATGAGATTAATGCCGAACTCGTCGCTGGTGCGATCCCAGAAAGCCGTTTTGTTGCCGCAGGTGTTATGGCCGCCACACGTTCGCAAGAATACAGCTACAGCCTGTTATACGCGGGCTAATTTCCAACACTAACAAGGAACATCCTTATGAAAAATAGAATAACACTGAGTATTACAGCATTGCTCGCGAGCGTAGTGCTAACAGCAAGCGCAGTGGCACAACAGGTGCCAGATGCGATCATCAATACTGACGGCATCGGGTTTTCGCGAGTGATCGATGGTGAGCTTGTGGCCTTTGATCTCGTTGTTGCCTATGACGAACACTCTATTGTTGAAGCAAATTGTTCACAGTTCAAAGCCAGTGCGAAGGGAGTGGATTGGTGTTTTGCGAGCGCTGCCAATAAAGCGACTTTTGTAGCGGCAACACAAGACAATGGCAATAATCAGTACCTGCCCTTTGTCGGGGGGCATTGTGCGCTAGGAATGAGTGTGGGTAATTTAACTGCTCGTGGTGACCCCCGCACAGCAGTGCGCATTGGCAATCAGTTGGTGCTCAATGGTCGTCTTGATGTTCGAACCAGTTTTTTGCAAGACACCGAACGCAATATGGACAACGCAAGATTGCGCTACGAGTTAGCCATTGCGAGTGGCAGCCTGAAAGTAAGTGACTGAGTTTGCTTCTGTACTGCCCGAATTTAGGAATAAGAAACTACACAACCCACATTGCTGAGTTCACGGCTCCGACATCTAAACCAAAACTTGTTCCAACCAATTGAATAGGGATGTGCTGATTGATTATTGTGCCATTCCATTCTTCGATGGGGCCTTCGTTAAGTGAGATCCCGCCAAAATTTTCGACACCACCCGCAACATGGGCAGATAAAATGTCCACCTCGTCGCGCAGACTAATATCGATATAGGCGTTTGTCTGGAATTGAGCGTCTGGCTTCATGATGAAATAGTAATCGATATTGCCATCACCATTCGCATCTCGAGCAGAGGCATTGGCGATGTTTATCTCGTCGCCAAAACGGAAATCGATGCGACTGTCATCTTCAAACACTACGGTGCCATTTAGCTGCCCGGGCTGTAGGAAATTGTCCTGGCGATAGGCACTGGAAAGTACTAAATCGACATCAACAAGCTCGGCCCCAGCATTCGCATACAGCGGGCCGATCTCGATGAAATCAAACTCTTGGTGGACAGGATTAGGTTGGTTGCGCATGTGGGCGACTATGCCGTCCAAATCAAAACGAATAGAAGCGAAATTTCGGCTTTCTGATCCGGTGACTTGGTTGTACCCCCAATTTGCACTATCAGAACTGTTATTGAATCGATGGGAGTTTAACAGCCACGAGAAAAGTTCATTGCCCCAAGCATCTTCTTTGGTGCCGGAGTACTCACTCTGCGTGTATAGCCCTTCAAGTAAATGCAGTGAATTACCATCGTATCGCGCCAAGCTCAGGCCATCCGACCCAAAAAGGCCTCCGAGATCTATCCCCACTGGGGCACCTATAGACAGGCCGCCATTAATGTCAGGCATATGCACTACGCGAGAGGTTCCCGCTGTGTAATGGATGTGCAGATAGCCCCAAAAGAACATTGCGAACCCCATGTCCAAATCGAAGTCCGTTAGGAGTTGTTCGAAACTTATGTTCGGCGTGGTGGCATTGAATCCATTGCCAAGTAAAAAGTTGCTCGCTTGTGTTTGAATGCTTAAGGTGTCGGTTGTTTTATTAAATGTCGATGTTACATTCGTATCGTAGTTTAGCACTGCATCGACGTCACCACCTTGGATGCCGAAACGGCTCTGTAAGCCAATATCCAGATCTACCTCGGTGCGCACGACTGTCGAGAAATGGGTTGTAGCACCAGTGCCCGCGACGCGAATATCAATTGGACCAATCACGGACGCCCCAAACTCGGCGCTCTCATCAATGGAGCCACCGATGTTAACCGCGGTGTTGTAATTGAATGCGTCTCCTGAGGCCCAGATGCTCTGATTATTCGCATTAAATGTATAGCTGCTAGATGCAGAATTGCCCGTGGCTTCAACATTCAAACTCGTTGCACTGGCGGCCTCGTGGCCATTGGAAGGTTCCTTCGATACGGCGGTCGCCGTCACTACAAAGTCACTGCTAGTGCCTGCAGGCAGGGTGAAGTTAAAGTCTGCACTCACATTGCCACTTGCCTGGCTTGGACTCCAAACGACTTTGTCGACGTAGGGGCTGAGATCGAGTGCATTGCCGTTGCCGTCCACCGCTTGCAATTCAATTCGGTCAATGACTTCAGAGCCATCCAAGTCGGTTTGTATTGCAGAGACTCGCATGGTGAATTGCATTGCTGTTGCACCAGCAATTAGTTGATGTGAAACGATTGGCGCATCCGCTCTAGCGGCAACATTAACGCTTGCTGTTTGTGTGACTATTCCACCATTACCGTCGCTAACGGTATATTCAAATGTGTCTACACCACTAAAGTCTGCATTGGGTGTATATAGCAAGGTATCGTTGACCAACTCAGAACCATCGATTAGAGACACGCTGCCGTTCACTGCCCCCGCAGTCGAGATTATGTGCAGGGAGTCGCTAGCATCAACATCGCTATCGTTCGCCAATACATCAATCGTGACGCTAGCATCCTCTACCACATCGGCGTTGTCTGCTGTTAATACCGGTAGATCGTTAGAGCCTGTCACCGTGACTATAAAGGGTTTGCTAGCCGTAGCGCCATGTCGGTCTGCCGCGGTGATCTCAATTGTTATTTCTTTAGTTTCTCCAATCGCGAGGTACTGAAAGTCATCGCCGCCTTGAACAAAAAGTGTGGTATTTGCAATGCTGACGACACCCTCTGTCGGTGCTCCTGAAATAGTATAGGTTAAGGTCGTGCCATCATCATCGCTGTCGATATCACTGCCAAGGTTCGCAAGGTCTATTGCAACGCTTGGCCCATCTTCGATGATGTCGGCTGTTGTGCTGGCAAGCAGTGGCGCATCGTTCTGCCCATTTATACTAATGGTCATCGTTGCGCTATCGGTATCGCCAGTAGCGTCAGTGACTAAATAACTAAACTGGAGGTTTGCGATTTCGTCTTTAGCGAGTTCTTCAAAATCATTGCCAGTGATAAATTGGTAGCTACCATCGCTGTCAAGTAGCAAACTCCCGCGCTGTACATTAGGGCCTTGCAAATCAACGCGGCGTACAAGATCTGGGACAATGTCATTGAGTAGAACACTGCCACTTATCGAAGTGTTCTCATCAAGTAGCGCACTGTCATCATTGGCGATAACGATATCGTCTTCTGGGGCGAGCTCATCGCCATCAACAAAGAGTCGGACCTGCTCAAATTCCCCTGCTTCGATACCGACACTCTGAAACTCATAGGCCTTTTTAGTGCCACTTGATAAGTGTGATAAAAATGCGTCAAGATCAGTTTGAATATAAGGGTTTAATTGCATCCATTGGTCACGGGTGAAATGCACTTCTAAGGTGTCATCACCTTTGTCAGCATCGTAGTCGTTCGATCCGCTTTCATTGCCAGTGTAATAAAAGGCGACAGTGTCGTTACCATCATTGCCTCGTACTTTATCATCAGCGCCACCTTGGTCGATGATTAGGTCGTCGCCTTTACCGGCTTTCACGCTTACGGAGGTGTTGCCCTCGATTGTAAGTAGATCGTTAGTAGTGCCTTTATCGCCATTTAGTTTTTCTTTTTTTGGCATGACAGTATCCTTAAATGCGTGCGCAAATTTGGGGGCGTTAAGCCAGAGGTGGGGTAGAGTGTTAAATTAACAATATTTATTCAGATGATCAAATATTGAGCTGTATTAGTCAAAAACCCTATGAGATCTGTGGGGCTGTTTCAAGGCGTTGCAAGCACATTGAAGCTAATGCCGATACGGTCCTGGTCGCTCTTGTTTTCCTCTACTCCATGCTCCAGCCACCCTGGGAAGACATAGAGTCTGCCCTCTTCAGGGCGCATCTGTATCTCTGAACTCGTGAAATCTGTTGGTTTCTCGATAGGGTAGGTCATCATCCTGGAGGCCACGCGCGGGTCTCTAAAAAAGAGGCTCCCACACTCCGGCGCTTTGAGGCTTATATAATAAACGCCGCTGAAGTGGCAGTTGGCGTGGTGATGGATCTGGTTTGATGCGCCTGGAGGGCTAATATTGAGCCAGGCTTGTAAACGAAAGTGGTGATTTGCTTTGAAGTGCTGAGATTCCGCAATGCGCTGACAAACCTGCAGGATTCTGCGATTTATATCCTCGAACTCGGGCAAGTTCTGCAAATTATTGGGGCTTTGCCAGCCTTTCACATTCGAGTTGATAACTCCGCGTGGTTCGCTATCGCGTAAGCGCTGGGCCAAATCCAACAATTTAGTGTTAAATGCTACGCGGTCGTCAAACAGAGTTGTCCAGACGATGCTAGGGAATAGTGCTTGTGGAATGATTTCCAAGAAACGTTCCTTTTATTAAAAGATCTAGTTGTTATTGGGTTAGAAGATAGCTTTCAAGCGGGCTTGAGTCCAGCGTCCTTAATTAAGGGGTTTGTTTTTTTTGAGCTCTCTCAAGGTGAAGTGTCGGAAAAATAGGGTCAATGACTGTTCCCACAGGAAACGTTTAGGCGCAATATGGAGGGCCGTAACGGCAAAAATTAAGAAAATCCCAGAAGAGGGCAAGGCAGATGAACACACATCGAATGCTTGTTGCTGGATTTTTTATAAGCGGGTTAATGACGTTAACGGCAGCCCCTAGTGCCTATAGTGTCGAGCAGGAACAAATAATAATCGATGATCTAAGTGTGCCCGAGTTACGAGCGCAGATCGATAGGATCCAAACGGAATTTCATCGTGTGTTCAACTCTCTCAATGACGACGATGAGTTTGATATCGAATGTCGCAAATATACCCCAACTGGTTCGAATATTTCGCAACTCGCTTGTGAGCCACTATTTGTAACGAAGCATCGTGCGAATAATGCCAATGACTATAGGATTGGCGCGGATGAGCTACTGAGTCCTGACGCCTTACTTAAAGAGTTAGACGCTAAACTAGAGCAACTCACCGCAAAAATGAACGAGCAGTTGAGGGCAAATGACTATTTTCGTGAGCTAAATCAGGTTTTAAAGATGTTGCGAGAGCGCCTGGAAGAGCTTGATCAATAGCATCAAACCTTATTGATTTTCCTATAAAAATCTCCCTTCTTATGGCCAGTCTGGCCTCTTTCTCTGGATCTTGGTGCCACTCCTAATTTCATAAATGTAAGCAATTGTTTCAGACTATTGCAAAATGAAAAATCTTAATACACTATCCTTGGCGTTCCAGATAATGACGGGTTTAAGTTCAAGAACTTAGACATCTAAGTAATTATTGGATTAAGCTCGTCGCCGTATTATTTCGCGAACTCTGCTATAAAAAAAATAAATTAGGAGAGAAATATGCGCTTTAAAGTCCCACAAAAACGTAGTCTGCTGTACACGGCTATTTCCTTGTCATTGATACCGCTGGCAGGTCCAAGCTATGCTCAGCAGGATGAAGTGGAAGAGGTTGTAGTTACTGGCTCTTATATTCGTCGTAGTGAAGGTTTCACACAGGCCTCGCAAGTAACTCAGTTAAGCGCTGACGACTTGGTCGACGAAGGCACTCTCAATATCGGTGAAGTCATCCAGAACATGTCGTTCGTGGGCGGTCCATCGTCTTCAATTACCAATACTATTCAGGGTACAAGTTCAGCCAACTCATCAATTGATTTGCGCGGTCTTGGCCCTCGTTCTACTTTGACCTTGCTTGATGGTAAGCGCGTGGCCGATGAGAACGTCAACGTGATGATCCCCACAATCGCCATTCAACGTCTTGATATTGTGGCTGATGGCGCGGCGGCACTTTACGGCAACGAGGCCGTGGCAGGGGTTGTCAACTTCGTGCCTTATAAATCTTATGAAGGTCTTAAGATCGAGACCTATGGTGAGCAGGATTCGCGTGGCGACTATGACGAACACTCGGTGCAAATGCTATGGGGTGGCGAAGTAGGTGACATCGATGTCGTGCTTGCAGGGCAGTATCGTTCTAACAGTCGTCTTGGTTGGGATGAGCGTCCCTACTTAGCCCAAGCTGGTTTGAACTATTCATCGAACTCTCCCGGTAACTATGTTGCTCCAGTGCGTGACGAGAATGGTCAATACACGGGTGCCTCAACTAACAGACCAGACCCTAACTGTGCACCAGCTTCTGAACGTCAGTCCTACAAAGCCAATGAAGTCAACAATCCCTACGGTATGCTCGTTGGCTCTACTTGCTTCTTCGACTTTGGTGATACTCGTAGCTATAGAGAACCAACGGATACTGGCTCTTTGTTTGCAAACGCCACTTGGGATGTCAACGAGGATTTAACTCTTAGTTTGCAAGGGTTCAGATCGCGCATGGCGCAGATGACCTACACGTCTACGTCCAACCCTGGAAACTCACGAATTGCAGAGCTAGGAGCCTTGCGTGGTGAGCTACCCGGCAACCCCTTCCTTGCGACGAACTCGGCAGGCCAGCAGCTCTATGGTTTCGATGCCAATGGCGACGGAATTCCTGATCGTGGCACACAAGATCTAAACAACGATGGTTTGATGGACTATCTTGTCTCTGGCACTACCGATAACGGCGTCCTACTGCATGAGGACGTTAGAGCGCGAACCCTTCGCCCGATTAACAAGACTCACACTCGTGGCGCAGGAACTTCGCCTGATGGAGACAACCTTGCAGGCAGCGTAGATTTCAATAGCCGCGTTGTATTGCAGGCAGACTTTAGAGTGCCGTTTATTGAAGGCTGGGAGGGCATGGCAGCCTACGGTCAGAGCACCCAGAGATGGCGTTACGCGTCAACGCAGAACTTCGACATCGAAGCCATGAAGCAAGGCGTGCGTTGTGATGTGATCAACGATCGTGACGCTTGTTATAACCCATTCTTCGTAGTAAACGAAGCCGACAACAACTCTATCCATGTGATGGAGGCTATTGCCGGCCGTGCTAAGGAAATGGAAGAGACCTGGCTCAAAACTGTCGACATCGTTTTGAATGGTGAGATCCCGCTGGGTGGTTTTGAGCTCCCTGGTGGGCCAATCGGTGCTGCGGTTGGTTATCAGTTGCGTGAAGACAAATACACCAACACGCCATCTATCATTGAGATTCGCGGTGATACATGGATCGGTAGCCCATTCCCTGAAACGATTACCACAGGTAGTCGAGACGTGAACGCCTACTTCTTCGAGTTGGCTGTGCCAGTATTGCAGAACCTAGAAGTCGAAATCGCCGCTCGTCACGAGGATTTCAGCACGGGTCAAAAGTCTACTGATCCCAAGTTCGGTGTGTCATGGGCCCCAACGGATTGGTTGAACCTTCGAGCCACAACGGGCGACGCCTTTATCGCGCCGTCTCTCACGGATCTTCTTGACCCTGTGAGCTGTGGTTTGTCCACGGTGACGGATCGATTCTCACCTTTCTCAGCGTTCACTACGGCCTGTTCGGGTGGCAACCCTGATCTAGAGAATGAAACATCAACATCGAAACAGCTTGGCTTTGATATAGCATTCGGTGATTTCGATGTCTCTGTGACTTGGAATGAAACAGACTTTAAAAACCGCATCGTCGGAATTTCAGGCCAGACGGTCATGAATAATGACTTCGCGGCATTCAAAGAATGGTCTGGTTTCACAGGGAATGGTGTCGGTGCTGCTGGGCGTCCATCTGAGGATCAACTCAGAGCATGGCTTGCTAGCGGTTTAAGTAACCCAGACATCATTCGTGATCCGAATGACCTTGGCACTATCTTGCAGGTTTCAGCGCCAGGCAGTGTTAACGCGCAAAGTGTTAAGGTGACGGCCTATGATGTACAAGGTAATTACCGCATAAGCTTGGGCGATTGGGGTAATCTGCGTCTTAACTTGCAAGCCACCATTATGGATGAGTTCTTGTTCCAAGACACAGAGGATGGTCCAGTTGTTGATGGTACTGGCTCAACCAATTTGCTTACAGCGACTGCCCCTGCTGTGCCTGACATCAAAGCCAACCTGCGTTTAGGTTGGACTTTGGGTAATCATGCAGTGACAGGCACGGTGCATTATGTCGACGAGGTTGATTGGGATGGCACCAACTACACAGGGATTGTTGCGCTATTCGCAAATACTAACCCTAACCCAACCATCGTTGGTGGTCAGATAAAGGCATGGACTGACTTTGACCTAGCGTACACTTATCGTGGCATCAGCTTGTATGGTGGCGAAATGGGTGTGAGTGTTGGTTCTCGTAACTTGTTCGATCGCCAGGCCCAGCGTACTCCAGACTTTGCTGGTGTGATTGGTGAGTTACAAGACCCAATGGGTCGCTCGATCTATGCTCGTTTGGTTTACGATTTCTAAACTAAAAAGAAATTGCAAAGCAAGGAATAGAGGCCCCCTGCGGGCCTCTTTTTCGTTTGGAGGACGAGCATGCCTCGGCTTTGCCCAAACGCTATGCCATGAGTAACTCTTAGGGAGTTCCGGATGATTGATAAAATAAAAATACCGGTAAGTGTTTATATCATCACGCTAAATGAGGCTGACAAAATAGCGGCGCTACTGAATCAACTGAGCCGGTTTGAGGAGGTTATCGTCGTCGACTGTGGTAGTACAGACAAGACGGCAGCAATTGCAGGTGACTATGCCAATGTGAAATTCTACCATCGCAACTGGGTTAGCTTCAGCGAACAAAAAGCCTACGCACTTTCTTTATGTCGCTGCGACTGGGTGCTTAATATCGATGCTGATGAAGAGCTCAGCGAGGAATTCATCGATGAAATGCTAACGACAATGGCGCTTAATCATAGCGATGCCTTAGAGGCGCGTCGTATTGTTTATCGGTGGGGGCGTCGCACCTCGTATTTCACTAAAGATAATCGGCTGATTCGATTCTTTCGCAAACACAAAGGGCATTATGAGCCGCGCCGTGTGCACGAGCGCATCAGCATCTCAGGGCGTGTGCGGCGTAGCAACGCGGCGATATTGCATCACCAGGATATGAGTCTGGACGAGCTGGTGGCTAAACTTAATCGTTATAGTCAGCTTAAGGCGATGGACAAGTTTGAGAAAGGGCGGCGCGCTCATTTTCTAGTTTTGCTTTTCATCTTCCCTTTATCTTTTGTTCAGCATTATATTTTAAAAGGGTTCTGCCTCGGTGGTTATGAGGGATTGAACGGTAGCGTCACCATCGCGTTTTACGATTTTATGAAGTATGCAAAGTTATGGGAGCTGCAACATTTAAAACAAACGCAATCAGGGAGCCTTAGTGCGGTTGCGCGCAACCCGCATATTTGAAGGCAATGCTTTTATTGCTTCATTGCAATGTTATTAAATTGAAAAAGGGGCTAAAAAGCCCCTTTTTTTGTAACACGATTTATCTTAGTTGGCTGGCTCTAAGCGCACGATAGGCGTTGGTGCACGTGAACGATCCTCGATTGCTACATAGATGTAACCGTCCGGTCCCTGGCGCACATCGCGGATGCGGCCAATATAGGGGAGAAGGGTCTCTTCAAACATGACTTCGGTGCCGTCTGCGCTGAGAGTGATACGCGCGAGTTGCTCACCTGCAAGCCCACCAGCAAAGATATTGCCGTTCCATAATGGGAAGCGTGAACCGGTGTAGAACATCAGGCCTGAGGTCGCGATTGAAGGTACCCAGAAGCGTTTGGGTTGTTCCATGCCTTCTAGAGTGATTGCCTCGTGAATCGGTGTGCCTGGGCCGTAATTGACGCCGCGCCCTATGACTGGCCAGCCGTAGTTCTTGGCGGGGGTGATCAGGTTGAGCTCGTCGCCGCCTTGGGGGCCGTGTTCAGTCATCCACATATTGCCCGTGCCTGGATCGAAGGCTAGCCCTTGTGGGCTACGGTGACCATAGCTCCAAGTCTCTGGTTTGATGCCTGATTGGCCAACGTAAGGGTTATCTGAAGGAACGCTGCCGTCGTCATTTAGGCGCACGATCACACCGTGATGATTGGAAAGGTCTTGTGCTGGGTGAGCACGAAGATCGCCATTGGGGGGTGCCATGCGATCCCCTAGAGTCAGAAATAAATAGCCTTGCTGATCGAATGCGAGCTTGCCGCCGTAGTGGCCAGCACCGCTAGCATCGGCAGCGAAGATCTCTTCTACATCTTCTAAGCGATCATTGACGAAGCGCCCTCGTACTACTGCCGTCGTAGAGGTGCCGAGATCTTCGAGAGGTTTAGCAAAACTCAGGTACAGATACTGATTATCGGAAAAGTCAGGGTGCGGAAGAACATCGAAGAGGCCCGCTTGCCCGCCAGTAGTGAATACTTCTGGAACGCCGGGTACCGCTTCATCTAATAACATGCCGTCGCGAATTATACGCAATCTGCCGATTCTCTCGGTCACGAGCATGTCACCACCTGGAAGCCAGGCCATAGACCAAGGGACTTCAAGACCATCGGCGACAGTGACGACGCGGAAATCATGTAGCGCAGACTTTTGGACATCATCCTGAGCCTGCGAAATGCCTGCGCTGAGGCTAAGGCCTAGGGCTAAAGCTCCCAGCAGTAATGGACGAAACATACACTATCTCCTTATTCTTGGTTTAAATTCATCTAGGCCGAGCCCAAATCAGCGTATTTATTGGCTAGGAATATCCTAACATTTTTGGTAAGAATTGTTATTAATTGCGATTTTAAGACCGGGATTACAGGGCAAATGTTCCCTAGTTCTCGGACAAAAATACTCGAAAGGAAGTTCCTGTCTCACAAAAGTAGTTATTTAGAGCAATTGACGAGAGGTAATCATTCACTTTAGTAGTCGAACATGGAAAACCAAACTCGTCAATTTGTAACCTCTATGGAATTAAACCCTAAACAAAGACAGCCTATTGTCAATCTGTATGCTGACCATATCAGTAGGTCGGCCTTAGTCTGTTTGCTGCTCGTAGTTACCTGTTAGCGTACCAGATGCTAATACGTGTCCTTCTATCGCGTTTAGAAGCGTCTCTTTCGTCAGTCCGTGAGGAAGGTTAAGTTTAGACCCAAGAGCGTAGATCGTGAAATGGTATTTGTGTACTTTGCCATCTGCTGGTGGACGGGGGCCAAAGTAACCAGATCTGTTTGTTCCGTTGAGTCCATTAATCATTCCTTCTAGTTCGGAATGTCCAGCAACTTCAGTATCAGTTGGGAGCCCAGCCGGGAGGCCGCTGGCAGTAACAGGTATGTTGTAGGCTACCCAGTGTACGAAAGGCTGGGGCATATCAACGATTGGATCTTCCAATATTAAGGCTAATTCAACTGTGTTCACTGGTAAGTTGTCCCAGCTGATGTCGGGTGACACATTGTCTCCATATGCTGAATACTGGTAAGGGATATCGCTATTATGCTCGAAAGCGTTGCTGGATATACTTATGTTGTTCTGAGCGGTTAAAGAAAAACTCAAACAGATTAGTAATAACATACTCCACTTTTGGATGGATTGGATGAATTTACAGCATTTATCTGAGTGCATTGTTGTATCTCCTTTACTAGTGTTGATAGTAGTTATGCGTCAGTTGTTACTATTGAATCGAGCCATATTCTGGCTAGAAAGGATTTTCTCTCTGAATTGGATTATCTGGAAAATTTCTAGCGTTTATTATCGTCGTGGGAACACGAGCGTCCGGGCCGAAGGAGAAACAGAAAAACCCATAAACAATGATGTTCTCTGGATTCAACGCAGCCCATTCAACGGTGTAGTAGGCTGCCTGCCTTAGCTTTGGAAGTTCTTGTATGAATACCTTGCTATAACTATTGGAAAACTCGAAATCTATAGGTACGTTTAAAGTGTCTTCTGCGCTTAGCGTCAATTTAACTAGCCGAACGTAGTCGTTGAATCTAAGCAATATATCTTCGGGAGAGGTCTTTAGTACTTCGTCATGAGTTGGGTTAGATTCATATTCTAATTCAATGGTATTTCGTCTGCCGTGGGAATGCTGCGCAATTGCGTCACTGCATAGAACTAGAATGATCAGAGCTAACAAAGAATTTAGTATATTATGTGATTTCATATAGTTTTAGTTATAAGAAAAGCAAAAGCTACGTATGTTTAATCGTCAATCATACGCAGTTAAATGTTGTAAAGTAGTCAATAAGGTTGCTCGTTAATATAGCGGAGAAAGTTTGAAGTAAAACACTGCATCGTAAATACTTAGTGTTGTTTTTAAAATTGATACATTGTTCTCTATTTAAAAGGTCGCCGTGTATTTGCGAAATGCTGATAACACTAGGAGAAATCGGTATATTTAGTGCGATGTTGAAAAGTTGATTTTATAAGCTATGGGGGTGGACAACATTAATTGATACAAGAAGGGAGTGTCTTAGGTATCAAGGTCTAAAATAGAAAAATAATAATTAATAGATTTACGTTCTTGGAGTCCGTATGCAAATATCAGAAATAGCCTTGCTTTTATCAATCTCTCAAGCATTTTTTCTAGCAATTGCAGTATTCATATTTCAAAGACACTCTTATATAGGGAAATTACTATTAGTGTTCTCATTGAGTACGGTAGTATACCTATATGTAATTTTGACAGGCCCTTCAGAAGTAACATGGATGCGCTTCTTCCTAGGGAGAGTTACATATCTAATACCAGGCGTTATCTGGATAATGGCGTTTGTTCTGTTTCATCACGAAGATAGAGTGCCACTTTACGCTTGGGGTATATGTGCTACATATTTTCTTCTGAAAGCGGTAGGTCAGTCTTTCTACCTTACTAATCCAGATCTTTTATCTAATTTAGGGATCTATATAGTTTTTCATATTGTTCCTCAAATTATTAATATTGGAATTTATATACATACTTTAGTTCTAGCCGTGCTGGAATATAGGCAAGACTTAATTGAATCTCGTAGAAGTTTGAGAGTGCTATTCGTTGCTACTTTGGGTACTTTCTGGCTCTGGGTCTGCATTGATGTATCCTTTGATGTGTTTGTGAATATGGGTTTCGAGTCGCTCTATGAAACGGGGGAGGCTGTCAAAGTAGTTCGGAATGTATTTATATTCCCTTCTATTCTTGCGGTGAATCTTATGCTTTTTAGAATCAATGGGTTTAACGCAGAGATATCGCCGAAGTCGTTTTCTAATAATTCTTTGAATCCAAATACTCAGAATGTAATAGACCCTAAAGACTTTGCAGTGAAAGACAAGTTGCTAGAATTCATGGGCCGCGAGAAGCCTTATCGTAAGAACGGGTTGACTATAGGTCAGCTGGCAGAAAACTTGGGGATTCAAGAATATCGGTTGAGATCTGTCATAAATCGAGTTTTAAAATACAACAATTTTAGCCATTTTTTAAATAAATACCGGATAAAAGAAGCTGAAGAACTGTTGGTTACTTCGGATGACTCTATTTTTAGTATCGGTATGGACACTGGGTATACCTCTCTATCTTCTTTCCATAAGGCATTTAAAGATAAGCACGGTATTACGCCGAAAGAATATCGAACTCTCTCAAGAGCGCCAAGGACAGTTCAGAGCTTCCGAGAGGCTGAACCTGAGCAGGTCGCACCTCGGGAACCAAATAAAGTATGGTAAAAAAAGCACCTTGGAGACTTCATGTCTCCAAGGTGACAACTGGAGTTAATGCTCCAAAGATAATGACACTCACCTTAACCCCACTGGGTTGGTGGTTTAATCCTCACATACAACTCTTCTGATTACGTCCTAAAAGCTGGGTATGTTGTCCTAATTTCATAATTCACAATAATCAGATAGAGCGTACTTTGCGCTCAATACTCCATTGCTTGGATGCTGATACTCGAATCTCCCCCAAAACTTCGAACTTTGAAATTCGAACTAAATAGTTTGTTATCTGGACAAGGTATCTCAGTATCTACACGTTCGGCCGCTCTCGCATTGATATGATCTCCTCGTTAAATATCTAAATACAATAATAATGATCGGGAGTGTGAAACAGTATGAAAATAATAAGTGTCTTTCCCTTGTCGGTTTCTATGAGTCCTCTAGGGAAGCTCCGAAACCTAATTAAGCTCTGTATTGTCACTTCATTAGCAATACCAACTTTGGTGTCTGCACAGCAAGATACAGATGTAGAGGAAGTAGTTGTAACTGGGTCCTATATTCGAAATAGCGCATTTGCCCAGAATTCTCCAGTCGACACGGTAACGCAGGAGGATCTTCAGGAATCTGGTGCCCCAAATATCTCGCAGTATATACGTGATATGACATACACGCAGGCGGCAGACATTGTAAAAAATGTTTTGGCCCCTGGTGGGCAGTCCGGAGTTGGGGCGAGTTTCAACCTACGGGGCTTAGGTGGCAATTCAACCTTGATGCTGATAGATGGACAGCGCTCTTTGATATCTAACATGAACAGAAATGTGCCAGAGATTGCAATCAGCCGTCTTGAAGTAGTTTTGGACGGAGGGTCAGCAACATATGGATCCGACGCTGTAGCAGGTGTGGTGAATGTGCTTCTCGAAAAGGATTTTCAAGGATTCAAAGCGCGTAGTTACTACCAGCGCACAGAAGATGGAGCCATGGAAGATTTTACTAACGCGGCGATGTGGGGCGTAAATTTTGATAACGGCATAAATTATACTGGAGCATTCGAATTCAGAAAAAGAACAGATTTAATGATGTACGAGCGGTCAAGAGAAATGGATTTTTCTGCTACCACCGCTCCTTCAGGAAACCCTGGGTCCTTCAAGCAGGTGCTCGGAGCAAGCGATGGAATTAATATGTACGGTCACCATGGCGGATCTTTAACTGGAGATATACTTACTGATCCAAGTTGTGAAACTTTTAATGGAGGATTTCCTCAGCATGGGCAAGGTGCTGGCGCAATGCCGGCAGGACATCAATTGGCGTCGGGACAATGTGCTTATGAGTGGAGTATTCACAATCCATATGGACCAGCTTCTGAAGATTATAGCTTGTATAACAACATCAGTCTTGACGCAACAGATTGGTTGCGACTCTCTGCGACATTATTGAATAACTACAATGCTAGGAATGGTCGCGGTCTTCCTGTGTCTTCGAACGGAGGGAATGATAGAGACGTCGCCTTGATTCGTGCTGATCACCCAGCTAACCCCTACGGATTCGATGTGGTGCCATGGTCTTGGCATGTGTTTGCTCTCGGGTATACGCATAAGCCATCAATTTTAACGGATGCTGGTGATTATCTAAGAAACAATCGCGAATCTCTTAATAGAGCAGTATTTACTGGGGACTACGACATAGTTGGTAGCTGGACAGGCTATACAACCTACTCACACCAGACTTCTATGCAGATGTCAGACCGCAACTATATACATACCGGAAAACTCCAACTCGCTCTCGCTGGTAAGGGTGGACCAAATGGCAATGAATACTTCAACCCTTTTGGTTCTGCAGACCCCAGATCACCGTATTTTGTGCAAGGAGTAACAGACAATTCACAAGAGCTGACTGACTGGCTCTGGGTGTATGAATCTGGACACGTTTCTGAAGAAGAGGAAATGGAAGTATTGGAATCAGTAGTTAGTGGTGAGCTGTTTGATCTGCCTACAGGTGTGGTGCAGTTAGCAGCAGGTTATCAATATCGAGATCTTTGGGTTCGCAGGTTTGCTGATCCGAATATGACGGAGCATCCCGGAATTCAATATAACGGTTCCTCCTATCTTTCACCTGTACCCGAAGATGAGACTTATCGTTCAGAGGTGAATGCAGTATTCACAGAGCTTCAAGTTCCAATTCTAGAGACGCTAGATATGCAAGTAGCTGTTCGCCATGAAAGCTTCAAGACTTTTGGCTTGAAGGCGACAACTCCAAAAGTGTCGCTACGTTGGGAGGCACTGCCCACTTTAGCAATACGTGGGTCTTGGGGGGAAAGTTTTCTCGCACCCACTCCGTTCGATGCGCGCCCGTTTATTCCAGACCAAAGCTGTGCTGAAACGTACACTGGTCGAGATGAAATTACCGGGACAAATCTTGCTGGAGGTATATCTTGTTCTTCTGGAAACCCATCGCTACAGCCGGAAAGTTCGGTGATACAAAATGTAGGATTTACATGGGAGCCTGAAAATTTTCTAGATGGCTTAACCTTCTCGGTTGATTACCAAGAAATCGAATACGAGGACAGAATATTGTCATTGTCCTATGTTGATACCGTTGATCATCAGTTTAAGCAGATGCTTTCCGCGATTGGTTCATCCGTTGATAGCTATGATTCTACGCCAGGTTCAGCGACACGCAATGCGGCTGATGCATGGCTAGCAAGTTTACCTCCAGCAGGCCCGGGTTCTAACAAAATTGACCGCTTTCCAACTGGCGAAGTCAAGAAGGTGTATCGACAAGCGGCCAACATTAGTTCGGTCTGGATCGATCTTTTTGATAGCAATATAACGTATACATTCGACACGAATGATTTGGGTACGTTTAGCGCTAACTTACAGGCGACATACTATACAGATTACAGGTATGAAGGCTTGAATGGAGGCGTCATTGATGCACTAGGCAAACAAAACGATGCCACTGATATTGTTCCGCCCCTTCCTGAGCTAAAAGCGAACTTACGACTTAGTTGGTATCGCGGAAATCAAAGCGCATCGGTCTCTGCTAGTTATTGGCACGACATAGAGTTTGATGCGAAGGTGTTCGATTACTACGCAGATATACGTCCAGGCGGTGCTATAGGAACACCTCGCAACATTAAAGGGGAGCATATTGTCAATGCACGCTATGGCCTGTTATTAGATCAGTACTTTGATAGCGAATTTAATCTTAGTTTTGGTGTAAGTAATGTGTTCGATAAGCGACCGCAACGACTGGGAGTTTTAGGTGGTTTCGAAACTCGTCTTTCTGTTCCGTGGGGTCGTCAGTTTTACATGTCCGTAGATTGGGCTCCAGGGTTCTAGTATGTACTAGGGCGCGTAGCGCATGCCTAGGGTCAGCTAGGTGACCTTAGGTATGCGCTGCAACTATCGGGTTGTGAAATTTCAAAATTATAATTCGACTGAAAATGTCAAAAATGGTTGTCGATATGGATATTGGTTTTATAGGGGGAAATGTAGTTACTAATTCTATTCGCAGGAGGTTCAGATGAGCTCTGCAGTGGGAAAAATATTTAGGAATAAAACAAATTTAGAGGTAATGAGGTGTGCTGAAATGAATATACTTAAACAAGTAGCAGTACTTTTTTCTGGGTTTCTTTTCTCCAGTTTTTTGTCTGCTGATACAGATCTTACTTTTCACAAAGATATACAACCTATAATTCAAGAGAAGTGTGTTAACTGTCATAGGGTCGGAGGTGCTGGCCCTATGCCTTTAGTTAGTTTTGAAGAGGTTTCTCCATTCGCTGGCCTAATTATGTACAAGACAGGGTTGAAAGATAAAGCAGGGGCGATGCCGCCTTACTATATCGAACGAGACAATGGTATTCAGGACTACAAAAGTAATCCGTCACTTTCGGAAGAGCAAATCGCAATGATTGCGGAATGGGTGGAAAATGGAGCGCCAAGAGGCAACCCTCAAGATGCCCCTGAGGCACTTACCTTTGAAGATGGGCCGGTGTGGAGAGGAGGCGCGCCTGATATCGTCGTTCGTAGCGCTCCAATTGTGATGAAGGCCGGTCAGCCAGACTGGTGGGGAGTGATTCCAGATATTGAAATACCTGTAGATGAAGATCGATATATACGTAGTGTAGAGGTTCGAGAAGTCAATGATGTGGATCGTAGTGAAATATCTACCAGCGTAGGCGGACAATTTATAGTTCATCACATGCAATGGGCTGTTCAGAGCTTTGATGGCGATGGAAACCCTATCGAAGATTCACTGGTTAATATGCCGATTCATGAGCTTGGCCGTATGCCGGATATTTTCGATCCTAAAGCTGGCAGGCTTCTACCTGCGAATGCGCGAGCAGTGAGTAACAATACTATCCATTTACATTCAAATGGGGTTGATACTACTGCGTTTATCGAAATTGGGTTCTATTTGCATCCCAAAGGTTATGAGCCAGAGTATGATATTTCACGTGTTTCTCTCGGTGATGGCATTAATATGAGCATCCCTGGAGGAAGCAAGGATACCGAGCTACATTCTTATGCTGTGCTCAAAAAGCCAACTAAAATTACAGCATTTGAGCCTCACTTGCATGGGCCGGGCGCACGAATGTGTTTGGAAGCAATTTGGGGGGCAAATATAGAAACCCTATCTTGTGTTGGTTATGACCACAATTGGGTAATTAACTATACCTATGATGACCATTCCCAGCCGTTATTACCAGCAGGAACGATCCTACACGCGACTGCGTATATGGATAACTCTCAGGCCAATCCCAGTGTGCCAGATCCGCGAAACTGGCAAGGAGCGGGAAATCGATCGGTCACGAATATGTTTATTGATCTCGGTATTCAATTAGAAATGACTGACGACCAATTTTTTGAGGAGATGGCTGCTAGAAGAGAGATGTTGAATTTGAGTAAAAACGATAGTGTTCCAGGCTGTCCCCTTTGCATGATGCCAATTGTGAATCCACTCGTGCTGACTGAGGCGGATAAAGAAAGCATGACACCTGCTGAAATAAAATACTGGGAAGTGAAAAAATGAAAAGATGTAAAGTGAGCGCATTTATAGTTGGGTTAATTTTTGTTACAGCAGGATTTAACGTTACAGCTCAAAATAACTATAGTTCTGGGCAACATATTGAAGTTGCCTACGAAGGTTGGGAGCAAATGCCAGATGGCACGTTTGATCTTTATTTTGGGTATCACAATGAGAACTGGGAGGAAATGCCAAACATACCTGTAGGTGAAAAAAATTACTTTTCTCCAGGTGTGCAGGATCGAGGTCAGCCGACGTTTTTTCAACCGAGAAGAAATAGATTTGTTTTCACTGTCAATGTTCCTGCAGATTTTGGTGAAGATGGTGAGTTGATTTGGACTTTAGAGTCACCTAATGGGGAGGTTAGGAAAGCATACGCAACTTTAATACCAGATTTTGTAATTAACAAAGATCTAATTCAAGCGGAAACCGGTGCGTTTGGAGGGGCTGCTGGCTCGGCCGATGGAGATATGAATCAATACCCTACATTGACAGTCATGGAGGGAACTACACGTTACGCTCGTATTGGGGAGCCAATAAGGCTAGTGGCAAAGGTTGAGGATGATGGGTATCCAAAAACAAGACGGGGGCCATCTGAAAGAAGTCCTAAGTCGGAATGGGAGCGCATAACACGTGCTCCAATGATTTCTACCGTGAATAAGGTCAATGGACTTCATATGTCATGGATAGTTTATCGAGCGCCAGAAACGGTGGATGGAAAGTCCGTGCATTTCAGCCCAGACCAGATAAAGGTTTGGGAAGATACACGTCCTTCAAACAACTCTCCATGGAGTTTGTACTGGGTTCCTCCAGAAGTACCTGAAGATGGAATATATGAAACAGAAGTTACATTTAAAGAGCCTGGAAGCTATGTGTTGATGGGACGGGCAGATGATGGTGGCTTGTACCACGATCAGTTTGTGACAATTGAAGTAAATGGATCATAGGTTGAATCTCAAATGGCGCAGTGCTTGAGAGCAAAGGGTGTTCTCTGGCACTGTGATCTTTCTCGTACTAAGTGGAGCCGCTAACGAGAAGGAGAAGACCTTTTTGATAGATCAAAATAATAAGAAATAATTCGAGGACAAAAAATGTCTCAAAAATATATTAGTAATTTGGGCAATGAAGATGAAGTTGTTTCTCAGTCTAGACGTAATTTGATCAAACAAGCAGCTTGTGTTGGTGCAAGTGTTGCTGGGGTCGGTGCGAACTCAGTTGTAAACATAGCTTCAGCGGAGCAAGTTACAGCTCCAGTTGTTGAGAAGATTTCTGTGAGGGAGGCGTTTGAAACATTGACGGCAAAGGAAAGCGAGGTGTTGGATGCGATCGTGTCGAGAATTTTGCCATCAGATGAAAATGGCCCAGGAGCACACGAAGCGAGAGTAGTTCATTTCATAGATAAGGTACTTGCGGGGCCGCAGGCCAATCTCCGCGAAACCTATGCATCGGCTGTCGAAGCGCTTGATATGTACTGCCATGCAACAAAGTCGAACTCTTTCCAAAATCTCAGTGCTGACGAGCAGGATTACATTCTAAATGCAATGCAAACCGGATCTATATTCTCAGGTATTAGTGGCAGCTTTTTTTCCTTGATAAGAAACCATACTATCGAAGGAGCATTCAGCGATCCATACTATGGTGGAAACCGAGACTTTATAGGCTGGGATATGCTGGGCTATCCAGGTGTACGTATGGGGTCTACACCTGAAGATGTGAGGATGGGCGCAGATTTATCACCTAGCCGTCAGTCCGCTTATGATATGCCCCCATACACAAAAGACCCTGCACGAGAAGTATCTACTTCTGTAGGTGGGGGCGAACATGGCAGTTGAACTACAGAAGACATCGGTGGTCGTTATCGGACTCGGTGCAGTTGGTGGTGTGGCAGTATTGCCTCTTGTGAATGCTGGTATAAAAGTAGTTGGTTTAGAGGCGGGCAGCTGGCTTACAACGCGAGATTTTGCGCCTGATGAGCTGCGTAATAATATTAGAGATTGGCCGCAATCGGTAAGTAAAGCTAAGCAAGAAATCCCTACGGTTCGTCCGGATGAAAACAGTGTAGCAACACAAGGTTCGGGTCATCCTATGATGAACGCTGTAGGAGGTACTAGCTTGCATTATTGGGCACAAAGCTGGCGACTTAGCCCTTGGGATTTTCAAATGGTGAGTGAAACTACTCGACGATATGGTGTTGAAAGGATTCCCAAGGACTCAACTGTGGAGGATTGGCCAATTTCTTACACGGATCTGGAGCCGTACTATGAACTCGTAGAATATGCAATTGGGGTATCAGGGTACGCAGGTAACGTGAAAGGAAAGCTTAATAAATTGGGGAGTAAGTTTGAAGCTGTGCGAGCCCGTGACTATCCTATGCCAGGATTGCGTGGCTCTGGCTTTACAGACATGATGAGCGAAGCGGCGAAAAGCTTGGGGTGGCATCCTTTTCAAGCGCCTGCAGCAATAAACTCTGAGGTATATGGCCAGCGTCCAGGTTGTTTCTATCACGGCTTCTGTGATAGAGGAGGATGCCATGTAAGTGCTAAAGGGTCGACGGCAGTTACTACTATTCCAGAGGCCGTAAAGACTGGTCTCCTCACTGTTACGACACATGCTCGGGTTCTGAAGATAGAAAACGATGCAAACGGCAGGGCAACCGGTGTGACTTACATAAAGGGCGGACAAACTTTCTTCCAACCGGCAGATGTCGTTTTACTTGCTAGCCATACTTATGAAAATACACGTTTGCTTCTACTGTCTAAATCCGAAGAGTTTCCTAATGGGCTTGCGAATAACGCAGGCCAAGTAGGAAGACATTACTTTAGTCACCATCAAGGTGCTCCAGTTTTCGCACTATTCCCAAAAAATTTGAATAACTGGTACGGGTTGCCAGCGCAAGGAGTGGCAATTGACGAGTGGGCTGATGATAATTTTGATCATAGTGATCTAGATTTCATCGGAGGAGGCAATTTATGGGTTCATACAGACAGAAAACCTATTGCTGCTGCCAAGATGAATACATTTGGGAAAGCGCCTACTTGGGGTAGCCGGTGGAAAGCATTTATTATGGAAAATGCTGACCGTTCAAATGTGTCCTATATACAGAAGACTACTTTACCATATGATACAAACTATCTAGATCTTGACCCAGATGTAAAGGATTCAATTGGCTTGCCAGTGATTCGCATTACTGCGCGCTATAGAGAGAATGAGCTAAAAATTGCTGCGTTTACTCAAGATCGTATGGAAGAGTGGTATAGAGCCGCAGGAGCGACTGATATTGTAAGAGCTGGGCTGGGGTCTACTATGGGGACGTCAACTCATGCATACGGTGGTACTCGAATGGGAGATAATTCTGCCAACAACGTTACAAATCGATTCGGTTTTGCTCATGAAGTGACTAACCTTGGTATTCTTGGCGCATCTGTAATGGGGACAAGTGGTGCCCGTAACCCTACTTTAACGGCTCAAGCATTGGCTTGGCGTACCATTGATCATTTGATTGCACATTGGGACTCAATAGTTACTTGAAAAAATATACATATGACTCTGATAGCACTAGACTAATCTAACGTTGCACGCCTTTTCCTTGAGGTGTTGCAACGCTAGATCTGGGAGGGGATTGCAGTACGATTGCTTATTTCAAAGGGGCGTATTCGATCGCAACTCCTTCGGTTGGTGTGGTTAGAATGAGGTGGTCGCCCTCTAGTCTATAGCCATTTACGCTCATCATATACAGCATCAAATTGTTATGCAGGGAGCCAGGCGCGCATAGGGCTCGTGTGACCCTAAAGGGTTCGAAACGCATTGTTTCGCCTTCTTGAAACCACGAGCCTTGAATATCGTTGCAGTCTGAGGAGCCGGTTAAACGGTCTCCACTTCTAAAGTAGAGGTCATACTTGCTTGGGTCGTCTGGCTCGAAAATGTGACCGCCAAGCACCGTCAATTGGGCCAATTGCCAACGGCTACCTTCAAGTGATTCGACTTCGGCAGGCATCTCTTCGCTAGCGCCAGCATCCTGTTCAGCAGGGGTGCATGCGGCCAGTGCGGCCAAAAGACCGATTAAGAGAATATTGCGAGAATTGCATAGAGACATAGCGTTTTCCTAAAGAGTTTAAACTATCGGCGAATCCGTTTGCTTACGGCGTACACTTTCCCATATTTTCGCGCGAAATTGTATCTTGCTGCAAACCTCTGTCGCTATTGCATCGATTCGTCAATCCAGCGCTGCACGCGAGCATGCATCATGGGAATCGGTACGGCCCCAGCGCCCAGTACGATGTCATGGAAGGTACGAATATCGAAATCATCTCCAAGTGCGGCCTCGGCGTTAGCGCGGGCTTCCTGAAAGGCCATCATGCCAATCTTGTAAGCTGTAGCCTGACCTGGGTTGGCGAAATAGCGTTGCACCTCAGATATCACGGCGCCTTCTGGGATCGGGGTATTGTCGAGGAAATATTGTACTGCCTGCTGCTCAGACCATTGTTTGGCGTGTATACCGGTATCAACGACTAAGCGCACAGCTCGCCAGATCTCTCCTGCTAACCTGCCGAAATCCGAATAAGGGTCCTCAAAACCGCCCATCTCTTTCGCTAACCATTCTGCATACAAACCCCAGCCCTCTGTGTAAGCAGTGGTGCGATACTGCGTGCGGAAGCGCGGCACGTCTGTCAGTTCCTGTTGAATGGAAATCTGCATATGGTGGCCCGGATTGCCTTCATGGTAGGCGATATCTTCGATCTGAAATTTTGCCAGTGTTGACATGTCAGACATGTGTGAATAGAACACGCCAGGCCTAGAGCCATCCGGTGCGCCTGCGCGGTAGTGCTGCGCCGCTCCTGCTTGCTCCCTAAAAGACTCGACTCGGCTCACAATGAGCGAGGCCTTGGGTAATAGACCGAAATACTCGGGCAGCTTTGCGTCGATAAAATCCAGATACTCATTGTTGACGTCGAGATACTCTTGCCGTCCTTGCTCAGTATTGGGGTAATAAAACTGCGGGTCTTCGCGAGTGAAAACAAAAAAGTCTTGTAGGCTTTGCGCAAAACCGACTTGCTCTTTTATCTCGTTCATTTCGCGACGCAGCCGCGCGACTTCCGCAAGGCCAATTTCATGAATCTCGTCAGCGGATAACTCCAAGGTCGTCATCAATTTTAAACGATGATTGTAATATTCTTCGCCATTTGGAAGAGCCCAGGCTCCTTGCGAGGAGGCGGAGGCAAACTCACGGTCTTGTTCTAACCACTGCGCCACTTCCGCATAGGCCTGAAGTACCTCGTTGGCGAGTATAGTTTGCGCTTCAGACAAATAAGCTTGCGCGCTATCGGCATTCAATACTTCATCGTCCACTAAGGTTTGTATTTTGGTTTGTAGGTCAACCCAAAGTGGAGAGTTAGGAGAGTCATCGCTCGTGTTAAATGGCACACCTGCCGTGACGCGCTGGATTTCTGCCAAGGCGAAATCATAGGCGAAGCGCGGTTGCCGAATACCGTTTGCAGAGGCTTGCTTCGAGCGGTCTAACAACTCGTTAAAGACTCGATCAATCTCACCTAGGCGCGAGAGGTAAGCCTGTACATCCTCTTCTGAGTCCAAGGATTGATAGCTTATTAAGAAGCTTGGGATGCTCGCGTGTGGACCGCCGCGCCCAAAGATGTAGCCGTGGTTCAAGTAGGGGACTCGGCTCTCGGCCTGTTCAAGGCCATAAGCCCACATATCGTAGGAGAGTTTGCCGTCTTCATTTAGCGCAGCGTAGTCGAACTCTTGCTGCATGGTGCTGACACTACTGCGCAGCCACTCTAACCCGCTGAGCTGCCCCGCTAGGGTGTAGTCGTTTAACTGATCATAATCAGTTTTGTCACCAAGACGTGTACGGGTCTGTGGGCTGAACTGAAGTTGTTCTTCGTATTGCCCATCTAGCCAAGCATTGAGCTGCTCGGTTTCGCTTATTACATTGGCTTGGGTTGGTGCTAGTTCTTGCGCTGGAGTGGGAGGCGTTTGCGGCTCACTACAAGCTGCAAACAGCAACAATATGACAAGCGTGTTTAGCCAACGCATGGGCTTACTCCTGTTGAATGAATTAGCAGTCATCATACTCTGCAATTGAAAATCAATCTGCACTTGCGCCGTTCGCTTGCCTAAAAGCAATGGTCGACCAAATAGTTTGCCACATAGTTACATCCTTGTTGTTGTTATTGAGGAGAGTTTTGCTCAGAAATTCTGTATGTCTCCCGCTCCTGATGCGGTGAAAACCAGTAGCAGAAAAATGTCATTGCAAGTGCCTCTGAGTGCTGGCTCAGAGAATATTAGTGATGGGCACTCAGTAGGCGCAGTTGCACTAGGCGGGCGCAGCGAGAGCGTTCTGTTGGCGCGAGAGTTTCTATACCGATCCTGTGAATTCAGTCTCAATCACAAACTAAGTAAAAAAATCAAGGGGTCAGATTACTTGATCGTTTCGAATTAGTGAGGTGCGTTAGGCTTTGGGGAGATAGTCGTTGTCCTTGAAGACCTCGGCCATGATGGCTTGCTCAATACCGCCGCGTTGGCCAGATTTAGTCGGAACCCGCACGATCAAGTGGACCTCGCCCGCAACAGGCACCTGCATCGTCACTCTGGGGGCTACCGAAGGCGGCTCTAGGCCCCGTGATGAACTGAGACGATTCATATAACGCCGGACCTCCTCCAAGAAAGGTGCACATTGTTTATTAGCCGCATCCACAATCGCTTTTTGCGCCCCACGCCAATCATCGTCGCGCTTAAAAGGCACGGTGAACACGTGCAGCACGTAGTCGTGAGTAAAGCTTTCATTGATCACTGGCTCAGAGACAAATAACGCGTTAGGAATCACCGCCATGCGACCTGTGCGTTGGTGTGTCAGTTTGCCAGGGCCTACTTCTAGAATGGTGGTGGCCAGCAAGTTTTGGTCTATTACATCACCGCGGAAGTCTTTGATTTGAATTCTGTCGCCGATACTAAATGAGCCTGCGCCGGCCTTGAGGATGGAGCCAGTGATACACATGATCAGTTCTTTAGTGGCGACCACGAAAGCCACCGCGATGGCCACAATTGACAAGGCCAAGGTACGCAGCTCTTCACCCCAGATTAGTACAAGCCCCAAGATCATCAGCAATAGTAGGCCATTGCGTGATTGCACCAACCAGCGTCGGCGAAGGTCTGGGGAGTCGACTTGGCGCTTAATGAACCGCGCGATAAGAGCTCGAATTACCAAGCCGCCAATGATCAGCAAGGCCGTACTAATGAGCAGGCTCCAGACAGTGTCTGGAACAGTGAAATCTGTTATTGATGCTTGGATGTCTTCATTCATTCAAGTAGTCCTTCGAGCTGTTTAGGTGTTGGGTTTATTATGACTTGCAGGGTGAGGTGTTGGCTAAGGTTTTTAGGAAGGCTGTAGCAGTCATGGAAGTAGCTTCAAAATAAGCTCTCATAATTGACTAGTTAGATTCCTCTAACGTCTTGATATTAAAAGTATAATGTTTGCGGCGCTTTAGGGAGATTTGTTAAAGAGGAAAAAAGCCAAGAAACTGAGTTTTTTCGCCTGTATTAGCTCAAAAGATTCTTGTGCTTATACTGCTCAATTACGCTAACTAACACGTCGTAGAGAATAATCGCACCTCGACCCAGTCAAGCAGTCGCCGTGTTTTTCAAGTCTTCAGTTAAGAAATCCAAAAGAGTTTTTGTGTTCTCCGACGTGTGTCTTTTTTTGGGAAGCAATGCGTATACCCCGATATCAATATTGCTGTATTCGGGTAGTAGCTGTATCAACTCACCTCTTGAAATTTCTGAGGCTACCATGAATTCAGGTTGCCAAATAACACCATGGCCCCCTAAAGCCAACGACACACAAGTATCGCTATTGTTACTCTGTATCCAAGGATTGATGGTGACCGGTAGTGAGCCTTTTATTCCATTGAATACCCATTCATTACCGGTGAGCCAATAACTAGAACTAATCGTGTCATGAGAGGTTAGCTCTCTTGGTGTGCCAGGAATTCCTCGTTGATTCAAATAGTCCGGAGATGCGCATAAGACTAAGTGAGTTGTGAACAACTTTATAGTTGAGTAAGTAGACTTTGGGGGGCACCCGATACGTATAGCGAGATCAAAATCATTGTCGTCTAAGTCAGGTAAGCGATTCGAAAGAATAACATCAAGAGTAATATCTGGATTCTTCTTATAAAAAAGCCCCCAAGTTTTAGCTAAATATTTCATTCCAAGACTCACGGGGGCATTTATGCGTATTTTGCTATTGTGCTCGGCACTGTTGGAAACAGCCTCGCTCTCTGCTTCATGTATTTCAAATAAAAGTCGTCGGCATTTTGAATAAAAAATTTCACCACTTTCTGTAAGGGAAATACGTCGGGTTGATCGAAATAGGAGTTGAACATTAAGCCTAGCTTCTAAATCGGAAATATATCTCGATGTCGCGGTTTTCGATAATGATAAGGCTTCAGAAGCTTTTATAAAACTGCCGTTCTCGACCACAGCGCAGAAGGTCTTCATTTCCATGTATTTGTTCATTATCCCTAATACCGTAACTATAATTGCGAAAATAGATATTTATCGTGGCTGTATTTGTTAGTAGAGTGCCCACGATACTCGTAATATGTTGCAAATGGCAATAGTTGTAAACATCGCAGTTACCCTCCGTCAATTGTATTGACTGGGCTAGCAATTAATCATGAAAGTTCGAAGTTGATATCGCTCAAAGTTGTTATTTTTAGATATTTGACTACGAAATATTTGTGTGGCTATTGATTGGATTATGCAATTTGGCGATAGGGGAATTGAAAGGAATTCATAAGGATGGCCGCTACAAAATTACTCTGTGCAATCGAATCAAATAGGCGTAGTGTGCGAGCGGTTTCAGTGCTAGTCATTGTTGCGCTCTTAGTCAGTGTGTATTTTTTAGTGCTAAGCACAGGGCCTACCTTTGTCTTTGCAAATGCGATGTACTTGCCAATAGTCATAGCATCGGTGATTTTTGGTTGCAAGGGCGGGGTGCTCACGGCGCTTGTTGGAGGCTTAATGATCGGGCCTTTTATCCCATTAGATCTCGTTAATGCAGAGCCTCAAGCAATGTATCATTGGCTTTACCGATCAGGGTTCTATACTTTGATCGGCATAGTTGTTGGTCTGACAAGCGATGCAATTAGAAGAAATATAAAAGTTCAGCGTAAGGAAGCGAAGCTTGATAGAGCTACTGGGTTGTCAAATTATGCAGCATTAGAGGAAGAGCTAGCTCGGCTCAAGGTTATTGAAGAGAGTGAAAAAGGTTCCTTTTCTCACTGTATCGTAGTGATCTATTTGTCCAATGCTCAAGAAATAGTGAGCCATTTTGGCTTGTCGTCATTAGATAAAATCATCCTGCAGATGTCCGAGAGGTTTAAGCTAGAAGCTCCATTGGGCTGCGTAGTTTATCGGATTCGACCTGATCAGTTAGGAATTCTATTACGTGGAAAGAAAGAACAAGAATTGGATTACCTTTGCGGAAAGCTGCGAAAAATATTTCTAGATCCATTTTTCTGCAATAAGCTACTCTTACATGGGGATATTTTTACTGGTGGCGCAAAATTTAGCAAGATATTGAATCGACCTGAGTATTATATCCAAAGAGCAGTAGCTGCTGCATTACGTGCTGAAACTGATAGGGTTTCCCGAATTATTCTTCTTTCTAAAAAAAGTGATGAAATAGTTGCTGAGAATTTGCGTCTATTAGGGGATTTGAATGAAGCCTTGCACAAGGGGCATTTGCAAATGCATTTTCAACCAAAAATTGAATTGGATTCAGGCGCTATACTACATGCAGAAGCGTTGATGAGGTGGCATCATCCAAGGATTGGGTATATACCTCCTGTGAAGTTTATTCCCAGGGCCGAGCGCAGTACTTTAATTGGAGAGCTAACAGCATTCGCCATTGATAGATCATTACAGGAGGTAGTATCGTTTAAAAAAGGTGGAATTGATATAAAAGTGGCAGTGAATATCTCTGTTCAAAATCTGGCACAGCCAAGTTTCGTATATCAAGTAAGGTCACTTCTGGCAAAGCACGGTCTGACTGGAGAGAGTCTTGAGTTAGAGCTTACTGAAAATTCGTTGATGAATGACATAGAGGGTGCCATAGTGGTTTTGTCGAGACTTGCAAAGCTAGGTATCACCCTCTCTATTGACGACTTCGGAACAGGGTATTCGTCTCTGCAATACCTACAGAAACTGCCTGTTTCATTACTAAAAATAGATCAGTCATTTGTTGGTGATCTGGGCAGCAACGAAGCTAACAAGCATATCGTCGACGCGAGTATTGAGCTTGCACACAAACTCAATTATAAAGTGGTGGCAGAGGGAGTAGAGGACGAAGAGACTCTGATCTACTTACGAAATGCTGGGTGTGACTTCGCGCAAGGCTTTCTCATATCTAGAGCGCTGCCTGCCAAAGAATTTTCGTTTTGGCATCGCAGTAGTAAAGGGCGCTATAGTTTTTCGTGGTTAGCACAAGATTGTTCTCTACAAAGCAAATTGCTGAGTCGCCTGTCATAAAAAATTGTGGGGCGTTCAAATTTAGCTTTACAAGACCTAGAGAGATCTCGCTAGTTATCGCGTTTGCTTGCAAGAAGGTTTCTGCAGACAGAGCATTTGCTAAGAGTTTGAAGGTGTTATAGTAAAGTTGTACTTCCTCTGTTTCTTAGAATGTGTAGTGCGGATGTTACTAATAAATACGGTTATAAACGCTGCATCTAGTGGTCGCAACTAAATAGTTCAAGAAAAACTGTGTGTCATTAGGAAATGGTTCACATCTCACGCTCTTTAGTAACTAGCGCCTGGCACGCATCGGCAAACCGTTCGGAGATTAGCCATGAGGTTTCTTCTATCTTAACGTCAACATGGTTAGCCGCCACGAATTCATGAGTGATGATGTTGCCCTTGATGCCCATATCTTCTGTCACTGGCAGCAAGGGTTTATAGCCCATGGCCAACGCCTTTTTCCTCTACTTAGGCCCAACGTGCACCAGCGCGACGATTGGTGGTGAATACGCCTTCGATGAAGGTGTTTCGGGACACCAAATCATCTAGCCCCACGAAATAGAGCCCAGGGATTTTGTGTGTTGCCTCTGGTAGTACGGAGGGACAATAGTAACCGCCTTGATTGACCACTGTCTTTAGCGAACTGATCGATCGCGTCGATCAAAGCGTGCGAGCGGTTTGATACCGGGGGAAGTGCAAATTTTGACTCTAAGGTGCTTTTGGCCCAAAAAGGAACCAAACGATAAAACCGAATACAGGCACAAACAACAGCAAAAGAATCCAAATCAGTTTGGCCAAACCGCCTGCAGTACTTCCGGCCACCTTAATAATTGCCCAAATAACGATGCAAAGCCAAATAAACCCTAGTATGCCTGTGACTTGAAAATCCATTGCTGCCTCTCATTTTTCAATACGCAATTGATGAAACCGTCTTGTTATTGTGGCCCCAGTATAGGTTCTGCATGCAGGTGGAGCAATAGTCGTAGCTTTGGGGCAACAATGCTCCTTAGTAAGTTAGTATCTGCCGCTGGTAATTCCATATATTGATATTCACCGTGTTTAATTGCAGGTGTCTTGCAAGTGTTCAAGAAGCTAATGGTAGTGAGTTTTCTTATGTGTTGGTTTGAATGCGCGTGCCCAAGAGAGCCCGGGCGGAGAGAGACTTTCGCCTTTCCTTGCTAGTGGGAACCTTTGCCATTCAATAACCAAATTTGATCAGCCAGCTCGAGTGAGAGTAAAAGCGCTGCCATGGCGCGATGCGATCTCCTGTGACGATAGTCTCTTTAGCTCCAGATTGAGGGGTCTGAGAGTTAGTCTGAGCAGTTATCGGTCCAGGTATGGCAACTGAATTAGAAGGTGATATGTTATAACGTGAGTTTAAGCAGGTAGCTACTTGCTGGGGCGAGGGGGCGCTTGCAGGTAAGCTCCCGCAGTCAGAGGATGCTAGTAAGTAGGTTGTAGATCTTGAGGGGTGTATTGATAAAACACCGTCAGTATGCTAGTAAGGGTGTGTTAACAATAAGAACTGAGGGAGGATCGTATGAGCTCTTTCAACAAAAATCTTAGCACTTACTTTGCAATTCTTGTTCTACTATCTATAGGCCGCTACACCTACGCACAACCGGAAAGATTGGCTGAATACACCAATCAGATTGCCGTTCCAGTCAACGGGAGTTGGCAATATTTTTCACCCAACACTGAAAATACGCCATATCCATTGCCTCGCAATGACGGTGAAATATACTTTTATGTTGGCGTGCCAGCTTACGCAGAAAGCCAAAACCAAATTTTATTTGTCCGCACTGCATATATAGAGAATCAGCCAGTCAGTCTGTTTAGAAATACGTCGACGCCATGGTTCCGGTGGCGTGGTAATTGGGTTTCATCCGGTTTGATTACTAAGGATAGCTACCTCAGATTTCATCTAAGCAATGTAAATGAGCTGAATGCCGGGCTGTCGGATTACGGGCCATATTTTGGTTGGCACGATACCGCTTTATGGAGCACTAACGAGAGGTCACATAGTTTTGTTGGCAGAATTGCACAACTGCATTCCAATCAAGATTCGATTGCTTCAGAACGACTGCTTCGAGTAAAAGGCGGCAGGCCGCAAATGTCTTGGATTCGAGTAGATTCTAATTATCCTCAGCAAGGTGAGGTATTCAGTGTTACTACTTCGTTTAGCGGAACGCTGAGCAATAATCCCAGTGTGCAGGTATTGAAATTTTACTTCGTAAATTCAGATTCAATCATGGCTCGGTGAAATAGGTTGGCTTACTCTCATGGCACTTGAATTAAAGAAACGCCTTTTAGAATTGCTCAAAGCCTATGAGCAAGTGCTGCTGCTGGATTTTCGAGATACTGCAAAAATTCAAACACCGGCGCAAGCATTTGGATTGATCATCAACGTCCTCATCACAACTCCATTTCTGACTTTTATTCCTACAATGAGACATGTCGGAATGACTGAGGTGAGTGTGTCAATGGTAGTGTTGTTGTTGGTGTGGACAATTCTAACAAGAATATTTTATACAGCCGATGACTGGAAGGCTGTGTTGTCACTGAATCTGAATTTGCTTAGTTTTTGGAGCGTAATAACAATATTTTTCACAACAGTTGCACTATCGATATTCAAAGTGGAAGGTAGCTCGTTGTCATTTTATGCGGTCATTGCTTTGAATTTGGTGCTTATGACCGTGTTTGTCTATCGATCAAATTTGGTCTCTTATCGGGTGCTTTATACAGTCGTTCTCTGGCTGAGCTCTGTATTTCTTTGCTCTGTAATTATTTATCCCTCCTAGACAATGAGTCGATTTATAGCGATTAACTTGTCGATACCCCTATTGAATTACCAAACCAAATGAAACTCTGTTTGGCGGCGAAACACCCAATGCCGCTCGCCGTCAGCATCCAGATAAGCCTCCTCTTCCTGCCTGCAGTTCGCCGGTTCTCCGCCCCACTCGGGAATATTCCTAGTCGCCTGCAGTTCGATAGAGTGCCAGGTCGATGCTAATAGCACTTCGTCGCCGCGAATGGGTACGCCTTCCTGTCCATCCCAGCGCCCGATCAATGGCCCAGCACCGTGGCCGTGATCACCGATGGGATGAGTGTACACTGTGCCGGTGATACCCTCGCCGCTTACGCGCGCTAGCGTCGCTGCGAGAATCTCATTACCTGTGCGACCAGGCTCCATCTCTTCTAGCAATAGCTCTTGCATGCGATTGGAATCAGCGATGCATTGCTGTAGTCCGACTGGCGCTTGCGTCTCGCCCGGTTTCAACACGTAGCCAAGATGTTGTGTATCGGTGTGCAGGTTCATAGCTACCACACCAAAGTCTGTCCACAATAGGTCACCAGGCTGTATGACGGTGTCGCCGCTGATGCGACCCTCGCCTTGGCGTGACACATCCACCGAGGGTTGGAACCACACCTGATAACCTAACTCCTGCACGCGCTGGCGCATCCACCAGATCACATCTTCGGTAGTGGTTTCACCAGGCGTGATCACCGCGTTAGAGAAAGCTTGTGAGATGACGGCGTGCACAGTCTCCATGATCTTGCGGTAGCGTGGCATCATCTTGGGCAGGCGCAGGGCAATGTAATTCAACGCCAAGCGTGGCTCGCGCACCACACGCTCACCATATGGGCCAAGCGCCTCTTCGAGTACTTCACGCTCACCGGCGTGTAGACCATCCGAAAACGCCCATGCTGAATCGATATTAAGAGCAATATTGCTTGGGTCGCGATCCTCGATCAATTCACGCAGCAGTCGCCACTGTTCGTTACCAACCAGTTCGCCGGTATCTTGGGTTGGCGCGGGCCGGCTTGAGCGGAAGGCTTCAAACATCCCGCCCTGACTGCTACCGCCGAGCGCGAGCCGTTCGACGCTGCCGTCTGGCTGCAGCGTCATTACATAGATGGAGCGGCGACGCGCTGCAAAGGTAGTGGGCGATGTGATCGACCAGAACACTGGGTCCTCGGCGTACTCGCGCATCGACAGTATCCACATATCCACGCCGTACTCAGCCATTAGCCCTGGTAACACGCGATTAAGCCGTGCCTCAAGCCAGGCCTGCTGCTCGACCGCCTGCTCTCTTAGGGTCGGCAGCGCATGTACGCGAGCGGGGCTAGATGCTGGCACGTTAATAGGTGCCTGCGCGTGCAGGGGGGCGGCGAACACAAGCGTGAGAATCAGAGTGCTTAAAGGCATGGACAATTTCATTAAAAATCCCGTTTTTGTAGATGACACTAGGGGTTTATAGAGAAGGAAAAGGTAGAGTCTTGGAGAGTTAACTTGTCAGTATCCACGATTCATCACCTGACAACTTCGAAGCGCTCCAACTCCCGGCGCGGCTCCTCCCATTCGGGTGCCAGTTCCGATGCTTTGAGGTAATCGAGATAGGCTTCGCGAAGCTGTTCCAGGTTTTCGTGGGCGATACCCCTGTTGAAATGAGCCCTCGCCAATTCACGTACCTCACGTTCCTCACTGGACTGAACACCTAGTTCAATAGCACGATCGAAGGCGCTGATGGCCTGCGCCCACTGTTCACGCAGGTTAAAGATATTGCCCCGATTGATGTGCGCGAAGGTCAGCGTGTCCTTCAGATGCACGGCCTCGGTGAAATCGGCCATTGCATCATCAAAGTTGGCCGCCGCAAAGTGCAGTACACCGCGATTGTTATAGCTCGCGGCCCGATTCGCTGCTTCACTACCCTGCTGTATTGCTAGCGTACATATCCTTATGGGCGAAATGCTCGCTCGCGATCCGGTGAATATAACCCCGGACGCCCCTTGCGGATTGCGCGCCGCCATGGAGCATTGCTCAGCATAATCACCATCAATAATAGTAAGAGGAGCGGCAGGCTGCGCGTGTGTTGAAGCACTGACCAACATGCTAGCCATGGCGCTGAAAAGGGCCAAGACGCGCATCGAAAACCTTGTTGTCATGATGCCCTCCTATCTGTGATGTATCACTGACTTAGCACCAATATATCTCCATCGCGCTCTGATTACTATTCCTGCAGGTACTGCCTAGTTAACGCCTGATCTGAGAAAAACTTGTCTACTTAACTGGTAGCTCAATAGGTGTGCCGTGCAAGTTCGGATAGGTCCACCACCATGGGTAGCCGACATCGCCGAATACAGCTTTTGTAATCTCAGGGAAAATGATTTCCGCTCGAACACTGTTTGCCAACATGACAATACAACGATTGTGTTCTTCCTGACAGATTACCAGATTGCCAGTCCAATCATTGTGCCCGCCTTTTGCAAAAGCTCGGCCGTCGGGTCCTTGCCACGTTTCAACACCTATACCTGCGGATAGGCTAATGTCCGGCCCGCGCGGATCTCGTGTTGAATGCAGTTCAATGGTTGGGAATTTTTGAGCGGTGTTGATGGCGAGTTGGCTGTGCGTCCACTCGCTGCGCATTTCGCGCGACAGGCCTTTTCCTGCCATCATGCCTTGCCACATAGCCGCCTGGTCCGCGATGGTAGTATCCATGGACCCTGCCGCACTGACGTAGCTACGCTCGTCATGGGGTTCGTAGCTATTATCCATCGCGTAACCATCTGCCAAATTATCAGCCCATTCGGGCCGCCACTGCATATCTGTATCAGGCATAGTAAAACTGTCAAAGATACGCCGCTGCATCTCGGCTTTGACATTGAGCCCCAGGCCCTCTTCAAGCACGGTCTGCAGAAGATAGAACCCTTCACCCGAATAAGCGTATTCGCTTCCAGGCATAAAATGAAACTTCAGATCACTATCTGGCTCTAGAAAGCGCAGATTATGAAGGCCGCTAGAGTGGGATAAAATTATCCGTGGCGTAAGCAATCGCCACTCATCGTCCCCTTCTAGGCTTGCCCAGTCCGGGTATTGCGGCAACGGTTTTGGCAATAAATCGGCGATAGACTGGTCAAGCTCGATGACGCCTTCATCGACCAATTGCAGAACCATATAAGAGAATGCGGCCTTGGTAAGGGAGGCACCATACATGATGGTGTCAGTTTCAAGCGACAAGGATTGCTCGACATTCCGGTAGCCATAGCTTTCAAGATGCGTGATCTGATCATCCTCGATCACAGCTAGCGCGAAGCCTTTTACGTTCTCGCGAGCCATGAGTTTTTCGACATAACTATCTAGCGCTGCGCCACGCATTGCGGAGTCATTAGTGCGGCCGCTTTCAGAGGCTGCTGTGACCGGTGACCACGTTGAAAAGGTCGCAAGCATCAGTGAGGTTGCAAGAAAATTTGACCTAAGGGTTATGCTCATTGTCGTCGTCTCCAGCCATTTGCAAAGCTTGCAGCACCGCCGAATAGCAGCCCTAAGCCTGGCACCATCAACCAACGTGCCCATGCATTTTGGGCTACTAGCTCGCCGCCGATTAATTGCCAGGTCTTCTCTTCACCGTCAGTGCTCTCGACAAAAACTGGCCCACGAAAATCGGGTTGTGACCGTTGTTCTGCAGTACTGCTCCCGAATTCGCCTGTTTGGTAGATATAGTGGTTCTCCTCAAATGGAGCAACCTGCGCTATCCCCAGCAGCATCCCGCCAAGGCCAAAAGCTATAACGCCCAATAGCCTGTAGCGCGCGGCCTCAGAGTGCTTTGATGAGTGTTTCACAGCGGCAATTGTGCGGATCTGCTCTATTGCCATCAAGCTTTCAAGCCCGGCACTATCCAGTTGCTGATAAAGCTGTGGTATCTCGATCTCGTACACCTGGCATAGTCGAGCAAAAACATCATCTGAAGGGATAGAGTGTCCATTTTCTAACTTGGACAAATAGGACTGTTCTATCTCAATACGGGTTGCCGCCTCAGGTTGGGTCCAAGCTAACTCATTGCGCCTTGCTTTTATAAAGTCACCAAATCTCATTACTAACTCCGCTGTGTTTGACTAGAACTTAGGCTGTGAATACGAGGAATACAACTAGAATATTTATGAATATCAGCGGGAGGGTAGGAGAAGGCTAGTGATCAAGCGAAGGAAGTGTTGAAGTTTAGTGTTGAGAGACCCTTTACAATCTACTGAGAAATGATAGTGTCTAAAAGCCGTTTGGATTGCGACTTTGCCAATTCCAAGCATCTTTCATCATGGCGTCGATACCGCGTTGCGCCGACCAGCCGAGGACTTTCTTTGCAAGAGCGGGGTCTGCATAACACTCAGCTATGTCCCCAGGTCTTCTAGCTTCGATTCGATAGGGAATAGTTTTACCGCTTGCTTTTTCAAACGCTTTTATCATATCTAGCACTGAATACTTTTCTCCCGTGCCAAGATTAAATACTTGATATCCCGTTGTGCTGCTCATCTGATTTAGGGCTTTTAAATGCCCTAAAGCTAGATCTACCACATGTATGTAGTCTCTGACTCCAGTGCCATCATGCGTCGGATAATCATTGCCAAATACTTTTAACTCTTTCAGGCGCCCAACCGCGACCTGAGTGATATAGGGTAAAAGATTCGCGGGTACTTTGCTGGGGTTCTCGCCAATAAGCCCCGATGAATGCGCGCCGACAGGATTAAAATAACGTAAAGAGATGATTGACCAAGAAGCGTCTGATCGGCAGACATCCGCAAGGATTCTTTCGACCATATACTTACTGGTGCCATAAGCATTAGTCGTAGCCCCCGTGGGGAAATCTTCACGAATTGGCGTTTCTGCAGGGTCGCCATAGACGGTGGCCGACGAGGAGAAAATCAAGCGCTTTACATTATGGGCTGCCATGACACGAAGTAGAACCTGTGTGCCATAAACATTGTTCTCATAATAGCGCAGTGGGTTGACTACACTCTCTGCAATTTCCTTCAGGCCTGCAAAATGAATAACGGCTGTAATATTGAACTCAGAAAAGACAGACGATAATTTCTTTTCATCCAGTACATCGCCCAACACAAAAGGAACATTCTTACCCGTAATCTCGGTAACTCGCTCCAAACTCTTTTCCGAGCTATTGGACATGTTGTCATAGACAATAACCGCGCTTTCTTCCTCAAGAAGCTCGACAACGGTATGTGATCCGATATATCCGGCCCCACCTGTAACTAGTATCATAATATTTCCTTTATGAGCGCTGTAGCATGAAAGTTTCGTACTCTAGCTGGGCAAATTTTCTATTCAAAAAAGCAATACCGATTAGTGTTGATACCAGCATGGAGACGGCAAATCCATAGCCATAAAACTGAGGTCCCAATTGCACCGATAACCAGCTCAATCCGAAATTCATTATCATCATCATGGAAATTAGGAATAACGAGAAATAGCGTTTATCAAGGTAAAATAATACATTTAGAAGTGCCATTAACAGGACCTGCAAGGAAACGCCGACCAGGTCAACGTAAAGTAGATGCAGGTATGCCAGATCTATACCTAGAACCACTAGTATCTCGTCGCTCCAAAGTAGCAGTAGCGCAAGTGTAATGCCCTGAACCTTGAAAATTTGATAGAGACTGTTTCTCGCATCGACCACCATCTTGTCTTTGTGCATGAATATATTATCGAGTGAGCTCCCCGTGCGTACAGCATCGTAAAATTTCCCGTTTGATTCAGCGAAATCGGTTTCCATGTGAAGTAGAAAAACGGCCATGCCGGGGATGATTGCTAGGTAGGCAATAAAAATGGGTAGATCGTAGATGTAAGAAGCTCGAAAGATAGAGATCACGTTAAACGAGACATCGGAATGGAACCAGAAAACGAACTTGTCTACCCACACGCCAAGATTATAAAAAAGGCCACAGAATGCAAGCGAGTAAAAGGCTTTTTTCCTGTTCAGAAATCCGAACAGTACAAGTCTTTTGAACTTAAATTCTCTGAATACAAATATAAGCAATGTAAAAGCAATAATGGCTTGTGAACCAACAAATATCAGCAATAGACCTAACAGCCCATTGCTTGGGAATAGCAGCGAGGCACACACCATGAGGGTATAGCCGGCAGCAAGAGTTAACATGATCTTGTAGTACTGCTTCATTCCGCTCAGGAATACAATAACTATCCATAAATTACTCAGCACCACAAGTCCGCTGACCATGGTGATCTCAACGCTCCTGTCCAGTTCGGTTGCAATGCTGATAAGAAAGCCAGCAGTAAAAGTCGATAAAGACATCACTAGCATGCAGCCTACGAGGTTGGGTACGATGTCAATTTCTGCCTTCTGAAAAATCATGTCTGAAATGAAGCGAGTCAGCATTAGCTGGAAGAAGCCGCTTAGAATGAGAGAGGCAGCCATCAGGTAGGTCACCATGACAAGGAACTGAATAATCAGATCTGTTGGAAATATTCGACCGATGCTTATGATGCCAATCAGAAGTAAGGCAAGAATAGACAAAGCCCAGGGCCCAGAACCAATGATCGCAGCAAGACCATAGGCTTCTAGGTAAGAGAAGAGGGTGTTTTTCTTCAGAATTTTTCGTAGCTCAAATCCTATCCCTGCCACGAGATTAACTCCTTATATTGTGCTCCGAATTGCTCAAACATCGTTTCTTCCTGATAATATTTTATAACGCGCGCTCGCCCATTATCACCCAGCTTTTCCCATGCGGTGTTTGGATGAAATGTTTGTTTGACGGCATCAGCGATTTTATCAGGTGATGCGATGTCGGTAATCCATCCGCACGAGCCTAGTTCACGGTCTTCTTCCGTCATGCCATGAATAATCTCTGCACTGGCACCGACATTAGTGGCGATGCAAGGTATGCCGCAGGCCATTGCTTCCAGTAGGACAAGTGGTTGCGCTTCGCTGATAGATGATAGAACCGATACCCCTATTTGAGGAAAAATCTCAACAACATTACACATGCCAAGGAACTGGATGTTGTTCTCCATATTGAGGCTTTTAACCAGCATCTCGCATTCGTGAAAATATTCTTTATCTTCTTCAGTGGGGCCGACTATCCATCCTTGAATCTCAGGATCTTCGCTACAACACACTGCAATTGCGCGAATAAATGTCTTAATGTCTTTGATTGGAACAACACGGCCAACTAGAGCTGCTATTTTGGGTGGGGTGTTGGGTCTTAATTTATAGGCATCATTGAATCTGCTAAGTTTGATGCCGTTGACAATCACTAGTGTGCGCTCGGCCGGTGCACCATCTTTGACTTGTCTGAGTCGGTTGCCCTCGTACAGTGCTGTAATTCTCTCAGCAGATGCATAGCTAGTTTGGCCGAGTTGTTCAAAAAAAGTAATCCACATTAACCTGGTTTGCTCGTTGCTGCGGTGCATGCTGTTGTCGAGGGGGTTGTGCCGTTCTTTGATCCATTCTGCTTGGCTCAAGTCGATTTTTCGTTCTTTGGTATAAATGCCGTGCTCACTTAACAAGTAAGGAATTTTCTGGTGGTGCTTCGTTAAAGCACCCAGAAAACCGGCAAAGCCTGTAGATATGCTATGTACTACTCGTGTTGCGGGAATCTCTCGGGCAATTTCCACCAGTTTGAATAACGGGCTGTAAATATTTCTAAAGGTCCAGAAAAAATCAATGAACGACTGATTCGACGCATACTCATCATAGAGTTGGATCAATACTTGCCATGATTGCTCGCTAAATAAAAAGTCTTTTCGGCTGAATCCGTTTGTTTTGGCAAGGTCGGCCAAAACGAAATCCAGATCTTTTTCAGAGAGAGGTTCGTTGGAATCGAAAAAATGCGCTAACACACCATACCACTGGGAAATTGTCTCATGTTTCACCTTGCGCACACTCGGTCTCATGGAGGCTTCTGGCTCCATAATATAATGTGTCTCTATGCCTACTACATTGCTCGGGAGTTCATAGTAAGGGTCGCCGAATGCATCACGTGTACCGCCAATGAATACTAGATAAAACCTAAGATGCGGCATGCCTTGAATGAGCTGATGTACCCAACTAGAAACACCCCCTCGCACATAGGGATACGTGCCTTCAAGCATCATACAAATATCACTTTGATGGCTGCTCACACCAGTACTCCTGTATCTCTTCACTGTGTTCGCCATCGAGGTTTTCGTCAATGACGCGCAAAAGTTGCGCAATCCTGAAATACTCCTTTCTTCGAAATGCTATCTCTGCAAGATACAGGGAAACCTTCTCCTCAAGAATGCCCAGCTCTATGGCGCGTTGAAAACACTTTTCGGCTTCATGCAGATTATTCTGTGCCAGATGGACTCGGCCTAGTTTGATATAAACTTGTCCTCGAGGCTCTTTATTGGCAGCTTTTTCAAAATAAATCTGGGCGAAATCGAGGTAAGTCTTGGTGATCGCGCCATCACTGAGACCTAAGTAATAGAACTCCCAATAAAGTTCACCTAAATGGATCAGCATTGATGTAGATTCCGACTTTTCAAGTTTGAGCCTGAGATTGCCTATTTTTTCAGTTAGATTGTTATCTATATTGTCGATACATGAGAACGCAAATAGTCGAATATCGTCCTCTTTATCAGTCACTGCCAGCCGAAACAACGGGATGGCTTCACGGTTAGGGATATAGCGGCAGGCTTTGACAGCGTCGAGCCTGCGCTCTGGGTCAGGGTGATAGAGTAAAATATCTTTCAGTGCTCCGGCACCAAACATTGAGGTTGAAATGTCTTGTGTATCAGCTGGCAACTCAATGTGGTCGGCTCTCCTCCAGATTATAGGGTTTGATTTTTTAGGCCAGTTGACAAGTACAACATAGAGCATGGTTAAGCCGATCATGCCCGCCACTGGAATGCCGAAGGCGATCACAGTAATAAACAGTACAGATTGAGCGATAGGACGCTTGTACTCTTCGGGCAGCAACATTAAGCAGGCACAGGTGTAGGTGCCTGCCGCCAGGGCGTGCAACAACCAATACCAAGTCCAGTTCGACCATATGCCAGTTGCCTGCCCATAGATACTGAGAGTCTCTGCGATCACTGCAATCAGAATCAGTAAGGTCTTCACTGAAGGCTCAAAATGCGTTAAGTAAGGTTTGAATTTGTTCACCCTGTTTGTTGATATACAGCGGACCAATTATTTCAAAATCATGGTTCGAAATATCCGATTTTTGTACGAGTATCTTGCTGATTCGATTGATATAGCGCTCTGCTTCAAGCGAGCTCGTAATTGGCATTAATACAAATAAAGCCTTTCTTTTTTTCTTATCCATAGTTAGCCAGTATGTGTCTGCGCCTCGACCAAAATCAGCTATATGATCAAGGTCAACACTCTGGTCCTGACTCAAGTCTGAGAACACAACCAATGAACTGTCTAGTCTAAAATGCTTGAAGTAGTTATTCTGACTGGACAGGTACTGCAGAAATAATTCTCGCTGCCCTGGCTGTAGCTTGGGAGTCGTAACCTCAGTAGATACCAGATTAGCAATATAGCTAGCCAGCAAATGAACTATGGCAATATTACCTTGTGTTAATTGAATGAATCGAACTTGTGGCGCGACAATAATGGCTTTGATATTGCCCATCACATCAACCAAAGGCACAACCAGTTGATACGCTAGCTTGTTGATACGGTAGGGGCTGGTAGCATCACCGGTTTCGGATAAGTCCTTAGCGCCAACAGTGATTTTATTTTCAATGGCATCACGCAGCATAGGGTCATTCGCTACAATCTCTGTCTCGTTGCCAACCTGCGCGAGGGCGACAGGTGAGATGCCATCAACTGTGTATTCGAAAAACCCTGCCTGATAAACAGTTATCACTTTACTAAGAACAGCGAGTGTTCTCTCCGCGACTTCTAGCGAAAATTTGTCATTGCTTGATCTGAGCTCGCCGATCTCCTGAACAGCCGTGCGTAAACTCATCTGCTGGCCAGCCTGTCTCTGTTCAAGCTGATCATGGGATACTTTTAACAAATGATAGCTTTGGGTAAACATTTCCAATCTGCTGTTGGTGAACTCCTGGTCTAAGGTGAGACGCTGATTGACGACGTGCCAGCTATCACGAAATTCTCCAGTGAGCATGGTCAACAATGCGGCTCCTAGAATCACTGCAATACTTATCTCAATTGACTCGCCCAAAAAAGTGTTTAGCCCCTGGACCGAAATGATTGCCAAAAGTAGGCCGATTAGCCCTCGTCCAAAGCCATAGCGTAACGCAAGAAGGACTGGGCCTAGTGCTGGCCAAAAGAAATAGCCTGTGGCGGACTCATAGGTGACTGTGCTTTGGTAACGCCAGGCTAGCACTGCAAGGCCGGTAACAAGCAAGAGTTCAATAAAGCTAATCACTCCATTTTGCGTGCCGAGCACTATTTCTTTGGTTATTGCTCTAAATTTCATAGGGTCTTTGCTTGCAGCCTGATTGCGTGAAAGTGCTTTATCGCCAGTTTATTTCTTCCGTGATCTCGCTAATCGCTTTAATGCCCATCCGGGTAATTGACTCTCGCCCCCAACCACTGCGAGACGTTGAGCCACGCCATAATTCTGCCTGGTTCATATCGCTGACAGTCAGTGTCAAGCCAACCGCGGGCTCACCATCTAAGCCGAATTTATACTGCCACTCATGAACGGCGCCTTGGACAATGTACCCAGTTGGCTGTTGAGATAGCCAAACTCTGGCCTCTTCCCCTCGTCGTTCCGGCTCCAGGCTTGCTTGCACATCACTGATACGGTCCTTTGGGTAGACTTGCACTGTGAAGCCTTGCGCAGATAATACAGAAGCAACAAGCTCTTCTACTTGAGATTGTGCCATAGGCATATTGGACTGATTAGCGAAAGGCATGATGTACAACGTTCTAGATTGATCTAGCACTGCAGTGCTTTCGCTGACAGTAGTGCCGCAACCTACGAGTGTGATCAGTAGGAATCCCATTATCAATTGATTTACAGCTTTTAGCTGAACCATTGCTTTATTCTTGCTCGTCATAGTTGCGCTCCACAGCCTTTGCTAGCCTGAATAGGCCCGTCTGTTAAAAATCCAAAAAATATTTTATGTTAAATTGAGTGCTGGTTTGACCATTGATGTCCGCATTCTGCCAGCTTCCTGTGATAGATAGTTCGTCGCCACCGAACACTCTTATTCCTAATCCAAAGCTAACGTTGAGGTCAGGCTCTTCTAACTCGAAGTTATATCCTATGCTTGTGTCTAGCAGATACCTTGCCCCTTTAACGTCAGGGCCCTGTCTGCCTATTGTGCCATGAGAAACACGCTGGCCTAGCGCTAAACGATGAAACTTGTTCGACAAAAACGCATCGGCGGTAATTAGGCTAGGAACATCACTGCGCTCCATAAGGCGAGTTAGCTCGCCCGAAGCGATACTATTGACCTGTAGGTCATACTGCAGATAGGGTTGCCACGTAGGCACTCTCTGCAAGGTATCGCTTATGCGCAGTGAGAGCTGCCTGCTATCACCGATTTTCTCGGAGAAATCTGTCCTAAATTGTCGTGCCTGAATATTGGCATTAATGTTGGTTCGACTTGTCAGCTGCCAAGAGCTACCTAGTTGAATGCCGGACTGCCGACCAGCGAGGGCTAGGTTCTCACTCTGCGTTGCAGGTATATTCCAGAAAAAATCTGCAGTGGGAGTTAACCACGGGCCTGCCTGCCATTGTTTTTCAAGCTGAATACTGGCATGACTTTTACCGTGACGATTTTGCAAGCCTAGTTGGTAATTCTCAATCGGATTCTGCCAACCTACAAGCAGCATTTTCGATGAGTAGTCCTCATTGAGAAACGAAGTTTGTTCGGCCTGATCTTCCGAATAATTAATCTGCATTTGCCCCTGCAACAAAGGCCGGTAATATTCCAGCTCGGACCCACCCAGGCCGTAACTAGGTGTGCCTGCGAAAGCATAAGACCAGCCGTGGCTTCTATGCCAGTGTTCGTTGGCCAGCAATCGTTGTAATGGTGCCAATTCATTGTTGGGCAAACTGGGGTTTAACGATTGTTCGCCATACTGCCATGCTAGCGTTCGCTCATCTATCTGCGTAAGTGCTGACGTGCGCTCCAAATCGGTGAGGGTCTGGCCCTGCAGAGCCAGCGTGCGAACGCTATGCTCATCCTTGCGCGCCAATGCCAAAGCCAATTGGACGGTCTCACTCAGCTGTTCGTTTTGTAAGACGCCTATGGTTTGCCAATAGGCCAGCTGTTGCAGTCCATTACGTGACTGCGTAAATAAAATACTGTTGATCTCCTCAGCTGTCACGCCTTGCGCTAGAGCGACTGATAGTCTTTCCGAGGCATGGGCAGGGCCCACGAATATAGAAAGCAGCGAGCGGTAACTGATATCGCCATTAAGCTGATCTTGTAATTCATCGGCCATAGTGCTGACTACCTGCCAGCGCAGGGCTTGTGATAATGCTTCGTCGCCGCTGTTCTGAAGTAAAGTGGCATAGCTGAGCAGATCTGCAGCACTGGCCTGACCCGATTGGCTTAGTTTTTGATACCAATATTGTGCGTGAAGCGTGTTTTCAAGGGCTTGTGCCGCATAGGCCATCATTGGTGCCAGGTCAACATTATTGATTGCGCTTGCGAATAACTGTTGATAAAGCTGTTGTAACCAAACCTCGTCCTGAAGCGCTATCGCGATCCATACAGCATCCTCCTGATATCGTTGTTCGCTAGGGCGAATTGAAATGAGTTGTTGCAGTAGCTGCCGGGATGTTTGGTTGTCCATCTCATAATTTGCAATTCTTAGTCTTAATTCCAGCATTTCGACAGACTGATGTTCTGGATATTGAGATAGCTGATCTTTGATGCGTGCAATTCCATCATTGTCTTGATCGATGATTGCCCCTTGCAGCATGGAATCCAGGATGATCTGGGCGGAGTTGCTTAACTGAGCTAAGGCAGCCGCTCGATTTTGATTAAACAGATCGTAGTAGTTCCACAGCAACTCTCTTTCAGCGCTTTGTGTATTATCGTGAGTGGCAATTACCAAGAACGGGTCTATCGAACTTGTACTACGCGCAAGTTGGATTTCCTGAATTTGTCTTAACATTTCCCGGTCGCCGTTAAAGTAGGCTAGGCTTTGGATGTCGGCTAATTGATTGTCATCCAGATCAGAAATTCTTAGAAAATTGGCTGCGATTTCCAGGGCCGTTTCCGGCTCGCGAAGATCAACAAAGGCTTGGATGAATTCGTTAAGCTCTACAAAAGAATAGGGTTCTTGCACGTTCAGGATGTTGTCTGGGTGACGGGAGCGCCAGAGTGCAACAGTGCCTTGCTGATCACCCACAAAATTGTAGAAGCGAGCGAGCTCTACTTCAATCAAGCGCAGGTCGGCCTCTTCGAGTAGAGTATTGGCGGTTTCAGCATTGAGGATGGCGAACAGCGCTTGTGCAACGTAGGCGGCGCCGTTTAATCTGTCTGCAAACGAAATCCATTGTCTGATCTCAGCCAGAGTGGCAACCCCTTGTGTAGCCAGGGCGTAGAGGTACTCTTCCAATGCTTCAATATTGATCGCCGCAAAAGCCACCCGAATCACATATCTGATCAACTCGGGAGAGTCCTCGGGCCCAATGAATTCCTGCATGAGCGCTAGAGCGTCATCGAAACGCTGCACACCCACATAAAGGTCAACGAGCTGAGATTGATGGGTGCTGCGAAGTGTTGCATTTTCAGCGACGACCCTCTCCAACCAAAGTGTGGCATTGTCCAACTCGCCAATGGCCAAGGCGCGTTCAGTGGCTTGTAGCCAGTCATCGGGGGAAGTGCTTGTCTGCGCTTTGGTATCAGCAAGCTCGGCAGCGCTAGCGCCAGCATTAGCGGAGACGAGAAAATTAATCAAACTCTGCAGGCAATTCTCGTCGCAGCTGCCGGCGGCATGTTGCTCAGCCAGTGCAATACCTTCATCCCATAAAGCATTCTGTTGGGCAACGGCCAACACCTGCTCTACGTGTTCGAATGTCGGGTCATCGCGATAGATCTGTAATGCGTGTCGATACGCTGCGTCCGATAGTCCTGCTTGTCGAGCCAATGTAAGCAGCTCATTTTCACTAGTATTCAGATTGCGGACATTGAGTTGATAGGCCAGTACAGGTGAGCCTGTCTGTAACGCATATTGTGCAAATAGGCTCAGCTCATCATCGCTAAAGCTTGCCAAGTTTTGGGATAAGAAGGTGTGAAGCTTGGCGATTGCGGACTGCGCCGTTTCGCCTGCGCTCAGTGTTGCCAGCTGCCAAAGGCTGCGAGTGTATAGCTCGTTGATCTGTTGGCGATAAGGTGTTTGTTGAAATCTGTCTGCGGGTTCAATGAGTGCCACGGCTTCTTCAAAATCATTGCGCTTAACATATTGTTTGGCAATCAGGTAATCCAGCTGTGCTGCGGGCTCATCTCCATCGCGTAATACATTCAAAAACGCCAGTGCGACTGTTGGGTCGTTGGCATCGTCAAGCATATTAAGCAAAAGCTCACGGTTAGGTTGTAATAGTGTTAGCAGTGTTACGGTCGAAACGGTAAGCGCAATAATAGCGCGGCGGTTGAGGAATACCTCGCGGTCACGTTGTGGGTTTAGTTTGAACTTCGGCTTTGTCGCGCTTTTGCTCATGGCTCTTTACTTTCTTGTACGCACTGGAGATGCAAGCGGTGTCGGCCGGAATGAGTGCTTGCTATGCTCATCACAGTATCTGAACGACGGTTCTGGATCTGGGCAACAGGCTGAATAAGTTGGCAATTACTGGCCTGTTCGATCGACATCTGTAGTGGCATGTAACTTTCCACTTCAATGAGCAAGTTCTCGCCATCCCAATGCCAGTCGTGAATGATGCCATTAGCTGATTGAAGATAGGGCCTGCCTCCGAACGCAGGTAACAGATCGTCCTGAAGTAGGCTCAACGTAGCGCGAGTGCCAGACAATGCTAGGTAGTTACCATCCGGTCCAGCACTCATGCCAGCTATCCCGATACTGTCAGCTGCTGGGCTCATGTTGTTGTTGATGCGCAGGCTGCGAACTCCAGTGCTGATAACTTCCCAGTTATTGTCAGCTATATTGTGGTGAATGCCTTTTGCCAGCCCAGTCTCATATAGTGCGCTTGCTCTAGCAGCATATTCGCTCAAAAACATAGGGGTAACCGGCTGACTGATTGCCCAGTCATAAACCTGATGCAGCGCACGAATGGAAGAAGGATATACCCCAGAATACATGTGATAGTAAATGCTAATGGGTTTCAGTCTGCGTGGCTCGCCCAGTAATTGAAAGCTTTCGATAGCACGTGAGAAGCCATTGAAGTTATCAGTCCACAGTTCGGTAAACAGGTTTTCGTTCGTCAGGGGTGCATACACTTGAACGGCTGTAGGGTGCCAGTTTAGATGGGGGGAGACTTGTGCGATCGAGAAGTTGCCGTTGACGACAAAGGTATTGCCTCCGTTAACATTATAGATGCCTAGCTCTTCTGGTTTCTCGATTATATCTGATGTAGGGTTGGCATTGCCTGACCATAAGAAAACCTTAATCTTCTTTTCGCTACCCGAGGGTATCAGCTCGCGTTCAATGTACTCGACGCTACCAAACACTTCGCGGTCAAAATCTATTTCGTACCCAGGAATATCGAGAGAGTCACCATATTGTCTCTGCTCTGGTGCTACTCGGTCATCCCAAAAAAAAGGATGGCTATAGGTGTGAGAGGCGATCTCAACATGGTTGAGACTAAAAATATTTCTGGCAATAGTTTCCAGCTGTGTCGAAAACTGGGGATATAATCCGTGTGGTGCAATTTCAGCCTCGATAATGGAAACGGTATGGGGGAGGTCGTACCGTTGCAGGACCTCCTTCAGTACTGACTCTCCGGCAAAAATTCCCTCACTAGTGTATGTCATCGAAGGGAAACCATCGCCGTCAATATGCGCGGTCAGGATACGGTTTCCTGACTCTGTAGTCACATCAGGCACCGGGATTTCTGGTAAACGCAGTAACGGCAACACATGTTCGAAGGGATCTAGGCTCCAACGTAAGCGATCGCCCATCATCTCCTGAACGGTGAGTGCTTCTGTCACTACGCCGCCCCATGACGTCTCCATGGAGCCGATGCCTGAATCACCTTGGGCGTCGGTAATTTCAACGTTAACAGATACCTCAGCAGTTTCTGCGTTGGGGGCAAGCACGAAACGGGGCACGACATTAAGGCTTGAAGTCGGCATCGGGTAACCGAGCTGGCTCAGGTTCGAACTGAGCTTACCCTGATAATTGCCAGCCGCTTGCAGATGAAGTCTTTCCAGCAAGCTTCTGCTTTCAGGTAACTCTCCGATGAATAGCGAGTAAAAATTTTGCGCCTGCAGAGCGCTCTCTATGAATCTGGTCAGGGCAGTGCTGTAATAGTTGCTTTGCGACAACCAGTACACGACACCTGCGTATTTGGCGCGATCAAAAAGCAGCGTATCTATTTCGTTAACATCAAAGCACTCGGGGACGTATCCTTTGTACTCAATTAGTGCGGCAAGAAAACGATGGCAAAGTGACAATTTCTTTAGATACTCGTCTCCGTTGTAGAAAACAAGAACACGTCGCGGCACCGGGTAGACGGTGGATACGCCCATATCCGTCAGCAAACCGTTGGAGAGATAGGGGGTGAAACCAAGTTCGACCAGATCTTTTGCTGCGTCAATTCGATCCTGATGTCGATGCGATGGCAGATAGTCAATGACGATGGCTTCGATCCCTTCTTCCTGAACCTCTTTGAGACGGTCACTGACCCATTGAGTGTCCTCCATGGTGCGCGTGAAATAGCTGTCAACGGCCGCGTTATAGCCATGGGTCATACTTTCAGCAACGACCGCTTGGGGCTTGAAGGCCAGTCTGTTGATTAGTTCAAACCCTCTATTGAGAATCAGCTCGACACTCGCGTCGCTCTGCTCACTCTGGACTAGTGCGTTTAAGATTTCTATCAGGGCGGTTTGTTGCGTGGCTAAATTAGGAGCTGACAACCCAGCGAGCGTGTAGCTGTCCAGAGTGTCCAAAAAAAGGCCATCGAAACCTTCAGAGTGCAGTATCTGCGCTTGGCTTAATAAATAGCTGCGCCAGTCGGAATCCCCGAGATCCATAACGGAGGCATTCCAGTCGGTGTTTTGCGTCAGTATAGTGCTGTTAGCTGGAACCGCCCCGAGACTATTGTCCCATTCGCCAATGCTGAGATAAGCAAAGACCTGAATATTGGCTGCATGCAGCTGAGAAATTTGCCTGTCGGTAATTTGTGTCGGGGAGACTACCACCCGGTCATAGCTCAATAATTCACGGACAGAGTCAACCGGACCATAGTAAAACGCTATCGAAGATGGCGTTCCTTGCGCTTGAGTGGGTGCTGCCGCGAGCATCATAAATAGCACGACAAACAAAGATATAGCTTTTTTAGAGCAGGTGACGTGGTTGATAATTACAAGCCTCAGCTTAGTACTGAGAAGCTAACTCCCAGTCTGTCAGAATTTGGAGCATGAATAAGCAAAATACCTACAAACGCCATCGTTTTCCACCTGAATTCATTCAATATGCCAAATGGCTCTATCATCGCTTTAACCTAAGCCACCGGGCTATCGAAGATCTATTGGCCGAACGGGGCGTGACTGTCAGCTATGAGTCCATTCGCCTCTGGTACAACAAGTTCGGCCCGAGGTATGCGCAAGTTCAAATCAATGCATCAAGGCCCACCAGGGTGAAACAAGCGTGTTTTGCAAAGCGTGAGCTTTGCGCGCCGTGTAACGACAAAAATCTGTGATTTTTGGCTGGGATAGTCCGGTGAGGTCTAGCGCGACTGAGCAAAGCGAAGGAAGTGGTGGGCCCACCAGGACTCGAACCTGGGACAAACGGATTATGAGTCCGCTACTCTAACCAACTGAGTTATAGGCCCTGCAGCTGCCCCATAGGGGCCGCGTATTATAAAGCGATGGCGCGCAATGCGCTAGCGCCACGCGAATTCTTCGCTTATCTGTTTTTCTTGCGCTGCAAAACTCCCCTAAATTCCTAAAAAATACATCAAAATGGGTGTCTATAGTCCTCTACTGCTACTAACGGTCGCTATTGGCGCCAGTATCCACCCCCTATCGTGCTAGCAAATAGGAGCATAAGATAGTCTGCATTCGTTTATTCGCATTGATGGAGTGGCCTTATGTTAATCGGAGTACCGAAGGAAATTAAAAACCATGAGTATCGCGTCGCACTGACTCCAGCGGGTGTGCAGGAGCTGTGCGCGCGCAAGCATAGGGTGTTGATTCAGAGCGGGGCTGGGGTGCATGCAGGCTTTAGTGATGCCGATTATGAGCACGCAGGCGCGCAGCTGGTAAGTGACGCTCAGGCAGTTTTCGCGGAGGCTGAACTTGTAGTGAAGGTCAAAGAGCCGCAGCCCGATGAGTGTAAGATGCTGCGGCCGGGGCAAATGCTGTTTGCGTATTTGCATCTGGCGCCAGACCCAGAGCAAACCAAAGCCTTGCTGGCCTCTGGGGCATCGTGCGTGGCGTTCGAAACGGTCACCGATGGCTTCAATAGTTTGCCCTTACTCACGCCGATGAGCGAGGTGGCAGGGCGCTTGGCCGTGCAGGAAGGCGCGTACTGGCTAGAGAGTGTGCGTGGTGGCAGCGGCGTCTTGCTCGGCGGGGTGCCGGGAGTGGCGCCTGCCAATGTGTTGATCATTGGCGGCGGTGTCGTGGGTTCCAATGCGGCGCAGATGGCGGTGGGGATGGGGGCGCAGGTCACTATTGTCGACCGCTCACTGCGGCGCCTGCGTCAGCTTGATGAACAGTATGGGCCAAAGGTCGTGACCCAGTACTCGACCGAGGCCGTAATCGAGCATCACTTGAAAACTTCGGACTTAGTCATTGGCGCGGTGCTGATTCCTGGTGCTACTGCACCTAAATTGGTGCGGCGTGCAATGCTCAAAGGAATGCGACCTGGCTCGGTGATGGTGGACGTGGCCATTGATCAAGGCGGTTGTTTTGAAACAAGCCGCGTGACAAGCCATGAGAACCCGACCTTTATCGTGGACGGGGTTATTCATTATTGTGTGGCGAATATGCCCGGGGCGGTCGCGCGTACTTCTACCGTGGGTTTGGCGAACGCGACCTTGCCCTTTGTCGCGGCCTTGGCTGATAAAGGCTTGGTGCAAGCGATGAGCGATGATCCCCATCTTCGCAATGGGCTCAATATACATCAAGGCAAGGTCACCGAACCGAATGTGGCATCAGCTCTCGGGTACGACTATGTGTCTGCCGAGGTGGCGTTAGCCTAATCTATTCGCTGCCTTGCTCAGGCTCATTGTGTTTTGCCTGCAATTGCCGCCCCCATTCTTCGTTGAGCTCCAGAACCTTTTTCACATAGGCTTGGTTCTGGTGGCTAGGCACGTCAGGTTTATACAGGTCGGCCATCTCGCGCATATACTGACGGTCGATTGTCTCGAAGGTATGCGAGACTTTCATGGCTTCCTCTGGTGTTAGGCCCAAGGCATGCAGAGCGGAACGTGCGGTTCGCAACGAGCTGTCGAAGGTTTCGCGAATAATATCGCGACAACCTACCGCCCACAGGTCATAGACATGGTGTCGGTCGACCGCGCGCGCCACAACGTGCACATGGGGGTGGGTAGCCACCACATAGCGGGCTAGTTCGGTGATTGCCTCTTTGTTGTCGATGGCAATGACCATGATAGAGGCCTCGTCGATCCCTGCGGCGTGCAGCAAGTCTGGGCGTGTGGCGTCGCCGTAATAGACCTTAATATTGTAGGCGCGCAGCATCTCAAGGTTTGACGCGCTGTAGTCGATCACCGTAGTGGAGAAGCCTGCGCCACGCAGCATGCGATTGACTATGCCGCCCACTCGGCCGTGCCCGGCGATCAGTACTTTGCATTTTTCGTCGATGGTGTCGGCATCGCGCTCATTGCTGAGCTCATAACGAGGTGCGATGAAGCGTTCGTAAATAATGAACAGTAACGGCGTAAGCAGCATCGAAAGAGCCACGACTAACAGTAATTGGTCTGCAGTCTCGGTAGGGATGACATTGATGCCCACTGTGAATGACAGCAGCACAAAGCCGAACTCTCCAGCTTGCGCAAGGCTCAGTGCAACGAGCCAAAGATTGGCACCACGCAAATCAAAGAAACGCCCCACTAATAAAAGCACGAGGACTTTCAATACAATCAGACCAAGGCTCAAGCCTAAGATGACGGCAAAGTTCTGCGACAGTAATTCGAAATTAATACCTGCCCCGACCGTCATAAAAAACAGGCCTAGGAGCAAGCCCTTGAAGGGGCCGATATCAGACTCCAATTCATGGCGATATTCACTAGTGGCCAAAACAACACCGGCTATGAATGTGCCGAGGGCTGGGGATAAGCCGACCAAAGACATCAACAAGGCGATACTCACGACAATCATCAGCGCGCTGGCGGTAAACAGCTCGCGCAATTGCGCTGTTGCGATGAAGCGGAATAGCGGGCCGGTCAGGCGCTCTCCTGCGAGGATCACGGCGGCGATAGCGCCGAGAGTGACGAGCGCGGTTTGCCAGCCGTTGAGGCCGTCAACAAGGCTCATGCCGGCCGTGTGCGCTGCATCGGCATGAGGTACGACCTCGGGCTGTGCAGCAGAGATCGCTAATAGTGGGAGTAAGGCGAGCATCGGGATGACGGCGATGTCCTGAAATAAGAGCACCGAGAATGCGCCTTTGCCGCCGTCTGATTGCATCAAGCCTTTTTCATTAAGGGTTTGCAGGACGATAGCCGTGGATGAAAGCGATAGCACTAAGCCTATGGCCAGTGCGACCGACCACGTCTGCCCTAGCGCCATGGCGATACCCATCACTAATAGTGCGCAGAGCAAGACTTGCAGGCCGCCCAGGCCAAGCAGGCGCATACGCATTTGCCACAGCATGCGTGGTTCCAACTCTAAACCAACAAGAAAGAGCATCATGACGACGCCGAACTCAGCAATGTGTTGTAAGGAGATCACGTCGACACTGAGCAAGCTGAGCAGTGGACTAATCGCCACACCTGCCAGTAAATAGCCGAGCACCGAGCCAAGCTTAAAGCGCGAGGCGATAGGCACGGCTATAACGCCAGCAAATAGGAAAATAAAAGTTAAAAAGAGGGTGTCAGTCAAGGTGTCGACTCCTGCGGGTGAGCAGTAGTGGGTGTTAGGGTAAATTTTGACACTAGAACCATGACAGTACTAGTCATAAAACGAGGGGGGCTTAGAAAAAGCGAGCGCTCGAGAAATACTACTGTAGAATAGTCCGTCTAGGTGTTTTTACCGTATCCTAGCGACAGAATCATTACTTCGACGCATTACTCGAGATCAAAAATAATAAGCAAATCGAAATTCTAAAAACACAAGCGTCCTAATCAATCGGAGGGCTCATGGCTTATTCATTAACAATTAACGGCACCACTCATGAGGTGGATGTCGATGGCGATATGCCGCTACTGTGGTTTGTTCGCGACCATCTTAATTTCACCGGAACGAAGTTCGGCTGTGGTTTAGCCCAATGCGGCGCTTGCACGATGCATGTAGACGGCGTGGCGACTCGTACCTGTGTGTTGACTGTAGAGGCGGCGCAAGGCAAAAATATTACGACAATCGAAGGCCTAGAAAGCCCACAGAGCCGTGCCGTGCAACAGGCATGGGTAGAGCTGCAAGTACCTCAGTGCGGATACTGCCAGTCCGGTCAAGTCATGTCCGCTTCGGCGTTGCTGACACAAAACCCAGACCCAAGCGATGCTGACATCGATGCCGCTATGTCTGGCAATATCTGCCGTTGCGGCACTTACTCGCGCATTAAAGCAGGGATCAAAATGGCTGCCAAAGATATGAAAAATGTTGGAGGGAATGCCTAATGAACTTACAACGATTTCAGCCTAAAAATGCTGCCACACTTAGTCGTCGCGGGTTCTTAAAAGTTGCCGCTGGCACTAGCGCTGGCTTGATGCTGGGCGTAAACCTTAGTGGCGTGCAAGCGCAAGGGGCAGTCGATTCGAATCTTGAGTTTAATGCCTTCGTCAGTATTTCCCCTGATAACCAAGTCCGCGTGTTGATTAAACATTTGGAGATGGGGCAAGGAATCTACACCGGTTTGGCGACCTGTGTCGCCGACGAGATGGATGCGGCTTGGGAGCAGGTCGTGTGTGAGCACGCTCCAGCAGATGTGGGCAAATATGCCAATCTGTTCATGGGCATGCAGGGCACGGGCGGCAGTACGGGTATGGCCAACAGCTATATGCAGATGCGTCAGGCAGGTGCGGCGGCCCGTGCGATGTTAGTCACGGCGGCAGCGCAGCAATGGGGTGTGCCGGCGACACAGATTCAAGTGAGCAATGGCGAGCTTAGCCATGGCAATCACAAAGCTAGCTTTGGCGAGTTGGCGATTGCAGCATCGGCGCTCAGTGCGCCGGCGGCAGACTCATTAACATTGAAGTCACCGGCTGATTTTAAGTTTATCGGCAAAGCCGCAGCAACGCGCAAAGACAGCGGCAAGCAAGACGGCACGGCTATTTACACGCAAGATATCAAATTGCCAGGCATGCTCACCGCTGTTGTGGCGCACGCACCGCGTTTTGGCGCGAAGCTGAAGTCATTCGATGGCAGTGCCGCGTTAGCAATCGATGGGGTATCGCAAGTCTTTGCAATCGATAGCGGTGTTGCCGTGGTCGCAAAAGATTATTGGACGGCGACCAAGGGCCGCAATGCCCTAGTATTAGAATGGGATGAAGCGCAAGCGGAGACCCGTGGCAGCGCGCAGATCCTCCAAGAGTACCGCGCATTAGTGGAAACACCAGGATTGGTGGCTGAATCAGAAGGTGATGTAGGTGGCACCTTGGCGGCGGCTAGCGATGTTGTGGAAACGGTATTCGAGTTCCCTTATCTTGCCCACGCGCAAATGGAGCCGGTGAACTGCGTCGCGCAAGTCGATGGCAACAAGGCGCAGCTTTGGTATGGTTGTCAAAGCCCTACAGGCGACCAAGCAGCAGTGGCGGCTTTGATTGGCGCGCAGCCGAGCGATGTGGTGATTAACACGGTATTTGCCGGTGGTGGTTTCGGTCGACGTGCTAACCCGCAGTCTGACTATGTGATGGAAGCGGCGCGCATCGCGAAAGAAGTACAAGGTGTGCCGGTGAAGTTAGTCTGGTCACGGGAAGACGATATGCAAGGCGGTTATTACCGCCCGGCGTATGTGCACAAGCTTTCTGCAGCGCTAGGCAGCGATGGCTTGCCGAACGCGATGCAAGTACGTGTGGCGGGCCAGTCCATCATGAAGGGCACCTTCATGGAAGAGACGATTGTCGGCGGCATCGATCTAACCTCGCTTGAAGGGCTGGTTGAATTGCCTTATCACGTCGAACAGCGTCAGGTCGAACTGCATACAACTGAGACAGGCGTGCCCGTACAGTGGTGGCGTTCCGTGGGCAATACCCATACAGCCTTCAGTAAGGAGGTGTTCATCGATTCACTAGCGCGCAAAGCAGGGCAAGACCCAGTGGCCTATCGCCTAGCATTGCTAGAGAACAACCCGCGTGAGACGGCGGTACTAAAACTGGCCGCCGAAAAAGCGCAATGGGGCACTAAGGAGTTGCCGGAAGGCTGGGGGCGCGGCGTCGCCGTGCATTCTTCTTTCGGCTCGACGGTCGCTGAGATCGTGGATGTGTCTGTAGACGGTGATCGCTTTAAAGTTGAGCGTGTGGTCGCAGCCATCGATTGTGGTGTGGCTGTGAACCCAGACATCGTGCGCGCACAAGTTGAGGGCGGCATCGCCTACGGTTTGTCGGCAGCCCTTGAGGATGAGTTAACGCTCACCGATGGGAAAGTGGATCAGACTAACTTCCACAACTACCGTGTGCTGCGCATGAACAGTATGCCTGAAGTTGAAGTGCATATTCTGGCTTCAAACAATGCCCCTAGCGGTGTCGGTGAGCCAGGCACGCCCCCGATAGCTCCAGCGGTGGCCAATGCCTTGACGGCAGCCACAGGCAAACCCTTTAACCGTTTGCCTTTAAAGCTGGCGTAAAAAAATGCAAGCGGCGCAGTAAAAGCTGCAGCGCTTGCATTTGGTTTTTCTAAAAAAGCGATGCTCCCGTGAAGCTGGGGCCATCGCTTTTTGCGTTTTAGCGTTGGAACATATACGAGAACTTCACGAAGAACTGGCTGCCGTCGCGCTTTAGCTCATCGGTGTTCACCACTTCGCGCACGCCTTCAGTTTCGATAATATCGAAATTGCTCTGATTGGTGTTGTAACCAATATAAAGTGCTGACCATGGGTTCAGGACATAGCGCAATAAGATATCGAAGTTCATATTCTTATCATCAACAAGGCGCGTGTTCGGGCCTGCTTCGGTGTCTTCGTATTGCGCGATAAAGCGCAAAGACATCTCACGTGTGAACTGGTAATTCCAGCTGCTGCGCAAGATGTCGTTAGTAAACACTTTGCCACCGCGTTTGCTTTCTAAGTCGGTGCGCACGAATGAGTTGTCGATACGTAGACGCTCGATCGGACGCCACAATAGCGTGACGTCTGCACGGCTCGTGTCTGCCACTGAGGGCAAGAAACCCGCTTTGGGGACTAGGTTGAGTGCATCGCCTTGGCGGTAGCTGGCATCCAGTGTGAGCGAACTCAGCATCGAGTTGCTATAGCTGATGCTGAAGTTGCCATAGTCGTAAGGAGTCGTTTGCATCAAGCCATTGAAGTCTTGTGGACGGAGGACTTCTGTCACCTCAGAGGCCCCGACAGTAATATCGCTCGTAGCAAAGTTCCAAGTCACCGATGGCGAAACTTCCGAGTACACCTTCACGCCTTCTTGGTCGTCTTGGTACACCAACATCGCCGCTGGCGACCAGCTAGTGATTGATGAGTTTTCTGGGAAGTAATTCAAGCTGCTGCGCCAATGCACCCCAGAGATATCCGATTTGAAATAGCGGTTTTGAAAGCCAAGTTGCGCACGGTAGTCTTTATCGGTATCGACAAAATGGAAATGCGTATTGAACGTGCGGCCAACTCGGTCAACACGAATATTGCGTTGATCCCCATTGATTGTGCGGCCACCGAAAGTTGGCTCCGTTTCTGTAGTGATGTACTCAAGGTTGGTCACCCAGTTTTGGTTGAAGCGGAATTTGCCATCAATACTGCCCACCATATTGTAGCCATCGACTAGCTCGCGGTCGGTCAGCGTGAAACCTACTCGGTCTTGGCCTGCGATATCGCGGAATACCCGGAGTACGCCGATCGTCGCCTTTTCGCCTTGTAGGGGGTCGCCGGCTTCGCGGTTAAGCCCAGGAGCTTCGTCGTTCATCAACATGGTGCCCACACCCCAAGGGCCGCTTCGGCCAGTAAAGCGCAAGCCGCCTTCTGGGTCGATAATGCGACGGGTGAAAAGCAAAATAGAGTCAGTCGCAAAGAAGTCGGCGTTCTCTACAAAGAACGGGCGACGCTCAGGGTATTGCACTTCGAAACGCTCGTTCACGGTGACCTGTGGCTCGTCCGATTCGACTTGTGAAAAGTCTGGGTTGAGAGTGAGGTCGAGTACCCATGAATCGTTGAATACGAACTTGGCGTCGAGCCCAATATCATACTCAGAGTCGCTTTGAAACTTGGGGCCGCCAATGGCGCGGTTGTCCAATGCATCAACATGTCGAGCAAAAACGAACGGTGTAATCTGTGTGTTATTGCCTGGGGAGACGTTGCGAATGCCAGACAGTAGAGCAGTCTGGTTCAAGCGACCGTCTACTTCGATCGAATAGGGTGGCCAGAAGCTTTCTTCACTCAAGCGAGGAATCTGGCGGCCTACCTGTACGCGCCATAGTTGCTCGTCATTGGCTGGGAAGCGTAGACCACGCAATGGCACTGTGATGCTGGCCATATAGCCTTGATCGGTGCGTTCGCCTTCGCTATCCCAGACGGCTTCCCATGTCGTATCGAAGCCAGCGCGGTTAGAGAAGCCTTCGGTCCAGCGCGCATCCCACTGCATGCCCAAAGGCGTTACGCGGAACGTATAAGCGGTACGTTGGTCGTTGAATGTATCTAGGGTGATCTCGACACTGTCGTCGCCGTCGATGTTCTCGCGTGAGGCGAGATTGGCGCGGATAAGCGATGGGTTTGTATCAAAGGCCAAAAACACGGCGTAGAAGTTTGTTTGATCGTAGCCAATATACACTTCGGTTTTTTGGGTCGCTGCTGCGCCATCAATAGGTTCGCGCTGTACAAAACCGTCGATCTTAGTCATTTGGCGCGCAACGGCTGTTGCAGGGGTCATGCCAGCGAAATCAGCAAGTGTGGGCTCCTGACGGATCTGCGGGATTGAGATATTGGCTGCCGGGCCGTCCGCTGCCATCGTGAACGAGGCAAATACACTGCTAAGCAGTACTGCTGCGAATGCAGGGATTAGTGTGAGAAAACGCATGTGAATCTCCGCCTTTTTTATAAGGGTATCATTGGGAGCTTGAAAGCGACCTCCGTGGTCGCGCCGGAAAATACCATGAATTCAGTCTTTTAACCCAATGAAATACGGCTTAAATCGTAAGCAATTGTCACAGCATGATCGCAGGCTCTTGGAATGTTGCGGCAATAGGGCTTGGCCTTGGGAATAGGGCTCTATCTAGCGTTTCGCGCTCTCATAAAGATCCCCAGCTATAAGGGGTTGCTGTGCATTTGCTAGCGTCGCTCGCGCGTGGCTCGAACCGTTAGGGAGTATGGGCAGTGTTTAAATTGTTTTCGTTTTTCTCTGTGTTAGTCTTATTGAACGCCTGTACGGTAGTCTTCGAAGGCGAGCGCCCGCAGCGCAAGTGATGCGGTAATTGAAATGCATGCCAGCAACCCGTGCTGCAAATAGATGAGGTAGTGAAATGTTTGTAAGCAATGTCGTCCTAAATTTTTTTCGAACATCCAAATTTTGCGAGCGCAGCGTGTTGGCCTATTGTGCCGCTGCGTTACTCAGCTCGACTTCGCTACAAGCACAACCACTTATCCCTGTCGATGATTCGCTAGCCAGCGTCTTTGCTGCCATCAGTTCTGATACGCGAGTGCAAAGCACTCTCAATGATATCCAAGTGAGCGAGCCTGAGACACTTGCCGAGCAAGTGCGGCTGACAGAAATTCCGGCACCTCCCTTCTTGGAGCAGAAGCGTGCTGAGTATTATCTAGATCAGATGCAAAGCAGGGGGATCGAAGACGCCTATATCGATAGTGAAGGCAATGTGATTGGTTTGCGAGCGGGCAGCGGTGATGGGCCTCTGTTCGTCATTGCGGCACATCTCGATACGGTATTTCCTCTAGAGACCGATGTGAGGGTGGAGATGCGTGATGACCGATATTACGCACCAGGCATTGGTGACGATGGGCGCGGCTTAACGGTTTTGTTAACACTGATCGACGCTTTTAATAGTAGCGGTATTGAAACGGTTGGCGACATTATGTTTGTTGGGAATGTGGGCGAGGAGGGCCCTGGAGATTTGCGTGGGATTAAAGCGATCTTCCGTGATCATCCTGATATCGATGGTTTCGTCTCTATCGATGGCTCTGGGCTCACTCGTATTACGACGGGGGCTACTGGGAGCCGGCGTTTTGCCGTGGAGTTTACCGGACCTGGCGGCCACTCCTTTAGTGCCTTCGGATTGGTCAGTGCTATTCATGCAATGGGGCGGGCGATCACTAAAATCGGCGATCTAGAGGTGCCTTCGTCGCCCAAGACTACCTTCACCGTCGGAATGGTCGATGGGGGCACATCGGTGAACTCCATCGCGGCTGATGCGGTGTTTCAACTGGATATGCGCTCTAACGATGCGGGTGAGTTAGCGAAGTTAGAGGCGCGTGTGAAAGAGGTAACCGCACAGGCGGTTGCTGAAGAAAACGCACGCTGGAACAACGGTGAAATTACGGTGAATTTCCGTTTGATAGGCGATCGCCCTGTTGGCAGTACTGGAGCTTCCAATCCCTTAGTGCAGGTGGCTGCGTTAGCCTACGAGGCAGTAGGTTCGCCAATCCAAGAATTGCGCACTTCCAGCACCGATTCGAATATTCCCATGTCCATGGGGATTCCTGCGATCACTATAGGAGGGGGTGGCCAAAGTGGCGGCGCCCATTCGCCAGAGGAGTGGTATAGCCCAGTGGATTCGCACCTAGGCCCGCAGATGGCATTCTTAATGATGTTAGGGCTTGTGGGAGTCGAAGGCGTTAGCCCACCGCTTATGCAGCGTCTATAAAGAGCATAAAAAAAAGCCCCGAGCATCAATAGACGCTCGGGGCTTTTTTTATGCAAGACGATAGTTACTCGTCTAAGAAGCTACGCAAATGATCTGAGCGTGTTGGGTGACGAAGCTTGCGCAAAGCTTTGGCTTCGATCTGACGAATACGCTCACGGGTCACGTCGAACTGTTTGCCGACCTCTTCCAGTGTGTGGTCTGTATTCATGTCAATACCAAAGCGCATTCTTAACACTTTCGCTTCGCGTGCTGTGAGGCTTGAAAGGACATCTTTCGTTGCTTCACGCAGGCCTTCATCGATCGATGAATCGACAGGTGAATCGACCGTAGAGTCTTCTATGAAATCCCCTAGGTGTGAATCTTCATCATCACCAATAGGTGTTTCCATGGAGATCGGTTCTTTCGCGATTTTTAGAACACGACGTACTTTGTCCTCAGTCATGTCCATGCGCTCGCCGAGTTCTTCTGGCGTTGGCTCGCGGCCTTTTTCGTGGACCATTTGTCGTGAGATTCGGTTCAGTTTGTTGATCGTTTCGATCATGTGAACTGGAATACGAATCGTGCGCGCTTGGTCAGCGATAGAGCGGGTAATCGCCTGACGAATCCACCACGTCGCATAAGTTGAGAACTTATAACCGCGACGGTATTCGAATTTGTCGACGGCTTTCATCAAGCCGATGTTGCCTTCTTGGATGAGATCCAAGAATTGCAAACCACGGTTGGTGTATTTCTTAGCGATAGAGATTACGAGACGCAAGTTAGCTTCAACCATCTCTTTCTTCGCACGGCGAGACTTTGCTTCGCCGATCGACATATTACGGTTGATCTCTTTAATCTCAGAAACACTTAAACCCGTTTCGGTTTCTAGGGCGACGAGTTTTTTCTGCGCGCGTAAGATCTCGATTTTCAGATTGCCAACGGCTTCTGACCATGGCTCTTTCATTTCAACTAAGGAGTCTACCCAGTTTTCGTTCACTTCGTTGCCAGGGAACGTTTGGATAAAGGCCTTACGCGGCATCGCTGCATTACGGACACACAAAGCGAGAATCGCGCGCTCATTACGACGAACGCGTTGCAAGACCGCGCGGATATGAGCAAGTAGAGGTTCGAACTGTTTCGGCGTCAGCTTGAAAGTCTTGAAGCAATCGCCTAGTTTTTCGAGCTCAGCGACAGACTTCTTGTGGCTACGGCCGTGCTTTTTAATCGCAGCAGCAGTGACTTCGAGTTGTGCTTGCAGCTCACCGAAGCGCAGCTTAGCTTCTTCAGGATCTGGCCCGACATTGGCTTCTTCTTCATCTTCATCATCGCCGAGATCGTCGTCATCATCGTCTTTGCTGTCGCTTGCGTTTGATGCTTCCGGTTCTGTGTTCGGAGTAATCGCAGGTGGGATGATTTCATCATCGTCGGTCGAGAGATAACCAGTGATGATGTCGCTAAGGCGACGCTCTTCTGTATCGACACCGGCGTATTCAAGCAGGATATGATCGACAGTGCCTGGGAAACAGGCCATTGCCTTCATAAGCTCGCGCAAGCCTTCTTCGATGCGCTTGGCAATAACGATCTCGCCCTCACGCGTTAGAAGTTCTACGGTGCCCATTTCGCGCATATACATGCGCACTGGGTCAGTCGTGCGGCCAGCTTCATTCTCTACGGCCGCAAGAGCGGCAGCAGCTTCGGCAGCAGCGACTTCGTCGGTGTTTCCTTCGCCTTCGTTCATCAACAGCGTGTCGGCATCGGGAGCGGTCTCATAGACCTTGATCCCCATGTCGTTAATCATCTGAATGATGTCTTCAACCTGATCCGGATCAGAGATTGATTCTGGAAGGTGGTCGTTGACCTCAGCATAGGTAAGGTAGTTTTGCTCTTTACCTTTTGCGATCAAGGCCTTAAGGCCTAGTTGTGGCGTTAGGGCTAAACGAGTTTCAGACATGTTTCCCCATGGGTGGTCAGCAATGACCAAATGTGAGCGTGGATGTGACAGAGCCGGACATTATAGCCTCATACTGCGAGACTGGCCAGCAACTGATTAAGTACTAGTGATCAGCCTTGCCAGAGCGTAAGCGTGGCTTGAGCTGTTCCATTAATTGCCTCTTATATTGCTTCTTCTGTGCGTCTGACAGCAGTGCATCGATGAGGTACTGGAATTCACTAGTGACCCCTTCAAGCGGGGTAATCTTCTCTTTTTTCATTAAAGAGGTAATTTGATTGCCCTGCGCCGTGTCGTAACAGTGGCCGAGCATTGTATAGGTGTTAGTAGTGGGGTCTTGCTTCACTAATTCAACAAGTTCGAGCAATAAATCGGTGTATTCGTCCTTATTTTCCTGCAAAAGAGACAAATCCTTGTCTAAAACACTCGCAACCTCGGGTTTATAGAGCAGTAGTTCGATGGCTTTCAAGCCAGGGCTGCGTGCTTGCGCTTTCGCAGGCGCGGGGTTGCGCGCGGGAGCTGCTCGCGTGGAGCGCGGTGCGAACTGCTCTTGGGGCATGTCGGGCATCGGTGGTACATCGCTCTCGTCATAGAAGGGCGGCTCCGGTGCTTGCGCTAAGGCTGGCGAGGCAGAGCCCATCATCGCTTCGATCGAGCGGCTTTCGACGCTAGCCATGCGGGCAAGCTTATCAATCATCAGTTGGCGATAGATACCCGCGGGCAGCTGCTTCAAGAGTGGCACAGCCAGTGAGCATAGTTTGGCTTTGCCATCGATGGCCTCTGGGTCTAAGCCTTCGCAAAGGTGATCGAAGAAGAAGTCGGCCAAGGGGGTCGCGCCATCGATAAGGGTATTAAACTGCTCTTTGCCAATCTTGCGGACTAGTGAGTCAGGGTCTTCGCCATCGGGAAGAAACAAGAAGCGTACTTGTCGACCATCTTGCAGTATAGGCAGCGTGGCTTGCATACCTCGCCACGCCGCGGTGCGGCCTGCATCGTCGCCGTCGAAACAATAGATGACTTCGGAGACGACTTTGAAGAGCCTGTTTAGATGTGTCGCATTGGTCGCGGTGCCAAGCGTGGCAACGCCATAGTCGATGCCATTCTGGGCCAGCGCCACAACATCCATATAACCCTCGACAATCAAGAAACGCGTAGGTTTTTTGTTGCTGCGCCGCGCCTCATAGAGCCCATAGAGCTCATTGGCTTTATGGTACACGGGGGTCTCAGGGGAGTTGAGGTACTTAGGTTTCTCGTCAGTGAGTACTCGCCCACCAAAGCCAATTACTCGGCCGCGTGAGTCGCGAATCGGAAAGACGATGCGGTCACGAAAGCGGTCGTAGTGGCCGTCGCGCTTGGCATCATTGGCGTTTTGATCTTGTTCACGCTTGATGACTAGGCCGGTTTTCTCGAGCAATGCTGTTTGCGCGTCTGTGCTCCCGAGGGCCTTGAGTAGATTGTCCCAGCCGGGGGGCGCAAAGCCGATGCCAAACTGCTTGGCAATTACGCCGGTTAGTCCGCGGCCTTTAAGATAGGCTACAGCACGCGGTTTCTGTGGGTGCTCGCGCAGCTGGGTTTGATAGAACTGGTTGGCGTGTTCAAGAGTTTCATAGAGGGCTTTGTTCTCGCCTCTGGCTTTGTCTTCGCGGCTGCCTTCTTCGCGTGGAACGGTGAGCCCATAGTCGCCAGCAAGGATGTCCACGGCTTGTGGGAAATCCATGCGTTCGTAGTCCATGACAAAGCCTAAGGCATTGCCGCCAGCGCCGCAGCCAAAGCAATAATAGAACTGCTTCTCGGGCTCTACGCTGAAGGATGGGGATTTCTCGGTATGGAATGGGCAGAGCGCTGAATAGTTTTTGCCGGTTTTGCGCAGCTTGATGCGTTTATCGATCACATCGACGATGTCGACGCGGCTCAATAAATCATCGATGAAGGCTTGCGGAATTAGACCGGCCATAACGTCAATAATCCAGAGTGTTGAGTGTCGCTAGAGGGTACTGCAGTGTGCCAGTAGTTTCAGCCTTGGGAAAGCTGTTGTTTAATCTGCTGGCTAATTGCGGCCATGTCGGCGCGGCCAAGCACTGCGGGGCGTACCGCTGCCATGACTTTGCCCATATCGGCCATGCTAGAGGCGCCCGTGTCTTGCATGGCGCCTTTAATAATGGCGTCGACTTCTTCAGTGCTCAATTGCTGTGGCATGAAGTCTTGCAGGACGGCAATTTCGGCCGTTTCTTGATCGGCGAGGTCTTGGCGACCGCCAGCTTCGTATTGTTTTACAGACTCGCGGCGCTGCTTGATCATTTTCTCTAGCACTGCCGTGATGCGCGTATCATCAGGTTCGATACGCTCGTCCACTTCGATTTTCTTCACCTCAGCAAGTGCCAGGCGCACAGTGCCTAAGCGGAGCTTGTCTTTAGCCCGCATGGCGTCTTTCATGGCGTTAGTCAGTTGCTGTTTGAGCGCGCTGTCAGGCATGGTAATCCCAGTATATGAGTGCATCGAAGCCCGAAACACGGGCTGCGTTTTATGCCATTACATGGTACGAGGTGCAAGGTTCGAAGCGAACGTGAACCGTACTACAAAGGCTAAGGCTTAGTAAAAACGCTTAGTCTTCTTGTTTTCACGCTGCAATTTTTTCAAGTGACGCTTAACAGCGGCAGCTGCTTTGCGCTTACGAGCGGCAGTTGGCTTCTCGTAAAATTCTTTGCGACGTACCTCGGCAAGAACGCCGGCTTTTTCGCAAGAGCGCTTGAATCTTCTAAGAGCGACGTCAAACGGCTCGTTTTCTTTCAGTTTTACCATTGGCATAAAATGCACACCTTCCGTTATTTCTATAAATTTGGTCGATCGTGTTCGCTTATCTAGTCAGGCTAAATACTGCTTTGCGAGGCTAGGGCATTAAAATCAAAGGGGGCATATGGTAATGCGGCGATGCAACAAATGCAAAGATTTCATCACTGAGAAGACAAAATAGCCCAATCGGCTTATGATGAGCGCCCTCAACGGGGCTGGTGACAGCTCCAACATGCACACAGTACGGTTTAAAATCAGCCAATGCGCGTATTAGGAATTGAAACATCTTGCGATGAAACAGGTGTCGCGGTCTATGACACCAGCACTGGTTTGCTCGCTGACAGATTGTATAGCCAGGTCGAGCTGCACGCGCGTTACGGTGGCGTGGTGCCCGAATTGGCCTCGCGCGATCATATTCGCAAGGCCCTGCCACTGATCCAAGAAGTCCTTGCGGCGGCCAACACCCCATTGCAAGGCGTCGATGGGATTGCCTACACCGCAGGGCCAGGACTTGTTGGTGCGCTTCTGGTTGGTGCTAGCCTCGGACGTGCGCTTGGCATGTCTTTAGGGGTGCCAACGATAGGGGTCCACCATATGGAAGGCCACTTACTTGCGCCAATGCTAGAAGAGCGCCCCCCACAATTCCCTTTTGTCGCCCTATTGGTCTCCGGTGGGCACACCCAGTTGGTCCGTGTTGAAGGGATTGGACGCTATAGTTTGTTAGGAGAATCTCTGGACGATGCAGCAGGAGAGGCCTTCGATAAGGTCGGCAAGATGCTGGGTTTGGAGTATCCGGGCGGGCCAAGAGTGGCAGCCCTCGCACAGCAAGGCACGCCCGGGCGCTATAAGTTTCCTCGTCCCATGACCAACCGTCCTGGGCTGGATTTTAGCTTTAGTGGTTTGAAAACCTTTGTTCGCAATACGCTTGAACAAGAAAGCGATGCCCTAGGTGGCAAGGCTTTGTCTGAACAGGTGCAAGCAGATATTGCCTACGCTTTTGAAGATGCGGTAGTGCAGACTTTCGTGATCAAATGTCGTCGCGCTTTGGAGGCCACGGGTTTGAAAACCCTAGTGATCGCCGGAGGTGTGAGCGCTAACCTTAGTTTGCGAGCAGGGCTGCAAGCGATGATGGAAAAGCAACAAGGGCAATTGTTTTATGCGCAGCCACGTTTCTGCACAGACAATGGCGCTATGATCGCCTATGCTGGCGCGCAGCGCTTGGCCGCTGGGGAGCGCGATGGGTTGGAATTGAATGTGAAAGGCCGTTGGCCATTAAACACCTTGCCGGCACTTGGGCAAACAAGTATCTAGGAGCATCAGTATGGATATCGTCTACATACAAGACTTACGCATTGAAACCATCATAGGAATCTTCGATTGGGAGCGTGAGCAGAAGCAAACGGTCTCACTTGACCTCGAAATGGCTACAGACATCCGCGCCGCGGCAGCGAGTGAAGACATTACGAAGACGCTAGATTATAAGAGCATTTCAAAACGCATCAGCAGCTTTATCAAGCAGAGTGAATTCTTATTGATCGAGACTATGGCGCAAAAAACAGCTGAACTAGTGTTGGAGGAATTTCCAGTGCCGTGGTTGCGATTGCGGGTAGGCAAGCCCGGAGCTGTCACGGGTGCTAAAGATGTCGGTGTGATCATCGAGCGCGGCAATAAACCATAGATAGGGAGTTTAGTGGTGCAAAATGTCGCGTTAAGTCTAGGCAGCAATATCAATCCGCATCAACATATCGCTTTGGCATTAGATGCCTTGCAAAGGCGTTATGGTGCGCTGAAAACCTCATCGGTTTTTGAAAGTGAGGCCGTGGGTTTTAATGGCGCTAATTTTCTCAATATGGTGGTGTTGATTGAGACTGATGAGTCACTTGCAGAGCTTTTACGGTTCTTGAAGCACTTCGAGGACGAGAATGGTCGGTCTCGCAATAGTCCGAAATTTAGTGGGCGAACAGTCGATGTGGATGTGCTGACTTACGGCCAGTTGAGTGGTGACGTACAAGGCATTGTACTGCCAAGGCCAGAGATCGAAGAGAACGCCTATGTACTTTGGCCTCTATCGCAAGTGCTTTATGATGAAGCCTATCCTGGCGGTACACAAACCTACGGCACGCTTTGGCAGCTGTACGACAAGACACGACAGAAAATTTGGTCGGTAGATTTCAGCTGGCAGGGACGCGTCATTTCCCGGCTGGGTCTCAAGCCTTAAGTAACAACGATTGCAATTGTGTTAAACCCTGAGCGCAATCCACTTCGAGTTTTAAACTGATTAATTCATCGGCGCGGGTTTTGCCTTGATTCAGTGCCGCAATAGGTTTGCCCGCGCGGTGGGCATCGCGGCAAATCCGAAAGCCTGAAAACACCGTGAGCGATGAACCAATTACCAGCACAGCGTCGCAATCCTCAACAGCCTGACTAATCTTCTCGGCGCGAGGGCGGGGGATCGTGCCGCCAAAAAACACCACGTCGGGCTTTAATACTCCATCACATTCTGGGCACGTTGGTACTTGTATGCTCGCGATTAATGCATCGGGCAGATCGGCGTCGCCATCGGGACGCATTTGTGCCGCCTGTGTTTGAATCGATGGGTTCAGTGTGTGGAGATAGTCTTGTACCCAACTGCGTGCAAAGACTTTTTCGCAAACAAGGCATTGGACTCGGTCGAGACTGCCATGCATGTCGATTAATGAGCGCTGGCCGGCGCGTTGGTGTAAGCAGTCGACGTTCTGTGTGATCAATTGCTTAATCAAACCCGCTTGCTCTAAGTTCACTAGGGCAAGGTGCCCCTCATTGGGCGATGCTTGCGCCATCTTGGGCCAGCCGGCCATGCTGCGCGCCCAATAGCGTTGACGACTGGCCTGCGAGCTAAGGAACTCTCGGTGTTGAACTGGCGTGGTGCGAAGCCAGGTGCCACTTTTATCGCGATACACTGGAATGCCGGACGGCTCACTAAGGCCTGCGCCGGTAAGAACTAGTAGGCGCTCGCAATCTCGCATGAACTGCGCAAGGTGTTTCATGCCTTAGGCTGCAGGATTGATGGTTTGGCGAACATGCTCAGCGATCCCGACACCTGCCTCAGACATCGTGAGATAGGTTTCATCTGCACCCGCTGCGATGATTTCTTTCGCCTCATCTGTGTGCATGCTGTGCGATACGATCAAGCCAGCGAAGCCTGCCTGGCGTAATTTTTTCGTGGCAATGCGTTTTGCTTCTGCTTCATTCAAGGTCAAAATCACAGCGCGCACGGCACCGAAATCCAAGCTCTCCCAAAACATTTGATCTTCTGCGTCGGCAAAGAAAATATGCCGACCTTCGCTACTATGGTAGGAGACCCGCGCGGGGTCAGAGTCCAGTGCGACGATGGCGCTCTCCTCGCGCAGATAGTCGTAAGCTGCCGTGCCGGTGCGGCCCATACCCATGATTAGCACATCGGCACCACCGAGTGATACGGGCTGTTCATCGGGGTGGCGGATATTGCGCTCGAACGGAATCAAATGTCGTGCGAGTCGCTCGTACAATGGGTGAGCAATGCGGTTCAAAGGGGCTGAGACTACAAAGGATAGTGCCACAGTGAGCGCCAGGGGCACGAGCCATAAAGGCAGGGCAACGCTTGCAACAATTAAACCGAACTCGCTGTAGTTGGTAAGGCTAAGTCCGGATAGAAAGGCGCTGCGAGCGCGCAACTTGAAGCCCACGAGTAATAAAAAGAATAAGGCCGCTTTCAAGGGCAGCAGTGCCGTCATCACGATGGCAAATATCCAAGCGTTGGCGTCGGGTAGCCCGCCTATTCCGATCTGCAGGAAAAACCCTACAAGGAAGAATTCTTTAATACTCCATAGCGATTTCGACAACTCGACCGCGCGTGGATGCTTCGCGAGCATAGCGCCGAATACCAAGGCGCCTAATTCCGAGCTTAGGCCAAGCAGCTCGAAGCCAAAACCGCCAATTACTAAGGCCAGCAATAAGCCAAATAGAACTAGCAGTTCTTCATGGCCACTGACATCCATTAGCTTAAATAGCAAAGGTCGCAGTAGTGGAATGGCGAATACGCCTAACGCAAAAACCGAAGGAGTCGTACCACTGGCTATGCTCATGACTAACAGAGCCAACAAGTCTTGGACTACCAGTATTCCTATGGCAACGCGGCCATGAAAGGCGCGCAATTCTCTTTTGCTTTCTAACACTTTTGCGGCAAGCACAGTGCTTGAGAACGACAGAGCGATGGCGATTAGGAGTGCTGAGTAGACGGGAACCGAAAAAAAGAATAGCAGCACTGGAATATAGACTAGCCCCGAGATCACAAAATGGAACACGCCGCCACCGATGACCTCGGATTTGACCAAGGCGCGCACATTGAGTTTGAGACCGACAGTGAAGAGCAGTAACAACACGCCAAGGTGTGAGACGTGATCTAAAATTTCACCACTTTCCTGAGGTAAACCGATTTGGCCTGAAACTGAGGCGATGACAAACCCAGCGGCAAGATAGCCCACTAAAGGGGGTAGGCCCACAAGCCTCATCATTAAGCCCATACTAAAGGCAAAGCCAATCCACACGGCTTCTAACATCTACAAACCCTTTTCGGATAAAAATCAGGATGATACGGAATTCGTTTACGCTCTACCACCGTCAACTCGTATTGTTTGGCCGCTGCTATAGGGCGCCAGTTCTGCCAGATACCACGCACATGCAGCGATGTCCTGTGGGCTGCCTATACGTTGCAGCGATGTTTTCGCAAGAATTGCCTTTTGTTGATCGCTCTGTTCGCCTTGTTCCGGCCATAGGATGGCTCCCGGAGAGATGCCATTGACCCTGACTTGAGGGGCAAGTTCGCGTGCCAAGACTTTGGTCATCATTTTCACCCCCGCCTTCGCGATGCTGTAGACGGGGTGGTCTTTAAGTCCAGTGTCAGCATAGATATCCACAAGATTAATGATGCTGCCTTGTCGGGACTTTAGCGAAGGCGCCAGTGCCTGGGCGAGAAAGAAGGCGCCTTTTAAATTGCTGCCCATCAGCTCGTCCCACACTTGTTCTGTGATGTTGCCTATTTTGCTGGGGTAAAAACTACTGGCGTTGTTGATCAGTAAGTCCACCCCCCCCTGCCAAGCAAGGGTTTTTTGTGCCAGCGATTGCACCTCTTGGATGTCACTCAGATCTGCTTGTAGGCACAAGGCAGAGTCGGGACGTTGCTGATTGAGGTGCATTTGCAGGGCCTCAGCCTCTGCTTTTGAGCGCTTGTAATGAATGACTACTTGATAACCTTGAGCGTGGAAATGTCGCACGCATTCGGCCCCTATGCGTTTAGCCGCCCCTGTAATTAGTACGGTTTTGCTGTTCATTGGCGTTTTCCTAACGTTAAGGAGATGGCATCAGTGCGGGCACGAGCAATATGCGCTTTGATAGCTTCGGGGTCCTTTTCCTGGTTATCCACAGTCGTACTCAAGACTTGCCGAATATCGACGGCTCTTGCGGCGACCAATGCCTTGCGAACGATATCGGCCTGCGGATAGTCGCGCTGCTCGAAGCCTTTGCGGCCGCGTGAGTCGGCCTCGCAGGCTACAACAAACTGTTCGACTTGCGCAGGCCTGCGAAAGGCATCTAATGACTCTAGCAAACGCAACATGGTGTCTGCGCGCAGCTCAGAGGCGCGGTGGCAATGGGTGTGGAACTGGCTAACGATTCTGGCCATCGCTCGATATTTTTTGGGGACGCGCAAGCGGGCACAAAATTGATCGATTAACGGCAGGCCTAATTGCTCATGGCCTATATGCCTAGGCCACTGGTCTTTTGGCGTGACGGCCTTGCCGAGGTCATGTAGCAAAGTGGCAAAACGCACGACAGTATCATCGCTAAGGCGAGCCGCTTGCTCCATACACATCATGACATGGACGCCGGTGTCGACCTCTGGGTGATATTCCGCCGTTTGCGGTACGCCAAAAAGATTGTCGATCTCAGGCATGATGATGGCCAAGGCACCACAGTCACGCAAGGTCTGAAAATACACGGCCGGGGAGTCAGTGCGCAGGGCTTTCTCAGTTTCCTGCCAAATGCGTTCGGCGACCAAGTGGCTGAGCTCGCCACTCGCGCTTAACTCACGCATCAACGTCATAGTCTCGGGGGCAATCTTAAACCCCTTGTTCGCAAAGCGGGCGGCGAATCGTGCCACTCGCAGCACGCGCAAAGGGTCTTCAGTGAAAGCCGGTGAGACATGGCGTAATAAACGCTGCTCGATATCGTTAGCCCCGCCATATGGGTCAATCAGCGTCCCGTCCTCTTCTTGCGCAATCGCATTGATCGTGAGGTCACGCCGGGACAAGTCTTCTTCTAGGGTGACGCTCGGGTCTGCGGTGAAGCTAAAACCTGTGTAGCCGGGCGCGGTTTTGCGTTCGGTGCGGGCAAGGGCGTATTCTTCTTTCGTCTTGGGGTGTAAAAACACTGGGAAATCACTGCCCACTTGCGTAAACCCACCGGCGAGCATTTCTTCAACCCGCGCGCCTACGACCACCCAATCACGGTCGGACTTGTCAAAGCCAAGTAATCTGTCGCGAACGGCGCCGCCTACCAGGTAAAACTTCATGGTTTGGACTCGCAAAAGGAATGAGCATAGGGAGAGTGTAGCGTGAGGGCTAGATGCTGAACAGCTTATGGTCTTCTAATCGCATCATGGTGAGTTCGCGGCCCCAGACACAGCCGGTGTCCAATGCGAACACGGCAGGGTTGCCCGTATGCCCTTCGAGCGCCGCCCAGTGGCCAAATAAGATGTTAGTTTCGGGCGTGAGCTGCTCATATTCGAACCAAGGCTTATAGCCTGCAGGCGCCCACAGTAAGCCTTCTTTCACTTTCAGGTCTAGCTTGCCTTTCTCATTACAAAAACGCATGCGCGTTAGGTAATTAGTGATGACTCGTAGTCGCTCGTAGCCAGTTAACTGATCTTTCCAGCGTCTTGGAGTATCGCCATACATGTTCTCGAAATATTTTAGAAAATTAGGGCCTTTGAGTGTGAGCTCGACTTCGGCGGCCAATTCGAGGGTCTTGTGCAATGACCACTGCGGGGCTACGCCAGCGTGCACCATTAAGTAATTTTTGCTGCCTTGCTCTGTCATGACGCAATCGTAGTGCACCAAAGGTTTTTGCCGTAGCCACTCACTAAGCTCGGGGCTATCGGGTGCCTTCAGTAGCTTGTTGAGAGTGTCTTTGTTGCGATTTTCAGTAGCGCCGTAGTAGATGGCCAGATAATGCAGGTCATGATTGCCGAGCACGATCGTGGCGTCGGCGCCGAGGTCGCGCAGGTAGCGTAGCGTGTCTAAAGATTTAGGGCCTCGATTAATGAGGTCCCCGACACACCAAAGTTGGTCTTTGCCAGGTTGAAAGTCAACGCTCTTCAATAATTTACGTAGGGGTTTATAACAGCCCTGGATATCCCCAATCGCGTAGGTTGACATAAAACCTGAAGCCTTTGCTAATGCACACTCAATGGTCTGGAAAGTAAAAAGGCAGGGATCGCAGCGGCGAATTTTTCACCATCGTCGCTGAGCATTTCATAGCTTCCCTGCATCGTGCCAAACCCTGTGGTGAGAACGGCGCCGCTAGTGTAATGAAATACTTGCCCAGGGGCGATCAGTGGTTGTTGTCCAACCACGCCTGTGCCGCGGACCTCTTCGACTTTATCGTTGTCATCGGTGATGATCCAATGCCGCGATAAGAGTTTTACTGGTTTCTCACTCTTATTTTCGATACCGATAGTGTAGGCAAAAACAAAGCGGTTGTTCTCTGGGTCTGACTGTTCTTGGATGTATTGTGTCTTCACGGAAATGTCGACGTTCTGGGGGCTGCCCTCAGATTTATTCATGTGACTCCTCCTTTTGCTGCGCGACCTGATCGTTAGTTCGGTTGCGGCTAATACTATTACTGATTATGGCGTAATCCGCCAAGCTTAGTTTTTCAGGACGTAAGCTTGTGTCTATTGGTAGCTTGTTGAGTTCTGCTTCAGATATCAGGGTTCTTAGGCTGTTCTTCAAGGTCTTACGGCGTTGAGTGAAGGCGACGCGAATGACATCTTGCAAACATTTCACGTCGTCCACAGCGACAGGTGGGCGTGCATGCGGGGTTAGTCGCACAATCGCTGAGCACACCTTCGGCGCAGGAGTGAAAGCCGTCGGAGGCACGTCAAATAGATGCTCGACCTGACAGTAGTACTGCATCATCAAGCCAAGGCGGCCGTAATGGGGATCCCCAGGGCCTGCGGCTAAGCGTTGCACCACCTCTAGCTGCAACATGAACGTCATATCACTGATCAGCGACTGATATGTGAGCAAATGAAACATGCAAGGGGTCGAAATATTATAGGGAAGATTGCCAATAATTCTTAATGAGCGCGGCTTGTCGCTTAACTGGCTGAAATCAAATTTCAGAACGTCGCCTTGTTGCAAGGCGAAGCGAGGGTCGCTGCCCAAAGTCTGCTCTAAGTAGGCTGCAAGGTCGCGGTCTAGCTCAACGGCATCGAGTTTCTGGCATGTCTGCAATAGATGTCTTGTGAGGGCGCCTTGGCCTGGGCCAATCTCCACGAGATGATCGGTGTCACGCGGACGAATCGATTGCAGAATTTTTAAAATAATATTTTGGTCTTGCAAAAAATTTTGCCCAAAGCGTTTGCGCGCTTGGTGCTGAAACCCGTCTTTTTGCAGGTCGGGGCCGCGCTTGCCCGAGTGTTTCTTGCGCCTTGAGTCGTTCACTGAGCACTTGCTCCTTGTCGTGAGTGTTGCGCCATTAGTTGTGCGGTGGCAATGGCCTCTTGCAGGCTGCCAATGTTGGCTTTGCCTGTGCCGGCAAGATCGAGGGCGGTGCCATGGTCTACTGAGGTGCGAATAATTGGTAGGCCAAGCGTGATGTTGCTCGCCTTGCCAAAACCCTTGTATTTCAATACCGGTAAGCCCTGATCATGGTACATCGACAACACCGCATCTGCATGCGCCAAATATTTTTCGGTGAATAGTGTGTCGGCGGGCAGGGGGCCAAGAAGATGTACGCCTTTTTTGCGCATCTCCTCTAGTACTGGTTCGATGATGTCACGCTCTTCGGTTCCTAGGTGGCCGCCCTCACCGGCGTGTGGGTTGAGTCCGCATACCAGTATTGCCGGTGCTGCAATGCCAAAACGCTTGCGCAGGTCGGCATCGAGAATGCGAATGATGTCACGTAGCAGTGGCTTGGTGATGGCTGCTGGGACTTTCGCCAATGGCAGATGAGTGGTGGCTAAGGCGACGCGTAATCCTTCGGTGGCCAGCATCATAACGGTTAGGTCTTGCTCGCAAAGTTGGGCAAGAAACTCTGTATGGCCACTGAATGCAAAGCCACCATCGTTGATAGCGCCTTTATGCACAGGCCCTGTCACCATAGCGTCGACGGTATGCGCTTGGCAGGCGGCGACTGCAGTTCGCAGGGTTGCAAGCACATAGGAGGCGTTGTTTGGGTCGAGAATGCCGGTGCGTGAAGGGCAGGTTAGTGGCACGGGAATAATGCTTAGCTCACCAGCGACGTTAAGCTGGGGGGGCAGGCTTGCATCGAACTCACGCAGCTTTAAAGTTAGCCCAAGCTGGGCCGCCCGATCGTTGAGCAATTGCGGGTCTGCCACAACGATTCTTTCGCAAGTTTTATCGGCCTGTTGGGCGACCTGGATGCACAAGTCTGGGCCTATGCCCGCCGGCTCTCCAGGAGTGATGCAAATGCGGTCGATCACGGATTGCCTGCAACTCGCGGTGGGCTGATTTTGACATAGGCTTGTTCGCGAATCTCAATCAACCAGTTTTGTAGTTCGACATCGAATTTGCGTGAGCGCAAAGTGTTCTCGGCTTGTTGACGGCTGAACTGACGACTTAAATCCTGTTCGCGACGCTCCAAAACCTCGGCGATGTGCCACCCGTAACTGGTGCGGAACGGCTCGCTCAATACCCCTACCTCTAGCTCGTCGACGATGGGCTCGAAATCCGCTGGCATGCCACCTTCGTTTGCCCAACCCATGTCGCCACCGGCCACAACCGAGGCTGCATCATCGGAGTTTTGACGCGCGATGGCGGCAAAATCTTCACCGGCTTCGATGCGAGCGTGTAGCGTATTAATCAGTTGTTCCGCTTGCGCTTCTGTGCGAATTTCGTTGGGGGTGATCAGAATATGGCGTGCGCGTGTCTGCTTTACTAGGCTGTTGATGTCACCACGTACTTGCACCAATTTGACGAGGTGGAAACCACTTGGGCTGCGGATGGGCCCACGTACTTCACCTGCTTTCATGGTGGGAACGATGTCGACAAAAAGGCTGGGCAAACCGTCTGCCTTGCGCCACCCAAGCTCGCCACCACTGACGGGGAATGCCGTGGGAGGGTTACTAGTCGCGCCGCGCTGGGCAACTTCGCGAACTTGCTCAAACGGTGTGCCTTCGGTGATGGCTTCCAGCATTTGTGCTGCAAAGTCTTCTTTTGCGGCAATCAACTCTGCTGGGTCATTCTCGGCAACTGGAATGAGGGTTTGATCGACAAAATAATCGGGAGCCATGGTGACACGCCCCATTTCTGAGTTCAGGAAGTTCTCGATCTCTTGGTCGGTAATATTAATGCGACGATTGACCATGCCACGCTGTAAGTCACGCAACATTAGTTCTTTGCGAATCTGTTCGCGTGTGGAGATATAGCGTCCGGCGTCTTCAAGGGCTGAAATGTATTCATCGAAGCTCATGCTGTTTTGATCCGCAATGCTCTGCATGACATTGTTGATTGTGTCATCGTCATAGCGAATGCCCATGCGATTGGCCAATTGCATCTGTAGGCTTTCGACTACCAAAGTTTCAATCATTTGGCTACGCAGTTCTGCGCCAGAGGGCAGTGGTTGACCAGAGGCCAAAGCGTTAGCGCGCACCTCTTCGATTCGAGCATCGAGCTCGCTTTGCAGGACAACGCCTTCATCGACAATTGCCACGACGCGGTCTAATACTTCGCGCTGGGCGAAGAGATTGCTGGATACAAGTGCCATGAGTGCCAACAGGGCGCTCTTGAATAAAAGTCTATTGTTCATTTGCTTCATACTCCTTAAAGCCCAGGATGCCGTCACTGAGCAGGCTGCTGATTCCCCCGCCACTGATATTGCCCAGGCCGTTGAGGGTTAGCTGAAAAAATACGCCGGTATTGGTTTCGTCTTGTTGTAGGAAGAATTCATCTTCATCAATCCATTCGCGGCCAATTAGTCGAATTGTAGCGCAACAGTTGCTGTATTCGACCCCCGCAAACGTGTCTAGGTTCCGGCTGTTACTGTGATCATAGTGCCATCGACCCAGTAAACGCCAATTATTGCTCAATGGCCACACGCCAGAAACGTCAGTTTGTTTGATTTTTGGGTCGATTCCCGCGGGCACAGGCCCATAGAGGTTCACTAATAAACGATAGCGATAGGCAAGGTTTAAGATGTGGCTATCATCGGCCTGATAACGGAACCCAGCGCTGCCTTCGTCGATTCTTTGGTCAAACTCATTCCATTGCACATCGGCGTTGAATCGCCATGTGTCATTGAACTGATAACTGCCCTCACTGACTATCGCCGAGCGGTCGGTATCGCGTGGCTGCAGTGTCACCCAGCTCTGGACGGGGCTGTCCAAGGATACTATGCGATCTTCTAAATAAAAGATTTGGCCGATAGCAATGCGCGCTTTCTCTTCGCCGCGGGAGTTGAGGAAGCGGCTACCGATGGCGGCGCTAAATTGGTTGGCATCCCCCACGCGGTCGCGTCCGCTAAAGCGGTCATCACGGAATAACTGCCCAAAACTGAAGTTGAGCTGTGCCGTGTCGAAGGTCGGTAAATAAGACTGCTCTTGCTGTTCACTGTAAAGATAGTACAGGCGCGGCTCAAGAGTCTGAATGAAGCCGTTGCCACGGTTCATTTCGCGTTCGAATACTAGGCCCGTGTCTAGGCTAAAGACGCCAACACCACGGTCGGGGTTATTCTCAGTTCCCAGCGCTTGTTGGTCTAAGTCCCAGCTGGTGTATTTGTATTTAGCCGTGGGGACAAAGAAGCCTGCAGCGCCGCGGATAGGAAAACTAATATGTGGCTCGATGTGCGCGCGACTACCGGTGACTAAGGCGCCGTTATCGAGCTGTGTAGCACTAAGGGAGGTGACGTCGAGGTCGCGATCGAAGCGCACATGCGTGGCATCGAAACCTATTTGCAAGCCGCCAATACTATAGTCGTTGCCGAGCGAGAGCTCTGGCATGCGGTCGTAAGGACGGTTCAGGTCGCTAGCCGAAATATAGGGGTCGATGATGTCTATTCTTTGCACGCGAGTACCGGCATACCAATTACTATTGCGGTAATTGAGCTGTCCGAGGCGGCGCAAATAGGTGCGGCTAGTCACTGTCAGTCCGCTGCTGCCAAGGTCGCGGAAGTAGCGATCATCGCTTACCGCCTCATAATTGACTTCCGTAGACCAGTGATCACCCAACTGGCCTTGATGTTGCAGACCAACAAACCAGCGTTTACTGCGCGGGGCAGTGTCGCTGCCCAAAACATTCGCCGTCGCCGGGTCATAGCGTTTGTCGTCAGGGAGAAGCGCAGCACTGACAGTGTTCATTGACCAACTGGCTAGGTAGCGGAATTCGGCGCTTGTCATGAGGCCCCGGTCGGCAATTATGCGCGGCGTGATGGTCGCATCATAATGCGGAGCGAGGTTAAGATAATAGGGCTGCGAGTAGTCGAACCCGCCATCGCTCGTTGAGCCTATGCTTGGTGACAAGAAGCCAGACATGCGTTGATCGCCAAGTGGAAACGGCACGGTATAGGGGTAATGGAAAACGGGCACATCTTTCATGCGCAGGGTCACAGAGGTCGCGGTACCAATCCCAGCCTGAGTGTCCAAGTTCATGGATCGCGCGTGTAACTTCCAGAACTCACTGCCCGGCTCACAGCGGCTGAATTCTCCGTTTTCGATGGCGAGGACTTCGCCTTCACTGTCATAAATGAGGACGTTGGCGGCGCCATGAATGCCATATTGATGCAAAACATAATTGGCACGTTCGATTCGATTGACACTGTTGCCCTGATCAACAAAGGCTGACTCGCCGCGCAGCAATACGCCAGGCTCGCGGAATACGACATCGCCCGCTAATGTGATAGTGTCTGCTTCTTGGTCAATATAGGTTGTTTCGGTGTTGTTGACTGTGCGATTACCCTGTTGGATCGCGACAATCCCGTCGATAGTGACGGAGCTATTTTGGCTCTGGCTAATGCCGCCGGGAGCTTCAAACAGCGTTGCCGCCCCCTCTGCTTGCGCTTCGCTATCGACTAACTCGCCATCGACACCGCGTCGTTCGGGTTCGATAAAGGCGCCGCAGCAATTGTCTTGTATTTGCGCGCGTTGTTCGGCGCTCATTTGTTCCACAGGAACCCAATCCAGCGCGGCGCTGGACTGCAGGGCGTTGCTAGGGGCCGCTGCGCTGGTTTCGCCTCGTGCTACACGGCGTGCGCCGCGACTGACGACAACCCCGGAGGTACCGCTATTTCTGGCCGCCGCTGGATTCTCTGTGCACTCCCACCCACCATCGGCGCTTGCGCGGCAGCTCCACTGATCAGAATTCGAGGCACTATTTTGCGCCAAAGCGGTCGAAGTAGGCTGTAAAAGGAAAGCACCAGTAGAAAGAATTAGGCAGATGTTGGAATACAATAGGTTTTTTCGAAACTGCATTGTTGCAGGCAATCCAATAGAATAGGGCGGTTTGCGAAGTCGGTACTAGATTACGCAGTTAACACTGCATTTACCGAACCATGAGTTAGCATAATAATTCATTAGGGATTGGATAGAAACAGGGCAAAGCGAGAGCTATGGATATTAGAAAGGATGCGTTAGTACGGTGGGCAAGGCATTGTTTGGAGGATATGTCTGGTCATGGCCCAGTGAAAGGGGCAATTGAGACCGTATCGGGTGATGCGAGTTTCAGGCGATATTTTCGGATTCGTCTTAACCGGACCCTTGAGGTTGATGCCGAGCTTGTTAGTTCCGAGATTGGCAAATGCCTCCAAGCCACACAATTTTTACTCGTCGATGCGCCGAGAGAGCATGAGGATTGTCGCCAATTTGTCCGCATTGCCAATATGTTTCGCCGAGCAGGGCTAGAGACGCCGCGAATAATTGAGGCCGATTACGAGCAAGGGTTTATGTTGCTGCAAGACTTCGGGGACACTCTGTATTTGCCCGTGTTGCAGCAGGGTGAGCATGTCGATGCACTTTACGATGCGGCGATGGATTCCTTGATTGCACTTCAGACAGGGGCCGATTGTACAACTCTGCCGCCTTACGATCGGGCGCTTCTTAACAGAGAACTCACACTGTTCGACCATTGGTTCTGCCATGAATTCCTCGGCCTTAGCCTGAGCGGCCAAGAGCAGGCATTGTTAGCGCGAACCTGGACATTTCTCGAAGATGCCGCCCTTGCTCAACCCCAGGTGGCGGTGCATCGGGATTATCACTCACGCAATTTGATGATCCGAGCTGAGGACCCCGACTCGCTCCCCGGCGTGATCGATTTTCAAGATGCAGTCGTGGGCGCTATCACTTATGACTTAGTGTCGCTTCTACGCGATTGTTACATCGTCTGGCCACAGGAGCGTCTAGAGTCTTGGGTGAACCAATTCCGCGAAAAAGCACTCGCTAATGGCCTGCTAGAAAGAGGCGATGAGACGGCGCAAGACGCGTTTATGCGCGACTTCGACCTAATGGGCTTGCAGCGACATATCAAAGTCATAGGTATTTTTTGCCGCCTGTATCTGCGCGATGGCAAGCGTCGCTATATGTTCGATATTCCACTGGTCATCGACTATGTGGTGTCAGTGGCAGAAAAACATCCAGAGATGGAGGAGTTTTTACAGTGGTTGCGCAGTAAAATACTGCCCCTTGCCCAGGAGAAATTGGCGCCGATTCTGGCAGCAGAGGACAAGGCGTGAAAGCGATGATACTGGCCGCAGGGCTTGGGTCACGAATGCGGCCATTGACAGACACATTGCCTAAACCGCTGTTGCAGGCCGGTGGCCGTGCCTTGATCGAATACCATATTGCGAACCTTGCCCGCGCGGGCATTGTCGATATTGTCATCAATCATTTTTATCTTGGCGAGAAGCTCGAAGCCGCGCTAGGCGATGGCAGCGCGTACGGTGTGCGCCTGCAATACTCGCGCGAAACCGAGCGCCTAGAGACTGCTGGGGGTATTGTGAAAGCCTTGCCTTTGTTGGGCGATGAATCCTTCGCCGTCATCAGTGGTGATATTTGGACTGACTATGATTACCGCCATTTGCGTGCTGTCGATGGACAAAGTGTGCAGGCGAGGCTTGTCATGGTGGCTAACCCAGCGCACCACAACAAAGGCGATTTCGCGTTGCATGCAGATGGTCGCTTGCGACTCGCGCAGCCCCAGGATCAGGGTTTGACCTATAGTGGGATCAGCGTCATGCATCCCAATTTGTTTGCAGGTCTCGATGAGGCGCCGTTGGCGCTGCGGCCGGTGTTAGACGAAGCGATCGCGGCTGCACAAATAAGCGCGGAGGTGTTTGCAGGGCGCTGGTTTGATATTGGCACACCGGAGCGCCTTGCGGAGTTAGAGCGACTGCTCAGCCATCCATAAGCAACAATTCTTGCAGTAATCGCTGCACAAAAAGAGAATCTCTGTAAAATACCGTCTACTCGAGAAATTGGACTGAACTATGACTAAGTATCTTATCGCCCCTTCTATCCTCTCTGCCGACTTCGCGCGCCTTGGTGAGGAAGTGGACGCTGTATTGGCCGCTGGCGCCGATGTGATTCATTTCGACGTAATGGATAATCACTATGTACCTAATCTGACAATTGGACCTATGGTGTGTAAGGCTTTGCGTGACTACGGCGTGAAGGCTCCTATCGATGTGCATCTCATGGTGTCGCCTGTTGATCAGATGATCGAGGATTTTGCCAAAGCGGGTGCGAGCATCATTACTTTTCACCCCGAGGCGAGCAACCACGTCGACCGTTCATTGCAGCTGATTCGTGATGCCGGTTGCCAGGCGGGTCTTGTGTTTAATCCTGCCACCAGCCTGGACTGCCTTGAATACTTAATGGATAAAATTGATGTCATTTTGCTGATGTCGGTTAACCCTGGTTTTGGCGGGCAGAAATTCATTCCCTCTACACTTAAAAAACTGGCCCAAGTACGTAAGTTGATTGATGAAAGCCATCAACAGATTCGTCTCGAAGTGGACGGTGGTGTTGGCATTAAGAATATAGGTGAAATCGCAAAAGCGGGTGCCGATATGTTTGTTGCCGGTTCGGCTATCTTCAATAGCGACGATTACGCAGCCACCATTGCTGCTATGCGCACAGAACTTGGCCACACCCCGATTAATCACTAAGGTTTTTTCATCGCTATGACAGCTCAAGAGTTTGCCGCGCTCGCCGCACAAGGCTATAACCGCATACCACAAGTCCGCCAAGTGCTAGCCGATTTGGAGACGCCGCTTTCTACCTATTTAAAACTAGGCCGTGGTTTACACACTTACTTTTTTGAGTCGGTGCAAGGCGGTGAAAAATGGGGGCGTTATTCGATTATAGGGCTGCCTTGTCGCACCGTTCTGCGTGTGGTCGGGAAAAAGATCACGGTGGAGACCGATGGCAATATCGTCGAGCAATTAGAGTGCGATGATCCCTTTGTGTTTATCGAAGAATTTAAGGAGCGCTACAAAGTGGCGCCCTTGCAAGGCAGTCAAAATTTCTGTGGCGGGCTCGTTGGCTATTTCGGTTACGACACCGTGCGTTATGTAGAACCTAGTCTAGGGGCTGCCCTTGGTGAGGACGATATCGGAACCCCCGATATTCTGCTGATGGTGTCAGAAGAGGTCGTCGTCTTCGATAATTTACGCGGCACCTTGTCGTTGATCATCAATGCCGACCCCCAGCAAGTCGATGCGTATACCGATGCACAACAACGCCTTGATGTTTTAGAGGCTGCGCTTTGTGCCCCGGTGCCAGTTCCTGAGCAAGTGCTTGGGCGACAAGTTAGCGAGGCCGATTTTGAATCACGCTTCAAGCAACCCGATTTCGAACGCGGCGTGGAGCGCATTAAAGACTATATTCTTGCCGGTGATGTGATGCAGGTGGTGATTGCACAACGGATGTCGGTGCCCTTTAGTGGCGATCCGATGAATGTGTATCGTGCGCTGCGATATTTGAACCCTTCCCCTTATATGGTGTTCTTCAATATGGGCGATCACCACGTGGTGAGTGCGTCGCCGGAAATTCTTGCCCGCGTCGAAGAGGGTAAGATTACCGTGCGTCCTCTCGCGGGCACACGCAAACGCGGCAAGACGGAAGAGGAAGATTTGGCGCTTGAGCAGGAGCTGCTTGCGGATGCGAAAGAGATCGCCGAACACCTGATGTTGATTGATCTTAGTCGCAATGATTCTGGACGCGTGTCGAAGACAGGCAGTGTAACGGTGCCGCGAAAAATGTTTGTCGAGCGTTACTCTCATGTCATGCATATTGCCTCGATTGTGGAAAGCACAATGAGTGACGATAAAAATGCCTTAGATGTACTCAAGGCCACTTTGCCAGTGGGAACCTTGAGCGGAGCTCCAAAGGTACGCGCGATGGAAATCATCGATGAGCTAGAGCCGGTCAAGCGCGGCATCTATGGTGGTGCAATGGGGTACTTCGGTTGGAACGGTAACCTCGACATGGCGATCGCCATACGCACGGCAGTCATCAAGAACGATAGGCTCTATGTAGAGGCTGGTGCTGGAGTGGTGGCAGACTCTGTGCCGCAATTGGAATGGGAAGAAACCATCAACAAGGCAAGGGCAATCTTCCGTGCGGTGGCCTTGGCCGAGCAAGGCTTGCAAGACTTATAAAGCACGCTAGAGGGATTTAAACGCCTCTAGTGCGCGCTCGCGCGAACGCTTTAGCTCCACAATCGCCTTCGGATAATCTTCTCCTAGAGTCACTCCGGCCTCGTCCAGTACCTGCTGTGGCGCGGCACTTGGATTATGAATATATTTATTCGGCAGTGCGGCGAGCTCAGGCACGTATTTGCGAATATAGCTTGCGTCTGCATCGAAGCGTTCGCTTTGGGTGACTGGGTTGAACACGCGAAAATAAGGCGAGGCATCGGCCCCACAACCCGCAATCCATTGCCAGCTAGCGCTGTTGGCGGCAAGATCAGCATCCACTAGGCAATCCCAGAACCACGCCTGCCCATGGTGCCAGTGAGTCAGAAGATTTTTTACCAGAAATGATCCTACGACCATACGCACTCTATTATGCATGTAACCAGTGGCCCAGAGCTCGCGCATGCCAGCGTCAACGAGTGGATACCCTGTCATGCCCCGCTGCCAAGCTTGTAGATGAGCTTTATTGCTAGCCCAAGGAAAGTGGTCGAATTTTTTCTGCAGATTCTCTACAGGTAGCTCGGGATTGTAGAAAAGCAAAGAGTTAGAAAACTCCCGCCACACAAGCTCGGATTGAAAGCAATCCAGATCATCATCAAACTGTCCCTCTAAGCCCGCACGCTGAGCTTCGTTCCATGCTTGTTGTGGCGATATCTCACCAAAATGAAAGTGTGGGGAAAGGCGGGATACATTCTGGCGCTGCGGAAAGTTGCGCCCCTGTTTATAACCGTCTAGCCCTTGCTGTAAAAAAGTCGCCAAACGTTTCTGCGCCGCCTGTTCTCCTATCTGCCATGTGCTACGCATGGTTTTGTCCCAAGGGATGCTTGGCAGTAGTGCAAGCGCATCGATGCCTTGTTGGCCTACACAGTTCGCAAATGCCTCGGCGTTGACCTTTGTGTGTAGAGGTATCTGTTTAGGCGCCGCAATGGGCACACTTGGAGTAGCGCCTTGTAAGCAGCCACGCCGATAAAAAGGGGTAAAGACACGGTATGGTGTGCCATCTTTCTTTTTAACTTCCCACGGCTCCCAAAGCAGCGCGGCCTTATGGCTCGTCGCTTCTATCGAGATCTCATTGAGGCGTTCTTTCAGTGTTTTGTCTCTGGCTACACGCCATGGTTCATAGCAACGATTCCAATGGACTTGCGTCGCCTTCACGGATTTTGCGAGTTCCGGCAATAATTGCAGTGGGTCGCCCGCGAGTACCAGTAGGTTGCCGTCTAGGCTGTTATTCAATGACTGTAAGGAGTGATGCAGCCACCAGCGGCTAGCGGCGCCCATTTTCCAGTTCTGACTATTGATGTCGTCGACAATATACACCGCAAGGATGTCCTGGGCGGCTAGGGCTGCCGTTAGGGCGGGGTTGTCGCTTAGGCGCAAGTCTTGACGAAACCACATTATTGAACGCTGCATTTTGATAACTCGGTCCCTGTAATCATGAAGGTGTGAATTTTGTATCTTTATACGGTTTTAGAGGCAGAAAAGATTACTGCAATAAGTCCATGGCCGTAAAAATAGTTTGCCTATAGTTGTCGATATTTAAGTGATTGAATTTTACGCACAATGCTAGCGTTGAATGGGTTATATTGCAGGTACTAGTCTCATTCGCTAGCAGCCACAGTGTCTGTGAATGATTGAACTCGTCATAATAATGAGAAAATACTAATGAATAATAATCGCTATCGGCCGCTGCATTGCCTATCTCAAATGCTCTTCGCTCTCCTTGCTGCACTAGCTTTAAACACTACTTTGCTAGCGCAGAGCGCCTTGCCACAGCTAACCCAGCTCGATGAAGCGCGTGTGAATATGACCCTCGATGGCAAGCTAGATGAACCAATCTGGCAGAGTGTTCCCTTTATCGATGGAATGCGGGTGGTGATTCCCGATACTTTAGCTGAAACCGCCTATGACACCCATACCAAGATTTTCTACACTGAGCGTGGTATTTACGTCGGGGTCATGAATTACCAACCCGCCGATACTATTGTGGCTCGAATGACCTCCCGGGACACACGCTTAGAGCGTGATGGTTTCGTGTTTATGATCGACCCGTCCGGTGATGGCCTCTATGGGTACATGATGCGTATCAACCTGGGTGGTTCGATGACTGATGCCACTATCCTACCCGAGCGCCAGTTAAATTTGCAGTGGGATGGCTCATGGAATGCGGTGACCAGTGTGGTGGAGGAGGGTTGGGTCGCCGAGATGTTTATCCCATGGTCGATGATCGCCTTGCCGCAGGTGCCAGGAGACACTAGGCGCATGGGGATCTATACCGAAAGGCAAGTGGGAGCGACGAGTGAGACGTGGTCATTCCCCCCGCTGCCAAACACTGTGCCGCAGTTTTTATCCGCATTTCATAAGTTTGAACTGCAAGATATCGAACCAAGGCGCCAAATCACTTATTACCCCTATGTGTCGGCAACTAGCGATAGTATTCGTAACGAGAATAAATTGCGGGCAGGTGCTGAAATTTTTTGGCGGCCTTCATCGAACACACAAGTATCGGCTAGTTTGAATCCTGATTTTGGCAACGTGGAATCCGATGATGTGGTGGTTAACCTCACTGCCTTCGAGATATTTTTTGCCGAGAAACGCTCGTTCTTCTTAGAAGGGCAAGATGTCTTTATTACCTCTCCTCGTGCGCGCGGAAGCAACGGGCCAACGGGTCCTATGACGATGTTGAATACGCGTCGTATAGGCAGCGCGGCGCTATATTCTGTGCCAGACGATGTCAGTGTTGTGCCAACCGACTTGAGCCAACCCAGTGATTTATTGGGGGCAGTAAAACTTACAGGGCAAAGCGGTAGTTGGCGCTATGGCACGCTATTCGCCGCTGAAGATGATTCGCAAATTCGGGCAACTGATGCGGCTGGCCAGCGAGTGCATCTGCAGGCCGAAGGACGTGACTTCAGTGTGGCAAGGCTGCTTTATGAAGATACTTCTAATGGTGGGCGGCGCTCTATTGGGTGGATGGGGAGCAATGTGTCCCACGACAATATCGATGCTGTCGTTAACGGGATCGATATGCATTATTTCTCAGCCGATACGCGTTGGGTGGTAGATGGGCAGTTTCTGCACAGCGACGTGAATGATGTCACAGGTGCGGGTGTGTTTGCGGATGTGAATTATCAGCCAGGGCAGGGGCGCCAGCACAGTTTAGGCTTGTCTTATTTAGACGATACTTTGGATATTAATGATCTGGGGTTTCTAAGTCGCAATGATTTTGTCGCGGCTGATTACAGCTTTAGCCTAGACCGCTCTGATGTCGAAGGATTAAGGGCGCTAAGTAATAGCATCAATGTGACTAATCAATGGAATACGGACGGTCAGCCGACTCGCTTAGCGATATTTCTCAATCGTCGCTATGTGTTTTTGGACAATAGTGGTTTACGCGCAGCGCTACGCTATTATCCGCCCCGTATCGACGATCGTTTGGGCCGAGGAACCGGTGATTATCGGATTCCTGAGCGTTGGGGGATTTCTTTCGATTGGAACAATGACCCCGCGCAGGTGTTCTCTGTTGGGCTAGGGTTGAACGCAAATCAGGAGGATCTTGGGTCTAAGCTTCTGACCGCATCAGCTGGCGTCAGCTATCGCCCAATTGATACTTTTTCCTTGAGCATGGATGTGAGTTACACCGATCGCGAAGCGTTGTTAGTGCACAAAGGTAATGGTCGCTACACCAGTTTTGAAGCGACACAGTGGTCGCCCAATGTAACGATGGATTATTTTGTTTCAGCCAAACAGCAGCTGCGTTTCAGTATGCAGTGGACGGGCCTGAAAGCCTATGAAGATCGTTTTTATCAGGTCAATGCAAACGACTTAGACTATTTGTCGAAAGTGAGTAAACCGAATGCGACCTCCGATGACTTTGCCATTTCTAGGATGACTTTTCAGGCGCGCTATCGATGGGAGATCGCCCCTTTGTCAGACCTGTTTGTGGTTTATACCCGCGGTGCCAACTTGCCCGGCAGTATGTTCGATGATTACTCAGGCTTACTTGTTGAGGCGTGGGAGGAGCCAATTGTTGATGTGTTAGTGGTCAAATTGCGCTATCGCTTCGGTTCATAGGATGGTTTGATCTAGCGGTCAAAATGCAACGAATTGTCTCGATGTAGGATAAAAATCTCTCAATAGCGTATATTGCAGCCCTTTTATTTTGGCACTATCCAGTTGAGAGATTTCCCCTAATGAGCATCTTTAATCTAAGCCTGCAGCGCGGCTTGCTGTCCCTTATTCTAGTATTTGCCGTCAATACAGGCAGTGCAGCACTATGGGCTCAGGAGTCTGTATTACAATTAACGCAGGCAGATGAAGACAGCATCGACTTTACTCTCGATGGCAAACTCGATGAAGCTATCTGGCAGCAGGTGCCTTACTTTGACGGTATGCGAGTGATTACACCAGACACCTTAGTGCCTGCGAGTTATGAAACGCATACCCGCATTTTCTATACAGAGCGTGGCATCTACTTAGGTGTGATGAACTATCAACCCGAAGGTTCAATCGTTGCGCGCATGACCTCGCGAGATCGTCAGATTGTCCGTGATGGCTTTGTTCTTATGATCGACCCCTCCGGCGAAGGCCTCTATGGCTATGGCATGCGCGTCAATGTCGGGGGCTCCATGAACGACATTACGATTCTGCCTGAGCGTCAGTACAACACTCAGTGGGACGGGGCTTGGGACGGCAAGGCCTCAGTGGTTGATGGCGGTTGGATTGCTGAGATGTTTATTCCTTGGTCGATGATGGCGCTACCACAAGCCACAGGGGATACTCGTCGTATAGGACTTTACACAGAGCGACAGATCGGCGCCACGGGCGAGACATGGTCCTCACCGGCATTACCTGGAACGGGTTCGCAGTTCCTGTCCTCTTTCGATCTCTATGAGCTCAAAGATATTGAGCCACGTCGTCAGATCACTTACTACCCTTATGTCTCGGCTACTCACGACAGTATCCGTAATGATTCGGAAATGCGTGCGGGTGCCGAAGTGTTCTGGCGTCCCTCATCTAACACTCAGGTCTCGGCGAGCTTGAATCCCGATTTTGGCAATGTGGAGTCAGATGATGTCGTGGTCAACTTGACCGCATTCGAGGTTTTCTTTTCCGAGAAACGCTCGTTCTTCCTAGAAGGGCAGGACGTATTCATCACCTCCCCTCGTGCACGCAGCAGCAGTGGGCCTAATGGGCCGACTACGATGCTGAATACACGCCGTATTGGTAGCGCGCCGCGTTTCGACATTCCGGCGGGCGTGGACGTTGTCCCTACTGATCGCAGCCAACCAAGTGATCTGCTTGGTGCGGTGAAGCTCACAGGGCAGAGCGGAAACTGGCGGTATGGAACATTGTTTGCCTCGGAAGAGGATATGCAGGTTCGTGGCACAAACGCGCTTGGTGAGCGTGTCCGGCTAGACAGTGAGGGGCGTGACTTTACAGTAGGCCGGCTAGTTTACGAAGATAGCGCAAACGGCGGACGTCGCTCTATTGGTTGGATGGGAACCGATGTTTCGCATTCCAGTATCGATGCGGTCGTTAATGGCATTGATATGCATTACTTCTCTGCCGATACGCAATGGGCGGTAGACGCCCAACTGCTGCACAGTAATGTGAATAGCATCACTGGTGCGGGTGCTTTTGCCGATATTAGTTACCAGCCAGAGCGTGGTCGTGCACATAAAGTCTCGCTCGGTTATTTAGATGATACCTTGGAGTTGAACGATTTGGGCTTTGTGAGCCGTAACGATTTCGTACAAGCCGACTACAGTTTTAGTCTCGATCGTTCGAATGTGGAAGGCTTACGCGCCTTAAGCGACAGCGTCAGTGTTACAAACCAGTGGAATACGTCCGGACAAGCGACGCGTTTGGCGCTGTTTTTGACTCGCAAATACACCTATCTGAATAACAGTGCCTTCAGCACTAGCTTGCGTTATTACCCGCCTCGCATTGATGACCGACTGGGCCGTGGCACAGGGGATTTTAGAATTCCTGAGCGTTGGGCGATTAATCTAAGTTGGAACGATGACCCAAGTAAAAAGCTCTCCCCTGAGTTCGGCATTAACGCAGGGCAAGAAGACCTTGGTTCTAAATCCCTAACAGTATCTACAGGGATTACCTACCGTCCCGTTGATAATTTCTCACTGCTATTCGATGTCAGCTACACAGATCGTGAGGCGCTGTTGGTGTACCAGAGCCCAGGCAACTACACGAGTTTTGAAGCGACGCAATGGGCGCCGAAATTGACTATGGATTATTTCTTGTCGGCAAAGCAGCAACTGCGTTTCAGCATGCAGTGGACCGGCCTGAAAGCATTCGAAGATCGCTTCCTAGCAGTCAACCCGAATGATCTGGACACACTGAAGGTGATCGACAAGCCCACAGTGACTGCCGATGACTTCGTCATTAGCCGTATGACTTTCCAAGCGCGCTATCGCTGGGAGATCGCTCCATTATCAGACCTTTTTGTCGTCTACACACGTGGTTCGAACCTGCCCGGTTCGCAGTTTGATGACTATGGAAACTTGTTAGTAGAAGCGTGGGAAGAGCCGATCGTAGACACGGTGGTCGTGAAGCTGCGTTACCGTTTCGGCTCTTAATTTAACGGAATATAGCGATGCCATGGCGATTGAGATGTCGCTATGGCTTGCGCGATGCTTTTCGTGCGCCGCCCAGGGCGACGCATGATAAAACTTAAAGTAGGATTGTCTAAGTCTTCTTTTCGATGCAAGCCCTCTAGTATCATTTGGGGGTCGGATGCATCGGCCTCTTGAATGAAGCGCTCGAAGGCAGCCCGGCGCACGCTCATACTTTCCTCATATTCGAAAGACGAGGAACTCAAGAAAAATGGCGAGTGCCTTGCGTGTTCATGAATCTGTAGTTGCCCATCGTCCCAACTGCATTGCGCGATGGCATTGTTGTGCACCAGTACCAAGTCAAAAGACGCAAATTTCTCCCAGTTCTGTTTCATCATCCACTCTAGAGAGTCGTTGTGCGCCTCGGCAAACAATGTGGGAATGATAATGCCCCGGCTTGTGATTGGGGAGGCACTACGGCCCTGGTAACGGTTCAACAAGGCGGCCACTAATCCATCTCCTCGCAAGCCAAACCAGGTGCCGGATGACACACTATCGATAGGCCACCATTGTTCGAGTTGCTGGCCATTGAATTTGAGGTGTTCGCCAGCCTCGGCACGATCATTCGCCTCGTCGCGGTTCATAGTCACGATGTGTCCATGAGCGCTTGGAAATACCGTTAATGTGCACATTGCGATTCCGCATTGCTTCGCAAACTGCGATTGAAACTGGCAGTGCCAGGGGCGATCCCGATGTGATCGGGTAGCGCAATGCCGAAATTGCTCAAAGCCAGTTTGATATGCGCAGCATGATGAATGGTGTGGTTAATAATGTAGAGAATTTCGCGATTCAAATTAGACTCAAACCTCATGCGATGGCTTTTCTCGCCATCGATCTCAGAGGCCACTATGAGGGCTCGATCATCGAGATCCTCTGTTTGCAGCCATAGATTGAGCACAGAAAACTGCTGGCTTGCTAGCAAACGATCTGTTTCAACTGCATTGCCGCGATGGCGCTTATCGTAATCAACGAGCTCTGTGGTGCAGGCCTCTTTAAGGGCCAGTACATGGTCGAGTACGTGACGCATGTGGCGCCCAACATTCGCCTCGATAAACAGGCTATCGGCGAGCGAACGTGGCAGTTTTTCCAGTTCATTAAGGATGGCCGTGCATTGGGTTAATGCCTGGCTAAGAGCTGTGCGTATCATGAGATATGACTCCAGCGTTGAGTGAATTCTTGTGCCCCTTCATTGCCGAGATAGCGGCGTAGATAGCGCGCCGGTGCGTTACGTAGGTCGACCAAGATCAGGCCGTCGAGTGATTTGTTAAAACCACGGTTGACGGAAAAGTCGATGAACTTACCATTCAAAGCCAGATAATGGCGAATCAATACCGGTACTCGGTGCACGCTCCTTGAACTGCCCAATAGTTTATTGATAGCGGCCATGCTGCCTAGTGCATTGATGGTGTCGATATTCCAAAATTTGGCGCTGTAGCGAAACGGTGACACTGGTTTGACGAGTGTGCGCATCTGTGCCGGAGCGCTATGGCTAGCGAGGAAGCTTTCGCTGAGCACCGCACGCAATAGGGGTGAATAAGCACTAGAGATGCTAACGCAGCCAAACAGTGTATGACAATCTGGGTGCCGCACTATCATATTGCCTAAGCCGCGCCACAGTAAATCTAAGGTGCGCGAATCTGCTTGATAGGCAGCACATACGAAAGAGCGCCCCACTTCAATGGCGCCGCCAAGGGCGCTAATGAAACGTTCGTCATAGTGGAATAGAGAGTTGCTATACAGGCTCTTCACGTTGTGTTTTTTCAGCATGCTGCTGACCCTAGTGACGCGATAGCCGCCCGCGATCTGTTGCTTTTCTTTATCCCAAACCAGGATGTGGCGATAGAGCGGGTCAAAGCGATCGGCATCCATGTCTAAGCCGGTGCCTTCGCCGACGGCCCTAAACGTGCGCTCACGCACTAGGGCTAGCTGTTCGGCTATGCAACCGAGTTTGGCATAGGGAGCGTTATACACCTCTAGTGCGCCTTGTTGCGCGACTCGTTGTTTAGTCAAGGTGGCGAACTGCGCGGCGAGCCGCGCTGAGTCACCGCTCGTGCGGTGGGCAATTTGCTGTGCTGCAAGCTCGTCGCTAGAGGTGTTGTTCTTGGCCAGTAACTCACAGGCTAGGCGCAAATACTCTGTTGCCGTGTCGGGAGTATCGAGACTAGTTTCTGCGAAATTTATAGACTGCCCAATATTGGCCGTGACGCTTTTGCGATGCTGGCCTAGCATTGCGCGAGGTAATAATAGTGTGCGTAAGCGCTTGTGGATCAGGCCCGAGCAATAGAAAGCCCAGCTATTACGCCCTTCGATGTGTACCGGTAGACACATCGCCTTGTACTTCAATGCCAAGCGACCGACGATGGACTTCCATGGTGCGTCTCGAATCGACCATGATTTTACATCGAGGACCGACACAGTCCCCGATGGAAAAATAAGGAGGGCTCCACCTTTGGCGAGATGTCTGCTTGCCTGCATCATGCCGCGCGCATTCATCTGCTGTTTATCGGGGTTTAAGACGTCTACACCGATGAATAACTCATTGAACTCTTTGAAGCTAAGTAATAACTCATTGGTGAGCACCTTGAGGTCGGGGCGGTGGTGCAAAAGCAGGCGGCTCAGAAGCATGCCTTCCAATGCCCCAAGCGGGTGGTTGGAAACTATGATCAGTGGTTTGTCGCTTGGGATCTGCGCTAGAGCCTCTGGGTTGCTGACAGAAAACTGTGCACCAACCTTGGCAAGAGTAAAGTCTAGGAAACTGGCGGCGTCTCCCTTGGGCGACTCCAGCCAATCATCGTACCAGGCCTTGAGAACTTCCAGTGCTGACAGCTTGTTGATGACAAAACGTAGCGGAGTCGAGAGCCCTGTCAATGCTAAAGGATTACTGCTCATATCAGTCTGTCTCCGGATAGAAGCGAGTGAGTTGTCGCTCTAACTGCCAGTGCGAAATAAGCTTACGAATACCAGGAGGGGTGAGCCCTGCATTGCGATGAAACGCGCCAATTTTGAATAGAGTGCGATACTGCCATAGAAGGGTTTTAATGGCGTCGCTTAGTTTGGCGTCTTTGTCCCAGATATGTATGGACTCCGAGCTTGCCCCATTGATCTCGACAATCTCTAGCGATTTGCCTTTTTGCAAAGACTCTATGTCTTTGAATTTCACGTCGAGTCGACCATAGTAGAAGTTAGGGAGGCAGGACATAATCTCATTGAGTCGCGTAGTTAACTCAGGAGTAATCAGTGAGCGGGCGTCTTCGAACACGGCGCCCCTGCAATGGCTTGCAGAGAATAGAAGCTTATGGGTAGTGCCTGCTGGCAACACGGTATTCCATTGTTGCAGATTTCGGTCTTGATAGAGGTGCAATAGTTGTCCAGCGCGTACATCCAGCGCAACTAACTCACCGATAGTGTGGTGCCCATCGCCGGTCACAAATGGGGTATGTTTGATGGTCAATGATTCGATCTTACCCTGCGGCTTGTCAGGGTGACGCACATAGAAAACGCCCACCTCTGGTTCAAACTGTGCAAGCCGCTGGCAAACAAGTACCGCTCCGACGGGATAAGCCTTAAGTACATCTGCCAGTTGTTCTTTGTTGTGGATTAATTTAACGCCGGCGCCGCGACAGCCCATGTCGGGCTTGCAGACAAAGGGAAGGTGAATGTTCTGTGCCTGTACTGCCGTTAGGAGCTCGTCGAGCTGTTGAGCAAGCGCAGCCGCGGATTTAGTGTGCGCTACCCAAGGCAGCAAGGCTTCTTTGCAGGCCCCGCTGGCCTGCGCCATAAGTTGATGTTTCGATCCTCCGACCATCCCAGCAAGGGGAATGTCGGGGTTAGCGATTAGTGGCAGGGTTAAGGAGCGGTACCGTAAGCTAAGCCATAACCACTGCAATACGACTGGAGAATAAATTATCCAGGATGGCCAGAACTCAAAATAAGAGGTGCTTCTTTTTGTTTTCACATGCTTGCCTCTTGACCATTAAAAACGCATGTTCATGCTGCTATAAAAATAGCGCCCGCTATCTCCAACAGGTGACAACACGTCATGGGGTAGATTGCCAAAATAATTGATATCGGCACTGGAAAGATCAGCGTATTCATCCAATAGATTGTTCACGCCAAATGTGACAGTGAGAGTGTTGCTCATCTGCCAGTTAGCCTCTAAATCTACCGACACTTCGGAGCCATAGCGCTGGCGCGGTTCGAACCCACCACCGAAATTAAAGACTCTGACAACGCTGCCAAAATAATGGATGCGGTTAATCAAACTGAAATCGCGTTTACTCCATTTACTAAGTAGGCTTGCCTTCTGTCTAGGTGCGGACTCTTCGATGGTGTTGATCTCCTCAACCCCAATCAGTAAAAAACTGCTATCAAGATTACTTAATTGAGCGGGCGTTTGCGCAATGTTTTCGATCGTGGTCTTCGCATAGCTATAGCCGAATGTGAGTGCTAACTCTCCTGCGAGCACCGGGCGCTCATGGGTCATTGTGAAGTCGAGGCCGGTGGTTTTGGTGTCGATCGCATTGGTAAAGAAACGTACGGATTCGATGCCTTCGCCACCGCTTTGGGCTGCGACAAAATCTACCAAGGCTTGCCCAAATAGTCGGTCTGAGAGAGTGATTCTGTCATCAACGTCGATGCGAAATGCGTCGAGCGTGAAGGAGACGCTGTTGCCAAGCTGCGCCGTGATGCCCACGCTTTTATTGAGCGAAGTCTCCGGTCTCAGGGCTTGTGCGCCAAGTGATTGAGCCACTGGATTGGCGACGCGCAAGGTGACGGTGTTGACGAGGCTGCGGTTGTCGCCAAAATTCGTGCTGCGGTCGGAAAAACCTATCTGGCTCAAAGAGGGTGCGCGCAGGCTGTTGGATATCGCTCCGCGCAATCCGTAACTAGAGTTAAGCTCGTAGAAGAAGCTTGCCTTGCCGGTGAGTTCGTCGCCGAAATCGCTGTAATGTTCGAATCTAGCCGCGGTGTCAATCAAAAGACGCTCGCTCACTTGATCGGAGATGTTGATATAGGCGCTGTACACTTCGCGTTTCTCTTTACTGATGTCGCTCGGGGATAAACCTATCGCTCCCTGAGCGCCAATGTCGCCATCAAAGCTACCCGCTTGCCAAGAACTGGCATCGCCTAATTTTGTCTGAAAGCGTTCTTTGCGATACTCGAAACCGGCGGCCACAAATAAAGTGCCTACTGCCGTATCATAAGGATCGATGCGCGAAAGGTCGGAGTTGATAGTCACTTGATCAAGTAAATACTCTCCTGAGTCAAACTGCGTTGGGCTTGCGCTGCCTAGGGAGGCATTCAGAGAGTGCTTCGCGCCATAGGAGAAACGATTACCGCCAAAAGTGGCACTGTTGTCCAGTGTCCATTGTTGTATGCGACTACTAATGCCGGCAGTTAAACTGTGATCGTGATTCTCGCCGACGGTCACTGGCAAGTAACCATTGGAATAAATGCTCGTAATATTGCGAGATTCATCTGGGTAGCGAAAGAAGGTCGCGCCCTGGGTTTCTCGTCTGCCGAGAGTGGCAAACGCGTAAATAATACTAGACCCTAGTGATTGCTCCGAGTTAAACCACACGTTGGCATCCTGCACGTCTGGATCGCCTTTGGCGTAATTGCGTTGCCCCTGTACAGCCAAATTGGCTGGCGTTGCCGGGTAGAAAAAAGGCAGTTGATCGAAACCGGCACGATTGGTGGGCTTGCGTTGTTTTAGATCAAAGCCGGCATTGAGAAAACCGTTAGAGCCTATGTCGAAGCCAGTCGTGCCATCGAATAACAAAGTTTGCCCATCGGTAATTCGCTCGCCCACTGCCTCAAAGTCTGTGACATGGGCGCCGTAGCTAATATTGAACTCTGGCCGCACCGACTCCCTGTCTAGTATTAAATTCACCACACCAGAGATCGCATCGGAGCCATACTGTGCGCCTGCGCCGTCTCGTAAGACTTCGATATGATTAATCGCATTCAAGGGGATTGTGTTGAAGTCGACTGCGGCTGTGCCGCGGCCAATCTTGGTTTCGCTATTTACCACTGCGGATGTATGGCGCCGCTTGCCATTGATTAGTACCAACATCTGGTCAGGGCTCATGCCCCGCAATTGGCCCGCTCTAACATGGTCTGAGGTGCCAGAATTGGACTGTCTTAAAAAGTTGAACGATGGCACTAACGTCGCGAGAGCCTCGCCCAATTCGCCTGCAAGGGCTCCCGATTCCAGTACCTCTTGAGCAGTAAAAGTGTCGATTGGGACTGGAGATTCTAAAATAGAGCGTTCCAAGCTACGGCTGCCCGTGACGACAATGGTGTCTATTGGATCATTTTCTTGGCCGAACGAGTCCTGCGCGCTTAGCGGGCAAAAAAGAACGCTACAAACGAGTGCAAGTGGATGCTTTTTTGCGAAAAAAGTGGGAGAGCAGATCATAATGTCCTTGTTTTGGTTGTTAGTATCGAGGCCGGGTTTTCAATGCCGGCCTTAGTGTTAACGAGAGACTAGTCCTGATCGGCTTTGTCGAAGGTCTGTGTGGCAATCTTTTCAGCCTCAGTAGGGCTGAGTGGTTCGGGTTCTGGCAGATTATTGCTCAGCTCAATGGTAGTTTTTAGATGGCGAACGAATTTGCGGCAATAGCCGCAAAGCAGTAAATGCAACCGATAGCTCACTGCCTGACGAAACGTCAGTTTTTTCTCTATGTGGTCGCTCGCCTTTTCGGCCAAATCACGACAACTCAACATGTTCCTGTCTCCTGATAGCGATCTATTACTTGCATCAAACCTAGCCTGGCACGGTGTAATAGCACTCGTACATTAGAGTTACTTAACTCAAGAATGTTACAGATCTCCTGTAAGTCCATTTGTTGCAGGTCCCGCATCGTAAATACGGCACATTGGTCGGCGCTTAGCGTACTTAAGGTCTTGTCGATGCAGTGGCGCAATTGGGTCTGTTCTAGGAGTTGCAGAGGGGAGTCTGTGTGCCAATTGGCGGGAGAGTTTTGCCAGTGGCCGTCCTTTTTGAATTGCATATTTAAGGACTCGATGGTGTCTTCGTGGCTGCCAATAGTACTCTCGAGTGACACAAATCGGGATTCTTTGCTGAGTTTGGTGCGAGCTTCATTGCGCACGATGGTGTACAGCCAAGTCTGTAGGCTAGATCGACCCTCGAAGCGAGGCAGTGCACGGTGTATTGAGACCCAGGCTTCTTGTAGAACTTCCTCGGCCCAAACATCAGAGGTAATTGCTCTGGCTATAACGAGCATTGGACGGTGATAGCGTTGCACCAGTCGTGTGAATGCTGCTTTGTCACCGCTGCGGAGAGCGTCGATATCTTCTTCATCTTTCTCTTTATGTAACATAGGAGTGAACCGTCTGTCTTATACGGGTGTATTCAATAAAGGCGTTTAAGCCTACAGGAGTCAATATGCCTATTTCTCCAATATTCAGCGATACCCTAGGTGCTAGTGCGCTTAGCTACATCTTGCTCATGGCGAGCCTGTTGTTTGTGCCAGTAAGCACACAGGCACAAAATTGGCAGTTACTAGACGACGTTCTGGCGCAATATGTCGCACCAGTCGAACGACAGGGGGTAATGCTGAATGCCGTCGATTATAGAGGCTTTTCTCAAGACCCTCGTTATCCGCAAATAATTACTCAAATTGAAAATTTTCCAGTAGAAAGCTTAAGTAGTCGTGCGGAGCAGCTTTCATTCTACATCAATGCCTACAATGTCTATGCAATTAAAATGGTCATCGAGCATTATCCTGTAGACAGTATTCGTGATATCGGCTCGTTCTTCTCCCCAGTTTGGGGCCGGCCGGCGGGAACCATAGAAGGAAAGGCATACTCGCTCGATGATATTGAGCATGAAGTGCTACGCAAGCTAGGGGAGCCAAGAATTCATTTTGCAATTGTTTGTGCTTCTTTGAGTTGCCCAAACTTGCGCCCAGAGGCTTACAGTGCCGAGAAGATCGAGCAACAACTTGAGAGCCAGACACAGTCGTTTTTATTCAACGACAGTAAAGGCTTGCTGTTAGACGGTCAACGAGTTCGAGTTTCACAAATTTTCGATTGGTTTGAAGAGGATTTTGAAGCAACGGGTGGCGTAGAGGCCTTTGTGCGCCGTTACCGTGACCTGCCAGCGCGCATTAATTTGCGCGCCAACCTGCCTTATAACTGGGATCTAAATGAACAGTAGCTGCATTTAGCTTGTGCCGCATTAGATTTTCTCGGCTTCTTCTAAGACGAGACTGAAGTCAGGGCGTTCACGATAGTCTTCTTCGGCTAGTTTCGCTCTGATAATGCCTTGTGCATCGACTACAAATATTCCAGGGTAGGGGATGCCGTAAGCGCGGTGCCCTGGCTCATACTGTGTATTGAGAATGCCAAGCGCATTAATAAAGGCACTGTTCTCGTCATACAACATAGGGAAGGTAATCTCATATTCCTCTTCGGCTTCTTTGAGTGTGGCGACTGGGTCATAGGTCATCGTTGTCACGTTGAAGCCGAGCGCCTCAAATTGTGCTTTTGCATCGACCAATTGCTGCAATTGGCGAATACAGTACGGGCACCAAGCAAAGGAGCGGCTCATGACCACGATAAGCCCTTTGTCACCGACAAGATCGGCAAATTCATGGCGTATGCCATCTTGGTCCTGTGCACTAAAGGGCGGGAGTTCCTCGCCGACACTGATGTTGGGAGCCCAAATAAACTCCTGCGCTTGTGCTTGCAGGGTGCTAATGCTGAGCAAGATCACCCCTAGTGCGGCGGCAATCCTAGTAAATTGAAGTCTAATGCTATCCATGAGTCTATTCCCTGAAATGCTAAGTCATAGTGATAATTTCAGCCGAGCTTAGCATAACAGACCGTTTTGACTGGATTTTGTTGCGGCGATAGGCAATATTCATGGGGGCGCGTAATTGGACTAATGTTTGCGCAAATGGAGCTAGTATGACTCTCGATAAAATTATGAGTTTTCCCGTCGTTACTGTGGAGCTTGACGATAACTTGAAGGTGGTGAAAGGGATCTTTGACAGCGCAAGGTTCAATCACGTTCTTGTAGTTGAACATAATAAATTGATTGGGATTATCTCTGATCGCGATGTGTATCGCGTGATCAGTCCAACCTTCGGGACGCCATTGGAGACGCATAAAGATGTGCAAGCGATGAATCGCCTCGTGCACACCTTTATGACACGCAAGCCTTTGACGCTACGCAAAACCAATAATATGTTCGATGCGGTTGATCTCTTTCTGAGTCAGAACATATCTTGTATACCAATTGTCAATAGTGAGAATCAGGTCGAAGGAATTGTTACCAAGAAAGATATACTCAAGCTTCTTAAAGCCAGTCGTTCAAAATTTTCTGAATAAATCTCTAAAGTTGTCGAAGTCTCTAAGTCAGACAATTTTGCCTATTTGCACAACAGTCATAAATTCAGTAGGAGTTAGCCCTGGGTAAGCTTGTTAGTATTTTCCGCAGCAAACAATCGCAACAGCAACGTTTTAATGCGTTGCTACGTCCGCATATCGACCTGATGTATCGCATGGCTTATCGCTGGGTTGGTACAGAGGCAGATGCCGAAGACATCGTGCAGGATGTGTTGATCAAACTGATCGACCGAGTGGAGGAAATGGAAACGCTAGAGCAGCTCCGTCCTTGGCTGATCAAATGCGTGTACCGACGTTTTGTAGACCTGCATAGAAGTCAGAAAAGCTCCCCTATTCGCTCAGAAGCCTCCATGCTCAATCAGGACGCAGAGGAATCCTTTAGCGATACGCATCCGGACTTTCGGGATGAAATTGCGCAAATGATTGATAGCCAAGCGCTAAGTGCCGCCCTAAATACACTTGATGAGAAACATCGCGACATTGTGCTTTTGCACGATGGCGAGGGCTATTCAACAAGCGAAGTGTCTGAAATTATTGGAGAAAGTATCGGAACTGTTAAGTCGCGCTTACATCGGGCGAGAATTAAATTAAAAAATATCATTATTGATGGAACCTTTTGAGTAGTTGCTCCGTGTTAGTGAGCAAAGGAGAGTAAGCATGCAATGCACGCAAGCCAAACAGCAGATGAATGAACTAGGTGTTAAGGCGCTTAAGGACAAGGCCTCTATTTCACTTCGTCAGCATATTGATGAGTGTGCGCACTGCCGAGAGTATGTTGAAGACTTGCAGTTTAAAACCCTGCTAGGACAACTCCCGATAGTAGGGCCAAGCGAAGGATTCGCAGATAGGGCGCTACAGCAGGCATGGCAGGTCAAGGATGACCAGAACACAAAGCCGACTACAGCGAAGAACTGGATGCTGGCAACAGCAGCAAGCGTTCTACTAGCAGTTGGCTTAGTGTTCACGCTTCCTGAACAAGACACCGCGACACAAGGAAGTGTGGCAGTTGTTGCAGTAGCACCACAAGAAGTGCGCCTAGTGGATTTGTTGATGGTGAGTGGGCAAGCAATTGAAAATGCCTTTATCACTTTGCAAATGGATGAGCATGTAAGTTTGGAAGGATATCCAGAACGCAGCACAATTCGCTGGGAAACTTCGATAGCCGCAGGCAACAATCAATTGTCTTTGCCGGTGCAATTAAGTGGAAGTGAGAATGGCAGCATTGTCGTTGAAGTAGAGTCTGGCGGCGCGCGTAAGCAAATGCTGTTGAGTGTGGAAGCTGTACCTAGAACGGAGCAAGTCGCTTTTATTATCTAAGGTGCAAAAATGGAGCAATTACTTAAAGAGGATTTAAACATGCATAACTTCAAAACAGGAAAAAACACTGGTCTATTCACTAATACTGCCTTGTCGATGCTTTTCGCTGCTGGGTGTATTTACGGTGCAGGGGCGTCAGCACAGTCGGCTTCGCAAATTAATGCATTGGTCGAAGCATCAGCCAATGCTGACGCGTCAGTCAGTGTCAATCGGGGCGAAATCGTAGATGCTCTTGCAGGCTCAAGTGAGGCGATGGTTGCTTCGAGTGCCGAGCTAGCTGCACAAATTTCCGCTGATAGCAGTTCGAATGCCAAGCAGACAGGGCAAGCGAGTGAAGAAATGCTTGCCGAGAATCGCCAGGAGTTGAGCGTCGAGTCAACAACAAACACCATAGTCAATGCGGTTGCGGTGTCTGATGCTGATGAGGAAACTAGTGTTGATGCCAACGCTGCTGTGGCAACAGTAGTAGATGCGAGCATGCAAAGCCAATCGTCGCAGAGAGATGCCGAAGAGGCGATGACTAGCAGCGGTGAACAAGCGGTTAGTTTTGGTGGCGATGTAGCGGCCAATGTCGATGCCTTCGTTGATACTAACGTGCACAGTGCAACAGAGGCTGCTGAAAGTGCCAGCAACGCAATTGAGGTTGATGTCGGTGCGCAACTGGCCGCAGAGCTTGCTAGTGAGGTTTCTAGTGAAGCCTCTGAAGAGGCCTCTGAAATGGCTCAGCAAAGCGGAGCACTTGAGGCGAGTGTTGAAAGCGTCACAGAGCTTACCGGTAACCTAACTAGTAATTGGTAATTGTATACCCAGAGCGGAGCCTAGCGGCTTCGCTCTGGGATGTTGCTACCTGAAGCGTTGTATTGGATTGAGTGCAGGGAAACAGGGTGCCGATCAGGAGATCATTATGAAACCAGCTAAAAGATTGAATTTAACTCTGGCGATATCGACTATTAGTCTTAGCGCCATGTGTACAGATGTGTTTGCCCAGGCTGTAGTAGAGAACGAACTCGACATTACCATCAGAGTGATGGAAGAGAATGAAACGCCTGTAGGTTTTATAAATCGTTTACCTTTGCCCGATTTCGACTCTCTCAATAGCGCTGTGGTGCCTCCGCAAACAATACAAGACAGCGACATCCAAATTGAAATTGATGCCGCCACTACGTTAGCTGATGATACTAGCTTGATCTTGACAGATAGAATTGTCGAGGCAGTCAGTATAGACGGTACAACTGCAGTGGATGATGCTCTAGACCCGGTTGTCGAGATTCCAGGCGAGATTGTCGATGTACTTAATCCAGACTTACCATTGCAAGACTCTTTGCAAGACACCCTAGATATCGTTGATTCACTATCAACCCAAGATGATGGCATTGGAACTGTTAACAGCCTTACCGATTCGGTTATAGAGATTGACGCGATAGTGGATAACTTGGCACCAGAGATCGATCAAACAGATAGCGTGATCGCTGATGACTTGCTTAACGAAATAGAGCTAAGCCCACCGGATGATTTGCTAGACCCACCCTTGAATGATGTGCCAGTGCAAGATGCGCTGGATGACATTGCCGATGATATTTCGGACCTACCAGTCCCTTAATTTTAGGCATCGCACACTGCAAGGGAGGATTCAGCATGAAATCGAAGTTTAAAACCGCAATGAGCGTCGCGATACTGTGCGCGGCAATAAATGCAAACGGACAGCAAAACAGTGCTGGTATTGAGGCTTTTAGATCCGGGGATTATCAGGCCGCACTTGCGGCTTTTGAAGAAGCGGAACGGGCTGGCAGTACCGCTGAATCATTGCAATATAATATTGCTGTGAGCCTGTATCGGCTTGGGCGATATGACGAGGCAAGGGAGCGTTTTGAGGCTTTAGTAGGAAAATCTCAATGGCAGGTGCTGGTTCGCTACAACTTAGCTTTAGTGGCGCAAGCTACAGCGAACACAGAGGCGGCGATAGAGTATTTTCGCTTATCGGCGCAGCAACAAGAGAACGAAAAGGTTCGCACTTTGGCGCAAGAGAAACTACAGCGTTTGCAATCGCAGCAAGCCACAAGAACCACTAATGCGCCAAGCAAACGCTTTACAGCTGTGGTCTCCCTAAGTGGCGGCGAAGATTCTAATGCGACTAGTCTTGCTGATGAGTTACTGGAGAGCCGCAAAAGCGCTAAGGATAGCTTTCATGAGGTGTTGCTATATGGGCAATGGCAGGCGAGCGGATCGCAGCGCAATGGTTTGCGTTTCTATGCTCTGGGGTTTGATCGGGCGTTTAACACTTTCGACAATTTGGATAGCAGTGTTGTCGGCTTCGGCAGTGTCTATAGTAAGCCTGTAGGCCGCTTTCAGGTAGAGGGAGGGGTGCGTGCAACTCACACCTCACTTGCTGCAGAAGATGTCGCCGATCAGCTGCAAGTATCCTTAGGTGTTTCTCGGGATTATGCCTTTGGGCTTATGAGCCTAAATGTCAGTGCCGCGCAGTTTAATGCCGCCGAGCGCTTTCAACAGATTGACGGAGATCAACAAGCGATAGAGCTAAAATGGGAAAAGAAGTTTGCTGAAGTGACTATTCGTAGCCGCTATCGAGTCGAGCAAAACGAGCGACAAGACCAGCAGCGCGGAGGGGCATTTGCTAGTTACTCTCCACAACGCCAAGCACTGCGTATGGAGATGCGTTGGCAGGCGAGTCAGGCGCTAAGCACAGGGATTGCTGCCGAATATATTGACAGTCAGTACGGTGACAAGAACCGTTTGCGGGATGTCGATGGGAGCATTAAAGAACAGCAGCGCGAGAACTCGCAAGTAAAACTAAATGCCGATATAAGCTATCGCCTTTCATCCCATTGGCGCCTTAAAGCTTTATATCAATTCACGGAGCAGCGAGATAATTTCTCCATATATGACTATAACAAGCATCGTGTGTTAGGCAGCATCGAATACACTTGGTAGGTTGATGCTGCGCGACTTAGCATTTACTAGCGAGGTAGAGGCCATCGCCAACGGGGGCTAAATAGGCAATAACGCGTGAGTCGCTAGCGATCTTTTTGTTAAGCGTTTTTAGTGCAAGGGTGTCCTCTTCGCGATTATTCGTATCGGCCACTTTGCCACCCCAAAGGCAATTGTCTAAGGCGATCAAGCCACCTGGGCGTAAAAGTTCTAGGGCCAGTTCATAATACTCGTCATAGCCGGTTTTATCTGCGTCAATAAAGACAAAATCAAAACTGCCATTGCGACCCTCTGCGATAAGTGACTTCATGGTTTGCGCGGCGGGTGCAAGGCGTAAATCAATCTTAGAGTCCTGGCCTGCCTTTTGCCAAAAGGGTTTGGCTATGGATGTCCACTCGTCACTAATGTCACAGGCGATGACTCGACCATCTTCGGGCAGGCACTGGGCTGTGATTAGCGTGCTATAGCCAGTATATACGCCAATTTCGATTGTGTTTTTCGCTTTCAGTGATTGCAACAATACGCGCATAAACTGTGCCTGTTCGTGCGAGATTTGCATACCTGCACCTTCCATATTGGCGGTGCGCTCATGGAGTGCTTGTAGCACTTCTGGCTCCGCTGGTAGGTGTTCACTAATGTATTGATGGATATTTTCATCGACTTCGATCCAGCGCGACATGTCAAACTCCTTCTTAAATGGCTTACTAGGTTTTCGTAGATTCACTCTGCGATGATAGTTTCTCAGTTAGCCAATAACAAAGTACACCGACAACGATAACGGCGCCGGCGACAGATGCTTCTTGTGGCCGGTTGACTGAAATGAACCACAAGGTCCAAAGCATAATGGTGCTATAAAGTAGAGGCGGTAAGGGATAGGCCCAAGTGCGATAGCTATCAGCACTGCCGTCACCCACCTTGCCTTGTTTATAACGTAAAACAAACACGCCTAGAACGGTTGCCAATGAGCTTAGGCCAAGAATAAAACCTGAGAATACCAGAACCGAGTCGAAAGTTGAGGTGACGATGAACAGCGCTGCAAGCGCGCCTTGTGTGTAAATTGCTGTGCGTGGGACCCCGCCGGCATTCTTCACTGCGAGGGCTCGGAATAGACGGAAGTCTTCCCCCATGACCTGCAAGACGCGCGGCCCTGCCATCAACATAGCGCTGACTGTAGAGATCAGTAATAAGGAAAGCAGCCCTCCCATCACCATGGCGCCGACTGGGCCGAAAGTATGTTCGGCGACTATGACGCCGACTTCAATTTTTCCTTCTAGCTCGGCAAGGGGAACGGCATAGAGAAAGCTCGCATTGAGCGCCATATACAACACAATGACGATTAGCGTGCCGCCAATTAAGACCAAAGGGACAGAGCGTTCGGGATTCTCAATCTCTCCAGTGATGTAGGTGGCAGCATTCCAGCCGGTATAGGCATAGTTCACGTAGATCAGGGAGACGGCAAAAGCACTGGAGGCCAGCAAGGCGCCATCGCCTTCGCTTGGGAGCAGGGCTACTGATTGGGGCACGGTTACCGAGCCGCTAACAGCGACTACAAACAGTGTGATTAATAACACTTTGATAATGGTGAACCAGTTCTGCAGGCCGCCGCTGGCAGCATGGTTGCGGCCATGCACAAAGGTAATGGTCACAACCAGAACGAGTGCCGCAATCGTGCGGTTGATAGGGATTGCCGCTCCAAGCGCTGAGTCAAAATAGGCGGCAAACGTCATAGCCGCCAGAGCCGTAGGGGCAGCAAACCCCACCGTCAACGATACCCAGCCAGAAACGAAACCGACAGCGGGGTGATATATCCTACTGAGAAAGTTATATTCGCCGCCAGAACGCGGTAGCCGGCTTGCGAGTTCGGCGTAAGTTAGCGCTCCACACAGCGCGGCAATGCCACCTACTAACCAAAGCATCAGCAATACGAAGGTCGACTTGATATCGACAATCTGAAAGCCAATACTAGTAAAAACTCCGGTTCCCACCATGTTGGCCACTACGACCGCTACGGCCGTCTTGGGGGTGTATTGCTTGATTGTCGACATTGAGAGCTCGTATGGGCTTAGTTTTGCAAACAGTAGACACCAAAGTAATTCGAAACGGAAGGCGCAGTTTTTGCCAATTAGACTGGCCAGTGGCGGCGGCATCGGGTATAAGTAGCGCCCAATTTTGCAATCATACTCAAAAATCACTAGGAGCACTTATGGCGGCAGCGAAAAAATACACTAGTCACGTGGAGCAGGATTCTGCTAGCGGCCTGTGGAGTGCGCAAATCATGCGCCGAGCAACGTCTAAGCGCACGGTGGTGTCTAAAGCCCAAGATGGTTTCGCGAACGAAGCGGAAGCGAATGTATGGGCAGAGACCGCCTTGAAAGAGTTTCTCGACCTTAGCGAGCGCAACAAACGCAAGGCGCGCCAATAGAGCTTATGCTTTGAAACCTTTGCCAACGATATAGACCTCGCGCGAGCGAGATCGAGAGGCTTCGGGTTTGCGCACTACTACCTTCTGAAAACTGCTACGCACCTCTTTTAGATATTGATCATAGCCTTCTCCGTGAAAAACTTTTGTAGCAAAGTTGGCGCCTGGTTTGAGCACGGTTCTTGCCATATCCAAGGCGAGCTCTACTAAGTAGATGGAAGAGGCCTGGTCCGCGGCGTCCACTCCACTGATGTTGGGCGCCATGTCCGACATGACAAAGTCGACTTTTTCCTCGTTTAAAGCCGCTAAGATCTGGTCGAACACGGTTTGCTCTGTGAAATCTCCCTCGATAAAAATAACGTCGTTAATCGGCGCCATTGGCAGAATATCGGAGGCGATTGTTTTGCCGTGACGGCCCACCAACGGGGCTACCACCTGCGACCAACCGCCTGGAGTCGAGCCAAGGTCTAGTACTATCATGCCAGGCTTCACTAATTTATCTTTCTCAATAAGCTCTAATAGTTTGTAACTGGCGCGAGAGCGGTAACCGTCGACTTGCGCTTTTTTAACATAAGGGTCGTTGACGTGTTCTTCTAGCCAACGATTGCTACTTTTCGATCGTGCCATTGTACTGAGGACTCATTGTGATTCTACGAATTATTGGCGGCGATAATTTGATTGCGACCTTGCTCTTTTGCGCTGTAAAGCGCTCTGTCTGACTGCTCGACAAAATCGTCGACATTATTCACTAGATCTGAAGAGCACACCCCGCCGCTAAAACTACAAGTGAACTCTTCATCTTTGTGACGGAATACTATTTTTTCAAACTCTACACGTAGCAAGTTTAGCTTTGTAAGCGCGTTGTCGGTATCGGTGTCGGGCAGAACTACCATGTATTCTTCGCCGCCATAGCGACCGACAAGATCGGTAGTGCGCAGGCCTCGCTTGATTAAATGTGCGAGAGTGGCGATAACCACATCGCCGGTTTGGTGGCCATAGGTGTCATTCACTTTCTTGAAGTGGTCGATATCAATCATCGCAACGCTCACGACGCTCTGTTGACGCTGTGCTCGAGCAAATTCGTAACTAAGACGTTCTTTTATTTCGGTGTGCTTCAGCAATCCCGTTAGGCTGTCTCGGGTCATCAACTCGGCAAGTTTCCGGGCGCGTTGGGCTCGGCTTTTTATCGTCGTCACGAAATTGTCTTCCACAACGGGCTTTACAATAAAATCATCTCCACCTGTCATCATTGCAACAAGTTGACGACTCTCATTACGTTCACTAGAGAGGAAGATAATCGGGATGTGCACAAGTTGTGTGTGATAGCGCACGACTTCGGCTAACTCTATGCCTGTACAAAGCGGCATGTGTAGGTCAAAGATTAATAAGTCGGGATGAAATTCGTCTATAAGCTCCAGGGTTTGTGCTGGGTCGACAAGCGTTCTGGCGACGATCCCCCAGCGCTCAAGCATCAATCGGTGATGCTCTAGAGTGTAGGCGTCATCGTCGACAAGAAGGACTCGATAAGGAGAGCGCAGATTCTGCTGCAGCACGTAGTCTAAGCTTGACTCCAAGTCGGGGATGCTGACGGGTTTTGCTAAGAATGACGCAACTCCATTTCTTGCTGCGAGGAGCTTTTCATTAAAATCGTCATTGGGGCTTATGACGATAAGCGGTATATCACCTAGCCCATTCTCTCGTAAGCTTTTGCTTACAAGGTCAAGCTTATTACCTAGCGACGATTTTTCAGATTTATCAAATATCAGCCCGTCTGGGGGGCTTACTAAGGCGTGCTCACACAAGGCCGCGATATCACTGAAGGTAGTCACTACATAGCCGAAACTAGATAGGCCAAGTTTCAGCGCCTCGCTGGTGGAGGTCTCGTCTTCTAGGATGTAAATGCTAATGTCTTCGTTTCGATGCAAGGCCTCGACAGGTTCACTAGTGGGGGTCCGGGCATCCTCGACCTCGATTTCATCAGTACTAGGTAGCGAGACGGCAGGAGCTAATTCGTGCAGTTTTAGCCGCATCTGGCTCGGCTCGATCTGGTTGCCCCCACAAAGAGCTTGGTCCAAAAAATTCTCGAAACTGCGTAATAAAATGCCAGTGTCTTTATAGCCAAAGGTCAGCGCCGATCCGGCTAGTTTATGGCTAGCATCATATAGCTCTTTAATAGTCGTCAAATCACATAGTTGGGTATCACTTTTACTGCGATACGCGACCATTTGCTCCAACTCTCTTAGCAGGCGTTTATGGAAGTCCAAGCGCAAGGACTCCATTTCTTTGAGAAATTCTTGGTTATCATTCGCCATTGAATTGCACCCAGTAGTTCTTCAATTGATCTGACAGGCCCATCGCATCAAATGGTTTTAAAATTACATTGAATGCGCCAAGTGATTTATAGTACTCGACCTCGGAACTTTGCACTTTGGCAGTCATGAAGATGACCGCTGTTTTTTCAAAGTTCATTTTTTCACGCAGCTGCTTGAGAGTCGTAGGACCATCGAGACCTGGCATCATCACATCTAACAATATTATGTCGGGCGCAAATTCCGGTATTCTCTCTAAGGCCTCTTTGCCGCTTGCACAACTTAGAAGTGTGAATTTTCCGATTCTCTCTAAGGCCACTTTGGCGATAGCGCGGATTGATTCATCGTCATCAACGTGGGCGATCTTTTGTAGTGTGCTCATTCTTGTGCCTCTCCCATCTTGAAGATGCTATGTAGTGTTGAGACGACTCGACTAAGTGTGGACTCGTCTTTGTGAAGCACTGCTGCAACGTTATCGGCTAGTTTTCGCGGTACTTCGTGCCCAGATAAAATAACAATAGGTACATCAGGTTGCGCGAGGTGAATAGTTTCCCAGAGGCTCTCGCCATGGCCATCGGGTAGAAATAGATCTAAGAGTATCAGGTCATAATGGTTCAGTCTTATTTTCTCGAACGCTGTACTCAAGTCGCTGGCTAGATCCATATCGATCCAGTTAGAAACTTGCAGGGCTACCAAGCGGGCAAAATCGCTGTCGTCCTCAACATGTAATACGCGTGGCGTGCGTTCTTCGAAATTAAATTCGGTTTCAGCCCGTGGTAGGCGAATCCAAAAGTGTGATCCCTGGCCTTCTTCGGATTCATAACCGATGACGCCACCAAGCCGTTCGGTGAGCTCTTTGCAGATCGCCAAGCCGAGGCCTGTGCCTTGAGTGTCACTAGTGTCGGTGGCATCGGCCTGTGCGAATTTTTGGAAGATACGGGAGCGGAACTCATCAGGGATACCCTGGCCATTATCAATGATATTGATAATAACGCTGTCCTCTGGGCCAGCTTCACAGTGCAGGGTTACTTGCCCGCCAGGCTTGGAATGTTTGCAGGCGTTGGAGAGTAAGTTGTTTAAAATTTGCAGCAAGCGCCCCTTGTCAGTGCGAATCTGTTTGTGCAGTTTTCCTGTGTTGATGATTTTAACGCCATGTGAAGACCCAAATGCGGCCATGGCGCTCACCGCTTCATTGATTACAGGTTGTAAATCAAGAAGCTCGAGCTTGACGTCCATTTTCCCGGCCAGCAATTTGTCCATGTCCAGCAAATCATTCACTAGTAGACTCAAACGTTCACTGCTTTTTGCCGCTATTTTCAGCATGTCTAGTATTTCACTGGGAACTTCCCCTAATACCCCGCCAACGATTAGTGATAAGGCGCCAGAGATTGACGTTAATGGCGTTCGCAGCTCATGACTCACGGTAGAGACAAACTCGTTCTTGATACGATCTAAGCGTTTGCGCTCGCTAATGTCCTCCACCAGTGACCAGACGACAAGGCGGCCGCTTGGCTCTTTCATTAAAATACCTTGAGCAAGTACTGGGTAGCGACTACCGTCCTTGCGTATGTGCTCTTTCTCAAACGCCTCATAGCGTCCAGTATTGCGTAGTTGATCGATCGCCTGTGACATGGCAGGTGCATACTCGCGCGGGGTAATTTCTCGATCTGTTATTTGGAAAAATTCCTCATCGCTATAGCCGGTAGGGGCAATAACCGCACGGTTCGCCTCAATAGCTTTGCCGGTTTGGAAGTCCATTAGGATGATGCCTATTGGAGAGAGGTCAAACAGACCGCGGAGGCGAGTTTCGCTACTTTCTAGTCGCTGCCTTGCTAGATACTCTTCAGTGATGTTCTGTATTTGTGATACGAAATGGATTGGAGCACCATTTCTATCACGCACAATGGCGACCCAAAGAAGGGCTTGAATGAGCTGGCCGTCTTTTCGGTAGTAGCGCTTGTGCATCGAATAATTTTGGACATCGCCTGCAAGCAGCTTGGTTAATAAGGCGAGGTCGTTCTCGAGGTCATCTGGGTGGGTAATGGTTTGAAAATCCGACGCAAGAAGTTCTTCTCGGGTGTAGCCAAGCATCTGGCATAGAGCATCGTTTACCACCATCCAACGCCCTTCGAGTGAGACCAGAGCCATGCCTACTGCAGTCGATTCGAATGCGCCGGTAAAGCGTTGCACCGCCACCTGCGCTTGCTCCTCGGCCTTGCGCTGAGCTGTTTCATCGATGGCAATCCCTAGGAAACCAATGATATTGCCGCTGTCATCCAATAACGAACTAACCGTCAAGCTAACGCTAAGATGTTCACCTTGTTTGTCGATATAGGTCCACGCACGAGTTTCGGCATTACCTCGGCGTGCGTCGTAGACAAACACATCGAAACCAGTGATTTCTTTGCCTTCTTGCTCGCTAAGCTGTATTGATCTTTTTACTACTTCGGACTCAAGATGCAATATAGCGGGAGTATGTTTGCCGATGATCTCTTCTTCTGTGTAACCAAGTAGCATTTGCGCACCGGGGTTGAAGATCGTAATAACGCCTTCGGTGTCTGTGGCAATTATGGCGACATTGGCGCTTGAATTGACCACCGCCGCCATATAGGACTCGGAAACCTTTGCTTGTTTTTCGTATGCTCGAACATCGCTGACATCAAGGTGAATCCCTGCGAGTAGTAGCGGTTGGTTTTTGTCATCTCGCCGATAGATGCGACCGTGCACTTGTAACCATACCCAGTGGCCGTCTTTATGTTTGATACGGCTGATGGTGCTAAATAATGGCTCAGTGCCTTGCAAGTGAGCTCGGATGGTCTCGGAAACCTTGGGTAAATCATCGGGGTGATGAAGGTCTCGCCACGAGTCGAAGTTAAATTCAGACAGTTCTGCTTTGCTGTAGCCTAAAAGTGCACTCCATTGGGCGCTGAACTGCATCTCGCCGGTTTGAATATTCCACTCCCAAGTGCCAGTATTTGTGCCCGCAAGGAGCATCTGTAAATGCTGCTGGTTTTTCTCCTGAAGCATTTCTTTGTCGAACTGCGGGGTAACATCGGCCAGAGTGACAAAAGCAACGTAGGGCAATTGGCTTTCGGGGTGTCGCATTAATTTGCCCGAACAAAGAACAACGACGGGGCTCGAATTGGAGGGGGATATTTTCAGGGAGACATTGCTGAATGTCTCGCCTCGCCATGCCCGCACCCAGGGCATTTGTGAGGCAGCCAGCGGAAAATGCTCATCGGTGTTCGAAACAGTGAAACCTAAGTCATTGGCGTCAATATTCTGAGCGTCATGGGCTATGTTCAATGCATCAGCGGCTAACGTATTGAATACAATGCTATTCGAATTGCCAAAGAAAGCGAGTGCCGGCGTGGGGGTGGCCGCAAGGAAGTTGCGAACAAACTCCTCTGAAGCTTGAGCTGTTGCGTGCTGATTATTTGAGTCCAATGGTTTTCCCTAATTATTTTGTTCGAACCGACTTGAGCTAGTTTTCTTAGCTTTGCTTAAGCGCTAGCGCCATGCTTCTGTATAATAACACTTCTTTTCCCTTTTGCCGGGGCGACCGGCCAGGACCGATGCAATGCTACGACTCACCGAATTGTCCCTTCCTCTGGATCACAGTGAGGATGATCTCACACAGGCAATACTAGCAGCTTTAGCTATTCAATCAGCAGAACTCACAGGCTATACAGTCTTTAAGCGCAGTTATGATGCGCGCAAAAAGAATAGCGTGATCAGTTTTATCTACATTGTCGATGTCGAAGTAGCAGACGAAGACGCAATCCTGGCGAATACGAAAGGGGCGCGTAACATCCGTACAGCCCCAGATACTCGCTACTACCCCCTAGCCGCGGCTCCTGCGGGCCTGCAGGCGCGACCCGTCGTTATTGGTTTTGGCCCTTGTGGCCTTTTTGCGGCACTGATTCTCGCTCAGCAGGGATATAAGCCCATCGTCTTAGAGCGTGGTCGCGAAGTGCGACAGCGGACCCAAGATACCTGGGGCTTGTGGCGTAAGAACATACTCAATGTCGAATCGAATGTGCAATTTGGCGAAGGGGGCGCTGGTTTGTTCTCTGACGGCAAACTGTATAGTCAAATCAAAGATCCTAAATTTTATGGCCGTAAAGTCATGCTCGAGTTTGTAAAGGCAGGGGCTCCCGAGGAGATCTTGTTCGTTAGCAAACCGCACATTGGAACCTTCCGCCTAACGGGGGTGGTTGCAGCGATGCGCGAGGAAATCATTGCGCTGGGTGGAGAGGTGCGCTTCGAGTCACGAGTGCAAGATGTGATGGTTGATGAGGGCAGAGTCACGGGAGTCGCGCTGGCAAACGGTGACACTATCAATACCCAGCACGTGATTCTAGCGCTTGGACATAGCGCGCGCGATACGTTCCGAATGCTGCACGACCGGGGCGTATTTATTGAAGCGAAGCCTTTTGCAATAGGCTTCAGAGTTGAGCACCCACAGTCCCTGATAGACAATGCCCGGCTTGGCAAGTATGCCGGCCATCCGCAATTGGGGGCGGCCGACTATAAGTTAGTGCATCATGCCAAGAATGGACGTGCCGTCTACAGTTTCTGCATGTGCCCCGGTGGCACTGTGGTTGCGGCAACATCAGAACAAGGAAGAGTCGTGACTAATGGAATGAGTCAGTACTCGCGTAATGAACGCAATGCTAACTCCGGTATTGTGGTTGGGATTAGCCCGGAAGTGGACTATCCCAGCAGCCCATTGGCTGGCATTGCCTTGCAAGAAGCCCTCGAATCGCAAGCATTTATGCTTGGCGGTGAAGATTACTGCGCACCGGCTCAATTGCTGGGGGACTTCATCAAGGGCAGAGCATCAACGCAATTAGGGCAGGTTGAACCCTCTTACAAACCTGGTGTGAAACTTGGCGATCTAGCAAGCGCCTTGCCAAACTTTGCCATTGATGCGATTCGCGAAGCGTTGCCGGCTTTCGGCAAGCAGATTAGACACTTTGATAGAGAAGACGCGGTGCTAACAGGTGTGGAGACACGCACTTCGTCACCCATTCGCATTACCCGAGATAGAGACACGTTGCAGAGCCTCAATACCCGCGGTTTATATCCTGCAGGAGAGGGGGCTGGCTACGCAGGTGGCATTCTTTCCGCAGGAGTTGATGGTATTAAGGTCGCCGAGGCATTGATAACTGCGCTGAGAGAAGACTTCGACAAAGGAGCGTTAGCGTGAAATTGTCCTTCGATGATATGCGCAAGTTACAACAGAGAAAATACCGCGAAAGATTTGGCTATTTCATCGCCGAAGGTGAGCATCTTGTGCAGGAGTTAGAAAAGGCGAGCGCCAATAATGCGGCTTTGCTTGCCGCACAATTATTCGTGACCGATGAGCAAGCTTATTCTTCGGAAAATTTTGTGACTCACCTGATCAGCACAAAACAAATGGCGCGCATCTGCGACACGCAAACTCCACAAGGAATTTTCGCCTTAGTGCCGATTGCGGCATTGGCCGACAGCGGTGAAGCACGCGGTGCCGAGAGAGTGGTGTATTTATATGAAGTGCAGGACCCAGGTAATTTGGGAACGATACTGCGCTCACTTGCGTGGTTTGGTGCGGCACGCTGTTTATTAAGCCCCGGCTCCGTAGACCCATTTAATCCCAAAGTAGTGCGTGCGAGTATGGGGGCAGTATTTCACGTCCCAATAGAGACAGAGGTCTCTATCGCTGCGATCTCTAAGCGTTATACTCGTATTGCCGCATTAGATATGCAAGGTATAGATATAGCGGACCCACAGTTTGCCGATCACGAGCTCTATATCTTTGGCAATGAGGCGCGTGGAATCCCGCATACAGATCTTGCAGACTTGCAGCCAACGCTATTTTCGATACCGGGCACTGGTGCGGTAGAGTCATTAAACTTAGGAACAGTAGTAAGTCTTTGTGCTTACGCACTTAGTCGCATTTCTTAATCATTGACGGTGAATATTGGCATCGGTTTGCTGTTGCGCCGTCAAAGATCCTTGCTCTATATCTACAAGCGAGTTTAGCGTAAACGTCTCTGAATATTCCGGTTTGGGGTTAATTGTGACTTGGGATTGACAATCTGGACGGTAAAGGTCATGTTTCTATGCCCTGAACAGTGCCGCTACGAAGCGCTGATTGGCTTATAAATACAAATGATGTCCGCTTTGAGTTATATGAGGATTACGATGAATAAGAATAGATCTAAGCGTCTTTACACCGCAGTGAGTGTTACTTTGGGTGCGGCTCTGATGTTTGGCGCAACTAGTGCAACCTTCGCACAGCGTGGTGCTTCAGCGCCAGCAGAGCACGCAAACGTGACTCCTGTTAATAATTTACCTAACCCCTACGAGACAGTTCGTGATTGGAGTAATCCTCCAGCGGGCCGCCAGTGGGGTTCAATCAGTGCAATCAATATCGATATCGACAATGAAAGTGTTTGGATCGGTGATCGCTGCGGCGCAAACTCTTGTGCTGGCTCTGATGTGGATCCAATCGTAAAGCTAGACTCCGACGGCAATGTCGTTACGAGCTTCGGTGCAGGCTTGATTCTTTGGCCACACGGGATGGACGTTGATGCCGAAGGTAATGTGTGGGTTGTCGATGCTCGTGCAGCAAACTCCCGCGAGCTTGAGCAATTTCCAGATGCTGCCGGCAAAGGGCATACAGTCCTAAAGTTTAGCCCAACAGGCGAGTTGCTATTAACCCTCGGTACTCCAGGCGAGACTGGCGATCCTGAAGATGGTCGATTTACAGACCCTAACGATGTAGTTGTCGGCCCAGATGGCCGTATCTATGTGGCTGAAACTCACGGCGCACAGTTTCAAGACGAAGCTGGCCCTGACTCTAAGAGCCGCATTTCCATATTCGCGCCAGATGGCACTTTCATCAAGGCGTTTGGCGAGTGGGGTTATGAAGATGGCCAGATGCGCTCGCCACACTCATTGGCCTTTGACTCGCAGAACCGTCTATTCGTAGCGGACCGTGGCAATCGCCGAATCCAAATCTTCGATCAAGAAGGTATGCATATCGATACTTGGTATCAGTTCAGCCGTATCAGTGGTCTGTTCATCGATGACAACGATATGTTGTATGCCATCGACTCTGAGTCTGACGACAACTATAACCCAGGCTGGCGCAAAGGCTTGCGAGTTGGCAGCGCGCGTACAGGCGAAGTGATGTACTTCGTTCCAGAGCACGTTTCAGAGCGCGCCTCTGGTATGGGCGGTTTTGGCTCCATGGGCGAAGGGGTGACTGTGGCTGAAGACGGCACCGTCTATGCAGGTGAAGTTGGGCCTATCCAAGGCGTGACTAAGTTTATTCCTCGTCTTATCGACTAAGAATTAACGCGTTAATAAAAAAGCGCTTTCACCTTCGGGTGGAGCGCTTTTTTTGTATCAGTAGGTGTAAAGCATAGTATTCACAATGTAAAAAATATTTGACATGGAGATGGGCTCGCCATAGTATTCGGATTAAAGAGCACACTATCTGGGGGACCCAATGCACTTTTTTACGCAAGCCTCAGCTGCGCATAAACGGGTGTGGGCAGACCTTTTAGTCGATGCGGTTGTTGCAAGCTACTATTTTTGGCAGGTATCGGCAGCCGAATTGCTTTGCGCTGCACCCGATGTGGGTGCACTTGCGAGCGTGGTGTTTAATAGTGTTCTTATTGCGCTATTGTTGGCGATACCTTTGCACGCTTATATTGCTTTGCGACACAAAGATGAGCTGCCTGATGAGCGTGAGCAATTCATTAAAACCAAAGCAAATCAGTTTGCGTTCTATGCCCTGTTTGTTTTGAATGCGGCACTAATGTGCTTGATTGCCAGTAGTGTGCTTTTTACTCTTCCTTTGCGTGGGGCGACACTTAGTCCGCTCGTGGTCGCTCATCTGATTTTGCTTTCTATTGTCATCGTGCACCTAGCAAGAGCCTTAGTGATACTGCAGAGCTATCGTCGTGGTTACTAAGTCGAAAGGAACCGCTATTTGTAACAATATACGCCGCTTGCGTTTCGATGCCGGTGAGATGTCGCAGGCCGCCTTAGCTGCAAAGATTGGCGTGACTAGGCAAACATTGATTGCGATAGAGGCAGCAAAGTATTCTCCAACACTTGAACTAGCATTCAAAATAGCCTTGGTTTTTGACAAGCCGATCGATGCGGTTTTCGAATATAAGCCTTCCTGAGTAAGGTTTCGATGTTTCTTGACCTAGGTCATGGTGGCATTCTCTAAGAGTCTTACACTCTTGCGTATGGAAACCAATCAAACCAATAGGCAAGCAGTGATTCAAGGGGCTCCATTTAGTGCTGCCCGTGTTACCGATCTATTGGCCCGATATGACGAGCAGGGCCCGCGTTATACCTCTTACCCTAGCGTTGCACAGTTCGCGCAGTTTGACACGCAGGCTTATTTTTCTGCTCTCGCCAATAGCGATACAGAGGCGCCACTTTCTGTCTACGTCCATATTCCTTTCTGCAACACGCCTTGTTACTACTGCACCTGCGAAAAAGTGGTCGTTCGCCAAAGGGGCACAGTCCGCGCGTATCTGAACTATCTTAAAAAAGAAATGAAACTGCTCCGCCTGTGTTCGAATCTTAGTTCTCGACGCGTAGAACAACTGCATTTTGGTGGTGGGACTCCTACTTATCTGGATGATGCAGAGCTGACGGAATTGATCCATACATTGGCACACACGTTCAATTTTTCGCAAGGGCAAGATCGAGACTACTCCATTGAGATTGATCCAAGAACGATGGACGGGAGGCGGATTGAGCTGATTAGAGGGCTAGGGTTTAATCGTGTAAGTCTTGGCGTGCAAGATTTCAATACCGATGTGCAAACCGCAATCAATCGCGTTCAGGATTTTCAGCAACTAGAGTCGTTGGTGGTGGATATTAGGGTGCGCGGTTTTGGCTCGCTCAATTTCGATATGATTTATGGTCTGCCGAAGCAAACAATGAAGACTCTGGAGCAGACACTTACTACTTTAATTGCAATGAGCCCTGAGCGTGTTAGCTACTATAACTATGCCCACATGCCACAGCGTTTTGCAGGACAGAGGGCAATCGAGGAAGCAGAGCTTCCCGAGCCAACACTGAAGCTACAGATGTTGCGATATATCGTTGAGCGACTCACCAACGCCGGCTATGCCTATATTGGTATGGAGCATTTTGTAAAAAGCACAGACACCTTAGTGACGGCGCAGCGCGAGGGCGTTTTGTGTCGTAATTTTCAAGGTTATACCATCAGCAAGGCGCGCGATTTAGTGGGTCTTGGAATGTCCTCGATCAGTACTGTCAACGGTGTCTATTCGCAAAATTTCGATCAGTTAGACGATTATTTTCAAAGCATTAAGGTTGGGCGTCTGCCTATTAGTAGTGGGTTTGTGTCAGGGCCTGAAGACTTTATGCGCCGCGAGATCATTCAACAATTGAGTTGCTATCGGCGCCTCAATATTCAAGCAATCGAAGAAAGCTTTAAGGTAAATTTTTGGGAACATTTTGCGCACACAAAACCAGCCTTGCTGCAGATGCAAAGTGACGGTTTACTTAGTTTGTTAGATCGACGCTTTGTGGTTGTTAGCCCAGAAGGAGCGCTTTTCTTACGCAATATTTGCATGCTTTTTGATGAGTATTGGCGGCGCAGTTCGCACAAGGACTTGTCGTGTTCACGCGTGATTTAACCAGTATTCTTGCAGGCGCTTTGCTTGAGTAAACGATTGTTGCAATTAGTACTTTGCTGCAACTGATTTTATTGACTACAATGCCTTCATCTTATCTTACGATGAAGGCGCGCGCGTGAAATCGACTCCTAAGGCAGTTAATCTAGCGAAAGACATCCCCTATGCAGCGCGCTCCTGTCATACCAACCCGAGTGTGTCGTGCGGCGATTGCCGGTTAGGCGAACTTTGCCTTCCTATCGCCTTGGATTCCTCTGAAATTTTACGGCTCGATGAAATCGTCAAACGTGGCCGTGCACTAAACAAAGGTGATTTTCTATACCGTGAAGGCGAAGAGTTTAAATCCATTTTTGCGATTCGATCTGGTAGCTTTAAAACCTTCAAAACGACTCACGAAGGCGCAGAGCAGGTAACAGGCCTCTTCTTGCCAGGAGAGATCATGGGTATGGACGGTATTGGCAGCAATAAACATAGCGGCTCTGCTGTTGCCTTAGAAACCGGGTCGTTTTGTGAGATCCCGTTTCATCTCTTGGAAGAGCTCAGTACTCGTATCCCTTCTTTACAAGGGCGATTTTTCCGATTGATGGGGCAAGAGATCGTGAAAGATCAACAAATGCTAACTTTGGTGAGCAGTAATGCCGCCGAGGAGCGCGTAGCATCTTTGTTGCTTAGTATCTCCAAGCGCAATCATCGTCGCAAGCTTTCGGCCACGCATTTCCGGCTTCCTATGACTCGTGCAGAGATCGGTAGCTACCTAGGCGTCACTCTCGAAACTGTTAGTCGAATATTTAGTCGCCTACAAAAACAAAATGTAGTGAAGGTTGATAATAAAGAAATTGAATTGGTCGACATTCAAGCACTCAAGCGTATCGCAAAAGTGCATGAAGACTAAGCTCCCCGCCATATCATGTTCTCCTTAGACCCAAACACCATCAGTGCCCTTTATCATGAACAAGGATACGTAGTCTTACGTAAGGTTTTTGATGCCGAGGAGCTATCCGCCATAACTAAAGTGTTAGATATATTTCATCAACAGTGGTTGGTCAAAAATGAAGAATTCTTTAAACGAAAGGCCATTAACAGTGCCTATATTACTGACAGAAATTTGCTTGACACCCATGCGCGAACTCTACTATTTCAACTCATAGGCAGTGAGAGGATTGCTAAGCTACTTCGGGCCGTTTTTCCCGGCGCTGTGGCGTTTATGAATACGCAGTTGTTTTTTAATCCCCACAACCCTGAACAAAAGAACTATTGGCACCGCGATATTCAATACTCGGGTATGCCAATAGCGGAGCAGATTAAGGCGCTTGCGGCTAGTAATGTCATTCATGTCCGTTTGCCTCTTATGCCAGAGCCAGGCTTGGAGTTGATCCCCCAAAGCCATAGTCGCTGGGATACTGACTTAGAGTTCTCGGTGCGAATGGCGCAAGAGGGCAGAGCCGTGCATGATGCCTTGCCTGGTGCCGAACGTATTGCGTTGGGTGCAGGAGATCTTTTGCTGTTCTCTGCCAATATGCTTCATCGAGGTCTTTACGGTGGCCAGCGCATGGCCTTTGATATGCTGTTCTGCGACCCGCTCCCCTCTCTCGTCCAGTATGTCAATCCCGACTGCCTACCTAGCGCTGAGCAGATGCAGGCGGTCCGCTGTCCTGGAGTGTTTGAGCAGACACAAAAGGTTTTGCGCACTCTGTAGTTCAATAGTGTACAAAGCGACCTAGTCGGGGGCGAAGCGAAGAAACTTTCCATGCTAGAATCACCTCGCAAGAAAATAGGGCTTGTAGAGGACCGCCTGCTAATGCTGTTAATGATTGATAATTATGACTCTTTTACCTATAACGTCGTCCAATATTTGGGCGAGTTAGGGGCAGATGTGCGCGTCTATCGCAACGATGCTATTAGTATCGCGGAGATCGAGGCGTTAGCACCCGAAAAAATTGTGATTTCACCGGGTCCCTGCACCCCTAACGAGGCTGGGATCTCTGTGGCCTGTATCGAGCATTTCGCAGGCAAAATACCAATTCTAGGGATTTGCCTAGGGCACCAAAGTATTGGCCAAGCCTTTGGTGGCAAGATTGTCCGCGCAGGCAAGGTGATGCATGGCAAGCTCTCGGCAATGCACCATGCCAACACAGGGGTGTTTGCTGGTCTGGAAAACCCTTTCACAGCAACTCGATACCACTCTTTAGTAATCGACAAAGACTCACTGCCCGAGTGTTTGGAAGTGACGGCTTGGACACAGAACGAAGACGGCTCGCTCGATGAAATAATGGGCGTGCGTCATCGAAGCCTCGCGATAGAGGGTGTGCAGTTTCACCCTGAGTCAATTTTAAGCGAGCATGGGCACCAATTACTGAAAAACTTCCTCGACGCAAATTAGTCATGACGGGACTCCTATGGATATCAAAACCGCGATTGCTCAGTTGAGCCAACAGCAAGACCTTACTACAGACGAGATGACCGAGCTGATGCGAGGCATCATGACCGGTGCGATGACGGAAGCGCAAATAGCGGCTTTTCTTGTCACGTTGCAGTTGAAGGGGGTTATTGCGCAGGAGTTATTGGGGGCCGCTAAGGTTATGCGTGAATTGGCCACTGCTGTCTATGTTGAGGATAAGAGGCATCTCGTCGATACCTGCGGCACCGGCGGAACGGGTAGCAATACTTTCAATATTTCAACGGCTTCTGCAATGGTCGTCGCCTGTGCTGGCGCACGAGTCGCAAAGCATGGCAACCGAGGCGCAACGAGCAAGAGTGGTAGCGCCGACCTGCTTGAAGCGGCAGGAGTAAAGCTCACCCTGAGCCCTGAGCAAGTCGCCAGTTGTATTGATAATGTCGGGGTGGGATTCATGTTTGCCCCTGGGCACCATAGCGCAATGAAGCATGTGATTGGCGCCAGAAAAGAGATTGGCATCCCCACGATATTTAATCTGCTTGGGCCGCTGACCAATCCAGCAGGCGCGCCTAATCAAGTGCTCGGAGTGAACAATGCTCAGTGGATAGAGCCAATGCTACAGGTTCTCATAAGTTTGGGCAGCGAACATGTCCTCATTGTAGCGGCAGAAGACGGCTTGGATGAAATAAGCATTAGCGCGTCAACGCAAGTGGGGGAGCTGCGTGATGGTAAAATCACCCGTTACAGTATTGCACCAGAGGATTTTGGTTTGGAGCGGCGCGATGGGTTTGCGATGCTGCAAGTACAAAGCGCTCAGGAGAGTCTCGGCTTGGTCCGCAAAGCGTTAACTTATGCTGATGCAGCTTGTGGCGATATTGTTGCCTTGAATGCAGGGGCGGCGATCTATGCGGCTAATCTTGCAGCAAGCATTGCCGAAGGGGTCCAGCGCGCGCAGGAGATTTTGCGCTCGGGTGCGGCGTTACAAAAACTCGAGCAATTAGCGCAGTACACTGAATCACTTTAATTGAAGTAGTAAATAGAATGAGTCAACCTACAATCTTAGAAAAAATTATCGCGCAGAAGAATTTTGAAATTGAGCGTGATAGCGCGAAGATAAGCCTTACAGAGATGGAGCGCAGGGCAGCGCTTGTGACAGATAAACGCGAGTTTATTGCCACGCTGCGGGATCGAATCGAGGCGCGCCAAACGGCGGTGATAGCCGAGATTAAAAAAGCCTCCCCAAGCAAGGGTTTAATACGCCCAGATTTCGAGCCAGCACTCATCGCACAGCAATATGAACAGGCTGGAGCAAGTTGCTTGTCGGTGTTGACTGATAAGGAGTTCTTTCAGGGCAGCAACGAATACCTTCAACAGGCCCGTGCGGCTTGTGCGCTGCCAGTGATCCGTAAGGACTTTATTATAGCGCCCTTTCAAATTGCCGAGGCCAAGGCGATGGGAGCAGATTGCGTGCTGTTAATTGTCGCTGCGCTACAGGAAGCGCAGCTGCGAGAGCTTGCAGCCTACGCCAAGCAGATGAACATAGATGTCCTAGTGGAAGTGCACGACGAGCCTGAGCTCGACATAGCGCTCGCCTCAGGGTTCGATCTGATTGGGGTGAATAACCGCAATCTTCATAATTTTGAAACTAATCTTGAGGTAAGCTTTCGACTTGCGAAATTGCTACCCCCTGGCAAATTATTAATAACAGAGAGTGGCATACACTCGGCTCAAGATGTGCGAAACATGATCGATCACAATATCTTCGGGTTTCTAATTGGAGAGACTTTCATGCGCGCCAGTAATCCTGGAGACAAACTGACAGAGCTTTTTTCTTAATGGCTGAGCGAGCAAAGTCAACGCAACCGGGCTTAGGTGCCCAGACTCCACCTGTGCCTCCCAAAAAACGAGGCCTAAGTCGGCTCATTGCTGCGGCGGGGTACTCCTTTGCTGGTTTGCGCAGCGCGTTTCGCTCCGAAGAAGCCTTTCGTCTAGAGTGTCTAGGGCTTCTCATTTTGACCCCTCTAGCTTTTGTATTAGGGCAGAGCCGTGTCGAAATCGTGCTGCTCATCGCCAGCGTGATGTTGCTATTGATCATCGAGCTGCTGAATACAGCGGTGGAAGCTGTCGTGGACCGTATTGGCGCCGAATATCACGAACTCTCTCGACAAGCAAAAGACATTGGGTCTGCGGCCGTACTTATAGGCATGGTGCTTGTGGCCTTGGTTTGGGGCCTAATTCTGCTATAAAGGCTTTTTTCACGACGAAAAAAGTAAATCTCTTGGCCAATAAGCCGATAACAATAATGAAGGCGCTCTCGGGCGCCAAACTTATTCGTTTTACGGTGTGCCATGTTGCTCTCAAGTGCTATGACAGTGTTTGCTCTACTTGCCTTAATGGTGGGGTCGTTGCTAATGGTGCGATTGACGCAAGACAAACAAGAAACGCAACTCATTAGACTCTATCGACTGGCAGCACTGGATCGGCGTAGCTCTGCTCTGCGCAAGGTCATTCAGGGTTTGAAAAGTATCGATGACAACCCAGAGGTCATTCGTGTGCTCTCGCAGGCGATGAAGAATGATCTGCAGCGAATTCAGAAACTTGACCCGACTCGAAGCGTTAGTGACAAAGAGTCGCGACCAAGTAGCAGTGAAGCTAACAAGACAGAAAAACCTCATGCGGCGGGCCTGTCGAAAGCGGATCAAAAGACAAGCTTGCGCAGCGAGCGCGAGATGTTGCGTGCTCGTGCTCATATCACCGATGCTCTGGCGTTAATTCGACATCTTTACCAGGTGGGGCACGTTGCTGGCGAGCAGCTTGAGTCTACCGCGCGCCATCTAGGCACCCTTAGTGCGATGGTTGGGGCAAATTCGAATTTGCGTATGGGAGACGAGGCGTTAGAGAGAGGGGATGCTAGAAAGGCACTTGCCTTTTATCGAGCAGCAGAGAGCTTCTTGCACAGTGGGCCGCTTAGTGGGCCAGAAGGGCAGAAGAAGCTTAGTTATATCGAACAACGTAGGGCTCATATTGCCAATCAAGAAGCCCAGGCTATAGGGCCAGACGGGTTTAGTCAGCAAGCGGCTTAATGCAGGGCGCTTATCATTTAGCGCGTACCATACACCACGATAGTCTTACCTTTTACGGATATGAGCTCTTGCTCTTCAAGAGTTTTGAGAACCCGTCCTGCCATTTCTCGAGAACAATTCACCAGGCGTCCTAGCTCTTGGCGTGTAATCTTGATTTGCATACCATCTGGATGGGTCATCGCATCGGGTTCTTTGCTTAGTTCGATGAGAGTGCGAGCGATACGCCCCGTCACATCATAGAAAGCCAGATCGCCAACTTTACGCGTGGTGTTGCGCAGTCGATGCGCCATTTGTTTGCCAATAGTGAAGACGATCTCGGGGTGTGAGCGAATATAGCTATTGAAGTTAGCGTAGCTGATTTCTGCAATCTCACAGGAGCTGCGTGCTCTGCACCAGGCGCTACGAGCCTCTTTCTGTTCAAACAAACCCATCTCGCCGAAGAAGTCCCCGGGATTGAGGTAGGCAATGACTACTTCTTTGCCATCATCGTCTTCTAGAACAACAGAGACAGAACCTTCAATAATATAATACAGCGTATTGCAGGTATCGCCTTCATAGATAATGGTGGCGCGATTTGGATAACGACGTCGATGGCAATTGGTCAGGAAATTTTCCAGATCCTTAATATGTGGCGTAAGAGCCATGAGCGTCATATTGTTGTTCTCCTACACGCGAGAGCCTAAATCTTGAAAAGGGTGGGGCATTAACCAGATTATAAATCAGAAAAGCTACTAAGAGGTATATCATACCTTCGAAGGCAGTGAAATTGTTAGTTGCTTCGTCCTCCACGAGCGTCTGTGTTAATCTTTCGCCAATTTGCAGCTTGGCTCCAAGCCAAGCTCTGACATTAACAAGAGAGATTAGATGATGAAAGCGACAGTACGCTGGGTTGATAAAGTAAAGTTCTTGGGTGAGTCCGGTAGTGGACACTCCGTCTTAATGGAAGGGCCGGAATCCAGCGGGGGCGACAATGTGGGAATTCGGCCTATGGAAATGTTGCTCATCGGTGTTGGTGGCTGTTCCTCTTATGATGTTATGAGTATCTTGCAGAAAGCGAGGCAAAAAGTCAGTGATTGTGTAACGCAGGTCACGGCACAAAGAGCCGACGCGGTGCCCGCTGTGTTCGAGGCAATTCATTTGCATTTTCGAATCACAGGTAAGGACATCAATCCGAAACATGTTGAAAAGGCGGTGATGTTATCAGCCGAGAAGTATTGCTCCGCCACAATTATGTTAGGCAAGGGCGGCGTGCAAATTACGCACGATTTTGAGATCGTGGCCGAGGACTAATCGCGCGTTGTTTTAGAGCCGATAGGCGGTCTTTTTCATGACCACAGACATCGACTTCATGGCAAATTTTATCGGCATCGGCAGGGCTTCTCCGCCCGCTTGTCGGGCGGTTTCTCCGTGCTGTTTTTCATCGACTAACATTTGCTGCAACACGGCTTTGCTCTTTTGGTCGTTGGCAGGCAATTGGGCTAAATGGTCTTTTAGGTGCTCGCAGACTTGCTCTTCTGTCTCGGCAACAAATCCTAGGCTCCACTTGTCGCCCGCTAGGCCAGCCACTGCCCCTAAACCAAACGACATAGCATACCAGGCAGGGTTAAGCAGGCTACTGCGGCTATCGAGCTCTTGTAGCCTCTGTTCGCACCATGCAAGGTGGTCCACTTCTTCTTGTGCCGCGTCTTCCATCGATTGGCGAACATCAGGGAGTTTCGCGGTAAGCGCCTGACCCTGATAGAGAGCCTGTGCGCACACCTCGCCCGTATGATTGATACGCATTAAGGAGGCCGCTTGTTTGCGTTCGCTATCACTCATTTCTTGCTCTTGCACGGATTTCGCTGGCGTGGGACGTTGTGCCGTACTGCTACCAGGCGCAAGCGTGCGCAATGCTTGATCAAATTGAACAATCAGTCGATCTAAGGCGTTGTGATGTTGTCGCTGGGTATCAGTCATTTTCTCTCGCAATGGCTCGGTAGGCGATATCCTTTCGGAAATAAACATTATTCCAGTCAAGCTCTTTGATCAAGTCATAGGCAGATTTTTGTGCCTGAGTGACAGAATTACCTAGGGCGGTTGCGCATAGTACGCGCCCACCGTTGGTGACAACGTCGTCGCCTTGCATCTTGGTGCCAGCATGGAAGACTTTGCGCTCGGCGTTGCTGTTGCTTTCCAAACCGCTAATAACATCGCCTTTGTTATAGGCATCTGGGTACCCGCCGCTAGCAAGCACGACGCCAACTGCGGGGCGAGGATCCCACTGGGCTTGCGTTTTGTCGAGCTGGCCATCTAAAGCGCTGTCGCACAAGTCGATAAGGTCTGATTGCAAGCGCATCATCACTGGTTGTGCTTCGGGGTCGCCAAAACGACAATTGTATTCAATCACATTAATGTCGCCGTTCTCTGAAATCATAAGCCCGGCGTACAGGAAACCAACGTAGGCGTTGCCATCTTCACGCATGCCATTCACTGTTGGCATAATGACTTGCTCCATGATCTTGTCATGCAATTGCTCGGTCACAACGGGGGCAGGGGAGTAGGCGCCCATGCCGCCTGTGTTCGGTCCTTTGTCGCCGTCATCGCGCGCCTTGTGGTCTTGTGACGTCGCGAATGGAAGAACATGAGTCCCGTCTACCATCACGATAAAGCTCGCCTCTTCGCCCTGCAAGAATTGTTCAATGACCACGCGGTGTCCAGCATCGCCAAAACTATTGCCCGACAACATGTCTTTGATTGTTGCCTCTGCCTCTGCCACTGTTTGCGCAATAATGACGCCTTTGCCAGCGGCTAAGCCGTCAGCTTTGATGACAATCGGCGCGCCTTGAGCACGGACGTAGGCGCACGCGAGTTCCACATCGGTGAAATTTTGATAGGCCGCCGTGGGAATGCCGTGGCGATGGAGAAAGTCTTTGGTGAACGCTTTCGAACCTTCTAACTGTGCGGCATTCTTCGATGGGCCAAAACAACGTAAGCCTTGTTCCGCAAAATAATCGACGACGCCTTCAACTAGAGGTGCCTCTGGTCCCACTATGGTGAGACCGACAGCATTAGCCTTAGCAAAATCTGCCAGCGCCGCAAAATCCATTGGGTCTAGCGCCACATTTTCTATGCCTGGTTCTAAATGCGTGCCGGCGTTGCCAGGTGCGACAAACACTTTGTCTGTTTGCGGTGAATGTTTAACACGCCATGCAAGCGCGTGCTCGCGCCCACCACTACCAATAATCAAAACGTTCATTTCTTGCTATGCCTCTAAAGCGCTAACACAAATTGCCTGTGCGGATTAATGTCTAAAGTGACGCACACTCGTAAAGACCATTGCCATGCCCGCTTCATCTGCGGCGGCAATGACTTCTTCGTCACGCATCGAGCCACCGGGTTGAATAACGGCGCTAATGCCTGCTTGTGCTGCCGCATCGATACCGTCGCGGAATGGGAAGAAGGCATCGGAGGCCATGACCGAGCCGCGTACTTCTAGATTCTCATCAGCGGCTTTGATGCCAGCAATACGTGCACTATAGACGCGACTCATCTGGCCAGCGCCAATGCCTATTGTTTGTTTGTTCTTGCAATAAACAATCGCGTTGGACTTCACATACATCGCCACCTGCCAAGCGAATAGCAAGTCTTCGATTTCTTGTTCGCTAGGTTGGCGCTTGCTTACGACTTTTAAGTCGGCAGCTGTGATCTGATGAATGTCGCGATCTTGGACTAAGAGGCCGCCATTGACGCGCTTAAAGTCGAATGCAGGCTTAGGCTCAGCTTCCCATTGGCCACAACTGAGGACGCGGACATTTTGCTTGTTCGCCACGACCTTCAGCGCATCTGCCGAAACGCTAGGGGCAATGATCACCTCGGTAAATTGACGATCGACTATGCTTTGCGCGGTCGCTGCATCGAGTTCTCTATTGAAGGCGATAATGCCTCCAAAGGCAGAAGTAGGATCGGTTTGGAATGCGAGGTCGTAGGCGCCGGCGATCGAATCGCTGATTGCTACACCACATGGGTTGGCGTGCTTAACGATGACACATGCAGGAGCGCTAAAAGACTTCACACATTCTAGTGCGGCATCCGTATCGGCAATATTGTTATAAGACAGTGCCTTGCCTTGGTGCTGAACAGCGGTGCTGATACTGGCTTCCTGTGGTGTTTTCTCCACATAGAAAGCCGCGCGCTGGTGTGGGTTTTCGCCATAGCGCATATCTTGGCTCTTGATGAACTGTTGCGAGAAAGTGCGAGAAAAGGCCCTAGGAAGCGTCTCATCTTCTTGCTCGCTAGGCACTCGAGCACCAAGGTAGTTCGCAATTGCAGCATCATAAGCAGCCGTATGCTCAAAAGTGCGCACCGATAGATCGAATCGGGTTGCGTCACTCAGTGCGCCGTTGTTCTGGGCGAGCTCTGCAAGCACGCGATCATAGTCACTGGGGTTAACGATAACGCCCACCCAAGCGTGGTTCTTCGCCGCTGCTCGCAACATCGTTGGGCCGCCGATATCGATGTTCTCGATAGCGGTGGGAAGGTCGCAATCAGGTTTGGCGACTGTCGCTTCGAAGGGGTAGAGATTCACTACGACGAGGTCGATCGGCGGAATATTATGTTCCTGCATTACAGCTTGATCGATTTCTCGACGTGCGAGAATGCCGCCATGGACCTTGGGGTGCAAAGTCTTCACTCTGCCATCCATCATCTCGGGAAAGCCTGTGTAGTCGGCAATCTCAATAGCAGGAATTTGTTCTGCCTGAAGGAGTTTGAATGTGCCGCCGGTTGAGAGGATTTCTATACCAGCTTGATGTAAAGATTGCGCAAAAGCGACGATGCCGGTTTTGTCAGACACACTGATAAGGGCGCGTCGAACTACGGCAGTTTTTGATGTGGGCATGTGAGAAGGTCTATCATAGGCCGAAGAGGCGGGGGTCCATTACGCTCCGCCAGATCAGAGTTAACCGGGTACCAGATTCTGGTTACAACATTCCATGTTGCTTCAATTTCTTGCGTAGAGTACCACGGTTCAAGCCTAGCATGATAGATGCCTTACTTTGGTTGCTGCCACTATGACGCAATGCAGCTTCTAAAAGCGGCACTTCAACTTCGTTCAAAACCAGTTGATATAGGTCGGTGACGCTCTCATCCCCAAGGTTAGAAAAAAACTGCGACATTGCTCTCTCTACATCTTTGCGAAGAGTTGATGGCTGCTGCACGGGAGCCTGGGGCAATAGAAATTCGCCTTCATTCAGGTGTCTCGCTGATAGGCTTTCATTAAAAGTGCTCATCGCAGGTCTCCCTTGTGCTGATTAATTTGTCGAAAAAAATATTGAGAGCACAAACTTGCTCCTCGGCTGTTTTAAGCGCGTTAAAACCGGCCCTAAAAGCCCTCGCCCCGTCTAGAGGGTCAGTGTACCAAGCGACGTGTTTGCGGGCGAATAGGACGCCTTTAATCTCCCCGTAGAGCTCATGTAAGTTTTGGACATGAGATAAAAGAGTGCTATGCAGGTCTATAAGCGTGTGGCCTGGTAGTGTGTCGCCGGTTTCTAAATAGTGCTTTATTTGCGAGAAAATCCAAGGATTTCCGTAGGCGCCACGACCAATCATGACACCGTCGGCGCCGGTATAGTGCATAACTTGCTTGGCGCGCTCAGGGGTCGTGATATCCCCATTAGCGATGACGGGAATTGAGAGAGCGTCTTTGATGTCTTTGATGGTGTCGTATTCGACATCGCCCACAAATCGACATTCGCGCGTGCGCCCGTGTACGGTAAGGAGTTGGATGCCTTCGTTTTCAGCGATCTTGGCGATTTCGACACCGTTGCGAGACTCAGGAGACCAGCCTGTACGAATTTTAAGAGTCACAGGAATATCGACGGCGTTGACGACTTCTTTGAGTATTTGCGTGACCAATTCCTTATCTTTCAGCAAGGCGGAGCCAGCCGCTTTTTTCAGTACTTTCTTGGCTGGGCAACCCATGTTGATGTCGATGATGTCGGCACCTAGGTCGGCATGCATGCGTGCGGCGTCTGCCATCATTTCTGGATCTGAGCCTGCAATCTGTATCGAATTGAGAGCGCCGATGTCGGAATGAATATAGCGCGTGCGGTTTTTTCTGCTTTCCCAAAGAGCGGAGTTGCAAGTCAACATTTCAGATACAGCAAGACTAGCACCATGTGTTACGCAAAGATCGCGAAAAGGCTGGTCGGTAATGCCCGCCATGGGGGCGAGAATGACATGACCGTCAAGCTGATGTTGTCCAATTTTAATTGCTGGTCTTGGGGTCTTCATTGTTTGTAAATTGCTCAACTTCAGTCACCTTGTTCGTGACTTAGGGGTTAGTCATTAATTCTACTCGAAAGTCAGGTGTTCAATCGCGAATTGAGGCCTGGTAGAAACTAATTTCATAATTTATCGCTTGCGGGCCAGGGTCGAGCACATCGAGGGAAACCTGCAAATGCGATTTTGCTGGCATGCTCGCAAGGTTGCGCAGTTCGTCGTCGAGGTACTGCGAAGGGGGAAAGCGCCTCGCAGCTAACACTTCGTCGTTACTGGTGGTGAATTTCAATAGTATGCCAGGTAGGGCTTGGGCGAAGCTTGCGTCATTGCGAAACTGCATTTTTACTCGCAGTGCGTTGGAGAATTCAGGGTGGCTTTGGACCGCCAACTGGTCGCTGCGGATTAGGCTAAGTGCTGATAATGCTTGTAGGTTACACGCTAAGGGTGCGCACAGTGTTTCAATAATGGGGCGCCATTGAGCATTTTGGGCTAACGTGTGACGACTAAGCCATAAGGTCTGCAGCGCTAGGCATAGCACTAGAAACAGCGACACTAGCGTTACGCCGACAGTGCTTTTTGGCTTCTCTTGCCAGTTCAGCTCTAAGGGGCTCGCGTCGAAGTTAACATTTTCTAGGTCATCTGCGCTTAGATCGTGCGGTTCTGAATATTCATTAAAGTCGCTTGGGTCGAGCTCAAGCGCGTTCATGCGCGCGCGCACGAGCGTCTCTTCTTCTGCTGATTCTGGCGTGCCGCCTTGAGCGGTGAAGGGCTCGTTGGCCTGCTCGGCGTCCTGCGTCGCGACATTTTCTGGCTCTGTCTCTAAAGCTTCCTCATCGCAAGAGTCTTCGGCTGGCTCCACGGGGGGGGAGGTTTCGGCGTCCTCTTCTGCCATCATTAGTGGTGTTGCAGAGTTTTCCTGTTGTATTGATGGCGTGTCGTCGTCGACAAACTGCCAAGAGCTGTCGCTGTCAGAAATGATCGGGCTCACGCGATTGGGAAGAGAGTCGGCCATATCTAAAGTAAAGATGCTGGTCCCTTCCTCTTCTGCAGTTTCGTCTTCGTCTTCAATCGCCGTTAAGTCTGCTAAAGGTAGTTGGTCTTCATTGAAGACGATCTCTTCCTCTTCGGTGTCCTCATCTTCCTCATGCGTGGGGAAGGAGACAGTGCGGATATCGACGGAAGGAAGTAGGTTGTCATCGGCAGCGAAGATGCGCAGGCAGGCGCCACAACGCACCATCCCATCTGCCGACTGTAGTTGTGACACAGTGGTCCTAAACGAGGTGTGGCAATGTGGGCATTGTGTGATGAAAAGGCTCATGGTCGGCAATCTTCGCGAGAAAGAATTTTAACGCCTGACACCTTCTACGCGGACCCATTCTTCGCGTAACGCAGGCTCAAGCATTGTAAAATACTCATCGTAGCTATTCATTAGTGATTGAGTTTGTTGCGAGAGTACTCCAGAGAGAATCAGCTTGCCACCGGGCTTAACTAGCGCGGCAATGATCGGGGTTAGTTCCTCAAGCGGCCCAGCTAAAATGTTTGCTACAACAATATCGGCTTGCGGGTGATCGACTACCCCTGGCAGGAATACTTGTAGGGTTTCTTCCTTTATCCGATTAAGGGCGCGATTACTTTCCGTGGCTGTGATCGCCTGAGGGTCGTTATCGATGGCGATGACTTGTTTGGCGCCAAGAAGCGCCGCGGCTATCGCCAGCACGCCCGAGCCGCAGCCATAGTCGATGACCGTCTTGCCGGCAATCTCAACTTGGTCTAGCCACTCTAGACAGAGGGCGGTAGTCGGATGTGTCCCAGTGCCAAATGCTAAACCAGGGTCGAGCATGATGTTGATGGCATCAGGTTCCGGCGGGGTTTCCCAGCTAGGACAGATCCAAATGTTTTGACCAAACCGCATGGGCACAAAGTCTTGCATGCACACGCGTTCCCATTCGGCATCTTTGATTTCTTCAATATCGATGGGTAAATTTTTCGTGCAAGGAATGTTCTCCCGAAGGCTCGCAACGATGATGTCCATCGGAGCGTCGTGGTCAAACAGGCCTTGAACCTGAGTATTATTCCAGATTGGAGTGGTATCGAGATCCACTTGAAAAACGGGTTGGTCTTCTGCATCCATGAGGGTCACAGACACAGCGCCGCACTCATTAAGATAATCCTCAATGAGCGCGGCGTCGTTTTCTTGGACATTTAATGTCAACTGCTGCCAAGGCATGGTTAAGCCTGCGCGGCATTTGCGTTGGAAGTGCTTCGCATCATGCTATTTAGACGTAGGTTTGTGATGAGAAGAAAGTTTGCTCTCAAGATAATGAATATTCACGCCACCTTTTTGGAATTCAGTGTCACGAATAATATCTTTGTGCAATGGTGTGTTAGTGCGAATTCCATCAATCAGTAATTCGTCTAGCGCATTGCTCATTTTTGCTAAGGCACAATCGCGGTCTTCACCATAAGTGATCAGCTTGGCGATTAAAGAGTCGTAATACGGAGGAACGCTGTAACCGCTATAGATATGTGAATCTACACGAATGCCATTGCCACCCGGTGCGTGGAAAAGATTGATCTTTCCTGGGCAGGGTAAAAATGTCACAGGGTCTTCAGCATTGATACGGCACTCTAAAGAGTGGCCAGTGATTTTGACATCGGACTGTTTGATCGAAAGCTTTTCACCGCTGGCGATGCGTAGCTGCTCTTTTACAATGTCGATACCGGTCACCATTTCTGTGACTGGGTGTTCAACTTGTACGCGCGTATTCATTTCGATGAAATAGAACTGCTCGTCTTGATAAAGGAACTCTAGTGTACCCGCGCCGCGATAATTCATTTTTTCACAGGCTTTCACGCAAGTGGCAGCCACCGCTTCACGGATGTGATCTGGAATATCCGGTGCGGGAGCTTCTTCCAATACTTTTTGGTGACGACGCTGCATAGAGCAGTCTCGATCTCCAAGGTGAATAGCGTTGCCCTGACCGTCTGCGAGCACTTGGATCTCAACATGACGTGGGTTTTCTAGGAACTTCTCTATGTAGACGACACCACTGCCAAAGAATGCTTTCGCTTCAGACTGAGTCACATAGACTGCCTTAAGCAGAGCCGCCTCGCTATGCACAACGCGCATGCCACGGCCACCGCCGCCTGCTGCCGCTTTGATGATGACCGGGTAGCCAATTTCTCTGGCGATGGCAAGAGTGCGCTCTTTGTTGTCATCGATTGGGCCGTCGGAGCCCGGAACTGTCGGGACGCCAGCTTCACGCATCACTTTAATGGCGGACACTTTGTCGCCCATGAGGCGAATAGTGTCGGCGCGAGGTCCTATAAAAATGAAGCCGCTCTTTTCGACTTGTTCAGCAAAGTCAGCGTTCTCGGCTAAGAACCCGTAACCTGGGTGAATGGCGACAGCATCTGTGACCTCTGTGGCGCTAATGATCGCGGGCACATTGAGGTAGCTGTCAGTTGCACTGGCGGGGCCTATACAAACTGACTCATCAGCAAGTCGAACGTGCATCAAGTCGCGATCTGCGCTGGAGTGCACAGCGACTGTCTTGATGCCGAGCTCTTTACAGGCGCGAAGCACTCGCAATGCGATTTCTCCGCGATTGGCGATCAGAACTTTATCTAGCATGGAATCAAACCTTTTGTAGTGACATGAAAGACATCAGTGCGTCTTGGTCTTAAACGATAGTGACGAGTGGTTGATCAAACTCAACCGGCTCGCCATCGTCCACAAGAATTGCTTCCACTACGCCAGAATGGTCGGCTTCAATTTGGTTCATCATTTTCATGGCTTCAACGATGCAGATGACATCGCCGACTTTCACATGTTGGCCTACCTCAACGAATGCAGGAGAAGATGGCGATGGAGAGCGGTAGAAAGTACCAACCATAGGTGACTTGATGACATTGCCGCTCAATTTTTTGTTGTCTTCAGCTGCAGGGGCCGCAGCGGCAGCGGCGGGAGCAGGAGCAGGGGCGGCAACAGGCGCAGGCGCTGGTGCAGCGTAAGCAACAGGCGCGGCTTTCGAGGTGCGGCTGATGCGCACAGCTTCTTCGCCTTCTTTGATTTCGATCTCGGCGATATCCGAAGACTCGAGTAGTTCGATAAGTTTTTTGACTTTTCTAATATCCATGTGAGATTTCTCTTCTTAGTGTTAAATGGTTTACTTGTTCTTTAGGTGGTGCAACGCCGCTTGCAGAGCCAAATCGTACCCTAAGCTGCCAAGGCCCGTGATGGTGCCAATGGCAATATCGGAAAAATAGGATTTATGTCTGAACTCTTCACGTTTATACACATTGGAGATGTGCACTTCGATAAAAGGAATATCGCTAGCGAGGATTGCATCGCGTAGGGCGATACTGGTGTGCGTGAGCGCAGCAGGGTTGATAATAATGAAATTAACCCCTTCGTTGCGTGCATCGTGCAAGCGATCAATCAACTCGTATTCAGCATTGCTTTGCAAATGTTGAAGATGATGGCCGGCTTCGATGCAGCTGAAATTGAGCCGAGCATTGATATCCGCGAGGGTTTCCGAGCCATAGACTTCCGGCTCTCTTTTCCCCAGCATGTTCAAATTTGGCCCGTGCAGTACCAATATGGTTGCCATTGCGTTGCTCTCGACTTCGCTGTCTAGCGATAAATAGTTTACTTAGATCGGTTTCGGCAATTTTCCCCGCATTTTCTCAGAATATTGGCAAAGTTTCACCATGTTCCGTACAAAAGAAATGATTCTGTAATGCTTGTGGGAGAATAGTGATGATCGTGGCATTTTAGAAAGCGAGAGGAATCTCTTGCTGCTGCAAAGTATAGCAAAAACCGGCTTCCGCGCAGCCCTGATACTCGAGTGTCAGAGTGTATTCGGCATTTTGGGGGAGGCTCTGTAAATCGACTTGCGCAACCACGTCTTCGAAATAAACCTGCACATCGCCAAAGAACTCATCGTTGTGCGCTATCGCTTGCGGGAGTTGCAGAGGCAAAAGTAGGGTTTTGCCGTCGACTTCAGCGCTCAATGAGAACTTGTCTTTGTAGAGGTAGTAGCCTGGAGCGATCGCCCAGTGCAGCTTCAATATGCTGGGCTCTGGGAGGCTAGTGTAGAAATTAAAGGCTTGTTCTGCAGGCAAAAAACGTGGCCCTGATAGAACACTATTGCCGCCGCTTGTGATGCCTTGCGCTTGGGCGCTAGCAATGCAGAAGCTAGACACAATCCACACTGCCGCGACCATTAAGAGCTTGATTGCGACAGAGTGGGTTTGTTTGATCGGCTGTGTCTGCATAGGGACAGCTCTACTGTTGGTAGCGTTCAAATACCAAGCTGGCGTTTGTGCCCCCAAAGCCAAAGCTGTTCGACAAAATAGTATTGAGCTTAACGTTGTCGATACGCTGCTGCGGGATGTTGATGCCCGCGGCTTCTTCCGCCGGGTTTTCCAAGTTGGCCGAGGCGCAAACGAAATCGTTTTCCATCATCAGTAGGCTGTAGATAGCCTCTTGTGCGCCTGCAGCGCCCAAGGAATGGCCGCTTAGAGACTTGGTGGAGTTCACAATCGGGGCGGGCTTATCGCCAAACACTTCTTTGATCGCGCGCAGCTCTGAGACATCGCCCGCTGGAGTGCTAGTGCCGTGTGTGTTGATGTAGTCCACAGGTCCGTTAGCCGTTTCGCAAGCCATTTTCATGGCTCGTACGCCACCTTCACCACAAGGGGCGACCATGTCGTAACCGTCTGAAGTCGCACCGTAACCGGTGATTTCCGCGTAGATTTTGGCACCACGTTTAATCGCGTGATCTAGTGACTCGATCACAAGCACTGCACCACCGCCTGCGATGACAAAACCATCACGGTCTTGGTCAAATGCGCGTGAGGCTTTATCTGGTGTTTCATTGTATTTGGTTGAAAGCGCACCCATCGCATCGAACATATTGGTCAATGACCAATGTTCCGCTTCGCCGCCACCAGCAAAAATCACGTCTTGCTTGCCTAGTTGAATCAATTCCACAGCATTGCCTATGCAATGTGCGCTTGTGGCGCAAGCAGAGGAGATCGAATAGTTAACACCCTTGATTTTGAAAGGAGTCGCTAGACACGCTGAAACAGTGCTGCCCATAGTGCGCGTGACACGATAAGGACCAATTCTGCGCACGCCTTGATTGCGCAGGATGTCGGCGGCCTCTACCTGATCTTGCGAAGACGAACCGCCCGCGCCCATGATGATGCCGGTGCGGATATTAGAGACTTCGTCATCTTTCAGGCCCGAGTCTGCGATCGCTTGTTCCATCGACAAATAGCCATAGGCTGCTGCATCGCCCATAAAACGCAAGATCTTACGGTCAATCAAGGCGGATAAGTCAAGGTCGATCCAGCCAGCAATGTGGCTGCGCAACCCCATTTCCTTGTACTCAGGTCGGAATCGTATCCCGCTGCGGCCTTCGAGTAATGACTCTAAGACAGCCTGCTTGTCAGCGCCTAGACAAGACACAATACCGATACCGGTAACAACAACGCGTTTCATATAAACCTCTTAACAGGAATAGGGTGTTTAATCAGAATTTGGCTTCGGGAGTGAAGAGCCCCACTTTCAGTCCGTTGGTGGTGTAGATCACTTTCCCGTCGACCGATACTGTACCATCGGCAATACCCATCACCAACTTTCGCTCGATCACTCTGGATAAAGAAATGCGATATTCCACTTTTTTGGCGGTGGGGAGAATTTCACCGCTGAATTTTACTTCGCCTGCCCCTAGTGCGCGGCCTCTGCCGAGGTTGCCGCGCCAGCCCAAGAAGAAGCCTACGAGTTGCCACATGGCGTCAAGGCCGAGGCAGCCCGGCATCACTGGGTCTTCAGGGAAGTGGCAATCGAAAAACCATAGGTCTGGGTGGATGTCGAGCTCGGCAATGATTTCGCCTTTCCCGTGTTCGCCGCCGGTGTCACTAATTTTAGTGATTCGATCCATCATCAGCATATTGCCAACAGGTAGTCGAGCGTTGCCGGGACCGAACATGCGGCCGTAACCGCAGTCTAGTAATTCATCTCGAGTGTAAGCGCTTTTGCGAATATGGCCGTTCATATATAAGGGTCAGTCATCCATTTTATGCGGGGTCAAAGAGCCACTTGGGCTCACAAAGCCTGCGATATTATCGCGGTGCGGGCAAATAATCGATATTATTTTCAATTTGCCCCTCGTTCATGGGGGTGAGATGGCTTCAGTTATGGCACACTATGGTGCCGCAAACGCGGTGTTAGACGATTGGAATTAAAACGGACAGCGCCTGTTTGCAGGGCTGGTAACAGGAAGAAAAAATGATCATTCCCGTGGTACTCGCCGGAGGAGTAGGTTCGCGCCTATGGCCGGTTTCTCGCCAACTTTACCCCAAGCAATTCTCTTCACTCTCTGTCCCGACTCCCGATATTCTAGGAAAAGAAGGTGCATCGACATTGTTCCAGTCCACGTTAAGTCGTCTCGAAGGGCTTGCGGACCTAGGGGCGCCAATGGTGATTTGCGGTGAAGAGCATCGATTCTTGACGGCGCAGCAGCTGCTTGAGTTGGGGCAGGCCGATGGGCGAATAATCCTCGAGCCAGTCGGGAGGAATACGGCACCGGCTGTTGCTGTCGCGGCGCTAACGGCAGCACCTGACGATGTATTGATGATTCTGCCTGCAGATCATGAGATTCGCGACAATGCCGCGTTGTTAGCGGCGCTAGAGAAAGGGGCTGTCTTGGCGCGTCAGGGCAAACTGGTGACCTTCGGCATCGTGGCGCAAACCCCCGAGACTGGCTATGGCTATATCCAGCGAGGAGACGAACAGGGCGAAGGTTATGCCGTGCAGCGTTTTGTGGAGAAGCCCGATCTCGCCACCGCCCGCGGCTATGTGGAACAAGGCGATTACTACTGGAATAGTGGCATGTTTATGTTTACTGCCAGCCGGTATCTAGAAGAGCTAGAGCAGCATGCCCCTGATATCCTGCAGGCTTGCCGCGAGGCTGTTGCCGGTATCGAACCTGATGTGGATTTTCAGCGCTTACCCATTGCGGCATTTAGCGCTTGTCGCGGCGAATCCATCGACTATGCCGTAATGGAGAAGACGCGCGCCTCAGTGGTGGTGCCTTTAGACGCTCAATGGAGCGATTTGGGGGCTTGGAACGCGCTTTGGGAGACTTCGAGCAAAGATGAACAAGGCAATGTGCTCAATGGTGATGTACTTTGCGAAGGGGTGGAAAATAGCTATATTCATTCTCATTCTCGTCTTGTTGCTGCCGTTGGCATAGAGAATGCAGTCATCGTTGAGACAGCCGATGCTGTGCTGATCGCTGGCCGCGATCGTGTTCAGGAAGTTAAGAAGATTGTTCAGCAGTTAGAACGCTCTAAAAGGCCTGAAAGCGAGAACCATGTCTTAGTATATAGGCCATGGGGCAGCTATGAATCCTTAGCCGTTGGGGTAGGGTTTCAAGTCAAACACATCGTAGTGAAGCCTGGTGGCTCACTTTCATTGCAGATGCACCATTTTAGGGCAGAGCATTGGATCGTTGTGAAAGGCATAGCAACAGTGACGTGCGAAGATAAGGTTTTCAACTTGACCGAGAACCAATCGACGTACATCCCATTGGGCAGCAAGCATCGTTTGCAAAACTTGGGCAATGAGCCGGTGGAACTTATAGAGGTCCAGACTGGTAGCTACTTGGGGGAGGACGATATCGTTCGCTTTGAAGATATTTACGGTCGTGCTAAGTCTGCTAGCTAGGACATTGCCCCGCAGGTGTCACATGCATGCAAAATGACAGCTGCAACAATTCTCAATTCACTGATGAATACAGGACAGCATAACGATGAGCAAAGTTAAAAAATGTCTTTTCCCCGCCGCCGGTTACGGTACACGTTTTCTTCCCGTCACTAAATCAATGCCCAAAGAGATGCTGCCCTTGGTGAACAAGCCTCTCATCCAGTATGGGGTGGAGGAAGCAATGGATGCTGGCATCAACGGTATGGCGATCGTGACGGGGCGGGGTAAGCGCGCCCTAGAGGACCACTTCGACATCAGCTATGAACTTGAACATCAAATTGCTGGTACCTCTAAAGAAGGCGCATTAACCGATATTCGCAAGATCATCGAGTCCTGCACGTTTTCCTATACTCGCCAAGTTGAGATGAAAGGGCTAGGTCACGCCATTTTGACAGGCGAAACCTTAATCGGACACGAACCGTTTGCGGTGATATTGGCTGACGACTATTGCGTCACGGAAGGCGATGGTGTGCTTGCACAAATGATCGCCCTATATGAAAAGCACCAATGCAGCATTGTGGCAATCGAAGAAGTACCACGCGATGAAACCTATAAATACGGTGTGATCGCAGGCGAAGAGATCGAGCAGGGCGTGTTCCGTGTTTCAGAGATGGTTGAGAAACCAGCGCCAGAAGTCGCGCCGAGTAATCTCGCGATCATTGGGCGTTATGTGCTAACGCCAGATATTTTCGATATTCTGCGCGATACACCGCCTGGACGAAATAACGAAGTTCAAATCACTGATGCGCTGATGACACAGGCGCAAAAGGGCGGAGTGTTAGCTTATAAATTTAAAGGCCGCCGATTTGATTGTGGAAGCATAGAAGGCTTCATGGATGCCTCGAATTACAATTACACAAATGTGTACAAAAAAGCCTAATTAGTCACTTGTATATAAGTACAGATGACTGATCCTGACCAAGGATAAAACATGACAATGAAAATAGAAATTACTTGTTTCAAACCTTATGACGTTCGCGGACGAGTGCCCGATCAACTCAATGAAGATGTGGCCTATCGCATTGGGCGAGCTTTCGCTGTTTGGTTGCAGCCAAAAAATGTCGTGGTGGGTTACGATATTCGACTGACTAGCGAGTCTTTATGCAAGGCACTATCGCAAGGCTTGTTGGATTCAGGGGTCGATGTGATCAACATCGGGCAATGCGGTACTGAAGAGATTTATTTCGCGACTTCACACTTGCAAACAAGTGGCGGAATTGTCGTGACGGCCAGTCATAACCCGAAGGACTATAACGGCATGAAACTGGTTCGTGAGGATTCTAAGCCGATTAGTGGTGATACTGGATTGAATGAGATCCAAGCCATCGCAGAAGAAGGCAAATTTCCTGCTCCTTCGCGAAGCGGTAAGCTGACTCAGGAAGACACTAAACAAGCTTATATAGAGCATTTGCTTAGCTATATCGATGTGGCGAAATTGAAGCCGCTAAAGCTTGTGGTTAATGCCGGTAACGGAGGGGCAGGTGCCATAGTTGACTTGTTGGAACCTCATCTGCCGTTCGAATTTATTAAAGTTCACCACGAGGCAGATGGCCATTTCCCTAACGGTGTGCCAAATCCATTGTTGGAAGAAAACCGGCAGCCGAGCATCTCTGCCATTCAAGCGAACAAAGCCGATATAGGCATTGCTTGGGACGGAGACTTCGATCGCTGTTTCTTTTTCGATGAGAACGCAGGCTTTGTTGAAGGCTATTACATCGTTGGTTTATTGGCCGAGAGCTTCTTGAAAAAAGAGCCTGGGGCAAAAGTGATACATGACCCGCGCCTGACCTGGAATACAATTGAGATCGCTAAAACATATGCTGGCACGGCAGTGCAGAGTAAAACGGGGCATGCGTTCATCAAAGAGCGGATGCGCCTCGAAGATGCGATCTATGGCGGTGAGATGAGTGCGCACCATTATTTTCGTGACTTTGCCTACTGCGATAGCGGCATGATTCCGTGGTTGCTAGTGGCGCAGATGATCTGTGAGACAGGCAAGTCATTATCGCAGTTAGTGAAGGAGCGTATGGCAGCATTTCCTGCCAGTGGCGAGATTAATAGAACCATCGCAGACCCAGCGGCCCTGCTAAAGAAAGTTCAATCTCGCTATGAAATCTCGGCAAAGACTACCGATTTCACTGATGGTTTAAGCATGACCTTCGATGACTGGCGTTTCAATTTGCGTATGTCCAACACTGAGCCGGTGGTGCGCTTGAACGTTGAGTCTCGTGGCGACAAAGTGCTGATGCAAGCGAAGACCAACGAGCTGTTAGGATTAATGGAGTAAAGCAGGGGTTTGGGAGTTAACTTGGCGGGGACCATTGCAGTTTTAGGCTCCATTGGTCGCTGCCGAAAATTTCGAAACCCATCTTGTGATAGAACTCTTGTGCAGGGTTGAGTTTTAGTACGCTTAGCCGCAGGGGTTTTTGTGCTTTGCTCGCCAACGCCTGAGCGTGCTTTATCAACGCACTCCCATATCCTTGCGACTGATATTTAGGTAACACTAAGGCCATCTCTAGCCACAGGTGGTCAGGCTTCTCACGCACGATCAGTGCAGCAATGTCTATTTGGTCGCTGACTGCAATTAAAAAAGTGTTGGCAGGCAGAAGGTCTGCAAAGCTATGGCTTTGCATCAGCTCATCCCACCCCCATGTGTTCTCGATAAACTCCTGCATGGTGCGTTTAAAGATGTCATAGAGCCAAGGCATGTCAGCCTTTGTCCCTCTACGCAGTGCAAATGCAGGGGCTTCGTGCTGCGTCATTTTTTTGTGCTTGTCTCGATAGGGCCAGCCAAGGCACGCTTCCAGCCTAGTTGTCGTTCTATGGCGCTGATCATTGCGCCAGCGATATCCTTGCCAGTGACCTCTTCGATGTCGTCGATGCGAGGGGAGGAGTTCACCTCTAACAATAATGGACCCTTGTTCGAACGAATGAGATCGACACCTGCCACTTTCAGCCCCATTGCCTTGGCGGCTTTAATGGCCAGGCGTTTTTCGTCTGAGCTGATTTTAACCGCCGTAGTGCTGACGTTGCGATGCAAATTGGCACGAAAATCCCCAACTTGTGCATGGCGTTCCATCGATGAGATGAGTTTTCCATCGACGACGAACAAACGTAGGTCTTTGCCTTCCGCCTCTTTTATAAACTCTTGCACGAGCAGATTTGCCTGCAGCGATTTAAAGGCATTGATGAGGCTTTCGCTAGTTTTACGTGACTCTGATAAGACCACGCCACGCCCTTGCGGCCCTTCTAATAGTTTAAGGATAAGAGGGGCACCGTTTACCATGTCGATAAGCTCATCGGTCTCTATGGGGCTGTCAGCAAAGCCTGTCGTGGGAATTTGCAGGCCATTACGTAACAGCAGTTGTAGTGCGTGCAATTTGTCCCGCGATTGGTTGATGGATTCGGCGCTGTTCAATGAGTAAATACCCATGCTTTCGAATTGTCGCACCAGTGCGCAGCCGTAGGGGGTGAGATCGGGGCGAATCCGCGGGATTACAGCATCCACATGTCCAAGGTTTTCGCCGCCGCGATAATGGATCTTAGGGTGCTCGTAATCGAGCTTCATATAGCATTGGCGGATATCATAAAATTTGATTTGGTGGCCGCGCTCCTCTGCCGCCTCCATGATGCGAACATTGCTAGGGAGATCGGGGTTGCTCGCCAATAGAGCGAGATTCAGGCCGCTGTATTCGCGCGTGTTCTCGGCGTATTTTAGTTGTAGTGCAGCGGTCGAGATCTCACCCCCTAGAAAGCTTGCCTCTGGGTCGACGAGAATGCGGCCAATCATCGCCTCTCGGCCTAGCAACATGCGATAACCCATTGAATCGCGATTCGTAAGGGTTAATTCGATTTCCCAGGAAATCTGGTTGTGTTCGAGAGTGGTGCGAATGACATAGCGCTTCTCTGCAAGCCCGCTGGAACTTTTGATAACGCGCTTGTCTATTACTCGGGCCTCGCAACGAATAATGGTGCGCCGATTGTTTTGCAGTGGATGCACTTCAAAGCTTACCCAAGTGGCTGCGTCGCGCTTGAAAGGTTTGATATTAAACGCATGCAAGGCAGACGTGCGCGCCCCTGAGTCGACACGGGCCTTAACGGCGGGGATGCCTAATAGGGGCAGTTCGCACCACTCTTCACTGCCGACTATAATTTTCTGGTTTTGCTTAGTCATTTTTGGTCCGGCAGTAATTGATTAGGCCATTGGTAGAGGGGTCAAAGGCGGCGCATTTGTCGGCGCTGCTTAATGCTGTGTAGAGTTTTTCGCCTAACTGTTTACCTAGCTCGACACCCCATTGATCAAAGGCATTAATGTTCCAAATGACGCTTTCTACGAAGACTTTGTGTTCATAGATTGCCACTAAGCTGCCTAAGGTTTGCGGGCAAAGGGAGTCAAGCAGCAAAGTATTGCTCGGTTTGTTACCTGCGATCACTTTGTGTTTGGCTAATTGGTAGGCTTGGGCCTCGTCCATCCCTTGGCTAACTAATTCGTGAAACGCTTCCTTCTGCGACTTGCCATCCATGAGTGCTTGGCTCTGACTGAAACAGTTGGCCAGCAGCTGAGTGTGCTGGTCGGCATCATCAGGGTAGGGAGGCGCGACGACCCCAATGAAATCGGCTGGAATATAGTGCGTCCCCTGATGCAGGAACTGGTGAAAGGAATGCTGGCCATTGGTGCCGGCGCTCCCCCAAACAATGGGGCCACTTGGCACTAAGAGACGACTGCCGTCGAGTTCAACGCTTTTACCCAAACTCTCCATCTCAAGCTGCTGAAGGAATGCAGGGAACAAAGCGAGCTCTTGGCTGTAGGGCAACACCACTTGGCTATTCGCGCCGACAAAGTCGCTATACCAAACCGCTTGCAGGCCCATGATTACAGGAATATTGGCTTCTAATGGGGCGTCGCGGAAATGCTCGTCCACGATGCGGGCGCCATGCAGAAGTTGTTTAAAGGTTTCCATGCCTAGCCCAAGAGCAATGCTTAAGCCCACGGCAGACCACAAAGAGTAACGACCGCCTACCCAGTCCCACATAGGGAAGATGTTCTCTTGCGCGATGCCGAACTCACAGGCTTTCTCGATATTGCTCGTAACGGCAATGAAATGCTTGTCTAGGTGCTCTTGGCTGCCGCCACAGTTTAAGAACCACTTGCGCGCTAATTCGGCGTTCTGGCGCGTCTCTAGCGTCTTAAACGACTTTGAGGTAACGATGAATAGGGTGCTGGCAGGGTCCAAGCCATCAATGCACTCATGCATGTGAGCCGGGTCTAGGTTGGACACAAAGTGCGTATCGATATGGGGGACCTTCCAGCGCTGCAGTGCCGCGTAGACCATTGCAGGGCCAAGGTCGGAGCCGCCTATGCCGATATTGACGATATTTTTGATCGGCAGGCCTGAATAACCGCTCCAAAGCCCCTCGTGGACCTTGGTCACGAAATCGCTCATGCGCTCAAGGCATGCGTTGACCTCGGCATTGTAGCGCGGGTCCGCATCCTTTAAGGGGGTGCGCAAGGCTACATGGAGCACGGCGCGATCTTCGCTTAAATTGAGTTTGTCGCCCCGGAACATGGCTCTAATCGCGTCGGTGAGCTTTGCCTCTTTTGCCAATTCGCGCAGTAGGCTGAAAGTCTGCGGTGTAACGAAGTTCTTTGAATAATCGAGAAGAACTCCATCGATCTTAACTTGGTGATTTTCGAAGCGCTGGGCGTCCTTTTTACACAGCTTGCTAATGGTTGTCCCATTATGGTGCAGGTTGAGGTAGTGGGACGCGAGTTTCTGCCAAGTTTTGCTACGGCTAGGGCTTATCATTGCTGCTTTACGCCTAAATTTAGGGGGTAAGTTTAACCATCAAGCTAAGCTAGCGCATATCGTCACAGCGATCAATTAAATAGGTGGCAAAAAATGTTTGCCCAAACAGAAAAGGATTGGTAGTATGCGCGCCCTGAACAGTAATGACGTTCAAAGCCGCTATAGCTCAGCTGTGGTAGAGCAACTGACTTGTAATCAGTAGGTCCCGGGTTCGACTCCTGGTGGCGGCACCATATTCTAAGGCATCTTCATGATGCCTTTTTTATTGCCTGAATTTCTCTAAGCCCTGTCATCAAATCGTCATGTAAATGACCTCTCGCTGTCGTATAGCTAGGGCACACTCACCTGCATTACCAGTCCGCTTATGGGGAGCAGGAAATGATCTCTTTCAGTGTCAATGCAGTGCGGCGTCTCGCCGAGTTCGACGCGCAGATGTTTCTAAGCATTAACGCCTTGCATCGTCATTTTCGTCTCGAAAAACTGGTCCGTGCTGTCTCCTTTACAGGGGATGGGCATTTTTACGTCTTAATGGCGCTGATCTTACCGTTTGCATACCCTGTTGAAGGACGGCACTTTCTACTGACAGGGCTGCTATGTTTTGCGTTGGAGTTGCCTCTGTACTGGGTGCTCAAGCGCTCGTTTAAGCGTCGTCGTCCTTTTAAAGTTGTGCAAGCGCTAGCCCCTTTGCTACAGCCCTCTGATGAATTTAGCTTCCCCTCTGGCCACACTACGGCGGCCTTTATGATTGCTTGTTTGATTAGTGTGTTTTTTCCTGCCGCGAGTACCGCTGTTTATGTGTGGGCGAGCTTGGTTGGGATGTCACGCGTCATGTTGCGAGTGCACTTTATTTCAGACGTCATGGCGGGGGTGCTTTTAGGGACTAGTATCGCTTTGCTCGCATTGGCTATCGCCGGCCACTAATCACGCTAAACTCTCCCTCCTGGCAAACTGTCGCATTTCTCCCAATAATATTGAATATTGACTAGGGCTGGATTACTCTGGCTGGCAACTCAAACGAAAACAGGACGTTTTCGGACGATTTATTCGTAACAACAATATTAATAATTAGTTCGATTAATATCATTTGGAGGGGAATGACGTGAACGTTCGTATCACATCGCTCGCACTGCTTGCCTGCGCCGCAGCGTCAATGTCACCTGCGATTTATGCTGCCGACAGTCCTTATATCGCACCGCGCAATGAATGGGGTCAGCCCGACCTTAGAGGCGTGTGGAATTTTAGTACCAATACGCCGCTCGAGCGTCCTGCCAAATATGCGAACCAAGAATTCTTAAGTGCCGATGATGTGGCTCGGATTCGTGCCGAAGCACTCGCAGAAATTGAACGCAGCGATGGCAATTCAACCCAAGGCGGTGTGGGCGGGTATAATCAGTTTTGGATAGAAGGGATTCCGATTGAAGAGAACACCCGCACCTCATTATTGGTGGATCCTCCCAATGGTAGAATGCCTGCGCGGGTTCCTGGTGCGCCAGTGGCTTTCGGAGGCTTAGGGCCCGATATCCAGGGTGAGTTGCCTGTTCGTTTTACCGTTGGCGGTATCGGTAAAGATCACCCTGAGGAGCGCGGCTTGTCTGAGCGTTGTTTGATGGGGTTCAACTCTGTTCCTCCCTTCATGCCCAGTATGTACAACAATAATGTGCAGCTATTTCAAAACGAAGATCATGTGGTGATTTTTAACGAGATGATTCACGAGGCGCGCATCGTGCCGATAGACGGGCGCCCACATCTGCCTGAAGACATCGCGCAGTGGACTGGAGATTCACGTGGTTATTGGGATGGCGATACGCTAGTCGTTGAAACCACTAATTTTACCGACAAGACACAGAGTTTCCGCGGGACTGGTATATCGGCCGACATGCATTTAATCGAGCGTTTCACCCGCGTAGCAGAAGACCGTGTCGACTATGTGTTTACCGTGAATGATCCGAAAGCATTTGCAGCCCCCTTTACTGTAGAAGTGCCGATGCATCAATTGAACGAAGAATTGTATGAATATGCTTGCCACGAAGGCAACTATGGCATGGTCAATATTCTACGCGGACAACGTATCGAAGACGGTACCTATGTCGATGCTTCGGGCAATTAAAAATTATAAGAAAAGGGTGTTACATGAACGCAATATTCAAGGTTGTAGTCCTCGCGGCAAGTTTGTCGTGTGCTGTTGTTGCAAACACTGTATTCGCACAATCGGTAGAGATCCCGCGGACCCCAGATGGTAAGCCAAATTTCAATGGTATTTGGCAAGCACTTGGTACGGCACACCTAGACCTCGAAACCCATGAAGCTAGGCCTGGTCCAGTTGTAGAGATGGGAGCGTTGGCGGCTTTTCCTGGGGGGATGGGAGTCGTAGAAGGTGGTAAAATTCCCTATAAACCAGAGTCTTTGTTAACGAAGTTAGACAACCAAGAAAACTGGTTGGAGCGCGACCCTTTGGTGAAGTGTTATTTGCCAGGGGTGCCGCGTGCCACTTATATTCCTTATCCCTTTCAAATCTTTCAAGCGCCAGATACTACGCTAATCAGTTACCAGTTTGCCGGTGCGGATCGTATTGTGTACATGGATAAACCGGATTTCGAATCACAGGTTGATAGCTGGATGGGGCATAACATTGGTCACTGGGAGGGAGATACTTTAGTCATCACAGTGTCTGGGCAAATGCCTGACACTTGGTTCGATCAATCGGGTAACTGGCATAGTTATCAGATGGTGGTCGAGGAGCGTTATACCTTGATGGGCCCAAACCATATTCAATATGAGGCAACAATTACAGATCCAGAGGTCTTCACCGAGCCTTGGACAATTAGTATGCCGTTGTATCGCAGGATGGAGGCCGGCGCCATGATGTTGGAGTTCAAGTGTGTCGAGTTCGTAGAGGAATTGCTGTACGGACAGTATCGTAAGCCAACTGTAGAATGACGTTTATGAAAAGGGCTCTGACGTTTTTTCTTTTGATCATTAGTGCCGACCTATGGGCTCAACCTGGACGCATAGAACTAATGAGCATGGAACAGAAAGTCGCAGCAGGTGCGAGCTTTCACCAGCATCGAGCAGAACACGTTGATGGCTTTCTGCTGATTGGCAATATTTACTATGTTGGCGCAAGTGATCTTGCTTCCTATCTTATCGCTACCGATGAAGGACACTTCTTGATCGATACTGGGGTGTCCGAGATGGGCTCGGTGATCCGCGAAAATATTGAGAACCTAGGGTTCCGCTTGCAAGACATCCGTTATATTTTGCAAAGTCATGCACATTTCGACCACATTCAAGGTCATGCTGTTATGCAGCGTCTTACTGGCGCGCAGGTGCTAGTCATGGATGATGATGCGGCTGCGATGGAGGCCGGACGGGACTTATCTCCTTTAGGCTTTGAGGGCTGGGAGCCGGTGTCAGTCGATCGTCGTTTGACTCATGGTGAGCGGCTTAGTCTTGGAGGCACGACAATGGTCGCGACAAAAGCGCCAGGGCATACGCCAGGTTGTACGACTTGGAGCTTGGAGACAGAGGATAGCGGCGCGCTGGTGAGTGTCGCAATTTTCGGTTGCAATGGCCCAAATGATGGCGTGCAGATAATCGGCAATTCACGCTTTCCTAACTTAGTAGCAGATACCCGGCGAGGGTTTGATAATCTGGAGGCCCTAGATCCCGATATCTATCTGCAAGGACATACCGCGCAAGCTTTTGAAGGCATCGAACATTTGATGCGCGTGCAAACGCGGCCGCATCCATTGCTCGCTCAGCAGCCTTGGGAGTCGTTCATTGCACAACGACGAGCAGAGTTTGAGTTGCGAGTCGAGGCGGAGCAAGCCGCCGCGCGCTGAGAATCATTAGACTATCATTGCGTCGCGAGAGTGCATAGCTGCCCAGTTCTGAGGCGAGCATGGCACTATACTTTTCCCTGTCTCAATCGTCTGTTCAATGCACTTGCGATATTGACATTCGCCCCACGATGGGAAACTCTCAGTTATCACCCTTCACTGCCTAGCCACTAGGAGCAAATGAATCTATGCGAACCTTTTCGATAATTGTCTGCATGCTGCTTTTTTCCAACCAAATCAACGCTCAAGGAATAGAGGATGAGGCTGTGCAATGGCTGCAAGACTTTATTCAAGTGGACACGATTAACCCACCGGGCAACGAGTATCGAGCCGTCGACTTCTATGCGAAAATTTTTGAGGCAGAGGGAATAGCGTATGATTCTGCCGAGAGCGCACCAGGAAGAGGCAATATTTGGGCGCGCTTAGAGGGAGGGGATGAGCCTGCCTTGGTCCTTCTGCAGCATACCGATGTTGTCCCCGCTGACTTGGAATACTGGACGACCGACCCACTATCGGGTGAGTTGCGCGATGGTTATATACTAGGGCGCGGAGCTCGCGATATGAAGGGCACGGGGATCTCCCATCTGGCGGCATTTCTGAGCTTGCATCGCTCCGGTCGGCCTTTGAATCGTGATGTGGTATTTGTCGCGAGTGCCGATGAGGAGGCCGGTGGTGAGTTCGGCGTAGGTTGGTTGATAGAGAATCGTCCCGAAATTTTTGCAGGCGCTGGATTATTATTGAACGAAGGGGGGGCTGGCGCCCGAGCACGAGGCAGTGATCGCATCGTTTTCGGCGTTGAGGTTACACAAAAAGTCCCTGTGTGGTTGCGTCTAACATCTGTCGATGAGCCAGGTCATGGTTCGTCTCCTAGAACGACGAGCTCTGTGACTCGCATCGTAGATGCGCTGGCAATCATGCGAGAAAACCCATTCCCTGCGCGTATCATCGCACCTGTGGATGCCTATTTTAAAGGCCTCTCAATAGATCGCAGGGATGAGTGGGAGGGGGCATTTGCGAATATGTCGCTGGCGATTCAGGACCCAGAGTTCCTACCTAGGTTGCAAGAGATGAACCCTGGCCTGCATTCACTCACCCGTGATACTTGTTCAATGACTCGCCTTAGTGGCTCATCGAAAATCAACGTGGTGCCACCTGAAGCTTGGGCAGAATTAGACTGTCGAATCCTTCCAGACAAACCCGCTGAGCAATTCATTGCCGAGCTAACTGAGCTAATTGCGCCGGCAGGGGTAGAGGTTGGAGTGATAATGGCGTTCACCCCTGCGGTATCGCAGACTACTTCGCGCTTGTACACGGCAATTGAGAAAGTCACCAAAGAATTGTACCCAAACTCCCGTGTAATGCCGTCGGTTAGTACTGGTTTTACTGATAGTCATTTCACCCGTGATCAGGGGATCGTGAGTTATGGTTTCGACCCTATCATTAATATTAGTGGTGAGCCGACTGGCGTACACGGTAATGATGAACGTATCAATGTCGACGCTTTCCGCCAAGGGATTCGTGATATGCAGGCGATCGTGCGCGACGTCGTCTACGATTGATCCGCTCGTAGTCTCAAGCAAGCCGCCAATAGCCTAGTCGAGTATTGGCGGCTTTCTTGCTTTATTGGCTTGCTCGTAAGCATAGGAGATGCCTAGTAGCGTCGGTTCGGAGAAGGCTCGTCCCATAAATGAAATACCAATGGGGAATCCGTCGATATAGCCAGCTGGTACCGTAATATTCGGAAAGCCTGAGACAGCAGCGAAACTAGAACTCCCAACATAATTTTCAGTATTGTCTCCTTGCGGATCGACTTCCCACCCTACGGTATTACTAGGGGCAAGAATCGCATCTAAGGACAATTCCTGCATTAAGCTGTTAATGCTAGATTGGCTATAAGCCTTGCTTAAACCGAGTGCTGTTAAATACTCAGCTTCTCCTAAACCTTGAGTTTGCTGTGCCTGTAAAAATAGCTCTTGACCAAAGTTCGCCATTTCCTCGGCCGCGTGCTCTTCATTGAAACGAATGAGGTCCTCTAAGGACTGCAAGTCGCCACCGCGTTCATAGAGGTAATTGTTTATGTCATTTTTGAACTCATATAACAAAACGGTTGTTTCGGCGCTGGAAAAACTACTGCGAGGATTGATCTCGATATCGACTAACTCGACTCCGGCGCTGCGTAGCAAATCTAGCTGAGCCTCCATAAGGCTATCTAGCGCGGCATCATTGCCAAACAGTTGCCGTTGCACACCGATCCGTTTGCCCTGTAAAGCATCATTGCGCAGGAACGTCGTATAATCCAGCGGTGTACGAGTGCGCATATTCGTAGTGATGTCATCACTAGGGTCGGCTGCCACCATCGCGTTGAGCATTATGGCGACATCCTCGACCGTGCGCGCCATTGGTCCAGCGGTATCTTGGCTATGGGCTATCGGAATAATCCCACTGCGAGAGATTAGGCCAATCGTCGGCTTTAAGCCGACAATGCTAGTGTGAGACGCAGGGCATACGATAGAACCATCGGTTTCGGTGCCCACTGCAAGTACGCTAAGGTTGGCAGCTACGGCTACGGCAGAGCCGGTGCTAGAACCACAGGCGGTGCGATCAAGTGCATAGGGATTGCGCGTCTGGCCGCCACGCGCCGACCAGCCGCTAGAAGCGCTTGTGGAACGAAAATTCGCCCATTCGCTTAGATTAGTTTTGGCGAGGATGACGGCCCCTGCATCGCGTAGCTGGGTGACAAGAAAGGCATCTCGTGCAGGAGTGGGAGCATCTAGCAAGGCTAGACTGCCCGCGCTAGTGGCCATTAAATCGGCTGTGTCGATATTGTCTTTTAACACTACAGGAATCCCGTGCAGTGGGGAGCGTATAGTTCCGGCGGCACGTTCAGCATCGAGCTGTGCCGCTAAGCTCAATGCCTCTGGGTTCACTTCGAGCACGGCGTTAAGTGTTGCGTTCAATGCCTCTATTCGATCGAGGTAGTGCTGGGTGATCGCTACGGCGGTGATCGTGTTCTCTGCCATTGCTGTTTGTAACTCGGTTACCGAGACTTCGTCAAAATCGAATGGTTTGCCAAGCTGGCATTGGCTGAGAAGTGTGGCACTTAAGACAAGGCCGCTAGTGCGCATCAGGCGCCGTGTGGGCGTTCTTTTAGTCATAGTGAGCTTCCTGTTTGTTTGAGCTTTGAGTCTATGCAAATTGCGGCAAAGTGGCCAGCATTCGCTGTCATCGGTGCTATGATTGTCAGCATTGATTGGAGATTAAGAGGACGCGTTAGAATGCAGGAATTCTCAGTAGATTTGGCCGTGCGAGACTATGAGTGTGATTTGCAAGGCATCGTTAACAACGCGGTGTATCAAAATTATCTCGAGCACGCGCGCCATGAGTTTTTGAAGACCCGCGATGTCGATTTTGCCGAGCTTACAGCCAGTGGTATTCATGTGATGGTGATTAAGGCTGAGCTAGACTATTTGCGCTCCTTGCGGCCCGGGGATCAATTTAGTGTCAGCGTGATGACCGATCGAATTTCGCGTCTGCGCATGGGGTTTACGCAAGTCATTACGCTGCAGCCGGAAGGGGTTGTTGTGATGAAAGCACGCTTTACCGTCGCCGCTGTCGATGAGCGAGGCAAACCCTGTTTTCCTGAGGTGCTTCAGCGTTTGCTCATGCTCTAAGCGCTGCGCAGTAAGCCTTCTACGTACGCTGGGACAATGCTCGAAGCGGCACCGTAAATGTGCTCATCGAAATCGGAATGGGTGTGTTCAAGATTCAGCTCTACGGTTTGAGCACCATGACTTTTTGCGCTGTGATAAAAGTTCGCGGCAGGGTAGACATTGCCAGAGGTGCCGATCGATAAGAATAGATCACAGCTCTCTAGTGCCTGCGTGATTTCATGCATTTGCAATGGCATCTCGCCAAACCAAACAATATGTGGGCGCAGATTGCCTGGCTCTTGGCAGCAACGGCAAAGATTATCGAAGCTCAGCTCGATGCTGCTAGCGAAAATCAATTGGGTGCACTCACAGCGCATTTTCATCAATTCCCCGTGCATATGAATGAGGTTCTGACTGCCTGCGCGCTCGTGCAGATTGTCGACATTCTGCGTCACCAAAAGTACATTTCCGGGAAACTCGCGTTCGAGTCGAGCGAGTGCCATGTGTGCTGGGTTGGGTTGCACGCTCGGGTTTAACAGCTGTTGCCGGCGCCTATTGTAAAAATGATGCACGAGTTGTGGGTTCCGAGCGAAGCCCTCTGGCGTGGCGACATCATCAATTGAGTGGTTCTCCCACAGCCCATCGCTTGCCCGAAAGGTATTGATGCCGGACTCCGCAGAAATGCCTGCACCTGTGAGGACAACGATGGATTTTATGGGACGAGTCATGGCTTGATTCTAGCACGAAGCCGATAGTGCATTGCCATAGTGAAAAGGCCCCGTTTTGCAGCAAGACGCGGGCTGCTTAGCGTGAGTATAATGAGCTCCTAATTTTCTCCAATGCAGCAAGGAGTCTGAACATGTCACACCCTAAAATTGGCAATTTAGCCCCAGTTTTCTCACTCTTAGATCAGAACGGTGACAAGGTGAGCCTGAAACAGTTTCGCGGTAAGCACAATGTGCTTGTGTACTTCTACCCAAAGGCGATGACACCAGGGTGCACGGTGCAAGCATGTAGCCTGCGCGATGAGAAAGCAGAACTGCAAGAACTCGATACAGTCGTTCTAGCCATTAGCCCTGATCCAGTAGCACGCCTGAAAAAATTTGCCGAACGAGATGCGCTGAACTTCACCTTGTTATCCGATGAGGATCATGCGATTGCCGAAAAATACGGCGTTTGGGATTTGAAAAAATTCATGGGTCGCGAGTTCATGGGAATTGTACGGACAAGCTTCCTCGTCAACAAAGAGGGGCGCCTAACGCACATCATGGATAAAGTAAAAACCAAGACTCACCATGAAGATGTGCTTGCGATACTTCGAGACGGGATCTAAACGCTATGAAGCTTAACTTCCGGCAATACTCCACTGAGGGCGAGCCACTTCTCATCCTCCATGGGCTCTTTGGTAGTCTAGGCAATTGGGGCGGGCAAAGCCGGCAGTTCGCCAAAGATTTTGCTGTCTATGGTTTGGACCTTCGTAATCATGGGGGGTCTCCTCACAGCGATATTATGGATTATGCGAGCATGGCTCAGGACGTTGTTGAGTTCATGGATGATCATGGCATCGAGCGTTGCCACTTGCTAGGGCATTCGATGGGGGGTAAAACGGCGATGCAAGTCGCACTGAGCGCTCCGGATCGCGTCATGAGTCTCGTCGTCGCGGATATCGCGCCAGTACAATATCGTGGGCAACACGATAGTATTCTCGATGGTTTGCAGGCGATTGATCTGGCAAGTGTACGAACGCGCAATGAAGCCGATGAAGTCTTGGCAGAGTTCGAGTCAGATGAGTTGGTACGCCAGTTTTTACTGACCAATCTCGTCAGAAATCCGGACGGCGAAGGCTTTGTGTGGCGAATCAACTTGCCGGTGCTGCAAGCTAACTATGATCGCCTGCGCGAAAAGCCCCCTAGCGAAGGTGTGTTTTCGGGGCCGACCCTGTTCGTCAAAGGGGACCTGTCTAACTACATCAAAGAGAAGCACCGCGATGTCATTCTTGAGCGTTTTCCCAGCGCGAACATTAAGGTCATTATGCACACAGGGCATTGGCTGCATGCAGAAAAACCGCAGACTTTTTATCGCATTGTGCATGGCTTTTTGGCCCCTAGCTCAGAACTCGATCTCGAAGATTAATTTAAGCTAAACGCTGATAGGAGCGACATGACAGTATTAAGTGTGAACGTTAATAAAATCGCTTTGTTGAGAAATTCTCGGGGTCGCAATTATCCAGATTTGCTTGCGTTTATTCGCAAAATTTTGGCGCTAGGTGTGAAAGGCATTACTGTACATCCAAGGCAAGATGAGCGTCATGTCACAAGACAAGATGTTGTACAAATCACTGACTTATTGCAAGACTACCCAGGCGTCGAGTTCAATATTGAGGGATATCCGTCGCCGGAGTTTTTGGAGCTCATTGAGCGTGTGCGACCTGCGCAGTGCACGCTAGTGCCTGATGCGCCGGACCAATTGACTTCGGATCATGGTTGGGATGTGCTCAATACGGCCGATGTGTTGACACCGGTCTTGCAAGGACTGCGCGACATCGGGGTGCGCAGCAGTTTATTTCTAGACCCTGAGCCCGCATTGCTTGATGCGGTAGTGACTCTAGGGGCCGATCGTATCGAGCTCTATACCGAGGCCTATGCCAGCGCTTTTGCTACCCCTGAGCAAGAGCCTGTTTGGCAGGCTTATCGAGCGACTGCCGAGCGCGCGCTCGCCTTGCAGATTGGGGTTAATGCTGGGCACGACTTAGACCTTCATAATCTTGAGCGCTTCCTGCAGATCGCTGGGGTGGCAGAAGTATCCATCGGGCATGCCTTGATTGTTGAGTCTTTAGAGCAAGGCTTGGAAGCAGTGATTCGACAGTATTTAGCGATCACAGGTGAGTAAAGCTTCGATCGACGGTTTATTCAGTTAAAGTTAAGTTGCACTCCTTAGACTGTTACTTAGAAGGCAATAAAGCCTCTAGTGCAGAGCAATGCCCTTAAAGACAGGGCATTCTAAGGGAGTTTCACTATGAAGAACTTCGGCAGTATCGTCCTATTCTTAGGGTTTGCGTTGTGTGCGGCGCAGGTGAGTGCGTCGAATACCTATATGGCGCGCCAAGCTTATGAGCTCGAGGCCATGAGCCACAAAATAGCTAGCGAGCTTCGTCATTCCGGGCAACACCGCAGCTTGCAACGAGAAGCGGAACAACTTGCGCGGCAGGCGGAGCGCTTTAGAGACGCCGTGGACCGTCAGCACGAGCATCGCTATGTGCAAGCACGGTACCGTGAGCTAACAACTCATTATTCTAGCTTCGAAAGGCGCTATAAACGCACGCACTTGGGGTCACGCTATAACCATCTGCATCGACACTACAGTAGTTTGAATACGCTGTATTTCGGATTGAGCACAAGTTTTATTTCTTACTCCAATGCCTATAGCCATCGAGCGCGTGCGCCTGAGAGAGTCATCATTTATCAGTCTTCACCATCGCGTCGCTATGAGCCGTTCGGGTTACAGCATCGCGCGCTGGGCAATCGAAACCATGATCGCGATAGAGCAAGAAGTCATAATCGCAGCCGACACGACTCACACGATCGGCATCGAAATGCAGACCGGGGTCGTCGCAATCACTATAAGTAATGGGAGAGTTTGACCTGCTGCAGTAACAGTTGCAGCAGGTTTTTTTAAGACTGAGGGTCCTCTAGCAAGTCAGCAAGTACCGGCCAGACATTGTCCAATACCATCGACTGAGCCTCTGCCACCGGGTGAATCCCGTCCCCCTGCATTAACTCTGGGTTCTGCGCGATACCATCGATGAGAAAGGGGACAAATGGCAACGACATAGCGCTCGCAATTTCTTCAAACTGACTTGTGAATGGTTCGGTGTAACGCGGTCCGTAATTAGGGGGGATCTGTATCCCTGCCAATAATACTGTCGCGCCTGCCTCTTGGCTCATCCGCACCATTTCTTCAAGATTACGTTTAATATTGCTGACCGGTAATCCGCGCAGACCATCGTTCCCACCAAGCTCTAGAATGACTATCTCTGGTGTGTGTGTGGCCAATGTTGCGGGCAAGCGAGACAAGCCGCCATCAGTTGTCTCGCCACTAACGCTGGCGTTGACCACTGTGTAGTTAAAGCCTTTCTGTGCAATGCGCGTGGCGAGCAAGTTTACCCAGCCTTCTTCAACTGGGATTCTATAGGCCGCACTTAGGCTGTCGCCAAAGACGACAATTTTAGGCGTGGTTTCTTGCGCCTGCACGCCAAGGGTTAAAAAGCTGATAGCGATGACGAGCGCGAAGGCATGCCACAGGCGATGTTCTTGGTATTTATGACTCATGAATGACTATATTGCCTCTGTATTGTTCCTTATCAATGTAATGTTTCCAAATTGCATATTCAATGGCTTGCGGTCGCTTGTAGCCTCCCTCGGGTGAAACGTTCGACTATGTGGTCAGGTTTGGGCTAAAGTCGCGGTCTTAATTGACACTTTGGTGTCAGTGGCAGTTTGCTAATGAACCGAAAGCACCCCAAATAGCGTATGAGTAGTTACGTTTGAAACGCATAGAAAGATTACATTTCGCACCAGCAGAGCAAGGCTAGCTTTTATGATTACAATTGAAAACCTAATTAAACGTGTAGATACCAGTGAGGGTGAGCTCGTGATCTTGAAGGGGGTCTCCCTGACGGTCAATGATGCTGAGACTGTTGCGATAGTTGGGGCTTCAGGTTCCGGTAAATCTACTCTGTTAGGGCTTATGGCCGGCTTGGATGCTGCAAGCTCCGGAGAGGTGATACTTAATGAACAGCGCCTTTCCGAGCTCGATGAAGAGCAGCGTGCGGTGCTGCGCGGGCAATTGGTTGGGTTTGTGTTTCAATCCTTTCAATTATTGCCAAGCCTCACCGCACTCGAAAATGTCATGCTTCCCATAGAATTGAAGAACGATCGCAATGCTCGTGAAAAAGCGAGTCAGCTGCTAGATCGAGTAGGGCTTGGAGAGCGCCGGCATCATTATCCTAACCAACTATCTGGTGGCGAGCAGCAGCGCGTTGCCATCGCGCGGGCCTTTGCCTCTGAAGCGCAAATTCTTTTCGCCGATGAGCCCACAGGTAATCTCGATAGCGCGACGGGAGCAAAGATCATTGAGCTGCTGTTCTCACTCAACAAAGAATATTCCACGACGCTGGTTCTAGTCACCCACGATGAGCGTCTCGCTCGCAAGTGCCATCGCACCATTCGCCTAGTCGCAGGTGAAATAGTGAGCGATGAAAGCAATGTTGATGTGGTCGCCGAGGCAATCTCTGCAGGGACTGCGCATGACGACTGAGGTGCGGGTGGCAGTTGACGGTACGGCAGCCTCAGAGCAGCAACCGGTACAAGCACAAGCAATGACTTTAGCGACTCTACTTCGCTTAGCGTTACGTTTGTTGTGGCGCGATTGGCAAGGGGGTGAGTTAAGGCTGCTGTTCTTAGCTTTGATTATGGCAGTGACCTCCGTTACCGGCATCGCGTTGTTTACCGACCGCCTTGAACAAGCACTATTGGCTGAGTCGGCCAATATGCTGGCGGCAGATCGAGTGCTCAGCGGCCGAGACGAGGCGCCGAGCGAATGGATCGAAGAAGCGCGTAATCGCAATTTGCGTACCGCCGAAACCATGTCTTTCGGCTCAATGGTGTTCTCCGACCAAGGCAATGTATTGGTCTCGGCGAAAGCGGTGAGTAGTGAATATCCTCTGCGCGGAAAACTCATAGTGGCAGAAAGGGCCTTTGGAGCTGGAGCGCCCATTGATGGGGGGCCAGCGCCAGGCGAGGTATGGGTCGAGTCCCGTGTGCTGCCGGCTTTGAACGCCGATATTGGCGATATTCTCTATGTCGGTAATGCTGAGCTGCAGGTTACCCGTGTCATCGTGCAAGAGCCTGACAGGCAGCAGGGCGGAATGATGGATAATGCGGGCCCGCGCTTGATGCTCAACACAGCCGATGTGCCGGCCACAGAGGTTATTCAGGTTGGCAGTCGGGTCAGTTATCGCTATTTGTTCGCTGGGGACACACAGGCCCTTGCCAACTACGAGCAATGGCTAGATGAGCGCACCAATGGCGAGTTCCGTTTACGTGATGTGCGTGATGAAAGTGCCGAGGTGGCCGACGCTTTGAACAAGGCAGAGAGTTTTCTCATGCTTGGCAGCCTCTTCGCGGTATTGCTCGCAGGCGTTGCAATTGCCTTAACGGCAAGACGATACGCCGAGCGCCACTTTGATTATGTGGCAATCTTGAAGACCCTTGGCTGCACGTCTGGTCAAATCATGTCTTTGTATATGAGTATCCAAGTTGTGCTCGTAATTGTCGCAATATTCATCGGCTCATTCTTAGGCTGGGGTATACATGCCTTAATTCTGCAAGCCTTGCAGGCGGTGATTTCAGTCAACCTACCGCCAGCGGGTGTCACGCCTTATATCATTGGCTCGATGACGGCCATAATCTGTCTATTGTCCTTTGCCTTGCCGCCATTATTAGCGCTCCGCAAAACGTCGCCGCTGCGGGTTTTACGCAAGGATCTAGATGACAATACCTTGGGGGCCAAATTGCCCTATGGCATCGGCTTGATAGGCTCGCTAGTCCTGATTCTGTGGTACAGCCAAGATGTGTTGCTCACCAGTATTTTGGTGTTGGCCGTTTTGGGTGTGGTGTTGGTGCTGTCGGGAGTCTCTTGGTTGTTACTACGCTCCAGTAGCAGTGTGGGTATGAAGGCCGGCAGTGCTTGGAAGTTGGCCATGTCAGCTACGCGCCGCCGCCGCAAGCAGAATATTCTACAAGTGTTAGTGTTTTCTTTGACCATCATGTCGCTATTGGTTCTTGCGCTGTTACGCACAGATCTTATTCGCGATTGGCAAGCCCAATTGCCCGAGAATACACCCAATCATTTCTTGATGAACGTGACTGAGCCGCAAGTGCCTGGTATTGAGGCTTTCTTCCGCCAAAACGGTGTCGAGCCTAATCAGTTCTTCCCGATGATGAGCGCAGGGGTGACCCGTATCAATGGTGAAACGCCAATTTTGCGCCGCGATGATGACGAAGAGCAGAGTAATCTGACCGAGCGTAGTGCGAGCACTGAACAAGTCGCCGAGAACGCTGAGGCAGAGCCCGGTGAACAAGAGCGTCCACGCACCGTGAGTAACCGTCAGGTCACTTGGACGAGCCGCTTGCCCATTGATAATCAAATCGTGGAAGGGCAGTGGTGGGGCGACGATGCCCAGCCTGGCTTCGTCTCTCTCGAAGATGACTATGCCGAACGCCTTGGCGCTAAGATTGGCGATGTGATGGAATTCGATGTGGGGCAGGGGCGTCTGATGGAGGCGACCATCCAAAGTTTGCGTACGGTGCGTTGGGACAATATGCAGCCCAACTTCTTCATTATCTTCTCGCCCGGATCTCTAGAAGGGATGGGCGGCACCTATCTCTCTACAGCGCTCATGCAGCAGGAGCAGAAAGCGCTGATCAATGGTTTGTTGCAGCAGTTCCCTACGATTGTGGTGATTGAAATCGACGCCTTGATTCAGCAAATTCAAAATATTATTGCGCAGGTAACATCGGCAATCGAGTTGATAGCCTTCTTAGTCTTAGCTTGTGGGGCGTTGGTGCTATTGGCCTGTGTCACCGCTACTCTCGATGAGCGCTTTCGCGAAAACGCGATACTGCGCACCCTTGGGGCTGGGCGGCGTCTAATTCTCTCGAGCCTTTGCATCGAGTTCGCCAGTATCGGCTTAATTGCCGGTGTCATTGCCACAGTAGGTGCCGAGACCAGCCTGTATTATTTGCAAACTCAAGTCTTCCAGCAGGATTTCAATTTGCACTATTGGGTATGGCTCGCTGGCCCTATAATAGGCATGGCTGTCATTGCGGCTTTGGGAGTGATGGCAACGAGGCGAGTTGTCAACACTAGCCCGCTGACTGTGTTGCGCCACATCGGTTAAAGACATGGGTGCTAGCGCTTTATGATTGAAATAGTCATAGAGAGACACTATTTGCATGACTCGTGCATTCACAAAAAGGAGGGATTAATTTTGAACACTAAACTTTTGCTTGGCACATTTTCCTTGTTTCTAAGTGCTGCGATGTTTTGTGGCTCCGTGGCTGCGCAAGCGCAACGTCCGGTACAAGAGGTCAAAGAGGTTAGCCGCGCCTGTATTTTTGGTGATTGCGAGAACGGCTATGGCACCTTAGAGATGAAGACCACGCTTGGGACCGATACCTATCGCGGTAATTTCAAAGATGGGAAATATCATGGCTATGGCAAGCTGGAGCAAATGGTCTCTTTGTCCAACAGAGCCTATTACGATGGTAATTGGGATATGGGCATAAGATCCGGACGCGGCACCTATTTCAATGGCTTCGACAAACTCTATATCGGGCAGTGGAAAAACGATAAACGCGAAGGGCGCGGTTCGTATTTCTTCGGAGTGCAAGATTGGTCTGCGAACAAATACTCCGAGCACTGGCTGTCTGAGAATGTGGAAAATTATACTGGCGAATTTGTCAACGACCTCTATCAGGGGCGGGGAACTTACCGCTGGCCTGATGGTCAGAAGTACATCGGTGAATTCTTCGCCAATGACAAACATGGCCCTGGGACCTTTATCTACCCAAGTGGCACGATCAGGGAGCAAGTCTGGGAGTATGGCGAATTCGTTCGCTAGCGAAAAAGTGGGCATGAAGCCCTCTGCCCAGGCCACTTAAGGAAGTCACATGGATTTACAAGCAATTCGTCGAGAATTTGTGAAAGGCGCGCTAGATCAACAGGATCTAACACAGGAGCCTTTGGAGCTGTTTGGTCGTTGGTTGCAGGAGGCGATCAAGTTTGGGGTGCCTGATGCGAATGCGATGACCGTGGCATCGGTTGGCAAAGATGGCCAGCCAAGCCAAAGAATTGTGCTATTGAAATCGTTCGATGAGAAAGGCTTTGTATTCTTCACTAATTACGAGAGTAGAAAGGCGCGTGAGATTAGTTGCAATGCCCGCGTGAGCTTGCACTTTCCGTGGCATAGCATTGAACGGCAAGTGGAAGTTTCCGGTGTCGCTGAGCGCATCTCCATAGCCGAGTCGCAAAAATATTTTAGCTCGCGTCCACGTGAGAGTCAGTTGGCTGCCTGGGCGTCGGCGCAGAGTCGGCCCTTGTCCTCCAAAGAAGTGTTGTTAAAGCAGTGGCAAACCATAGGGCGCAAATATTCCCAGGGTGATATTCCGCTACCAGAATTTTGGGGTGGGTATAGAGTGCGGCCATTACAAATCGAGTTTTGGCAGGGCGGTGAACATCGACTGCACGACCGTTTTGAATTCACCTTGCAGGCTGGTGAAAATTGGAAAGTGGAACGCCTGGCCCCTTAAGTTTATGCCCGCCAACAATTGGCGGGCGCAGTGTTCAATCCTTCCATTTCTTCAGTTTCTGCGGAACTAATACTTTCTTCAAGCGCGCATACTGCGGCAAGCCATTTTTGTAGGGCGGATAGTCTTCGCCTTGAATAAGTGGTGCAAAATACTCTCGCGCTTTTTCGGTAATTGCGAAGCCATCCTTGCTGATAAAATCCCGTGGCATGGTTTTCTCAACATTGGCGACATCAGATAGTTTTGCCTCGCCCACGCTCCAGCGGTATTTCTTGCCGGGCTTACGCACAATTGTCGGCATGATGGCATTCTTGCCGGCCAGCGCAAATTCTACGGCGGCCTTACCCATGGCATAGGCTTGTTCGACATCGCTTGCCGAGGCAATGTGGCGAGCGGCGCGTTGCAAATAATCCGAAACGGCCCAGTGATATTTATAGCCTAGTTCGCGCTTGACCATTTCCGCAACGAAGGGGGCGACCCCTCCAAGTTGGACGTGGCCGAATGCATCTTTGCCGCCGGCATCTGCAAGGAAGCTACCATCTTTGTTCTGTGCCCCTTCCGAAACCACGATGGCGCAATAGCCGTATTTCTTCACGCAGCTTTTCACTTTCGCCAAAAATTTCTTTTGATTGAATGCGATCTCAGGGAACAGAATAATGTGTGGTGCATCGCCTTCTTGTTCGGCTGCCAACCCGGCCGCACCGGCGATCCACCCGGCATGCCGACCCATGACCTCCATGACAAATACTTTCGTGGAGCTTTCACACATAGAGGCAACATCGAGACCGGCTTCGCGAATGGAGACGGCGACATATTTTGCGACCGACCCAAAACCTGGACAGTTGTCTGTTATTGGTAGGTCGTTGTCGACTGTTTTCGGCACGCCGATGCACTGAATAGGAAAGCCCACATCGATGCTCAGCTGCGCAATTTTGTTTGCCGTGTCCTGCGAGTCTCCGCCGCCGTTATAGAGGAAGTAGCGAATATTGTGCGCCTTAAATACCTCCATGAGGCGTTCGTATTCGGCCTTGTTCTCGGCAAAGCTTTTAAGTTTGTAGCGGCAAGACCCGAATGCGCCAGATGGGGTGTGGCGAAGCGCAGCAATATTGCTTGCGCTTTCTTTGCTAGTGTCGATTAGCTCTTCGCGCAATGCGCCAATAATGCCGTTGCGGCCAGCATAGACTTTGCCTATTCTGTCTTTATTTTGGCGGGCAGTTTCAATTACCCCACAGGCACTTGCATTGATAACGGAGGTGACACCGCCCGATTGGGCGTAGAAAAGGTTTGCTTTGGCCATGGTGTGAGAACCTGCTAGTCTGCGCGATAGATGAATCGGCGATGTTACCCTTTCGAGGCTTTATATGGCAACGATTGCACCGAAATTGAAGAAAGAACAATAGGATACAAAATGCGAATTACAATTGGTATGTCTGGGGCGAGTGGCTTGATCTATGGCATTCGTCTATTAGAGATTTTGCAAACGGTCGACGAAGTTGAGACGCACCTTATTCTAAGTGGTGCTGCCAAGATGAATATTGCCATAGAGACACAGTGGGAGCTCAATGAAGTCTTAGCGCTGGCCGATCATGTGCACTCGATAAATGATATGGCGGCTTCAATTGCGAGCGGATCGTTTCGCACAGATGGGATGATCGTGGCGCCCTGCTCGATGAAGTCCCTGTCGGCAATAGTGAATTCCTATGCGGACAATTTGCTTATCCGTGCGGCGGATGTGGTCTTGAAAGAGCAGCGTCGTTTGGTGTTGATGCCTAGAGAGTCGCCCTTACATGCTGGGCATTGCGAGCTAATGCTAAAAGCCTGTCAGCTCGGGGCGATCATCGCACCTCCAATGCCAGCGCTGTACAACAATCCGCAAACGATCGATGACATCATTAATCATAGTGTTGGCAGAGTGTTGGACCTCTTTAACATTGATGCAGGTATCGTCAAACGCTGGGAGGGAGTAAAGAAAAACTAGCGCAGCGCCTTAAGGGTTAGCTCTTGCGCGGCACCTCTAGTGATCGATGGGTGCGCAATAATGGCGCCAATGAGTTCGCTACACGCCTGTCGGAGTGAGTCATCTATAGGCTGTTTTCGTTGTGCAAACAGCATCAGCAAATTGTGTGCGGCAGCCTCTAATTGCTGCGCGGCATTCAAGGCAGTGGGAGTGCTCGTGAGCAAGTCTTGCAAGAAAGTTTGCTGATGTTGCTCGCAGCGCAGCTCGAGAGCTTTGATTTGCTCGCGTATTTGTATGAATTGTTTAGACACGATGGCACTGGGCAAGGACTCTTGCGCCAGTTGGGTTTTCATCCAACGTCTAGTCTCCCGCAGCGGCACAACGACATTGTTAGCCCAACTGTTTGCGGCTGCCAACAAATCAGCGAACAGCGCCTGATCTATGCTTCCTCTAGTGCTCGCGTGCCAGCAGCACAGCAATAATAGGTTTACATCCAAGCCATACATATCCTGCAGGCGCAGACAGATTTCGCTCACGCCTTCTTCGCGATAGACGCGGCAAGAAAAATCCCAAAATGACTCAGTAATCATAGGCAGCTCGTGCTAATAGTGCTCGGGATGTTACTGCACCGACTATTTTGAGACAATGTGAACTCACGGCAACTAGCCTGCACAAAGGCGGCCATTCTATTAGAGAGCGCACTATGCATATTCACATCCTCGGTATTTGCGGCACCTTTATGGGCAGTCTTGCCGTGCTTGCAAAGCAAATGGGGCATACAGTCAGTGGTTCCGACGCGAATGTCTATCCGCCGATGAGTACTCAGCTTGAAGAGCAAGGAATCGTTCTGCAACAAGGGTTTGAGCCTGAGCATTTACAGCCGCATCCGGACTTAGTGGTGATTGGCAACGCAATGTCTCGTGGCAATCCGGCAGTTGAATATACACTGAATCAAGGCCTGAATTATTGTTCGGGGCCGCAGTGGTTGTCACAATATGTCCTGCGTGATCGCTGGGTACTCGCGGTTGCCGGCACCCACGGCAAGACCACCACCAGTTCGATGCTGGCTTGGATATTGCGTTTTGCGGGCTTAAATCCTGGCTACCTTATTGGCGGGGTGGCGAAGAATTTTACGAGCTCTGCAGATATCGGTGCGGCGCCATTCTTTGTCGTAGAGGCTGATGAATATGACAGTGCCTTCTTCGATAAGCGATCCAAGTTCGTGCACTACTCACCGCGCACCGCCATTTTTAATAATCTCGAATTCGACCATGGGGATATCTTCGAAGACCTCGCTGCTATTCAGCGGCAATTCCATCATCTGGTGCGCATCATTCCGGGCAATGGCGTGATCATCTCGCCAGCGGCAGATGCCAATATCGAGGCGGTGCTCGACCAGGGCTGTTGGAGTGCTCGACAGACAATGCGTTACATCGCTAAAGACGAAGCGCTGCAAGGAGCACAGGACGGCATCTCGTGGGCGGCCAAGCTAGTTAATGCCGATGCCAGCGTCTTCGAGATTGCGAAATTCGATGCGGGGGAGTTGGTGCAGAGAGAACAAATCAATTGGAGCCTTGGTGGCCAGCACAACGTTAGCAATGCCTTGGCGGCGGTGGCTGCTGCCCATCATGTTGGTGTGACCTTAGAGGTCGCCTGCGAAGCCCTAGGGCAATTCGAAGGGGTGAAGAGACGGCAAGAGTTGATCGGCGAAGTCGCTGGGGTGAGAATCTATGATGATTTCGCGCATCATCCAACGGCAATCGAGATCACCCTCAATGGCTTACGCGCGAAGTTGACGAGTAGTCAGCGCAAAGGGCGCTTAATCGCAGTAATTGAGCCTAGGTCTAATACGATGAAGATGGGCGTTCATCAATCTGTTCTTGGGCAAGCTTGCGCGAGTGCAGACCTCACATTCTGGTTTGATGCGGGTACATTGGGGTTGGATTTGGCAAGTGTTGCGGCGCATAGCCCTAGTCCTGCCCGCGTCATCGACACACTCGAAGGATTGCTCGCCGCTCTCACGCTTGAGGCCAGAGCCGGTGACGACATTGTCATAATGAGCAACGGGGGGTTTGGTGGTATTCATCAGAAACTGCTGCAAGCCTTGCGCGCGCAAGAACAGAGGGGGAGGGGATGACAGATCCAGATAGCCTTGCGAATACTGCCAGCGAAACTATCGCCCTGTTTCCATTGAAATCGGTGTTGTTTCCCAAAGGGAGATTGCCTTTGCAGATCTTCGAGCAGCGCTATATCGATCTAATTAGCGAGTGCCTGCGCAACGATAGAGGCTTCGGTGTCTGTTTGTTAAAAGAGGGCGACGAAGTCGTAACGCCTGGCTCGCACCAGCAAGTGCATCGGGTTGGCACCTACGCCCAAATAGTCGATTGGGATCAACTTCCTAACGGATTGCTGGGCGTGACAGTTGAAGGTGTGCGTAAGTTCATGGTGCAAGAGTGTAGCTACGATAAAAATCAAGTATTGAGAGCGGAAGTAGCGTTTTGCGATGTCGATCTTGTGGGTGAAGAGGCGATAGAGTTAGAGCATCACCACGAAGTGCTGGTAGACCTTGTTGAACAATTAGTGAGCCATCCGGTCATTAGTAAACTAGGGATGAATATCGCCTATCATGATCTACGCGAATTAGGTTGGCGTCTAAGTGAACTAGTACCGCTATCTTTGGAGCGCAAACAGGCATTGCTTGAGTTGCAGGATCCTAGGCAGCGTATCGAAGAGATAGAGGCGTTACTTCATCATATGATCGATGAAGGCTAAGGAGGCTAAAAGATGCTAGAGCAGTGGATAGTCACTAATAATTGGACTCAAGAGCAGTGGTTGGTGGTGAGTATTATCGGCTTTGTTGCCGTGGCGATTATCGTCATAATATTTAGGTTATATGCGATATTCAAAATGGGTAGCAAAAAACGAGAGCGACCCAATTTGCGCGTGGGGCGTCGGTTGCGCCGTCATCGTTAGATGAGTATGCGATCAAGCGCGTAGGCTGCAATAGCAATAAAGACTATGACGCCAACGAGGGAGCCAAGCAATGCCACGATGCGAAAAGACTTCCCAGTGCTTGGGTACAGACCGCTTTGCTCGTACTCTCGTTCGTCAGCACCAGTTTGCGGGGCGCGCGCCGATTGTGTCTCTTGCTCAGCGGGTTCAGTTTTATTGTTCATTTTAATATCTCTTCAACGCAGTGAGTTTGTCAACGTTCAAACAGTGTGGGAATAAACAGTGCCAAGTCGAATCTTAATAGTGCTCATCAGTATGGCGAGTTTTGCCACAGCGAATGCCATCGTCATTAGGCATGATACTGGATACTCACAATACGTGGCTAGTGAATCGAGTTTCCCAGCGGTGTTTTGGTTAGAGCAGCGCTCTCAGCGCAAGGTCTGCGTCGCTACCCTGATCCATAGCGAGTGGGCACTTACGGCCGCCCATTGTGTTGAGGAGACTGACATACGTGGGCACATTCAGCGTGGCGGCGAATATATCGTGCAGATCGCAGGGCTGACGGCGGGAGTCGATAGAGTCGTTATGCACCCCAATTATGCCTTTCGCTATGATGAGGCAAACTTCGACCAAGAGGTAGACCTTGCCTTATTGCATCTAGAGGCCTCGGTGCCCTTGCCTGCACCAATAGCCTTGTATCGGTCGAGCGATGAGCGTGACCGTGTCGCGACGATGCTTGGCTGGGGGTTTTCCGGGCTGGGGACGACGGGCATTCAGCGTGACGATGGCCGTTTTCGACAGGCTCGCAATCTAGTATCCGACGCGCAGTCTAGGCTACGTTTCGATTTCGATGATCCGCGCTTACCGGGAACTCAAGCCGTCGACTTAGAAGGCTTGCCCGGCCTCGGCGATAGCGGTGGGCCGGCATTGCTAGAGACAGAAACTGGTTGGCACGTTGCAGGTGTGGCCGTCGGTGAGATCGCGGCGAAGGACGCCCCGGTCGGAGTGCAAGGCCTCTACGGCGCTGTCGGGGTCTACGAGCGCATCTCAGCCCATGCTTTATGGATCGACTCGATAACCGGAGAGTCAGCAGATTAGTAAGTGTTTACGCACTCGCTATCGCCATCAGGCAAGAATTGCGCTGTTTTCCCTGTTAAATAGTAGGCGACTAGCCCAAGCCATTCACGACTTGCCTGCCGCAAGGTCAGCAGGTGCTCCGCGAAACGAAGCTCTAAACGCAGCATTCTTTCGCGATCGGAGCGAAAATCAACAGGGTAGGGAAGCACTGGCCAGCGCTGTTCGCAGAATATCCCTACGGCACGAGGCATATGGGCTGCAGAGGTGATCAGTAACCATTGCTCAGTTGGCCGAGGAGCAAGCATTTCTTTGCTATAGATAACGTTTTCGTAGGTGTTTCGGGATTGTGACTCCAGGTGGACAGCACGATCGGCGAGCCCAAGACTAGTCATTAGGGGAGGGATGTTGTCGGCTTCATTGCTAGAGCTGCGGTCAAGGCTTCCAATGCCGCCAGTGAAAGCGAGTTTCGCCTCTGGGTATTGCCGAGCCAGAGCTTGAAAAGCTAGTAGTCTCTCTGCCGCTTCGTTGGTTTGGATCTGCTCCCAAGTGTCGCTGGCGTGAGTATCGATGAACCCACCGAGGACGATGATGCCATCGAGGGTGTCGGGAAGTTTAGGAGAAGCCTCGAAGCGATTCTCTAAGGGCAAAGAAATCCAATCAGCAATGGGCAAAACTGCAATGACTAATGCACCGAGGCAGCAAAGACCAAGCAGTGTTCTGCCACTTCGGCGCCAGCCAAATAATAGTAAAAAATAGGCGCTAAGCAGCAAAATAACAAATAAGCTGTCTGGCGAGACGAGTGCCCACAATATTTTTGATGCCCAAAAAAATATGCTGTCCATAAACGCCCTTATCAATGCCAGTCGCGATGCTGCAGTGGTGGTGTATTGTATCGTTGATCGCCGGTGTCGTCCGCTTTTAAGGCTAATATTGGCCAGCAAATAACTCATTGCAAGCTTGTGTAAGTTCAGCAGAAGTTTGCTACCATCAGCACTCCTAATAAGGCTGCGTATAGCCTCTGACTATTCAGTTATACGCTGCATTTTTGACACATAGACTATCTTTGGAGATTTCTCAATGAGCATCGCAACTGGTGACAAGATTCCTGCAGTAACGATTAAAGTAATGGGTGAGAAAGGTCCACAGGACATCACCACCGATGAAATCTTTGCCGGTAAAAAAGTGGTGCTATTTGCAGTGCCGGGTGCGTTCACTCCGGGCTGCACAGTGACACATTTGCCCGGCTACGTCGTGCAAGCTGATAAAATCAAAGCGAAGGGTGTTGATACGATTGCATGCCTATCTGTAAATGATGCGTTTGTCATGGACGCATGGGGGAAATCCCAAAACGCCGAAGAGATTTTGATGCTTGCCGATGGTAATGGCACTTTCACGAAAGCGGTTGATTTAGAAATGGACGCAGCGGGTTTTGGTATGGGAACACGCAGTAAGCGTTATGCCATGATTGTAGACGATGGCGTGGTTAGCCATATCGCCGTCGAACCTGCAGGCGGAATCGAAGTCAGTGCCGCTGATGCCATTTTAGCGTTACTGTAAAACCAACCCTGCGGAGACCTTAGTCCCATGAAAACGGATTACATTGACTATCAAGATGGTGATGATGCGTTAGAAGGCTATTTTGCTTGGGATGAAACCTTGAGCGAGCAACAACCCGTCGTTCTCATTGCGCATGATTGGAGTGGTCGACGTGAGTTGGCCTGCAGCGCGGCCGAAAGTATGGTTGAGTTAGGGTTTGCGGGCTTCGCAGTGGATATATACGGCAAGGGCATATTCGGTAAAGACGGCGATACTGCTGGTAATTCTGCTCTGATGATGCCCTATGTCGAAGATCGCGCATTATTGCGCCGCAGGATGCTGGCGGCTCTGGCCGCTGTGCGTTCCTTGGGTCGCGTCGATCCAGATCGAGTCGCAGTGGTAGGCTATTGTTTTGGCGGCATGGCAGCGCTCGAGCTGGCGCGTAGCGGGGCCGATGTTGATGGGGTGGTGAGTGTTCACGGCCTGCTCAATCAAAGTGACCTCGCTAACGAAAAAATGCTCGCCAAAATACTCTGTTTGCACGGCCATGATGACCCAATGGCTTTGCCAGATCAGGTGCAAAGTTTTCAAGCTGAGATGACGGAGTTGAAAGCAGATTGGCAGATGCATATTTTCGGCGGAACCAAACATGCGTTCACGAATCCGGATGCAAATGACCAGTCAATCGGGACGGTTTATAGCAGTTCGGCCAATCAACGTTCCAAGCGTCTTATCGCCGATTTCCTGACGGAAATATTCGCCTAATCTAGTGTCACGAGATAGAAAATTTGCCCAAAAAGAGTCATGTTGTTCAGCCTAGTGAAGACAAAAGCCAAGCGCAGTGTGCTGTGCATGGTAGCAATTCTCCCTTCGCTGAAAAGCTAGTGCGGTGCCAAGAAGAACTCATGGCGCTGCAGTCTTATGTACGCTTAGATGAACTGACAGGCTTATTTAATTACCGACACTTTATGCATTCAATCGAGGCAGAGTTCGAACGCGTGCGTCGTTCGGGGTTGGTGCTTTCTTTGATTATCCTAGACGTGGATGACTTTAAGGACTTTAATGATCGATGGGGGCATGAGGTCGGCAATCTCGCCCTAAAGGAGCTCGCCAGAACGGTGCAATCTACAGTGCGGCGAGCCGATATTCCTTGCCGCTATGGTGGCGAAGAATTTGCTATTTTGTTGCCCGATACTCCGCTGCCTGCCGCCGTTGGCTTGGCCGAAAGGTTGCGCGGTAATATCCACAGCATAGTGCTTGATATCGACGGAGAAAAAGTTTCTATTAGCGCAAGCTTTGGTGTGGATTGCTTTACTGCAAGCGACAATATTGATGTGACCCGCTTCATTGCCAATACCGATGCTTTTCTTTACAGCGCTAAAGAGGCGGGGCGTAATTGTGTGAGACATGCGTCTAGTCTATTGGAAACGTCCGTAAGCAACGAAGAACGTGATCTCTTGCTAGGGGATTAGTTACAGTGAAGTTGCGGCACTTTCAACTTCGCATGCAAGGTGATGCAAAATTGCCGCGGTGGCTCCCCAAATTCTATACCCCTCGTGATGAATCTCTAAAGTTTCTCTCTCACTATCTTGTACCATTATTTTTGATCGTGTGTAGGCGGCGGGGTTAAGCGCTAAACGCAGTGGTAAATTGAAAATGTGGGCTACCTCGCGCGGGCAAGGCACTAACGGGGTCTTGGCAGAAAGAAGGCCAATGATAGGGGTGACACAATAACCCGAGGGCATCAGTAATTGCCCTAATCGACCGACTACTCGCACAGCATCTGCCGGTAAGCCAATCTCTTCCTCACTCTCACGCAAGGCTGTATGCACAGGGCCTGCGTCACCCGGGTCCTCTTTGCCTCCTGGAAAGGCAACTTGCCCTGGATGGCTGCTGAGGTGCTCTGTGCGCAGCGTCAGTACAACAGCTGAGGCGTCGAGATCGTAGAAAATTGGAATTAACACTGCGGCTTTGCGAAAGCTTATCTCGGGCAATTCTTTGGAGTTAATAAGGCGATTGATGGCTTGATCGGGATGCTGGATTGGACGGCGCTCAAAGGCTTGCGTTTGCTTACAATATCGCAAAAGCTGATTTAGCAATGGGTCAAGGCTTACTGGCACTGTCATTTGGAGTTCGCTTCAATGAGTCTCAATGATTATAACCACAAAAATAATATTTTGTTCGTGACTCAGGCTGTAAAACGGCGTGAAGAGACGTTTGTTGGCGGGTTTCAAGCCAACACAGTCTATGCCTATAATCGTCGCTTGCTGGCATCGGGGCTCTGGATGGCCAACGGTGAGTTCATATAGAAAGCGAGGTGGGGTATGCAGACGCGCGTAACACAAATGCTCGGTATTGAGCATCCAATAGTGCAGGGTGGCATGCAATGGGTAGGGCGAGCGGAGTTAGCTTCGGCAGTATCCAATGCAGGTGGTTTAGGGATCCTGACTGCGCTCACGCAGCCCACACCAGAGGACTTAAGCAAGGAAATTGCGCGCTGTCGCTCCATGACTGACAAGCCCTTTGCAGTTAATCTCACGATATTGCCGACTATCAAACCAGTCCCATATGGTGAATATGTCGACGCCATTGTGGAATCAGGTGTTCGCATTGTCGAGACCGCAGGCCGCAATCCGGAACCATGGTTGCCGGGATTTAAAAACGCTGGGATCACAGTCATTCATAAATGCACTTCCATTCGGCATGCCCTCAAGGCTGAAGCGATTGGCTGTGACATAGTCAGTGTCGATGGCTTTGAGTGCGCAGGACATCCCGGTGAGGATGATGTCACGAACTTGATTCTGCTGCCGTTGGCAGCGCGCCGCTTAAAAATTCCGTTCTTAGCATCCGGTGGTTTTGCCGATGGGCGAGGTTTAGCCGCGGCGTTGGTGATGGGGGCGGACGGCATCAATATGGGGACGCGGTTCATGGTCACGGAAGAGGCGCCTATTCATCATAGCGTTAAACAAGCGATGGTCGAGGCGAGCGAATTGGATACAACGCTTATATTCCGCAGTTTGCGCAATACTTCTCGCGTCTTTAGTAACTCAGTCGCAAAAAAGGTGGTCGCCATAGAGGCGCAAGCCGGGGAGACGCAGTTTGATGAGATAGCGCCTCTTGTGAAGGGGGTGCGCGGGCGTGAGCTTTTTGAAACAGGCGATTTAGAACACGGTGTCTGGTCCGCGGGGATGGTCATCGGCCTGATAGACGATATTCCGAGTTGTCAGAGTTTGCTGAGCACGATGGTGGCAGAGGCTGAAGCAATTATTGCAGAGCGTTTGCAAGGGTTGTTGCTACATTCGTAGTCGTTGGTGAACAAAGGCTTGAGGGGGAAATATGCACATCAAAGACAAAATTGTCGTAGTCACCGGCGGGGCAAGTGGCATTGGGCGTTCACTATGCGAGCGCTTTGCGGCAGAGGGCGCGCACGCGGTTGTGATTGCTGATATCGACCCCGTAGGGATAGAACAAGTAAAAGACAGTATAGCAGCGAAAACCCACGCGCTTGCGATTGTCACCGATGTCAGCAAAGAAGAGGCTATTCAAGCGCTTGTCGATAAAACCCTGCACGCCTTTGGGCATATTGATCTTTTCTGCTCGAATGCAGGCATTTTTACGAAGGGAGGCGAGGAGGTCGCAAACGAGCAATGGCAGCGCATCTGGGATATCAACCTGATGGCCCATGTCTATGCCTCTCGAGCTGTATTGCCCAGTATGTTAGCCCGAGGGGAGGGCTATTTGTTGAATACGGCCTCCGCAGCAGGTTTGCTCAGTCAAATTGGCTCTGCGCCTTATGCAGTTACTAAGCATGCGGCGGTTGGGTTTGCGGAATGGCTTTCGATTACCTATGGCGACCAAGGGATCAAAGTGTCAGTTCTGTGCCCGCAGGCAGTGCGCACGCAAATGACGGCAGGGGGCACCGGCGCGGCTGGGGTCGATGGCATGCTTGAGCCCGACCAACTGGCACAAACTGTGATTGAGACGCTGGCTCAAGAACGCTTTTTAATATTGCCCCATCCAGAGGTTTTAAGCTATATGCAGCGCAAAACTGCGGATTATGACCGCTGGCTTGCAGGAATGCGCAGGCTGCAAGAACGCTACGGAAAAGAAGCAAAATAGTATTCACCCTTTCCCCGAGTGCGCATTTCCTTATAATGGCGCTTCGGAGATTTTTATTCACACAAGCTAGGACCCGTTTATGACAGACGCAATCGACAAACACTCGGTAGTCGAAATTCACTACACGCTTAAAAATGCTGAGGGGGAAGTGATGGATTCTTCCTCTGGTGGCGCGCCGCTTACTTACTTGCACGGGACGCATGGCCTTATCCCAGGCTTGGAGAACGAGCTAAAAGGCAAAAAAGTGGGTGATTCCTTTAACGCCGTCATCCCTCCAGAGCTCGCCTATGGTGAAGCTGATGAAGGCTTGATCCACGTAATCGACAAGTCGATGTTCCGCGGTGTTGAGACGATCGAGCCAGGCATGGTATTTACTGCTCAAGGTGAAGGCGGCCAGCAGCATATCCGCGTAAAAGCCGTAGATGGTGACAAGATCACGATTGATGGAAACCACGAGATGGCAGGTAAAACACTGCACTTCGATGTAGAAGTCGTAAGCATCCGTGCTGCAACTCCCGAAGAGATTGACCATGGCCACGTTCATGGCCCTGATGGTCATCACGACCACTAAGGCTTAGGCTTCGTTCTCCTGAAGCGCTAAGCAGTTTCCGCCTGGGTCGGCAATATTGACGCCCGGGCGGATAGTCTTGATTGGGGCCACAGGCTTGCAGCCTGCGGGCTCGCACTTCGCTAAGCATCCGCTCAGTGTATTACCGTTAAACTCCACTACCGATGCTCAATGTTGGTAGTTCCCCGTCTGTGCCCTATGCCCCGTACCCGATAATGGCTTTGGTTTCGAAGAACTCTTCGAACCCTTCGATGCCCCATTCGCGACCGTTGCCGGACTGCTTGTAGCCGCCAAAGGGGGCGGAAAAGTCGGGCGCCGCACCATTGATATGAACCATGCCCGTACGCAGCTTTCGAGCCACCTGCCGTGCATGTTCAGGCTCGCCCGATACATAGCCAGAGAGACCGTAATTGGTATCGTTGGCCTGCGTGATGGCATCGTTTTCGTCTTTGTAGGTCAAGATTGTCAGCACTGGCCCAAAGATCTCTTCTCTGGCGATAGTCATTTGATTATTGGCATGTGCAAAGATAGTGGGTTGCACGTAATAACCTTTGGTGCACCCCTCTGGCTTGCCGAGGCCACCAACGATTACAGAGGCACCCTCTTCTATGCCCTTTTCAATGAGACCTTGAATGCGTTCGTATTGAGCCTTACTGACTACGGGGCCTAGGCGACTGCTATCTTGGCTGGGATCCCCCACTATGGCTTTCGTCGCTGCTGCTTTGGCGATCTCGATCACCTCTTCGATACGGGCCTCTGGCACCAGCATGCGAGTTGGTGCATTGCAGGATTGGCCGCTATTGCTGAAGCAGGAAATAACCCCTCCTGTGACAGCGCGAGCGAAGTCAGCATCGTCCAAAATGATATTGGCGGATTTGCCGCCAAGCTCTTGAGTAACTCTCTTGATACTGTTCGCGGCCGCTTTGGCGACTTCACGTCCAGCTCGAGTAGAACCAGTGAAGGAAACGAGGTCGATCCTTGGGTGCGCAGAGATCGCCGCCCCGACGCTAGGGCCATCGCCATTGACGAGGTTGTAGACCCCGGCAGGGACTCCTGCATCGGCAATGATCTCGCTAAGGATATAGGCGCTTACAGGTGACATCTCACTAGGCTTGATGACCATTGTGCAGCCAGCAGCGAGTGCTGGTGCAATCTTACAGGCCACTTGATTGAGAGGCCAATTCCAAGGCGTGATGAACCCACAAACACCGATAGGCTCTTTCACGATGCGGCTTTTGCCTCGGTCCTGCTCGAACTCATAGCCTCGCAATAATTCGCGCGCCGTCGTGAAATGCGCAATGCCTGTCCCAACCTGCGCGGTACGTGCAAATGAGATAGGGGCGCCCATTTCGCTAGAGATGGCGTTTGCGAGCTCTTCTGCTCTAGCTTTAATGCCGGCGATGATTTTGTCTAGAATGTCAATTCGCTGCACGGCACTGGTTTGTGACCAAGAAGGAAACGCTTCGCTTGCCGCTATGACCGCTGCATCGACATCGGTGCTGGTACCCATGCTGATAGTCGCATAGGGCTCTTCAGTGGCGGGGTTTATCACGTCAATGGTCTTACGCTGTGTGGGTTTGAACCATTTGCCGTTGATATAAAAATTAGTGCAATCGATAGTCATTGTTAATACCCCCTTTAGATATAGACAACCAGTATAACTGAAAAAAAGTTTCGCTTGAGTTACCTTAGGGCGCAATGGGAACTCTATCGCAATGGGCTGGTAACAGTAGGAAAATACACAAATGCTTAGAATTACACGCACAATTGGTTCTTATCTTGCTTCCTTCCTAAGCAAGCCAAGGCCCGACTACCAACAACACGATACCACTTCCATTGAAGCGATTCTAAAGGTGATAAAACCAGGGGATATCTTGTTGGTAGATGGTAACTCTCGTATTAGTACAGCGATCAAGTATTTGACACAATCGACCTGGTCTCATGCCTGTCTCTATATGGGGGCGCCGGAGCCAAGCACACAGGCGCTAACCTTAGTGGAAGCGGACCTGAATAACGGTGTCACTATGGTGCCGCTGAGTAAATACGCCGAATATAACGTGCGTATTTGCAGGCCAGTCGGGCTAAATGACGCTGAGCGAATGTCTCTGTTGAGTTTCGTGCGGGAACGCATAGGGTTTCACTACGACTTGAAGAATATATTCGATTTGATGCGTTATTTAATTCAAAACCCTGCCGTGCCGACACAATATCGAAGAAGCATGTTGAGTTTGGGAAGTGGGGAGCCCACCAAAGCTATTTGTTCTACTCTCATCGCCCAGGCATTTCAGTCAATTAACTATCCAATTTTGCCGCGCAGCAGTATTGAGCAGGGGAGTGACGAGCACATGTTTGAGGTGCGACATCACACCCATTATGTCCCGCGAGACTTTGATCTTTCACCGTATTTTTGTGTGGTAAAGCCAACATTGGAGCTAGGGTTTGATTTCCACGCATTGCGCTGGAGTGAACCCAAGAAGGATGCTGATGCATTGGAGCTAGCACCGCGCCAATAGGCGCGGTACCAGCTTTAACGTTGGTACCAAGGCGTCTTGATTAATAGGTCAGGGTCTACACCCGGCTTTGGCACCATCTTCTGCGTGCGGCCGTATTGGTTGTCCCCGCCATAAAGGTTGAGGTCTGAATCTACAGTAAAGGCATGCACTTCTAGAAAACCAGTAGGGCCATCTCGCTCTACCACCCATGAATAGAGTCGATTACCTTCGAAGTCTAATTTCACGAAGCGCAGGGGGTTGAGGTCTGTCATCCATACGGCATCTTCGTTGACGATCATGTCTAGCGGCAAGCTAAAACCGGTCCAAGTGTCGACGAGGTCGAAAACGGCGGGGTCATCTGTTGTGCGGAATACATTAACGCGGCCACCTGAGCGGTCGAGGCCAAAGATCAGCCCACCGGGCCCAGCTTGCACAGAGTGTACGCCATTGAATTGCCCTGGCTCGGTGCCAAAGCTACCGAACTCTGTGAGATAGTCGTAGTCGCTGTCCAGAACAACGATACGATGATTGTCCAATCCATCCGCAATCAACACGCGACCATCGGGCAGGAACGCGACATCTTGTGGGCGTGCGAAATGCGTCTTGTCAGACCCTGGAACGTGTTTCTCTCCTAAGGTCATGATCAATTCGCTGCCATCATTGCTGAAGACATAAATAGTATGGAAGGTCTCGTTGATTACCCATACATGACGCTCAGGGTCGTAAGGGTTGACGCGAATTCGGTGGGGGCCGGGGCCCTCGGAGTTCTCGCAAAGCACATCCCATTGATTCCAGATAGTGATGATGTTGCCATCACCGTCCAGTTCATAGAGGCAATTTTTCCAAGTTCTCAGTTCGGTATCTGTTAGAACATTAATGCCTAACGAGCCCGCATAACCGGCATACTCTGAGGGAATCGGTTGGGGAAGGCGTGCTTCGCCGCGCATGGCCACGAGCAAGCGGTCTGGCGATTCGGACTGTACTCCCGAGTTGCCGCCAAAGGCGAAACCGGGCTCGGCAAAAGGCTTGTGCCAAGCAGGTATGATGTCGTAAGGGCTCGGGCCCACAGGGCCTAGGACTACCTCTGCAGAGTAGGTGTTGAGGCTAAGAAGCGGAAGGCACACGATCGCGGCCCCGGTTAAGAATCGGCGTGTAGATGTTCTCATTATTATTCTCTTTTTGATGTTTTATAATCGTCGTGCTTGAGCAAGTATACCCTGCGTCTTTATTGAAAACAGCAAAATGAGAACAAATGCCTTTAGGCAGCGTTCAGAGCGGGCTCTGCCTGCGTGCCCCGGTCGTCCTTTAGGCGCTCGGACTGATCTGTCCATTTCAGGATCTGCAGTTGTCCATTATGGCCTTCGACCATGGCGGTGCAGCTTTCAACCCAGTCACCCGTGTTGCAATAGAGGATATCTTCAAACATCGTCATCTCAGCATGATGGATGTGCCCACAAACGACCCCTTGAACTTTCTCCATGCGCGCGGACTCGACTACCGCCTCTTCAAACTTGCCGATGTAGCTCACAACATTTTTGACTTTGTGTTTTAAATGAGCGGCTAATGACCAGTACGGCAGGCCGACTAAACGTCGCGCAGCATTGATGATACGGTTCATGAATAGTAGGTGTGTGTACATTGAGCTGCCGACTTTAGAAAGGAAGGGGCTGTACTTCACGACGGAATCGAATTGGTCGCCATGTAAGACTAATAACTTTCTGTTGTCAGCGGTTGTATGAATCGCCGTGTCGTTGATCTCGATGTTATCAAAGCTATGCCCACAATAGTGCCGTGCACTTTCATCGTGGTTCCCGGGTGTGTAAATGATGCGTGTGCCTTTGGCTGCTTTTTTCAAAATTGCATTCACAACTGCTTGATGAGATGCAGGCCAATAAGATTTCTTTTTCATTTCCCAGCCATCGAAAATGTCGCCGACTAGGTAGAGAAACTCGCAGTCGGTACGATGGAGAAAGTCTAGAAGGTAGTCGGCTTGGCAGCCTTTGAATCCGAGATGGATATCGGAAAGAAAAATCGCGCGATATTTTAAAGGGTTTTTCAGCGGGCTAGCATTATTTGCTGCACTCATGCTCGTCACCTCATGTAATCAAGATGACGCACACGATAATAGAGTTAAATGACAGGGGGATTACTCAGTAGTGTCGTTTATGTGACAATCGCAAAAGGCCGGTTATTTCCATGTTGGCCAAGGCGACTTCATTAAGGATTGATTAGAAAATCGGATGTCTGCGCTGACATCGGCGCCGATCCAATCAGGAATTGTATAGTGCTGTGCCTCCGATTCTAACTCAATTTCTGCAAGAACTAGCCCTTTATTAAGGCCTTCGAATACATCGATCTCCCACACCATTCCATCATGTAGCACCTTATAACGATGCTTCTCGATAGCCCCTGGCGCGCATACCTGCGTGAGCATTTCATGAGCGTCAGTTGCCGGGATGGGGTATTCGAATTCCGCGCGGCTAATGCCTTGCGTTGGCCCTTTCAGAGTTAGAAATGCCGTTGTGCCGTATAGGCGAATTCGTACGGTACTGTTATTAAGAGTGGGGATATAACTTTGCACAATCAACTCACCTTTCTCTAATGGGGGGAGTCTGTCGTGGATTACTAGGTATTTTCTTTCGATCTCAACGGCCATATAAAATTAGATAGATTCCTTTGGGATTTAGTTAGGGATGAATTTCTCAAGTTGCGATCGTAACTGATCATTGTCAGCGCGTAATCTATCACGCTCATCGAGAAGTGACACTAAGAGTGCAATGGCAGACCAGTCTAGCTGTAAGTCTCGCTGCAAACGAATCGCCCGCTTGGCACGGCAAATCATATCGAGATCAAATAACCAGTTATCTGGCTGAGCGCCTTCGGGTTCAATGATGCCGTTCTCCACGATGGCATAGACTTGCTCATACTCGATTCCTATTTCGAGGCATGCTTCATCTAGGTTAATGCTGACAGAGTATTCAATCTGCATGTTACGCCTCCCACTCTTGGCGAGGGTTAAAGTTTGATTGAGTTGCTAGATTGCGCCATAACTCTTGTTCCTGGTCGCTAGCAGTTTCGGGGATCACTATTTTCAGTACAGCAAAAAGGTCTGCGTTGCCATTACGCGTCCGCAGGCCTTTGCCTTTAATACGCAGGCGTTGGCCACTTTGGCTATTGGCTTTGATTGTTAGTTTGATTCTCCCATGGAGTGTCGGAACGGTCAGTGTCGTACCCAGCGCCGCCTCCCAAGGAGTCACAGGTACCACAATACTCAAGTCATGCCCGCTAAGATCGTACAGCGGATGAGGGATCAAACGAATGCGAAGATATAAGTCACCAGCCGGGCTATTGCCTACTCCGGGTCCACCTTGTCCCTTCAGGCGGATGCGTTCGCCATCATTGACACCGGCTGGAATTTTCACTTTAAGAGTCTTGTGGATGTCTTCTCGTTGCCCTTGTTCCGTGTAATGGGGGAGTGAATATTCAATGGCGCGTGCCGCATCGGACAGAGTGTCTTCTAAAAATAGCGGCATCTCGACTTCTATGTCTCGTCCACGCTGGCCGCCAAAACCTGATTGGTTTTGGTGTGCGCCTTGTGCGCGTGCACCGCCGAATATGTTTTCAAAAAAATCTGAGAAATCATTGTGTTGGCCCGCACGAGAATTGGCTTGGCTTTGCCAGCCTGGTGGGGGTTCGAACTGCGGACCTTGTGAGCCGTATTGGCGTAATTGGTCGTATTCGCTACGTTTAGTGTCATCGCTAAGCACTTCATAGGCTTCTGCGACTTCCTTGAATTTTTTCTCTGCATCATCGTGCTCGCTGACATCGGGATGATAGGTTCTCGCTAGTTTTCGATACGCGGTTTTGATGGTTTTTAAGTCCGCGTCTGCGTTGACTCCTAAAATTTTGTAGTAGTCCTTAAATTCCATGCTTGGTTCCACAACTTACTAATAAGTTAAGAAAAATTGCGGCGCCACGAGGTAGAGGCGCCGCAAGACAGTTAGTAGGCAAAACAGTAAAAATAGCCATTACCACCGGTGGCGATTAAGTCTTCTTGGCTACAACTACGGCTGGCATGCGCACTGTTGAAGGACGTTGGGTTTGCACCGCCGCCTTGACGGTCGTGATGTCCGACTTGGGCACTCCCCTCGCTATTGCTTGTCCAATCGTTACAGGTTAGCTGTGTGCCCTCTGGAAACGCGGTACCGTCGAGCTGAGAGCCGGTCAGAATATCATGCGTGTTCGGAGTGTCGCCGCGGCCATTTACCATATTTCCCGCTTCGGTTAGCGAGTTTTCTTTGCCAGTCATGGCGGCCTCACTGTGTAGTTGCTCTACGTTCGCGGCAACCATTACACCTTTGGCGTTATACCAAGGGCCACTTCCGATGCGGTCTCGCGCATTGATCCCAGGACGACCACCAGAGGCTTGTGTGCTTAGATAGGCGGCCCAAGTTTTGCCACCAGCGCCTACGGCAGTGGCAAGCGCGGCACAATGGGCATCTGCACCTTGTAGTCCGCCTAGATTGCCTCCATCTCCTGAACCAACACTGGTAATGAAGAAACTCATTGAATTATCTTGTGAGTAGTTCAAAGTGCTGACGCTCGCAAGCGCAATTACCGAGGCTGTCAGTAAAAATTTTTTCATTTTCGGTCTCCTTGCTAAGGTCCCCCAGTTAATGTTCTGATTTGGTCAATGAAGCGGGACGTGTTTAGGGTGGGGGCCGGTCTTAGTGTGACCTGTGCAGTGTAAGCACGTCAACGAAAGTGTGACTTGTACGTTAAGTATTAAGAGGCAAGAGTAAAAAGTGAAACTCTATGGCTAATTTTATTCGAAAAACGGCAATTGTAGGCCTTTTACTAGGTCTATGCGTGGCATTGGCAAGTGCTGCCTATGCCTCACAGGATGCCGATGAAGTGCCCAGCGAGCCTCTAATAGACCCAGAGACGGCGCTTGCAGTGAGTCAGCAAGTGACAAGGTTTGAGCAGGAGTTGATGGCAATCGAGAGCGAACTTGGTCCCTACGATGTCAACCTCATCGAAGTGCTCAACGATTTGGGCCGCTTCTACATGGAGCTAGGTCAGTTTCAATCTGCAGCCAATGTGTTCGAACGGGCATTGAATATCACGCGCATCAGTGACGGGCTCTATAGTGCGGGGCAGTTGGAGATTCTGACGCAATTGCTTAATGCCTACAAAGCGGCAGGGGAGTGGGACCTTGCCGACGACAAGATGCATTTGGCCCTGCATCTTAGTACCCGTATTTATGCACCTGGCACGCAAGCCTATGCCGATGCGGCATTGGCATTTGGAGAATGGAAGATACAGGCGGTGCGAGGCAATTTAATGCAACGCAGTGCTTTGGCGAATATGCGTGATATCGAAAGGCTGCAGAATATCTACTCGGTAGCGCTAGGTCCTGAATTGGCGACAGCAGAGGCTGACGATAGTATGCGCACTCAGACTCGATTCGATCTGCTCTATGCCAAGGCTTACGCCGAAGCACAAGTCGCCGATTACGCCATGAACACGATTCCAATTCGATTGCAGCGTCCTGTACAGCGTTATGTCTCAGAGTACGTTTGTCGAGAGGTAGTGTCTGCCTCTGGTCAGGTGTCGCAAAGCTGCGGAACCGTGCGGCGAGAAAACCCAGAGTATCGCGAGTATGAAATGCAGAGAAGCCTGTATCGAGATCGCGTGCAAATAGCGGTCTCATCTTTAGATCGCACCATTGACGACTTACAAGCCTTGATCGATGCGCAGCCGCGCCTGCAAACGGGTAACGATGGCGCTGCGCCGGCGCGGCTCGAAGAGCTGCGCACGATGCAGGTGAATATCAATCGCAATTATCGCCGCAGTGTAATGCGTTGGTAGCGTAACAAAGCTACTATAGGCGCCCGTGTAAAAACTTGAGAGGATGGCATGGAAGCGTTTTTGGTTTCCACAGGATTAGTGGCGTTAGCAGAGATCGGTGATAAAACTCAGTTATTAGCTTTTATTTTGGCCGCTAAGTATCGCAAGCCTTGGCCAATTGTTTTGGGCATTCTCGTCGCGACCATCGCCAACCATGGTCTAGCTGGTATCTTTGGAACTTGGATTACCACCTTGGTTTCCCCACAAACCCTGCAATGGCTTCTTGGTGGCTCGTTCATCGCTATGGCTGTGTGGACCCTGATTCCAGATAAGTTTGCAGAAGAGGATGCCGCCTTGGTGAAGCAAGGGGTATTTCTTGCCACGTTAGTGGCATTCTTTTTAGCCGAGATGGGCGACAAAACCCAGGTGGCAACAGTGGCCTTGGCCGCGAATTATCAAGCGCTATACAGCGTGGTTTTAGGCACCACTGTCGGAATGTTGCTTGCCAATGTTCCCGCGGTTATCTTAGGCAACAAGATCGCTGACAAAATGCCTGTGCGTTTAGTGCACACGATAGCGGCTTTGATGTTCTTGGTGCTGGGCTTAGTTGTACTGTTTTGGCGTTAAGGCACCGCTAAATGGGCCGAAAAAATGGCAATTGTGGACAAGATGCTGATTTCATTGGCTCTAGCTTGCCGCTACTAGGGGGCTGTGCAAGAATGCCCACCTTGTAAAGTCCATGGTTTCTAAACTACTGATCAATCGGGGAAGTTCATGCCAAATAAGAGTCTGGCCATCATTGCTGCAATTGCCGTCATAGGCTTGCTGTTTCTGGTCTACCTGGCGGCCACCTTTGAAAGTCCAGAGGGCACCAGAACAGTAGAGCTCACACCTCCTGTTCCTCGTGCACCCGAACCGGTGCAGAGAGTTGAAGTACCTCCTCCTACACCAGAGCCCGCGCCAGTCGTGCCTGCGCCAGTGGCTCCTGCGGTGGCCGTGCAAGCCCCAGTTGAACCCGAGGAGCCTGAAGAGATCATCGAACTCCCTAGCTTGAACGCTAGCGATGACATGCTCAATGAAAGACTCGGCGCCTTAGAAACGGGGACTCGCCTATTGAGTCTTTTGGTTTCTGATGACGTTATTCGTAAATTTGTGGTGTTCGTCGAAAACGTCGCTGATGGTAATTTGCCGCAATTAGAATACCCAGTGAAGCGCTTGCCGCAGTCCATGGCGGTGCGTGAACTAGATGAAAATCTATTTGAAATGCAAACGGTCTCTTATCAGCGTTATACGCCATTAATTGATGGCCTGACCGCCGTAAACCCTGAACAATCCATTGCGATCTATCGTTTGATGAAGCCTTTGTTCCAAGAGGCTTATGCAGAGATTGGTTATCGTAATCGTGATTTCGATGATGCTTTAGTGCGAGCCATCGATGCCGTGCTGGATGCTCAAACTGCGCAGGGGCCATTCCAGTTAATCAAGCCCAAAGTGATGTATATCTATGCGGATTCTGAAATCGAAAGTTTTAGCCCCGTAGAAAAACAATTGCTGCGTATGGGGCCACAGAATGCAGAAAAGCTCAAACTAGCGCTGCGCCAATTTAAACAAGCCTTGGCGACCAATTAGAAAAAAGCGACAAGAGCGCTTTCGAGCAACGGCCTGTTCTGCCTATGTAGAACAGGCCGTTATTATTTTGAGCTACTATGACAGTAAACCCACCTCGGTCTAAATTAATTGAACGATGACATCTATCCAGACTCCAGAACAAGCACTTAAAGATGTGTTTGGCTACGATCATTTCCGTGAGCCGCAACGCCAAATCATTACCGAGCTTTTAGAAGGGCGGCATTGCCTGGTTTTGATGCCCACAGGGGGCGGAAAATCGCTGTGTTATCAGATTCCCGGTTTGTTGCTCCCGGGCGTTGCCATCATCGTGTCGCCACTGATTGCGCTGATGCAAGATCAAGTGGATGCCCTGCGCGAGTTGGGGGTTAAGGCGAGTTTCTTAAACTCCTCGCTAACGCCAGAAGAGCAAAGGGGCGTGGTTGCCTCACTGAGGGATAACTCGCTAGATTTGCTCTATGTGGCACCAGAGCGATTGAACCAAGAGAGCACTCTGCAACTATTAAAGTCGATCCCCGTGGCGTTGTTCGCGATCGACGAGGCGCATTGCGTCTCGCAGTGGGGGCATGACTTCAGAGCCGATTATTTGCAGCTTTCATTGCTGCAAGAAGTGTTTCCCGATGTGCCCCGCATTGCGCTTACCGCGACTGCTGATGCCAATACCCGCGAAGAGATTGCGCTCCGTCTAGGATTGCAAGACGCCAAGCATTTTGTCAGTGGTTTCGATCGTCCTAATATTCAATATCGTATTACCCAAAAACAAAACCCACGGCAGCAATTGCTGCGTTTCTTGCGTCGAGAACACGAGTCCGATGCAGGCATCGTCTACTGTTTGTCGCGTAAGAAAGTCGATGATACCGCTGCATGGTTAGTGCAGCAGGGTTTCAATGCGCTGCCTTATCATGCGGGCTTGAGTGCCGCGACGAGGCAAGAGAATCAGCAGCGCTTCCTGCGTGAAGACGGTGTGATAGTCGTGGCCACAATCGCTTTCGGCATGGGCATCGATAAACCTGATGTGCGCTTTATCGTGCATCTAGACTTGCCGAAGAGTCTCGAAGCCTATTATCAAGAGACAGGGCGCGCTGGCCGTGACGGAGAACCAGCAACCGCATGGATGGTCTATGGTCTGCAAGACGTTATCATGCTCAGGCAAATGATGGATGCCTCCCAAGGCAATGAAAAATTCAAGCGCATAGAGCGCGCAAAACTGGATGCGATGCTCGGCTTGTGCGAGATCACTAGTTGTCGCCGCCATGCCTTGCTGCATTACTTTGGCGAGGACGGCCATAATGCCTGCGGTAACTGCGACGCCTGTCTAGCTCCAGTGCCGACATGGGATGGCACCGAAGCCTCACGCAAAGCACTTTCCTGTGTGTATCGAACCGGGCAGCGTTTCGGCGTCAACTACTTGATCGATGTATTGCTTGGCGCGGACAGCGATAAGATCATCCAGAATGACCATCATTTGATTTCCACCTATGGTATAGGCAAGGAGCTCAATGGCAATGCGTGGCGTTCGGTGTTTCGCCAGCTTGTGGCGCGGGGTTATTTGAGTGTCGATCACGCAACCTATGGCGGCTTGCACCTGAATGAGAAATCCCGCGGCTTGCTCAAGGGCGAGGAGACCATCGCCCTGCGCATCGATGTACAAGAGCCTACAAGTAAGCCGCAACGAAGATCCCGCGGCACGCAAGCGATCGCCGATGCCGATAAAGACCTCTGGGAAGCATTGCGTCAGTGTCGAAAGCAATTCTCTGACGAAAATGATGTGGCGCCTTACGTTATTTTTCACGATGCTAGCCTAATGGAGATGGTGCACTACCGGCCGTTGAACGAGGCACAACTGTTGACTATTAATGGAGTTGGGCAAAGCAAATTAGAGAAGTATGGTGCGGCCTTCCTGCAAGTCATTCGGGAGCATGAAGGAGGGTAGGCAGTTTGTTTATTGTCTGACTCGTGTAAAATGCTCTTCGAATATTTCACCCTATTATGCGCTGGATTTACGATTCAGGCGGCAAGAGAGGTTAATGATGACTGCTATAGTTGTGGCGGCACTGTATAAATTTGTGCGCCTGCCTGATTTTGAAACTCTGCGCGAGCCCTTGCGCGAGACTATGCTAAGCCATGATGTGCGTGGCACCTTACTGCTAGCGGCAGAAGGGGTGAACGGTACGATTGCTGGTACAAGAGCCGGCATAGACGCCGTTTTAGACTTTCTCAGAGCCGACCCGCGCATTAAAACGCTTACCCCTAAAGAGTCCTATACCGACGAAAACCCCTTTTACCGCACAAAAGTGAAACTCAAAAAAGAGATCGTCACTATGGGTGTGGAAGATATCGACCCGAACCATATCGTCGGCACTTATGTGAAACCCACGGACTGGAACTCCTTAATTGCAGACCCAGAAGTGCTTGTTGTGGATACACGTAACGATTACGAAGTGAAAATCGGTACCTTCAAGAATGCCCTTAACCCTGAAACGAAATCGTTTCGGGAATTCCCTCAGTTTGCTAAAGAGCACTTTGACCCTAGCAAACACAAGAAAGTCGCGATGTTTTGCACCGGAGGTATTCGCTGTGAAAAATCGACTGCCTTTATGAAAGAACAGGGTTTTGATGAGGTGTTTCATCTAGAGGGTGGGATTTTGAAATACTTAGAAGAAGTGCCTCAGGAAGAGTCGCTTTGGGAAGGGGAATGCTTTGTTTTTGATAATCGCGTAACGGTGAATCATCAGCTAGAAAAAGGTTCGTACGATCAGTGCCATGCTTGTCGCATGCCTATCACAGAGCAAGATAAAGAGTCAGAGCAATATGAGCGCGGCATCAGCTGCCCGCACTGTTTTGACCAACATGATCCAGAGCAGCGGCAACGCTACGCCGAGCGCGAACGCCAAGTGCAGCTTTCCAAGGCGCGTGGAGAGGCGCATATCGGAGAGTCGATGGCTGAGACAATTGAGCGGCGCCGTAAAGAAAAGCTGGCCGCAAAACGCGCCCAAAGAGAGGTGTAAGCGTTCTTTGGGGCGGGTTTACTCTTCTACGAAGGCAAAGCGTGGAACGGTTTTGCCTGCAACTTCTACGGTCTCGGTAAACATCGATAAAGGTCGTATCCATAGGTCGCGAGCACCATAGAGTGGTCGGTAGACCACGTGCTCTTCCTCTGTCTCGCTATGCTTTGCTACGCCAATGACTTGATAGAGTTTATCTTTGTAGTGGCGGTAGATTCCTGTTTGTAGTGTCATAGTATTTCGTATTTCTCTAATTGGTCGCACTTTGCCTTGATAATGTGTGAGCTTAGCAGAAAAGGCCATGCGCCAAACAGTAGATCACAGTATTATGTCGCACACACAAAAACAAAACTTTTGAAGTGAGGAAAACATGCAGCGATATTTCAAGGGACTAGCAATTTTCTGTGCAGTCTTGCTATTAGCAGCCTGCGCAGGGACATCAGCGCCTTCAAAACAGGATATGATCCTAGGGGTTTGGGCTGGTGATATTGCTGGTCAGAGCATAGTTTTGGAATATACCGAAACTCAAGTTGTCGTAGAGTCTTTCGGTGTGTCCTTTCCTTACGAATGGGTCGATGGCGACAGCATTCGCCTAGATGCGATGGGCCAGGTAGTCGTGAGCACTGTCGAGTTTCCTAGCCCTGATCAGATGATTCAGCGTAGCCCCCAAGGTGTACAGACTCTTCGTCGCGTCAATCCCTAAACTCTTAAGCTCGGCAAGCACATAGCTTTAATGTGCTTGCTGGGGTTCGCGGCTTTCATCGCGGCTTTCTCGCGGGGAGCGCGAGCGTTCTTGAATATAGCGCATCGCGTTGACCCTTTGTTCTGGGCTCAACTGGGCAAAGATCTCTAGTGTCTGCTCATGGCTTCTATCTTGATATTGTATCCCCACGGTGCGCAGGGCATCGAATGCGAGCCCAATCTCTTCTTTGTTCAGTGGGTCTTTGGTCAACAAGTCGTTGACGGCGCGCTGGGCTTGAAATAGGGCCATGCGCATAGGGCGAATCTCGTCGCTGTACTCTTCTAACATTGGTCTTAACCGTGCTTGTGTCGTGTCGTCCAGCTCTCTAAGTACCCAAGAGAGATTGGGTGGAATAGGGCGACCATTAGGAGTATCAAAGTAGCGAGCCGCCATGCCTCCAAAAAGTAGGAGGTTAGCTCCTAATGAAAGCATCAACAGGATGTTGAGTGCACTTCTTCGATTGATACTCATTCAGAGATCTCCGCGTAATCATTCATCGAAATCAAGTAGAGTTCTTCTTGCCAAGAGTTCTCTGTTGATTCGATGCCAAAGCTGTAGAAGTTTGCCATGTAGATGCCGCACATAAGGGGTAGGCATGCGACTAGGGCTGGACGCCAAGCCCATGAGGATACATTGCCACCGCGTGGCACAATCCATTCGAGTACTCGATCTAAAAGGCTGGAGCGCGTCGCAGCTGCCAGGTTGCGAACAATGCGTCTCTGCATTGCTGCCATTGGAGGGACGGGGATTGCGTCAAGCATGGTGTCGAGTGTCTGTTGATCGTTGTGCAATGACTGCGCAGCAACTGACTCCGATAGGAGTTGCCGTGCAGGCAGTTGCTCATCCGTGGGCCAGCGATCGATATCGCTGCCGTGGATCGCCATTAGTTGTTCAAAACGCTCTAGTTCTGTCATGGTTAGTGGCCTGATAGTGTATGGCTGCGTTCTTACGACGCTTGTAAATCTGAGAGTTGGGCTCTCAGCCCCCTTCGAGCTCTTGCTAAAATCGACTCTAATGCGTCGACCGAAATATCCATCACCTGTGCAATCTCTTTATTCGAGAAGCCTTGGTAATGGCTCAGTATAATTGCGCTGCGCTGTCGCTCTGGTAAGAGTTCGAGCGCGTTTTTAAGCGACTCTAGTCGCTCATCTTGCTCGGGTACGTTGGCTGGGCGATCTTGCGATTCGAGTTCATCGTTAAGCTCGCCAGTCATTTTCGACTTATCTTTACGCAGGTAGTCGATACATAAATTGTGCGTTATGCGGTGCAGCCAGGTGGACACGCTCGCCTTGTCGGCTCGCCAGCTATTGGCGTGGGTCCATAAGCGCAATAAGGCTTCCTGTGTGATGTCCTCGGTATCTTTACTATTGCCAAGCATTCTATAGGCATAGTGACTAAGCGCTTTTATATGCTGCCGCACGGCGGACTCATAAGCTTTTGAGTCGCCTCCTTGTATAGCTAGCATCAATGCTTCGTCGTCATTCATTCTGAGAATTCTGTCCCGTAGACCTTATGCTCGAATAATACTTCTATTCGCCCCAAAAAACTGGTCGGCGTTTCAATCTCACAGTTTGAAGATCGTGCCATGCATTGTTAAACATTGTTTGATTAGATATACGCAAGGGTTTTGCAAACCTGTCGTTGAGCCTATGGGTTTTTCTCAAGGTTTGATCCAAACAAAAAAAAGCCACGATGCAAGCATCGTGGCTCATTGAGTACTACTCACAAGTTATACTTTAAATAGGATTTGTTGGGCAAACCACTGCGTGAACCACTAGATCCATCACCGCAGGGAAAGGGTTCAGAGGCGCTGAGAAGTTCAGTGCTGCCGCCCCTTCAGCGTGGATGCCATAATCGAGTGGCGATAGGCTCGCATCGAATGTGCCTGCATCGCCTGCGAAGACGTTCATGCTGTAAATGGTTTTGCCGCTTGGCGCACTAGCCTGTACCTGAATCACACCTGAGCCTGGCACGAGTAGTGCTAAGGCATTACTAACACCACCAGATGGATTCGGGATTAATAGCGGTATACCAACACCTGCTGTAGGGGATTGATTCAGCCAACCCGTTGCGCCGTCAGTGACTCCTGCGGGTGAAAACTCGGTGATAGTGCCAATTGTGGATTTTGCGAATACGTTATAGCAGCTAGGGTATGGCAGCACTACTTCGTTTGGCTCTTCTACACAGAAGTCATTGCTGAAGCTAAAGTATTTGCCATTGCCGACGTTCGTATCACCTGCCCATGCAGTGAAAGTTTCTACTACTGGGTCTGTGCCGCCATCTCCTGGACATTCGCAATCATCGTGGTCGTGGCCCCAGCTACCATGCGTGCTGCATGACTTGCCGGATTTGTCAGACTTGCCGGATTTTCCAGATTTGTCAGACTTACCGGATTTATCCGACTTGCCAGACTTATCTGAACTGCTCCAGCTCCAGCTTGAGCCCCATGAGCTAGAACCCTCGTATGAACTGCTTGAATAGCTTGAGCCGCTCTTACCTGATTTGTCCGACTTGCCAGATTTGCCAGATTTATCCGATTTGCCAGATTTATCCGATTTGCCAGATTTATCCGATTTGTCAGATTTGTCGGATTTGCCAGATTTGTCGGATTTCTCAGACTTGTCAGATTTATCAGATTTATCAGATTTCTCAGACTTGTCAGATTTATCGGACTTCTCAGACTTGTCCGATTTATCGGATTTATCGGATTTATCGGATTTATCAGATTTATCAGATTTGTCGGATTTCTCAGACTTATCCGATTTTCCGTCGTTGTCATCGCCATCGTCTGGATCCGCTTCGACTTCGCGAGTCACAATAGCGCTTGCAGCGACAATAACGTCAGCGTTACAAAAAGTGTCCGCATTTATCGCTAATTCGGAAAAGGGAATGGTGAAACTGTGTTGTGCGACGTCAGTCAGGTCCGATGCGCTATGAGGAAATACGCTAACTTGCGGATTACCGCTGCTATCTGTCGGGATGTTGGCTGCATCGTCGCCGATCCACGCTTGTGCGGCAGATAATTTCCAATCGCCAATTAACAGATAATCGAGGAATACGTTTTCCGCGTCTGGGTTTACGGTTACGCAAACGGCACCCACTTCAACGGCAGCGTCTGTGTAGAGTACAGAGCATTGTGCCTCTGGCTCAGTAACGGCTAAAGCACTACTAGCAACGAAGAGGCTCGTTACAAGCAAGCAAGCTGCTAGTGTGCTGTTTAAAAATTTCATTTCCATACCTCAATTATTCTGTGGAGCCCACTTTGTTGATTCTTAGTTGAGACCTGATTGACTAATTACTACTGTCAGTGTGCGAATATTACCCTATATTGGGAATATCTTCTGTCTGTAATAGGGTAAAAATGGGTAAGTTTCGATAGAATGCTGTGCCTTGCGGTCAATTGTGTGAGCTAGATCACATTTTATATTGATTGCGCTTCAGATAGCATTTTGACCTCTCGCTGAGGGAAGGGAATCTCGATCGCGGCTGCTTTCAGTGCTTCGTAGATTGCCATATTGGCTTGAAATTGAGCCTCGTGACGCACTTGTGTTTTCACCCAAAAGCGTATGCCGATATCGATGCTACTGTCACCGAAGTTCTCGATGCCGATCTGCGGCGCGCGGACTTCGCTGATGCCGGGCACCGCTTTGAGTGCCTCTAGTATTACCTTAAGGGCTAGTTTGGGGTCGCAGTGATAAGCAATCCCCACCCCTAGTTCGGCGATCGTATCGCTTTGCGAATTGTGAATGATCTCGCCCACAATGTGCTTGTTGGGGATAGTGATTTTGACGTCATCCTCATCAGCTAAAACGGTGTAGGCAAGATGCACTTCTTTGACAATGCCGCTCACGCCTTGGACTGAGATCGTGTCGCCTACTACGAAGGGGCGTGCCAAGATGATGTTGAGCCCCGCACCGTAATTGGATAAAAGCCCCTGCACGGCTAATCCCGCGCCGAGAGACAGAGCACCAACTGCGGCAACAAATGGCGTGATGCTGATGCCAAGTTTGCCTAGGGCAATGATTGCCGTCATGGTGATGATGATGAGGCGCACGGTGTTGGCGGCAAAGCTACTCAGTGTTACATCGAGTTGCTTCTTCTGACACAGGCGCAGGACGATATTGCTGACCTTGCGCGCAACAATCACCCCGATTAGAAAAACAATAATGGCGCCAATCAGCTGAAAGCTGTAGTTCACGAGAAAGCTCGTCACTTGCTCATAAATGGCGGTGAATTGCTCCAGTTCTTGCTCCATGGTCGTTTCCTGATTAGCAGTAATTTTGTCCATTGTAATCCGGAATGCAGTGCTGTGGGCAGTTTCGAGCAGCTGCTCGCCTCCTCCTATCGACTCGCTATCAGGGCTGAGGTATTCTCTGGGGCTTGTTCCGAGAAAATAGAGTGCACATGCGCAGCCCCATAAACTCAAATGAAGGCTTTAATAGGTCCGCCAGCAGGCAGTTGGCGCTTTACGCCATTGGCGCCGTTTTAGCGTTTATCTTGCTGATGCTAGGCTTGAATTTTGCGGCCAGCCTGACCAGCACTAGCACAGGTGGCGTCGCTGGGGCCGTAGATGTCGAGAACAATGAGATTACAGCCTATTTGCGCCAAGACCCACCCGAATTAAGTACTATGGGAGCGGCCGATTCGGTCAGCGGTATTGTGCTCGGGCACGTTATGGAGGGCTTGTTGCGCTATGACGAGTATGGTCAGATTGTCGCCGGGCTCGCCGAGCGCTGGGAGATCGAAGGGGATACGGCCACGTTCTGGATCCGCGATAACGCCCGCTGGAGCAATGGCGAACCGATCACCGCCCATGATTTCGAATTCGCTTGGAAAAACACCTTAGCCCCGGCTACGGCCTCTCAGTATGCTTTCATACTTTACTCAATCAAGAACGCAGCAGCCGCTAATAATGGCGATGTTCCCGTAGACGAAGTAGGGGTGCGGGCGCTTGACGACAAAACCCTCGAAGTCACCCTCGAACAACCCATCGCCTATTTTCAGAAAATGGTCGCCTTCTATACGTTCTCTCCTGTAAACGAAGCCTTCTTTGAGTCGACCAATGGCCGTTTCGGTGCCGAAGCGGAGTCGCTACTCTATAGTGGCCCGTTCATGATGACCAGTTGGGTTCATGGCGCTAGCCTGCGGATCGAGAAAAATCCCTATTACTGGGACCAGTCCCGCGTCAAGCTCGATGCTATCAATTTCGCCTATGTAACAGATGACACCAATACCTTGCTGAATCTGTTTAAAGACGGCCGTATTGTGCAAGTGGACCTAACTGCCGAGATGTTAGAGGGTGCGATGCAGCAGCGTTGGGTGCTAAATCGTTTTATGGATGGCAGTGTGTTCTTTATCGATTTCAATCACCGTGAGGGCCGCGTTACCGCAAATAAGAATTTGCGCAAAGCATTGGTGTTAGCGCAAGACAACAATGAACTAGTGAATAGTGTCATTAAGTTACCAGGCTATTTGCCAGCCAAGAGCATATTCCCTGTGTGGATGCAGGGTGCAGAGCGCACCCTTCATGAAGAGTACCCACCGCCCGAGGCCCCATTGAATATAGCTTTAGCAAAAGAATATTTAGAAAAGGCCAAACAAGAGTTGGGGTTGGCGCAGATTCCACCGATCGTATTGCTGGCTGATACCTCGCCAGTGGCGACGATTTCATCGCAGTATTATCAAGAGACCTTTAAGAAGAATCTTGGTCTCGACATAGTCATCGACCAGCAGATCTTCAGGCAGCGTTTGGCAAAAATGGAAACCGGTGAGTTTGATATTGTGCTTGCTGGTTGGGGGCCTGACTACAATGACCCACTTACCTTCGGCGATTACTATGCTTCGTGGAACTTGAATAACCGCGGTCACTATCGCAACGAGCGTCTTGATGAGCTAGTGCGCATTGGTCAAAACTCTTTGGATACTGAAGAGCGCATGGCAGCCTTTGGCGAGATTCAGCAAATATTATTTGATGAATCGGTGCTGATCGGTAACTACGAGCGAGGTTACGTTTATGCTACCGATCCCCGCGTAAAGGGAATTATACGGCGAGTGATAGGGGCTGAGACTGACTATACAAATGCCTATATTGATGTTGAAGCACAGTGATTAAGGATATTTTTTAGTATGTGGCGCTACACCCTCAAACGACTACTGCAAGGCCTTGTGACCGTTTGGTTTATTGCCACCGCTACCTTTTTTGCTATGCACAATGTTCCAGGTGACCCGCTTTCCGGGGAGCGAGCCTCAACACCAGAGATTCGCGCTAATCTAGAAGCCCGGTATGGGCTCGATCAACCACTCTCCACTCAATATGTCATCTACTTAGAAAACTTCATCAAAGGGGATTTCGGCATCTCCTACACCCAACGTAATCGGCAAGTGAACGATATTATTCGAGAGCATTTTCCTGTATCGGCAACCCTTGGGATTCTGGCAGTGATGTTCGCCGCTTTGGGCGGTGTGTTGTTTGGGGCTTTGACCGCTTTATACCGCAACCGCCTTCCCGACACTATTATCATGTTCATGGTGATTCTCGGTATCTCGGTGCCCAGTTTCGTATTTGCGGCTTTAGGCCAATTGATGCTGGTGAATATTAATGACTGGCTCGGCTTTTCCATTATGCCTGTTGCCGGTTGGGGCACTGTCAGTCATATGATTATGCCCGCCTTAGTTTTAGGTATGGGCACGATGGCCTATCTCACGCGCCTGATGCGCTCGTCCATGTTAGAGATTATTAATTCAGACTATGTGCGCACGGCAAAGGCAAAGGGCTTGCCGCCGGAACGCATCTTCGCGAAGCATCAACTGCGCAATGCAATTATGCCCGTTATCACTGTCTTAGGTCCTGCTATTGCTGCAATTACTACCGGCGGCTTTGTCGTCGAATTGGTGTTTGCCATTCCAGGGCTGGGGCGCTATTTCGTGCAAGCAGTGCAGCAGTTGGATTACACCGTGATTATGGGGACGACGGTATTCTACGGTGCATTTTTGGTGTTTATGGTGATTCTCGTCGATTTACTTTATGGCTGGATTGATCCAAGAGTGAGGTTGCAGTGATGAGCGAGCCTCTAGTGAAATTGACGCCTGATGACTTTAAGCCGCTGGGCCTTGGTGAGCAACGACGGGGTATCAACAGGCCTTCGCGCTCCTATTGGCAAGATGCGTGGGGCCGACTTAAAAACAACCGCCGCGCAATTTTCTCGCTGTGGATTATTATTGGCTTGCTTGCCTTCGCATTGCTCGGGCCATTGCTGTGGAATGTCGACCCAGCACGGCAAGATATCGATCAAATTAGCCAAGCACCCGGTGCCGATAGAAGTGCTACCGTTGTGGCACCCTATGAATATTGGGGTGGGCAAGTGACAGAGGCGGCACCCGCGCAGCAAGGCATTTTTAATCTTGGAGATGCACCAAATTCGCAGGTGGTAAGGCTGGTCTGGGACGCAATTCCAGGTGCCTATGGATATCGCATTTATCGCAATATCTTTCCGCTTGAAGACGATCGAGTGTTCGGGCTTCCTCTGATTGATGTGATGTCGCCGTCGGCAGGGTTTTATGAGGATAGGCTAAACCTACGCCCGAATACCTACTATTACACGCTCGTTGCTTTAGATGAATTTGGCGCTCTGGCTGAGCAATATGAAACCTTAGCGGTTGAAGTCGAACGAGTCATTACAGTGGACGAAGTGCGTGCAAGAAACCTTGTGCCCCCAGAACAAGAATTGGCGATTGGCGATACCGTCAATTTAGCCTTGCATCCACTGGGCACAGACTATTTGGGCAGGGATATGTTAGCGCGCCTAATGTCTGGGGCGCGTGTGTCACTCTTTATCGGGATTGTTGCGCCATTCTTGTTTGTATTGCTCGGTGTTATTTATGGCAGCACCGCGGGCTTTCTCGGGGGTAAGGTCGACCAGTTCATGATGCGTTTTGCTGACTTCGTCGTCGCATTACCGTTCCTGCTGTTTATGATTCTTTTCCAAGTCGTTTTCGGGCTTGGGCCTGGTCAAAGTGGCATCATTCCGATGATGGTGGCTTTGCTGGTCTTGTCCTGGCCGGCTACGGCGCGTCTGGTGCGCGGCCAAATCCTGCAGATTCGTCAAGAAGCCTATATCAGTGCTTCACGGCTACTGGGCGCACGAAATACCTACCTCGTATTACGGCATATGATCCCGAATACGATGGGGGTGATTCTTGTGACACTCACCTTTGCAGTGCCAAGTGCAATTTTTACCGAAGCGTTCCTGTCCTTCATTGGGATGGGCGTCGCACCTCCCACCGCTTCCTGGGGCAGCATGAGCAACGAAGGCTTAGCCACGATGCTGACGCACCCGCATGAGCTTATTTTCCCAGCCATCTTTATTAGTTTGACAGTGTTGGCATTCAATCTATTGGGCGATGGCCTTCGCGATGCCTTAGATGCGCGAATGAGGAGCCTAGAATGAGTACGGCTTTATTGGAAGTGAGCAATTTGCATGTCGAATTCGACACTTATGGCGGCACAGTACAGGCGGTGCGAGGCGTGAGTTTTTCACTCGAGGCGGGGCGTACGCTAGCCATCGTGGGTGAGTCTGGTTGCGGTAAGTCGGTTACCGTGCAGGCGATGATGGGCTTGATACCCATGCCACCGGGCAGAGTCATGCAGGGCTCCGCCCTTTTGCGCGGCCACGAGATTCTGGGGCAAAAAGTGATCGAGGGCAAAGAGATTCGTGGCGCCGAGATTGGCATGATCTTTCAAGACCCAATGTCATCCCTGAACCCCACTATGACTATAGGCGACCAGATTGCGGAGCCACTAATCGTGCACCGAGGCTATAGTAAAGCGAAGGCCTGGGCGCGGGCGGTCGAGTTGTTAGAGTTGGTCAAGATTCCCGAGGCAGAGAAACGAGCGAAGCAATACCCATTCGAATTTTCCGGTGGGATGCTGCAGCGGGCGATGATAGCGATGGCGATCTCCTGCCGACCGACAGTGCTGATCGCCGACGAACCGACGACAGCCTTGGATGTAACCATTCAAGCGCAGATTCTCGACTTGCTTAAAGATGTGCAAAAAGAGACGGGCATGGCCTTAATCCTGATTACCCATGATCTAGGGGTTGTGGCGCGGATGGCCGATGACGTTGCGGTAATGTACGCAGGGCAGGTGGTAGAGTCTGGCAGCGTTGATGATGTGTTTTATCGTTCTGCCCATCCTTACACCCAAGGCTTAAAGCGGGCAATGCCGAGTAACGATCCAGCGGTTGCGCGAAGCCTGCAGCCTATAGAAGGTAGCCCACCTGATTTATTTTCACCGCCTAGCGGTTGCGCCTATGCCGCACGCTGTCCGCACAGTATGCAGGCTTGTGAAAGCTATGCGCCGCAAGTATTTGAACTGCCTAACGAGCACAGTGCGCGTTGTTGGTTACAACATGCGCAAAGTCCACATCGGGTCGATGGCCTCTATTTAGGAGAGCGTCATGACTGATTTGCTGCGCATCGATGCATTGTTTAAATATTTCGATATGGGGCGAGGGCAGAATGTGCATGCCGTCGACGATATCAGTTTCACCATTGCCGAGCGCGAGATCGTAGGCTTGGTAGGAGAGAGTGGTTCGGGTAAGTCAACGCTGGGCAAAACCTTGTTGGGATTGCACGATAAAACTGGTGGTGCGGTGCATTACCGTGATGAGCTGCTCCCTATGCGCTACAGCACGGCGGATTACCGTCGCTATTCGCGCAAGATGCAGATGATTTTTCAGGACCCGTATTCTTCTTTGAATCCGCGTATGACGGTTGGCGAGATCATCAGCGAAGGGCTGGTATTGCATCGCGTGATGAATGCCGCACAAGCGCGAGATAAAGCTGCGTCCTGGTTGGAGCGAGTTGGGCTACATGCCGACCATATGTCACGCTACCCGCACGAATTCTCTGGTGGCCAAAGGCAAAGAATTGGTATCGCTCGAGCGTTGATTCTGGAGCCTGAATTCGTAGTGTGTGATGAGCCGATCTCAGCCCTGGATGTGTCGGTGCAGGCGCAAGTGGTCAATTTATTGAGCGAGCTGAAGGAGTCGATGGGGTTGACCCTACTCTTTATCGCTCACGACCTGTCGATGGTGCGCTATATCAGCGATCGAATGGCGGTGATGTATTTGGGGGCTTTGATGGAACTTGGCCCTGTGGATGACGTGTACTTCAAGCCACTGCACCCCTATACGCAGGTTTTAGTGGGCTCTAATCCAGAGCCTGACCCTGATAGCGAGCGCTCACGTAAGTCGACAGAGATCATTGGCGAGATCCCCTCGCCTGTGAACGTGCCACAAGGATGTCGGTTTGCAGGGCGATGCCCTAAAGCAATGGATGTGTGCCGGGCGCAGACGCCACAATTAAAAGCGGTTGAGGGCAGTCAAAGCCTCGTGGCTTGTCATTTGTATTAAAAAAATGGCCACCCTCATTGAGGGCAGCCATTGAAGAGAGAGTAAAACCTCTTACGCGGTGCCGGTATTGCATGTTTGTGTACAACAGCGACAGGAGGGATTCTGACGCCGCTGTGTGACACGCACAGGACATCGACATGACAATATGATGACAAATCTCTGGGGCGAGCTGGGAAGAAAATGGATTATTCTTCGTTCTGAACTTAAAAGCAGGTATCCTCAGGGGCTATGCAGCTAATCCAAAGACCTATGACAAAGAGCAAGAAGAATTAAATGCGAGATTATTTCCTTCGTCGTTTGCTATTAATCCCTCCAACATTGATTGGCATTACCATTATCGTGTTTGTCATCACCCGTCTTGTTCCTGGTGGGCCGATTGAGCGCGCCATTATGGAAGCTCAGTTGGGCGGCGGCGCTCGCGGTGCGGCAGCAGGGCAAAACATGGCCTTGTCAGAGGCACAGCTTGATCGCCTGAAAGAATACTACGGCTTTGATAAGCCTGTGCTGCAGAGTTATGCCGAGTGGGTAGGGAAGGTGGCCACCGGTGACCTAGGCACGTCCTACCGCTACAACCAACCCGTGTGGGACGTGATGGCGAGCCGCTTTCCTGTCTCCCTTTATTACGGCATTATCACCCTCATCCTCACCTATGCGATCTGTATTCCCTTGGGGGTAGTCAAGGCGATAAAACACAGGACCGCAGTCGATAATATTAGCTCGATACTCATTTTCATTGGTTATGCCGTGCCCGGCTACGCGCTGGGCTCGCTCCTGCTTTTGTATTTTTCAGTGCGTTTGGAGTGGTTCCCGATGGGGGGCTTTGTCAGCCTGCAATACGATGACTTAAGTTTCTGGGGCAAGATTAAAGACCTTGCTTCGCATTCGGCATTGCCTTTGGTGTGTTACATGATGGGCAGTTTCGCATTAGTGACTTTACTGCTGAAAAATCATCTTATGGACAATTTGGCGTCGGACTATGTGCGCACAGCTATTGCCAAAGGGGTGTCATTCCGCAAGGCGGTGACAGGGCACGCACTGCGCAATTCGATGATCCCGATTGCCACGACGTTTGGACAGAACATCACCCTATTGGTGTCTGGCTCTTTCTTGATTGAAACCATTTTCGACATTAATGGCTTTGGTTTGTTAGGGCTTACTTCGATTGTAGACCGCGACTACCCAGTCGTAATGGGCGTAGTGTTCCTAGCGAGTGTGTTATTGCTTATCGGCAATATTCTTTCTGATATTCTCGTGGCCTTAGTGGATCCACGCATTCGCTTTAACTAGGGTGCTGTCATGAGTTTGCTGAAATTGAATCCACAAACCGTTAAAAAGTTATGTCGCTTTCGCGAAATCAAGCGCGGCTACTATAGCTTTCTAATTCTCATGGCGTTTTTGTTTCTAAGCCTCATCGGCGAGATGCTGATCAACAACAAAGCTCTAATGGTGAGTTATGAAGGCGATTGGTATTTCCCTACCTATAGTGCCTTTCACCCTGGTACTGACTTTGGCTTGGACTACCCTTACGAGACTAACTACCGGGAGTTGCAGCAGCACTTTCAAGAAACTGGCTCTGACAACTGGGTATTGATGCCAATCATTCCCTATAGCCCCTTCGAGAATGATGGCTCTACGGGGATCTTTCGACCTGAGGCGCCAGATGCCTCTAAACAACATTATTTAGGCACCGATACCACAAGCCGGGATATCCTAGCGCGCCTTTTTTACGGTACTAGGATCGCTTTAGTGTTTGCCATTGGCTTCATGGCGGCGGTGTATTTGATTGGTGTGGCGGTGGGCTGTGCGATGGGTTATTTAGGGGGCATGTTCGATATTCTCAGCCAAAGGCTTATCGAGATTTGGAGCAATATCCCCTTCCTGTATATGGTCATCATTGTGTTCTCGGTGATCCCCGATGCCTTTACTATTTTCTCGCGTATTCTCATTTTGCTTGGTGTTATGGTCCTGTTCTCTTGGACTTCGATGACCTATTACATGCGTACCGAAACCTATAAAGAAAAATCGCGCGACTATGTTGCCGCGGCAAAAGTCTTAGGAGCTTCGAACACGCGGATCGTATTTCGACACATACTGCCAAATGTCTTATCTACATTAGTGACTTTCATGCCGTTCACGATAGTGTCGGCAATTTCCGCAATTACCGCTCTCGACTTCCTTGGTTTTGGCTTGCCGCCACCCACGCCAAGCCTCGGCGAGCTGCTCAAGCAAGGGACTCAGACATTAAGAACCGCCCCTTGGATAGTGATGTCGGCATTTGGTACGCTCGTGGTACTGCTGACGCTGGTCACTTTTGTAGGCGAAGCAATACGAGAGTCGTTCGACCCGAAAAAATTCACTCTATATAAATAGTCACCCCTACAGATAGACCCTGGGAGTACATGGCCATGAAGACAAAATTCAGTTTCAAGCTGGCGCTTTTTGCCGCTGCCGCTCTTTTAACCGCCTGTGGAGGCGGTTCTGACTCGACTAATACCGTCGACACGAGTCTCGATAATACCCAAGAGATCAATGATTATTATGCGGCGAACCCTGATTTCTTCACCTTTGCTTCGATGAACGACTTACCGACCGATCTGGTTTGGGAAGATGGCTTGGATGAGCCCGATTTAGGCTCGCCCGATGCAGTCAAAGGCGGCACCTTTTATGAGTCGATGGAAGATTTTCCACCGACTCTGCGCTTCGTAGGGCCTGATTCAAATTTCTCTTCGCGCTCATGGATCGCAGGATACTACCGCATGGGCTATGCTTGGCCGCACCCCAATACACGTAATTTTATTCCCGGGATTGCCGAGAGCTGGGCGGTCGACGATGAAACGAGTACGGTATATATCAAGATTAATCCAGAGGCGCGTTGGAGCGATGACGAGCCAATAACCTCTGATGATCAGTTATTCGCTTTTTATTTTTTCCAGTCTGAATATATTCAAGCGCCCTTTTATAATAATCACTACAACACCGAATACACCAATATCACTCGTTATGACGAGCACACTTTTTCGGTAACGATGGCAACAGCCAAGCCTGATATGGCGGAATATGGCCTTGGTCTCAACCCAATTCCTCAGCATTTTTATAAGGAGTTAGGCGAGGACTTCCCTGAGCGTTACCAGTGGCGTTACGAGCCTCATGCCGGCGCCTACACAATCGATGATCAGAATATCGATATGGGCGTGCGCATTGTTCTAGAGCGCAAGAAAGATTGGTGGGCGAAAGACAATAAATACTTTCGTAATCTCTACAATGTCGATCGCATAAATCTTACGGTGACGCGTGACGCGGCAAAACGCTATGAGGCGTTCCGCCGCGGTGATGTGGACATGATGCGAGTCGTTACGGCAGAGATGTGGCACGATAACCTTCCAGTGACTGACCCCGATGTTGCGGGTGGCTATATTCATAAATCAACGTTTTTCAATGGTGGCCCGCGCAGCAACTGGGGACTATGGATGAACTCTTCTCGCCCATATTTGGATAATCAAGATGTGCGTATCGGTATTCAGTATGCGGCAAACTGGGACCTGGTCATCAGCAATTATTTCCGTGGTGATGTGGAGCGCTTGAAAACACAGAACGATGGTTACCCTGATTTTAGTAATCTCGATATTGAGCCTCGCGCCTTTAATGTCGATTTGGCTTTAGAGCATTTTGCAAAGGCTGGGTTCACTGAGCGCGGGCCGGATGGCATTCTGCGCAACGAGCAAGGCGATAGACTCGCGTTCACACTGACGACTCACTACGAACGTCTTGGGGATGTGTTTACCATCTTGAAAGAAGAGGCAATCAAAGCCGGTTTAGAGATCCGCGTAGAGATGCTCGATGGCGCTGCAAGTTTCAGAAAGGCGCAAGAGCGTCAGCATGACATTTACTTTGTCAGCTTCTCCCCACAATTAGTGATGTACCCAGACTACTGGCAGTACTTCCATTCGGACAACGCTTACGATGATGCCTTCCTTGACGACGGGTCAGTTAACCCTGATCGTAAAATCAAAACGCAAACGAATAATTTGCAGGTAGTGGCAGACTTCGAGCTGGACCAGTGGATCGAAGAGTACGACAGCTCGGAAGACTACGATCGCATGGTGGAGCTGTCGCAGATGATTCAGGAAAAGGTTTATGACTATGCCTCGTTCTCACCTGGCTTTGTCGAGGTGAACTACCGCACGGCTTATTGGCGTTGGGTGCAATGGCCCGAAGGGTTTAACTTCCGTTTTACCACCTATCCCTATGAGATGTTTGCGTTCTGGATTGATCCAGAGATGAGACAAGCGACTCTGGAGGCACGCCGCAGCGGCGAGACCTTCGAGCCTCATGTTAATGACATCTATGACCAGTTTAAGGGACTACAATGAGCATGCCTTTGACACTGTTACGCAGCACAGGGTTTGTGGCCCTTTGCAGCGTTCTGCTTGCCTGTGGCGGGGGGGAGTCGAGTACGACTGCCCCCGCTAACGATCGTGATATCAGCGCCGAGGCGCAGGCCTTCTACGCTGCCGACCCGCAACGGTATTCATTCAAAACATTGGCTGATGTTCCGGCAAACTTGCAGTGGCAAAGTGGCGAAAACTTGGCTGATCTAGGCTCACCAGAGGCGAAGAAAGGCGGAACGCAATACGAATACATCGCTGATTTTCCTGCCACGCTGCGCGTGAATGGCCCAGACGCCAACGGCGAGTTTAGACGTTATATTCTCGACTACACCAACCTCACACTTGCCCATCGACATCCAAACGAGTTTGATTTCTACCCTGCGATAGCCTCGCAATGGGCAGTAGATCAAGAGAATAAGACGGTTTATGCGCGTTTGAATCCTGATGCCCGTTTTACCGATGGTGAGCCGATCACTGCTGATGACTTCTTCTTTACTTTTTTCTATTTTCTCGGTGACTACGTCAATGACCCTTGGTATGCGAATTGGTACTCGACCCAGTACACCAATATCACCAAGTACGACGATCATACGATCTCGATCAGTATGGCCGAGGCAAAGCCAGACATGGACTCGCTGGCGTTGACCTTCCCGCCTATGCCAGAGCACTTCTATCAAGACCTTGACGAAGATTTTGCCCAGACCTATCAATGGCGATTTGTTCCCCATGCCGGCGCTTATGAGATTAGGCCAGAAAATGTGAATATGGGCACCAATATCGTCATGACGCGTGTCGAGGATTGGTGGGCCAAAGACTTGAAATTTTTCCGCAATCGCTACAACCCTGATCGCATTAATTTCAATGTGATTCGCGATACCGCCAATCAGTTCGAGGCGTTTAAACGCGGTGATATTGACCAGTTTAAGATTCGCACCGCCGATTATTGGTACGAGAATTTGCCTAACGATGACCCCGATGTGCAGGCTGGTTATATTGAAAAGGCTACATTCTACAACGATGGTCCTCGTTCACCTTGGGGGATGTGGATCAACACCGCACGCAAGCACCTTGATAATCTCGATGTACGCCTTGGTATCCAATATGCCTCAAACTGGGACTTAGTCTTACAGCAATATTTTAGAGGCGATTTTACCCGTTTAGAGTCAGGGCAGATCGGTTACGGGGAATTCAGTAACCCAAACGTCGAGGCACGGCGCTTCGATGTGGCGCTGGCGCGCGAACACTTTGCCAAAGCTGGGTTCGATCAGAGTGGGCCAGATGGCATTTTAATGAATGCACAAGGCGAACGTTTGGCATTCACATTATCCACGCATTATGAACGCTACCGTGACGTATTCACGATTCTAAAAGAAGAGGCGACGAAGGCAGGGCTAGACCTGCGTCTAGAGATGATGGACGTTGCGGCAGGCTCAAGAAAGGTCTCTGAGAAGCAGCATGATATTTATTTTATTGGTTTAAATTTCTCTGTGGAAATGTACCCGCGCTATTGGGAGATGTACCACTCAGATAACGCCTATGATGATGCGTTCTTAGAGGATGGTAGTGTCAACCCGCAGCGCAATATCAAAGTACAAACCAATAATCTGGAAAGCCTTGCCATATTCGAGATGGATCAACTCATTGATCGCTATGTATCCTCATCCGACAAAGAAGAGATGATTGCACTCGCCCACCAAATGACGCAGATGCATCATGATCATGCCTCGTTTGTCCCAGGTTTCGTGGAGCCGTTGTATTGGCACGCGTCGTGGCGTTGGGTGCGTTGGCCAGAGGACTTTAATTTGCGTTATTCCAGCTATGCCGAAGATCATTTCGTACACTGGATCGACACAGAAATGAAAGAAGAGACGCTAGCGGCACGCCGTGCTGGGCAGCGCTTTGACCCCCAAATCAATGTTTACGATCAATACAAACAACAGTAGGGCTTTATGTCGGACGTAATACTTTCTGTTAATAATCTGATCACCGAGTTTTCGACCGATGAGGGACGAGTGCGCGCGGTCGATGATGTGAGTTTCTCGATTAAAGAAGGTGAAACGCTCGGCATCGTTGGCGAATCTGGCTGTGGCAAGAGTGTCACGGCGCTCTCGATTATGCGGCTGCTACCGCAACCGATCGGCCAGATCATGGGTGGCGAGATATTGTTAGAAGGGCAGAACTTAGTAGACCTGCCACTAGAGCAAATGCGCAAGATTCGTGGTGCGCGTATCGGCATGGTGTTTCAAGAACCTATGACGGCGTTGAACCCGGTGCACACCATCGGACGCCAACTGACAGAGGTTATCCTGCTCCACAAGAAAATCTCGAAAGACAAAGCCTTGCGTGAAGGGATCGAGATGCTCGACAAGGTAGGTATTCCTGCGCCAGATATTCGCATGACTGAATACCCGCATCAGCTCTCAGGTGGGATGCGCCAGCGCGTAGTGATTGCAATGGCATTGGCCTGCCAACCGAAGTTATTGATTGCAGACGAGCCAACGACGGCCTTGGACGTGACGATTCAGGCGCAGATCCTCGAGCTGATTAAAGATTTGCAGAAGCAGATGGGCATGTCCGTTGTGCTCATCACGCACGATCTTGGTGTGATCGCCGAGACGTCCTCGTCAGTCGTCGTGATGTATGCCGGCAAAGTGGCCGAGCGTGGCAGCGTCTACGATGTGTTTGATCGCCCTTCACACCCTTATACCAAAGGCTTGCTCGAATCGATTCCGCGTCTGGATACGCCACCAAAGTCCAAGCTAACGATCATCCCTGGCATGGTGCCCGGTCTTTTAGATATGCCTAAAGGCTGTCGCTTTGAGAACCGTTGCCCCTATAGAAAAGACAGTTGCCTTGTAGCACCGCCAGCGATCGAAGCGATAGCCAAAGAGCATGATGTTGCTTGTTATGAATGGCAAGAACTAAAGCGTAATACTGTAGCCGGTGGTGACAGTGCTAATTTTAAGTTGAGTGCAGTCGCATGAGTGTAGTTCCCTTACAAGCAAAATCCATCGATCCTATTTTAAGCGTACGAGACTTGAAGATGCATTTCCCTGTGAAGGAAGGGATCTTCATGCGTACAGGCAAATTTAATAAAGCTGTCGATGGTATCAACTTCGATATTATGCCTGGAGAAACACTTGGGCTAGTAGGGGAGTCAGGTTGCGGAAAGTCCACGCTTGGGCGTTGTATCGCGAGATTGTATCAACCCACAGCTGGGGAGATCAGTTTCGAAGGTACCGACATTGCCACGCTTGGACGCAAGGATATGATGCCGTTTCGGCGCGATATTCAGATGATCTTTCAGGACCCAATGGAATCGTTAAATTCACGTCATACTGTTGGGCAAATACTGGAAGAGCCATTCCAAGTACATAATATTGGCGACAAGGCCTATCGTAAAAAACGCGTGGTGGAATTATTAGACTTGGTGGGGCTGCCAGCGCGCTCGGTTACTCGCTATCCGTTCGAATTCTCCGGCGGCCAACGTCAACGTATCGGGATTGCCCGCTCGATTGCCTTGAACCCGAAGTTGATTATTTGTGATGAGCCGGTGTCGGCATTGGATGTCTCGATTCAAAGCCAGATTCTGAATTTGCTGATCGACTTGCAGAAAGAATTTAAGCTTTCCTATTTGTTCATCGCCCACGATCTAGCGGTGGTCAAACATATATCTGACCGCATCGCGATCATGTATTTGGGCAAGATTGTGGAAAGCGGTGAAGGCGAGAGCATCTATCGAACGGCACGACACCCTTATACGCAGTCTTTGATATCGGCGATTCCAGTGCCCGACCCTCACCATGTGGCGCATCGACAGATTCTGGTGGGTGACGTCCCCTCGCCAATCAATCCGCCTTCAGGCTGCACGTTTCACACGCGCTGCCCTAAGGTGATGGATGTCTGCAAAGAGAAAGTGCCGGTCTTAAATGGTGATGAACAGCCGGTGTCCTGCCACCTCTATGAGCAGCCGAACTAGGCTCAGCCTTTTCCTTTCATTTTGTTCGGCCCTTTCAGGCTATCTTTTTCGATGTATTCGATGATGCTATTGGCGATGTCTTTGCCAGTGGCAGATTCGATCCCTTCAAGGCCAGGAGAGGAGTTAACTTCAAGTACTAACGGCCCATGATTGGAGCGAATGATATCGACTCCAGCGACGTCTAAGCCCATCACTTGCGCGGCCTTTAAGGCGAGTTTGCGCTCGTCTGGACGCAGCTTAATGAGTTGCGCCGAACCGCCCCTGTGTAGGTTAGAGCGGAACTCGCCTGCGGCCGCTGTGCGTTGCATTGCAGCCACTACGCGCTCACCGATGACAAAACAGCGAATATCGGCACCGCCTGACTCCTTGATGAACTCTTGTACAAGGAAGTCGGCCTGGAGACCGCGGAAGGCATTAATCAATGCTTCGGCTGCTTTTTTGGTTTCGGCAAGGACTACACCGTTACCATGTGTGCTTTCCATGACTTTTACGACTAATGGCGCGCCGCCCACAGAAGCAATGAGGTCGTTGGTGGCATCGGCAGAGTGGGCATAACTCGTGACCGGCTGGCCAATTCCACGGCGTGCAAGCAGTTGGTGAGCGCGCAGCTTGTCGCGTGACCGCGTGATGGCAATAGATTCATTGACCGAATAGATTCCACCGACTTCAAATTGTCTGAGTACCGCACAGCCGTAACCGGTAACGCTAGCCCCAATCCGTGGAATCACGGCGTCAAACTCTAACGCCTCCGCATCTCCCGAGCCTTTATAAAACACTGTTGGGTTATTGGCTGTAATGTTCATATAGCACTTCAAAACGTCCACAACACGAACTTCGTGGCCGCGCGCACGGGCTGCCTCTACAATTCTGCGGGTCGAGTAAAGCTTGCCGTTTCGCGATAAAACGCCGATTCTCATTGTGGATGATCCTAAAGCGGGATAAAGAAATGAATGTGTTGCAGTGGCTATAAGTTACCACAAGCACAAGTTAAAAGAGACGGGGCGCGGTAAAAAGAATCGCACTGTCCCCTTATTGCTTTTAGAATCCAAGATAGAAGCGCATAAGAACAATAAATAGGGGGCAGGGTGAAGACAGTATTGCAGTTTGGCGAACTTAAGTTTCGAATTCATTGGTTGATCGCCATTAGTGTCACACTCACAGTGGCGTTATTGCTCAATCTTGGCTTTTGGCAACTAGGGCGCTTAGAGGAAAAGCAGGCTCTACGCACAGCCATGCAGGAGCGTTTAGAGGCACCCGCTTTAGCGCTTGCGCAGCTTGATGCGCGCGCTGCCCCATTAAGTGGCGTGCAGGCGAATGCATTAGAGAACCTGCGCGTCTCCGCCACTGGGCGCTATTGGAATGAAGCCTCCTTCGTGGTCGCATTTCAGTTCTTTCAAGGTGCGCCAGGTTTTGAGTTAATAACGCCATTCGAGATGCAAGAGACCGGCGAGACAGTGCTGGTTAGTCGCGGCTGGGTTGCTCCTGGCCCAGGTGAGGATGGAATGCCCTATGTTGTGCCAATTGCGGGGGAACAGCAGCTCACTGGTCAATTGCATGTGCCCCCAGCGCCGCTAGGCATCACCCAAGTTGAGGGTGAGGCTTGGCCGCTGCGTTTTCGACGGCTTGATATAGGGCGAGCTGCACAGGTCTTGGAACGCGATTTGTTACCTTGGGTCGTGCGCCTTGGGCCTGGCGAGGCAGGCGTATTTGCGAGGCATTGGCCTGCGGTGACAGTTAATACGCGCACGCATATTCAATATGCGCTGCAATGGTTCGGCATGGCGCTAGTAGTGCTTGTGATTAGCTTTTTGATGAGCAGTAACTATCTAGCCTTAAGAAGAGCCAGCAGGGCGCAAAGCTAAGCACCCTATGTCCACATAGGGCCATTCTCATGCTAAGGTAAGTCGCAATGAATCTTGGTTTATTTCTTACCAGCCCTTGCGTGAGGAGTTATTAGTGAAAATCCCTCAATTTATGGCAGCCCTGCTTTTCGGGCTTTGTTGCTTGTCCAATGCGGCTCTTGCCCAAGACCATCCTATCGAAGGCAATTGGGTCATCAATGAAGAGCTCAGTGATGACCCTGATGAGGCAGTAGAGGCGGCGATTATTGCGGCGGGGGGCAAGGTGTCGCGTAGTTGGTTTAAGAAGAAAGAAAAAGGGCGCTACCGTGGTGGCCCTGAAGAGCAAGAAGTCTACGACCGACTCTCATATGACCCAATATTGCGTATCACCTATGACGAACCGGAGTTTTGGTTCGGTTATGCCGATGGCTTTCAGCGGGTGTTTCATACCGATGGGCGCACACAAAGTGTCGGGGCCAGTGACCATTACAGCAATGGTGCTCAGGATTTCGCATTCGGACAATGGGAGGGCGAAACCTTGTTTGTTGAGGGACGGCCGCGAGAGGGTGGGTTTACACTTGAAAGCTACACTGTAGAGGCTAATGGCATGCGCCTGCGGGTAGCGTTAGAGCTAAAGCCAAACAACTTCGGCGCCGCAGTGAAGATGGTGCGAATCTACGATCGACAAGCCCCCTGAGTCAGAATTCATCTGGTTCATCATCTATTCTGTGATTCTAGTCACCTCGGTTTTATAAAAGTCTCGCTTCCCGTCACTCCTGGGAGTATAGTCCGTGGGAAAATATCCCTCATGTCTGAGTGGGCATATTTCGGGGGGACTGTGCGGAAATGGAATCGCTAAAATACTTTCTTAAACAGAATAAGCGACTCCTGCTTATTAGTTGTTTTGCATTTGTTATAAACCAAGCGTTTGAGTTCTTTATTTTAACCGTGAACGGTGCCGGCTATTTGGACCTCTGTTACTGGGATTGCCCTTGGTATGCCTCTACAGTGCAGCACGGCTACGATTTTGCCCCACATGGGCATGAAAGGGGAGATGCCGCAAATTGGGCATTCTTCCCAGCACTAACGATTGTAGCGCGTTGGGTCACGCAATTATTTTCCCTCAGCGCACCTGTGGCTTTAATTGTCACCTCGAAACTATTCTTTCTTGCGGCCATTTTTAGTTTTCTAAAATTGTCTCAAATCTATACCCCTCGCGTGTCTCCCAGTTTATGTGCAGCATTATTGGCACTCAATCCCTATTCGCTGTATGGCAATGTGGGTTACACCGAATCAATGTTTCTTCTGTTTAGTTGCGTGAGCCTTACGGCTTTGCGTCAGGGGCGTTTTGTGTCAGCAGGGCTTGTGGGTGCAGTGTTAAGTGCCGTACGCCCTACAGGGGTATTCATTGCCCTTGCTCTACTTGCCACGGGGCTCAAGTCCCAAGCAAAGGCTAGCAGTGAAGAGCGTCTGCAAATGCTGCTAGGTATTCTATTAGCCCCTTTAGGGTTAGCCCTATTCATGGTGTTTTTGTATTGGCGGATGGGGGACGCAATGGCATTTTCTCATGTGCAGATCGCTTGGGAGAGGGTGCCGAGTAATCCATTTATGCATCTGCTCAGTGGCTTGCTTGCACAGAATATTAGCATCCAGCTCTGGGCTTGGATGAGTGTTGTCGCCTTGTTGATGATTGCCTATTTGCTGTGGCGTAAAGAATACGCGCTGGCGATGTTTTCGCTTGGCGCTACATTATTACCCTTGGCCACGGGGCTGGTCGCGATGCCTCGTTATTTATGGTGGCAGGCACCGTTGTTGTTAGTGCTCGCACAGTCAGTCTCTGCATTTGTGAATGTCCTCCATAGAGTGTTTGTCGGCAAGCGTTTCAATAGGCAAATTCAATACTCGCCCCCCTATTGGCTAGCGCTAGTGCCGTTTAGCCTCTGGGGCTTGCACCGCACTTATATCGCATGGTTACTACAGGAGGTCTGGGTAATATGAAAGCTAAATCCATGCTGGTGTTGGCGGCGCTCGTACTGTGTTTTTTCTACCTAGCCGTCTTGGCGCTGCTTCAACATCCCGCAGTGAGCGATGAATACAGAAGGTATTTTATTACTGGCGAGTCAGGCTTAAGCCCCGCACAAGTGGGCCGCCTGCAAGCTCTGGAAATGGGGGGCACCTTGAATTTTAGAAGTGATAGGCTTGGGTTTGATAGTTGGTCAAATGCGGAAAATGAGTATCGTTGGTCCCTAGGAAAGACCCCCAAATTGCATTTTTTAGTCGATTCCCCGCAGAATGCTGAAGCGCTCAAAGGGCTGGCGCTGCGATTTCAGCCTCACGGTCAACAAATAGTACGAATTTATGTGAACGATCATCTTTTGTATGACGAGCAAGCTGATGCTCAAGGACCTGTGATTGCCACGCTTTCCCTACCGCCAGCGCTAATTAGGCAGGGGCACAACATCATTCGTTTTGAGCTGCCCAATGCGCGAATGCCAGGTAATGGAGATCCCCGTGTTTTAGGGGTTGCCCTGTTTGAATTAGTCCTAAATCCTGTCTGAATTGACTCGCTAGATTGGTTTCGTAGTTGACGCTACAAGGCTGTCTCAGTAAGCTTGAGTTCTTGTGAATTGAAAAACCGCCCCGGTGTTTTCGTGGTGCGAGCCGCTCGTATAGGCGGTACAACACGAATTCGGTTAGTTTCCAGTCAGTAGAGAACTCTTCAGTGCTAAAAAAAGTTTTAATAGCCAACCGCGGCGAGATTGCGGTCAGGATAGCCCGCGCATGCCGTGAACTCGGCGTACGTTCCGTGGCCATCTATACAGAAGCCGATCGATACTCCCTGCATGTCAAAAAGGCCGATGAAGCCTATTTCGTTGGGCCCGATCCTTTACAAGGGTATTTGAACCCTCATCAACTCGTGAACCTTGCGGTAGAGACTGGCTGTGATGCTTTGCATCCAGGCTATGGTTTCCTATCAGAGAACCCTGAACTTGCAGAGATCTGCGAACGCCGCGGCGTCAAGTTCATTGGGCCTCGAGCGCAGGTCATCCAATCGATGGGCGATAAAACCGAGGCGCGCAAATGTGCAGAGCGTGCTGGGGTGCCTGTAACCCCGGGTACTCAAGACAATCTTAAAGATGTCGACGAGGCACTCGAGATCGCTAGCAAAATTGGTTATCCCATTATGCTTAAAGCCACGTCGGGCGGCGGTGGTCGTGGTATTCGGCGTTGCAACGACGAAAAAGAGTTGGCGCAAAATTATCAACGGGTAATCTCTGAAGCCACTAAAGCATTCGGCCGCGCCGATGTGTTTTTGGAAAAGTGTATCGTCAACCCTCGTCATATTGAGGTGCAGATATTAGCGGACTCGCATGGTAATACTGTGCATCTTTTTGAGCGCGACTGCTCGATTCAGCGTCGCAATCAAAAACTAATCGAGCTGGCACCTTCTCCGCAATTAAATGATGAGCAGCGACACTATATAGGCGATCTCGCCGTAAGTGTTGCCAAAGAAGCGGGCTATGAAAATGCAGGAACAGTCGAGTTTTTGCTAGATAGCGATGGTAGCTTCTATTTCATGGAAATGAATACGCGAGTGCAAGTCGAACACACGATCACGGAAGAAATTACCGGTATCGATATAGTATGCGAGCAGATCCGGATCGCTTCTGGTTTGCCATTGTCCGTGCAACAAGAAACGATCACTTATACTGGCTTCGCCGCGCAATTTCGAATAAACGCAGAAGATCCGAAGAATGGCTTTTTGCCCAGCTTTGGCCGCATCAGCCGCTATTACTCCCCTGGTGGGCCCGGCGTGCGTACCGATGCGGCAATCTACACCGGTTATACAATTCCCCCTCACTATGACTCTATGTGCGCGAAGCTAGTCGTGTGGGCTCGTAACTGGGAAGAGCTGCTTCCGCGCTGTATGCGCGCGCTGGACGATATGCAGATCTACGGCATCCAAACGACGCGGCAATACTACAAAGAGATTCTGCAACACCCAGAATTTCAATCAGGGGATTTCAACACGAGCTTTGTTGAAGAGCACCCTGAATTGACTCGTTATTCGACAAAACGCCGCCCTGAGTTTTTGGCTGCCGCGATTGCCGCTGCGATTGCTGCACAATCGGGTATGTAACAAAGGGCTGGCCTTAATTATATTTGAAGGAGCGGGACCCCCCGCGAATGTGTGGAGTACAACATGAGTAAGAAAATTCACATTACCGAACTCGCCCTAAGAGACGGCAATCAGTCATTGATTGCGACTCGGATGCGTATCGATGACATGTTGCCCATTTGTGCAGATCTCGATAAAGCCGGTTATTGGTCTTTAGAAGTCTGGGGCGGCGCTACTTTTGACTCATGTGTGCGCTTCTTGAAAGAAGACCCATGGGAGCGTCTGCGGACCCTACGCAAAGCGCTACCAAATTCCCGTTTGCAGATGTTGCTACGCGGCCAAAACTTGTTGGGTTATCGTCATTATCCCGATGATGTCGTGGAAGCCTTTGTGGCCAAGTCAGCGGAGAACGGCATAGATGTGTTCCGTATTTTCGATGCGCTCAATGATGTTCGCAATCTAGAGACCGCAATTGCAGCAACGGTAAAAGCTGGCAAGCATGCGCAAGGTACTTTGTGCTACACAGCTAGCCCAGTGCATACAGTTGCAGGCTTTGTAGATATGGCTAAGCAACTTGTCGATATGGGTTGCCACAGCATTGCTATTAAAGACATGGCGGGACTTTTGACCCCTCAGATCACTTTTGAATTAGTGTCAGCGCTGAAAGAGGCAATCGATTTACCATTGTTTTTGCATTCGCATTACACCTCGGGCATGGCATCCATGTGTCAGCTCAAGGCGGTAGAGGCGGGCATCGATCATATCGATACAGCAATTTCTGCGTTTGCGGGTGGCACTAGTCACCCGCCAACAGAGACCATGAAAGCCGTTCTAGAAGCTGCTGGCTATGAAACCGGTTTAGATGCAGAGGTGCTAGAGAGAATCGCCAGCCACTTGCGTGAGGTGCGTGGCAAGTATCACCAGTTTGAAAGCGCCTATAACGGTGTGGATACGCAAGTACTCTTGAGTCAGGTCCCAGGTGGCATGATGTCTAACCTTGCCAATCAGTTGAAAGAGCAGGGTGCTCTTGATCGCATCCATGAAGTGTTCGCCGAGATCCCTCGTGTGCGTAAAGACTTAGGTTATCCTCCGTTGGTAACACCTAGTTCGCAAATCGTTGGTACTCAAGCTGTTTTGAATGTTCTCGCAGGCACTCGTTACGACACTATCACCAATGAAGTAAAGCGCTATCTGCAAGGCCATTATGGTGCTGCTCCAGCGCCAGTGGATGAAGCACTGCGCAAGCGCGCTATCGGTAAAGAGGACGTTGTCGAATGTCGCCCTGCTGATCTTTTATCCCCAGAACTAGATTCTCTGCGAGCGAAGATTGGCGATGATGCGAAGTGCGAAGAAGATGTATTGACCTATGCCATGTTCCCGGATGTTGGTATGAGTTATTTGCAGAATCGCAATAACGGCACTTTGAAACCTGAAGCTTTATTGCCAGTGAATGCGAGCGCCGCTGCTGCTAGTGTCGCCCATGAGTTCAAAGTGACTGTACATGGTGAGACTTATGATATCCATGTGACAGGTGTGAGCCCCTCGAGCGATAGTGAGCGTCGTTTCTATATGACGGTCGATGGCGAACCAGAAGAGATAACCCTTGAGTCCACGGCTGCTGCCGAGGCGGAAGCCGCAAGCGATAGCAAGCCTGGCCGACGTCCGCGCGCAAGCGCACCTGGACATGTCACCGCGACGATGCCAGGCAATGTGGTGGAAGTGTTAGTGGAAGAAGGGCAAAGTGTGCAAGCTGGCGATCCAGTTTTGGTGATCGAAGCGATGAAGATGGAGACCGAGATCAAAGCGCCTGTCGCTGGCAAGATTGCGAGCGTTCTCGTTAAGAAAGGCGATCGCATCACACCCACGGAGATGTTGGTGGATATACAATCTTAACAAGCCCTTATTGCTTCAAATGCGATAAAAAAAGCCGCGCTCACATTGGTGAGCGCGGCTTTTTTTTACAATGAAGAAGCGCGTAATTGATGTGCTGCCGCCACCATGTTGGTTAACGCTGGTGCCACCTCCTCCCATCTTCTCGTCTTCAGTCCACAATCAGGATTAACCCATAAACGCTGTGCTGGTATTTTCAACGCTGCCTTTTTCATTAACCTCACGATTTGATCGACGTGAGGAATATTAGGTGAGTGAATATCGTAGACTCCTGGGCCAATGCCATTGGGATAGGCGAACTGATCGAAGGCATCCAGAAGCTCCATATCCGAGCGCGAAGTCTCAATGGTAATGACGTCTGCATCCATGGCGGCGATCGCTTCCATAATGTCATTGAACTCTGAATAGCACATATGTGTGTGGATCTGCGTGCCGTCTTGCACTCCATTCGCTGATAAGCGGAAACAGGCTACTGCCCAATCCAAATAGTTCGACCATTGTGACCGCCGTAGTGGCAAGCCTTCGCGCAGCGCCGCCTCGTCGATCTGGATGATAGAGATGCCAGCCTGTTCGAGATCCAGCACTTCATCACGCACCGCAAGTGCGAGCTGGCGACAAGTTTCCGAACGGGGTTGGTCGTCGCGAACAAATGACCAGTTCAATAGCGTTACCGGGCCAGTCAGCATGCCTTTTACAGGCTTTGCTGTCTGCGCTTGTGCGTATTTAGCCCAAGGGACGGTGATTGCCTGAGTTCTTGCGACATCGCCATATAGTATCGGTGGTTTGACGCAGCGCGACCCATAGGATTGCACCCAACCATACTGGCTGCGTGCATAGCCTTGTAGATGTTCGCTGAAGTATTCGACCATGTCATTGCGCTCGGCTTCTCCGTGGACTAGAACGTCTAAGCCCAATGACTCCTGTTGTTGCAAGCAGTGGCGAATCTCGCGTTGTAAGAAGTGCTCGTACTCCTGCTGTTCGAGCTTGTTCTCACGAAACAGTTTACGTGCACGACGAATCTCTATCGTTTGTGGAAAAGAACCAATGCTTGTGGTTGGAAATAACGGCAAATTGAATTGGTTTTGCTGCAGTGCTGCGCGAGATGCAAATTCCGAGCGACGAGACGACATCTCTGGTCGCAATGCTAGCAATGCGGCACGTACTTGCGGGTTACTGGTCTTTTCAGAATCACGGCGACTCTGCAGCGCCTCGGCATTGTTCCGTAACGCCTCTTGGTGTTCGTCACGCCCATTCTCTAACGCGTGAGCAAGGAGCGTTAATTCGGCAAGTTTCTGTACGGCAAATGCAAGCCATGAACAAACATCACTTTCTAGCGTTGTCTCATTACCAAGGTCCACTGGCACGTGCAATAACGAGCACGAAGGTGCTAGCCAGAGCCTGTCGCCTAAACGCTTATGAATGGGCTCCAAATAATCTAATAAGGCATTGATATCGGCTTTCCAAATATTACGCCCATCAATAACACCCAGAGAAAGAACTTTATGAACGGGTAGCCAATCAATGACTTTGGCGACCTCACTACGGGCGTTGATGGCATCAATATGAATGCCATCAACGGGCAGTTCGCAAGCCAAAATCAGGTTGTCCTGTAGTTCACCAAAGTAGGTGGCAAGCAGTAACTTTATGTCGCCGCGACGCAGCTCATGATAGGACTGCGTGAAAGCGCGCTGCCAATGGGCCTCTAGCTCTGTTGCTAAGATCGGTTCATCGATCTGTAGCCATTCGATCCCACTAGCTTGCAACGCTTCGAATAATTCGTTGTATACGGTAAGTAGTTGGGGCAACAGGTCTAACTTATTGCTGCCATCACGCGCCTTGCCTAGGCGCAAATAGCTCAGTGGCCCGAGTATCACCGGTTTAGCGTCATGGCCTTGCGTGCGGGCTTCGATGATTTGGCTGAGCAGGCGTGACACGTCCAATTGAAAACGTGTGTTTTGGTCAAACTCGGGAACAATATAGTGGTAGTTAGTATCGAACCATTTGGTGAGCTCGCCCGCGGCCACAGACTGTGTGTCAGAGTCCTGTGGCGCTCGGCCACGTGCAAGCCGGAAATACGCTTGTAAGTCGTCTCCTTCCAACTCCCTAATTCTGCTCGGCACATTGCCAAGCAAGAAACTCATGTCCAATACTTGGTCGTAGAGAGAGAAGTCTCCGACAGGTACGAGATCGAGTGTGTCCTGTCGTTGCCAGTGCTCGGTGCGCAAATTGGCGGCAGTTGCCTCTAAAGCGTGACTATTGGTTTCTCCGCGCCAGTAACTTTCCAAGGCAAATTTTAGTTCACGCTGTGCGCCTATGCGTGGAAAGCCTAGGTTGTGTATGAGGGGCATTATTGAATTCTCCGAAAATAAACTGTGGGTGCATATTAGGGCTTACAAACAATGAATAAAAATGGTTAAAATGCATATATTCATGAGATATACTCATGAATTGGGTCGGAGAAAGACAATGTTGGAACGCAGTCATTTGGCGATTATTGCGGCAGTCGATGCGCGTGGCACCCTGACAGAGGCCGCCACTAGCCTGCATTTGAGCCAGTCAGCATTAAGCCATGCTATTCGTAAACTCGAACATCAACTGGGTACACCGCTATGGGAGAAAGAAGGGCGCCTGTTGCGATTAACCCAGGCGGGTGAGCAAATGCTGTTACTAGCCAAGCGCTTACTACCGCAGTTTGAGCATACCGAGCAATTGCTCAAACAATTCGCACGGGGGCAACGCGGTGCTTTGCGGATTGGCATGGAGTGCCATCCTTGTTACCAATGGCTGCTAAAAGTGATTACGCCATTTCTTAGTGAATGGCCCGATGTGGATGTCGATGTAAAACAGAAGTTTCAGTTCGGAGGGATTGGGGCCTTGTTTAGTTACGACATCGATATTTTAGTGACACCAGACCCTTTACGACAGAGCGGCTTGCTCTACAATCCCGTGTTCGACTATGAGCAAGTCTTGGTCGTTAACAGTGATCACGCTTTGGCGGGCAAGCGCTATGTGCTGCCCGAAGACCTCGTAGATGAAACTTTGATCAGTTACCCAGTCGAGCGAGAGCGTTTGGATATCTACTCGGAGTTTTTGTCTCCAGCCAAATGTGTGCCAAAAGAGCATAAGGAAATTGAGGCAACCAACATCATGTTGCAAATGGTCGCCGCCGGCAGGGGTGTGGCAGCCTTGCCGAAGTGGTTAGTCGAAGAATACGCCCAGACCATGAGAATAAGTGGCGTACGAATGGGCAAGCAAGGAATTGCCAAACAAATATTTCTTGGCATTCGCCGCAGTGATGAATCCTTGGCCTATCTTAGTGGTTTTATTGAGCTAGCAGGGCGTGTGCAAAGCTTTACTAAATGAGATCGCTATCTGCTTTGCTGATGTAAAGGGATTTTTGGATCCAGGTATAGTCCAAAGCAGAGTCATAGGGGTGTATCGATAAAGTGACCTGGTGCGCGCTGCTATCGTCTTGCCATCCCATTTGCTGCAAAACCTCGACGGCCTTGTTATCGCCCTGTAGCCAGAGTGCTGTTTGATCTAGCCCTCGTGCCCGTGCAAGTAGCACAATTTTGCGCAGCAGTTCACTTAAGCTTGCTACGCAATTTGCATCCCAAAGGAGATCGCAAATCCACAGGCAGCCTTCCAACTCCCTAATCACGGCCCAAGCTCGTAACGTGCCGGTACTATCTAGACATTGCAGGTATTTATAGTTGTCGACATCGGGGCGTTGCAGGAAACGCCAGTTAAGCCACTTCCAGTCGCGCTGCGCGATTAATGCGTAGCGGCTCGAAACTCTCTGCCAGAATGCGTCCACGCTAGCAGGGCAGGGAGTGGCGATTGCGGCTGTGTAGCGTTGGTTCGGCTCGAGTAAGGGGGCAGCGTTGTGGTAGCGCCAGCGCTTAATCACTTGGGCCGCATTTTGCAACGGGCTTTGAGTTTGCTGTAACGCGTTCAGGGTTGTGCTGGGAAAACCAAAAAGGAGTTGGATTTCTCCCCTGCAACGTTGTTCTTTATGCAATCGTGTCAGTGCCTTTAACATGGCGCGACCGTGAATAGCCTCAGAGCGAGGCAATGAGAATGCATCTCCTGCATGGGCGACAAAGAGTTGCTTTCCATTGCAATGCCAGGTGACAGGATGCGCGGCTATATGGGCTTGCACAGTTTGTTTTTCATCTACCGCGACGGTCGCAATGGCGTTGTCATTGTGCAGAAATTTCCAACGCCAATAATCGCTACTACGATTCAAGCTGAAGACGCTATTGAAGCCACTCATAATGCTTGTTTCATCGCCGGGCAAATAAGGGCGAACAGTGATAGTCACGACGCCGGCCACTCAGGGTCTGTTTCCAATAAGCACACACGTGCAAACTGATCGCAAATATTAAGCCAGTCTTCAAAGCCTTCTATGGATTCTAGAAAGCGTTCTGGTTGATAGATAAATGAAGCCAAGGCGATGGTGTACAGGCGACATTGCTCGCAGTTTACATTGGGCATACAACACTTCGCATCGCTGGCTTTGAGGTCGACTCGATACCCCTGATGCCATTGAAAGTTGCGACCATTGCAGTTATTGGCAATGCCTGTTTCGCTGTCCAACGTGTACAGGGGTTCGGGGGTCGTCAATGCGTTGTTGAAAGCCTGTGACTGAATCACTGTGCGGGGGAACTGCGCGATTAGCTCGTTAACGACGTCTCGAGACCTAGCTAGACTATCGCTAGAAAATAACATATTACTGGCATCTGAACTGATGCGAAAATAGCCATTATCGTTACTCGCTCCACTGACCAGTTTGTCCAAATATGATTGAGTCGGTGAGAAATAATTGAACATAATCTTATGCCCGTAGTCGTCCATGATACGAACCACACCGGGAAGTTGCGCTAAGTTGTTGGGGTTGATGGTAAACACAAATCTAACGCGCGGGTCATTGGCAAAATTGCGAATGGATTTCCAGAACACATTGCCGCCGCGAAAATGGCTAGTAGTGTCTTCATCTCCCCATACGGAGATCTGAATAGAGTAGGGAATCTCGGGTCGAATGCGAATCGTGCCGTTGGTATGAATCGAGCCGCGAGGAATGTATTGCGCGGCGCGCATCAAGCGATCTTGCGCCAGTGCAGGTTCGGCGCCTGCAAAAAAACCAAAACTGACTCCTGCCTCCGCCTGTTGTTTGAAAAACAAGTCCCATTGCTCAAGCTCTGTCACTTCTGTGGCTTGTTTGTAATCGTCTCCTTCAAAATAGAAACAGCCTTCGCAAAACAGATTGCAGCGTGAGGTCAGGTCATAGTTATTGGACTTGCGCAGTACTCGGCGAATCTGTTTGGAGCGTAGATAGCGTTCGCGCAGCGCCGGTTTGTGGTTTAAATATTGGTTGATACGGCGTTTACTTTCCTGCAGGGAGTGTGAAGCGGTAGTCATGAGAACCCTTTCGTGTCGGCTAGGCGATAGGCAGATCAGGCAACCCCTGATCGGGCTTGGCATAATAGAAGGGATGGGGGTATGAAAAAATTGGTAAAAATTCATAGACTCATGAGCCAGATGCATGGATGGCATTTAACGCAAACCTATGGCTGCTTGTCGGACGGGCAGGGGAACTGAGTATCGCTAAGCTTTTAAGGAGTGATAGGATGCTCGCAGGATAACAATACTTCGCAAGCCACTGAGCTGTGCAGGGAGCAAGGCCCAGATAAAATTACAATGACGGGGGTTTATAATGTTGACTGCTACACGTACCACGCTATGCACTTTGACGATCGTCTCTGGGGCACTAATTTCGAGCCTTAGTGCAGCCGATAATCTTTCCTACTCTTCGCCTGAATCCGTCGGCATGTCTTCTGCAGCACTCGAGCGCATCAATCCTATGTTGCAAGAATACGTCGATACCGGCGAGCTTGTAGGCGTTGTTAGCATGGTGTCACGCCGCGGCGAAATCGTGCATTTTGAGAATTACGGAACTCTCAATATGGAAACTGGAGCCCCGATAGAGAAAGACAGTTTGTTCCGCATTTATTCGATGAGCAAACCAATTACCACAGTGGCAGCGATGATGTTGTATGAAGAGGGTAAGTTCCAACTGACTGACCCTGTGTCCAAATTTCTACCAGAGTTTGCCGACTTGAAGGTCATGGGGGAGGGCGGTTCGATGGTGGCCTCTGAACGCCCAATGACGATGCAGATGTTGATGAGCCATACCGCGGGGCTTAGCTATGGTGTGTTTGGCGACACGCTTGTCGATCGGCAATACCGGGATGCCAATATTCTAAGTAACACGGATCTAGCCGAGATGACCGAACGCTTGGGCGAGATACCTTTGCAGTATCAACCCGGGACACGTTTTCACTACAGCGTGTCAGTGGATGTGCTAGGGCGTGTGGTAGAAGTGCTTGCCAACCAAGCCTTGGATGAGTTCTTGCAAGAACGGATATTCGATCCTTTAGCGATGAATGACACGTTCTTTGAAGTGCCCGCGGATAAGAAGCCACGCTTTGGCACTAATCATAATTTCGATCCAGTGACTAAGACGATGCAGGTATACGATCGACCAGAGACTAGTGAGTTTGCAAATGGTGTCACCTTCTTCTCTGGTGGTGGTGGCCTAGTCTCAAGTACCGAAGACTATATGCGTTTCTCACAGATGTTGCTCAATGGCGGAGAGCTTGATGGCGAGCGCATCCTAGGGCGTAAAACGATTGAATTCATGACGCAAAATCACTTGCCAGGTATTTTCGGTGGGGCGTCGATGAACACTGAAGCAGACCTGTACGGCATGTCGCGTGGCACAGGTTTTGGGCTTGGATTTGCGGTGGTTGAAGACCCAGCAGGCGCGGGCGGAATTACCTCCGCGGGTGAGTTTTATTGGGGCGGTGCCGCTGGCACGATTTTTTGGATCGACCCTGTGGAAGAGTTGATTGGCATCGTGATGATTCAGCACATGAATGTGCAGGTGCCCTTGCGCAACACTTTCAAGGCCGTCACTTATGGTGCTATCACCGATTAAGGAGAAAGGTTTCTGCGACACTATGCCACATTGGCAAATGTGCACAGAGGCGTAATATAGATCGTGGCAATGAGCCAAACTGTTAGGCTAGGTATACACCGCGAATCCTTGTAAGTGGTGTTTCAAATCCGACTAGATAGTCTCTAGTCGGATTTTTTTATGATTTTGACTTCCCTCTAAATTTAACTGATTCGAAAAAAATCGAACCGATATCTTCAGCTTTAAGTGAGCTTGCGCTCTAGGCGAATCCCAATAAACTGCCCAGCGATCATCGCGGCAACAAACAAGGCTATGCTAGGGTCAGCTGAGGCGAGCCCCGCGATAGCGGGCCCAGGACAAAGGCCGGCTAGCCCCCAACCAATGCCAAATAGAACTGCGCCACTCAACAACGGCATATCTAAGGAGGTCTTGCTTGGCAATGTGAATTTTTCCGCGAGTATTGGGTGGGCTTTGCGAGTAATAAGCGGAAAGCCGATGAGCGTAAATAGAAGAGCGCTGCCCATCACTAGCAACAAGGTGATATCCCACTGCCCAGTAACATCGAGAAACCCAAGGACGCGGGCTGGGTTGATCATTTCGGAGATGGCTAGCCCCAAGCCAAAGATGATGCCGCTTAGTAGTGCTGCTATGGTGGTTTTCATGATACAAGGTGCCTCGTGACATAAACAGTGGCGATTGCAACGCCCATGAACGTTGCAGTGGAAGCAATCGAGCGGGGTGATCTGCGTGCTATCCCGCACACACCATGCCCAGACGTGCACCCCGAACCAAGGCGCGTGCCGATGCCAACAAGTAACCCTGCGACCATTAATAAGGGGCCACTAGCTTGCATTTGGATGGGTAAGGGGCGGCCGAAGACAACTTGATAGAGTATGGCGCCAAGGATTAAGCCACCTATGAATGCGGCGCGCCAAGGCAATCCGTCTGCTTTATTCCACGTGATGACGCCCGTTAAGATTCCCGAAATTCCAGTAATGCGACCTAGTAACAAGAGCATCATGAGGCTAGCAATGCCAATCAAGCTGCCCCCTATAAGGCCTCCAGCGACATTTGGTTCTATCATGGGTATCTCCTTTATATTGGCGTCTGTGGTATGGCTTGTATGTAATTTAACGTAAAAGACAACGCGAACTAGCGCATCTTCAAGAACACTTATGTTAGTCCTTCATTATGAATCTCGCACAGTGGCATAAGCGAGGTTTTATTGCAGTAAACCGGAGCAATCCTTGCGTTACATCAAGCGGGTTTTGAGCAAACACGGATGAGCTAGACACCTGTGTACAGAGTGTTTATTCTTCATTGTTATAACTAAAGTATCACCAAGAGATCGGATCTTATGAGTCTTTACAAAAAACTGTTTGTCGTTATTGACCCTACAACTGAAAAACAACCCGCCCTCACTCGCGCTGCTGACATCGGGACTAAGAGTAAGGGGAAGGTGACTGCGTTTTCTGCCGTCTATAAAGCCATTGAAGAAATGGGCGATGCGTCTTCGCGTAAAATGGGCAAACAAGCAGTATTGAAAGAATGGAAAGCCAAGGTGACAGAGCTTGCGGCCCCTTACAAGGCTAAAGGTGTGCGTATCGCACAGAGCTGCTTCTGGACATCGGATTGGTATGCGGCTGTTAGCCGTGCGGCTTTGCGTGCAGAGGCTGACTTAGTGGTTAAATCGACTTTTCGGCACGGTAAACTTCAACGCCTTTTGCATAGTACGTCTGACTTCACCATTATGCGCCATAGCCCAGCGCCAGTGCTCTTGGTCCGTGATCGTAAAAGCTTCAGCGGTAAAATAATACTCGCGGCGCTGGACATCGAATCTAAAGACGAAGGGCACATTGGTCTTAACAACGCAGTCATGAAACATGCGCATCAAATGGCGGCATTTACAGGCTTGCCACTGCATGTGATTGCTGCTACTTCTCGTAAGCCTGATTTTAGCCATATCCTTGCTGGCGAAGAGCAGCATCCAGATGGCGATGAGGCGACAATTGCCCACGCGTTTGACGTTGAGCGAGCAAATTTGCATATCGTGCGTGGGGATGCCAAACGTGTCATTCCTGAACAGGCGAATTTGTTGAAAGCTGACATTGTTGTGCTTGGCGTGTCTAAGCGCAGCGGCGCTCAAGGAGTACTCGTCGGCACTACTGCACAGAAAATCCTCGATAAGCTTGATTGCGACGTACTAGCGGTCAACTAAGTTTGAAGTGGTCGCACACTCGTGCGGCCACTGCTTTCCCTTCCTGCAAGACACCTGTTCCTCTTAGTATTGACCTAACACAAAGCCTAGTGCTGACAGTACTGTACACTGCTCAAAGTAGTACAGGCTGACTTTCCGCTACTGGGGTTAGAACAATTACACTAGAGAAATACTATGCAGCGTCGAACATTCGTCAAAAGCCTCTCAGCGGCACCATTGGTACTAGGTCCGTCCTCCAGCCTATTGCGTGCCCAGACTATGGAGCGTATTGCGCCTGCTACCGCAACGCCTGGATTTGCCCCCGATATTGAAATTGTACTGCGCGCACAGGTGGGCGAGGCCGCGCTTCGTGACGGCGCTAGTACCACCGTTTGGCGCTTTGCTGGCGAACTCATGAAGGGAGCGTCCGACGCGTTAGGTTTTCTCGATGGCTCTGGTCATATTCCTATTATCCGGGCAAGAAAGGGAGAAAAGCTACGCATACATTTCGAAAACCATTTGCCTGAGGATAGCATCGTGCATTGGCATGGGTTGAATATCGAGCAACGCATGGATGGACATCCGATGTATGCGATCCCGCCGGGTGCACGTTATGTCTATGAGATAGAGCTTGAGAGTCGCGCGGGAACCTACTGGTTCCATCCGCATCCTCATGAGCGCACCTCCTTCCAAGTCTATCAAGGGCTTGCAGGGATGCTCATCGTCCATGATGATGAAGAACAGGCCGCAGGGCTCCCAAGCCCCGCACATGAGCTTCCTTTGATGATTCAAGATCGCAGCTTCGATGCTGACAATCAACTTGTCTACATTGGGCCAATGCGACACAACTGGATGATGGGCTTTCGCGGGGATTATGTGCTGGTCAATGGCCGAGAGCCCTATGCTCGAGATGTGGAGCGCACAGCGCATCGCGTGCGAATTGTGAATACCTCTAATGCCAGCCTTTATCATTTGCGTTGGAGCGATGGGTCTCCCTTCACCGTTATTGCAACCGATGGTGGGCTTCTGGAGGCGGCCAGAGAGCAAGCCACACTGACATTAGGCGTTGGCGAACGGGTAGAGGTGTGGGTCGATTTCTCGGGCTTCCAAGCTGGTGAGCAACTGCATCTGCTTGCCGAATCATATACCCCATCATTGCAAAACATTACGGTCGAGCAAGGCGGTAGAGCCCTGCAAGACGGTGCCAGGCCTATCGCCAGTTTCCGGTTTACCGAACAAGCGCCGGTTGTCACTGTGCGCCCCGAACGCCTTAGTGAGCAGCCGGCTCTTGATGAGCGCGAAGCAGTGAATTCAGAATCTCCAAGAGCCGTCGCGATTGCTATGAGACGTGGCAGTTTTTATTTGAACAATAGGCTCTTCGGCGCCATGCAAGATGTCCCGGATGAGAACAAAGTGAAGCTTGGAAGCACTGAGGTGTGGGAGTTTAGCAATGACTCTTCCATGGGGATGGGCATGGGCATGGGAGGCATGATGCAAATGGCGCACCCGATGCATGTTCATAACGTGCAGTTCAAGGTGCTGTCTAGGACAGGAAGCAGAGAAGACAATGCACTTCATCAGAGTCTTCGTGCTGGTTTCACCGACTATGGTTTAAAAGACGTCGTAGTCGTGCTGCCTGGCGAACGAGTCCGAGTGCTGATGAAGTTTGAAAATCACACGGGGATCTATCTCTATCATTGCCATATTCTTGAGCATGAAGATTTGGGAATGATGCAAAACTACTTGATTGAAGCTTGAATGGCCGCTAGCGCTTTGTCGATCTCAGTGTAGTGCCATTGATAGGCGAGATCTTGTAAGCCTTGCGGCAGTGCTTTGGTGCTACTCATTAGCAAATTAGCCTGTTCTCCCAATATCAGCTTTAGTAACCAGCCTGGAGGCGTCAAGTAAACGGGGCGGTGCAGGGTTTGACCTAGAGCTTGGGCAAACTGTTTATAGCGCACTGGCGTTGGGGAGCAGAGGTTGAATGGCCCTGCTGCCGATTCGTGATCGAGCAGAAAGATTGTCGCGTTGACCCAATCCTGTTCGTGTATCCAGCTAAACCAGAACTGCCCGTCCCCTAAGGACCCCCCCATGCCTAATTTAAACAAGGGTAGTAGAGGCTTGAGTAAGCCACCGTTTCCTAATACTAAGCCTGTGCGTAAGTAGACAACGCGCAGCCCCTTGAGGTTTGCGCTTGTTGTTGTGGCAGACTCCCAGTCGGCCACCAATTGCGCTGCCCAGTCCCCCCCTTGCGGGGCCTGTTCGGTAAGCGAATCGTCAGCGCAATTGCCATAAAAGCCAATCGCTGAACCAGAGAGTAGGACTCGTGGCGCCTTTTCTTGACGGCCTAGCCAATCCATTAGCGTTTTGGTGGTGTCGATGCGGCTGGCGCGCAGTGTTTCTTTGCGGGCTCGAGTCCATAACCCTGCGAATAAATTGGCCCCAGCGAGATTAATAACGGCATCTACCGATTCGTTAATATCGTCTAGCGAGGCAACCCATGCACTGGCGGTTTTGTTGTCGCGATGCTTACTGGTGTCGCGGCTCCATACAATGACATGCTCTCCTCTTGCGATGAGTGCCTTGCTGAGCGCTTGCCCGAGAAACCCGCTACCACCTGTGATTAAAATTCTCATATAAAGGCCCACACGTCACTTTAGAGAGTGATTAAAACTTCGTCTAATTCAGAAACGGTGCTGACTAATGCCGCCGGAGTAAAGCGCGATAAGCGCTCGTCATCATGTACGCCCCAACGTACCCCTATGCTTGGCATGCCAATGCGATGAGCCATTTCCAGATCATAGGTTGTGTCGCCTATCATCACCGCCTCGTGCGGGCGCAGTTGGTAGAATTCGAGAATCTCTTCTAACATTCGCGGGTCGGGCTTAGAGCGCGTTTCATCGGCGCAACGAGAAATGTCGAAATGGGCTTCTAAACCACTGGACTGAAACGCGGCATCGAGTCCGCGACGACTCTTGCCGGTGGCGACGGCTCTGCCTATTCCTCGCTCGCGCAAACCACCAATAAGATCAGCCATGCCAGGGAAGATCTGCTGAGGTGTTGCTTCTTTGGAGAAGAAATAACGGCTATAGGCCAAGCGAATTGCTTCGATGTCAGGGTCTTGGGCGTCGGGATAGAGTGCCTTCAACGCGTCGATCATTCCCAGGCCAATGATGTTTTTGTAGGCTGCTTTCTCTAAAGTAGGAAAACCGAGGTCTTGCGCTGCTTTATGTAAGCTATCGGCGATATGGTCGATCGAATCTACGATGGTGCCGTCCCAATCGAAGATGGCGATTTTGATAGTCATGTGCTGCACACCTCGTTTAGTTTCGTAATACTGACATACCGCAAAGAACTACGCCACGTTGAGAGATTTGGACCTATTGTCGCCTACCTTAATTGCGCTAGCTTTTGCTTCTTTGTACTCTGGTGGGCGTAGGTTCTTAGCGAACGATAGGCTTGGTGGGTGGGTGTCGAAATGAGTGTGAGTGCAATACTGACGTTCCTAGGCGGAATCGGCTTATTTCTATTAGGCATGCGCTTGATGACCGAGGGGCTTACCAGCGCGGCGGGGAGCACATTGCGAGTGATCTTAAGCTCTGCGACACGTTCGCGAGCGCGCGCCATCGCTTCGGGCATTGGTATCACGGCGGTGGTACAGTCCTCCGGGGCAGTGATATTCGCCACGGTAGGGTTTGTCAATGCGAGTTTATTGAGCCTAGGGCAGGCCATTGGCATTATCTACGGGAGTAATATCGGCACCACATTTACCTCTTGGATTGTGGCGCTGCTTGGCTTTAATCTCGACCTGCAAGCATTGGCGATGCCAGCGATAGGTGTGGGCATGGCGATGTCGGTTCTTGCTGGAGCAAGACGCTATGGCTCCCTCGGCCGAGCCCTCGCAGGGTTTGGTTTATTTTTCCTTGGTATTGATGTGCTACGCGGCGCCTTCGAAGGAATAGGCGATGTAGTCTCATTGCAAGACTGGGCTGGCAAGGGAATTTTAAGCCTGTTGCTCTTCCTTGTGATTGGCGCGTTGCTCACCACTTTAATGCAATCGTCTAGTGCTGCCTTAGCGTTGACCTTGACTGCCACAGCCGGGGGCTTAATACCGTTAAATGCTGCCGCGGCGATGGTTATCGGAGCGAATGTTGGAACCACCTCTATTGGCGTCTTCGCAGTGTTTGGCTCTACGGCTCCAGCAAAGCGCGCGGCCATGGCGCATGTCATCTTTAACGCCGTCAGTGCCTGTGTTGCGTTCGCTATGTTGCCCGCTTTGTTATGGCTTGTTGAACAGATCGCTTGGATACTTGGCAGCACTGAGAATCTAGCGACCTCGCTCGCCATCTTCCATACTTTGGTCAATATTCTTGGCCTGCTCATTATGTTGCCATTCACCAATAGCTTGGTTGAGTTTCTGCAAAAGCGCTTCAAGTCTGTTGTGGAAGACTTTAGTAAGCCGATGTTTTTAGACCATAACGTACAAAGTACGCCCAGCCTCGCCCTGGATGCCTTGGCGCAAGAATTATTGCGTATGAACAAGATAGCCTGTGATATGGCAAAGGCGGCCATTAGTAGCGAGGTGCCACAAAAAGAAATACTAGAAGAGGGGCGAAAGGCATTAGAGATTTTAAGCTTCGAGATTGGCGATTTTGCTAGCGGCATTTCGCGCGGCGGGATGCAAGCCGAACAAATGGGAGCGATTCCCGACGCCCAGCGGGTGGCGCAATACCTAGTAAATGTTGTGGAGCACGCTAACACGATGATCTCCCTGCATCCTACAGCGCAGTTACAAGATGAGCATCTAAAGAACTCACGCAATGTTCTCCGTGCACATGTGGCGCAATTGTTAGATAGTGTAACCGGGGTGGGGCCTTCTTGGGATGGGAAGGCTGCAGAGGCATCACGCGCGTCTTTTGAGTTGGAATATCAGGCACTCAAGGCCGACTTTCTCACAGCAGGGAGTTCAGGGGTATTGTCACCGCGGGTGATGGCCAATGCTTTAGAGCGCCTCAGTGAACTACATCGCATAGCGGATCAAGGCTATAAAGCGGCAGTTTATATAGACCGCTATATACGGCACACTAAGGTAATACTGGCCGAGCCTGAACGGGCTCCGGCAAAACAAGCAGAGGCTATTGAGCCTCGGACCGAAGTCCGCAACGAACTTTAAAAGAGAGAGACGATGAATCGGCTAACGGTGTTGCCCCTAGTACTGTTTTTGTTGCACAGCCTAAACAGCATTGCCCAGGATGAGGCGCAGCTGCCAGCGCGCGATGCCTTGCTATACGCTTTAGCGTGGAAGCAAACGGCGGCAGAATATCAGGCCCTATACTATCAAGGGTTCAATATTGCTCGCGCACAGGTTCAAGCCGCGATCGATGCGCGGCAAGAAGGCGATCAACCGTTAGCAATCATCACCGACGTGGATGATACAGTGCTGCATTCGCTCACCTATTGGGGGCATTTGGTGCAGCGCAATATGGATTTCTTCGATGATGCAATTTGGGACCGTTGGGTAGAGTCCAATCGCGTTACGGCCACTCCAGGTGCTGCCGAATTCCTAGCGTTTTGCGCAGCGAATAATGTGCAAGTGTTCTATGTCACCAGTCGTGATCAAGGTGAAAATACGCTTGCCTTAGCGCTGGAGAATTTACGTCGCGTTAACTTCCCTTTCGTCGATGAGAGCCATGTGACTGTTCTGCGCGACTCCTCTAATAAGGAACCACGACAGGATGAAATTATGGCGCAATACAATGTCGTCAGTTTATTGGGAGATAACCTCAACGATTTTCGCCGTAAGTATTATATTCGTAATGATATCGATGGCCGTATTGCCGCAATGGAGCAAGACAAAGCTAAATTTGGTCAAGAATATGTGATCTTCCCCAATCCAACCGATGGTCATTGGTTAGCAGCGATTTTTGGTGAATCCGAGCCTGTGGCTAGCGACGAGAATCGTGACTTATTAAGACAAAGCGCTGCCCATACACAATGGGATGAGCCCATGGAGAACGCCCGCAACGCGTATTATGAGGGCGATTTTTTGCAAGCTTTGTCTATTTGGCGCCCCTTGGCTGAACAGGGCAATGCTCGTGCGCAAAACAACTTAGGAATAGTGTATCGCAACGGGGAAGGTGTCATTCAGGACTTGGATGCCTCGCGACATTGGTTGTTACAGGCGGCAAATCAAGGCTACCCACGCGCCCAATTTAGTTTGGGAATGATGTATGACTTTGGGCAAGGCGTGGTGCAAGACTATGGCGAGGCAATGCGCTGGTATTTGCAAGCGGCAGCGCAAGGAGACCCCGATGCTCAGTTTAACCTCGCGGTGTTGTACGCCGATGGGCGCGGAGTGACAAAGAGTCTAGTGGATGCAGCGCGGCTGTACTCTTTGGCAGCAGAGCAAGGGCATGCGAACGCCCAGAACGTGCTTGCGAGGATGTATATGGAAGGGCTAGGCGTCACACAAGATTCTGAAGAAGCGTTACGCTTGTTTCAACTAGCCGCGGCGCAACAGCACACGCAGGCGCAAGAAAGCATCGCTCAATATTTCCCTCAACTTGCCCCCTAAATTAGTGACGCTTTTGATATTAAAAGTGAAGCCATTTTACTTGCACAGTTAAAACTTCTATTCTCCTTTTTTTATCGCAAACTGGAGTTGTAGCTATCGTGTTCCATTCAATAATTAAAATATGCGTTCGAACTTTGTTGGCAATGTTTTTCGCGGCGCTTGTAGTGGCGTGTTCGGAAGGACCCATCGAGCCGCAAGAATTGAACATAGAAGCCGACTTGGTGCTATTAGACGCAAAAGTCTACTCCTTTGCTTGGGATGCCCCTTCCTCTGAAGGCGAGCCCGCCGCAAATGCGCCATATGCCAATGGTGTATGGACCCCTGATGCGCAAGCCGTCGCGATTAAAGACGGTATCCTCTTAGCACTTGGCAGTAATGCCGAAATACAGGAGTTTGTCGGTGATACTACAGAGCTTATCTCTCTCGCTGGCGCCGCAGTGATGCCGGGATTTGTGGATACGCACACCCATATCAACGAGCTTGGGGCGACGCTGGATGTAGTCGATTTGAAAGGGGTTGAGAACGAAGAAGAGGCAGTGCGCCGTGTTGAAGAATATGTTGTATTCAATGACATCCCGCAAGGCCAGTGGGTGGTCGCTAGGGGATGGGATGAAGGACAATGGGCGGACAGCTTTCCAACCCATGCCTTGCTGACTGCACGTGTCCCGAATAACCCTGTGTTGATGGATGGTATGAATGGTTTTGGTGCTTGGGGGAATAAACTCGCCATGGAAGCGGCGGGCATTACGCTCGAAGCAGAAGATCCAGTTGGGGGTGAGATCCTGCGTGATGCTGCCGGCCAACCTACGGGAGCGGTGCGTAACCGTGGTGTAGCACTGTACCGAGAAGCAGTGCCGCCACTGACACTTGAACGCATGCAGAACCGGCTTGAGAATGGCTTGCGCCTCATGAGCGAATCAGGGTTCACTGCCGTGCATCACGCAGGCGTGGATACAGCGCAGATGGCCGCCTATGAAGCGCTTGCGATGCAGGACCGTTTACCAATACGCGTCAACGCAATGATTAGTGGCCGAGATAAACCGCTAATGGAGCAGTGGTTAGAGCGGGGCCCAACGCGCTTTGCGGGCGACAGGCTTTTTGTGCACTCGGTGAAGGGGTATTACGATGGTTCTTTGGGCGCACGAGGTGCGAAGCTGATAGAAGAGTATAGCGATCAACCAGGGCATTTCGGAGTTTCAGGCGAAGAATATGGATTCTTTCGCGATGAGATTTCAGCCATGTTGCAAGTCGGTTTTCAGGTCAATATTCATGCGATCGGCGATGGCGGCAATCGTGAGGTCCTGCAATTCTTTGCGGATAATTTTGCCATGAACCCAAGCCTGCAAGACAATCGTCATCGTATAGAACACGCGCAAGTGGTGCACCCAGACGACTTTGCCGTGTATGACGAACTCGATATTATTGCTGCGGTCCAGCCCCCGTTTGTCGCCGAAGATAAAGTCTGGACAGTGGATCGCATAGGCATGGAGCGTGCCGCTGGTGCTTATGCCTGGCGGACCTTCCGGCGTCACGACGTGCCCTTAGTTTTTGGTTCTGACTTGATGGGGTATGACTGGAGCCTCTTCTACGGATTGCACTCTGCGATCACGCGTCAGAGCACAGACTCCGAGCCGGCTGGCGGCTGGTTCCCTGAAGAAAAACTAACAGTGGAAGAAACCATACGCGGTTATACCGTCAATGCGTCCTATGCGAATTTCACAGAAGAGTCGACCGGCCAACTCGCCGAAGGGATGTGGGCTGATATTACGGTATTGGATACCGATGTATTTGCCGCTGTCGGTGAAGACCCTGCCAGCCTTTTGGCTGGCAAAGTCTTAATGACAATCGTGAATGGCGATATTGTGTTTCGACAATAAGCTAAGGAGCCTCGGCGCTTTCCAATTGAAATTGGTAGTTGCCAAGATGGGTCAGGCGCACATTAAAGGTGTCTGACCCTACTTTCACTAACGGTAAAATGAGCGCATTAGCCGTGCCGTCGAAGAAGGCCGGAATAGAATCCATGCTGTCAGTGCTGTTTTCAACAGCGCTAATGAGCGAGAAGTTAAAATTACCATTGTGCTTCAGCACGACTGAGTAGTTGATGTCGCCACCGTAAACTTTGGGAATAATCACCGTGTCATCTGCGGCTGCGTAAGTGTTGTAACTGACTTTCATGTCTGTGACCGAATCGATCATAGTCGCGTCGCTGACGTGCTCAGTGATAAACGACTTAAGCGCAGAGATTTTCGCATAGACACCCGGGGAACCCGGTGTGCCACAGTTGGCGCTCTCGCTACCGCCGAAACTGGTAATGCCTAATTGCATTGCCCCTTGATTTAGGCGCACGAATAGAGGGCCACCGCTGTCCCCTTGGCAAGTATCTGAAGTGTCGGTGTCGGTGTAACCGCCCGCGCAAAACATATTGTCGGTGATGATGCCTTCATGAGCGCTTGCACATACTGCGGCCTTGCTCGTGAGTAATTGTGTAGCGAGCAAATCGCCCGACGCGGCGCTACCATCGCCAACAGTTGCGCCCCAACCAGCGACAATTGTGGGAAGGCTTTCGGGCAATGTGCCGGTAAACAATCGCACTGGGTCTATGCTCACAGCAGAGCTAAGTTCTATCAAGGCAATATCGAAGTCATTCGAATTAGCACTCGTTTGCGCGTCCGGGTTGTAACTTGGATGTGTGATCACGCGGTTGACGTCGCGCACTACAACTGCGCTGGAAGGGGTGTCGATGTTCGTTGTGTTCAAGGTGATAGAGGTGCGAGTCGCGGCATCCGAACTGACTTGATCACCTGCTTCGGTTAAAAAACAGTGTGCGGCTGTGAGTACCCAACGCGATGAGATCAGACTGCCTCCGCAGCCGCCCCCAGTCTCAGGATCAGTCTCGCTGCCTACAAATATGCTGGCTAACCAAGGGTAGTCGCTTATATTCGCCGGTTTGCCGTTAATGATTCTGTTTTGTTGGGCGAACCCGGTACAGCTAAGTGAGGCCAAGCAAATAAACAAGACGGTGCGGCGCAATAAAGTGGGCATAGGCAAGGTTCCCTAATAAGTTCTAATAATTGTAAGTCATGATCAGTAATGCTGTACCCAAGGTCAAGCGTTAGCTTCTCGCACGTCAATGACCGCCATAGTGATGCGTGAGATGCAGCTTGGTCTGCCCTCATCGTTTTCGATGCGAATCTCCCAAACCTGAGTGCTACCGCCAATATGAATTGGACGTGCAGTCCCTGTGACCCAGCCGGAGGCAGCGGCGCGCAAATGATTAGCGTTGATCTCAAGCCCTACGGCGCGCTGGCCTGCTTTGCGCAAACAGTAATTAGCGGCAATACTGCCTAGGGTCTCTGCCAATAACACAGACGAACCGCCATGTAGAATGCCGAAAGGTTGCACAGTGCGGGAGTCAACAGGCATGCGCCCTTTAATATAATCATCGCCTATTTCTGTGAATTCAATGCCTAAGTTTGCGACCGCCGTGTTCTGGTTATTGGCATTGATAGTCTCTAGATCCAAGGCTCGTGTCCAAATGCTCATAGTAATGTCCGTAATTAGTGCTAAAAATATGTAGTGGAATGATCAATTTTGTGAAGACAATGTTAGTATGCGCGCCCTTAAAAGCCTCAACGCCCTCTAGGAAGCTCTAATGGACTTTTTTATTGCTACATTTCTTAAGATGTTCTTTGTCATGACGCCGTTCTTCGTGTTGTCTGTGTTCTTGACGGTGACCCACGAGGCCAGCCTGCAAGAGAAGCGTCACCTTGCCATCCGCGTGACGTTCTCAGTCATTATAATTAGTTTAATCCTGATGTACTTCGGCCGTTATATTTTCGCTATCTTTGGGGTAACGCTAGACGCTTTCCGCATTGGCGCAGGCGCACTCTTGTTTATGTCGGCAGTAGGCTTGGTCAACGGTAATAAAGACAATCAAAAACTCGCGGACTTTAAACTCTCCGAGCTGGCGGTAGTGCCCTTGGCTCTGCCCATCACTGTTGGTCCAGCGACCATCGGTGTGCTGCTCGTAATGGTGGCCGATAACGACACCTTGGGAGAATTCTTTCTAGAGAGCTCCGCGATGACCTGTTCGATCTTGGCGGTTGGTCTCATGTTGTATTTTTCCAACTTGATCGAAAAGTCTGTTGGCAAACAAGGCATTGCCATTATCTCTAAAATCACGGGCATCATTCTGGCGGCACTGTCTGCACAGATTATGTTTACTGGGATAAAAAATTTCCTCGTAGTCGCATAAGCGTGCCACTGGGGGTTTACTAAGAAACTCCCAGTGGCTGTGCCGCGCTTACCCCATTGGGTAAGGAATGTCGCGGTGGACATCGTCACAAGCTTTAAGCACATCTTCACTTAACTTGACGTCTAATGCCGCGAGCGAATCATCTAGCTGTGCAGCATCTCGGGCGCCAATGATCGTGGACGCCACGAAATCAAAGTTCATGCTCCAAGCTGTCGCTAGAGTCGTAGGGCTCATGCCGGCCTCTTTTGCGATCTCAATATAGCGCGCCGTCGAATCTAGAGTCCCTTGGTTAAGGAAGCGGTCGGCCATGGCGCGTTGACGGGCTGTAGGTAATTGTTTGTATTCACCAAATCGGCTTCTGGCCGGTATTTCTTTGGCGTTGTATTTGCCGCTTAACATCCCACCACCGATCGGCGAGTAAGGAAGCAAAGAGACTTTCTCACGTCGACATACCACGGCAAGTTCATCGAGAAAGCGCCGGTGTAACAGGGAGAAGTTATTCTGGATCGATTGGAATCGTGCATAGCCTTCATATTCGGCGATGGTGTTGGATTTGGTCAAGCCGTAGGCGTTCTCATTCGAAGTGCCGATGTAACGCACCTTGCCTGATTCCACTAGGCGGTCTAAAGCGGCCATAGACTCCGCCATGGGAACGATCATGTCAGGCCAGTGCACTTGATACAGATCGATATAGTCGATGCCCATGCGTCGCAAGCTGCCTTCTACAGCACGTTCGATATGATGGCGATCAATGGCTGTCGAGCCGCTACGAATTGGGGGGACGAACCAGCCAGAGGCGGCGCCAGCCACTTTTGTGGCAATGATGAGTGAGTCCCTATCGCGGGTCTTAATCCATTTGCCAAAAATAGTCTCGGTAAGGCCCGCTAGCTCACCAGTAGGAGGGACCGGATAGACTTCGGCGGTGTCATAGAAATTGATGCCGCGCTCATAAGCCTTGTCTAGAATACGAAATGCTTCTTTCTCGTCACTCCATGTGCCGAAACTCATTGTGCCCATGCATATAGGGCTAACTCGTAGGCCGCTGGTGCCTATATAACGATAATCCATGTGTCTATTCCTGCTATCGAAGGTGAGATGATGAAGGGGATGATACAACAATGAGTCGCGTATCGTGCAAGTGCTCGATTTTTAGGGTGAGTGTCAGAAAAAGTGATGCTAAGCTCGAATGCCAAGCAGTACTGCAAGCCCTTTGTTCCTTACTTTTTAGGAGTTAATGATGCGTAGAATAAGAATACTGATCGCACTTGGAGTAAGCATTGCCTGTTCGCTTTCATCTTGGACCAACGCCGCAGGGCCTGCCGCGACGATAGAGGATGTGGCCTGGCTGACAGGTAACTATGCTGGTGCTCTAGGGGCCAACCAGCTCGAAGAGAACTGGATCAAGGCCGAGGGGCGCTCCATTGCCGCGATGGTGCGGATGACGACAGGCGATGGGGGCACCAGCATGTTTGAGATGATCACCATCGAAGAGGTCGACGGCTCTTTGGTGTTGCACATCCAGCAGTTCGATCCAGGCTTCGTTCCCCGCACGCCAAGCCCGCAGAAAATGGAGTTGGCAATGATAGAGGAGAATCATGTGCATTTTCGCGCGGTCTCCCCTGGTGGCATGAAAACCTTGGGCTATACCAAAGACGGCGACAATTTCACTATTCACGTCGAGCAGGGCGACAGGCCAATGAGCAATCTGCAGCTGATGTCGCGCAGTGTTTGGGAGTAGTCGTTTGACGATGTAGCGTTCTGTTTCTATAGTCAAATTACAAGGCATTGTGCTGCAATGCTTGAGTGATAAACGAAAAGGATTTCGTTATGACTAGCAGTCTATTCCGTGCGCAAGCGTTAGGTGTTACCCAGCATCAAGGGGTTGGTGAAATGGTCTTTTACCAACCCTTGAGTTTGCGTTTTGCCTCGATTGTACTACTGATGATAGTACTCGCATTGCTGAGCTTCGCAGCCCTTGCCCCTATTTCCCAAACTGAGTTGGTTCGTGGTCACTTGCAAGCCTCGCAGGGGAGCCTACGAGTGTTCAGTTCGGCGGCAGGCACAGTGGCTGAGATAGTTGTAAACAACGGGGATATCGTGCGTGCAGGCGACGTACTGGCGACCGTGCGCAGCGCCGCCTTCGATGCTAGCGGTAGGCTGGCTTTATCGCACTCTATCGCACAAGTGCAGGCCCAGTTGCGGCAAGAAACTGCGATGCGCGAATCGCTACTCAAAAGCGCTTTGTTAAACGAGCGCAGTCTGCGTCAACGTACATCAGCTGTGCATAATGAATTGCTCAATATGGGCGAACAATTAGCCGCTCTAACGCGGCGCCGCGAACTGAGTATGGCGCAAGTGCGGCGTCAAGAAGTCCTGCTAGAAAAGCGGCAAACCTCTGTGCAGCAGCATGAAGGGGCTCTCGATACCTTGTACAGTTTTGAGCAATCGATCCAGGGCTTGCACGCTCAGAAAGATTCACGTTTTGGTGTGTTACTGGCATTGGAACAAGAGCTTGCACAGATTCCATTTTTGCTGCAACAGCAACTTGCGGCAAGCGATAGTAAGATTGCACAGCTGCAACGTAGTTTAAAAGAGCTCGAAACGAGCGAACTTTTTAGCCTGACGGCCCCTGCAGATGGGGTAGTAAATAATGTGCTCAGTTGGCGTGGCGCCGCAGTTGATTCGCGTACACCGTTTGCCAATATCGTGCCGCTAGATACAGAGTTCGAAGTCTTGTTGTTTGTTCCCTCACGAGCGCTAGGCAAGGTGAAAGAACAGCAACTAGTATTCCTCGATTATGACTCCTATCCGGCACAAACTTATGGTTACGCCGCCGCACAAATTGTCGAGATTTCACAAGCACTCCTAGACCCACGTGAACACCTTTTCCCTGTGCAAATGCAGGAGCCCTTTTATCTTGTGAAAGCCGCACCGCAATGGGGTAGCTGGCACAAGGAGCGTGCCCAGAATATGCGTTCGGGGATGCAATTTACGGCGCATCTTGTGGTGGGTGAGCAGACTCTACTAGAGAAGCTGTTGGCGCCGCTGAAGATATTGCGGGAAAGGGTATGATCGCGCAGTTATTTGCGCGCCGGTATGCGCTGCCTGTCGTCCTGCAATCCGAACGTGCAGAGTGTGCCCTAGCCTGCCTCACGATGGTAGCAACTTACTTCGGGTATCGCACAAACCTCAATGCTTTGCGTCAGCAGTATCCTGTCTCGGCAAGAGGTGCTGGCTTGAGCGATATCCTCAATGTGGCCGCCGCCCTGCGGCTGCATGCTCGCGCATTGCGTTTGGAGGTCGAGGAGTTTTCTAAGCTACAACTGCCGGCAATTTTGCATTGGGATATGGTGCATTTTGTGGTGCTCAAACGAGTAGACAAGAAAGGTGTTGTGATTCATGACCCCGCGGTAGGTCAAACACACTGCGCCTGGAGTGAGGTCAGTACGCATTTCACGGGCGTAGCAGTGGAGTGCCTTCCTTCGGCGAGTTTTGTCAAAACACGGCATAGTGTGCGCAGTAAAATTGGCGAGCTCTTCACGCGCTACCCCGGTTTCAACTCCTCCATGGTGCAACTATTTGTGCTGTCCTTATTCATGCAATTGCTTGCCATTGCTAATGCATTCTATGTTCAGTTAGTGATCGACGAAAGCATCGCAAAAAATGATCAAGATGTTCTGATTGTTTTGTTCTTAGGTTTTTTGCTTTTGATGGTGGTCAATGTACTTTTGAGTTTTGCCAGAAATACCGTGCAACTTTATTTTTCGAATCAACTTGGTTTTCAGATGGTCAGTAATGTGTTCTCGCAACTGATGCGTTTGCCTGTGGATTTTTTCGCTAAGCGTCATGTTGGCGATATTGTGTCAAGGTTTGGCGCCGTGCAAGAGATCAGGAAAATCCTTTCTGAAGATATGATAAGCGTTGTGCTCGATGGCATTTTTGCCATGGTTACTATTGTTGTTTTGCTCTACTTCAATGTGACATTGAGTTTGGTGGTGCTTGCTTTCGTGTTGCTAAGTACGGCGTTTAGATTGTCGCTGATAGGCCGAATCAAGAACCTTAGCGAGTCGCAGATTGTGGCCGAAGCTTCCGCCAATAGCGTCTTAATGGAAAATATTCGCGCCATCGAAGTCATTAAGTTTTATTGTCGTGAGTTGCCAAGGATTTACTCTTGGCGTAATCGCTATGCGCGGCAGATTAACGCCAATGTGCAATTGCTGCGTTTCGGTATTCATGTGGAGTTGGCCAATGGCTTACTGACAGGAGTCGAGCATCTATTGCTAATTTACTTAGCGGCGCTGTCGGTGTTAGAGGGGAGCATCACTCTAGGGTTTATGACAGCTTTCTTGGCACTAAAGTCAAACTTCTCTACGTCGGTATCCTCCTTTGTCGACAAAATCGTGCAGATACGCTTGATTCGCCTTCAGTTAGACAGACTATCGGACATCACCTGTGCCGAGGTGGAGTTTGACGTTTTGAGTGATTGCACACGAAAGGCAGATTGGCGAGGCAGTTTGAGTTTGCGAGACATCAGCTTTCGCTATATGGGCAGTGCAGATGCCGTGTTCGAGCATATCGATCTTGAGGTGCAAGAAGGCGAAGTTATCGCAATTTCCGGAGCCTCTGGTGCCGGTAAATCAACGCTGTTGAAAGTCATGGCCGGCTTAGTGTTGCCGGTTTCCGGGCAAGTACTCGCTGGTGGCATCGCTATTACTGCGTTGGGTGTCCGGCAGTACCGCGATGCCTGTGCAGGTGTCCTGCAAACCGATCAATTGTTATCGGGCACTTTACTCGAGAATATTACGCTTTATGACGAGGCGGTGGATTACGAGCGTTTAGATGACGCGGTGCAAAAGGCAGGAATAGACGAGTTTGTGGCGCATTTACCAATGGGGCTCAATAGCCTGATCGGTGACATGGGGGCGTTGATGTCCGCAGGTCAAGCGCAACGTATCCTGCTGGCGCGTGTCTTTTACAAGAAAGCGCGAGTCTTGTTCTTGGATGAGGCCACTGCGAACTTGGATAAGGACGTTGAATTGCAAGTATTGCGGGCGATTCGTGCGCAGGGCACAACGACGATCATGGTGTCCCATAGAGAGGCGCCACTGCAAATGGCAGATAAAGTGTACGTTTTGCAAAATGGGCGGCTTGAGCTATTCAGTCAAACCGCCCGTACAGATATGGAAACTTAGTCCTGCGCTTCCTCTACAATCGTAGAGATAGTGTCTTGGTCATGAATCTGTTTGAGCGAGCCGGTGACGATATTGTAGTGCCAACCTTTGAGCGTTAACTTGCCGGCCTCTACGCGCTCTTTAATGAAGGGAAAGGTCATTAAGTTTTGCAAAGAAAAACCTACGGCAGCTTGTTCGCAGTAGTTAAACGTTGCGTAGTCATGCAGACGGTTGGGGTCGGCTAGGTCTGCCACTGGCGCCACAATCGACATCCAGCGCGAGATGAATGTATCTTGAGGCAGTTTTTTCGCGTCCATCACTAACGAGCGAATGCCACCGCAGCGCGAATGGCCAAGGACGATGATCTCGGGGACTTCAAGCACTGTGATAGCAAACTCTAATGCCGCACTGGTGCCGTGGTATGAGCCTTCAATCTCATAAGGTGGCACAAGGTTGGCGACGTTGCGAATGACAAATAGCTCACCTGGTTCGGTGTCGAAAATAAGGGCTGGTTCCATACGAGCGTCACAGCAAGTAATCAAAACATGCTTGGGCTTTTGCTCTTCTGCGAGTTGTCGTAGTTTGTCTCGATTCTCAGAAAAATAGCCCTCTTTAAAGCGTTGGTAACCAGCTAAGAGTTCGTCTGTCATTTTTCGTTATGCCTCTCTAGTACTTCGTTTTTCGGTCGTTTTTATTCCGGCAAGATGCGCATAATGCCATCGCCTTCAGTCGCGACATAAATATAGCCATCCGGGCCTTGTTTGATATTACGTACACGGCCGATACCGTCGAAGACGATTTCATCGGCTACGATATTATTGCCCTCTAACACTAGGTGCACGATGTAGCGGAATTTCAATGAGCCGACGAGCAGGTGATTGCGTAACTCAGGGCCGTAGTTGTCGCTGTTGATAAAGGCCATGCCAGAGGGTGCAATAGATGGGTCCCAGTAAAACTTAGGCTGTTCCATGCCGTCGCGCGAGGTCGCTACCGCAAGTGGCTGACCATTGTAGTTAATGCCGTAACCGATGATGGGCCAGCCGTAGTTCTTGCCTGGTTCGATGAGGTTAACTTCATCGCCACCCATTGGGCCATGTTCGTGCTCCCAAATTTCTCCTGTGGGCGGGTACATCGCAAGCCCTTGAGGATTGCGGTGGCCGTGAGAGTAAACTTCCGGCTTTGCATCTGGCGTGTTAACGAAAGGATTGTCTGCAGGGATGCGACCATCATCATGCAAGCGATAAATCTTGCCGCCATCGCGGTCTAGTTGCTGAGCATTTTCGAAATGGGCACCACGGTCGCCAATTGAAAAGTAGAGGTAGCCGTCACGGTCGAATGCGATGCGGCTGCCATAATGTTGGCCACGATTGGTATTTTCTTCGCCTTTATAGAGGACTTGTTGCTCTACGAGAGTGTTGCCTTGCAATTTGGCGCGCATGATTGCGGTGTGGCTGCCTGCACCGGGACCCTCTGGGCTTGAGTAGCTTATGTAGATCCAACCGTTCTGTGCGTAGTTAGGGTGCGTGACAACATCGAGAAGCCCGCCCTGACCGTTGACGTGAACTTCTGGTAGGCCGCCAATAGGGGCGCTGAGATTGCCGCCCTCTACTAAATACAACTGGCCAGCACGATTACTGACTAGCATTTGCTCGTCAGATAACCATGCCATGCCCCAAGGAACATCGATGCCTTCTACGGCTTTCTCTAAACGGAATCCGGGCTGGTTCTGTGCGGTGGCGGTGGCGAAGGGAAGTGCCACTACAAGGAGTGCCGCTGTTAGGAGTTGCGTCAAAGTTCTCATGGAAAAATCCTGTACCGGGTTAATGACTTAGCGCTTCATTGTATCGAACTCTCATTGTAAGAGCAGCAAGAAAGCGTTGAGCCTATATGGGGGTTAATAAAGTTTGCTGCATAAAATGGGCATTTAAGTTGTCGATCACCAATTGGCCCATAGCCCGTCGTGTCTCTACAGTAGCGCTGCCGATGTGAGGGAAAAGGACGACATTGTCTAGCGCCGTTAAGGCCTCCGGGATATGTGGTTCTTGCTCATAGACATCTAAGCCAGCCGCTGCGATCTGCTTGCTGCGCAGCGCCTCACTAAGGGCGCTCTCATCGACCGTGCTGCCGCGCCCCACGTTAATAAAGACGCCCTCTGCTCCCAAGGCCGCAAAGATTTCTTTGCCGACGATTTTGTCTGTGGCACTTCCCCCTGGCAGCATGGACAGCAAAATATCACTATGCTGCGCAAGCTCTTCGATACTCGCGTAATAAGGGAAGGGTAAATCCTTCTCGCTACGGTTGTGATAGGCGATTTTCATACGAAACGCTAGGGCTCTTAGGGCGATTTCTTCACCAATAGCTCCCAAGCCGATGATGCCTAGGGTCTTGCCTGCGAGACTGCGCCCGAAAGGAAACGGGGCTAATGGCCAGCTGCCGCTGCGTGCATAGGCGTCAGCGTTGATGAGGTTACGCGATGTCGCCAACACCAAGCCCATTGCGAGGTCGGCAACTGCGTCATTGAGAACCTCGGGGGTGTTGCTTACCTGAATCTTGCGTGCGCGCGTAATGTCGAAATCAATGCCATCGACGCCCACACCGAAACAGCTAATGAGCTTTAGCTTGGGGAGTTGGTAAATCAGCGGGTTGGTCGCCCATGAGGCTGTCGCGACCGCGTCACAGTAAGGTGCAATCTCTGCAATAAGGGCTTCTTGCTCCTCGATCGATTCTAATAACCATAGCTTATGTGTGGTGTATTGAGTATCGAGCAAGGCAATGGTTTCTGGGTGAAACTCATTGGCGATGAGGACGTGCTTGGTTGGAGTTGTAAAATTTGTCATGAGGGCAATTCTAGCAGATGAAATGCCTAATTGACGCCTTACATTGTATTCAGCAAGGGTTCATGGTGACTTCGCTATAAACACGCTATATGCTCTAGGCGCGACAATATGTCGCGGCTAGAAACAGTGCATAGTCTTAGAATTTGCGTAAGGCTCAGTTACACTAAGGGCCGCAGCATGCGAATTGAATAATCGCGTAACAATGATGCTCTGATAAATAAGAGCAAACCAAAGGATGCTAGGGAAAAATGAATAAATTCAAATTATTTCAGTTGCTTATGGCTGCCGTGTTGGCGCTCGGCGTACAAGTATCAGCATTAGCGCACACGCATTTAGAAATGACTTCGCCAAAAGGTGGTGAGACGGTTTCCTCTCCTTCGGTCATGATGTTGACCTTTGGCGGTGAAGTGCGCCTAGTGCGTGTCGAAGTCAAAGGTAGCGCAGGCCCTGTGGATATCGGTTTTACGCCAGTAGCCGCTGCTCAGGCGCGCTTCCATATGCCGATGCCGTTTCTAGCGGCCGGCGAGTATGTGGTTACTTGGACAGCTATTGGCGATGATGGCCATTCGGTCAGCAACGAGTTCGCATTTACAGTTGATCCGAGCGCCCCTGCGGCGGTGATGGATCATGGTGAATCTCATAGTCACGGCGATAGTGGCGCGGCGCACTCACACGACGACCATTCTCATTAATTAGCATGACACTAGACCCTTGGGTGCTGGCGATACTACTGACTAAGCTCGCAGCATATGTCAGTTTCGTCAGCCTCATTGGTGCATTCTTCGTCATTTGGCTATTCTCTACTCAACGCGCTAGCGCTGCAGCCGACACGGCTACCGCGACCAGCCCCTTCGCGCTTGCGCATCGCTTAACTGCCTATCTATTGTTCAATAGCACCCTTGGCCTGGTAAGCGTCGGCTTGTTTTTCCTATTGCAGGTAGGCTCGATAAACCAAAATGGGCTTGCCGGCATGTTCGACTGGTTAATGAGCACGATTGTCATGCAAACGGCAATTGGGGATGGCACCGTGTGGAAAGCAACGAGCTTTCTGGCTTTTGGTGTCGCTATACTATTACTACGATATGGAGATAGTCATACACGATCTTCTGCAATTAGCTCGTTGATTATAATACTAATAGTGCTGGGGTTTGGCACTGCGGCGACGGGGTTCGCGAAGCTTGGACATATCGCCAGTCTCGGAGTCATAGAACAACTCTTATTAGCTGTGCATGTATTGGCCATCGCAATGTGGGTTGGCGCTTTTTATCCTTTATTATTGCTCTGTAAGACTGAGCCAGGTGTGACCCTGCACTCGTTGATGAAACGCTTCGGTGATTGGGGTTGGGCTATTACCCTGTGCCTGGCTGTTGCTGGAGTTTATTTGTCGACGCAACTATTAGCGAACCCTACAGAGCTTATCACTACGGCCTATGGCGCGATGTTGCTGCTAAAAATCCTCTTAGTTGTGTGCCTTTTAAGCCTAGCTGCTTTGAATAAGTTTCGCCTAGTGCCTGCGTTACAAGTAGCAGGAACGGCGCCCTTAGCGCGATCAATTAAGGGCGAATTGGGGTTGGCGATAGTGATTCTAGTGGTCACGTCGCTTCTGAGCACTGTGACGGGTCCCGCGCATTTGATGTGAGAACAGCTCTCATTTAGCCTGCCCAAATAAGTTGATTTGGTAAAAAAAATGCAAAGAAATTGTAATATGCGTTCTCTTTGAATAGACTTCGCGGCAATGAATTACTTCGAAATTTCATATACGGCTATCGGCGGCTTGGGGGTCTTTTTCCTTGGCCTTAAATTCCTTTCCGAAGGTCTGCAATCTGGTAGCACTGATGCAATTCAGAGTATTCTCGCTACCCTCACAAAAAACCGAGTACTGGCTGTCTTAGCTGGGCTTGGGATTACCGTCTTCGTTCAATCTAGCAGTATCTCTACGGTCATGACCGTCTCCCTCGTGAATGCTGGCCTCATCGAGCTCAAGCAAGCCATCGGGGTAATTCTCGGCGCCAATATAGGGACGACGATCACAGGGTGGATACTGTCCATCAAAGTGGGCAAGTATGGCCTATTGCTAATAGGCTTGGGTATCTACCCCATGATGGCCGGCAAGACCGCTCGCACTAGCGCCATCGGTAAGACTTTTGTTGCCCTAGGGTTGATCTTTACTGGTCTCGAGTTCATGAGCGGTGCCTTTGCACCCCTGCGAACCGATCAAAACTTTATTTCCTATCTGCACCTATTCGATGCTCAGACCTTAGGCAGTCTCTTGGCCTGTGTGGCGATTGGTTGCGTGCTTACCGTTATTATTCAAAGTAGCTCCGCGATGCTGGGGATCACGATCACTCTCGCCTCGACTGGTGTGATCGACTTCAATACGGCAGTGGCCTTGATTATCGGTGAAAACGTCGGCACAACGATTACAGCGCAACTGGCCGCAATTGGCGCCAACACCTCGGCGGTGCGCACAGCCCGCGCCCACGCTATTTTCAATCTATTGGGCGCATTGATCTTTATTCTCATGTTCCCCTTCTATGTGGAATTCATAGAATGGATCGTGGCCAATCCTGCCGATGCAGTCGATGCCGATGGTTCGCGCCCAAATATCGCTTGGCATATCGCCGTAGCACACACCATGTTCAACGTGCTGAACGTGTTGCTGTGGATTCCTCTAATCGATTTCCTTGTGCGCTGCGTAACGTGGTTGGTACCAAGCCGTGGTGAGAAAGAGGTTCACAAGCTCAAGTACCTTGGCACGCGCTCAACGATGGCGCCAGAGGTTGCCCTGCAGCAGGCCGACCTAGAGATGGACAACCTGATTGAGATCACTCGGGAAATGTTCAATCTCACCAAGGAATACATCGGCAAAGACGCTCACGATAAAGAGTTGTATGAACGCATCAATCACCTTGAAGATATTACTGACAATATTGAAGAGGAGATGATCAAATTTGTTACGACCCTGTTGACCGATAGCATTACGCAAGGGCAGTCTGCGCGCGCTTATGGCTTGATCCGAATGGCTGATGAACTGGAAAGTATCGCCGACAGTTTGCAGTCCTTTAGTATCTATCGGGCTCGCCTGTATAAGCAGAAAGAGTCTTTGAGCCCAGAGGCATGGGCTGACTTGCAGAGCTTCTGCAATGAAGTGGATTCCTTTGTCGGACGCGTATGTAACGCTCGTAAGAAACGTGCCGATTCTACGCGCATTACTAGCCTTATTGATGAGTCGAAGCGCTTAAATCGTATGGCCAACAATATGCGCGATGATCATCTTGAGCGTTTGAAGACAGGCAATTGTCAATCTATCCCCGCACAATCCTACAGCGATATGTTCGTCTCCTTACGACACATTAAAAACCACGCAGTGAACATACTTGAGACCTACCATAACTGATCTACTCGTGGCCTTTTGGTACCAGCCCCTTGAAGCAAACCAGCGATAGGACTGAGGCGCAAAGCATCAAGCTGAGCATTGGGTAAACCGTGCCATTGAAAATTAATGCCACCGCTTGCGCCGCTACTGCTGAAAACCCCATCTGCATAAAACCTGTTAAACCCGAGGCTGTGCCTGCCATTTTTGGGGCTGCGTTGATTGCGCCTGCCTGTGCATTGGGCAAAGTGATGCCGTTGCCAAAGATCGCCAAGGCGATAGGGAAAAATAGCCCAGCAGGATGAGTGATGCCGACAAGATGCAACAATATTGCTATGGAGATACCAAAAATCGAGATGCGTGAGCCATAGTCGATCATACGGTGAATGCCAAAGCGTCTGCCCAAATGTCGCGTGACATAATTGCCGACCATGAAGCCAAGCGGGATGCTAATGAAGTAATAGCCATACTCAGTCGCGGGCCGCTCTAAAACGCTTACCATGATCTCCGGAGCGGCGGAGATAAAGCTGAAGAAGACTACCGAGACGAAGGCGACGCTGTAGCCATAGCCACTGAAGATAGGGTCCTTTAATAAGCTCAAATAGGACTGCAGTAAGTTTGCAACACCAGTGAAGGGAACAGGTTCCTGTAGCGTTTCGGGCAGGGCTATGAGAAGAAATACTAGTAGCGCAGTGGCAATCCCAGCAACCAAGTAGAACACTGCATGCCAGTCAAAGCGCACCATTAACTCTCCGCCTACAGCCGGTGAGAGCATCGGCATCACCACCATCACCATCACGAGTGTCGCGATCACTGAGGCCGACTCACTGGCATTGTAGACATCGCGCACTATAGCGCGAGCAACAACTAAGCCAACGGCGCCACCGGCAGCCTGCACAATGCGCCCCGCGATGAGCAGCTCTATTGTAGGGGCCATGATGCACAGTATGGAGCCAATGATGGTGATGCTGATGCCCGTGATCAGGATTGGACGTCGACCATATCGGTCGGAGAGGGGGCCATAGGCCAGCGTGGCGATGGCGATGGCCGCCATGGATAGACTTAGCGTGAGTTGTGCCACCGAGGTGCTGACGGCGAAACTGTCTTTAATAATTGGAATCCCAGGCAGCAAAATTTGCATAGCGATGGGGCCGAGTGCTGAAACGCCAGCAAGCAGCAAAATGAGCCCTTTGGAAAGGCTCTGAATTGGAGCTGTCATAGGAACCTTTGCCGCTAAGGACGCAGCACTGCATCGCGGTTTTGCCGCGCATCGGTATTGTTTTGTGAGCTAAGGATAACGCTGGAGCCAAGCAATCTCATCCGTTGAGATTGGCTGATATCATACCCTAAACCGAAGGTTTTTTCGTGAAATTCTTGCACCAGTTGCTGCTCAGGTCGCAGCGTTAGTGTTTCGTCGATGGGCCCCATTTGTACGCAAGACAGCGGCGCACCACCACGAGTACTAAGGCAAATCGTCAGCTCGTTCTGTGGGAATACCTCTAAATTCAAGCCATTGGCGTGCGCTCGAAAGCGGGGTGAGGCTTCGAGGTATTCGATGACTTGGCGTTCGAATGGCGCATCCACACCGCTAATATTGACTGGCAGCTCGAGCCCTAAGCGTCTGAAAATACTTGGGTCGGATTGCAACGCCACTTCATAGTTATTCAGAGCGACTTCAAGATTGCCTCGGCGCCAAGCCACTGCCGCTACGCGTGCCGACAGTCGGGCTTTGAGCATATGCTCTTCGTTAGGCAGTAATGCCAAGGCGCGATTTGCGTATTCCAAGGTCGCCTCATCATTGCCTTTCAAGGCGTTCACCTCTGTGTGGTAGGCGAAGTAATAGCCTTCGTTGAGACTGAAGGCCCCCTCGCTTAGAGTATCTTCGAGAATTGCCCCAATCACGCCTTCGCCCAGTAAAGCAACCAGTTCTGGTTCTAACCACTCGGGGATATGGACGTCCAAGGGGGCGTAAGGGCGAAGACGATTCATGAGAGTCTGGGGCTGGGCAAATAATGAAGCCGCGTGTCGACCAGAGCGCCAAGATTTAAACCAAAAGCTTAGTGCATCAGCGCGTGCGTAGAGTGACTCGGGAAAGTCTAGCCACGCCGCTTGTTCGAGTTTGTGCTCGTAGGCAGTTCTGTTGGCGATGTGATTGATCAGTGCGGCGATAGAGTCTTTCTGCGCTTCATCGGCACTGAATGAACCCGTGCGATCGGGTTGGTTCAAGGCGGTGGCACTTAGGGTCGCCGCGTCCTCCGAGTAGCCTGCAAGGAGAAGGAAGCTCGCGCTGACGAGGAAGTGTTCGGCGCGGTTCATGACCCCCACGATAGGTTCTTGTTGGTCGCGCCAAACTAGGAGATTGTCTAAGGCGCGTCGTGCCTCATCGAAGCGACTCTGGTTCATGTACAAGTATAAAAGGTTAATCCACGGATCACCGACGCTGTCGGGGTTCAAAGAACGTGAAGCGCGGGTCAAATATTCTTCTGCCTCACTAAAACGCAGCATGCTCAGGGCGACTTCGGCGGCGTTTAGAAGATAAACTGTGTCGATATAGCTTTCATCGTCACTAGCGAGGCTCTCATCTTCGCTGATCGATTTATCGCAAGCCTCTAACGACTCTGAGGGGCGCAAGCTTGCCAGCTCGACGGCACACAGAGTATTCCAAGCACGGCTACGCTCACGGGGGTCGTTGCTAGAAGCCAGCACTTTATTGGCGCTGTCTCGCGCTTCTTCCCAGCGCTGCATCTTAATAAGAGGCCAACCGCGAAACGATTCCATCTCTTGGCCGTAGACCGTCTCAACTTTGTCCAAGTAGGACAAAGAGGCTTCTTGGTTACCCATTAACTGATGAATATAAGAAAGTTGTGAGAGCGTGAGATAGTGCCATTGAGCATTGCCGGCAGCGATCGCTCTGCCCATAGAGGCATAATCGGTAAGTGCTTCGGCGCGATTCAAATGGAACAAGGCGCGGGCAAGGTTGCCTTCTACCCTGACTAGCACCTCGGCTAAGGAGAACTGCGCGGCGGCTGAACCTGGCTGCTCTGCGATCCAGCGTTGCGCCAATTCTCTCGCTTTAATGTTCTCTTTTAAGGCGAGGGCGTCGCAGATCTGTAGCGCGCGCTGTTCAGTAATGCCAAGCATGCCAAAGCAGACAGTGGCAGTCCCTGGCATTTCAAATCCATCCAAACCATCTTGTGCCACCACCGTTTGCTGTAGCGAGAACAGCAAGGCGGAGACGGCGATGCTTTGTAAAAAACCTGACAGTTTGCGCATCGATTACAACCTAGCGCAGCGTGGCACGGGCAAGCTGTTCCATCGGTTCGCGCATACAGTCTTTGAGTACGCGAGACAGGTCGGAGACGCCCGGGGCGAGCTCTACACGGTGACCTAAGACGCGTGGCAATAGGGTTTCGATATCCTCCGCGGCGACAAAAGAGCGACCACGCATGGCTGCAAGTACTTGTAATGCAGGGAGCATCAAGACCATGCTACGGGTCGAGTTGCCTTGCAGCACACGCTCATCGCCGCGCAAGTTGCGCGAAATATCGACCAGTGCCGTTTTGATGGAAGGGCTAATTACGACTTCCTTATCGATTGTAGTGCGGGCCTTAAGTAGGTCGCTGCGGCTGATCTGAATTCTTTTTTGCGTCTCAACATCGCGGCGTTGCTTATAGCTTGCAAGTACATCGAGCTCTGCTTCACGATCGATGTGTTGCATAGTGATCTTGAAAAGGAAACGGTCGAGTTGCGGGGTAGGGAGTGGGTAGGTGCCAACCAAATCCAATGGATTCTGTGTGGCGATCACAAAGAAAAGCTTATCCAGTGTATAGGTGGCGTTATCGACGGTGACTTGTTTCTCGCCCATAGCTTCTAGCATGGCTGATTGCACCTTTGGGGAGGTGCGGTTTATCTCATCGGCCAATACGACATAGGCGAAAATTGGGCCATGGCGAAAATGAAAGTGGTTGGCATTGGCATCGAAGACAGAGCCTCCGGTGACGTCGGAGGGCAATAGGTCGGGAGTGAATTGAATGCGACGGAACGGCACGATGGAGCCGATGTCAGCGTTCTCACTATCATGTCCAGAGTTGACGATGGCCTCGCCTAAGGCCTTTGCGAGAGTCGTCTTGCCTGAGCCTGGAAAGTCCTCTAATAGTACGTGTCCATCGGCAACTAAGGCGATGATGACGAGCTCAATGACATCGTCACGCCCGAGTACCTGCTGCTGTACTGCCTGTGTGAGGCGAGCAAGCACGGCCACAGCTTGACGCAATGGCTCAGACTGAGCGCTTACTTGTGCGTCTGATGAGTGTGGCTGCTCCTGCTCCGACTCGGCAGTAGGCTCTTCGTTTAAGGCTTCCATTGTCATTGCTTATCTCCAATACTTCTCTGCAGCATTTCTTGCCGCATGAACAAATAATTTGTGTCCAATTCAATGGGTTTTCATCCAAGAAATTGGATTGATGAACGCCACTAATCGTCTCCACCAAGGAATATGCTGTTGAACCTCCTTGCGAATGTTTCGGTCTAGCATTAACCAGTCGGTTTCATTGGCGATGTCGACCGTGACGATCTGGGCGGGGCGATGATCGCTGCCCATTGCCGCCATTAGGTGTGAATAAGTCATAATGCTAAACGAAGGAGTCATGTCACTTATTCTGCGGGCAAATCCCTCGCGGGATTCACCATAGCGTCTGCGCAGGCCTAAGGCACTAAGCGTGTCGAGGGTGGCGCGATAGCTGAGTCGATAACGTTGTGTGGGTTGGGCCAGATAAGGCGCGCGCTGGCGGTAAATTTTAATAGCATAGGCTAGAGCTAGCAGAGCGATCGCTACCAATAGCAATGAGCGCAAAATCGTGACGAGGGGGAAGCCGCTGCCTTGTTGGGAGCTGATGAATTCATCGAAGGAGGCTTCATCGCGCAACATATCGCCTAGGAGCTGTTGTAAGCTGTTCTGTGGGTCCACCGACATATCCACGAGTGTGCGCGAAGGGGCAGGGTCGACGATGACCCAACCGATACCGTCTAGATACACTTCTGGCCACGCATGACCATTGATGGCCTGGATTAGCAATGAGGAACCACCGGCACGATTGCTCGCAGGGACAGAGTAGCCAATGCCCACGCGTGCAGGGATGCCAATGCTGCGGTAGAGGTAAGTTGAGGCGAAGGCAAAGTGCATACAATACCCCGTGAAATCACCAAAGAGAAACGAAGCCGCTGGGTCTTCTGCGTAGGCGTGTTCGTTCTTGAGACTGTAGATGCCGTTGCGGTCCATATAGTCTTTAATCGCTAATGCCTTTGCATATGGGTCATCGGCAAACTCTGGGCGCAAATCCTCGATGATAGTTTCTGCGAGCTGTTGATAGCGTGGGTCCGCTGGCAGTTGCAAATACGCCTGTCGTTGTTCTTCTGACCAATCAGCAGCGCCTGCTTCGCGTCCAATCAAGTTCGAGAAATTGTATTCGGGCACCATCGAATAGGCGTCGTAGGTTTGCTTAAAACGCAAATTGTTCGGGTTGGGAGTGTTGGCATAGGCGACAGGGGTGTCGAGACCGAACGGTGTGCGATGCGGGGCGAGTAAACCGATGGTGGTGCGCACGGTTTTGCGTAACTCCGGAGCAGGTAAGGGCTCATCAATTTCAACCCGAGTCGGTGTGAAGAAGTCGATAAGGTCCTCATCTAAGTCTTCTCGATTTGGGAAGGTTAACATCGTGCCATTGAATTGTGAGTACGCTGACTCGCGAAAGTAATAGGCACCGCCTGTAGGTTCGTAATCGTCACGGAATAATACGATTGCGACTGGGGCTTGCATGTCATTGGTATCGTTTTCGCCGTCACGGAACGGGTTCTCATCCTGCGCGCCGCCTTCGGAACGAGCCGCGCCGGTTAAGCCAAGCTCATCGGTCATGCGTGGCGTGGGCATGCCGAAGAACTGTACATAAATGAGCAGTGAGAAACACAAGATGCCAAGAACCGTAAAGTGGTAAGGCAGGCGACGATGATTGTGCTCAATCATCAACAATGCCGCGAGTGACAGCACCGCACCGCAGCCAAATGCCATGAGAATAGAGCTAGGGTCAATGCCGCGGGTCAGGGCAAAATCGCCGATAAAGAAGGGGCGGTGAATCATCCCTTGTCTGTGGGCGGCCAGCGTAATGACAAACGCAGTGGCGACAAAAAGGATTTCGAGTACGCGACCAAAGTCGGCCCGTTGGGCAATGCTGCGCAAGATGGCGCTTAGCCCGGCGCTGAACGTGAACCACTGCAGCACTTCCCCAGTCTCGTAGGCGCCCATCGGACTAAAGAGGTTGGCTAATAGGGTGCTTGCGGTCAGTACGGCGCTCAAGCCCACTCCCACAACCAGAAGTACCGCCGCTGCGAGCGCAATAACACCTAGGCGCAGTTGTCTGAGGGGCGGACGATCGATGAAACTATCGATGACTAGGCAGCTAAGGGCGCAGCCGATAAACGCTGCTATAGACCCACTTTCGGTGGTCAAAGAAATGCTCAGTACCCAATAGCTAGAGGCAATAATAAACGCTCGTAGACTCGAGGGAAGGAGCTTGCTGCTAGTTGTCTCTATGTTAGTCATCACTGGCTCATCATACTGCTTTTACTAGAGGTTTGCGTAGAGAGACAAAGTGCATGTGTCTCTCAAATACGATTTAAACGCTTGTCGAAGCTTTGCCCTGTCTGCCTATCGACGACAAGGGTCGATTCTACAAGTTGACCGACCTGCGTCAACAAACTGCTCAAATGCGCCACTTGCGTTGCCTCTTGTGGGCTTGTTTGTACTTTGTCTGCGCGCAATAGCAGCCGTTTCCATGAGCTCACAGGGGCGTCTGAGATCAAGCCATCGGTTGCTAGGACCACTGAGAAGCGCACGTTAAAGCGACTGATGCTGGCCTTTAAGCGTTCTATGCTAGGCGACATGTGGGCCCCTGTGAAAAGGATGCAATGCACACTACTTTGCCCAGCATGCAGATTTAAGAAGTTATCGAGGCCATAGGGCAGCGATTGCGCAAGCGCGCGTGACCCGGCGATTAATTCTAAAGCCTTATCGATGCTTTGCGTGCTCTGGGTGCTGCCGTCGGCACCAAATAGCCAATCCTCGCCCAAAGCGCCTGACTCTACTGCCACACGTGCGACGGCGGCTGCGGCCTCGTCATGCTCGCTGGAAAGCATATAAGCAAGGGTTCGGCTGCTATGAAAGACGCTGCGCTCTGCTAGCCGCACATTTAATAAGCGGTTGCGCGCATAGACCTTCCACATGATGTTGCGCACCGAGTCTCCTGGTACGTAGGGGCGGATCTCCATGCGGTCACCCTCGGGGTTGCCGCCAGGGTCTGGAATGCCGTCTTCTGCGGTGAGCGAGCGCAATAGTGGCAATGCTTTGATGTTGCCCGACTGGGGTAAGGCAAGTAGTTCGCCTTCTTGAGTGAAGCGCCAAGAGAAGCGGCTAAAGCCCAATACGTCACGCACTGTGTAGCGGCGCGTGATCTCCTGGGTGTGGCAACGTTTGTCGGGAAGAATCTCCTCCTCCCAATGGGTTTCGTCTTCAGAGAGTCGATTGCGGGAGCGGATAGCGTCGGGGTAGACCACCTCCCAGCTCACGCCTATCAAAGGCAGCCAAGGCATCGTCGATAGGCGAAATCCAGTCTCGTTGGGGTAGCCTGCCTCCACCTTGATGCGCGGGGTGTGGCGGCGCAGCAGGGCTTCCATCTCAAGCTGATGGCGGATCTGGTGGCGTAGAATTAAGCCACCAAGTAAGACGATGACGGTAGAGAAACACACAATGGCCAGTGCGCATACCGCGAGCGCAAAGACGACTAAGTCCATACGCCCATAGGCAAAGCGTTGCAGCGCTAGGATTGCGATCAACAGCACTGCTATACCTTGGCTGGTAAGAGGGAAGCGTTCGCGCATAAGTAGATAGAATTTTTGCAGGGCGAGGAGAATCGGCTGTTTGCTTTGCGCGGACCTGGGGACCGATGGATTTGCGCTGTTAGTGTTCGCTGACATTGACGCCTCGTGGTTTGCCTAGGCTTAAAGAGACCTTGCGCAGGGCTGATCGCTTACAATAAATCGGCCTGCAAGTGGCAGCCTAAGGCCACACATAAGCCATATAGCTGAGATATCCAAGCAATAGCACTGTGCCTTCAGGCCGGCTGAGGGTCTTGCCGCTCCAAGCCATGGGTAACAAGATTATCGCAAAGCCGATCATCACAAGGTAGTCCACCTGACTAAAGCCTAAGCCAGATAGAGGGCTGATCATAGAGGCTATCCCCAATATGGCAAGGATATTGAAGATATTAGACCCTACGATATTACCAATAGCGATATCAGATTCCTTGCGTAGTGCAGCGACAGCGGAGGTGGCCAGTTCGGGCATGCTCGTGCCGATGGCGACAATAGTCAGGCCAATGATCGCCTCGTCCACTGAAAAAATCCGCGCGATCTCTACGGCGCTATCGACAAACAACATCCCGCCACCAACTAGCCCGCCTAAGCCTAATGCTATCAGCAACACACAAAACCATGTGCGGTTTTTCAGCGAATCTGCGTCGCAAGGAAGTGTCTCGTCTCCCTCTTCTTCTCCTTGCGAACTAAGATAACTGCGCAGAAGAAAACCAATAAGGGCAACGACTAGGATGCAGCCATCCCAAAAACTAATGACACCGTCAGAGGCCATAAACCAAATGACGAATGAGATGACAATCATTAGAGGGATTTGTTCTTTCAATAAGGAAGGTTGCACTGACATGGGCTGTATAATTGCCGTGATTCCAAGTATCAAGCCAATATTGGCGATATTGGAGCCAATCACATTGCCTAGTGCAATAGAGCTGCTGCCGCTAAGGGCCGACTCGAGACTGACGGCAAGCTCTGGGCTACTGGTGCCAAAAGCAACGATTGTTAGGCCGATGACCAAGGGCGTGATGCCTAGACGTAGCGCGAGCGCCGAACTGCCACGCACTAGACTTTCGGCACCGCCAACTAGAATTAGAAGGCCCACTACAAACAATACCAGGGTCAATGCCACAATATACTGTCCTGCTTTAGCTTTACAGCGTTAGTCGATTAGCTGCGCGCGAATGAATGCACGCAACGGGTATAGGCGGGGCATCCTAACATGGGCCAATCAATTATAACGAGGGGATTTTCTGACTTGCGTCAAACAATGGCGCATGACGTTGTTGTTGTGAGCGTGCACTAAATGCTCGTAGTTGAGAAGCTGTGGAATCTCCACAATAGCCATCGCTAGCAGGATGACGCTGCCATAAAGGACTTGTCCGCTGCTGACCAAAGACAATGCGCTCACACCAAGCAATAGCGCTATGATGCCGCGCAGCCAGCGATTCAAATAGAAGTGATGGGCACCCAGAAAAAACAGGCAATTGAGCGCAGCGTAGACACTCGCGCGCTTTACGCCCACGGATTCGCAGCGAACATAGGCCTCTAGATCGGGCTCGTTAAGCAGCGCGACCTGTTCGCGCAGTTCTGTCTCATCTAGATTCAATTCTTTTTCTGAAAACATGGCTTATAGGCGCCTAATTTAACTCAGCTTAAGGCAAGTGTGCGTTTTTGCCAGATGATCACGGCAAAGAGTAACCCAGCGCCAACGATATGGTAAGGGGTTGCTAGAGGCGCCCACATCAACAAACCCGCCGCCACGAGCAACATGGCCGCACTGAGCAGGTTTAATGGTTTATCTAGCCGCCATTGCAGTAGACCTGCTAGAGCATAGAGCCCTAAGCATGACCAAGCAAAGACACTAAGCCGTTCAGGCCAAGTTCCTGAGATTAGAGGTGAGTAGGCAAATAAGACGGGAATTAAGTATAAACCCTTGGCGAGCTTCCAAGAGGTTAGCCCTGTGGCCATCGGTTTTGTCCCAGCAATCCCTGCGGCGGCAAAGGCGGCAAGGCACACCGGTGGGGTGATATTGCTGTCTTGGGAAAGCCAGAAGATGATTAGGTGAGCACTTAAAAGCATACCGCCAAGGACGACTGGGTCTAATAGTTCAGTGCGCAAGATTTGGCGCATCTCTAACGGCATCTCGCGCAGGGCCACCACGGGGTCACCACCGAAAAGGCCGAGAGTTGCACGCACGGATGTAGGCAGATCATTGGACTGTAGGGCTTGAAGTAGGTAGTCCTGAGCAATCAAGTCATAGATCACTGGGGCGGAAAGAGTTGCAAGGACGATGTAAGACGCGGTGACGGGCAAACCCATGCCGAGGATCAAAGACGCAAGAGCGACCAAGGCGATTGTGATGAGTAGATTCCCTTGTGCCCACTCCACAATCATCAAGGAGAAGGCATTGCCGACACCGGTCGTTGTAACCACATTGATGACTAAGCCCACGGCGACTAAGAGTAAAGCCGTTGCGGTCATGTTGCGCACCCCATCGACGGTGGCATCGAAGCAGTCTTGTAAGGACATCGGCTTGGGGGAAATCCAAGAGGCGGCGATAGTGGCGGCGATCGCAAACACCGCAGCGAGTAGTGCGGTGTAACCGATCAACAAACTGCCTACCAAGACCGCTAGGGGAATGATGAAGTGCCAGCCTTCTTTCAGAACAGTTTTCACACTTTGTGTTTGCTCTATCGTGTCTGGCATTAGACCGAGGCGCTTCGCTTCGATGCGCACGAAGAAGGCGACCGTCAAGAAGTACAGCATCGCTGGCAGAATAGAGACGGCGATGATTTGTGTGTATGGCAGCTGCGTATACCCTGCCATGACAAAGGCCCCAGCCCCCATAATCGGAGGCATCAAGGCACCGCCCGTGGAGGCGGCAGACTCCACCCCGGCAGCAAACTGTGCAGGGAACCCGGAGCGTTTCATCATGGGGATAGTGATGACGCCGGTAGAGACAGTATTCGCCACGGCAGAGCCGGATACAGAGCCCATAAGCCCCGAGCCCACCACGGCCACCATGCCAGCGCCGCCGATGAAGCGCCCGGCTAAGCAGCGCGCTAACTTAACGATAAACTCACCGGCGCCAGACTTGAGCAAGAAGGCGCCAAAGAGGATAAACATAAACACATAGGTGGCAGAGATATTGGCTGTATTGCCAAACATCCCCTCAGAGCTGAAGAAGCTGCGGTAAAGCACCGTTTCTATGCTTAGGCCGGGGAAGGAGAATACACCGCTGATGTAGCGACCGAGAAATAGTATATAGGCAAGGGCGATGGTGATGAGCAAGGGGGTGAACCACCCAGTCGTGCGCCTTGTAAACTCAATGGCCAGTAACACGGCGATTGCCGATACCACATAGTCACTGAAGATAAACTCGGCCTCGCGGGCATAGAGTGCGTTCTCAAAAAGCATCAAGTACACGGGGACTGCGAGCCCAAGTAATGCTAAGAAAATATTCAGGCTGTACTTAAATTTGCGTGCAGCGTCGTCTTGAGCGAGCCGCTCATTGGCACTAAAGGCGCACAATGCACAGAAACCACCAAAGTGAATGGCGGCGAACCAAAGCTCAGAGAGCGCAGCAAACAAGTTGGTGTAGATATGGAAGATGGCGAAGAAGAATGCTGCCCACCGAAGCATTGGGGAGTTCATAGTCATGGCTTACTCCAAGATCAGGTGGGGAGGGATTTGCAGACCGATCTCGCGATAATAGCGCAGCGCCCCAGGATGCAGTGGTGCTTTTAGGCCCCGTAGCGCCAATTCTAATTTCATATCCTTAGTGGCGGCATGAATGTCTTGCAAGGTGCCGAGATTTTCCCAAATCATCTTAGTGATTTGATACACCGCTTCGTCAGGAATGTCTGCACGCACCACTAAGACATTGGGGGAGGCGATCGAGCGGGTGTCGTAGTCGAGATTGGGGTAGGTACCGGCAGGAAAATCATACCAGTCCCAGATATTGTGGCGTGCATTTAGGCTGTCTAATTCTTGCTGCGAGAACGTCAATAGAGTGATGCGCTCACCCATCTGTGCAAACGCTTGCGTGATGGCGCTAGTGGGGGCTCCCGCTGGCACGTTGATGGCGACGACATTGCCGTCTTGCAGGGCGCTGGCTGAACTCTCATAGCCCATATAGGCCAAATTCATCCCCTGTTCGTAATCGATGCCGAGGGTTTCGAGTATAAACCGCCCTGATTGCTCCGCACCTGAGTTGCGTGCTCCTAATACGACGCGTTCGCCATCTAAGTAAGCAAAATCGCTTAAAGTCCCCTCACGCACTAAAGAGCTGAGCAATACAAAGTGTTCAACATTGAACCAAAGTGCGCTGACGCTGCGCATTCCCGTCTGCGGGTTGCGGATCGGGCCATCGCCGTCCCATGCCCAGGCAGCGAATATGCCTTGTAGGATCGCAAACTGTGCCTCGTTGTCGCGCAGAAGCTTGACGTTCTCGAGTGACCCCGCCGAGCTGATCGCCGCTAGTGAGATATTGTGTTGGGGCTGCAATTGCGATTTAGAGATAGTCGCCATCGCTACCCCTATAGGATAGTAAGCGCCTCCTACCGTGGCAGTCGTGAGAATATAAGGGCGGTTGGTGGAAAGCTCATCCGAACAAGCGGCAAGCAGGCATAGGCATACGAGTGCCATGGCGCTACGACGCAACATCGCTTGCGAGAAAAATGACAATTTTGGATTGCGTTTTCTTAGGTTCAACTTGGGCATAGTGCATTATTCTTTTTAGTTTGAATCGACCAAATAAGGCGAATTTCTTATGGCTTATTTAGCCCAGTAGAAGGTGCAATCCGTGCCCTTCAGGGGCGCTCGATGAAAACATACTTTCTCTAAAAGCACAAATAAACCGCTATGGCTCAAGGCCTTTTTCCGCTAGGCGAAGAACCAATAGCAGGCCAATATTGCCGTCACGATTCCCGCAAAATCGGCGGCCAGCCCACAGGCAATCGCGTGACGGGTTTTGCGGATACCGACACTGCCGAAATAGACCGCTAATACATAGAAGGTTGTTTCGGTGCTGCCTTGCAAAGTAGCGGCGACGCGACCTGGAAACGAGTCGACCCCATAAGTGTTCATCGTCTCTAGCATCATCGCGCGAGCCCCGCTGCCACTCAATGGCTTCATGAAGGCTGTGGGCAGGGCCTCGACGAACTCGGTGTTGAAGCCTAAAGCGCCGACGGTGGCGCGGATGGCGTTGAGCAAGATGTCGAGACAGCCGCTTGCCCTAAATACTCCGATGCCGACAAGCATGGCCAGCAGGAAGGGAATGATTTTAATGGCGACCGTAAAGCCTTCTTTGGCACCCTCTACGAACAGCGAGTAGCAGTCTAATCTGCGTTGCACGCCGGCCAATAAAAACAACACAATGATGCTAAATAACAATAAGTTGCCGATCAGGGCAGAGCGCAAAGCGAGCAGCTCGGCAGGCTGGCTGACAATCCAGCTCAAGGCGACTGCGAGCAGTGTGGCAAACCCTGCAAACCACGCCAGAAGTACTGGGTCTCGCAGCTTTAGCTTTTGTACCCACGCTACCGTAAACACACCGACTAGAGTCGATGCGGAGGTGGCCATTAAGATGGGCAGAAACACGGCCGCAGGCTCGGCGGCACCTTGCTGTGCGCGATACAGGAATATCGTGACGGGAAGTAGAGTCACAGAGGAGGTATTCAAAACTAAAAAGAGAATCTGCGCATTGGTGGCTGTGTCTTTGTCGGGGTTGAGGCTTTGCAAATCATTCATCGCCTTTAAGCCCATTGGGGTTGCGGCGTTATCGAGCCCGAGGAAATTTGCGGCTAGGTTCATGGTGACAGACCCCAGAGCTGGATGTTGGCTTGGGACTTCAGGCATGAGGCGACGAAACAAGGGGGCCATGCCTTTGGCGATAAAAGCAATGAGCCCGCCGTTTTCAGCGATTCGAAAGAGGCCGAGCCATAATGCCATGACACCAATCAAGCCAATGGCAATCTCGACAGCGAGGTTGGCCATGTCGAAGCTGGCAGTGATAAGTTCACTAAAGACTTCTGGGTTGCTACCGGACAGCCATTGCCAGAGTGCAGCAATAAAAGCGAGGAAGAAGAAACTGAGCCAAAGAACATTAAGCATAGAGCCCCATCATAGGCACAACAAGCGCATAAGGAGGATTTTTCGCGAAAAATTGGGAAGTAGAATTCATTCTTAATACACTTAGTTATAATGGCTCGCTCTGCATCTTCATGCATTAGGGATATTCCCTAGTTAAGCACGATAAAACAAGGATTTTCATTGATTAACCGTATTCGCTATTTCTTCGCCCAAAGCAAGGCTAGCCGGCGTCATGTTGTATTGAAAGGCATGGAGCTGATTTCGCACCAATCCAACATCATCTTCGAAGCTCATGCCAAGCTGCGTTATGTCAACGTCGAGCTGCCTGACCCTGAGATACCGCTAAAAATGGGCGCGTATAGCTATGTGCGCTCGAACAGCCGAATTTTGCATGTGCGCGAGATTGGGCGCTTTTGCAGTATTGGTCGAGATGTGACGCTAGGGGAAACTCCGCGCAATCATCCCGTGGATTGGGTCTCTACCAGCCTTAGTGTTAGCCATCAGTATAAGCCGGCGCTGCACTTAGCGAGTATTGGCCACGATGTGTGGATCGGTCACGGTGCTGTGGTGATGGCCGGAATAAAGGTGGGACATGGCGCTATAATCGCGCGCAATGCGGTGGTGACGAAAAACGTTGAGCCTTATCAAATTGTCGGCGGTAACCCGGCTAAGCCGATTCGCTATCGCTTCGATGAGGCTACCAGAGAAGCCCTTTTACAAAGTCAGTGGTGGCTCTATGATCAAGCACAATTACGCGAGTTAGATTTTAGTGATTGCCAACGTTTTTTAGAGCAGATTAAAGAATTAAACCAAGTGGTGGAATACCCAGAAGTGCGTTTGCACGATAGGCATATAATGTGAAATATTCAGGAGCACTGACAGCCGTCAGCGCTCCTGAATCATGGGGCTAAGCGAGCGCCGTTGCGAAAGTGGCTAAAAGACGCGACCAGGCCCGTTCGGCCTGTGCCTCGTTGTAGACTGCCGAGTCAGGCACGCACCAACCATGCATGGCGCCTTCATAAACTTCAATTTCAGCAGGAACATCTGCCGCCGCAAAGGCGCTACGTAGGACATTTTTCGACTCAGGGTCGCGTTGATCATCATTCTCTGCAATCGCGATTAACATTCGACCATCCATATTCGGGATGCCTAAGTGCGGGCTGTCAGGGTTCTGCGTGTTCAAACCTCCGCCGTGAAAAGAGCCGCCGGCACCTACTCGCTCAGGAAAGTTCGCCACCGTACGCATGACGATAGGGCCGCCCATGCAGTAACCAGTGGTCCCTATTTTTCGGCTTGTGTCGACAGACGCTTGCTGGTCTACCCAGTTAATAAACGCACGTGCATCGGAAATATGTGTCGTAGCGTTTAGCTGACCTGCCATGGGTCTTACGATCGCTGAAACCGCTGGGTCTTGAAAACTCGCACCAGGGCCAACTACGGGAGACTTGGCGCTTCGGTAGAAAGGATTTACCACGAGTACCGAATAACCCGATTGTGCTAAGCGTTTACCCATCGCGCGAAAGGCGGGACGCAAACCTAGAATGTCAGGCCAGATGATCACTGCGGCATGAGTGCCCGTAGTGGGGTGCACAAAATAGCAATCCGCCACCCCATCGGGTGTTTGAATGTCCACATCCATTTCCATAACATCTTGAGCATTGGATACGGCGGGTAGCATCATCATCAAGGCTGCGCTAGCGCCTAATTTGCCAAACTCGCGTCGATTCATTTTCATGGCCATGGCGAGATAGGCAGCATTTTCTTCGACTGTATGGTTGTCACACATCGCTTCGATCTCCTGATTGATTATCCCAGTGCGGTTTCATAAGTCGCCAATAATCGGCTCCAGGCACGTTCGGCAAGCGCCTGATCGTAGACTGGAAAGTCGGGCATCGTCCAGCCGTGCATGGAACCCGCATAGACTTCAATTTCGGCGGGAATATTGGCGGCAGCAAAAGCATTACGCAGCGTCGTCTTGACCTCTAGATCACGTGCATCATCGTTCTCGGCAATTGCGATCAGCATATGGGCGTCCATATTAGGTATATCGAGGTGCGGGCTATCGGGGTTGCTAGTGGCAAGGTTTACGCCATGGAATGTCGCCCCAGCGCCGACTCGTTCAGGAAAATTCGAAACGGTACGCATTACCTGCGGGCCACCCATGCAGTGGCCAATCGTGCCAATCTTGCGGCTAGTGTCCACAGCCATCTGTTGATCGAGCCATGTCAAGTAGGCGCGTGCATCGGTCACGTCGGAGGCTTCTGACAACGAGGCCATCATGGGGCGGACGATGGCGGCGATTTCAGGGTCAGCGAACGAGGCGCCGTCAGGAATCACAGGTGCCTGTTGAATTCGGTAGAACGGGTTTACCACTAACACTGAATAACCCGCTTGTGCCAAACGCTTGCCCATCGCGCGTGAAGCAGGGCGTAGGCCTAAAATGTCCGGCCACATTAAAACCGCTGGGTGCTTGCCGCTACTTGGGTGCACAAAATAACAATCCGATACGCCATCGGCTGTTGCAATAGTCACTTCCATTTCCATGACATCTTGCGCGTTAGCTAGGGGCGGCAATAAGGCAGCGATGGCCGCAGTCACACCAAGCTTGGCGAACTGGCGACGGTTGATTTTGCTCATCTTGAGCATATAGGCATTTTCTTCTTCACTATGGTTGTCACACATTGTTCTGAGTCTCCTAATGGAACGCGCTTATAAATTGGGGGGATGGATCTGCTTGATTTGACAAGGAGTGTAGGAGGATTTGAGCCGAAAGGGTAGGTCCGAGCAAAGATTATCTGCCACTCACGCTAAGCGCGTGCCATTGGGGACCTGAGAGTCAGGAACAGCTAACACAACTGCGCCATCTTCACGATGGAAGCCCGTTACCAAACATTCAGACATAAATGGACCGATTTGTTTGGCAGGAAAATTCACCACAGCAAGGACTTGGCGGCCAAGGAGGGACTTTTCGGTATACGCCTCTGTGATCTGAGCGCTTGAGCGCCGCATGCCAACCTCTTTGCCGAAGTCTACCGTTAATTTAAACGCTGGTTTGCGTGCCTCGGGAAACGCATCGACTGCGACGATGGTCCCCACGCAAAGTTGGACTTTCTGAAAATCATTCCAATTGATCAATTCCATAACGCAGAGACTCTTCTCGCTGAACTAAAAGCCCTAGCTTAACACTGAGTGAATTATTTGATCACTTTGCTTGACAGTTTGCGTGAAAGTGTTAATTTATTAGCACATGTTAAAAAATTAACACTTGAGGTGTGTTTATGGCCAACGCTGATCAACTTAGTAGAAGAGAGCGCCAGCTTATGGATGTGTTGTATCGGCTAGAACAGGCGAGCGCCAAAGAGGTGATGAACAATCTGCAGGATGCTCCTAGTTATTCGTCCGTGCGCACATTGCTCGGCAAACTTGTGGAGAAAGGGCATATCGATCACAAGCGCCAAGGCAGTAAATACGTGTATTTCCCATTAGTTGCACGAACCGAAGCCTCACGCTCAGCCTTATCAAATCTTGTGAAAACCTTTTTTTCTGACTCTCCTTATTTAGCCGTCAACTCACTGCTGGATATGTCAGTCAACGAAATGTCAGAACAAGAGCTAGATGAACTTGACCGCCTGATAAAGCAGAAAAAATCAACAACAAAATAAAATAAGAGGCACAGCAAATGGTGCAACAGAGCATAGATTTTCTGGTATCGAGTAGTGGCGCGGCTTGGCTTGTTAATTTGCAGATCAAAGCATTGATAGTATTGCTACTATTTTTGAGTCTAGAGCACATAATTCGAGGAAAATTAAGCAGTTCAGCGCGTGGGCTTTTTCTGACTATGGCTTATGTCAGTGTGCTCGTGCAGCCATTGTCTTGGATGTTTGCGGGTTTGCTCAGTGACGTATTGCTGGTCCCAAGTGTCATGAAGTTTTCATTCGACGTCATTGGCAGCGCTGAGCCCGTTGGCAAAACACTCGATGCCTTTGCTCTCTTGTATCTGTTCCCTGTAATGATCTTAGCATTGCGTCTAGTGTTTGCTTTGTCGAGATTAGGGTCAATCAAACGCACTAGCAAGCCAGCCAGCGATACCGCCTTCTTGGCGCTGCTCAACAACAGCAAACATCGCTTGGAGATAGCAAGGCCCGTCCAGCTTAGTTTTCATGCACAGGTGAATTCCCCCATATCCTTTGGCTTATTCGCGCCGCAGATAGTGCTGCCTGCGCAGGCCGAAAATTGGTCATCGTCAATGGCTGAACATGTGTTGCTGCATGAGTTGATGCATATCAAGCGCTTTGACTGGCTCCGGCTATTGTTGGCGTACTGCATCACCATCCTATTATGGATAAATCCGCTAGCCTGGTTGCTATTGTCGAGGACGCGAGCAGTCGTCGAGGAGGCTTGTGATGAAGAGGTCGTTCTTGTTGAGGGCGATGGCGCAGATTATGCGCAGAATTTAGTAGGAGTCGCGCGTTTATGTCGGTCCGCGTCGCTAAATAAAGTAGGGCTAGCGCAGTCGATGCTAGAGCACAGCAGTTTGAAATTAAGAATTCATCAAATACTGGAGGCTAAAAAAATGCCAACGCAAGAGCTGCAAAATCAGTGCAATAAGGTATTAATGTTCTCATGTGTCCTAACAGTAGTATTGTTGTTGGGTATGAGCGGATCGCAAAATGTTGTGGCGCAGGCCAGGCAGCCAGAAAATACAAGTGCCGTGAGAAATAGAGAATTCCTTCCGGTACACACTGTTGTTCCTTACTACCCGACGGAAGCGGCAAATGACGCAATCGAGGGCTGGGTACAACTTCAGTTCAGTGTGGGTACCCAAGGCGAGGTAATTAAGGATTCGATTGAGATAATCGATGCAGAGCCTGCGACAATCTTCAATGCAAGTGCCAGAGCGGCACTGGAAGAGTTTCGTTTTACGGAGTACGCCCCTGACGGCTTTCCCGTCATTGTGCCCAATGTGCAATATGTCTTTAGATACAAAATGACTGACGAAAATTAGTCAGAAGTTAGTCGATATGCAGCAATACGCGTTCGTTCTCTGGTTGCCACTGCGCGTATTTCTGCATGATCGCTTTAAACATAGGGGCTTCTAGCCAAGCATAAAGCCACTGTCTAAGGGCAGGGTAAGGCGCTTGATCAAACCAAGCTTTGTCGACCATCGCAAATTGACGTATGAAAGGCATGATGCCGATGTCGGCAATGCTTATCTTTGCTCCGCACAAATAAGGACTCTCGCTCAGCAAAGAGTCGAGTTTGCGCAAGAACACTTCACCGCGTGCGCGGTAGTCATTGGCGCTCTCGTCGGGGTAGCGATCGGCATATTTATAGCGGTCGAGCCAATGTTTGAACTCATTGTCGTTTTCATCAAATAGCTGTGTCGTGGCAGCCGGTATCTTGCCATTGTTGAGCAATGCCTCGGGGTCATTTTTTTCTAAGGCCCAGAGCATGACATCGCGGCTCTCATCAATAATACGATCATCTAATTGCAACACGGGAACGGTGCCTTTTGGGCTGATTGCTAGCATGCTGGCAGGTTTATCTTTCAATACTACCTCGCGCAGTTCAACGCATTGCTGTGCGTAGGCAATCGCCAAGCGTGCCCTAATGGCGTAGGGGCAGCGGCGGAACGAATACAATATTGGGTGCGTAGCATCAGTCATAGCGCAAGATTATAGCAGTTTTGCCAAAGCGATTAAGGCGCGTTCTACGCGCGCGTCCCAATGTACCGCACAGTTTAAGCGCAAGCAGTTGCCGTATTTGCCTGTGGCAGAAAATAAGGAACCGGGCGCGAAACTGACGCCTACCTCTAGTGCGCGTTCCATCAACGCGGTGGTATCAATCTCGTCTGGTAATTCCACCCAAAGCACGAACCCACCCTCTGGCCGGCTCACGCGAGTTTGCGCAGGAAACAACTGCGTGACGCGGTCAGTCATGCGAGCAACGGCACGCGCATGTTCACCACGCACCTGTTTAAGAAAACGCTCATAGCGACCGTTTTGTAGGTAATGCGCCAATGCAAGTTGTGAGGGAGTACAAACGGCGACCGTGTTCATATATTGCAGCGCTTCGGCGCGAGCATTGTGTTTTCCAGGCACTAACCATCCAACGCGCATGCCAGCCGATAGAGTCTTAGACGACGATGCGCAATAATACACAAGTCCGTCTTTATCCCAGCTCTTTATGGGGCGAGGGCGTTTGCCTGAGAAGGGCAAGTCGCCGTAGATATCATCTTCAACCAGCGGCACATTGTGCTTGCGCAGCAGTGCCAGCAATGCTTGTTTGCGCTCATCAGACAAACACACGCCCAGCGGGTTAGAGAAATTTGGAATCAAGACACAGGCCGAGATATTCCAACGCTCAAGCGCTAAGGATAAGGCTTCGATTGAAACCCCTTGCACAGGGTCAGTGGGGATCTCCAGCGCTTTGAGCCCTAATGACTCAATCACTTGCAGCAAACCATAATAAGTTGGCGATTCCAGCGCGACGGTATCGCCGGGTTTGGTGATCAGTTTCAATGCGATGCTTAGGGACTCATGACAGCTGTTAGTAATCAGTATTTGTTCTGCCGTGACAGTGCATTGGATAGCCGCAAGGCGCTGCGCAATTTGCTTGCGTAGCTCTGGGGCGCCAGGCGGGAACTCATAACCCACACAGCGCCGGCGCTGTTCGCGCAATACCGTTCGATAAGCGCGTTCGATTCCTGCAATGGGCATCAAGTCTGGGTTCGGCACTGCGGCGCCAAGATTGACGATATTGGGGTTATTGGCTGCCTGCGCTAAGCGCAGCATGCGCTCCTGACCTGTCACCGGGCGTGGAGTGCGTGCGACTAGGCTAAGGCGAGGAGGCTCTCTTAGCACCGGTGGCTGCAGTACGAAAAATCCAGAGCGTGGTTTTGCCTCCAACAGGCCTCGGCGTTCCAGCTCTTGGCAGGCGTTAACCGCTGTTGAAACACTAACACCGTGCTGCTCACTAAGCCTGCGCACGCCCGGTAAGGCTGAGCCAATCGGATAAACTTGTTCTTTGATTAAGCCTTGCAGCCTATCGGCTAAATCTTGATATAACATGCCTTGTCTCTAAGTCTATTGGCGATCGAAATGCCGCTAGAATAACGGCTAGGGGGGCAGTTGCAGCAATACAGGGTTAGCTTTTGCAAGCGATACAGAAGGCTGCCCTTTTAAACTGTACCGCTGCAATTTAATAAAATTGATACTGTATTGCTGGCTATTGTCTGCCTAAACTGCGGCTCCTTCAAGGAGAGTTACATGAACCCGGAACAAGTTTTACCTTTGATCGCCTTTGTTTTTGTGATGGTCGGAACGCCTGGCCCTAACAATCTTATGCTGCTTAGCGCGGGAGCTAACTTCGGTTTTCGCGCATCCGTGCCGCATATTCTAGGGATCAGCGTTGGTTGTCAGGTATTGCTGTTTGCGATTGCCCTGGGCTTAGGACAATTGTTAGCGGCATATCCTGTGTTAGCGATTGCTTTGAAGGCGATGGGAGGTTTGTTTCTAGTGTATATGGCAGTGCAATTGGCGCGGCCCAAACCGGCGAAACTAGACACGGTTAAAGAATTGCAGCCCCTGAGTTTTATGCAGGCTGCCTTGTTTCAATGGGTTAATCCTAAAGCATGGTTAATGCTCATTACTGTGATTGCCACCTTCACAAGCCGTGAGGCGTTCCTTGTCAACGTATTGAGTATCGCTGTCATCTTTTTCTTTATGGGATTGCCGCTGATTTCTGCGTGGAATATTGGTGGTGTGGCGCTTAAAGGCTGGCTGCAAAAAGGGCAGCGCTTGCAATATTTCAACTACCTTATGGCCGCACTTTTACTGCTTTCGATGTACCCCATGATGGTTTGAACTGGATTAGGTTTTGCTTAGCGGCAGTAAACTCGTTAAAGTTGGCGCGACTTTTTGAGCTGACGAGACGGATTTCCATGATTTATTCGAGAAAAAGTGCAGGTTTTCCAGTTTTAGGAATCTGCATGATGCTTAGCAATGGTGCGCTGGCACAGAACGAAAGCGCCTACCGATTGCTAGCGCCAAGTGAGAAGTTTGATCTTAAATTTTCCCTACTCAATCGAATAGATGTTCTGGATGGGCAGTTTCGTAACGCCAACGTGGGTACTTCAGATCAGTTGTTCACGTCTCGTTTTATCGCCGATGGCGAATACCGTCATGAGTCGTTCCAATTAAATTTTGAGATTGCCGATACCCGGCAAGCGCTCGCTGACGAGGGCACGCCAGTGACTTCTCGTACATCGGGCGCCTTAGACCTCCAACAATTATATGTCTCTTGGCGCTGGGACGATGCCTTTGCCGGCAGCGACGATGTGCAATTGCAAGTTGGCCGTCAGACTCTCGATCTTGAAGCCCGGCGTTTAGTCGCGCGCAGTATCTCCATAGAGCCGCACAGTTTCACTGGCATTACAGTCGACCTTGACCGTGCCAATGGAGATCAATGGAAGGTGTTTCATCTAGCGCACGTCATTCGCTATCCGAATAATCGTGCCGATATTATCGATAATAAGATCGAATGGAATGAAGAGAGCAAGGGGTCGAGATTCTCTGGTGTATATGGCTCTCTGCCCAATTTGTTTCCTCAGCTAAACAGCCAAGTCTATGTGTTTCACTTAAAAGAGCAGGACGATGGCGTAGAGCAATACGCTGACCTTTCTATTATCAATTTTGGGGCGCGTGTTTTTAAACCTGCAGCCACAGGGGCATTCGACTTTGATCTGCAAACTGCTTGGCAAGTAGGGGAGTCGCGCGCTAGTTCAAATCCATTGGATGTTGTGGATCTCGACCATCGTGCGGCTTTTTATCATTTCGATGCGGGGTATACCTTCGACACACCGCTGCGTCCTAGAGTGCAATTAATCTATGACTACGCCACCGGAGACGATGATCCGAACGACGGTGAGAACAATCGTTTCGACGCTCTCTTTGGTGCTCGCCGCGCCGGGTTCGGGCAGACATCGATTTATGGCCCGTATTGGCGTACTAATTTTTCGAGCCTTGGCGTGCGCGGAACAATTAATTTCAACCCACAATTAAACCTTATCGTGACCTTGCGCGACTATGAGTTAGCAAGTAATAAAGATTCTTGGGGGAGTAATGGGTGGCGTGATGCCTCAGGGGTTTCCGGCAAAGACCTAGGCCAGCAGTTTGAAACACGCTTGCGATGGAACGCCATACCAGGAAACCTTGCCTTAGATGCTGGCGTGACGTGGCTCGATACAGGAGCGTTCGCAGAAAGTGTGTCAGCTGGGCAAGCGCAGTCGATGACGCGATTCTTCTATCTACAGACATTACTACGCTTCTAAACAATGCGTTATCAATGCAGTGCCAGTCTTACAAGCAAGAATAACAATAGGTGAGGTTTGTTTTGGCGTTAATTAATACAACACGGATGTTTTCAAAGGCTGTCGCATTGATCGCGTCGCTGAGTGCGGCCTCATTTGTTGCTGCGCAGGAGTCCACTGCATTTAATATCCCGCGCGTAACATCTGCCCCGCGCATCGACGGTGATGTGCAAAGCAGTGAATGGGCTGCCGCGAGCAAGGTTATGCTCGATACACAGTTTAATCCCGAGGAGGGGGTTCCTGCGCCGGTGCAGACCGAAGGCCTCATCATGGAGGATGGTGAGTTCTTATACATTGCTTTTATTGCCGAGGATCCAGACCCAAGCCAGATTCGTGCCTTTTATCGTGACCGAGATCAGATTAGCGGTACGGATTATATTGGCGTGGCCTTGGACACGTTCAACGACGGCGTTCGGTCGTTCAATTTTTTCGTAAGTCCTCTTGGCGTGCAATACGATGCGATTTCTGATGATCTAAACAACAACGAAGACGAATCCTGGAATGCCTTGTGGGAAAGTGAAGGGCGCATCACCGAGACCGGCTACATGGTCGAGATGGCGATCCCGTTTAAGCAATTGCGTTTTCCCAGTGGTGAGGAAGAAAAAGTTTGGGGCGTGCGTTTCATTCGCGATTACCCCCGTGACCGTCGTTACCGGTTTTCAGATTCCAATGTCGAACGCAGCATCTCCTGCTTTATTTGTCAGTTTCAAAAAGCCAGTGGTTTTGCCAATGTGCAGCCAAGCCGCAATATTGAAGTGATCCCCACACTCACATCGCGCGTGCAACGCTCGCGACCCAATCCGGTGCTCGACTCCTGGGGTGACTCGGAACACGAAACTGAGGCTGGTGTGGATTTGCGTTGGGGGATCAACCAAGACACGTACTTGAATGCCACTTTGAACCCAGACTTTTCGCAAGTTGAGGCGGATAGCGCGCAGCTAGACATCAATAACACTTTTTCTTTGTACTACCCAGAACGACGTACTTTCTTTCTAGATGGGGCGGACTATTTCAATACCAATCTCAATATCGTGCATACCCGCAATATCGCCGACCCCGATTATGGTTTGAAGTTAACGGGCAAGAGTGGCAACCATAACTATGGTGTGATGCAGCTAAACGACACCTCGACTAGCTTTTTGATCCCAGATAGCCAAGGGTCGGCAATCGCGAATTTGATGAACACCGAAAGCGAAGTGTCAGTGTTGCGCTATCGCCAAGATGTGTTGAACAACTCCAGTTTTGGTACGGTGCTGACCCATCGTGAAGGCGGGGATTATTCCAATACAGTCGCAGGTGTCGATGGCCGTTTGCGCTTAAGCGATCGCGATGTGATCAACGTGCAATATTTACGTTCACAGTCTGAATATCCTTTGGCAATTCAAACCCGTTATGGGCAAGACGATAGTCTTGATGATGACACGGTACTCCTAGAGTACCGCCATGACGACCGGCGTTGGGATGTGTGGGCAGAACATATTAATTATGGCAAAGATTTTCGTGCGGATATGGGCTTTGTCAACCGTGTCGACTTTGACCGCAACACGCTGCGAGTTGGGCATACTTGGCGCTGGGGAGGCGATAGTTTCTTCGACCGAATCAGGATCGCCTTAGACTGGGATAATACCCATGATCAAGCAGGGTTAGAACTTGAGGAAGAGTTTGAGGTGTTCCTTGAGATGGATGGTCCTTATCAGTCGAAGTTGTTTGGCTTGTTCGGTGGAAGTGAGACCTACTTCAATGGCTACTATTTCGATGAGCAATTTAATCAACTGTCGTTGTCGTTGCGCCCGCGCAGTAACATCTACGCGAGTATGCAAGTGCGAGTCGAAGATGTAGTTGATTTTGCTAACACACGCCTAGGCAAGTCTAGACGCTATACTCCCGAGATTAACTTCCAATACGGGCGTCACCTTCAGTTTGATTTGGAGCATGTGTATCAGACTTTCGATGTACAAGGGGGGCGGTTGTTCACGGCAAACTTGACCGAGCTCAAAAGCACCTATCAATTTAGCACGCGTAGTTTTGTGCGCTTGATTGTGCAATACGCAGACACAGAGCGCGAGCAGTCACTTTATATCCGCCCGGTACAAGCAAACGCGAAAGAGTTAACGACGCAGCTATTGTATAGCTACAAATTGAGCGCACAGACGCTATTTTTCGTGGGTTATTCCGATGCGGGTTTTCAAAACGATGACCTGAACTCCATCGAAACTAGCTCGCGCACAGTGTTCGCGAAGTTCAGTTACGCTTGGCAACCGTGATGAAGGCGCTAGGCTTGCAAGTCTTTGCGGCGCAGAAAATGTGCCGGAATTAACGACAACAAGCCTAATAGCCCAAGGGTGATGTAGATCGGCGGCCATTGAAATGGCTGTGGAGGTGCATCACCGGTGCGGATCGCCCCCGATACACTTTGGCCTGCGACCTCAACGGTTAAACGGTATTCGGTTGCAAACTCTCCCGTTAGCGTAAAAATACCCGCTGTATCACTCGTCAAGCGGCTGATGTCCCCAGCTTGGCTAAGGTTCTCCACGGTCACCACAGCATCAGTCGCTGGGCTGCCATCGGGGCTGTTGACTATGCCGATCACTAGGTTGCCATCGATTAGTAGGTCTAGTTGCGGAGTCTGTGCATAACTCACGCCCCAGAGAAGAGCCGCGCAGAGCAGCACGGTTTGGAGCAAGCGTTTAGTGGACATGGGGTTCTCCTCCATCATGACTGTGCCATTCGCCGGCTGCAGGCGCATTTTCGGCTGGCCCGTGCACATGGCCGCTCTCATGGAGGTAGCCGTGTAGTTGGAACAACAGTAGTAGGAAACCAAAAAACACTAAGGCACCGTTGACGATGCGCGTGACTGGTTCCCATACAATGGTTTTCTGCCAAGCGCGAATTACGACGCCCATAACTAAAAGCGCTGCAATTTGGCCTAGTTCTACCCCTAGGTTGAAAAACAAGATCTTACTCAGTAGCCCTTGTTCACCGCTGATGGTGAGGTCTTGCAAACGTACAGACAAGCCAAAGCCATGGATTAAGCCGAAACTAAACACCATCACTAATAGGGGTGGGGCTGCTGTGCCTATCCAGCGCCGAAAGCCATCAAGGTTCTCGAAACCTTTGTACATGACGGTGACAGCGATTACCGCATCGATTAAGTAATGATCGGCGCTAATGCCAGCAAACGTGGCAAATACAAGCGTAATTGTGTGGCCTAGCGTAAATGCAGTGACGAACTTTAGGATGTCGCGAAAGTTGTTGAGAAAAAACATCACCCCTAGTAAGAAAAGCAGGTGATCATAGCCTGTGAGCATGTGCTCAGCGCCGGTCCAGATATAGTCTAGAATGCCGCCGTTCTGCATGCGTTCCCTAGCGACTTCTGACACATCGTGGGCCAGCGCTGTCGGGCTCAAACCCGCAAGCACTAAAGTCGTAAACAAGCCAAGCCCCATCCCTAGATTATTTTTCCTGAAGTTCGTCATTTTTTCCCTTTTTCGCTTGTCTTGTAAGTTGCCGCCTGTATTTAACAGATACTGAGGTATGATATCAACGCAATACAAGACATTGTTGCCGCCGAAAATCTTCCCAGTGGTTTTGGCGCACGCGGTGTTCAATATAAAAAACCTTGTCAGGAGCTGTACTCATGAAAAAAATGCTCGCCCTTGTGTCACTTTGCCTTTGCACCGTCGGCACGTCGGCTATCGCTCAACACGACCACGATTTAATGATGGCTATTAACGGGGCTAACCGCTCCGAAGCCAATAAAGCACGTGACGTTTACCGCCATCCGCAAGAGACTTTGAGTTTCTTTGGCATCAAGAAGAATTTCACCGTAGTTGAAATGTGGCCCGGTACTGGCTGGTATTCAGAAATCCTTGCTCCTTACCTAAAAGCAGATGGCAAGTTGATCGCCGCCACCTTCGACCGTTCGGATAATCCTCCAGCGGCCTATATGGGCAATGCTGTGAAGGGCTATGACGCATTCCTGGCAAGTAATCCTGTGTACAGCGATGTGCAGATCAGTGAGCAAGTTTCAGAACGTGTTTCTGTCATTGCCGAGCCGGGCACAGTGGACATGATTCTGGATTTTCGCAATGCCCATAACTGGATTCCTGCAGGTGGTGACAACATCGTAATGGCTTGGCATGCAGCCTTGAAGACGGGCGGTATTGTTGGCATCGTCGACCACCGACGTGACGCTGATGAGCCATTCCAGCCTGGTACTGGTTACATCCATGAACAGCAACTGATTGATCTAATGACAAAGCATGGCTTTGCTTTGGCAGGTAAATCAGAAGTGAACGCAAACCCAAAAGACACTAAAGATCATGAAGGCGGTGTGTGGAACCTGCCTCCAAATCTTCGCGGTGTTGCAGAAGCCGATCGCGCCAAATTCCTCGCGATTGGTGAGAGTGACCGTTTAACGATGAAGTTCGTGAAAGAGTAAAGCGAGAGCCCGTCAGCCTGACTACTTAAGTATGTGTAGTAAAGTCAGGCTGATGCGGTTGTTTGAATAGTCGACGCCTGCTCGGGCTGCGATATCCTGCCTACTGTATGTTGCCGAGATCGATGTGTCTCGTCCTACCGGATAACTCCAACCTAGTGTCCAAATATGTGCCTTAGTCTCTAGAGTGTAGGAGACGATATTACGCCCTAGGGGGGCGGGGAACGCAGTGTCGATTGTTAGCGCTCGAGAGATCGCCAATAAAGCCGGGTTGGGTGCAAGGGCGCTGGATACGGTATTGCCATCAACATAGTTGTAACTTGCATCGAGTGTAGAGTAATTCGCAAAGGTATAACTGATTCCCGAGAATGCAGAGCTTTGCGAAAAGTCGAAGATGTCATTGCTCGGGCTATATATGTTGGAATACTTGGCGCCATCGTGTTTGCCGAAGCTGCGCTCGAAACTCACCCCTGCCGAAAAGTCCCATGCATTACTCAACCGTTTGCGAAAATTAATATCGAGCCCATTGAGCTCACGGCTACGCACGTCTGTGCGGCTGTCCTCGAGAGTCCAACTCATAGCAGCGCTTAGGGTGGGGGCGAATGCGCCAAGGCCAAACTTGCGCTGGTAACTTGCCCCTACCGACAAGGACGTGTTGTTCAGGCCATCGAGAGAGTGAAAGTGATGGCTGCCCAAGTCGGCGAATAGACTGACGGTGTCGAGGTTCTCCAGTTGCCACAGACGGCCAGTCGACAGCGCCAGATGAGTGCTATTGTCGCTATGTTGATCGCTACTTAGAAAGGCGCGGCTGATGTTGTCATCGTGTTGTGCGGCAAGGCTCACATCAAGAAAGTCTATCGCCTGGGCGTTGGCAGTGCGACTGAGCGAAAAGCTAGCCACGATGGCGAGAAGCAGGCTGGTGGTGCGCCGCAAATGGGGCTGCATGCAATGAATCTCCATTGAATAATCTCGGTGAGTCGCAGTTTAACGCTAGCGCAATGCTAGGCCTAGAGTTTTGCGGTTTAAACCGAACTTGTTGCAAATAGATATCAAAATGATATCTCTCCATCGTCGATTAATTGGAGATTCCCCAATGAGAGAAAAATCAATTGCTTCGCTCTCAGGCACCCCGATGGGTTTGCTGATGGTGCAATGTTCGGATAAAGCGACTCAAGCTGTAATGAACACTGGTACCTTGTATCGATTGTGGATATTCGATGAGCAGCAAAAAGCCTATCCATTGCGCATTAGCCCAGAGGTCATCGAAGCGATGCAGCGCTGGGCAGATCGAATAGGTGTTGCGCGAGTCCACAAAGCGAGGGCTAGCTGGGCTGGTCTGGGTCATTATTCGGTTTTTCTTTCTCAAAAAATCCGAGTAAGGCGGCGGCGCCGGTAAAAATGGCCGTGATAAACATGATGCCCACGATTAATGCAAAGCGGAACATAAAGGCGATAGGCACCTCGGCAAACCGTTCAACCAAAAAGGCCAATAGGTTGACCAAGACGAGCGCTGTTATAAAGGTAACCAGGAGTATTTTTTTCATTGTTGCTCCGGTGTGAAAGATTGATCTGTGTAGCTTGCTATGGTTTAGATAGCAGCAAAGTTCCCGTAATGCTGTCTTCGCCACGCTCATAGAAAATGAACAAGTCATCTAAGGCATCGGCATTGAGTGCCGCGCTCATCAGGTCGCCATTGCGTAAACTATACTCTAGAGCAAGGCTTTGGTCGGCACTGCGTCCTTGCACCTCACGCAGCCCACTATTGAGCTCGATCTCAAACTCATCGATGATGCGGCGGATGTCAATCTCGTAATTATCCCGATTCTGGCTATAGTTTAGTGACGCTAAAAAGCGGTCTTCTGCCAACTCCGGCTCCGGTGTGATGCTGTTGTGAAATACTTGCACTTGTTGATCCAAAAGGACGAGTAAATCTTGAGCGTTGCCGATACCACTGACATTGGCCACGAGCGTGGGTATATGGGTTTGTTCGCGCACGTTATCAGCTTGTTCGCGAATATCGATTACGGAACTGAGCATGCGCACAGCCGAGGGAAACTTAAGCGCCACTGTGACTTGGCGAGCGGGGCGGCGCGCGAAGGTTTCTCCTTCATTGCGGTAAACGAAAGCCTCGACACTGATGCTGCCAGAGATAGCTAGCCACAGGAATAAATCGCCGACGGATATCGGTTCAACACGCCAAAGCCAAAGGTCTTTGCGTCCATCACCATCCTCGTCATGGAGGAAGACAGTTAAAACATTGCCGCCAGAGCGCAATACTTGTTTGGGTTGCGAGAAATCCATACCGCTTGGCGTGCCAGCGAACAAGGAGACTTTGCCACCTTCGCGCAGGACAAAGTCGTCGATGTTGTCACCGTTGACGTCTTGCAGCAGTTCTTCGTGCGTCAGCGCAAGAATGCCTGTGAGATTCGCGAAATCCAATTGGTCGAAATCGAAATTACCAAGTCGTTCGCGAATCTCTACCCGGTCGACGGTGTAGCTCGGCATCTGCGGGAAATAGTCGCCATTGGCGTTCGCAAGCGACACATCGAAACGTTCATCGGTTTCTGAGATCAAGTCCGGGCGTCCATCGTTGTTCACATCGCGTAGCTCTATCGACGGAATGCTCACTGTTTGGCCGACGTCACGTTCCAAGGAGTCTTGAATAAACAGGGTGGTGAAATTTCGCATGTCAGACAATACGCTGATAGGCGTTTGATACTGATTGTCGTCATCGCGAATGAACAGTTGCAGGGTGCCCGCGTTAGGGATGATCAAATCTTCGCGGCGATCGTTATTGAGGTCTTGCGAGAAGCGCAGGCGATTAATCCCTGAGCCAGAAAAGCCATTGAGACCGTTTAGTAATTCAATAGGCTCAGCGAATTGTTCCTCAACGATAGGCCATTGAAGGACGCGATTGCCATCGATGAGGGCGAGTAATGAGAAGCGTGTGACGCCGTCATTATCTTCATAGTTTTCGCTGAGGTCCCAACCAATGCTACGCCCTGCAAAGGTGACCGACGTGCTCGGTTGCGAAAAATTGAAACCATCGGCATTAGATTGAAAGTACAAACCGATAGAGGTCTGGGTAATGCTGAGGATATCCGCCAAGCCGTCTTGGTTCGCATCGACGATAAGCAGGCGTTCGATATCCCCTGGCAAACTAAAGTCGTGCCGTTGGTAGTTTTCTAGGCTTGCGCTGCTGGTTTGGCCGACGCTTTGGCTAGCGAGCGCGCCGAGAAAAAGTAGCGACGCAGTGTTTAACAAACGTTGTCGTGATAGTTGCTTCATGGTTGCGACACCAATACTGTCAGCGCTGAGGAATGGCGAATATAAAAGTCACTCACGCCATCGGCGTTGATGTCCTCAATGCCAAAATTCATTATGCTGCGCTCTGGCACATATTGCCAGAAGGGGCTGTCAGCAATGCGCAGGTCCGCTGCAATACTCTTTGCCGCCAAGGTGCCTTCTTCGGTGACATAGACGGCGTCATTGTTTCCATCCCTATCGACATCGGCTTGCAGGTTCATTTGTGCTGACAGGCCGCGCAGAGTGTCAGCGGAAAAGTTTTGATCAAGCTTGAAGTCCGGGCGCGAGTTAAAGACTTGTCCGTTACTGCCCTGTTGAAACAACAACTGCGAGCGGACGATGCTGGCATTGCGGACCGCATTAATCACAGGGATTGTGTAGTAGCTAACACTGAGTTGTCTGCGTCCATCGTTATGGATATCCACAACCGAGACATCTAGATCGTAACCGGAGAATCTCATTACTTGGTCAGGCGCTTGAAAATCGAAACTAGCTCCTTTGTTCAAGAAAAACTGCACATCCCATTCATTTGAGCGATCTAAAGTACGAACGATATCGATCTGCGCGTCGCCATTGACATCCATTAGGCGAATGTCACCACGCGTGTCGATAGGCCCTTGCCACTGAGGTTGAGCGGTGAACTCGCCGGCCTCGTCTTGCAGGAGGATATTGATTTGCCCATAGAGATCATTGCCAATATTCATAAACACAATGTCAGGGCGTGAGTCGGCGTTCAGATGGCGGCTAACGGCTGAGGGGCGCCATTGTCGCGAGCGCAGCAATTCTTCTTGTTCGTTGTGAGTCCAGTCGCTGACGAAATCTTCGAAAGCCGAGCGCCCACGGGCAGTGACGCGCAAGACAATACCGTCACGCTCGTTGATCGAAAGGTCGGTGTTCAAACGAGCGCTACCTAGGGGCACCTCCGATGGATCCAAGTCTTCATTGACGGTGTTGAAGCGATAAGCGAGTGTGAATGTTTCGTCGGCAGCTCCGAGAAACAAGCCGTAGTCCTTTGTGCCAGGCAGGAGTAAATCGGCATGCCCATCACCGTTGAAATCGCTTAGTGTCGGGAACACGTGGACCTCACGCCGATCAGGGACGGCCGCGACTAAATCCCATTCGAATAAAGGCTTTAGATTGTCGGTATAGCTGGCGATGGCGCTTGAAAGGCTAAACACTGCGTTGGCAGCAATCAAGATTAACTCTTGTCCAGGCTCAGGCCGTAGGTCAGCAAAGGCAATCGCGATGATCTCTGGCTTGATTTCAACCAGTCGCGAGGGGCGATCGGGAAAGCGGCCGTTTTCTTGTTGCAAGTAGATTTGCAGCTCTCGACCGGTGCTTTGTTGCCAGCGTGGAATAATTAAATCTTTGCGCGAATCTCCATCCATGTCTTCGAAGTATAAGGACTCTGGCCACTCGCCAAGACTGATTTGGGTGGCAGAAAAATTAGCTTGTGCGAAGGCGCTACCGCCATAGGAGAATAATAATGGCAGCAATGCAAATCTAAGTGTGCAGGACATTAGCTCATTCATTCCTCTAGTAGTTCTCCATAGCCGGTGGCAAAACGGAATAAACTAAGAAGACTATATTCTTTCTCGCCTTCTACTTGCTGGTAAGAGAAGAGTGAGAATAACCATAAATCGAGAATCGAGAATCGTGTCTGGTCAGGGTTGAGACTAGACTCATACTGCAACAAGGGGCCAAGGGCGATACGACTGATGCGACGACCTGGGTCCCACAATTCCAACTCGACATCGAATGTGTCTAGCGCGCTGATATTATCTCTGGCGATGCTAAGGCGCACAGTGTCGCCTAATTGATACTGTGTGTTGATCTCGGTTATAAGGCCCTGTGCGGATTGCACTGCGCGGCCGTCTAAGGCGATGATCGTGTCGCCAATCTCTAGGTCTGCCGAGGGTAAAGGGCTTTGTGGCGAAAAGCTCACAATGCGCGCCCCGCTGAGGCGAGTGCCCTGCGGTGTCTCAAAGACTTCAGTGGTGTAACCGGCACGGGTAGCAATTGGATCGGCGCGGTACAGCTCTACGGGCACGGCACGCTCATCGCTGATCATGCGTGCGTTTAGAGTGGTTTCGAAGACGGTCGTGTTACGGCGCACGTGCAAGACAAAGCTGCTGGCACTGCCAAGCTGTTGCGCGAGTGCCGCTATTGCATCGGGATGGTTTACCTCCTGGCCGTCGATCTCCAATATGACATCTGCGGCGCGCAAACCTGCCAAATCGGCCGCGCCATTGGGAGTCACGCTGCGCACACGCACGCCGGGTAGAACAGTGATGTTGCTCAGAGAATCGCTCTCATTGAGCGCTGTTTCCATGCCTAAGTTTAGCCCTGCGCCAATGGCTTGCGCGCCGCTTAGGCTAACAGTTTCGCTCGACAAGCTAATGCTGGGCACTAGCTGGCGTGGTTCGTGGCTGACGCATGCGGCGAGCACACTGCAAAGCGTCAGTGTGGCGAAGCTTCGCAAAACGGTGGTACTCATAGGCTTTTCCTTTGCACCCACAACAGGGCAAGCACTACAAACAAAAACATTTGTGGCATGGCTATCCATTCGTTCAATTGCAGCATGCGGCTATCGATCATGACATCGGAATAGCCGCGCACAAGTCGGCTGACATCTTGCAAATATGATTGATCAATCAACGAGGGTTGGAAACTCGCATACACATAGTACGCGCGTTCCCCCAACACCCCTTTAAAGACGTCGAAGGCGAGGCTAATTCCTAAGGCGCTAGTGACGGCTTGGGTCGCCGACTGCGCAAGGACAGAGATTAATAAGCCAAAAGCCAGAGCCGCAGGCAAGGGTAACAGCGCGAGTCGCAAACCAAGCATGACTTCCGTTTGAATCTCTTCACTACTGATAAGCTCATAACCATCTTCAACCACGGGCCCAAAATCCCAAAGCAATGCACTAATGGTGCCGATGCTGACGGCGAGCAAGGCCAGAGCGCATAGTGCCAAAAGATGAATATTGACAAGCTTGGCAATGACATACCAAGGACGGCTAACTCGTCTTATGAGGGCATGACGAATAACGCCAGTATCTCTATCGTTGGCAAACGACCATGCGGCGTAGGCGAGCATCGATAACGTTAAGAAGGTCAGGCCGACGGAGAAGCTGTCGACCAATTGCCCCCACGCGTTGCTACCCACGACTGCCATATCGTCCTGTCCGAGCAGAGCATCGCGCGCTTGTTGACCGGATTCGGAGAACTTCACGACGATGGCACGAATTAAGACGATGAGCGTTGGTAGCAGGACAATGAGGCGTGCGCTTTGGCTGCGCATTGTGACGTAAATTTCAGCTTTCAACGCGGCGATGAACCCTTTCATGCCTGCACCTGCTCGTCGCTGTCCCGTGCGGTAATCGAGTGAAACAAACTGTTAAGGGAAGCCCGCTTCCAGAGTAGTTGCCTCACCATGATGCCTTTGCTGACCAACTGCTGGTTAATATAGGCTGAGTCTACTTGCAACAACTGTAGGGTCAGCACACCTTGCTCACTATTGTCTTCGATGGTGACGCCAGGAATTGCTTGTACTATTGAGCAGGCGCGTACTACATCATCACAATGCACTTGCAACTGGCTGCTCTGTTGATTGAATAGTTGCTCCACGCGATCGCTGACGACAATTTGACCGTGATGCAAAATAGACAGATGGCTACAAATTTTTTCCAGATACGCCAGTTGGTGGCTAGAGAGTAAAAAGGCCGTGCCTTCTTCTTGGTTGAGTTGGCGGATCAGTGCCATTACATCCTCGACACCTCCGGCATCCAAACCATTAAAAGGTTCGTCGAGAATAACCAAGCGTGGGCTGCCTAACAGGGCCTGCGCGATCGAGGCGCGGCGCCGATTGCCCAAAGACAGTGTACGAATACGAAAATGACTGTATTGGCTAATGCCTAGGAGCGATTCGACTTGTGCAGGGCTGCGCACGGGCTTCTCACAAAGAAGCAGGGCGTGTTCTAGTGTTTGTCTTACCGTTAGCTGAGGATGCAGGCTGGGGCTGTCGAAGATGCTCACCACGCCACCCTGGCTGCGATGCAGTTGACTAGGCGTATAGCCTAGCAAACTGACATCGCCAGAGGAGAATGCTTGCATACCAAGCAAGCATTCCAGAGTGGTCGTTTTGCCTGCCCCGTTTAGGCCGACTAAACCATGAATGGCGCCTTCCTCGACTTCGAGATTCAGCGCACTTAATACCTCAAGCTCACCAAAACGTTTGCTGAGGTTTTCTACCTTAATTGGCAGTACTTTGCTCATGGTGGCGCTGGACACAGTGTGACCCTTTTATTGTACAAAAAGCTCGTCGACGTCGATGCTAGTGACTTCACCGAACTGCGCCAAGGCCTCTTCATCGATGCGGGACATGTCGCCCACAATGGAGATCAGCTTCGCTTTCCCAGCGATATGGTCGCGTTGAAATGCGAGCATATCTTCTAAGGTCGAACTTTGTAACTGGTCGAAGCGACGTGCACGTGGGTCGTCAGTGATGCCAAGGCGCTCCCAGCTGCGCACTGTGTTATTGATCTGTCTAAACCCAACGGTCGAGGTGCGATAGCGATTCTCTAGAGCACTTTTAGACTCTTCGAAACGCTCACCAGAGACCGGCATATTCTCAAACAAATCGAGGAAGGCGGCTAGGGCATCGACAGTCTTGTCGTTCTGCGAGCTAATGGCTCCTAGCCCAAGGTTCTCTGCATCAAGTCGCCCGCCTTGTGCGTACTGGGCTTGTGCCGAATACGCTAGGGCGCGTGCCTCGCGCAGTTCCTGGAAGACAACACTGGACATGCTTGTGCCGAAATAGGAGTTGTATAATGAGGCGGGCACCACGAGAGATTCATCGTAGCTGCCATCGGGAAACTCGATTCGAACCTGCGCTTGAGCGGTCTCTTGATTGACCACGTAGATCTGGTTGTTGCTGATCTCGCGCGCGGTACGGAATCGGTATGCCGGTGTGTCGAGCAACTGTGCTGGCACTTGGTAGTGTGCACGCAGTTTTTCCAATAGCGTCTCTAATGGCAGAGAGCCTGTATAGCTCAGCGTTTGCTTATACTCTAGCAAGCCAGCGATTAAGGCCTGTAACTCTTCCACCGTTGCTGCTTGAATCTGCTGCGAGCTCAGCGAGGTGAGCATAGGGGAATCTTCGCCATAGCGATTATAAAGGAACAAGGCTTGGCTGATGGCGCGTGGGTCTACCTTTTGATCTTCGCGAGACTTCAAGATGATGGCTTTGAGCTCTTCTAGAGTCGCCTCGTCGGTGACGGGGTTGCGCACGACTTCGAGCATCATGTCGAGCGTGGCATCAAATTGTTCGTCTAAGCCGGAGATCACGATCGTGGACTCGTTTGCTCCAGCGCCGATGCCAAATTCACTGCCGAGGCGATACCATTCTTTCTGTAGCTCCTCAGCACTCAGGCTGCCAGCGCCAGACTTGTCGAGTAATGCTGTCGCCAAGCCTAGGGCGTCATTCTCTTCGGTGCCCACTTCGATGCCAATAGAGAACGAGAACAAATCATTTAAAGGGTTCGGTGCATAGTACAAAGGCACGCCGGGAGCGAATTCAACGACCTGATAATCCTTACCCGGTTGCACATAGGTCGGTTCGATCTCTTCGTAAGGCATGGCCAGAATAGACGCGGCAAACTGCGATTGACGCGTAGGGTCGATAGAGACCGGATCGATCTGTGGCTTCTCGACATGAGGAATGTCTTGTTGCTCATCGATACGCTGCACGGCGACATAGTTGTTGCCTAGGTATTGATTGGCGACACGGACGATGTCTTCTTTGCTGACGCTTTCAAGGCGTTCGATCTCGGCCGAATACTCATCCCATGGTGCGTCTTGTATGAACGAAGCGCGCATATTGCTTACGCGGGCTGTATTGGATTCTAGTGCGGCCTTCTCTGTCTTTTTGAAGTCATTGACGATCGCTGGAATGATCCAGTCTTCGAAGTCTCCGGCTTTCACAAGGGCGACCTGGTCGAGCAATAATTGCTCGACTTCCTCTAGAGTCTGGCCTTGCTTTGGCACCCCCCACAGACGCTGTGAACCATAGTCGTTGAGGAATTCGGGTGAGGAGCCTGCCGCTTGTACCGCTTGCGCTTGATTCAAATTTAAGTTGATCAGGCCCGCGGTGCGATTGTCTAAAATCATGTCGACGAGCATCAACGCTTCTTTGTCTGGGTGACCATTGGGAACAGTGCGGAAGGCAATTTCGACTTCCTCCTCGCCGCGGTAGCGCACAGTCATCCGCTCGACCCCGTTGATAGGGTCTTCGATCCAAGGGCCAACCTCTGGTACTGGCTTGGCTTGCCATGAGCCGAAGGACTCACTGATCGTAGCGATGGTCTCTTCAATGTCGATATCGCCACTGATGAAAATCGCCATATTATTCGGGACGTAATAGGTGTCGAAATAATTTTGGATATACACCAAAGAAGGGTTTTTCAGGTGCTCGGCATCTCCAATCGTGGTTTGTTGGCCATAGGGGTGCTTCTTGTAGAGCAATTCGCTGATGGCGTAGTAAGAGACTCGATCTCGGTTGTCGAGGCTTTGGTTTTTTTCCTCATACACAGTCTCTAACTCAGTGTGGAATAAGCGGAACACCGGGTTGATGAAACGATCTGACTCGATAGCTGCCCATTGTTGTAAGCGGTTTGATGGCAGGCCTACCTTGTAAACAGTCTCTTCATGGGAAGTGTGCGCGTTTAGCCCACCTGCGCCCATGCTGTTGTAAAGCTTATCGATTTCGTTAGGAACGGCATAGGCTGAGGCCTCTTGCGCAATGCTATTGATCTGCGCATAGATCTCGGCGCGAACCTGAGGGTCTGTCTCGTTAAAGTGTTGTTCGTACAGAGCGGTGATCTGATCTAGATAAGGCTTTTCTGCGGCGTAGTCTAGGGTGCCAAGGTTCTGGTTGCCCTTAAATAGAAGGTGTTCTAAGTAATGCGCAAGGCCTGTGGCATCGGCTGGGTCATGCTTGCTGCCGGCTTTGACGGCGATTTCGGCATAAAAGCGTGGCTCTTGATGATTTTCAGTGAGGTACACCTGCAAGCCATTATCGAGCTCGTAGATGTGCACACTCATTGGGTCATCGGCATCAGGCGCATGAACTTGCTGATAACCCAGATCTACACTCTGCTCTGGCACCCGGATTTCAGGTTCTGCGGGCGGAGTTTGCTCCTGAGGGCTACAGGCGCTAAGAGTAAGGGCCGCAAGCGCAGTCACAGCGATAGCGGTGAAGTTTCGGTAGCGTCTGATAAAGCAAGACGATGACATAGTGGTCTCCAAAATTGATGAGCAACGGCTTATACGCCTGTTTCGACAACAGTTAATGTAATGAATTCCACGCAGAAGTCCAATACAAGCTAGATAGAGTGTGGTTCTGGTGCGTCCCCTTCGGCACTGAGCCCCACAGAGGCTTCGCTCTATTGCGTTTCGAGCACTTCCGCCGCCTCAGCCTGAATCAACTCGCGCGCCTCCTGCAAAGACTCAGAAAGCAATAATAACTGGCGGGAGGAGCTCTGCAGGTTAGCCTGCAAACTAGCGACTTGTTCCTGTATTTGCGCGGTGTTTGCTTCATTGCGCAGCAGTTGTGCCTCGCTTTGCGCTAGCTGGCTCTCTAGGGCGGCTCGTGCAGCCTCGCTATTGGCTAGTTCACTCTTTAATTGCAAAGCGGCAGAGAACTGCAGAAAAGCTGCCGCCATGGCCGCTAGGACGATAATCGCTGCAATGATAGTGGTTCTCATGAGATGGTTTTTACTCCAGGCGAATGCTGCGCTTAGTGTAGCTGTTTAAATGGGGGCATTGCACCCTTATGCAAGGGCCGATGATTTTTCATGGTCGCAATAAGGCGCGCGTTTAGCGATGCAAATGTTACAAAAAAGTAAAACATTGTCGCAATTAGAAACAGGTCTGTAGGAGCTTGGGAAGGTCGTGTTAATGCGGCACTTATAGATCGATTGTCACAGAAAAAAATAGTTTGCTCCTTGTAAACAAAGCTGTTTAAACTGCCGCTGTGAAGGAAGAGTAACAATTTGTCGCAACCCGGGGGGGAGTCGTTAAGGCTTAGGCAGATTGCAAGATTGTTTGAGGATGTATTCCTTGTTGTCGCAATGCTTATTGATTGAATAAAAATAAAATTTTCATAAGTAGCAACACAATTGGAGAGAACTATGCCTCACATAACCCGGCGCGGAAAGCTGCGCTATTTGATCCATTCCTGTTTATTTGCCTCACTTACCCTCCCATTAACAGCGTTAGCACAACAAGAAGATGCAGACGTAGAAGAAGTGGTTGTCACCGGTTCCTATATTCGCAATAGTGCATTCGCACAAAACTCCCCAGTGGATACCGTCAGTCAAGTAGATCTGTTTGAATCGGGTGCCCCGAGCATTTCAAACTATATTCGTGACCTGACTTATACCCAGAATACCGATGTCGTTGCCAACGTTCTGTCTTCTCAAGACGGCGCACAAGATGCGATCGGTGCCTCCTTCAACTTGCGCGGCCTTGGTGAGAACTCCACCCTCACATTGATCGATGGGACGCGAACTTTATCACCGGCACTTTCGTCGTCGTTGCCGGAGATCGCAATTGATCGGCTGGAGCTAGTGCTAGATGGTGGCTCGGCTTTGTACGGCTCGGACGCCGTGGCTGGGGTGGTCAATATTATCCCCATGAAGACCTTTGAAGGGGTACGCATGCGCTCCTATTATCAGACCACCGATGAGCCAGGGATGGAGAGCATCTCAGCCTCAGCATTGTGGGGAAAAGGCTTTGATAATGGCTTGCATTATGTCGGCGCTTTTGAAGTACAAAAGAAAACCCCATTGATGCAATACGAACGTCCTCGCGAGTGGGCGAAAGACAATGGCTCTTCCTCATCGGGTAACCCTGGGACTTATCGGCAAATCAATAATGCCCGCGATGGCTTGCACCTTTACGAGAAGCATGGCGGTAGCGCAACGGGAGCGGTACTCACCGACCCTTCCTGTGAAACCTTCAACGAAGGATATCCTGGTCACGGCGAGGGTAAATTTAGTATTCCATCGGGAGTTCGGCGTGGCTCTTTGTGCCTTTTCGAGTACACGAAGCAGTTTGCGTATTCGACGGAAGAGAAAGTCTACAATTTGTACAACTCCCTGAACTTCGAAGCGACTGATTGGCTGCGCTTTAATGCGACACTGAATAATAGTTATCGCATGGCCTTGGGTAGAACAACCTCGACAACGGCGGTCAGTGGCAATAACCGTGAGGTATTGTTAGTACGCGCTGACCATCCTGCCAACCCCTACGGGGTCGATGTCAGCCCTTGGAACTGGCGACCATTCACAGAAGTGTACACACACCGCCCTAGTTACATTGAAGATTCGGGTGGCTCGCGCGCTTATGAGATACATAATTCGCTAAACCGTGCGCGCCTGAGTGTGGAGTATGACCTGACCGATACTTGGTCCGGTTACTCCTATTACTCCAAGCAAGAAAGCAAAGCGATGAACGATTCCTACTCCATCCACTTAGGGAAGTTGCAGTTAGGGCTTGCCGGAATGGGCGGGCCGAATGGTAATGAGTATTGGAACCCCTTCGGCTCCGCTGATCCGCGCTCACCCTATTTTGTCGATGGAGTGACGAGTAATTCTGTCGACATAACTGAGTGGTTGTTTGAGGTGGACAAAAACCGTGTATCCGATCGCGACAGCCTCAATATTTTTGAGACCGTGCTGACGGGTGAACTGTTCCAAATGCCGGCAGGAGTCGTGCAAACCGCCTTTGGTTATCAATGGCGGGATTTGGAAGAGCGTGAGTTTGCCAACCCCTTCGATGTGGCAGGCTGGGACTACAATACGGTAGTAGGCGCCGAGCCTCCTACAGACAATACCTATGTGTCAGAAGTGCGCGCGGCATTCCTAGAGTTGCAAGTGCCAATTTTAGAAACTCTCGACTTGCAAATGGCAGTGCGCCACGAGCAATTTAAGGATTTTGGCCTAGAAGCGACGACTCCTAAGATAGCCCTGCGTTATGAGCCATTTGCCTCGGTCGCGCTGCGTGCCTCGTGGGGGGAGAGCTTCTTGGCTCCAACTCCAACCCAGGCACGACCTTTCATTCCTGATGAAAACTGTGGGGAGTTATTCAGCGGCGTGGATGATATGACCAACACCCTTTTAGTTGGCGCGACAGTGTGCTCATCGGGTAACCCCAACCTGCAACCAGAAACCTCGACAATACAGAACTTGGGTGTGACTTGGGAGCCGACGGGCGCACTGGATGGTTTGAGCGTGTCTTTGGACTATCAAGAGATCGAGTATGTTGATCGTATTCGTACTCTGACGAGCCAAGACACAGTGGCTAACCAGTTCAATCAGTTCCTAGCGCAGTCTGGGTATACAGAGGCGAACTATGATCCAACACCTGGGTCTGCCAGCCGCATTGCCGCCGACGCCTATTTGGCAAGTATTGCCGGAAAGTCTGGCAACCCGGTGGTGCGCTATCCCGATAACTCGGTGCGCACAGTGTACACCCAGGCCGCCAATATCAGTTCTGTATGGATTGATTTGTTGGATCTGAAAACGCAGTACAGTTTCGATACCAACGACTGGGGTTCGTTCACAACAACTTTACAGACCACCTACTACACCACCTATGAGTACGAGGATCTGTTCGGCGGCGTGAAAGATGCCCTTGGTTATCAAAATGGCAACACGGGGATTGTGCCGCCATTACCCAAAGTGAAAACAAACCTGCGTTTGAACTGGTTCCGCGACAAGCAAAGCGCATCGATCTCTGCCAATTACTGGCATGACGTGATCTTTGATGATCAGATCGTGGACTTTTACAGCCAAGGCTGGGTGGCCCCGCGTAAGATCGAAGGAGAGGTGCGAGTGGATGCACGCTACGCCATGATCTTAGATCAGTATCTCGATAGTGAGTTTACTGTGAGCGTGGGTATTACCAATATGTTCGACGTAAGGCCGCAACGCATGGGGATTCTAGGAGGGTTCGAGTCGCGCCTTTCCACTCCATGGGGGCGCCAGTTCTGGGCATCCATTGAATGGACGCCGGGGGCTTGATGAGCGCTTGCTTATGCTAAGTGCATAGGCGCAAAAGAAAGGGTTGTGGCGCGCGCTGCAACCCTTTCTTTCTACCAATAGGCTTCAAGCGTAATCTGACCAGTCTTGCCATCGATGCTGCGACTAAAGCCTTTCTGTTCAAGCGCTACTAAGGCGTCTTGCACCATGCCTGGATTGCCGCAGAGCATAATTTGGGAATCACTGAGCGATAGGACTCTGCCGGCCACTCTCTCGATAGTGCCATTAGTAATACTGGCGGGGATATGTCCGTGTATGGTGTCGTCAACTTTCTCGCGGCTGACAAAGGGGACAAAGCGAAAGCGCTCGGGGTAGTCTTTCTTTAACGCATCGATCAGCCCACTGTAAGCAATATCATTCCATTGGCGCACGGCATAGACCAGAATCACGTGCTCGAAACGCTGCCACACTTCGTCTGTTTTGAGTAAGGATAAAAACGGCGCAACGCCAGTCCCTGTCGCTAGTAGCCACAAATCGTTGCCTTGCGGGACATTGTTCAGGGTAAAGGCGCCTTCGGGAAGTTGTTGGACGAAGACGGAGTCTCCCACCTGTAAAGTGGCCAAGCGTGCGGAGAGTTGGCCGTCGAGTTGGGTGTAGAAGAAGAACTCTAAGGGACGCTCTCCTGGTGCGCTAAGTATCGAATAGGGTTGTCCGACCCGTTTGCCGTCGATATCCAATGCGAGAGAAGTGTATTGCCCTGCTTCGAATGGAGCCACGTCGGCTTCAATTTGCAGCGAGAAGAGGTTTTCCGTGCGGTGGGTGTTCGCCGCGACTTTCCCTTCAATCCACGCTGGCTTTAACTCTGCCATACTACTTGCCTATGCCTATTGCTGATTTCTAGTTGGGCGCGCATTGTCGCACATTCGAACTGTTTTATCCCTTTTCCAGTGCTATAAAAGAGTTGGCACTAAGCTAAGTTTTTCTATACGCTCAATAATTAATGTCAGCACTACGCCACTAAAAACAAAACAGATTAACCCTAGGAGTTCAGCATGTTACGCGCCTGGTTCGAAATATCCCTTTGGAAAAGAATTATTTTGGCGCTGGTGCTGGGGGTTATCGTCGGTAGTCTTTGGGGCGAGGGTGCGGTCTCGATCAAATGGATAGGGGATCTCTTTGTCCGCCTAATCAGCATGGTGGTGGTGCCATTGATATTCTTCACGCTAGTCTCTGGCGTGATTGCGATGGGCGACCCCAAAAAACTAGGCTCTCTGGGCATTATGACTCTGGGGCTCTATATGATGACCACCTTCTTCGCCATCACCATTGGCATTATTCTCGCGGTGATATTACAGCCTGGCGCTGACGTTGACCTATCCTCAGCGGTACCGGGTGTAGTGCAAGAGGCTATGCCGCTCACTGAACGACTAATGAGCATCGTCCCGCAGAACCCTATGGCGGCGCTCGCCGAGGGCAATATCCTCGCCATTATATTCTTTGCCATGCTAGTAGGGATCGCTGGTTTGATCGTTGGTGATAAGGCTAAACCCGTGGCTGATCTCGTAGATGCGGCCTCTGAGATCATGCTGAAGATCACCGGTTGGGTGATGGAAGTGGCCCCATTTGGAGTGTTTGCGTTGATCGCTTGGGTGTCGGGTACACAAGGCGTCTTGGCGCTATTGGATGTAGTGCGTCTAGCATCGGCGGTGTTCTTAGGCTGTTTCTTGCATGTGTTCCTAGTTCATGGCTCTTTGATGCGCTTTGCTCTAAAGCTTCGCCCCATCCAGTTCTTCAGGGGGGCTCGTGACGCGATGCTGGTTGGCTTCTCGACTTCGTCCAGCTCCGCGACTATGCCGGTCACTATGGCCGTGGCCGAACGTAATTTAGGCATACGCCCTGTCGTGGCGACGACGGTGATCCCGTTGGGCGCGACCATCAATATGGATGGTACTGCTCTGTATGTGGGGATCGTCTCGGTATTCGCGGCACAGGCCTTTGGCATTGACTTAGCCTTCGGTGATTATCTCATCGTGATGGGGGCGACGACCCTAGTCTCTATCGGTACGGCGGCGGTCCCTGGCGCCTCGGTGTTTTTGATGGCGGCAGTGATGGGCGCCATCGGCATGTCACCAGAACAAATAGCAGTCGTAGTGGGCTTTATCATTCCTTTCGATCGGCCATTAGATATGGCACGCACCAGTGTCAATGTGGCGGGAGATCTCTCGGTCGCCACTGTCGTCGCTAATTGGGAAAAAGAATTTGATATTGAAACTTACGATGGGCCCAATAGGTATTAAGGGTTTAGAACGACCATGTTAGGGTCATGCCCATGCGTAAATCCTCATCTAGCACGGCCAGCGCGGAGTCATTATCCGCGCGCGTCGCAATAATCTGGCTCATCACCGCAAGATTGTCCGTGAGGGTGTAGTTGAGCGAGACGCTTGCAAGCAGTGACGCCGCATCAAGCGCGCTCTGTATCGTCACAGCCAGCTGTGCGTCACCATTGCGCATCGAGTTGGAGTAACGCAGCAACACATTGCCGGTGGTGACATCTGCGAGCAAGGTTTGATCCTTCCCAAGGCGATCGTTTTTATTCAAGAGCGATTCAGCGTTCACGCCTAAGATGATGTTTTGGTCATTGTCGATGGCATACTCCAAACCCGCAGTAGCCCCCAATTTTTTCATAGGGACCGTGACTACTTCGGGGTCTGAAGCCGACAAAATTGGGGACCAAAGCGCATCGACTAAAATGTCGTGGCTATAAGCGATGTCGAGATTCAATAGCAGCTTTCCTATCGCGCGGTTGGCAGAGAAACCTAATAAAAGGTAATCGCTGGCTTCAGATTCTGCGTCGCCAACACCACTGCTCGGGGCTGAGTAATGCAGTTGGTTTTCGTACAAATAGGCCGCCATTATTGATATGTCGCTGCCGGTAATGCTCCAGCGAACTTGTGAGCCAATTTCGAATAGTGCTTTGTCGCGACGGTAGTCGGTGAGATTGAAGGCGGGTTCAAAAAAGAACGGGCTGCCTCTGACAGGGGCCGGGTTGAACCCGGGGTAAAGATTGACGAACGAGGAGATCTGTCGATTGTCATCGAAGTGATCCCACACCATTAGCCATTGATTGAGCCGCGCATCTTCGATATCGATGATGGTTAAATCGCGAAACTCGCTCGTGTTAATGACATCGAGCACCGAGTTGCCAATATTCTCGCCCCAGACGACCGTTTGAGCGCCTAGTTTCAGGCTATTGTCGTCGCTGCTACGCTGAACAAAAAACTCATTGAGGCGGAACTCCGTATCAATGTTGCGATCATTGGCGCGGTACTCATAATCTCCTGGCCAATAAACCTTTGCTTGCGCACTGGCTTGAAGAAGCCAACCTGCAGCGAAAGGATTCTGATAGCGGGTTAAGAGGCTAAAGCGACTGTTTTCTGTTTTGGCGGGCTTGTTATAGATGCTGCCATCGGCGAGCTCGGTGCCATGTGAGTTAACTTGCGCGAAGACTTGTTGGCTGAGGCGAAAGCTAAAAGGCTCTAGCCATGCGGGAGTGCTGTCTTGCTCAGTCTCGAAGAATGCGTCATCGAAACCGATGTTGTCGAAGCTCAGGCCATCGAGATTGTCCAACGCGTCTTGTGCAGTCGCGGGGGCGCAGGCCAGTGCGCAGCATAGCGCTAAGTTGCTGGGGCGTAGAACGTTAGAACAGCTCACGTCAGTTGATCTGCTCCCGCAGTTTTTGTAATTCCGTTTCTCTAAAGGCTACATCGGTGAGGGTGCGCTGACTTAAAAAGTCTTCTGGCACGTCGATGCCAGTGTTGATCTCGAGGATTGCCATATTCGACAGGCGATTACTCACTAGATTCATCATCGTCAGCGAGCGCGCGACCCATACATCATTAATCAGTTCGACGCGCGACGCTAACAAGCGTTTGATCTCTCTTCCGTGTTGATCATAGAGGTCAGCGCGCAGTGCCACGAAGCGTTCTTTGTCGATGTACTGCACTGTGCGTGCATAGCGCGTCTTACGAGCGCGCTCTTCATTCGGGATGCTTTCGATAATCCAAACATCTCGGCCGGCTTCTACGCCGTCTTCGAGAAGCGTCAGGGCGTACTCATCGAGTTTGCCTGTATCTTGGTCTTCCGTCGTAAACTCAGAACCAAAAATAGAAGCCGGTTCGGTATCGTCATCGGAGTTGCCACTGGCGATGCGTTTCACCGTGCCAAGGGCGGAAAGATACAGCCAAGTTTCGTTGTCTAGGTCTGAATCGTCATAAGTGACGCTGAGCATCCCGATGCCTTTCTCAGCGGGAGGCTCTAGAACTACGGTGACACTGCGAGTGTCTTTGTTTTCTGGGCCAAAGTTAACACCGACAGATTCTAAAGCTTTGACGCGGGCTCGTTCGGTGCAAGTAATTTGATTGTCCCGCACACCAAATTGGCAGCTGGATAGTTGGATGCGATTGAAGGCCGAATCGGTGGTGGAGCGCTGTGCGTCTTCCACTTTCTCGAGTATTTCACGGGCACTCGCTTGGGCTAATGCGGTGCTACTGTGCAATAGTGCTAACGCCAGTAGGGCGCTAAGGCCGAGTACGCGCTTTGGCGAGTTGAACAGTTGTGGCAGTACTCTCATGCCATATCTCCTGGTGTCTGCTGCAATGGCGCTGTTGGGCTGCTTTGTACCGGTGCAAAGGAGCGGTCAGCGTCTTTTACCCCAAAGTCGGGTTTGAATACGTGTAATAGTGCTGGGATCAAGAATAAATCACTTAGCAGGGCAACGAAAATAGCCAGTGAGCCGAAGAAGCCAATTTTCGCCATGCCCAGGTAGTCTGAGAAGCTAAGAATAGCAAAGCCCAAGCCTAAGACCATCGTAGTGTACATCACCGCTTTGCCTACATCAGCAATAGTGCTTTCGAGCGCTAACGCCATGCTGCGGGTACGAATCAGCTCGAGCCGATAATGCGTCATGAAATGAATAGTATCATCGACGGCGATGCCAATGATGACCGGTGCAATCATTAAAGTGTCGGTATCCAGTGGAATATCGAGCAAGCCCATTAAGCCAAAGCTTAGCAAGGCTGGCAGAATGTTCGGGATGATTGACAGTAAACCGCCCTGTATCGACCCAAGAGTCAGCATCATGATGACGCAGATCACGCCGAGTGCTAATAGGAAACTGCTGTATTGCGATTGGGCGATCTCGTCTGTCGCGCGCATCATTAGGGGAATAGATCCTGTGACTTCGACATTGAGTGCGGGAAACTGCGATTGCAGCCCCGCAAAGCTCGTCTCGATTTCAACGGCGAGCTCATCGAAGAACTGTTGGTATTGATAAGACCCGGCGTTGTAGGCATTGATGGTGATGTGTGAGCGGCTATAGTCATCGGAGACCAACGCGCGACGGTCATCTGGATTGGCGCTGTTGAATAGATAAAGTAGCTGGGACACCATGGCTTCAGTGTCAGGGACTTGGTAAAAATTCGGGTCATCATTGTTCATGATTTGATTAGTGTCCTTGACGATATTGGCCAAGGAGTGGGTGCGCGATATTTGCTCTGGGTAACGCTCGAGAATGCGCGCCTGCAGCGTATCGACCGCCTTAAGAAGGTCAGGGTTTAACAAGCCGTCGGCAACGCCAGTGTCGATCATGATCTCCATGCTTTGCGCCCCCGCCATATTCTCATCCACTACCGCATAGGCGACGCGCATGTCGCTGCCTTCTCGCGTTAGCTCTGAAATATTGGTATCGATACGCACTTGGGATGTGCCATATAGACATAGGGCCAGCAACACGCCAAAGATAGCCAAGACTCCTGCTGGCCGTCTTGCAACTATACGTGGAACGCTCTGCAATATGGCGTGCTGCCAAGTAATCACTATGACCGTAAGCAAGGTGACCAGTGCCACATAGGCGCCAATGACAAAACCTAGGGTGCTAAAGATCAGTGCAGCATAGGCGAGCCACGCGGCGCTCTTCTGCGGCATTGAAAGGGACTGCCACAGGCTGACTAGGCGATTGAACGCGGTCCTTTTAGATTGCTCGTTGCCTGGGTGCCAAACACTGAGCAAAATCGGCAGGAGCACCATCGTGAAAAACAGCGCCATAAACACGCCCAACGCGGACATCACACCGAATACACGAATTGGCAGTAAGTCTGAATAGCTAAGGGCTAATACGCCTGCCATGGTTGTGATCGTCGTGATAAAAATCGCCAGCCCAGTTTTTTCGTAAGCGCTATACAGGGCATCTTCGTGGTTTTCTCCCTCGCGCCGAAAAGAGAAATAAGCGCTCATCACGTGCACGCAATCGGCTATTCCGACGGCGAAGATCAGTAGGCACGTTAACGACACCATGGTGGAGAGGGCGACGCCCATCCAAGAGGTGGCGCCCCATGTCCAAGCTAGGCTGAGCGCGATAGTGAGGATGGGCCAGACTACGGCGCTAAGTGAACGGAACAGCGCCCAGAGCAAAGCCACAAAAATACCGATCATCACCGCCGCTAATAGAACGAGTTGTTCCATCGTGCGGTTAACAAATTCCATCATCGGTGGGTTGCCAACAGGGTAAAACTCTAGCGTGGATTCATACGGGGTATAGGCAGCCTTTAACGCATTGAAAAATCGACTATAGGCAAACATGTCGACGACTTGGAACGGAATATCTTGGACCTCTGCGCTCTCATCAAAGCTCAAGGTAAAGTTGTCTGGGTCGTCAAAGGCACTGAAACTGCTGTCCAGCGAGATCGACGAAGAATCGATCTGCGGAGTGAACCCTTCTATAGGCTCTGCGCCAAAAATCGTTTGAATCATGATGCCGGCGTACTGCCCGTCGGCTGAAAAAAACAGTAAACGGTAGTCATCTTCGCTCATGGCGTTCTCACGCATAGCTTGCATCGCTGCTGCGGAGCTGGGTAGAGGGTTGGGAATGAGGCGTTCAGAACGCAGGGTGTCGGCATCGCTGCGTTGTATTCGAACATTGCTTAAAGATTGCACGCGCCGGATCTTGCCAAGCTCGGAGACATCGACGGTGACGCCATTAACCTCTTCAGGAAGGGTGGCGGGGTCGAGGCTTTGCCAGTTTTCTAAATCGTCGGTCAATTGCGCAATTGCATTGAGGGATTCTGTGGAGAATACATCACCATCGCGGGCACGATAGACTAAGAAAACGGAGTCATCGCTGCCAAACTGTTCGCGGAACTCATTGAGCGCTTCAATGGCAGGGTCATCCTGATCGATGAAGCTATCAATGGTCATGTCGAGCGAGGTGTGGGTATATGCCCCATAGATCATGAATGCGGTAGAGGCTAGTAAAAGAGTCAATACTAGCCATCGCACTTGCAAGACCAACAAGGGGATAGTCGCAAACCAACGGCTCAGAGCCAAAAGTTTTTTGTCCATCTGTCCTAAACTTCCTAACGCCCTGCAAATGTTCTACAGGTTTTCATTTTATTATTGTGACGTTTTGGTTGTGCTAAAAACATTGCTGTTTTTAGGGGCAGCTATAAACCCCAAAACTTTGTCTGCCGTCAGTAATTGGTGTTTCTACTACTATACGATTGCCGCCCATATCGCCAGCTTCATTGCGTGCTAAGTCGATCAGCTCTTGTTGCAATTTAGCAGTGCCTCGTTCCACAAAAACTATTTCGCTCAAGGCATTGGTAGTGCTGCTACCGATGCGAGTACAGTTTTCGACTTGCGCTGGTGTTGCGACTGAAACTAGCTCGCCTGCCGTTGTGACGTTAACCCAAGTACCGCATGCGCTAATCGCAGAACAAAGGCCAATAAGTAGAACAGGTCTTAGCATTTAGATCTCCAATACCGAACGAGTGCCCGCTAACCATGCCAGTAATGTTATCTGCGGTAAAGCGTTTGCAGCAGAAAACCCATCAAAAAGGCGGAGCTTGGCAAGAGTGAATGTGGAACTATGGTACCATTCGCAGCCTTTGGCGTACCGCAAATTGTGTGACAATCTCGAAATTTGTGGGAAACGCCAAGACACGCTATTGAAACTATGGGGGAGTGAGTATGAGTAATGCAATGACAACTAGCTTAGACGGTAAGAATGTAGTGGTAATCGGTGGGACATCGGGCATCGGTCTGGCGACGGCAGCGGCTGCTTCGCAACTAGGTGCGAAAGTCTGGGCAGTTGGCCGCTCGGCAACGCATATCGAAAAAGCACGCGCACAATTAGGTGAGGGTGTGAGCATCGTCTCGGCCGATACTCATGATCAAGAGGCTCTTAAGGCGCTTTTCAAAGAAGTCGGAACGATCGATCATTTGGTCTCTGCTGCCACCGGCGCAAGCCGCACCTTGAAGCCCTTTGTGGAACAAACGGACGAGCAATTTCAAGAAGCCTTCGGCAAACTATGGGGTTATTCGAAAGTCGTACGTTGCGGTGTGCCTTTTATGGCTGAAGCGGGCTCGATCACCTTGGTCAGTGGCGCCCCAGCGCGCAAACTCAAAGCCAACAGCTCCGTGTTGAGCTGTGTAGGTGCGGCGGTGGAGAATCTCGTGCGTTGTTTGGCTATTGAGCTTGCTCCCATTCGTGTCAACGTCGTCTCGCCAGGGATTATCGATACGGCTTTATTTGACGGCCTTGGAGATAAGCGCGATATGGCAGTTGCGGGCATGGTGAAGGGGCAGCTAATCGAACGCGTTGGACGCCCGGAAGAGGTGGCAAGTGCATTGATCTATTTGATGAATAATGGCTATGCTACGGGCACCACGGTGGACGTGGACGGCGGCCAATTGCTGCGTTAAGAACAATAAGAGGTTAGAGGATGAGTTTTAAGCCCGTTATCTTGGTCTATGACCTAGACAATAAACTGGTAGATGAAATCGCTGCTGAGATTGGCGCCACTGGGCTCTATACCAGTATCAATACCTATAATGAATCCAATGCCATGGATGCGATTCGGCAATACGATCGGGGTTTAGGTTTTTTAACGAATAAGCTCTCATGCGTGATTACTGGTTGGAACAATTATAAGAAGCCTCGTGATCAGTTTCTGTACCGATTGCGTGCCATTGAAAAGAGTAGCCCGTTACGTGCGGCAACACCGGTGATCATTGTGACTGAGGATCATCGCGAAGACTTGAAGAGGCGTTCGTTGGATGCAAAAGATGGCGCCGCGTGTGGCTATCTGCACCCGGATACTTTCAAAGAGTCGCTCACGCAGATGTTGCATAAAGTGGTGTTTCAAAAAGGCGAGGCGGAATTAAACCGGCTCGCCTTAGAAGAGCTTAACGGGTCTAGTCAAGACGACTAAGAAGCTTCGCTGCCGGCCCCTAGGGGTTCGGCAGGCTTGCTTAGGCGGCTGCCAACAGCAAATACCAATAAGCCAAAGAGAATGCCTGGCATGCCTTCGTAGACGGCGCCCGCCAAACCCGCCCAGCGCCAGATAATAGCCACTAGTAAGCCTGAGATCATCATGGTTAAGGCTAATTTTTCACTGGGTCGTTGACCAAAACATAGGACGAGCAATAGTGGTGCGAAGGCGCTGGCTAGTGCCGACCAAGCCATGATCACCAGGGCAAACACACTCTGTTCTTCGCTAAAGGTCAGCGCCAAGGCGATGGCCGTCATCCCAAGAGTCGATAGCCGGATCAGGAAGGTCGATTCGATTTTGTGTTTTAGTAAGTCGTTACTCAGGGCAGATGAACAGCTCAAGATGAGCGAGTCTGCGGTCGAGATAGTGGCCGCGAAAATCCCCGCTAATACCAAACCAACCAATGGGCCAGGAAGCAATTCCAGCGCCATCGTGGGCAATGCGAGCTCAGCATCAAACTCTGCCGGATTGTTCAGTAGGATGCGCGCTAGTAAGCCAACGCCAATGGCCATGCAATAAAATACTGTGAACCAGACGTAATAATAGGTGCGGGCGCGACGCATTTGATCGGCATTGCTCAAAGAGGCAAAGCGGATCATGACATGGGGCTGCCCGATGACTGATAGGCCTGCAAACATCCAACTTGCGGCGAATAAGATGCCGCCTCCTAAGCCGGGGAAAGGCAGGTCTTGGGGGTACCAGTCGAGAAAGTGATCGATGGCGCCCATTTGCTCGCTAGCGCCGGCAAAACCGCCACTCGCGTTGAGCCCTACGACAAGCAATAAGGCCATAGCGCAGACCATCACCACCGATTGGGCGGCATCTGTCCAGATTGAGGCGCGAATGCCGCCTGAGAAGCAATAGGCCACGACAATGATGGCACCAAGCACAGACCCAGCCCAAATGGGCCAGTCGAATAAGACGCTGAGGGCTTTGCTGCCAGCAATAAGCTGCGCACTGGCATAGGCCAATAGAAAAAGAAGGGTGACTACGGCCGCTGCACGGCGCAGGGTCGAGTAGTGACGGCCAAAACCCCAGTTGCTCAACATGCCAGCATAACTCGATTCGCCCGATTTGGCGGCCGCGGCGCGGAGTTTGTGGTGGACGTATAGGGATGCCATGAAATCACCCGCAATCCATCCGATCATTAACCAGATTGAGGCGAGCCCGGTGGCGTAGGTATAGCCAATGGCGCCAATAAACATATAGCCACTATTGTTGGTGGCAACGGCGGAAAGGCCTACGAGGGAAGGAGGAACGCTTTGGTCTGCAAGGTAGTAGTCGCGACTGGTGCCGCGACTCTTGCGAGCGGCGCTAACGCCGATCAGAACAAAGGCAAGAAGGCAGATGATAAAACTTAACAGCATGGTGACTCCCTGCAATTGTTACTGAGCGTAATTGCTGCGCTGGTTACTCCGTTACTAAAGGATAGGAACCATCGGCATTGTGCGTTTCTTTGCCAGTAATCGGCGGATTGAACACACAGGCCAAGCTCAACTCTTCTTCGGCATACAAGATGTGCTTGTCATGCTGGTCGAGAATGTAGAGCGTGCCAGGGCTAATCTCATGGACGCTATCGTCTGCAAGATTCTTGATACGCCCTTTGCCAGACATGCAATACACAGATTCCAAATGCTGTTGATAATGCATATGGGTTTCCGTGCCGGCAAAGATGGTAGTGATGTGGAAAGAGAAGCCCATCTTGTCGTTAGCCAACAACATGCGCACACTCTGCCACGTCTCCGAGCGCACGCAGCGCTCGGAGTTTTCGCAGTCTTTCAGGTTTCTAACAATCATTCTTGAATCCTTTGCTTATGATGCGATGCTAAGTTCAACAAGCAATACAGCGGCAACAGATTGTTCGAGAATCGTTAGGCCTTGCTCTAGCTCGTCCTGAGTGATGGTCAATGGGCATAGGCATTTGACTACCTGGCCTTCGGAACCACTCGTTTCGATAATCAAACCGCGTGAGAACGCTTCACGGCAGACTCGGCTAGCAAGATCGCCACTATTGAACTCAAGCCCTTGCATGAAGCCGCGACCTTTCGCTGTGATCAATGATGGGTCGTAGGCTTTGGCGATGCGCTGTAAGCGTGTCGCTAGCTGACGAACCTTCAATTGCACTTCAGTTTGGAACTTATCATCTGCCCAATAGTGCTGAAGGGCTTTCGCCGCAGTGACGAAGGCGTGATTGTTACCGCGGAAAGTGCCGTTGTGCTCACCTGGCTTCCAAGTATCGAGCTCTGGCTTGATCAGTGTTACGGCGAATGGCAAGCCATAACCGCTCAATGATTTAGACAGCGTGACGATGTCTGGCTTGATGCCGGCTTCTTCGAAGCTGAAGAAACGACCTGAACGACCACAGCCTGCTTGGATGTCGTCAACAATCAAGAGGATCTCGTGCTTGCGGCACACTTTCTCTAGGTTTTGTAACCATTCTTTGCGAGCGACATTCAAGCCACCTTCGCCCTGAATCGTCTCAACAATCACCGCCGCAGGCTTGTCCATGCCGCTAGAGTTGTCTGATACCAAAGTATCAAGCAAAGCGATTGAGTCGATGTCTTGACCGCCGTAGCCATCAAAAGGGATATGGGTTACGCCTGGTAGGCTGATGCCCGCGGCGTCACGGTGGTGAGAGTTACCTGTAGCAGCCATTGCGCCAAGTGACACACCATGGAAGCCATTGGTGAAGGCAACAATGTTCGAACGGCCAGTGACGTTACGCACTACTTTAAGTGCCGCTTCTACCGCATTAGTGCCAGTAGGCCCTGTGAATTGCATTTTATATTGCAACTTGCGCGGTTTTAGAATCAAATCGTTGAAGGTGTTGAGAAAGTTCTCTTTTGCATCTGTGTGCATGTCCAGGCCATGGGTAATGCCATCGGCTTGGATGTAGTCTAGCAACGATTGTTTAATGTTCTCATTGTTGTGGCCGTAGTTCAGTGTTCCAGCGCCTGCTAGAAAGTCGAGATAGGCCTTGCCTTCTTGGTCGTATAGCCAGCTGCCTTTTGCGCGGTTGAAAGTCACCGGAAAAGCTCGTGCATAGCTCTGTACTTCTGATTCTAGTTCGTCAAATATGTCAGTCATTACGATGTCTCCAGCTCTTTTGTAGGATTATTAGTTTCTTCGTTTGCGAGTGGCGCAATTGAGAATGGTCCAATGCGCAATAAGTGCTCTGAATCGTGAAGGTTTAAGAAGTGTTCTTTGCGATCGAACATCACGGATTCATTGAGAGGACAGTCGAGCTTATTGGCAAAACTTGTGAAGAGTCTGCGCGAGGCACTGTTGTCTGCTGTGACGGTAGTGTCGATAAATCGAACGTTCTTACACGCTTCACCAAGCAGCATTGACTTCAGCATGGTGCGTGCCAAACCTTGGCGGCGCATCATAGGGTCAACGGCGACCTGCCAGACAAAGAGCGTGTCAGGTTGTTCGGGTGGGATATACCCAGATATAACGCCCACTGTTTCACCATTGCGCTCAGCGATAGCGCTAGTTTTCGCAAAATGCGAGCACACAAGCAGGTAAAGGTAAGGGGAGTTATCATCCACGAATGCACTGGCACGAATTAAATTGTGCACAGAAATTGCGTCAGTGGGTTTGGGATTGCGGATAGTAAGTTTTTGTCGTGGTCTTTCTTGAGAGCTAATGCCCTCTTGAAAACTATTCATAATAAATAATTGGCTATCTAAATTTTCTCGCCATCTCCTTGGTGTGTTTGGGTCGGTATTAATGAAGTTATATTGCAAAAATAATAACGAAATTAATGTGATACGCTTCCAATATCGGAACGCATCCTAACAAAATAATACTTTGATGTCTAAATAAAATTAGATGTAAGTACTCGAGGTGTATGTTGAAAACAGATAAACAATCTGCTGCAAGCCAAGCATTAACGCGGCCTGCGTCGAATTTGACGGGCCCTGTTAGACGCCAAAATGAAATTGAATTTGAACAAGTGTTAAAAGCGATTAGGCGGGTGATTCGTGCCACCGATTTGCATTCTCGACAAGTGACGCGAATGTCGGGGCTAACCTCGTCACAACTCATTCTTTTGAAGGTGGTAAGAGACAATAAGCTTTCTACTATTAGTGAGTTGGCCAATAACATCAGTCTTAGCCAAGCGACATTAACGTCTATTTTGGACCGGTTAGAAAAATCGGGCCTAGTGAAGCGCGAACGCTCTGAACTCGATAAGCGTAAAGTCAGTGTCCGCCTGACTGACGAGGGCATCTCCGTGTTGGAAATGGCCCCCGAGCCTTTGCAGGATACCTTCGTGCGTCAGTTTGGCGCCCTGCAAGATTGGGAGCGCAGTATGATATTGGCATCATTGCAGCGCGTTGCTGAAATGATGGATGCGGGCGATATCGATGCATCGCCCCTGTTGGATGTTGGCAGCCTAGATCGATCGAGCCCTGCGCTGTAAGGCGCAGGCTTATGGGGTGCGCAATTTTTTGACTTCTTGGTAGCGAAAGCAGCTGCTGACGTGATCGTTAATCATGCCGGTGGCCTGCATGTGGGCATAGCAGATCGTCGAGCCCACAAATTTGAAGCCGCGCTTCTTGAGGTCTTTCGATAACGCATCGCTTATCGGGGAGGTTGCAGGCACATCGGCCATGGTTTTACGTTTGCCGTCGATCACTTTGCCACCGACGAAGGACCAAATGTATTGATCGAAACTGCCAAACTCTTTTTGCACAGCCAGAAAGGCAATAGCATTGCTGCGCAGGGAGTACAATTTGAGTCGGTTGCGAATCAGGCCAGTGTCTAGAAGGCGCTCCTCGATATCCGCATCACTCATCTTCGCCACTTTCTTCGGGTCGAAATTATGAAAGCGTTTGCGATAGTGTTCGCGCTTGCGCAGGACGGTGATCCAGCTCAGCCCTGCCTGCTGGCACTCTAAACTCAAAAACTCAAACAATGCCCGTTCATCATGCACGGGGACTCCCCATTCCGTGTCATGGTAGGCCACGTATAGTGGGTCTGACCCAGCCCAGCTGCAACGCTCGCGCATAAACTTCTTCCTTTTGTTGATCCTGTCACAAGCATAGCCTAAATATGCAAAGTCGCCGACTAGTCAGCGGGGTTGTGGTCGTTTTACACTGAAAGCTCTTGCAGAGGAAAGGATGCTCCACAATGACAGTATTTCAAAGCAAAGCGGTACAAGCCTTCATCGGCGGTGTGTTGTTAGCCACATTAGGCGCCTGCGCCGTGAACCCCGTCACCGGCCAGCGTGAGATTAGCTTTATCTCCGAGCAGCGCGAACTGACGATCGGCCAACAGCAGTATTTACCGTCGCAACAGGGGCAAGGCGGTGAGTTGAGTGTGGACCCACAACTGACTGCCTATGTTCAGGGAGTAGGCAATCGCTTGGCGGCCGTTAGTGATAGGCAGCTGCCCTATGAATTTGTGGTGCTCAATAACTCCGTTCCCAACGCCTGGGCCTTGCCCGGGGGCAAGATCGCCGTCAACAGAGGGCTGTTAGTGGAGCTGGGAAGCGAGGCCGAGCTGGCGGCCGTGCTCGGGCACGAGATCGTGCATGCGGCGGCAAGGCATGGAGCGCAAGCTATGGAGCGCGGCATGTTATTGCAAGGGGCCATGGTGGTCGGCGCAATCGCGGTGCAAGGCAGTGACTATGCCGATTATGCGGTGGGCGGGGCGCAGCTAGGCGCACAGCTATTAACTCAGCGTTATGGCCGCGAGGCAGAGCGTGAGTCCGATGCCTATGGCATTCGCTATATGGCGCAGGCGGGCTATGACCCTGCCGCCGCCATTAGCTTGCAAGAGACCTTCGTGCGGCTCTCCGAAGGGCAGGGGGCTAGCAATTGGTTGGATGGCTTGTTTGCGAGCCACCCACCTTCACAAGAGCGCGTGCAGAACAATCGCGTGTTGGTCGCCGAACTGCGCGCCGAGGGCATTACGGGTGGGGAGCTCGGTGTAGAGCGTTATCAAGAGGCCATGCAATTTCTGCGCGAGTCTAAGCCTGCTTATGATGCCTTCGACGAGGCTGAACAGTTAATTGCCCAGGACCGCTTAGAAGAGGCCTCACGCCGTTTGGACACCGCCCTTAGTCTTGTGCCCAATGAGGCGCGCTTTATCGGTCTGCAAGCTGACATCTTAGTCTATCAGCGGCGCTATGAAGCAGCAGTGAATCAATATGACCGGGCCATAGAACGAGACCCTAATTATTTCGATTACTACTTGGGGCGCGGGGTGGCCTATTCACGACAAGGTCAGCAGCAACGCGCCACCCGTGATTTGCAAGCGAGTATTAAACTGCTGCCCACGGCCTTGGCCATGACTGAACTGGGTGACCTGTCACTGCAGAGCAACGACCGTGCGGCTGCCAAACAGTATTATCAAATTGCAGCCGAAGCGCAGGGGGCGATCGGAGAGCGTTCACGTTCGGCGTTTATGCAATTGGATGTGGCGGACAACCCCGGGCAATACATTAGCGTGCAAGCCTATGTGACGGCGCAGGGGCGTTTAGTGGCAAGAGCGCAGAATACGTCTCCAATGCCTGTGCGCAGTGTGCGTGTGGAGTTTCGTGCCATCATCAATGGCCAGGAAGTGGGCCGCGCCGCCGTGCTGCCCCTGTTAAACCCAGGGCAGAGTGGCGACGTGGATTCTGGCTTGAGCTACACCGAAGGCGTGGCGCCGAGCGCCGGCCAAGTGAGCGTGCAAGTCACCAGCGCCAGCGTCGATTAAGCTTAGAAGCGGTAGCGAACGTTAAAGCTAATTTGCCGGCCTACCGCTGGCGTTCCGGGGTAGGCTTGGTAGTCATCGTCGGTCAAGTTGTCGATGCGCAAGTCTGCGGTGATCTCCTCGAACTGCGGCGATGTCCAGCCAAGCGATGCGGCCATCAATAGCGCATTGTCATCGCTGGTACGCAGCGGGTTGGCGACTTGCTTGCGGTACTCATTATCCAAACGCAATTGATAACGCTCATTGAGCTGATAGCTCACCGACACCGTCGCCCGGTCACGGGCATAGTTAAGCGCATAGAAGCTCGCATCGACATTGGCGCTGCCATAGTCAGACTCTTTCTCTAAGAAGGTATAACCCAAGCTGAGGTCTACGCGCTGCCATTGTTTGCGTAGCAACAGCTCAATGCCACTGACATCCATATTCACAGCGTTGGCTTGTCGGGCCGAGCTTGAGCTGAGCGAATAAGTCCAATCCACAATGTTCTCGTCTTCACGGTAGAAGGCAGCGGCTGAGGCGATCCAGTCAGTACCTTCCTGCGCCAAAGTCACAATAAACTGCCTGGCTTTTTCGCGGCTCAAATTGGCATTGCCGCCAAACAAACCGTTCGGGCTTGAGTTCAGCGCCGTATAGCCGGGCAATTGGCTCGTGCCCGCATACTCGGCTTTGAGAGTGCGTTGGCCATAGCTAGTCGGCGTAGTGAGTGTGATATCGAAAACAGGCGACGTGGCATTGCTGTCCTCGTTAGAGGCATCGACAACCGCACCGAAGCGAACAGTTACCGTTTGATTATTGGGCACCGCAAAATCGTACGAAGGAGCGATGCGGAAGCTGCCGTAGTAACGGCCATCTAAATTAGACGTGTCTAAATCCGTCGAGCGAACCAGTTTGTCTTTTGAAAGCTGGCCGCTGAACTCCCATTTGAGTTTTGCAAAGTCCACAGAGCCTTCAACCGCAAAGCCGTAGTTCTCAGTTTTGTGCTCAAAAGCGCCAGGCGCCCCTGATTCTTTGTTGCGCCGATCAAAATCATAATTGTCATCGAGCTGGCGGAAAAAGCCAGACATCTGCACCCAGCCACGGCTTATGGTTCTGCGGTGGTTGGCGAGCAACAAGGTGGTTTGCGTCTCGTCAGTCTCTGGCAGCGAAGCAAAACCGGTATAGGCCCCAGGCCAGCCGAAAAATTTGTCTTGATAGGCAATAATCAAATCCGACTGCGTGTTGTCCGCAATGCGTTGCAGCTGCAAGTTGTAGCGCTTGTACTCGTGGTCGCCATTGCTCACCGAGCCTTCGCCCTCTGAGGCCGCGCCAGAGATCTGCAAGCCATACTGAGCGCCGTTATAGCTGGTGGTATCGGCATAGCGCGCAGAAGAGAACAGCAAGGCATCCGTCCCGATGCCTAAGTTGACCTCGGCACTCTGCTTTATAACAGGAACGCTGTATTCGATGGTAGCAACGTTGGAGTTGAAGCCAGCTAAGGCATTGTCACCCCCGGTCAAGATCGTGGGGGTAGACAATAACGCCGGGTCAATCGGCATCTCGGCGGCGTAGTGCCCCGTTTGCGGGTCGACGATTGTGGCGGCCCCAAGCTTGAAGCCAGTGTTTTCAAACAGTCCGCCGCGTACGGAGATATCGGCCTGGCCTTCGGGTAAGCCGCGCGACTGAATCTCAGTCTGAGGGTCAAAGCGCAGTAGGGTAGTGGTAGAGGCAAAGGTCCCTGCTGGCTCGGTGTTGGCCACACGCGTTGGGCTCACGAGAATCTCGGTTAACTGTGAACTAGGCTCGGCGGCGATAAGAAGCTGTGACGAAGTAGCTAAAATGGAGGCGATAGAAAATTGACGTATTAACACGGTGTTGGGTTTCCGTTCATAGATTGATAGTGCTGGAAAGGTGGATAGACGCTTGTGGCATCAAAAACACATACTGCAATATTTTCAAAGAAGCAGGAGTCTACTTGGCCGTAGGGATATTGGCTAGAGCTTTTTAGCGTAAAGGGGGCGTAAGAATCAAGTGACCTGCGCGGCTGACTTCTATATAATCACGCCCCGCACGCACCCGTAGCTCAGCTGGATAGAGTAGGTGGCTTCGAACCACTTGGTCGGGAGTTCGAATCTCTCCGGGTGCGCCAAATTAAAAAGCCCACTATAAGTGGGCTTTTTAATTTGTCTTACTCGTCGAGATTAACTCCTGTTCGAAAAAACGCGCAGCGTTTTAGACAGCCGCAGGCTGCCCGTAGGGTGAAGTATTTGGCTAAGCCAAATACTGAATCAATCTCTCCCCCGGAAAGTTCCTCAAACATAGATCAAGTAATCTGACCCCTTGATCATGACTCCATTTTCAGTGCGCCTCAATGTAACCTATGGGTTGCATTCTCGATTTGAGCGATATATAGTAATGCAACCTAAAGGTTACATAATTATTTTAAGGAGCAAGGGTGGATGAACGTTGTCCCTAATCAAGAAGAAGCCTGTATAAAATATTGCCGGCGCAGTATTCAGCTAGCTCTAGCACTCATTCTAATGCTGAGCGTGGTGGCTGTAGTTCAACTAGCAGGTGTTAATGCTGGTGATATTACGACGAACTTAATGATGCTACTTCCTGTTTACATAGTCGTCTCGATAGCCTGGCTATCTGCGCTTAGAAAGAAAGCGGGTACTTTGTCGAGTTCAGATGTGTTTAGAGTGGTGCTGGAAGATGAGCTTAGAGCGCAGAGCCTTAATAGGGCGTTTCGGTTTACTTTCGTTCTGATGATTGTTTCGCAAATACCATTGGCAATTTATTTTACGGCTAACAGCATAGTGAACGCTTCGATCATTCAAAGCATCGTAACGATAGTGTTAGGTGTCACAGCGTTTTTAACGCTCTTTCTGATATACGATCGATAGGGTGGTTAGCAGTGAAGATTACACTCAAGAATGAAGTGAAATTTTATCGAAGTCAGGAAAATATGACGCAAGGAAAACTAGCGGAGTTGGCTGGAATAACTAGGAAGTCAGTGAATGCCATAGAAGCTAATCGGATGGTTCCATCGATAGTTTTATCATTAATGATTTCTAAAGCTTTGAATGTGCCGGTTGAAAAACTATTTTCTCTTGAAACTGAAAATGAGTGAGTATCTGCTCACAAGATACTCAGTCCGTTCAAGCTTTTCTAAGTGGAAATAGTTGGTAGGTAGAGTGTCCCACAATGGAGCTAACTAATAATTCGATGGGCTAAGATAGACTCAATTAGAAAACCGCAGGATGCCCCCCAGGGGTGAGGGTTTTGGCTAAGCCAAATATCGAACTCTTCTTAAAAGCCCCCAAGTTTAGTACAGACAGATTTATTCTTACGGTGCAATTTCGAAACATTAACGAAAATTATGGCTTCCAGATCCATGAGTCATTAAGAAGCTTTCCAGTTCCATCTATTCCGGAACTAGCTCCACCAAAAACGAAACCGTAATTTCCTACTGCCCAAACTCTTCGGTCGTTAGCAAAATCACCGTCTATCAGTGGAACAATAAACCAATCGTTGGTTTCTGCGTTTAGTGCTGGATAACCAGTTTTATATAGTACAAGTCCAGTAGTACTTATGCCGCCCGATGATGAAATATCCTTTCTGCCACGATCAAGAGCATTAGGCAATTCATGCCAAGTGTCAGTTGCAGTATCAAATACAGCACCATAGGCAATACATCGGCCAAAGCCATTGGTTTGGCCCCCATCAGCACAACCCAACTCTGGAGCAATGAGCTGATCTCCAGAAATAAGTGTCGGTGCTGAACCGATACTGTCCGCAGTAGGTAATTCGGACCATTGCTTATTTTGGAATTTAGCGGCACGAAGGTAACTGGGCCCGTCTTCACCTCCGGGTGAAGGAACTAAGGCATGGTCGAAAAGATAAAGAGTGTCTTCATGTACTACGTACTGCCGGTTAAAACCGGGCCCGAGAGGATCATCAGGGAGTTTCACCCATTTACCTTCCAAGGTGTCGAGTAGCCAGTCTGTGGCCGGTCCGTCTTCGTCTGTGGATTTGTAGAGAACGATATCGGTACCAAAGGCAACAATACGTGCAGAGACTGTATTCTCAGGCAGATTGAATTCATCCCAAATATCCAGTTTCGACTGGTAGCGCAGTAAGCGTAGTGACCTATTAGCGTAACTGTTAAGAACCAAGGCGAAGATGTCGCTTTCAACTGAAGCAACACCACTATCAATAATTCCAATTGGCGGGTTCGCGATAGGCCGCCACTCATTTGTAGATGGGTTGTAGGCCGCTGCGCCTTTAGCAAAAAGTGGGGTTGATGGAGCAAGACATAGTGCGAGAGAGCCAGAATTACATAAAAGCTCAGTTCCTCCGAAAACGTAGATTTCGGACCCGTTCCAAGCGATCGATGCACCTTCACGGTTACTAAGCGGTGCGACTGCTGTGCGTTCCCATTCCCCACGAACCGGCAATTGGTCCATATCGCTTGCGGCTTCGAGCTGGTTCTCAAAGAGAAGCACAACGACTATTGTTGAGATCAGGCGGAACAGTCTCACGATACTCCTTCTTCATAACTCTGGGAAATTTCTCAAACATAGATCAAGTAATCTGACCCCTTGATCACTCTTGGTCGATAAGCTTGCGATCCTTCAATTGTTTCTCTAATTTGGTCACTTTGGCCAAAGCTGCCATGCCAAAGATAAAGCCGAGCAAACCGAAAATACTAAAAGCATCCATAATTTTTCCCTTGCTATGTGGTACTTTGTTTTTGTGCATATTCTTGTAGCAGCTCAGGGAAACTTTCCTGCGGAGGAAACTTGCAAAAGCTATATTTTGCCCCCGTAGCAGCCCATTCGAGCTTTTCTTCTGTGTACGATTCTATGAAAGGCTCGTAGCTTTGAGAGTCTTCTAGCATCGTTGATCGCACATTGACAAAGTCACTCATTCCTTCGGGGCGCGTGAACAACCAACTCATACAATGATCGCAGAAAAAATGACGCGTGCCGCCATGCAGTCCACCTATAACAGGTTCTCCAGATGTGATTGACAAGGCAACGCTGTGAAAAAGTGAGCTCAAACTAAACGCACTTGATGTCATTTTCTGACAACCGGTGCAATGACAAGCCATCGTAATCAATGGCTTTGCAGCAATCTCGAATTCAACACGCCCGCAACGGCATTGCCCTTTAGTTTTCTGAATTATGCTGTTCAATGTGAACCCTCCTTTGAAAATTTCTGCAGATTCAAATCAAGGGATCTGACCCCTTGATACACGCTTGCCCATGTCGATTGTAGCAAAACCATTCTCGCCCCATGACATGACGAACACGGAAAAGCCTTGCTCCATGCGCATCTCAATATCGTTTGTGGTCGCTGGAAAACCACAGGGAACATCAAACTCTTTACAAGCCGCAAGAACCTGTTGAATTGAATTCTCCCAAGCTTCCTCGTCGGTAATTCGCTCGCCCTTGTCGTTTACTGTGGAGAAGAGTCTGCGCAGGGTGCCGGCGCCAGGCCATAGCACTCCGATTCCATCTACAGCTGCAATCTCCCGAACATTCTCTAGTCCTTTTTCGCTTTCCACGACTGTCCAGTTGATCAATTCACCTTCGGGGTTGATTGGCCACAAGTCGGCTTTGGCTTTGTACTGCTCGTCTGACATATCCCAATAGGCAGGTGCATCGCCAACCGAGCCATTAGGTCTTAGCCCACCGTTGGACTCATAGCGCATTGCGCGAAGCCCGTGTTCGACCTCTTGAGCGCTCTCGACAGTCACAAACATTAGCCCAGCCACGCCAGTATCGAGCTGACGTGCAATATTGCGAGTGGCGGCATCATAGTCATCAGAAATCTTAGCGGTTTTGACAATCATCGGATGCGTGCTGATTGTTGCCCCTTCCTCGAGCATGGCCTCTACATAGTCTCTCCAAATCGGAAGCCCATTTTCCATTGAGCCTTCCATGCTGCCATCGAAGAGAAAGTCACTGTTTTTCACAGTCAGAGATTCTTCAGCTAACTCCGCCGGTGTTTTTGGCGCAGGTGCCTGCGCATTCCCCGTTGCGCGCCGATTCGCAGGGGCATACAGCCCAAAGAGAGGCTGGTTTTCCTCGTGCGCTGTTATCAAGGGATTGGCGTGTTCGGTTTCCTGCGAGATCACAGACGCTGATGTACTTAACAGGAGGAGGGCGGTAATGAATGGTAGTTGTCGCATAATATTCTCGTGTCTAATTAATATTATTTTTTGTTGCTGTAGTTGTGATGCGGCGAGCATAACATCATAAGCTGGAGCATGTAATCAAGGGGTCAGAGCACTTGATCTTACTGCAGAAAGGCTGCCAGACAATGCCAAAAACTTTAAACTTTCCATTGAGGGTAAATGCTTCCTCTTGGTGAAACTTAACGCACGTGTCCTTGTTTGAACTAATTGTTCTGTGTCGGCAGAGCTATCACAGGGGTTCTCTGAAAAACTCTACATGAAAAGAAACCTTGCCCAGTGGTGTAACCTCATGAAGCACAGTGGGCTCTACAACGCCAAATTTATCAGGTGACAGTACGATCTCTTCTACAACAGGCTCCAAAATGCGATAAAGGAGCTCCCCTTCAGAAACATTGATTTTCCCCCAGGTTCCCTCCTTAGTCTGGTGAGCTTTGAGTAGACCCGCTGGGATGGTATCTTCGTTAAATTCAGGCGTTTTCTTGTAAGCTTGCGCTTTCACTGGAATCTCTTTCATAAACTATTTCTCAATTCATGGGAGAACATAACGCACATCAAGCCGCGAAGCTTCGTAGCGAAGGCGAATGAAAAATTGTCACAGTGCTTAGCCTTATTAAACGTCATGCTGCTGAACATATTCTGTCAGTGAATCCAAAATTAGCTGCAAATTGCTCATTGGGATTCTTGCCCTACGACTGCTGTCGTCAGACCCGTTTGCTGAAAGTTCCTGAGAATGCTGAAAGTCAGCCAGCGCATCTTCTGTGCTCTTGTTTCGTGACCATATAGTTAATGAGTATCGACCGGCTGTTTTACCACCCAAATAAAATGAGTACTCTCCAAGTTTGAACCTTACACCCTTACCACTCTTGGTAATGTGATATTTGATAGAAAGCTCATCAAGCTTTGGGATGACCTCGGTATAGATTCTCTTCGAATTTTTCTTTTGTACCGCCTCTGTAGCAGCAGCTACATCGGCTTCGTCAGAGACACCGACCTCCATGGCTTCAGGATGATACGCCCCAATGAAATCAGTTACCGCGTCTACCAGAGTTTCGTTACCGTCCCAGAAATACTCGCCATCAAGACGAGAGTTATCAAGTATCGTATGAAGCATTGATTCTACTTTGCGCGCATCAATACCGGTCCATGCCTTAACTATTGATATTTTTACAGGACTGAGTGTACCTAAAAGCTCTTTTTCCCTTCTATCAGGAAGGTCTGTGGTTATTCCAATCTTTTTTATAGGCGGGAAGGCCGCTTCGCCATCGAAATTTTGAAGCTTCTCTGAAAAGACTGGCTCAGCAATGTATAAGGTATTTTGCATATTGGTGTTGTTTCCTAGTAACGCCTCAAGCAGAGGCACCGGCTTTATCGGCGTCCCTTTGTCTTGATTTTTTAGGCCAGTTTAGCGTTGAAGAAAGAAGTTGGTGTGCAAATTTTATATCTTTGAACTGTTCTTTTCCCACCACCAGCCCTTTGTTTTGTACCTTTATCTTAGGATGGACCTGATTTCTCGTAGCTTTCAAGAATTCCAGCATGGCTTGTACGCTAAAAGTATATTCTCCAGTATCGTAGTTGGGTATCCAGTCAGCAGAAGAGCAAACCTTTATAAAAGTATCCAAAGACCATTTTAATGGATTTTTCGACTTAAGAAGTCGATTCGTTAGCCCTAGAATTTCTAAAGTCCTCCTAACTTGAATCTCGTTTTCGAAGCAGGTCAGAATCAATCTAGTCTCGATAGCTGAGCCAAGCATAACTGTCGCAACCAAGAAAGAACCAGCTTCCTCACAAACTCTTGCTTCATTCTCATAGTAGATTGCGATTGATATTAGCTTTGTATGTTCGTCCTTTTGGAAAACCGCGACTCTGCCCGCGTCGTGCAATTTATAGAACTCGTCAGGATCATGAAGGTCCAAATCTTTTAAATCGTCAGCACCGAACTCGCTAAATGTTTCTAGCAGTTTCTGCTTCATAGCTAAATTGTATTCTTTTGAAAGAACTTTATATTCATCCGGCGCCTCTGATATCGGCCAACACTGGTCATCAGAAAGTTCATAAGACTCTTCAACGGCCCACTTTTTCTTTAATATAGGCCCGAGTATGTTTTTCGTATTGCCCGTTGGACCACCTTGCTTCGTGTATCTTAACCTCGATTGCATAGCATCTATGAAATGCAAGCTCGTGCTCAGAAATATCATCCGCTGCGTATCTAGCCTGTGCAACTTTTATGTAAATCTTGGCGCGTGCCTCAAGTGAAGGAAGATCGTTAAAGTCAATTCTTTGAGGGAGCTCGGTATTTTTTTTAGAAGGTCCTCCAAAACAATCGCTTTTTCAGCTCGCTCTTGAAAATGCTTTATTGCTTCCACTGCTTCTGCTGGTAGGTCTTCATTCATATGATGCTCTCGCAGAACTATAGGCGACTAACTCCCGCTTCAAAGGCGTGAACTAGCATCACTTTGTAAGCGTTTGTTAGTGATTATCCGACGATTATCTATTCGATATCGTCGCTCGCCCTCTTTTATGAAGCCCTCTCGACAGAATTTTCCGTCAATAGGACTCTCGTAAACCTCGTACTCAGCTTCCAGAATTCCGTCATCCGGTCGATTGCGCATGGCATATCCTCGGTCTTGTCGCGACAGGAACTTTGCTTTGGGAATTGATAGAAGCAAATAGTTTTCTAACAACACTTTTGAATCGTTTCTAGCAATGGCTCTTTCGAGCATCGTTGGCGCTTGTTTTCCAGTGCGCCTAAATGTTGTGCCTCTGCTCAACCAAAAAATGGTCTGATCGAGCTCAGCCAAAGTCTCTCTAGCGTAAATTACTAAATTGAAATTTTCTGGGATTGAATCCATATATCTCAACTGATAACAATTCATTAAAAATGTCAGGAACTCAGGTGAAATACGTTTATAAAGGTCCGGTTTGTAACTGTTCAGTGACGCCAAATGGGAGTTTTGTAAATGGCCTCTTATTCTAGCTCCCGACGTAAATAGAATTGACTTTATATACTTTTCTACAGCGGTACTTGCCAGAGAGGCACCCGGCAGAAGATGCTCGTTCAGAAGCAAGCATCGAGCTCCTACGTAATCGAGAAACGCCAAATTAGCAAGCTGCAGCATTTTTACCGCCATAGGGTGATCGGAAACTTCTTCGTTCTTCAAGCTACCTCCACTGTTCACCAAAGACGCTTACTAACGCTTCGTATCACCGGGAAAAATAAAGTTGTCTAGCGAGGCGACACGGCTTTACTATGATCGAGTGCATGCGTTTTTTATGTGCTTTATCACCCATTACTTTCGCCTATGCTCTTCAATAACGACGCATACTGGTCTTCGTCCTTTTCCTTTATTTTATCTAGGACATACTGTGCGAGCTTAGGTATTTCTGGTATCTCTATTGGCCTGATGCTTCTGTCAAATATTTCTTCTAGATGAGATAGCTCGTTACTCATTCTATTAGATACTTCTACAGCTTTGTTGTCATCACCAAAAAAAAGACGCAATTTCTCCAGTTTATCTTCGATGTGGCAAGGATAGCGATAAAATAGATATGCTTCTAAGAACTTTCTCAAATTATTTCCGAAATTGTAAAATGCCTCATGCTCCATATTATCTGGGATTGTTTTTGAGCACTTATATATCTGATGAAACAAAAAGTTAAACTCCGTGACATAACTTTTCAAATAATGAGGCATTAGAAGTATTTTGGAATTATTAGCAACTCTGTCAATCAGAAAGTACTCAGTACCTCCATTTCTGTTGTTCGGATGAGATAATCGCTTGAGGTACTTTAAGAAATCAAGATTATGGGTTGAAATCATTAACTGATCATATTTGTATTCAATTTCTCCATCTTCGGTTTTGCGAGGTTTTGCGATAATGCTTTCAATTAGGCTAAATATAAAAAATATATGATTTCCATCAAGGCTAGATATTGGGTCATCAATCCATATCTTTAGATTTTTTCCTTTAGTATCTGTATCTTCTAGTTTTGCCATGAAGTAGCAAAATGCAACTAGGCTTCTTTCGCCTTCACTTAGACTATGCGCGATCTCGTTATCTCGAAGAACGCGAAATTTATACCCAGAGCCATCAATATCTTCAATTGCTTTAAATTTTATATTTCCATTTCCAAAGAAATGATGAAGATACTCATTTATCTTTTCCGCCCCTTTTCTTTCGTCTCGTTGTTCGTCTTTCAGTTTATTTATTCTTGACTCTAATCGTTCTATTATTTCACTTAACTCATTACATTTATCTTGAATATTTATCTGTTCGGCTTCTAGATCACTAATTCTTTTTTTTCTAGCATCATAGTCAATGTCAATAAGAAATTTACCAACCTCGTTAAGCCTTAAGGCAGTTCTTGACTTGTATTGATCCTTGTTTAGGGTAGTTGTCTTCTTGTTGTGACTTTTAATTGTATCCGAAAGATTACTTATTGCAGTAGCAATAGGTTCTGGATCAATCACATAAACATCAACAATCATAGGTGTAAATATGTCATTTAGTCTTTTCTTTAGCTTCTTTATCAGGCCATCTATCGATTGATTATATTCTTTGATTGCTTTTTTTAAGAGGGTTTCTCCATTTCTAAAGCTATCGTGATAAATTGAGTACAGGTCGCCTATAGAAAATGGCAGCAATATATCAATATCAACTTTCTCATCTTCTAGTTTTCGGATAGAACTTTCCAGTTCTTTCCTTAATGATTCGGATTCTTTGCTAAAATGCGAATCTAGCTTGTCCCACAAGTCACTTGGTAATGTGTTTCCACAGAACGCACAAACATTTCGTGTGTCTTTATGATGTTTGATACCATTTCTTACCCACTCTTGTAGCAATGCATTGTTCAAAATATCCTGTATGGATTTGGTGGGAGTGATTTCCCTAGATATTAAATCTAAACTTTCTTGTGCAAGAATATATATTGCAGGAATAAATTCTTGCGCACCTTTGATATCGTCTTTTGCTTGTTCATTTAGCAGTTTTTTATTGTTTTCTAATTCCTCTTCTGAGAGAGGTAAAAATACACCTAACTTTTTAATGTTACGAATATCTTGTTTTATTTTGCTAATATTGTAGTTAATATCGTTATAGATTCTGTTCGCTTTAATTTCATTGTTTGCTTTTTTTCGAAGTTTGTTGTCTAAGTCAGTTTCTGCATTATTTTTCTCTCGGATTTTAGCTCCTTTCTCTTTATTTTTCAGAAGCAAATCATATTTAAATCCTTTTTCTTCATCTTCGCTTCCCAATTCAGTCTCAAGTTCCTTAATTTGTCTTTCAATTTCTACATTCGTTTCACCCAGTACTGCAAATGATTGAATGACTTCATTGTCATTTCTAAGAAATGTCAAATTATCATTTACAAAATCCTCATTATATACACGTATATCAAATGAATGATCACCTAGAGAATTCTGTGTAATGTTGCTACCACTGCATGCAACATCAAAAGAACCATCTAGAAATTTAACGGGCAGTTTTCCTTGTTCAAGGCTTCTTACTATTCTAGACAGCGAGGTTTTCCCTGAATAATTTCGACCATATACAATATTAAGCTTCTTGAAAGTGGCAATATTATTGCCTTGATCTCTGAGGGTTGAATCCCAATCAAAGTTCTGGAAAATCCCAAATTTAGTTATTGTTTTGAATTTTTCAATCAAGGCACGAATTCCTTTTGCACATAACGCTTTGCTAAGCGGCTATAAAAGCGAGGTAAGAGCACAGGCAGCTGTTTGTGTTCGTTTAAGCAACTTGTTAGCTTTTTTTACCCGACTTCTGGGTTACAGTTTTTTCATAGGAATCTACAGCTTTAGCGAGAGCTTTTCCCCAAACATCAGTCTCACCTAAAATGATAGAATACACTTCATTCATTTTCTCTTGTATAAAGTCAGCTTTCACTTCATTGGATGAGTTGTTGCTAGCTATTTTTCCCCACTGAATAATCATTAAGGTTAAAGTTTTTTCTAAACTAATTTGGGTCACCACATATCTCGTATGTCCACTTGTTCCTCCAAATAAAGTATTTCCAGCAAAAAATGCAGCAGATATAGCAAGAGATAGATAGCCAAATGGTGCCACACCTTTCAAACAGTCAAGGCCAGTTGCTTCAAGTAACGGAGATATAAAGCCCAAAGTACCAAAGATAAGCGCTGATAAGCGGAACCAAAAAGAAGTTCTTCTATTTCTTATTCTTGATTTGTAGTAATAATCTATTTCATTTTTGATTAAACCTGTGCATTTATCGAATATTATTTTCCATCCTTCAAGGGTATTTGAGTCCCAATCAATAGAAGAAGTAGCCTCCAAAAAAGTAGTTATTCTTTCCGTACTCTCTATCTCTTGCTTGCCTTTAGAAAACATTTAAGACCCTAATAGTGATGCGTAGTTACCGTGCAGTTAAAAAGCTAACTCCCTTCATCAGCGGTGCAGCCGCGGGTTGCATCTGGCGCCGAAGGCACGAGCTGTATGAGATTGTTATGTGTTATCTCCTAGCCTTTAATGAGCGACATTGTTAGCAGTCACCAATTCTCTAGCTCTTCGTACCATTTCAGAATCCGTGGACGTTAGCACGAGCTGTTCGTCCGTGGGGGTTCTGATGGGTACCTTGTTGCCAAAGAAGTCTCCGAGCAAGCTATTCTGTAACTCAATCTGGATGTCATGAAGGAACGCGGCGACATCATACGCCGCTTCTCCAAATGAGTTTGCGTTCTCTTCCAAAATTGTAACGGCGCCGTCATCTAAAACTAATAGATTCTCCGCTTCATTGATACCGTTATCCGAAAGAAGAACATGGGGCAAAACATTTAGTATTGGTAAATATCGCTCTGACAATTCCTTGAGCTTTATTACGAACACTTCACGAAACACGGTTAAGTGTGGCGAAGCAATCTCGAACTTTTCTAATGAGCTAGCAACAGCCCAAAGCCTGCTGTTAATATCTTTAAAGCTATCATGGAGCGCCTCTACTCGAAATGGGGGGGGGACATACGCCCTATCAGGCGTCACATTCTTCCTCGCTTCGTCCAATGCCCCAACTACCATCCAAAGTGAAGTAGCTATACCGGTAGGGGAACTGCCCTCAATTTGGGAAGTGATGTTCTTGTAGATAGCTACTTGCAGCTCATTCCTGTGATTCTCTTTTTGAAGCTCCCGTTGTTTAGCCAGTTGAAAGCTAATTCCCCAAATGGCACCGATAAAACCGAAAAGTTGAATCAAGGTCGCCCAATCGAATGTTGGATCGAAAATGAATAACTCCTTCATATAACGCCTCTATTTGCATGGACCGTTGAAGGTAGAAAACGCCCGCATAATCGGCAAACGCAGCGCAGCGGGGTTTGTCTGGTGGAGGCCTGCAAGGCCGGAACGCAATTCATGCGCTTGTTAGGAGCCATTTGCTAGCTCATGCCTAAATGCTGCATGAACACCATTAAAAAAATCACTCAAATAATCTAATGCTTCCTGGATTTTACCAAGTGCATCGGCATCCATATCATAGGTTTCTATCAGTTGATCATTTTGATCGAGCATTAAGACCAATTTTCTAGGTTTTTTCGGATTGTCAAAAGCATCTTCAAATTTTGTTTTTTGAATCCGTGACTTTTTAACATCCTGATGAGCACTGCCAGATTTCGGATACCTAAAGTAGGTACTTTTAGGGTCAGTTCCACTGACCATTTCAATTTTGGGTTTAATATCCGTGGGCATATCCCAACAAATTGCCTCTGGAAGTGTCGCTTTGCAATTTTCGTAAATCACCTCAAAGTAGGAGTAGAGATCCGATAAGTTGTGGGTATTGTCCATCGGTAGCCACTTATCTCGAACTTTAATTGCTGGCTTTTCTAAGCTGAATCCATCACCGAATTCAATTGAGCACCTCTTGTGCAGAATAAAAATCACTGACTTTATAAATAGTTCTATTGCATGTCGATGCAGATAACAAAGAGGAAGGACTCCATCCAAGAATGATCCATGCTCTTTTAGAGTTTCAGCCGCATGTCTAAAATTACAGCCTGTAATACCAATTCCGCCGTCATAGTGACTTGATGGTGGAGTAATTAAATAGTTCATTTAGAACGAAGGCTCCTAACATTTATATAGTGCGCATGCTCACCATCGCCGCCATCACGCGCGGCCTTGTAGTGGAGGCGAAGCCGCAACGAAAAAGCCGTCGCCGTGATTGGCCTTGTTAGGTAATTTGATTTTTTCCCCATTTCTCTAAACTATTTTCCAACCAGTTAATTAGTTTAGTTGTTTCTTCAAATGCGCTTTTCATCTTTTCCGGTTTTGGCTTTATTGTTGGCGGGAGAAAATCATACAAGTCTTCGTTACCATGCGCGTCGTCAATAAAGAAAGGAGACGGAACCTTGTTCAAGTCACTTTCGGAGAAGCTATTACTTATCATCGTAATATGCTCAGGGTGCTGGCCGCGATTCCGGATCAATATTAGCTCTTCTAAAAGAAGCAAATTGACACCTGAAGCTTGCCAATCCAGATTAAACTCCTTTGCAAATAATTCGTGATAGCCATTCAGCCAGCCTTTTTTGAATCCTGACTTGTATTTACTCTCAGTTTTTATGGTTTTTGTAATTTTGTGTGCGTTTCTTCTAAACACGTTTTTAAGGCTTTCTTCTAGGAACAGTTTTAGCGTCGAGCACAATAGTGACGCGCATTGAATGCCTAGAACATCAATTGCCTGGTCTGCATCAATCCACTCTGATAGGAATGGGGGTTCATCACTCTCGGAATATTCTGGCTCATACGGTGGTTTCTGTTCTTCAATAAGGCGCTTTGTCTCAATGAAAGGAGATAGTGCCTTCTCATAGAACCCCAAGATGAACTCTACTCTACTTAATGCGAAATACTGTATGTCCACGCTATTTGCCTAACCTTTATGTAGTACCCACACTCACCATCACCAAAAACCACGCATGCACGCGTCACAAGCTGCAACGAAGTATCCCACCAATATCGTGAAATGCCAAGTCGGTGAAAAGCACGCAGTGGCAGGGAGCAATCAAGTGATCTGACCCCTTGATTGCTAGTTGTCGCGCAGGCCTAGTTTTCTTAGGCGGTTGGCGACGGCGGTGTGGGATAAACCTAGGCGGCGGCCTAGCAGTCTTGCGCTTGGGTAGTCGCGGAATAGCGCTGTCAAAAGCTCTCGGTCGACATGCTCTCTGTATTCTTGGTATCCCAGCTCGATCGCTCTTAGGTTTAACGTGAGGTGTAGGCGGCCGTCCAAGCGCTTGGCTTCTGGCAGCTTTAGGTCTGCGCGCGAAACCGTTTTGGACTTTGCAAGAACGACTGTCTGCAGCAGGATGTTCTCAAGCTCTCGTAGGTTGCCCGGCCAGTGATATTCGCGCAGGGCCTTTTGTGCCGACTCATCAAGGTTTGGCATCGGCTTGCCCGTATGCTTGCACACCATGTCCAATACCTCTCGCACACAGGCATCCCAACCATCTTGTCGTTCGCTCAGCGAAGGGACCAGCAGGCGATAAGCGCCAAGCGCGCGCTGCAGTTCAGGGATTATCAGCTCTTCAGCTCCCTCCTGCACAGAGATCATCAATTTCAATGGGCTGTCAGAGGCCTCCAATTCATCATTGAATTGCGCCAGGCGCACTTGTGCGTCAACCTCTAGGCGATGAATGTCGGTCAGATAAAGCGTGCCGGAGGTGTTCACGTTCTCTAAAAACTTACTGTCTTCAGAGCCAGTGCAGTAAATCTTGCGGAACGGCTGGGCGGCTTGGTCGCTCACCATGTGGCAGGCACGTGCGAGCCGTTCCTTGCCCACCCCTTCCTCGCCGCTTATCCATAACGGAACGTTGAGTCTTGAAAGCTGTTTGGCTTGTTTGACCAAGACTTCCATCGCCTTGCCGTGTGGGTAGAGCGCGCCAAAGCCTTCGGGCAGTTGTTCTGCGTGGGTGCTTTCGTTTTGTTCCACTAACAGAAGTTCTTTGAGGGTAATTACCGCCCCGGCCAATGTCGCCTCTGGGTTGTGGGTAATAACATCGTCGGCATAGACGGGCGTGATATCGGCGAGCCAAGTCTTACCGTTGATGACGAGTGGCAGCGCGCGAAAACGCGCATTGTGCCGCTCGATCATCGGCATCAAGTCGATGTTCTGCACGCGTGCCTGCAAAGATAAACCGGGGACTTCATCCACACGCTGGCCGAATGCTCGGGCGGCGGCCAGGTTCGCCGCAATAACGCTGCCTTTGGTGTTGATCGACAGTACTGGGTGGTCCAGGGCGCTGAGCAGCGTTTTCAATTCGCTGTGCCGCCGCTCACTGGGCATGAGGGAGATCAGCCGCACTCGGCGTACGCCAGTGAGCTTCTCAATCATGGGCTTGATGCTCGCGTATTGGATCTTCAGCATGCCGGGGGCATAGAAGTAGATGGCATTGCCATCATCGCCGCCAACCTCACCTTTGGCGAGGTTGATCCGGAACTCCACGAGGATGCCCATGATGCTGTGCAGAATCCCAAGCCTGTTCTTACAGATAACCTCGACTCTCATGGTCGCTCCCTAAAACCTGTTTTGGTGTAAACAAAAGTTTACACTTTTTCAGCTCTATTGTCCGCTTATAACTCGGCTCGGCCGTCCTCGGTATTGAAGGTGTATGGGCTCAGAAATAATACTGTACTGGTAAAAGTGAGCGATGCCAGATCTGCATCCGGAAATATAATAAAGCCGTTAATGAGGCCAATAATGAATACAGTGACAAAGAACATGCGGTCAGATTATGTAACACATTCTGAGTTTGACTGGCACCGAATCGCCCGAATTCTGCTCCAGTCACGCGCCATCGACGACATCGAAGAAACCGAGTTGGTGCCGGCTAAGCTTGTGTTCAACCAATTTTCCGCACGCGGCCACGACCTTGCGCAGATTGCGCTTGGGTCTCTGCTCACGCATCCCAATGACGCGGCTACGGGCTATTACCGATCTCGCCCGTTTGTACTGACGCTTGGCTTGGATTTAGAAGACGCCATTGCACCTTGCATGGCAAAGGCCGGCGGGTACAGCGATGGCCGTGATATCGGCGTGGTTTGCAATTATCCTAATCCCAAGCGAGAGGGTGCCATGCTGTTCCCTATGTGTGGCGGGGTAGGCGCGCAGTACACCTCGATCTCCGGTTGGGCGCAATCGATCAAGTACCACCGCGATGAACTAGAAGACGAAAGCTATCGCGGCGCAATCGGTGTTTCCATGGGAGGGGACTCCTCGATGTCCACCAGTGGATTTTGGTCGGCACTCAATATCTCCACCACTAATAAGCTCCCCCATTTGTTCTTCATCGAAGACAACGGCTACGGAATCTCCGTCCCGCAAACTGTACAAACCCCTGGCGGTGATCAGGTCGCCAATCTGGCCTCGTACCGCAATCTAAAAATCATCGATGGTGATGGCACAGACCCTGAAGTGACGCCGCAGTTGATCAGTGAGGCGGTAGAGCATGTGCGCTCTGGCGAAGGGCCATGCCTTTTACGTTTGAAAGTGCCGCGCTTGTGCGGGCACACCTTTCAGGACACGCAAAAATACAAGCCCGAAACACTCATCGCAGAAGAGCAGGCACGTGACCCCTTGCCCAAGTTGCGACAATTTCTTGCTAAGAAAAACATCATCAATAAAAGCCAGTGGGAAAAGCTGGAGGCCGACGTCTATGATGAAGTTCGCTCTGCCGTCGATCGCGCCAAACAACGCCCAGAACCCGACACATCGCGGCTAACACGCTATGCCTTCGAGGAAGTTGGGCCGGATGGAAAACCGGAGGTACAACTGCGCGGAGGCTTGGCGGCAAACGGGCATGTGATGCGCTCTGGAACGCAAAGCGCTTCACCCAGTGGGCCGCGGCTCAATATGCTTACCGCGATCCGCACGACTCTCGATCATGAGTTGGCCACCAACCCGAAGATGATGGTGTTCGGGCAAGACGTAGGACCCAAAGGCGGGGTGCACGGTGCCACTCTGAGGCTCAATGAAAAGTATGGAGACCGTCGCGTCTTCGACACCAGTCTGTCAGAGGAGGGCATCATTGGCCGCTCCGTTGGCTTGGCGCTCTCCGGCCTTCTACCAGTGCCGGAAATACAATTTCGCAAATATGCAGAGCCTGCCGCCGAACAACTTTCCGATACCGGCATTATGCGCTGGCGCACAGCGAATCAATTCGCTGCGCCGATGGTCGTGCGTATCCCTGGCGGTTTTGCCCGGCGCGGCGATCCTTGGCACTCAATGAGCGACGAGGTGGAATGGATACACAAGGTGGGTTGGCAGGTCGTCATGCCTTCTAATGCCGAAGATGCCGTCGGGCTGCTGCGCTATGCGCTGCGCGACAACAACCCCACTATCTTTTTTGAACACCGTACGCTGCTCGATGATGCCTGGGCGCGGCGCCCATATCCTGGCGATGATTTTATCGTGCCATTTGGAAAAGCCAAGACACTCTACGAAGGCTCTAAGCTGACCATTGTTAGCTGGGGGGCGATGGTGCCTCGCTGTGAAGCCGCGCTCAAAGAATATGAGCGGCAGAGTTCCGATGGCAGCAATTCAGGGCACATAGAGCTGATTGATCTACGAACTCTGCAGCCTTGGGACCAAGAATGTGTCCTGGCCTCTGTGAAGAAAACCGGGCGCTGCCTGATTGTTCATGAAGATAACCGCAGCGCTGGGTTTGGCGCGGAAATCGCCGCCGTCCTAGCACACGAAGCATTCTTCGATCTTGATGCGCCAATAAGCCGCATCACGATGCCGGACATTCCCAGCCCGCACAACCTCAACCTCCTCAATGCTGCGTTGCCGTCAACTGAAGCCATTGTGTCGAAGATTGTCGACCTGATCACCATATGAGCACTGAGGAGTTAGCAATGGAAAATTTGCGTGAACAAAACAATTCTGGCCTCGTGGATATCAGTATTGACAGCGAGCAGATTGAGGGCACTGCGGCGCGCTTTTCAAAATGGTTGGTCGAGCAGGGCGCTTCGGTTAAAGCGGGTGACCCCTTGCTAGAGTTGGAGACCGATAAAGTAGCGATGGAAGTCGCAGCGCCTGCGGATGGAATCCTCTTCGAGTTGCTGGCCGTGCAAGATCAGGAAGTGACACCAGAGTTCGTGCTTGGGCGTATTCAGACAGCAGCTTCGGACAGTGCCGTGGCGGAGCAAGCCAAATCTTCGACCACGCAAAATAAGCCCGCGCAAGCGGCGAAGTCGGACGAAGCATCGCGCAGCTCTGAGAATGTGACAGTCAAACCAGGCGCAGAGAGTCGCAACCTTGTTGGTCCTGCAGTACGGCGACTCGCCCGTGAGAATAATCTCGACCTAGACAAAATATCGGGGTCGGGACGTGGCGGCCGGGTGACACGAGATGACGTGTTGCGCTTTTTGGAAACACAGTCAACGCCAACCATGCCTGAGGCAACACCATCAGCAAGCACGCAGCTGCGCAGTCGCAAAGTTCCCCATAGCAATATGCGCAAAGCCATTGCTCGCCACATGGTCGACAGCCTGCTTGAGACATCTCCGCATGTCACCAGTGTTTTTGAGATGAATATGAGCAATGTGATTGAGCACCGGCGATGGCATAAAAAGGAGTACGCCGAACAAGGGGTTAAGCTGACATTCACCGCCTATTTCCTTGCGGCTTGTGTTGCCGCCATGCGGGAAGTGCCAGAGGTCAATGCGCGTTACCACGATGACCACTTGGAAATTATTGAGGATGTAAATATTGGCGTCGGGACTGCGCTCGGGAACAAGGGTTTGATTGTCCCGGTGATCCCAAAAGTACAGGAGCTATCGCTGTTCAAGATCGCAGAGGCTCTGCAGGCGCAAACAGAGAAAGCGAGAAGTGGCAATCTGGTGCCAGCGGATATGCGCAATGGCACTTTCACCATTTCCAACCACGGAACCAGTGGCAGCCTGTTTGCCGCGCCGATCATTATTAATCAACCGCAGGTCGCAATACTGGGTGTTGGCAAGTTAGAGAAGCGGGTGGTTGTCGAAACGATCAATGGCCAAGATGAGATGATAATCAAACCGATGTGCTATGTGTCTCTTAGCATCGACCACCGCGCCTTAGATGCCTATCAGACAAATCTTTTCTTAGCGCATTTTGTGCAAACAATGGAGGAGTGGGGACAGTAGCGACGTTAATCGCAAAGACCAATGCCCGATCATTTTAAAGTGATCGGGCATTTTTTTTGGATCGATTTAGAGTATCAAACGAGCGGCGATGAATGTTGCGCCAACGAGCACGAAAAAGATCATGCCGGCCCAGCTAAGCAGGTACATGAACTTGCCAGGTTTCATATGTTCTGGCGTGTGATCTGACATGATCAGGCGGAAATTGAGGTATCCGTACACGGGGGCGGAGAGGAACGCCATGATTGTCACGATATCGATTAGCCCCGTAAGCGACTGCGCAAATAACATGATGATCAGCAGTGCGCTCACGCAGATGAAAGCCATCCAGCCGAGATAGAGTGAAGACACTTTTTGCTTGCGGGAGGTCGCCAGCTCTGCCCCTACCGACAGTGAGCGAGAGTAGCCGTCAATGACCGCCACCGTAGTAGAGAACATCGTTGCGAGGGCGGCCACGGCTATCAACGGGCCCGCCCAGCTGCCAAGCAATTGCACATAGACGTCGACAAATTGCGTCACAAAGCCGCCGCTCGATTCGGGCAGGCTGATGCCTGTGCCGTACAAGCCTAGAGCGCCTAGGCTGAGAAATGCCACCGCAAGCAAGGTGCTAAGGCCATAGCCGATGTTGAAGTCTACTCGGCCTTCTTGTTCTGTTACTTTGCTACCACGAGCGGCTCCTTTGGCTTGTACCCAAAGAGATTGGAATACCGACACTTCGATCGGGGCAGGCATCCAGCCCATCAATGCCACCAAAAAAGCAAGAGACCCGAGTGTCCATGGAGTGGGGGCCACAAAGTCTGGCGCCTGTACCGGTTCGCTAAAGAGGGCTCCTACTAGCGCTATCAAAGTCGCCACAGCAAGGACGGCCATTATCGGCTTGATAGCCCCGTCGAGTAGTCGATACCGCCCGCCTTTCAAAAGGATGACGCATATCGCCATGATGGCGGCGGCCCAGACTGTTGCTGGCACCATGGCGCCGATAAAATGCTGCACAATGGCAACGGTTAGAAATGTGACCGCGGCCGTGGAGGCCACTGCAGAGACCACTGCTAGGGCTATAAACACATAGAGAAAGCCTTTGCCCATTCGTTTATAGCCATCAAGCAAATTCTCACCTGTCGCTATGGCATAGCGGTGCCCGTACTCAAAGAAAGGGTATTTCAATAGATTGATTAGCAGGATCAGTATTAACAGCTGGAAACCAAAGTCGGTACCGGCCCGAGTTGATTGAACAATATGAGAGGTGCCGACAGCGGCGCCAGCCATCAGCATGCCTGGCCCGACGAATGACCAAAGCTTGCTCCAATTTAGTCCTTTACTCTCCTGCTCAATCGTATCCGGCTGTGAAGACTTTTCATTATTCATATTATTGCCTCATCTCGATAAACACGCCTGCTCGGCGGCGACTTCTTCTAATTATCCGCGGAAGCTTCGCAGACTTTTACGACACGTGTCAACCGTTCACAGATTTAGTTTCGTATCGGTTGTTGCGCTAGGGCGCACTAGGCTAAAGTTTTTTAAACACTACTCAATCTACGCGTGAAGACAGAGTGCTAGGTCGGGCTTGGAATGTTGAATACAACACATAAAATTGACTTTAAATAAGTAATACGTATCATTGTGTCAGTTTTGTATTCCTAGCTGACTGCAGTGAATTAGAAAAATAATGGAGAAGTCGAGTGAGAACCAAAAGTTACGTTTACGGGGAATGGTTTGAAGGGCAGGAGGATGGCAAAGAAGTGCGCCATGCGGTCACTGGTGAGCCTGTCGCCAAGGTTAGCAGCAAAGGTGTCGATTTCTCGCGTGTGCTGACTTATGGGCGTGAGGTTGGCGGCCCAGCGTTACGTAATATGACCGTTCATGAACGGGCAGCAATGCTGAAGCAGCTTGCCAAGCACTTGCTCAGTAAAAAAGAGCAACTCTACAAGATCTCTGCATCGACCGGGGCGACTAATCGCGACAACGGCGTCGATATCGACGGCGGGATTGGCACCTTATTCAGCTATTCCAGCATGGCTCGCCGGGATTTCGGCGACGAAAAATTTATTGTAGAAGGAGATGCCGAGCGCTTGTCTGTCGATGGCAGTTTTACTGCGCGACATATCTTGGTTCCTAAGCATGGCGTATCCGTGCATATCAATGCGTTTAATTTTCCTTGTTGGGGGATGCTGGAGAAAATTGCTCCCAGTTTGATCGCGGGCGTACCCGCAGTCGTCAAACCAGCAACGGATTCTGCGTATGTAACGGCAGCGGTGGTCGAGGAGATTGTCGCATCAGGTCTGTTGCCCGATGGGGCGCTACAGCTCATCTGTGGCCGCACTGGGGATTTGTTCGATCATCTTAGTGCGCAGGACGTCGTGAGCTTCACAGGCTCTGCAACGACAGGGAAAATGTTACGCAACGATCCTAATATTGTAGAAAAGAGTATCCCTTTCAACATGGAGGCTGATTCGCTCAACTGCTGCGTGTTGGGTGAGTCGGTAGAGGTCGCAGACCCAGAGTTCGAACTGTTCATCAAAGAAGTCGTCAGAGAGATGACTGTCAAGGCCGGGCAAAAATGCACGGCTATTCGTCGAGTGCTGGTCCCAAAGGCCAAAGTGCAAGTTGTTATCGATGCTTTGAAAGCGCGGCTCTCTAAGGTGGTAATGGGCAATCCACTTGTCGAAGGGGTCAAGATGGGCCCTTTAATAACGGCGTCGCAGAAAAATGATGTGCACCGAAGCGTTGAGGCTCTACTGGAGCGCTGCGAATTGCTGCTAGGGGGCAATGACGATTTTGAAGTACTGGGGGATGGGGTAAGTAAAGAAGCATTTTATCCGCCGACTCTTCTATTGTGTGCAGACCCACTCGAGGCATCTTCGCCAGCGCATGCGATCGAGGCCTTTGGGCCAGTGGCGACGATCATGCCTTACGAGTCCATCAGTGAGGCGGTGCAGATTGCAAGCCTTGGATTGGGCAGTTTGGTGAGCTCCGTAGTCACACATGATGCGCAAGAAGCACAAGAGCTTGTGTTAGGTTTTGCTCCCTATCATGGAAGAATGTTAGTTCTAAATCGGGATTGCGCAAGCGCGTCTACAGGGCACGGCTCGCCTTTGCCGCAATTGGTTCATGGCGGCCCTGGCAGGGCGGGTGGAGGAGAAGAGCTCGGCGGCACACGCGCGGTCAAGCACTATATGCAACGCACGTCGGTGCAGGGTTCCCCCACAATGCTAATGAATATTGCCCGCGAATATATTCCTGGTGCCAATACCTTCAGCACGGATATTCACCCCTTCAAAAAACACTTCGAAGACCTCGTGATTGGCGAGAGCCTCACGACTCATCGGCGCACCGTCACTGAGGCCGACATAGTGAATTTTGGCTGCCTGAGCGGCGATCATTTCTATGCCCACTTTGACGAAATTGCAGCGCGGGATTCACTTTTCGGCAAGCGTGTGGCTCATGGCTACTTCGTCATCTCAGCGGCGGCGGGTATGTTTGTTGAGCCCTCTCCAGGGCCCGTTCTAGCCAATTATGGTTTGGAAAAATTGCGCTTCATTGAGCCCGTGGGGATCGGTGACACCATTCAAGTAAAATTGACGGTGAAACAGAAAATAGCCAAAGAGAAACGTGACGACCAAGAGGTCGCCACGGGCGTGGTTGTCTGGGACGTTCAGGTCAGCAATCAGGACGGGGAGTTGTGCGCGGACTACGATATTCTGACGCTGGTAGTGCGCAAAAATGCTTGATGCACGGCGCTAGGTTTCGTGCTTGAGTTTGTGCTGCCCCTTGGTGAAGCGCGGGCGATTTGCTTGTGCGCTGGACAAGGGGGCAGCCTCACGTAGAGAGCTTAGCGAGCGCTGCGTAAGGTCATGGTATTCCTGGGTGCCGAGAGTTTTCCAGTGAATTTCATCGTCACTCAGCGAGCGTTTGACGGCCCCTGGGTTGCCTATTACAAGGCTTCTTGGAGGGCATTCAAACTTGGCTTTGATAAAGGCTGTCGCGGCAACGATACACTCTGGCCCGATTATGGCTTCGTCCATGATCACCGCGTTCATGCCTATTAGCGAGTTTCGGCCAATGCGGCAACCGTGGAGAACTGCACCATGACCGATGTGTCCATCTGCTTCAATGACGCAATCCTTTTCGGGAAAGCTGTGGATCACGCAAGTATCTTGCAGATTAGAGCCGGCTTCCATGACTATTCGACCGAAGTCGCCGCGCAATACTGCATTAGGGCCAACGTAGCATTTGTCGCCAATAATGACGTCACCGATCAACACGGCAGTGGGGTGTACGAAGGCGGTTGGCGATACAACCGGTATTAGATCTTCAATCGCGTAGCAGGGCATGCGCTAGGTTCCTTAAAAATAATAGTAGGAAGGAAAGTATTATGCATTACAAAAATATTAAGTACGACGTTAAAAACGGTGTCGCCACTCTTACCCTGAATCGTCCACAGTCACTCAATAGTTTTACCGTGGCTATGCACGAAGAAGTTCAGCAAGCCATGAAGGATGTGCGTACTAATAAAAAGGTGCGTTGCCTTCTTCTTACTGGGGAAGGGCGAGGGTTTTGCGCGGGGCAGGACTTGAATGATCGAGCGGTAAAGGTGAGTGATGAGCGCCCCGATCTCGGCGAGTCCGTAGAGAAATATTACAACCCGTTCATTCGCGCAATTATGACGCTAGAAAAGCCAGTGGTTTGTGCGGTAAACGGGGTAGCCGCTGGGGCAGGCGCCAGTATTGCGCTTGCGTGCGACATTGTATTGGCGGCTCGGTCAGCGAGTTTTGTGCAAGTGTTCTGCAAAATTGGTTTGGTGCCTGATTCTGGTGGCAGTTGGAATCTCCCCAGAGCGATTGGGGTGCCCAGAGCAAAAGGGCTGGCGTTATTGGGAGACAAACTGCCAGCCGAGAAAGCAGAGGCGTGGGGCATGATTTGGCAGTGCGTCGACGATGACGCGCTTATGCAGGAAGCCAACACCATGTGCGAGCACTTGGCGACACAACCCACAAAAGGATTGGCTGGCATTAAGCGCTTGATCAATGAGTCCTACAATTCCTCTTTGCACCAACAGCTGGAAAATGAGAAGGCTGCCATGCGCACGCTTGGTTATAGCGACGATTACCAAGAGGGCGTTGCGGCCTTTATGGAGAAACGACAACCAGAATTCAAAGGCGAATAAACCATAGGATAACTGTATTTTCGGAGAAATCATGAAGACGATGAACTTGTCACTTATTTGCGATGCTATTCGCACCCCGATTGGCCGCTACGGTGGCTCGCTGTCAACCGTGCGCGCCGACGACCTAGGGGCGATTCCTATCAAAGCATTGATGGAGCGTAACCCATCTGTGGATTGGTCCAGAGTTGATGATGTTTTTTATGGATGTGCCAATCAGGCCGGCGAAGACAACCGCAATGTGGCAAGGATGAGCAGCTTACTTGCTGGATTGCCAAACTGCGTTCCTGGTAGCACCTTGAATCGTCTATGTGGCTCAGGGATGGATGCTGTGGGTAGTGCCAGCCGTGCGATCAAAGCAGGAGAGATTGGGCTCGCCATTGCCGGTGGGGTTGAATCGATGTCACGTGCGCCTTTTGTGATGGCCAAGTCTGATAAAGCGTTTGGGCGCAATGTGGAGGTTTATGACACCACGATTGGTTGGCGCTTCGTCAATAAAGCTCTGCAAAAGCAATACGGGATTGATTCTATGCCAGAAACGGCAGAGAACGTTGCTGAACAATTTGCGATTGATAGAAAGTCGCAAGACGAATTTGCACTGCGTAGCCAGCAACGAGCCTGCGCGGCACGAGATGCTGGGATATTTGCCGAAGAGATCGTCCCTGTGCGCATACCTCGCCGCAAGCAAGACGACTTGCTTGTCGAACATGATGAGCATATTCGCGGCGACACCTCGCTGGAGGCTCTGTCTCGCTTAGGAACACCGTTTCGTGAGAATGGCTCTGTGACGGCGGGCAACGCCTCCGGAGTCAACGATGGTGCCTGCGCAATTTTGTTGGCATCGGAGGAGATGGCAAAGCAGTTCGGCCTGACCCCGAGAGCGCGCGTGGTGGCCATGGCAACGGCGGGCGTTGAGCCTAGGATTATGGGCTTTGGCCCAGCACCGGCCGTGCGTAAAGTATTGGCTATCGCGGGTTTGAGCCTGGCAGATATGGATGTCATTGAATTGAATGAAGCCTTTGCGGCACAAGGGCTAGCGGTTATGCGAGATCTCGGATTAGCGGACGATGCCGCGCATGTGAACCCGAACGGTGGCGCCATCGCATTAGGGCACCCACTAGGGATGAGTGGCGCCCGGCTGATAACGACTGCCACCTATCAATTACATCGTACAGGCGGTCGCTATGCGCTTTGTACCATGTGTATAGGGGTTGGGCAGGGGATCGCCACAATCATAGAACGAATCTAAATAAAACATGATACTTTATATTTACATTGAATATGCAAGATGTATCATTGGCTTTGAGCTGAACAGTAGAGGTGTCACCGATGGCTGATTACAGAATGAACGAAGCTGAACTCGAAAAGGTGTTTCAGGATCGAATAGACGATGAGCAGAAAATCGAGCCTAAGGACTGGATGCCTGACACCTATCGCAAGAACTTGATTCGTCAGATGTCACAACATGCGCATTCCGAGGTCATCGGCATGCAGCCCGAAGGCAACTGGATTACCCGAGCGCCGAGTCTGCGTCGCAAAATGATATTGCTTGCCAAGGTGCAAGATGAAGCTGGGCATGGCCTGTACATTTACAGCGCCGCCGAAACTCTAGGAATAAGTCGCGAAGAAATGGTCCAAGCATTACACGACGGCAAGGCCAAATACGCGTCGATCTTTAACTATCCTTCTTTGACTTGGGCCGACGTCGGTGCCATTGGTTGGCTTGTCGATGGCGCTGCAATTGTCAATCAGATTACTTTGCAGCGTACCTCCTACGGCCCCTACGCTCGCGCGATGGTCAGGGTGTGTAAGGAGGAAAGTTTTCATCAGCGCCAAGGCTACGAAAGTCTTCTGGTGCTTGCATCTGGCAGCAAAGAACAGCAACAGATGGCGCAAGATGCTCTCAATCGATGGTGGTGGCCTTCATTGATGATGTTTGGGCCTCATGATGCTGAATCCGCACACAGTGCTCAATCCATGAAATGGAAGATAAAGCGCAAAAGCAACGATGAGCTTCGTCAGGCATTTGTGGATCAAACGGTTCCGCAAGCGCAATACTTAGGGCTGACAATTCCTGATCCAAAACTGAAGTGGAATGAAGAGCGCGGTCATTATGATTTCGGTGAGATCGATTGGGATGAGTTCTACAGGGTTATCAACGGCAACGGTCTTTGTAATCGGCAACGAATTGTTCATCATCGTCGCGCTCATGACAATGGCGCTTGGGTGCGAGAGGCGGTAGAAGCCTACGATGAAAAACAGAAGGCACGAAAACAACAAGCGGCCTGAAATAATCAGTAAGAGGTATTAATTGCAATGACGACTACAAGTGATTTTCCTTTGTTCGAAATCTTTATTCGCTCTAATCGTGGTTTGGACCATAAACACGTGGGTAGCCTGCACGCAAAAGATTACGAGCAGGCGCTAGAGTATGCGCGAGACTGTTATACGCGAAGAAGCGAAGGTGTGAGTATCTGGGTGGTGAAGTCTAGCGACATCGTTGCATCGCAAGAAGAGGACGCCGTGAGTTTTTATGACCCCATGGATGACAAACCCTATCGGCATGCGTCCTATTACAAGTTGCCCGAAGCAGTCAATAATATGTAACGAGCCGTAGGGTCAACACCCTACATCTGGAGTCGGTAATGAACGGTGCAAGACAGAAACTTTTAGACTTTGTGATCGCCCAGGCAGACGATGCCATGGTGCTAGGGCAGCGCCTCTCCGAATGGTGCTCGAATGCTCCTTATCTTGAGGAAGATCTGGCATTGACCAATGTTGCGTTGGACTATGTTGGCCGCGCCAAGATGTTCTACGAGTATGCATCCAAACTAGAGGCTGGCAAGCGCTCTGCTGACGACATCGCGTTTCTGCGAGATGGGCGTGATTTTCGCAATCTGCTCATCATGGAGTTGCCGATTGGTGATTTCGCCTTCTCAATGGCGAGACAGTTCCTAGTCGATGTGTTCAACCTTGAATACATGGCGCTATTGCAACAATCATCGGATGCCGAGGTGGCTGCCATTGCTGGCAAAGCCGTTAAGGAAAGCCGTTATCATTTACGGCGTAGTCATGAGTGGGTCCTGCGACTCGGCGACGGCACCGAAGAGAGTCATGCGCGAATGCAGAAAGGATTGGACGAGCTTTGGGGCTATATAGACGAGCTTTTCGTGAACACGGATGCGGAAGTGGCGCTGATAAAAGAGGGTGTTGCAATAGACAGAGCGTTGTTGCGTGACAGCTGGAGCAACCAGGTTGAAGCTGTATTGCAAGAAGCGACCCTAAGTAAACCCGGCGTTGAGTGGACAGTGACGGGAGGGCGACAGGGTATTCACACAGAGCACTTCGGGCATATGTTGGCCGAAATGCAGTTTCTGCAAAGAGCTTACCCTGGTTTAGAGTGGTAAGCAGCGATGACTAATATCCCCGTCGTTTCCGCTGAGTTTCATGAGCGCTTCGCGCACCGAGAAGCTAGCGGCAATAAAGCAATCTGGGCGCTCCTTGATCAGGTTAAAGATCCGGAAATTCCTGTTATTTCCATTTGGGATCTAGGGGTTCTGCAAGATGTTAATGCAGAGCAAGGCAAAATATCCGTCGTGATTACGCCTACCTATTCAGGTTGTCCTGCGATGCGGGAAATCGAACAAGATATCCACAGTGTGCTCGAACAAGCCGCTTATCCGAATGTGGAAGTGATTAGCCGTTTGGCGCCAGCGTGGACAACCGATTGGATGAGCCCAGAGGGGCGCGAGCGGCTAAAAGAATATGGTATAGCCCCTCCGCAAAGAGTGGCAGGTAGAAAACTTCAGTGCCCCCAATGTGGGTCAAGTGACACAACACTAATCAGCGAGTTCGGATCAACATCGTGTAAAGCACTATATAAGTGTAACGATTGTCTGGAACCTTTTGATTATTTCAAATGCATTTGAAAGGCTAACAATAATGAGCAACAACACATTTTACCCTCTGTCTGTCTCACAGATTAGGCCTGAGACTGACAGCGCCGTTTGTATCACTTTTGACGTTCCTGAAGAGCTCAAAGAAAAGTTTCAGTTTGTACAAGGGCAGCATCTAACTCTCAAAGCAACAATAGACGGGGAAGAAGTGCGTCGTTCCTACTCCATATGTTCAGGAGTCGACGATGGCAAGCTGCAGGTCGGGATCAAGCGCATCGAGGATGGGCTCTTTTCAAATTTTGCCAACAAAGAGCTGAAGGTAAACGACACCATAGAGGTCATGCCGCCGCGCGGTGAGTTTTACACCGACTTGGACGCAAGCAATGCGAAAAATTACATGTGCATCTGTGCCGGCAGCGGAATCACCCCCATACTGTCGATAGTCAAATCCATATTATCGCGTGAGCCTCAGAGCCGCGTGACCATTTTATTTGGCAATCGAAACTCCTCCACGGTTATGTTCAAAGAGGAATTAGGGTTCTTGAAAAACCGTTATATGACGCGTTTGAATTGGCTCAATATTCTCAGCCGGGAGCAGCAAGACGCCGAAGTGCTTTTTGGTCGCCTGGATAACAAAAAAGGGGGCGAGCTGAGTAAGTCAAAATTGATTGATATTGCTAATACGGATGAGTTTTTCCTCTGCGGGCCGGAGTCTATGATCTCGGAAGTGTCCAGAGGCCTGCGTGATTTTGGTATTGCGCAGAACAAGATACACTATGAATTGTTCTTCTCGTCTCCCGAAGATGCGCAAGCTGCTATCAAAAAACATCATGATCGTGCCAAACGTTTGGCTGGCCGGGTTAGCGAAATTGACGTAAAAGTAGGGGGGCGATCAATCCATTTTGACCTGACTGCAGATGGCGAGAACCTCCTTGATGGCGCGTTGCGCAATGGGGCGGATTTGCCGTTTTCATGCAAGGCTGGGGTCTGCGCTACATGCAAGGCCCGTTTGGTCAAGGGTGAGGTTGAGATGGACCTTAATCACTCTTTGACGGCACAGGAGGTAAAGGATGGTTTTATCCTGACTTGCCAATCCCATCCTGTCAGTGATCATGTGGTCGTCGACTTTGATCAGGTTTGATAATTTCAATTGCTGCAAAGCTGGTCAATAGGTCAGTCGATGGGGAGCATATAAGCAAGGAGGGTCAACTGACTCCTGGCTGTCGAGTTGACTCGATGCTCCCCTGCATGCCCCTAGGATTGACTAGCTTCCCCTCCTCTTCAGCCCCCTTTTATCTGTCACAAGGCCTCTATTCCGGAGCGCCCCCTAGTTTCTTGTAGGGGGTGAGGTTTCCATTAGAAATAGATTCGATGTAGACGGCCATTTCGTTTAATATCGATAGCTTCACCGGTAGGTGTCTGCACAAGATGCTTGTGGAGGAGACGAATCTATTACTGAAAGGGGTGCGAACCGATGACACAGAGTAGTGTATTGACTAGAGTGCTGACCGATATCAATAAAGAGCAGTCACTTAGCGGCACATCAATCATCATTACAGTGTTCGGAGACTGTGTCTCACAGCATAGCGGCAGTATTTGGATTGGTAGCCTTATCCGGGCGTTGGCGCCATTGGGAATTAACGAGCGTTTGGTTCGGACCTCCGTGTTTCGCTTAGTCAATGATGGTTGGCTGTCTGTTCGCAAGATTGCCCGCAGGAGCTACTACAGCTTTACAGATTCTGGGAAAAGTCAGTTTGAACGTGTCGCGCGCCGCATTTATCAGGCGGAGCAGCAAGAGTGGGATAACGGGTGGACCTTACTAGTTTTGAGTTCTGTGCCGGTAGAGAAGAAAGATGAATTGCGTAAGAAACTGCTATGGCAAGGGTTCGGTCAGTTAGGACATGATCTATTCGCACATCATCGCTTTGACGATCAGTCCTTGGATGAAATTCTTACTGAAACAAGCGTGACGAACGATGTGGTGATCCTGCACGCCGAGGCGCGTGAGTTTCCCTCCCGTATGGCGCTTAAGACGCTCGCTCAGGAAAAATGGGGGATCGCCGAACTGGAGGGACGGTACAAACGTTTCCTCGTGATCTTTCGTCCTGTGCTGGATGCGATAATAAAGAAAACCAAATTGGACCCAGAGGTTTGTTTTTTACTGCGAATTTTATTGATTCACGAATATCGCAGAATATTATTGAAAGACCATGACCTTCCGATAGAGCTGCTGCCTAGTGGCTGGCCAGGTCTAAATGCACGAAACTTAACAGTGAACCTCTACACAAGGCTGTCGCCTTTGGCGGAAGAGTTTATTACCTCTGAGCTTGAATCTGCCGAAGGTCAGTTGCCCAAGGCAAGCTACTCCTTTTATGAGCGATTTAGCTGATGTGAGCACTCGCTGTGCCGATGGTTTTTTCTGCGATAAACTATTAGAGAAATGCTCAAGTCGATACTATTATTCTTGGGCATTCTTTTAATGTGTATCGTATTTGTATGGGGGGATGCATAAAAGTGTTTTAGAGTGTTCGAAGGTCGCTGTAGAGTCTGTCGGCATGCAGGCGCGCCAGTAATCGCAAAATCACCGGCTTTCCAGCTATAGGCGGGGCTTAGTTTTCGCTTTCACTGTTAAGCGGAAGTTTAAAGTTCCCATGATTTTGGTGGCAGTTTGTGCAGCGAACTCAATGGCGATTATTAACTTTTACGGTGAATGGAGAGAAATTTCTTGACAGGAGCAAAGCATTCTATATCAGCTTGAAAACAGACACGTTTTTTGTTGAATGAATATTTGCAGTGTGTCATATTTGATGCCGCTCAGAATCACCTTGATCTTAAGATTGGCTAATCTCTAAGAATAGCAACAACTCTTATTATAATGAGAACAAAATTAGGGGAAAAACGGTATGAAGAAAAAATACATGCGAGCGCGATCCGCTAGCCTCGTAGGAGCAAGTACTTTCGCGGCAATCCTATCCGCGACCGGAGCCATAGCTCAACAAAACAACGATGATGCGACAATTGAAGAGGTGGTAGTCACCGGCTCTCTAATCCAGAGAAGCGGTTATGAAACCCCGACTCCTGTATCGTCGCTTGGTGAAGAAGAATTCCGCCAAATGCCTGTGACTCAAATCGGGGAGGTCGTTGAGCGGTTACCGGCTTTTCAGGGTTCTCAGAATTCGCGTAACAATGTCAGCGTCAGTGACGGCACCTCCGGCACTAACTTGCTAGATCTTCGTGGTCTCGGTGCCAACCGTACCCTGATTCTGCTAGACGGAAAACGCGTTGTTGGCGCATCCATTGGCGGCACCCGTGGCGGAGCCGTCGACATCAGCAACTTACCTAGCGGTCTAGTCGAGCGCGTTGAAGTTATCACTGGCGGCGCATCAGCCACTTATGGTGCTGATGCACTGGCCGGTGTCGTCAACTTTATGCTCGATAAAGACTACGAAGGTTTTAAAGTGCGAGCGCAAGGTTCCCGGACTACTCACGGGGACGGCGACGCCTATGTCGCAGGATTTAGCGGCGGTATGGCCTTCTCTGACGGTCGAGGGCATTTCCTAGTCGATGTTGAGCGCGGCTATGATAAAGGCATTGAAGGCAAGCCGCGAGATTGGGCAGAGCCTATGAAAGCCTTGATCCCCAACCCTGCCTATAGCAGCGACAACACGCAGCCTTTCTACACCACCATTGACGAGGCTGGCCTGTCGATCGCCACTTATGGCGGTTTGATCATTAGCGGCCCACTTCGTGGCACTCAGTTTGGTCAAGGTGGCCAACCAATGCCTTTCGAATTCGGAGACCCAATCAGTGGGATCTGGATGTCAGGCGGAGACTGGAAAACGTCGACGCTTCACCAAGTCACTGGCTTGGCGATGGAGCAAGAGCGTGACAGCGTGTTTTTGCGCACCAGCTATGAGCTAACCGACTCCACATCTGTTTATGGCGAAATGCTTTACAGTGACTCGCTGTCGACTAACCCTGCAACGGCGTTTGCCTTCAGGCTCGGTAACATCACGATTAACCGTGATAATCCCTTCATACCACAGTCCGTTCAAGATCAGATGGATGCCAATGGCATTACGAGCTTCAGAATGGGCAGCGTTAACGGTGACGGTGGCAACATCCAGTTCCAGAGCCAGCGTAAAATGACTCGCTTTGTGCTTGGTGCCGAAGGTGAGTTGGACTTGGCCGGAGATGCTTGGAATTGGGAAGCGTCTTTCGTGACTAACGAAAACGATATTAAGCAGAAGACGCCTAATAACCTAAACAATGCCAAATACAACCTAGCCACCGACGTGGTTCTGGATGGCAATGGCAGCCCGGCTTGTCGTATTAATGCGGACCTTGATCCGACAAACGACGATCCAGCTTGTGCTCCCTATAACAATATGGGTCTTGGTGTTGCCTCACCAGAGGCGTTAGCTTATGCCTACACCACTGGTTGGTTGAACATGAAAATCAAGCAAGAGGTGTTCTCTGGTAGCGTTTCAAGTGAGCCATTCGAAAACTGGGCAGGCCCTGTGTCAGTCGCCTTTGGTGCCTCCTATCGCACTGAAGAGGTTGGAGACAGTGAGTCTAGTGCTGTAGACCAAGCGGGTGTTCTAACCGGTGGTAACTACAACCCCACATTCGGTGACTATGATGTGACTGAGTACTATACCGAGACAGTGGTTCCACTGCTTGCTGACCAACCACTTGCGCAAATGTTAGATATTAACGCAGCCTATCGTTGGACCGATTACAGTACTTCGGGCAATGTTGAGACTTGGAAAGTAGGTCTGAACTGGCGTCCAACCGAGGACCTACGCTTCCGCGTCACTCGCTCACGCGATATTCGCGCCCCAAGCTTGGGTGACCTGTTTGATGCGGGTACATCGGGAACGGGGACTATTCGTGATCCATTCTTGAATGATCGAGAGTATCAGCTAGTCTCTCAGACGCGCGGTAACCCAGTTGTTAATCCTGAGATTGGTGACACGACAGGGATAGGCTTTGTCTATCAGCCATCATGGTTCGAAGGCTTTGCGGTATCGTTGGACCGCTACGACATCGATGTTGAAGGGGCCATTATTTCCATTGGCTCACAAGCAGTCGTAGATCGCTGTTTTGACGGCAACGCGACAGTGTGCGGCAGCATCGAGCGCGACCCGGTTTCCAATGAAATCACACGAGTCATTAATCAGCCTCAGAATGCGCTTTTCCAGCATGCCCGTGGTTATGATCTGGAAATGAGCTATCGCTTCCCATTATCGAACCTGAGCTCTGGTTTGGACGGCGACCTGTCTTTCCGAACGCTAATCACCCATGTTGATAAGCTCGAGACTAACGATGGCGTTGTAGTGGCTGATGGTGTTGGCAAACTTGGGCCTAGTATTGGTGCGCCAAGCTTTGGTCTGAACTCAGCTGAGAATCGTTTCCTAGCTTCCGTCACTTACGCGAACGGTCGCTTCGATTCGACCCTTACTGCGCGTGGTATGGGCGAGGGTGTCTACGACAATCGCTATGTTGAGTGTGCACCTGGGTCATGCCCAGTCTCTACTGCAACAAACCCGACTGTGAGTGACAACCATATCGACTCGATTACCTATTATGATTTGGGATTCAACTATGCGCTTGAGAACGGCAGAGCATACCTGAGCTTCCAGAACGTGCTAGACGAGGACCCAGCTGAAGTGGCTTCAACTAGCTTCTGGTCAGGGCCTGGCAACATGACGTTCTATGAGCGTATGGGTCGCATCGTACGAGTCGGTTTCAACTATGAGTTCTAAACGATAGAAGGTTTAGTAGGATTGAAACTGAAGTAAAATAGCCCGTAATCTCAAATCGAGATTGCGGGTTATTATTGTCACTTTAGAGCAAATCGATAGGCCGGTTCTTGGTGATAAAGTCTCACCTCGAACATCAGCGAGGCAATGTACCCACGGCTTAATAACCAGATCCTTGTTCCCATTTGGAGTGCTGTATGAAAAACCGTCATTTTATTCTTTTGGGGCTAGCAAGTGCCCTGATCTCCCTTACCTCCTTGGCGGATAGCGTCAACGTCGTCTCCTCTGCTGATATCGTCAGTAACAATCAGGTGCCACTCTCGATCGAGCCACTGAAACAGGAAATTAAGGGAGCGCCTGATAAAGCCCAAGGGCCTGAGCAAGACTTGTTGGAACTGTGGGAGTCTGGGAAAACGGCGTTCGGTCAATATGTGACTGGAGTGCCTTACACCGTGGAGACGGGCCGCGATCTCGCTGCAAACCCATTATTAGATTACGCTTTTCTGAATCTCGAACAGGACTACAACATCAACTCTGCTTTAGAGATTGCGCAGGGGCTGCGCAGCGTTGGAGAAGAGGCGGCCATGGAATTATTGGTGCGCATTCCGCCAATGTCGGAAGCGGGCGTTGAAGCTTCGCGAGCGCGCGTCAACGAGCTACTTGCTATGGGTGCCGACGGAGTCGTGTTCCCGCATGTGCGCAGCGCCGAAGAAGCACGGACGGCGATCTCATTCTTCGAAGGAGTCAATGTGTGGTCCCCGGCAAACCCAGAGGGTGACATCGTTGTGATGCTGATGCTGGAAACTCCCGAAGTCTTTGCAGAGCTTGAAGAGATTGCCAATATTCCAGGCTACAGCGCGCTTGCTTGTGGCATCGGCAGTCTAACTGGCGCCATGGATGGAGATCGCGAGGCAGCGGAGAAGCTTAATTTGGACGTTCTGGCACACAGCCAACGTGTAGGCATGGCAGATATAATAACCGCCAATACTGAGTCGGTAGCCCTTCGTGTCGATCAGGGCTTTCTTGGCCTGCTAGTTTATGGTCCTACAGCGAATGAGATTATTCGCTTGGGCAGAGAAGCGGCTGGTCGTTAGTAATCAAATGACAAACAGGAGTCATAATGGATAAGAAATTTTCTCGCCGCACTATTCTAAAGCGAGGTCTGCAGATCCCGCTTGGTGGAGGTGTTCTTTTCGGCTTGGCTGCATGTGGCAGTGATGACAGTAGCAGTGCAATGGTGTGTGCTGATCCCAATATGATGACCTCAGCACAAGAAAGTGTTCGCCGTACTTTGAAGTACACGGAAGTTTCGCCTGACCCGGCCTCTGTGTGTTCAGGCTGTGCTTTCTTCCATGCGCCAGCACAGGAAGGTGGTTGTGGGTCTTGTGAAATGTTTGGCGGAGAACCGGTCAATCCGGGTGGTCACTGCGATTCTTGGAGTGTTGACGCTTAAGATAAAGCGCAGCCTGAACCAACATCCATCGCAATTCAAAACTTCGGCGCTTTAGCGCCGAGGAAGCAATTATCTTGGATATCAACAAAGTTAGTAGATCGGAGAAAATAATGACGTTGCAACTCAGACGCAGTGGGCCGAGCCGGTTCGCTCATGCATGCAGATCTGGTTCGTTTTATCGCATGATTCTGGCGGTAGGGTTTGCCGCCGTCATGATGAACCTCTCGAGCCTCGCCTATTCGGCTAGCTTGTCTGACGAGGAACAAAAAGGTGAGTATCTTGTGGCAGCGGGCAACTGCGTGAGCTGTCATACGACTGAGACTGGTAGCCCATTTGCAGGTGGGCTCGGGTTTGAAACACCGTTTGGCACCATTTATTCGACAAATATTACACCTGACCCGCAGTCCGGCATAGGCCAATGGAGCCTTGAAGATTTTAGCAACGCGATGAGGCACGGCATCCAACCAGACGGGACACACCTCTATCCTGTGTTCCCTTACGCCGCTTACGCGAAAGTCAGCGATGAGGATATTGCCGCCATATATGCCTACATGAAGACCATTGCGCCAGTGCAAACAACGCAGCCAGAGAATGACCTCGGTTTTCCATACAATCAGCGCTGGACCTTGGGGCTCTGGAAAGCGATGTACCTCGACGATGAGCGCTTTGAGCCGCAGCCCGAACAAACAGATGAGTGGAACCGCGGTGCCTATTTGGTAGAGGGGCTAGGTCATTGCAGCATGTGCCATACCCCGCGCAATTTCTTGGGTGCGACCGATAGTGATCTAGCAATGACTGGTGGCAGTTATATGACCCGCTTCGAAGGGAAGTTGTCGGAATGGTCGGCGCCTAACCTCACCTCTGCAGATTCTGGCCTAGCAATGTGGTCGGTTGAAGATATAACGGACTATTTGAAACTCGGCGTCAGCCATCGCGCTGGCGTATTCGGCCCCATGAACGAAGTAGTGGTAAACAGTACCAGTCATTTGTCCAGAGAAGACGTGCGCGCTATGGCTGTGTATTTGAAGAGCTTAGCGGCTAATTCTCAAGGCAGCGGTGAGCCTGCCAGTGCAGAAGTGTTGCGCGCCGGCTCGTTACAGTACGATATTCACTGTGGCAGCTGTCATCTACCAACTGGGGAAGGCTCGCCAGAGCAGGGTCCTCCTCTAATTGGCAGCCCTGTCGTTCTGGACGTAAACCCAGCGTCGTTAATTAATATCACGCTAAACGGAGCCCAGACACCGCATACTTCGCCATCGACTGAATGGGAATCTAGGGCATGGATCCGCATGGAGCCGTACGAGAATAAATTGAGCGATGATCAGGTCGCGGCTCTGCTTAGTTTCATCCGCGCGACGTGGGGACATGAGGCAGGAGCAGTTACCCCAGAACAGGTCGCGGAGCAGCGTTAGGCAATGCGCACCGATCATCAGTATTCAGGAGTGATCAGATGAGCCCAAGGATATTGATACTCAGTTTGAGTGCGCTTACGGCTGGGTGCGCTACCGGTGATTTTAGAACTGAGGCGGCAGGGGAGCAGGCTGTCGGGCCAGCTCCGCTTTTGTACGTATGGGCCGGAGATCAGGATAAGCGCGCAAGCGATACTGACTTTCTTGCCGTAATCGATGCGGATCCGAACAGTTCATCCTACGGCGAAGTGTTGGCTACCGAAGCGGCCGGCGCCGTTGGAACGAACCCCCATCATACCGAGTCAGTAGTCCCCGCAGATGGAATATTGTTCGCGAACGGCTACGATGCAGGAAGAACATTTCTGTTTGATTTGTCTGCGCCAGACAAGCCCCAGCTAAAGGGCGAGCTCGCGCCAGTTCCTGAGTATGGGTTTCCGCACAGTTTTGTTCGTCTTGACGACGGTGAGCTCATTGCCACAATGCAATACGGCGACGGGATAATTCCGGGCAACCCGGGTGGTCTCGTCCGGTTCGATGCAGATGCCAACTTAGTGTCTAGCGCAAGTGCCGCAGACCCGGCATTCGAAGGCGAACAGATTCGGCCATATTCGGTGGAAGTGATTCCTGAGATGGACCGGGCAATTACGACTAGCCGAACAATGAATATCTTTACTGAGCAAGCGGCCGATGTGGTGCAGATTTGGAGTCTTGCAGATTTAGCGCTCATGCACACCATGCGCGTTCCAAGGGTCGAGCCTGCCAATGCCCCCGAATGTGTATTTGGAATTGGAGAAATTTGTGCGGCAGGGCAGTACCCTGCCGAGGCTCAGCCGTTTGAAAGTCGTTTGTTGAATGATGGTTCTGTTCTGATGAACACCCTGATGTGTGGCTTGTACCGTATAAACGACATCGATACCCAGGCGCCTAGCATTGAGTTGGCACTCAACTACCCCGATTTGTTTGGTTGTTCTGTGCCCACGATCATAAGCCACTACTTGGTGCTGCCAGTAATGTTCAGCGAAACAATTCTCGTGTTCGATATCTCCGATCCAGACGCAATTAAAGAGGTCAGCCGGTTCGACACTCCAGGTTATCAACCACACTGGGCGGTCGCAGACCCAGCTGGATCTCGACTCGTGATTACCTCCTCTGGCACCGCGCCAACCTATACTGTCTTAATGTTCGATTTCGATTCTCTAGAGGGGGGTTTGAGCCTCGATGAGTCTTTTGGCTCGCCTGATTTTCCGAATGCAGGAGTGTCATTCTATCGGGACTCTTGGCCACACGGTGAATCGGGAACCGCCGTCCCCCATGCCGCAGTGTTCGGCTACCGGTAGGAACTATATTGCTTGCAAAGGAATAATAAAATGAGCTTGGTATTGGAATGTTCGACCAGAAGATTTAAAAAGAGTAAAAGCCCTGCGTTTCGCGCAGCCGGCATCACTTTGTTGGGCTTGTGCTCGCCTTTAAATTTAAGGAAACTCGTTAGAATGAATCTGACTAATTTTCTGACAGTGGTCGTTACCAGTGCTTCCATGCTGAGCGCTGCCAGTGCCGAATCGGAAGTCCCAAGCGATTCGAAATATTGGCAATCAGCCGCCAGTACCGAACAGGAAGCTTATCTTGAAGAAAAGCTCCCCCCCGGCATTCAGGTAGTCGCGACTGCCTTGGATGGTCCCGTGTATGCCGATGCGCAGGGGCGCACATTGTACAAGTGGCCAGTCAGTGCATTGCGCAATGGGTCTCTCGGTGACAGAGCGTTCGGCCCTTCCAATTGCACGGAGGAAGTTCTGCGCACGGAGGTCGGCTTTATGAGCCCTTACCCGGCTGGCTTGCTGTTGCCCTATGCCGATGAGAGCGTGAGCTGTGTGCAAGCTTGGCCGCCGGTGCTCGCATCTGCAGATGCAGTGGAGGTGGGCAAGTGGTCGCTTGCCGAGCGCGCCGATGGTACAAAACAATGGGCCTATGATGGTTTCCCTTTGTATGCCTCCAATTTAGATAAGAAGCCAGGAGACGTGCTGGGCGGCACAAAGATCTCCTCTGGGGGAGATGGCGGTGTGGTGCGCGTGCCAGTGGGGCCACTACCCGATATCCCGCCGGGCTTTAAAGTGCTGACCAGTAGTACCGGTCGTTTGCTGGTGAATGACGAAGAATATTCGATATACACATGGGACGGTGATGAAGCCAATACCTCCAATTGTGTTCAAGAATGCTTGCATAGTTGGACGCCTGTGCGTGCACCGCAGATTGCGGCGGACAATGGTGATTGGGCAATCATTAAACATCCCTCGGGAATCAATCAATGGGCCTTCAGAACCAAGCCGCTTTACACCCATAACTACGACACGCGCAGCCGCAGCTTCGCAGGTAGCGATGTACAAGGTTGGCATAATGTTTACACCCAACGCGCAGTGACACCACCTGCAGAGTTCACCGTACAAGATGCAGACTTTGGTGGTCAGGTTTTGGCCGACAGTCGAGGCAAAACGGTTTACCTTTATAACTGTAGGGACGACTCTGTCGCGCAACTTGCATGCGATCATCCAGACGCGGCTCAGGACTATCGTCTGGCAATTTGCGGTAATGGGGACCCAGAGGTGTGTCGTGAGACCTTCCCCTATATAGTCGCGGACGCCGATGCTCAGAGTGACAGTAGTCTTTGGAGTGTGATGGCCATTAACCCGAATACGGGCCGCCGCGCCGAGGCGGGAGAAGAGGGCACGTTGCACGTTTGGGCGTACCGCCAGAGGCCTGTATACACCTACGCTGGAGATCAAGAGCCCGGAGATACCGACGCGGATGCCTTCGGTGAATTTTACGGGACTCGTAATGGCTATAAAGCGTTTGTGTTACGAGATATTTACAGTAATTACGCATTTCGTCGATGATTTCGACAACACCGTTATCCTTTAAGAGGAGCTTATCAATGACACATTTTTGGGCAGGGACAACAGGATCGGGGGTGCGTTCACTGGCACTGTTTTTCACCACCTTGGCGGTAGCGGGTGCGGCGACAGCCGAATTGCCCAAGCCCTACCAAAAAGATGGCCGAATCGGCTACGTGCTAACCGATAAGGCGTGGGTCATCTACGAAGGCGACGGCCTAGAGGCGCAGTGTCCTCAGGGCTTGAATGCGAGTGGCGTCCGGCAGCAGTTCGCGGAATTATTCCCGATGGATGGCGACCAAGAGTGGACGGTTAAAGAGACCCGACTCATGCGCGAAGGGCGGATGTGGCACCCAGAAACCTCAGAGGAGTCATTTCCCTATCATGACGCACAGGGCGAAATTGCCTACGGCCTAAACCTTGATGGCAAAGTGGATGCTGATGATTTCATGAATCCAGACGGTGTCGCGGGAGTCGATAACCAGTTACAACGCGCGATTGGCTGCACGCCAGGTTGGCGCAGTGACGGTCAGTTCGTGCACTTCGAAAGTCTGTTCGCGATCGGCCATAGCTATAACCGCTGGATGATTGAGATCTCCGGCGTGGACGACCTCGTCAATGACGACGATGTCACGGTCACCACGTACCGAGGCCTCGATGACCTTTTCACTGACGCTACGGGGGACGGTTTTATTGCGGGCGGCACCCAACGTGTCGATGCGCGTTGGGGCGAAAACTTCATCGAAGAGACGAAAGGTAAAATTGTGGACGGCGTGTTGACGACAGAGCCGATCAAGAAAGCCAGAGTTCCGTGGGCGATGCGTTTTGTCGGCTACTACGATGTTTTAGATTTTCAGCTCAAGCTCAATCTCACAGCAGAGACCGCCGAAGGAATCTTCGCGGGGTATGTGAATGCCGAGCAATGGACTAACCGTCTTAATAGAAATTGGGGCAGCCATCATCAGAGTTACGGCACGGTTTCCGCCGCATCAGAGTATCGTGCGATGCGACGATTAGCGGATGCCTACCCTGACCCTGAAACCGGCGAAAATACGGCCATTTCCGGTGCAGCGGAGATAAAACTTACCCAAGTGTATATTTTGCATCCGGACGAGGAATAGCCGCAGAAGGTCGCGAGTAGGGTTTGCTCAGCTGCCGCTAATGGGGAGCGGTGCGCCCTGCTTGACTGGCCAAAGGCTAAATTGCGACTCGATATTTTTGACGCCTGCAAAATTTAGAATCCGTTGCATGCACAGTTCCGAGAAGTGGTCCATGCTAGTGGCGACCACTTTGAGCAAGTAGTCACAAGAGCCACTCATTCCGTGGCATTCCACGATGTACTCTTCTGCTTCAACTTGCGCTAAGAAGGTGTTTAGCTTGGCTCCATCTCCTTTTTCCAAGGTGATCTGGACGAAGGCAGTCACTTGTAAACCAACCTTGCGCTGATCGACCTGGGCTGAGTAAGCGTTGATCACACCGGCCTGCTCAAGCGCTTTTATGCGTCGAAATGCAGGTGACTCTGAGAGCCCAATTCGGGAGGCCAATTCTACAATCGAGATGCGTCCTTCCTTCTGTAGGATGCGCAGTATTTCACGTTCGGCTCGGTCTAATTGCATAGGTGGGTTTCTTCTCCGTTTACAGTAGCTGGGACATAATACACGCACTTAGTCAGTCAAAAAGGCTTAATTAGAGTAATATTCGTTAGATTCTAGCAGCTATCCTGCTAGATCAACTCAAAATCGACTTGGAAGTAAGTTATGAATGAATGGGAAGTCGACAGCTGGAGAAAGAGACCAGCAAAACAACAACCAGTCTATGCCGACGAAGCTGCGTTACAGGAAGCAGAGCGGGAGTTAGCCACGCTGCCACCTTTGGTATTTGCGGGCGAAATTGAAGGGCTCAAGGCAGACCTAGGAAAGGTCAGCCAAGGGCGCGCGTTCTTGTTGCAAGGCGGTGATTGCGCAGAGAGTTTTGCTGAGTTCAGTGCCGACAAAGTCAGCCAGACTTTCAAGCTGTTGTTGCAAATGTCCGTGGTGATGACATTCGCAGGCAGTTGCCCCGTGGTCAAAGTGGGTCGTATCGCTGGCCAATTTGCGAAACCGCGTTCGGCTGCCACAGAAACCATTGATGGCATTGAGCGACCGTCCTACCGTGGCGATATTATCAACAATGTCGAATTCACTGAGGAGGCGCGACGCCCTGATCCTGCGCGGATGCTCAAAGCCTACCATCAGTCATCTGCCACTTTGAATTTAATGCGGGCATTCGCGATGGGTGGTTTTGCTGATTTGCGCAATGTGCATCAATGGAACCAAGGTTTCGTCGCCCAAACGGCGCATCATAAAAAGTATGCAAGCCTCGCCTTACAGATCGAAAAAGCGCTAGGGTTTATGGAGGCCTGTGGCATCAATTCAGCCAACAGTCCGCAATTGAACAAAACATCCATCTACACCTCTCATGAAGCTTTGTTGCTGAACTACGAGCAAGCCCTGACGCGTCGGGACAGCATCAGCGGCCACTGGTATGACTGCTCGGCCCACATGCTGTGGCTTGGTGACAGGACACGACAACCCGATCATGCCCACGTGGAGTTTTTACGCGGCGTTCGCAATCCAATCGGCATAAAAGTCGGGCCGTCGACTGCGCCTGCCGACCTGCAAAGGCTTCTTGATCTTCTCAACCCTGACAATGAAGCCGGACGGATTACGCTGATCTCGAGAATGGGCTCTGAAAAGATCGGCGATAAACTGCCTCCTTTGGTGCAAGCGGTCCAGGGCATGGGAGCGGATGTGGTCTGGTGCTCAGACCCCATGCACGGGAATACCGTCACCACCTCGAGTGGGGTGAAGACCCGAAAGGTTGATGCCATTCTTAGCGAAATGGAACAGTTCTTTGAAATTCATCGAGCTCAAGGCAGTTACGCGGGTGGGGTGCATTTGGAAATGACCGGCGACTCGGTCACCGAATGTGTTGGAGGCGCCTATCAGCTTACAGAGGCAGGCCTTGCTGAGCGCTATCAAACAACGTGTGACCCACGACTAAATGCAGATCAGTCCCTTGAGTTGGCTTTCTTAATTGCCGACACCTTAAGTCGAGTCAAGCGTCAGCGGTAGCGCAAAGAACAATAATTGCCCCTTTACAGCGCGCGGATGGCGCAGAAATAGAGAGTTCTGATTTAGGTGGAATTCTTCTTTAGCTGCGCCATTTTTGCTGGAATCCTTCCCGTATTGATCTCTATCGCGCCTGAATGAGCAAATTTCTGCCGTTGGGCGTCGGTATACTTCTTCGTAAACACAGTGTTGATGCACTCTGATATCCACTTTATCGAAGGAAATAACTGATGGCTGATCTTTTTGAGAATCCAATGGGGCTCGATGGTTTCGAGTTTGTAGAATTCACCGCACCGGAGCGTGGACTGCTCGAACCCGCGTTGACCGCTCTAGGTTTTTCCCACGTGGCCAATCATCGCTCAAAGGATGTCGAGCTTTGGCGGCAGGGCGGGATCAATTTTCTTCTGAACTATGAGAAGGGCTCGCCAGCGGCCTACTACGCTGACGAGCACGGCCCGTCAGCCTGCGGCATGGCCTTTCGAGTAAAAGACGCGGCAAAAGCCTATAAACGTGCGATTGAGCTCGGGGCCGAGCCAGTCGATATTTCCACGGGGCCTATGGAATTGAAATTGCCAGCGATCCGGGGGATCGGGGGGGCGCTCCTCTACCTGAACGATCGCTATCAGGAAGGCACTTCTATTTACGATATCGATTTTGATTTCATCGAAGGTGTTGACCGTCAGCCCGAAGGTTGCGGCTTCAAGCTTATTGATCACTTGACCCATAATGTCCATCGCGGCCGCATGGATTACTGGACTAAATACTACGAAGATTTCTTTAATTTTCGCCAGATCCGATACTTCGATATCAAAGGCGAATACACCGGATTGACCTCTCGGGCGATGACTGCACCGGACGGCAAAGTGCGCATCCCCTTAAACGAAGAGGCCGGTGGCAATGGGCAAATAGAAGAATACCTTATGGCCTACAACGGTGAAGGCATTCAACACATCGCGTTTTCGTGCGATGACCTGCCGGCCTGCTATGACCGACTGCAAGCAAAAGGTTTGGAGTTTATGACGCCTCCTCCAGATACCTACTACGAAATGTTGTCTGAACGCCTGCCTGGTCATGGCGAACCCGTCGAAGAGCTAAAGTCGCGCGGCATATTATTGGATGGCTCCACTGAGGAGAATGATCCGCGATTGCTGTTACAAATATTCTCGCAGAATATGGTTGGCCCGATATTTTTTGAGTTCATTCAACGTAAACGCGATGAAGGTTTCGGAGAAGGAAACTTCTCAGCGTTGTTTGAGTCGATCGAAAGGGATCAGTTGCGACGCGGGGTATTGCAACCCGGCAAGGAATCGGCGGCATCTTAAAAGACGATGCCGCTATGTTCAGCGGCTCAATGCGTACGCTCTTGAAGAGTGAAACCATAAAAAAAAAGGAGCAAGCTCTGCATGAATGCAAAGCAGAAACCGCTTGAATACATGACCGGCTTTGGCAACGAGTTCGAAACCGAAGCGCTGCCCGGGGCGTTGCCAAAAGGGCGTTTCAGTCCGCAAAAATGCTCTTATAAACTCTACGCTGAGCAATTCAGCTCCACGGCTTTCACAGCCCCTCGTGCGAAGAATCGTCGCACTTGGACTTATCGTTTACGGCCCAGTGTTGCCATGCAAGGAGAGTTCGAAGCGATTGACAACGGCTTGATTCGAACCGGCCCTAATACGCAATTGAATTGTCCCCCTGACCCTATGCGCTGGGACCCTTTCCCGGTCGAAGAATCGACGGGTGACTTTGTCGACGGCTTAGCCACAGTGGCCACCAATGGCGATGCCAACACTCACACTGGCTTGGCTATTCACATTTACCGAGCCGATAGAGGGATGGGGAAAAAGTTTTTCTACAGCGCCGATGGCGAGTTGCTCATCGTGCCCCAGCAGGGAGCCGTGCTAGCGCAAACCGAGTTGGGCCAGCTCCATGTGGCGCCTGGGGAAATCTTAGTGATACCGCGTGGTTTGAAATTTCGCATTGAGCTGCCCGATGGCCCCGTGCGAGGTTACGTGTGTGAAAACTATGGCGCCCCTTTGGAATTGCCCGAGCGTGGCCCTGTGGGCTCTAACGGTTTCGCCAATAATCGCGACTTTCAGTATCCAGTCGCGTGCTTCGAAGATAAGGAAGAAGAGCATTTATTGCTCGTCAAATTTTGTGGGCAACTCTATCAAACTAGGTTGAGTCGCTCGGTTCTAGACGTGGTTGCCTGGGTGGGCAATAGTGCGCCCTACAAATATGATCTTTCCAGATTCAATGTCATCAATACCGTCAGTTTTGATCACCCTGATCCATCAATTTTTACCGTGCTGACTTCGCCTAGCGAAACCGCCGGCGTCGCAAATTTGGATTTCGTGGTGTTTCCGCCTCGCTGGATGGTGGCGGAGAACACATTCCGACCGCCTTGGTTTCACCGCAACATCATGAGCGAATTCATGGGGCTGATAAAGGGCACTTACGATGCCAAGGAGGCGGGCTTCGAGCCCGGCAGTATGAGCTTACATAATTGCATGACCCCACACGGGCCCGAAGCGGCGGTTTTCGAAAAGGCGAGCAATGCGCCGCTCAAGCCAGAGCGCTTTGAGAACACCTTGGCATTTATGTTCGAGTCTCGTTACGTAATATCGCCGACTAAATTTGCGATGCAAACCGAGTGTCGTCAGCGAGACTACTCAAAATGCTGGGCGGGGATTAAGAAATTGTACGATGGCAATCCTTAGTGGCAACGTCCCGAAATAATGCTTAGGAGTTAGCGATGTTAGAATTAAATGAGACACATGAGCCCACGTTAGAAAGTTGGGTGCATTCGGCGAACGACGGTGTAAGTGATTTTCCTATTCAAAACTTACCGTTTGCAATTTTTCGTCGTAACCCTAACGAAGTGTTTCGCGGCGGTGTCGCCATTGGCGATCAGATTGTCGATCTTCTGCAATTACGAAATGCGGACGTATTAGCAGCCGATTTACGACCAGTGGTAGCGGCAGCCGCAAAGCCCGAGTTGAATGAATTTATGGCCATGGGGGGCAGCGCATGGTCGAGTCTGCGACTGGCTTTGTCACGCGCGCTGCGGGCAGGCTCAGAACTTGAACACAGTCTTAGTGCTTGCTTGGTAAGTCAGGCAGATGTGGAATACAAACTGCCTTGCAAGATTACGGACTACACCGATTTTTACACCTCAATTCACCACGCGACTGCCGTAGGGTCATTGTTCCGGCCCGACAATCCCTTGCTCCCAAACTACAAATGGGTGCCAATTGGCTACCACGGCAGGGCTTCTTCTATCTGTATTTCCGGCCACAGCTTTCCTCGTCCACTGGGGCAGCTGAAGGGGCCTGATGATGAGGTGCCAGTCCTGGCGCCGAGTAAGCGGGTGGACTATGAGTTAGAGATGGGGATTTTCATCGGGCTTGGCAACGCACTGGGGTCTCCCATTGCGATCGCCGAGGCGGAGAATCACGTATTTGGCATGTGCTTGTTCAACGATTGGTCCGCCAGAGATATCCAAGCTTGGGAGTATCAGCCGTTAGGCCCTTTCTTGGCGAAAAGTTTCGCCTCCACCATCTCCCCATGGATCGTCACCCTAGAAGCGTTGACTCCGTACCGGCTCGCTTTTGCCCGCCCAGAAGGCGACCCGCAACCACTGCCTTATCTGAGCAGCGAGCAGAATACGCGAGCAGGTGCGATGGATATTCAATTGGAGGTTTTGCTGCAAACACAAAACATGAAGGCTAAAGGGGAAGCCCCCGTGAGCTTGTCGCGTTCTAACTTTAAGTACTCTTATTGGACTGTCGCGCAGTTGGTGGCGCATCACAGTGTGAATGGCTGTAATCTGCAGCCCGGTGATCTGCTCGGGTCGGGGACTCAATCGGGGCCCGAGGCAGGAGAGTTTGGGTCCATTTTAGAACTTAGCCACGGCGGCAAACAGCCGATTACATTACCCAATGGTGAAACACGAACCTTCCTGAGTGATGGCGATACAGTGGTATTGCGTGGCTTCTGTGCAAGCCCCAATGCTGTCCGTATAGGTTTCGGTGAAGTAGCGGGTACTGTGTTAGCTGCACCGGCTATTGCCTAGGAGCTTGTCATGAAACTCTATTCATACTTTCGTTCGACCGCCGCTTATCGCGTACGCATCGCACTCAACCTAAAGGGAATCGACTACAGTCTCATTCCAGTCAATCTGTTAAAGGGAGAGCAAAAAAGTGATTGGTATCGGGCGGTGAATCCCTTTGCTCTGGTGCCAGCGCTGATGCTAGATGATGGTTCAGTGCTATCGCAGTCCACCGCAATATTAGAATGGTTGGATGAAACCTTTGTCGACCTGCCACTATTGCCCGCGGACCCGCTGCAACGCTCACGGGTACGGGCAATGGTGAATATGATTGCTTGCGATATTCACCCACTAAACAACTTGCGCGTCTTGCAACACCTGACGGGGGAGTTGGGGCTTAGCGAGGAGGCAAAGAAGCAGTGGTACCACCACTGGATTGAACTTGGCTTCGATGCGCTGGAACAACAGCTAGTGCAGGGCGCTTATAGTGTTGGGGAGAGACTGAGCATGGCCGATGTGTATCTTGTGCCGCAAGTATTCAATGCATTGCGCTTTGATGTGCCTATGGCTGCATATCCGCAAATCATGTCAGTGTACAAGCGCTGCAACGAGCTGGACGCCTTTGTGCAGGCTCATCCGGATAATCAAGAAGATAATCCTGCAGTCTAGATTCACGCCACAGGGAATACTGGAGATAAGCGGTGACAGAAAAAGGTGAAATGCTTTGGGAACCCTGCGAAGAACGAATCGCTCAGTCGAACCTGACGGCATTCGCGCAGCGCTATCAAGCTAAAGTATTGCCAAGCGACTACGAGTCTTTATGGCAATGGAGTGTCGATCGTCCCAATGAATTTTGGAGAGCGCTTGCGCAGTTCGCTGATGTTATTGCCGAAGGGAGCCTTGAGCCCGGCATCACTGCTGGGCAATCGATGCTCGCTGCAAATTGGTTTCCTGAAACAAAGCTCAACTATGCTGAAAACCTTTTGCGTAGCCGACCTGCAGATGAAGAAATCATTGTCTTTCAAGCGGAAGACAAAGCCAGTGCGCGACTGAACTACAAAAGCCTCTGTGAGCAAGTGTCGGTTGTCGCTCAAGCATTAGCCGATGCAGGGGTCGAAGAAGGGGATCGGGTCGCCGCCGTTATGCCAAACTGTCCGCAGACGCTTATCGCGATGTTGGCGACTGTAAGTCTTGGTGCAATCTGGTCATCCTGTTCACCTGATTTTGGCGTTGCCGCGATAGTGGATCGCTTTGCCCAAATCGAGCCGAAGGTCCTGTTTCTGACGCAAGAGGTTTACTACAACGGTAAAAAAATCGATCTGAGCGCCAACAATCAGCACTTGTGTCAGAAGTTATCGCCAGCACAAATAGTGCTAAGCAGTTATGTCGCTAGCGTTTTGCCTACCTGCGAGGTGGATACGCGAGTTTGTAGCTGGGCTCATTTCACCGAAAAATACCTGCCGAAGCCGATAGCGTTTAAACGAGTGGCGTTCAATCATCCGCTGTTTATCATGTATTCATCGGGCACAACGAGTAAGCCCAAATGCATCGTGCATGGGCACGGCGGCACATTGCTGCAGCATCTTAAAGAACAGCAATTGCATGCTGACCTAAAACCCGGTGATCGTCTGTTCTATTACACCACCTGTGGTTGGATGATGTGGAATTGGCTCGTATCAGCGCTTGCAAGCCGAGCCACCGTTTTGCTCTATGATGGTTCACCTTTTGCCCCGAGTGCGCAGGTGCTTTTCGACTACATCGATAGTGAAAAAATTACTCATTTCGGTGTGTCGGCAAAGTTCATTGATGCCTGCCAGAAAGAAGGTTTGGAACCAGCAATTAGCCACGATTTGAATAGTGTGAAGACGATCCTGTCGACCGGCTCAGTGTTGGGGCCTGCGTCCTTCGATTATGTGTATGCACACATTAAACAAGATCTGTGTCTGTCCTCGATCTCGGGAGGGACCGACATCCTCGGCTGCTTCGCGCTTGGTAATCCCTGGCTTCCAGTTTATCGGGGAGAACTGCAGTGTCGTGGGCTGGGTATGGATGTGGCAGTTTATGATGACAACGCAAAGCAAGTAGTGGGCAGCAAAGGCGAACTTGTTTGTCTGCGCCCCTTTCCTTCGCAACCCTTAGGTTTTTGGGGTGATAGTGCAGATAAAAAATATTACGAAGCGTATTTTTCTCGATTTGAGAATGTCTGGTGCCAGGGAGATTACGTCGAGCTTACTGACCGCAAGACGATGGTCTTTTACGGTCGATCCGATGCTGTGCTTAATCCCGGCGGAGTTCGCATTGGCACGGCAGAGATTTACCGGCAAGTTGAAACGATTCCTGAAGTACTCGAAAGTATCGCCATCGGTCAGGAGTGGGAAAACGATGTGCGAGTGATTCTGTTTGTTCGACTTCGCGATAAACTCACGTTGGATGATGCACTGCTGACATTAATCAAAACCACTATTCGTCAAAATGCGTCGCCGCGACACGTGCCTGCCAAAGTTATCCAAGTCCCCGATATTCCCCGTACGATGAGCGGTAAACTGGTGGAGTTGGCAGTCAAGAAAGTGATCCATGGTGAGCCAGTGACAAACCTTGATGCGTTTGCGAATCCAGAATCATTGGCGTTTTATAAAAATAACCCCGAGTTGCAAAATAGCTAAGCTATAAGGGAGAGATATAACCATGCCCAGACTTGCCTACGATGAAATTGAAAACGCGAGTATCGATGAGATTCGAACTTTGCAGGCTGCTCGACTTAAGGAAAGCTTGCACCATGCGTATGCGAACTCGGCGGCTTATAGAAAAAAGTTCGACGCGCACAATGTGCACCCAGATGATTTTCGATCGCTTGAGGACCTGAGCAAGTTTCCGTTTACTACAAAGGCAGACCTGCGCGACAACTATCCATTCGGCATGTTCTGTGCGCCTATGGAAGAGATCAGCCGAATACATGCGTCTAGTGGCACAACTGGGAGACCAACAGTGGTTGGTTACACCAAGCGTGACATCGATAATTGGGCGAATCTTGTCGCGCGGTCAATCTTTGCGGCGGGAGGACGTGCCGGAGACAGGGTTCACATCGCCTATGGCTATGGTCTTTTTACTGGCGGTTTAGGCGCTCACTACGGGGCAGAACGGCTAGGCTGCACAGTGATTCCCATGTCAGGGGGGCAGACCGAGAAACAGGTACAGTTAATACAGGATTTTGATCCCGATATTATTATGGTGACGCCTTCTTATATGCTTAATATTGGCGACGAAATGCGGCGACAGGGCGTGGATCCAAGCCAGTTGGCGCTGCGCATTGGCATTTTTGGTGCCGAGCCTTGGACCGACTCGATGCGCAAAGAGTTGGAGTCAAACCTGCACATCGATGCTGTCGACATCTACGGACTGTCTGAAATCATGGGGCCCGGTGTTGCGCAAGAATGTGTGGAAACCAAGGATGGGCCCACGGTGTGGGAGGACCATTTTTACCCCGAAATTATCGACCCGCAATCCGGGGAGGTGTTGCCAGACGGCGAGAAAGGGGAGTTAGTGTTTACCACGCTCACCAAACAGGGTTTGCCAATGATTCGCTATCGTACCCGAGACTTAACTCGGCTGCTGCCGGGCAGCGCACGCAGTATGAGACGCATCGAAAAAATTACGGGTCGCAGCGACGATATGTTGATTATTAGAGGGGTGAATGTGTTTCCCACCCAAATTGAAGAACAAATCCTCGCGGTGAAAGGTCTTTCTCCCCACTATTTGATGGAGATAGAAAAGCAAGCGCATCTGGACAGCGTAACAATTATGGTCGAGCGCGTGCAGGGCTCTAACGCGAACATCGACGGGCTGGCGGCAGAGTTGCAGACCAAGATTAAATCGCTAGTAGGTATTTCGGTCACCGTGGAGGTCAAGGAGGTCGGCAAACTACCCCGTTCCGAGGGTAAGGCTAGGCATGTGATCGATAAACGCAACACGCATTGAAAAGAAAAGGGTCGATATGTGTATCAAAATCATAAACACCCTCGCATAGGCGGGGTTGGTGTTGCCAGGGAGAGCTTAATAAAATCATATAATTCAGTATGTTATGATATGCTTCGGCGCTGAGTTCGGCAGCCAGCTTTGTGGGCATCGAATTCAGAAGTGAGAGGTAAGCGAAAGCACCTCTATTAGTATTAAGGGCTATGCTCGCGACATCGCTACAAGACGAAGGAAATACGTTATCATCGGGTCTATTTTTAGGCGGTTTAGTGGAGTGCTTGTAGCGTGTAATTCACGGTACAAACTGATACGAAATGGGTCTTGTTTGTGGTTGACATGTGTCGTATAAGTTTGAGAAGCTTCGATGGGCAATTTCTGCTCATAATAAAATTAGAATGTTGGAGAGGGTTTAGCGCGATGAGTTTGGGAATGAAACGTTCAACACCGAAGCTTGGGCAGTGGTTTCGCGGGGCTGCTTTAAGTTTATTAACCTTGGGCGTGCTTGCTAGCTGCTCTCCAGCCGATCCAGAGCCAGAAAGCTCAGGAACCCTGCCATTAACTAAGCTCATTACAGCAGAGCAATATAGTAATTCTTTGGCTTATATTTTCGGTTCAGGCATTGATACGCAAGTGCAGTTTGCCCCCGTCGCGCGAAATGAGGGCTTGCTCGCCAACAGCCTAGCGACTGCCGGTGTCAGCGTTGGGCAAGTCCAAACGATTCAGAGTGTGGCCTCCAGTGTTGCACGCCAAGTCATGAATGTTGAGAACCGCAATCACCTTGTCGCCTGTCGCCCTGAAGCAATAGATGGCGCAGATGAGACATGTGCGGCCGATTTCATCTCTAAGATTGGCCGCCTTTTGTTTAGGCGCGCTTTGACAGATAACGAAATCGCCACCTTCGTAGAGCAGGCAAGTGTTTCAGCTCAAGAATTGGATGGCGAGGAGCTGGATGGCGATAAGCTGGATGGTTTTTATGCCGGCCTCGAGGTGGTACTCGAAGGCTTGCTGCTTCACCCAGAAGTGCTGTTCATTGTAGAGACCGCTGAACAAGATCCTAATAATCCAGAACAACTGCGCCTTGACGCGTATTCGCTCGCATCGCGGCTGAGCTTTTTCCTTTGGAATGCAAGCCCAGACGATGAGTTATTAGCAGCAGCCGAGAGTGGTGAGTTGCAGTCCCCTGGTGGTGTAGAGCGAGCGGTTGACAGGATGTTAGAAAGCCCGCGTTTGGTTGAAGGGATGAGAGCCTTCTTCGACGACATGCTCGTGTTCAACGAGTTTAAGACGCTCGCGAAGGACGCGACCATCTACCCAGAGTTTACCAGCGTGACGGCACAGGACGCGCGCGAGCAAACTCTTCGAACCATCATCGACCACACGCTCAACAAAGACCAAGACTATCGTGACCTGTTTACATCGCGGTCGACGTTTATGTCTCCGGCCTTAGCGATTATCTACGGTGTGCCTGCGCAACCTGGCTGGGCTCCCTACACATTTGCGGAAGACAGCCCGCGTGCGGGCCTACTCACTCAAGTGAGCTTTCTGGCATTGACGTCGCACCCTGGGCGCAGCTCTGTGACCCTACGAGGCATGGCACTGCGCGAGCGTTTGTTGTGCCAGACAGTTCCAGAGCCGCCACCCGGAATCGATTTCTCTGTTGTGTCTAATCCCGATGCGCACTACCCTACGCAGCGTCAACGCGTAGCGGCGCACCTTGAAACGCCTTCATGTGCAGGCTGCCATAGGATTACAGACCCGATTGGTTTGTCCTTGGAGCAGTTTGATGGTGCCGGTGGTTACCGCTTAACAGAGAACGGAGCGACAATCGATGCAACCGGCGGTCTCGATGGCTTCGAGTTCGATGGTGCGATTGGTTTGGGTGAGGCGCTTAGTCAGAACCCGGAATTACCGCGATGTCTCGTGCAACGGGTTTATAGTTACGCAACCGGCGGACCACCCGAAATCGAGGCGCGTGCCGCATTGGATTACTTCAATGAAGAGTTTGCCGCTGATGGCTATAAGTTGCGTAATCTATTGCGCACGATCGCACTCAGCAAATCGTTCACGCTGATTCAACAGAGTGCGGACGAAGAAGAGAGGCTACTAGCGACCAATAGTTCGCAGTAGTGCAATGGCTAGTTAACTGCAAAGTGGTGCTGTTTAGGAAACCAATAAAAAATTGTGAGGCAGGAGAATCATCATGAGTAAGTGGAATAGAAGACAAGTACTGAAGGGAATGGTCAAAGGTGTAGGAGTGACGGTTGCTCTTCCTTTTCTTGACTACTTCCTGAACGGCAACGGCACTGCTCTAGCTTCTGGGGCTCCGATGCCAGTGCGTTTCGGCACTTGGGGCTATGGTCTTGGTGGTACCGGCAAACTGTTTGTGCCTCAACAAACTGGTCCTAACTATGACCTGCCAGAAGAACTCTCCTCTTGGGCGCCAATTCAAAATGACGTCAATCTCTTCACCAATGGGCATGCGTTCCCAGACGCTTCTCCAAACCGCAACCATTACACGGGTTGGGTAGTTTCACGAACGGGCGTTGCTCCGGACGCCGGTGCTGGCCCTTCAGAAACTATCGATTTGACCATCGCCAAGAAGATTGGTGGCGCCACGCGTTTTAACAATCTTACTGCGACAGCGACTGCCGATGCGCGTGACACTTACAGCTACTACAACGCCTCAACACCTAATGAGCCAGAGTGGTCGCCATTAGCCTTTTACAAGCGCTTGTTTGGTCTCGATTTCCAAGACCCGAATGCAGATGAATTCGAACGAGATGCGCGTGTTATCGCTCGTCAAAGTGTGTTGTCGGCGATCATGGATCAAGAACGCTCGCTAATGAAAACAGTCGGCGTTGCCGACCGTGAGCGCTTAGATCAGTACTTCACTGGTTTGCGTCAGCTGGAGCGACAGTTTGAGCAACGACTCACCAAGCCTGAGCCGATTGCGAGTTGCGTGCCTCCTGGCCAAGCGCCAGTTGATGTGGCCATGGATCAGTCAACAGAGTCGGTTAAGATTCGTCACCAAATGATGGCCGAATTAATGGCGATGGCAGTTGCCTGTGACCAGACTCGTGTTTTCAATATGACTTATTCGGCGGCATTTGCCTCCACTATTAGAACGGGCTATGAAAAGCCACACCACACCTGTACACACGAAGAGCCAGTAGACGAGAAGCTTGGCTATCAAGAGAACGCGTCTTTCTTCACGCGCCGTGCGATGGAGTCTTGGGTGGATTTCGTAGAGGTGTTTAAAAAGATACCGGAAGGAGATGGCACATTGCTCGATAATGTCTTGATCCTTGGCACGACGGACGTGGGTTATGCACGTACGCATTCAGTCGATGGCATGTCTGTATTCTTAGCTGGTCGCGCAGGCGGTACAGTCAAGAGCGGTCACCACATTGATTTGAATGGCGGCTCGGTTGCCCAAGTGGGCTACACGGCCCTCAGATTGATGGGGGTAGATACGCCGTCGTGGGGTACGTTGAGCAATGAGTCTTCTGACGTGATTAGCGATGTGCTGGTCTAAGCCGGCCCGTCCGAGAACTCAAGGAAGCTCAAGAGTATGTATCTGAATAATTTTCTGACAATCAGTTTGCTTGCCGGTAGTGCCTACATGCTGACTGCTACAAATGCCATTGCCGAAGCGCCAAGTGAATTGGATTTTTGGCAATCGGCAAACAGTAACGAGCAGGAAGCCTATATTGAAGAGGAGCTGCCGCCGGGTATTCAAGTGGTTGCAACTGCTTTGGACGGCCCTGTGTACGCTGACGCGCAAGGGCGCACATTGTATACCTGGCCGCTGATCGCATTACGAAACGGCTCGACTGGCGATAGGAAAGACGGGGCGTCCAACTGCACGGATGAAGTCTTGCGCACAGAGATTGGCTTCATGAGCCCGTACCCTGCAGGTTTAGTTTTGCCCTATGCTGACGAGAACGTGAGCTGTACTCAAGTTTGGCCACCCGTGCTGGCATCCGCGGATGCAGTCGAGGTGGGTAAGTGGAGTCTTTCCGAGAGAGCCGACGGGTCGAAGCAATGGGCCTATGATGGTTTCCCCTTGTATACCTCTAATCTGGATAAAAAGGCAGGGGATGTTCTGGGCGGCACAAAAATAAACTCGGGCGGTGATGGTGGCGTGGTACGTGTACCTGCTGGCCCTCTGCCTGATATTCCACCGGGCTTTCAAATACTTACCAGCAGCACTGGGCGAGTGCTCGTGAATGACGATGATTACTCGATCTACTATTGGGATAATGACGAAGTAAACACTTCCAATTGTGTAGCGCAGTGTTTAGATAAGTGGACGCCTGTTAACGCACCTCAAGTAGCGGAAAATAGCGGTGATTGGGCAATCATTAAGCATCCCTCGGGAATCAATCAGTGGGCCTTTAGGGGTAAGCCGCTCTACACCCACAATAATGATACTCGACCTCGTAGTTTCGACGGCAGCGATGTGCCAGGGTGGCACAATGTCTACACGCAACGCACGGTCACTCCACCTGACGTTTTCACTGTGCAAGACTCAGCCTTAGGCGGTCAGGTATTGGCCGATAGCCGTGGCAGAACGATTTATTATTACAGCTGTCATGATGACTCTGTTGCGCAACTCGCTTGCGATCACCCTGACGCCGCTCAAGATTATCGCTTAGCGATATGCGGCAATGGTGATCCAGAGGTGTGTCTTGAAACCTTCCCCTATGTGGTTGCAGACGCGAATGCTAAGAGCGAGAGTAGTCTTTGGAGTGTGATGACCATTAATCCGCTTACAGGGCGCCGCGCTGAAGCGGGTGAAGAAGATGCGTTGAATGTTTGGGCATACCGTCAACGGCCAGTTTACACCTACGGTGGCGATCAAGAACCTGGCGTCACTAAGGGCGATAGCTTCGGCGAGTTCCTAGGCCGCCGCAATGGTTACAAAGCGTTCGTATTAAGAGACGTTTTTCAGAATAGTCAGTTTAGGCGATGAGTGTGATGAAAACACTATCCACTAAGGAGAGATTATCCATGTCACAAGTTCGGACTGAAACCACAGCGCGCCGTATGGGTTCTTTAGCATTGTTTATCTCAACGTTGGCGGCCACAGGTGCCGCTACAGCTGAGCTTCCTGGGCCGCACCTACAAGACGGTCGAATCGGCTATGTGCTGACAGAAAGGCATTGGGCAATCTATGAAACTGAAGATCGTTCAGAGTGCCCTCAAGGTATGAATAGCCGAGGCTCGCGCGATTTGTTCGCCAAAGAGTACTCAGACCTTAGTGAGGGAGAGCTGTCAGTGCTTGAAACTCGGCTCAAGGTAGAGGGCTATCAGTATCATACAAATACAGCGACTACCGATATTTATGATTCTTTGCCGTTTTACGAAGCGCAAGGCGATGTCTCTCACGGCCTAAACCTCGATGGTGAGGTTGACGCTGAAGATTACACGAGTCCGGACGGTGTCGAGGGAGTGGATAACCAGCTTTATCGAGCGCTTGGCTGTATTGCTGGCTACCGCAAAGACGGCCCGTATTGGTTCTTCGAAAACGACTTCATGATCAACAATGGCTATAACCGTTGGATGATTGAGATTTCCGGGGTGGATGACTTAGTCAATGATGACGAAGTAACTGTCACTACCTACCGAGGTCTGGATAACTTATTCACTGACGCTACGGGCGAGGGTTTTGTCGCCGGTGGCACGCAACGAGTCGATGCTCGTTGGGGGCAAAGCTTCATTGAGCAGGTTCAAGGTAAAATCGTTGCTGGTGTGCTTACCACTGAGCCAATCAAACAGGCCAAGCTCCCATGGTCACAGCCAGGTGTGAGTGACGGTTACCACATCTTTAAGGATCTGCAATTCCAGTTCCAGCTATCGCCGAAAGTGGCGCAAGGGCTTATGGCGGGGTATGTTGATGTGGAGCAATTCAATCATCGCTTTAGAACCAATTGGGCGATGCATCATCAGAACTACGGTCAGAGCTCCTCAGCATCGGAGTACGCTGCGTTGAGAAGGTTAGCGGATGCCTATCCCGATCCTCAAACCGGTGCCAACACCGCGATTTCCTCGGCAGTGGAAGTGACTCTCACTCAGGTGTACATATTACACCCAGAGGAGCAGGTCTCTTCTTCTCAAGCCACAGAACCTACAGGGTTCTAATAAACTCAATCAAGGGGTCAGATTACTTGATCGCACTATGCTGAGCCTCGTTCTCGAGGCACAGCTTAGATCAAGTAATCTGACCCCTTGATTTTATTGATGCTGGTGGTCGCGCAGGTGTTGTCGTAGCAAGTCTTTGCCATAGTCATTGCCGTTTGGTGTGCGAATTACTGTATGTATATGGTCCCTAGTGGGAGTGCCCGGCTGGTTGATCATTGTCGTGCCCACAGGGTTCTGATGATCGAATTCGATTAGCACCACAGGGCTGTGTACACGGTAATAGAACACTGCATCAGGGTTGACTGCACCAACCCAAGAGAAGTAGGTCTGGTTCAAGTGACGTTCGACCTCATCCATACGCACGGCGGCTTGATCATCGCGCATGGTGCCAACGTATTGAGCAATTAGTGTTATAAGTTTGCCTTTCTGTTCTGGTGTCAGTGCGGCGCCGGGGATACCCTCATAATCCAAAACCATATTGTCAGCATTAGCAGCTGCCATCGCGGCGTTGCCGGTTTTTTCATATTCGATGGTAGCTGTTCTTTGCTGTTGTGCATCCAGTGAACTCATGAAGGCCAAGCCTAAGTCCTGCTCTTCTTGCAATATCGTGTTGCCTTCATACATGCCGCTTTGCGCTACCACTGGCTCCCCACCCAAAAAAGTTGGCGTCATCACGACCTGCCCGCCTTGGATGAAATAGTTGATCACTAAGTGGTGGCCATCCAGTTGCCAGCCCCAAGGCTCTGTGGCTGATGGCACGCCCATCACTGTGAAGTAATACTTCTCTTCACCATAGCGAATAGACTCTTCATTGAGTTCTAGCAAAGTTTGTTCAGTTTTCATGATGTCGCGAGTGGTTTGCAAGCCTTCGGCGCTTAGCGATACGCGTAGTAGGTTCCATGCTGCGGCTTTTTGAATGTCGTTCATTTCCTCAAGGCTAACGCCGTGCCGCGCGAAGATGCCGACATCGACATTCGACCAATTGCGCCACTCCGGATCGTCGATAGGGAAGTGGGCGCGGCTGAGGTCGATATCATCGAGGCTATCGAGAAAGGCGGTGCCAGCCTCGGCTAAGGAGGCTGTGGATAGGCCTGTGTCCTTGAGCGGGAATAAGTTCTCTATGATGCCGTCGGATGTGGTGACCCCGCGATAGGGTTCACCAAGTGCCGTGGCCCCTTCACGAGAGAATATGCCTTTGGTGTTGAGTAAGGATTGCGGGTAGCTCGATTGCGCCAAGCTGATTGCCGGCGCTAAAAACATAGAGACTGTAAGCAGTGTTCGAAGCGATTTGCATTGCATAGCGTGCAACCCTCTTGCTGGAGTTTATCTTGCGCTTGTAATGATTTTAGTAGCCACAGTAACACTTAGAGATATGGTTGCGGAAGTGCAATCAAGGGGTCAGTACACTTGCTCTTACCTCCGCCTCTAATAGGCAGCAGGCAGTGTCTTGGATCAAGTGTTCTGACCCCTTGATCCTTGATCCTAGTGGGGTGGGGCGCCGGCGGGTGGTCGGCCGCCTGGGGGTGGTCCGCCTGCGGGGCGACCTTCTCCACCTTCGGGCTGAACGATCAGTCCTGAAAAGCAGCTAAGAATCGCATTCTCTTGTGCATTGGCGGCGTGGTAGTGGTATCCCAACGCGTCGCTTGTGTGGCCCTGACATTCGTCTAGACCCGAAGCCATTGACCCACCTTCCAGCGGGCTATGAATAGGAAAGCCATCCATCGCATAGGCGAAGATCGGCGTTTCGCCAGGTTCGGCCTCTCCAACTTCCGAGCAACCGCGTGCGCCATGCAAATGGTAGCCTTCAAAGGGGTTGATATGCCCGCCACAGTCGTCAAACGCTGCAATGGTGTAAGCGCCCAAGATGGCATCAACAGGGGCCGATGCCGCGACAATCACGCCGTTGAGTGTAATGCCAAGATTGCCAAAGGCCCTCTCTGGGGAGTTAGCGAGAACAGGGGTAGTTGGGATTAATACGGTACTTGTCACCGGCTCGCCGTTGTCTAACCACTCCATGCGGCCTTCTACACAGGTGTTTTGATAGTCAGGATCTACATCTGGCCGCGCCGCGGCATTGAAGGCCTCTGGCGTGTCTGTAATACGCACATTGCCATTGTCGTCGTAGAGCTTCCAATAGTCATCACCATACAAAGTAGCGAGCCCTGCTATGAAGGGGCCGTCGATGTCATAAACTGCGTTGCCATCAAACCATAAACCACCGTCCTCAGCGCTCGAGGTGATTGTCGGTGGGCAGAAGGGCCCAACATCGTGGTTCAAAGGAAAGCCTGCAATGGTGATAGATCGACAGGTGCTTGCGGACCCGTCCGAGAGCGTGCAACTGACGATGCTGCTATCAACAATGGCGCCATCAAAAAATTGTGCCAGATCGAGCCCCGTAGAAAATGCTGGTAAGTCGCTTTGTTCTTGATTGCTACACGCTGTCAGTGCCAGTACAGCGACGCCAAGAGGGGTGATAATCGCGCGTCGCCATGACCCGCGTGGCTTGATTAAATGTTGGCTCATTGGGATTGTTTAAACCTTTATTGGGAAACTATTGATTAATTAAGGGTTCGGCAAACGAACATAGTAATTATCGAATTCTTTTTCATGTGTTTTGACGAAGCCGTGCGACATATAAAACTGATTAGAGCGACTGCCTTTCAATGCCCTTAGCCGTATTTCTTTTCTTGCGTCATTCGACTGGCCAATGATGTCTGCCAGTATTTTGCTACCAATCTTTTCTCTTTGGTATTTAGGGTGAATATAAAGATGATTTAGATAAAGCCACGTAGGCTCTTCTTTCAAAACATAGAAGCCGACAAGCTCATCATTAATGATGATTTTGCGAGTGGCAGTAGGCGTAAAGTTGGCTAATAGTTTGTCCCTTACCTGCACCGGATCAAACAAGCCAAGTGCCTCCAAGCCTTCTTGCATGGCTTCGACTCTTAGCTGCGCTAGAGCTAGTGCATCTAAAGCCGTGGCAATCTCTATTCTCATATAAAGCTCATTCGCAAGCGGCTACTCCAGCATGGTGCTCTTGCAATAAGTTGCCTTTTCAAACTCACTGACATTCATCGCGATATTGGAGATGTGTGGAAATAGTTCGGCTAACTTTGCTACGACTTGTTTGGATAGATCTGCTTTTTGCTCAATGCTTCTGCCTTGCATCACATGCGCAAAGACATGAATGAAGTTTTCACGCTTATTGCCGACAATGTATTTTTCGAAAGTGTTGAGCCGCACTTTTATGTCGTTCTCTTGAAACAGACCTGTAGCGTTAGCCACAAGATGAACCTGTTCGATGATTGTTTCTTCTTCATGCACATCTAAAACATTTGCCGAGCAGTCAAGGATGAAATGTGGCACAAGGGGCCCCTTATTCTTTGGTTTGTAGTGCTTTGTGTTTTTGCCGTGTTGCAATGCCAATAGCAAAAAAAGCAATCCCGATAGGGATGAGTTCTTCTCTGCCGTTACCAAGAATGCTGGGTAGCATGAACAACAAGCCGGCAACGATCCAAAGAGCTGGGGCGTATTTTGTCATGTGGCTCTCTCCTCGTCTCGTAGGGTAAGGACTTCATATCCATCGGCGGTTACAGCGATAGTGTGCTCCCATTGTGCGGAGAGGCGTTTATCGCTGGTCACTACAGTCCAACCATCTTTCTTTAGTTTAACTTTCGCTCGCCCTTGGTTCACCATGGGTTCGATGGTAAAAGTCATACCTTCTTTTAACGCTAGGCCATGCCCTTGTTGGCCATAGTGTAACACTTGTGGGTCTTCGTGCATCTCGCGGCCGATACCATGGCCACAATACTCACGCACAATGGAATAACCGTTTTTTACCGCATAATGTGCGATCGCATGGCCAATATCCCCCAAGGTGGCCCCTGGCTTAACCACGCGAATCCCCTCCCACATGGCTGCATATGTCTTATCCACTAAGCGTTTTGCATGCGGGGCAATCTCACCAATCGTATACATCTTGCTCGAGTCAGCAATAAAGCCGTTTTTCTCTAAGGTAATGTCGACGTTGACAATATCGCCTTTTCTTAGAATTTGCTTTGGCGAGGGAACCCCGTGACAAACGACATGATTGACTGAGGTATTTAACGAATACTGATAACCGTATTGGCCCTTGCTGGCCGGCCGAGCCTGTAGTTGCTCGACAATGTATTTTTCAGCCCAGCGGTCAATGTCCATCGTGCTCGTGCCCGCTTTAATTTGTTCGTCCAGATGAGCAAATACAAGAGCAAGCAAGCGCCCAGACTCACGCATGAGGGCTACTTCGTCGGGGGTTTTTAGAATAACGTCAGCCGCTAGCAAGTTTGCGCTCCTCGATATTGGCCGACAACATTTGTTCGTGCACAATCTCAGAATACGGCATCGATGGATTGGCCTCGGCCAACATGCCAATCTTGATCCAAAACTCCGCTTGCGCGTTGATCGAGCGCACCATCACTGAGCTAGCTTTGCGAATGTCTTCGTGTAGCTCATCGTTTATTTTCACAATTCCCATATCAAACCTTCAGTATACGATTCGTATATGGATCATATACTCCTTCCGGAAGGCTCGCAATAGTCATTGGCCGTTTCGAGTGCAGTGTGATAAACAATGTCACTATCTTTGAACTAAGAGGGCAAAACCAATGAAAAGAAGTCCCGTTCAAATCTCCCGCTCGTTTGTCGGCACAATGGGTCTTGCATTTATGCTGGTCGCAAAAGGTGCCGCCGCTCAGGAATTTCAAGCACATCCGTCTACGCAATTGCCTGCCAATCTAGTGACCTTAGAGACATTAGCAAAGTGGGAGCAAGAGCTCTCCAACTGGGGCCGCTGGGGGCCTGATGATCAACGCGGAACCCTGAACCTCATTACTGCTGAAAAAACCAAGCAAGCTGCGGCGCTAGTGCAAGTGGGCGAGACCGTGACCTTGCAGCATTTTGTCACTTTAGAAAAAAGCATTGATAGCCAGAGCTTTGGCCCGACTGAGCATCGTATGAGTAGGCTAGACCCAGTAACAGGAGAACCCACCTTTGCCTTAGATGAGATCAGTTTCTCATTACATGACGGCATGCTCTCGCACATCGATGCGCTTTGTCATTACCGTTCCGAAATCGATGGCGAGTACGTCATCTTCAATGGTTACCCACAAAACCTTACGGCGACGGGTTGCGAAGATCTCGCTATCGACCGCATGGGCACCTCTTATGTCACTCGTGGTGTGTTAGTTGATATCCCATTATTGCGTGGTGTTGACTGGTTAGACCCTAGCACACCAATTTACGTGTCCGACTTAGAAGCATGGGAAGCGTTTGCTGGCGTGACCATTGGAAGTGGCGATGCGCTCTATGTGCGCACAGGCCGATGGGCCAAGCGTGACGCCGAAGGGCCGTGGCAGTACGGTCAAGGCGGGGCGGGCTTGCATGCCTCTGTGCTGCCATGGTTGAAAGAGCGCGATGTAGCAATATTGGTGGGTGACGCTGTTAATGATGTGCAGCCTTCGGGTGTCGCCGGAATCGGTCGACCGATCCATCAGCTCACGCAAGTCAATCTAGGCCTGCCTATTGTCGACAATGGTTACTTAGAAGAAGTGTCGAAAACGGCTGCGCGTTTAGGGCGCTGGGAGTTTTTGACCTCAATTCAGATCAACCCTATTCCTGGAGGAACGGCTAGCCCGTTCAATGCGCTGGCAACGTTCTAGCGCAGAGGCGATCATAAAAAGGATGGCGCGCTATGAGGGCATTAAAGACGAAAGGCAAAGTTCGACGCTTCAGCTTATCAATGGTTTTGTTGGCGTTAGTTGCAGTTGCAGCGATGAGTGTATTTGCACAAGTCGCGACAACAGCCCCTAAAATAATAGCGTTAGAAGACGTCGATTGGGGGGCGCCAGGTGGTGGCAACGGCTCGCCTCTGGGTGTACGAACTGCTGGGCAAGGCATAGACCCAATAACCGGTGGCATCACCTACTATGCGATGTTTCCCGCAGGCTCCCACTTCGATTTGCATTGGCATAGTTACGATGAGTTCGTAGTCGTAGTGAGTGGCGAGGTAACACTAGAGCTCGGGGATGAGACTTCCCGCGTGCAAACCGGCAGCTACATCGTGATTCCGGCCAATATGAATCATTCTTGGGATGTGCCGCCAGAAGGGGACGTTGTGATTTTAGTGCGCCGCGCCGGTCCAGCCGATTTTAACTACGTTAGGTGAGGTCGGCGTCTGTAGGTTTGCTGAACTGCAATTGTGCATTGGCCGAATAGATCACCCGAAAATCGTCGCTCTCGTGCGGGTCGGTGTTGTGCGCTAAATAGCTGGGGAATACCACAAACATGCCCTTCTTGGGTTGCACCGAAAATCGGTATTGCAGCCAGCTGATCTCTGGTGGGTAAAAATGTTGGAAGTGCCCGCGCGAAGGGTTGTCGAACACTAGCTTGCCGGTGCCTTCTGTGGCGGCGGCATAGAACACTAAACTGAGATGGGACATCGGATGAGTGTGCTGTGGCACAAAATGGTCACGCCCATATACAGAAGTCCAAGCGCTGTCTATCCGTATGCCTATATTGGGTTTGCCAACGACTCGCATGTATTGCGCGAAAGCCGCCATTGCCGGTTTGTTCATGAAGTCGAAATCATCACGCCGGCTTAGGTTTACATTGTAAAATGATGTGAAGCCATGCTTCTTATAATCCTCTTTGCTTTCTGCCCGTTTGCCGCTATGCCACGCGTTACTAATGAGGCCGGCGTCTGGATATTGCGCCATGAGGGCCATACTTTTTTCGTAAAATTTATCGGCTATAGCATCGCTATTGGGGTAGTCATCGAGAGTCACCACTGGGTGGCTGAACATAGAGATTATTTCGCTCATAGCGTTTCCATCTAAAATTAAATGTGGGTTTGGCGCCCTGATTGGAGTTTTAATTTTATCAAGGAAATGCAAAGGAAAATAAAAGGTACTAGCATCGATTGCGCTTGTCCAGAGTTCGCGCCGAGCCTGTAAATATAGAGGTATTCCCGCCCTGCATTTACATTTGAATTTCAGGGCAATATCCTGACGCCTTGAAAAACGTCTCCATGAAATACAAGGAAATTTATGCGTCACGCTAATATCACAATCTACCACAACCCACGCTGCAGTAAGTCTCGTGAAACCCTAAAGTTAATCGTTGAGGCGGGATACGAACCCAATGTGATCGAATACTTGCAAACGCCCCTCGATAAGCCCGGTTTGCAGGCTCTAGTGAAGCGCTTGGGAATACCCGTGCGAGAGATGCTTAGGACGGGCGAGGAGGCATACAAGGCCTTAGCGTTGGGGGACGCCAATAAAACTGACGAGGCGCGCTTAGAGGCCGTGCTAGCGCATCCGATACTGATGAACAGGCCAATTGTGGTGACTGAGAAAGGGGCGTGTATCTGTCGTCCCCCAGAGCTAGTGCACGCCCTATTGCCTTAGAGCGCTGATTCTAGCGCCCACATACTCTGGTTTTTGCCAGCGTGCTTGGCCTGATACAGAGCATCGTCGGCGGCGCGCATGGCTGACTCTATCGACATTCCATTTTGCCAGCGACAGATACCAATCGATACAGATAATTGGGCGGTGCCAAAGCGTCCCACGAAGGGGCTAGCCATTTGGTCGAGTATGCGGTTAGAGATAGCATCTACCGTAGCTCGATTGCCGCTATCGAGTAGGATGACAAACTCGTCGCCGCCGATGCGGGCAGCGGCATCGCCATCGCGTATGCAGGAGCGTAAGCGGTTGGCGACCTCTATCAGCACTTCATCACCCGCTAGGTGGCCAAACTGATCATTGATAGGTTTGAAGGAATCAAGATCGCATATCAATAAATGCGGGGTGCGATCTGTTTCTCGGCGTTGGGCAGAATTGTCTAAGCGAAAGTTTAAACCGGCTCGATTAAATAAACCTGTGAGTTCATCCTGATGGGCCTGATGCATAAGGCGTTTTTGAGTGCTAATGCCGCGCAGTAGTTCACTGGTTAAAGAGGCAACGACATAGGCCGTCATGCTGCCTATCAACAAACGAATTTGCATCATAGTCACGCCATGCACTTCCGGCAGGAAGTTTGATTTGAAGGGGGTGTATCCGAACAGCGTCGCGGTAGTCACAAGGTAGGCGATAGTGAGTACAGTAAATGCGGTCCCGCGCAGGCCGAAGCGCAGAGCAGCCCACAACATAAAGGGTAAGTAGCAGTAGGGGAGCAACAGGTCTAGTAGGGGCCCCCAATTGTGCAAGATCACCGGGCTCAGCCCAATAAGAAGCGCCGCATAGATTTGTTGCTCGCGAGTCCAGCGCTTAAATGGGACCAGTTGCGCGCGTGACAAGAGCACTGGAGCGAAGACCAAAACCCCTAGGGCGTCACCCACATAAAATTTGCTCCACGATTGAAAATAAGGAACGTCAAGGGTTTGGGTGGTGCCAATGGCCCCAATGGTGGCACCAAGCATCGGGGCTAGCAATGCGCCGAGGCCGATAAACAGCAGCAAGTTTTTGGTGGGGACCAGCTCCCCATTGTGATTGCCGGCTCTGCGGATCAGTGTCGCGCCAAGGAGAGGCTCTAGACAATTGCCCAAGGTCCATAAACTGTTTCCGAAGGCTGCATATCCTCTAATGCTATTGCCCGCGAACTCGGATACAGCAATCCCCAATATGATGAACACCCATTGGCGCGTAGGCAGCATCAGTAATAAAGCTAAGCTAAGGCCAGCGCCAGGCCAAAATGTGCCACCATTTGTGTCAGGAGTGTTAAGAAACATTGCTAACTGCGCTAACAGGCCATAAGCGAGTATGCTAATGAGCAATACATGGCCATTAGAAAGGCGTAACAACGACTCTGTCGCTGATTCTTGAGGGCTAATCTTGAGCATTGTTATAGTTTCTTATGAGGAGCAGGGGGTCGTTGTAGGACTCTTTGTGGGATTCTAGGGGATTATGTGTAGGAATTCTATGGATGAAAATAAGACAATCTCCGTTCGCAATATGCTGGGTAGCCGATATTCCCGAGAAACCCACTTTTAACGCGGATTATTCACGATAGAGTTGTAAGAATTTGCGACAGATGTCGAAAACATTGGCAATTTTATTAGAATTTCTAATATGATGCGGGCCGGAGAAGTTTCCTCGGATATGGTCTGAGTCACTACAAATACAACAAAGTTATCAACTGCTTATCGCTTAACGGATGTGTATATAATTAACACAAATGCCAATAAGCATTTGAAAGATAAGAGATTCAGATCGAAATCAGCAAGGGTTGTAATACACCCCCATAGAACAAGGTTTTAAGGAAAACATTTATGACTTCCACTTACGGTCAGGCTTTTTTGAAGAATTTTTTGGGTGCTTCGCCCGATTGGTACAAACTGACAATTGTCGGTTTCTTGATCATCAACCCGATCCTATTTTTTATGATCGACCCTTTCGTTGCCGGCTGGGTGCTTATTGCTGAGTTTATTTTTACTCTCGCAATGGCTTTGAAGTGTTACCCATTGCAACCAGGTGGCTTGTTAGCCATTGAGGCGATAGCCATTGGTATGGCTTCTCCTGAGACGGTTTATCATGAAGCAGAAATGAACCTGCCAGTGATCTTGCTGCTGATCTTCATGGTGGCCGGTATCTCCTTCCTGAAGGAAATGCTGCTATTCACCTTTACCAAAATCCTTTTGCGCGTTAAGTCCAAAACCACGCTTTCTGTGTTATTCGCCTTTGTGGCCGCGATTCTTTCTGCCTTCCTAGACGCGCTAACTGTAACAGCGGTGGTCATTGCTGTAGCCGGCGGCTTCTATGGGGTTTATCACAAGGTGGCCTCAGGTTTAAAACATGATCACAGCGACCACGATGTAACGCAGGACGCTAGCGTCAAAGAGCACAGCCGTGCCGATCTTGAGCAATTCCGTGCGTTCCTGCGTAACTTGATGATGCATGCAGCCATAGGTACAGCCTTGGGCGGCGTGGCAACAATCGTCGGGGAACCACAAAACTTATTGATAGGCACGATCATGGGTTGGGACTTTGTTGAGTTCTACTTACGCGTTATGCCTGTTTCGCTCCCTGTTCTATTTGTTGGCTTGGCCACTACGATCTTAGTCGAGAAGTTTAAGATTGTAGGTTACGGTACTGAACTGCCTGCCAACGTGCGTTCAATTCTAGAAGACTATGACAATGAGCAAACCGCGAAGTTGACTAAAACCGACATCATGAAGATGTGGGTACAAGCAGCCGTAGCAGTGTTCCTCGTCGTTTGTCTCGCTCTGCACCTTGCAGAGGTGGGCATCATTGGTCTTGCAGTGATCGTATTAGCAACTGCCTTTAATGGCATTACAGACGAGCACAGCATTGGTCACGCCTTCCAAGAGGCACTGCCCTTTACCGCTCTATTGGTCGTGTTCTTCGCTATTGTCGGTGTTATCCATGAATTGCACTTGTTCACCCCAGTTGTGAACTTTGTGTTGGCGATGGAAGGTCACGCGCAGTTGTCTGCGTTCTACATTGCTAACGGTGTTCTTTCGATGGTCTCAGACAACGTATTCGTTGCGACCGTATATATTTCTGAAGTTCAGCAAGCCTTCGAAGCGGGTCGCATTTCACGCGAGCAGTTTGAGTTGTTGGCGGTGGCAATTAATACCGGTACTAACATTCCTTCTGTGGCAACGCCAAATGGTCAGGCGGCATTCTTGTTCTTGCTGACTTCTGCAATTGCTCCGCTAATTCGTCTATCTTATGGACGTATGGTGATACTTGCACTTCCATACACAATCACGATGTCGATTGCAGGCCTATTGGCTACCATCTATTTCCTCTGATTTAAGAGTATGTAAGCGTTTATGCCAAGGGCCTGTACAGTGTAACTGACAGGCCCTTTTTAGTGCGGTAGAAAAATTCGGAGCCAAATCGGACTCAAGCAATGAGTTCGGTTTGGCTCCGTTTGCGTTGGATTTTGGGAATCTCGAGTTTTCCCTGTTAAGACGTGGAATGCGAGGGATGTTTTTACTGTGTTAGAAAAGTAGTGCTGAGGAATAGCCATGACAACTACAACTACAACTTATGGTCAAACATTGTTAAACAATTTTTTGGGCGCCTCGCCCGATTGGTATAAACGCACGATTGTCGGATTTTTGCTCCTAAACCCGATCTTGTTTTTTGCAGTGGACCCGTTCCTGGCGGGTTGGGTGCTGATTGCAGAGTTTATCTTTACGCTCGCGATGGCGCTGAAATGTTACCCCTTACAGCCGGGAGGGCTTCTGGCTTTCGAAGCGGTGGTGATCGGCATGTGCTCAACAGAGGCCGTTTATGAAGAAGCCCATACCAATTTCCCTGTCATTTTGTTGTTGATATTCATGGTGGCTGGTATTTCTTTTCTTAAGGAGATGCTGCTGTTTAGCTTCACCAAAATTTTATTGCGTGTGCGATCAAAGATCGTGCTGTCGTTGCTGTTTGCCGTACTGGCGGCTGTTCTGTCCGCCTTCCTCGATGCATTAACAGTGACGGCAGTGGTGATTGCCGTCGCGTCGGGGTTCTTTTCTGTGTACCACAAAGTGGCCTCGGGATTTCAGTTTGACAAAGAGAACCACGATGTTGGCGATGACGGTAGTGTCCAGGAGAACAGCCGTGAGGATCTAGAACAGTTCCGTGCGTTCCTGCGCAATATCATGATGCATGCGGCAATCGGTACAGCGCTAGGGGGTGTTTGTACGATCGTTGGCGAGCCCCAGAATTTATTGATTGGCCACATCATGGAGTGGGACTTCGTAGAATTTTTTCTGCGTGTGGCCCCGGTGTCTATGGTGGTCTTGGCCACAGGGCTGGTAACGACCTTCTTGGTGGAGCGGTTCGGTGTTGCAGGGTACGGCGCTAAGTTGCCAGAAACGGTGCGAGAAATTTTGCAACGCTACGATAATGAGCAGACGGCAAAACTCACCAAGGGCGATATATTGAACTTGTGGATTCAAGCAGCTGTCGCCATTTTCTTGGTGATATGTTTGGCCTTTCACTTGGCCGAAGTGGGCATCATTGGGCTTGCCGTGATCGTACTGGCCACAGCCTTCACAGGGATTACTGATGAGCATCGATTGGGGCACGCGTTTCAAGAAGCGTTGCCGTTTACCGCTTTGTTAGTAGTGTTCTTCACGGTTGTTGCGGTGATCCATCAACTGCACCTATTTAGCCCTGTGGTGGATTATGTCTTGGGGATGGAGGGTTCACTGCAACTCTCAGCGTTCTATATTGCGAATGGTGTCCTGTCGATGGTGTCTGACAACGTGTTTGTTGCCACTGTGTATATCACTGAAGTGCAGTCGGCATTTGAGGCAGGTCGCATCGGCCGCGAGCAATTCGAATTACTCGCTGTGGCGATTAATACGGGGACTAATATTCCATCTGTGGCAACGCCCAATGGTCAGGCGGCATTTTTGTTCTTATTAACGTCAGCCTTAGCGCCGCTGATTCGCCTATCTTACGGACGCATGGTGATGCTCGCTTTGCCATATACGATTACGATGTCAACCGCTGGCTTATTAGCGACGATGTATCTTCTTTAAGCTAGACCAAAGCCGCATCATCATTAAAGTGCTGCGGCTTTATGGTCGACGTGTAAACGCAACATCCGCATACCAAGCCTCAATGGCTAAACCGGAATTATCGGTGTCAGTCATAATGGCGATGCCATCTAGGTTTTCTATTGTCTCTCCAAAAGCCTCATACCAATCAGCCTTGATATCACGCACATGGTGGCGCCATTGCCCTAGATTCGCGGTGCCAGTATCCACGGCGAGCATCTGTACGTTGTTGCCTGCGAATGGGTTTGGCCAGCGCGAGCCTAACGGCTGGTTGCTCGCCCATACATAGTTCAATGCCTTGGTGCGCCAGAATGCAAGCCCGCCTTTACGCACGACATAAATGCGCGCGGCGTAGTCGTCGCCAGACTTTAATGTTTCATTGACGCCGACGCCAAGCGTGGCGTCGGTGCGCCAACGCCATTGCAAAAAAGGCGTAGCATTCAAGTCGATGCGCTGCTCTATATAGAGTGCGCTCGCGCTCGCGTTTGCCTCGGCCTGCAAAACTTGCTCGTTATCGAGATTGATGACCTGATAGTCGGTTGTCCCTAAGAAGCTGCGCGGCTCCCATATCGCTAAACCCCAACTGTCTGGGGCGTGGATTTGCGCTTGGGCCAAGACTTGCGCGGTGGCCACAGGGAGTAGGGCTAGTGCTATAGCTTTTGCTAGATTCATCATTTAGTCTTTCAGGCAATCGATGTAGGAACGAGCCATGACACTATCAGCAAAAGCAACGATATAACAAATGTGAGTGTAGACCTTATGAGCGACAAACACAGAGATGACGTATACCAGAACTTGGATCAAGTAGCGGGAAACGGGCTGCTTAATCGCAGGCACTTGCTGGGCTTAGGGCTTGCAGGTGCGGCGAGCCTTGCCGCTCAACCCTTGCTAGCCGCTGAGGCCCCGACAATTGTCACGCCATCGTGGTCGAAGGTGCCAGGCAGAGATTTGTCTGGCTATGGCTACCCTTCGACTTTTGCGCAGGGTTTGCAGCGCCTTACCGGTGCCCCCAATCCTTTGTTGCCTGGAGGCGGCGCATCGCGCAGTCCTTTGCATTTAATGCAAGGCTCAATCACTCCAAACGGTTTGCATTTTGAGCGCCATCACGCAGGCATTCCAGAGGTAGACCCAGCACAGCATCGATTGGTGATTCATGGACTGGTACGCCAGCCTTTGTCTTTTTCTTACGAGGATTTATTAGCCTATCCACAACAAAGCCGCGTTTACTTTTTGGAGTGTTCCGGCAATAGCGGCGCGAATACTGCTGCCCAAGCTAGCGATGGCACGGCAGCGAGTTTGCATGGGCTGGTGTCGGCCGCGCAGTGGACGGGGGTGCCGCTGTCAACATTGCTAGCAGAGGCTGGTGTCGAAGATGGCGCCAGCTGGATTGCCGCAACTGGTGTCGATGGCGCGAGTATGGGGCGTTCCATTCCATTGCACAAAGCCTTGGATGATGTGTTTATAGCGCTCTACCAAAATGGTGAGCCAATTCGCCCCGAGCAAGGTTACCCTATGCGTTTATTTGTCCCGGGCTGGGAAGGTAACGTGAGTGTGAAATGGTTAAGCCAAATTAAGCTTACTTCTGGCCCTGCTAACTTCAGAGACGAGACCTCGCGCTATACCGACTTCTTGGCTGACGGTAAGGCCTTGCAGTTCACTTATCCCATGGGAGTGAAGTCAGTCATCACGTCTCCTTCGGGGCAGATGCTTCTGCGGCGCCAAGGGGTGCATGAGGTGACCGGCTTGGCTTGGTCTGGCAGTGGGGCCATTACGCGGGTGGAAGTCTCTGCTGACAGTGGCCGGACTTGGGCAGATGCCCTGCTTGCTGAAGAACGCCAAGCGTTGGCGCTAACGCGCTTTAGACTGCCCTGGTTATGGGAGGGCGCGCCAGCTGTATTGCAAAGCCGAGCCACGGATAGTGCCGGCAATGTGCAGCCAACCCGCAGCGCCGTGCTAGCGCAGTATGATGCGGCAAACCGGTATCATTTCAATGGTATTCAAAGTTGGAGCGTTTCATCGCAAGGAGCAATTGCCAATGTCTATGCATAAGCGTTCCAGAGTGATTAAAAGGTCATTGGCTGTTCTGTTGTTATGCATGCTCAATGCAGGCATCGCCGCGCAAGGCACGCTACGGTTAGGCCAGCCAGTCTCTGAAGCCGATCTTGAAGATTGGGATCTAATTGTCATGCCCGATGGCACAGGCTTGCCAGAGGGCGCAGGCAATGCGCTCCTAGGTAGAGGAGTCTATGAGCAACAATGCGCTAGCTGCCATGGACTGTCAGGTCAGGGAATGGCAGGGGTCCCAGCCTTGGTTGGGGAGAACAATGCAGCCGGTGAGCCGCTCGTGAGGGCAGTGGGCAATTACTGGCCTTCCGCATCGACATTGTTTGATTATGTACGCCGAGCCATGCCACCAACAGCCCCTAAGTCCTTGAGTTCTCAGCAAGTCTATCAGGTGGTGGCCTACGTACTTTTTCTCAATGACATCATTAGTGAAGAGTTTGAATTGACTCACAATAATTTGTCGACTATCGAAATGCCCAATCGAGACGGTTTTGTCGACCATAGCCAAGTGCAATAGGAAGTCTTATGCCCAATACCGAACCAAAGCTCAAAGATCCAACCCTTTTTCGTCAACGCTGTTGTATCGATGGGGTATGGGAACGGGCGACCAATGATGCTGTGTTGGAGGTTATCAATCCGGCGACAGGCGAACTCCTAGGCTCAGTTCCTAATATGGGAGGAGCTGGTGCGCGCCGCGCCATTGAATCAGCCGAGAGAGCATTACCAAAGTGGCGAGCAAAAACCGCTAAGGAGCGCGGCGCTATTCTACGGCGCTGGTTTGAGCTGATTATGGAGAATCAGGACGATTTGGCGCGCCTGATGACCCTAGAGCAGGGCAAGCCTTTAAGTGAGGCGCGCGGGGAGATCGCCTATGCGGCCTCGTTTATTGAATGGTTCTCTGAAGAGGCCAAGCGTGTCTATGGAGACACTATTCCCGGCCATCAAGAAGACACTCGTATTCTAGTGATCAAACAACCGGTAGGTGTCACGGCGGCGATTACCCCTTGGAATTTCCCCGCGGCAATGTTGACGCGTAAGGCCGCACCGGCATTGGCTGCAGGCTGCACCATGGTAGTCAAGCCGGCCTCGCAAACCCCTTATTCCGCTTTAGCGCTCGCAGAGCTCGCCCTGCGCGCGGGGGTAGAGCCCGGTGTGCTAAACGTAGTGACGGGCAATGCCAAGAAAGTTGGCGATGAGCTGACGAGCAACTCGATCGTGCGCAAGCTGTCATTTACAGGCTCTACAGACATCGGCAGGCAGTTGATGGCGCAGTGTTCGCACGATGTAAAGCGGGTCTCTCTGGAATTAGGGGGTAATGCCCCCTTCATCGTATTCAATGATGCTGATGTGGACGCGGCTGTAGAAGGGGCCATTGTTTCCAAGTTTCGAAACAATGGTCAAACCTGTGTTTGTGCGAATCGATTCTATGTGCAATCAGGGGTTTATGACGAGTTTGCAGAGAAGCTCAACACAGCAGTTAAGCGTTTAAAAGTGGGCAATGGTGTAGAGGAAGGCGTTGATCTTGGCCCTCTGATTAATGCCGACGCCATGGAGAAGGTGCAAGAACATATTCAAGATGCGCTGGATAAAGGGGGGCGCCTGACCCTTGGCGGCAAAACCCATGAAAAGGGTGGGAATTATTTTGAGCCCAGCATTCTTATAGATGTGCCACAAGACGCTATTTTGACAAAAGAAGAGACTTTTGGCCCTGTCGCTGCTCTGTTGCGTTTCGAAACTGATGAGGAGGCGATCAGTATGGCCAATGATACTGAGTTTGGATTAGCTTCTTACTTGTATTCCAAAGACTTAGCTCGTGTGTTTCAAGTAGCAGAGGCATTAGAGTATGGAATGGTTGGAATTAACACCGGACTTATTTCCACAGAAGTGGCACCTTTTGGGGGCACGAAGGCCTCAGGGCTAGGGCGTGAAGGCTCAAAATACGGGATTGATGAGTATTTGGAGCTTAAATATCTTTGTATATCAGGCATTTAAATCAATTATTACAAATTGCAACATACCCCTTCGTTAAGGGGGCACTCGTCCCCTTTAATGCATCTATTAGTATAGTCACTATAAATTACAGTTATTTAGCCTCAACAAATTTCAATAAATTGAATTAATACTTTACATGAATTTCCTCGGTGTTATATTCATCGCCCGATATATCTTGCCCATGGGTGGGGTATGTCGAGGGAGAGAGTAAAAATCGATTTGAAGAATAATAGGCACGTCTCACATCTTACGGTCGTGTGGCGTTGTATAGAGTGGATTCTCTAGTAGCTATAACGTTTAGGCACCTATCTTCATCAGATCAAACGACCACCCGGCACCGCCAAGGGATTGAGCAAGCGGGATCGAGGTCGGGTAGGCCACAATAAAATTTTAGAGGTCGAAATATGAAGTTTAGTAGTTCAATTCCACAGAAAAAGCTGTTGTGTGCAGCCATTTCCATTTCCTTGCTGCAAATCAGCGGTTCTGCGCTAGCGCAGGCTCCTGAAGTAGAAGAAGTTGTTGTAACAGGTTCTTTTATTCGTCGTACAGAAGGTTTTCGCGCTGCATCGCCAATTACGCAGCTATCTGCTGATGATCTAGCAGCGGAAGGTACACCTAACATGGGTGACGTTGTCGCCAATCTTAGTTTCAACCAAGGTTCTTCGGTAACACAGAACTCTTTCACTGGTGCTTCGAGTACAGCTACTGGTATTAACCTCCGCGGTCTTGGCGAAGGCGCAACGTTGACATTGGTTGACGGCATGCGTGTTATCGGCACGAACGTAAACACTTATTTGCCACAAATCGCGATTCAGCGTCTTGATATCGTGACTGACGGCGCAGCGGCTCTATACGGCTCACAAGCGGTAGCAGGCGTTGTAAACTTCGTACCACGTACAGCGTACGATGGCGTGAAAGTTGAACTTTATCAGCAAGGCGATAGCCGTGGTGACTACCACGATACGACTATCAGCTTCTTGGCAGGTACTGAGTGGAATGGCGTTAACGTCGTTGCTGCTGCAGACTTCCGTACAAACAACCGTCTAGAAATGCGTGATCGCCCAGACCAGATGAATGCTGGTTTGACGTCATCTTCTACGCCAAACCCAGGTCGTTACCTTGTCCCTACACGTGATGAGAACGGCGTTCTAACTGGCAATGTTCAGACTATCTCTGATCCAGGCTGTGGTGGCGCTCGTCAAGACCCAACACAAATCGGCGCAAACCCAAATGGTTTCACTTTTGCTGGCCAATGCTGGTATGACTTCGGTGAATTCTGGGACTACCGTGTTGCACAAGACACTGGTACTGCATTCCTAAGCTTGGACTATGATGTCACTCCTGATTTCAGCATCAGTGCTCAGACTAACTATTTCTCACGTCGTAACTACAACCGTGGCTCACCATCTAACCCAGGTGGCCGTGTGTCAGACCTTCCGACTATCCGTGGTGAGTTGCCAGGCAACCCATTCCCAGCGGTAGATGCGAATGGCAACCAGTTGTACGCACAAGACGCGAATGGTGATGGCGTACCAGACCGTAACGGTTCTGGCGTTGTAATCCTTGATCCAGCCGGTATCGCATTCAACGAAGATGTTAACTTCGGTGCATGGCGTCCATGGGGCAAGCACGGTACATTACCTTCACAGCTTGCAAGCGACGGCTCTACTGTCGGTGACGCGTACATCCGCGGCATTCGTCAGGCATTCAAGGCAGACTTCGCTGTTCCTTTCCTAGAAGATTGGCGCGGTAACGCAACTTACACGTTCTCTTACCAGCAAGATAAGAGTCTAGCGAACAACTTTAGCTTCAATGCGCTTGAGCAAGGCCTAAACTGTGACGTAGTGAATGATACTGAAGCATGTTTCAATCCATTCATCTCTACTGATGGTTCAAACTTGAACACGCAAGCTGTAGCGGACTCTACGTACCTACAGAACCGCATCAATGACGAAGACAAGCTACAGACTTTCGACTTGGTATTGAACGGCGAAATCATGCCTAGCTTCTCACTACCAGGCGGAACAATCGGCGCAGCAATTGGTTACCAGCGTCGTTCTGACCGTCTAAGCACGTCTCCTTCGTACCACACACAAAACGGTGACGTTTTCATCGGTACGCAAGAACGTCCATTCAGTGATGGCCGTACTGTTGATGCTTATTTCGCAGAGCTTTCAGTGCCAGTTCTAGACAACCTAGAATTCCAATTGGCTGTTCGTGACGAAGCTTACTCAACTGGTCAGAGCTCTACAGATCCTAAGTTCGGTTTGGTATACGTACCATTCGATCGTTTGACTCTACGTGCAAGTGCCGGTTCTTCTTTCATTGCGCCTTCATTGACGCAGTTGAACGAGCCTGAGTCTTGTGGTTTGAGCAACATCGCTGACCCGTTCACAACATTCGCAGCATTCACGGCGAACTGTTCACGCGGTAACCCAGACCTAGTACCAGAATCAGCAGACACTTTGAGTATTGGTTTTGAGCTAGACTTGATCGAAGGCATGACGCTTTCTATCGACTACAGCGAAACTGACTTCACTGATCGTATCGTAACTTCTACGACTAACGACGTGTTGGCAACGGACTTCTACAACTTCCAGCAAGCCACTGGCTTCACTGGCTCTGGTTCAGGTACTGAAAAGCCTACACTTGAGCAAGTTGCTGCATGGGTTGCAGATCCACGTTCTGACAAGCGCATCCAGCGCAACGCAAACAACCTTGCACAGATCGATCGCATCATCTCTGGTGATTCGAACGCGTCTAGCATGTACGTTGAAGCATTCGACATCCAGTGGGATTACCGTTTCGAGATTGGTGATCTAGGCATGTTCAATGTTGGCCTAAGTGGCACATTTGTAGAGTCTTACCAGTATCAATTGTCTGCTGACCGCGATGTAGTTGAAGCGGTAGGCCTGCAGAACGATAACACTGGTGCGGTTCCTGCAATGCCAGAGTGGAAAGCGAACATGAACCTGAGCTGGATCCGTGGTCAGCACAGTGCCAACATGACTGTTCGTTACATCGACGACATGGTATTCGATGCGAACCCATTCTCGTTCCAGCGCTTCTTGCCATTCAGCAACTACCGCGCAACTAGCGAATTGCACGCCTCTACAATCGTAGATGCAGCGTACAACTTCACTGGTTACGAAGCGTTAGGTGGTGAGTTTGCATTGACTGTTGGTGCGCGCAATCTGTTTGACAGAATGCCACAGAAAGTACCAATGTTGGGCGGTATGGAATCAACTCTATATGATCCGACTGGCCGCATGGTCTACGCACGTGTTTCTTACGAACTGTAAGGACTGCGCGCCGTTGTTAGCCTAGCTAACAGCAACGCAAAATAAAAAGGCGGGCTCTTGTAGAGTCCGCCTTTTTTTATGCCTACGTTTTGTGCAAAAGCGTAGTCGTTTATATTGTCAATTTATTGTCTAAGTAGCTTGAAGCCCGTGATGCTGGTTAGTAAAAGTAAAAGGAGCCCGATGACACCGATAATTTTGTCTAGGGCCCCGATGCCAGTCCACTGTAAGTAGTGCACGCGATAGAGGCGATCGATCCAACGGGTATCATTGCCATACTGTTGTAGCGCAAGAGTCTCCCAGTGCAATCGAATTTCGATGCCGCTGCTAGTAGTCGCAAGGCTGTCATCTAGCATTGTGAGCTGCCCATAACGCTCAGCCTTGTCTGAAATCGCATCGGAGATCAAGCGCCGTTGTTGGGCGTCGCTGGGCATTGGAAACGCTTGTTTTGTCAGAGCATCTAAGTGGATGTTGCTCGTGTTAGTTTTCGCTAATAGATGGGTCCCTAGGACTGTACGCAGCAGCCGAACTTCTTGCCACTGTGGGTTGGCAGGAATCTCGATGAGGGTGTCCAGCGGGTAGGTTTTTACGCGAAGCGCTGCATAGGCTGCGCCGTAACCTGGCTGAATGAGAAACACTAGGCCCGTAAGCGACCAAGCCGCCAACGGGCAGAGTAGAAGGATGCCTACAGCACGGTGTAGACGATGTTTGCTGATCATTATTGCGGTTCCGTGCTCTCTTTGCGAAGGCTGTAGCGTAAAAGTAGGTAGCCAAAGATCCCCGAAAGCAGCGAGCCTAATAGGATACCAAGCCTTTCGTCAAACAATAGGTTCACGCCAGTGCTTTCAAACGCAAGGGAGCCGATAAACAAGCTCATAGTGAAACCAATGCCGCAGAGAATGCCCGTGGCATACAGTGAGGTCCAATTCATCCCCTCGGGCATGTCCGTCCATTTGCATTTGATGGCGAACCAGCACATGCCAAAGACACCCACTTGCTTGCCAATGAATAGACCAAGCGTAATGCCTAGGGGCACGCCGTGGAAGAGTTGCTCTACGCCAACGCCTTGTAAGCTGATGCCTGCATTGGCAAAGGCAAAGACGGGGAGTACGACAAAGGCGACGAGAGTATGCAGGTCATGCTCCCATTCGTGTAATGGCCTAGCATCGGGATCGCTGCTACAGCGCATGGGCACGAACAGTGCCAAGATGACACCGGTCAAGGTCGCATGGACTCCTGATTTGAGCATGGCGACCCACATGATGATGCCGATCATTCGGTAGACGCTTCGAGATGTCACTCCCTTACGATTCAAGATAAAGAGCACCGGGATGCAAAGACCGGCAATCAACAGGGACAGCAGCGAGATTTGGGCAGTATAGAACGCCGCGATGATCACAATCGCACCGATGTCATCGAAAATAGCGAGTGAGGTGAGAAATATCTTTACCGTAACAGGAACGCGGGAGCCGAGTAGGGAGAGTATCCCTAATGCAAACGCGATATCGGTGGCGGCGGGAATAGCCCATCCAGCAGTGGCATCGGCATCGCCATAATTGATAGCAAGATAGATGGCCGCCGGGAAAAGCATGCCCCCAATAGCGCCAAAGCCTGGCAGAATGATTTTACGTCGATCTGATAGTTCGCCCTCTATGAGCTCACGTTTGAGCTCTAAGCCTACAAGGAAGAAGAATAAGGCCATTAGGCCGTCGTTAATCCACAGCAGCAGAGGTTTGGCAACGTCTAGTTGTCCAACCCGAACCTGAACGGGCGTATCGATTAGCAGATCGTACCAAACCGATAAGGGGGAGTTGGCCAAGACCAAAGCGAGCAGGGCGGCAAACATAAGTAAAATGCCGCTTGCGGATTCCATGCGAAAGAAATTTTGTATGGCGGTCTGTGCGTCGTTGATCATGGGTCCCTTGGGTGCGATGAGGAGCCTGCAAGCTTATCGTAAATAGGCACGGAAGACGTCAATTATTGGTCAGCTGTGAGCAAACTCTTTATGATGAAACCTCTATGAAAATACGGGGGAAAGGGGCGATGAGATCACTGCAATGGGTGAGACTATTAGTGACGCTGATCATTTTGAGCTTGGGGGGAGTGACGATGGCAAGCGCAGACATATGGGAAGAAGTAGAGCACGGTTATGCCGACAACGAAGGCGTTAAGATCCACTACGCCAGTGTTGGTAAGGGGCCTCTAGTCGTGATGATCCACGGTTTTCCGGATTTTTGGTACAGCTGGCGTCATCAAATGCAGGCGCTAAAGGCAGACTATCAAGTAGTCGCCATCGATCAACGGGGCTATAACCTAAGCGATAAGCCCGCTGGGAATGAGCAATATGCTATGGCAAGGCTTATTGCTGATGTAGCGGCTGTCATTTCGCACCTAGGGCAGGAAAAGGCGATTATCGTTGGGCACGACTGGGGTGGCGCGGTGTCTTGGCAGTTCGCCTTCAATTACCCGCAAATGGTGGATAAATTGGTGATTCTTAATTTGCCTCATCCTGTTGGGCAATTGCGAGAATTGACTATTAACCCAGAGCAAAGAGCTAACTCAGCATACGCGCAGCGTTTCCAGCAGGGCTCTCCTAGTGACCCCGATATCTTTTTCGGACAAGCAATGACGCCGGAGACGCTGGCGAGTTGGGTGACAGACCCAGAGGCCAAGAAACGCTATGTTGAGGCGTTCGGGTTGTCAGACTTTGATGCCATGCTAGCGTATTACAAAATGAACTACCCCGAGCTGCGCGAGCAAAGTGAGCAGATTCCTGCTCCGCCGCCGGTGCCGCGCCTGCAAATGCCAGTACTGATCTTTCACGGCTTAGCTGACGTGGCGCTGCATTCGGATGGACTGAATAATACCTGGGACTGGATCGATGCCGATACGACGATCGTGACGGTGCCGAACGCCGGGCATTTTGTACAACAAGATGGCGCAGAGCTGGTCTCAACAACCTTGTATTGGTGGTTGCAAGCAAGGCGATAGGATCATTTTTTTGCAATTGCTAGATAGACAAGCCCTATTGGCTTGTCTAGGCTTCTGTTAACTAAATATAAGTAGGGGTGATGGTTATGAAGTGCAAGGTTAAGTTGGTCAGTGTGTTGCTAATGTCTGCAATAGGGCATTTGGGGTTAGCACAGGAAATTGACTACCCAGACTCATTCGATACGCCAATACCACTTTATAGTGTTGCCCTTGGTGACTTCAGCTATCCAATCTCTACAGAGGTGCCGCAAGCGCAAGCGTTTTTCGATCAAGGCTTTCAGATGATGTACTCCTTCACGACAGAGGATGCCGCACGCTCATTTAGGGAAGCGCAGAAATTAGACCCCGATTGCGCGATTTGTTTTTGGGGCGAAGCCTGGGCCTGGGGGTCCTATCTCAATGGTCCGATGAGTGCCGACAAATCGCCCAGAGCCTATGCAGCAATTCGCGCCGCGCTCGACCTGATCGGCAATGCCAGTAGCAAAGAGGCCGATCTAATTCGAGCCATGTCCGTTCGCTATGTTGATGATTTCACGCCAGAGAGGCGGATGGATCAAGAGCGAGCCTATGCGCAAGAGATGGAAGCACTAGCGGCGAAGTACCCAAATGATCTAGATATCGTGACGCTGTATGGCGACTCCTTATTCTTGTTGGAGCCTCGTCGAGGCACTCGCGAACTGGATGACCCCAATGTGGTAAAACTGCATGGTGTTTTAACGAGCGTTTTGGAACGCGATATTCATCACACGGGTGCGTGCCACCTCTATATACATGCAACCGAATCTACGACTAACCCCGGCTTGGCAGAAGAGTGCGCCGAGTTTATCGGTAACTCAATTCCTGGGGCGAGCCATATCAATCATATGCCCAGCCACACTTGGAACGAAATCGGCCGTTGGAACGACTCTGTGCGGGCCAATATTATGGCTTGGCACTCTGATCAAAAGGCAGCCATAGGCGAAGGCTTTGCGATCTATCCAATGCATAATCTCGCGATGTTACTGTTTGCAGCGAGCATGGATGGTCAGGGCGCGCTAGCGATTCAAGCCGGCAAAGATTACGACAAAATCATGAATAGCTCCATGTATCACGTGTTAACGCTAGTGCGTTTTGGACGTTTCGATGAGGTAGCTGCCGTTAGCAATCGACCAGAGAATAGCGACTTCGATGGTGGGTCTTGGGATTTCGCGCAAGGGTATGCTGCTTTGAAAATGGGCGACACCATGGCCGCGCGAGACTACCTAGAGCAGTTAGAGCAATTAGCTCAGGACACTACAGATAACTATCGCTTTCATGACGGTAAAAATTTATTGAATGTTCTTGTTGGAATTTTGCGTGGTGAGATCGCCTGGAGTACAGGAGATATGGCCAGTGCTGTCGCCGCTTTCGAGATGGCTACCGACGCATACGATAATATTATGTATGACGAGCCAGAGCCTTATCCATTCTCCGCCAAACATTGGTTAGGAGCTGCCTATATCGAGGTCGGTGAGTACGACAAAGCCATTGCCTTATATCAGGAAGACTTGAGCGAGCACCCTCATAATGGTTGGTCTTTATTTGGCATCAAACAGGCGTTGGCGGCGCAGGGCGAGTCTGACCCTGTAATCGATGCGCGTTTTGAACAGGCGTGGGGACGTGCCGACGTTTGGTTGCTTAGTTCAAAGTTCTAAAAGCCTTGGGCTAGTGAGAGCTCACTAGCCCAAGCTTTTATGATAATTTCGGAATCCGAATTGTGACAGCAGAGTCAGACTTTTCTGTCTGCATTGCTGTCGCATCAATCGGCTCATCTAGAATGAACTCCCGCGAAAATTGACTCGTAAAAGAGCTACTCATTTGACTGCCGCTACTGTTGTTCTGTGTTTGCTTACGTACCTGGGCAGTGATCGAAAGTTTGTTGTCGGCAAGATCGGTTTGTAAATTTAACTCGCTACCCTCGTCGATAGAGATAACGACTCTGAACTCATCGTCGGTTTCTTCAACATCCACTTGTGGCTGTTGCATAGAGCTAAAGCTGCTGCCAAAAAGGCTCGATCGAGTGCCAAAGCCAGGGCTTGTGAAACCCGAGAAAATTCTATCCATCTCTTCTTCCATCTGCTGCATCTGCGTGATGGGGTCGGCCAACAAAGAGTTGGAGAAGCCGGCAAAAGGTGGGTTTAAAAAGGTTTGCTTGGATTGAGTTTGAGCCTGTTGCGCGGCACTTTTTTCGAGCTTCTCCAACAAGGAGTGCTTAGTGTTTTCTGCGCTTTGTTGGCCTAGAAAAGAGCCTTTATCTAGTAGGTCGGAGCTTCCTAGTGTGATGCCTAGGAATAAACTTCCCACTATAGAGACAGAAATAAGCCCCGCTGCCAGTAGCGTTTTCTTGGTTGTGTGCATCACATCACCTCATAAATAAAAATTGCAATGAATAACGAGATGCCGGCACCTTAGTTGCCGTGCTTACAATCTAAAAATAAGGATGTTGAAAATAAATTTCAAGAGTGAGAAACAGGAGTTTTTAACGCTCGATTGTGTATTTAATATCGACGCTTTGTGTGCTGCCCGACTTGGCTTCGAGTTTGATGTTCTCACTTATACTGTAGTCGACGGACAGGGTCGATTCTGTTTCAAACAGCCCGACTCCGTAACGGATAAACAGCTTAGGGGTTAAGTATTTACCCAGAGTCAGGCTGCTGTTCGATGTGTCCCCTGTGCTCGTGATTGCGAGGGTGTCGAGGCCGAGTTGATTGCGGACTTGGTTGGTAAGCGATTGTCCCTGATTGATGCCTAGGCTTGTGATGGCTCCCATCAGAGCATTACTATCCTGCGCACTGCCAACCTCTGCCATTGGGCGCCCGGTTAACATCACGGCAATGATGTCACCGTCAGGCAGTGTCGGCGAGGAGAATAATTGGCTGCGAATATTGCGCAAGGTGCCGTTCATTTGCACACCAACTTTCACATCTTCTGCTTGGCGTACGGCGCGTATGTCTAGGGCAGGGTTGTTTAAACTACCGAAGAACAAGAGCTTGCCATGCTCAATGGTCAAGGTGCGGCCATAAGTTTGAAATACACCCTCTTCAACGGTCAGCTCGCCATAGGTGAGCGGTGCCCCTGTGTCTCGTTGCGTGATCTCAAGCGCACCTGATAGCTCGGTATCTAAGCCAAACCCACGGAAGCGTGCTTCGTCACCGAGTGTGATTGTGAGCTCTGAGCTTATCTGTATATCATCCAAGAGGCTCGGATTGCCATTGGCGGCATTGTGTACATCCGGCCGAGCTGTGCTCGCGAGGACGACGGTATCGGCAGATACATCGACTGCAGACTCTGGCAATGAGTTGATACGCACATCCACGATGGGCAGAGTGAGATTACCGCTGATATGGACAGCTTCGGCGTCGCCTTCAAGGCGTAGCTCTGGCGTTATGGTCAGTAATACTTCCGGATCGTTGAGAAGCGTAAAATTTTGTCCGGTAAGGCTGATATTGAAGGTTCTCTCGGCGCTCAATGGCGCTTGTATCTCACTTTCGAAGCGTAAGTTGCCCTCGCCAGAGTTAGCGCGTCCTTGCATGAAAATTGTTTGACTGATATCGCTGGTAATAGTGCTTTCGATGTCGCGCAGTTCTAGTCCTAGCTCAGGGATATCGACTGCGGCATCCTCCAAAGCTAGGTTGCCGCCGAATCTGGGTGACTCAATGGTGCCCGATATAATGCTTAAGCCAGTGAGCCGGCCCTGAGTGTTTTGTAGTGAGGGAACAAAGGCTTCAATCCAACTTAGATCATCGAATGCTAGGTTGAGTTGGCCGTCGAGGTTGTTGCTCGGGCTAATCAAGAGCTGGGCGTCGGCATTGCCTTGCACGGACATGCCGGAGTCCGCAAGGTTTGGCTGGTAAAAATCCAGAGCACTATTTAGAGTCCATGCGTTCTGTTCAAGGCGGCCGGTCAGGTTGGCAGCACGCCAGTAAAAAGTTTGGGTTTCTGGTATCTCCTGTTCGGCAATCGCTGTGTCGTCAATTGGTGGCGGGGCCGGTTCGACTTCGATCTGACCCTGTCCCGCATCTATAGTGAAATCTACCGTCAGAGCACTTATCTCGTTAGCAAGCTGTCCTGCCACATTGACAGTCGCATTAAGCATGCCTTCGGCGCGACTGCCTGCGGGTAGAGGCGGTAACAGGGGGGCAGGGCGACGTTGGTCAGCGGCTTGCAGGGAGGGCGAATTGAACAGGCTTAAAGGGTATTCATTCAACGCTAGCGCCCCCGAGAGCGTACCATCGCTGCTCCAGTTCCCCTCTAGGCATAATGTGCTAGGAGCTTGTTGCCAACATTGCTCTGGGAGAGACACCGCATTTTGGCTAAGCGTCAAAGTGGCTGCTTGAGAAAGTGTCCAGATGCCTAGCTCACTGTCAATCTCGCCGCTCTCCAAACTGCCGACCCAGCGCAATGGCTCGTCGGTGAGCAGAGAGCCGGATAATGACCATTGAGCGATCGCCAGTGGGGAGCGCACTGTAAATGCTAAACTGTGCTCTGCCGGTAAGCCGTTGGCAGTAATCTCCAGTGCGTCAATCTGCTGATTAATATTGTCGTTGTATTCGATGCCGGTGGCACGCAACTGCACTCGGTTGCTGTTATTGAGGTACTCGCCGCGGGCAGTGAATGTGCCGACTCGTGTGCCCGCTATATTCAGGTTTTCTGCATTCGCAGTCAGATCAATTTGCGGCGTCTCTGGGGTGCCTTGCACACTACCGCTCGCATCGATACTGCCCGCAAGTAAAGGTGACAAGGTGCGCAGCTCACTCGCCGCAAGTTGCCAACTAAAGTCGATAGTGTCTGCCCAAATGCCATCGACACTTAATTGTGTACTGCCACTACGGGCATTGAGATTGTTCACCGCTAGACCTTGGGCACTGTAACGCAGGTCTCCATCGATCAGCAGGGGATAGTTATTGAGCTCACCAGTCAATGAGGCGATTGCAAGACTGCCCTCGAATTGATCGTTGCGTTGCTCCAACGCAAGTTGTGCCGTGCCGTTGAGAGCGCCAAGGACGAGCCCCTCCGGAAGAAAGGCTTGGTAGGCACTACCGTCACTCTCTTGGACCTCTAACTCTAAGTTAATCTGCAACGGGTCTGCCCACTGCAGCATGCCACTGCCTTGTGCAAAGCCAGTGCTTGTCGATACCGAAGCCTGGGTGATTGTGAGCTGTTGCTCATTGATAGATGTAGCCCAGGCAAGCTCTAACTCGGGGGCAATATTATTTCCAAGGGCGTCTTCAACAGACACTCTTGCGGCGCCACTAAAATCGATCTCTGCAAAGTCGCCAATTGTCGTGATCTGTGCAGATCCGATGCGCAGCTGTTGATTGCCACTGACTGAGTTGGCAGCCAGTACTTGCGGTACGATGTTGTGGCGCAGTTCGAAATTAGGGGCTGGCGCAACTGCATCGCTAAGCAAATGTAGGTGTAATTCACCGATGCTATTAAGTTCTAATGGCCTGTTTAGCTGATGGTTCACCCGCAGCGTATTGAGGTTGCCGTTAAGTTGAAGGTCGCCACTAGCATCTTCAAAGTCTTGGGCAATCGGACCGGTATAGGTCCAGCTTATGCGGCTGGTTAAAGGCAGAGTCGCGATCAGGTCGAGCTCGGCTTGTGCAGTGATTTGAAAGGGTTCTAGGGCGAGCTGTAAACGGTTTATTTGTAAGCGCTTATTAACTAGCGACCCGTTAAAGGATAAGGACTGCGCCGTAAACTGGGCATCATCAAGGTTCACGCTCACATCCTCTATCGTCACGCGTGAGAAGCGCAGATCGATGGGCAATGGGAGGAATGCGGCGAACGGATCACTGCCTAAACTTGTTGGCTCATCCTGGCTTGGTGCACTTTGAATGTGGGCCCGCACGCCTTTGATCTGCAAAAGGTCCAGTGCAAATTCGCCATTGAGCAGCAGTGTCATAGGGTTCCAGCGCCCTTGTAGCGTGTCGATGCTGACAGAGGTCTCGCCTTGATTGAGTTCGACACCTTGTAGGTCTAAGCCGGAGAGCAAGGTCCCTAAACTGCTTTCAATTTTTAAGCTCAGGGTATCACTTTGAATGCGTGTAAGGGCCTGATTGAGAAGCCATTGTGAGCCAATATTGGTGCTGATCATGGTGCTAACTAGGGTCAGCACTAACAAGATAGCAATGAAAATCACAACCGCGCCGACAAAGAAAAGTCGCAGTAGCTTGGTTGCCACTGGAACGGGGGCTTCACTATTTGGAGTTGGTGTATTCACGTCATTCACAGGTCCGGCCCCATGGTGATGTGTAGGCGGAAGCCACCATCCTCTAGTGCGTGCGCGATATCGGCCCGAATTGGACCAATGGGGGATTGCCAGCGAATCCCGAAACCGACCCCGCTGTTCAGTGAAAGGCGAGTATAGTCGGCAAAAGAGTTGCCGGCATCATAGAACACCGCCCCACGCCAACTAGGCCGCACAGGGAAGTCATACTCAATGCTGGCAGTTAGTAAGTGTTTACCACCGATGACTTCGTCTGCATCGTTCTTGGCGCCTAGCGTGCCATATTTATAGCCCCGCACACTCTGGTCCCCGCCGGTAAAGTAACGTATCGAGACGGGGAGCTCCTCCACGCCTCCGACGATGGAGGTGGCGACCTCAGAGCGCAAAAGCAATCGGCCGGTCCCGACGCTGGTAATGTATTTGGCGCTGCCGTAGAGCTGCACAAAGCTCAGATCGGAAAACAGGGCGCTTGAGGCACCACTGACTTGGGTAAACAGACGCCACCCTTGCGTGGGATAAATCGGGTCGTCTGCGATTGTCTTAGTCCAGTTGATACCCGTGATGGTGAGGTCGCTCTGTTCTTCGACATCATTGATCTCAGATTTCTCTTTCTGATAATTGACGAAGATGTTCTGCAACCAATCTTCCCCTAGCAGCCAAGGGTCAACGCTGGAGCGATAGCTGACCCCAAGCTTGAAGGTGTCGGCCATATACGTATCGTTGTCTTGCCCAACATAACCTGTTGAAAAGCTGAGGCTTTCTGTGCTTGGCTCGCTCAAGGGGATGTTGTAAGTGAGGTTGCCGCGTTGATCCAAAGGCGACAAGGCAATGTCACTATTCAAACGGTGCCCTGAGCGATTCAAATAGCGATCCTCATGGGCGAGCGTGACACGAGGGCCAATATCCGTCGTGACGCCAATACCGGTCGACCAGCTGCGTCGAGGGCGCATGCTTAAATCAATATTGATGGGGACTTCTCGCACGCCAGAGGCACTAACCGCCGTTGAAGCATTCAGTTGCGGAGTCACGGCGACTTCATCAAAGTATTGGCTGTTGTTCAGGCTCTCACGAAGCTCAATCAACATGTCCGTAGAGTAGGGCTCACCGGCGGCAAACGGCAGAAAGCGGGTAATGAAGCGTTGCGATAAGGCCTCAATGGGGGTGATGCGAATAGCCCCAAAGCGAAAACGCTCGCCGGGGTCGAATTCGATATTGATGTTTGCACGGTTCTCATCGACATCGACCTGTAATTCCGAGCGGGTGAAGCGTGCCGCAAAATACCCGTTCTCTACTGCAATCGCACTGAGGGACGATTTTAGGCTCTCATACTCGCCATGATCGAGCTGGGTGCCCGACAGGTCCGGCAAGCTCGTTAAGAGGGTCGCGAAGGGGTCGTTTTGCGCTAATGGCCGTGTGGGGTCGGGAGCAATATCGATATTAATCTCGCCAAATTGCACCGCCTCCCCAGGAATGACTTGTATATCGAGCTCCCAGCATTGTTCCGATTTAGTGAACTGATTGTGCTGGTCTAAACGGTAGTAGCCAAGGGCTTGTCCGGCCCGCTCGACATTGAGCGCCACTTGCGGCAGTAGCCGGTTGAGCCGACGTAATTCAGTTGTGCAGCGTTCGCTATTGACGGATAGTAGGGCACGGATATTCTCTTCCAAGCGCTCATCCGCACCGCTAATCTGAATGAGCGGTCTTGCGTCTTGAGCAAACGTGGAGTGCATGGTCGCTATGCAAGCAAGAGGCAGGAGAGCCTTCAGATTTAGGGCTCTTGACACTGATTGCACCGACATGGGTTTTGACATAATGCTTCTAGGAAAAAATTGCTGCACGGCTTGATTATCGCACCTCGCCAAGGCTACGGTATACACTCGTTGAATGCGATTCGATTAAAGTTTTCTGATCAAGGTGTCTAATCATGACTAAAAGACCGGAACAAGAACCACAAACGCTTCAAAGCAGCGGGAATAGTGATGGGCTTGCGACTTTGCGCACACTTCGTGTCAAAGACCAGGAATATGACTACCATAGCCTTGAAGTCCTGGCTGAGCTGGGTCTGCATGGTGTCGAGCGTCTCCCTTTTACTTTGAAAATCTTGCTTGAAAACCAATTAAGACGACTTGATGGCGTCAGTGTTACCCGCGCCGACATTCAGGCAATGCTCGCATGGGGTGACACTCAGAGCTCTAGCCATGAAATAAGTTTCATGCCGGCTCGTGTTCTTATGCAAGATTTCACTGGAGTCCCCGCGGTGGTTGACCTCGCTGCAATGCGAGCTGCCGTCGAAGAACAGGGCGGCGACCCCGCCGTGGTTAACCCATTAAGCCCTGTCGATTTGGTCATAGACCACTCAGTGACCGTAGATCGCTATGCGCAAAGCAGTGCCTATAAAGACAATGTGCTCATTGAGATGGAGCGCAACCGCGAGCGCTACGAATTTCTGCGTTGGGGGCAGGACGCCTTTACTAATTTTCGAGTCGTGCCACCAGGGACCGGCATCTGCCACCAGGTCAATCTTGAGTTTCTTGCAAAGGCAGTATGGTCTACGACGCAAAACGGTCGACAGATTGCTTATCCAGACTCACTTGTGGGCACTGACAGCCATACGACCATGATTAATGGCTTGGGGGTATTGGGCTGGGGGGTTGGCGGCATTGAGGCCGAAGCGGCGATGTTGGGCCAAGCCATGGCGATGCGTATCCCTGACGTAGTTGGTTTTTGTTTTGAAGGCGAGCTGCGAGAAGGGGTCACGGCCACCGACTTGGTGTTAACGGTGGCAGAAAAGCTAAGGGCGCATGGGGTGGTTGGAAAGTTCGTGGAGTTCTATGGAGATGGATTGAACAGTTTATCTTTAGCGGATCGCGCTACCATCGCCAATATGTCTCCTGAATATGGTGCCACTTGTAGTTTTTTCGCAATTGATGCCGAGACACTACGCTACCTCGAATTAACTGGGCGCGATGAGAACGCAGTGGCCCTCGTCGAAGCCTATTGTAAAGCACAAGGCTTGTGGCGCACCGGCAAGGAAGCGATCGCTTATAGCAGCACAGTCACGCTGAACCTCGACGAGGTGTTGCCATGTTTGGCTGGCCCTAAGCGGCCGCAAGATCGCGTCTTGTTAGGCGCTATTCCTAAAGCGATTGAAGATCAACTCGAAGGCGATATCCGCAGGTCCATCGAAGTCAGCTCTGAGCATTACTCTTTGCACGATGGCGATGTTGTAATTGCAGCGATTACCTCCTGTACAAATACCTCCAATCCGGCCGTCATGATGGCAGCGGGTTTGTTGGCAAAAAATGCACTGGCCAAAGGCTTGCAGCGTAAGCCTTGGGTAAAGACCTCGTTAGCACCGGGTTCAAAGGTTGTGACTAGTTATTTAGAGGCGGCGGGTTTGCAAGACTCCTTGGACTCCCTCGGTTTTAATTTAGTCGGCTACGGTTGCACGACCTGTATCGGTAATTCTGGCCCCTTAGATGACAACATCGAAGAGGCAATAGAGGTGGCGGGCTTAACAGTATGCTCGGTGTTGTCTGGCAACAGAAACTTCGAGGGAAGGATACACCCTCGGGTCCGCGCCAATTGGTTAGCCTCGCCCCCCTTAGTTGTGGCCTATGCACTTGCGGGCACTATGAATATCGACATCAGTACGAAACCGATTGGACACGATAAGGAAGGTGTGGCGGTATATCTGAAAGATATCTGGCCAAGCAGTGCGGACATCACCGCGGCCATGGCGCAAGTCAGTCGTGAGATGTTTACGCACGACTACGGCCAGGTGTTTGATGGCAATCCCGATTGGAATGCGATTCCTGTCGATAAGTCAAAAACCTATAACTGGAATGATGAGTCCACCTATATCCGCAATCCGCCATTCTTCAGCAAAGAGATGGCCGTCAAGGCTGGTGATATCCATGGCGCTAGAGTCTTGGCGCTGCTCGGCGATTCGGTGACTACCGATCATATCTCCCCGGCAGGGGCGATCGGCAAGAGCACGCCGGCTGGGCGTTATTTGAAACAGCATGGCATAGAGCCAAAAGCGTTTAACTCCTACGGTGCGCGACGCGGCAATCACGAGGTGATGATGCGTGGGACCTTTGCTAATGTGCGCATTCGTAACGAAATGCTCACTGACGTGGAAGGTGGCTATACCAAACTCTTGCCAGAGAAAGAACAAATGAGCATCTATGATGCGGCGATGAAATATCAAGAACGCCAGGTGCCCCTGGTTATTGTCGCGGGGAAAGAATATGGCACAGGCTCAAGCCGTGATTGGGCAGCTAAAGGCACTCGCTTGCTAGGAATTAAGGCAGTGATCGCTGAGAGCTATGAGCGCATCCATCGTTCTAACTTAGCCGGCATGGGCGTTTTGCCATTGCAATTTCCAGAGGGCGTTTCACGCAAGACGCTCGGCTTGAACGGCTCTGAGTCCATTAACATTCTTGGCCTAGAAAATTTGCAAGCTGGGCAGATGCTGAATGTAGAGTTTTCCCGAGAGGGTGAGCAGCCGCAGCGCTGCGAGGTGCTTTGTCGACTCGATACAGAGGACGACCTGGCCTATTATCTACGTGGCGGTATCATGCCGTATGTGTTGGATAAACTGCTTGCATAACAAGGTGTTGTGATGGGTGAGTCGGGCCAGTTTCGTATCGAAAAAGACAGCATGGGCGAGATCCAAGTGCCGAGAGCGGCATTGTGGGGCGCACAGACCCAACGCTCCTTGCAGCATTTTGCGATAGGCGATGATCGATTCAATGCGGCATTTATCAACGCCTTTGCATTAGTAAAAAAGGCCGCTGCACTCTCGAATAAGGCGCTTGGCGCTTTAGACGAAACGCAAACGGCATTGATAGTCCAGGTGTGTGATGAGATCAGCGCTGGTCAGCACGACGAGCAGTTTCCATTGTCTGTTTGGCAAACTGGCAGTGGCACGCAAACTAATATGAACGTGAACGAAGTCATTGCCAATCGTGGCAATGAACTTGCTGGGGGCGCGCGTGGTAGCAATACCCCGTTGCATCCCAACGATCATGTGAATAAAGCGCAATCCTCGAATGACGTGTTCCCGACCGTAATGCACGTGGCCACAATGCAGGCGCTTAAGGCGCAACTCATGCCATCTCTTGCGGCCTTGATTGCCATGCTGGAGCACAAAAGTGCCGAGTTTGATGCGCAGGTTAAGAGCGGTCGTACCCATATGATGGATGCCACGCCGGTGACTCTTGGTCAGGAGTTTGGCGCTTTTCAGGCGCAGCTAAGTTTTGTGCGTAAGCAATTGCAAGAGGCCCAGGCAGGGGTGGCCCAGCTCGCCATCGGCGGCAGCGCCGTTGGCACAGGCTTGAATACGGATGCGCGTTGGGCGCAGACAGTCGCCGCGCAAATCAGTGCGCTAAGCACTTGCGAGTTTGTTTCCGCCGACAATAAGTTTATGGCCCTAGCGGGGCACGAAGCCTTAGTAGACTTACATGGGCGCTTGAATTTGCTAAGTACTGCCTTGTATAAAATGGCGAGTGATATTCGCCTAATGAATAGTGGGCCTCGTTGCGGTCTGGCTGAGATCACGATCCCAGCGAATGAACCGGGTAGTTCAATCATGCCAGGCAAGGTAAACCCGACTCAGGTAGAAGCACTCACAATGGTGTGTCTGCGGGTGATGGGCAATAACACGACCGTCTCTATGGCTGGCAGTCAGGGGCAGTTTCAACTGAATGTCTATAAGCCATTGATAATTCATACGGTATTGGAATCAATCGGGCTTCTCAGCGATGCCATGAATAGCTTCCGCGAGCACTGTTTGCACGGTATAGCGCCGCAGCCAGAGAACCTAGCTCGCTATGTGGAGCGCTCGTTAATGCTTGTCACAGCGCTGAGCCCTGTTATCGGTTATGATCAAGCGGCAAAAGTAGCCAAATATGCCGATGAACACGATTTGAGTTTGCGTGAAGCAGTGGCGGCGCTAGGTTTATTAGAGGATGCGCAGTTTGATGCGCTCGTAGACGCCCGTAAGATGCTGTTTCCGTTCGAAAGCAAAACTCGCTAAACTCCACCTCCCAGAGCTTGAAATAGAGTAAGTATGGAATTCCTGTTAGACCCTACTATATGGGTGGCGTTGTTGACCTTGATTATTCTCGAGGTCGTTCTCGGCATCGATAATCTCGTATTTATCGCCATCCTGGCGAATAAACTGCCCCCACATCAACGCGACCATGCTCGTATCACAGGGCTCGGGCTTGCTGTCGTCATGCGTTTGGGTTTGCTTAGTGGTGTGTCGTGGCTTGTCACACTGACGTCTCCTATTTTTTCCCTCTTTGCACACGAGTTCTCTGGTCGAGACCTGATTCTCTTGTTCGGTGGTTTGTTTCTATTATTTAAAGCCACGACCGAATTGCACGAACGTCTAGAAGGGAGCATGCGCACCGAAATCGAAAACCGCGTCTACGCCGGTTTCTGGTTGGTGGTCTCGCAAATTGTCGTGTTAGATGCGGTGTTTTCTTTGGATGCCGTGATTACCGCCGTCGGCATGGTGGATAATCTCTACGTGATGATGACCGCGGTTGTGATCTCTGTGAGCTTGATGCTGCTCGCCTCTAAACCGTTAACGCAGTTTGTCGATGCCCACCCGACAGTCGTAGTGCTCTGTTTGAGCTTCCTGTTGATGATCGGTCTAAGCCTTGTTGCTGAAGGGTTCGGGTTTCACATTCCGAAGGGGTATTTGTACGCGGCGATCGGCTTCTCCATTACCATCGAGTTCTTCAATCAAGTCGCTTATGCCAATCGGCAAAAACACGAAGAACACCTGCCGCTGCGCGAACGAACTGCCGCAGCCGTGCTGAGCCTACTAGGGGGGCGCGCCTACGACCAACCCGAGTCTAAAGTCGAAAGCGCCGGGCCTGAAGATTTGTCCGCCTTCCATGTGGCAGAGCGTAATATGGTGACCGGTGTTCTGACTTTAGCCGAACGCTCTGTACGCTCACTTATGACGCCACGCACGGATATGTCTTGGGTAAATTTAAATGACGATGTCAGTGTCATCCGTGCGATGTTGATCGATACCCCGCATAGTTTCTTCCCCGTATGCCGTGGTGGCCTTGACGATATCGTGGGCATCGCTCGGGCAAAAGACTTGCTCAATGATCTGGCGACCAATGAACAGATCACGCTTGGTGACAAACTGCGCGAGCCGATCTTTGTTCCCGACTCCATTGCCGTCTTGCCTCTTATCGAGACCTTGCGCCGCTCTAAAGGGCAGCTCGTATTGGTGGTCGATGAGTATGGCACGATACAAGGGCTGATCACTCCTATTGACGTGTTCGAAGCCATTGCAGGTGAGTTTCCCGATGAGGATGAAAGCCCTGCCATCGAGCCGATCGACGACAATACCTGGTTGGTGGCCGGGCATGCGGACTTACACGAACTTTCACGCGTGTTAGAGACCAGTGTTTTCGATGAAGATATTGAAGACTACTCTACGATTGCCGGCTTTTTGATGAGCAAATTTGACCAATTGCCCGACGTCGACGCGCGCTTAGAGTTACGCGGCTTTCTGTTTACAGTGAAGCAAGTGGAAGAGCAGCGCATTGCCGAAGTGGAAATCATGAGAGTGCTGCAACAGGACCTCTACGTTAGCTAGTAGAGGCCCTGTAACGAAGAGCCTTATTGAGGGGCTGCGATTACTTGCAGTTCTACACGGCGGTTTTGCGCGCGCCCTGAGTCCGTTGCATTAGAGGCGATTGGTTGGTCTGGTCCCATGCCTTGCGAGATAATGCGGTTCTGATCCACACCCTGCCCCGCCAAATAATTGGCAACGCTCGTTGCGCGGCGATTCGACAGATTATAGTTGTAGTCGGCGCTGCCCGTAGAGTCAGTATGGCCATTGACTTGTAAGCGTGTATCTTTGTATTTGTACAATACCGTTGCGACCGAATCCAACACCGGTTGGAATTGCGGGCGCAGCGAATATTCATTGGTGTTGAAGGTGATGTTGCCAGGCATAATCAGGTCGAGACGATCGCCATTACGTTGTATCTGCACACCTGTGCCTTGCAGCTCCTGGCGTAACTCCGCCTCTTGCACATCCATGTAGGCGCCAACACCGGCGCCAATTGCACCGCAGCCAGCGGCAGCATTGCGCGCGTGCTGCCCGTTCTCTATGGCACCGACAAGGCCGCAAACGACAGAGCCAATGGCGCCATACTGGGCGGCGCGGCTAACCTGCTGTTCGCCGGTATAAGGGTTAATCGTGGTACAACTTGCCAAAAGCAGCCCTGTGGCGACGAGTGTTGCCAAAGGCTTGAGCTTAATTCCTTCCGTCATCTTCAATACTCCTGTATTGCTAATCTCGACACTACTGTAGACAAGGAGGTGGGTCGATGTACACCTTTGCGTAGAGTTTACCCTTGGCAATGTGAACTGTTGCTGAATTCTCAAAGAAAGTATCAGTTTTCAAGGTCTTAATTGGCTGCTCTGGGCGGCGGAATTTCTAGGTGACTGCACAGATTTGTTTTAAGCTTGCGTATTCAGGCCCTAATGCAAGCGTTCAGAGGATGTATGAGTCAAGCAGAGTATCAAGCCAAGGTAAAAGTGCTTTCGGATCGATTGTTGGAGCTACAACAGCCGATTCGCATTCTTGACGCTATTAAGTGGCCAGCCCATTTTGAGCATGACTTTTTAGCGACGGGAGGCAAAGTGCTGCCCGCAGTGAATCGTGACTATTATGAGCGCATGCCGCTCAATTTTGATCCGGACTTACTGCGTGCGCGCTTTAAAGAGCTGCGAGACGATGTGCGTCGCAGCCTAGGTCGGCGCGATGGTTTGGGCGGCATTCTGCGCGACACAATCAATCAATATTTGGTGGTCATTGATTTGTTAGTGAGTCGTGGCACCCCTGCATTTGGCAAGCTCAGTAGAGAGCTCTATGGATCAGCCTCGGACAAGATGCGTGGCGATCGCAAAACGCTCCGAACTTTGGGTGAAAAGTTATGTCAATTATTCTCTCTCCCGTCAGCCGAACATATCAGCCGTCCTTATGGCAAGGACATTGCGGCGCCACAGGCCGTTGAAATCTTACAACAAAAACTCAATCCGTATTTTCCTCCTGGCGATATTCGAGTGATGTTGAGCGACGGTATCGTGTCCGATGCCGCGGCCGGTGGCGACTATATAAAGATCAATCAAGACTCCGAGTTTTCTGAGTTTGACCTACAGATATTAGAGGTGCATGAAGGGTGGGTGCATGTTGGCACCACCCTCAACGGACGCAATCAGCCTTGGGCGACTTGGCTGAGTGTGGGGTCGCCTCGAGTGACTGCCTGCCAAGAGGGCTTGGCGGTGCTTATGGAAACACTCACCCTCAGCTCATACCCCAAAAGAGCGTTAAAGATCAGTGATCGGGTTATAGCCATCGACATGGCAGAGCGCGGCGCAAACTTTGTCGAAGTCTATCAATACTTTATTGAACGGGGCCTAAATGAGCACGAAAGCTACAAGATTACGCAACGAGTTTTTCGTGGTGGCACTCTAGATGGCGGCTCCATATTTACCAAGGACCTGTCCTATTTGCGTGGCTTTGTCGAAAACGTGAACTTTATTCGCAGTGCTATCAACTCAGGCGTGCCAGAGGTGATCCCGATGTTGTTTGTCGGCAAGGTGACACTAGATGATATTCCTGTTTTATATCAGCACTACCTTGAAGGAACGATAGAAGGCCCCCAACATATGCCTGCGATGTTTAAAAATATGAATGGCTTGTATGTGTGGTTTGGGTTCTCCAGTGGCATCGCAGTAATCAACATCAGCCGAGTACAAAAACATTTTGATGGCTTGTTTCGCAATATGCCGAAGGCGGATCCGGTCTATAGCGCCGAGACGATTCCGCGCGGCCCTAGTGAAGGGCAGGTCATTGAATGATTATTGAAAGGAACACATTGAAATGAAACGAGTTGCTCTGTTTTTAATGACTAACCTAGCCATTATTGTGGTGCTGAGTATTACTCTGCGTCTATTGGGAGTAGAACGTATCCTTGATGAACAAGGAGCGGGTTTAGATCTGAATAATCTGTTGATTTTCTCTGCCGTGTTCGGTTTTGGCGGAGCCTTTATTTCATTGGCAATTTCGAAATGGATTGCTAAACGCTCAACCGGTGCGCAGGTGATCACGCAGCCTAAGAACTCTACAGAGCAGTGGCTGGTGGATACTGTTCGCGCACAGGCGCAAAAGGCTGGCATAGGCATGCCTGAAGTGGCGATTTTTAACTCACCGCAGGTCAATGCCTTTGCCACTGGCGCGAGCCGAAACAAGTCTTTGGTGGCAGTTAGCTCTGGGCTCTTGCAAAGCATGAATAGGAACGAAGCCGAGGCCGTTTTAGCCCACGAAGTAACGCATGTTGCAAACGGCGACATGGTGACGCTAACCCTGATTCAGGGTGTCGTGAACACTTTTGTTATCTTCTTCTCGCGTGTGATTGGGCATTTTATAGACAGAGTAGTGTTCAAGACTGAGCGGGGCCACGGGCCGGCATTCTGGATTACCAGCATTATTGCCGAGCTGGTGCTCGGCTTCCTCGCCTCGACCATCGTGATGTGGTTTAGCCGTCAACGCGAATACCGTGCCGATGCTGGCGGTGCCTCTCTTGCAGGCAAGCAAAATATGATTGCCGCCCTACAAAGATTGCAACAAGGCCAAGCCACGCAAATGCCCGATGAATTGGTCGCCTTCGGTATCAGCAATCGTGGTGCTAGCGGCATCTCTAAGCTGTTTATGTCTCATCCTCCGTTGAGTGAACGCATCGCTGCCCTGCAACGAAGTGAATAAAAACTAAGCAATATCCAAGCTCTAGCTCCCGGACGACGCAAATCCTTCGCGAAGTCCGGGTCTAAACCCCTCATTTTTCTCCGCAAAATTTGCCAGTTTTTAATGGCGAGATTCCTATTCCTGTCCTAAATTTAAATTGTGCTGAGCAATCTGAGACGTCAGACGGCTCAGCTAAACATTGGCGGGCTCGCAAACCAATTTAAAGGAATAAATTTTGAGCAATATTCAAGGAGACTAGTATGCGTGAATTAAGCGTAGTTGAGATTGATGAGGTGAGTGGTGGACGAATGTTAGATTCGATTCCCTTCTTTACCGCGAGTATGGCGATAGGGTCAGCAGCTTTCGGCCCCTCTTGGGGGGTTGTTGGTGTTGGCTTGGCTGTATCAGTTTCGCCACTGGCTGTAGGCGCAATGGCAGCATTTGCGCTCGCAGGCGGTGTGGCACTAATGAGAGAATGAAAAATATTTTAGTGCGTTGATAATTTGGCGAGATAGCGTAGCAATAGTTCGTTATCTCGTCCTTGGGGATAGCACATGGGTGATCCTAGTTTAGAGGCTCTTGAATCATCAAACGAGAAAAAGTTTCCGAATTCTCTTCAAGATCGAAAAATATTTTTTCCAAGGCCTGCGAGAGTAAAATTTCAGAATATTCGAAGCATATTTCTGTTGTTTGTACTAGTTTTTCTAGTCATGTATATGAGCTGGATTTCTGAGCTGCAAAGTGATCTTTATGTTGTGTATCTATACTTCGCATCTATGTTTATTGTGGTGCTTATGCTCTATTTTCTCTACAAATCTATGGAGAGAGTACAGATAGGGATAACGGTTTTTGGCGATCGAATAGAGTATCCATATTTTTATTTTTGGAAGAGGGTTTTGCTATTTCATGAAATGTTCAGTCTAGAGAGAATTAGTTTCAGGGGCGAAGTGCTTGCCATTGTGATTGGTAAATTTGATGGAGGTATGCGTGTTATAGAGAGGGAAAAGTTTGAAAGTTTTGATGATTTTTCGGAATTTGAAAAAATTGTCTCGAGAGCGGTTAAGGCAAATGAAGAGAAAGTAAGTTTATCGAAAGTTATAGTCGCACACACTAATAGATTTCAAGTTCACTTGGTTCAGTTTTCTTTCACTATTATTCTGAGCGGGATACTTATTTTTCTAGACCACTTTAGTGAAAGTGAGTACTTTTCCGTCTTAGAGTTAGGAGCGTTGACGAAAAGTACGCAAGGTAACGCCGATTTATATAGGTTGACTTCTACTTTCTTCCTTCATTTTAATTTATTACATTTACTTACGAATTTACTCTCGTTTGCTGTTATGGCAGACCCTATTCTACGTCTTCAAGATACCTTTCGATTTCTCATTATCCTATTTGTCTCAGCTCTTGTTGGATCAATCACTAGCTTATATCTATCCCCGCACGAATACGTGATTGGTGCCTCCGGAGGGATTTTTGGGCTTTTTGGTGCGTATTGCGTGGTGAAGTTTACGAAGTATCTGCCCGGGTTGGTCAGTCAGCGTTCGAATAGGATGGTTTTTGCGATAATAGGATTGCAGATAGCCGTTGAGTACTTCGTTGATGGCATTGACTCCTACAGCCACGTAGGAGGCTTTATTACTGGTGCACTCTGTATGGCTTTGTATCTCAATTTCGCCAAAGAACAGTCCATATACAAATCTAATGTATTGGAGAAAATATTGGCAGTGCTGCTTTCGGCAGCTTACCTATGGGGGCTTGCGACATTCCTGGCTAGGGTGTACGCCTAGCCCCATAGAGAGCCTATTTTTTAGGTCGGTGATTGTAACGCATGTCTAGGGTATAAGGGTGCGCGCTGTGTGGTTCGCTTAGGTCTAAATCCATTTCACCTTGGCTATGGCCATGTTGCCAGAACCGCGCGACACGTCGAGCTTCTGCCTCGTTTGCATTGACGGGGAAGGTGTCATAATTCCTGCCGCCAGGATGTGAGACATGGTAGGTGCAGCCACCAAGGGAGCGCTTATGGTGAGTGTCAACGATGTCGATAACTAATGGCGAATGTACATTGATAGTTGGGTGCAATGCAGACCATGGTGCCCAGGCTTTATAGCGGACACCTCCGACAAACTCGCCTTCCGTGCCTGTGCTGCGCATTGGCACTTTGCGACCATTGCAAGTGATGATAAAGCGATTGCCAGTCAAATTGCGCGCGCGAATCTGCAAACGTTCGACCGATGAGTCGACGTAGCGTGCAGTGCCTTGGCCGCTCGACTCCTCGCCCAATACATGCCATGGCTCAATAGCCCGATGCACGTCAAGCTGGATCCCCGCCGCATGAATAGAACCGTAGTAAGGGAAGCGAAACTCTTGAAACGGAGCAAACCAATCTAATTCAAATGGATAGCCCGCATCATTGAGATCCTTGGTGACCCAAGCTAGGTCTTCCCAGACGAAATGCGGGAGCATAAATCTGTCATGTAATTCGGTGCCCCAATTGATCAGTGGGCGTGTATAGGGTGTCTGCCAAAAATGCGCCACTAAAGAGCGAATCAACAAGACCTGCAGGGCGCTCATTTGCCAATGAGGTGGCATCTCAAAATTGCGAAACTCGAGTATCCCTAGGCGCCCGCTAGCGCTGTCGGGCGAATATAATTTGTCGATACAGAACTCAGCGCGGTGGGTGTTTCCTGTGAGATCGACTAGGAAATTGCGCAGGATTCTGTCAACAAGCCAGACCTGCTTGGTGTCTTCACTGTCCAATTGCTGCAGCGCTATTTCAAGCTCGTAAAGATTATCATCGCGCGCCTCATCGACGCGGGGAGCTTGGCTCGTTGGGCCTATAAATTGCCCAGAGAACAAATACGAAAGACTTGGATGGTTTTGCCAGTAACGTATAAGGCTTGCTAGGACATCAGGACGCCGCAAGAACGGGCTATCTTCGGGCTTTGCTGCGCCGAGGGTTACATGATTGCCACCACCGGTGCCAGTGTGCTGGCCATCGAGCATAAACTTATCGGTGCCCAAGCGTTGCTGTCGGGCTTGCTCGTAGAGCGTTTGTGCCAGAGAGGTTAACTCTGGCCAGCTCTTCGAGGGTTGCACATTGACCTCGATGACGCCGGGGTCAGGGGTGATCATCAACTTTTGCAAGCGGGGGTCTTTCGGCGGTTCATAGCCTTCGATGATGATAGGGCAGGTGAGCTTCTCCGCCGTCGCTTCAATGGCTGCAATGAGCTCAACATAACGCTCGAGATCTGTTTGCGGAGGTAAGAACAAATATAAACGCCCGTCACGCACTTCAACGCAAAGTGCTGTATGGAAGATGCGCCCATCCTCTGCTTGGGTTATTTCCAAAGCCTCAGCATCATCTTCTAAGTCGAGAGGGTAGGCTAACTCTTCTCGGGCAGAAAATGGGTCTATGCCGTGTTCTTCATCATTGGTGTCAGGTTTTTCCCAGGGTAGGCTTTCAAGAGGCAGCCTGTAACCTGCGGGCGAGTCACCTGGGATCAAAGTGAGACGTTCTTTACGGAAAAACCAGCGACAACTTAGCCAATGCGTTGCGTCTTCTTTGCGAGTGGAGGACAGCGGTAAAACATAGCCACTCTCTTTGTCCAAACCTTGTGAGAAAATCTTTTTAATGCGCGCGGCCTCTAGTGGGTCGACGACCTTGCTATCCCATAGGGAAACATTAGCGGGCAATTCTGACTCGCGTTTTAGATAGAAAGCTTTGTCTTCGAATGCGGGCATTACATAGCGCGGATTCAAACGCAGCTTTTGGGCCAGAGTGCTGATGAAGTTAGCGGCGAGACGTGTATTGGCTGCGCCATGTGTGCGTTCGTCTGCGAATAGCTTGGCATTGTGCCAAAGTGGTTTGCCATCGGTGCGCCAGAACAGGCCCAACGCCCAGCGGGGCAATGGCTCGCCGGGGTACCATTTGCCTTGGCCTATGTGCAGGAGTCCTTCCGGGGCGTAATGTTGTTTCAACGACAACAATAACTCACCTGCTAATCGACGTTTGTCTTTGCCCAAAGCGGCAGTGTTCCACTGTGCGCTTTCCATGTCATCGATAGAGATGAATGTGGGTTCGCCGCCCACTGTTAAGCGCACGTCGTGCTCTTGTAAGTCCTCGTCGACCTTGTGACCAAGTGCGTCAATCTCGCGCCATTGTTCGGTGCTGTAGGGTTTGGTGACACGTGGGTCTTCGTGAATGCGTGAGACCGAATTCTCGTGTAGGAATTTTACCTCACAAACCCCAGTGCTACCGGTAATTGGGGCGGCACTCACTGGGTCGGGAGTACAAGCAAGAGGGATATGCCCCTCGGCGGCAAATAGACCGGAGGTTGGGTCAAGGCCAATCCAACCGGCGCCGGGAATATAGACCTCGGTCCATGCATGCAAATCAGTAAAGTCTTCTGTCGGGCCGGTTGGGCCGTCTAAAGAGCGCACGTCAGCCGTGAGTTGGACTAAATAGCCAGAGGCAAACCGTGCCGCAAGTCCCATGTGCCGCAAAGTTTGTACAAACAGCCAAGCACTGTCGCGACATGAGCCGTAAGTGCTTGTCAGGGTTGTCTCGCAAGATTGTACCCCGGGCTCCATGCGAATCACGTAATTGATTGCTTGTTGCGTTCTGCTGTTTTCGGCCACCAGGAAGGTCACGATAGGTTGCTTAGTTTGATTGACGCCCTTAAGCCATTTCTTCATGGCAGCGCCAGACTCTTTCACTTCTAGGTAGGGAGCTAAGTCTTTGGCGAGTTGCGCATCGTACTTGAAGGGAAAATGTTGAGCGCTATCTTCCACAAAAAAGTCGAACGGATTGATAACTGTCATGTCGGCAATTAGCTCGACAGTGATAGATAGCTCTTTGGCTTTTTCAGGAAAAACCAAACGAGCTAAATGATTGGAGAACGGGTCCTGCTGCCAATTAATAAAATGCTCATCTGGTGTGATCTTAAGCGAATAAGAATCGATAGGAGTGCGACAATGTGGTGCGGGACGCAAGCGAACAACATGGGGCAAAATTTCCACCAAGCGATCAAATTGATACGTTGTCTGGTGGTGTATTGCTACTTTAATTGTCATAAGGTAATGTTGCTCATATATGCAAATTGACTGGAAATCATATAACCCCGGCGCCTTCTATGACGAACTGATTAGTTCGCCCGGGTACCCCCGAAAGTCAGGTCGAATTCTGGCTCGCTATCTCGCTTCGCTAAAAAGTGATGATCTTCAACAACGAAAGACAGCTGCTGAACTCGCCATTAAGGCGATGGGTATCTCGTTTACCGTTTATAGTGAAGCGGGCAACATCGATCGGGAGTGGCCGTTTGATATTATTCCTCGAATCATCACAGAAACACAATGGCAGAAGACAAGTCAAGGACTGGAACAACGTCTACGTGCTTTAAACTGTTTTATCGACGACATCTACAATGACCAGAAGATACTCAAAGACAAGGTCGTTCCTGCTGAGTTGATAGCCAAATCGGTGAATTTCCGTAAAGAGTGCATAGGGATGAAGCCTCGCCATGGCGTCTGGGCACATATTTGTGGCACCGATCTCATTCGGGACACCAATGGTCAGTTCTATGTTTTAGAGGATAATTTACGAGTTCCCTCTGGCGTGTCTTATATGCTGGAAAACCGTAAAGTGACCAAACGCGTCTTTCCAGAACTTTTTGAGAATTACAATATTCTCCCGATCACTGAATACACCTCCCATTTGTTCGATACCTTGGCGGCGATTTCGCCTAGACCTTTAGATTATCCCGAAGTGGTCGTATTGACGCCTGGCATTTATAACTCAGCCTATTTTGAACACTCATTTCTTGCCCAGCGTATGGGGGCCGAGTTAGTAGAGGGGGGTGACCTGGTCGTTGAGGATGATTGCGTCTACATGCGGACCATTAATGGGCTTTCTCGAGTCGACGTAATCTATCGCCGCATCGATGATTTGTTCCTTGACCCTGAAGTCTTTAATCCCGATTCCGCCCTTGGTGTGCCAGGGCTTATGCGCGCCTGGTTGAAAGGCAATGTGGCGCTAGCCAACGCTCCAGGGGCTGGTGTGGCCGATGACAAAGTGATCTACACCTACGTGCCTGCCATGATCAAATACTATCTTGGCGAAGAGCCATTGCTAGAGAACGTCCCGAGTTATCTTTGTGTCGATGAAAAGCAATGCCAACATGTATTGGCCAACCTCGACAAATTGGTCGTAAAGCCTGCGAACGAATCTGGGGGCTATGGCATGTTAATGGGGCCACAAGCTAGCAAAAAAGAGCGCGCCGACTTTGCCAAGAAAATCAAAGCCAACCCGCGCAATTATATGGCGCAACCACTTATTTCATTGTCCACCGCCCCGGTATTAGTCGACCGCGGCGCAGAGCCCCGGCACATCGATTTGCGGCCCTTTGTCCTACAGGGGCGTGACTCCTATGTGACTCCAGGCGGCTTAACTCGCGTGGCTATGGTGAAGGGCTCCTATATCGTGAACTCTTCACAAGGTGGCGGAAGTAAAGACACTTGGATCGTTTCGGATGAGGAGCGCTGAGCCATGTTATCTCGAGTTGCTGAGCGTATATATTGGTTAGGTCGTTATTTAGAGCGAACCGAGAATACAGCGCGTTTGCTGACAGTGTACTCGAATTTACTCTTGGACTTGCCACGCGGAGCGAAGGTAGGCTGGCATACTCTGGTTGAAATAACAGGCAGTCAAGACGAGTTCAGCAAGACTTATCAGAACACTGATGAGCGTTCGGTGAACAGGTTTTTATTGTCCGATCAGAATAACTATTCATCGATTATCAGCTCTCTTGGGCTAGCCCGTGAGAACGCTCGAACCACTCGTGAAATTATACCGACTGAAGCTTGGGAACAGATCAATAAGCTCTACCTCTTTACCAAAGAGAGTATGGGCAAGGCCACGGCACGAGGGCCTCGGCATCAGTTGCTGCAAGACATCATTGCGCACTGCCAGCAAATCGCTGGCCTGTTAGCCGGTGCCATGAGTCACAACAGTGGCTACAATTTTTTGCGTATTGCTCGCAGCTTAGAACGTGCAGACATGACCACCCGTATCGTCGATGTTGGTTCTATCACTCTATTGCCTAGCCTCACCCAAACTGGTGCTACGGCTGAGCAGTCAACACGCCCATTTGCGAATATGATTTGGATGAGTGTGTTGCATTCCCTAAGTGCTTACCAAATGTATCGTCAGCATGTGCTCGATCGAGTCAATGGCGAAGATGTAGTGACCTTCCTGTTGCAAGACTCGCAGTTCCCAAGAGCCGTTAGACATTGCCTTGGCAAATTAGAAGCTTGTTTGAAGTTTTTGCCAAACAATGAGGCGGCTTTAAGGCAAGTGTCTGAAGCTGTTGCATTAGTGGACGACGCAAATATTGCTGAACTGCTAGACAGCGGCCTTCTTGAGTACATCGATGAGCTGCAAGTTGAGTTTGCGAACATCCATGCCAGTATTACTGAGACATGGTTCCTCCCCGTTGTCAGTGAGCAACAACAATCTGCTTGATTAGCGAGTACTGTGCATGAGAGATTTTCAGTGTACATGCGGGCAAAGTCTGTTTTTCGAAAACACGACTTGTAATGCCTGCCAGCGCCTGCTGGGTTACGATCCGTTGCGCGCCGAACTTCTGGCGATAGAACCCTCAAGCCCCGATTCGGATGAGGCCACAGGGCAATGGCGCGATGTTGATCACGGCAATCTTTATCGCCGTTGCAGCAATGATACCGACTTCCACGTGTGCAATTGGTTGGTAGTGAACTCCCAAGACAGCTTTTGTCTTGCCTGTTCCCTAAACGATACTGTGCCAAAAGTAGGAGCCAGTTATCGTGCCTCACAAAGGCGTAAATGGTGGGGGCGTATGGAGGCGGCGAAAAGACGCTTGATCTACACCTTGCTAGCACTAGGGCTGCCAGTTGAAAGCAAAGCGAGCAATGAGTCTGGGCTTGCCTTCTCGTTTCTTGAAGATCAGCGCTCAAACCCGAACGTGGAAGAAGAGCATGTGCTTACAGGCCACCTTGAAGGCTTGATCACGGTGAACTTGGCAGAAGCCGATGGTGTAAATCGCGAGCAAGCGAGGCAGAGTCTCGGTGAATCATACAGAACATTGCTCGGGCATTTTCGCCATGAGAGTGGGCATTATTATTTCGAAAAAGTCGTCAATACGCCTGCAGCGATAGAGCAGTTTAGAGAATTGTTTGGCGATGAGCGGGCTGACTACGAAGAGGCGATGAAGGAGCATTACGAGCGCCCCGCGAGCGCGTCTGATAACGACAAAGTGAGTGCCTATGCGCAAATGCACCCGCATGAAGATTGGGCCGAATGTTGGGCGCATTACCTGCATATGGTCGACTGCTTAGAGACGGCTTGGCAGGTAGGTTTATTACAAGAGAAACTGATAACACCCAACGTCGCGCCCGATATTGAGTTGTGCTTAAAGAACTGGGATAGTGTTTCGGTAGCGATGAACGCGTTAAATCGCAGTATGGGCCTGCAAGATGCTTATCCGTTTGTGCTCTCAGAAACGACGCTTAATAAGCTCCGTTTTGTTCATCAGCGGATTTATCCCAACTAGATGCCCAGGCGAAAGGGGGCATTTGTCGAAATGCATCCTTGAGTCGCTGATCCCAACTACGCTTTAATTCCCGCAAAAACTCACTGTCCTCATCGAAGCGCAATGGCTCAATTAAGGTCATGGTGTCAGTTCGGTATACGAGAGTTTCAATGGGGGGGCCGACACTCAAATTACTGCGCATTGTCGAGTCCATCGAGACCATGGCGCAGAGTGCGCAGGTGTCTAGATTGAGCTCTGGGGTGAGAATGCGGTCGAGAATGGGTTTGCCGTACTTGCTCTCGCCAATTTGCAGATAGGGCGTGTCTTTAGAGCTAGTGATATGGTTGCCCTGTGGGTAGACCAACATGATGCGATGCTTACTGTTAGCTATTTGACCGCCAATGATAAAACTGGCCTCGAAAGAAACCCCTGTCTTTGCATGTTTCTCTTGTTGGGCCAGTGACACATCACCTAAGTAATCGGCGGCATCCGCTAGGGATTCCACCGTTAATAAACTTGTGGTCGCCCGCTCTTTTATGTCCCGCTTTATTTGGGAGATTGTCGCTTGAGTAGTGGCAAGATTGCCCGCCGAAAGGATGACGAATTGGCGCTGCCCGTCGACTCCAAAGCGATACATTTTGCTATAAGTGCTAACCTGATCTATGCCTGCATTCGTGCGGGAATCTGAGCAAAAGACCATGCCTGCATCGACGGCGATTGCCACACAATACGTCATGATTTAAAAAACCGGATTACAAAAAAATTACAGAACTAACTCGTGTTTAAGGCCGAAACAGTACACTAGTTCGGCAAGTAGGTGAACAGAAATTTCAATTCCTTGCTAGGCCCATCGCTAAGTGTTTGCACTAATAGAGATTTATTCCATTAAGCCGAAACGGCATTAGACTAAGAAGGGCATAAAACAGAGGTTAAGGAAGCCAAGCCCTCAGGATGCGAGGGCTTTTAAAAGAGACGAACGGCGTGCTTAGCGGTCGTCGAAATCGTCGTCGAAGTCGTAGTCATCCACATCAACGCTTTGTCTTACGTTGACTTCGCTACCGTCGTCGTCGAATTGTAATTCGCCATACATGCGCTTCCAATCGAGTCGCTCTTCTGTGCGTCGACGCATCTCGGTCAAACGACGCTTTTGGATACGCTTGTCATTTGGCTCTTCTATCTCCGAATCTGGTATAAAAGCACCCGAATCGAAGAAGTCTTTTGCATTGTCGGCGATATCATCCCACTGATGACTTTTCATTTGATTAATCTCTCGTTTAATCGTGTTTAGTCGGAGTTGCCTAGCTTGGTGTCACTACGGCCTACTAACTGCATGAATAGGCTGTGTACGATGCGAATTATCGTTATAAAATTGCAGAAAGCAATAGTTTGATTAAGTATTTTTAAAATTTGCTGTAAGCCTTGTGCTACCTGGCGTGTAGCCATTATTGACTAGGCAGGCTAGCAGTAAGATAAGTCTTTCTTATGACACTTTTAAGGATTTTTTGTGTCGAAGTTAAGCTAAAGATTATAAGCAGGAGAAGTATGCTAAAAACGTGTTTAGATTGCGGAATGGAAGTTGGCCTTAATACCGCCAACTGCCCCAAGTGTGATGCTGAAATTGCAAAGCAAACCGATGGGTCGATTTTTCGCTGTGATATTGCTCATAACCGCGAAACCATTCCTCAGGCTTTAGCCAAATTAAGTGCGGTTTTAGACGCGGCACGACTGGAGCATGTGCAAGGCATACGAGTGATTGTTGGGCGAGGGCTGATTAGAGATGAGGTCATGCGCCAATTGAGTTGGTTAAAGCACAGTGGTGAAATAATGGGTTTTGATCATGACAACGGCAATACAGGGGCGTTCCTAGTCACAATTAGAGGAGGTAATCGTCATTAGAATTTGATTATAATTGAATTATTATAATCACTCGAAGAGAGGCGGCAAAAAGTGGAAAGTAAGACGGCGCGATTTACGGTCCTAATGGACCCAAGAAAAAAGCAGGCTTTTGAGACGCTGTGCGCTTCACAAGATTTGACCCCCTCGCAAGTTGTTAGACAACTGATCCGCGAATATCTAGAGGCACATGGTGTCAGCTATCTCGACGACAGCAATGTTGTTAAAAACCCGCAGATCAAGAAATAGGCGCGCGCGCTTTTTGTGCGAAGTCTGATTCACCACCAGTGTCATTGTTGAGCGCTGCTAAGGCGTGCGCAAAAGTAGGGAAGTGGTTTGCTGTGCCCAGCAAAGCAAGAATGCCCGCTTTAGCAAGCTTGCCCCTGACGCGATCGTTCGCTCCGGAGAGCATGACATGAATGCCTCGTTGTTGCAGATGCTCAATTACCGCTTCTAAACTTTCTAAGCCCGTTATGTCGACAAAGGGTACCCACTTTAGCCGGATCAACACCTGAGTCACCTCTGGTCTAGTCTGTTTTAAAAGTTCCTCAAAACGCTCGGCTGCTGCGAAGAATAAAGGGCCCTCAACCGAAAACACCGCGAGATTGGCCGGGGGGGCGCTAAAACTTTGTTGTGCAATCTCCTGCGATAGTTCTTCCGCACCGCTATGGCGAACTTCGACACTGCCAGCCATTCGGCGCAGAAACTGCGCAGTGGCTAAAATAACGCCAATATTCACTGCCACGACTAAGTCGGCAAACACCGTTAAAGAAAAAGTGATTAGGAGAATGGCGACGTCTGCGCGCGGTGCCCGGCGTAACATTTGCACAAAACGTCTAGGCTCACTCATGTTCCAAGCCACCACAAAAAGAATAGCGGCGAGGCAGGCGAGCGGAATATGGACCGCGTAGGGAGTTAGTATGAGGAGAACGGCGATCAGAGTAAGGGAGTGGACAATGCCTGCTATTGGGCTGGTGCCACCATTACGAATATTGGTGGCAGTCCTCGCGATCGCTCCTGTTGCTGCAAAGCCACCAAACAATGGTGCGACCATGTTAGCCAGCCCTTGCCCCAGAAGCTCTTGATTCGAATTGTGTCTATACCCGGTCATTCCATCTGCGACGACGGCAGATAGGAGAGACTCTATTGCACCCAACATGGCAATGGTAAAGGCAGGGCCGATCAACTCGATTACCTCTCCCCAAGTAATGGAAGGGACCGAAAAACTAGGCAAGCCCTGCGGGATCCCACCGAAAGTGTTGCCGATCGTCTTAATGCCTTCGAACTGAAAGACTAGCTGCAGGCCGGTGACAAGCAATAACGCCACTAGCGGCCCTGGTAGGCGGCTTAGCTTTGGTATTTTGGCACTAAATAGCACAAGGAAAAGCGCCAGAAAGGCGAGCAGAGTACTGGCAACATCGAGTTGCGGAAAAGCTTGTAGTAGATGTAACAATTTAAGGTGAAAGTGCTCTGCAGAGACCGCGGGCAGTCCAAAAAAGTCTTGCCACTGTCCAACCCATATCGTAACGCCAATGCCGGCAGAAAAGCCGACGATCACCGGCTCTGGAATATATTTGATGACCGCTCCCATCTTGGCAAGCCCTAGGAGCAGCAAAATGAAGCCCGCCATCAAACTGGCGATCTGTAGGCCTTCTATTCCATATTGCGCGGTGATTCCCGAAAGTACTACGACAAATGCGCCGGTGGGGCCGGCTATTTGTGCACGAGTTCCGCCAAAGGACGACACAAATAGCCCAGCGATGATTGCGGTATATAAGCCTTGCTCAGGTTTGGCACCAGAGGCTATCGCGAACGCCATGGCCAGTGGGAGGGCGACCACCCCCACTATCACACCGGCAATGATATTGTTGAGCCAATGCTTAGGCCGAAGCAGGCCGGCTTTGTTTGCTTCGACAATCGCTAGCATGCTCGCCTCTCATTTGCCCCGCGTTATGATAACCACATTATAATGAAATTATCATTTGGCGGCAAGAAGGCTGCCCCTGACAGCTGCATAGTTTTGCTGAGGGAGGAAACAAAAAACAATGGTTAGTCGGCGGTTACTGACTAAGAGAGGGCAAGGATTCTATAACGGATTCCCGTATGAGTTTTTTGGCGATCTTGCCGCTAGCGATACGTGCTAGTTGCTCTTGCTGAATACGATAAAAAGACGGGATCTTAAATCCTGCAATTCGCGTGGAGAGAAACTCATTAAGCTCGTCTTGGGTGACGGAGGTGCTAGGCATCACCATAATCGCGGCAGCGACGCGCTCCCCTAGGCGGGCGTCAGGAATTCCAAAAACTGCCGCTTCGCATACTTTGGGGTGCTCGGCCAGGGCATACTCGACCTCTGCGCATGCGATATTCTCGCCACCACGGATGACAATATCTTTGGCGCGGTCTTTGATGATTAGAAATCCATGGGCATCGAGCAAGCCAAGATCCCCGGTGTGGAACCAACCGTCTTTGATAGCCTCGGCTGTGTCTTGTGGTCTTTGCCAATAGCCCTTCATGACGGTTGGGCCTTTGATGCAAATCTCGCCTATCTGTCCGCTTGCGAGCACTTTGCCCTGCTCATCCTCAATACGGATGCTGGTGACTGGGGGCGTTGGCCTGCCGGTGCTTTCTGGTTTGGCATAATAAAACTTGCCAGTGATCGTGGCACCTATCGCGTTGGTTTCAGTCAAGCCATACCCTAGGCCGGGTTGAGCTTGTTCTGGGAAGCGCTGTTGCATCATTGCCAAATGCTCCGGAGGACGCGCTGCACCCCCCGATTGAACGCTGCGCAGTGTGCTCAGGTCAGTCTTGGCAAAATCTGGAGAGTTCATGACTTCCCAGGTCATAGTAGGGACTCCATGAAGCACAGAGAGCTGCTCTTTTTCTATGAGCGCGAGAGCTTGTTCGGCATTCCATTTGTACATCATTACAAACTTGCGTTTGTAGAGAAAACTCAGCAAGAACTGCGCATGGTTTCCCGTGACGTGGAATAGAGGCACATTGGCCAGCACCCCCGGTTGGGGAGCGTCCTCTGGGGCTTTGAGTTCGGGCCTTAGCTCTTCCCCCATCTCCTTGGCGAAATGCCATGAATAAAGCGCGCTAATGATGGCACGGTGTGTCGAGAGCACCCCCTTTGGTTGCCCCGTAGAGCCTGAGGTATACATGATGGAAGCATTGTCCTCGGGGCTTACGCTTTGTGCTGCTGGGTCGAAGTCCACCGCGTCTGATTGCTTGTTCAGCAATGCTTGAAAATTTGGGTAGTCAGTCTCTTGCTTTGGGTCAATCGCAATAATCTGTACTTGTCGTCGGTCGGTCTCGCTATGCAATCGTGTAATGCGCTCTGGGTCTGCGAAAAGCAGCTTGCTGCCACTATCTTGCAGGCCGAATTGAAGCTCATTGCTTTGCCACCACGAGTTCATGGGTACCACGACGGCCCCAAGCATAGTGATAGCCATATAGGCGATACACCACTGCGGATTATTGCGGGAACAAATAGCGACGCGGTCGCCTTTCTCGATGCCAAAGTCATGCTGCAGAATCCCGGCCATCTTGGTTGCTAAGCAAAAACTTTCGCCGAAGCTATAGCGCTCATCCTGATAGATCAGAAAAGGGAGGTCTGGTTGTTCTAGGCAGAGTTTATAGATTTCGAATAGGTTATTGGGGGCTTTGCTGAAGATCGGGGTATCAATGCCATTGATCGATAATGTTGAGACCGCGAAGGGCGATTCCGGGGCTTTCAGGCGGCTGCCAATTTCCTTCAGCGCCTGCAAGTCTTGCATAATCTGGTCGTGGCTAAGCATGAAGGTGCAACTCGAATGTCGTGACTGAGGGCTTGCAAAAATCGAGCAATCGTTCGAAAGATAGCGCATTGCTTGTTCTAAATAAAGCCTAGGCTCTCGCCACGCGAGCTAAAAAGCTTAAAACCCCTGATCGATTAAACGATAATCGGGAACAATAACGGGAACCAACTCCTCCTCCTCTGGCAAGAGTGTGGAGGCGGGCGCCGCGTCTGGGCCAAATGAGAACCTAAATGTGCCACGAGCGACTAGATTTTCGGGGTCGATGGCCGCCCATTCCACAGTGTAGTAAGGCTTTTGCTCCAGCTCTGGCAAATCTAAGAAGAACACGCGACTAACATCAGGGTTATAGATGAAACCTATATTGACAAAGTTCTCCTCTGGGTCAGTCATCGTCAGTTTGACGAGCCGGACATAGGTGCTGAAACGCATCATAAGCTCTTTGGGAGAGGACTCTAAGACTTCATCATCTTCGGGGCTAGATTCAAGCTCTACATCACTGTTGTTGTTTATCGTCATCACGTGCTGAGCTTGCACGTACTGGATGCCGACCAGAGATAAAGTTAGAGCTAGGGTCATTCGTAAGAGCATGGTCTTCATAGATTTACTTCGCATAACGTCAAGTTTCGGGTTACTGTGCATTCATGGCCGGTTCGGCTTCTAGTGCGAAATATGGACGAGCTCGAGACAGATGTCGAGACTTGTGCAGCGATAGAAATCGCTTTCATGTTCATGCGTCAGTTCAATAGCGTTTTCCATCAGTGATTTTAGAATTTCACGGCCTGACGGATAGTGAACTGCCGCAAATGTTCGAATTTCGTTAAAAAATTCCGCCACGTGGGAGACTCAGCGCCGCACCAGTGCTCAGATGTATCGCGCTATAACAATAATTATAAACGGTAGGCGTAATGACGCCTCAGGGAGTCCAAAGATGCAGTCTGTGGGATATTGGTCCACGCGCAGTGGTTTATTGAAGGTCGTAACAACCTTGGCGTTGTTGTGCGTCAGCTTGGGCAATGCTTGGGCGCAGGATAGTTACCGGAAAGGGCAGTATATCGAGCCCGCCTACGAAGGTTGGCAAGAGAACGAAGACGGCACTTTTTCATTTATTTTTGGTTACCATAATGAAAACTGGGAAGAAGAACTCGATGTTCCAGTGGGAGAGAACAACTTCTTCTCACCGGGCCTTGAAGACCGGGGCCAGCCGACACACTTTTTGCCAAGACGTAATCGTTTTACCTTTAAAGTACAAGTCCCAGCGGATTGGGGCGATAAAGAACTTGCCTGGACAGTGACCGCCAACGGCGTTACGCGTGTCGCCTATGCCACGCTAGAGCGCGACTATGTTGTAGATAATGTCGTTATCGCCTCCGAGACTGGTTCGCTTGGTGCTGGCACAAGTAGTCCTGAATCCCGCTCGAATGTGCCACCAATCGTCACCGTGCAAGGGGATCGAGTGGGTGATGAAATCGTTCGTAATATCAGAGTGGGGCAAAAATTAACATTGCAAGCCCATGTCGCCGACGACGGTCTGCCTAAGCCTAGAGAGCGTACTGCTTCAGATTTCAGCGAAGAGGCAATGCTGACGCGAGTCTTGACGCCTCCTAGACAAGTTACAGTCGGAAAAACCAATGGTTTGTTCCTGTCGTGGAATGTCTATCGAGGAGACGGCAGTGTCAGTTTTGATCCTCCGCAAATCAAACCATGGGAAGATACGCGCAATTCGGCTAACTCCCCCTGGGGGCCTGTTTGGACACCACCACCAATACCAGTAGACGGTATGCATTCTGTGGATGTGACTTTCGACGAGCCGGGCACCTATATACTTTGGGCCCGCGCTGATGATGGTGGCTTATTTCATGATCAATATGTCACGGTTAATGTTGCCCCTTAAATAGAGGCTCGATGGCATCCACGTCGATTGCAAGAATCGGCGTGGATGCACGCTTGAAATCGAGTTTTCCTCCTATGTGTTTCCCCTGTTAGATAATCTTTGCTATAAGAGCATTTAGCCTGTACAAATCGCGACATCGCTTGCAATGCAAGGGGAGCTCCTCTATCTTCCTTGGCGCTTAAAAAAACAATCAAAAGTGAATCGGATATGCAGTTGTTTCAGTACGCCACTAGCTTTCTAGCGATTTCTCAATTGCTGTTAATGGCGTTGTTTTATATAAGTTATTATCGCCGCCTGTTTTTGGGGAGGCTGATGTCTTTCTACGCAGTATGTCTAATCTCCTATATTGTCTCTTTGTTGCCTGAGGTGAATGCAGCCCCTAGGATCGTTGAGTTCCCCTTTAATATGATGGCCATTAGTGCGCCGGCGGTGCTGTGGATCATCACGCGTTACCTATTTGTCGACAATCCCAAGATACATAAACCGATTTGGATCATTATTTGTGGGTATATAGGGCTTAGAGCCTATGGAAGTTTTACTGGCCCTTACACCGATATTGGTTTTTGGTTGATTTACGTTTCTACGCAAACGGTCATGTTGTTGTTCGCCTGCCACGTGGTACTTATGGCGGTGAAAGGGCGCGGTGGTGACCTAGTTGAAAGTCGCAGAAGGTTTCGTGTTCCCTTCACAGCCACAATGGGGACTATCGTGGCGATCATTGTTGGTTCTGGCTATTTCGCAGCCCTTGGGAGTCAACTTAATATTGTGTTCATCGGGACTATTTTCGTCCTCGTACTATTGTTCAATCTAGCGACGTTCCGTCTGCATAGAGACTCCACGCAATTGATTGAGCCCGATACTGAGCAAACTGTGCCATCGCTGAAAAGCCGAATGGGCGAGAAAGACAAAGACAAGCCCTTGGTCGATCGAATCCACCATGTTATGGAAGAGCAACGACTGTATGCGCAGCCGGGATTTACTATAGGGATGTTAGCCTCGGCAGTGTCGATGCAAGAGTACCGCCTGCGAAGGCTTATCAATCAGAAGCTGCACTACCGCAATTTTAATCAATACCTGAATCAGTATCGTATTGCAGAGGCAGCAAAGCGTTTGCAAGATCCCGCAGAAGGGCAGGTGGCCATTTCGACTATCGCGCTGGATGTAGGCTATGCGTCTTTGTCGTCATTCAACAAAGCCTTCAAAGAACTGCATAGTGTGACGCCCTCCATCTATCGAAGCAGGGCATCACAGTAGTTTAGGCTTCCTTGCGAATCTCCAAGACAACCTTGCCCATTACACGGCGTTCCGTGAACACACTGAACGCTGCAACGTAGTCCTCCATGGCAAAAGTCTGCGTGACAATGGGGCGCAACCGGCCATTGCGATAAAAGTCTAATAGCTCTGCAAAATTCTCCTCGTATAACGCTGGTTCCTCCTTGCGAAAGCGCCCGAGAAAAACTCCCACCATGGAGGCACCCTTGAGTAGTGCGAGGTTGGCTTTGTACTCGGGAATGCGTCCGCTTGTGAAGCCCACGATCAATATGCGGCCATTCCAGTTGATGCAACGAGTGGCTTGGTCAAACAAGTCGCCACCCACCGGGTCATAGATAATGTCTGCGCCTTTCTCATCGGTTAAGGCCTTCACCTTTTCTTTTAATTCGCCGTCACTATAGTTGAGTAACTCGTCAGGGTCGGCGTGTTTTACGAACTCGAGTTTCTCATTGCTACTTGCCGCCGCGATCACTCGCGCTCCCATGAGTTTGCCTAATTCGACGGCTGCCATGCCTACCCCGCCGCTAGCGCCGAGCACAAGTAGTGTCTCGCCGGGCTTAAGCTGCGCGCGTTGCTTAAGTGCATGGTAAGAAGTGGTGTAGACCATCGCGAAGCCTGCAGCCGTCTTAAAATCCATGTTGTCGGGTATTTTACGAACGGCGCTAGGGGCTGCCAGTACCTGTTCGGCCATGCCGCCAATAGACGGGGTGGCCATCACACGGTCACCCACCTGCAAGCCTGCAACCCCTGCTCCAACAGCGCTGATGATGCCGCCGATTTCTGAGCCAGGGGTAAATGGCATAGGTGGTTGGAATTGATACTTTCCTTGAATTTGTAATGTGTCGGGAAAATTAAGTGATGCGGCATAGACATCGATCACTACTTTTCCAGGCTCTACAATTAGGTCATCAACGTTCTCAAGAACGAGGTTCTCTGAGGTGCCATAGCTATGGCATACAAGCGCTTTCATAAATCCCCCTTGGCTTTATAGAAGAGTTGATTCAAGCACTTTTACTGCTTTTCTACAATCGGAGTGCCTGCCAGCTGAAGCCTTTCTTATGGCTTTGGCATATAATTGCGGGTATTGATTCTTTATCGGGTTTTGCCAATGGCGCTCACAGACACACAGAAGGGCTTGTACTTGCAGGAAATGGGGATTCAAACCTATTTCCCACGGCGCCCTTTGCCTGGGGCAAAGCCATCTCGTGCTTATGCTGCGAGTGTTTTGAGGGCTCCTGTGTCGCCACAGGCGAGCGCCTCAGGGGCCGGTGCGACAGCGAAAGATGTGTTAAAACTCTTGAACCCGAACCCTGCTGCCTCTGCTGCAGCGCTCGTCACCAAACCTGCAGCACAAGTGGAAAAAACGGTTTCCGATAAAGCACGAGCACTTGCAGACAGCCTCAAGCCGCCAGTGGCTAGTGCCGCCCCAGCCGCAGGCAAGCGTATTGAAACGCCCGCTGAACCTGACCCTGCCGAGGCGCAGACAGAGCAGGCGACACCCTTACGTTTCGCATTTGCTTATATTCCTGTGAGTGAGCATCTCGCAGTGATCTCAGAACTGCCTTGGTCGAAATCAGCCTCATTGTCTCCTGCGAGCCTTATTTTACTCTCAGGAATACTTAAAGCCTTAGGCATACAGGTAGAAACCCAACACCTTCATCCAATGGTATTTACATGGCCCCTATTCGAAGGTGCTGGGCTTGAATTAGACGCCGACAATGCCCGGAAAACGCTCGAAGGCTTTGTCTCTAAACGAATTCGCCTGCGCCCTGTTAAAAATTTATTAGTAATGGCGCAAGAGTCGGCGCCCCTGCTTTTTGCCGAAGGGTTCTTGGAGGGTAAAGAGGCTGTTTTTCAACACCCCCGCTTAGACTTGCGAGTCATCATGACCCATAGCCTAAGTGCTATGGAAGCTGTGCAAGACCCAGCTATGGCAGCGACGATTAAAGAGCGGAAAGGCTCGACCTGGAAGACACTCCAGCCGTTACAAGCATCATTGAATGGCACAGAACACAGTGCTTAAACGGCGAATATAGTATGAATTTATCTTCTTGCAGTGGTTCTGCATCATTGAATGTTTTTCCAAGAGTAATGCGTGCTAGTGACTTGGATTTGGTGGTTCAGAGCGAAAATCTTTCTTTGCAAAACCCGTGGTCAAAACGAATTTTCTCAGACTGCCTTCGCGCTGGGTATGAGTGCTGGGTATTGGCCAGTCGCGATCGAATCATCGCGCATGGCGTTTTGTCGGCAGGTGCTGGCGAAGCGCACGTGCTTACGATCTGTGTCCACCCTGACTTTCGGCAGATGGGGTATGGCAGGCGAATGCTGCGGCACTTGCTCGATAAAGGAGCGAAGAAAGGCGCACAGGAGTGTTTTCTTGAGGTGCGTCCTTCAAACAAAGTCGCAATTAGGCTGTATTTGGCGATGGGATTTGTGCAAGTAGGGGAGCGTAGAAATTACTACCCTGCGAATCCAGGCTCTACCGATAAAGAAGATGCGTTAATCCTCTCTAGACTACTTCCTTTGTGAGAACTCAATCGTTTTGTTCGTCTTTGTGACGAACTAGCTTGATCAGACGTTTCAGTCCGTATAGCGCCGCCACTACAGCGACGGCGCACATCACAATAATGACAATCAACACAACACTGCTTAGGAAAAAGCTAAACATATTGTTGCGCGCTTCATCGTAGGACATCGCTAAAGCCCAAAGCGAGGCAATGGCAATCATTAAGCCTGCAATTATGGCGCGAGTATTTTTTCGAACTTTTAAGCGGGGTAATTTCACGATAGTATCTTTGGTGCCGTGTCTATTTCTTAAACACGGGCTCTCCGTCTTTGTCAGGCCAAGTGTGACGGCACTCTGGGTATTGGGAACACCCCCAGAAGTAGCCATTCTTACCGCTACGCCGTTTCAGCAGTTGGCCGCATGATGTGCAACGAAACGCCTTTGCGGGGACACCATTATCGTCGTTGAGGCGTGTCTTGCAACCTTTGTCGAAACCTAAGCAGTACCAATAAACGCCCTGGCTGTTTTCAGCCCTGACTAAACTGCGGGTACATACGGGGCAGCGAAAGCGCTCATCGGGTGTCTGCGAAGGCTTGCCGTCTTTATCAAAAAGTGTCGCTTTGCACTCAGGGAACGCCGTGCATCCCCAAAATGGCCCCTTCTTGCCGATGATTCGGCGCATAGGCTTGTGACACTCTGGGCACGGGTGTGGCCGAGATTCTAATGGGAAAAGATCGTCTTCCATGTCATTGGCCATGCAGGGGCCTCGTTAACTCTTACGCAAGTAAGACTCAAGGTGTTGCAATAGCACTGCGTTCTCTTGAGCCGTACCAATTGTGATTCGCAGTTTGTCGCGCAATCTCGGCAGGTCGAAATAACGGACGAGAATGCCGTCGTCTTTAAGGCGTTGGTAGCATTCCCGCGCAAGTACCTCGCTGTTCTCAAAACGCGGATCACCGCTCGGCACTTGTGCCAATAAAAAGTTACTTTGGCTCGGTGCGCATTGAAATCCTAGGTTGCTCAGCGCGTCAGCCATTCGGCTGCGCTCTTCGCGTACCTTCTGCCAGCCAACGGCCGCCGCAGCACGGTCAGCTAATGCGGCGGTAGCAAGGGCTTGCGATAGGGCATCGGTGTTGTAGCTGTCGCGGGTTTTATAAAGCATTGGCGCAATAAGGTTCTTGGGACCTATGCCATAGGCAAAGCGCAGCCCAGCAAGTGAGTAGCCTTTGCTCATCGTGCGTAAAATGACGACATTATCAAATTCATTAATCAATGCCATGCTGTTGTGAGCGATATCGGGGTCGACAAAATCGATATACGCCTCATCAATGACCAGTACTCCTGAAAAAGCGCTTGCCACGCGGCGCAAATCGTCGACACTGCAGAGTAAGCCAGACGGGGCGTGAGGATTAACGATAAAGGCGAGCTTGGCCCCAGTGGCATTGAGTTGGGTGGGAAATTGGGCACTCATCGTCCAATCATCATTGAGGTCTATACGCTTGATTGGGCAGTCCTGAATTTCTGCCAATACTGGGTACAACGAGTAGCTCGGTTCTGCCAGGGCAATGCTTTGTCCAGGGTTGACGAACGTGGTGATCAGCAAACGAATGAGTTCGTCGCCGCCATTGGTCGGAATAATATTGTCGACTTCGACATCATGGTATCGCGCGGCCACTTCTCTAAACCCATTGGCAAAAGGTTGTGGATAGCGGCGCAAATCTTCCACTTTAAAGTCGGCAAGGGCTTTGGCTACAGCGGGAGTCGCCGGGTAGGGGTTCTCATTGGTGTTGAGTTTAATAACCTTACTTTGTTGTGGTTGTTCACCAGAACTGTATCCGGTCATGCGTTGGATGTTGGGTCTTTCGTAGCTCATAAATTAGGGCAGTGCTCTGGATGACGTGGAAGCGAAGTTGCAGCTTTTGAGAGTCGCCAAGATTACTGCTTAATGCGTGCTTATTCAATTGTCACGCAGAGTTGTCGCGTATTCTTCGCGCGCCTGGCTTAGTTCGAGAGCTGCATCTAAGTCTGCTTTGTATTCGTCCCACCAGCCGCGCGAATGAGGGATCATCATGTGGAAGTTATAAAGGCCCGACTCGAGTGTGCTGAGAAAGGTCCGGAAGTCCTGCTCTTGCTTGATAGCGAGGCGTTGTAGGCGAATGACGGCATTGCGTTCATCATTGACATCGATACGGCCGACCTGCCGAGAAAGCTCTGTCAGCTCAGAGTAAGTCTGCGCAGCCTCTGACTCGCGTTCTTCGATTTGCACTAGGATTCGTTCTACCAGTGACTCTAGATGTCTAATAGTGGCGTCATTGGGGTTTATCTCCGGTTCATTCGCAGAGCTATTAGCTGTCGCTAGAACAAACACGGCGACCGCGGCGAGTAAGGCTAATACTGCTAAACCTAGGCTTACAAAGAGCAACTTCTTTTGGCTCTTAACCACAGCGCTAAGGCCTTCGACGGTTACTAGCGCCGGTGCTGGGCTGCTAGTTTCTGCATTGGCTTGGCTCATCGACAATTCCTATTAAAAGAATGGGTCCGCCAGAAAACAGCATCCAAGCAACATGGGGAGTGTTATAAATATCGGCCGATGAGGCACAAAAATCAATGAAAACGCGAAAAAACCTTATAAATCATCAGGAGTTGGAGGCGTTTCGTAGGTCGCCGTGCGATTGTTCCAGCCTGCTAGCCAGCGTTGTTCATTGCGTTGCAATGGCGCATTAGCGACTCTTTGTGCCAATACCGAGCGTGCCGATTGGGCGAATTGCGGCATAAGCGCAGCATCATGGCGATTTAATGCTAGGTGCTCTAAGACCTGCAGTAAGCCCCATCCTTGCCCGTTGTATTGCTCTGAGCTCGCTGTGCCTTCCCCCTTAAAGTTCACATAATCGATCAGGGCATACATCCCAAGAGGTGCGGCGCTATTGGCCACCGCATAGAATAGGGCTTCGATTTGATCTGGACGCGCGGTGTGGGCCAGTAAGCTAGGCAGGCTATCGCGCATACGATTTATGATGAATTGCACCTGGATAGCACGCGTCCGATAGAGGAACTCGCGCAGTTCTGTAAGCCTTTCGGAGTCAAACTCGGCTTCAAATTGGGCCTTGTTTTGCCAAGGAGCATCGCGATTGGGTAAAGCATCGAGCCAAGCAGGAAGGGCTACCCCTTGAGCATCGTAGAACGCCAGAAGGGCTGGAAAGCTTTCGACAAATGCCTCTTGTTGGCCTGCGCGATACCATATGAAATGGCCAATCCCTAGAGAGGGAAAGTCCTCCCCCGCGTTCCAACTGGTTAAACACGGTATTTTCAGGTTACACTCGTTGGCAAATATACGTTCGCCGACCCATTGGGTCTGCTTTGCGCTAAGCATTGGCATGGGCTGATGAGGCACTTGCGAGCAGGCGATAAGCAGAAATAATGAAAGGGCTGCAAAAAAGGCGTGTTTTGGCAAAGTAGTGAACCGTCTCATAAAGGCCGTAATCTATTGATGCCATAGGTCGAGGGACGCAGGCTGTTTTTAAGAACAGCGAGCAATCTTAGCAGTTTCGATCAACATTGCCAGCTTGGCAGTTTATGAACACAAAAAAGCTGTAGAAAACCTCAATGATACTAGCACGGTCGAGTCAATTTGAATCAAACAGCAGAAGTAATGGACGCTAAACAACCCGAAGCACAAGACGAATTCGTCCGTGGTTTGTCGCTCGTATACCAGCGTCTAAAACAGAGTAAACATCTTAAAAAGGCCATGAAAGAAGTTGAACAATCGCTTCTGGATTTGCTCGGTGTGCGTCTGTTTACTATTTACCAATGTGTACAAAACGGCAAAGAAGTTCTCGCGAGCTTTAAAGGTGGCGATCCAGAAGACACAAATACCAGTGAGATTCGCGTGCCCTTTAGTCCGACTTCGCTCGCTGGCTATGTCGCTCTTAGTCAACGCGCGTTAGTGATTCGTAATGTCCTCGACCAACAAGAGTTACTCGATATTCACCCGCGCCTCAAATTCGATCGTCGTTTTAGCGACGCGAAAGGGTGGGCAGTAAAATCGATGATTGTGGTGCCCATTAAAGATGGCATATTGCTTGGGGTGCTGCAGCTCATTAACTTTGAAGGTGATCGCGAGTTTAGTAAGACTGACCTCAAGCACGCGATGATGGTGTCGCAGATGCTGGCCAAACAGTTCCGTTCGGAATTGCAAAGCACACAAGGCCCTTACGATTACCTCGTGCAAAAGAATAAAATATCCAGTCAAGAACTCGAGGACGTGCAGAACAAAGTGGGCCTGTATGGTGGCTCCGTTTCACGCATTTTGATGGAGGATTTCAGCATCGATGCTGACGCCATCGGTGCGTCTTTGGAATTCTATTATCGCGTGCCCTATATGAAGTACGAGCAAGGGGTCACCTTGCCTGCGGAGTTGTTCGAGAACATCGGCGTTAGTTATCTACGCAAAAACCTTTGGCTGCCAATAGCGGGAGATAAGAATGAAGCCGTTATTCTTATCGATGACCCAAGCGATTATCAGCGCATTATGGAAATACAGGGCGTTCTGAACGCGCGTAACTATGCGTTTCGAGTAGGGCTGCCTGAACACATCTTGCAGTATCTGCGCGATGACGACGGTAGCGATTCCGAAGCGGGTTTTGATGATGTTTTCTCTCGCCTAGAAGAGCAAGGCAACGTCGAGATCGAGAGCGAAGATGAAGCTGAAGAGGAAAATCTCGCCGCCACCTCTGCTATCATTCAACTAGTCAACCGTATCATTACCGAGGCCGACCGCCTTGGCGCATCCGATATTCATGTTGAGCCTGGCAAAGATCAATCTTCGGGCACTGTGCGTATTCGCGTCGATGGTATTTGCCGCGAATTGTTGAAAGTTCCTAAAGAACATACCTCTGCACTGATCGCGCGAATAAAAGTCATTTCTCGTCTCAATATTGCCGAGCGCCGTTTGCCGCAAGACGGTAAATGTAAGTTAAAGGTGCGCGGCAAGAAACTAGAATTACGTGTAGCAACTGTGCCTACTGTGAACGGTGAAAGTGCGGTGTTACGTTTGTTAGCCGCGGGCAGTGCAATGCCTTTGGCTAAGCTCAATTTATCGCGCCCCAACTACGATAAAATCATTGAGCTCTCTGCGCATCCGCATGGTTTGTTGTTAGTGGTTGGGCCAACCGGGTCAGGTAAAACTACTACACTGCACGGCGTATTAGGCTATATTAATACACCTGACCGAAAAATTTGGACGGCGGAAGACCCGGTCGAGATTACTCAGCCTGGCCTGCAGCAAGTGCAAGTCCTACCGAAGATTAATTTCACTTTTGCCACAGCAATGCGAGCGTTTTTACGGGCAGACCCAGATGTTATCCTTATTGGTGAGATGCGGGACCATGAGACAGCCAGTATTGGTATTGAGGCCTCACTAACAGGCCATTTGGTGTTGTCGACGTTGCATACCAATTCGGCGCCCGAAACGATCACTCGTCTGCTCGACCTAGGGCTTGATCCTGTTAATTTCTCCGATGCGCTACTTGGGGTATTAGCGCAGCGCCTAATGCGCACTTTATGCGGCGCCTGTAAGGAAGAATACTCGCCAAGCAAGCAAGAGCTAGATCATTTAATCGACAGTTACGGTCGCGACCAATTCCCAGAGTTGGGGGTAGATACTAACAAGGTTAAGTTGTTTCGGGCCGTTGGCTGTGATGATTGTGGTGGCACAGGCTACAAAGGGCGTACAGGCATTCATGAGTTGCTGACAGGTACTCACGAGATGCGCAGCCTAATCTATGACAAGGCTGACTTAGAAGACATGCGCCAGCAAGCGTTGCGAGACGGTATGCGGACACTCAAGCAGGATGGCATCAACAAGATCTTTATGGGCTTGAGCGATTACAAACAACTTTTACGAGTGGTTGCCGAGTAGCGTTGTCACGAGTATCGCGGGTTTTGTGGCTTGTGTGTTGAAATTTCATGACGCCGTTCAAAGTTTTGTTTAAATTCCCTCAGTCTCTAATATTTGAGCCGTTATAGTCTCTAGACAAGCCAATTGCTTGTTAAGGAGGTTGGCCGTGTTCAAGTATGCGATTTTTGCATTTCTCCTATTTGCGACCATTGGCATCACTATTGCCAACGAAACTGTTGCGCGACTTGGGCTGCAAAGCAATTATTTGGCAGTTGCCATTTTGGCCTTAGGAGTAAGTACATTGCTTATTCAGCGCAATGTCTTGTTGCTAAGCCTGGTGTCGGTGCTCTGTGTTTTTATTAACTTGCCTACGGAGTCAACGGCTAGCTTGCAGATTGACCAAGACTTCATCGTCGCCCTATTGCTAGGGCTAACGTTTTTGCCTTTGCTGCATAGACTATTGCTGCGCTGAGGCCTTTATTGCGCAAGAGGGCCCCGTACCACTTCATAGCGCTGTATACGCCACTGGCCGTCTTTAAAGACGGCCGTAGTATTGACGTCACTGATTCCTCGCGAAAAGTTTGCCCGTGCGCTGACGCGCGCGACGGCAGGTTCAAATGAGAACCAAGAAGGGGGGGATATCTGTCCTTCGAATTCATCGAGGGTAATTAGTGGCAGCATTGAGTCATAGACGGCAAAGCTGGGGATGATCACGATCGCCCCCTCGTCGAGTTGCTGCTGCAGTGCATCTGTATTGCCCAAGCGCAGCACAGGCTGGCTAATGCTGCTGAGGGTTGCTTGCAAGGACTCTAGAGAGCGAGCAATGTTCATACGATCGATCACGTAAGCGACGGCGACTAGGGCTATGGAGACTATAATCCCCGCTAGCATGGAAAGTTTGACGGATTTCAAAATGCACTACCTCGGAACATTGGTTCTCCCCAAGAGGGATGAGAGACGGATTATAGATCAAAAAAACCTAATGAAAACAGCGCACAAAGAGAGTGTTTTTATCTAACATTTTAATTGTGCCCTGTTTTTATGCACATACATTCCCGTTTTGTCACTAATCTCCTATAAAAATAGTGTTTTTCGCTCTTGGAACGTCCGATAGTTAACTATCTTATTGATATTTAATGACTATTCTAATTGGTTATAAAACAACCAACTTGTGTCTAAGTGCTAGATTTTCAGTGTTTGCGCCGTTTATTTCCAAGTTATCAACTGACTTATCCACAGAATCTGTGGAAAACAATTTACGCTTTTTTCCTTCATAGTTCTTGATAGGCGTCAACTCCCGAAAGAGGTGAAATGATCTATTTTCAAGCTGCTTCACTAAGACCTTGTTGAGCTGGGCAGGAAAGTCACATATTTGCAGTCATATTGTTACCAAAAGTGGCTGTCGGGATTTCGACACCTTGGATTTTCACTTTATCTGCTAGGCATATTGATGCTATCGTAGCGGCGTATCATCACTCCTCCAATCAGTAGCAGGCAATGGTTGAACTAACTGGCAATATTCCTTTTTTGTGGCGACTTAGCCCAGAGACCGGCGACGGGCTCTGTGCAGTGTCAATGGTTGTGCCTTACGAATCGGAAGATGATCGTAAAGATCTCACCATTGAAACCAGCGTGGTGAGCTTCGCCTCCGATAGCAGCCGTGCTGAGACCGAAGAGATGCTCGAATGGAACCAGGACGATATCAGCTTGTTCTTGAAGCTAGTCGCGCATGAGCAAGATGATAACCGCGTCATTGCCAACGATACCGTCCGTATTGATCTTACCGACCCAGCCATTATCGATATTATTCATGTTGTGGCGGCCGCTGGCTTCGGGATGGCCTATGGCTCTTCTGCTGTGCTGCAGCACTCCACCGGTCTCTACCCCGCTCATAATTGTGATATTGGCAGCTTTGCCTCATTGAACACCCTAGTGGGCTTCAAACGCTGCGTAGTCGTCGATATTGACGGTGAAGAGGTCGTCTGTGTGTTACTCGAGGACATCGACATAGAGTCAGTAGGCGAGTTCGACAAATTGAATCGACATGACTTGCTGCTGGTTAAGCGGGCAGATCTGCTACACCCGGATTTTGCGATTACCACTGGCCGCCCAGTTTCGGCCACTGTTCACTAGTCTGACAATCCCTGTCTTTACGCTAGGCGTTGAAGCTAGCGCGATTGCGCTTGACGAACCACACCAGCGATAACATCACCGGAACTTCTACTAAAACTCCCACCACAGTCGCTAAGGCTGCGCCTGAGTGCAGCCCGAATAGCGAAATCGCAACCGCGACGGCTAATTCAAAAAAATTCGACGTGCCGATCATGCAGGCCGGCGCGGCAACTGCGTAGGGCAATGCGAGGCGTTTAGCGAGTACGTACGTCAGCGCGAATATCCCATAGCTTTGAATCAGCAATGGGATTGCGATCAAAACGATTGTTTCAGGTTGGGCGATGATGGTTTCTGCTTGCAGGGCGAAGAGCAATAACACCGTGATTAATAAGCCGATAATGGACCACGGTTTCAATGCCGCTAAAAACGCGTTGAGTTTGTGTTCATCTTTTCCTTGTATCAGTTTATGGCGGGTGTAGGCGCCTGCGAGCAGGGGGGCAAGCACGTACAGAATCACGGAAATTAACAGGGTGCTCCAGGGCACTGCGACCTCTACCATGCCTAGCAAAAACCCTGAGATCGGCGCAAAGGCAAATACCATGATGATGTCGTTAATCGAGACTTGCACGAGGGTGTAGTTGGCGTCTCCCCTCGTCAATTGGCTCCAGACAAACACCATGGCGGTGCAAGGGGCTACTCCTAGGAGGATCATCCCGGCGATGTATTCAGTCGCGAGGCCTTGCTCAACCCAACCGGCAAAAATGATTTTAAAAAAAAGCCACCCTAGCAGGGCCATGGTGAAGGGTTTGATCAGCCAATTGATGATCAAAGTCAGTATCAAGCCTTTCGGCTTTCTGCCCACATCCTTGATGGAGGTGAAGTCGATTTGCACCATCATCGGGTACACCATTAGCCAGATGAGCACTGCAATGACTAGGTTAACATGGGCGATTTCGAGGGCGGCTATTAGGGCAAATAGTTCGGGCGCGATGCTGCCCAGAATAATCCCTGTCACTATGGCTATGCCTACCCAGACGGAAAGCAAACGTTCAAATAATCCCATGATGGCTCTTCTATAATGATGCTTGATTGACTCGCGCGCTGACTTGCTCGGCGGACTCGACTCGTTCGGAGTAGCGGTCGACCAAATACTCTTTATTATCACGCAGGAGCAGGGTGAACTTCATCAGCTCTTCCATCACGTCGACTATGCGGTTGTACAATGGCGAGGCGCGCATGCGGTCTTTGTCGTCAAACTCTAAGAATGCCTTGGGTACCGACGATTGATTGGGGATAGTAAACATCCGCATCCAACGGCCAAGAATACGCAGCTGATTCACAGTGTTAAAGGATTGCGAACCGCCACAGACTTGCATGATCGCCAGTGCCTTGCCTTGTGTCGGCCGAACCCCGCCAAGGCTTAAAGGTACCCAATCAATTTGGCTTTTAAAGATGCTCGTCATGGACCCGTGACGTTCAGGTGAGCACCAGACTTGAGCCTCTGACCACAGCATCAGCTCGCGCAGTTCTTGGACCTTAGGGTGGGTGTCATCTTCGGTGTCTGTTGCTGGCAAACCGCGGGGGTCGAAGATGCGCGTTTCGGCGCCGAATAGGTCGAGCAGTCTTGCCGCTTCTTCGGTAGCCAGACGGCTAAAAGAGCGCTGTCGCAATGAACCATACAGCAAGAGGACTCTCGGTTTGTGAACCGAGTGTGTGCCATTAAAACGAGAAGGGTTTGGGATCTCAAACTGCGTGTTATCAATGTTAGGAGTGGTGGGATCAGTAATGCTCACTTAGTTGCTCCGAGATTGCGATGATTCAGCAATTATCTGTTAGTTGACAGCATTTAAGGGTGCTCATGGCCCCCTCAAAATATTCACCATTGTTGCGGGCGGTGTTCTCGATGACGTCCATTGCCCAGCGTGGCAAATCGGGATGAATCTTGTAGTACACCCATTTGCCTCGGCGTTCGTCTTGGACAATGCCTGCTTTGCGTAATTGTGCAAGGTGGCGAGAGGTCTTGGGTTGATCTAGAGCCAAGGCCGTCATTAGGTCGCATACGCATGCCTCGGTGGCCTGTGAAATCAGCAAGACAGTTTTCAGACGCGTATCATCCGCTAGGCATTTATAGAATCTACAGGGGTTTATTGATTTCATATATGAAAATTCACATGTATAAGAGGGGTTGTCAATATCTTACGCAGCTCTAAGGCGCTAAGTTCACGCATCAGTACTCGATGGGGATACGAGGAGAGCTTGTAACACTCTGTAATTTAAGGGCTTGTTGTGTTGCGGGTGCCTGAGTCGCGAAGTTTTGTAGCGCCACTGCGAAAGTAATAGTGAGCAGCAATTTATAGCGCACCCATTCTCCGGTAGAATGTCGCGCGATGTGGCCCCCAACTGGGAAACTTTCGAATGGGTACGAAATTTAGGTACAGAGTAGGAACTAAACGGAATGAGTAATAGCACTTTAGTCAATGAAATCAATAAGCGAAGGACTTTTGCTATCATCTCGCACCCCGACGCCGGTAAAACGACGATCACCGAAAAGCTATTGTTATTAGGCAAGCTCATTCAAAAAGCCGGTACAGTAAAAGGCAAGAAATCGGATAGACACGCGACTTCTGACTGGATGGCGATGGAGCAGCAACGCGGAATTTCGGTGACTTCGTCAGTAATGCAGTTTCCCTACCGTGATCGCATGGTCAACTTGCTTGATACCCCAGGCCACGAAGACTTCTCCGAGGATACTTATCGCGTCCTCACAGCTGTTGATTCGGCCCTAATGGTGGTCGATGGTGCCAAGGGGGTCGAGGCTCGCACAATCAAATTGATGGAGGTCTGTCGCCTACGCGATACACCTATCTTCACTTTTGTGAACAAACTGGACCGTGATACTCGCGACCCTATCGAGGTGCTCGATGAGATTGAGACCGTTTTAGGCATTCGCTGTGCCCCGATTAACTGGCCCTTGGGCATGGGCAAAGAGTTCAAGGGAGTTTATAACCTCTATACCGATACTATTCATGTGTATCAGCACGGGCAAGCCGATCGTTTGCCTGATGACGTGCAGATAAAAGGGCTCGATAGTCCTGAGGCGCGCAAGCTACTTGGTGCTTATACTGACGATATGCAGATGGAGATTGAACTCGTGCGTGGTGCGAGTAATCAGTTTGATCTAGAAGAGTATCGTGCAGGGCGCATGACACCAGTGTATTTCGGCACGGCACTGGGCAATTTCGGGGTGCGTGAAATGTTAGATGAGTTTGTCGAGTGGGCGCCAGCGCCATTGGCACGCGACACGCAATCGCGAACAGTGGCGCCAACCGAAGAAAAATTCACTGCCTTTGTCTTTAAGATCCAAGCCAATATGGACCCGAATCACCGGGATCGCATCGCGTTCCTACGGGTCTGCTCTGGCAGTTATAACCGTGGCATGAAGGTGGCGCATACCCGGCTTAACAAAGAGATTCGCGTCAGTGATGCGGTGACGTTCTTGGCTGGTGAGCGTGAGCAAGCAATCGAGGCGGTGTCAGGTGACATTCTTGGTTTTCATAACCATGGGACCATTCAGATTGGTGATACCTTTACAGAAGGGGAGGCCTTGCAGTTCAAAGGTATTCCGCATTTTGCCCCAGAGCTGTTCAAGCGCATACGCCTGAAAGACCCATTGAAAATGAAGCAGCTGCAAAAAGGCTTGAAGCAATTGTCCGAGGAAGGTTCGGTGCAAGTGTTTATGCCTTTTAAGAATAATGACTTAATTGTTGGTGCTGTAGGGGTGCTGCAATTCGAAGTCGTCGCCTTCCGCCTAAAAGACGAATACAAGGTCGATTGTATCTATGAACCAGTGAGTGTTTACAGTGCGCGCTGGGTCACGAGCAAGGATCCGGCGAAGCTAGAAGAGTTCCGCAAGAAGGCGTATGACAATATTTCGATCGATGGCGGCGAACATCTAACTTACCTTGCTCCGAGCCGGGTCAATCTTTCATTGATGGAGGAGCGTTGGCCAGATGTCGAGTTCCATGCCACTCGTGAGCATTAATTTCGAATTTCTAGAGAACCAGTATGCAATTTAAAGTACACAATAAAGACGGCGCCGCTCGTCGCGCGACGCTAAGTTTTCCTCGGGGCGAGGTCCAGACACCTGCCTTTATGCCTGTGGGAACTTACGGCACTGTGAAAGGCATGACTCCAGCACAAGTCAAAGAGACTGGCGCTGAAATCCTATTAGGCAATACTTTCCACCTCATGCTGCGCCCTGGAACGAAAATTGTGCGTCAGCATGGTGGGCTGCACGAGTTCATTGGCTGGGATAAACCAATACTGACGGACTCGGGTGGTTTTCAAGTCTTCAGCTTAGGCGATATGCGCAAAATTACCGAAGAGGGCGTCCGTTTTCGCTCGCCAGTCGATGGTGCGCAAGTCTTTCTCGGCCCGGAGTCAGCTATTCAAGTGCAGCAGGAGCTAGGCGCGGACATCATCATGCAGTTTGATGAGTGCACGCCTTATCCTGTGAGCGAAAAGGATGCTGAAACGTCGATGAATTTGTCTTTGCGTTGGGCGCTACGTTGCAAGCAGGCTCACGGCGATCACCCTTCGGCACTATTTGGCATCGTACAAGGGGGAATGTATCCCGCCTTGCGCGAGCAGTCCCTGAAAGCACTGGCTGCCATGGATTTCGATGGCTATGCCATTGGTGGTTTGTCGGTAGGGGAGCCTAAAGAGGAGATGATCAAGGTCTTGGATTTGATTGCCGATGATATGCCGGCCGATAAGCCTCGTTACTTGATGGGGGTCGGTACGCCAGACGACATCATTAAAGCGGTGGTGCGCGGTATCGATATGTTCGACTGTGTGATGCCGACGCGCAACGCCCGCAATGCGCATTTGTTCACCAGCAAGGGCTTAGTGCGCCTGCGTAATGCCCGGTACAAAGACGATACCGGCCCGCTGGATGCGCAATGTGATTGTTATACCTGTAAAAACTTCAGCGTTGCCTACTTGCATCACCTGGATAAATGTAAGGAAATGTTGGGGGCGCAACTGAACACAATTCACAATCTGCGCTACTACCAAAAACTGATGCAAGGTTTGCGTCAGGCTATAGAACAGGGTAGATTGAGCGCCTTTATTGAGGGCTACTACGCCAGTCAAACGGCTAGTGAGTCAGTTGATAACGCCGAATAAATCGCAAGAGACGGCCAGCGGCACTCTTGAATTGCCCCCAAATGGCCCCACAATAGAACACCACACAATTAGAGAGAACTAACATGGACTTTTTCATTAGCGCCGCATATGCGCAAGATGCTGCCCCGCAACAAAGTGTAACTTTCAATATTCTATTCATAGGCGGAATGTTTGTCCTGTTCTACCTAATCCTTTGGCGTCCGCAATCAAAGCGCGCAAAAGAGCATAAAGAGTTGGTGACTGCCCTTGCCAAGGGTGATGAAGTGCTTACTAGCGGCGGTTTGCTGGGCAAAGTGACGAAAGTGACCGATGACTATGTGACTTTGCAAGTAGCTGATGGCGTTGAGCTGAGCATGCAAAAAGCCTCAGTGGCCGCTGCGCTTCCTAAAGGCACTATTAAATCTATTCAGTAACCGCTTCATTCAGGCGCGAATAGCGCCTCTTTAACAAGAGTTTAGATCGATGCTGAACAAATTCCCTCTTTGGAAAAACCTGCTCGTCGTTTTTGTGGTGCTGTTGGCTGCGATCTATTCCGCTCCCAATTTGTACCCTGATGATCCAGCGGTGCAAATTAGCCATGAAGATCAGGATATCTCGGAGTTCGACATCGGTATGATTACCGATGCTTTGCGTGCCGAAGATGTCGAGTATTTTGGCGACACCGTTGACGGGCGCACGGGCTTGGTCCGCTTCAACAACCTCGAAGATCAACTGCGTGGCAAGGCGATCATTGAACAGACTCTTGGTGGCGGTTATTTCACTGCTTTGAATTTGGCACCAACTACTCCCGGTTGGTTACAGGCGATCAATGCCGGCAAGATGAGCTTAGGCTTAGACCTGCAAGGCGGCGTGCATTTCTTGATGGAAGTGGACATGGATGCCGCGCTAGAGCGTCGTATGGAGAACAACGTCAGCACGATTCGCCAGTTGCTACGCAGTGAAAGAATCCGTTCGCGTTCTTTGTCGTTAGACAATCCCAACCTTATTGTTGCGCGCTTCCAGGACGAAGAGTCTCGCTCTGAAGCGCGTTCGTTAGTGCGTGAAAATTTCGCCGACCTACAAACAATCAATCGTGAGCAGGGTGACACATTCATACTTGAGATGAGTCTTGCCGATGCGGATATTCTGCAACTGCAAAGAGACACTATTGCCGCGAACAAGACGACGATTTTGAATCGTGTGGACTCCTTAGGGGTGTCAGAGCCTGTTGTGCAACAGCAAGGCTCGAATCGAATCGTTGTTGAACTACCCGGCGTGCAAGATACAGCGCAAGCCAAACGTATCCTGCAACGCATCGCGACTCTGCAGTTTCATTTAGAGGCCGCGCCAGGTGCACCTTCTACTTCTTACACGACTTATGAGTACCAAGGCCAGTTGGTTGATGTCAGCAATGATGTCATTTTGCAGGGGGACCGCGTCAGCAATGTGCGTTCAGCCCTAGATCAAACTGGCTTGCCACAAGTCGTGATCAATCTCGATGCACAAGGTGGCGAACAGTTTAGTCGCGTGACACGTGACAATATCGGCACGCTCATGGACATCGTTCTAAGCGAAACGAAAACTCGCAGTGAGTTCATCCCCGGTGAAAACGGCGAGATGATCGAGCAGCAAGAAACCTACGAGGAAAAACGCCTGATCAGTCATGCGGTTATTCGTGCAGCGTTGGGGCGCGAATTTGTGATCACTGGTCTTAGTACGACAGAGGCAAATGAACTGTCTTTGCTAATTCGTTCCGGCGCACTTGCCGCACCGATGTACTTCGTTGAGGAACGCACTCTAGGGCCAAGCTTGGGGGCAGAGAATATTAGACAGGGCACACAGGCTGTCTACCTAGGGTTCGGTTTAGTGTTGATATTCATGGTGTTCTATTACCGTTTATTTGGTTTGGCAGCGAACCTAGCGCTGGCGGTCAACGTGTTGTTGTTGATAGCAATCATGTCGATTATCTCCGCCACACTCACCTTGCCGGGTATCTTCGGTATTGTGTTAATCGTGGGCATGGCGGTCGATGCGAACGTGCTGATCTTTACGCGGATTCGCGAGGAGCTCGCGGCGGGATTGTCGCCACAAGGAGCCATCGCGCAGGGCTTTAATCACGCATTTAGCACTATTGTTGACGCTAACGTGACCACGTTGTTGGTCGGGGTTGTACTATTCTCAATTGGAACGGGCCCAGTGAAAGGCTTCGCCGTGACGTTGATGATTGGTATTGCGACATCTATGTTTACATCGATCATCGTGACACGCGCCATCGTGAATGTGATCTATGGTGGTCGCAACGTGCAAGAATTGTCTATTGGTAAATATGCGTGACATAAGCGCCGTTTAGGCAGCTAGTTGCGAAACAAAATGTAAAGAAGTAGGTGCTGGAGCAAAGTATGCCCATATTTGGAAGGCAATTCGATTTCATGAGTCTGGCGAAACCATTCGGTATCGCCTCTATAGCGACTATCGTGATTTCTGTAGGCTCACTATTAATTAATTCCCTAGAGCTAGGGTTGGATTTCACGGCAGGAACATTAGTCGAAGTTGGCTACTCCCAACCTGTTGCAGTGAGTGAAGTGAGTGAGCAATTGCGCGGTGCCGGTTTTGCCGATGCGCAAGTGGTCGCGTTTGGCTCGGATCAGGACGTGCTCATTCGTCTGCCTGTCGATGATACGGTTAGCCAAGAAGAAATGGCGAATAATCTCGTCACGCTCGGAGACGATATTTTGGCGTCATTGCGTCAGGGTACGAACGCCGAGTTGAGTATAAACCGCTTGGAGTTCGTCGGCCCACGTGTCGGTGAAGAGCTCGCTGAAAGCGGTGGCATGGGCCTGCTAGTCGCCCTTGGGATTGTGATGATCTACGTGGCGATTCGCTTCCAGTCGAAGTTTGCGATTGCGGCGGTAGTGGCATTGTTTCACGACGTGATACTCACACTAGGCATCTTCTCGCTTTTTGGTTTGCAGTTTGATTTGACCGTGCTGGCCGCATTGTTGGCAATCATCGGTTACTCTATCAACGATACCATCGTTGTGTTCGACCGCATCCGTGAGAACTTCCGTGTAATGCGCAAGGGCACGCCTTACGAGCTGATTAACATCTCATTGAATCAAACGTTAAGCCGTACGATTATCACGGCGATGACTACACAGTTGGTCGTGTGTGCGATGTTGGTAATGGGGGGCGAGTCGATTCAAGGTTTCGCGATAGCCTTAACGCTGGGTATCGTGATCGGTACCTATTCGTCAGTCTATATCGCTTCAAGCTTGCTCTTATACTTGAAAGTCACCAAAGAAGACTTGATGGTGCCTATAGTCAAAGAAGGCACCGAAGAATCGATGCCTTAATGCAATAAGCCTTAGGTGCTAGGAAGTTGAGCAATCGCTTCCTGCACCGCAGGTTCGGTGGCGACGATCGCTCGCTGCTCCTCTAACACATTAGCCAGTATTTCTATGCTCGTTAATGGGTTCGCTAAAACCACCCGTAGAACCACAATTGGCTCGCGAGCATATTGCTCCGGGTTGAGCTGCGTGCGTGATACAAACGATAGGCCGCGCCCACGTTGCGATTTTTGGATGAGCTTGGTAATGCGATTGAGCTGCTGGTTAGTTTGCTCGCGAATGTGTTTTTCTGCGCTGGCCAATCCGCTCTTTGCCTGTTCAGGCAAATAACGATAGGTCAGGATGTTGAGTTCTGGTTCTGAGATCAGTTCAAAATCACTCGACTCACGGATCACCTGCGCAAAGGCTTTGGCCTTTGCGATCCCTTCGTCTATCAATAATTCATACCCACTCTTTGCGATGATATGCAGTCCTGCATGGACCAATATCGCCATGCCGGGTCTAGAGCCTTCAACGCTGTGGCTGCCTAAGTCTTTCGAGCCTTTGCGAATAATATATTCGGCGTGATGCTCAACACTGGCCAAAGTCTCTGGTTTTTTGAATACGCACAGCCCAGCCCCCATAGGGACATACAATTGTTTGTGCGCATCGATAGTTACCGAATCAGCTCGTTCAATGCCCTTTAACAATGGGCGATGCTGACGTGAGAACAAAGTAGGCCCGCCCCATGCAGAATCAACATGGAAATGTACTTGCTGAGCCTGTGCGATATCGGCGATCGCAGCCAGTGGGTCAACGCTGCCGGTCTCCGAAGTACCCGCCACGCCGACGATGGCCATCACTCGCGTGCCCTCTTTATGCAGTTGTGCGCACTTTTGCTCTAAGACATCTGGGCGAATGCGGTTTCTGCCATCGGTTTCGATCGCGATCAGGTTGCGCCGTCCAATTCCCAAGATGTCGGCGGCCTTGGCTAGGGAGTAATGGCCTCGTTCAGAGACGAGGATGGCTAAGGAACGGTAACCATAGTGATGCAAGCCCGCAGCAAGGCCTTCCTGAGCGATGCCGGTAAAGTCCGAGTTAGGGCGTAGAACTGTGTTACGAGCCGCCCAGAGCGCCGTGAGGTTCGCGATGGTGCCCCCAGAGCAGAAGCTGCCTAGTGCATGCGATGAATTATGCATCCACGACTCATAGTACTGTGAGTCACGCTCGTAGATTAAATGATGAATCATGCCGATCACTTGTCGCTCTAGGGGCGTAAAGGCCTTAGAGGTTTCGACTTTCACCAGGTTTTGGTTCAGCGCCGTCATGATTCGCGATAGTGGCAACATGAAATAAGGCAGTGCCGAGGCCATATGTCCCACGAAGCTTGGGGAGGCGATATGCACCGATTGCGCCACCACTTTGTCGAGTAGAAACTCGATTTGGTCAGACACAAAGCTGGGGTCTTGCGGAATAAAGGGGTTGGAGAAGTCTTTTTCTATTTGCGCAAGGTCGCGTTCAGAAGCAACGATATGCTCCTGCAGGAAGCCGGTGAGGTTCTGGGAGATCGATTGATCGATCTTGCCAAGAGTTGAGTCTGGGGCTTCTGGGACGGTAAATATACGGTAGAGGCTGTCTAAGCTAGCCTCTGCCAACTTCTTGTGTTCAGTCATCATCAACGTTTATTGGGGCAAGGGGGACGCAGTATAGAGCAATTGTTCCAGTAGTGAAATCTACCCCGAATGTCCACTGTATATTGCTTTGACAATCGCAGCGCCTCCTTTAGTATAGGCCCACAGTTGTAGAAATATTTTGCCAATATGAAGGTCTAATACACCGTTCATCAAATAACCAAGGACATGAAGTCAGTGCCTCTTACGCCATTGCGCCACATTATCTGGATATGCCTGCTGTGTTTTTGCAGCGTTACGGCGTTGCAAGCGCAAGATCTGCCAAGACCAGCGGCCCTAGAGCCTGCCATCAAGTTCTGGACCCGCGTTTACACCGAGGTCGATACCGATCATGGTTTTCTCCATGATTCGAATAATCTCGCAGTGGTTTACCAGAGCGTCGAGTATGATCGCCCACTAATCGAGCGGCAGCGCACGCAGATTCAAGAGGCCTTGAAAGTGCTCGCCACAGGAAAGCGTTCTGGGCTTACAAACGAGCAACAGCGTGTCTTACAGCTTTGGCCAAGCAATACGAGCGATGCTACTTTCCGCGAGGCCGCTAACAATGTGCGCTTCCAACTAGGGCAATCCGACCGTTTTGTGGAGGGTTTGATTCGTTCTGGCGCCTACCGTTCGCACATCGAAAGCGTTGTGCGGGCTAAGAATCTTCCGGTAGAGCTTGGCGCTCTCCCTCATGTAGAGTCCTCGTTCCACCCAGGCGCCTATTCGAGTGTCGCCGCGGCAGGGATGTGGCAATTCATGCGCGCTACCGGGCAGCGTTTTATGCGCATCGATCATATTGTCGATGAGCGCATGGACCCGTACACAGCCACGTATGCGGCGATGAGTCTCCTAGAGTACAACTACCAAATACTCGGTACTTGGCCGTTGGCTTTGACTGCCTACAATCATGGGACTGGCGGCATGAGCCGTGCAGTGCGTGAAACGGGAACGAATAAGATCGAAGAGATTATCGCCAATTATAAAGGCCGCAACTTCGGTTTTGCTTCGCGTAATTTCTACCCGCAGTTCTTAGCCGTGCTTGATGTGGAGCGCCAAGCGCAAACACTGTTTGGCGTGTTGCAATTAGACCCACGCCCTGAGTATGAAGAGTTTGAGCTTGATGCTTATATTGAAGCGCAGGTCTTAGCGGATGCACTAGGGGTGACTTTGGAGCATCTGAAGTTCGACAATCCAGCCCTGCGCCCTGTCGTCTGGGATGGGGGCAAACGTATTCCGAAAGGTTTCGTCGTAAAGGTGCAGAAAGAGCAATTGCCCGGGGCGATCGACACGCTCTTGGCGAATGTGCCAAGTAGTGAGCGTTACAATATACAGACGCCTGATATCGCCTACGTCGTACAAAAGGGTGACAGCATGTCTGCAATCGCCAGACGATTCAAAACCTCTGTGGCAGCGCTGTCGGCGTTGAATCAGATTCGCGATAGTCATCGTATTTCGATTGGTCAGCGCTTATTGCTGCCGCAGGATACCGCGGCTGGCACGGGACAAACCTCGGCGCAGATAGCGGCAGCGGCGAGCACGCTCAATAGCGAGGCGGCGCCAAGTAGTACTGCGCGAAGCGGCACAGAGAATTACTCGGTTCGCAGGGGGGATACACTGTCGCGCATCGCGAGGCGCTTTGGTTTGACCGAGCGCGCACTATTGCAAGCCAATGAGATTGATCACCCTGATCTGCTATACCCAGGTCAAACTTTGAAAGTACCGAGCGATGCACCATCTGCGGCGCAGCCAGTAGTCTATGTCGCCGCCGAGGAGCCCGTCGTAAAGCCGCAGCCACCAGTAGCCCAAGAAGTCGCTGCTGTTGAGCCGCCGCTAGAGCCACTTTTGATTGAAGAATTAACGCCGCCTTTGAGTGAAGGGGGCAGTGAAGTACAGACGCTAGACAATGCGGACGACGAGTTTGCGTTGGCGTTAGATCCAACTCAGAGTTTCGAACAGCGAAGCGCGCAAGCGGTGGAAGATCTCGCGGCCGACCCTTCTGACTATAGTGTTGCCGACAATCAATCTATAGAGATTCAGGCATCTGAAACTCTAGGGCACTATGCCGATTGGTTAGGGGTTAGCTCATCGCAATTGCGTAGCTTGAATCGATTAGGTAGAAATTCCGCCGTGGTCATTGGGCGCCGTTTGAATCTTGATTTCTCTAATGTCAGCGTAGAGGAGTTCGAGCTCAAACGACGTCAATTCCATCTTGAAGAACAACAGGAGTTCTTTCGGCAGTATCGCATTGGCAATGTGGATGAGTACAAAGTTGCTGCCAACGATAATATCGCCAATCTTGCGCGTAGAAAGTATTCAGTTCCAATGTGGCTATTGCGTCAATACAACCCCACTCTCAACTTTCGGCAAGTACAAATAGGGCAGACTGTCATGTTCCCAGTGCTTGAGCCCGTCGCGGCTGAATCCGAAGCGGGCGGTGCCTAGTTACTCCTCGATTCCCGCAATCGCATCAGACAATAAACTCACCCCTAGGGCGTATTTAAACGAAGGGTTGTAGCGCAGCAGGGAGCAGAAGTTGCGATACACTAAATACCCTTTGTCATCCCCTTCGTCGCCGATGATTAGTGCGGCCGGAAGTGGTCGAGTAGGCAGGTCACTGCCATCGGCTTTGCGAACGCCAAGTTCCTGCCAATCGTTTAGATCTCGCCACACCCCCATCGTTGTGTAGCGACGACAACTCGCATCCGGAGAGAGGCCGGTGTTTTGCGGCGCTGGCAGTGATTGCTCACCGCCAGGAGGAAGGCTTACAACACGCCCCCAAGTCTGGTTATCTTGCCAGCCGGTGGACTTTAGGTAGTTGGCCACTGAACCAATGACATCTGGCCCCATATTCCATAAATCTCGTTTACCATCACCGTCTTGGTCGACGGCTAGGCGCAAATAACTGCCTGGCATAAATTGCGGCGCACCGAGCGCGCCAGCCCATGAGCTTTTCATCTCCTCTGCGCTGGCATAGCCTTTGTCGACGATTTCGAATGCGGCAAATAACTCATTGCGAAATTGGTCACCGCGACGCGAGTCATAGGCGAGTGTCGCAATCACGTTGAATAATGGCTCAGTAATGGGGAAGGTGCCATAGTTGCTCTCCATCCCAAGGATGGCGGCCACAAATCGTGCTTGGACATTATGGGCATTGGCGGCGCTATTGATCATCTCGCCTTGCTCAGCGAGCAGTTCCCGCCCCATCTCTATGCGACGATCGCTCACACGTTCTAAGTAATTGGCATAAGTTTGCACAAACTCAGCTTGATTGCGGTCAGCCTGAATTACGCGGCGCTGGGGTTCTATAGTTGGGATAATGCTATCCAAAGTGTCCGCGCTGATGCCGCGCTCTAGCGCCTCGACACGGAAATCACCAAGCCAAGCTTGGAACGCCGCGCTTTGCTCGGCCTCTGAGGGTTGTGGTGCCACTTCTTCTTGCGCATAAGTGAGGGCGGCTGCCAGTGTGCTAAGGGCAAATAAACTACTACGAACTACGTTCATGAACACTCCACGATATCGATCAGGCTGTGTGAGCCACTAATTCTGCTTGGCCAGACTTTAGCCTCGAATGCGATGACAGTCCAAGGTTTTTTCGACCTTTGCTGCGCCATTAAGTCCTCGTGCCTACAGATTGAAACACAGCAGCATAGCGATCACGTAAATGGCGCTGGCGGAACTGTTGCATATCCACTCTTGGGAGTGCTTGCCTATTGTTTTTGAGGGCGGCCCAGTTCTCCAGCATCGCCACAGCGCTGCGAGCTTGCGTCTCCAAATCGTTTGCGTGGCGAAAGCAATGGGCCGCGGATAGATATTCCGGATAAACGAGTCGATTAGGGGCTAAAGGTGTACATCCCAGTGCACTCGCCTCGAGTATGGATAAGCCTTGGAAGTCATGGTCGGCTGTGCTGAGCACTACATCGGATGCGGCCAAACATTGATGGTAGTCCTGTTTGTCTTCGAGGTAGGCGTCAACCCCAGGGGTTATTTTTGTCGCCGCGTAGTAGCGCTGCAAGAGGTGTTGCACTTGCAGCAATGCGTCAGGCGTGGCTCGGAAACGTTGGCCAAGTAGGTGCAGGCGAAAACGAGCTTCACTTTGAATTAGCTGCTGTACTATTGCCAAGAGCAAGTCTGGCCCCTTGTCGTATTCCCAGCGATGATTCCAAACGATCTCTAGTACCGAGCGATCGGCATTGCGCAGTTTCGAGCTAACAGTGAAAACCTCTTCGCACAGCGGTACCGGAACAATCAAAGCCTTATCTACACAAGCTAGTAGTGCGTTGGGCACATGATCTGGAAGCTTTTTCAGTAGGGCTTGTGCGCCCTGACGAAAACTGTCGCGATTGTAGGCGCTGTTAAAGATTAGTTGGTCGGCACACAGCGCGGTGTAAAGGCTAAGTATCTGTGGCTCGACAGGATTGATTGTCTTCGCGCTCGGGTTTGGGTTGTCAGGGTAGGCAAATTGATTCTCGTGACAATAAACAATATTGGGGATCTGGCTCAGCTGCGGGACAAAGCCACGCAATGCTGATAGGTCTGTCATCGAGGTGCTGAGCAGGAAGTCATAGTTGTCAGTCAAGGCTTCACGGTGGTTAAATGCCCAAGTCAAGCTATTGCCTCGCACACGCCAAGGAAAGTGCCGTGCGGGCAATGTCAGCTCTTTCCAAGCGATTGCTGGAAACATTAATTTAAGATTGTTGCGCCAAGCGCGATGGCTTTGGGCGTCGTATGCAGAAAGTAGCAATGCGCGCATAGTGAGTATTACATGCAGGAAAAAATGCAATCTAACGATCTGGCGATGCTGGGTCAATCTCCTGAGTCTTTGTTGGCGCAACTGCCCGAGCGGATTAGTACGCCTCTGCAGCGTTGGCGGCAAGAAAAGGCCCATGCAAGCGCCGTGGGAGATCATCTGGGGACGCATTACTCGTATCAACAACTAGCCGAGCAGGTCAGTGCGTGCCAAGCCCAATTGCTCGCACTTGGAGTTGGGTCTGGGGATCGGTTGCTGTTGATCAATGAAAACTGCGTACAGCTATTAGTTTGGCTATTGGCAATTAGCGAGATCGGTGCAATCAGTGTGGTCGTCAATGCCCGTCTTGCCGCGCATGAGATCGCAAGAATCAGTAGCCATTGTGAGCCCAAGCTGTCGGCATGTTTCCTGCACTCCCCAGCTGCAAAAGGGCACTATGATGCATTGGCATTGGCGGGGGATGCGCAAATTATCGTTCAAGACTCTGGCTCTGTCGGTGTGGTGCGCAGCCGCGAGGCTCCGGCTCCCCTGTTGCAGGCCGATAAGAAGCCTGGCGACCAGGTTTGCGTCATGATCTATACGACGGGCACAACGGGCGCTCCGAAAGGGGTGATGCTTACGCATCGCAATATGCTCTATGTGGCGGCTGTGACGGGAGTGCTGCGCGGCATGAATGCCGATGATCGAATTTATGGCGTGTTGCCGCTTTCCCATATATTTGGCCTCTCTGCGGTCTTTCTTGCAACGTTGTATCGTGGGGCAGAACTTGTTCTAGCGGACCGTTTCGATGCCGCTGACAGCCTAAAAACTTTACACGAGAAAAAAATCACGGGGATGATGGGCGTGCCAACGATGTTCGCACGCTTTTTAGAATATTGCCGAGCGCAGGGGCTTGGTCCCGATGCCATGCCGCGTTTGCGCTTCTTGTACGCCGGCGGTTCGCCGCTTGACCCAACGATAAAGCGCGAGACAGAGGCCTTGTTTGGTTTGACGCTTCTCAACGCTTATGGAATGACAGAGAGCGGGCCGACAATTTGCCAAGTGCGTTGGAATGAGCGTTTGGGCAACTGCAGCGTTGGGCGCCCTTTGCCGGGGTTAGAGATCCGGCTGATTGGCAGCGACGGTAAACAAGTCGCTCAGGGTGAGGTTGGTGAGCTGCATGTGCGTGGCCCGAATATTATGCAAGGCTACTACAAAAACTCTCAGGCCACCGACATGGCAATCGATACAGAAGGCTTCCTTAATACTGGGGATTTGGTACGCCAAGATGAGCAAGGCAATATCCATATCGCTGGGCGTAGCAAAGAGCTGATCATTCACTCTGGCTTCAATGTTTATCCGCCAGAGGTAGAGGCAGTAATCGCTCAACATAGCGATGTGCTTGTCTGCGCTGTGGTTGGAGAAACAATTAACGGCAATGAAGAGGTGATAGCTTATGTGCAGACTAAAGCGAATAGCACCCTGAGTGGTGTGGAACTACAGGCATTTATAAGGCCGTACTTGTCACCTTATAAAAGGCCTAAAGAAATTGTATTTCTCGAACAACTGCCTGCGGCGCCATCGGGGAAGGTATTGAAGCATCAATTGCGGGGAGTTCGTCCATAACGCGATCTAAATATTACAAAGGGGATGGGTATGAAACTGCATGGGTTTCCGATTAGCAATTACTACAATATGGTGAAGATGGTGTTGCTCGAAAAGGGCATGGACTTTGAAGAGGTGCTTGCAAGCCCTTCGCAAGAGTCGGGCTATTTAGCGATGAGTCCTATGGGCAAGGTGCCTTGCCTTGAGACGGAACACGGCTATCTTACCGAAACAGCCGTGATTATTGAGTATTTGGAGGATTTAGGCGAAGGGCCATCCCTTTTCCCTGGAGACCCGTTCCAACGCGCAAGAGTGCGCGAAATTATGCATTACCTTGAGATCTACATTGAGTTGCCTGCGCGCGAGCTATATGGCGATGCATTTTTCTCACGGCCGGCGAATGATGAATTAAAAGCCCAGGTGCGTAAGAAACTAGACCGAGGCTTGCAGGCCTTGGCGCAAATCACCCACGACAGCACTTATTTCAATGCCCAGCAGCTTAGCTATGCCGATATCTTCTATTATTTCACTATGACGGTATTTGCCCGTATGGCGAAAAAGTCGCTGGCTTGGGATGCCTACAATGAGGTGCCTAAGTTGCGCGAACGCATAGAGCGGCTAGCGCAAAGAGCCTCTGTGCAGAAAATCCATGCAGATCAAAAAGCCGGGTCTTAAGGTTTTGATTTTTTTGAGAAAAGATTCTCATGGAGGATTGTTTTCGAGAGGTGTTGTGTGAAGCCGCAACCGGCGAGCACTGTGGTGCTTGTCCGGCAAGCAGTAAGCGATATTGAAGTCTTGCTCTTACTCCGCAATCGGCACCTCGTATTTAATAGTGAGCATTGGGTATTCCCAGGCGGCCGTATCGACCCCGTGGACTACCCCGATGCGGATTGTCAGCAAGAGTATCATGCGGCGTTAAGGGCAGCAGTGCGAGAGACCCAAGAAGAGGCGGGGATCTCAATAGAGCCTGGAGCATTGCGGCATATCGCGCACTGGACGACCCCGGAGGGGTATTCGCGCCGGTTTGCGACTTGGTTCTTTCTCGGATCGCTACACGAGCAGGTCAGCATAAAGGTAGATCAGCAGGAAATAATCGATTTTTGTTGGCTTCCCCCGCGCAGCGCCTTACTGGCAAACCAGCGTGGCGAGCTCAAATTGCCTGAACCCACCTTACAAACTCTTCGCAGTATCGCGCAATATCGCGATACCCAAACCCTTCATGACGCGTTAGCGCTGCGCCCTGTTCATATTTTCCCGGAACACTCCGCAGATTACCCCAAGCACTGCATTCCAAGTTAACGAAAGACTTGCACACTGCTTGCGGTCTACCCTTGAGTAGTCGCGATTCAGTGCCGTTTTGAGGCTTATCTTAGGGCTATTGCCCACTTTCTCGAAATTGTATCTATTGGGCGCGCAGTGCAGTGATAGGCACTTGCTTTTATTGCATTGTTAATGGGATAGTTGAGCAATCCGTAGGGGTGTAGGCCCAGTATCGGGCGAAACTTATTTAGGCGAGTGAGGCACCAGAACTAGCGACAATCATTTAATTGTATAGGCAAGAAGATTACCTATGGCTTCTCCAACTCTCGAAAATTTGCGTCAAACTTTAAAAACAATACGACGCCGCCGTAATCGGCTCTTTGTGTTGCAACACGCAAGCATTGCGCTTTCTGGCTTAATCGCTTTTGCACTTGCCCTAAGTGCTATCGAAGCGTGGTGGAGCCCCTCCCGGTCGGGTGACATTTTATTATTCCTCGCATTGGTCGCTGGTGTAATTGCGGCACTTTATTATCTGCGTAATCGCTTTGGCAAAATGCAGTCAGACGATCGCAGCCTGGCGCAATTTGTTGAGGGCAAAATCCCTGATCTAGAGCAGCGACTTATGACGTCGCTGGAATTCACAAGCGATGACAACACCTCCCATACCCGCGGCGTGTCGCAACAGTTTGTGCGCCAGTTGTGGGAGGATGCACAGGAACATATTCAAGAACAACAAGCTCGGGTCGATCAGGTCGTTGATGCGAGAGTATCGTGGGCTGCATTTGCATCGACATTCGCGGTATTGGCTATTGCTGTGTCTGTATTGTTTTTATCTGAGATTATGTTGTCAGCGGCGAGTCGATTAGTTTGGCCCTTCACCGCTGAGCCTGACGTCCCCATGGCAGTCGAGCAAGTGCCGCAAGAAATATTAATTAGCGTCGAACCTGGCGACATCGCGATGCAACGTGGCGACGCCGCAACAATTGTAGCGCGTGTGACGAATGCGACCCCCAGCGAAATTCAATTACGCGTGCAAAGCGATAATGTCAATTGGCGTGAACTAAGCATGCCGCAGGATGGCAGCGGTAGCGATAGTGCCAGTTACAGTTATTTTTTGCCGTCGGTGCAAGATGACTTAATCTACTACGTTAACTTTGAGCAAAATGGCGAGCAGCGTTCGGAACAATTCCGCATCAGCCTGTACGATCTGCCAAAAGTAGAACAGATCGATGTTGCCTATGAATACCCGGCTTATACAGGTATAGAGAACAATAGCGAAGAAGACGCTGGTGATATGCTGGTGCCCGAAGGCACTGAAGTTGAATTGCTAGTAACCTTCAACAAACGTATTGAAACTGCGACTATCGATTTTCAAGAAGGGGGCGAGTATGAAAGCATCCCTTTAGAGATCGACGGTTTGGTTGGGCGAGCAAGATTCTCTGTGGCTGGCGATGGTGTCTATCACGTGAATGCGCGTGATTTTGAAGATCTAGAGAGTCAAAACCCTTTCGATTATTACATCCGCTCAATCGCTGATATGCCGCCAGAACTTACTTTGAAAAGCCCTGGTCGCGATCAAGATGTGATGCCGCTCGAAGAGGTTGTGTTGTCGGTAGAGGCCAATGATGACTACGGCCTTAGCCAATTCGCGCTGCATTATAACGTTGTGGGCGAAGACGAAGTGGCAGTGGATTTTCTACCCGAAGAACAGACGCGTTTTATCGATGGCAATGAGCTTATCTATCTCGAAGATATGGGCGTTGCTCCTGGGGATTTCGTTAGCTATTACCTCACTCTTGCAGACAACAATGCCCTAGCAGGGCCCGCTGAAGTTGTGTCTGACATCTATTTCTTGCAGGTGATTCCAACCGACCAAGAGTTCCGCCGTTCACAAGGCCAAGGTGGTGGGCAAGGTGGCGCACAAGGCGGAGGGGAAAGCAGCGCATTGGTGACCTTACAAAAAGATATTATCGCCGCCACATGGAAGCTGCGTAATCAAGGCTTAGATGTTGACCCTCAACAATTTAGCGACGATGTCAGCATTATTGCCGAGTCACAAGCCGAGGCAACCACGCGCGCAAGGCAATCGATTGATCGTTTGGCTGAGCGTCTTAATTTCTCCGATGATAGTTATGACAATGCTGTGCTTAATTTGCAGCAAGCAATTGAGCAGATGAATGAAGCGATAAGTGAATTGCAAAAAGAGCAAGTCACTAGTGCATTGAAGCCAGAACAAGTGGCGTTGCAATACATTCTAAAAGCAGAGGCGGATATCAATCGCACCGATGTGAGCACTCAGCAAGCAGGCGGTGGTGGCGGAGGTGGTGGCGCGCAGCAAGAGCGCGAGGACCTGCGTGAGTTGTTTGAGATGGAGATGGGGCAATTAGAGAATCGCTACGAAACTCCGAACAACCGCTCTGGTGGCGGTGGCGGGCAGGCCTCTGAAGAAGCGAATAAACTTGCAGAGCTCGCGCGGCGGCAAGAAGGCCTGACGCGTGCACAACGTGACCTAGCTCGTCGGATGGAGCAAATGAATGAAGAGCAGCGCCGGCGCGAGCTTGAGCGTCTTCAGCGCGAGCAAGAGCAATTAAGCCAAGAGGTCGCACAACTATCCCAGCAGTTGTCCCGTAGTCAGGGCCAGCAGAGTCAGCAGCAACAACAAGGTCAGCAGGGTCAACAAGGCCAGCAGGGGCAGCAAGGTGCGCAGAATGGCCAATCTTCGCAGAGTGGTCAGTCTCAGGTAGCCGGCGGTAGTAGCGAAGCCGCTGAGAATCAAAGCCAGTTAGAGCGCGCAGCGCAGCAAATGGCTGAGGCAGCACAGGCACAAACCCCCGCGCAGGCGGCAGCTCGCAGCCAAAGGGCATTAGAGAGCCTGCGCGAGCAGCAAAGGCAGTTGAACGAGGAACAGACGAGCTCAGTGAGCCAGCTTGCTCAAAATGTTGTGCAGCGTGGCGAACAATTGATTCAAGAACAGCGCGAACTACAGCAGGACTTGCAAGCGGCTAATCGTCAGCAAGGCTTGGGGCAAACCCGCGAGAGCGCACGTGAAGATGCACAGCTACAAGAGTTAATCGCGACACAACAACAGCAGCGTCGAGAAATCGACGAGATCGAAAAAATGTTACGCGCCATTATCGCAAGAGGTGAGAACGAAGATCAGCAACTGCTCTCGCGCGCGCAGCAAGCTAGCCGTGCGATTCGCTCTATACGTGAAGAAATGAACACTAGTGGTCGAGTGTTGGCCAACGGGATGGTGAATTTAGCAGTCGATATCGAACAAGAAATTGGGGATTCGCTCAATGACCTAAACTCGAGTCTGCAAGCGATGAACGGCATCAACTCTCCGCAATCTGACGATCCGGTGCAACAGGCCGCACGCGATGCCGCTGAGTTGATGGAGCAGATGCAGAGCTTGCAACAAGAAGCACTCGCTATGAGTCAAGGCGAGGAAAGCGAAACGTCTATTGCGCAAATGCGTCAGCAGTTGGCGCGTTCGCAAGAGCTTTCTGAGCAGCTGGCAACGGCTTTGCAGCAACAGCAGATGCAAGAGCGCAGCGCCTCAGCACGGGGTCAGCTTGCCCAGCAGGGACAACCTGGTCAGCAAGGTCAGCAGGGTCAGCAGGGTCAGCAAGGCCAGCAAGGCCAGCAAGGTCAGCAAGGCCAAGGGCAACAAGGTGGCAGTCAACAAGCCTCGAACCAAGCCGGTCAAGGGCAAGGTCAGGGTCAAGGGCGTGGCGCTGATGGACAGCCTGGCACAGGCGGTGCTACTGCACTTGGTAATGCCCGCTCGATACGCAGTGAGATTACGCGTCAGAACATCGAAGACTTCTTGAGCCAGCCCGAGCTGTTCACCGCGTTATTGCAACCGATAATTGAGCTCGAAGCAGACCTACGTGCTCAGGCAGAACTAGATCGTATTAACGAAAAACTCTACGCCTCGACAGATGAAGACGTACCCGATCAATATAAACGCCTTGTCGAGGAGTACTATCGTGTGCTGTCCGAAAACAATGGGGCAGGAAATGCGGCACCCTAACGATGAATTTTATTCTCGATCAACATGCAATTGATGCGATCCAAGACGGACGTTTCTCGTTCGCTTACGGAATTAGCCCTTGGTTGTTTGCGCTATTAGTATTCGGTTTGATAGGACTAGTAGTTCTGCTCTATCGCAAGACGACGCGAGCCCTAAGTCCTGCATGGAAAATCGGTCTCATTAGTTTACGCAGTGCCGTGCTTGTCATTCTCTTGTTTTGTCTGCTGCGCCCAATCGTGACCACTGAGCAAGTGATCCCTCAGGAAAGTTATTTGGCAGTGCTTGTCGATGACTCGCAGAGCATGACGATAGAGGATGCCTCTGGAAGCGTTGCACGCGCACAAGCAGTCGCACAGCTTTTATACGGTGATTCTGGTGTCTTGAATGCACTATCAGACACCTTCCAGATTCGTACCTTTCGTTTCGACAAAGAGACGCAACGAGTTATCGACAGTGCGGACTTATCTAGCGCAGGCACGGCCTCATCGATTGATCAAGCCTTAGAATATGTAGATCAGCAACTCAGTGGGCTTGCCCTTGGTGGGGTGCTTCTCCTAAGCGATGGCGCCGATAACGAAGGTGTTGACCCGGTAGAGCGAGCGCAAGGCTTCGGTGCCCGTGAGATACCGATATTCACTGTTGGTGCTGGGCAGGAAAATATCCCAAGAGATGTTGGGATCGTAGATGTGGCCGCTGCAAAAACCGTTCTCGAAGGTTCCGTATTCAATATTGACATTGCGTTGAGCAATCAAGGTTTTGCCAATAGAGAAGTGGCCTTGACGGTTTATGACGATGAAGAGTTGGTCGCGAGTAAAAGTGTCGTCCTAGGGCCCGACAGTTCCACGAGACGTTTTGATTTAGAGCTCACGCCAGAGAAACAAGAAGCGACAGTATACCGCCTAGAAGTTGAAGAGCTTGAGGGTGAAATTGTCTTACAAAACAACCAATACAGTTTCCTCGTGGATAACAGCGCTCGGCCAGCACTAGACATTCTGTATGTCGACGGGCACCCTCGAAATGAATACAAATTTATTCGCCGAGCTGTAGAGGAAGACAGTTCATTGCGTTTAGCGACCTATCTGCAAACGGGTCCAGGAAAATTTTATCGTCAAGGCATCAAAACACCGCTCGAATTAAGCACTGGTTTTCCTGAGCGTGCTGATGAGCTCTACCAATATGAAGCCATTATCCTAGGCGACATCGATAAAGAGTTTTTCTCTGATGGGCAGCTCACTCTGATACAAGACTTTGTGGCTGAACGAGGCGGTGGTCTTTTAGTAGCAGGGATGATGGACGATCAGTTTGTCGACACCGTGCTTGCAGACATTCTGCCAGTAAGCTTAATTGAGTCGAATCTTACCCCTCCCACATTGCAAGGCGGGATTGCGCGCGGCCCTCATCCAACTGGTGAATTATTCACGCCAGCGCTTACAACTGCTGGTGAATTTTCAGAGCTATTGCGCTTGCATGGGGAAGACATAGAAAACCAAAGGCTTTGGTCGCAGATGCCCGAGTTACAGGGGGTATATGTCACAGGGCGAGCCAAGCCCGGTGCGACTGTTTTAATGGAACACCCGCTTTTGCAGTTCCAGAATCAACGCTTACCGATCATCGCCACACAGCGATATGGCAGTGGTCGCAGTATGTCGATTACCAGTGCAAGCACCTGGCGCTGGCAAATGATGATGCCAGCCGAAGACCAGTCTCATGAACGCATTTGGCGACAGTTGTTGCGTTGGTTGTCCGTATCAGCTTTAGAGCGCGTGACTGTCGAGTTCGACCGGGAGTTCTACCATGTTGGTGATGTTGTCAACGTTGCTGCCACTGTGCGTGATCTCAATTATCAACCAGACAATAATGCCTCGGTGTGGATGCACATGAGTGATCCTGATGGTGGTGTTATCGATAACGCCATGGATTGGGATATCGATCAAGATGGGGTGTATCGCAGTAGTTTTGAAGTGCAAACCGAAGGGGTATTCAATCTGATGGTGGATGTTGCAAGTGCTGCTGGTGAGGCAGATCGCAGCGATACCGAGAAAAGTGCGGCCTTTGTCGTCACACCTTCTTTGCGGGAGTATTCCTCAGCGGGGCGAGACACCGGTTTGCTTGAGCGCATTGCATCGGTCAGTGGCGGACGTTATTACGATTTAGATGCAACAGGCACTCTCGCCACGGACATTAGTTATACCCCAAGCGCCTATTCGAAAGAGGTGCAGGAAGATCTATGGGATATGCCGTTGCTGCTAATACTTCTAATTCTGTTGCTATGTGTTGATTGGATGGCACGTCGTTTCAAGGGGCTGTCATGAGCGCAGTGAGTTTAGGGCGATGGGCCATATTAGCGTTGTTCTCTGTGTTGAGCGTCAGCACTTGGGCACAGACAAATGGCGCTCGCGATAACGATGAGGACGTGTTTTTCCTCAACGATCCCGCCGCACAAAAACACGTATTAATTATTACTGGCGCTGCAGCGTCAGAAGAGATCAAGGCACGTTTCTGGCAATGGTCTGCTTCTTTGCATGACATCTTGTCGCGCGACTATGGCTATACCAAAGATTCGATCACCTTACTTTTTGACGATGGCGGTGAGGGTCAAGAGATTGACTTTCGCATCGATGGAAGTTCAAGGCGAGGCGACATAGAGACAACAATTGCACGTTTGAGTTCGCAACTCGAAACGGGTGATCAATTAAGTATTGTTATGATCGGGCACGGCTCGAGCACCGATGACGCAGCGAAATTCAATATTGTCGGTCCTGATATTACCGGGGTTGAGTTTGCCGCTCTCTTACAAGGGTTTAATCAACAAGATCTCGTGATAATCAACACTATCAGTGCAGGCTACGAATTCTCTAGCGCGCTATCTGCGCGAGGTCGAGTGGTGTTGTCAGCAACGCGTTCGCGTGCGGAGCGCTATGACCCGATGTTTGCCCAGTATTTGATTGAAGCGCTCGATTCCCATGCCGGAGATAGAGACAAGAACTCTCGTATCTCTGTGCTTGAAGCCTATATTTATGCCAGCCAGAGCGTACTGACTTGGTATTCCGATCAAGGCCGGCTACCAACCGAAAGAGCGGTGCTTGATGATAACGGTGATGGAGTCTTTAGTTTAGAGCCTGCTTCGGGGGCCGGCGATGGTTCGCTAGCAGAGATTGCTTACTTCGACTTAAGTCGTGCAAACGAAACCAAACAGTCCGCAGAAGCCCAGCAATTACATAGTCAAATGCAAGATATAGAACGATCAATATTTTTGCTGCGTGGGCAAAAAGCGAATTATTTAGAGGAAGATTATTGGCAGCGGCTTGAGGCACTTTTAATCGATTTGGCAAGAACAACAGGACGGTATAATGAGCTACCTTAACGAAGCACAAAACCCTCTACTTGCTCCTAAGCGTCGCCAGAGGCTGAGATTGGCGGTCTGCTTAGCCCTAGGGATTCTAAGTGCGCCCGTACTGGCGCAGAATGATTTTATTACAATGGACCCTCCATTGGAGCGCGCGCAACAATTACTTCAAGCGGGCTCCTACATCGCCGCCATTGAAACCTTCGCCAGACTCGATGGTTTCGATAAAGAGCAGGGCGTCTTGGGACTTAGCCGTGCTTATGCCTTAACGGGCGCCTATGAGGAAGCGATCGAAGCGATTGAAGCAGAGGTTGACGATTATGCCGATTCCCCTGCTCTAAGCACGCAATTAGCAGAAGTGCTGCGCATGACAGGTCAGTCGGCGCGTGCATTGAGTATCTTAGAAGAGGTCGTGCAAGGTAATGCAACGCCGCCGGTGCGCACTTTGGTTCAGTACGGCAGCTTATTGAAATTTGTCGGAAGGCGTGACGAGGCCAGTGCGCCATTGAATGCCGCCATTGCCCGCTATGATTCTGGCTTGGTATTTGAGGCCGAAGAGATCGCGATGGTAGCGCTTGCGAGTTGGTTGCTTGACCGTTTTCACGACGCTAATAGCTTGTTCAGCGAAGCAACACGAATAGATCCTACGAACTTAGAAGCGCAAGTGTTGTGGGGCGACTTGTTCATGGAGAAGCACAATGTGCCGGATGCCGAAAAATCCTATGACGCGGCACTCGCCATCAACCGCCGATATGGGCCAGCCTTAGTGGGCCAAGCCAAGATAAGTGGCGGTGAACGATCGCTGCGCTTTGCATTAGATGTTAATCCACGTGATGTTCGCGCACTAGAGACAATGGGCAGCCTATTAGTGCTCAATAATCGACTAGAAGAAGCTGACCAATATTTGAATGGGGCGCTTGGCATTAATCCTGAATCACTTAAGTCATTGAGCTTGAAAGCCGCGCAAGCGGCATTACAAGAAGAGTTTGATACCTTCGCCGAACTTGAAGCCCAGGTGAACAGTTTTAGCCCCAACAACCCGTATTTTTATGGCGATCTTGCCGATGCCTTTGGCAATAACTACCGTTTTACCGAAGCGGTGGGCTATGCAAGGCAAGCTATTGCTGCAGATCCGAATTACTGGCAAGGGCATACCTTGCTTGGATCAAATCTGATTCGTCTAGGCGAAGAAGAAGAGGGTAGAGAGTCGCTCGAATTAGCGTTCGATAACGATCCTTTCGATGTAATGACTTCGAATATGTTGAAAGTTTTCGACACCTTGGACGAGTACGTCACTTTGCGCACCGAGCATTTCGAAGTGCGTATGAGCGAGAGCGATTCGGTTGTTCTATGGCCATATATGGCGCCTATGATAGAAGAGAATTGGGAGACCTTAACGGCAAAATATGGCTTCGAGCCTGAAGCGCCAGTGCTAATAGAAGTGTTCGAAAAAACTGAAGACTTTGCGGTGCGCTCGGTTGGGCTGCCGGATATCGGCCCGTTGGTCGGTATTTGTTTTGGTAAAGTGGTTACGCTGATATCTCCAGGAACACTCGATGCCAATTGGCAAGAGATACTGTGGCATGAGCTTGTCCATGTGTTCACTCTGCAGATGACTAATAACCGAATGCCGCGCTGGCTCTCTGAAGGAATCTCGGTGTGGGAAGAGCGAGAAGCGCGCCCTGAATGGGGGCGACGTCAAGGCATCGAGTTAGTGCGCGCCGTTGCGGATGAAAAACTGCTGCCTGTTGGAAACCTCAATGAAGCGTTTACTGGGGCAAATAGCAACGAAGACTTGGGCTTCGCCTATTTTCAGTCCTATCTAGTTGTCGACTTTATCGACAAAACCTATGGCTTCGAGAAAATGGTGGAGCTCATTAACCAATACGCCTTCATTAAAGATGAATCGGACATGTTCAGTGCGGTGTTTGATAAACCTATCGAGGCGTTCAACGAAGAGTTTCATGCATGGGTCGATGAGCGCGTCGAACAAATTAATGTATATGTACATACAGAAGACGCGCCAGACGAAGGAGCGGCGCATGGTCATGGTCAGCGCGAAAATTCCAGTGCTGTGTTGGCCGAGCTGTATAACAACGCTTCGCTAAAACAGCATATGCGCCAGCGCGTGCAAGACCATCCACGCGATTTTCAAGCACATCTACAGCTAGGCATTGTGTTGTTCAAAGAGGAGAGTTTTGAAGAGGCAAAAGTGCATCTGCAGATTGCTCAGGAAATACTGCCCGATTATTCGGGTTACCCAAGCCCACCGCTGGTTCTCTCGCAGATTTACGAACAGCAGGGTAACGACACGGCGCGTTTGGAGCAACTGCGGATCATGATGGAGAATCAACAGCACGATTATGATTCCGCAGTCTTGCTGGCCAAAGAGGCATTGGCTGAGGGGAATACCGACGAGGCGGAATACTACGTGCAGCGTGCGGTCTCTGTGAATCCTTATCGACTAGACGTGCATCAAGTCGGCGCCGATATAGCTAAGCGCACAGGTGATGCCGCTATGGCCGTGCGCGAGTACGAAGTGCTCGTCACCCTAGACCAGAACGATCCTGTTGAGGCGCGCACCAATCTCGCAGAGGCCTATATGAGTAATGGTCAAAAAGAGCAAGCCAAGCGCAATATTCTGACGGCCTTAGAAATAGCTCCGAGCTACCAACGAGCCCAAGAGGTGTTGTTGCAAGCAGTCGACGCGCAGTGAGTTAATTTACGCGTAACATTGAACCCTAGAGTGAGGCGTTTTACGTGCAGGATGCAATGCTAATCGAAAGAGTACGCCCAACATTATTGGCTGTTTTTAGCAGCTTAATTTTGTGCGGCTTAGCATTGCCTTTGGCACAAGCACAATCGCAGAGTAACGCAATACCCTTGGATTTCGATGCGGAGTCGTTTCTTAATAATCGTGTAGACGCACAGAGTGAAATGCCCACTGAGTTTACCTGGATTCGCGGACGTTATGCTAACTATGGTGGAGGCAGGAGTCGCCGAGGTGGTTTTGGAGGTGGCTTTGGCGGACGCGGTGGTTGGTGGGATACTGATTACCCCGATGCAGAATCGAATTTCTTACGTGGGGTGCAGCGCTACACGAATATCGACGCCAATAGTAAGAGTTATGATTTTTTAGATTTAACAGACCCGCGCTTGTTTGAGCATTCGTTTTTATATATGAACATGAAGCGGGTACCGATAGGACAGTTACATAGTGGCCCTGACTTTCAACCGGCAGAGATCGAGGCGTTGAGAGAGTTTATGTTTCGCGGTGGCTTTGTGCTGCTAGACGATTTCTGGGGTGAAGCACACTTGCAAGATTTTCAAACAGAAATGGCGAAGTTATTTCCAGAGCGAGAGCTGGTGAAGCTTGATACCCGTCATGAACTGTTTCACACATTCTTTGATATTAATGAAGTCGCTCAAATTCCAGGGCGCGCGGTGACATGGAATTACAATGGAGGCTTTAGCTTGGATGACCCCAGCTATCCGCCTTCGGTGTATGCGATTTTGGATGACGATGGACGGGTGATGCTTGTGGCAAATCACAATGCCGATCTAGGCGATGGTTGGGAGCATACTTTTTATGAGCCCTATCCAACGCGGTACAGCAATGAAGCCTACAAAATCGCCATCAACTTTTTGATATACGCGTTTACGCATTAAGCCAAACTAATAGTTAAAACAGGAAGCACTCATGTCAGAACTAGAGAACATTGCACCAGACACTGTGGAAGGCCTAGAGAGTCAAGACGATTTAGCCTTAGTCAAAAAGATGCAAGATGGACATGACCAGATCACAGCCGAGATTAAAAAGGTTATTGTGGGTCAAGAAGAGGTGATCGACGAATTGTTGATTGCCTTGTTTGCGGGTGGTCACTGCCTCATTACTGGTGTGCCTGGCCTGGCAAAAACTCTTTTGATTAAAACGGTAGCCGATATTCTGCAAGTGAACTTTAGTCGTATTCAGTTTACGCCTGACTTGATGCCAGCTGATGTGGTGGGCTCAGAAATCGTGGAAGAGGTCGATGGCAATCGACAGCTCAAGTTCGTAAAAGGTCCTATCTTTACAAACATTCTACTGGCCGATGAAATCAACCGGACGCCACCGAAGACGCAATCTTCTTTGCTAGAAGCGATGGAGGAGCGGCAAGTGACCGCTGCGGGTGTCACCCACAAGATGGCCCGCCCTTTCTTCGTGTTAGCCACACAAAACCCAATCGAGCTCGAAGGCACTTATCCATTGCCAGAGGCGCAACTTGACCGCTTCATGTTCAAGATAGAGCTTGGCTACCTAACAGAAGACGACGAGGTGATGGTGGTGGGCAACACTACCCAGATCGTCGACAACACTGTGGCGCATCCATTGAGTGGTGAAGATATCCTCGAGTTTCAACGTATTGCGCGACAAGTGCCTGCAGCACAAGCCGTAATCCGTTATGCCGTGCAATTAGTGCATGCAACGCGCCCTAACAGCGCTAATGCGCCAGACTTTGTGAAGGAATGGGTAAGCTGGGGTGCGGGTATTCGGGCGTCACAGAACTTAGTCCTTGCCGGTAAAGTACGCGCGCTGCTGCAAGGGCGTTACAACGTCTCCTATAGTGATATTCGCGCCTTGGCACCTGCCGTGCTGCGTCACAGAGTTTTGTTGAACTTCCATGCTGAAGCGGAACGCATCACAACCGACGATGTTGTGAAACGTCTAATAGACACAGTTCCAGAGCCAACCTCTGGCTTGTAAATTCGACTAGAGAAGTAGACAACATGGCGGCAAATACCACATTCATCGACCCCTCGGTGCTAGCAAGTCTCAATAACTTAGAGATGCGCGCGCGGGTTGTGGTTGAAGGGTTTATATCGGGGTTACATAAGAGTCCTCATCGAGGTTTTAGTGTCGAGTTCACAGACTATCGGCACTATTATCAAGGGGATGATATGCGCCATGTTGACTGGAAGCTCTATGCTCGAAGTGACAAGTTTTATATAAAACAATACGAAGACGAAACGAATGTCCGTAGTTATGTTTTGTTAGACTCTAGTGCTTCGATGGGTTTCGGGTCTGGTGGGATGACGAAAATCGAGTATGCCAAAACCTTGGCTTCGGCATTGGCCTATTTTATCACTAGACAACGTGATGCTGTTGGCTTGATTACGTTTGATGAAAAAGTGAATGAGTATATTCCAGCACTTTGTCGGCAGCCGCATCTGATTCGCATCCTTAGAACGTTAGCCGGACTTCAAGCTGGTGCAAAGACTGATATCGTAAAACCACTTTCAGATCTGGCGACGAATTTAAATCGCAAGAGCATGGTCATTTTGATCAGCGATCTACTCGAAGGTGAAGAGCAAACAATTAAAACCCTGCAGCGACTTCGTGCCATGGGCAACGACGTGATTGTCTTCCATGTACTCGATGAAGCGGAGTTGCTATTTAACTTCCAAGAAGCTACCGAGTTCGTTGACTCAGAGACCAGTGAGACTTTTATAACGACACCACCTTCGGTGCGAGATTCTTATATAGAAAACCTGAATAAATACCTCGAATACTGCAAGAAGAAATGTCAAAGCAGTGGGGTCGATTATTGTTTGCTCAATACCTCGCAGCCTCTAGACACGGCGCTGTACTCCTATATTTCACGTCGCGCAAAGGGGTTCTAAATGGCATTTTTAACCCCTCTCTTTCTGTTCGGTTTGCTGGCAGCAGCGATCCCTATTGCGATACACCTTATTCGCAGAGAGAAGCCGCCGAAGATGGTTTTTAGCTCGCTTAGGTTTCTTAAAAATACCTCTAAGAAACTGATTTTATTTCAAAAAATACAGCAGTGGTTGCTGCTGTTGTTGCGTGCGGGTTTGATTGCTTTGCTTGTTTTCGCCTTCGCTAGACCGCTTTTTGATAGCAGTATTGCCAGTCTTGTCGATGCGCAACCACATTCGTCAGTCATCCTAGTCGACTCCTCAATGAGCATGCGCTATGGGGACCGTTTCGAGCGCGCCAAAACGCAAGCGCTGAATCTACTCAACACCTTGTCCTCGGGCGATGAAGTGGCCGTTATTGCATTCGATAACGCGACACTAAGCGTGCGTGAACTTAGCAGTGATTTAGAAGGCGCAAGAGCATTCATACAAGGTCTGAATGAGCCAACTTATGAAATTACGCGCTTTATGCCCGCCTTACGCTTGGCAAATGATCTATTGGAGTCCGCGCGCCACGAAAGTCGCCGTATTCACCTGATCTCTGATTATCAAGCCAGCGGAATGGGCAATGATGACTCCGGCTGGATGATGTCACCTGGGGTGGTCTTTGAAGCAATCGATGTGGGTGAAGGCGCCACACGTAATCTATTGTTAACTGATGTGCGCTCGCCCGATCAGATAATCGAGAATCAAGAACAATATGAAATACTAGCCCGGGTTCGCAGCACAGGCAGCGTACATATCGACAACGCACAAGTGAGTTTGATACTGGATGGGGTCGAGACCGAGCAGGTTGAAGTCAGTCTAGAGGAGGCATCAGAGTCGGTCGTTCGTTTGCCCGCCGTCTTCGCAGCAGCGGGAACCCATCAAGGGGAAATCCGTGTCGCTAGCGATGAGTTCGCGGTAGACAACAGTTATTACTTTACCGTGGATGTCACGCCAAAGATCAGAGTGTTGCTCGTCAATGGTGAGCCGTCGGAGAATTGGTATGAAGATGAGGCGCACTGGATGAGTCTCGCTGTAGGTGGGTCGTCGGACTCACCATTCGTGCTTGAAACGGTAACTTCGCGCGAGTTCTTGCCGGCTTCCTTAGAGCAACAAGATGTCGTGGTATTACTCAATGCGGGGAGCGATCTAAGTACGACTCAGGTAGGGGCTATCCGTGACTATGTGAATGAAGGCGGAAGTCTTTTCATAGCGCCTGGGGACCGCGTCAATGGGGGGCAGTTCAATCAGCTGTTTGCAGATTTTAGCCCTGCAATGCTTTCTGAAAGTATTCGCTTCAGTGGTAGCGACTACCTATTGATTGCCGATATCGATCGACGTCATCCTGTGCTCCTGCCTCTAGGCGGAGAATGGGGTGTTCGGTTTGAAGGTTACTGGGCTGTCGATGCCGCGCCCGATGCCGATGTTTTGATGCAGTTTGATAATAGCCGCCCGGCCTTTATCGAACGTACTTATGGGCAGGGGAATGTCTTGATGTTTGCCTCTGCATTGGATACCGAGTGGAATAATTTGCCTCTGCAAGGCCTTTTCCTGCCCTTTGTCCATGAGTCGATCCGCTACTTGGCGCAAGCGACCACGAAGGAGCGTGCCTATCGAGTTGGCAGTTTGATTGATTTATCGTCAATCTCCTCTGAGCCAGTGACGGTTACAGGGCCTGCAGGCGAGTCTCTAGCCCTCAATCAAGGTGGGAATGCCCTCATCCCTAGGGTCATAGGGTTTCTTGCTGTAGAGGGTTCGCAAGCGCCGCTATACTATGCTGTGAACGCCAACCCAGAAGAATCCAACTTAGAGAAGATTGCGCCAAGCGCTCTCCAGGACCAAATCACCAACCCAGAGACAGCGCCAGTGCAGTCTTTACAGGTTCAAACACAGGCATTAATGACTGAAATTGAAGGTCCGCAGCGGGTTTGGTGGTGGATTTTGCTAATTGTAATGCTTATGTTGCTGCTGGAAACACGTATTGCGAACACTACGCATCGTTAAAGGCATCCAGAGGCCGAATCGCTAAGTTCATGGGGTTGTCATAATTTAAAATATGTAAGCCAATGAAATATAAGCGTTAAATATTTTTTACTGTCATCCAAAGTACACATAACTGTCATATTTCACAAAAAATTCATATTAAAAATACCGCTTTTGGTTGAAATCCCCTAAACCTTGCGAGATATTGAGTCCATAAGAAAAAGGATGGTACTCATTATGAATAATAATAAATATGAGAGTATGCGCACTATCTTAGTAACTGGTTTGCTCGCATGTAGTTGTGTTGTTACGCAAGTACAGGCACAACAAGACAATCAGTTCACTTCTACTGCCACTAATGCGCAATTTGCAAACTCTCGCAACGATACTGGAATCGCGGCAGATAGGTTTGTTAGTAAAGATTCGGCCCATTACGCTCAGTTGCTTGAGTTTATAGAGTCGGATTTTGGTCCCTTTGATGCTCGGTTAGGGGAGCCCTTGTTGGCGTATGGCGATATGCTTGCGCAACGTGGGGACTACTCTGATGCGCGTGCGATTTTAAAGCGCGCCCTGCATGTCACCCGAATTAATGAAGGGCTTTATAGCGAAGCACAGATTGAAATCGTAGAGCGCCTAATCGAATGCAATGTCGCCGAAGAGTTCTGGGGTTCCGTCGATGAAAACTTCCGCTATCTACAACTGCTATATTCACGACTCTATGAGCGTGGCTCTGATCAATGGCATTATGGCATTGCGCAGGTCTCCGATTGGCATATCGTGGCAATCAATAATAATTTGGCTGAAGATTTAACGGATCATCTGCAAGAGGCCAATAAGCTGTTTACACTCCGTTTAGCGATGGCGAAAGAAGAAGGCATCGTGGATGAAAAAGTACTCAATGTGTTGCAGCATAATGTTGAAACAACTGCCTATCATTTGCGTCAGCAACAAGAGGGTATCTCAACCGAAAGAGTGTATAGCCGGCTTGAGTCACGTTATTTAGACCGTGATCGGGTGGCATCATTAGACTAGAGAGAACTTAGCGTCATACTGAGTATGATTTTCTTGAAAGGTAGGGCGCTAAGGCAAAGAACTAGAAAGCAACTCAGTGTTTAGAAAAGGGGGGGAACAAAGAATGTCTTAAAAGCCCTTCGCCTTAGCTCTTAGCAATCTGTTAGTCACTATCCTTAGTGACAGTTCGATTGAAAGTAGGGCGATGGTATCACAGCAATTTCCGCTTTTACTTCTGTGGTTACAAATTGTCACAATAGCTCTTTCGTTTACATACTAGCATTCAAAAATTCTACCAATTCACAAATCTTCGCTACTTGGTTTTACTAAGTTGCGTGGCTCTTTAGTGTGCCTATTCATGTCGTCTATAAAGCGGGCGCTCGATAATGCTCGGTATTTATAGGCTATTTCGAATTGAGATTGCGAGAGAAGGGGTGTTTGTAAAAAGTGAGGTAAGGCTACTTATTAGCTAGCCTTACCTCAATATCGAACGCTCGTTCACGCCCGTGGTTTTGGTGCCAAATTTAATTAGGTGCCAAAGCCGGGCTCTCGGCGTGAATCATTGGGTTTGTTCTTGCGGCTGAATAAACTTATTACTGTGCCAAAATGAGCTCTTAATTTTGCCGGCAATGCGAGCATTGCAGGGGTGACCAGTAGCGTTAAAATCGTCCCGAACGTCAGGCCGAATACGATAGCGCTAGCAAGGCTTACCCATTGCGATGTTATAGGCCCACCAACTTCTATTTCTGCACCTATCAGGTCGATAGAGACGTGCATTGCAAGCGGTAACAAGCCACAACCAGTGGTAAAGGTTGTTAAGAACACAGGGCGCAAACGTTGTACCCCAGTCTGCACAATGATCTCTTGCAGGCTCCAGTCGGTCTTAGTTCTGCGCAGGAAGTTAAACGTATCGATGAGAATAATATTGTTATTCACAATAATCCCAGCGAGCGCCACGATGCCAACTCCCGTCAAAATGACGCTGAAGGTTTGCCCTGTAAGTAATAGGCCAAGGAAGACGCCGGTCGTCGACAGCAGCACTGAAGACAGTATTAACAAGGCTTGGTAGTAGCTATTGAATTGCGTAACCAGCAGGATCGCCATCAGCATTAACGACAGGGTAAAGGCCTGCATGAGGAACGAGAACGACTCGGCCTGTTCCTGATTAGCACCGCGGAACTGATAACTCACCCCGGGCAGAAGCGGGTTAGTATTCAGCCATTGTCGTAATTCCTGCAGTTTGTTTTCCGTTACCACCCCTGGTGCTGGGTTTGCGCGGACATAGATCACCTTGGTGCCATCTACGCGTTGAATGGAGCTGACTTTAGCGCCTGGTTCACGCGTGATGAAGCTGCTGACTGGCGCCATCCCTGTCGCCGTAGTGACTTGAATCTGCTCTATCTGTTCAAGACCTCTATACTCTTCTGGGTAGCGCACACGAATGTCGACTTCCTCTTCCGTGTCATCGGGGCGGTAGTCCCCCATGAAGACGCCGTTGGTAAGAAGTTGTACGGCCGTCCCTACCTCGCCAATATTGGCGCCGAACATCGCTGCGCGTGCCCGATCGACATGAATGCGCCATTCGATTCCAGGGATGGGTGTGGTGTCGTCGATATCGATCAGCCCTTCCATCCCCGTTTCGAGATAGTTGCGTACGCGAGTCGCCTCGCTAATAAGGTCTTCCATGTTTTCACCAAAGAGCTCTAGTTGCAGCTCTTTGCCCACGGGAGGCCCTTGCTCAATCGTCGAAATCTCTGCCTTCACACCAGGGATGTCTTTGATAGCGTCGCGGTAGAGGTTTTCGATTTCAAAACCATTCACGTCGCGAATGCGCCGATCGACAAATTCAACAAAAATCGTGCCGACAAGGTCGGGGGCAGAACCTTGTCCACCCCCTAGGCTTTGTCCTGCACCTGACTGGGTGACGACATTTTTATAATAGCCCACGTCCATAATGCGCTTTTCGACATCGACTACGATTTCGCGAATTTCATCTGGTGAGAAGTTGCCGCGCGCGAATACTTGTACACGGGTTTGGTTGGGCTCGACAGCCGTGAAGAATTCAACCCCAGCGCCAAAATTGAAATAGGCGAAAGTGATCGAGACCAGCGTGAAAATACTGCCAAAGAAAATTAACACAGGAGAGCCCACGGCACCGCGTAATACCGCCGCATAGGCACGGCTAAACGGTCCTAATTTCTTGTTCTCTTCCTCTTGAGTCATTTTCGCCTGTGACACGAGGCCGTGACCTTCCACGCTCGCCTTGCCGAACAAGGAGCCAAGCACTGGCGCAAAAAATAATGCATACATCAATGAGCCAACCAAGACGGCGAACACAGTGATTGGCAAATAACGCATGAACTCGCCAGAAACCCCGGGCCAGAACATCATCGGCAAGAATGCTGCCAACGTGGTCATCGTCGAGGCAATAATAGGCCAAAACATGCGGTTCACGGCTTCGGCGTAGGCATCTTCTTTGGTGTAGCCTTCAGACATTTTGGTGTCTGCGAACTCCACCATCACAATCGCGCCGTCGATCAACATCCCCAGCCCCAGGAGCAACCCAAAGATCACCATGAAGTTATAGGTAAAGCCTAGTGCCGAGATGATGATAAAGGCGAAGAGGAAGGAGAACGGTACGGCCATGGTGACAAGAATCCCTGACCGTATGCCCACTGCGGCGATAACTACGATCAAGACTAAGACCATAGAGGTCACCATATTGCCTTGTAAGCCCAAGTTCTGCTCGATCACCATAGGCGCAGAATTATTCATATAAGCAATAGTCACGGCAGGTGGAAGTGTCGGCAGCATGGTCTCAACGATCCGATCGATTTTGTCCATCGCTTCGATCAAATTGGCGCCTTTACGCTTCTCGACATTAATCGAAATTGAGCGTTGACCGTTGGCAAAAGAATAACGTTCGGCATCTTTAAAGGTGCGACGTACCTCTGCGATATCACTTAAGGTCAGAACGCCTTGGTTTGTTGCCGCTATTGGTAAGTCGAACAAGTCTTCCTGAGTTTCAATCAGCCCGGGGAGTTTGACCGAGAAGCTACCTTGTCCGGTATTCAGGGCGCCGGCGGGAATCAGACGGTTATTGCTAGTGACGGCCTGGACAATTTGCTGATTGGTGATGCCGTAGGTTTCTAGTTGAGTAGGGTCTATGAGCGCTTCGAGTAGTTCTTCGCGATCTCCAACCATATCTGCCGACAATACCTCAGGCAAGGTTTCAATTTCACGTTGCAGTCTCTGTGCTACCTGCAATAGGACGCGCTCGGGCACGCCTTCACCGGCAATGGCGATTTGTACTATAGGCACGCCTGCAGCAGAAATTTCCTGAACGATGGGTTCTTCTGTTGATTGTGGGAATTTCGCCTTGGCACGATCGATGGCGGTACGTACATCGTTTAGAGCCTGAGATGAGTCAAAACTGACATCAAACTCTGTAACGACGGTTGCCGCCCCCTCACTCGAGAAAGAGCTAATCTGCGTGATTCCTTCGAGGGTTTTGAGTTCGACTTCCATCGGTTTCGACAGGAGTCGCTCGGCATCCTCCGGAGAGATGCCTTCATGGATGATCGTGGTGACGATAACGGGTACGGTTACGTCGGGGTTCAGCTCAACTGGAATCGAGATATAGGAGACCAGACCCATTAGCATAATCGCTGCGAAGATGCTTAATGAGGTCCTCGCCCGTGATACGGAAGCTTTTATATAGCGCATGATTTTCTGCCTACAGTGATGGCTCGGAAATTGACGACCAACTGGTGTCGATATTGACGGTTTGGCCAGGGAATACGATCTCCTGACCATGCGTGACGACTACACTGCTCGCGGGAAGACCTGTTACCCAAATGCCAGGGTTAAGACTTGTGTTTTCACCGACGACGCTAACGGGGCTGAAATGCACGAAATTTTCGCTATCGACGGTTTTAACCCCAATGATGCCCTCGTCATTGAGAGTTAGAGACGAGGCGGGAATGAGGTGAGCGAGGGTCTCGTTAGCGGCGATAAATATCTCTGCGGTTACCCCTTGGCGAATCTCTTTGCCGTTATCGGCTAAGCGAACTTCAATTGCATAGGCTCTGGAGTTCGCTTCGGCGGCACGGGAGATATAAGTGACTTCGCCCTCTACAGTCTCGCCGGTAATTAAATTAGCGGAAACTGGCGCCCCAAGAAATAATTTGCCTATGTCCTGTTCTGGCACTAAACCAGTCAACAGCATTGGCGTGTCATCGAGTAGCGAGGCGCATTTGCCGCCTAGGTCCATAAGATCGCCCACTTCGACTTCACGACTCTCCATGATGCCGGCAAATGGTGCGGTGATTTTAGTTCTAGCTAAAGCGAGCTCTGCGCGCGTCTGTGCCGCCGTGGCAGCATCCAAGGCCGTTTTCAATTGTGCGATGCCAACACGAGACTGAAGACCTCTCTCTTGTAGATCCAGTGCGCCTTGGTATTCTAGCTGTGCCTGTTCTTTGCGGCTTCTCGCCTCTTGCAGATCAGTCTCTTTGCTGTCTATGGCGAGCTCACATAAAACATCACCAACAGCGACTCTTTCGCCACGTGCAACAGGAGTGGCGATAATGCGCCCGGTAGCTTCGGCGCGTACGTCCACTAAACGAAAGGCTTTGGTTTGACCGCGAACTCGCACTCGCTGTACAAAGTTTTGCTCGTTCACGCGTGCCACACGCACTGTGAAGCTTTGATTATCGTTGGTGATTACACCATCGCCCGTAACGGCTGTAACGAGGCCTTCGCGTTCCGGTAAGGGGTAGCCGTCATCTAAAGCACCACGCTCGCGCGGCAATGCCATCCAAATTACGACGGCGACAATCAATCCTATTGCCACGAAATGTTTAATTTTCACTTCTTTCTCCAATTGAAATTTCGACTACTTTTGCGAGTCGGCGCATTTAGATTTCTTCGTAGACGTAGAAAGTAACTACTATACGACTACGCTCATGCCTTGGATGCAAAACGAGTCCAAGTGCAAAAGGCATATGTGCGGTTAGAAAAGGCTGCTGATATTGTTATGTGAGTAGAGCGCGAAGTTTGCGGCATTAGCGGCTGACATTCAGCAGTAAATGAAACCTCCACCAAACAGAGCAAATTGCGGTTTCTCTAGCTCGGAAAATCTGGGAGTCGCCTATAACTTATAAGGCATTTGGCCAGTTTTTCAGTGTTACGTATTGTAACCAAGTATGGAGGCATTGCAATGCGTAAAACACAGCATTTTAGCGTGCATTTGCGATAAGTAGAGTAGAATTTCGAGTTCAACGGAAAAGGGAAAAGCGAAATGAAAAATATTTCAGGAAACGTCGCGATTGTGACAGGTTCTGCATCCGGTGTCGGGGCGGCAACTGCTCGTCTTTTAGCAAGCCAAGGCTGCCACATCGTGATCAATTACAGCCGTAGTGAAGAGGCAGCAAACAAGGTGGCAAAGGAGTGCGAAGCATTGGGTGCACAAGTGCTAGTTTGCAAAGCCAATGTTGCCAATGATGCGGAATGCCGAGCAATGGTTGCTCAAGCGGCGGACAAGTGGGGGCGAGTTGATATTCTGGTTAACAATGCTGGCACCACGAAGTTTTGCGAACATCACCATTTAGAGGGTTTGAATGCGGATGACTTTCAAAGCATTTATGCTGTCAATGTCATTGGTCCCTTCCAAATGATTCGGGCCGTAGCCCCTATGATGCAAGAGGCCCAGTCCGGTGGTGTGGTTGTTAATGTTGCCTCGACGGCCGCAGTGACGGGAATTGGGAGCTCTGTGGCCTATGCCGCATCTAAAGGAGCCTTAGTCACGATGGGGTTGTCCTTAGCGCGAGCTCTTGGCCCCAATATTCGTATCAACACGGTTTGCCCAGGGTTTATTCAAGGAGATTGGTTGCGGCAAGGCTTAGGGAGCGAACAGTATGAGGCCGCGAAAACTCACAATGAACGTCATGCTCCTTTGGGCGTCACTGCCGATGCAGAAACGGTAGCAGAGTCTATCGTGTTTTTTATTCTTGGGCCCAAAATCGTCACCGGAGAAACTCTTATCGTTGACGGCGGTCGGCATCTCAATTCAGTTCCGCTAGCAAGGCGATAAAACAGGAGAAACTTTATGAGCCCGCTCATGCGATTATTGCCCGTGACGTTTTTATACCTTAACGGAGCGATCTATTTTTACGTTGCCTATTTGTTTTTAACTGACCCACAGCCTTGGTTCGAGGCATTGGAAATAAGCCTACGAGACCCTATTGGGTATACAGAGTTGCGAACGCTCTACGGCGGTTTCTTTGCTGGTTTTTCTGTTTTTCTTTTGCTTTGTGCTTGGAAAAAAGAATGGCTAGAGGCGGGGACAATGCTATTGGTGGTCAGTTATGTGGGATTGGTAGCTGCGCGTAGTTGGGGGATACTAATTGAGAATGCCTACAATGATTTCATTCTACAAATATACATAGCAGAGTGGTTGTCAGTGGTGCTGGCGCTGCTAGCTTGGTTCGCCTTAAAGCGGCGTTAATTGCTTAGCGAGATACTGGGCGTTTCTGCAATTTTCGCTGTAGAGTCCTGCGGTGCATTTTTAGTTGGCGAGCGGTTTGTGAGATGTTGCCATCGTTTTCTTTTAGTATTTTCTGAATATGTTCCCATTCCAGTCGCTTCACCGACATTGGTTCTTGTATATCGCTATTCTCATCGTCGGCATGGGTCTTGTCGACTAATAGGGCGGTAAGAATTTCATCGGCGTCCGCAGGTTTGGCTAAGTAATTATCGGCACCGAGCTTGATGGCATCTACGGCAGTGGCAATACTGGCGTAGCCCGTTAGTACAAGAATACGAATGTCGGGGAACGTCTGCTTTAGTGTGGCGATAAGCGGGAGCGACGAGTGGCCACCTAAGTTGAGATCGAGTACCGCAAGATCGAAATGCGCAGCTTGTACTTGCAAAAGTGCGGCATCAACGCTTTCGGCGTGCTCAGTGAAAAAGCCGCGTTGCTGCATGGCTCGACAAATAACGCGGGCGAACATTTCGTCATCTTCCACTACTAGAATTGATTGCTTATCCATTGGCTACACATCCTTATTTTTATCGCTTGGATTTGATGCTGTCACAGAATCCTTTGCACAGGGCAGTCGAATAATGCTCATGGCCCCACCACTTTTAAGATTGAACATCTCGATATTGCCAGATGCTCTTTGAATGGCGGCATTAGCAAGGAAAATTCCAATCCCCATACTATCCTTTCGAGTTGAAATGAACGGCTCACCCATATTTTCCATCACGCTCGCTGGAATGCCTGGGCCGTCGTCTTGAACGATGATCTCAATCCATTCGCTAGGTGAATTTGTCACTTGGCTCGTTACTGTAACACTGGTGTCAGCGGCCTTGATGGCATTCTCGATTAGATTAATCAGGGCATGTCTAATGCTAAGGTCAAAGGGGATTAGTGCAGCTTGGGCGCTGTCCTTTAACGTAAATATGACGTTTGCGCGGGGGTGTATGTTTTGAATATAGTCTTGGATTTCTTCCATAAACATTTGCACAGAGCCATTAATCGGCTGGCGCTTGTCTGCCTTGTTATAGAACTGTGTGAGTTTGTTTAAGGAGTCTTTGCAGCGCACAACTTGTTGGCGCAGTAAGCTGATGTCCTCTTTCAGAGCCATCTTCTGCAATTCTTCTTCGCTGTATTTATCCAAGTCAGTCAGTAGCACGGACATGGTGGAAAGGGGGGTGCCTAGGGCGTGAGCGGTTCCTGCTGCAAGTGTGCCAATGGCGACCAATTGCTCGTTGCGCATTTCATTTTCTCGGGAGCGGGCGAGGGTAAGCTCTCTGCTACGAATTGCCTCAGCCATTCGCGTGACGAAGAGGGTGATTAGCACGCCGCTGACAACAAAAGTTACCCACATGCCCACCAAATGTAATTGAAAGTTGTCGGCGTTGTGGTCGCCATGCTCGACTTGTAGCTCGCTCAAGAGGAAGCTCGTATAGACGGCCATATTCGCAATCGCTAGGACATTGACATAGCGCTGCTTCAAAATGGTGGCTCCAACGGCAAGGTTTACCAGCAAATAAGAAATCAATGGGTTACTGGCACCGCCGGTTACAAATAAAATAACAATAAGGATCCCGACATCGGCAAGAAGCTGTCCAAATAACTCATGTTCAGGGATGGGCACCTCTTGACGTAAGCGCCAGAAACCAAAAATAAGGGTGCAGGCCACAAAGAATAGCGCCAAGGTAAGTTGCGGCATCGGGAGGATCAGTGGTGAAAACGAGTGGAAGATCAATGTTGCCGTAATGCTAAAAATGGTCACCAGAGCGCGTAATAGCAATAAACGCTGCAAAGCAAGGCGTGACGAGCTGCTGCCAGAGGCTTCGGGGCGTAATATCTGCAGGAGGCCACTCAAGAAAGTAGTGCTTGATAGCTTAGATCTCATAGGGGCTATTCTATAGTAAATTCCATTGCAGTGGCGATATTGCCTGCGTCGCTAGGCATCTCGTTTTGCTCACTGTTAGCCTACGGGGTATAGTGCGTGTCTCTATTCTAGATTGATGTTTGTTAGTGCCTCTATGAATGCCCAATTCCTGCCCTTTCCGCTCAACGTCTATGCGCTGACACTCGAACTTGAGTTCGGCGGCTTTGAGCATCTGCATTTCGGAGTATTCGATGATCAAGTACAGCCTCACGGCAATTATTCATCTGCTCAGCAGCAAGCTCAAGACGAATTATCGTCACTGCTACTACCTGCCCCCGCAGCAATTCTCGAAATAGGCTTCGGCACCGGCGCATTCGCTAAAACCTTGGCGCGGCAAGGTTATCAGCTTACAGCCTTAAGCGGTATCAAAGAGGAAGTCGACGCGGTGCAGGGGGTGGATGCCAACGGAGTTGATTTTGTGCACAGCTCGTTGGCACAGTTCAAATCGGAACGGCGTTTCGATGTGGTGCTTGTGCAACAATCCGCCCAATATTTCGATGCGCTTGAATTATTGGCCTTTGCGATGGGAGTCCTCAAAGAAGGAGGCCAGCTATTGATCGCAGATGAGTTCACGTTAGATGATAGTGAAATACGCCCTGAACCTAGGCCTGCTCTGGTGAGTTTTTTGCAATTAGCCGAGCGGTGCGGGTTTGCAGTGCAACGTCAACGTGAGTTGGGCCGGCAGGTTGCGCCGGGATTGCGAATCTTCCGAGAGTTATTGTTGAAACACCACCGAGCTGTTATTCAGGCTCTTGCGCTAACCCAAGCGCAATTTGACGAGCTGAGCAAGAATCTAGAAACTTTAGCGTGTAAGTATGAAGAAGTGCGACTGTCCTATACGCTTTTAGACTTTAAAAAGGACAGCGGTTCGCAGGGCGAGGGGCGATTTGGAAGCATCAATGCATTCGCGGTGAATGAAATCCCACCTTTGTTTGACAAGAGTTTTGATGCCTTATTCGATGCTGAGATTTGGCAGTGGAAATATGGCAATGGTCGAGGTCGTGCAGTCTGTGTGCGTGACGATGAAAAATTGCTTGCTCATTACGGCGGCGCACCTAGAGACATTTTGTATTTCGGTAAAAAAGCTAAAGCTCTACAAATATGCGATGTGATGGTGTTGCCGGAATATCGAAGTTTTGTGAGCCGTGAGACACTTTTTTTCAAGACGGCAGCAACGTTATTAGAACAACAGGTAGGTAATTGCGCAGAGCACCTGCTTGGGTTCGGGTTTCCGAATCAGCGAGTGTTACGAGTGGCGCAGCGACTGGGCCTTTACGATGTTACTGACCGCTTTATTGAAATCGATTACCCTCAAGATGAAAATATAGCTGTGGCGGGAACTTTTACCGTCGAAGTTTTCAATCATGCCGAGGCTAGTGTCAGCTCCCAGGTCAATGCATTGTGGGAAAACATGGCCGAGAGTTTTGCAGACAACATTATTGGCGTTAGGGACTGGAATTACCTTCAGTATCGATATTTTCAGCATCCACTCTGGGGATGCGGAGGTTATGAGTGTTTAGCGTTGCGCGGGGTAAATGATTCTAAACTTAAAGCATTGGCGTTCTTAAAACCCCATGAGGGCGGGCGGCTGTTGATGGATATCATCGGTGATGTGCAACAGTTTCCAGAGTTAATCGCTGCTTTGCATGCCCATTTATTTGAGCGTTCGCTGTCGCTGCGTACCCGTATCACCTTAGCGCATGCGCAAGCGCTTAGTCTTGATGGCTCCAGACAGCATGACCTAGGAATCGAGATTCCCTGTAATATTTGGACGCGAGGGCCTGCCGCAGACACCCTAAAGAATGCTTGGTGGCTCACGGCAGGCGATATGGACTTTCTCTAAGTTTAGAAGCGAGCTTGTAACGTTACGCGAACACTGCGTGGCTCTACAGGGTGAAAATGTAAATCCTCCTGTGGCGTCACTTCATTGGCAAGCTGTGATTCATAGAAATAAGTGATGTCATTGTCTTGGCTATCAAGAAGGTTCATGAACTCTACTCCCAATGACCAAGCAGGTGAAAATTGATAGGTGGCTTGCGCATTCACAAGCAAAGTGGAATCTGAAATCACGCTATTATCTTCGATTAATGGTGCTTCCCCTAGATAGCGCACACGCAGGCCGCCGCTCCACTTATTAAAACCTTCAATAATCATACCCAAAGAAGCGGTCCTTTCGACTGAATTGGGAATGTGATGATCGGCTCCAACTCCTAGCAGCCGCGCTTTCGTCATTGTCACGTCTGCATCGATGAGCAGCCACGGTTTGGGGGCATAAAGTGCCGCAATCTCGACGCCACGTCTTTTACTTTCTCCCAAAGCCTCAGTTGTGCCCGCATCTCCTACATACAAGAGTTCTGAGTCTAGTTTCAATGAAAAGAGTGATACCGCCACCTGAGTGTTTGCAATGGCGGCAGTTCGCATGCCGAGCTCATAGCTACGCGCTTTTGCCAACGGGTCGACCTGTGCAACCGCCAATCCACTTACTGGGTCTTGCGTTATGGTCGTCCCACGGGCATCGTTGCTATGGAAGCCTTGACCGGCACTGAGGAAATACTCGGTGCGATCGCTTTGAGCATAGATGAGACTAAACTTAGGGCTGAGCAAGTCATCGTTACCATCGCCTGAATTTAGATTTAGATCAGAATCCACATCATATTCGTAATGATCCGCACGCAATGCGGCGACGCTACGAAATTTCGAAGTCCATTCGGTATCGATCGAGGCATAGACGCTATTGAGACTTTGCTCAACATCATCCTCGCGGGTCGTGAGGTAACGAAGGCGTTGCTGGGTTTTATAAAGCCCTACGTCGATGTCATCAGTGCGGTTCTGAATGCCTAAAGTCAAAGTCGAGGCGAAGCCGGAAAAATCTAAATCGCGCTGATATTTGCCATGAAAGCCATACACTCGTCGTTCTTCGAATTGTTCGAATTGATCACCCCGAACAGGGTCGTCTAAGAAATAAGTGAAGTTTGAAAAAAGGGCGAGGCCGTAATCCATGCCATAAGCGTTGAATGACCATGCAGCACTTTCGGTTTCTTGCTGCCAATCGATTGCCAGACTATGTCGATGTGTCTCACCGCCGTCGCTGTCGTCGATGGCAGAAAAGCGGTCCAGTGCCCCATTTTGTACAGCGCGTAGTGGAATTTGGTCTGTCGAATTCCAAGTGTTGTCATAACTGGCGGCAGTGATGCTCCATTGCCCTAGTGCCGTGTCTTGGTAGTATTTTAAAAAACCAGTGGTCTTGTCTAAGTCTTGGTCGAGCTGCCAAGGGCCAGCGTATTCTGTGTGCGCTCCAGCGGCCGTCAGTTTCCCGCCAAGCGTGTCAAAAGTGTATCCGGCAAAGGTGCGGGCATAGTCGTTCTCGCCGAGAGTAATGCTTGCTATGCCTTCCTGCAGAGCATCCACATAAGAGAAATCCGATGAAGCGGCGGTGCCAAAATCTCCAACTTCAGCGTAATAAGGACCTTTTCGGTAGCTCATGCTGTCAATAAGTTCGGGGATTAAGAAGTTAAGGTCGGCGTAACCTTGGCCGTGGGCATGGGATGGCATATTGACGGGCAGGTCATCGACTCGTATTGCGAGATCGGTGCCATGGTCTAAATTAAATCCACGTAAAAAATACTGATTGCCTTTGCCTTCACCGCTATGTTGAGTGGCGATTAAACCGGGCACAAACTCGAGTAACTCAGCGGGGCGAGTAATTGGTCGAAGTGCGAATTGTGCACCATAGATCGTGCCTTCTGTGGCGTTAACTGGGTCACCGCTCAATGCATTGTTGCCGCCAAAAACGGTAATCTCTTCAATAGAGTTTCCGAAAGATTCGGCGCCATGAACCAATGGATTAACTGACATAACGATTGCGATTGCGATCAAACGCATAAGACCTCTCCCTAGTTTTTTGTATGTTTCTCTTGTGCTATCTTGGTGTGCTGTTGCACAGCTTCTGACTCTGAAAAATTGTGTGGCGTGCATTGTAAAGAGAGGCAGTTGAAAGCTAGAGTTTTAATGTGGTTTTTTGCGGCGATTCTCTGTAACGTATTGATTAATAAATTAAATTAAAGTTGGTGAAGCGCCGACTTGCAATCGGTATTAGGGATAATGATAAAAAAACGATCCTCTTCTAATGTACTGCCTAATACACTCGGCGAATTGGAGCTTGGGGTTTTGGAGGCGCTTTGGGAGACTCCCCACCTAGATGCGAAAGCCATATGTGAGCGGATCCCTCGATTGCGGAGAACTTCGCTCAGTACAGTGCAATCCACACTAGAGCGTTTGTATCGTAAAGGGATGGTCGATAGAGATAAGCAAGGTCACGCTTATTGCTATTTTGCTTTGGTGTCGCGTGGCAATCTTCTTGGTCGAATGATGGGGGATGTCATTCAACTACTTCACGATGGCCGTTTAGAAACGATTTTGAGCAGTTTCGTGAATGTTGCGGCGGATATGGATGAAAGTTCTCTTACAGAGCTAGAGGCCTTGATCGAGAAGAAAAAGCAAGACCTGGAGGAAGAGCAATGATCAGTATGTTGGGGTCCTTTTCTGCCATCTTCTTAGGCCTATGCTTGTTGTTGAGCTTGGTGTTTTTGCTCGCCTATCCTCTAATTAGACCTCTCTTTTTGACTCTGCACCCACGCTTTGGGAGCGCACTGCTGTTGCTTTATTGGCTTTGCCCATTTGTGATGAGCTTCGCTAGCACTGGTGTACTTTTCATGCCCGAAGTTGAGAGTGTGTTGGTCGACTCCCATTGTCATGAAGAATGTGTGAGTCATGTTCCTATGCTGCATACAACTGAGTTAGTAATGCTTGGTTTATTGCTAGGAAGTGCCTTGTTGCTCTCATTGCTATGGCGCTGCATCGATACACTTTCCAAGTCGCGGCAATTGAGCACTCAATTCAAACACTTGGGAAGAGATCTTGGTGCCTATCAGCAGTTAAAAGGGGCGACACCATTAGTGTTCACACTGGGGTGGTGGCATCCGCGTATTTATGTCAGTGAAGGCTTAGAGAAGGCCTGCAGTAATACCGATATGTCTATTATTCTGCTGCACGAACAAGCGCATCAAGAGCGCAGAGACAATCTGCGACTTTTGTTAGCTAAGCTGTGTAGTGTGATTCTCTACCGACTTGGTGCGACCAGAATGATGTCTGACTTGCAGCTGCTAACAGAGCAGGCCTGCGATTTTCGCGCCGCAGAGCAATATGGTTATGTAAACGTGGCTGAGACCTTATTGAAGGTAAAGCGCTTGTTGAAACAGGCCAGCTCGATTCCTGCAAGCGCAATGGCTTTTGCTGATAATGATGTGGAGCTGCGAATAAAGGCCCTATTGAAGGCGCAGCAGCGCGTAAAGTTGTACCCATGGCAATTGGGGGTTATCGTCAGTAGCTTGTTAGTGTCAATGAGCCTGTTAATTAGCCCTTTGCATCATGGGTCTGAATGGCTCATTACGCTTTTGAGCCATGCAAATGTTATCGTGCACTAGCGGAACAATATACTATGTTTAAGACTCTAAGTTTTTGCGAGCCTTGTACTGTAGTAATGGCATTAGGATAATCATGCAGCCCAATAGAATATCTGCGAAGAGCAATGGCCTACCTGGCCGCAAGTGCACGCTTGCGGCGCTGGGGTTGTTATGTTGTGTGAACCTCGCTGTGGCGCAAGAGCAAGAAGAGGTTGAAGAGAGAAACAACGGGCTACTTCGTCTGCCTAACTTGCCAACAATGGAAGAGATTACCGAGACTAGCGCCTGGAGCTGGCTTGAGAACCGCCGCGACAGTGTTTCGCGCAATGTCTCTGGAGCAGGTCGCTACTTAGACGACTGGCTCGCCGGCGATGGCGTTGGAGAGCATAGTAATCAAAGCTATCTGCGCCTAAGGCTGAACCAGAAAGTGAGCGATACAGGTGCCTATTATTCCAATGTGAGGATTAGCGGCAGGGTCGATCTGCCACGGGCAACCGAGCGTTGGAAATTGATTTTCGAATCCGAGCAAACCGATCAAGATACTTTGCAAAATCAAAGGCTTAGTAATATTCGTCCGCAGGAGTTTTCGGGTGGCTTCAGCTATCAGCTACCTGAGCGCGACGATGGGTTTCGCTTTACTCACGATGTGGGGGTGAAAGGGCGGATTCCCTTGGACCCGTTTTATCGATTCAAAACTCGTTTTGGACGCGATTTGAGTGAGCAGTGGGGCGTTGGCGTTGACCACAGAATTTGGTATTACCATACCGAGGGTTGGGGGCAGGACGCGCGCCTATTCTTCACGCGTAGTCTTCGTGAAGATATGTTTCTGCGCTTTGATTCCGAGGCGAACTTCAAAGACCGAGACAATGAATTCGAATATGCGCAAACCGTCGCTTTGCACAGAACCCTTGGCGAGAGGGAGACGCTTACCTATGAGGCGGGTGTGATAGGGGTCAGTCAACCCACGCCGAGAGTCGACAGTTACTACGCGCAGAGTGTCTATAGAAAAGCGATCCACGAAGATTGGTTGGTTATGGAGTTTATCCCGCAGTTGGTCATGGAGCGTGAGAACGATTGGAATCCAGACCCGCGAATCCAATTCAACTTAGAAGTCTATTTCTTCGATTTTTAATGCCGCTGATTACAAGGGCAGCTTGAGGAAAGTCCCTGCTATATCAACCTGTCCTTGTCCAGCTTGCGAGTAATCACAGACCCCTTCAGGAAATACAGCCAGTAGTTGTTGCCATTGCGCATCGCTAAAAGCAATAGAGTAGTCACTGCGTTCTGGGGCGCGTAAAGCGCATTTTATCGCGTCATCAGCAAGCGGTGCGCCCGCCGCAATCCGCGGATTGCTGTGCGTTGGATAGAGCGTGTTGCATTGCCCAGGGTTGCTATACTCTAACTGCTCATCGATCCGATTTCCCTCGACATCCCAGCAAGCATCAACCGCTTGCTCGGGTTTGGCATTGAGAACTTTAGTCAATGCTGGCGCTTCACTCGTATCGGCAATCAGCTTGTCGAGCCAATGACTCATCGTTGTTAGGGCAAGTTCACTCACTGTGGCGCCCACCTGGTTACCCCAATAGAGCCAGATGACTTGATTGTCGGCATGACCATTAGCCTTGCGTAAACGCGCCCGAATCTGAAAATCCCTAAAGCGGTCATGAATATCACCACGGGGGTCTAGGTAGGGGCGAAAATGGAGGATAGGGATGCTAGCAAGCCCAGCGCTGCCTTGGTTGACTCGCCCTGTTCGATAGGCAGCTTCTATCCCAGCTAATTGTCCTTGGGTTCTAGTTTTTACCACATGCCCATCACGATCGTATCCGCCGATATTGGCATTCAGGTCGATAAACTCGTCAATTGTGAGAAGGCCCGACTCGAGTGCCTGTAGACCATATTGAATGCCGATGTTGTCTAGTGCCTGTAAGGCAAACCCAGTGTCAGGGTCACGACCAACGCTAGTGATATTCGTGTCGTAGATAGTGCAACGAGCCCCTGTGGGGTTGGTTTGTGCGTGATAAACCAGCTCTGGGGAGATTCCACAACCTTTGTCGGCCACGATGACATCGATATAGCTGCGTTCCCATGCAGCACAAGTGCCCGTAGAAAACCCCTCGATTGCCAGTTTCTGCGCATCGGTAAACTGGTCGCCATTAGCATCGTAGTAGTGCTTCAATAAACGACAGTCGGTGACGCCAGGGCGCACACTGAATGAGTCGGCAAAGCTCATGCTTGGCATTAAACCATCGAGTAGGCCAGGATAATTCTGTGTGATAAGCAATTGCTGGATCGCGCCACCGGATGCACCGCTGCCCACTGTCCAAACAGGGATGCCATAGTTTTCAATGAAATGTTCTTTCAGCATCATTAGAGTTTCCGCTGAGAGATTGTCATTGCATTGGTGTCCCATGACATTGAATGAGGAGACTATATGGGCAAAGCCTTTTTCAAGCACTTGCGCATCTAATACAGTTTCGCGTGGACGTGAACCTTGATTATAGTTGGTCCCGCAACCACCGCCGAATGTGAATAATAAGCGCTCATTCCAACTGCGCTTTGGGTCCCATTCACCATAGGTTCGTTGCGGATCGTCTAGCACTGCGAGATGAAAGATAGAACGATTAATGGTGCCCGACTCGACGCGCACAATGAATGGCACGCTTGTGCCGTCCACTACGGTGTTGACCATATCGTGTGGATAGGGGGCGGTGACGTCTACGATTGCGTGAAATTCACCGGCAGCGTTTTGATAAAAGTAGGACACTTGCGTCTGCGCTGTGCAGGCTGCGTCTAGCGGTTCACCAAGCCCGTTGGCGAGAGTGTTGCACACAAATGGGGTAATGTGTGGGCCAGAAATTACAGGGCCGGTGATTGGGTGATTCACCAAGCTCGTTTGGGTTCTGGTGTTTCCTGCGCCGTCCATTGCTTGCAATGTGTTGTTGCCAATGGAGAGACCTTCGACCAAGCCTTGCAGGCTTTGGCCATCCATTGTGGCGGTGAAGCTATCGCTGATGTCGTCGTTGTTGAGCACGACTTTTATAGTGGCAAGGTCGATACCGCTACTATCGATGCGTACAAGTGCATCTGCGCCAGTGATCATATCGGGGCGAGTTGAGAGTACGGTGATACTGATTGATTGCGCGACTTCGTTGCCCGAATCATCGTCGTTACTGCATGCTGAAAGTGCTAGAGAGAGTGCTAGAGGGCTAACGAGGTAGCGCATTAATAAACGTGCTGTGATCATCGGCAATTCCTCTAGGTGGTTGCAAATTCGAAAGTCGTTGCGAGAGTATAGTGCAGATTAGAAGGGCATAAAATCCGCGGTGCAGCACTTGTGCTGTGCTGCACCGCATACAACTTACATGGAATACCCTTTCTCGTCGTGGTCGGATATATCCAGACCCATCTGCTCTTCGTCATCGGTGACTCGATACCCTGAAGTGACGACGCCAACAAACTTGAACAAGATGATAGTGAGAACAGCCGTATAGGCGCCCGTCGCCAGAATCCCTACGACTTGCACGCCTAGCTGTGAAGCCATGTTCATGCCTTCAGCATAGCCATTGCCACTGAATACGCCCAGGTCTTGTGAGACGAACACGCCAGCAAGCAGCGTACCGAGTATGCCGCCCACGCCGTGCACAGGGAATACATCGAGGGAATCATCAATCTTAACTTTTTGTTTAAGATAGTAAGTGGCTGTGAAGCACAAAGCGCCGCCCATCACCCCTAGTACGAGTCCGCCAGCTGGGCCGACAGAGCCCGACGCGGGTGTAATAGTCGCAAGGCCTGCCACGAGTCCGGTCACCGCACCAAGGCCGCTAGGCTTGCCATGGCGTACCCATTCAATTGACATCCAAGTCAAGGCGCCGGCTGATGCCGAAAGGTGGGTTGCAAGGAGCGCCATGCCAGCACTGCCGTTTGCCGCTAAAGCGCTGCCAGCATTGAAGCCAAACCACCCCACCCAAAGCATGCCCGCGCCGATGAAGGTCATCGTTAGATTGTGGGGCATCATGGGCGTGACTAAGAAGCCCTTGCGCGCGCCGAGCATGATGGCGGTGACTACAGCTGCAACCCCAGCTGTAACGTGAACCACTGTACCGCCTGCAAAGTCGATTAAACCCATTTGATACAGCCAGCCGTGTTCGGCCCATACCCAATGGCAAACGGGGAAGTAGACAAACACCACCCAGAGGCCGCTGAACAAAAGCATCGATGAAAACTTAATACGTTCGGCGAACGCGCCCACAATGAGCGCTGGGGTGATGATGGCGAAAGTCATTTGGAAGGCGACAAACAGTGATTCGGGAATATCACCCCAGATCGAGTTTTGGGTCACGCCGTTCAAGAAAGCCTTGTCTAAGCCGCCCCAAAAGCCACTCTCCGCAGGGCCAAAGGAGATGCTATATCCAACCAACAACCAAATGATGGAGACGAGCGCTGCTATAGAGAAACATTGCATTAAAACAGATAAGACGTTCTTGCTACGCACAAGGCCTGCATAGAAAAGAGAGAGGCCAGGGACAGTCATAAATAAAACCAAGGCCGTGGCTGTCAAAATCCATGCTGTATTAGCACCGTCAACTTGTGCCTCGGCCGCAAAGCTGGCAGCGGGAATCAGCGTTAAAAGAGTTGCCGTGAGCAGGGTTGGAATTTTTTTTATTATCGTCATGGGCTGGTCCTTAAAGGGCGTCGTTGCCAGTTTCTCCAGTACGGATGCGAATGGATTGTTCCAGAGCCGTGACAAATATCTTTCCGTCACCAATTTGCCCAGTGTTGGCAGCCTTGCAGATAGCTTCTATTGCCTGCTCGACAATCTCATCTGCTACTGCAATTTCTACTTTGGCTTTGGGAAGAAAGTCGATGACATATTCAGCGCCACGGTATAGTTCAGTGTGGCCTTTTTGACGTCCAAAGCCTTTGACTTCAGTGACAGTCATGCCGTTGATGCCAAGCTCTTGTAGGGACTCTCTAACATCATCAGATTTAAAAGGTTTGATAATAGCGGTAATCAGTTTCATGGATATTCTCCAGCAGCGTTAATTGGCATGCGTCGCTTCGGTGCACAAGCTTGCCTTGCAGCCCATTTTAAGCAGACCTAGGAAATAAGGCGTAACTGTATGGAAAGCGTGACAAGTTTGCTCTTAAATAGCGGGCAAACTTTACCACGGCGCCCGGTAAAGCACCAACCCCGTGCGCTCGCCCCACGCCTAGCTTGGCAATGCTCAATAATGGTGCGTTGCCAAGCTGGGTGAGGGCTTACGCTACACTGCCTTGCATTTTTTTAACGGCGCGAATTAGCGGCAGCATTATTAGCAGAAACATCAGTAAAGAACTGAAGCCGAGCATATTGAGTGCCGTCGATAAACCCCGAGTCTGGGCAATGTGTCCAAGAAGCGGTCCTGTCAATACAAACCCAAACCTGAATGTTAGGCTCGTCAGCGAATTGACCGTAGCACGGACACTACCAGGCACGCGTCTGTTCAAAGCATTGACTAGGGTGACCTGATAGAGGCCACGACAGAAAAATACGATGAAACATAGTGCTATCCCATACCATCCGTTTAACCAAGCCATGCCAAAGTGTGCGGCTATAGGTAAAAGCCCAATCAGCAGCAGTGCGAACACGGCCCCTCTATGCTTTTCGACAGCGTGGCCGAAATGGCTGGCAACTCCAACGGTCATGTTTTGCGCAAACCACAACACGCCAAACATCATCAATGACAATCCGCGCTCCTGCCAATAAGGCTGAATGAGCCAGACGACTTGAAAGGTGCTCAGGTTATACAAAGGAATAGCAAAGAATACCTGACGTAAAAGTTTATCTCCTTTAAGGAGGTGGTGATAAATTCCTCTAAAGTTCAAGGGGGTTTTCTGCTCAGACTCATGCGCCTTAGGTGGTTCGAAGATGAGCAGTGCAAGCGCTAGGCATATCCATGCCAGCGGTGTCTGTGCAAGCAAGATTATGTCGAATGACCAAAGCGCCAGCCCTCCACCCAATAATGCCCCTGCCCCTGCAGCGAATGCTTTTGTTGAGGTTAAATGGGCAATACTGCCGCTGTGCTCTTCTGTCTCGGTGCTGAGTGCTTGCTCGGAGTCATACAGAAGCGCTAGGTCTGCGCCAGACATCATGCTGGCTGCGATGCCAAGTACAAGTTCGAACAACGCTAAACCGATAAACCCGTCAGCAAATAATAGGCACAATGAACCTATTCCGTGGGCAAGACTTCCCACTAGAAGTACAGCGCGGCGACCAAATTTGTCCGCAAGATAGCCAGAAGGGGCCTCCAGTAACATTATAGTGCCAGCGAATATTGCTTGTAGGTAAAATATCTGTGCAATCGTCAAGCCCTTGGATTCAAAGAAGGGCACGAGTACAGGTGCAATGAGCATGAAGGCATGGAAGAATGCCAATGCATATATCACACGAATATTTCGCTTTAGTGCTGCACCCAAAGCGATATTTGTGTTTTTTGTGTTTTCTGTGGACATAGGTCCCCCTGTACTCGGCCTCTTTATGGGCAGTACTTTTTTCTTGAGTAAAGAAAAAGGCCTCTAAATTCGCTGGGAACTTAGAGGCCTTTTTTAATGCAAAAATATTTTGATCAAAAATCTACTCTAAATGGACCTCCCAGGTCTTCATGCCACGCACGCACGACAGACGCGCAACCGTGATGGCTGTGATCTGTGGAGCTGTGTTGCGATGGTTGATTTGAGTAAACATTTTTCTGAATCTTTGTGATTGAAATCTAAGGCGCGAATTTTATGCTTAAATTTTTATATGTCAAGCAATAAAAACGGATGGTCTAAAAAATCGTTTTTGTGCCGGCAACCATAAAAATATATAGCGCGGTAATGATCGCAAGAATGAAAGCAATCATCCGAGCTTTTGATGTTTTTGCTGTGCGCATTACAACGACACCCAAACCGATGTATACAACCAAGCCTAAAATCTTAGCGCCGACCCAGGGTGCGACCCAAGGATATTGCCCTGACATTACGACAAGCGTAATGGCGCTAAGCAATAACACGGTGTCAATCACGTGTGGGAGAACTTTAACAAGTTTTTTCTCAACGACTGGGGATTCTTTGATCTTTAAAATGCCGCGCGCAATAAAGCCGAGAACTGAGATCATTGCACAGCTCATATGAATGATTTTTACCAATGTATACATGATGTTTTTATTACTCCTAATTAACGACTGAATACGAATTCTTTAAGTGCTGGCGATAATAGAGGAAATCACTCGGAATAGGAAAACTTTAGTGATTTGACTTGATTCAGCTTTGATTCATCTGAACTGACTAAGATGATGTGAACCCTAGGCATTTTCGGCTTAAGGGGGTTTTTTGAAAACAATAAATGAAGAGGATAGCGCAATGTGGAAAAGGCTGATGGTGATTTCAGGAATGCTGCTAATGACGGGGTGTTTGTTTACGGTGGATTCAGATACTCGCACCCAGAATGCTAGCTGGAGCGAGCGCGAAGTGTCGCGCATGCAGCGAGGGCAGACCAGTGCGTCTTGGGTACGCAGTAATTTTGGTGAACCAAGCCGCAAGACTCGGTTTGAAGACGGATCGCAGCTATGGCATTACAGCAATAAGAGTGAAGTGGAAACCGAGCTCGGTTTGTTCCTGCTGTTTCACATCGATGTTGAGAAAACCCAAGAGAGCCAGCTTTCGATAGAGATCACTGACAATGTCGTAACAGACTATTGGGTAGAAGATAGCCGCTTTTAAGGGAGGGTGGCGCTTTTGTCGCTGGGAAGTGAGTCTTCACGGATGCTATCTAACCAGGGTTGGAGCTCACTCCAGTTGATCGGAAAGACGTGGTTGGCATTAGGCTCAAGTTTAGCGTTGACCTTTGCCCCCGCGTCCGTGAGCTGGCGAATGAGTGTCGGTAGTTCTTTATTCCAGCGCAGAAAATCATTCTCGCCAATGCGCACGTAGACAGGCAAGCCGTCGAAATTCCCGATTTTGGTTTCGTCTTTGATGATCCCAGGCACCGCAACGACACCAAAATAATTGTCTGGGTGCTGGCTCGCGAGTTCGAGTGCAGAGCTGCCGCCGTTTGAGACCCCCACTAAGAGCGTCTTGCCAGGCTGAATAGAGTTAGAGCTTTGCAGGCTGGCAATGACCTCAGGGATGCGCTCGCCGCTAGCGCCGAAAAAGCCATCGTCATTAGGGGATACTGGAACGGCAATAGCCCAGCCTTGATTGGCGAGTTCATGGCCAAGCCAGAATTGTGCACGCACAACGTACTCGTTAGCGGTACCTCCCGACATTAAAACGGTAAGAGGCCATGGACCTTCACCGAAATTTTTTGGGTAGAACACAAAGACTTTAATAGTACTGCCATCCGCAACGGTGACGAGTTCTTCCGACCCATGGAGAAAGGCGGGAAATAGTAGGGTTAAGAAAATGAGGTGTCGAAACAGGCGCATAATGCTCTTGGTCAAATTAATATTGTTTTTAATTCTAGCAGCTTAGCGATACCTACGCGGAAAAATTCGACCAAGCGAGGCGCAAAAAAGAGCAGTGCCATGCATGCACTGTTTTAGGTCGATTCCGGTGATATGCGTACCTTGACTGCCTTAAATGAGGGGGTATGGCTGCGCGGGTCTGCATCCAGTGGAACTAGCACATTGGCCTCGGGGAAATAACTCAATAGATTGCCCTGGCGAATATTGAACGCACGCAGTGTGAGTGAACGCATACTGCCCGTCTCATTGTCGAGTCGCACTAGCATGCCATCCTCGAAACCTTCTTTGGCAATATCCAATGGGTGCATTAAAACAACATTGCGTGCACTTTGCCCTCGATAGACATCGTTATCAGAGTAGACAATCGTATTGAACTGGCCCTCGCTGCGAACACTGCTGAGTGTGTAATGCAGGGCGTTGTCGGGCTCTAGTGCCTGCGGCTGCGAGGGGATGCGGAAGTTAGCGCGGCCATCTTTTGTATTGAACAGAGCTTGTTTAAGCACGCGGCCTTGTACATGGAACTCTTCCTTTAATTTGTCGAGCTGATCGATCGGTGCGTAACCAGGAATCACTTTGGCAATGGCGCTGCGAATCTCGTGATGATCGCCAAAAACCTTGAAATCTAATATTTGTTCGTCGATGACTTGGGCGGCGATATTGCTAATAAGGTCAACTTCCGAGCGTAAATCTTCGATGCGTTCAATGCCTCCATCGCTCAGACGCACGAAATTGAACATAGACTCCTGTGTCGTTGCTTGTTGTTCCTCGTCTCGAACGCGGATCGGCAGCACGAGACTTTCATCACCCAGGCCGTGTACATGGCTAAGGTTTAGGCTAGAGCTAATTTGTACTTTGAAGGGGATGGCTGCTAAGGCCTTGTCTGCATAAGCCGAGTCGGGGCTGGCTGCATATAAATTACCGCCCAAGAGAAAGGCGAAATCGATTGCCCCATTATGGGCGGCCCGCATACAGGCCATCGTATCCATGCCTTTGCTCCTAGGCAGGCGAATGCCTAAACTGCTCTCGAGTTTGTCGAATACCTGCTCTTTTAAGGCAGGGGTGACTCCCATCGAGCCCACTCCTTGCACGTTGCTGTGCCCACGCAGGGGCAATAAACCGCTGCCGGGCTTGGCGATCATGCCGCGCAGTAGTGCAAGATTGTTAATGGCTTCTATATTATCTGTGCCATTGCTGTGATGGGTCACACCCATTCCCCAGCTAAATACGCTGCGCTTTGAGTTTAGCAAAAGCTTCGCCACGGCATGGATCTGTGTCTCTTCGACTCCGCTTTGCTTGACTAAGTCAGGCCAAGCAAGCCCTTCGATGTGCGTTCGATACGTATCGAAATGGTTGCAGTGTTCTGTGATGAAGTCGCTGTTCTCGCCCCCTGCGGCTAAAATCGCTTTGGCGATGCCCTGTAAAAGAGCGAGGTCACCCCCAACGTGCGGTTGCACATAATGCGATGCGATCTGCGCGCCACCTGCAATCATCGAGCGGAAGTTGCTTGGCGAGGCGAAGCGCAGCAGCCCAGGCTCTCGTGCGGGATTGATAATAATGACTTCGCCGCCTCTGCGCCTGCACTCGATTAAGACCTTGAGGAAGCGTGGGTGGTTGGAGGCGGGATTGGCGCCGATAACAAGGATAGTATCGGCATGTTCTAAATCGGCATATTGTACGGTCGCCGTGCTTGTGCCAATGCTTGCTTGTAGGCCAACTCCGGAGGCTTGGTGGCAATAATAAGAGCAATTGTTGACGTGATTGCTGCCAAACAGTCGTGCAAATAATTGCAGGATAAAAGCGGCTTCGTTCGATGAACGTCCAGAGCTATAAAAGAAGCTACGTTGCGGGTCGACTTGCTGCATTTTCTCGCTGATGCGGGAAATCGCCTCGTCATAAGTAATGATGCGATAACGATCTGCTCCCGGTGCCTTATAGAGGGGGTGGGCAAGTCGGCCGAGCGCTTCGAGTTCTCTGCCAGATAGCTGCTGTAACTCTTCAATGCTGTTGTCGGTGAAAATAGCACTAGGTATCGCAGCACGCATGTCGCCAGATTGTGCTTGGATGTTTTTATTGCAGATCTCTATACCGCTGTTGTGCTCGTTGTGCAGGCCGCCGCGCTGGCCGCCGGTGCCAAAGGCGCAGGCTTTGCAGGTGTTTTTAGAGCGTACCGCTTGTGCAAGGCGTCGTGGCCCCACATTGCCTGCGAGGGAAAGTACGTACTGCACCGCTTTGAGCCCCCCGCCTATGGGGAGGTTTTTATCATCGCTTTGGGTGTGTTTGCTCATAAGTTGCTCGCTGCGTATTGAGAGGGGCTGCCTCAGAGGCCGATGACTTCCATGCGCTCACTGTCCGCTACTGTGACTCGAACGCCATCGATGGTGGTGAAAGCCCGTGCTTCTAATTCGCTTTTTTGTACTTGATAAGTCACCGGTGTTTGCGAGCCATCGCGGTGCAGTAGCACCGTGACTAAACGATGGTCATCTTGCCAACGTAGATAATAGAGATAGGAGCCCGAACCAATCATCAGCGCCAAGAATAAATAGGCGGCGAAACGGTAGTCGTTCAGTGCGGGAGGCGCTGCTTCTGAGTGCGGTGCAGGGATGGATGGCTTTTGCGCTTGCCGTCGCTCCTGCTCACGATTTCTTCGAACCCACAGAAATCCAAGTAAAATGATGACGATGGTAAATAAGATCTTACCCAACATTGGGGAGCTGCTCTTTTTGCTGCATGAATGTTTCTGTGGCGCATCATAGCAGTCGTTTTTGCCCTAATGCTAGCAACTGGGCCACGCATAGATTGTGGCTTGGCGATGCGCAGTGTAATAATAGCGAGTGTTGTCCCCTTAATAATAAGAATGAGGAACATTATGAAAGCTGTTGGAGTCCATAATTCGTTACCTGTCGCTGATCCCAATGCCCTAGAAGATGTCGAGATCCCTACCCCTACTGCCAGCGGACGACAACTCTTAGTGCGAGTCCGTGCCGTATCGGTAAACCCCGTCGATACCAAAATACGGATGACAGCAGGCAGTCGTTTAGACTTTCCTCGGGTGCTGGGGTGGGATTGTGCTGGCGTCGTAGAAAGTGTTGGCGAGCAATGCACAGAGTTCAAAGCAGGCGATGAAGTTTATTATGCAGGGGATGTGACCCAGCCAGGCTGCAATAGCGAATTGCACCTAGTGGACGAACGACTTGTTGGCAAGAAACCCGCATCTCTTAGTTTTGAGGATGCTGCTGCGATGCCGTTGACGACCATCACGGCGTGGGAGGCAATGTTCGAACGCATGGCCATTGCGAAGAATCCCAAGGCGAATAAAGAGCGCTCTATTTTGATCATTGGGGGGGCTGGGGGTGTGGGCTCCATAGCAATTCAGCTCGCTAAGAAGGTAGCTGGTTTGAAGGTCTACGCGACAGCTTCTCGCCCAGAAAGCGAGCAATGGTGTCGTGAGATGGGCGCAGACGAGGTGCTCAATCACAAAGAAGAGCTAGAGGATGAATGCAAACGTGTTGGGATTGAAGGGGTGGATTATATTCTCTGCCTTGTCGGCACGGCGCAGTATTGGCGCAGTATGGCAGACATCATTCGGCCACAGGGAAAACTTTGCTTGATTGTAGATACAGAGGCCAATCAGCCAGTGAATATCAACTTGTTTAAGCCGAAAAGTGTCGCGATTACTTGGGAGTTTATGTTCACCCGGGCACGTTTTCAGACTGCCGACATGGCGCAGCAGGGGGTGTTACTTTCGGATGCGGCGGCTTTGTTCGACAAGGGGAAACTCCAACACACGCGTACAGAGCACTTTGGCAACCTAGAGGCCACTAATCTTCTCAAGGCCCATGCTAAACTCGAATCGGGGTCAATGATCGGCAAATTAGTGTTGAGTGTGGCCTAGATAAAAGCAAGTGAATTAGCCCTAGGAGGGCACAATGGAAAGGCTGTTTGGAATATTTCAATTGCTGTTCGCAGGCGTTTTTGCCGCCACAGCCCTAGGGACTTTCGTCAATATGATTTTTATCTCAACGCGTCCCGAGACGATTTCTGTTGTCAATGCCATCGTTGGGCAGACCATTATGATTATTTGTCTTCTAGCCTTATCTCGCCTCTTGTTTCGCAAAGGCACAGAGCGAGTCCGCCCAAAAGAATAAGTTTTTGGGGCTGACACAGCTAACAGGGTATAATCGCGCACTTTTATTTCCCTAGGCACTCTTTGTGGCACCGACTATGCAAATCATAGAGGAAACGAGCGGTTTCCTTGCCCTTCATCAGGGCTGTGTAGCGACCATCGGTAAATTCGATGGCGTGCACACTGGGCACCAGCTAATCGTGCAACAGTTGCGCAACAAGGCTTCTGAGCTGCAATTACCGTCTGTTGTTATCCTCATAGAGCCTCATCCTGAGGAATTCTTCGCGCAGAGTCCGCAAGATTGTCCAGCACGCTTGAGTGAGCTAGAAGAGAAATTAGCCCTTCTAGAGGCTCTAGGGGTCGATGTCGTCTATAAGCTCAAGTTCGATGAGGCTTTGCGCAAACTCAGTGCGCAGGAGTATATCGAATCCATCCTTGTCGGCGGGCTTGGGGTGAAGGCGCTCATCATCGGCAACGATTTCCGTTTCGGTCATCAACGCCTCGGTGATTTTGCCATGCTGAAGGACTTCGGAGCAAAGCATGGCTTCGAGCTGATTGAGTCCACTAGTTGTGAGCATGAGGGGGTGCGCATTAGCAGCACCTATGTGCGCCAGCGACTGCAGGCGGGTGAGTTTGATCTAGTTGAACTTTTGCTCGATCGCCCTTACGGTATCTCAGGGACAGTAGTAATGGGCCAGCAACTAGGGCGTGACTTAGGATTTCCCACCTGCAATGTGAAATTGAACCGCAAGAGTTTGCCTCTACATGGGGTGTACGCCTGTGACGTCAAGGTAGACAATGCCGACATGGCAGAGCGTTTATTGAAAGGGGCCGCCAATATCGGTTATCGGCCCACGGTCTCGGATGGCAACAAAGCAATTTTAGAGGTGCACTTGCTAGATTTTGACAGCGACATATACGGGGAGCGTATTACAGTGATTTTTCGGCAGAAAATAAGGGAGGAGCGAAAGTTTGAGTCTTTAGAAGCACTACAAACTTGTATCGCTATTGACGTGCAATCGGTGCGTGATTTTTTTGCCAAAGACATGCCTTTGTAGCGACACGCTAATAGGGCGAAAAATACTGCTAATACAGCACACAGAATATAGGTACAAGTAATGACTGATTATAAGAACACCCTGAATTTGCCGCAGACGGCTTTCCCGATGAAAGCGAGTCTTGCTCAGCGCGAGCCACAAATGTTGGCGCGCTGGCAAGAGATCGACCTCTACGGCTTAATACGTAAACAAAGCAAGGGTCGGCCTAAGTTTGTCTTGCACGATGGCCCACCGTACGCAAACGGTCCACTGCATTTAGGGCATGCCGTTAATAAATCTTTGAAAGACATGATTGTGAAGTCCAAGACCCTCGCTGGCTTTGATGCTCCTTATGTGCCGGGTTGGGACTGTCATGGGCTGCCGATCGAACATAATGTCGAAAAGAAATTAGGCAAGGCTGGTAAAAAGGTTTCCTATTCTGAGTTCCGCAAGGCTTGCCGAGTCTATGCAACTAAGCAAGTGGAAATCCAAAAGCAAGACTTTGTTCGACTTGGGGTTTTGGGTCAGTGGGATAATCCTTATTTGACCATGAATTTCAAAACAGAAGCCGATACCGTGCGCGCGCTTGGTAAGATCGCTGCGAACGGCCATTTAGTGAAAGGCTTTAAGCCAGTATATTGGAGCGTAGTCGGTGGCTCTGCATTGGCCGAGGCCGAAGTTGAGTATCAGGACAAAACTTCCTTCGCGATCGATGTGCGTTTTGCCGTTGTCGAAAAAGAAAAGTTTCTTGCCCCTTTTGGCAAGGTACCCGAGGACTTGGGTGGGCGTGATTTATCCGTCGTGATATGGACAACCACACCTTGGACTCTGCCTTCCAATCAGGCGGTGAGCCTCAATGCCGAGCTCGACTATGCGTTGGTCAATTGTGAGTTCGATAACGGCCCTGAAACGATAGTCGTTGCGGCAGATATGGTCGAAAGCATCATGAGTCGTTATGGCTGCGAATCTTATGAAGTATTCGCCCAAACGAAAGGCGCAGCATTAGAGTTGATGTCTCTCGCGCATCCATTTGTGGCGCGTCATGTGCCGATCATCCTTGGTGATCATGTCACCACTGATGCGGGTACTGGCGCGGTACATACTGCCCCCGATCACGGTGTTGACGACTTCAATGTTGGCCGTGCCTATGGTTTAGCGACCCTGAACCTCATCGATGACGATGGTATCTTTACCGCCGCCGCTGGTGAGTTTGCGGGTGAACACGTCTACAAAACTGATGAGCGAGTGATCGAGGTATTGAAGCAACGCAATGCTTTGTTAGCCTTGAACAAGATCGTGCATAGTTACGCACATTGCTGGCGTACTAAGACGCCGCTGATCTATCGGGCAACACCTCAGTGGTTCATCAGCATGAGCGAGAAGGGTTTACTTGCATCGGCTCTGGATGCTGTCGGTAAAGTGCAGTGGATCCCTGATTGGGGTAAGGCGCGTATCGAACTTATGCTAAAAGGTAGTCCCGACTGGTGTGTATCGCGTCAAAGAACCTGGGGCGTGCCGATCACATTGTTTGTGCATAAAGAAACACAGCAATTGCATCCGCGTACAGAAGAGTTAGTAGAAGAGGTGGCACTTCGCATCGAAGAGAAGGGTATCGACGCGTGGTTTGAAATGAGTGCAGAGGACATCCTTGGGGACGAGGCTGCTCAATACAGCAAAGTCACTGATACTCTCGACGTCTGGTTTGATTCTGGGGTGACGCATTACTCAGTGCTGCAGCAAAGAGAGGAGTTAACATACCCAGCGGATTTATACCTTGAGGGTTCAGATCAGCATCGCGGCTGGTTCCAGTCCTCTTTGAAAACGTCTATCGCAATGCATGGGCAAGCACCCTATAAACAGGTACTGACCCATGGTTTTACTGTGGATTCAGACGGACGCAAGATGTCTAAGTCGCTTGGCAATACGATCTCTCCGCAGGAAGTATTTAAGGAGTACGGGGCAGATATCTTACGTTTATGGGTAGCCTCTACAGACTATCGTGGTGAGATGACGGCATCGAAAGAGATATTGAAGCGTGTGGCGGATTCTTATCGACGCATCCGCAATACTGCGCGTTTCCTATTGTCTAATCTGTCAGGGTTTGACCCGAAAGTGAACCTGCTAGAGCCAGAGCGCTTGTTGGCCTTGGATTATTGGATCACTCGCCGCACGCAGAGATTGCAGCAAGAGGTACAAGAAGATTATGAGAATTATCACTTTCTAGGGGTGTACCAGAAAGTGCATAACTTCTGTGTTATCGAGCTTGGTAGTTTTTACCTAGATGTGATCAAAGACCGTCAGTACACGACCAAAGAAGACAGTTTGGCGCGTCGCTCTACACAGACTGCGCTCTATCATATCGTCGAGATACTGAGCCGTTTGGTGGCACCAATACTTAGCTTCACTGCCGAGGAGATCTGGACGAGCATCCCAGGCGAGCGTGCGGAGTCAGTCTTGTTGACGCAACACTCCGACGGCCTTGCCCTATTGCCAGAAGCTAAGGACATGAATGATGCCTTCTGGGAGCAAGTGATGTTAGTCAAGAATGCGGTGAACAAAGAGCTCGAAAAACAGCGCAGTGAGAAACTAATCGGTTCAGCGCTGAGCGCACAAGTGACACTTTACTGTGGGGATGAGCTAACTATCGTATTGTCGCAATTGGAAGATGAGCTGCGTTTTGCCTTGATGGTGTCAGAGGCGCAGATTCTGCCAATCGCACAGGGTGGTGAAGCGGCTGCAACAGAAGTGGACGGCCTGCGACTGCAGATCAAGGCATCTGATAACGTGAAGTGTGTGCGTTGTTGGCATCATCGTGCCGATGTTGGTAGCGATAATGAGCACCCAGAGCTTTGCTCACGCTGTGTCGATAATATTGCTGGGGAAGGAGAGAAGCGTCTCTATGCCTGAGCAAGATAAACAAGCCCCTGCAAGCAATGCGCGAGCATTGGTTGCAGCCGGTAGTAAAGTGAGCTTAAATTTTTCGCTGTCTTTAAGCGATGGCACGCTAGTCGATAGTAATTTCGATAAACCGCCAGCAAGCTTTGTGGTTGGCGACGGAAGTTTGTTGCCCGGCTTTGAAGAAACGCTATTTGGCAAAGGCGCAGGCGACGAAGTCGATGTCGTGTTGCCAGAAGAGCAAAGCTTTGGAGCGCTCAATCCTGAGAATGTGCAGGTACTACCGCGACGTAAGTTTGCTCGATTGCTGGCCAATTCGACGGACCCAGTCGTAGCAGGCACGGTATTGTCGTTTGCCGATGCTGGTGGATTTGAGATTCCTGGGGTTGTGAAATCGATTGACGAAGACACCCTAGTGATGGACTTTAATCATCCATTGGCAGGGCGTGAGATTCGTTTTCAAGCAAAGATCGTTTCAGTGATTCCTGCCGATGTGCAGGTCATGGAGATTCGCTAATGAGTGCTGTGCAACATGTAGAGCCAAATGCACCATCGAAGACTGCACAGGTGAAACTGGCCAATCCGCGTGGATTTTGTGCTGGGGTTGATCGTGCTATCGATATCGTCAATCGCGCACTGGACATCTATGGCGCGCCTATCTATGTGCGACATGAAGTCGTACACAATAAATTCGTAGTCGATACTTTACGGCGGCGAGGTGCAATTTTCGTCGATGAACTTAATGATATTCCCTCAGTCGATTCCGAGGGTCGTTCGTCGATCGTAGTGTTTAGTGCACACGGGGTCTCGCAATCTGTGAAGGAGGATGCGGAACACCGAGGTTTCAAAGTGTTTGATGCAACCTGTCCTCTGGTGACAAAGGTGCATTTGGAGGTCATTGGCTTTAGTAATGCGGGAAGGGAATGTGTGCTCATCGGGCATGAATTTCATCCTGAAGTCGAAGGCACGATGGGGCAGTATGATGACAGCGCCGGCGGCAAGATATATCTGGTTGAGTCAGTCGAAGACGTTGAAGTGCTAGAAGTGCAAGACCCTTCAAAACTGTCCTATGTCACCCAGACGACTCTGTCGATGGATGATACCTCGCGCATCATTGATGCGTTGCGCAATCGCTTTCCTTTAATTGAGGGGCCGCGCAAGAAAGACATTTGTTACGCCACTCAGAATCGTCAAGATGCGGTTAAGCAGCTGGCGCTTGAGTGTGAGTTATTGCTCGTTGTGGGTTCGCCCAATAGTTCTAACTCTAATCGCTTGAAAGAGTTGGCCGAACGTTTGGGGTGTGAGTCCTATCTTATCGATAGCGTCGACGATGTGCAGGCGCATTGGTTTGAGAATAAGACTCGCTTTGGCGTCACAGCGGGCGCTTCCGCACCCGAAGTGTTAGTGCAGCAAGTGGTGAAGAAGCTACAGCAGATCTGCAAACAAGCCCCTGAAGAGCTCAATGGTGTCGAAGAGCATATTGTCTTCAGTATGCCCAAAGAGCTGCGTCGCTAACTGGACTGATTGGTTTTTATTAATTCGCGAATGCTGTTGGGGGCTGCTAAGCTGTGGGCAACAATCTCCGGCGAGTCGCCAGCGGTGTAAAGCTCCACCGTGCCTGTGTCGAACATGCGATTGAGTAAGCTCTGATTAATCCGCACTGTGCGGATGCCGTCCAAATCAATCTCGGCATTAGTGCGACTTAAAATCCCTTTTGAATACAAAACATGATCCTTTGAGATGCTGAAGCTTGTTGTGCGCACCAACAAAAACCAATAAATAAAAATAAATATACCTACGCCGACGGGGATAAGAATTAAGGCTAAAATAAAGCCCAAAGGGTTTGCTCTAAACATCACCGGGTTGGTTTTGAATAACTCTTTCATTGTTTGTCTCTAGGCGCTCTGAGTTTATTTAAGATATTTAGGTTTGCGTTTTTTCTGATCGCCTCGCAATGCGGCATCCCAAGATTGTCTTGCCCAATAGCCAGCTAATTCTTGATCGTCGAATAGTTCATCTGGTGCTTGATAATACGATATAGCCATTAATTTACCAGCCTTTTCATAGTGAAATTTCTCCAAGCCTAGCGCTGTAAAATTGCTTGCATTTTCAGCGTCTGCTTTGAGATAGACTACGCCGTCGGCGACCAGCGCAAACATGAGTGAATCGTAGTAGAGCCCATAGCCACCAAACATACGTTTCGCACTGATGGCTCCCAAGCCAGAGAACACTTCTTGTAAATATTCAATATAGTCGTCCATTTCATTTGCTCTGCAATGGCTTGCTCTGTGCAGGTGAGTATAAAAGGAAATAACTTGTCTGACACGCCTGTATTGCTTCGTTATACTGTTTTTGATGGTTTCATATATAACAATAAGGAAAATCGTATGGTCATCTATGGTGTCGCTTTATTAGCCGCGTGTCTTGTCGTTGGTTTGTATGTCGGCGAGTTGCTTGGGCAACTGTTAGGAGTGCAGGCCAATGTTGGCGGTGTGGGAATAGCGATGCTGTTATTGGTGTTGATCGCTGGCTCCCAGCGTTCCCGAGCCCTGGTCACTGGCCACTCTGGCGAGGGTATAAAATTCTGGAGTGCAATGTACATCCCCATAGTGGTAGCCATGGCAGCAAGCCAGAACGTCGTGGCGGCTGTAGATGGTGGGATGTTAGCGCTTATTGTTGGCGTCCTCGCCGTTCTCGTGAGCTTTCTATTAGTTCCTCTGATTAGTCGCATAGGTGGTGCCGGTGCGCCGCTTCCTCCGCTTGAGGATTCATTGCAACCCGTCAAAGAAAGGGGGCGTAATGGAAACCTTTAGTGAAGTGTTGCGAGCGAATGCATTAATAGTGGCGTTCACAGTTGTAGGGTTAACAGTTTATCTGTCCTATATGATTTCAAAGCGCTTAACCTATGGTCGAATTCATGGCTCAGCAATCGCAATTCTACTAGGTTTGGTCGCGGCCTATTTCGCGGGGTTGGAAACCGAAGGACAACGCGGGGTGGCTGACATCGGAGTTCTTGCTGGGGTCGGAATAATGGGTGGTGGCATGATGCGAGATTTCGGCATCGTTGCAACGGCATTTGGAGTCCAGTTTAGTGAGTTGAGCAAGTCTGGTTTAGCAGGCATAGTGTCGATTTTTTCTGGTGTATTGGCATCGTTTCTGGTGGGAGCGATAGTCGCCGTTTCTTTTGGCTATACTGACCCGGAAAGCATTACTACAATCGGGGCGGGCGCAGTCACCTATATTGTTGGGCCTGTGACAGGAACGGCGATTGGGGCGAGCTCTGATGTGATTGCCTTGAGTGTGGCCGCTGGCGTGGTAAAGTCGATCCTCGTTATGATCGGCACCCCGATGGTAGCGTCGAAGATTGGGCTCAATAACCCGCATTCAGCTATGGTTTTCGGTGGTTTGATGGGCACAACTAGTGGTGTAGCGGGTGGTTTGGCAGCAACAGATCCGCGGCTCGTCCCCTACGGTGCATTGACGGCGACTTTCTATACTGGCGTCGGTTGCTTGTTGGGACCATCGATATTGTATTTTTCCGTGCGTGCTTTTGCGTAAGGTCGATAAGAATCTCGGATTTTATTTATGATGACAACATCAAATATGCGGCCATTTCCCGCTATTAACTACAGTAACGAACGTGTGGCACTGCATGACGGTGCCGCGCATTGGACTTATACAGAGCTGCGTCAACGAATCGACCGTTTTGCTAGTGGCCTCCTTGGTAAAGAGCGTGATCTTAAAGAGGCGCGCATCGCATTTTTCATGCCGGCCAGTGTGGACTATGTCACTACCCTTTTAGGGGTTTGGAGGGCCGGCGGTATCGCAGTCCCGTTAAACACGGCCTCTGCAATGCCTGAGCTAGAACACGCACTGAGTAGTGCTGGTGTTTCTCGCTTAGTGTTGAGTATATCTTCGAACCCTGAATCCTTGGTGCCGTTACACGCCTTATGTAAGGCGCTTAACATTCAAGTCCTCACTGTGGCAGAGTTATTAAGCGACAAAATTTTGGTGATGCCGGAGCTACAGATTGAGCGCCGAGCAATGATTTTGTTTACCAGTGGCACGACGAATAAACCAAAAGGTGTCGTCACGACTCATGCCAATATTCGTGCGCAAATACTCGCTCTGCTCGAAGCGTGGAAATGGCAAGCCGATGATGTCATTCCATTGTTTCTGCCATTGCATCACATTCACGGCATTATCAATGTGTTGTGCTGCGGTCTTTGGATAGGGGCGCAGGTCGAGTTATTTCCCAAGTTCGATATGAATCGAATTATGAGTAATGTTGAAATGCAAGATTACACGGTGTTTATGGCGGTCCCGACAGTCTATGTGAAAATCATCTCATACCTCGATACTTTGTCGGAGGCAAAACGGCAGCGCATATGTGCCGGTTTTAAAGGGATGCGCCTGAATATTAGTGGGTCCGCCGCTTGTCCGATAAAACTCTATAGGCAGTGGCAAGAGTTGACAGGGCAAACACTTCTTGAGCGCTATGGTATGACCGAAATAGGCATGGGTATATCTAATCCTTACCACGGAGAGCGCCGCGCAGGGGCGGTAGGGCAGCCGTTGCCTGGGGTGACAGTGGCCCTATTTGACGAGACCGGAAAAATTATCGAAGGGGATGATATTCCTGGTGAGATCCGCGTACAAGGAGACAATGTGTTCCTTGAGTATTGGGACAATCCGCGTGCTACACAAGAAGCCTTTATTGATGGATGGTTTCGCACCGGAGATGTGGCAGTTCGAGAGACAGGGTACTTCCGCATCATGGGGCGTTCCTCTGTCGATATCATAAAATCGGGAGGCTACAAACTATCTGCGCTTGAGATCGAAGACACCTTGTTGACGCATCCCAAGATTGCCGAGTGTGCGGTAGTTGGCATGCCTGATGAAACATGGGGAGAATCCGTGACGGCGTTTGTCGTTTTAAAGCCGGATGAAAAACTAGACTACAAAGCACTGAAGTATTGGTGTGAGACACGAATGTCATCATACAAGCTGCCTAAAACGTTACGTTTACTGGAAAGCCTACCTCGCAATGCAATGGGAAAGGTAATGAAACCTGCATTGAAAAAACTGTAAGGCTGTACGTACGGAGCGTGGGGTAAAAGTACCATTTTAACTTTTTGCAAGAAAGCCTAGGTCTACCGGCTTGACCAACGCCACTGTCTTTGTGGTAACGTGAGGGCCTGTCTTGAACCCAAGCGAAGGGACGACCCTTGCGCTGATTTTTTCTTGCGGGACGACCCGACAATACAGGAAATCGTATGATTTGGGTCATAGTATTAATCGCGGGGATTCTCGAAATTGTTTGGGCTGTAGGGCTTAAATACACCGATGGTTTCACACGTCTTTGGCCTAGTGTTTTAACACTAATGGCTATGGGCGCGAGCTTCTTCCTTTTGAGTATTGCAATGCGCTCCCTGCCTATCGGGACGGTCTACGCAGTATGGGTGGGGGTCGGTGCTGTAGGCACTGCTTTTGTCGGAATTGCCCTTTTCGGCGAGCCAACCTCTGTGCTGCGATTATTAAGCATTGCCGCTATTATCGTGGGCATCGTTGGCTTAAAATTGACCGCGTAAGCAATAAAACCTCGCAAAATTTTTAACTAAGAACACTTTTGTCTTTGGACTTTAATGAGAATGAAAATGAACACGAACACTAAACCGAATGTAATCATCTCAACCCTAGATGCCGAGCGTCTGGAGAAAATAATTGATGCATTGCCTCATAGCGCTAGCAATATCGCAGAGAGTTTGGAGGAAGAATTAGTGAGGGCGGAGTTTGTCGACCCGCATTGTGTTCCACCGACGGTTGTGACGATGAATTCGACTGTGCGTTTTAAAGTCGAATCATCTGACGAAGAGTTTTGTATGACCTTAGTCTATCCAAAGGATGTGGATGCTTCGGGAAGTAAAATCTCTATTCTTGCGCCTATAGGCAGTGCGATGATTGGCTTGTCAGAGGGCGACTCTATTGCTTGGCCGAAACCCGGGGTAGGAGAGTTAAACGTGCGTATCGAAGAGATCACCTACCAACCTGAGAGAGCGGGCGAGTTCCATCGTTAGCTTCGGAGTCCTCTAGAACTTATGGCGGAAATAAAATTTACCGATAGTGAAAAAGCTGAAATAGTTGCGAAAGTACAACGATACTTTGAGAGCGAACTTGACCAAGACATTGGTCAGTTCGACGCAGAGTTTTTATTAGACTTCTTCTCTGAGCAGATTGGCTCCTTTTTTTACAATCGGGGCCTGTATGACGCACAAACTATACTTAGTTCGAAGTTAGACGATATCGCCGATTCCATATTAGAGTTGGAGCGAGCAACCGAACTGCAGCGTTAAATCTATCTATGAACGAAGAACTTTTGTTAGAAGCCATCAACCAAACGATGCCGTTTGGAAAATACCGCGGGCTAAAATTACTCGACCTGCCTGAGCCATACCTTGTTTGGTTCAGCAAGCAAGGCTTTCCGGCAAATAAACTAGGCCGCCAGCTTGCTTTGATGCATGAGATCAAGGTCAATGGCATCGAAACCTTGTTGCAACCATTGAAGTCCCACTCCAAACCCTCCGAGTCATAGACTACCTTGCTCACGCTCGACTATCGGCGACCTGCTCTAGAGCCGTATCGTTCTGCTTAGATAGCGACTAAAGCGCGCTTGCAAAACTAAATAAGAATAATTATCATTGCCATTATTTATTGGACGGAAAATAGGCAATGATTAGGAAAGCGATATTTTGGCTACATTTAAGCTGCGGCGTTGCCGCTGGAGTGGTGGTCTTGATGATGTCGGTCACTGGCGTCATTTTAACTTACGAGCGGCAGATTCTCGCTTGGGAAGATCAGGCCTATTTTGCAGAGCCTGAAGGGCAGAGCAAAATGCCATTGGAGACCTTGATCGCACAACATAGCAGCGCCAACTTTACACCGCAAAGCGTCGTCATTGCTTCCGATCCCGCCGCTCCGGTCGTGCTGCGACAAGGGCGTACAGGTGAAGTGATCCTTAACCCTTACTCCGGCGAGGCCTATGAGCCCCATAGTGACTCCTTAGATGCCTTCTTCTCTGCGGTGACAGGCTGGCACCGCTGGTTCAATGTGACTGGCGAGGGTAGAGCGAATGCACGTGCCGTGACTGGTATCGCCAATCTAATGTTCTTGTTTCTTATTTTTAGTGGTATTTACCTTTGGCTGCCCGCGATCTTTCGCTGGAGCACAATGCGCCTACGTCTCTGGTTTCATCCCAATGCCCGTTCAGGCCAGGCGCGAGATTTCAACTGGCATCACGTGTTCGGTTTTTGGAGCGCTATTCCGTTAGCCGTCGTTGTAGCGACTGCAACTGTCTTTAATTATACGTGGGCCAATAATCTAGTATATCGCTTAGCGGGTGAAGAGCCTCCGCAGCGAGGCGCCGTGGCGACAGAAGAGATCGTAGTGGAAGTGCCTGAAAATGCACAACGATTAACGCTTATGGACACGCTCGAACGCGCTCAGGCCTACTCTACCCAGTGGAATACAATGACTATCTCTTTGCCAGAGGCTGGCGCAGACTCCGTCGCTATTGCTATCGATGAGGGCAATGGCGGGCAACCACAAAAGCGCCATAATTTGAATTTGAATGCCTACACTGGTGAGGAGCTTTCTTGGGTGCCCTTTGCGCAACTTAGTGCCGGGCGACAGGCCCGTTCTTGGGTGCGTTTTTTACACACGGGCGAGGCGCTTGGCTTGCTTGGGCAGACCATCGCGGGGCTTGTGTCGTTCACGTCTATCTTGATGGTTTGGACTGGCTTTGCGCTTTCTTGGCGTCGATTCATGCGTTGGCTGGGCCGAACCCGCAGAGAGAAAAATGTGGCTGCTGAGTTGCATGCGACGCAGCGCTGAGCCGTTATTTTAGATTGACCTGCCAGTAGCCCACATCGAGCCAGCGATCGAACTTGTAGCCCACTTCCTCAAAGTGGGCCACCTTGCGCATCCCAAATTTTTCATGCAAGGCAATGCTATGAGCATTAGGTAATGCGATGCAGGCCATCACTGCGTGGACATCGAGTTTTCTTAGGGAGGCAAACAATGCCTCGTACAGGGCACTGCCAATCCCTTTTGCCTTCGTGTTAGGGGCAAGGTAGATGGAAATTTCCACACAGTAACGATAGGCGTGCCGTGCTTTCCACTGCGTTGCATAGGCATAGCCCACGACTTCCCCAGCATCTCTCGCAACGAGCCACGGCAGATTAAGTTGTTCGATAGTGGTAATTCGCGAGCACATCTCAGCGGTACTGACGGCAGTACTTTCAAAGCTGATCACACTCGTATCAATGTAATGGTTATAAATTTCGCAGATCTGTGCGGCATCGCTTGTGGTGACGGGCGTGATCATTCTCTGAGGACTCTATCTTCGCTGTGAGGGCTGCGCTACTGGCAGTGCAGTGTAAACGTGTCTATAGGTTTTTGTAAGCCAAAACCTTATTCCGCTTCGCGTTGAGTCACCGCAAGGGTGTTGAATGTTTTTTAGATAAACTGTATCAAATACTTGCACTTAGGAGGATGTCGGAGTACAACTAGCGCACTTTACAATTTGTTTAAAGAATCGCGATTTGAGGGAGCTGTATTATGAATTTTTTAACGCGTGTTTGCCTGTTGGTCTTAGTGGCATCCCTCTCCCTCCCTCTATCTGCAGCGGCCGCACCGCAAGGCTGGACCGCCTTATTAGAGCCTGCGCAACTGGCCAATATACTGGCAGCAACGCCGGAAGTGCGTATTCTGCAGGTGACGGGCAACTATGAAGAAGGGCATATCCCTGGAGCTATCCCTGCGCCCTATGCGCAGTTCCGCGGCCCACGTGAGAACCCCGGCGCCGTAAGTTCAATTGAAACTTTAACTCCCATTGTGCAGGGCTTGGGTTTGAACGCAGATACTCCGGTAGTCGTTGTACATGCTGGAAGTAACTCGGCGGACTTTGGCGCGGCGGCAAGAGTGTACTGGACCTTAAAGTCTCTAGGGATTAAGAATCTAGCGCTGCTCAATGGTGGATTTAGCGCTTGGTCTGCAGCTAACCTTCCTGTCAGCACACAAACCCATCGCGTTGCTGCATCGAGCTTTCAGCCGCAGTGGAGCGACCAATACAGAGTGCGCACAGCTGAATTAGAGGAGATGGTGGAAAACAACAGTGGACGATTGCTCGATGCTCGAACGCCAGACTTTTATGAAGGCTTAAGCTCTTCGACGGGTATGCCCGGCACCATAAAAGGGGCAAGCAATCTCAGTTTTACCTCGCTTTTCGAAGGCAGCCGCGTAAAACCTGCTGCGCAAGTGAGTGAGATTCTTGCAGCCCAAAGTCAGCCCGCAGCGTCTGTGACGGTATCTTTCTGTAATACAGGGCATTTGGCTGCGATTAATTGGTTTGTTCTAAGTGAACTCCAAGGCGTCCCAAATACAAAACTCTATGCAGAGAGCATGACTGAGTGGAGTATGGCGAATCGTCCGATGGACAACGAGCCTAATCGCTTGAAGCATTATTGGCGTATGACAGCTGATTGGTTCGGTTCCTTACTGGGAGCTTAGTGCGTGCCCACAAATACCAGTGTTATCGCTAAACGCCGCGTTTGGTTGGCGATTATTTGTGTCGCGTTAGTCTGTGCAACGTTCGCCATTGCAGGCCCGCGCTCTGCCTTCTTGGTGATTATTGGTCTTGGTTTTGGCTTTGTGTTGGAAGGGCTGCGTTTTGGTTTTACGGGGCCTTGGCGAGCGATCGTCAATGACCGCGACGGCCGCGGTCTAAGCGCCCAACTTCTCGCAATCGCTTTGAGCGCTACGGCAATTTTTCCTCTACTTGCGGCTTTCCCGAATGAACTCAACGGCGCCTACGCCCCGATCGGAATTGCTATGGTCGGCGCGGCGTTCGTGTTTGGTCTGTGCATGCAGATCGTAATGGGCTGCGGTTCTGGTACTTTAATCAATGCAGGCAGTGGCAATGCGATTGCGGGAATTGCTTTTATTGGTTTTGTCTTAGGAAGCTTTCTTGGCAGCCTGCACTTGGCTTGGTGGACATCACTTGGCTCTCTCCCCACTTATACATTGCAAGGGTTGTTCGGCGATGTGTCGGGCTTAGTGGTGACGCTATTGGGGTTATCCCTTGTTGCCGGTTTAACCTTTTGGCGCGCCCAGCCGGGAAAGCGTCTGCCTGGAAAACGGTTATTATTCGCAGCGACATTGCTAGCAGGCTTGGCAGTGTTGAACTTAGTTATTGCAGGGCAGTCTTGGGGGGTGGTGTACGGGCTTGGCTTATGGGGCGCTAAGATTGTCAGTGCTTCGGGGGTGGACTTAACCGCTAATGTTTTCTGGGGAGCGCCGGCTCATGCAACACGACTGCAACAGTCGATCCTTACAGATGTGACCTCTCTGACTAATATCGGTTTAATATTTGGGGCCTTTATCGTGATGCGTTGGCGTAGAGAGTCAGGTGCGCAAGTTGCGCCGCTGGTCCCTGCAAGTTGGCTGATTGTCGCCGTGGCTGGTGTGGTGCTGGGCTATAGCGCAAGAGTCGCTTTCGGCTGCAATGTTGGCGCGTTTTTCAGTGGCATATCGACAGGCAGCCTGCATGGCTGGGCATGGTTTGTATCGGCATTCTGCGGATCAATTATTGGGGTGAAATTGCGCCCGAAATTACTGCGCGCCATGCCAACACCGGTGGGTGGAGCATGAGCCTAGAAAACCCTTTGCCAAGCCGTATAACAGTGGCACATTTCTGTATTGGATTTGTAGTATTACTGTTATTGCTAGACTCATGGCAGGCGCAGCCAATCAACCCTTATGATGCCCCCGCGCCGGTAGCCATAGGTTCAGGGGTAGCACCAGAAGCGGCACATTGCACTAATTTCTAAATCTCTTGCAAGGTAAGTGCTCTGTACTGCCCCGCCGCAAGGTTAGGGTCGAGCTGTATTTTGCCTATCGAGGTACGGTGTAGCCCTAACACTGGATTGCGAAAACGCCCAAACATCCTTTTGATTTGATGATAGCGCCCCTCGATAAGAGTGACTCGTGCCAAAGTGGGTTCGAGAATTTGTAAGTGTGCAGGAAGCGTGACGATATCTTCAAAGGGAAAATGGATGCCGTTCGCGAAGGCCTCAACACACTCTGGAGTGATTTCGTGTTTAACCCTGACAAGATAAGTTTTCTCGACATGGTGGCCCGGGCTCATTAATGAGTTGGACCATTCCCCGTCATTACTCAATAGCAGCAAACCCGTAGAGTTTTTATCTAAACGTCCGACAATATGCAGATTAAGATGCAGTGCCGTAGGCAGCAAAGACATCACGGTTAATTGCGCGGCATCCTTCGTGGCACTCAACATGCCGGCTGGTTTGTGTAGCATCAAGTAGTGAGCTTGTTGGTCTTGTAATACCTGCTCTTCTAAGGTGACACGGGTGAAGCGCGTGATGATGGTGTCGCAATCTCTTGCAATCTTTCCGTCTAAACACACCTTTCCTGCGGCCAAAAGCGGCTTCACGGCTTTGCGATTAATGTGCAATGTCGTTGCGAGAAAGCGATCGAGGCGTGTGTTATAGGCAGGCATAGGCCCTTACTCTAACAAGGCGTGCTTGCAATGGCTCGGTCTAGGATTTCTTGACGAATTCAGACTTAAGCTTCATTGCGCCGATGCCATCGATCTTGCAATCGATATCGTGGTCGCCATCGACTAAGCGAATGTTTTTCACTTTGGTCCCAACCTTAACGACCAGCGAAGAGCCTTTCACTTTTAAGTCTTTGATTACGGTAACGCTGTCGCCATCTTGCAATGGGTTGCCGTTCGAATCAGTAATCGTCGAGCTTTCTTCCTGCGCTTCGACCATGTCTTGGGCAGACCACTCGTGGGCACATTCGGGACAAATAAATATCCCAGCGCTTTCATAAGTGTATTCACTGGCGCATTTTGGACAGGGGGGCAAACTACTCATTGTTCTACTCTTGGTCTTTAATGTCGGGCCGAATAGTGCCGTACCAAGGGGGTAATGTCCAGTTGGCCCACGATACTCCTTGGTGTTGAGGGTGGGCTGATTTCACTCTAGTCATCACTGTGATTTATTTTCACTTTCGGCTTGTAGTAATGAGGGTTATTATTCATTGGTTTCGAATGTCATAAAAATACTATTTTGGGGGGGATTATGCCGTTATCATTATTGAAAAAGTCCATATTACTGGGATCAGCGCTATTGTTAGCAGGACAGGCTTTTACTGCGGACACGAGCAAACAACTGGATATTACCGACGATTCCTTCGATTGCCTTGGCGCTATGACCCAAGTGGGAGAATTCTTCGTATCTAATTTGTTGGGTGACCTAGACGCCACGGTGGCGGTCGCTAGTTCTAGCGAAGGTGGAACCTACCCCGCAGGCTCCATGGTGTCGTTGATTCCTAGTGAGGTAATGGTGAAGCACCGAGAAGGCTGGAACCCAGAAACCAACGATTGGGAGTTTTTTGAGTTGAGTGTTGCCGCAACTGGTAGCAAAATAGCGGTACGCGGGACTACAGAAGTTGTTAATCAGTTCGGTGGCAATTGTTTTGGTTGCCACCAACTTGCACGTCCAGAGTGGGATCTCATCTGTGGCACTGACCACGGGTGTGCACCACTGCCAATAAGCCGTGAACAAATACACGGTATTCAAAGCAGCGATCCACGTTGCGAAATGAAAGAGTGACATAACTCTCTTACCTGCTTGAGAGAGATGACACCGTTTGTAGCGATACAGGGGCTGGTATTTAAGGCTAGCTCCTTAATTGCGCCTGTTCGTTAGGGCGCAAACCCAGTAATATCCCGCGCTGCAAAAGTTTTACTAGAAATCGACAAGTAAGGAGAGAGTACGTGTCAAGATTATCAGTATTTCTACTTTTGAGCCTTTGTGGCCTTACTTCTGCCATTGCGCAGGATGCTAATGTCTCAAGAGGTCAGGAAGTATTTCAAGCCGAATGTTCCCGTTGTCATGTGCCGGTGGAGATGGATGCCCGGTTACGTGGGAACTGGTTGGGCCGCAGTGGTGGGGAGCTATACAACCTTATCCGTACCACGATGCCCGCAGAAACTCCTGGTTCGCTTACCAATGACCAGTACCTTGATGTCACTGCCTACATTTTATCCGCTGGAAACGTGCCTGTTCCCGGCGGGCAAGTCAGTCTCGCAGAGCTAGAGTCTTTGACGATTACACCGGCAGCAGTGGAAGAGTCCGATGCGGCGAGTTTCGAGTGGACGCATTTCAATGGCACAGAGCACGCCAATCGCTATGCGCCTCTTGATCAGATCGATGCCAGCAATGTGAGAAATCTAGAAATTGCCTGGATGTTCAATACCAGCTCCTTTGGCCCGTCGCCCGAAGCGTTCAGTGTGACCACACCACTGATGGTCAATGGCAGTGTGTTTGTGACTGCAGGAGCGACGCGTAATGTCGTGTCTTTGGACGCAGAGTCCGGCCAGATTCAATGGATGTGGCGTCCGAATGAAGGCGCGCGCTTTGATGCTGCGCCACGTAAAGGCTCTGGTAAAGGCCTGACTTATTACAATGACAATGGCCGTGATGTGATTTTTGTCATCACTCCTGGCTATTTCTTGGTGGCACTAGATGCCAACACCGGTGATGAGATCGAAACCTTCGGCGATGCGGGTTGGGTTGATCTTCAACAAGGCCTTCGTCTTGGGCCAGGCCGTGACGATATCGATATTGGCATGTCCTTTATGCCTATGGCCATCGATGGCGTCGTAATCACTGGTGCTGCGCACTTAGTGGGCATGCGTCCTGTCTCTGCCAGCAATGTCAAAGGCGATGTTAGAGCCTTCGATGCAAGCACTGGTGAGTTGCTGTGGACCTTTAAGACAATTCCAGAGCCAGGTGAGCCGGGTTATGAGACTTGGCTTGCAGGGGCTGAGTACACGGGGAACGCGGGTGTGTGGGCACCGATGTCGGCCGATGAAGAACTAGGGGTGGTCTACCTCCCTGTCGAATCGGCGACTGGTGACCGCTATGGCGGCGATCGTCCCGGCAACAACCTCTATGCAAGCTCTACTGTTGCCTTGGACTACAAGACTGGGGAGAAACTCTGGCATTTCCAGACAACCCACCATGACATTTGGGATTGGGATACGCCTTCGGCCCCCATCTTGGCGACACTGCCAAGTGGTCAGCGAACGCTGATACAAACCTTGAAACAGTCTCACCTGTTTGCATTCGATCCAGCAACGGGTGAACCATTGTTCCCAGTTGAAGAGCGCCCGGTGCCGCAAACTGATGTTCCTGGTGAGTGGACGGCTGCCACGCAGCCGTTTCCGACTAAACCCCTGCCGTATGACCGACAAGGGTTTAGTGAGGACGACTTAGTCGATTTCACTCCAGAGATATTGGCATTGGCAAAAGAGGCGGCATCGAAATTCCGTTTCAGCACTTCTGTCTTTACGCCTCCTTCGTTGTTTGAAGACCCTAAGGATGGGACGCAGGGAACACTGCATTTGCCCTCTTCTACAGGTGGCTCAAACTGGGAAGGTGCCGCTTATGACCCAGAAACTGGCATGTTGTACGTGCCCTCGCGCACGGCCACGAGTGTGTTATCGTTGACAAATGAGCCGAACGTCTCAAGCGTTGACTATATACAGGGTGGAAGTCGCACGCCGTCAGTCGATGGGATCCCATTAGTGAAGCCGCCATATGGCCGCATCACCGCCATCGATATGAGCTCTGGTGAGCACGCTTGGGCAATCCCGAATGGTGACACGCCAGAGGCGATCAAAAATCACCCATTGCTCAAAGGCGTGGATATTGGCCGCACCGGCAAACCTACGCGCTCGGGTCTTGTTCTTACTAAGACCTTATTGTTTGCTGGTGAGGGGCCAGGTGGTGAAAATGCACTCTGGGCCTTTGATAAAGTGACTGGCGACATCGTGGCGAAGCTCATGATGCCAGGTACTGTCACTGGGGTGCCAATGACCTATATGGTGAATGGCAAGCAGTATTTAGTAATGTCAGTCAGCTCGCGAGGAGAAGCCGCTCGTATTGTTGCACTCGCATTACCCTAGCTATACCGGAGCGAGTAAGGGGTGACTCTTACTCGCGTCTATTTGTCTTAAGGAGGCGTCATGAGTATTACAATGATCGTAATTTTAGCTGTAGTCGCGGCTGTTTTTCTCTACTCCATCGCGATTTACAATCAACTCGTTAGTCTTCGAAATCGCTATCAAAACGCCTTCGCACAGATCGAGGTGCAACTTAAGCGCCGCTACGATCTCATTCCCAATTTAGTTGAAACTGCCAAAGCCTATATGGGGCACGAACGTGAAACCCTCGAAGCAGTGATCGCGGCACGTAACTCCGCCGCCAATGGTTTAGCAGCCGCCGCTGCGAACCCTGGCAATGCCGCAGCGATGACAGACCTCGCTGGCAAGGAAGGGGCGCTAGGTGCTGCTCTAGGACGTTTAAATGTCGTCATGGAAGCCTATCCTGACCTCAAGGCCAACCAGAACATGATGCAAGTGAGTGAAGAGCTAACCAGCACAGAAAACAAAGTGGCTTTCGCTCGTCAGTCTTTCAACGATCAAGTCATGATGTACAACACCTATAAACAGTCGTTTCCACCAGTGGTGTTTGCTGGCATGTTTGGGCATAGTCAAGACGCGTCTTTGTTGCAGTTTGCTGATAGCGAGCAGATTCAAGAGGCGCCAAAAGTATCATTTTAAAGTCGCACTGAGATTTCGAGCATGGATTTTTTCCGATCACAGGATATTGCCCGAAAGAACACGGTCAGACTTGTCGGCCTGTTCGTGCTCTCTCTTATTAGCTTAATTGCGATTACCAATCTATTAATTCTCTTCGCCCTAGGGGCGTTCGCCGAAACCATCAATGTGCCGATGTTCCAACGCATTGATTGGCGACTCTTCGCCTACGTTAGCGTGGCAATCCTTGCCATTGTCGGCTTTGGTTCACTGTATAAGTTGATTAGTTTGTCAGGGGGTGGTGCGCGCATTGCCGAGATGATGCAGGGGCGCTTGATCGTCAATGGCAGTGATAATCTCGATGAGCAACGGATACTCAATGTGGTTGAAGAGATGGCCATTGCCTCAGGGACGCCGGTCCCCCCGGTTTATCTCATTGAAGAAGAAGCGATCAATGCCTTTGCCGCCGGTTACAATACGAATGACGCGGTGATTGGCATTACTCGTGGAGCGATTCAAAGCTTGAGTCGAGACGAGCTGCAGGGAGTGATAGCGCACGAGTTTAGCCATATCTTACACGGCGATATGCGCATCAATATTCGCCTGATCGGAATTTTGCACGGAATTATGGTGCTCGGAATTATTGGCTACTACATTATCCGCACTACTGGACGTTCAAGACGATCAAAGGATGGCAATCAGATCGCTGTGCTTGGCATCGGCCTCATGATCATTGGTTATGCGGGAACGTTTTTCGGCAACTTGATAAAGGCGGCGGTGAGCCGACAGCGCGAGTTTCTCGCCGATGCTTCTGCGGTGCAATACACTCGCAATCCGAATGGCATCGCCGACGCATTGAAGCGAATTGGCGCGAGTAGCACTGGCTCTATACTTGAGAACCCGGGCGCCTCAGAGATCAGTCACTCGTTGTTTGGCAATGGTGTGCGTCGCTCTTTGAATTCGCTTTTTGCCACCCACCCCCCTTTGGAAAAACGCATTAAACAAATCCAACCGCAGTGGGATGGAAGTTATGAACTGCCCGCTCGCGATGTAAAAGAGCCGTCTGCGGCGACCACTAAACAACAAGCGTCCCCGTCAGGTCCGCAAGCCATGAGTGCTCTTAGCGCTCTCGCATTAATTGATTCACTCATGGCGCAATCGGGAAATGTGCACGAGGCTAACTTAGAACAAGCGAAAGTGATTCTAGGAAACATTCCTGAGCCACTCATTGCCGCCGCACGAGACCCGTTCAGTGCTAGAGCAATCATTTATCTGTTGTTGTTAGATGAATCCGAAGAGATGCGCGCAGCGCAATTGCGCGCTTTGGAACAATCGGCGGACCCAGAAGTAGTGCAAGCCTTGCAGGGTTTAGTGTCGAAGCAGTTGCATGTTCAAGAAGAGTTTCGTTTGCCATTGGTCAATGTGTGCCTGCCAGTGCTACGACAACTAAGCCCTAAACAATACGTGAAATTTAAAGAAAATTTGCAGGTGCTAATCCAAAGCGATGGCCGCACAAGTTTATGGGAGTGGGCCTTGCAGCGAGTAGTGTTGCATCAATTAGATGCCGTATTTGCGCCTAAAAATAAACTGCATCATACGAGTCATCGTGCAATTAGACATTTGGCCGATGAGTGTAAAATAATATTGGCCTTTGTATTGAAAGCGGGGCGAACAGATGGAGTGGATGAGAATGCTGTTTACCAACAAGCGTTGCAAATGCTCAAGCTTGAGTCTGCTGCGATTCCTACTCGTGACTCCATGAGCATCACGCAAATTAATGCGGCACTCGATACGCTAGTGCATTTGAAGCCCTTGCAGAAACCAGCATTCTTGAAAGCCTGTGCCATCATTATTGCCGCCGATGGCGCCGCAAGTGCACAGGAGCTAGAAGTCTTCCGAGCGATAGCGGCAACGCTCGATTGCCCTATCCCCCCAATTCCTATTCAGACAACTTAGGCTCCTGCGCTTGCAGGATTATTTACGCCATTGCTGGGTAGTCGGTGTAGCCCGTTTCCCCTTCAGCGTAGATCGTGTTTTGATTCAAAGGGTTTAAGTCGGCGTCGTTTTCTAAGCGCTCTACCAAGTCTGGATTCGCGATATACCAACGTCCAAATGCCACTGCATCGCCATCGCCTTTCTCAATCAACTCTAGTGCTTGCTCCTTGCTCATCTGTTCGTTAATGATCACAGGCCCGCCGAAGGCTTTTTTGAGTTTTGGCGTTAGTGCGGGTGCTTGAAAATGTTCACGAGTGCAGATAAACGCAATTTTACGTTTTCCGAGTTCCGTGGCCACATAGGTGAAAGTCTCAGAGAGATTGTCGTCACCCATATCATGCGCATCGGCACGAGGGGCAAGATGGACTCCGACACGTTCAGCACCCCAAACAGAGATAGCCGCATCGGTGGCCGCCAGCATGAGGCGTGCACGATTCTCTAAGTTGCCACCGTATTGATCATCGCGCTGGTTGGTGGAACTTTGTAAGAATTGGTCGAGCAAATAGCCATTTGCCCCGTGTAGTTCAACGCCATCAAACCCGGCTTTCTTAGCGTTTTGAGCGCCTTTGCGGTAGTCCTCGATGACTTGTGCAACTTCATCACCACTTAACTCTCTCGGGGTTGGGTAGGGCCTCTCAGGTCGAACGAGGCTAACATGGCCCTTGGCGGCGATAGCGCTAGGGGCAACGGGCTCTTGGCCGTCTAGGTACATTGAGTCGGAAATACGGCCCACATGCCAAAGTTGCAATACAATGCGGCCTCCTGCCTTATGGACTGCATCTGTTGTTAGCTTCCATCCTTCGACCTGTTCATCAGACCAAATGCCCGGCGTATTGGGGTAACCAACGCCCATTGGGGTGACCGATGTGGCCTCACTGATAATGAGGCCAGCGCTAGCGCGTTGCTCGTAGTACTTCGCCATCAGCGCATTAGGAACTCGTCCTGCACTGGCTCTGCAACGAGTCAGTGGTGCCATGATTATGCGATTGGGGAGTATTAGGTCGCCAATCTGTATTGCTTCGAATAACTTGCTCAAATCTTTTTCCTCTTCTATTTCGTTTGGAGATATAACTAGCCAAAGGCATGGAAACATTTTCCCTAAGGTTTCGGCCGATCGCTTACTCAATGACTATTGTCGATAAAGTCGCGGGCAATATTCGCACAATATGAGGGGAAAATGACCTTTCAGAAGTTTTTTATTGTGAGAAGACGAAGAGATTTGCTAGCGTTGTAGTCAAAATAATAAGGGGAAAACACGATGAGTCGGCAACAGTTACTTGTAGGTACTCGAAAAGGAGCATGGATCATCGACAGCAATGCCGATCGATCTGCCTGGAAAATCAATGGCCCGCAGCACTTAGGCGCGGTTGTGAGTCATTTTGTAGCTGACACGCGAGACCCTGCCGTGCGCTTAATGTCGGTGGGAAGTGGCCACCTTGGGCCTTCGATTTTTATCTCTAATGACGCCGGTACTAGCTGGCGTGAAGCCAGTTCGCCTCCGGCGTTTTCAGTGGAGCCCAATGGGGCTGCCCGCAGTGTTGATCATGTGTTTTGGCTAAGCCAAGGGCATCAGAGTGAGCCTAATGTGTGGTACGCGGGCACTTCGCCGCAAGGCCTATTCAAATCTGTCGATGGCGGAGGCACTTGGCAGGAGGTGCTAGGGTTTAACCATCATCCAGATTTTTTCGAGTGGCGAGGGGGCGACAAAGATGGCACACCCGATGGTCCGAAATTGCATTCCATAATTGTTGACCCACAGAATAAAAAGCACTTATTGATTGCCATGTCTGGCGGTGGAATATTCGAAAGTGTTGATGCGGGTGAGTCGTGGCAAGCGCTGAACAGTGGCGTGGCCATGGATTTCTATCCACCTAAAGAAGACGGGACTGAATATGAGTTTGGGCATGATCCGCATTGTTTGATTATGCACCCTGTGCAAAGCAACAGGCTCTATCACCAGAATCATTGTGGGCTGTATGCCCTTGATAGAAACGAAGGTAACCGCTGGACGCGAATTGGCGACAATTTGCCAAAAGAAGTGGGAGATATAGGTTTTCCGATTGTCGTGCACCCACGTGACCCAGACACGATCTGGGTCTTCCCGATGGACGGTTCAGGACAATGGCCGCGCACTAGCCCCGACGGTAAGCCCGCCGTTTATTGTTCCCATGACGGGGGAGCAAGTTTTAGTCGCCAAGATAAAGGCTTTCCGCAAGAGCAAGCTTGGTGGACAGTGAAGCGCCAATGCATGGCCGTAGATCAAGAAGACAGCGTTGGTGTGTACTTAGGCACTAGCAATGGCCAATTGTGGGGGAGTATGGATGGTGGCCAGAGCTGGCAAGTGATTGCTTTGGACTTGCCGCAAATCTATTCGATTGAAGTGGTGAACATCCCGTGATTCGAGTTTTCCTTCCGTCCCAATTGGACGACTATACGCAGGGAAAGCGTGAACTAACGATGGCAACTGAGCGGGAAGATCTCTGTCTTGCAGATGTCATTGCTGAGCTTGAACGCCGTCATCGCGGGCTCGCGTTCAGGGTGGTCGATGAACATGGCAATATACGTCGGCATATTGCCATGTTTATCGGTGAACAAATGGTGCGAGACCTTGCCGCACCTGTAGCGCCCAATGCTCGTGTGCAAATAGTAGGCGCTCTGAGTGGGGGTTAGCTTAGAAGTACCACATCATTCGCGCGTACAGGCTGCGGCCCAAGCCTGGAAGTCGATCGCCAATGGCAATCTCAGGGTTGTAAGCGCGATTATAACCCGCGAGGTGATCTTCATATTCGGCATCAAGAAGATTATTGATACCAGCGCCAAGCTCTAAGTCTGGAGAGACATTCCAACGCCCCGTGAGGTTCACGACAGTATAACCGCCAGTCTTGGCTTCGAGGTTAGTCTCCGAGACGTGGTCTTGATTGGCGTAAAACGCAGTCTCAAAACTCGTAGACCAGTTGTTACGGTGGTAATCCAAGGCGATCAACATATTGTCTGGCGAGATGCGATAGAGGTCGTCCGAGATATCTTTACGCTGGCCGCGCACGATACTGGCCACAGTGCGAAGGTTGATGCTATCGCTTAACTCGAACAATGCCTCGACATCGAAGCCATAGTATTTTGCATCGACGTTGGCAAACTGCAATGGGTCCGGTGCGCCCATCCCCATGTTCGCCATCATCTGCGCAAAATTGATCGACATCATATCAGTGCTTGGCACACCCTGAATGAAATCGCTCACGTCGCGGTAAAAAAGGCGGGGGTAAATAGAAACTGCATCGCCATCGTAGTCAAAGCCGACTTCAATCTCGTGGGCGACCTCAGGCTTTAAGTCTGGGTTGCCCGTATAGTTTTTGCCATCGGCCAAACCACCGGTTGAAGTCAGTGGCATCCACAAGTAACGCTCTTGATAGGATGGGGCACGTGATTTACGTGCCGCACCGACATACCATGTGGTGTCGAAACCACTCTCGATGCTCAGGCGTGTGAACCAATCCAGGTTCCCGTCGCTCTGCGAAAGGTCGCTGTTATTAAAGCGGTTCAAGAGCATCTGCGCCATATTGTTCATCATGAATGGCATGCCGGCGGCAGCATTCATCGGATTGAGGTTAGCGCCGACTTGTCCAGAATCGGTGGTCACGCGGTTATAGCGCACGCCATATTCTAAACCCATGTCGTCGCCAATCGACATCTCTCGCTCTACATAAACGCCTAGTACATCACGTTCTATGTCTTTGAAATTGTCGATATAAAAAGCGGCAACGTTAGGGTTCATGATCAAGGCGTTATGCTCGGCGAGGTTGCCGTCCAAGCCTACTTTCCACACGCCATTATCAACATCGCGTTCCACTTTGACGGAGAAGCCTTGGCTGTCACTGGTAGTGAGTGCGTCTCGAAAACGCATGCCATCTGGCGTGCCAGCGGCAGTCTGAGGTGGGCGGCGCAGTTGGTTATTACTCATGATGTGCAGGATGTCATCGTTGGAGTATTGCGCGGTAATACGGTAGTCGACGCCGTTGTACTCGTATTTAGCGCGGAATAGATCACTGTCCAATGCCAAGATGTCCATTGGCAATGCGGCGGTGCCGGCGTGGAGTGTGTTGTTGCGTGCAAAATCAACACTGAACTCATGGTCGCCTTGCTGGTAGCTATAGCCTATGTCCCAACGATCTCGGTCATATTCCGAAGACAGAATCGTCCCGCCGGGGAACTCAGAATTGTCACCTTTCTCATGCATTAAAAACGTGCGGAAAATGTGATTCCGGTTGGCAAGAGAGAGCAAGGAGCTGCCCACTTGTCCGTCATTGACTGTTTGACCACCGAAATAGGCGCGGCCGGCAAATTCAAAAGAATCGGATGTTCCAAATTCGCCGCTATAGGTTTCGGCGTGCATGTGGCCGCCGATTGTTTCTTGCCCCATGCTTACTGGCACAATGCCGCGGCTGATCGATAGTGATTCGATTAACGCCACAGGCGCATAGTGCAGAGGTGCGTCCATCGCATTGGGACCACCGGAGTTGATGTGAGTGCCATTGATGGAGACGTTAATTCGGTCTCCGTACATGCCGCGGTACTGAGCAATACCGGTAAGTTCGCCATTTTTATTGACGTTAGCGCCAGGCATTCTCTTTAGTAGTTCGGCTGTATCCGCAGGTGCGACCATTGTGTCGTCTGTGCGTACGGTATGGGTGTCTTGTACCCCGACAACAATAATCTCTTCGACATTCTGCGGCTGGGCATAGGCGGCGTTGGCAGCAAGTATGCAGGCAGGTAGTGTCAATTGGATAAACTGTTTCATAGATAATCCTTGTCATAGAGTTACTTAAGGTAACATCCTAACAAAGAAGGGGGGGTATCGGCCTGTGACATATTGTCGCAGTAGAGAGCTTGTGTCTCGTCTAACTCATTGAAAATAGAAGTTTATATGTGAAAACTGCCAGTGTGGCAAAGGCGGAGAGAAGGGCGTAGACAGTCTTTATGTTGATGTAGGTCAACTGTCTACGCAAGCACTTCTATTTGGCGCTTATAAAGGCCTAATTCGCATGGCACGAAAGCGCACGGTCCCGCGGGCCCATTGCAACGCAATAGGGCCTTGCGCAAATTGATCATCCATCGCGTGGACTGTTTGTTCGCCATTTAAAACCACGGTGAGTGACTCCCCATCAAGAGTGATGTGATACGTATTCCACTGACCTCCCACTTTAGGGAATGGCTCGGAAACAGGGCCGATGTGCACAATGCCACCAGTGCCAAAGGACAAGTCTGGGCGTTGATCGTAAATATTGGCTTCATAGCAGTTGCGATCTGTGATGCCTGTTATATCTTGGCAGCGCATATAAATTCCGCTATTGGCGTCGTCGCTTACCCAAAACTCAATATGTAGCTCGAAATCACCATAGGACTCGTTAGTGACAAGGAACGAAGTGCCTGGGCTTTCCGTAGCTTGTAACGCCCCATCGGTGGCACTCCAATTAGCAGAACCGACAATTGAAAAATTCTCCATCCCATTTTCACCATCGATCAAGGTGATCCAACCGGAATCGGCGGCCTGTAAACTAAACCCAAAAAATGCCCCCAATAATGTCAGGCCAATGCGTTTTACAATAGAGTTCATTCTTCACTCCTAGTGATTTGTTGTCGATTAATCAATGGCATCCAGATTCTTGATCCAGAATAACTCGTTTTTATGTTCCCGACATAATCGAATGTCGACAAATAGGGTGCGGTTGGATTGGAAAAAACCCTGTACTTTGTTTGCCGCTAAGGCCAGTTCTCCAATGTCATCGTTGTCAAAGCTACGATACCCCACTAAGTTTCGAGAGTCATTTAAATCTGGCATGGCCGATAGACTAATATTCAGAATTTTCGCCTGGTTTTTGAGAATTCGATAGAGCGCGGAGCAGTCGATCATAAAACTGCGAAATGAGGCGTTGCTTTTGAATGCATGCACTTTCACGACGGCCTTTTTATTAAATTGTTCCGCTAGTTTGTCACTACTGCCTTTGCTGGCGTCGTTGTAGAACTCGATCACATAATCATGAACATCGAAGTCGTGATCATCGCGCACTCTAAAAACAGTATTCTGAAAGCCGTGTTTATGCGCATCCCTTGCATTGTCATATTGGCCCATAACAGAGCGTGTATGTGAGTCACACTCTGTAATCCATTGTTTAAAGTCATGCGTGTTTTTGATCTCGAGTGCCTTCAGTATAAACCTTAGCAAAGCTTCGTTGTCTTTGTGTTCTGGGTCCTTAAAAGCGATCGAGGAGTGATCAAAACCATCCATGACTAAAAAGGCTGTATCACCTTTGGATGTTTTGATGCTGCTTACATGGGGTTTTTTGTCTCCGCTTGGAAAGCTAATCTCGATTGCAGCGCAATTAAGATTAGCAGTGGCGGCGTATACAGTGCCATCGGACCCTAGCTCATTGGCCAGTGAACTTATCCCGCTATAGCCGGTATTGCCAACAATGACTGTGGTACGTACACCAGTAACATGCATTGGGTTTTCGGCAAATCGGTCGCGCTGAGCCAAATCCCAACTATAGTCACTGCCCATCTCTAAAGCATCGAGTATATGAGAGCCAGTTTGAAAGCGTTTATTGGCATTGAAGCCTTTGATTACCCGCCCATAGATGGCGCGGCCTTTATGGGCAAGGGGCGAGCCAAAGTTTGCTGGCGCTAACATCAGTAAATTATTGATCGGTGGGCGCAGTTGATGGCGTGTGTAAACGCTTTCCATCCAGTCGCGTACGATTAGGCCGCCAGTGGAGTGAATAATGACATCGATAGACTTAGGAGCGGTTGGCAGGCCTTCTTTCTTCCACGCACGTGCAAGGCCTTGTACTAGGTCTTGCATCTGCACATCGTCGTCTAAGGAAATGTAATTGCCAAGAAATAGGGACGATACGTCTCGATTGCTTGCTTCTTCAATGGCCTTAGCGAGCGCTACGAAGGAGCTCGCCTCGTCACTCCAACCGTGAATAATGAGCAGTGGTTTCATCTTTGGCTCCTTGCAACTTGTACTAGTTGGGGGATGGAGCTACTACGACTACTTAGACGGCTGTGGCAGCTCCCAAATCGATCACGTTCACAACTTGTTTCTCTTTCCGGCGGCGGCCAATTTCATCCATCGAATGTCGGCACGTACCTGCGAGTTGGATGAGTTTGCTTTCACACACATCGCAGCGTACACACTCTTTGAAATCGACTTTTTCGGCGCGGATAGCGCCTGTTGGGCAAGCGTGTTCGCAGACTTTGCACATCGTGCATTGCGGGACGCGCTTAATACGCAGCGGGCTGACCATAGACACAATGCCTAGCGCAGCACCAAGGGGGCAAACGTAACGGCAGTAGAAACGCTCGATGACAAAGCACGCGGCCAATATGGCAATGAGGATAACCCACAATAATGCAGACGGGCTGAAGAAGAACAGTGTGCCGAAAGGTTCGAAGTATTGGAAAATGCTCAGATTCGCGTTGACCATCGCGGTCAGCAGAATAAATGCCAAGATGCCGTATTTAATATAAAGCGCATTGTCGTGAATTTTCTGCGGGACCTTAATACGCCATTTTTTGGGAGAAAAGCGAGCGATAAAATCTTGCACAGCGCCGAAAGGACATAATGAGGAACAGAAGACCCGACCCCATATTAAAGTCGTAATGATGGTGAAAGTTGCAATGATCAACGTGGTCAAATTGTTGGTCAGTGCCTCTGGCCCTAGTTTGATAACGCTCGTGATATGCGAGACGGACAGAAAGCCGTTTTTGTAAAAGCCTAAGTACAATAGTGTGGCTGTTAGAGCTGCCCAGCGAAGGCTTTCTTTCTTCGTTAAGAATGCGGCCATTACTAAGGCCAATAATGCAAATAATAGAACCACATCGCTCATGGGGGTAATGCCCCAAGGTGGGGCGAGACGCAAGCGTGTTAGAAACGATGCATCCACTAGGCGCGCTGCGAGTAGCTCTTCTTCGGATAGTACCAGTTCATTGCGGGCAAGAGTCAAACCCACCCCGCTGAGCGAATAATCGACCGAGACATCCTCATCTAAACCTGGAGGGTGGTAGATCAATGTGAAAGGCTCGGTGATATCAAAGTCAGGGTGCATGATCAGTGCGACGCCATAAGGGGCATTTCCAACGATAGCACCAGAGCTAGCGTTGCCTGCGTTACTATAGCGATTGCCGGCCACATAGCGGGTAAGCTCGCCCTGTTTCACAGACATAGGAAATTGCCGGAAGGTCTCCCCAGCGCCAGGGCCACTAGGGGCGATCAGCATCATCTCATCGCCGGTGGCCTTAAATGAGGCATCGGACTCGACTAGCTCATAGTTAGTATCACCAATGAAATACTCCCCTAATGCGCGTCGCCCCATGTAGGTAAACGATAAGGTAAGGGGATCACCTTCTGCGTTAGTAGAATGCAGTTGTCGGATGATGCCTTGATCAATCAGGCTATTCCAAGAATATTGTTCTAGGAGGATTTTGGCATTCTCGGTGGAGTTTTGTTCCGCCTCATTGCCTTCTCCGTAGCCTAAGTAAACCCGAGCCACTCGTCGTGCCGTTTCACCAACGCTGCGTGCAATTGCCGTGCTAGTGGCTGTGGCGGCACTCAAGCCATCAACATCACCATAGATTCTGAATCTATCGCTGATTGGCTTATTGCGAAATTGCGAAAGAAAGACTGAATTGTCGATAAAGTCCCCGCGCGAATACATATAGGATTCATAATAATCCAGTACCTTCATGCGGGTGACAACTGCGTTCATGTCCATGCCGACCAAGACATCGATAGGTGCTGCATAGCCTACCCGCATTGGGGGATAGTCGCGGTTCATGAAGACAAAGCCAACTTGCTCTTGTTCGCCAGTCGTTGGATTATTACGAAACCCTCGGTACACAGGGGCTTCGCCGAGTTCTTTCTCGGAGAAAAACTCTGCCTGTGGCAGTACTTCTTCGAGCCATTGCAGTTGAATATCCGTTGAATAAGGGGTTTGGGCAAGGGAAGTAACGCTGAAAACTACTAGGCAGGCCGCCAGCAAAATAGTACGAAAAGAAAGTTGAGACATTTTGAAGGCAAATTCCTGTTTTTATTTGAGCCAATGCTAGTGCGCTAATATACCTTGCACTAGAGCTTTGCTCCAGCAAAGGGTTGAATCATTACAAACTGTAATACTTCATTTGCGCGCTAAGGAGCATACAATGGCTAATCTCGGTAGATTGAAGGTGGCATCGGGCCAATTTTAGACGTCAGTGCAAACTAGGAGGCACTTGCAAATGCGAAATAGACATGGGGATTTTATCTGGTATGAGTTGCTGACTACTGACGTCGACAAAGCGCAGGCGTTTTACAGTGCCGTAGTGGGTTGGGAAATTGTGAACTCTGAGATGCCCGGCATGGATTATCGGCTGGCCTTCGCGGGGGAATCCCCTATAGGTGGGTTGATGCGGATACCACAAGAGGCTATTGATGCGGGAGGTAAACCCATCTGGGCGGGATATATTGCCGTCGATGATGTGGACGCCAGCATTGAAAAAATTGTCGCCTCCGGTGGGCAGCTGTTGATGCCAGCAACGCAGATTCCAGAGGTCGGCCGAATTGCTATGCTGACCGATTTAGATGGTATCCCTTTTTATATTATGCGTGGCGCAACCGACGAACCCAGTGACGCTTATGCTGCGAATAAAGTGGGCCATTGCGGCTGGAATGAATTGGCTGCAAAGGATATGAGTGGCGCGATGAAATTCTATAGTGAGCAGTTTGATTGGACTATGGGTTTCGAAATGGACATGGGCCCGATGGGCATCTATAAGTTCATCGAACGAGATGAGCAGGGCTTTGGCGGAATTATGCAAGCGAGTGATGAATCTGGCCCACCCTTATGGTCGTTCTATTTTCGTGTGCCTAGCATTGAAGACGCTGTCGAGAAAGTACAGGCCTTAGGGGGTAAAGTTGTCCATGGTCCAGCAGAAGTGCCAGGTGGAGATTTAATTATCAATGCAATTGATCCTCAGGGTGTTTTATTCTCATTAGTAGGCAAATAAAACCAAGGAAGTGACTATACATGAATAATCTAGCACCTTGTTTGTGGTTTAACGGTCAGGCTGAAGAGGCCGCGCAATTCTATGTCAGTTTGTTTAAAGACTCTGCAATTGATTTAGTGCTGCGTAATGGAGAAGGGATGCGTTTTCCAGCCGGTAGTGCACTGATGGTGGAATTCACAATAAAAGGACAGCGCGTACAAGCGCTTAATGGGGGACCGGAATTTACCTTCAATGAAGCGATTTCACTTTCCGTTGAGTGTGAGGACCAAGCTGAGATCGATCATTTATGGAATAGTTTGTGCGCAGACGGCGGCGCGCCGATGCAATGTGCTTGGCTAAAAGACAAATATGGAGTGGCGTGGCAAATAGTGCCAAAGTTTTGGGCAGAGGTGATGCGCAGTACCGACTTTGCTGCCCAGCAACGCGCTATGCAAGCGATGATGACTATGGATAAGTTAATTATTGCCGATCTTGAAGCGGCTTTTCGAGGAGACTGAATGAAATTGAGTTCAAAAAGGTGTTTGTATGCGTGAAGTCGAGATCAATAAAGAACCGGTAGAGCTATATAAAATACTAAAATTTGAAGGGCTGGCCGAGAATGGTGGTTCGGCGAAGCTGATGATCGGCGCGGGAGATGTGCGGGTGAACGGAGAAGTTGAAACCCGTAAGCGTCGTAAAATTGTGGGCGGCGATGTGATTGAGTTTCAGGGAGTGACACTCAAAGTCCTGCTCGCGAGCTAGAAACGTGAGTCATTTTCGCAAGCTAGGCCGTCGTCATCACCATCCATTTTGACATTGGGGCAGTTGTGCACAAAGAATTGTGCCTCTGCCCGCGAGGTCATCTGCGAACAATATTCTCTTCCGTCACAAACAAATTCCTCACGCGGTGCGGCTTGAATAACACTGTGGCTGTTTGATGAGTTTGAGATCAGCTCCGTCACCGTGCTGCTGGGCATAGCTGCAGGGGAAGGGGCGATAGGCGTGCCCATTGTCGACAATCCTTTGACGAAGGCAATGAACAACACAAAACAAATGAATAGTCCGCGCATAAGGCTGTACTTACAGGAATGAAGAATGCCTGTGAGTGTCGCGTAGTAATGGATCTAATTCTGTGAAGCGAGTCTACTTTTCTTGAGATTGACGGGATTTCTCAACGATTAATGTCGGTTTGCCATCAAGGCTGATGTGGTTCTTGGTCTCCCAATATTTCTTAATTCCGGAGTCCCCTTTTTTCAATGCCCAGCTTTTTAGCAGCGTGCGGTCCTCGTCATAGCTGTAGTAAGGAACGGCCATCCCGCAAGAGCTTTGCACTAAATCGATAGTAAGGTCGAAGATTTGCCTAGCGCCAGGAATGGGCTCAAACAATTGCAACATTGATCCCCAGTCGGCATCCCCTTGATGAATGGCGCGGGCATGTCCATAGAGGCGCAGAATCATTGGAGTCCCATCGAAGGCACAAAACATGATCGTCATTCTTGGGTTGTCGATTAGATGAGCCGCCGTTTCATTGCCGCTGCCGGTAACATTGAGCCATACCACGCGTGTTGGACTAAGAACGCGTAAGGAGTCCATCCCTTTTGGTGAGACATTCACGGACCCTTCATTGGCTGCTGTGCCGACGAAGTAAATTTTTTGGGCCGCAATAAAATCGCTCAGCTTGTCATTTAAAGATTGGTACTTGCTGCCCAAAGCAGGCTCCTTTAGCGAATTTTTAGCGTCATGATGACATCGTCGATTTTAGTCTGGCCAATGCGAAAGCGGTCATGGACGATGCCGACCTGAGAAAAGCCAAACGATTTATACAATGCCTGCGCATTTTTGTTATGCCCAAATACCATGAGGTCTATCCAGTCTAAGCTGGCTTGGCTGCGCACAAAATCGATGGCAGTTTTCATCAAAATTTTACCTAAGCCGATGCCCCTGTATTGAGCCTCCATGCCGATGCCCAGCACACAGCGATGGGAACCCGTGCGCAATCCGTCTGCTTTTAGATCAAGGTGGCCACATACATTGCCGGTTTGAGGGTCGATGGCGATAAACCAACGCTGCCAATGCGGGGCACTAATGGGTAAGTCTACTTTATCGAAATCGACGCCACTGGGGCCTATTGGGTCATCAGGGTCATAGGGCGTGAAATAAAAGTCGTCTGCACCGGATTCCGAAAAATGGCGTTTAAGATGCGCGAGCAGGTCTGGGAATTTAGCTTTGCTGAGAGGGACGATAAGCAAGTGCTCGGATGTATTATTGCGTGCTGCCATGATAACTCCCGATGACTTAGAGGCTTTCGATAAAATCTCTAATGCCATTGAGTAACATTTGGGTCGCTAAGAGTACAAGGATCATGCCCATCAGGCGTTCCAGCGCACGAGACCCTCGGTTGCCAATGAGGCGAAGCAATTGTGGCGAGCTTAAGAGAATCACGGTGCCACCTCCCCAAGCTAAGAATAGGGCGATACTCCATTCGAGTAAGCGTTCGGGTTGGTTGGAGCTTAACAAAAGTAAAATGGCGATAGTCGATGGACCTGCCGTTAAGGGCACTGCTAAGGGAACAATAAACGGTTCTTCGTCCTCATTCTCTTCATCGCCAGAGTGATGGCTAGGAAAGATCATTCGTAGGGAAATGATAAATAGCAGTATACCGCCGGCGATGTTCAATGAAGACTGCGAGAGTCCAAGAAAGGCGAGGATGGCATTGCCCGCGAATAGAAACCCTAGAAGAATGAATAGGGCGATTAAAAGTTCTCGAGCAACGACACGCGAACGCCTTTTTTCATCCAGTTTAGATAAAACCGCATTAAATATTGGCACATTACCGATTGGGTCCATTACCAAGAACAGGGTCATGGCGGCAGATGATACTTCTAACCAATTCACTTTATTTCGCTACCTAGTGGGCAGCCCAGCACATCGCTTAGCGGGCATTAGTGGATAAGAACGACAAAAGCTCTGTCTCGATGGCATTAGCCACCGCTGGGACAAACATGACGGAGACGAAAATAATCGCCGATAGCCCGATACAGAGCATTATATAGTTAGTCCATCGCATTATGGGCGACCTCGCGCAGTTAATTCAAATACCCATGTGTTTCCGGCTTCTATTTGTTGTCGAGTGGTAGGAGAACCATACTTATTCGTCATTACGGTGGCAACACCATCTAACTCATTGCCTTGGCGAATACGGACGATCCGCCGCTGGTATCGGGTGCCGTTGATGCGAATGACGGCTTCGCCGTTGCCCTCGTCTGCCTGTATAGCCCAATGCTTCCATATTCGACCGAGAAACGAGTTCATATAGCCAGAGGCGACATAGAGCCGGCCGTTAACGGGTAGTACCCACACATAGCGAGAGCTTATTGGGTCAGTCAGTTGCAATTCGATCGTCTGAATATTGTCCGCAAAACTCCAGTCGGGTTCGGAGCCGGTGTACAGTGGTCCAGAAACTAATTGGCCACCAGGAAATAAAACTGAAGGGCCATCGGCATCTTGGTTTTTGTATCGCAGAGTGCCAATGGCGACTAAGGGCACGAGAATAATAATGCCAAACAATTGAACAATGAGTTTCATGCGAATCCCCTTAGTGGACCACAGGCAGTGTAATGCCAGAAAAATGCGTGAGTAGGAACAAGCAATAGAAAAGTCGTGTGCCCAAGTCTAATTCATTGAGCTTGTTCGGCGGCCATGCGCTCTTCTGCCCGGGCCCCTGATAAAATGCCTTCTAAAGCGTAGTTGCCTTCGTGACACGCGTATTCGTAGATTGGGTCTTCACTATGAGTGTAGTTGACGACGGCAGTCCAAGGGCGCTCCCAAGTCTCATCGTCCTGCATTGTAAACTCATACTGCAAGATATCATCTGAGATTCGCGTAAATTTTTCTTTGAAAACGCGATTTCCGCGAGCACCCATGAATACACTGGCATCGGAGAAATTGCGAGTTTCGATGTAAAGGGAGTCGCCTTCGAAATAGCCACGTGAATCGCCATGCCAGAGGCGGATGCTCTCATCGACATGTGGGGAATTGTCTAAGGGGATCAGTCGTACGTCATGAATCATTTCTTGAATGATCGCTACATGAGTAGCGCTTTGTACGACTTGGTAGTAACTGTTATAGCCCGCAAGCATATAGGGCATGCCGTAAGTAATGCACCGCTCCTGTAAGGGGCGCGAGGTATAGGAGTCCGATGGTCCGTTTCGGCGTGCTTGAGCCTGTTGCGCCATAAATTCTCGCGCGGCGGGGCGCATCGCTGGCAAGCGACCATTAGGTGGGTCGACAATTAAAGAGGTGCGGCGTTCGATGTTGCGATTGGCCATCCAACTCGAATCATAGTTGCCCGTAGAGGGGTCGTAAGATTCCACTTCACCAGTGATGACCGCATTCAGGAAGCCATCTCCAAAAAGCGCATCTCCACCCTCTGATTCAATCTCTTGCGCACGCGCTAGGAGTTGCTGATATTCGTCTTCTGTGAGAGTGGCACGATCCTGGAAGAATTCAGGGCGCTGTAACGGCGTGGTGCTGTTGTTCGCCCAGACGCCTTGCAAGTCTGGTTGGCCGTTGCTTGTTCTGGGAACAGTGTAGCTTCCCTCTTGGGCCCAACTAACGTTGATTAGAAGCAGTAATGCTAAGCCCAAATGCGGGAAGTGCATTTGTTTCAAAGGATGTTGAGTGTTCATTGCGATTTCCTCGTCTGTGTACGCTTACTCGTCATCTTGCGCCTGGGCGCCTTTCACCAAGTGTCCGTATAACAGTTCCTCTGCAAACTCGACGCACTTAAATTCCAAAATCTGTGCATTTTGATCGAGCCGTCTATAAAGGGGGATCGTCATCTTCCAAGGGCGGGTGTAGACGACAGGGTCGGTCAGTGTCACTTCATACTGAATGACGTCGCGGCTTAAAAATGAGTATCGCTCCGTGACCCTTAGTTGTTCACTGTGATGGTTTCCGGAACGATCGAGCCAACTGTCGGGCATTTGTTCAGTGACGTCGATGACGAGTGTGTCGCCTTCCCAGTGGCCAAGCGAGTGCCCCATCCAGCTTGGAATGGGGGCCTCGAAGTCGGGTTGATCCATATAAACGATGCGATTGGCACTCGCGAATTCATAGGCCATGATGATGTGCTCATCGGACTGCACGATTTGAAATGGGAAGGGCATGTAGTTAGCGCGGGGCACACCGGGCATATAGCATTTCACCACTGGGTCCTTGGCGAGCCAGTTGGCTTGATTGTCTTGTTGTTTGGCGCGTGCCTCGGCGGTGTAGGGAATATGCCCACCTTCGACAATCCCGGTCCCTGCGGGGATTGCCCCAATGGCGGCCCACTTTGGGTCGGGTCCCATGCGGGCATTATGGGGTTCTATGCCCCAGTGATGATTGCCAATCGTCTGCCAAAGGCCATTGAAATCGGCTTTGCCATCGGCTGTGCGCGGTATATCGCTCCCATCGGCAGCGAACAAAACGGAAGAAAAACTGAGGAGGGTAGCGCTTAGGGTCAAACTGGCGAGAATGCCTAAACGACTTGCCTTGCAACGCAAATGGCTCATTGTTCGTGAATTCCTAATTATTGTTATTGTTCGCGTATGTCAGTGATTTTACCGACTTTACGGGGAAAAGCGTGTTCGTACTATCCCACGAGTTTGCGCGATTTTGCAAGTTGTATTGAAATTCAAGAAGGGGCAGGCTTAGCCCTTGTTCGAGACAATGCAAGTGTCTCAAACAAGGGCTAGAGGGCTTAGTCCATTGCGTGGATCATAGCGAGTTTTTCTTGCAAAGCGGCGATGGCCGCCTCATTGCTGCGTTGACGTTCCCGCTCGGTCGCAACGATTTCCACTGGTGCATTGTCGACAAATTTCGCATTCGATAACTTTGCGGTGATCCCTGCTAAGTTCTTCTCCAGCTTGCCAATCTCTTTCTCGAGCCTTGCTGCCTCGGCTTCTTTGTCAATCAAACCTGCTAGGGGTACAAGGATTTCAACATCGCCATGCAGTTGTGTGGCACTCATTGGTGCCTCCTCATCTGCTGTTAAGTAGGTGATATCTTCGAGCTTGGCCAGTTTGGTCAAGAACAAACGGTTTTCATCTAAGCGCCGCTGATCTTGCTCATTGCCATTGCGCAGAAGTACAGGAATCGCTTTGCCCGGGGAGATATCCATCTCGCCGCGGATGTTGCGAATTCCGATGATTATCCCCTTAACCCAATCGATGTCGGCTTCTGCCTGCTCATCGATTAGTGTAGCGTCGACCTGCGGATAGGACTGCATCATCAGGCTTTTCTCTTCGTCATTCGCACGAAGGTCTAGCAGCGGTGAAACGCGCTGCCAGATCTCCTCTGTAATAAATGGCATAAGAGGATGGCTCAAGCGCAAGCTTGCCTCAAGCACCGAGAGCAGTGTTAGGCGAGTCGTTTGAGCGTGATCGGGATGGTTTTCTTCATCCCACAACACGGGTTTAGAAAGCTCCAAATACCAATCGCAATACTCATTCCAGAAAAAGTCATAAATCGCCTGCGACATAAGATCGAAACGATACTGGGCCATATGCTCGTGTACTTGCGCAACGGTTCTTTGCAAGCGTGACATGATCCAGCGGTCAGCGAGGCTGAAGTAATTTTGCTCACGCAGCGCTTCTTGTTTTGCCGTGTGGAAAACAATGCCTTTCTCTTCTGTGTTCATCAACACATAGCGTGAAGCATTCCAAATCTTATTGCAGAAGTTGCGGAAACCTTCCATGCGATTTAGATCGAATTTAATGTCGCGCCCAGTGGAGGCCAACGAATAGAAGGTAAAGCGCAGGGCGTCGGTGCCATAAGCGGTGATGCCATCGGGAAAGGCTTTGCGCGTATATTTCGCGATCTTCTGTTCGAGTTGAGGTTGCATCAAATCGCTAGTGCGCTTGCTGACCAATTCGTCGAGTTCAATACCGTCGATGAGGTCGATAGGGTCAAGAATATTGCCCTTTGATTTGGACATCTTCTGGCCGTTCTCGTCTTTCACAAGGCCAGTGATATACACCGTCTTGAAGGGGATCTCGCCGGTGAACTTCAGCGTCATCATGATCATACGGGCAACCCAGAAGAAGATGATGTCAAAACCTGTCACCAATACATCGGTTGGGTGGAAGGTCTTCATCATCTCTTTGTCATTGGGCCAGTCGAGTGTCGCAAAGGTCCACAGGGCAGAAGAGAACCAAGTGTCGAGCACGTCCTCGTCTTGACGTAAGCTGAGGTCAGAAGCCAGCGAGTATTTCTCGCGCACGTTTTCTTCGCTATAGCCTACATAGATCTTGCCGGCATCGTCATACCATGCCGGAATTCTATGTCCCCACCAAAGCTGGCGGCTGATGCACCAATCTTGGATGTCGCGCATCCACGCGAAATAAGTGTTCTCCCAGTTTTTAGGCACAAACTGTATGTCGCCATCTTCTACAGCTTTGATGGCTGGGTCGGCGAGGGACTGCACGGCCACATACCATTGGTTGGTCAAATACGGCTCGATCACCGTGTTGGTGCGATCGCCGCGTGGAACTTTGAGTTTGTGCGGGTCGATTTTTTCTAATAAGCCCAAAGTTTCGATGTCGGCTACGATTTTTTTGCGCGCATCGAATCGGTCCATGCCTCGGTAGGCTGCGGGCGCATTGTCATTAATGGCCGCATCGTCGGTTAGGATATTGATCATCTCTAAGTCATGACGCTTGCCAACCTCGTAGTCGTTGAAGTCATGAGCTGGGGTGATTTTCACGCAGCCGGTTCCGAATTCGGAGTCGACATAATCGTCAGCAATGATCGGTATGCGACGCTCGCAAAGGGGGAGTAACACGAATTTGCCGATTAAGTCCGTATAGCGTTCATCCTGCGGGTTTACAGCCACAGCAGTATCGCCGAGCAGTGTTTCTGGTCGCGTGGTGGCAATAGTGATGAAGCTGTCGCCATCTTTAGTACAGGCACCATCGGCCAACGGGTAGCGGAAGTGCCAAAGAAAGCCGTCTTCTTCTTCAGAGATTACCTCGAGGTCAGAAACTGCCGTGTGGAGTGTTGGGTCCCAATTTACGAGGCGGTTGCCGCGATAAATGAGGTCTTCGTCGTAGAGTTCGATGAAGACTTTCTCAACGACTTTCGAAAACTCTGGGTCCATTGTGAAGCGCTCACGGCTCCAATCAAGCGAAGAGCCGAGGCGACGAATTTGCTGGGTAATAATATCGCCAGATTCTTGTTTCCATTCCCACACTTTTTCAGTGAACTTCTCGCGGCCAAGGTCCTGGCGAGTGAGATTCTGGCGCGCCAGCTGACGCTCAACAACCATTTGCGTGGCGATACCGGCGTGGTCGGTACCGACTTGCCAGAGGGCTTTTTTGCCCTGCATGCGGTTATAGCGAATCAGCGCATCCATAATGGCATTCTGGAAACCATGGCCCATATGCAACCGGCCTGTCACATTGGGAGGCGGAATGACAATGGAGTAAGCATCGCCTTGCCCTTGCGGCGTGAAATAGCCTTTTTCTTCCCATTGTTTGTACCAGTGACTTTCGATCTGATGCGGTTGGTATGTCTTGTCCATTGAATGCTGCAACTATGATTTCTAGTGGGTTTGTAAGTGATCGTTAAGTATAACGCAGTTTGGGTGTGTGGGCTTGTGTGGGGAGGGGAAATTACACCGATGTGTATTTCACTCTGGTTGACGAGTTCGGGGCTGGGTTTGGCTTTGCCGGACGCGCCGTGAACCCGTCCTTGGGGGCTCAGCCGCCGCATCCCTGCGGCGGATGGTCCTGCAAAGCCAATCCCATCCCCAAACTCTCGGGCAGTGGGGCGACTGGAAGGGGCTGTGAAGTGCTAAGCCTTCTGGCGGCGCAGGTATTCTACTAGGAGGGGAACTGGTCTGCCCGTGGCGCCTTTTTGTGCCCCCGACATCCATGCCGTGCCCGCGATATCCAAATGCGCCCAATGGTACTTTTTCGTGAATCGTGACAAGAAGCATGCGGCTGTGATCGTTCCAGCCCTTGGGCCGCCGATGTTCGCGATGTCTGCAAAATTACTCTCTAGTAGCGGCTGATACTCGTCCCACAGTGGCAGCTGCCATGCAAAATCTAGAGTGTCTTGGCTAATGCCTAGCAGCTCATCCGCTAAAGGCTGATGGGTGCTGAGTAAGGCGGTAGTCTGATCGCCGAATGTTGCTACTGCTGCGCCTGTGAGCGTTGCCACGTCGATGACCGTTCTGGGCTTGAAGCGCTCAACGTAGGTCAGGGCGTCGCATAGGACTAAGCGGCCTTCTGCATCTGTATTGAGGATCTCGATTGTCTGGCCTGACATGCTGGTCACGACATCGCCCGGTTTTGTTGCTGTGCTGCTGGGCATGTTTTCGGCTGCCGCTACGACTGCGACAACATTGATCTTAAGACCAAGTTCGGCGATGGCGTTCATAGTGCCGATGACGCTTGCCGCACCGCACATATCGAATTTCATTTCATCCATAGCGCCGCCTGGCTTGAGGCTGATGCCACCAGTGTCGAAAGTGATGCCTTTGCCTACGAGGACGAAGGGTTTACTGCTGGCTTTGGCACTGCCTTTGTATTCCATAACAATCAATTTGGCTTCTTCTTTAGAGCCAGCACTAACCGACAGGAGTGAGCCCATGCCAAGGCGCTGCATCTGTTTCTCTGTCAGGACCTTAGTGCTTAGGGGTTTATACTTGGCTGCCAATTTGGTGGCGATCTCGCCAAGGTAGCTTGGGGTGCAAATATTGCCAGGGAGATTGCCAAGCTCTTTCGCCGTGCTCATGCCTATGCCGATAGCGTTGCCGGCGTTCATTGCCTCCTTCATGGATTTGCTGTGCGCGCCTTTTGGCGTGCTAATGCTGACAGTGCTGAGAATATAGCTTGGCTTTTTCTTGCTCTTGGTGCTGTCGTATTGATAGCAGCAATTTTCACATTCCTGCACAAGCAAAGTGACGGCCCAAGCCGCGTCGCGATCTTTAATCGCGAGTTCAGCTAAGGTAAATGCGGCAGTTTTGGCATTCGCTTTCAAAGCCGCTTTAACGGCTCCAGACACGATCTTGCGGTATGCACGGGCATCGAGAGCCCCTTCGTCGCCGCAGCCCACTAGCAGTACCCGCTTAGCCTTACCCGCTGATGGGTGCAGGACTAGGGTGTCACCGATTTTGCCACTGATGTCGCCTGTCGCTACGACGCGGCTGATGTCGCCCCCAATCGCCTTGTCCAATTCACTTGCCTGCGCCGTGAGTTTGCCCTTTGTCCAAACGCCAACGACGAGGCAATCAGTGGCTTTAGTGGCGGGGTTCGTGCTGAGCAGTGCGTATTTCATGTGGCAGGTCCCTTTAGGAATTCAGTAAGTGAGTAATAGGGTCAATGCTAGGCAGTTTAGCTGTCCTGCGCAATAGCAAGCTCGAGAGCTGGAAGAGCAGGACATTGTGATAGGGGCTAAATAGGTGTACATCTTTACGAGTGCTGATTAGAATTGGCGGCCTAAAATTGACGGCTTGAGTCGCATTTCTGCGAAGTTGCACCCGTCCTTGTCACAATACGCTATCGCAATAAATATCGGTGGAACCATGTCACGCGTAAAGATCACAATGCCCGAGCAGTTTCTATTCTCATTGCAACGTTCCGTGGGTATTAGCGACCTCAATTATGCGCGGCATTTGGACAGTGTCTCGATGGTGCGCATTATTCACGAGGCGCGTTTACAGTTTTTGGCGGATCTTGGTTTTACCGAAGCGAATATCTTCGGTTTAGGCATGGTAGTGACAGACCTCGCTGTTGATTATCAATCGGAATCTTTCGCCAACGATATCTTGAATATAGAGGTAGGCGTAGGCCGCTTTAATCGCTATGGTTGCGATATCTATTACCAAATTACCAACACAGCCCTTGAGCGCATTGTTTGTAGCGCCAAAATGGGAGTCGTGTTCTTCGATTTCGATAAACATAAGATCGCTTTGATCCCGAAGGCATTCAAAGAGATGCTGGAGCGCTCAGAGCAAGACGAAATTTGATTGCCATCAAATGGACTAATGTCGAGGATTGTCTCTTAGAGTGATTATTTTCCGTTATTTAGCTCGACAGATATTCCAAGTCATGAGCGCCGTCACGCTCATTCTTCTCGTAGTCATTATGATATCTCGCTTCCTTGGTTATCTTGGGCAAGCAGTGGCGGGAGAAATATCTTCGGATATTTTACTGCAATTGATGGTGTTTCGCTTGCCTGACTTCCTACTCGTTATTATTCCATTTGCATTGTTCCTTGGTATTTTGTTGGCCTATGGACGCATGTATTCTGAAAACGAGATGACAGTGCTTAGTGCCTGTGGATATAGCCAGAAACAACTTACTGTAAGCACGATATTAAGCGCTTCATTCTTGTCAGTGCTCATGGGGGTGATGAGCCTGCAGGTCGCTCCAATGGGGTTGCAGAACACGGAAAGATTGTTAGAAAGCCAAGATGAATTGACTGAGCTAGATTTGATTGTCGCAGGTCAGTTTCAACGCTTTGACGGTGGGCTACGTACAACGTATGCGGAGTCAATCAATGCGGGGGAAAACGGCCGACTATTAAACAATACCTTTGTTGCTTGGCGCCGTCCCGATGCCGTCGCGCAAGAGCAAGGCTTACGAGTCATTTTGTCCGAAACGGCGCGGCCTATTATTGATGCAGAGAGTGGTCGGCGATTCATGTTGCTGGAGAACGGTGTACTCTATGAGGGGGTGCCAGGCCAGGCCGATTATCTGGTGACTCAATTCGATGAGCAGGCGATTCTGATGCCGGAGCCAGAGCGCATCACCGAGGTGACACGTGAGAAGTCGATGCCCACGAGCACGCTATGGAACTCCCCCGACCCTGCCCATCAAGCCGAATTGCAGTGGCGACTATCCGTCATCCTTATGATCCCTATTCTGACGCTTGTGGCTGTGCCTTTGAGTAAGGTAGAGCCTCGGCGTGGGCGCTTTAGTAAGCTATTGCCGGCAAGTGTTTTGTTTGCGCTTTATTATGTTGCCTTGCAGATGGCCATGACATTGCTTGAGGACGAAGTGGTGCCTATCGCGATTGGCCTCTGGTGGGTGCATGGCATTTTCTTGGCTTTGGGCCTATACCTGCTTTACGCACCTAAGTTACGCCGACCAAGAGCACATAAGGCCAAGGGGGCGCATGCATGAAAAAAATTGATGCGCATATCCGTAACAGCGTTTTGTTATCTATGTTGGTCGTAATGGGGCTTACCTTTAGTCTTGATTTCATCTTTACCCTAACGGATGAGTTAGGGCGCGGCGCTGATGGCTATAGTGCGATGGATGCACTGGTTTACACTCTGCGTATCATGCCCACCGGAATCTACGAGATGTTGCCATTTTCCGCTCTTGGCGGCGCCCTTATCGGTTTGGGGCTGTTGGCCTCACATAACGAATTAGTTGTGATTCAGGCGGCAGGGGTAAGCACTTGGCGTATTGTAGGCGCCGTCATGAAACCCACTGTGGCTGTGATGATTCTCAGTTTACTATTAGGGGAATACGTGGCGCCTAGACTGCAGCAAACTGCACAGAGTGAGTTGGCGATCATTCAAAGTGGTGGCTTAGCATTGAACTCATCACGTGGTGAGTGGCGCAAGATTGGCAATGAGTTTATTCATATCAACGTTATTTTACCTGGTGGCGCAGAGTTGCAAGGAGTTACCCGCTACACCTTGGACGAGCAGCGCCGATTGACGACGAGTAGCTTTGCAAGTAGCGCGCGTTACCTTGAAGATAACCAGGGGTATTTTTGGCGATTGAACGATGTGTCAGAGACTGCGTTTGGCAACGGTGAGATCGCTATCAATCAATATGAAACATTGGATTGGCGGGTTGATCTATCGCCAGAGTTGCTCAGCGTACTGTTAGTTGAACCGGAGCGACAATCGATATCGGGCCTGTATCAATTTGCGGAGTATTTTCGCGCAGAAGGCTTAGAGAGTGACACGTATTTCTTAGCTTTCTGGAAGAAACTGCTGCAACCACTCGCGACAGCGTCTCTAGTATTAGTGGCAATCTCGTTTGTGTTTGGTTCGATGCGCTCAGTCACGATGGGGGCGCGAGTATTTATGGCCATAGGCATTGGGCTTGCCTTTACCATTGCGCAACGCGTGTTAGGGCCAGCAAGTTTGCTCTATGGGTTTAGCCCGGTGATTGCCGTGATGATTCCAATTGCGATATGTGGCTTGTCAGGTGTATACCTTCTACGTAAAGTCTGATTAGAAGTTTCTGGCGCCCTTAGCGACGACGACAACTTGCGTCCCAGAAAGAATGTCATGGATTGCATTGCCATGTTTGTCGAAATACAGCCAAAGAAAGCCAATCCCAAGACAGAAGAAGGAAGGCCAAGCGAGAACAAAACGCAGCACCGCCTGTTTGAAGTTCATCAAATTGCCCGTCGCGCTTACTGCTTTAATTCTCCAGGCGATCATGCCTAAAGTTTGCCCTGTTCGCATCCAGAACCAAATATAAAAACCCGCGGCACTGAGTACCTCTCCAGTGAAGAGAATAGCGCTAAGCAATGGGTCTGTTTGGACTTGACCATTGACCAGCTGGTTGGTGTCGGGGCCGACAATAAACTGCATCGCAAAGCCCAAGGCCATCCAGATAGCCGCCACTAGAAAAGCATCATAGAGCAATGCCGCGAGACGACGCAGCAATCCGGCTGTAGGTGCGTCCGGTTCATCTTGTGGTGCAATCGTCTCGCTCATAGATCTTAGAGTTCCTTCACTGCTTGGATCAGTTCATTTACGGCTTTTTGCCCGTCACCGAACAACATGCGAGTGTTGTCGAGGAGGAACAAGGGGTTTTCGACTCCAGAGAATCCTGTGCCGCGACCACGTTTAATAACGATCACGTTTTCGGACTCTTCCGCGTTAAGAATAGGCATCCCAAATAGAGGGCTGCTTGGATCTTTCTTCGCGGCAGGGTTAACTACATCGTTGGCGCCGATAACGAGCGTCACGGTGGTATTACCAAAATCAGAATTGATGTCTTCCATGTCGTAGATAAGGTCGTAAGGGACGCCAGCTTCGGCTAGTAGCACGTTCATGTGCCCAGGCATACGCCCGGCGACTGGGTGAATCGCAAATTTCACTTTCACACCCTTGTCAGTTAATAGCTGCGTGAGCTCCCACACTTTATGCTGCGCTTGCGCAACGGCCATGCCGTAACCTGGAATAACGACGACTTGGCTCGCATAAGCCATCATGATGCCAACGTCTTGCGCTTGCACTTCTTTCATCGAGCCGCCACTCTCATCGCCTGCACTTGCCGCGGCGGTGTTGGTCCCAAAGCCGCTGAAGAAGACGTTGCTGACGGAACGATTCATCGCTTTCGCCATCAGGTGGGTAAGCAAGCTGCCTGCTGAACCAACTACAGTGCCGGCAATGATCATTGCCGCATTGCCAAGCACATAGCCTTCGAAACCTACGGCTAAGCCGGTTAGCGCGTTGAATAGAGAGATAATCACCGGCATGTCTGCGCCGCCTACGGGGACGGTAATGAAGACCCCCAACACCAAGGCGAGTGCGAAAAACACGAGGATTGGCATAAGCTCGTTGGTGAAGTACACCGTGACGGCAAAACCAATTAACACCGCTGCAAGGACTAGGTTAATGAGTTGCTGCTGAGGTAAGAGTTTATTGGTGTTAAGCCTGCCATCGAGTTTGGCCCAAGCAATGATGGAACCACTGAACGCGATTGTGCCGATGATGGCACCGAGTATTGCCAGTATAGTGATATCGATGCCCATGGCCTGTGCAATGGTTTCCGGGTGAGCACTAATGCCAACATTGGCGAGTAAGGCATTAGCGTTCTGCCCAGCAGCGACCTCGCCCTGTGCCTTGAGCAATTCCACAGCGGCGATCGTGGCTGCGGCACCGCCGCCCATGCCGTTATACATCGCGATCATCTGTGGCATGTCTGTCATTGCCACTTTTTTGCCTGAGACCCACGCGTAGCCACCACCAATCGCTATCGCGACTATGATGAGAATATAGTTGGTCATAGCCTGTGGGTTGTCGGTGAGCTCATGGGACATAAACGTCACCAGAGTGGCCAACACCATGCCGGCGCCGGCCCATTGAATGCCGCGTCTTGCTGTCACAGGGGAGCTCATTTGTTTGAGGCCCAAAATAAACAACACGGCTGCTAGGAAATAACTGGCTTGGATTAGGAGGTTCATTTATTTACTCTCCTGCTGCGCCGGCTTCTTATCACTAGGTTTGAACATTTCCAACATGCGCTCGGTGACCACATAACCACCCACGGCGTTTCCAGCCGCCAGCAATACTGCAACGAAACCGATGGCCTGTTGAGTCGTGTTCTCGGCAATGCCAAGGGCGATCATGGCACCTACCAATACAATGCCATGCACGAAGTTGGATCCTGACATCAACGGGGTATGCAAAATGACGGGCACTTTGCTAATGATTTCGTACCCTGTAAAACCTGCCAGCATAAAAATATAGAGCGCTGCTAGTCCTTCTATCATTGTGCACCTCCTGCGATTTTTGCTTTTATTTGTGCATTCACGATCTCACCTTGGTGAGTAATGAGGCTGTCTTTTAAGATTTGGTCTTCCAAATCAATGTTAAGGGCGCCTTCTTTGATCATTAGCGTCACTAAATTGAGAAGATTCTTTGCATACAGCTCGCTTGCGTGGCCGCTAACAGTGCTAGGCACGTTTAACGGGCCATAGATTTTCACGCGTTGATGTAACACGGTCTCTCCAGCTTTGGTTAATGCGCAGTTGCCGCCACCTTCCGCAGCAAGATCGACGATGACCGAGCCACCTTTCATCCCCTCAACCATCTCTGTCGTGATGATTTTGGGAGAGGGGCGGCCGGGAATGGCTGCAGTTGTGATCACAACGTCAGCGGCAGCGACATGTTTGGCCAGAATGGCTTGTTGTTGTGCGCGTTCGTCATCGGTGAGTTCACGAGCGTAGCCGCCCGTGCCTTCCGCCTTGATGTCAATGTCGACGAACTTGGCACCAAGGGATTCCACTTGGTCTTTAACAGCTGCGCGAACGTCATAGCCTTCAACGATGGCACCGAGACGGCGAGCGGTCGCAATGGCTTGCAGGCCCGCGACACCAGCGCCAATAATCAGGACTTTCGAGGGGCGCACTGTGCCTGCAGCCGTGGTGAGCATGGGGAAGAACTTGCCCAAAAGGGTGCTCGCAATCAGTACTGCTTTATAACCAGCGATAGAGGCTTGTGAAGACAAGGCATCCATTGCTTGCGCGCGGGAGATGCGTGGGATCATCTCTACCGAAAAGGCCGATATATTCTGGTCTTGGAGGGCCTTGAAACGTTCAATATCTGAGTAAGGGTTAAGGTAGCCAATGAGCACACTGCCGGGTTTCAGTTTGGCCGTTTGGCTCTGCGTAGGTGGGTTGACCGTAAAGAGAATGTCCGCGCTAGCGTAGAGGTCATCAGTGTTGCTGACGATGTCTGCCCCAATAAAGTCGCTGTCAGCATGGCCGGCTGCCTCGCCTGCACCACTTTCGATGCTGACACTAACGCCCAGAGTCAAAAGGCGTTTTACAACGTCAGGAACTAGGGCAACCCTCTGCTCACCTTCTCTTATCTCTTTTGCTACACATATTCTTATAGGCATAAAATTTTCCTTTATATCGCCTTTCTCAAAAGTGAACGCAGTATACCCCTTTCGAGAAAGGGGTGTAATGTGTGCTTAGTGAGGAATTACTGCTGACTTACTGCTCTATTGATGTTGGGGTTCCAAGATCGATACTCATATCGTTTGGGTCTTCTTGTACTTGTGGTGCTGAGGCAGGAGCCGGGGAGGGAGTGGTTGCTTGCGGGCTTAACAATTGTTGACGAATCGCTTCGATCTCTGAGGATAAGTTTCGCGATGTATCCAAAGCCTCTTCGCTCGCTTCCAATTTGACGAAATATTCTGGGTCTACTTCCGTGATCGCTATCACGCGGTTAAAGGTGCTCTTGGCATCGCGTTTACATAATATTGTAAAGGTCGGCTCTTCGTAGATGGTGCGGTATTCGTTGAGGCGTGCATAAAGTACTTCGGTACAGGTTTCGTCCTCAAGCGTGAGCTCCACCGCCATTTGCAGGAAGGGTCGCAGATGCGAAGCGCTTGCAGGAAGCCAGAGGCGTTCAGAGCGAGTGCTGGCCGCTTGTGCAGTACTCGTCAGAGTGGCAATGACAAGTAGAAGGGCAATCGATGGTAAAAAAATGTGATTTATGGAGTTCATTGACTAGTTATCGGCTGGTTGAGGAATGACTTAAGTCATTGTCCACCTAGTTCCCACAAATGTGAAGAGTTCTTCGATGAAATGCCTTTGTAGTGCGGGCTTATGGCGGAACGGTTTATTTGTTAGAATCGGCTCCCTCTTCAGCCTAATGGCAAATAATGACGACAGACATATGAGTAGCAACAATACAGTCAGGCATATCAAACTTCTCGATACCACCTTGCGTGATGGCGAGCAGACCCAAGGGGTCTCGTTTGCGGGGAAAGAAAAGCTGAATATCGCGCGTGCGCTATTACAATCCTTAAAGGTAGACAGGATTGAGGTGGCATCTGCCCGCGTTTCTGATGGCGAGAAGCAGGCCGTTATTGATATTAACGCCTGGGCTGCGAAAGAAGGGTATTTAGACCAGGTCGAGGTCCTAGGCTTTGTCGATCACAGAATGAGTGTCGACTGGGTAGTGCAAACCGGTGGACGCGTAATTAACTTATTGGCAAAGGGCAGCGAAAAGCACTGTCGCGAGCAGTTAGGAAAGACTTTAGAGCAGCATGTCGAAGATATTCAGCGCACGGTTCAATATGCCCACGATTGTGGCTTGCGCGTCAATATGTATTTAGAGGACTGGTCGAACGGCTATAAAGACAGCCCTGAATATGTCTATGCAATGTTAGAGGCGTGCAAAGATTTTGGTATTGCCGATTTTATGCTTCCTGACACCCTTGGCGTCATGACTCCCGATGAAGTAGGGAGCGCTTTAGGCGATATGACCCAGCGCTTCCCGAACCTAGAGTTCGATTTCCACCCTCACAATGATTATGGACTTGCCACTGCCAATGTGATGGCGGCGGTGAAAGCTGGGATCAATACGATTCACTGTACTGTTAACTGCCTAGGTGAACGTGCAGGCAATGCTTCATTGGCTGAAGTGGCCGTAGTGTTGAAGGATAAAATGGGCGTGACACTGTCCATTGATGAGACTCGTATAGGTCTACTGAGCCGTATGGTAGAGAATTTTTCTGGCAAGTGGGTCTCTGCCAATGCGCCGATTGTTGGGGCGGATGTGTTCACTCAGACGGCGGGTATACATGCCGATGGAGACCAAAAGGGTGGCCTGTACATTACGGCATTGCGTCCAGAGCGTTTTGCTCGTAAACGCACCTATGCCTTGGGCAAGATGAGTGGGAAAGCCTCGTTGGCCAATAACCTAGAAGAACTGGGTTTAAGCTTGTCAAAGGATGACCAGCGCAAGGTGCTGGAGCGCATTGTGTCCCTCGGTGATTCGAAAGAAATTATCACTGTCGATGACCTGCCCTTTATCATTGCGGATGTTTTAGAGAGCCGTGAATACCACTACATCCAATTAATGAACTGCTATATCAATAGTGGCTTAGACGTCGATAGTACAGCGAGTGTCCGCGTTAAAATCGACGGGAAAGAGTACAGTGGCTCGGGCTCAGGGAATGGGGGCTTTGCGGCGTTCATGGATGCTATCGGTCGTATTCTGAAGGCCAGAAAATTCAAGATGCCAGAACTTCTCGATTATGAAGTGCATATTCCTCGTGGTGGCAATACGAGTGCATTGACGGAATGTATCATTACTTGGAGTGGGGAGCTTCGGGACTTGAAGACTCGTGGCGTCGATTCCAATCAGGTATTGGCGGCGGTGAAGGCGACTTTGCGTATGATCAATATTAAGATGCATGCGCGCACAGAAAGCGAGATTAAAGGGTCTTAATGCAAACCGTTGGCCGCTAGACTTTGCGCCTAAAAGCCAACGGGTGCTGCAATTCTAATTACTTAGTGACCACTGGCAGTTTTTTAAGCTCTTCAACAACTAGGTCGCCAAAAGACTGAGTATCAATCATTTTGACTCCAGCGCCGGGCTTGGATAGATCGGGTGTAGAGAAGCCTTGTGCAAACACACTCTGCATTGCATGCCAAACATTCTTAGCTTCCTGATCCATGCCGAAACTCATCTCTAGCATCATGGCGACAGAACCGATCATGGAATATGGGTTGGCGATGTTTTTCCCGGCGATATCTGGTGCGGAACCGTGCGAGGGTTCGTAATACGCTTTGTCATCACCTAGGCAGGCTGAAGGCATCAGGCCTAGCGAGCCGAGAATGCCACCGCCTTGGTCGCTGAGTATATCCCCGAACATATTTTCCATGACCATGACATCGAACTGACCTGGGTTCAGGCAAAGGTAAGTCGCCGCGGCATCCACTAAGATATTAACGACTTTGACTTCAGGGTAGTCTTTGCCTACTTCGTCCATGATCTCGTTCCACAGAACGCTGGACTTCAATACATTACTCTTGTGGATATTGTGCAGCACTTTCTTGCGTTTCATCGAAGTGTCAAATGCCACTTTCGCGATACGGCGAATTTGCTCTTCATCATATTCTAGTGTTTCTTTTACATAACGCAGGCCATCGGCGTTCACGCCAGTTTCTTTCTCGCCAAAATAAAGCCCGCCAACCAACTCACGAATAATCATGATGTCGATGCCGTCGCCAATAATCTCTTTCTTTAGCGGCGAGAAGTGGGCTAGGCCTTGGGGAAGAAACACCGGGCGGAAATTTGCATAAGTGTTATAACGACGACGCAATGGTAACAATGCGCCACGCTCTGGCTGCTTGTCGACAGGAATCTTTTTGGAGTCTTCGTGGTTGAGGCCAATGGGGCCTTTAAGAATTGCATCGGCTTCATCGCAAACCGCTTTGGTCTGCTCAGGGAAGGGATCGCCGCACTCAAAGTAGGCGCTTGCCCCGAATGGCGTGTGAATGAGGTCGAATTCGACGTCGTTGCGCTGTTCTACGAGTCGAAGCACTTTAACGGCTTCAACCATGATTTCTGGGCCAATGCCATCGCCATCGAGTAATGCAATTTTGTATTTGCTCATGAGTTTCCTAAAAACTGAAAAGGCCCAACGCCAGCGCCGAGCAAAAAATGGGGGAGTAATTTAACATGTGTAAAGGAGGAGGGACAAGGCGAGGCGCGGATTGGCCTCGCAAGAAACTTAGAACAGTACTGATACCTGGCGAATAAAAATTATGGCCAAAATAGCAATGACGATATATGTCACCGTATCGCTAACCTCTAAACCAAAAAACTTTTTGGGTTTTTGATCTTGATCACTATTAGACATTCGTGGACCTCCACCTGCGAAATTGCGCACAATATTACCTACAATCGAGCATTGTTGCCACCCGCTAATAAGGGGGTGTTGCAAATTTCTAATTAAATATCATGAATTTGGACGTGAATTTGCGTGTAGATTAGGGCTTTTACAGATGAATCGCTAGTAAAGATCGCAAATTTCCCGGTTTCAGGAGCTTCATGGCGAACATCCAATTGAATAAAAGGCAGTTAGAGCGCAATTTGCAACGCTTTGTGATTTTCCGTCTTTGTTACTCCGCAAGGTTCTATTACCCCGTTCTAACCATTCTGTTTCTAGACTATGGTTTAACGCTCGAACAGTTCGGGTTGTTGAATTTGGTCTGGGCATTAACGATTGTTTTAGCCGAAGTCCCTTCCGGGGCATTAGCGGATATTATGGGGAGAAAGCGTCTCATTGTCTTTGCGGCAATGCTGATGTGCATAGAGATGGCACTATTAGTATTCGTCCCCATTGGCAGCTCGGCGATTCTATTGCCGGTGTTTCTTGCCAATCGAATCTGTTCGGGCCTCTCAGAGGCTGCTGCCAGTGGCGCCGACGAAGCGTTGGCTTATGACTCTTTGAAAGCGCTAGGACGTGAGGGGGAGTGGGCGCAATTACTCGAGAAAACCACTCGAATAGTCTCCATTGGATTCTTCGTGGCAATGATTACTGGGGCCTTTGTTTATGACGCCATTGTAGTAAATGGCGTTTTAGGGGCGGTGGATGATACTTGGCAGTTGGCCCAGACAACGATAATACGTCTGCCTATTGTGCTCACGCTGATAAGCTCATTGATCGTTCTTAGTACCGCACTCAGCTTTTATGATATTGATGAATCAGGCGCTGCGAAGCTGCCTGATACTTCGCAAGTGGCTGCTGTCGAGGTCAGTGCTATCCGAGAATCGTTTGCACAAATACTCAGAGCGGGGAGTTGGACTGTTGCGCATCGCTTTGTGTTGTTCGTGATTCTTGCCGCCTTGGCACTGGACAGTGTCGCGCGTCAGTTTGTCGTGCTGGCCAGTGAGTACTATCGCAATATTGATATATCCATCTCGTGGTTTGGGTTTATAGGCGCGGGAATGTCTCTAGTGGGGATCTTGAATGCGAAGCTTGCCCGCTTCATGGTCAGTCGCTTTTCGCCCTTGCAAAACTTTGCCAGTTTATCCCTGCTGCTCGTCCTCTCTTTATGTGGCTTGATGTTAGCCATCCCTTATTATGGGGTTGTGTTTGCCATTGGAGCGTTTGCAACCTTGGGCATGGTGCAGTTTCAAGCAAGTTATTACATCAATAAGGAAGTCGACTCTAAGCTCAGGGCGACGGTGCTAAGTTTCAAAGGATTGGCCTTGAACTTAGGTTTAGGCGTGGCTAGTTTGCTGTATACCGTGCTGGTCGGGGTGATGAATTCCAGTCAGTATGGCGTGCTAACAGGCGATGAGCTGCAGCGGTATGTGTTCTTGGAGTCGCTCAAAGCTTTTCCTGTTTACTATCTTGTTTTGTGCTTGGCTATTCTCATGCTTGGGAGAACTCATTTGGCTACGAGTAACAAATTGTTGCAACGCCCTAAGTAATGCTTCTAGCGCTAAGTCGATGCGCAATTTAAGTGCCTATCGTAATTATTTTGCAATTTATTGAACTTTCTAGGTGCGCCGCTGTCCTAAAAACCCGCTGAATTTTGGGTGCAAAATTGCTACTTTTTAGTGCGTAAAAAATACGTTAAATAACTCAGAAGTTACATTGCTTATCTTTGCCGCTCCATATCCCAACGTTTGCTCATCTAACTAACGTTCGTTTTGTTCGATAAACCCCGTATAAAAACCCAATTTCAGCGAACATTTATAAGTTTGCTTGTTGTTCGTGCGTCCGTGTTTGAGGCCGGTTCTACAACTGCACTCTTATGGGTCGAGGCTATTGTGGCACGCTTCCTGCTTTTTCCCAGTCGAAAACACCGCTGTCTGTATTTAGTTCTAGTCGGTCAGTTTCATAATTGACGAACTTACCCAGGCATCTTTGACCATAAGAAAATAGTTAAAGCTTCCCTAAAACTCTGAAGGAAACACGATGCGAAAATCTACAAAGTTTAACTCCAAGCGTTACAGAATTAATTCGCTTTCGGCTGCAATCTCGGTTGCATTGTTGCCGCTGGCTTCACCAACTTATGCTCAAGATGAACCACAGTTAGAAGAAGTTGTGGTGACAGGGTCACGAATCACTCGATTTGAAGGTGATTACACCGCTCCTGTTCTGTCCCTAGACTCAGGTGCTATTGAATCCTCAGGTAAAGTGAATATCGAGGATTATGTTAGTGAAGTGGCTTCACTAATTGGTTCAAGCGGTTCATACGAATCAGCCAACGGTAACTCGGGTACGCAAACAGGCATCAACGCCCTGAATATGCGTAACCTTGGTAACAACCGCACGCTAGTGTTGGTTAATGGTCGCAGACATGTAAGCTCTGTTGCGACAGGCGAGCCATTGGTCGACACCAATACTATTCCTACCGCATTGGTAGAGCGAGTGGACGTACTAACCGGCGGTGCATCAGCGGTTTATGGTGCGGACGCGGTGTCGGGTGCAGTGAACTTTGTGCTCAAAGATGACTTCGAAGGACTTTCAGTTCGTACGCAAGGTGGTATTTCCAGCGAAGGGGATGCTGAAGAGTCGATGGCCTCAGTGGTTTGGGGTGCGAACTTTGACGAAGGAAAAGGTAACGTAACCGCTAGCTACGAGTACCGCAAGCAAGAAAGGCTGCAAATTTTTGAGCGCGATTACGGTCTGGATGAACGACTCTATATCGTCAACAACCCTGCAGAATATCGTCAAACAGACGATCCAAATGTGCCAGATAAAATCGTAATGGGTAATCGTACCTATATTTTCACGGCACCAGATGGTCGTTATGACATCGAGGGTTTTAATACAGCGACAGGCCAAGACCTGGGTTTCGGCGACTTGATCTTGAACAGCAGTGGTCAGCCCTTTAACTTAGGACAAAGTGTCTCCGGCGCCCATATGATCGGCGGCGACGGCACACCTACTCAGTTCTTTACGAGCCAACTTCTTCCTGAGTCTGAAACTAACGCACTCAACTTGAATGCGCGCTATGACTTAAGCGATAAGGCGACAGTATTCGGTGAATTCAAGTACGTGACAGCAGATGCGGCGAACCCACGTTCGTCATCGTTCACATCAGTGCTTCAGCTCACATTGGACAACCCGTTTATTCCCGATGCGTTTGATGACGTCCTTGCGAATATCCAAGACCCGACAATCAACTTGGCCCGTGATGACCTCGAGTTACGTTCTGCGAATGATATTACGCGCGAAACTACTCGCATCGTGCTAGGTGTTCGCGGTGATATGACTGATTGGTTGAACTATGAAGCATCGTATAACCACGGTGTTACCGAAGTTGAGAACAGACTTTTGAATATGCGCCGCGAAGATCGCTACTTTGCAGCGATGGATGCGGTCACGGACCCAGCAACAGGGCAGGCAACTTGTCGCTCTAATCTTGATCCATCAGCCGTCCCTCCGATCGACGTTGTTGTATCTTCATACAACGCCGCAGTTTGGGGTGATGGGGTTAATGGTAGCTTCGAACCAGGTCCTAACAGTGGCTGTGTGCCATTCAACCCATTTGTAGATGGTACGTCGGCCTATTTCAGCCCAGGTGCCTATGATGCGTCTAACCCAAATGCTGCAGCAATGGCGTTTATTGCGGGCGATGGGGTGCCATTGGTCGACTACGGCAAGATCTCACAAACTGTCTACAACGCGTTTGTCTCGGGTAGCACATCCGGTATCGGTTTCGAGCTTCCAGCGGGTCCAATCGATTTCGTTGTGGGCGGTGAGTATCGCGAAGAACGCGTCTCAAACGACGTTGACGACATTCGTAGCAACCCTAATGGTTTGACGTCACTTAACTTCGAGCGTGACAGCAAGTCTTCATACGATGTGAAAGAAGTGTTCACTGAAGTATCGGTTCCTGTCTTCGAAGACCTAGGTCCATTCATGCAAGCACTTCGTTTGGACGGGGCTTATCGATTCTCGGATTATTCGACTATTGGTGAAACTACAGCCTACAGTGTTGGGCTTAACTGGACTCTAAATGACAGTATCATTATTCGTGGTTCTTTCGGCGAGTCGGTTCGTGCACCTAACCTTGCAGAATTGTTCTCTCCAGATAACGAAGCTTCTTACCGTCCAGATGACGTCTGTGAACAAGCTAACCTAGGGAGCCAGTCGGCCAATACCATTGCCAACTGTGCGATCGAATTGTCAGCTTTAGGCATTGATCCTGCCACTTTCGTTTCGGCTTCACCAGTCGGTCGTCCTGGTATCAAAGGGGGTAACCCTTTGTTGGAAGAAGAAACCAGTGAAACACAGACACTTGGTGTAGTATTTACGCCAACAGCGTTGCCAGGTTTAGTGGCGGCAGTTGATGTTTGGGAAATCGAGCTAACACAAGGGATTCTTTACCCAAGTGATGATGAGATTGTAGAGCAGTGCTATGATTCACCATCGTTAGATAACCCATTCTGTTCGTTGTTCTCTCGTGCGCCTACCGGTATTGTCGGTGCGATCATTGACCTAGAGCAGCGTCCGGTTAACGTGAGTGCTTTGAGCACATCAGGCGTTGACTTCAGTGTCAACTATTCGATGGGTTTGGGTACAGACATGGGGCAATTGTCTCTAGGCTTGAATGGTAGCTATCTCAATGAATTGCTGACGCAACCAACTGTTGCTCCTAAGCAAGTTGAAGAAGCGGGTCAGTTATCCACACTTCTTGGTCAGCAAGCGCCTGAGTGGGTTGTTAACTTCAGCGCAAACTGGGATCGCGGTCCAATCTCTGTTGCTTATCGACTCCACCACCAGAGTGAACTGTCGATCTACACAAAAGATGAAATTGAGCGCCAGCCTGATATCTCAGACTACATGCACACAGATGATTTATTCGTTCATGATGTGCAAGCAGCCTATGACTTTGATAATGGCATTGAAGTGTATGCAGGGGTTAACAATCTGACTGATCGTGAGCCAGACCTAACCTACTTGAACACGCCAATCGGAGCCAAGGGACGTTACTTCTACATGGGTTTGACTGCTAACTTTGAAGACATGAGCAATTTAAATCCGTTTCGATAAGCGTTAATTAAAGCTTAAGGGTCAGCGATGTCGCGACCAAGTGTAGTGCAAGCAAAGCAAGATATAGACTCTCTGCGTCAAGCGTTCGTCCGTAACCCGGGCGACCTTGATGTAGGGTTAATGCTAGGCTCCGTACTATATAAGGCTGGGAACTTTGTAGCTTCCTCTTCAATATTTGAAACAGTATTGGAGCGGCATCCTGATCATCCTCAAGCATTGTTGTTATTAGCCAGGTCGCAAGCGCGTGCTGGCAGTACCGCAAATGCCCTCAAGTCACTTTCCCTCGCACAAACTGCCGATCCAAGTAATCCTCAACCGTCTCAGGTCGCCGTGTCCTTAGCTTCGCAATCGCGAGATTGGTTAACTTTGTTACGCATTGCTACTGTTTGGACCGAGCTGCAACCTCATTGCATTGAGGCTTGGCAAGCGTTATCGCGAGCACATTTCGAAGAATCATGTTTTGCACAAGCCATCGAGGCGTTTCAATCCGTGTTGAACTTGGAACCAAACAATGCAGTGCATTTAGTAAGCGCCGCGCGCTTAGCGATTGCAGCGATGCGTTATGATGATGCTCGTGCTCTGTTGAGTTCGGCACACAAACTAGCGCCTGATTCAGGCGAATTGCTTTACACGTTGAGTCGGCTTCATCATATGACTGGCGAGCTAGAAGAAGCTGAAAAGTATTGCCGCAGTGCCATCGCTATAATGCCAAAGTTTGCTCCGGCCTATGTGGCGTTGGGAACATTACGAGAAGGCAGATTGGATGACGTTGATGTTCAAGTAGTGAGCCGATTGTTTAATGATAATTCAGTTCCTTTGGATTATAGAGCAATGCTCGGCTTCACTTTGGGTGATGCCTACGATAAGCGTCAAGACTACGATCAAGCATTTACGGCATGGAGCCTTGCTAACCGAATCAATCGCTTGATCTCAGAACGGGAAGGTTTTGTGTACCGCCCTGAGCAAGTTGAGAGTGAGTTTGTGCTACTCAAAGAGATTTTTTCAGAAGCTATTTCAGTAGAGCTAGACGATGAAAAAGAAAATAAGGTGTGCCCGATTTTTGTGGTGGGAATGCCACGCTCTGGCACCACTCTAGTCGAATCGATTCTCGCGTCACATTCGACAGTTTTTGGGGCAGGGGAGTTGCCAGGGCTTTATGATGTTTATGAAGACCTGATGGAGGTTGCGCGTAAGCAAGGTGTCGATGCGGCAAGGCAATTGATTCGCCTACAGGGCAATGCCTGGCGTCAGCGTTATCTTGATGCCTTGCCAGAGTGTGGCCAAGCCAAATATGTTGTAGACAAACAGCCATTGAATTTCCGCGCAGTCGCACTAATTCGCTTACTATTCCCTGCATCCCCTATCGTGCATACCCAGCGCAAGGCAATCGATGTTGGCTTCTCGATTTTTAGGCACAAATTCGCCAAGAACTGGCCTTGCGCCCATAGCCTATCCGACATAGGGCACTACTATAGGTTTCATGAGCAAGTGTGCAGGCATTGGTTAGATGATTTTTCTGAGGCGATTCATATTGTGAATCACGCTGAAGTTGTCAAAGATTCTCGCACGCAAATTCGCCAGTTACTGGAGTTTGCTGGTCTGGCCTTTGAACAGGCCTGTCTGAGCCCCCATGAAACAAAACGGCCTATTGCCACATTTAGTTCCGTGCAGGTCCGACAACCCGTGTCCGATGCTTATAGTAATCGTTCTTCGGCCTACACTTCCCACCTATTACCTCTCTCCGAAGTCTTGCTAAGCCCATCAATTAATTAGAATTTTCCCGTCTTTTCCTCGGGGCTTTCTAGTCAAATAAGACCCTCTATTGGTGCGAAAAAAAGTAGGACGGCTGTTAGTGGTGCATGTTACTAGCGTCAAACTGAGGAAATTAACTTATATAAAATTATATTCCTTTGTTTTACATGATCTTATGAATTGGAGTGTGGGTTGGCACAATGGTTGCTAATTGTGAGGTGCGAATGCTGGTTTCAGCTTAACTATATTCAGCTTGGAGCTAGCGACGTAGAGACCGGTTTTTGACAGCAATTCAGCAATCGCTTGATCGAATTAAATTGATAACGAGATGCAAATCGTTCATCAGTGACCGTGAGAAAATTAACTACAAAAAATTGGAGTGTCAGATGTTACAACGCACGATCTATTTTCTAAGTTTAGTGCTCTGTTGTGCCTCCGCAAACGCGCAGTGGGATAGTGTAGTAGGTTCTGTAGCGACGATTGGCGAGACGAACGAACATTGGGTATCAGTCAGAGGCCGTGATACGGCTTTTTTGATTGACGGTGATGCTGGGGAAGTAAAGGGCACATTGATTCTGTCTCGTTTCTCTCCTGCCGTTCGACCGCATATGTCGGAGAATAAAATTTACGCTTATGGGAGTTACTATTCCCGTACTTATTACGGAGATCGTGAAGACGTTGTACTCATCTTTGATGCAAGCACGACTAAGCCAATAGGCGAGATTGAACTGCCACCTAAGTCTGCGGGTATCGGTCACAGCGGCATGATTGGTTTGCTGAAGGACAAATTCTTAAGCGTTTGGAATATTACGCCGGCGACTTCTTTCAGCGTCACGAATATTCAAACTAACGAGTTTATTACTGAAATTGCCACTCCTGGCTGCGCGATGATCTATCCCATCGAAGATGGTTACATCATGCCTTGCACAGACGGCACGGTTCAGTACATCGAACTAACTGACGAAGGCATGGAAACTGAGCGTACTCGTAGCGACGTTTTCTTCAATGCTTTGGAAGACCCAATCCTCGACTACGCCGTGCAAATGGGTGATGAAGGTTGGATGTTTATGTCTATGGAAGGTTTGATCTTCGAAGTGACTGTCGAGAATGGCCGTGTATTGGTCACTGAACCTTGGTCAATTAACCCAATCACCAATGGTGAGGTCGACATCAATGGTGTGACACGTCTGAATGATGACGATTGGCGCATCGGTGGTCGACAGGCATTTGCCTATAATCATGCTACGGGTTACTTGATGACAGTAATGCACAAAGGCGGCGGGCAGGAAACATTCGAAGATGCCGGCACAGAAGTTTGGGCGTTCAACGTGAAAACCCAACGTCGCGGCTATCGACTAGAGGCCGAAGGGTCAGACACGATCAGCTCGGTACAGCTAACCGCTGATGAGAATCCTTTGATGATTCTTGCCGGTAGTGACGGTATCAAGATTCACGATCCTGCATCGGGTAAGAAACTTCGCGAAGTGAATGTCAGCGGCAGCCTTATCCAAAATCTCTACGAGTGAGAGGGGAGTCCCCTATGATTGATCCATTACTACCACTAGTGATCTCCGTGCCTTTGGCCCTGTTATTTTTCATGGCCTCCAGACACAAGCTCGAGAGTATTCCGCACTTTCAGGCGCAACTAGGGGCATATAAGATCTTGCCTCCTCAGTTGTTGCCAATTATTGCTCGAATACTCCCGTGGTTAGAGATGAGCTTGGTGTTCTTATTATTGATACCGCTTACGCGCCCATTCGCCGGTTCTGTTTCAGCCACATTGTTAGTGGTCTATGCACTAGCAATGGCAGTGAACCTGAAGCGTGGTCGTGGCGAGATCGACTGTGGTTGTGGTGCTAAGCCGCAAGAGCTGTCGATGTGGCTAGTCCTTCGAAACGCAGTGTTAGCGCTAGGAGCTTTGGTTCTTGCGATTCCTGCACTAGATCGTGGCTTAGTGGTATCTGATTTATTTGTCGTCGCCTTGTTAACTGCCGTATTGGCGATGGTTTACCTAACAGTGGATGAGTTAGTCCGCAATTATTCGGCAATTCTTAAATAGGAGTAACAGTAATGGAAACAGTAATGGGGAACTCTATTTTCACCATTGTAATACTACTAGCAGTGGTGATGCTGGTACTCATCGTTGCCGTCTTTGCGTTAGCACGTCAGATCGGTATTTTACACACGCGTCTTGCGCCAGCTGGGGCATTGATGACAACCGCTGGTCCGGAGGTCGGGCAACCCGCACCTGTTTTATCAATCCCGGATATCAATGAGGTGTTAGTGCCAATTGGTATGCCATCAAAGCTTGCGCAGATGATTCTTTTTGTCTCGCCTACCTGCCCTATCTGTAAGGACCTTGTTCCTATCGCAAAAGATATGGCGAAAGCGGATCGAGTAGACCTAGTGTTTGCTAGCGATGGTGGCGAGCGTGAGAAGCATGACGAGTACATCAAGCGCATGAAGCTTGAGAAGTATCCGTACATCGTTTCTCTAGAGCTAGGAATGAAATTTGAAGTAGGCAAATTACCTTATGCTGTCCTGATCGATAGCGCCGGAGTTATTCGCTCCAAAGGATTGGTAAACAGCCGCGAGCATCTTGAGTCGCTAGTCCTTGCAATGGAAAGTGGCTATGAATCGATTCAAGACTATCTGATCAAAGAAGAGCGCATTGGAGAACATGCATAATGAAAGACAGACAAGAATTAATTAAGCAGTTGATAAAAGACATCGATGCTCAAACCACCGGTGCCATTCGTTTCATCGCTGGGCGCACTTCTAGACGTTCGTTCATTGGCCGTATAGGCGTATTCATGGCGGGCATGGGTGCCTTGCCTGTACTGCCTATGTTGCGTGCCTCGGCGCAATCTGCTCCAGCTCCTCTTGCACCTGTAAATGGTGTGGCAGATATAGAGGAAATGGGAGATGTGACTAGTTGTGACTACTGGCGCTATTGTGCCTTTAGTGGTTCGCTATGTAGTTGCTGTGGTGGTACTTTGACGCAATGTCCACCAGGGTCTGATACAGCGACAGTGGCGTGGGTCGGTTCATGTCATAACCCTACCGATGGCAGAAACTACTTGATCTCATACAACGACTGTTGTGGTAAGAGCTCATGTGGCAGCTGTGGTTGTCACCGTTCAGAGGGCGATCGCCCTGTGTATTTGACGTCTAAGTCTAACAGTGTCTTGTGGTGCTTTGGCGCCAATAGCCATGCTTACCATTGCACGCTTTCATTGGTGCTTGGACCAGCAGAGGCCTAACCGTATGAGCTTACTGTCTGTCGTTTCTCGTTCTGTAATGCGCCAATGCCGTCATTTTTTGCTGCCTAGCTTGAGTCTAGTGATGTTCTCATCTACGGCAGCAGCAGATGCACGCAGTGATTATTTGTTGCATTGCAGTGGCTGTCATTTAGAGAACGGCAGCAGTAAGATTCTTGATGTTCCCGACTTGCGTGAAACCTATGGCTTCTTGTCTAGTTTTGCTGCAGGTCGTGAGTATTTGGTGCGTGTTCCTGGCGCTGCTTATTCGCCTTTGAGTGATGCGGCACTTGCACAAGTCATGAACTGGATGCTCGAGAATTTTGAACTGCAACAAACTAGTGGCAGCCCATTCAGTGAAGAAGACGTGGCGGCTTTTAGAAGCAACCCTCTTTACAATCCTGGTGTTCTACGCGAGAGTCTTCTCGAAGCGCTATGATCTGGTCGCCCACAAACTTTCGTGCCTGCGTATTTTCGGTCCTACTTCTATTGAGTGTCGCGCCTGTCGTGGCTCAAGAAGATACGCAAGTAGGTCTCGTAGAGCTTGGTCGAAGCCTGTTCTTCGACACGCGCTTCTCTGCCTCACGTAATATCGCTTGTGCAACATGTCACGACCCCGCGCAAGCCTTTGTCGATTCCCGGAATTCTCTCACGTTGGCCCCAGTGTCTTTGGGCAGCGATGGGCAATCCCTTGGTGTTCGCAATGCCCCCGCTATTGCTTATCTCGGCGATGTGCCAGAGTTTGCTCTGAACGAAGATAGCGAATACCTTGGGGGATTTTTCCATGATGGACGTGCGCAAAGCCTTGCTGGGCAAGCAAGCATACCTGTCTTGGACCCGAAAGAAATGGCGATTTCAGATGAGGCTGAGCTACTGCAGCGTCTACGTGAAAATCAAGCGTATGTGAGCGCTTTTCAAACCCTCTTTGGTACTGATGCGCTAGAGAGCGAGGCGAGCGCAATAGTGGGTTTTGGGGAAGCAATTGCCGCCTTTGAACGTAGTGCTTATTTTTCACCATTCGACTCAAAGTATGACCGTTATCTCAATGGTCAATACATGCCAACCGCACAAGAACAAGTTGGCATTGCGTTGTTTTTTACACCCGGATTCACCAGTTGCAACGAATGTCATCAAGTACAAGCGCTGCCTAATGCGATGGCAGAGAGTTTTAGCAGTAATCGTTACGAGAATATTGGTGTGCCCCCCAACCCGGCGCTAGTGAGTAGTGCTGCCTTAGCACCAGGCTGGATAGATGAAGGTCTATCGGCAAGCGAGGCTTTGTCAGGCTTAAGCCCTGAAGAGAGAGCCCTGCAAAAGGGCAAGTTCAAAGTGCCTACACTGCGTAATATCGCGTTAACAGCGCCCTATATGCACAATGGGGTATTCAAGGACTTACGCACTGTGCTTAAGTTCTACAACAAATACAATGCTGTCACACAAGAGTCGCAAACCAATCCCGAAACAGGGCTTGAGTGGCGTGCGCCAGAAGTTGATGAGAATGTCGCGCATGACAAACTGCCGTCGTTGTTTTTAACAGACAGGCAGATCGATGCACTAATGGCGTTCTTATTGATGCTCACAGATGAGCGCTATGAGTACCTTCTCGAGTAAGAGACCTAGGCCTTTAGATTTTTCAAAGCCGAGACTAGTTGAGCCAGTTCATCGGGCGTATTAAACACCTGTGGTGTGACACGAATGCAGGCGCCACTATTGAGTTCAAAGCGCGCAACAGTGAAAATTCCAAAGTCTTGTTCTAACCGCTTTTGCAAAGCATTGACTTCGCTGGGGCTCGATTGACCTCGAAGTCTAAACGCCGCCATCCCAGTCCAAGACGCCTCATCGGCCCCACCTAGTACTTCAATGTGCTCCATGCTGTCGGCTTCGTCCGTCCACAGGCCGCGCAAATATTTTAGGCGTGCTTCTTTGTTTGCGCCACCTACCGCCTCATGAAAGTCCAATGCTGCAGGGACAGCCATGATGGCTGCAAAATTCGAAGTGGCGGTATGGACGCGTTTATACAGGCGGTTGTTGTCTGGGTCGGTCTCACCAGGGTAGGGGCGTATTTTTGCAAGCGTGCCTTGGCGAACATAGAGCGCGCCAACGCCTACTGGAGCACCAATCCATTTGTGAATATTAAAACCAGCCCAATCGATCCCAAGGTCAGCAATTTTATAGTCAATGAGCCCCCATGACTGGGCGCTATCGCAGATCACGTCGATGCCACGGCGTTTCGCTTCTGCGGCGATCCGTGCTACAGGCACGACAAGTCCGTGTTGATTACTCACATGCGTCACTAGCATTAGTTTCAAATTAGCATTGGCATCGAATGCGCGCAGATAGGCGGCATAGATCGCGTCTTGATCAATGCGTCCGGGAAGATTCACTACAACGGCATTGGCGTCGTTGCTGTCCGCCAACCACTGCATCGTTTCTTGAAAACTAGGGTAGTCGATGTCGGCATACAAGACAGCGTCACCAGACTCAATTTTGTAATACTGCCGAATTAAGTTATGTATCGATTCTGTCGCGTTGCGAGTCAGCGCAATCTCGTTTGCCTCTACTCCGAGTGCTTGCGCGACTCGTGCTGTACTTGTTTGCGCATCTGCTCCGAAACCGCGACGGGCATAGTATGAAAGCTGTTTATTGACCATGCGTGTGGCTTCAATATAAGTCTCCTGCACAGGCTTGGCCATTTTTCCCCAATAACCATGCTCAAGATTCACGATGCCCTCGGCGCGCTCGTAATAAGTCGCCACTTCTTGCCAGAAAGCCTCGTCTCTTGCCAATCTCTCCGCATCACTATGGCGATTAAATTGAGGGAGCCGTGTCGCCGAACTCTGTGCGTGCGTGACGCCAGTGGCTAGTGCCGCTGTGCCAAGCGCGAACGAGCTGAGTAAGGAGCGGCGGCTATAAGTGCCTGGTGTCTTTTTCATGTGTTTAACCCCTATGCAATTGTGCTCGCCAGTGTAAACGCTATTTATGACAAAATGCTTGCATCCACAGCAATGCGAGGAGCCCCGATTTGAGGGGCATTGTTGCGGCTATATGAAACTTATATGAACGTGTTTGGTCGTTCATCAATCTGTAATACGTCTTGAGCATACTCGCCCCGTTCGTCAAACGAGAGTACTAATTAGAAAGGGAAAAAGTATGTCAAAGTACAACAAAGTCATGCCTATAGTCTGTGTAGGCGCCGCCTTGCTCACCGGACAAGCGGCAACAGTGAACGCTCAGTCTGAGTCAGACAGTGAGCTTAATGCAAGTGCCACGATCGAAAGTGTGATCGTTACTGGTACGCGTCGAGCAGAGCGCACGGTTTTCGATTCCAGTGCGCCGATTGATGTCGTGTCCTTCCGCGAAATCAACAATACGGCATCGGAGGATCTATCCGATGTCATGGCACAACTCGTGCCTTCGTACAAAGTACAGCGTCTACCAATGAACGACGGTATGGCATTTGTGCGTCCAGCAACTCTGCGTGCTTTGTCTCCTGACCATACGCTAGTGCTTATCAATGGCAAGCGTCGTCACCGTTCCGCGTTGCTGGGTGGCAACGGAGCACAAGCGCCTGATCTAGCGCAGATCCCCACTTTCGCGATCGGCCGCGTAGAAGTGCTGCGTGACGGAGCCTCCGCGCAATATGGATCGGATGCAATTGCTGGGGTTATCAATATCATCCTTGATGACAATATTGGTTTCCGCAGTTTTGCGCAATACTCTGAATATAGTGAAGGGGATGGTGAGAACGCACGCTTCGGTGCGAAGGGCGGCGTGGAGCTTGGCGATGCAGGTTTTATCACCACGGCGCTAGAGTTCTCTGATGCCGAGATGACCTCCCGTAGCCGTCAGCGTCCAGATGCTATCCAATTCGCAATAGATCACCCTGAAGTCAATGTGCCTAATCCCGTGCAGAACTGGGGGCAGCCCGCTACACAATCGTTACGTTTCATGGTGAACTCTGAGTACGCCTTGTCATCGACTCTCGCATTGTATGCGTTCGGCTCTTATGGTGAAGGCGAAGGCTTGAGTGACTTCAATTGGAGAAACCCAGACTCCACAAACGCATTTGACATTACCGATGTATTTCCAGGTTTTGACCTGCGTGATACTTTTCCTGCTGGTTTTTCGCCGCAGTTTGGGCATGAGGATGAAGATAGAGCCTTTACTGCGGGCATCAATGGTGAGATCAATCCGCGTTTAACCTGGGATCTGAGCGCTGGCTATGGTAGTAACCAGATTAACTACAATATGTCGAACAGCATCAACGCATCACTCGGCCCCAACAGCCCAACGGCTTTCTATATAGGTGCATTGCAGCAGAGCGAAACTAATTTGAATCTTGGTTTTTCCTACGAGCTGAACCTAGGTGCTGCTTATGCCCCAAGTAATCTTGCGTTTGGTTTAGAACATCGTAAAGAGACTTACGAGGTCAAGCAGGGTGATGTGGCCTCTTATTCGATCGGGCCTGGTGCTAGCGCCGGGTTGCCTTCGGGTTCAAATGGCTTCCCAGGTTTTAGCCCAGATCAAGCCGGTGAGTCCGATCAAACTAGTGCTTCTGCTTATGTTGATCTAGAAGTACCGGTGTCTGCAGCCTTTACTTTCGGTGTGGCGGCTCGCTATGAAGATTATTCTGAGCACGATGATACGATTCTAACTGGCAAAATCACCGGCCGCTATGAGCTAGCAGAAAACCTAGCCTTACGTGCTACTCTCTCTAATGGCTTCAGAGCGCCCACGCCAGGACAGTTGTTCAGTGAGCGCACCTCGCAAGGCCTAGATACTGTTACATTGAACATCTTCACCAATGGACGCTTCTCACCCGTTGGCCCAATCGCTGGCATCGTTTCGCAGCGCGCTGGTGTGGACATCAAGCCACTTGATGCCGAAGAGTCGACAAATCTAAGTGCTGGCATTGTGTACCGAAACGATGCTGGATTTAATTCGAGTATCGATTTCTACCGTATCGATGTTGACAATCGTTTTGGTACGTCGACGAGCTTCACGCTCACAGCCGAAGAACGAGCGCAATTAATCGCGATCGGTGTTCCCGGTGGTGAAGGCATTACTCGTGTTAATTTCTTCCAGAACGATTTTGACACGCGCTCACAAGGCATCGATGTCGTTCTCGGGTATAGCACTGCGTTGGGTGCTGGCCAGTTATCCCTATCTAGTTCATTCAACTACAACAAGACTGAAGTGGTTGGCGGATCGTTTGTTGATAATGACACGAGTCGTATCCGTTTCGAGAAAAACTTACCACAACAGACTATGAACCTAAGTGCGACATATGGAATTGGCGCGTTTGATTTGATGGCGCGTATTCGTCATTACGGTAAGTGGACAGATTTCTCCTTTAACTCAACAGGGGACATTCACCAAGATTTCGGGGCAGAGCAGTTCACTGATGTGTCGGCCACTTACAATGTGAGCGACAATCTAACTGTTCGTTTCGGAGCGGAGAATGTGTTTGATCAATACCCAGATGAAGCAGAGTATCAAGCCAATCGTGGCCTGATTTACTCGCGTAATGCTCCCTATGATACCGATGGTCGTAGTATGTATTTGCGACTAGACCTTAGCTTGTAAGCTCGCCGGCTTGCGAAGTAGGGGGATGATGCCTAGGTATCATCCCCCTTTGACATTTATGCCACTGCCAAATTGAAGCTGCCTATTTTGTCCGCGTGATGAACAGCTCTGGGTGCAATGATCCTTCGTAGTAATTTTCGCCCTCTTCGAGCTTCGCTTTGAGTTTGTTAATGCTTTGCTCACTCTCACAAGCAATACTCCAATCTTGAATTCTACCGGCACTGCCCCCTTTATTTAGGTTGCGCACAATCGCTAAGCTCCCATCATCGAGCTCAATGCGCCATTCATAAGCGTTGGCTTCTGGGTCCGCATGATAGGGGTTGCCAAATAGTGACACAAGCATAGCCACTGTCGTGCTAATTTCGCTGTGTTGAGTCATTGCATGATCCTCTGCTGTAGAACTATAGCTAAAGCTTAACACCGATCGCTTTATTGGGGTGTATTGTTGGTGGTATTAGTAGCTTTGCTATGCGTATACTTTACGAGCAAGCCCTATGACGAATAAGCACTAAAGCTCTGTATAGCAAACAGGGCTTGATTTTAAGGTAGCAATCTATGGCGATGGTGTATGTCCTTTTTCTAATCATTGGCTTTATTGTCATCGCGACAAGTAAGTTTAAGATCAGCCCATTTATTACATTACTTTTAGCCGCATTCATCGCTGCATTTGCCTATGGGCTGCCGTTGAGGGATATCGACAGCGTCATTCGAGGTGGTTTTGGTAATATTTTAGGCAGCATTGGCCTAATTATCGTGCTCGGCACCCTCATCGGCGTGATTTTGGAACGTAGTGGTGCTGCTATTGTGATGGCGCAAAGCATCATCAATCTATTCGGCAAGCGCTTTCCTACCTTAACAATGTCTATCGTCGGCTTCTTTGTCTCGATCCCGGTGTTTTGTGACTCCGGTTTTGTCATTCTCAACTCGCTCAAGCGCTCTCTCGCGCGTACCTTGCAAGTATCTCCGGTTTCTCTCAGCGTAGCGTTGGGCACAGGACTATTTGCGACTCACACCCTAGTGCCTCCTACCCCCGGGCCGATCGCCGCGTCTGCAAATTTAGGCCTGGAAGACAGCCTCGGGTTGGTCATTATTGTCGGATTTTTTTTCGCCTTTATCGCGGCAGGCACTGGGCTGTTTTGGGCAAGATTAAGTCAGGGTTTGCACAGTGCAGAGCTGGAGCCTAGCGACACGACAGACGAAGAAGGTGTAAATGAACCTGTAGATTATCCGAGCGCACTTGCTTCTTTTGCCCCGATCTTCGTCCCTATTTTTCTAATTTGCTTAGGTTCGGTGGCTAACTATCCAGCCGATATTTTTGGCAGGGCATCGTTGTACGAGGTATGTAATTTTCTAGGCAAACCGCTTAATGCATTAATGTTGGGTTTAGGGTTTGCTTTAGTGCTAATGCGTGATGAAGACAAAGCCACTGTCTTTGCCTTGCATTGCCAAAAAGCCTTTCAAGTTGCGGCCCCTATTTTACTGGTGACAGGTGCGGGCGGGGCATTTGGCGCGGTGCTTTCGGCAACCCCATTAGGGGAATACTTGGGTAGTAGCCTGTCAGAGCTTGGGCTAGGAGTGTTTATGCCATTTATCGTTGCCGCCGCATTAAAAAGTGCGCAAGGCTCTTCGACAGTGGCGATGGTGGCAGGGTCGGCTTTAGTCGCTCCACTGTTGCCGCAAGTCGGTTTAGACTCGGAGATAGGTAGAGTGCTCACTGTGATGGCCATTGGTGCAGGAGCGATGACTGTCTCCCATGCTAATGATAGTTATTTTTGGGTTGTCACACAGTTTAGCAAGATGGATGTGGCAACTGCCTATCGAGCTCACACTGGTGCAACGCTAGCCATGGGTTTGGCAACGATGAGTGTGATTTTTCTTGCCTCATTAATACTAATTTAGGGTTTTGTTTTACTAGCAAATAGGTGATGTATGCGAATTTTAGTGGCTCCTGACTCCTTTAAAGAATGTCTTACGGCAGCACAGGTCAGCAGTGCAATTGTCGCCGGTTGGCGCCAGGCCGCTCCCGACGATGAGATTGTGGAATTGCCTATGGCAGATGGCGGAGAAGGGACAACTGAGATACTAGTCAACACTCGACAAGGGCGCTTACGTCATTGCCAAGTGGAGGGGCCACTGGGGGAGCCGGTATCTGCCTATTATGGCGTGATTGATGATGGCCGTACGGCGATTGTCGAGGTGGCGCAAGCAAGTGGCTTGCAATGCGTACCAGAGTCTCAGCGAGATGCACTGTGTAGTAGTAGTTACGGCACGGGAGAGTTGCTGCGCATTGCGCTTGAGTCGGGGGCGGAAACTATCATTATCGGGCTAGGGGGAAGTGCGTGCACCGATGCCGGAGCTGGTTTGCTGCAAGCCTTAGGAGCAAATCTATTGGATCAAGACGGCGAGCAAATCTCCCGTGGTGGGAGTGCTCTTGCCTCGCTAGCCACTATCGATCTGTCCGCTGCGTTAGAGCGAGTTGCGGGAGTAAATTTAATTGTTGCCACTGATGTCAGTAATTTATTGCTGGGCGAACAAGGGGCCGCGCGCGTGTTCGGTCCGCAGAAAGGTGCTGGGGTAAATAGCGTCGGTTTGTTAGAGCGTAATTTGCAGCATTTTGCGCGCTGCGCTAGTGCGCACGGGTTCGAAGTCAGTAAATTTCCAGGTAGTGGTGCGGCCGGGGGAATTGGGGGGGCGCTTGGCGGTATGCTTGCTGCGCAAATTCGTTCAGGAGTGCAGATCGTCTTGGAGGCGCTTGAGTTCGAACAAGCACTAGTGAATGCCGATTTAGTGATCACCGGGGAAGGCTCAATGGACTCACAAAGCGCCGCAGGTAAGGTACCTGCGGGAGTTTGTGCGATGGCTAAGCGGGCCAATGTGCCCGTCATTGGCTTAGCCGGGATGGTGGGCAGCGAGTTGCAAGCGCTACATGATATTGGTCTGGCTGCGGTATTCTCGATTGCTCAAGGGCCTACGAGCAAAGCGGATGCTTTGTCGAATGCCTCTATCAACTTGCAAAACACAGCGCAGCAGATCTCGCGTTTGGTGCATACACTTCGTTGACGCGAATCGTTAGTTTTCGAGCTTAAACGTTAGTCCGGCATTCTCTTGCAGTCGCGTAATGAGCAGTTGCCCTAGCGCCGCACCGGGTGTCCATATTCCCCCACTGGCCGCTTCGGGGTTTTTCAATAGACACACAGCAGTCTCTGCAATCATTTTCGAAGTGGAGCCATAACCTGGGTCTTTGTCGCCTTGTACACTTGCTAAGATTAGTCCGCCCTTATCGTTACTTCCTGCAAAGAGCAAATCATAGCTACCGTTTTCGCGCTCTTCCTTGCTTGGTCCGTCTCCGGGTTTAAGGTCGCTCTTGGCCATTGATTTATCCGCAGCCACTGCCTTGGCGACCGCTTCGCCTTGTTCGCCAGGGCCGGTAAGGAGCATCTCATCATAGACAAAGTCTCTACCAAAGGCATGGTTTAATAAGTAGTTTGTACGGTGCACATTCTTGGTATTGATAGTGGCCATCACAAAAGGCGCGGACCAACTATTTAGATCTTCCTCAAAGATTGGAACTGCGCCGCTTGGTTGTTCTGGACCTTTGCTACCTTCGGTCAGTGCAAACGGGTCTTGTAGCACTTTAATGAGTTCGGGTTTCTTGGCAGCACTAGCCATGGTCGCTTTTAAGCTCGCGAGTGTGCCGCCAGAGAAGCCACCCTTCATGCTGCGAACGCGGCCCTTTATACGTGGCATGCTCGATCCTAGTCGTTGCATAGCAGCGTCTTGTAAAAAAACTACTCCAAGGTCAAATGGAATCGAATCAAAGCCGCAGGAGAATACTATTCTTGCCCCACTTTCTTTGGCGGCCTTGTTATAGCTGCTGATCATTTCGTGCATCCAGCCCGGTTCGCCACATAAGTCAACGTAGTCAGTACCGGCGGCGGCACAAGCGGCGATGAGCGCCGTCCCGTATAGCTGATAAGGGCCAACCGTGCTAATCACCACGCTGGTATTGTTAACCATCGCGTCCAAAGATTCTTTATCATCGGCATCACATATGACAAATGGCACCCCTTGCGTAATGCCAATCTCCTTTGCCACTTTTTCGAGCTTTTCTTGACTGCGGCCGGCCATTGCCCATTTGACTTCACCATCTGTTGGGTATTGTCGATGTAAGTACTCGCAAATTAGTTGTCCGGTGTAGCCGGTAGCGCCATAGACAGTAATGCCAAATTGTCTCTGTGTAGACATAGTGAAATCCTCGTTTAAATTAGAGAAACCTTAGCCAGTAAACCCGGCGGGCTCTTCATCTAGAATATGTGCCAGCAGTGGGCTTTTCTCTGCACGCTCGAAAGCGGCATCGATAGCGCGGTAGCGATGTTGTACAAGCTGACGGTAATTCGGGTGGGTAAAAATATAGAGCTCATGCTCATTCATGGCTTCGATGACGCGCTCGCCAACAATTTCAACAGCGAGACCATTGTCTATTACTTGTTGCATATGGGCGGCGGCCGCTAACTGTTTTTCGGAGGGAGGGGTTGAAGGTTTCGCGGACTTATAACGCTCTTGTTTATTACGGTGCGCTAGATGAATGCGGGTTTGCACAAAGGCAGGGCATAGGATACTGACAAAAATTTCATGCCGTTTGAGTTCTTGATACCAACTCTCAGAAAGGCTGACAACGGCATTTTTCGTGGCGGTATAGGCCCCCGCAAAAGGCACTCCCATCATGCCAGCCATGGATGCGACATTGATAATATGCCCCCCTTTGTTGTGTTTCTTGATGCGAGGAACCACGTACTGCATACCATAGAGGACGCCCATCATATTGACGTCTGTCACCCACCGCCAGTCGTTGTGCTCAGTGCTCTCAATGCTGCCATTTCGTCCTACGACACCGGCATTATTGACCAGTATGTGGATATCCCCAAAGTGGGCTTCTGTTTTTTCCACCAAGCTAGGCCATTGCTGAGGGTCGGCGACATCCATCGTAACGGCAAGCACCTGGGCAGCGTTGTTGCTCAAAGAGGCTGCAGCGATTTGTAATTGATCACCGTCGATATCGGCTAGGACAATTCGTGCACCACGTTTCGCCATAGCCTGCGCAATGCTAAGCCCTATGCCTTCAGCGCCACCAGTGATAATGGCCGTTTTGCCTTGAAAGTCGATCATATAATGAGCCTGTTCATAAATTGATAAAACTTACTTTAACTGAAAACAGAGCTATTACTAGTAAAAGCGATCATACGTTCGATATATTTTGCCTATCGATTCTGGGTTGTAACCCCTGTTCGCAAGAGGGTGAATTGCAAAAAGTTGTTGTATAGTGAGCCAATAAAAACACAACAAGACACGGAATAGAACAATGATAAAACCTTTCCGCAAACTGCTAAGCTCCTCGTTACTTCTCGCCAGCATTGGCCCATTCGCGCTAGCAAGTACTGACTCCACAGTATTGCGTGTTGACCACTACGTGCCCGTGATCTCTAAAGCACCCGCTATGAAAAATGACGTGGCGCAAATCTATGTCCGTGAGCGCACCTTGCCTTCGACAAGTCTACGCAGCGCCAGTTTGGAAGGACAAGTAGTGCTTTTCATTCATGGCGCCGGCACCCCGGCGGAGGTGGCGTTTGATGTGCCTGTGCAGGGTTACAGTTGGATGGCGTATCTGGCGAGAGCTGGCTACGACACGTTCGCGATGGACACCACCGGTTATGGTCGCTCTACACGCCCGCATGTTATGAATGATGTGTGCAATCTATCGGCACAGGCGCAGGAAGAGTTTATCCCTTCGATGCTCGATGCACCCTGTGCGCCAAGTTATGCGTTTGCCACCACGACAATCGAGTCTGATTGGCATGATATCGACAATGTGGTCGAGCATATTCGTCGTTTGCGCGGCGTAGAGAAAGTGCATCTGATCGCTTGGTCGTTAGGTGGGCCCAGAGCGGCCGGCTATGCCGCCATACACCCCGAGAAGGTTGGCAGGGTGGTCGTGCTCGCCCCAGCTTATAGTCGTAATCGCAATGCCAATGCTCCCGATTCATTACCCGTGCCCGGGGTGGCCTTTTCGAAACAATCTCACAGTGATTTTGTCCGCAATTGGGATCGACAAGTGGGCTGCGATTCGCAGTATGATCCCATAGTGCGCGAGGCGATTTGGCAGGACATGTTGGCGTCCGATCCGATCGGGGCGACCTGGGGCGCTGGTGTCAGACGCGCTCCCGCTACGAGCGTTTGGGGGTGGAATCAAGAGACTGTGAGCAGCACCATGACCCCAATGTTATTAGTGGCAGGCATCCATGATGCACAGGTTCCTCCTAGCCGTGTCACGGAAATGTATGAGGACTTGGGCGCGAATGAGAAAGTCCTAATGGACTTAGGCTGCTCCTCCCACAATGCCATGTGGGAGAAGAACGCCGAACTATTATTCGACGCTAGCCTGCAGTGGTTAAGCCGCGGCGAAGTCGATGGCGTCTCCAGCGGCGTTGTCAAAAAGGGCTATTAGAAGCGAAAATTTAGGCCCCAAGCTGCTGCGCAAGGTCGATAAAGTCATCGGCAAAGAGATCGAACTCATCCCTTTGGGGTGGCGTTTTGGGGTTTTCGGCACCGCGCTCCAACGCCCGATGAACGTAGGCTGTTTTCAATCCGCTATCGGCGGCGCTGCGCAGATCGCTCGGATGTGTCGCCACCATTAGCACCTGTTCGGGAGCAAGGCTCAGCAGCTCGGGCGCTTTTAGATAGGCTTCTGGGTCTGGTTTGTAATGTCTAGAAAGTTCGGCGGACAGTACGGTGTCCCATTGAATCCCTGCATTTTTCGCTATATCGACTAGCAAGGAAACATTGCCATTAGAAAGCGAGGCAATGACATACTCGTTGCGCAGTCGGTTTAAACCGGCAAGTGTATCGGGCCAGGGGCTTAGGCGGTGCCAAGCAAGATTAAACTCCACTAACTCTGCCTCACTTAGGCCGCTAAGCCCAAACTCCAGTACTAACTCGTCGAGCACCATGCGATGGAGTTTATCGAGTTTTGTCCAAGGTAGCTCGCCGCTACGCACTCGGTTCATGGAAGGGCCATAGCCGGCGCGCCAGCGATCGGCAAATAAGCCCCAATCGACAGAAAAGCCTTTGCGCTCGCCTAGCAGTTGCCCCTCGCGAATGATCGAGCCACGCCAATCGACAACTGTGCCAAAGACATCAAACACGAGTGCGTGGACGCCTAGCTTGTTGCTTTGTCGGCTTGCTGCCAGTGCACCCGTATTAAGTTGTGGGGCTAGTAAAAAAGTGCCTACTCCGAATTTTAAAAACCGGCGGCGGTTTAAGAGCGAGGTGCGAAGATTATTCAAGGCCATGATGCCTCCTGTGTCGTGAATCAGTTGTTATTGTTGTACTACACAGACTAGTTACAGCGGGTGAACCACTACAGGCAATTTGCTGTAGCCTTTTACGAAACTCGAATAAATGCGCGTGGGTTCACCTACTACTTCGACAAATTTGAAACGCTGCATAATTTCTTCCCAGACGATTCGTAGTTGCATCTCTGCGAGGCGATTGCCCATGCAGCGGTGAATGCCAAAACCAAATGACAAATGTTTGCGTGCATTGGCTCTATCGATTAAAAAAGAATTAGCGTTCTTTATGGCCTCTTCATCACGATTGCCTGAGGCATACCACATGACGACTTTGTCACCGGCTTTGATTTTTTTGCCGCCAAGGACAGTGTCCACTTTCGCCGTCCGACGCATATAGGCAAGTGGTGTTTGCCACCGAATAATTTCAGACACCATGTTGGGAATCAATGCGTGATTCGCTCGCAGTTTGGCATATTGGTCAGGGTTCTCGTTCAGTGCGAGGACCCCGCCACTGATAGAATTACGTGTAGTATCGTTGCCCCCGACTATCAACAGCAGTACATTGCCAAGGTACTCCATAGGTTGCATGTTTTTCGTGGCTTCCCCATGGACAAGCATTGAGATCAAGTCATTGCCGCCTTGGGCGTTGACGCGCTGATTCCACAGCTGGGTAAAATAAGCCATGCATTCTTGAATGGCGACCCATCGCTCTTCGTGTGATTCAACGATGCCGCCTCCTGGGATCGCCGTAGCCACGTCGGACCAATAGGTCAGCTTGTGGCGGTCAGCAAAAGGGAAGTCGAATAGCGTGGCTAACATTTGTGTTGTGAGCTCTATGGAAACTTGCTCGACCCAATCGAATTCTTCGTTAAGGGGAAGTTTATCCAAGATCTCGCAAACGCGTGTGCGGATCAAACCTTCAAGATGTTTTAGATTAGCAGGCGCAACAACCCCTTGCACGACTCGTCTTTGTTCGTCGTGCTTGGGTGGGTCCATGGAGATAAAAGAGGGTAGGGTAAACTCTTCGAAGGCATCCACTATGCCGATGCTTGGTTCCGAAGAGTAGATGTCCGGGGAGGTGTCGACCTCCATAATGTCTTGGTATTTGGTGACTGACCAGTAAGGGCCTACAGCGGACTTGGCACAATAATGCACGGGATCATCGGCGCGCAGGCGTTCCAGAAAGGGCAGAAATTCATTCGCTTGCCAAATGCCTGGATGGGCGAGATCTATTTCTTCCAGTGGAATGCGCTTAGGGTCTTTGCCGACCATGCTCCACTTACTTGCTTGTTTTTCTGTGTGTGCCTGCTCGCTCATTTCCCGCCCCCGTAAAATGGCAAATTAGAATTGGCTAGAATTGAAACTCCGGCGTTTTAACCACCATGCCATCGAGAGTATCGACAATGGGTACCTGACAGGAAAGCCTTGAGTTCTCTTTGCGGTCTGGGCTTAAGCTCAACATCGCTTCTTCATTTGGCCCCATGGGAGCGAGTTTGTTTAGCCATTGGTCCTCGACAAACACGTGACATGTGGCGCAGGAACAACAACCGCCGCAGTCCGCATCGATACCAGGCACAGCGTTGTCGATAGCCGCTTCCATTAGCGTGCCACCAGGAGTGACTTCCACAGGGTGCTGTTCACCACTGTGCTCGATAAAGACAATTTTAACCATGAAAAATCCTAATGTATTTTCTAAATGTGGGTTCACAATAACAATTGCTTGATGATCAATAAACCTTAACGCTGCACCATTGTTTGCGCACCCTTAACGATGTCATCGGGATCCGGGGCACGTGGTGGTTTGGTGATACCGCTGATACACGCAGGTCTTGCCGCGAGCTCATCTATCCAGCGACGCAAATTCGGCAACCCCTCAATTGAGACGCCGGACCATTCGTAGGAGCGTACCCAACACCAATTCGCAATATCGGCAATCGTGTACTCATCCCCGGCCAGATAAGGGCTTGCACTTAAGCGGGACTCCAAGACCTCAAACAGGCGCCGGGATTCGTTCTGATACCGTTCAATGGCAGAGGGCAGTTTTTCGGGGAAATAGCGAAAAAACACATTGGCTTGCCCCATCATCGGCCCAATACCCCCCATTTGAAACATAAGCCATTGCAAGGTGCGTGACTTCAACTTTGGCTCTTCTGGGTAAAGTTGGCCGAATTTTTCGCCTAAGTAGACCATGATGGCACCGGATTCGAAGACAACGAAATCGTCGTTGTCCCTATCGACGATAACGGGGATGCGTCCATTGGGGTTGAGGCGCAAAAACTCTGGAGTTTTCTGTTCTTTGTCAGAAAAGGAGATCGGAATCAGATTGTAGTCTACCCCCATTTCGTCGAGTGTGACGGTAACCTTGTAGCCATTAGGTGTTGCGGCGGTATATACATCGATCATGTTTTGGCTCCAATAACGAAAAAGCAAATGCAAACAGCTTACATGGGGGGGTGCAATACCAATTCAAGGTTTTATGAAGGATTTGCCGCTAACGACTGCCTACACCCTATGGCGTTATGGTATAAAACCATCCTCAGTAAAACACAGGTCGAAAGTAATAATCGACAAGGGGAGAGTATGAAACTGGAATCTTTAGCACTGCATCACGGCTATGAATCGGAAGCCACCACAAAAGCCGCGGCCGTCCCTATATATCAAACCACATCTTATACCTTTGATGACACTCAGCATGGTGCAGACCTGTTCGACCTCAAAGTGCCAGGCAATATCTATACACGCATCATGAACCCAACCACAGCCGTTCTCGAGGAACGACTGGCGGCAATGGAAGGGGGCATTGCAGGCCTCGGCTTAGCCTCGGGTATGGCTGCTATAACCTATGCGATTCAATGCATTACCGATGTCGGCAGCAATATCGTCAGCACCACGCAATTATATGGCGGCACCTATAATCTTTTCGCCCACACCTTGCCACGTCAAGGTGTAGAAGTGCGCATGGCCTCGTTTGACGACTATGAAAAACTAGAGTCGATGATTGACGACAACACCCGCGCGATGTTCTGTGAGACTATTGGCAATCCAGCCGGAAATGTTGTCGATATTCAAAAGCTTGCTGAGATCGCCCATCGTCATGGCGTGCCACTCATTGTGGATAGCACGGTCGCAACGCCCTTTTTGTGTAAGCCAATTGAGTTTGGTGCAGATATCGTTGTGCATTCATTGACCAAATACATTGGCGGGCATGGCACCACGGTTGGTGGCATCATTATCGATTCAGGCAAATTTGATTGGGTCGCTAATAAGAAACGTTTCCCCATGCTCAATGAGCCTGATCCTTCCTATCACGGCGTAGTGTATACCGAGGCGCTTGGGCCCGCCGCCTACATCGGACGCTGCCGTGTAGTACCGCTTCGTAATACTGGTGCAGCGCTTGCACCGCACAGTGCGTTCTTGATTTTGCAGGGTTTAGAAACCTTAGGCCTGCGCATGGAGCGTCATTGCGACAACGCCTTGGCAGTGGCTAAGTACCTGCAAGATCATCCGAAGGTGGCTTGGGTAAACTATGCAGGGCTTACCGATAGCGCTTTCCACGAAGTAAGCCAACGCATCAGTAAAGGTTCTGGTTCTGGGATTCTTAGTTTTGGGATCAAGGGTGGGAAAGAGGCGGGCGCTCGTTTCATCGATGCGCTGCAAATGATTCTGCGTCTGGTGAATATCGGTGACGCAAAATCCTTAGCCTGCCACCCTGCAACAACGACTCACCGTCAGCTAAGCCCTGATGAGCTTAATAGTGCTGGAGTCTCCGAGGATCTAGTGCGTATCTCTGTCGGGATTGAGCACGTTGACGACATCATCGCCGATGTCACACAAGCGTTAGAAAAAGCCTAATTGCATAGCAATTCCTCCCTCTGTTCTTGGCGGCAGGAGCAGAGGGGGCGTTGGCTATTGCTCGTGCATTGAAATCACAACACTGCCGACTCTCTGCTCTGTTTGGACACGATAATGCGCCGCGACAGCTTCGGACATTGAATATATATTGTCGACTGTCGGTGTGATCTTCTCGGCCTCGATCATCTCTTTGAGTTCATGCAACTCCTCGACCGTTTCCCCTGCAAATGCGAACAAGGCTTGTTTGTTAGAGAACTTACTTGCAAGAGGGGAGCGCAGCATCTTCAGCAAACTAGGATTGCCCATCACATAGCGGCCATTGGGCTTTAGGAGGGCCATACAGGCAGAATAAGAACTGCTTGGCACCATGTCGAATATCACATCATAGCGGATTTTGTTTTTAGTAAAGTCTTCTCGTTCGTAATCGATAAAGTGTTTAGCCCCAATACGCCGCAAAATATCTTCTTTGTGGGCACTGTCGACGGCGGTTACCGTTGCTCCCCAGGTTTTTGCTATCTGCACAGCAAAATTGCCAATACTGCCACCGGCGCCGTTAATCAACACGGATTCGCCGGCTTTTAATCGCGCTTTGCGCAAAAAATGTAGAGCGTTTAAACCGCCTAAGGGCACCGCCGCTGCTTGGGCGAAGCTTAAGTTCTGTGGAAGGGGCACGATGGTGCCATCGGCAGGCAGGCAAACGAATTGGCCATAGGCGCCAAAGCCCAGTTTCGCGCAAGCAAAAACGCGCTCGCCTACTTTGTAGTTTTGGACATTGGCGCCCAAGGCTTCAATCTCACCTGCGAGATAGCCACCAAGAATAGGGTTGCGTGGGGAAAATACGCCAATGGCGAGTCGCAGGGGTAGCCAGAACCATTTGACTGCGTAACGAAAGCTGCGCATCTCACAATCGGCTTTTGTTGCTTCAGCCGCATAGACGCGGATGCGCACTTCGTTCGCTTTTGGGGTGGGAGTTTTAACGTCTGCAACGGTCAGGACTTCTGGTGGTCCGTAGTTTTTGTAAACTATTGCTTTCATCTTGCCTCCTATGAGCTGCCCAATTGTTCTACCAAGCCAGTTCCTCCCCCTCCCAGGAAAAGAACTTGCCGGTTTGTTGCATGGTGAGTGAGTCGATTAAATTGCATAGTCCTGCGGCGCTCTCTTGAACCGTGAGTTGGGCGTTGACTCCCCCCATGTCGGTCTGCACCCAGCCCGGATGAACATTGCAAACAATGATGCCTTGGGGGTCTAGCTCTATAGCTAGTACTTGCATCACTTTATTGAGTGCGGCCTTGGAGCTGCGGTACGCATGATGGCCGGTGCTTGTGCTAGATAATGCTCCCATTTGGCTAGACACATTGATGATGCGCGGCTGTTTGGAGAGGTGGAGGTTATCGAGTAGCGTTGCACTCAGGCGGAAAGGAGCAATAGTGTTGATTTCAAACGCTTCGCTCCAAGCCTCATAGTCCATGTCTTGCAAGCTTTGACGCGGCCCCCCTATGACACCGGCATTGTTGATTAAAATGTCGATTGGGCGCCCATCTAGCTCCTCTGAAAAACGCGCGATGGACTGTGCATCGTTCACAATAAGAGGGTAAATGCTTAGCTTAGTGTTGTCGCTGAGTGCTTGTAACTCCTTGGCTTCTATAGGGTTTCTGCAGGTGGCAATGACGCGCGCGTGGTTGTGAAGAAACTGCTTGGTCAGCCCTAGGCCGATGCCTCGATTCGCTCCGGTGATTACAACGGTGTTCATATTCCCAAACCTTTTATTGTGTCGAGTAGCGCCCTAAATCGGGCGGGCGAAGAAGGTTATACCACCAAAACTTGACTGTTTTCACCATGCGAACTGGATAGTTTTTCTAGGGAGAACATTTTATTTCAATAAAAACAATGGGATAGCTAGTGGCGCGGAGCTTGCATATTGCTAGTTAGCGTAAAAATATACGCGCCACAGTATGCAAGGAGATTGCAATGCACTTTCACAAACCAAAATTTAAACCACTAGCCTGGCCGCATAAGATTCTTGGCATGGCGTTAGTGTTGTGCTTTTTATTACTAGGTGTTGTCGGCTTGATACTGCCGATTCTGCCGGGAATCGTGTTTCTATTTCTGGCCTTTTATGTACTAACTAAACTTTCCCAGCGTGTTGCGAGCTATGCGCACAGCAAACCTTGGTTCAATTATCACTTACAACACTTGCGCGCGGCGAGTGGCTTGAGTTTTACCGCCCGATGTAAATTGGCGGGGCTTTTTGTGCTGCGTGGCTTGATCAATGCAGTGGGCTCTGCCGCAGCGTGGAGCAGGAGACAATTTGAACATTGAGTCGCCCTTATCTATTAGTTACATGAATGATAATTATTAAAATACGTGAGGCACGATGCCGTTTTCGTGAACGCAAGATGTGCAGTTTTGTGCTCAATTTAAACGAATTGAAACACCGAGGACGTGTCGGTTTTAACTCTTTAACACTTTTTAGGAGGAAACTTTCAGTAAATCATAAACATAGATAAGGCAGCATGAATCCCTCTATAAACGGGGTGCAAGAATTGATTTTACCTCCTTGAAGAATGCGAATAGGATGCATGTGCTAAATATTCATCGCAGTTATTTTTAAGGAAGTTTAAATGAAAAAGACGACACTGAGCGCTTTGTTTGGCGCATTGACTTTTGCATGCCTTTCTTCAACACCGGCACTTGCTCAAGAAGATTTTCACGTTAACCGCAGTATTCAAACATTGGAAAATGATGAACCTGTATTCGGATTGTTCACAGGGAACTTCTCCATTGCCAATGCTCGCGCTTTAGCCCGATCTAATTTGGACTATATTCTTATCGATATGGAACACACGCCTTTCAATCCACAATTGCTACAAGAGTTTTTGATTGGCATGACGGATAAAGCCGCGATTGCCCAGCAAGGCAATGTGCAGATGCGTACAACCCCGATCGTCCGTCTTCCAGCCAACGGCCGCAATGACCCAGAATGGCTTGTAAAGCAGATTCTGGATGTTGGTGCGTTCGGCATTATGTTCCCTTATGTTGAAACTGCTGAGGAAGCTCAGCGCGCAGTTGCGGCAATGCGTTACCCGCAAGCTCGTGGGTCAGCGATCGCGGAACCAACGGGTGTGCGCGGTGCATCTCCTGCCGCTGCCGCTTGGTACTGGGGAACGCCAGACTACATGCAGCGTGCCGACCTTTGGCCACACAACCCTCGTGGTGACTTGATGGCGGTAATTCAAATTGAGTCTGCAAAAGGGGTTGAGAACGCTGAAGCGATCATCACGACTCCAGGTGTTAGTGCGATTTTCATCGGTCCAGCTGACCTTTCAATGAACATGGGCTTGCCAGGTAGCCATCCTGAGGTTCAAGAAGCCATTAGTAAGGTTGTAGAGCTTTGTAAGAAGCACGACGTTCCTTGCGGTATTACAACGAATGCCAATGACATTCGTGACCGTCTAGACCAAGGTTTCCTAATGCCAACTGTAGGGTATTGGGGCGATCTAGGTATTGCGGGCAGCACTGAAGCAAACTTGCGCACAGCGCGCGAGCATGCAGGCCGCACGGACTAAACCCTCGTGATGCTGTAAAGACCGTCGTTGCCTTAGGGGAGCGGCGGTTTTTTTTTGCGCCCGATATAGCGAATGCACTCAAGTTGGCTTTATTTCGCTAGAAGAGTAAAAAAAATATCGTCTCGGCCGATAACCAAGGGTGAAATATTAAGAATAGGCAAAAAGAGGTGATGCAATTGAATGCTCAAGTGGCTCTGAAGAGCGTAACGGTAGCGATGATCAGTGCTGTGCTAGCGGCGTGTGCCTCTAGCCCCGATAAGATCGATGCTGCCTATGTGTCGGCATTCAAATATGAGCCTTATAGCTGTGCACAGATTAGCTTCGAGCTAGAGTTTGTGGCGCAGCGAACGCAGTCGCTTTATGAGACTCTGCGAGCCACGCGACGCAAGGATAACTGGCAGGCAGGTGTTGGTATCATCCTTTTGCCAACATTATTTGCTTTGGAAGGTGGCGATGGCGTGCAAGCCTCTGAATATGCTTTTCTTAAGGGCGAATTTGAAGCGCTACTTTATGCCTCTATGCACAAGCGCTGTGGTTTAGAACCACTCTCTCCGGACACTCAGATTGAAGAAGCACTCACCGAAGATACGATGATTACATTGCCCGATAATCGCAGGGTGTCGCTATCACAAATGCTTGGCCTATTAGAGCTTGCCTATGCTCAAAACCTAGTGACCGAGGAGGCATTGAATACTGCGCGTGACACGGCATTCAGGCTTTTGGGCAGCTCGGGGGATGGGCGCAATCTCCCAGAGGGTTCGCTGGATAGCCTGTTTGCCCTGATTAACGAGTTAGAGCTAGCAATACCGACAAGCGCGATCGTGCAGTTAGCGGATGCGCCGAGTGCGCGAATGATAGAGCCCAATAGTCCCGCCATAGGAGGGCCTGTAATACCCGCTTCTGTGCCTTCGGACTCGCCGACTAATCCAAGCTTGGAGTCCTTGGCGCAGCGCGTAGAGGCACTAGGGCAGGGCGCAGGTCCAGCTGCGACCCCAAGCATCGTTGCGACTGATCCCGATGCGCTTCGACCTACCGCTATCATGACACAGGGGGTTGACTCAGACCCTAAGCAAAACCAGGCGTCGACCTCGTCTGGTGGTCCTAGATCCTTGGACAGCATTTTGCGTAGCTTTGCCCACTTGGAAGATTTCTATGTGGATGAATTGCCGCAGCGCAAGCTCGTGCAATTTTTCAATAAAGCAGGGATTGCCAACACGACGCCGGTGCTTGGCTATATCGACACGACCTTGTGGGGTAGCGGTAAAAATGGTGTGCTATTTACACCCACAGGGATCTATTACAGCAATGACTTTGTGGCAGGCGTTGGCGGCACGTTTTTCTTAAGCTATGACGATGCGGTGCGGCATGCCCAGCCCAGTTTCGATAAACGCTACTTCTATCTTGGCTATGGTGCGCTACCAAAGCGCGGGTTGATTGATTTTGTGGGAAATGACACTGATTTAGAGGATTTTCAGACCTTGATCGAGGAGATTCAATCGTATTACTCGTCGCACCAAGAAAGCTTTCCGGTGGCAGCGAGGCCATAGAAGCAGAAACCTTCCCGCTTTCGACCACAAATGGGCATTTTGCAAGGAGCCGCTTTGTAGATTAACCCCGGGGCAGACTCTATAATTGAGCTTAACCTCAAATGAGAGATTTAAATGAGCGTCCCGCAATCCCCTCAAGATGAAAAGCTTCGGCTTGAAAAACTTCGCGCATTAAAACTACTAGATACCGCTCCTGAAGAGCGATTTGACCGTCTAACTCGAATGGCCAAGAGGCTGTTTCAAGTGAAGAGCGCCGTTGTCAGTTTAGTAGATGAAGATCGACAATGGTTTAAGTCCAAGGCTAGCGCTGAGAGCCTGCCTGATGAGACTTCGCGTGATGTTTCATTCTGCGGACACGCCATTTTGGATGACGATGTGTTTGTGGTGGAAGACGCGCAATTCGATGAGCGCTTCAAAGATAACCCTCTTGTGACTGCCGAGTCTGGCATTCGTTTCTATGCTGGCTTTCCCTTACGAATCAGTGACGGCAGTGCGTTGGGGACTTTGTGCATCTTTGACAGCGAACCTCGGCAACTTACTGGTGAAGATCTGCAATTGCTGCGTGATCTTGGCGACATGGCTGAAAAAGAAATTGCAGCGCTGCAACTGGCGACTCTGGATCCATTAACGTTAATTTCAAACCGACGTGGATTTACCGAGCTGGCCCAATATGCCTTTAGTGTTTCCAAACGAAAGGCTTTGCCAGCTTCGGTTATTCTCATAGATATCAATAGGTTTTCTCAGATTCGTGCTGACTTTGGTCAAACCGAAAGTGATCAGATTTTAGTAAAGATGGCGTCCATCTTACGCGCGGTCTTTCGTGAGACCGATATTTTTGGTCGCATCGGTGATGATGAGTTTGCAGTTTTTATGATGGAGAGTGATGACGATAGCACTAGAGACGCCATTCGCCGCTTGCAGCGAGCAGTCGAGCAGTACGACATGGAGGCAGAGCGTGGCTACGACATCGAGTTTAGGGCAGGTTATGTGGTGGCCGCGCCCGGCACAATACAAACCCTCGACGACCTTTTAGCATTGGCCGACGAGCGCATGTATACGGTTTAGGCCTTACTTTCTATAGCGCACCAGGAACTGGCTGGTCTGGCCTTGAATCTCTGGGTCGAAGACGCCGATATCCAGTGGGTCTTCGGGGTTCAATAAGAGTTCTGAGGATGCCTCAAGCGTAAGCCCTGCACGCTCGGCTAAAACGGTCACTATTGACTCCGCTATACGGTGGAGAGTGCCCCCTGACTCTAAGCCCATACCTGCGGGTGCGATGTGGTCCGAAGCTATCAAAACGCCGCCAGGTTTGAGAACGCGAGCAATTTCGGCAAAAGAGGCTATTGGGTCACCAAGCGAATTACCATCGGGTGAAAATCCAATCTCGTGCGGGCCAAGAATCCAGGTGACCATGTCGACCGAATTATCGGGGACGTCAAGCTCGTCAAAATTAGTAATGCTGACGCGCACATTGTTGAGTCTGCCTCCCTGTGTTCTCTCGTCGATACCGTCACCAACGAAACGCATTAAACCTGGCGGATGTTGTAAAATGACGCGCCCGTTTGGTCCGACCGCACGGCTCAATATTTCGGTGTAATAACCACCTCCAGCTTCCAATTCGAGTACGGTCATTCCAGAGCGCAAGCCCGCAAAGGCGAGCACTTGTGCAGGCTTGCGTCGAGCATCATCGGCAGCATCGGCGCTTGGGCGATCGCTATGTGATAGTGCCGCTGCAATATCGGCATTTTGTGCCATGACAGAAGCACTAAGGAGTGTGACGGCGCACAATAGGCCGCTTAGAATGCTGCGTTCAAAGGCAAAGATCGTCTTGTTTTTCATGTTATTCCTCGTAGGCTAGGCCCAATCGTGGTGGGTAGCGTCTAGGCTGTTTTATGCTATGGTAGAAGCATCAATATCTTAAGACAATAATAATTATTACGCATAAGGTGTTTTGATATGACAAAGCTCTTAGCAATCCTTTCTCTTAGCTTCTTTGCGCTATTCAATACCAGTTATGCAGCACAAATCACAATGGCGCAATGCGGCGCTAAAGTTGCTGAATTTAATAATACTTTACCGATGCAGTTGGACAATATCACGACGTGGACGAATACCGCCTGCGTGCAGCTAGAGGAAAATGAGATCGGTTTAGTGTATGAGAATCAGGTACAAACAGGCAGCGCGATCACGCAAACCGAGCTCGATACAGTGTTGCCGAGTTTGATCATGTCTTGGTGTTTTGGGCCAACATTAGGGCCATTGATCAGCGTTGTTGATGCAGTAAAGTATCTGTATGTTTTTGAGGATGGTTCTCGTATTGGTGAGCTAAACTTCTCATTTCAGGACTGCATCGCAAACCAATGATAATGTTTTCTCTACTGATCGCTAGCTTCACATCGTTGCACCCAAAACTCTTTAAACTGCGCGACTTGTTGCTCGCGTGTTTCGATTGTTGTGGCAAGTGCTTCTGAATAGGCTTTGTCGATCATAGGTTGCATCAGGTTTAGCAAGCTGGGGCGATCAAATAATTCATCATTCATGGTGTTAATTAACAACATGATGTCGTAATTGACCTGTCTTTTTTGCATTATCTCCACGGCAAGATCTGCTACGTCGTCGCATGAGACAGCGGCATTTTGTGCATTTGCAGAGCTCATTAAACACAGCAGGGCAACTACAGAAAAAATTTTCTTCATGGCTTTTCTCTAGCAATAAAAAGTCAATTGTTTAGCTCTATGCTCTTGCAAGAACGTCTCGGCGCCATGCGCGGCGCCGAGAGCTCTAAGGTTTAGAAGCGAATCGTCACACCACCATAAATATGACGCTCTGGTGCTGGCTCGTAGGCACGACCACCAAAAGCGTTTTTACGCACATTCGAGAAATAGTCTTCGTCGAATAGATTGTTCACACCAAAGAAAGGTGAGACGGTTGCGTCGTTCAGTTCAATAGTGCTGCCAACTCGCAGTGTGGAAACAATCGACGAATCGACTTGTTCCGTATTAGCGTTATCTGCGTAGAACTCACCAACATTTAGGGCATCTAATACCACGTATGCACCTTCTGGGTGTGTGTATTTCAACTCAGCGTAGAATTGATGCTCTGGGATGCCAGGCAATGATTCGCCTACAGCCGCTGGAGTGCCATCAAAGCTCGTGAACTCGAAATCCGAATAGGTGTAAGCGACAGTCAAGCTCAACTGTGTTGTTAGTTGTGCCTGTAATTGTGCTTCTAAGCCCTCACGGTCAGTGTCAGCGTTTTCAAAGAAAGCTCGGCTGCCGATGTTTACAACATTGGTGATTTCGTTTTCTACATCCATCGAGTACAGCGCTAGATCGTAGAAAAGTCGATTGTCGATAACACTACCTTTGGCGCCGATCTCCACACTCTTGGCTTTCTGTGGGTTTACATTATTGAAACCGCCAAGATTGACGTTCAAATCCTGCGCGGGGCTGCCTAGTTCAGTGAACGTTGGAGTCTCGAAGGAAGTGGCGTAATTGGTGTATAGGTTCAGCGCCTGTGAACGATTCCACATCAAGCCAATTGCAGGGCTGAACTCGTTGTAGTCAAGGTCACCACTTTGGTCGCCATTGGCTAAATACAAGTCATCGACAGACATGTCGAGATTATCGAAACGGCCGCCAAAGCTTAAGATCACTTCATCGGTCAACGCCGTTTCGTTACGGAAATAGATGCCTACAGATTCCGCTTCTTCAACTTGGTTGAAGGAGATAGCTCCTTTCACGCCTGCGTTGTTGATAAAGCGCTGACGGTCGTCTGTCTGATAGTCCATATCGACACCAACGCTAAAGACATTGGGCTTGCCCATCAGCGTGTCGCTGAAGGTATAAAGGCCGCCGACACCAGAGAATGAACGCTGATAAGCTACGACACCGTCATCGGCAACGAAGGGGATATGGGTACCGATAGGCAGAAAGCCAACGAAGTCTTTGCGCATTGTGTAAGTGCGCAGTGTAAGGTCGTGGGCTGTGCCGAAACTCTTCTTATAGACAAGGCCAAGGCGCTGCTGGTCGAAGGCTTCGCCTGAGTTAGAGCTTGTGTTACGCGAGCCCGCACCGCTTCTGTCGGCTGCGATATCGGCCAGTGTGACACCACCTGGATCGTTCGCTGTAGGTGAGTCGACCGCGTTGAGGATCGCTGTAAGACTTGAGGTTTCATCGATGTCATAGATGAATTTGCTGTTAATGAGATTGTGCTCGACTTCCGAGTGGTCACGGTAGCCATCCATATCTAGTTTAGAGACGTTGACGAGGTAGCCAAGACGACCTGATGTACCACCTGCTTTTAGTTGAATTTTTTGATGGCCGTACTCGCCTGCCATCAATTTTGTTTCAACAAAAGGCGTTGCTGTTGGTACTTCAGTTGTAAGGCTGATGACGCCGCCTGATGCTGTACCGTATAACGATGCGGATGGGCCACGAATGACCTCAACGCTCTGCGCAGAACCCAGGTCGAGGTCGTCTGTGCCACTCTGGCCGTCCGGTAGAGTCATCGGGATGTCGTCGGCAAACACTTTAATGCCGCGCATACCAAAGTTAGCACGTGAACCGAAGCCGCGAATTGAGACGCTAAGGTCCTGTGAAAAATTGTAGCGGCTTTGCATGACCAAACCAGGAATAGCCACCAAGGACTCGTCCAATCCGAGCTCTTGACGACCAAGCTGGATGGCGTCTTTATTCACCATGCTAATGGCCATAGGGACACTACTGAGCACCTGCTCTGTGCGGGTACCAACAATGACAATTTCATCTAACGGCGATTGCGATTGTGCAAGTGCAGATGTGGACGCTGCAGCCATTAGAAGGGGAACTAGTATTTTTAGTTGACGACTCTTAGTCACGATATCTCTCCAAATCACGTTTTTTGTATGTCTAGCGACTAGCAAATAGGGGGTTTCGTATTAAACGTGCGCCACATACTACATCATTAAGCCAGTTATATGAATGGAATGTGGATTAGTTGCACATAGGCACAACTATGGCAGTTGTCAATATGTGCAGTTTTGCTTGTTTTCAAGAGAATACTTAGGTTTTTTACATGGTTAGCTAGCTTTTCGGCTACTATATAGGGCAAATATTTGCTCTAATTCGCGCCCTTAACTCAGACCCCAAGGTTTCTTCTATATGAATCTTAACGACGTACTACGCCGAGTTCGTTTTATATTCGATTTTAACGATAATCGCATGATAGAAGTGTTTGCGAGCGCCGATACGACCGTGACCCGCGAACAGGTGTGTGCATGGCTAAAAGCGGAGGATGCCGAAGGGTATCTCGCGATAGAAGATCGGGAAATGGCATTGTTTCTCAATGGCTTGATCAATGAGCTGCGCGGTCGCCGTGATGGCCCTCAACCAGAGCCAGAGTTAACACTCAGCAATAATATGGTGCTGATAAAGCTGCGTATTGCCCTGAACATGCAATCTGATGATGTACAGGCGCTGCTAGAGGAGACCGGCCTTAAATTCAGCAAGCATGAAATTTCGGCCCTGTTTCGAAAACCGGGGCATAAACACTATAGAAACTGTGAAGATCAGCTACTGAGAAACTTCTTGAAAGGACTTGCACAGCGCCAATTGGCAAGCAAGCCTAAGCAAACAGAGCCTGCAAGCACCGACCCTGCTAGTCCTAATCCGTGGGAGCGTTAGTGCTTAGCGTGGCGTCCAGTAGAACACTTCCCATGTATGGAGAGGTTCGTTTTGTCCGCGAATAATCTCTCCATCGAAATCATAGCGCATCGGCATATTATTATTCGCGCCATAGCTTTCTAGGTAAGGAATGCGGGCGTCACCAAAGATCTCTGTTGCCTTCATCGCAAAGGTCTCGTCCCCAACGCGAATATAACCATTTGGCTCAATACGGGCGCGTTTTGCCCAGTAGCCACCATCGGGTCGTGTCGCTGTAATGATGCCACCTTCATCTGTTGAATAGATCATATTGACGACGAATGGGGGGAAGCCTCCCGTCTTGATTTGCCCAACGCCGCGGCCATTCACTGTATTCCAGTCGCTAGGGGGTGGGGTCAGTGTGCCGCCAATGCGCACGCCAGCGGTGCGAGTGTATGGGGCTGTAAAGACATAATAGGTAGCGGCGATAATTAAAAGCACCAGCACCGTGAGGCTAATCTTCTTAGTTTTACTTGTCATGGCTTGACCTGCTTAGAATTATAATTATTGATCAAGCATTATTATGGGCTTAGAACTAAGCCCCTGTAAATATAGCGGGAATAGAAAATAGATCGAGCCCCCAGAGGACTGGCATTAGGTAATAAACCACCAATACAATGAGGCTCGCGGCGATGATGTTCATGATGAAGCCTGTTTTCACCATTTCGATTATGCGTAATTTCTCCGTCGCAAAAATAATGGCATTAGGTGGCGTGCCAACCGGCAGCATGAAGGCGCAATTAGCCGCCATCGCACAGGGGACCATCAAGGCGAATGGATGGATGTTAAGTGCAAGCGCTAGAGAAGCCACTACCGGAATAATCATTGTTGCCGTAGCAGTATTGGAGGTGATTTCCGTTAGGAACAGAATCAATAAGGTAGCGCAGGCAATGATAACCAACATGTGCAAGCTTTCTAACACAGTCAATTGATCCCCGATCCAAGTCGCTAATCCGGTCTCTCTAAACCCTGCCGCAATGGCAAGACCGCCACCGAATAAAAGCAAAATGCCCCAGGGGATTTCTTTAGAGTCTTTCCAATCGAGAACCCTGCCATTGACTTGGCTGCGTGTAGGAATGAGAAAGAGCGATACGGCGGCAAGCACAGCAATCATGCCGTCGCGGATCTCAGGAACGAGATCAGACCAAATGAAACCGCGGGTAATCCAAAGAAATGCTGCTGATGCAAACACGATTGCCACAGCGGTTTCTTCGAAGGAGATTTTGCCTAAGGCTTGGCGCTCGCTTTGGATAAAGGCTTTGCCGCCAGGGATTCCCTTTATCTTCATGCGGAAGGCGATTCGGCCTAGGTACAGCCACGCGATCGCGAGCAATACACAGACGATGGGGACGCCGATCAACATCCAGCTCGCGAAACTGATTTCCACACCGAAGAGTTCACGAGCCTGAGCCGCCAGTATGATGTTGGGCGGAGTCCCGATTAACGTCCCCATGCCACCGATTGTGCCGGCATAACCAACTGCGAAAAGCAGGGCTTTTTCAAAAACTGGGATGTCTTTGGCCTCTGGAGTGCTTTTCAAGGCGCTGCCAACTTGCGCGGTGATGGCTAGCGCCATGGGGACCATCATCATGACGGAGGCGGTGTTGGAGACCCACATCGACAGGAATGCCGTAGCTAACATGAAGCCTAGTAAAATGCCCTGGGTGCTAGTCCCAACAAAGGCGATGATAGCCAACGCCATACGCTTGTGAAGATTCCATTTCTCCATTGCCGTGGCAATGAAAAACCCCCCTAGAAATAGAAATACGATGTCATCGCCGTAGGCAGAGGTCGTTGTTGAGCTGTTTAGGGCCCCAGTGATAGGCAGAAGAAACAGAGGTAGCAGAGAGGTTGCCGGAATTGGGATGGCTTCGGTGATCCACCAAATCGCTACCCACACAGTCGTCGCCAATACTGCTTTGGCTTGAAAGCTTAAGTCCTCTGCTGAGAAGAACAGTAGAATCAATACAAAAAGTAATGGGCCAAGAAGCAAGCCAATTAGTTGCGGTTTTGAATAGGAGTTACTCGTAACGCTGTCATCATTTTGGGCAATATTCGACATTGATCTCTTCTAAGCTTTATCAATAAAAGTATGGCAGAAATTAAACCTACCGAGAGGGTGTGCACGGCTGTGCCTGCACACCTGTTGGCACTTCAAGCGGAGCGGCGGTCACACGACCATCGGCGGCGAGTTGTCGAAATGCGGCTTCTTGAAGCCCAGCGACCACAGTGTTCTGCATGCCTAATTCAAAAGCGGCACACTCGTTAGCGCCTAGCGAGCGAGGGTCTAAGCCTGTGACATTGCCAAATACGACCAATGCTTCGAGGTATGAGCCATAAGCGCTAGCGTGGTAATGGTCAAAGGTCCAGAGGTCGATCTTACCGTACTCTAAGCCATTGTATGGATTGTCGTCGGCAAGGCCCAAAGTCATTGCTTGCGTCCAAGCTTCACCAACGGGGTTTACCGACACCACGCCTTGAGCGTTTATTGCCGCTTTCTCGTAACCCGCACGCAGGTCGAGCGCCATCTGTTCAATGGGCTTGCCAGACCAAACATGATTGGGCTGATGGGTCATATCGGCACGGGACCAAGTGGCGGTGAGGTAAATATCCACCTCTGGATTGCGCGTGCGCAGCAGCTCGCTCATCTGGGCGGTAGTAGAGATTAGTTTTGCGGGATCGCCATGTGCATCGCTATCGAGAGTGCTATGGCCTTGCAATACGACGATGTCCCATGGGCGTCTGCCAATGATGCCGCGCTTTTTGTCTAAGTGGAAATCGAAATTACTGCCAGGTTCGGTCTCTAAATAAACGTCAAGGTCTAAACCGGCTTGCTCGGCAAAAGCCTTAAATAGCGCTGGAACGCCGCCTATGCCTTGGTTGTTGAGGTCTGTCACCGAGTCTGAACGGTAAAATTTCACAGCTGAGCCATAGCCATAGGTAAAGCTATTGCCAACGAAGAGGACGCTATCCGCAGCGGCGATGTTCGTGTTAAGCGCGACAACAAGGCTAGTGAGAGTGGCGGCTAAGAGTTTCATTGTGATTCCTTTTCTATTTTTTATGACGGGGCATTCAGTGAACTTACACAATCTTTGCACATTTCCCCACTTTTTCTTAAACAATTGCCTTCTATTGTTACACACAAGATCACTCCTAATCACCAGCGTTCACATGTCAAAGAAGGAAACATTATGAACAATCGAACTAAGCTGTTCGTGGCAGTAGCACTCGGGGCAGGGTTGCTATCCCCATTGGCGAACGCGGCATCCACGTTTGCCAACAATACCTTAGATGTCCCCTATCTTGTCTATCAAGGCGAACTCTACCAAGTGAATTTGCATTATGTGGAAAACTCGAGTCCTGCCGACTTTACCTTAGGCACCTATAGCAAATACGAGGAAGGCGTGATGACGCCTTCAGACACGGCTTCGTATATCGGCGGTGTGGTCAGCATTCCGAAAGTACGCGTCAATACTGAGTCGTTCCGTGCGCAATTGGATTTTATCGAGTCAGAAGGGGTGTTCCGGCTTGTCGAGACACCAGTGCTGTTGAATAACAGCACCGATGGTGTGGTGTGTAATTATACTGACTCAACGCCTAACAATTCTGCTTCGGTTTCTATTACCAGCACCTCAAGCTGGACATGCGATGGCGAGAATCGAAACCTGGCAGCCAATGGGATTCCCGATCACGAGGTGGGTACGTTTCCGAACCCAGATAACCCCAATACCATTGCAGAGCATTCGGTCAGCGCGAGTTTTACATTGACACCGCAGGAGAGCCTACAAGCAACAACTCTAGGCGGGCCAGCTGGAGTCATTGGTTTTGTTCTCAATGGGGTCAAAATTGATGCGGGCACCGGTGGCACCTGTGATGACTCGGGCAATACCTGTAGTCTCGGTGGGAATGTAGGAAATTGGAATATTGAAGCGCTGGGGCAAACTAGCTTCAACTTTGGCACGGACCAAAATAATGCTCATGTGCAACCTGATGGCGTCTACCATTACCATGGCATACCCGAAGGCTTTGTTGCCAAACAAGGCGGGGACTCATCGAAGATGACTCTGATTGCTTGGGCTGCAGATGGGTTTCCGATCTATGCGCGCTATGGCTACAGTGATTCCAATAATGCCAATTCTGCTCTGAAACCGATGACAGGCAGTTACCAGTTTGTTAGCGAAGTCAGTAGCTCTCGCCCTTCGGTTTCGATCTATCCCTTAGGTACTTTTAATCAAGATTGGACCTATGTCGCAGGCTCTGGAGATCTAGACGAATGTAATGGTCGCTTTGGTGTAACGCCAGAGTTTCCTGAAGGGATCTACCATTACTACGCCACTGATAGTTATCCGTATTTTCAGCGCTGTGTGAAAGGTGAAGTCGAATCAGCTTCGGGCGGTATGCTGCCACCCCCTCCCCGTTAATAGGTGTCTATGATGCGAGTCTTTAAAGCTATGAAAACAAGTTTCGTTTTTAGCGCGCTGTTACTTGGCAGCGCGCTGTCTGGTTCGGCGCAGTCTCATCTTATGGTGGCGCAGCATGGCACTTTGAACATTGTCGACAATGGCGCCTTCATGGTTCTGTCGTTGCCTATCTCGGCATTTAACGCGCTTGATAAAGATAATGATGGCAACGTCACTATGATAGAGTTCAATCAACAGCGCGCAGTAATTGTTGCTGCAATCAAAGAGCACGTTGTATTGCGCGATGCGGTTGGCCCGTTAGCCTTAGAGGGCATTTTGTTGTCTCCTGAGGTTCCACACGATAGTGGTACAGAATTTGTGACTCAACTGACTGTGATGGGGCGCTTTAGTCTCAATCAGCCGACTAGCCCAATGGAGTTTAGTATTGGCCTTTATGGTGTTCACGATGACGAACAGCGCATGGAAATAACAGGGACTAGGATGACGCATGAGCAAGTGAATATATTAGTCTTAACGCCTGAAAATTCGTCGGGCACAATTTTTCCAGCCCTAGCCGTTAATTAAGAGACGTTTGAGTGCCAATGCGATTAGGAATAAAAGCCAAGCTTGTCTTGTCGTTTCTATTATCAAATGCGCTTTTAGCGAGTTTGATGTTTGCCGTGAGCAGCTGGCGATTCGATCAGGGCTTTCAAACCTATGTGACCAATGTCGAAGTGCAGCGTATGCAAGGCTTGGTCACGTCACTCGAAGTCCATTTTGCGCAGCAAGGTAGTTGGCAAACCATAGTTGACGATCCGCGCGTTTGGGATTCGATGATGATCCCCTACGTTGACAGCATTGCGCCAAGGCGACTTCCGCCACAGTCTCGTGATGGTGCCCCCCCTAGGCGAGGCTTGGACAATGCTCCAATAGAGTCGCAACGGGCTGTGTTCTTCGACAGTAAAATACTGTTAGCCGACGCAGAGCAAACGGTGATTATTGGTCCTCCAAATGATCCTGCCCAAGACACCGAATGGATTCCCATTGAACAAAATGCCGAAGTGGTTGGTTATCTTGGTTTGGTCCCTCGAGACATTCTTAACGAAAGTTTGGATCGTCTGTTTGTCGAGGAACAAAAGAATGCCTATGCATGGATTGCCGTAGGGTCTTTGATATTCGCAATTGTGATTGGACTGTTGTTAGCGTCACTATGGCTGCGACCTATTCGTTTATTGCAAAAAGGGATGCAGAAGCTGTCGGCAGGGGACTACGACCAACGGCTAAATGCAACTGGCAGTGATGAGCTAGCAGAGCTCGCACAGCAGTTTAACTTACTGGCACGCACGCTCGATAAGAATCAGAGCATTCAAGAGCAGTGGATCGCAGACATCTCTCATGAGCTGCGCACGCCCGTGGCGGTCTTACGTGGCGAAATAGAAGCATTAGTCGATGGCGTGCGGCCACTCGATAGTCATCGAATGACGTCGCTCCATGAAGAGGTGCTGCAATTGCAAGCGCTAATAGCAGAACTGCATGAGTTAAGTTTGTCCGACATGGGGGCCTTGAATTATCAAAAAACTCACATCGAGTTCAAAGAGTTTATGCGCACCCTCATGGCTCAGTTCGGCAATGCCTGCGATGAGGCGGGCTTGGTGTTGCATTTCAATGAGGGGGGCGAGCAAGTTGTGCTCAATGCCGATGAGCGCAAGTTAAAGCAGTTGTTTGTGAACCTGTTTCAAAATTCTTTGCACTATACCGATGCACCGGGGTCATTGGCGGTTAGCTGGGCGTTAGAAGATAAAACCTTGGTTGTTCATTGGGCTGACTCAGAGCCAGGTGTGAATGCTCTAGAGCAGGCGAAGTTATTCGAGAGGCTGTTTCGTGCTGAGAATTCGCGTAATCGCCGTACGGGTGGGAGCGGACTAGGCTTGGCAATCGTCAAGAATATCGTGGAGTCCCATGGTGGCAGCATCGAAGTCACTGATTCAAGTTTCGGTGGTCTACTGTTTACTATTCGCCTGCCAATTACCTAAACTGTGCTTTTAGCAAGGATCGACATGCAATGCCGGCATTGATACTAATTGTAGAAGATGAACCGAAGCTTTCATCGCTTGTACAAGATTATTTGCAGCAATCGCAGTATCACACGCACATCATAGAGGATGGGCGTGAGGTGGCGGCGTGGGTAAAAACACAAGCTCCCGCCTTGGTCTTGTTAGATCTAATGCTACCCGGTAAAAACGGCTTAGATGTGTGTAAAGAGATTCGCAGTTTTAGTGATGTCCCTATAATTATGGTGACAGCCAAAGTCGAAGAGATTGATCGCTTGCTGGGTTTAGAGTTAGGGGCAGACGACTATATTTGCAAGCCCTTTAGCCCACGTGAGTTAGTGGCGAGAGTTAAAAATGTCTTGCGCAGAATGCAAGCATCACAACAGGGGGTGGCCAAGCATGACGATGAGCAATTACTGCTAGATAAAGATCGTTATTGCGCTAAGTATCAAGGGCAGGAATTGCTATTAACGAGTGTGGAGTTTGAGCTTCTTAACACAATGTTAAGTGTTCCCGGTAAAATATTTTCGCGCGATCAATTGATGGATCGCATCTATGCAGACCACCGTGTTGTCAGTGGCCGCACTATCGATAGCCATATTACCAAGCTGCGTAAAAAACTCAGCGAGTTTAACAAAGATGCCGAAGATGAGCACGATTGGATTGTGTCCATCTATGGCGTTGGCTATAAGATTGAGCTAGCGTAAAAAACGCTTTCAGTCGTTCGAGCGTGTATCGTCTTTCGCTTGGTAAAGCCAAAACCACCAGACGATGAACCCAATCAATCCTAGCCCTGCAAGATTTATCAATAACATTCTAGGCTCCTACTAATGTGCACTTGGTTTGAATAAACGCAATCGATTGGCGTTTGTCACGACTGTAAGCGATGAGAACGCCATTGCAGCTCCAGCTATCACTGGGTTTAACAGGACTCCGAGTACAGGGTATAAAAGACCGGCTGCAACAGGAACTCCTGCGACGTTATAGATAAAGGCCCCAAACAGATTCTGTTTTATATTCGCAAGAGTCGCCTTGCTCACGACAATTGCGTCAGCTAAGCCGTGTAGGGAACCGCGCATCAACGTGATATCAGCGCTTTCGATTGCGACATCGGTGCCTGTGCCGATGGCAAAACCAACATTTGCCAGCGCCAGTGCGGGTGCGTCGTTTATACCGTCGCCACTCATACCGACTATTTCGCCCTGTGCTTGCAATTGTTCAATCTTCTGCACTTTTTGATCGGGCAAAACTTCCGCGAAATAATCTTCGACACCAATTTTATGGGCGATTGCTTTTGCCGTGTCGCGGTTGTCGCCGGTTAACATGATGACCTTGATGCCTTGTTTTTTCAGTCGATCAATCGCGGCAATGGAATCAGCTTTGATTGGATCGGCGACCGCGATAATTGCCTGCAGTTCTTGATCAACCGCGAAATACATTGGGGTCTTTGCCTCGCTCGCAAGGCTTTTGGTCTTGTTAGTGTGATCGCCAAGATCGATCGAGTTTTCTTGCATTAGTTTGGCATTGCCCAATAGCAGGTTCTTGCCTGCAAGGTTTGCGGATACACCCTGACCAGTGATTGCAGTGAAGTCACTACTCTTGAGTGGCGGCAGAGCTTTTTTCTGTGCCGACTCGACAATGGCAAGTGCAAGAGGGTGTTCGGAGCCGGCTTCTAAACTGGCAGCGAGTTGCAGAACGTCGTCTTCACTCAATAGGCCAGTGGTGACAATGTCAGTGACCATTGGCGCGCCCTCGGTGATGGTGCCAGTTTTATCGAGCACCATCACGGTGATCTTTGAAGCTGTTTGCAATGCCTCACCATTGCGTATCAGAACTCCAGACTCAGCTGCTTTGCCGACGCCGACCATGACAGACATCGGTGTGGCTAGCCCCAGTGCACAAGGGCAGGCGATGATCAATACGGTGGTGGCGGAGACTACCGCATAAACGATGCTTGGCTGTGGGCCAAAGTTCAACCACAGCAGGGCGCTGGCCACGGCAATAATCATTATTGTGGGCACAAAGTACGAAGAGATGACATCGGCCATTCGGCCGATCGGCGGTTTGGAATTTTGCGCGCGTTTCACCATGGCAATAATCTGCGCTAGGGCTGTGTCTTTGCCAATTCTCTTCGCTTTAAATAGGAACGAACCAGATTTGTTGATAGTGCCAGCTGACACTTTATCGCCCGCTTTTTTAGTGACAGGCATAGGCTCGCCCGTCAGCATCGATTCATCAATAGTGGTGCTGCCTTCGGTCACAATTCCATCGACAGGTATTTTCTCGCCAGGGCGTACACGTACAACATCTTCTAGTTGCACCTCTTGTATAGCGATATCAATTTCGCCCGATTCTCGAACAACGCGAGCGGTTTTTGGCTGTAAGCCTATTAGTCGCTTGATTGCCTCTGAAGTGCGCCCGCGCGCCCTTAGCTCCAGCGCTAGTCCTAGATTGATAAGCCCGATAATCATTGCGCTAGCTTCGAAATAGACGTGCCGTGCAGCCTCTGGGAAAATAGTAGGGGCTGTGACTACCGCCATAGAGTAAACCCAGGCTGTGCCGGTACCTAACGCGATCAATGTGTCCATGTTGGCGCTGTGGGTCTTAAACGAATGCCATGCTCCGACATAAAAGTGTTTGCCCGAGTAGATCATGATGAAGACGGTGGCTAGTCCCACAGCAAACCAGGCGGCCCTTTGCACCGTGGTGTCGACTGACATATCACCAATGAAAAGACCGTACAGCATTAACGGCACACCCAGTGCCAACGCTATCGACATGTCACGCAAAAGTTGCGTGTAGTGAGCGGCATCTTTGCGTTCCTTCTCCTCCATGGCTTCATCGTCTTGCGTAATGATTTGCGGTGTCGCGCTGTACCCAGCGTCTTGCACAGCTTTGACGAGTGCGCTTGTATTGACGGAACCGGTGACTGCAACCGTGCGGTCGGCGAAATTCATGCTGGCTGACTCAACGCCAGGAACCGCTTGTAAACTTTTTTCAATTCTCATGACGCAACTGGAGCAGCTGGCTCCTTCAACCACAAGGGTTTGTTGATCAGCGTTGTCGCTATCAGCTCTATTGGCTTGAGTCATTGCTGTCTCCTTCACTAAAATTCTCAATCATGTGGCAAATCATGCTACCAGTAGGGACCTTGTCTTCCATGCATTCCCACTGTTTGATAGCAGCCTTCATCCGTTTGCGAACCTTTACTAGTTCTGCAAATTGTCGTTCTGTTTCTTCCAGTCGTTGTTCGATGATTTTTCTCACGGAAGGGCATGGGGAGTGGTTCTGTTGAGCCTGAGCAATGATGAGTTTGATGTCATCGACGGTAAACCCCAATTGGCGAGCGCTGACGATGAAATGCAGGCGCTCTAGATCACTCGGTGAGTATTCTTTATAGCGGTTGTGTGGATTGACCTTGGGGGTAAGCAAGCCTATGCGCGTATAGAAACGCACGGTGTCTGCTGTGACGCCAAGTTTTTGAGCGACTTCGATGACGCGCATACTCGCCTCTTCGTAGTGGATGCGAGGGAGATTCCTTCAGATCCACGCTTTATTGATGAATACTGAAAGCTTACACCTATGTCTTACACATAGGTCAATGTTTTGCGTGGAGAAATTAGACTTATATCAAAATATGGTTAACTTATTGAAAATTAGAATATTAATGCTAATTTTCAAGGCTGAGAGGAGTCTGTGTTAGAACCAGAATCTAACCCCAGCGAAGTAACGTGTGTCTCGTCTACCTTCGCCTGCATTTTCTAAGAACTTCGCTGAATCGCCAAAGCTGCTTTCAAACTCAATGCCCACAAACGGAGCTAATTGACGTGAAAACTCGTAACGTAAACGAAGGCCAATTGACGCATCCGAAAGTCCACTACCGAGTTGGTTTTCGATATCGTTTTTACCTCGAACGGTAAGCTCTAAGCGTGGCTGTAAAATGAGCCTTTGTGTCAGCAACAGATCGTACTCCGAGTCAAAGGCCAACTCACTTTGGCCGCTGCCGCTGACATAAACTGTTGCGCTTAGCTCGAACCAGTAGGGAGCTAAACCTTGAATCCCTGCCGCTAACCATTGGCGGTTTTTTCCTTCACTGAGGGTGTCAACCCTGAGGCCAAACTGGCTATCCCAGAATGCACTGAAGGCATGCCCCCATAGAAGTTCGGACTGATTCTCATAGTCACCCCCCCTAGCAAAATCGCCTTGTGTTTTAAACACTAAACGGTTAAACGAATCACCCCGCCAAGCCTGTATCTCATAACTGCTTTCGTTGGAGTCGGGGCTGTATTCTACGCGATCAGCGAGCACAGACATGAAGGTATGCTCATCGGCAAGCATTAAGGGGTTTGGTCCCGTGTAGGCATAAGGGCCTGCGTCATGCGTGTATCCTGCAGAATAGGCGTGCGGGTCGCGAGCATTGGCCGGTGCGACATCGCTCTCCATGGTCATAGCACTATGATCGTGAGCCATCGAATTGGGCTCCACAGAGCCACTCGTTGTTGGCATGTGAGCGCTGTGGTCCTCGGGCTGCGTTGTGGGCGAACTATGGGCTTCGTGAACGTGGCTATTCTGCGCATATGCAATGGGGGTGAGCACGACATAAAGCAAAAATATCGCTAATCTGCTCATGAAACGATTACCTTGCGGAACATGCCTGCATCCATATGAAACATTAAATGACAATGCCATGCCCAGCGACCAGCGTCTTCTGGGGTGGTCAAAAAACTAATTCTTTGGGCAGGTTGCACAACAATAGTATGTCGACGAGAGAGCAACTCTCCATGCTCGTTTTCAAGGTCACTCCACATGCCATGCAAGTGCATGGGGTGATTCATCATCGTGTCGTTTTGCAAAATAATCCGCACGCGTTCGCCCTTTTTCATATGGATTGGTGTGCTGTCTCTGTACTCCAAACCGTCAAGGGACCAACTATAGCGTTCCATATTGCCAGTAAGATGAAGCTCTATTTCGCGTGTAGGGGGAACGGAGTTATCCAGTGTTTCTAATGAGCGTAAATCTGCAAGGGTCAACACGCGTCGGCCATTGTTGCGTAAGCCAATACCGGGGTCGTCTAGATTTAAACGCGGCGTGTCGACGCGTGCATCGACGCTAGCGCCATACTCAGTGCTGGCATGGCGTACTTGCGTAGAAGGCGTAGCGAGAGAATTAGAATGCTTAGAGTGGTTGCTGTGGGCGTCTGAATTATTTGGGATGCTATGGCCGGAATGGTCCATGCCGCTGTCCATTGCCATGGCACCCATCATGTCAGTCATGCTTAAGAGTTGTGCTTGATCCGTCGCCGGAATAGGAGCACTAAGGCCTGGTTCAGCCACTAGGCTACCGCTAGCAAAACCTGTACGGTCAATACTTTGTGCGAACAAGGTGTGGGCCTGGGCTGTGGGTTCTACGATCACGTCGTAGGTTTCGCCGGGACCAAACCTGAACTCTTCGATGTCGATAGGCTTTACGTTCTGACCATCGGCTTGAACAACTTGCATTGTTAGGCCTGGGATGCGGACATCGAATAGGGTATTGCTGCTAGTATTAATAAAACGCAGCCGTACGCGTTCCCCGGGCTTACCTAGGGCATTCCAGTTTTCCTTGCTAGTTTTGCCATTGAGCAAAAACGTAAGCGTGCTGGCTGAAAGGTCGGCGAGATCGCTTGGATTCATGCGCATCTGTTGCCACATGCGGCGATTCTCTAGGGCGAAACTTAAACCACCATCCGTGACATCTTTGAAAAAGCCGCCAAGTGTGGGTTGGTTAAAGTTATACATATCACTTTGCATTTTTAGTTTACTAAAAACCCGCATGGGATCTTCGTCGCTCCAATCGGAGAGCTGAACGATGTGGTCACGCTGTGCTGTGATTAAATCCTTATCTTTAGGTTCAATTATCAATGCGCCATAGAGGCCGGTCATTTTCTGAAAACCGCTATGGGAGTGGTACCAGTAGGTCCCACTTTGTTGTAATTTAAATTGGTAAACAAAGGTTTCACCTGGCGCAATGCCATCGAAACTAATCCCAGGAACTCCATCCATTTGGTAGGGTAAGATAATGCCGTGCCAGTGAATGGATGTCGGAACATTCAGGCGGTTAGTCACCCGAATAGTGACATCGTCGCCTTCGCGAAACCGCAGGGTAGGGGCGGGGAGCGAGCCATTGACGGTTGTGGCAATACGTTGTTTGCCAGTGATGTTCACGAAGGTCTCGCCAATGACAAGATCCACTGCAGGCCCGGTGATCTCGCGAGGAGCGCCACGAGCGGCGTGTGTTAGGCTATATTGCTGCGCGCTTATGTTGGGAGCGATTGCTCCAGCAACACTGCCCATGACTATACCCTGTAAAAACTTGCGCCTTGTCGTTGAGCTTAGCTGCGCAGTTTTGTTGAGTGTGGGCATGTGATAGGTCCTTAATATACTGATTCGAGGCCTCAGTATAAAAAACTGATGCTGTCAGACCGATGACCGTAAGATGAGAAGTTTGTAATGTCCGTGTCATCATGCTGTTAGTATTCGAGGGCTAGCCTCAATATTTTTGCTAAACACGATGGGTTTTTGATGCGATTATTAGTGGTAGAAGACGAGCAAAAAACCGCGGACTATCTACGCCAGGGCCTATCTGAGTCTGGTTTTCAGGTGTCTTTGGCTCGCAATGGCCTAGACGGCCATCATTTAGCGATGACTGAGAGTTTTGACCTCATCATCCTCGATGTTATGTTGCCAGACGTGGACGGGTGGCGGATTCTGCAATCGATGCGCGAAGCGGCAAACTCAACCCCAGTGCTCTTTTTAACGGCCCGAGATAGCGTCGACGATCGCGTGAAAGGTTTGGAGCTTGGTGCGGACGATTATCTGATAAAACCCTTTGCCTTCGTCGAAGTCTTAGCGCGTGTGCGCAGCCTATTACGCCGCACACAGACTCCTGTGAGTCATGATGAGATGCAAGTGGCCGATCTGGAGCTTAACTTATTGAAACGGCGAGTGAGCCGGGCGGGCAAGCGCATTAATCTTAGTCATAAAGAATTTTGCTTATTAGAGCTGTTACTGCGCCGCAAAGGTGAGGTGCTGCCTAGGTCTATTATTGCCTCGCAAGTATGGGATATGAATTTCGATAGTGACACGAACGTGATCGACGTCGCGATTCGTCGCTTGCGCTCGAAAATCGACGACGAGTTCGAACCAAAACTCATTCATACGGTACGCGGCATGGGCTATAAGTTAGATGTGGAGCCAGACAATGAGCTCTAATCCTGCACGGCCTCTTTCGCTATCACTGCGAGTCATGCTGTTTGTCATGCTCGCTATTGGACTGAGTCTGTTTATCATCAGTCGGTTGGTTTTAAGTACAGTTGAACGTCATTTCGATGAGCAGGATGCGGATGAGTTGCGGGTGATGGTAGACAGTATCGCGCATAGCTTAATGGATATGGAGGTGGGTGCGACGGAATTACCGTTGAACCTTGCCTCTACTGCTTCAAGCCATCATGGTGCTTTCTATGAGGTCAGAAACAGCCAAGGGCGGCTGTTGTATAGTTCAAGTGCCTTAGACTTCACAGGCAGCACAGTTAATATACTGCCAGCCGCGACGATTGATATGACCACTACGTCCTTATGGGAGGTGCAAGGCAAGACCTATCGCGGAGCCATTGCCGCTAGAGAGATTAATGGACAGCGCTATCTAATCACGACCGCCATCGATATGGAATTTCACAAAGAGTTTCTTGAAAGCTTTAGTGAGAGCCTTTGGTTTATTCTGTTTGGGGCGGGAGTGATCACTTTACTCGCCGCCTGGGGCGGCGTCCATCAAGGTCTGCGCCCATTGCGAGGGGTGACAGCCAGTGTTCGCGCTATCCAGACCAATAAACTGGATACACGTCTGGATGCAGACGCGGTGCCAGTAGAGCTGCAAGACCTAGTGCATTCATTCAATCAAATGATCGAGCAACTGGAATTGGGGTTTAGCAAATTGTCGCATTTTTCCGACGATATTGCCCATGAGCTACGCACACCGCTGACCAATATGATCACTCAAACCCAGGTCGGCCTATCGCAGGCGCGCAGTGATGCGGACTACCGAGAATTGCTCTACTCCGTTCTAGAGGAACAAGAGCGTTTGACCAAGATGGTCAACGATATGTTGTGGTTGGCGAAGACGGAAAATGGTCTGTTGAGTTTGAAAAATACGACTATCGATGTGCGCGAAGAATTCTTATCGCTGTTCGAGTTTTTCGATGCCTTGGCCGAAGAACGACAAGTTAGCTTGACGATTGGCTCGCAAGCTGTAAAAACCCAAGGCGACAGAGAGTTGTTGCGCCGTGCGTTTACCAATCTTTTGTCCAATGCCATTGCGCACAGCACTAAAAAAAGTGCGATCAAGGTGACACTGACGCAAAGCGCAACCTCTATTGAGGTGCGAGTGGAAAATACTGGGCAAGAGATTCCAGAGAAGCATCTTGCCCGTATTTTTGAGCGATTCTATCGTGTCGACCCTTCTCGTCAACGCAATGCCGAAGGTGTTGGCCTTGGGCTCGCAATCGTAAAATCAGTGATTGAAGCCCATGCCGGAAGCATCAAAGCTGAGTCTAGCAATGGCAGTACTCGCTTCATTGCACAATTGCCGACAGCCTAAGAGCTGGCACCCATCTTAGGGTTTTGGCAGGTTTGCTTTGTTCGTCCAAAAGATATCGATATTGCCTAGGCTATTGTCACTGCGTGTCGAAAACCAGCTAATGCTCTCATTGCCAGGGATTAAAGCAGGGCACATGTCCGCGGCGGCCGTGTTCACCTTCGGGCCGAGATTATGCGCTTCGCTCCATTCGTTCTTGTCTATTTGCATCGCCGCCCAAATGTCCATGCCACCATAGCCGCCTGGGCGGGCAGAGCTGAAATACACCATGCCGTCTTTGTCTTGCGAGAAATGAAACTCTTCCGCCGCCGTGTTGATGTTGGGGCCTTGATTGACTGGCGTCATCCAATTGCCATCGGCATCTTGGTTTGAGCAGTAAATGTCGGAGCCACCATAGCCGCCAGCGCGGCGAGAAGCGAAACAAAGTGTCTCACCGTCTTGCAGAATGGCCGGGCAGTGTTCGTCGCCTTCGTTGGTGCTAATTGGGAAACCAACTAACTGCGGTGTTGTCCATTGGCCGGCCACCTTATGGGTTACAAATAGGTCGTTGTTATTGCGCGGGCTGGTTGTGGCCCTGCGATCGGATTTGAAGTAGATGGTGTTGCCATCGGCAGTAATCCAAGGCTCCCGATCGTCGCCTAGACGCAATGGGTCAGCGTCTGTAGCCGGCGCGGCATTGACCGGAATCCCCATATTCACTGGTGTGTTCCAGCTGCCTGTCTCGGCATTGAATGTGGCGATGTATAGGTCTTTTGGGTCTCCAGGGGCGACAGTCATGTCTTCTCTCGCGCTGCAATATACCATCGTGCCGTCATCGGCGAAGCTCAATTCCCCCTCCGCCCACATTGTGTTAATTGGGGCGCCGAAATTGTGTACGGCAAGGTCAACCCAATTGTTGTCGGCTGCCTGCGCCGAGCCCGTTAAGCAATAAGTGGCGATAACGCCGATAGTGGAGAGCCAGAGACGCGCTTTCGATTTTGTTGTTTTCATGCCTTAAGCCTTTTTTTAGTTTAATGAAAGCCAGAGTAAAAATGTCGGTCTAATGTTAAGTGGACGCAGATCATTCTGCGTTTTAGTCTACATGCCAAGATGCTGTTAATGATGGGTTTTCAAAATCAATCAGAGATTGTTTGTTAGACGGTAGCATCTTTTGTTGGCTATGGTGTCAAATGGGCTGCACCACTACATCGTAGGTGTAGCAATATTAATAAAAATAAGAAGAGATATCTATTGTGCCTAAACAACATCCCATACTGATTGCCAGTGTGCTTGCCGCTTTATACTCCTCATTTGCTTACCCACAAGATTCTAACAGTGAAAATGCCACTGTCACTTATCCTGCGAGCTATTTTGCGGAATTCGAGGCCGTTTCCGTTAATGACATGTTGAATCGCATTCCCGGAATCGCATTAGCCCTTGATGGCAATCAAGTCCCTAGCCTTGGTAATAATGACCGTGGACTCGGTGCTGAAAGCCAGATTTTGATCAATGGTAAGCGCATGGCGGGAAAGGCGAATGAAGCACAAGAGCAATTGGATCGTATTCCTGCGAATCAAGTCGAATATATCGAGATCATTCGCGGCACCTCTGGCAATCTCGATGTGCGTAACAGTGGTCAACTGGTCAATATTGTTTTGCTCGAGACGCAATCGGCTACGAGTCTTGCTGCCGAACTTGGCGCTGCGTATTATCATGATGGCACGTTAGAACCTATAGGCTCAGTCTCTTATAGTGGTCAGCGTGACAAGCTCAACTACTTGTTGAGTGCCAATGTGAGTTCTGGATATGAGTATTTAGAAAGCCAAGAACTTAGCGTGTTGGCCGATGGCAGCTTTAATGAAACGCGCGAATTCGATCGGGTACGTGAACAAACCAACTATACCATCAACTCTAATCTTGTTTATCAGATCACAGACGCCGATAGAGTGTCATTTAATGCGCTCTATGGTCAGAACGACCCAGATGCGAATTTGATGCGGTTCATTACGGATCTCAAGACTTCCCCGCAGACGCAAATCATTGAACGAGAAGAGTTGCCAGGCATCACGAATAATTGGGAGATAGGAGGGGATTACGAGCACAATTTCTCCGGTGGCGCTAAGTACAAAATTCTGGCAGTCGTCAATGAGGAGAATAACGACACTATGCGCGAGCGCTATGCTGCCAATGGCATTGGGCAGGCAGAAACGAAAAATCTATTTATCGACACAGAAAGCCGCTATCGCGAACGTATTGTGCGCACCTCTTATGCTTGGAATCTAATGGAAGGTCAGGCTTTAGAGGTGGGAGTCGAAGGCTCGCAAACCATTCAGAATTCGTCGCTTAAACTCGGGGCTAGAACTCCTGCACCTCCATCTAGTGAGCATGGGGGGCTATCTCCAGTGTTTGTGCCCAACGCAGTATCTCAAGTCGAAGAGATGCGCTATGAAGGCTTCGTTGTTCACAACTGGCAGCTTAATCCTCGTATGTCGCTTGAGAGTAGCCTCCTATATGAAGTATCAGAGATCGAGCAAACGGGTGATGTGAGCAAAAAGCGAGACTTTGATTTCGTAAAACCGAAACTCGATTTTCGTTTCGATATTAGCCGTAGCTTTCAATTGCGTATGTCTGTAGAGAAAGACGTCTCGCAATTAAGTTTTGCGGACTTCTCCGCGGGTGTGAATAATCAAGACGAAGATCAAGATACAGTTACAGGTAATCCTGAACTGGAGCAAGAACAAACCTGGCGTTATAACGTCAATCTTGACTATCGCTTGCCCAATGACGCAGGTGTGTTGAACTCTCGCCTGTTTTATTACGACGTGAGTAACTCGATTGGTCGGGTCGACATTTCGCCGAACCCACAGACAGTGCTTAGCACCAATGGCAATGTGGGAGATGGCAAGGTGTTCGGCTTGTATTTAAACGCGAGTATTCGTCTTGGCTTCATCGATTTACCGGGGGCGGTTATCAATGCTGGTTTAAATCTAGAAGATGCCTATATTTATGACCCGTTGATCGGTAGAAAGCGCACTATTATCCCATTCGATCGTGGCAACTTCCGTCTCGGGTTTAGACACGATGTGTCGTCCATGAACTTGAGTTACGGTCTCACCTACCAAGATGGCATTGGCGGCGTTGGGGGCACTGGTGGTAATAGGGTGCGCTATGACATCGACAATGTGCTTTTTTACGGGATGGGTAAGATTAGAACGGATCTCACCGCGTTTGTTGAGAAAGTCGGGTATCGCAATTTCACTTACCGCTTAGAGGTGAGTAACGGACTTGATTCTGAGCGCTGCTTCGAACGAAAGCGTTATAACGGGCGTATTCGCGATCGTGATTTACGCGAGATTGAATTCAGTTGTAATTCTACAGGGGCGCAGCTGTTGTTCAAAGTTAGGTCAACTTTCTAGTTGCGCGGTAGCGAAGGAATGGCTTTTTCTTCGCTACCGAGCTTGCAACTAAGTTGTTAATCGATCTTTACCATACCAACGCGATTAGAGCTGCTTTGGTGTATCAAAAGATCTCCGTCTGCGGTGGTCGCCATATTCCGCACGATGCCAACGCCCGAAGGAATCGCCCAGCTTTGGAATGATTCTGTGCGTGGATTAAAACGAACTAGGGCATCAGGTCTCATGCCTGATTCGTTATACCAAATCACGTCATCAATGACGGCAATGGCATAGGGGTGTGAAGTCGAACCGCTAGGAGAATCCCACTGTTTGATTTCACCCGTGGCCGGATCAAGGCGACCGATTTTTCCCATTGTAGAGTTTACAAACCAGACTATACCTTCGCTGTCGAGATCGAGGCGACGAATGCGAGTGCTAGTGTCGGGGACTTCGTAGTATTTAACCTCCATGGTGTCAGGGTGCATGGCGGCGATTTTATTGGTGCCGTTGTGTGCTACCCAAACAGTGCCGTCTGGCCCCACTTTAATGCCATAGGGGCGCGGCTCGGTCTCTACCTCGTCTACTACACCGGTAGTTGGATTCACACGTCCCAGCATGCCTGCGCCTTGGGCTGTGAAATACAGATTGCCGTTGGGGTGAAACACGGCAGAGTGTGGGTCCCGCGCTTGGGTCTTGTATTCGGTGACTGTGCCGTCTTCTGGGTTTAACTTACCGATCGTCGCATTGCTATTGCCGGTATACCAAATATACCCCTGGTTATCAGGCACGATAGTGTGCGGGCGCGAGCTAGGGGGCAGGCGAAACTCTTCCATTATTCCAGTTTCGGGATCTAAGCGGCCTGTTAGGCTCGCCCACATACCCGTCCACCAGATTGAGCCATCGGGAGCCTGCGCTGGGTCACGTGCCCGTTGGCCCAGGGTAGGAACTAACCATTCGATGATTTCGATCTCAACATCGCCGGCAATCAAGTTTGGGCGTCTGGAGGTATCCTCTGGGTAATGCTCGGCAAGATAACTGGCGATAGTACTCGCCTGTGCCTCGGGTAAGTCGATCATTGTGGAGAATAGGTCATGCCATTGCTCTGCGCTGCCCAAACCGGCTGCGCGAGTGATAGTGGCAATGCTATGGCAGCTCGTGCACAGGTTTTCCACTAATGCTTTGCCTGGGCCTTCGGGCAGAGCTTGCGGTGCACTTGACTGTGCCGTCACCGCCGAGGACATCGCTAAAGCTAGCGACAGGGTTGGTAAGGCTATAAGGTATTTTCTCATGTGCTGTTCTCCGCGAGATCACGAGTATATAAACAATAGGTGCTAGCGTATTAGCTGCTGACTATAAAGGTAGAAGTGTAGATCGACAAGTTTGCACCTAGATGACCATGAACGAATGTAATTTATTCCCCGACAGTGCTGATCTGGATCAGAAACTATTTCTATAAAAAGGCGTAGAGTGTGCAATTAAGCATAATCAATTCTAATAAAGATTGACGGAGCATTTATGGCAACACTGACATTTCACGGCGCAGCACAAGAAGTTACAGGCTCTTGTCATCTTTTGGAGTCGCCGGCCATCGGGCGAGTATTGCTTGATTGTGGTATGCGTCAAGGCGGTGATGCCTTACGCCGCATACAGGGCGAGGGCTTTCCCTTCGAGCCTGCGAGCATCGATGCGGTTATTTTGTCACATGTGCATTTGGATCACTCAGGAATGCTGCCGACACTGGTGCATCATGGTTTTACTGGCCCGATTTATTGCACGGGAGCCAGTAAGGGGCTATTGCGCGTGTTATTGGAGGATGCGTCAGGGCTTTATCATCGTGACTTAGAACATGAGAATCTGCGCCGTAAACGCAGTGGCCGCCCCTTGATCGAAGAAGAGTACACAGAAAAGGACGTCGAAAAGGTATTGAAGTTATGTAAAACAAGCCCTTATCGCACGCCAGTGCAGTTGGGCACTGCCACAACGCTGACCTTTCATGATGCCGGGCATATTTTGGGCTCTGCAATAGTCGAGTTGGTGTTAGAGGAGAAGGGCAAATCGCGCCGTCTCGTGTTCTCCGGTGATCTAGGAAAACCCGACTCCGTTTTGATGAATGACCCGGCTGTGCTCCACGAAGCCGATGTTGTCCTAATGGAGAGTACCTATGGCAACAGAGATCACCGCAGCATGGACAATACCGTAGAGCAACTAGAAGAGATTCTGCATGAGACTTGGGAGCGCGGTGGCAACGTCATGATTCCTTCGTTCGCGGTTGGTCGCTCACAAGAGATCATTTATCACCTAGGGTGTCTTTTTCATGCAGGTAAGCTCGACGGGTGGCAAGTGTTCCTCGACAGCCCGATGGCGATCGAAGTGACGCAAGTTTATGACCATTGGTTGAATATCTTGGACAGCGAAGATGTGCGTTGTTTGACTAAGTTTGGACGGGAATCGTTGCAAAGCTTCTTGCCCACCCTAAAATTAACCAACAGCTCCGAAGAGTCAATGGCGATTAACAAAATCAAAAAAGGGGCGATCATTATCGCTGGTAGTGGCATGTGCACCGGGGGCCGCATTCGTCATCATTTCAAGCATCGTATTTGGAACGAAAGAAATACTGTGATCTTTATAGGCTTTCAAGCCTATGGCACGCTCGGTCGTCGCCTTGTTGATGGCGAGAAAAAATTTCGTATGTTTGGTGAAGAGTTTATGGCAAGCGCGCGCATGGAAACCCTTGGCGGGTTCTCCGCCCATGCCGGGCAAAGTGAGCTCATTAGTTGGCTTTTAGAGTTTAAGAATCAGCCTAGGGTGATCTTGGTGCATGGGGAGGCCAGTGCGCAAGATGCTCTTTCGCTAAAACTTTGGGAAGAGCATGGCATTCGTGCGGATATTCCGGCGCTTGGCGAAAGCATCGTATTCTAAAGAGGCAGTAGTACGATGACTATGACTTCGAACCCTTCTGCCGGCTCTTCCGAGTCGATTGTGGTCCCAGGTAGCCCGCACGCTTGTAGCGAAGCAGAGCTCCTTGATGCGTTGCAAGGCGAGGCTAACGGCTTAAGCGAAGATAGCGCGCAAAAGCGCCGTGAACAGTTTGGTCGCAACGAGATGCCAACGGTCGCAGGAACCCCCGCATGGAAAAGACTGCTGAGGCAGTTTCGTAGCTTGTTCATCTACGTGTTGCTCGCCAGTGGCGGTATTAGTTATCTGCTTGGGCACTACGTTGATGCTGGTGTCATTCTCGCGGTCGTTTTCATCAATGGAATCATTGGTTTTATCCAAGAGGGTAAGGCAGAGGAAGCGCTGAACTCAATCCTGTCTATGGCCATCACTCATTGCATCGTCTTACGCGATGGTGAGTTGCAAACTCTCGATAGCACTGAACTGGTTCCCGGTGATGTAGTGTCCTTGCAGGCGGGAGATCGCGTACCTGCGGATATTCGGCTACTGCAAAGTAAAGAGCTACGTAGTGATGAGTCAGTGTTAACCGGTGAGTCAGAAGCAAGCGATAAACACTGTGAAGCTGTAGCGAGTGATTCCTCTATAGCCGAACGTCATAACATGGTTTTTATGGGAACGATGATCGTGGCTGGAGCTGCAATGGGGGTGGTGACGCATACTGGTGCCGCCACGCAGATAGGGGCAATCAATCAGCTTGTCGACAGTGTGCGTCCACAAACAACGCGTATGCAGCAACAGCTGTCAGCACTGGCGCGCAACCTGACCTTTCTCGTCCTTGCGCTATCGGTGCTGATCATTCTTTATGGCATGGGGGTACATGGCTATGGCTTCCCCGAGATGTTGCAAAGTGCAATCGCTATTGCCGTCGCGGCTATACCAGAAGAATTGCCGGTTATCGTCACCATTGTCTTGTCCATTGGTGTCGTGCGTATGGCGCGTAGCCATGCGCTTGTGCGTCGCCTACCTGCGGTAGAGGTACTGGGCTCGGTCGATATCGTTTGTACCGATAAGACTGGGACTCTAACTGCCAATGCGATGACCGTACGGATGATCGAAACAGCAGGGGCAAGCATCAAAGTGGCAGGGGAAGGCTATGCACCGCAGGGCAGTTTAAGCCCACATGACTCCATTTGGGAGCCAGTGCTCGCAACCACGGCGTTAGTAGGAATGCTTTGTAACGACGCTAATGTGACGCAAGATGAAAAAGGCCATTGGCAAGTAAGCGGCGATCCAACCGAAGGTGCGTTGATTGTATTGGCGCATAAACAAGGCCTCAAACGAGGCGCTAGTCATGCAGACTATCCGCGCCTAGATGCCTTGCCGTTCGATTCAGAAAAACGCTATATGGCCACTTTGCATAGGGGGGGGACAGCCGGCGCCTTTATTGCATTGAAAGGTGCTCCCGAACGAGTGTTGGAGATGTGCTCACAGCAGTTTGGCACTAACGGGCTGGAAGCAATCGAGCTGATGGCATGGCAGCAGAAGGTAGCGCGTCTAGCTGAGCAAGGCATGCGAGTCCTTGCGCTAGCGCACAAGCAACTTGCTCAGAATAGTGCAGACCTTACTGATACGGATGTTGAGTCGGGTATGGCGATCCTCGCGCTCGTGGGCATTAGCGACCCTCCTCGCTCTGAGGCCATCAGTGCTATTAGGCACTGCAATGAGGCTGGTATACGGGTCAAGATGATCACGGGCGATAACCCAATTACAGCCAGAGCCATTGCGAAAGAGCTCGGGTTAAACGCCGACAAAGTCCTGACAGGACAAGACTTAGATGCAATGGATGAGAAAGCGTTGGAGAACGCCTCTGAAACTGTAGACATCTATGCGCGCACAAGCCCAGCTAATAAATTGCAACTGGTGGCGGCCCTGCAACGACGTCGTCACGTGGTAGCGATGACCGGAGACGGGGTAAATGATGCACCGGCTTTGCGCAAGGCTGACATTGGTGTCGCGATGGGCCTGAAGGGGACCGATGCCGCACGTGAGGCCGGCGATATCGTCTTGACCGATGATAATTTTGCGACAATTGCGCAAGCGGTCACGATTGGGCGCACGGTCTATGATAATACAGTGAAGTCTTTGCTGTTCATGTTGCCAACGCAATTGGCCGAAGCCGGGGTCGTCTTGCTGGCGATTATTTTTGGTTGGGTTCTGCCGATCACTGCACCGCAGATTTTGTGGATCAATATGGTGACGACCGTGACCTTGTCGCTGGCGCTGGCATTCGAGTTAACAGAGCGCGGTGCAATGCTGCATCCACCCAGACCTTATGCGCAAGGGCTCATTACGGCTAGCGTATTGCGTCGAGTGTTATTGGTTGGACTAAGCTCAACGGCCGTAACCTTCGCAGTATTCCTATGGTATTTGCGCGTTGATCAAAATGTGGATTACGCCCGTACCATGGCGGTTAATATCGTGGTCATGATAGAGGCGTTGTACTTGCTTAACTGTCGCTTCTTCGATGAAAGTATTTTCCATAAAGATATGCTTAAAGGGGCAGGGCCCGTGATGCTCTCGATTACCGCTGTAATAATAGGGCAGCTTCTTTTCACCTATTTGCCAATTTCGCAGAGCATCTTCATGGTGACTAATATTAGTTTGCTCGACTGGCTAGTGGTGATCGCTGCCGCGGGGGTAATCATGGTATTAGTAGAAATGGAGAAAAGTTTGGCCAAACGTCAGTCGCGTCGCATTAAATGAACGATGCCTTGCATAAGTAAAGGAGCCAGATCGATTTCGTTGCTGCTGTCAGGAATGCTGTTGCTAGTAACTACGCGTAGCCCAGCAGTGCGCATCTCCTCTAAGGCGCCAGGGGCAAATATGCCATGCACGCCAATGCAAACAGGGGCGCACATGCCGGCGGCAAGCAAATGAGCGGCAGCGTGTTGCATCGTACGACCAGTGCTGATGATGTCGTCGACTAATACAGGAGTGAATCCCTTATAGGCATCGACATGGGGGACAGAGACTTTTACATCGCGGTCTCCAAAGCGCTCTTTGCTTAACACTTCGAACGGGCAGTCGGCGGCTTTTGCCACTTGGGCAGCCCACTGCTCTGATTCCCCATCGGGGCCGATCACAATGGGTTTGGCAATATTGTTGCGCAACCACTGTGCTATTGCTTGCACGGCGGTTAATGCGAGCGCTGGTAGGCTATAAACTTCACTCAATGCATGAATGCGATGTAGGTGCGGATCAACAGTTAGCAGCCAATCGAATTGCTGGCTGATGAGGCGGGCGAAATACTTTGCGCTGATGCCCTCCCCCTCTTTGAAGCGTTTATCTTGCCGCATATAGGCAAGATAGGGCGCAACTAAGCCTACGCTGTGAACTCCCAAGTCCCGCAAAGTGGCTTTGAGGAGTAATAGCGGTAGGAACTTTTCGTTGGGTTGGTGCAATTGGCAAAGAATGACTACTTGTGCGCCACGAACATCACTGTCGACACGCACATAGGTCTCACCATCGGGAAAGTGGCGCATCTCGAACTCACCATTGTCGAAGCCCCCAGCGGCGATTAATGAGGCGCCTAGGCCTTCTTGGCCGGGCATCACAAACAGTATTTTCCTCATACGACTTCTTCCTCCAAGTGCAGCACGTCTGGGTGGGCGTGATAGAAATCTAATGCGTAGGCGAGCTCCCCAGCTGCCTCGGCGTGCAAGGTCATTAAGATTTGACCTTTCTCAACTTGGTCGCCGAGACTTACATGTAAATCGATACCCGCGGCGGGTGTATTCGGAGCGCCGGCAAGGGTGGCTAGGCGTGAAATGACGCGATTATTGAATAGCGCCACGACGCCCGATTTTTGCGCCGCTATGGGGTGTTGAAACTTTGCAACGGGTGGTTTTTTTAGCCCTCCTTGCGCTAAGCAGATGGCTTGAAATTTTTTCCAGGCAGCGCCGCTAGCAAGTGTGTCAGTGGCCAGTGTCAAACCCTCTCGGGCAGGGCAGGCGCCACCCATTTCTAAGAGCTTCGCTGCTACAGTTAAAGCGCGTTGGCGCAGATCGCCAGGCGCATCGTTCAGACCCTGCAAGACCGCGAGTACGTCACGCGCCTCTAGGGCTGGCCCGACTCCGCGCCCAACGGGTTGGCTGCCATCGCTGAGAATAATTTCAAGTTGTAAACCTAGTGCTTTCCCTGTACTGACTAAGAGCTTGCCTAGCCGCTCCGCGATCTCGGGACTGCGCACTTTTGCGGTGGGCCCCACGGGAATGTCGATCAAGACGTGGGTAGAGCCCGCGGCCAGTTTCTTTGAGATGACAGAGGCAATCATTTGGCCTTCGCTGTCCAAATCCAAAGCTCGTTCGACACGAATGATGAGATCGTCTGTTGGGCTTAGCGATACTGATCCACCCCACGCTAGACACGCTCCTTCGGCGTCCACAACTTGGCGCATCTTCTCGAACGAAAGTGCGACCGTGGTTAGGGTTTCCATGGTGTCGGCAGTTCCCGCTGGCGAGGTAATAGCGCGTGATGAGGTTTTTGGCATCATCAAGCCATTGGCGGCAACGATCGCTACGACGATGGGGGTGGTGCGATTACCTGGCAGCCCGCCGACACAGTGTTTATCCAATACCTGTACGCCCTTACCCCAATCGAAGCGGCGTCCAGACTCTACCATCGCCTGTGTTATCGCAATGGTTTCAGCCTTATTAAGATTGTTGCCTGCGCAAGCTGTGACATAGGCGGATAACTGAATGTCGGAGTAACGTGCTTGATGTATGTCCGAGATGATGGCTCTTGCAGCCTCTAGCGTGAAGGCTTTGCCATATAGTTTGCCGCGCACAAAGCCCATAGACTCAACAGGGGCAGCATGCTTAAAATGTGCCTTGTCTCCCTCTTTGGCGCCAAGCAAGGCCCAAGCACTATCACTCAAGGCGGCTTTTTGGTGGCTGAGAAAATCCCCTGTGACGATATTCAGCGTTGCAATGATGCTGCGCTCTTGCACACAGACCCGTACACGACCTTGGGCAGAGAAACCTTCTGAGCGACAAACATGGCAGTCGCTGCGCATATACACCACGGGTTCTTGGTGGGTGTCTATGCCTGCACGTGTGAGCAGTAGGAAATTTTCTTTATCATCGATATCGGCACTCACGGTTCTCTTCGGCATGCGCTGTTCCCTAACCCAATGAATCGAGCATGTTATTGGCTTTGCGCAAGATCTGCTCTGCACTTTGCCCATTGGCTTGTTGCATGCCTTGCACATTGAATGTGCCGCCTCGATTGCGGTAGCCGAGCACCTGTGTATGCGTTGCTCCTGTATCTAAGCGGCGGAGCACACCGGTCATTATCTCTGGGTGTGTATGCGTGACGATTAAACGGGTCTGAACCTTAGAGATAATGCGCGAGATTTGTTTGTCGCTGTGGGTATATGCGGCCTCGCGTTTATCGCGAGGAATACGAAAACGGCCAGGCTCAACGATTGCGACCACAGAGCAGCGCCGTCCAGATGTATGTAGTTCTTGTGCAACCTTAAGTACGGCGCTCAGTTGATAGGCGCCTATGGCGAGTAATTGAATTTCTGGTTCCTCATCGTAAAACAATTCGATCGCGCCGTCTTGCACCGCTTGTCGCGCCTGTTCCGGTGTGCAGTGCAGGGGGGTAACGTTCTTGGGCACGACAATCGCGGCGACTTTTGCCGTCTGTTGATAAAGACTGCGCATGAGCTCTACCGCACAGTAGGCATCAAAAGGAAAGAATACTGGTGCCACATCTGCCATCTCGCTCATCCATGCCTCGCATAGCGTTGGGTCTTGATGAGATTGCTCATTCTTGCCGTTCTCCCAAGTGTGAGAGCTCAGCAAAATTGGCACTGTGAGCCAATCTACACTACGCCCTGTCTCGAGCATATGCCGTGCAAAGATGACTTCTTGGCGCATCGCTCCAAGCATTTTTACGGCAAATGCCTCATAAGTAACAGCTAGATTGAGACCTTGTTTATTCGCTAACGCAGCACTAACGATGGCTTCTTCATTGAGCGCAGTGATGACTGATCCTTGCAAGGATTCTGCGACACCTGCTTCCGGTGAGGTGACGCGGTGCTTTAAAAGGTCGAGACTCTTATTCATGCGATTGCTGCGCATTTCGTCAGGGTTGCCAACGCGCACTCGCATACTAGGGTTCTGTTTTACGAGCTCCACGAACCACGCATCAATGGCCGCCATTGGGGAGGTGTTGCCGGTCAACTCTAAGCTCATCGGGATACGTGCAGTTAACACCTGTAGTTTGCGCAGTGGATGGTCTTTTTCGTTCTGCCGCTTTTGTGCGGCGTGGCAGTTGAGTGTCGCTAGCGCTTTGTTGAGTTCTTCCTGTGGCACAAAAAGGCGCGCGCATCCGGTGTTGAAGAGCTCTCTGCTTTCGTCATCGTTGGCGCAACTCTTTGGCAAAGGCAGGTTGTGTGCGGCGTTGGTTCCAGCTCCTGGAAAACCGAAACCTTTGACAGTTTCGGCAATAGCATAGGGTAGGCGAACAGGGTACTCGCGGGTACCGGACAGAATTTCTTGGTGTTGTTGCTGAAGGTCAAGGGCCATGGTGATGATGGCCCATGCGAAGGCAGCGGGGTCGCGGCCATCGATATCCACAGGCTCAAAGCCGTTAAGACGTAAATGATCACGAAACCAATCCACCCCCCCTGATTGCGACATCGTAGTGCGTTGGTCGATGCGACGGCCATTGGCAATCATGATCGGCATCACTAGGCCGGTGTCTTCGCCTCGCCACCAGCGTGCCGCCCAGTCGCTACCGCGTTGTTCTTCGAAAGCGCCGTCGCTTAAAAAACTGACTAGTTCTTGTCCTGGTAAAGGCATGTGCACATACTGCAGGCCCGCAAACCCTAAATAACCACCTTCACTAATTCCTCCTGCGGTGTACACATTGACGTGACTTCCCAATGGCGCCACGGCTGCGCCATTGTCAGCGATCTCATAACTATAAAAGTCTTGGCATAATTGACTTAAACCGGCGTCATTGAATTTGTAGCGGCTGTCTTGTTCCACTTCCAAATTACGGGTCATGATGTTGAGCGCATCGATGGCCGCAACACAATGTCCTTGACCCATTAACCACGCGCGTGTTTTACCGCTAAGGGCATTCGCAAGTAAGTAACCGACGTAGGCTGGGACCATATTGAGTGCGCCCCCTGTATGCCCCTCTGGCACCAACTTAAAGTCTTCGGCTTGCATGGGGCGTCCATCCAGATACACCTGTTGAGCATAGGTCATATGCACCGTAGTCCATAAGCCCATGCTGGCGACTCTGTCGGCGGCTGCAAAAAACTGCCAAGCTTGCTCGGTGTTACAGAGCTGCTTGCTGGCAAGCAGCTGCACCAAACACTCAACCCGCTCGACAGTTTCGGCCTTATGGCTAATAACACCATAACCTGCCAACCATTTGCTTTTCGCGTTATTCATTGGAGCCTCTTGGCGATTGCGATTCCAAGGCTCTATAGTGCCTTAGCATCTCTTCCATTTCGTTGACGGGTGTCAACCATAGTGTGGACTTTGAGTTTGCCTGTTGTAAGGCACACACGCCCTTTGCGCTCTGGTTGCGTTGTTGGTCGAAAATTAATCCTAAATCATGCAGCGGTGCGAAAATTCGCTCGCGTATCGAGGCCTGGTTCTCGCCGACTCCACCGCCAATACTTATGGCATCGACTCCCCCTAGCGCCGCAATAAAGGCGCCAATCTGTTTACGCACTTGATAGCAGTATTGTTCGATGGCTTGTTGTGCTTGCACTGAGTCGTTTGCAATGAGTGCGCGCATATCTCCGTTGCCTGGCGCAAGCGCAGCGAGCCCCGAGTTTTTTGTGAGGATCTCGTTTAGCTGTGCAGGGCTTAGTTGTTCTTGTTGCAGTAAGTGTAAGAGGATGCCGGGGTCTATGCTGCCGCTGCGGGTGCTCATCATCATGCCCTCTAAGGGTGTAAACCCCATGCTAGTATCGATGACCCTATTGTCACGCCAGGCTGACATTGAACAGCCACCGCCAAGATGAATACTAATTAAACGCTCTGGAGTCCTAAGGCCTGCTTTCCGCACGGCAGAATGAACAGTACGCCATTGGCTACGGTGGGCGAGGCCGTGAAAACCGAAGCGGCGAAGAGGCCATTGAGAGGAGAGCGATGCTGGGAGAGGGTATCGCGCCGCCTCTTGTGGCAATTCGCCATACAGCCCTGAATCATACACAGCGTATTGGGGAACTTGCGGCCACGCGCTGCGAGTAATTTCAAACAAATTAAGCGCGAGAGGATTGTGCAACGGTGCAAGGACAGACCAATGCCGAATACGCTGCACGGTCGCACAATCCATTAGCTGTGCGTGTTCTGTTACTGCACCCGCATGCACAATTCGATGCATCACGGCGCGTGGAGGTATTTGGTTTTCTAAGGCTTTTTCTAAAGCGGTGGCTAGACCTAAGGCATCGCCATCAAAGTGTACGATATTGGCATAGGAGTCTTGCGCTGGGCCAACTTGCCGAGCTAATAATTTAAGCGAGCTACTACCAGCGTTACACAGCAGTACATCGTCTTTTTGGATCTGCAAAGTATTGTTCGATTGCACGGCGAATCCTGTTTTTAATGAGCTTATTGGGCGATGCGCTGAATCTCTACTCCATCATTGACAAGATCGGAAGGAAACACAATGACTTCATCGCCTATGGCAACTCCCGATAATACCTCGGCGTAGTCGATACTTCGTTCGCCAATCTCAATGGCTCGCAAGCTCGCTTCACCTCCTGCAGCGACAAAGGTATGCCAGTGATTATTACGTCGGAACAATGCACTGGTAGGGATGGTTAAAGCGTTATCCTTCTCGGCGATGACAATGGCCGCCTCGATACGGTATTCAGCGCCTAGGCCTGGGTTAGGATCGATCAACTCGCCGATGACATTGACACGTTGTTCTTCTACTCCCAAGGCCGAGTATTTAGTAAAGGCTTCAGGCTCTATGTATTTGACTCGACCGCGTAGTGTCTGCTGGCCGCCCCAGCCGGTGATCTGAATTTCATCCCCCGGAGAAACCTTCACGGCATCTTGCGTTAATAGATCAATGACTAACTCTAAAGAGTCACGATCGCTGATCAAAAATAGAGGGGTGCCTGCATTAACGATACGCTGACTTTTCTCGAACACTCGCTGAATGGTGCCTTGCACTGGGGCGATGATGGGCACTAGGCCGGTAGGGGATTGTGCATCGATGCCTATTAACTGGGACTTGGCGCTTTCTGTTTCGGCTCGTGCCGCTTGTAAATTTGCTTGCGCTGCGGCTTCGCGTGTCTGAGCAGCAGAAAACGCTTGCGCGAAGCTATCGCGTTCTTCTAGCCCAATTAGACGTTGTGCGAGTAAACGCTCTCGGCGCCGCAGTTCTTGTCGAGTGCGCTCCAAGACACTTTGTGTTTCCTCCACACTGGCTTGCGCTGCGCTCAGACGTGCTTGTGCTGCTGTTAAGTTTGCTTCTAACACCGCGCGTGTACGTAAATTTTCGGGAGCAACAGCAATCGTATTTAGTACGTCACCAACGGCGATTTTATCGCCTTCGATCTTGTCAGTGCGGAGTAATTGGCCATAGAAGGGGGCAGCGATGGTGAAGGGTTCTTGGGCCCGTGTTCTGCCTTGTTCGTTGACAGTCAGCAGTAAAGCTCTGTGAATGACCGCTTCGGTCTCTACTTGCACAGGGCTGGGCTGTATCGAGATAAAAGCAGCAAACCCAATGGCAAGTAAAAGCGCAAGCCCAAGGCCCCGTCTCTTGATTCGAGCCTTTGATGACTGTGCTGAATTATTCATAACGAATATCTCCTAAAAAGCGTCTATTCGCGTGTCTTTAACACACTAATCAAATCGAGAGAATCTAAGCGGCGGCGTACGACCAATGCACTCGCGGCTGCGGCAATCACAGTAATGAGAGCAGAGAGCCAATAGGTGCGCGCTGAGATAATAAAGGGGATTCGAAATGTATCGGTTTGCAGCCCCTGCACGATCGAAAAAGCGAGCACATACCCAATAAGCCAACCAATTGGGATCGCTAAGAAAGTGATAATGCCTTGTTCGCCGAGAAGTAAAGTGGCGACCTCTGCGCGATGAAAACCCATGACGCGTAGGCTGGCCAGTTCTCTGCCGCGTTCGGAGAGCGCTATTCTGGCACTGTTGTAAATGACACCCACGGCGATGACGCTAGCAAAGCTCACAAGAAAGCCCACCGATATGAACAAGCTCTGAGCCATCTCTTGTTCGAATGAGGCGAGCATGGAAGAAGGTGAGGCGACGCCGGCAACGGCAGGAACGTTTTTCAATTCTCGATACAAAGCCGGACGTTGCGTTTCCAATACTGATAGATAGGCGCCAGATATCACATCGAATTCGCCGCTCAAGCGATGCAGGGCATCGAGATTCATATAAGATGACACCCCTAAGTAGTCTTCGACAATTCCCGCCACTAAAACGCTGCTATGGGCACGCTTGCCCTCTAACATTTCTACCGCAAGCGTATCGCCGACGCTAACTCGTAGTCGATTCGCTAATACGCGGCTAAGTACCAAGCCTTCCGCAGGCAGAGTTTGCACAGTACCGTTAGCGTTAATGATGCGGCGCAGTTGGCCATCATTCTGCATTCCCTGTATCGCGACTTCACGGCTAAAGTGTTGATAACGCAGCCGGACGGGGACCGTGCGGAAAGTTTCGACGCGTTTCACGCCTTCTAGGCGTTGGAGGTCATGCCGTGCCGACCCATTGACGTTTTGCAAAAAAGTTACAGCGATGTTTTCTCGCTGTATCTTGCGAAATTGTAAGTCGATCATATGGTTGACCGAGTCGAATATGAACAAACCCGTTAGGAGTATGGACACCGAGAATGCCACCCCGAGAGAGGAGAAAAACGCTTGCAGGGGTTTGCGTTCGATGTTGCGCAGAATCATGCGTCCCGAGGCCGGCAAGAGCTTAGCAAGCCCAGAGCGTTCTAAAATTCCGGGTCTAAAACGAGCAGGGGGCTCGGGTTGCATGGCCTCGGCGGGAGGTAGGCGAACGGCTTTGCGCACGGCGCCAATGGCGCCACTAAACGCGCCGCCCATGGTGATGCTTAAGGCAATTAGCAATAAGCTTGGGCTGAGCTGGTAACGAAGGTCTGGCAGGTCAAAGTACAGTCGATAGATATTGATATAGACGCGGCCAAGTAAAATTCCACCGATTGTGCCGACTAGTGCGCCGAGCACTACTGCTACGAGAGCAAAGGTCATGAAATGGCGCCCCACCTCCGCGTCACGATAACCGAAGGCCTTCAGTACGGCGATTTCACCACGCTGCGTTGTAATCATGCGCCCAAGCACCAGGTGGAGGAGGAATACGGCGACGCTCAGGAACACAGCAGGGATTGCCGTGCCCATGACGCGGTTCTGGTCGAGCTCTCCTTGCAGCATCAAGTGCGATGCCTGGTCACGACGCGCGTAGGCACCGTAGCCGCCGTAGGGGGCTAATAGGTCATTTAGGTGCTCGATTACTGCAAGCTCATTAGTGCCTGGTGCCAGTTTAACAAAGGCTTCGTTGAACGCGCCATCCATGTCATATGCGGGGCCAAGTGCCCGTCTGCCCATCCATAGAATGCCGTAGCGATCGTCCTCGGGCAATAAGGAACCTGGGGGGACGGTATAGGAGTGCTCTGGAGAAATTGCAATGCCAACGATGTCTAGGTCGCGGGCACGGCCATTAATGACGGCGCGAATCTCATCCCCTGGAGCGAGCGCTCTAGCATTGGCAAATTTTTCGCTGAGGATTACCTCATCGGGGGCACCAGCTTCCACATAGCGTCCTTGTAGGAGTCGAATATCATTGAGCGCTGGCCGCCCTGTTTCCGGTAGGGAAACGAAACGACCTTGAGCAGGTGCATCTAGCCCCTGTAAGTCGAGCGTGGCAAGAAAGCTCACACGGGTATCGGCTAAGGCGACACCGGGAATGGCTTGAATCTGCTCTCGTAGTGATTCGGGGGCACGACGTAAACTCGTCCACACATCGGCAAAGCGCGTGTCGTTATAATATTGTTGCTGCGCCTGCACTAGGGAGTCGTAGCTACCGCGCATCGTGACGACGGTCATGATGCCGGTGGCTACTACTAAGGCAATGGAGAGCAGCTGGCCCTTTAGTTGCCAGCATTCGCGTAGCAATTTGTAGGTCAGGGCGCGCCAATGCAAGGCCTGCATAAAGTGATGGGTTTTATTTACCACTGGATATGCTCCACGTCTTCGCGTACGTCGTTATAGAGTCGCTTGGTGATTTCTCCGCTACTCATGTGGACGACCGTGTCCCCAATTCTTCCTATGGCAGCATTGTGGGTAATGATGGCGGTTGTGGTTCCTGTTTCGCGGTTGACCTGATCGAGAACGCTCAGTACGAGACGCCCTGTGTGAGCATCCAGAGCCCCCGTTGGTTCGTCGCAGAGTAAGATATGTGGCCGTTTGGCAATGGCTCTTGCGATGGCCACGCGCTGTTGTTCGCCACCGGATAATTGCGCTGGGAAATGATCGATCCGAGACTCCAAGCCTACCAAGGCCAGGGCTTCTTCAGGGCGCATGGGGGCCGTGGCGATGTCTGTCACTAGTGCAACGTTTTCGCGTGCGGTCAGGCTAGAGATTAGGTTGTAAAACTGAAAAACAAAACCAACGTGTTGGCGTCGAAACTGGGTCAGTTCACTCGAACTAGCTTTGCTCAACTCTTGTGAGCCAAAAAACAGGCTGCCACTACTGGCGACATCTAATCCACCAAGAATATTCAACAGCGTCGATTTGCCGCTGCCAGAGGCTCCCAATAGCACCAACAACTCGCCTTGATGCAAGCTCATGTCAACCTCGTGCAAGGCCTGCACTCTTACCTCTCCCATCTGATAATACTTGGAGAGCTTTTTGGCCTGCAGCACTATTTGAGAATGCGCATGCTTGGATCGTGCAATAGAGGTTTCTGGCACAACGCTATCCTATGATGAGAGTGTTTCTTGCGGTGAAGCTAAGGGACTATCGCCATCATGTTATTGTCAGCGCAAGCAAGCAACAAAAGTGTTAGAGCTAGATCAACAAATAGGGAACTATGACTGGAGCATAGCACTTTAGGCGCCTATTATTCGTCTCTCTAGCAATGATAAGGCGCCAATATGGCGAGCAAATATGATGAATCGAACTGGCCCAACACTAGTCTTACTCGCTATTGCTGCGGTGGCGTTGAACGCTTGCGCACCAAGTATTCAAGTCGCCAGCAATAGTGTGCCCGCAACGCCTGTCAGCACACCCGGTATGCCGCAGTTCGCCTCTCCTGCCTTGGTCAATGAAGCCACGCAAATCACGCAACGTTTTGTCGGCACTTTGCTGCCCACGCTGCAAACGGCAATGACTGAAGGCGGCCCACTTAATGCAATCGACGTGTGCGCAGTGCAAGCGCCGCAGATCGCGGCGCAACTTAGTGCAGATACTGGTTGGGATGTCAGCCGAGTAAGCTTAAAAGCGCGTAATAGCGAGACTGCGAATCCCGATAACTGGGAACGACAAGTCTTGATGAACTTCGATCAGAAGCAACAGATGGGCGAACCGGGTGCCAGTTTGAATGTGGCAGAAACCGTCAATGGGCAGTTTCGTTATATGCAAGCGCAAGCCACCGCACCACTTTGTTTGACCTGCCATGGAAGTGAGGTCAGCGCGCAAGTCATCAGCGCGATTCGTAGCAAGTATCCGAACGACTTGGCGCTAGGCTATCAAGCCGGACAGATACGTGGGGCTATTTCTCTAGTCAAAGATCTAGATTGAGGCAAGTTCGATTTAGTTTTGTTACTGAGCCACTTTACCGCTCATGACAGTGCCTTCGCGGCGCGGGTCCGCCGCGCCAATAAGACCATCGTCAGTGACTAGGATAACGTGTAGGCCGGAGTTCTCTCCGTCTACTTCTTGCACGTTATATCCTCTTGCCGTGAGCTCTTCGGAGATGGTTTGGCCAGGTTCACGGCCAATCTCAACTCTAACCGTATCGCCCCTGGCAATGATGTTGGGGAAGTTAACAGCCTCTTGTACACTCATTCCCCAATCCACAATGCCCATTACGGTTTTAGCGGTATATGCAGGGATTGAATTGCCACCGGGTGAGCCTGTCACCATATAAAGTTCATTGTCAGAATCGAGAATGATGGTCGGCGACATCGACGAGCGAGGGCGCGCGCCAGGACGAATCATATTGGCTGGTTCCGGTGCATTGGCGTCGAAGCCACGGGCGAAATCGGTCATTTCATTATTTAGCACGAACCCTGCGGCCCAACGTCCAGAGCCGAAAGGAGATTCGACAGTCATTGTGATAGAGACTGCGTTGCCTTCGTTGTCGACGATTGAGAAATGCGTAGTGCCTGCGGCTTCATCCGTACTGTCCTGCGCCCATATGGCAGCGCTATCTTGGCTTAACACTAGCCCTGGATCGCCGTGCATTGGCGTTGCATTTGGTGCTGTAGGATTAGCGCCGCGTGCTTCGATGTAACGCGGGTCTAAGAGTTGCTCGACAGGAACCTCGACTTGGTCGGGGTCACCAAAGTAATAATCTCGGTCAGCGTAGGACATGCGTTGCGCGTCCACAAATGCCGCTATCTTTTGTTCCTGTGTGGCAGACTCTGACACTAATTCATCATAAAGGTTTGCCATCATGATCTGCATGGCGCCTGAGGATGGAGGCGTGGCTGAACAGATATTAAGATCTCGCCATGGGCCGCATATTGCATCGCGTTCGACAGCGGTATAGCCCGCGATATCTTCCACAGTCATCGTGCCGCGCTCTGGGCCAGCTTGCGCCGCTGCTGCCATTGCTGCGGCAATTTCTCCGCTGTAGAAGGCAGAAGGGCCTTCGTCGGCGACACGTTGTAGGGTGTTGGCATATTCAGGATTGCGCAGTGTGCTGCCTGCTTGCAAGGGCACCCCGTTGGGGTAGAAGTATTCGGCAGACCCAGGGTTTTCATCCAAGCGAGAGATCTGTGCCATTTGAGGTAAATAGCCCGCCATTTTTGCTGAGACAGTAAAGCCTTCACTAGCTAAGGTGATGGCAGGTTCGAACAGGCTTGCCCAAGGCAACTTGCCATAAGTGTCATGCGCTAGCTTGTATAAGGCAATGGCACCAGGAACCCCCACAGCGTTGCCACTTTGCCAGGCATCGAGAAAACCCATTTCAGTATCCTCACGCATAAACATATCAGCGGTGGCGCCAGCCGGAGCCGTTTCTCGGCCGTCTAAAAAACGCACGCGTTGATTGTCTTGTTCGTAGACCACAAGGAAGCCACCGCCGCCAATGCCTGAACTTTCTGGTTCCACTAGTCCAAGGACAGCATGTGCGGCGATAGCTGCATCCACCGCATGGCCGCCTTGCTCTAACATCTGCGCCGCAGCTTCGGTGGCATAGGGGTTGGCCACTGCAGCCATATAGCCTAAATCCCAAGCTTCTTGCAGTTGCTCATCAACGAGGGTGGGAGCGGCTGCTGGCTGTGGGCTTGCCGTTTGGTTTGGCTCGGAACAGGCGGCGAATAGCGCGAGGCCTAAAAGGGTTGATGCGACTCTCATAACAATGCTCGTGTTCGCCCAAATAGGGCGTAAAGTAAAAAAGTGGATGGGAGTGAGAATATAGTCGTTTGTATTAGGTAACAAGCTTGAGCGCCGTAAAAGTGAGTATTGGGCTTAGCCGGGGTAATCACTGTTTCATTGTTTTAGGTCAATGTTGTCGGCAGCTTCGCGCTTGCTGAGCGTTGTGCATGCCACTAAGCTTAATTGCATAAGCCTCGTTTAATAAATGATGAGCAACGAGCACTTTAAACTCGCTATGTAAGGAACACACGATGAGATTTAATACGATAAAAAAACTAGCAACCGTCTTTTTAATCGCTTTAACGCTAGCCGCTTGTGCTAGTTCTAGCCCTCAAATCGGCGCTAGAGTTACGCTGTGTTGTCCGGGAAATTATGCTGACTACGCGACCTATAGCCTTGATACACAAGACATGCCGATGTTTCTTGAAAGCTATATGTTAACCGAGTTTGAAGATGCTGTAAGAGAGAAAGGCTTATACAAAGGTGATAGAAATAGTGACTTAGCAATAACGCTAAGCTACAAGCATATTAGCCTCGACGCTGAGCAACAAGAGATCGATCCTTTCATCAGAATGGAAAGCATAAACGTCGAGTTACGTTATCTTGCTGTCATCGAAATCAATATGATCGACCGACGCACATCCGAGAGAGTGTGGGCTGGTGAGATCTCTCGTTTCCACAGTGTAAGCCCAGGCGAGTATATGCATGAGGATGATGCACGTCCTTCCTTCAGAGAAGCGTTTTTAACTGTTTTAGAAAACTATCCAGGCTGAACCTTATATGAAGCCGCGCCTATATCGCGGCTTCATAAAGCGCCTTGAGTTTGGCGGCTCGCTCATCCACATCTGAATTTGTCAAATTTTTCATAAACCCACTTAACTGTTGCGGGTAAGTGGCGAGCTGTGCTTTTTGAAACGAAAGTTCCCGATAAGATTGTGCCGATATATCGCCTTTTAACGCAGAGTCAAAAGCGGATTCAAGCTGTTGCCAACCCTCCTGATAAGCGGCTCCCATAAACTTTAATGTTTCTACTTGCAGAGCTTGCAAATCTGTTTTGGTAGAACCGGACGCGTGGAGGATGGCTTGCTTGGCGATATCCAATGTGTTGCTAGTGGCGCTGCGAACTTGTGCTATTGCGCGCAGAAAGTCTGTAATTATCCACTCTAGTTCCTCTGCTGAATTGCGCAAGGCGCGAGCTTCATCGCTAATCGCAGTCTTTGTGCTCGTGGGTACACTACCGGGTGGCCATGCAAGGGCTCGGGAATGGCGAATTAATTCGATCAATTCATACTGGAGAAAATCGTAGTGAGCCACTTGCCCTGATTGTACTTGTTGCATCGCGTTGAGAATGTTTGCCTCACTGCTAGCGACAATTTCCAATGCGGCTTGATAGTCTTTGTGATGGGCGTCAAAACTTTGGGAAAAACTCATACTGGGCAATGTGAGCCCGGCAACAAGCAATCCTGTTATGAGAGCTTTGCTCGGTAACTTTATTAGTGATTGCTGAGTTTTCATTGCTGCGCTCCGTGTTGGTGAACGGTATCGTTCTCATCGTTGTTTATGGCAGAGGAGTGATGCCCATTTTGCATATGCTGCATATGTTCGCCATGCCCTCGCATCCTATGCCCTTGGCCCATCGCATCGGGCATCTGTTCGCGCATGGCATCTTGTAATTGCGAATTGCTCATATTGTGCATGCCAGTGTTAAAGAAGGCACTACTTAGGCTGGCAAGGAAGGCCGTAATATCTGCGACGTCTGTGTCGCTTAATACGCGCCCGGATTGATGGTTGCCCATGCGCCGAATAGCGTCTTGAAGGGTGCCGACACTGCCGTCGTGGTAGTAGGGCGCCGTCATTGCGACGTTGTGTAGTTGAGGAACCTTGAAGACTAGTTGATCTTGTTCTCTTCCTGTCCGTGCCGCGAGGCCTTGTTCGCCAGGCAGTGCATATTGCAGGGCGGTGTTGAACGAACTCGCGACAGCTTGATAGGAGTTTCCGCCTAGATTGATACCGTTGTGGCAGGCCACGCATCCCACTGCATTGAAGCGTTCTTGGCCACGCAAGGCTTGTTCAGATAAGGCATTTTTAGGGTCGTTTAAATAGTCGTTAAAGGGCGAGTCAGTTCTCGTCATGTCCTTCGTATGCTGTGACAGTGCATTGCCTAGATTCGCAGCGGTTACTCCGTCGGGGTAGGCTTGTTCAAACAAGGCACGGTAGCGTGCGTCGTTTTGCAAGTTGGCCACTACGCTCTCTAAATTGTGGCCCATCTCTACCGGGTTGCTAATGGGTTCTAGTGACTGAGTGTCTAAATCGAAAGCGCGCCCATCCCAGAATTGTCGAAAATTAAAAGCGGCGTTGAATATTGTTGGGGTATTACGAGTGCCTCGCTCACCGTTGACTCCCCGTGCGATGGTCATTCCGTCGGTGCCACCCATCATTCCCATGTGACAAGTGTTGCAGGCAACAGTGCCGTCGCTGGAAAGGGTGGTGTCATGAAACAAGGCAAACCCTAAGTCGCGCTTAGCAGTATTTGCAGGAAAGCTCGCTAATGGAGGAATAGGGCGATAGGCGGAGTTAGCTGCAGGGTGTTCGGCATTGGCATTGATCCAAGAGGCTTCACCCCTAGCTTTTAAAAAGGCTTGATAGTCCGCATCTGCTGGTTGAGCAAGGGCATACATGCTATTAGCGGCAAGCAGTCCTAGTACGAGGTAAGTGAGCTGAGATTTGGGCATGCTTGGTTCCTCTGCAAGGTGGCCTTAGCGCACCATAAGTCAATTGAGAATCAAAATCCAAGTGTTCTATAGCTTAATAGTGGGTGCGGTGGAGGAGGTTTCCAATGCGACAAGTTGTCGCATTATGGGGTGTTTTGTGCGCTGACGGGAAGGAAGTAGTTGACAACCAGTCTCAAATGGTAATAATTCTCATTTGTTATTACATTATCAATTGGAGATTTCGATGTTTACTGTTCAGCCAAGGCGCTACGCCCTTTGTAGCTTATCTGCTGCTATATCACTTGCCACATTCAATGTTATTGCCGCTGAGAACGACTCTGTAGAGGAGATCGTGGTGACAGCCTCAGGCTTTGAGCAAAAGATTACCGACGCGCCCGCAAGTATTTCTGTGATTTCGCAAGGCGAGATTCTGACTCGTCCGCATGTGAATCTTCTGGATATGCTTAAGTATCAAGAAGGCGTGGATATCGGCACAAGCCGCGACAAAACAGGGCAGGGCAGTGTAAGCATGCGTGGCCTAACCGGCGAATACACACTGTATCTTATCGATGGTAAGCGCCAGAACAACCATGGCGACATCTATCCTAATAACTTTGGTGGCAACGCGTTCGGCCACATGCCTCCGGCCGAATCTATCGAGCGAATCGAAGTCATACGTGGCCCAGCCTCAACGCTTTATGGGGCCGATGCCCTTGGTGGTGTCATCAATATCATTACCAAAAAAGTCACAGATCGATGGTTTGGCTCTGCGACTCTTAGCGGCACGATGCAAGAGAATGAGCAGTTTGGTGAGGACAGACAGGGTGAGTTTTCGTTGACTGGACCACTGATTCCCAATGTTTTGGCTCTTGGCCTTCGTGGTAGTTTTTATGAGTCCGACCCTTCCTCGCCCGAATTAAAGCCGGTGGTTGACCCAGCAGGGGGCATTCACAGCCGCAGTGTTGGCTTTGGTGGTGGCGGCAAAACGGTTGACACGGAAACGAAAGAATATGGCCTAAGCCTGACCTATACGCCGAACGCCACGAATACTATTCGCTTTGACTATGACACTTCCGATCAAGTTTATGACAACACACCATTCACTGACCCTGTGACAGGTGATCTGAGCTATCCGTTAGGCACAAAGGACAATATTGAAGCGCTCTGGCAAACGCGCAGTGGCAATGTTAACCCACGAGCTGGCTATGCTGCCGATCAAGAATTTATTCGCGATTGGTGGTCATTAAGTCATGACGGAGAATGGAGTTTCGGTACCAGTTCTATTTCATTGGCCTATGTAGATACAGCAAACGATGGCCGCACATTGCCGTTGTCAGTGGATGAGCGATTATTGCTAACTGAAATGTATTTCGGCACTGGCGCATACGCAGGTATGGCGGAAGAAGATCGCAAAACATTGGCAGAGACTACGTTCCTGCCTCGCCCTGAGCGCCCACTGGATAGCCGACAGTACACCTTAGACGCTAACATCAATATTCCTGTGGAAGCGTTCGGCAGCCATATTCTAATGATTGGCGGACAGGTGATCGATGGAGAGTTAGAAGATGGCGTGTTCGGCCTAGAGAGTAACGATCCAGGGGGCGTGCAAGAACAAAAGATGTACTCGCTCTTTGTTGAAGACAGCTGGACGCCAGTGGACCCTTTCACAGTGACCGCAGGGGTCCGTTTTGACGAGCACGATGTGTTTGGCAGCCAAGTATCACCGCGCCTTTATGGTGTTTATACAATCAATGATGATTGGACTGTTAAAGGGGGGGTGAGCACAGGTTATAAGACGCCACAAACTACCGATCTTTACGATGGCATTACAGGATTTGGTGGGCAGGGCACTTCACCGTTCGCGGGGAACCCTGATTTGACTCCAGAGACTAGTGTGAACAGTGAAATTGCACTGTACTGGAATGGTTTTAATGGGCAGAACTTCAATGTCACTTACTTCAACACGAAGTTCGAAGATAAGATCGCCCGTGGTGACACCGTGCAAAGTTGTGTAACAACAGGGGGCGCGCGTCCTTGTGTCAATCTAGGCGCCTACGATTCATTAGGCTATACAACCTATAGTCAGAAGATCAATATCGACGAAGTGGATATCAACGGGGTAGAAATCGCCGGTCGTTACCCAATTAACGATAGTTGGTCGTTCAATGCCAACTACACATGGACTGACAGCGAGCAGAAAAGTGGTCCGGAAGAAGGGCGGCCACTGACTAACACTGCGGAGCATATGCTTAATGCGACTGTCGATTGGACTGTATTTGACGGTTTGACTGTTAGTCTACAGTCAGAAGTTCGCTCTGATCGCTACCGTGGTTGGAACACAGTGATCGATGAAGCTCAGTACTACGAGCAATACGACTTATGGAACCTAGGTGTTAGCTACAAGGTAAACGAGAACATCACACTGTTTGGTCGTGTTAACAATCTTTTCGACGAAGATTTCACAACCTACACGACTGATTTTGTCGATATAGATGGCAACGGTTTGTATGAGTCCGATACCGATGAAGTGCAGTTCACCGATCATTACAATGTGATCGCCGCGAGCCGCAACTTCTGGTTAAGCATGCAGGTGTCTTTCTAAATGAATCAAGGGGTCAGATCCCTTGATTTGCTTTTCAACAAAACTCAACTTGAATTATTGCTTGCAGAAAAATCAAGGGATCTGACCCCTTGATTTTTGTAGTTTTGGGCTTCTAAGTTTTGGTTCAACTTCATAATAGACTGCCGTCATCCATTCCTTGTAGCTGGACTCAAGCTTGCTAATCTCTTGCACAACTTCCTGCCGAAAAGACTGTTCGATTGGTGCGCCTCGGCCTGGCCAAATGCGGAATTTAATACGCAAATATCGACGGCCTGCTCCTGTTTTTTGAATGCCCTCTATCGAAGGCTTGGTCACAAGAATGCCTGGGAATTGTTCTTGCACACTGTTGGCGATCAAGGTGAGCCGTTCAACAAGATTGGGATCATCGTGTTCGGGCAAGGTGATATCGGCGATACAGCGGATATAACCGCGCTGATAGTTGATCACATTGGTCACAAGACGATTGGGGACCATCACTCTGGCCCCTAGTGGGTTCTCTATCTCAAGAAAACGTAAACCGATGTTCTTGACGACGCCAACTTGCCCGCCAATCTCCACCATGTCGCCAATATCATAGATGTTGGAAAAAATTGAGGTAAGGCCCGAGACGATGTCTTGTACTAAGCCCTGTGACCCGAAACCGACAGCAAGGCCTATGATAGAGGCGCTAGCGAGATACCCAGCAATGGGAACGCCAAGCTCGCTCAGGGCGATTCCGACACCGGTAAAGTAGATAAAGAAGATGGATGAGCTGGAAAACAGGCTAATCAAGGACACCGTTTTACGGTAGTTGCGTTCGCTGGAGTGGCGTATCGCGTAAGAGGATATCTTTTTGATAAGCCTGACTAATAAATGTGCCGCGACCGCTACTGCCAAAAGGAGCAATAAACGTTGGCTTGAATTGAGTGCGGCGGTCCAGTTTTGAAGTGCTTCCATAGTGTTTGCTTTCGTGTCGCTTGCGAATAAGCATGATACCGACTTTTAACTAATCAACAATAGAATCAAGGGGTCAGATCCCTTGATTATTACTGCCTATCCAGTAAACCGAATCAAGTGATCTGACCCCTTGATTCTTGCATGCATTCAAGCGTACCTTAGGGTCACCATCCAATCTGCCACTCTTTCGGCAGGTCGCTCAAAGAATTCTACGATTAACAATTTCTTGCTTGCTGCTTGCAAGCCCATCACTTCTAAAGAGAGCGCAATGAAGATTCGAATTGGTTACGAGCTAGTGTACGCCTGCCCCCAACCTACGCCCATGATCCTCACATTGAATGTGCACTCCTCACGTGCCAGCTTTCTATTGAGCCCTGATCAGATTTTGACCGACCCGCCGATACCTATGAGCGGCTATCGAGATCTCTACGGCAATTGGATTACTCGGCTAGTGCTGCCTGCGGGGGAAACACTGATTTCTAACGATGCAATCATTTACGATGATGGTGAAAGAGATCCTGTTGCCCTAGATGCCCAGCAATTTGAAGTGCAGGCTTTGCCAGAGGAAGCGCTGGTCTATCTGTTGGGAAGCCGTTACTGCGAGACAGATCTGATGGCCAACGAAGCCTGGCGACTATTTGGCAATAGCACGACAGGGTGGCAACGAGTACAGGACATCTGTGATTTTGTGCACAATCACATTACATTTAGCTATGCGCATGCTAACAGCACAATGACCGCAAGCCAGGTCTATCAATCGCAAATTGGTGTGTGCCGCGACTATACCCACCTGGCAGTTACCTTTTGCCGTTGTTTGAATATCCCAGCGCGCTATTGCATGGGCTATTTAAGCGATATTGGTGAACCACCGCCCTATGGGAAAATGGATTTTGCCGCCTGGTTTGAGGCTTATATCGGTGGAAAATGGCATACCTTCGACCCGCGCAATAATAAGCGTTTGATTGGGCGGGTATTGATGGCGCATGGGCGGGATGCGACTGATGTATCGTTAAGCAATAATTTCGGGCTCACACAGCTCACAAGCTTTTTGGTGCGCGCAGACGAAGTGATAGAGTCTGAACCTTCTTGATGTTTCCCAATCTAACAGACACAGAGCCCCCAGCCTTCACTGTGCACAATGAGCAAGGTAAGGGCGGCGTAGTATTGCTGTGCGATCATGCTTCTAACTATGTGCCAAGCCAGTTGCAAAATCTAGGTTTGGACCCTGAGCTTTTGACAACTCATATTGCATGGGACATCGGAGCGCTTTGGGTGGCGCGTTTTTTGTCTGAACGTCTCGATGCGCCTTTAGTGTTTAGCAATTACTCGCGGCTCGTAATCGATTGTAATCGCTGCCCTGAACGGGAGGATCTAGTGCCTGCTAGCAGTGCGGATATACCTATCCCTGGCAATACGCAACTGTCGCCGTTAGAGCTGGCGAGTCGTCGTACTCGCTTGTTCGACCCCTATCACAACGCGATTGATACCCTCCTGCAAACTCGCGCGGAGCCCACCACTTTGTTGCTAAGCATCCACAGCTTTACGCCAACTTTGCATCTGCAGGATCGGCCTTGGCCTATCGGTGTGTGTTATCAAAATAATAGTGCTATGGCTAAGTGTTGGAGAGTGGCTCTGCAAGAGCAGTTAAGTGACTCAGTAGGTGATAACGAACCCTATGCCGTTGAGTTAGGAATTGATTACACGCTTCCCATGCATGGTGACAAACATAATATCCCTGCGATCATGTTAGAGATTCGCCAAGACGAGATTGCTACTGAAGTCGCCGCGAATAGTTGGGGCGAAACGATAGCGACGGCGTGGGGGCATCATCATGAAAAACGAAAATTAGGGCCTTCGCACCTCTCGCCCAAAAAGTAAACTTCGAATCAACGATTGAGCTTTGTCATTTTCGAGCCTTCGAAAGTGAGGTTGTACATCAGCCCTTTGTTCGAAAAGATGAAGCCGATAATTGGGGATTGTGCGGAGTTTGAGCTGATCTCTCCGCCTGCACCAAACTCAACTAGCGCGACGCTGCCATCGACCCCTGCCTCCCAACCGTCGCTATTGCGAAAATTTGCGAGCGCCTCATCTGTCATAAACATCACGATCTGCGACTTCAACTGTGCGCCTAGCTGGAAGCCGATCGACGCTGAAGCCGTGTTGTAATAGTCGACGGTTTGCCCATTAACGATCAACGCGCCTTCTCCGTATTCTCCTCCAATGCCGATGCCAGCCTTGATCACTCTTGGAAATACCAACATGCCAACGGCCCGCTCTGCTAGACGCTTTCCGGCGGGAGATTCTTCCGCAAATTTCACGAGCGCTTCTTCAACATTGATATCGATTTCCTCTTTAGAGGCCGCGCTGGCCGTAAGTGGAAAAACAATTAGAGCGAAGCAAGTAAGTAAAGCGCGATATGCAAACAATTCGATGCGGGCCTTCATTGGGTATTGCTCCTGATCCGTAAAAGAAAGTGGTAGAACGGCGTAGCTGTGGTGCTGTCTACTTAGTGAAAATTGTACAAGATATTGACTCCAACCGTGGAAGTATTCTGAAAACTAGTGATTGAAGTCCGTTTAATCGGTACGCTAATGCTCCCTTTATGTTGGTGGGCTTGCTTTGTAGTTCGTTAATGACTACAGTTCTTTGAGCGATTGCGTGGGAAAAATACCCACAAAGCGATTATTGTAAACAAACGCCGATTAAGTTGTTGATAAATAGGATTTAAATGAATGTGATCAATGGAAGATTGTCTCTCTATTCGCTGCTCTTTACTGTGGCCATGGGCGCGAGCAACAGCTATGGGCAGAAGTTATCACTTATCGCTGACAGCCAGCATCCCATTGGATTAGATCTGAATTGGTCTATGAAAATGGCTCCAAATGGCGACATTTATGCCACCTCAGGAGCTTTTGCAACTAAGGGGGTTGTGCGTATAACTGCGCCGCTTGAGGTGGAAACAGTATTCACTGCGACTAACCCTGATTACATAGTTAGCTCGCCTAAATCCCAGACATGGGTGCCACAAGACCCAGTCATTTTAGAAGGTATTGCAGACTATGTGGCTGATGCGTGGGGTAATTTATATGTCGCAAGTTCTATATCGAACAATGTTGTTGCGATCTATGCTAATGGCACAATTAAAGAACTAATAGGTGCCAATGGAGATAATCAAGGCAATGTTTTAGATGGGGGAATTAGCATCGCATTAGGTTCAAATGATGACCTCTATGTTCTTAGTAAAACGGCGAAGAGTCTTTTCAAGGTTAATCGTAATGGCGAGGTAAGTCTAATTATGGGTGAACAAGGGGTTGGCGGTCATTTGTTCACACCTCAAAGTTCAATTCTTACCAATCGCAATAGAGAATTGTTCATTGCTAGCGCTGATGCCTTTTTCAAAATAAGCTTTGCTGATGAGGTCAGTATTCATCTTGAGGAAGGGTTGGAATTTTTAAAAGAAAATCCCTTTGACAAAGATTTTGTATTCCTAGAGGTGGATGATTTTGGCAATGTATATTTTGTAAGAAGTAGCGCTAGGAGTACTGTTTTTCGTTATTCTGCGCAAAGTGGAATAGAGCGTATTATCGGGTCGGAAGGAGATGGCACAGGCGAAGTCGTGTGTGCTAAGTCTGGCCCACAGGAGCACGACCCGATCGTTTGCGAGGGTTTTGGCAACTACCTTTTCAACATTGCTGGTTTGCATATTGATGCGGCACAAAATTTGTTTGTTGTTGGCCGCGATTCTAAGAATGTGTTTAAAGTGACTTCGACAAAAAGCGTTAGCGAAGTGGGGGACTTTAGCAACTTAGAGAATTTTGATTTTGAAGTGCTGCGAAGTTCGGCCTTCGACGAGACAGGCAATTTATATTTGTTGCACGCAAAGACTAGCGGGAGTGGGGTTTCACTTTTTAGTTACTCGCCAATGCCTGTAGAGAACGCTGAAGATTTTAGTTTGTCCGCTCCCCATGCAGAGGTAAGCCACAATAATTTGGGGGTTGATAATAGTGTGAGCTCTTACACAACAACGAGTATAAAGCCGGTGCCGGGGCAAGAGCAATTGATACATCATCTCGATACGCGTTCAGAGGTGTTTGGAAGCTTGCCGTGGCAGGATGGGAATTCACAGCTCATTTATACCTCGTCATTCTCAAGTGTACTCACAACGACTATAGATCATGAGGGCAGTACTTATCTCGCCGAGATGGTGAGTCGGCATAGCCCCACTAATAATACTAGGCATATCTATAGTCTTCGGTATTTTATGGATGGCACTCAGGTTTATGCTGTGAGTGGTCTAGACCTCCCGTACGAGCATTATTTGCGCTATAGCAATCAAGCGTTAATGAGTTGGTTTTATATTGGAAATGATATCATCTATGGTGGCGAACAGACCGATATTCTCTATGGTTACGATGGCCATGACTTCTTGTATGGTTTTGGTGGCGATGATCTGCTGGACGGGGGGGCAGGGAATAATATTTTCTATGGTGGCGATGGGGACGATACGGTCGTCTATGAGCAGAAAATGGCAGCCTATATGCTGTCTAAGGATCCTGAAACCGGTTTTGTAAGTGTGCAAGCTAAAACTGGTTACGGAGCTTATGTTGACAAAATCGCCCTAGACGTTGAACGTATTCGCTTCAATGACTTCGAAATTACGACTGAGAACCTCGGTTACTGGGGCGAGCAAGCCTCAGTTGAATTTGTCGACACTGAGAATGCTCCGGCAAATGTTTATCGCTTTTTCAACACAAGCAAAAATGCATTTTTCTATACAACAAATGCAGAAGAGCGTGAAATGGTGTTGCGAAACAGTGGGCCGGAAAACAGAAACGAAGTCAATTGGCCTTATGTTTATCAAGGCGCGAAATTTCAGACTGCACACTCCTACCCAGGGGCTGTACCGCTATATCGATTTTATAACACAAGAACTGGTCATCACTTCTTCACGATCAATGAGACTGAGCGCGACAGTATCATCGATAAAATCGCGAATGATGAATGGACCTATGTATTTGAAGGCGTGGCATTTGAAGTGTATGCAACTAACCCCGCACCAGACTCGCCTGAAAAAGTAAGGCCTGTCTACCGTTTCTACAGCCACACCTTGAACCGACATGTGTTCACTACCAGCGAGAAAGAATACCAATTGTTTGAGGCCTCTGCAGATTGGACGAGCGAAGGGGTAGGCTTCTACGCGGAGAGTGTGAATTAAAAATCAAAGGGGCACGTCATTTGATATCCTGATCTCGACGCTTATCCTAGAAGTAAAATTTACTGCCTACGAAAGTAATTCCTTCAGCTGGCACTGTGCGCGATGACGTCCTTTTGCAGCCAACTATTTGTAATTTATGTAAAAACATATCTGGTCTGGTTCTTGCTATTTACCCATCGACCACGTTTTATTACAAGCAACCTTGGAGGAAGAAATGGATATCTATCAATACATTCGAAGGGATCACGAGAAAGTAGATGGCCTAATGGCGCAAGTGCTAGCTGCTGAGTCGTCCGCGGCTCGCAAGGCATTGTTCCAAGAGATCAAAGAAGAGTTAACTATTCACGCGGATAGCGAAGAGCGAACTTTCTACAAAGCAATCGATGATGCCACAAGCAAAGAGGCAGTCGAAGAAGACTTGGAGCATGGCGAACATGAGCATGAAGAGATCGAGAAGCAACTTGATAAAGTGAGCAGCACTCCGGTCGAAAGCGAGGAGTGGCTGGAAGTTTTTAAAGATTTAAAACACGCCGTTGATCATCATGTCAAAGAGGAAGAAAGTGATATTTTCAGCAGAGCCAAGCAATACCTGAGCGATGGACAAGCCAAGGACCTTGTGCATGAAATGGACAAACTAAAACAAGCACTCACAAGCTAGCAGATCAAGGGGTCAGATTACTTGAACCGGTTTTCAAGGGATCTGACCCCTTGATTTCGAATCGAAAGACGTGTTGAAAATTTGGGACTTCTATTATTTTTCCCCGCAATGAGTAGGGTTCGAATTTGAACTGTGCAGCGGCCTCAAGCGAGACTTCGTCAAATAGTTCCGGCGGCTCAGAGTCCACTAGAAGCACATCTTCAACATCGCCAGTTTCGGTGACCGTGAACGAAACTATGGTCCAACCTTCTATGCCGTCCTGAAGAGCTTGTTCGGGATAGCTTGGTTCTACCGTTTGCACGGTAGTGGGTTCTTGAAAACGTCGCAATGCTAGCCACTCTGCTTCTGAGTAAGGAACGAAATCAGGTGGATCAAAATTAATTGTTGCACCGATAGGACAGCGGTCATCGGCACTCAGGGCGCTTGTGATCGCTTCGTAAAGTGTAAAAGTCGAATCTTGAGCTTGTTTCGAAAGCCAAGCGTTGGTGTATTCCCAAAGCCCGCCATACATAAACGGCGCCATGTCTGTTCTTGGCAGACAATTCAGGGGAATTTGATGAATCGTGACCAAGGCCGCGATGTACCCAGAACACCAATCCTTGCTGCTGGAATCGGAGCACAGCGTTTGAAACTGTGGTCTGCTCAGCGGTGCGTTGCTGCCAGCAGCTCGAATGTTCTCGCGCAGCACCATAAGCCGTTGTTGTTCAGGAGTTAATTCCGCGCCGTATGCAGTTGTGGCAAATACGACTATGGATGTGATCCACGCTATATAAAGTTTCATTTAAACCCACATAATTGACGGCATTGCTTTGTTCCGTCAATATACACCTATTCCCGCGAGAGCACACTGAAAACGGTGAGCAAGGCAAGCAAACTCAAGGATCGATTATGTTGTTCTCTGTGCGTCAATATTGTCGTAGCGCTTTGTGCGCGTTTTTGTCTCTGTTCGCAGCGTCGCCATTGTTTTCTGATACCTCGCTCAACGATTCGAACCCAGCCCGATTTGGGCAAGCCGCAAGTGCATTCATTAAGAAGTTAAAATTTCCAGAGCATAGAGATAGGCCTGCAATCTTGATCAGATGTGGTGCCATGGTGCATCTGAGTGGAGATATTCAAGGCGCATTTTGTTTTAGCGGCGACACCTTCGGAATTGAACATAGAATGAGAGAGCTTATTGTTCGAGCGACCCGAACCACCAGAATTACACCTGCCACCATAAACGGTGATAGAAGCAATGTTCGTATTAACTTTTCTGTCATTTACGAACAAAATGGCGATGAAAAAACGATAGAAATTCTCGAGAATCATTTATATGACATTGAAAGCCTGGGGCCGCATTATGTCGCAGCGCAAAGAGTGATTTTGCAGTACAGATTATTCTGTTTTGATATTCGAGAGCTGCCAATCTCTGCCACTGCAAAAATTTCCGCGCAAGGGCAGTTACAAGCCTTACAAATAACGAAAGACCCAGAGGAGGTGCAATGCGCGGGTGAGGTCGAGAACAAAATGCGCAATAGCGTTTTTATTCCCGCCTCTGTCGATGGTAAGGCTGTGGCATCTACTTTTAATGAAGTATTCCACCATTACCTTTTTGACCCTTATAAGTAAACTCATCGGTGCCTATTAGGCTGGTGAGCAGGAGGGGGCTAACTCTGAAGCTAGCGGTTTCTTAGCGTCGAGGCGGCCACTTAAACGTGTCAGCCCAAGCGCGATCAACACCACAACTGCTCCTATCCATGGGGTGTGCATCAGCCCAATTTCTGCTACAACTATTCCGCCTCCCCATGACCCCAAGGCAATTCCAATGTTAAAAGCAGCGATGTTCAATCCTGACGCTACATCGACTGCATTGGGAGTGTATTGCTGCGCTAATTTAACTACATACACCTGTAATCCGGGCACATTGCCAAATGCAAATGCACCCCAAACTAAGATAGTAATAACAGCTGTAATAGGGTTATAGGCTGCAAAATTGAACACAATCAGGATGCTAGCTAAGCTACTGAAGATGATTGTCAGGGCTTTAACTTGGCCCATTTTATCGGCCATCTTACCGCCCCAGATATTCCCTGCAGCGACTGATACGCCATATACCAGCATGATAAGGCCGATTGCACCCGAATCGAACCCTGAAATCTGTTCTAGGATTGGCGCAAGAAATGTGAACGCTGTAAAAGTGCCACCATAGCCCAGAGCTGTAATCGCATACACCAATAACAGACGGGGCTGGGTTAAGACACGCAACTGTGCTGACAATTTCGCGGCTGGGGCTTGCGGCAGATTACTTGGCACCAGCAGTATGCTACCAATGAGTGCGATTAATCCTAGCAAAGCCACTACTAGAAAAGTCGACTGCCAACCAAAACTTTGGCCGATGTACGTACCCAGTGGAACACCCGTGACTAGTGCCACGGTCAATCCTGTAAACATAATTGCAATGGCACTCGCGGCTTTTTCTTTGGCAACCAATCCGGTCGCAATAGTAGACCCAATCGAGAAAAACACCCCATGTGCGAGACCAGTTAAAATCCGAGCAGCAACTAGGGTGTCATAGGCGGGGGCCTGCCAAGCCATGAGATTGCCCGCAACAAACAAACTCATCACTGCGATCAGTACATGTTTCCTCTTCCACCGCCCAGTCAAAGCGGTTAACACGGGGGCTCCAATAGCCACCCCTAGTGCATAGAGGCTGACGAGTAAGCCAGCGGAAGGTAGTGACACATTCAGATCTGTCGCCATAGTAGGCAGCAAGCCAACGATCACAAACTCTGTGGTCCCTATCGCAAACGCGCTTAGGGTTAATGCTAATAGTGCTAAGGGCATGATGTCCTCTCATATTTTTGGATGTATTGGGGAAAAGCACGGGTGTTGATTTATGAGGTGGGATTGTGGGCAAATTTTATATTGTTAAAAACAGCTGTTAATGCAATTTATATTTGCTAAATATGCAATAATATAGAGCTCAAATATCAGGGGATTGAAGATAATGCTGACTCGTTCGGACGATCTAGAGATTTTGCTTAGCGTGGCCGATATGGGCGGGTTTTCGGCTGCCGCCGATGCGATGAATATGCAAGTGGCGAAAGTGTCCAGAGCCGTGAGTAAGCTCGAACGCCAGCTAGGCGTGACTATTCTTAACCGGACAACGCGCAGAGTTGAGTTAACCGAAGAGGGGCGGCAATTTGTAGACTCTGTGCGGATTGCACTGCAACAAATTCAAAGCGCAGAGGAGGAGTTGATTTCAGCAGGTGAATTGCCTAAAGGTCGTTTACGAGTGGATGCTGCAAGTCCCTTTGTGTTCCATCAGTTAGTGCCTCTGACAAGAAAATTTAAACAATCTTATCCGGATATTGAGCTAGAGCTTACGTCAAACGAGGGCATCGTCGATTTACTTGAGAAGCGCACCGATGTTGCAATTCGCATTGGCAAGCTCAGCGATTCAACTCTATATGCTCGTAGTTTAGGGCGAAGTGCGCTTTATGTTGTTGCCTCACCGGACTATTTGACAGCACAAGGCAGCCCTGAAACTCCGGATGATCTAGCTCAACATCAACTTATTGGTTTTTCATCACCTAAATCTTTGAACTCATGGCCCATTGAAGGCCTAGCACCCATCAAACCTAGCAGTGCATCAAGCAACGGAGAGACAATCCGTCAGCTAGTATTGGCTGGCAATGGTATCGCTTGTTTGTCTGGATTTATGGTTAAAAAAGACATTGAGCAGGGCCGACTTTTGTCATTACTCGATGACTTCAAAATCAGCAATACAGAACGAGAACTAGTCAGTGCTGTGTATTATAAGTCATCGACGGTTGCGCGCCGAATCTCAGCTTTTCTCGATTTTATTAACCCTCAACTCACGCTCTAGACTGGCAGCTTTACTGCTTTTTAAATGTCTGTATCCGATTCAAAATCACATCGCTGATATAGGCGTTGTCTTCGCTATCCAAGGTCAGTGCATGAGCCTCGCCAAACTGCCCGTTGCCCGTGCCTGGGCTGCCAATGGAGCCGAGCACATTGCCGTCCATATCCACTTTTGCCAATTCGCCATCAAATCCTGTGGTGATGTACATATTGCCATCGCTGTGTAAAAACATGGCGCACACCATGGCGTCAAACTTCCATTCGCGCAGTCTGTTGCCATCGGTGTCGTAGCGTTGCACACGCATGCTTTCGCGGTCGGCCACATAGAGCACATCGTTATCATCGATCTCGATAGCATGGGCGGTGACAAACTCGCCGGCGTCGTAGCCTTTGCTGCCCCATTTTGAGATGAACTGACCGTTGGGGCTGAATTTGAGAATGCCCGGGAAGTCGCCACCATGGCCTTGTGCAACATAGATGTTGCCCATGGAATCAAGTGCGACATCGTTGGGTTGTGAGAACAGGTGACTGCCGCTGGCCTCGTTCCATTCTCCTGATTCACCTTTAGTGCCTAGGGTCATCAGAACATTACCGTCGGAATCAAGCTTCATGACAACGTGGTCGGAGACATCGGTGGCCCAGATGTTGTCATCCTTGTCGATATGCAAGCCGTGACTGCGATTGAACAAGCCATCGGCGCCGAAGGAGCGAACAAAACTGCCATCCTTTTCAAACTCTAAGAAAGTGGGAGTGCCGCGGCTGAGGATGATCAAATTATCCCGAGCATTCATGGCTACACCGGCATAGGAGGAGGCCTCTATAGAGTCGGGCAATTGTAAGGCCTCTTGGAATGACACCGCTTGATAATCTTGCAGAGTATAGGCGCGTAGCGGAAGTAATTGCCGAATCGGACGCTGAGCAGATGCAACAGGGGAGAGCAGCGAAAGTAACAAGCAAGCGAGTACGATTTTCTTCATAGGGTTTCTCTTTTTGTTGTTTTTGAGAACTCACTCAGAGTATAGCCAGAATCAAGGGGTCAGAACACTTGAAATTAACCGATTACCTTCTACGCTATAGATAGAACTTCATAATTACAACAGGAGCGCTTCATGGCACGGAAACCTAGATTATACGTCGATGGTTGCCCGCAGCATCTTATTCAAAGAGGCAATAACCGCTCTATGTGCTTTTTCGATAATGCAGACTATGCTTTCTATCTCCACACCTTACGAGACGCAGCTACTATGCATCGGGTTAGTATTCATGCGTTTGTGTTGATGACAAATCATGTGCATTTGCTGGTCAGTGGTGAGCACAAAGATAGCATCCCCCTGTTTATGCAAGCGCTTGGGCGAGGTTTTGTGCGCTATATCAACATCACCTACGAGCGGACAGGAACATTATGGGAGGGGCGGTATAAATCGTCCTTAGTTTCCTCCAGTGAATATTTCTTAGCTGTTAGTCGCTATATCGAGCTGAACCCCGTGCGGGCAGGTATGGCGTCGCAGCCCGGGGAATATCCTTGGTCGAGTTTTCGTCATAATGGAATGGGAATTGATATTGGCTTGATAACCGAGCACGACGAGTATAGGCGCTTAGGAGCTACTAGGGCGGGGCGTGTGCAGGCTTACCGTAAATTGTTTGAGGCGCCAATGTCGAATGATCTTGTTGAAAAGATTAGGGGCCATACAAATAAAGGCTGGGTGCTAGGCAGCGAAGAATTTAAGGAGCAACTTGGGCGCGAAAATAGCTGTATAGTTGAAAATATCACATGGGGTGGTGATCGCAGGTCTGCGGTTCTTAGTAATATCAGGGGTAAGCGGATCAAGTGATCTGACCCCTTGATTTAAATAGAGAGGTTTTTCGTGCTGCGTTCTTTTGTGTTTTTGAGCAACCGAGCTGCAAAAGTGTTTGAACAAGCATATGTACCGCTTGGTGGCGTGCCCTATCAGAATGGTGTGCACAATATCGATGTTCTGTACTACTGCACTTTCGGTGGCAAGGCAAAACCGATAGCGAATATTGGCTATGACCTTGTCGATCGCAAACTCACGATTCCTTTGGACGATAAGGCGAAGTTCGCTAAAGCATTGCAAGGCGCTGGATTAGAGGTTCTAAAAACGTATTTTTCGCCAAGTGAGTTGCCAGAAAACCCAGATGCATTGTGGTATGTGAAGAACCCTCTGGCGGCGGGTGGTAAGGATATATTCTGTGTGCAAACAGCAGATGTGGAATCGGTGTTTAAAGAAGGGTTTATCATTCAAGAGGCGGTCACTGACGTTGATCTGTTAAACCTGCGCAAGTACACAATCAGGGTATATGTGCTGTATTTTGCAGGATGCCTATATTGTTTCAACGATGGCTTACTCGTCATTCATGGTAAGGAATATCAAAAAGATGACCTTGGTGCCGAGGCGCAGTTTTTACACCTTGGGTATGATAAAACTGAGGGGGCCGTTAAGTTGGAAAAATTTAGCGATCACCCTCACTACCAAGCCCTACTGGGAAAAATTGAACATAAAGTGGCGGAGGTTTTTCAAATCTACCTTAGCTCATTAAGTCAGAGCTCTGAGAGTGCCTATTGCATTTTTGGTGTGGACATCTTGGTGCGGGAGTCGTTGGAGCCAGTCATCATAGAGATCAACGACAGGCCCAATTTCGTTCATAACCAAGACATCAATCAAAACGTGAACGTGCCGATGTTGCAAGCCATGTTAGGCGTCTTCAGGCCGGAGGTGTTGCCCGCGCTGCAGACGCCAACACGTAGATATAACAAAGTGTCGATGATCAGGGGGTCAGATCCCTTGAAATTACATGATCAAGTAATCTGACCCCTTGATTTTCTACAAGATGTAATTGCCTGTGTCGGTGGGTTGCAGAGAAACACCAACCAAGGTCGCTACCTCGATGTAGTTGTCGCCACCACCATCGGCATCGATTCTCACGACCGTATCGCTACCCGAGGCCTGGAAGTCTAAGTATCCGCCCGAGAACACTGCCGAGCCATTTGGTGCTGCGACCGAGTTTAAGAAAACACTGAGATCGAGTTTGTCGCCAAGCAACTTGTCGAACCCGGTAATGATGTGATTCTCCGAGACGACAACTTCGTCCAATGCAGGCCCCCAGGCGTCATTGGTGCCTGTTGGGTCCGTGCTAGCGAACTTCAACAAGCTTGTAGAGCCTGTGGCTGTAAACGTGAAGAGTTTTTCGCTCCACTGCATATTCGAAGTTGTGTTACTTGTGTTGTAAATATAATCCTGAGAGCTACCTGCGGCGCTAACTCGTAGAGTTTCTGTGCCGCTAGGAGAACCCGGGTTCTTCGATAATGCAAAGGCAACGGTGTATTGCTGACCGGCAACCGTTGGCAGGCTTTGTTGTACATAACCACCGCCATGCTCGGCATTCATGTCTAGCATCTTCCATCCGTCTGCAGCTTGCCAGTCATCGATGAGGTTGATCTGACTTGTGTTCCAGAATAGGGTGCCGCCCTCGAATGAACCGTTCACGATGAGATTGTCGATGAAGTAGGTATCTGGCATTGGATTAACGGTCAAGTTAACTGTTGCCGTACTAGTAAGGCCCAAAGAGTCTGTAATAGTGTATTTAAAGCTAGCATTGCCAGAGTAATCTGCGGTCGGCGTGAAACTCACCACACCGTTGTTCAACGCTACTGTGCCGTTAACGGAGTCTTGCACCGATAGTATGTTCAGGGAGTCTCCTGAGTCCACATCCGAGTCGTTACCAAGCAATTGTGCCGAATTTAGTGTCAGTACAGCATCTTCGTTGACGCTGAAGCTGTCGTTAACGGCCACAGGTGCATCGTTCACGCCGTTGACCACAACGCTCAGCGTTGCTGTATCCGTATTGCCTAGATTGTCTTTGACGGTGTAGACAACATTGTCCGTATGGCTCTGGCCGGCAGCCAATGAAGTAAATGCGCCATTGTCGTCGTACAGATAGTCGCCGTCTCGGTCCACTTTCAATATCGCACCGGAGGCCAAGTTGAGAGTCACGGAGTTGCCGACCATGCTTGCACCGTCTACGGCGCTGACTTCGATGGTGCTATTCACGCCACCAGTGTCGTCATTGCCCAAAACATTGCCAGAAGTGGTAGCGCTTTGCGCCACGCCGTAAGTCCCAACCGTGAAGCCTTGCCAGTACTCAACCGACTGACTTTCCCAGGTCAGTGATTCAACGGCATTATCTATCGACAAAACACCATGGAATTCGTTTGGCGAATAGCCTGCTGTGGAAATGCCGTACTGACCGTTATTTGCAGTGAGCGTAATACCGTTGGTGTGGCCCCAATAACCCCTGTCAGTGGCGCTATCGGCACTACTAACAACGGTGAAAGGTTGATCAAACAAATAACCATTATTGTTCATACTAGCAACAGCGAAGAACAAATTATCAACGGGTTCGCTAAAGCTTACGTTGCGAGCAGTGTCAGCCAGTGCTAGCGCGATAAAGTCAAAATTCGTATCTCCGGGGCCGTTGAGCACTTCGCTACTAGTGTAGACACCATCGCCACCTTGCAGCCAGGTTGCGCCATCTTGGGAGCTCTGCCAGAAATTCGAAGTATTAGACGGCGAGATATACGTCTGATTTGAATATATCTGCCCAGTATAGGTAACTCCGATAGTTCTGTCCGGTAAGGTGATTGTGCCCGCTACTGTCACTTCTCCGAAAGAATTGCCTGGGATCGGGGTGATCGATTGCCAGTCAACCCAATACACTGTGTTATCGGCTCTGGTCGTTGCGATGCTGGCAGAAAGGCTGTTGTTGTCGTCGATACCCGTTGGACCATCTGGGGTGCCGGTGATGTTGACAGTGACTGTTGTAGCGGTGCCATCCACACTAGTGACATTGAACACATCGGTGACGACCTGTCCGTCAGCGAGGTAGTCCAAGGCGCCGTTACTAGCAAAGTTCCAAGCACCATTGGCATCGATGCTGAAGTTGCCGTACACGCCCGCCGTGTTGCTCTGAGACGTGAATTGCGCCTCTCCCGTGTCCACATCGGAGATGGATAAAGTGCCGCCGGTGCTCAGTTGTGCATCGGTTTCGATGAGATCGCTGACCGCGTTGCCCAATTCAGCCACGTCATTGATGCCAGTAATGGTGACGCTGACTGTGTTGGTAGCTTGTGCTGCGTGATTATCGGTGGCCTTGACTTGAATATCGAAACTGCTGGTTTGCCCTGCCGCTAAGGATTGGAAGTCATTGCCGGGATTAAAACTAAGCGTCGTCCCTGTGATTGTGGCTATGCCATTAGGCGCAGGGTTGACGAGCGAATAGATAAGATTGCTGCCATCGTTGTCGCTGTCGATATCATCGCCCAAGCTCGATAAGTCGAGGGTGATGGCGGCGCCGTCTTCGGTGGCGGCGAGGCTTCCTGCCGCCAGGGTAGGGGCGTCATTGACTCCAGTCACGGTGACAGCAATGCTGTTATTTGCGGTGGCGCCATGCACATCAGTGGCTTCGACATCTAGATCGAAGCTGCTGGTTTGCCCTGCCGCTAAGGATTGGAAATCACTGCTGGGGTCGAATGCAAGGCTGGTGCCTGTAATCAACGCTGACCCGCCAATGGCGGCGTTCAGTAAGGTGTAGCTCAGGTTGCTGCCATCGTTGTCGCTATCGACATCATCGCCTAAGGTCGATAGATCGAGCGTGGTGACGGCGCCGTCTTCGCTGGCCGCTATAGTGCTGGCTGCAAGCGTAGGGGCATCATTAACGCCTGTGATCGTGATAGTAACCGCCGCTGGCGCAGAGACCGCACCATGACTGTCTGTGGCAGTATAGTCGGCGGTGACTTGCGCCGTTTCGCCCAAGGCCAAAGACTGGAAGTGAGACTCCGGGTCATAATTGAAGCTGCCGTCGCCATTGTTGCTGAGCACACCAGTGCTGGCTGGCCCGACAAAATTGTAGCTCAGGCTGTCGCCGTCATCGTCGCTGTCCACATCATTGCCGACAAACGTACCGCTAACAACGCCGCCATCTTCAGCAGCGTTCACTGCGATTGCGGTGACCGTTGGCGTGTCGTTTGTGCCCGTGACGGTAACGGTGACTGTGTTGACAGCATTTGCCCCGTGGCGATCTGTGGCCTGGATATCCAGAGCGATGATGCTCTGTTCCCCCTCGGCAAGGGCTTGGAAATCATTGCCAGGATTGAAACTCAAAGTCGTGCCATTGATTGTGGCACTTCCTTGCGCAGGATTTTCCAGCAAGGTGTAGGTCAGTGATTGGCCATCATCATCACTATCGACATCGGCCCCTAGCGTCGATAAATCGAGTGCAACGGCGGACCCATCCTCGGTCGCGCTCAAGGTGCTTGCAGCGAGAGTGGGCCCATCATTCGTCCCATAAATAGTTATGCTTACATCTTGCGTAAATGAGCCACCGTTGCCATCGCTGAGCGCTAATGAGTAGCTTTGTACTAAGCTTTGGCCAGCAGCGAGATCGTCTAGCGCACTGTCATTGACCGAATAGGTCCAAGTGATTTCACCAGTACCGTCGCCCGTGGAGGCATCGCTGATAAGGGCTGTGAGTGCGCCTCTGTAGCCGGTGCCACCGTTTGCTGGACTAACAGCAACCGTATGGGAGTCGGAAAGATCGACATCGGTAAATGAGATGCTGCCCGACTCGATGAGATCGTCATTGTTTTCACCGGGCGCCAAATCTGTGATTTCAGTGATGCTAGCACTATTGGTTACTGTGCCTACTACGGGGGCGTCATTTGTGCCTGTAACCTGAATAGAGACAGTTGCAGTGCTGACATCGCCATCGGCATCTTCAACCTGATAGCTAAAGGTGTCGACTGCCGTCTCCCCGAGTGCTAGATATTGATAGGCGTTTGCTGGGTCGTAGCTGAAACTCCCGTCATTGTTGAGTACGAGGTCGCCTGTTGGAGCAGAGACCAGCGTTACCGCGCGCAGATAGTCTGGTACTAAGTCTGCACCATTACCATTATCGACAAGGACATTGCCCGTGATTGCTGAGTCTTCGTCAGTGGCAAAGTGATCGTCAAACGCAGTAACAGCTTCATCGAGAGGATTTGTAGCGACCCCGTCGACAGTCACCGCTAGGTTCTCCCAAGCGCTCGCTGTCAGGTCAAATGCGCTAAAGGTGAAGGCTGCGTTGTCGGCTTGGCCTGTTTTGGTATTAGTGTGGGCTGCCAGAAAGCTGAGATAATTAGCCAGGTCGCCTTGGAATGCTGGGTCAAGCCACTCACTTAGGCTCAACTCTAACTCTAAAGTGTCAATGCCAGAGCCACCATCGTACAGGTCGGTGTAGCCGGCGTTTTCTGTAACTTGATAGTGGCCGGTATCGTCGCCTGCACCTGCAAAGAGTTGGTCGTTTCCTATACCACCATCGAGATAATCATTGCCGGCATCGCTACCACTACCGCTACCACTGCCTCCGGTGCTTGCAAACCCACTCCAGGCGGCACCACTTCCGGAATCACTACCTTTGCCGGAGCCACTGCCTTTGCCGGAGCCACTGCCCTTGCCAGAGCCACTGCCGGAACCACTATCTGAAGCATCGCCCCAGCCTTTTCCGCTGCCCTTTATTTTGCCATCTCCGAGCAAAATGTCGTTACCAGCGCCACCAAGCAGGCGGTCATCGCCTTTGTTGCCCGCTAGAATGTCATCGCCATCATTACCATTAAGCGTGTCATTGCCTTTGTCGCCATCGAGCAAATCGTCGCCTAGGCCGCCGCTGAGGTTATCGTTGTCATCGCCGCCATCTAGGTAGTCATTGCCCTGGCCGCCGAGAAGGGTATCTTCGCCCTGTTCACCTTTGAGCTGATCGTTACCATCGCCACCGTCCAGTTGGTCGTTACCCTCGCCGCCTTTTAATTCGTCATCGCCGGCTAAGCCAAATAACTGATCGTCTCCTTTACGACCATCAATTTCATCGTCTGTTGCGCTACCAGTGAGAATGTCGTTGCCGTTTGAGCCTTTTATTTTTTTAGCCATGGGTGGGATCTCCGAAGGGAACAGGTTTTTCTTTTTATTGTGATATTAGTCTCAATTTTTCCTTAAATCTATACATGGTTTATATGGTTGGGAATTTTGTTTGGCATTAAATTTGCTTTATGCCTCTTTTGTTTTGTATCCGGTGACGTTACTATTTTTTTACGTTTTATAAGATGAGTCGATGCCTGTGACAGAGGATGAAGTTAAAGCGATATGTACTGACCTGCTTAAAACAGAGGTAGACCGGGTTGAATTTCCTGGTGGCAGTTCCCGTGATGCTGTTCGGGTCAAGGTCGCTCAACATAGTGTGATTGTCACTAAGCGTGCATCGCTAAGGCGAGCGCAGCTAGAGAGTGTCGTGCTGCGCATGCTCAACGGAAAAGCCGCGCCCGTCCCCCATCTCATCGCCTGCCGTGAGCACGTTCTCATTCAGCAAGATATGGGGAATCATCGTTTAAGCGAGCGACTCAATGGGAGCGATGTCGTCAAAACTGGCGCTCTGCTTGGAGCTGCCTTAAACAGCTTGTCGGCTATTCATGAGGCTGGAAAGGTTACGGAGCAATTGCAGTCGATCATCGTGCTCGGCGATAAATCCCAATGGCTGCGTACATTTATAAGCTCTGCCGATCGTTTAGGTGCCTTATTAGGTGTGCCTGCGCCTGCGTTAGAAAGCGATATGCTTATGGACTTAATACGAGTTGACCAGACGACATTGATAAAGTGGGACGCTCGCCCTGGCAATGCCATAGTCGCGGACGATGGCAGCGTGTTTTGGATCGACTGGGAGCATTGCGGCCGTCGACATCCTTTAGACGACGTGGCGTGGCTGCTTGCGGACGAGTACACGCCCTTCTTTCCAGAGCTAGAGAGCGAGTTGATTGCTAAAGTCCTGCCGACATTTGCCTATGGTTATAGTGAGGAACAAGCTCAAGAGTATTTACGTGTTTTTGGGACCTTCCATTCTTGTATTAGGCTTGCAATGATCGTGAAGCACCAAGCGAAGAGTGGTTGGTGGAAGCTAGAAAAATGCCTCGAATTCGATCGTGTGGGGGTCGTGCGAAAGCTAGCCATGCAGTCCTGTAGGAGGGCTACTCACTGGTCAGGCAGCTCAAGATTGACACAAGATCTAGTGCCTTGGTTTGACGATATACTAAAGGCCATCGAGAAACTTTAAACGGGTGCCTCGGCAAGGCTTGCTAAGGGTTGGCTAGACCGCTTTGCCCGGGGCAATTTACTGCTCCCTTTGGTTTTGGATTATTGCTTCTTGAGCAGTATCACCAGCTCCCTCATTGATTGAAATTCCTAATTCTTGGGAACGAAAGTGAAAATAGGCAGGTCGTAATGTCAACAATGTAAACCAATTGACATAAATAAGACCACAACCTACCCAAGAAGGAGATTGCAATGTCCCATGGAAATCGATTTCTTAGCCGCCGTGATGCGATTAAGCTCGGCTTGGCTGCTGGCGCCACTATGGCGTTGTCACCGCAAGAATTGTTAGCCCAAGCAAGTAATGCTGAGTTATTGACCAAAGCGATTCCCTCCACCGGCGAGCGTATTCCCTTGATCGGTATCGGGACTGCTCGGCGCTATGACGTCGCCTCTACTGAAGAGGAACTCGCCCCGCTGCGTGAGGTTTTGCTCAACTTCCCAGGCCTAGGAGGCCGGTTGATCGATACAGCTCCCTCATATGGCAGTGCCGAAGTGGTAGTGGGACAGTTAATGGCTGAGCTAGGCATTCGCGACCAAATATTCTTAGCAACAAAGGTAGGGGAAGGCAGGCGAGGGCGCGCGGCAGGCATTGCAGAAATGGAAGCTTCTTTAGAGCGCTTGCAGACAGACCATTTCGATTTGCTAGAGATTCACAACTTAGCAGGCACTGCCGATATGCTGCCAGTGCTAAAAGAATGGAAGCAAGAAGGCAAGATTCGCTACCTGGGTATCACCACTACTTCCGAGCGCCAATATGAAGAGCTGGCTAGATTCATGCGCGCCGAACCGCTGGACTTTATCCAAGTTGATTATGCGATCGATAACCGCTCCGCAGAAAATCTGATTCTTCCTTTGGCGCAGGAGCGTGGCATTGCTGTGCTTACTGCGCTGCCTTTTGGGCGCGGCCGTGTCTTTGATGTCTTTGGTGATACTCCCATACCAGAATGGGCCGCTGAATTAGGCATAGAAACATGGGCGCAGTTCTCTCTTAAGTTTAATGTGTCTCATCCAGCTGTCACGGCAGCGATTCCCGGTACTTCTCGCCCCGATTATCTCTATGATAATTTCAGTGCGTCACGAGGCGTTTTACCTGATGCGGCAATGCGGCAACGTATGGCGAACCTAATAGATAACGCATAAGCATCTCGGGACAACTATGACAAATTCTATGACTCGGATGCTCACTCGTGCCGTTGATCTGCGCAAGGGTGAGGGGGCTGCTTTAGCATTTTCTTTTATCTATTATTTTCTTTTGCTTTGTTCCTATTACATTCTGCGCCCCATTCGCGATGAGATGGGGGTCGCGGGGGGCGTAGATAATCTGGCGTGGCTGTTCACAGGGACGCTGGTAGGGATGATGCTGTTGCATCCGGTATTCACAAGCCTGGTGAAGCGATTGCCTAGGAATCGCTTCGTCCCTTTAACTTATCGGTTTTTCATTCTCAATCTCGTATTTTTCTTTGTATTGTTGAAAGTGATTCCAGAAGAGAATGTATGGATCGGGCGTATTTTCTTTATTTGGGTGAGTATTTTTAATCTGTTCGTGATCTCGGTGTTCTGGTCTTTTATGACCGATATCTATCAGAGTTCTCAGAGCAAACGCTTGTTTGGCATGCTTGCCGTTGGCGGGACAATTGGCGCGATTACCGGCTCGACCATTACATCGACGCTTGTGTCGGTGTTGGGGCCAGTAAATCTTCTGTTGATCTCGGCCCTATTATTAGAAGGGGCGGCGCGAGTTTCTAATGCCTTGGAAAGAAGTGAGCAGACCCTGGCGTTAGCCGCGCTTGAAGATGAGGCGCGTAATGCAGAAAAAAACTCCGCAAGTGCCGAGTACATCCCCAGCGAAGCGCAGACTAAAGGCACGATAGAGGCGGTAGCACTGAAGCAGAAGGAAATCATTGGTGGGAGTGTTTTTGAGGGGGTGGGCGATGTGATTCGTTCGCCTTACTTGATCGGCATTGCTGTTTTAATGTTGTTATTCACGGTGACATCCACCTATCTGTATTTTATGCAGGCGCAGATTATTTCTGATGTGTCAAGTGATTCTCGCATCCGCACTCAGGTGTTTGCGAATATCGATCTCATCGTTAACATCATTACTTTATTAACGCAGCTTTTCCTCACCGGAAGGATTATGCGTTGGTTTGGAATCGGCTTAAGCCTAGCCTTCTTACCTATAGTCAGTCTAATTGGCTTCGGCATTATGGGGCTTGCGCCAACGCTATTGGTTTTAGTGCTGTTTCAGGTTTTGCGCCGTGCCGGCAATTATGCGATTCAGCGCCCTGCTCGCGAGGTGCTCTATACCGTGTTACCTCGTAGTGAAAAGTACAAAGCGAAGAACTTTAACGACACTTTTGTTTACAGGGTGGGGGATCAAATAGGCGCGTGGTCATATACGGCGATGGCGTGGCTAGGGCTTAGCGTGTCGAGCCTAGCGCTTAGCATGGTGCCAGTATCCGCAGCCTGGTTGTTCTTGGTACTTTGGCTGGGAAAGCGCTACCAAGAGAAATCAAGGGGTCAGATCCCTTGATTTCTCTTGTACAGTTGGAATCAAGGGACCTGACCCCTTGATTACTTCAGCTTTACAGCTGTGCCAAAAACCAAGATTTCAGAAGAGCCATCCATAATCGCGCTGGTGGTGAAACGAATGCCTACTACGGCATCGGCCCCTTTTTCTTGGGCGTTTTGCACCAAGCGCTGTACTGCAATATTTCGGGCTTCGGTCAGCATTTCGGTGTAACCGCGAATCTCGCCACCGACAATAGTCTTAAGCCCAGCCATGATATCGCGGCCAATATGCTTAGCTTGGACCACATTGCCGGTAACGACCCCAACGATCTCTGCGATCTCTTTGCCTGGAATGGTGTCGGTCGTTGAATAAATCATAAATGTCCTCTTGGCAAAATCATGGGGTCAGATCCCTTGAAATTAGCTCAAACAGAATCAAGGGATCTGACCCCTTGATTACGGTGTATGGGTTCGGCCGCCTAGGTATTCAAAATTCCCAGTTAACAAACCTGTAGCCAAAATATGCCCACGCATAGCATCTAGCAGGGACGCTTTGTTCAGCCCATCGGCCAAATTCAGCTCGTGATCCAGCGCATAGATACGGAAATTATAGGTATGCACCTTGCCATCCACAGGCGGACGCGGACCAAAATACCCTGACCGGCGAATGCCGTTAGCACCATTGATCATGCCTTCGAGTCCTGGGTAGGTCACGATCGCATCAGGTGAAAGTCCCTCGGGTAGCCCAGAGGCCGATGCTGGAATATTGTAGGCGATCCAGTGAACAAAAGGTTGCAGCATGGCGACCACGGGGTCATCAAGAATCAATGCCAATTGCGCAGTACCCCGGGGTAAATTACTCCAAGAGATTTCCGGTGAGATCCCCTCATCGTATGCTGAGTACCTCCAAGGGATATCGGTGTTATGCTCGAATGCATTGCTAGTGACTACAATGGTTTCTGGCACCTCATCGGCAGCCCAAACCGGCAGGCAGGCGAGGATTGCCAGAGTTGTCGCCAAAGCCTTTGCTAAATCTTGTCGCGATATCATCTTTTCTCTCCGGGGGAGTGTTTTGATTGTTGTTCGTGTCCCAGTAATAATTAAGAACTTTATAGCCTGCCGCCGCCGCTGTATACAGCTTCGAATGGCGATTTTGAAGATCTTTGCGAGTGATGCGTCATTTGGGCATTTCCTTTTGTCAGCATAGTGATAAGGTTACACCTAAGAAATAGTTCCTCTAATAAGAATAGGCAGTGGGTTTACCCCATATGCTAGGAGCAAGAGCATGAGTGATGATAAGAAGCCCCGCGCAGACGAGGCGCCCGCCAGCCGCGCCCCATCGCAGTCGCGCCGCAACCTGCTTAAAGGGGTCGGATTAACAGGCGCCGCACTAATGGCCGCAAGTAGCGGCACTCTTAGCGCACAACCAAGCCAAGCAATCCCGCAACGCATTCCTGTCAGAGAAGCCTTCGAAACGTTGACCGCACTTGAAAGTGCCAATTTAGACGCCTTTGCATCGCGAATACTGCCTAGCGATGCAGAAAGCCCAGGCGCGCACGAAGCGCGAGCTGTCCACTATATTGACCGAGCCCTCGCCGGCCCAATGGCCTCCTCCCGTGAACAATATGGGGTAGGGCTTTCGGCACTCGAAGACTATTGCCGGCAAACGAAAAACCTATCTTTCTATCAGCTTTCCGAAGATGAGCAAGATGCCATTATTGAGTCGATGATCGACAGCCCAATCGAAGGCTATTCGTCATTGAACGCGGGCTTCTTCTTTATGGTGAGGACACACACTATCGATGGCACCTTCAGCGACCCCTATTATGGTGGCAATCGCGACTTCATTGGTTGGGATCTGCTTGGCTACCCAGGTGTGCGCGCAATTGCGACTCCCGATGAAGTTAGTCAAGGGTCATCGCTAGTCCCTAGCCGACAATCGGCATACGACATGCCGACACACCTCAAGGACCCTGTTGGCTCTGGTTCATCATCAACGGGAGGTGCTGCCAATGGCCACTGAATTACCCAAAACTGACGTAGTCGTCATCGGCCTTGGCGCAGTGGGCGGTGTTGCTGTGCTGCCATTGGTCAATGCCGGTCTAAATGTGATTGGACTAGAGGCCGGCGGTTGGTTTTCGAACCGGGATTTTGCCCCTGATGAAGTGCGCAATAATCTGCGCGATTGGCCGCAGCAAGTGGCCAAGGCGAAGAACGAGATTCCTACAGTGCGCGCCAATATTAATTTTGAGGCAGTGCAGGGCGGGGGGCATCCGATGATGAATGGTGTCGGTGGTACCTCGCTACATTATTGGGCGCAGAGCTGGCGTCTCAATCCTTGGGATTTTAAAACCGCGAGTGCGACGGCTGAGCGATATGGGGCGCATCGCATTCCGGAAGACTCCACGGTTGAGGACTGGCCGATCAGCTACGACGATCTAGAACCCTATTACGACCGTGTGGAATATGCTCTAGGAGTGTCGGGTTTTGCCGGTAATATCAATGGTCAGCGGCAAGCCAATGGCAGCCCCTTCGAAGGCCCGCGTGCAAGAGGCTACCCGATGCCGGGCCTGCGCAGCTCCGGTTATACCGACATGATGAGTGATGCGGCACGGCAACTGGGGTGGACCCCGTTCCAAGGCCCTGCAGCGATTAACACGGAAGTCTATGGCGATCGCCCTGGTTGCTTCTATCATGGTTATTGCGACCGTGGCGGGTGTCACGTGAATGCGAAAAGCTCTACAGCCGTGACGACGATTCCGGAAGCCTTGAAGTCTGGTCTTTTAAAAGTCGTAACCCATGCGCGCGTGTTGAAAATTCTTAACGATGCCGATGGGCGAGTGACGGGCGTAGAGTACTTGCTAGGCAATGAAGTGATGTTTCAGCCAGCCGATGCGGTGATGCTAGCGAGCCATACCTACGAGAACGTGCGTTTGTTGATGCTGTCGACATCGCGTCAGTACCCGAATGGTTTGGCAAATAACAGCGGCCAAGTGGGGCAGCATTATCTGAGCCATCACCAGGGTGCACCAGTATTTGCTTTGTTTCCTAAGAACTTGAACAACTGGTATGGTTTGCCGGCACAAGGGGTCGCCATTGACGAATGGGCCGATGACAATTTTGATCACAGTGATCTAGATTTCATTGGCGGCGGAAATTTGTGGACCTTCACTGACCGTAAACCAATCTCGGCGGCGAAGATGCCGACCTTCGATCTGGTGCCCAATTGGGGAGCAAAGTGGAAGGCCTTTGTGCGTGAGAACGCCGATCGCGTCAATATGTCTTATATACAGAAGACGACGCTGCCCTATAAAGGCAACTATCTTGACTTGGACCCACAGGTGAAAGACAAGCTTGGCTTTCCTGTGATCCGCATTACGGCGCAATACCGCGACAACGAGCTGAAGATTGCGCAGTTTACCCAAGACCGCATGGAAGAATGGTATCGCGCCGCCGGTGCCACGCACTTCTATCGCACGGGCCTTGGTAATGCGATGGGCGCGTCGACTCATGCCTATGGTGGCACGCGCATGGGCAATGATCCGGCGACGAATGTGACAGACGCCTATGGCTTTGCCCACGAGGCTCCGAATCTTGGCATTCTTGGCTCGTCTGTCATGGGCACTAGTGGCGCCAGGAATCCTACGTTGACGGCGCAGGCATTGGCTTGGCGCAGCGCAGAGCACCTAGTGGATAACTGGGACAGCATCACGCGATGAGATCAAGAAATCAAGGGGTCAGAGCACTTGATTTTCAAGTGATCTGACCCCTTGATTTCCCTAAGCTAGCGCGATATGCCTTTCTTTGACCTAGACATTGCTGCGTCCGCCTCTGCGATCATTCCTTCCAGGGACAGCTCTGTATCATGAGCAAAACGCGCCAAACCCGTACTGTATTCTATGACGTAAGGTTTGTTGATAGTCTTATTCAATGCGTCCATTTCAGTTTTAAAGCGACCGAGGAGGTAGTCGATTAGCTCTTGTCCGACATCCGCGAGCATAACCACAAACTCGTTCCCTCCCAACCTGCCAATGATATCGTTTTTACGATAAACACTGCGCAATACCTCAGCAAATTGCTTTAACGCAAAGTCACCTTCATGATGGCCGAAGTTATCATTGATAGGTTTGACCTGATTGAGGTCGAACAATATTAGAGACATTGAGACTTGTTCGCGTTGACAGCTTGATTGAAAGTGATCGGCAAGGGCGAGAAACCCCCGTCGGTTTGAAACCAAGGTTAACTCGTCCAGTGTTGCCATTTGAATTGAACGAATCTCTTGTTCAATCATCGCGCCAAAATCATTGAATAACTGCTGTTCCTCTTCGTCCATATACTTTGGCTTTGAGTCGATAAGGCATAGTGTTCCTATTTTTATTCCCTGCCTCAATTTGAGTGGGTAACCTGCGTAAAAGCGGATTTTTGGGGCCTCGGTAACTAGTGGGTTATCGAAAAACCGTTCATCCTCAAGTGCATTTGGAATAAGAAATAGGCCATTATGATTGATGGCGTGACCGCAAAACGAAATATCGCGTGGTGTCTCAGTGGCTGCTAGTCCTTGCGCAGATTTAAACCATTGCCTGTCTGAGTCGACAAGGCTGACCAGTGAGATCTCTACGTTAAACAATCGCTTAGCCATGCGAGTGACGCGATCAAAGCGCTCTTCATGTGCTGTATCGAGAATTTTCAGAGCTCTTAGAGCATGAATTCTCTCGACCTCATTGTCTGGAATGTCTGGCTTAATCATATGCTCTCTCTTTTTAGGGCATTGTAGAGTTCAACTTGGCTGCATATCAAGGGGTCAGATCACTTGAAAATCAAGTGCTCTGACCCCTTGATTAGCTTGCTTTGAAAAATGGTAGCGCCCCTAGCCATAAAGCAGGTTGCTACACACTTTTTGGCTACATTTAGCTAGTTAGCTGACTTTAGCATCTGAGCCAAAAGTACAAGTGAGCCGGTCAACTCCCAGCAGAAGACTGTTAACATTAGTCGGTCCTTAATCTAAAACAATATAGTGAGTATTTATGAAAAGAATCATCCCCCTAGCTAGCCTGTGCTTTATCACCTCCCAAGCCCTAGCAGCCGACCCAGCCGCAACCCGCATGAAAATTGAACAAAACCTAGGTGGCAGCATCCGCACGGAGGCTGAAGTAGCCCGCGACGCGAACCGCAAGCCAGCCGAGGTGCTAGAGTTCTTCGGTCTTGAGGACGATATGAAGGTCTTGGAGATCTCTCCGGCCACTGGCTACTGGAGCAAGTTTGTAGGCCCAACCCTTTGCGAGAACGGCGGTGAGTTAGTCGTGTCTGTGAGCGTCAGCGGCTCATTCAAGAGTGACGTGATGACTCTGCCTGGCCTTGACTGTGTTAGCGCCATTAACGATTCAGTTGCCTTGGGCGATATTCCTGAGTTCGAGTTCGAAACAGACAACTTTGACATGGTGTTAACGTTCTGGAACTTGCATAACCCTAATGCAGAAGGGCGCGCCAATATGAACGAGGCGATCTTCGATGCAATGAAATCTGGTGGCATCTATGGCGTAGTCGATCATACCCGTCGTCATGGTCAACCCACTACGCGCGCCGTAGGTCGTCGCTTGGATCCAGTGCTGATCATCAAAGAGATGGTCGACGTTGGATTTGAGTTCGTAGACTTCAGTGATATGCACTACCACGAAGAAGATGACCTGATGCAAGAAGTCGGCACTCCTGGCATTCAGGGCAACACCGACCGCTTCGTCCTAAAATTCAGAAAGCCGTAACCCTGAAGGGGTCAGGTCTTTTGATTCGCAGAATCAAGGGATCTGACCCCTTGATCTTAGCCCTCGTGCCCAGGCGGGATATGCTTAGGTTTCACTTTGATGGCTCTGTTCCATCTCTCCAAAGTTTGGAATTGCACCCTTATTGGGCTGGTTTCCATTCACTGTACCGTGGAATTTTAGATTGATAGTCTAGCCATGGCACCTCATGCGAACACCAAATTCTAAGTTCGGGTACCTGACCAGGGTCTTCATCTAGGCTTGCAACTCTAAGAGCGAGATGATCACTATTGTCTTTGCGTTTGATTAATTGAGAGCCACAGATAGAGCAGAAATATCGTACTATGCCAGGCGAGGACTCAAATTCAGACAGTAAAAGTTCACCTCGCAACCACAAAAAATTAGACTTTTTTACGGCCGCTGATGTATTGAATGCAGCGCCATGGGCTTTGCGACATGAACGACATGAGCAGTGTTGGATAGGGGAGTCGAGCGCACTCACTTCGTATGCAACTTGGCCGCATAGGCAACTTCCTTTCATCGTCGTTTTCTCCGGTGCATTTACCGCGATTTAAATTAAATAGCGTTACAAAACCCGTCTCTGTTGTGGGTTTTGTGCGGGCGGTTGTACAGGCTAATAGTGAGTAACAAAAAAAGCACGAGCGGTGGCTAAGCTAGTCACCTTGTCAGTCTTTAGAAAGTTCTGTATTGTTGCCCGATTGTACTAGGTCAGACGTGTCATTAATCCTTGATAATTATATGTACACGCAGCATTAAAGCAATGCAGCATCATTGTGGGCTTGTGTAGCGATGGTGTAACTGTAGGACAAATAAAATGAAGAGTTTTACAGAGGTTCATTAGTGCGCGAATTGACATCAACCCCTACCATTTTAATTGTCGATGACGATACCACAATTCGAATCCCATTAGAGCGGGCATTGTCCAATGCTGGTATGAAAGTGGTTGTGGCGCGCGACGGGGCAGAAGGCTTCGCTCAGTTTCTGCAGTGCCGACCAGACATCATCGTCACTGATATCCAGATGCCATTTAAGAATGGCTATGAACTGTGCCTTGAGATTCGTGCAACGGAAGAAGGTCAGATAGTGCCTATTCTAATGATGACCGGCTCTGAGGGTTTTGAGTCCGTTGAAAAATCTTACGAGTTTGGTGCAACGGATTTCATAACAAAACCTATTAATTATCAGGTCCTAGTCAATCGCGTGCGTTATATGCTGCGCGCACGTCAAACGTTCCTCGAGTTGAAGAGCAGCCAAGGGCAGCTCGAAAGTTTAGGGCGTGTATTGGACAATTCCGCTAGCGAAATATTTTTCTTGGACAGCAGTAGCAGCGCTATCAGGTCAGCAAATAAAGCGGCTGTCGAAAATCTTGGCTACAGCGAAGAGCAATTGTATCGATACAAACTTCCGGAACTTTTTGATCCTAGCAGTGCAGACATCGTCCCCATTATGGATGCTTGCGCCGCACTACAAAATGGCAAGCTTAGTTATTATCGCTGCACTACCAGAATGCGCAGAGCAAACGGAAGTGTCTACCCCGTAGAGGGACATATTTACCTTTCTAAGAATACGTCTGATACGAGCATTGTCTGTATTTTCGAAGATATCACCCATCGGGAAAAATACGAAAATCGCATGAGACAATTGGCTTATTACGACAGCCTTACCAATCTTCCGAATAGAGCGCTTTTTGTAGAGAGATTTCAATTGGCTTTAGAAACGGCCAAACTTTCAGGTTCGAAAGTGGGTTTTCTGTTCGTAGATTTAGATAACTTTAAATATGTCAACGATACGCTTGGGCATAAGGCCGGGGATGAGCTTCTAGTGACCTTGGCGAATAAGCTTTCCCATTGTCTACAGCACAAAAGCTATTCTTTTTATACCGACGGTAATCTCGCACGCTTTGGTGGCGACGAGTTCGCAATTTTGTTGACTGACGTTAAGGATGTCGAAGACCTAAAATTACTAGCGAGCGGCTTAATAGCTGCGCTTGCCGAGCCGTGCGTTATATACGAGCGAGAAATCATCACAACTCTCAGTATAGGGATTGTTGTAGCGCCTGAGCATGGCAGTGATCCGGATATTCTCCTTCAACGCGCTGACGTGGCGATGTACGAAGCCAAGAAGCGAGGAAAAAGTGGCTATCGTCTATACTCTGAAAGTCTATATATTGATGGTTTGGCGAGACTAGAATTAGCCCGTGACTTGCACCTAGCTTTGAATAAGCAGGAGTTTGTGCTTGTTTATCAACCTAAGTTCGAAGTTTGCTCAAAACGCATAATTGGTTTCGAGGCCCTGATTCGATGGACCCGGCACGGACAAGCGGTATCACCTATGGTGTTCATCCCATTGGCAGAGGAAAGCAATTTAATCTGGGAAATTGGTCGTTGGGTGATAAACGAAGCCTGTAGTCAACTACGGGAGTGGCACTTACAAGGAGTTGATAAGTGTTTAACAGTGGCGATTAATCTGTCGACAAAGCAGTTTTCTGACCCTGAGCTCTATGAGTTTATCGCAGCCACCTTGGAAAAACACAAAGTCCCACCTGAAAATATACAGCTGGAGATTACTGAAACCGCATTCATGGTGAATGTGGAGGCTGTTACCGAAACACTGCATAGATTGAAGCGTCTCGGATGTTCGATCGCCCTTGATGATTTTGGAACAGGGTATTCATCATTGGGCTATTTGGTAAATATCCCTCTAGATATACTGAAAATCGATAAAAGTTTCATCGATAAAATCGATGTTGGATCTAACAATAGTATTATTTCTACCATTGTTGCGTTGGCGAATAATTTAGATCTAAAGATAGTGGCAGAGGGAGTGTCCACTGCGGAGCAATTGGCGTTTATAAGTACTTTGAATGTTGACTATCTGCAAGGTTATTTGTGGGGAAAGCCAATGTCGGAACCTGACGCTAGAAAGTTTCTGTTATCGATAATTAATGAAACGATTGATAAAAAATAAAACTAGATTTTGTTCTGCCTATCGAGAGGCAATATTATGATCAAAGGCTCAAATGTCGCACTGGCATCAATGTTTATATCCACAGCTGTAGCCGCAAGCGAAGCTTCTATTTTTGATTTGTCGTTGGAAGACCTCATGACAATAGAGGTTAATTCGGTCGCAAGAAGGGCGCAATCGATAGCTACCGCTGCTTCTGCAATCTACGTTATAACTGGCGAGGATATAACGCGAAGCGGAGTGTCAACGATTCCTGATGCTTTGCGCATGGTGCCTGGGATTCAAGTCTCTCAATTTGATTCGAATAAGTGGGGAGTATCAACACGCGGCTTTAACTCACGGCTTGCAAACAAATTACTCGTGTTAGTAGATGGGAGGACTGTTTATACCCCTACATTCTCGGGAGTATATTGGGAGAATGTGGACTTAGTACTTGAAGATATCGATAGAATTGAAGTGATACGCGGGCCAGGTGCAACTCTGTGGGGAAGTAATGCTGTCAATGGGGTTATTAACATTACCACTAAATCAGCATCACAGACCAAAGGAAGTTTAATATCTAGCCGTTTAGACTCCACCGGCGAACAGGTATTTAATATACGCAACGGTGGCGCGCTTTCAGATAGCGCAGACTATCGAGTTTTCGCGAAATTTAGAAAAGCAGGCGAACTCGAACCAGTGTATTCGGCACTGGATAGCGATAGTTTGAAAACAGGTAGAATAGGATTTCGAATTGATGGTCAGCAAACTGAGAGTTCGAATTACACGCTGCAAGGCGAGATTTTTCAATCAGATGTTTACCAGGACCATTTTCAGAACCTTCCTGATGTCCCCAATTATCAACAGTATATAAAGTCGCCTTTAGATCAACGAGGCTCAAATCTATTGTCCCGTTGGACCCATAATGGTGACAATGGTAGTGTGCTTACAACTCAGTTTTTCTACGACAGTACTTATCGTAAAGAAGTTATTCAAAACGAATCGCGCAAAACTTACGACCTAGACGTGCAGTATCAGCTAGCTCCGATCAACCAGCATCATATTGTGGTTGGAGGTGGTTATCGCTTTGAACGTCATAAGACTAAAGACACTAATGAGCTAATGATAACGCCAAATAATCTGAATTCGGCGTTAAGTAATTTTTACATTCAAGATGAAATACGTTTCTTGGACGAGAAATTAGCATTAATTTTAGGGTCTAAATTTGAACATAATGAATTCAGTAAAAAGTCTATAGATATACAACCAAATGTCCGCATTTCTTATGCGTTGAATGAGAATCATAGTTATTGGGCTGCTGTTTCCAAAGCGCTTAGAACTTTTTCTCGCGGTGAAAGGGATGCACAACTTCACTTTACTACTTTACCGCCTTTTACCGAATTGAATCCTACTCCACTCACATTCGTTGGGTTTACAAAAAGTATTGCTAGTCTTGACCCAGAAGAAGTTATCTCTTATGAGGCTGGTTATCGCGGCCGGATAACGCCCAAATTGAGTGTAGATATTGCTGGTTATAGAAACGTCTATACAAACCTAAGGAGTACCCACGAGCTCGAGGGGTTTACCTTTACACCCACTTACGCCAAGATCCAACTAAGCATTGGTAATCAATCTGCAGCCGTGACAAAAGGTGTTGAGCTAGCGGCGGAATACAATTTTTCTCCTACCTGGAAACTAAATGCAAGTTATAGCTATATCGATATGGACAATCGATTTGTTGGTCCAGAGCCAGCTACCAAAGCACCAAGGAATCAATTTTCCTTAGGATCTCAATTTAGTATTGATGACAGCCGTTCTCTGGGGGTGTGGTTACGCTATGTGGATCGAATCCCTGGGGTTGGTGCAACACCATCTTATACTGAGCTCGACTTTAGTTATCTTTGGAGTGTGTCTCAGAATTTAAGAGTAGGGCTAATAGGAAGAAATCTATTGGATAGTAATCATGATGAGTTTCTCGCTGAGTTCCTATCTACGGCCCCAATGTTTGTGCAACGCACTTTCGCTGTGCAGTTTTCATTGACTTTCTGATGGCATTTTACAGGATGTTGAAAGTAGAGTCGCAGAAGGCTATTAGCTTATGACAAAAACAATACTCAGTTATCTATCGCCAATGAGAAGAGGGTTTACAGTCGTCACTGCAGTGATGTTTATGTATTTAGTGAGCCTAAACTCAAGTTTGTTAGCGGCAGAAAATAGTGGTGTTTCTCAAGTAAGTGAGAGCCAGTTGCGCGTAGCCTATGTGTTTAATTTTACAAAATTTATAACTTGGCCAGAAGGGGTCAATACCGATGATTTTTTATCGGTATGTACCTATAAAGCGGGGCCAGCTTATAGCGATTTTTTGCAGCTTAATGAACGAGTGTCCGGTGCGCAGACTATCCAGGTGTTAGATGTACAAAATGCCCAAGACAACAATCTGAACCTATGCGACTTTCTCTATATTGGCAGCGCAGGTGCGAGTACTAAAGATTCGGTATTGGATGCTCTAAGTGGACGTGCCGTGTTAACTATTAGTGAGCAAGCGTTACAGCAGCCCTCGGTAATGGTCTCGTTGATGATCGTTGATAATAAGATTGCCTTTGAGGTGGACCTTCAAGAACTTCGCAAGAATGCTTTGACAGTCAGTTCATATATGCTCAGGCTGGCTATGCAAGTTTATGAATAAGCCGATCATAAAGACGAAGGGCAAAGCCTCTAGGCCTATAAAAAAGCGCCTAACCTCCATTAATTTGGTCATCTCTTTCATTGTTGTAATTGCTGCGACAACAATTTTTGTTTCGAATTACGTTTATACCCATAAACGAATATTGACAGAAAACCTATTCTCCGTTGGGCATTTAGTAGAGTCGATCGCGCGGGCTCCCTTGGTATTTCAAGATGCGAATGCCGGGCTTGAAGGCTTGATCTCTCTTAATGCGATTCGCTATGTGCAATACGCCGCGATCTATGATGAGCGAAAGCAGTTGTTTGCTGAATACGGCAAAACAGATGAATTTGTCGGCATGCGTATAAGCTCAGACTTAGACGTGGATCTTGCCCAAATGGAGGAACTCAAACTGCCTGTCGCTGGCAATCAATGGTTGCCAGATGTTGCCGCGCAATTTTTTGAAAATACAGTAACGCTTAGGCTTCCTATTGCACTGAATAACGAAGTGCTCGGTGTTCTATATATTACAGCCGATATACAGTTGTTGGCATCAGAGATCCTTTGGATACTATCACTAAGCCTTTGGGTTCTATTAGCGACCGTGGCTTTATCCTATATTATGTCCAGTAGGCCGCAGGGGTTGCGCAACCTTTGCTTGAACTTACGACCTATATGCGCAATGTGTCTAGTAGTGGTGAGTATCGACAGACGCAAATTCCCCATACCAATGATGAGGTCGGAGAGCTAATAGTAGGCTTTAATGTTCTTATTGAAACTATTCGATCTAGAGATGAACATCTCTCGGCTCAGAAAAAGAACTTGGAAGTCAGAACTAACGAGCTATCGGTTGCTAACGACTCTTTGGAGTTGTCTTACCGTGAGATCCAAAAAGCTGCTAGTGCCGCAGAGGCTGCTAATCGAGCTAAAAGCGATTTTTTAGCAACAATGAGTCATGAGATACGAACACCCCTTAATGGTGTTTTAGGGATGTCAGATGTATTGTCTGAAACGAGCCTCAATTTTGAGCAGCAAGAGTACGTCGACACGATTCGCAATTCGAGTAATATTTTGCTTGGTTTGATTAATGATATTCTCGACTTTTCTAAAATAGAAGCAGGAAAAATGGACTTAGAAAGCATCAGCTTCGACTTAACCGAGGTGATGGAAAGTAGTTTGCTTTTGTTCTCAGAGTCTGCGAAAAAGAAGAATATAGAGCTTACATGTTGCCCGCCAATTGGGCTTGGTCATTATCTTATTGGTGATTCGGCTCGAATCAGACAAGTGCTCATCAATCTCATCGGAAATGCAGTTAAGTTCACATCGAAAGGTTTTGTCAGTTTATCCATCGAAGAGCAGGTCATATACGAGGATAAGGTGAGTTTCACCATAAACGTCACAGACACTGGTATTGGGGTGCCTGCCGACGTTCAAGACAGAATCTTTGAGTCTTTTACACAGGCGGATAACACCACTACGCGGACTTTTGGCGGAACTGGTTTAGGGCTATCCATCTCGCAGAAAATAATACAATTAATGAATGGCCAGATTGGCGTTGAAAGTATTGTCGGAACGGGTTCTACCTTTTATGTGAAGCTAAGCTTGCCGCTTGGAGAAAAAATTGTAGCTGATGAAAGTCAGGTTCGAGTTCTGGAAAACAGAAGAATACTTTTAGTGGATGACACGCAGGTTAATCTGCACTGCATTGAGAAAACTCTCAGTTACTGGGGTGTAAATTGCGATAGTTTTTTATCCGCCACTGAAGCATTCGAACACTTAGAACAGGAATACCAAAAGGGCGCCGCTTATGATTTGGCAATACTCGACCTCAATATGCAGCGGATAGATGGGATTGAGTTAGCGCGTAAGATCAAGGAAAGTGACGCCCCCTTATCAAGCTTGCCGTTAATGCTGCTTAGTTCGACATTTATTCCTGTCGATAATGATCTTTTTGAATGCCAGGCCAGTAAGCCAATGCGCAGGCAGGCGCTTCTTAGTAATTTGGTGAGACAATTGTCCAGACAATCTTCAGGTGAGGATTTGATGGATCCTTCTCAGGAGCCTACTAAAGCGGTTGCTTCGTTGAGAGGAGTTAAAATTCTAGTTGTAGAAGACTTTGCTACCAATCAAAAGGTGGCCAAAATCATGCTCGAGAAAATGGGCGCTACAGTCAGTATTGCGGCTAATGGCCAAGAGGCGCTAGATAGTTTTCCTGGCTTTAGCCCCGACCTAGTGTTGATGGATTGTCAGATGCCAGTAATGGACGGCTATGAGGCGACCAGATTAATACGTAAACGAGAAGCGGAGAATAATTCTGAGAAAGTGCCAATCGTGGCGCTTACAGCCAATGTTCTTGAAAGCAACAAAGAGAAAGCCGCCAGAGTCGGAATGGACGGCTATATTGGTAAACCTTTTCAACGTAGCGAACTGGAAAGTACCATATTGCATCATATCCAAAGTGTGTCAGTGAGTCGGGGAGATTTGCTAGAAGCGCGAGCTGAGAGTGGAGCAATGCCTCAAGCTAGTTCAACACTCTTCGATCCGAAGGTTGTAAAGGACCTCAAAGAACTATGTTATGACGACGAGACTTATCATTCTGTTTTAAGTGCCTATGTGGAAGAAAGCGAAGCCCACATGAGAAATTTACAAGACGCAATTGCAGCAACGGATTTCAAAAAGGCAGAAACCGCTGCACATGGATTGAAGTCTAGTAGTCAGAATATTGGTGCTTTGAATTTGAGCCGCTTATTTTCGACCTTAGAAGATGAACTTCAAAGCAAAGAGCTGGCAGAGGTGTCTAAGGTGCTGGTCTTGATAAGGCAGAATTACGAACTAGTCATTGCCTCCTTAAAGCGTGAGATTCATTAGAATGTCTGTCTCGACCCGCTTTTAAGGCTAAAGTCTTGTACTTCTTTAAGGTTTAATCATTTAACCACCATCAACAATGAAGAGTGTGCATTCGGCATTGTTCTCACGAAGCGGTTTTACTTGCGCGTAGTCAGCCGAATCCACAAAAGCTTGCGCGCTTTGCATATCAGGAAATTCAATAAGGACAATTCGGGTGGGCGACCACAACTCCGACTGCCTAACATCCAGCGTACCTCCTCTGGCTCGATACACACCGCCAAATTTCTCGGCGATAGGCTTGGCGAGTTTTTTATATTCTTCGTAAACCTCGGGATTATTGATTTTAGTATCTACGAAAAGAAATGCGCTCATGGATAACCTTCTATATTCGCGAATCAAGGGGTCAGATCACTTGAAACCAGCTTTCACTCAATTGTAGTGAAGTTGGGTCAATGGCGAATAAGTTAACAATAGATGCGCAAAAAAGATAAGGGTCTATAGGAGGGTGCAGGGGGGCTATCGGTGAATAAGCAATCGTGGCATTCGCTTGCAAGGTAAGCTCTTACAGGCAGTGGGTTCTATCTAGATTTGAGTGTTGGTGATTTGCGAATCTTGAGGAACTCAAGATTTGGTACCGGAGGCCGGACTTGAACCGGCACGCTTTTAAGGGCGCGGGATTTTGAATCCCGTGTGTCTACCAATTTCACCACTCCGGCATTGGAAGGGCGGCTATTATAGCAACAAATTTCTAAGGCGCAATGGGTGAGGAGCAATTCTGCAAAAACTTGGTTTTGTGGGCCTGTTAGGGCAAACTCCTCGCCCTTTCCTTAATGCAAGAAGGGCTTTGTGTTTGCCAATGCAATTATCTGACTTCTCTTATGAGCTTCCCGATGAGCTGATCGCCCATTTTCCTCCCGAACAACGCACTGCAAGCCGCTTGTTGAGCTTGAGCCGCGCCACTGGTGAGATGCGCCACGAGCATTTTGCCGATTTAATCAGCCATCTTCGCCCTGATGATCTATTGGTGTTCAACAATACCCGCGTGATTCCTGCGCGTTTGTTAGGCCAGAAAGCCAGTGGCGGCAAGATCGAGGTGATGATCGAAAGGGTGCTCAACGATACCGAGGCCCTAGCGCAGATCCGTGCCAGCAAGTCGCCCAAGCCTGGCACGCAGCTGCAGTTTCCCGGCCCGCAGGATTCGCTGCTGACCGCCGAGGTGCTTGGGCGTGAAGGCGAATTCTTCCATTTGCGCTTTGCCATTCATGCGCCGCTTACCGATGCTTTGGAGTTATTTGGGCATATTCCTCTGCCTCCTTATATAAAGAGGGCAGACGAGCTTGCCGACCGCGAGCGTTACCAAACCGTGTATAGCGAGAAACTAGGCGCGGTCGCGGCCCCCACCGCAGGGCTGCATTTTGATGAAGGCTTGTTGCAGCAAATCAAGGACTTGGGCGTGGATACGGCCTATGTGACGCTGCATGTGGGCTCGGGCACGTTTCAGCCGGTGCGGGTGGACAATATCCTTGAGCACAATATGCATAGCGAGCGCATCGAGATCTCTGAGCAGGTGTGTAAGCAGATTCGTGCCTGCAAAGCACGCGGTGGTCGCGTGATCGCGGTAGGGACAACCTCAGTGCGAACGCTGGAGAGTGCGGCGCAGAAGGCCTTAGAGGGCTTAATTGCCCCGTATAACGGTGAGACAGACATCTTTATCTACCCAGGCTACGAGTTCCAAGTAGTGGATGCGATGGTGACCAATTTTCATTTGTCTGAGTCGACCTTGATGATGTTGGTCAGTGCCTTTTCGGGAAGGGATGCGATTATGGCGGCTTATGAGGAGGCGGTGAGGCAGAAGTACCGGTTCTTTAGTTATGGGGATGCGATGTTTTTGTATTAGACAGCCCTGATCCACTCTCCCTCTAGATCTAGAGCAGTGCCACCATGTGGGAGCGGGCCTGCCCGCGATTCATACCACTGTTCTAATCGCGGGCCGGCCCGCTCCCACATTAGGCACAGAACTAGTTGGGTGGGGG
>CAMYOK010000001.1 GCA_947259995.1 uncultured Pseudomonadales bacterium | reverse complement strand
TTACCCGTGGGTCTAAACAGGAGTGTTTGCGTCGGGGGGCGGAGTTTCTTTCAATGATGAAGCTGAGCGTGGGGGGGAGGGATTGATTGGTTCGGCTTTGGGCCGACCCAACCCTTCGGGCATCGCGCTTCGCGCTCGTCTTCGATTGCGCTGCAATCGATCAAACCCTCTGTCGGGTTCGCATCCCTCTCTCGTGTTGGGCTTCTGAGATTTTTATTGAGGGCAGTGATGCGTCGAGATGACGTGCTTTCTTTAAATGGCGGAGAGAGAGGGATTCGAACCCTCGATAGGGATTAACCTATACGCCCTTAGCAGGGGCGCGCCTTCAGCCACTCGGCCATCTCTCCAAAATCGCGCGCAATAGTAACATACATCATGGGAAATGGCAGTGGCTACTGGCTAAATTTACTCACTCTTTTGAATCTGAATCCTTATTCTCTGAATCCCGCTCCTTTTGAATGCGCTGATAGATTTCTTCGCGATGCACAGCTACATCTTTCGGTGCATTCACACCTATACGTACTTGGTTACCTTTAACGCCTAAAACAGTGACTGTGACATCATCACCGACCATCAAAGTCTCACCTATACGTCGAGTTAAAATCAACATTGTGCTTCTCCTTTCCTGCTTTCTCGTGTCCATGTTCTTTCCGTAGCCTTATATAAGACTACGTCGGAATTTCACACTCGGATGTACTGTTTACTTACGTCTAATTGCCCCGCAACGAAATTCGAGCTTCCACTCATGAATCGCGCGCCCCCAAATCCAAGCAATCAGACGTAAACAGTCATCGAGCACCATCGGCAAAACAAGAGAAAATACAGCTGATATCAGCTCTTCTCTTCATCTCCTAGCTCGAATGCACTGTGTAGCGCACGAACTGCTAACTCCAAATATTTCTCATCTATCACAACCGAAATCTTAATCTCAGAGGTCGTGATAATCTGAATATTTATGGATTCGTCGGCTAGCGTTTTAAACATCTTACTAGCGATACCTGCATGTGATCGCATGCCAACACCCACTAGAGAGATCTTAGCGATCTTTTTATCTAGAGTGACTTCGCGTGCTTTCACATTCTCACCAATACGACCGATAATATCGCGAGTTTGTTCGCTATCGGCACGCTTGACAGTAAATGTAATATCGGTTGTGCCATCTGCTGAGACGTTCTGCACAATGACGTCGACTTCGATGCCAGCTTCACTGACAGGGCCAATCACTTGATAGGCAATTCCAGGGACATCTGGCACTCCGGAGACAGTGACCTTTGCCTCGTCTCTCGTGAATGCGATACCCGAGATAATTGGAGCTTCCATTTCGTTTTCATCCTCTAAACTGATTAAAGTACCTGGGTCGTCTTCAAAACTGGAGAGTACACGCAAGGGCACTTTGTATTTCCCTGCAAACTCCACGGATCGAATTTGGAGAATTTTTGCTCCAAGACTCGCCAACTCCAGCATCTCTTCAAATGTAATTGTGCGTAATAAGCGAGCGTCCTCTACCACACGTGGGTCAGTCGTATAGACCCCTTTCACATCGGTGTAGATTTGACACTCATCCGCTTTCAAAGCAGCAGCCAATGCCACGGCTGAGGTGTCTGAACCGCCACGCCCTAGTGTAGTGATATTGCCGTTATCATCGATTCCTTGGAACCCTGCCACCACTACGACCTTGCCCTCGGCAAGTTCTGAGCGAATTTTTTTATCGTCTATTTCTTTTATACGTGCGCGCATGTGAGATTCGTCGGTAAGAATTCGCACCTGCCCACCCGTAAACGAACGAGCTTTACACCCACGCTTTTCGAGGGCCATGCTTAGCAAGGCAATTGTGACCTGCTCGCCGGTTGAAAGAAGTACATCGACTTCACGCGGCGTTGGCTTATCATGAATCGCATTCGCCAGCTCTAAAAGGCGATTGGTCTCACCACTCATTGCCGAAACAACCACAACGACATCATGTCCTTGTTTTCTCGTGGCGATCACACGATCTGCCACAGCTTCAATGCGCTCGGTTGAGCCCACAGAAGTACCACCAAATTTTTGAACGTATAGTGCCATTTTCGCTACATAGATTAAAACGGGTGCAAATTAAACAAAATTGCAGAATGTAATGCAAACGCTATTTAAGGGCCCGTAAATCCCTGGGGCGTATGCGACTGCATTTGTCGTGAATATCAGAGTTTTTCTTCGACCCAAGCCTTAACGCTTGCGAGCGCAGCGGGCAATGGTTCTGGATCCGTGCCACCGGCCATCGCCATGTCAGGACGACCACCGCCCTTTCCTCCAACCTGTGATGCCACCATATTGACGAGTTCTCCGGCTTTGATTTTAGCCACAAGATCTTTACTGACTCCCGCAACCAAACTCACCTTGCCATCTTCAACGCTAGCCAACACCACAACTGAGGTCCCTAATTTGTTCTTAAGCTGATCGACCGTATCGCGAAGTGTTTTCGCGTTAAAGCCAGTAACAGCTTTGGCCAGTAATTTTACATCACCAACGCTTATGGCTTCAGAGGCGATATCGCTTCCTGCAGCACTTGCTAACTTAACCTTGAGTTGCTCGAGCTCTTTTTCAAGGCCTTTGTTGCTTTGCATTAGCTGCTGCACTTTCTCAACAAGGCTGTCCGAATTCGTTTTCACCACTTCGGCCAACTGTCTCAGCATGCTTTCTTGCTGAGCAACAATCGCTAAAGCCCCTTGCCCCGTTACAGCTTCGACGCGACGAACTCCAGCGGCAATTCCAGACTCGCCGACAAATTTAAATAGCCCGATATCGCCAGTTCGCTCAACGTGTGTACCGCCACATAATTCAGTGGAGAACTCACCCATGCTCACAACCCGCACCTCTTCGCCGTACTTCTCGCCGAACAAAGCCATGGCGCCAGCATTCATTGCCTCATCGATGCTCATAACTTGTTTAGAGACTGCCGTGTTTTTTAGGATCTCGGCATTGACCAGAGCCTCGACCTCAGCAAGTTCGGACGCGGACATCGCAGCTTGATGCGAAAAATCGAAGCGCAAGCGATCTGCCGTCACCAAGGAGCCTTTTTGCGTAACATGGTCTCCCAATACCTTACGTAGCGCTGCGTGCAACAGATGAGTCGCAGAGTGATTTAACGCGATAGCCGCACGGTTTTCATTGCCAACTAGCGTGGTAACTTGATCGCCTTGCTTAAGAGTGCCGCTGCGCAGAACGCCTTTGTGGATAAAATGCTCGCCTTGTTTCTGCGTATCGACAACATCGAACAAGGTCTCGTTAGACGCACCGATATTGCAGCGCAAAACACCTTTATCGCCAACTTGACCACCCGACTCAGCATAGAAAGGGCTGGAGTCAAGAATCAACAAGGCATCACCCTCGCCAGCAATCGCCTCAACTTGTTGACCATCACGATAGATAGCGAGGACATTTGCTTGACCGTCTAAACGATCATAGCCTGTAAATTCTGTGCCTTGTTTGACATCGATCACGAGTTTCTCAACTGCGTTGAACTTACCCGCCGCACGCGCCTGTTGTTTCTGCACCTCCATGGCCGCATCGAAACCTTCCTGATCGATCGTCAGGCCGTGCTCACGCGCCACATCCGCTGTCAGATCGACAGGGAAGCCAAAGGTATCGTACAAGCGGAAAACTGTCTCACCCGGAACCACCTTATCCTTTAAGCCAGCGATCGCATCTTTGAGAATCACCATGCCATTTTCAAGCGTACGTGCGAATTGCTGCTCTTCTTCCTGCAAGACTTTCGCAACAACTGCCTGACGCGCTGTTAGCTCAGGATAGGCCTCGCCCATTTGCTCAACCAGCGCGTCCACTAGGCGATAGAAAAACAACTCCTTTACGCCCAACTGATAACCATGTCGAACTGCACGTCGAATAATGCGACGCAACACATAGCCGCGCCCTTCGTTCGAGGGCAATACGCCGTCGACAACAAGGAATGAGCAGGAACGAATGTGATCGGCAATCACTCGTAACGAAGTGTTGCTTGTATCCGTAGTCCCAGTAATTTTTGCAGCGGCGGTTAGCAGAGCTTGAAACAGATCGATCTCATAGTTGCTGTGCACATGCTGCAACACAGCAGCTAGTCGCTCCAAACCCATGCCTGTGTCCACAGAAGGCTTTGGTAGAGGAATAAGCGTGCCGTCCGGCTGACGGTCATACTGCATGAATACGAGGTTCCAGATTTCGATATAGCGATCGCCATCCTCGTCCGGGCTACCCGGAGGCCCACCAGCAACGTCAGGACCATGATCATAAAATATTTCTGTGCAAGGGCCGCAAGGGCCGGTATCGCCCATCGCCCAGAAGTTGTCTTTCTCGCCTAATCGCGAAAAACGCTCTGCCGACACACCGATCTCTTTGAGCCATATATCGGCGGCTTCATCATCGTCTTGATAAACCGTGACCCAGAGTTTTTCAGGTGCAAGGCCAAGCTCCTTAGTGAGAAAGTCCCACGCGAAACGCGTTGCTTCGCGCTTGAAATAGTCACCAAAGCTGAAGTTTCCGAGCATCTCGAAAAAGGTGTGATGGCGTGCGGTATAGCCAACGTTTTCTAGGTCGTTGTGCTTACCACCGGCTCGCACACAGCGCTGAGAAGTTGTCGCTCGGTTATAGGAGCGCACTTCGTTGCCTAGGAATAGGTCCTTAAATTGCACCATCCCTGCATTGGTAAACAACAAGGTCGGATCATTCGCCGGCACCAAAGAACTGCTGGCCACGATCTGATGACCTTGGGACTGAAAGTAATTCAAAAATTTCTGGCGGATCTCGGCAATTTTCATCTGTGCGTCCAATAACAGGTTTTTCGTGTAAAAAGGCGCGGAATTATACCGCTAACTGAATGTATTTGCAGGTCAATCTTCCGAGGCTATGACATGCCCGTTACTCGATAAGAGAATCGCGATTGGACGTGTTTTCGGGAAGTGTGACATCACAATCGTCGTGATGATCAATAGGGGAACACAGAGGAACATGCCAGGCACGCCCCATATCGCTCCCCAAAGTGCAAGATTGAAGAGAATAACGACGGGGCTTAAATTGAGCGACTTGCCCGTAATACGCGGCTCAATAATATTACCAATCAAAACTTGCAGGGCTGACACCCCGAATAACACCGTAAAGAATAGCCCAAAATCGTCATTCGACTGCGCTAACGCCATAAGCGAAGGGAAGATTGTGGCGACAATTGAGCCGATAGTGGGGATAAAATTCAGCAAAAATATCAATAAACCCCATATTTCGGCAAAATTAATACTTAGCGCATCAAGCAATAAATAGCTTAGCGTCCCCGTTGTGGCACTGGTTAAAAATTTTATACTGAGGTATTTCTGCACATCGGCTTTGATCTGCGCCAAAATTCGCAACATGCGCTTTTCTTGCTGTGGATCCCCAAGCAGCGCCGCTAATTTGCGATTGAAGTTGCCTTGTTCAAAAAGCAAAAACATCACATAAATTAGGATCAATAGACTATCACGGGCAATGCTCGTAAACGACACAGCGACCGTCGTGATGATTGCCGAGAGATCCAGCCGCGTTGAAACGCTCTCGAAAAAGCCTTCGATAGGCAAGTATTCAGCATATGGCAGCCGATTCCATAAAGAGCGCAGGTTAGCTTCATAGGTCGTCGCGACTGAACCAAGATCGTTCAAACTGCCGCCGATAAACTGCACCAATGCCGAGATCGAAAACATGAAAGTGAGAATGGACGCTACGAAACAGAGAAACCGCGGAATCGAATACCCAGCAATTTTGATTTTCCCGAAACCGCTTGCCAATAGGTTAATTAAATACCAAATAGCGATCGCGATGACCAATGGTAACAGCAGGTCTTGAGCGACAATTAAGAGAGTGAACACCAGTGCGGTGATCAGCATTCCCATAGCAAACTTCATCAACTTCATCGTGCTTTGACTCTCATCCTTGCCCCAAGGGCAGCCTCATTCGCTTACAGTTTGGAATAGCGCATGGTCAAACGCATTAGATACATGGGCGCAGAATAGCACACCATTTTCAAAAAGAGAGGCCCAGACTTGAGTCAGTCTGGGCCGAGGACGAGTCGAAGAAAGGATCTGCGCGTTTAGATGTGTTCGTTGAAGGTGTCAACAACAATCGTAGGGGTCAGAATCTGCGGCAAAATGATTGGATCTTTGCCTGCGCCAGGGTAGAGCACATAAAGTGGCACACTAGGGCGATTAAATTGGTCGAGTACACGACTAATCTCTGGGTCTTGGTTTGTCCAATCCCCTTTCAAGTAGGCGATATTGTGCTCAGCCATCGATTCAATGACACTGCTTGAGCTTAGCGTCGTCTGCTCATTAGCAAGACAGGTGATGCACCAAGCCGCTGTCATATTGATAAACACTGGCTGGCCAGAGGCTTGTAGCTCATTAAAACGTGCTGTACCAAACGCTTCGTAGTTTGCATCGGCATAAGAATCATCACCGCCACCGGCTAGAGACTGGCTCATCTGGCGCGCTTCGAGCATTGGAGATTGTGTGGCGTAAAACACCAGCACAATCGCTAATACTGACAATACGGCATTAGTCGCGCGCCAAAATGGGCCCGCAACCGTACGTTGTTGCAATAGCCATAAACCGAAGGCCAATAACAAACAAGACCCAACAACGATCGACATGCCGTTAACGCCAACTTGATGGCCTAGCACCCATAGCAACCACAAGACTGTGGCATACATTGGGAACGCCATAAACTCTTTGAAAGTGATCATCCAAGCACCTGGCTGCGGCATATATTTGAGCAATGCAGGGCTGAAAGACAAAATTAGGAACGGCAAGGCCATTCCCAACCCCAAGAATAAGAACACCACCATGGCCACGAGCCAAGATTGCGCTAGCGCAAACCCTAATGCCGCCCCCATAAACGGAGCGGTGCATGGACTTGCCACGATAGTCGCCAGGACACCAGTGAAAAACGAGCCCTTATAGCCTGATTTTTGCGCTAGGTTGCTGCCCAGCCCCATGAAGCCAGTGCCAAACTCGAAGACTCCTGAAAGGCTTAAACCAAAGCTGAAGAATATATAAATCAGTAGCGCGACAAACCAAGGTGACTGCAGCTGGAAAGCCCAACCTACCGCCTCACCACCAGCGCGCAGAGCAATCAAAACGCTAGCAAGCGCCATGAAGGTGACAACGATGCCTGCCGTATAGGCCAAACCGTGCAGTCTTTGCTCTGAATGCTTTGCCTGCCCTTTCGAGGCAAAACTCAACACCTTCAAAGAAAGCACTGGGAATACGCATGGCATCAAGTTGAGAATCAGGCCACCCGCTAGGGCGAAAACAATCACAGTCAATAAGCCTGGTCCACCAGAAGCCCCATCGCCCCCCGCCGAACCATTAGCCGCCAGCGCCGTTAGCGAGGTTAAATTGGCAGCACTCGCTGGAATTGCTGTAACCAAATATCCCTGCACATTGCCGGAGCGATCTTCTACTGAAAGCACGCCGTTGATTTGATCGTTTTCGACACGAAAGCGTCGCGCTTGCTCGTGCGTGATTTGTACCATTCCTGGGGAGAGGGTCACATCGCGCAGAGGTGCAGGTTTCAGAATACGTTTACTCTCAGGGAAGAACCACACGTTCTCAGCGTTCTCGAAAATCGTGTCGTCTGATTGAAATGAGAAGCTGATGCGCTCGCCACCAATTGCAAAAAGTGATTGAATCTCTTGACCTTCTAACGGCATGTTGGCGCGCGTTTGTGCAAAGGCCTGCTCCCAGCGCGGGTCATTTTCAAGGGTCAACCCACGCACAGGTAGATCGATGCCAACAGTGCCCTCGCCTAGGATGCAAATTTCATCGCACACTTGCCACTGCACGAACACCGAAGCGGAAAAATTATCGGCCTCAAAGTCATCAGGAATCTGCACGGAGACAGGAAGAAATACTTCTTCTTCATAAGCGAAAGTAACGAGATCAGAACCTGGGAATGGCAACCAAGTCGGTGTAGGAAATTGCAGCTCTCCTGGCACAGCCCCGTCAGGCAACTGCCAATCGGCTACAGTTGTGGCATCGCCACTATCACCCTGCCAGCGCGAATAAGTGTGCCAATGCTCTGTTGGGTCTAGTCGAACGGCCAACCAAATTGTTTCACCAGCAACAACATTAGTACTTTCAGAAACTAGCTCTACTTCGATCTCTTCTCCGTAGAGAACCTCAGCCAACAAGGTCTGAGGCACAAGCAGCATCGAGGCAATCACTAGTAATGCACTGACTAGTTTGGGCATGTTCTACTCTCCATTAATCGATCTTATAACACTGATTGTAACGTTAAGGCACGTGAATAGGCTGTAAATTTTGTGATAAAAAGTAACACCATTAATAAGCTGTATATTATTGTTATATAAAGGTATTTAACAAACTCTTTGCTTCATTTGCAAAGTTCTATGTGTTCTATCGACAATTGCAAGTTTCGTTGACCGCGAAACTCATTGACGTCGAGACGATAGACCACCCTAACCTGCCAATTATTACATCCAGCCCAAGCGGCAGTGTCGACATTAAAGGCAATAGCGTCTAGCAAACACTGTTTATCATCCACAGGGCATAACACGAGCTTTAAGTGCGCTCCGCCCAGCACTCGGTATTGCGCAATTAGAAACTCGCCATCGAAACTAGGCTCTGGGAAGTGTTGCCCCCAAGGCCCGTATTGACGCAGCAACTCAGCATTGTCCAAATTAAGATCGACGGTTTTTAACTCGCCGTCAGTCACAAGCCGTGCTTGCAGGTCGTCTTCGCCCAGCTGCGAGGCCACGACCGTTTCGAACGCTTTACTAAAGCGCGATAAATCTTGTTTACGAAGGCTTAAGCCCGCAGCCATCGCATGCCCCCCAAAACGGCTGATCAACCCTGGGTTTTGCGTTGCGACCGTATCGAGCGCATCGCGGATATGCAGACCGGGGATCGACCGAGCAGAGCCCTTCAATTCTTCGCCAGTGGCGGCATCACTTCCAGCATCGGCAAAAGCAACCACTGGGCGGTGATAACGCTCCTTTATACGCGCGGCTAAAATTCCAATAACGCCTTGGTGCCACTGGGCATTGTAAAGGCTTAATGCCGCCGGCATTTGCGCCTCTTCTAAGGCCAGTGAGTCGAGCACTGCAAGCGCTTGATTACGCATATCGGATTCAATGGTTTTGCGCTGTTGATTCATGGCATCCAATTCCTGCGCCATCTGCATCGCCCGACTAGGGTCATCGCACAGCAAACATTCAATTCCTAGCGACATATCATCGAGGCGACCAGCCGCGTTCAGGCGCGGACCAACAGCAAAGCCGAGATCGCTTGCTACCAAGGTTTCAGGATTACGCTTGCCGACCGTCAGCAAGGCGTTAATGCCAGCGCAGGCACGTCCGGCGCGAATGCGTTTCAGCCCTTCACTTACTAGTATTCGATTGTTGCGATCAAGCGCGACGACATCGGCCACGGTGCCAAGCGCCACTATATCGAGATAACTCGCAAGATTCGGTTCTGCCAAGGCATTGCTTGCAAACCAGCTGCGCTCTCGTAAGGCACTACGCAGTGCCGCCAAGACATAGAAGACGACTCCTACCCCGGCAAGGGATTTACTAGGAAAGTCACAGGCATGTTGGTTAGGATTTACAATCGCATCGGCCTTGGGCAGCTCCCGCCCTTGCAGGTGGTGATCGGTGATTAGCACCTTCATACCATGGGCATGCGCTGCTTCGACACCTTCCACACTGGAGATACCGTTATCAACGGTCAGCAGCAAATCAGGCCGTTTGTCTTTGGCTAGCGTGACAATTTCTGGTGTTAAGCCATAGCCATATTCAAATCGGTTCGGGACTATATAGTCGACGTTTTGAAAACCCATGGCTCGCAATGCACGCAAAGCCAAGGCGCAGCTTGTGGCGCCATCGGCATCAAAATCAGAGACGATTAACACTCGCCCCTGCCGTTGGAGTTGCTCGATAAGCAAGGCAACCGCGGCATCCATTCCTGCCAGTAGATTTGGAGGAAGTAGGGTTTTAAATGACAGCGTGATATCCGCGTCCGAGGTTACCGCGCGAGCCGCTAGCACGCGCTGTAACAAAGGCGGTATTGCTGCAGACAACTGATGCGTCTGCGGGACCACTCTACGGCATATCAGAGGGCTCACAGATGTGACTTAACGAAATCGGTCACTGCGTCTTGAGAGTTTTCGACGATTGCGTACTGTTCTTCACGCTCAAACAAATCACGCAAATGCTCTGGCAGTGCCGGGGTATCCAAACCGGCTCGAGTGACTGCGTCCGCAAATTTCACAGGATGCGCCGTCGCCAGAGTTACCATTGGCACGGAAGTATCCGTGTTGCACTCGCGCGCGGCTTTCACACCCACAGCCGTGTGTGGATCGATGAGAAATTCTGTTTCTGCATACACTTGCTTGATCACTTCGCAGGTCACGTCGTCATCGACACTGGCGCTGGCAAACACTTTACGCGCTTGCTCCCAGCGCTCTGGCGACACACTATGCGTGCCAGAGGTAGAATTCGTCATAAATTGCGCCAAGGCCTCGCCATCGCGGCCAAACAAATCAAACAAATAACGCTCGAAATTACTCGACACCATAATATCCATACTAGGAGATAGTGTGTGTTTGAGCTCTGACAAACCGTATTCGTTACCATTGATAAAGCGATGCAAAATATCATTGCTATTCGTTGCCACAATCAATTGTCGAATAGGCAAACCCATCTGCATAGCAAGGTAGCCGGCATAAATATCACCGAAATTACCGGTAGGAACAGAGAAGGACACAGGACGGTGTGGGCCACCCAATTGCACAGAGGCGTAGAAATAATAGACGATCTGCGCCATGATTCTTGCCCAGTTGATGGAGTTTACAGCCACAAGTTGACGCCCTTCCGGTAAGAAAGACTGATCACCAAACGCCGCCTTCACGATGCTTTGGCAATCGTCGAAGTTACCCTTCACAGCAATATTGTGCACGTTGTCGCCAAGCACAGTGGTCATCTGTCGACGCTGTACCTCAGAGACGCGTTGATAGGGATGCAAAATAAAGATATCGACGTTGTCACTATGACGACAGCCTTCCAGCGCGGCAGAACCCGTATCGCCAGAGGTGGCGCCTAGTATCACAACTTTTTGGTCATTGCGCTTAAGCACGTAATCTAAAAGATTGCCCAACAGTTGCAACGCGAAGTCTTTGAATGCCAGCGTTGGGCCGCAATATAGTTCAAGCACCCACTCGTTTGCCCCCAACATATGCAAAGGCGCTACCGCTTTGTTAGCGAAACTGGCGTAGCTTCTGTCGATAATTTCCTTGAGATCTTCATCACCAATGGCACCATCAATGAACGGCGTGATGATTTTCTGAGCAAGCTCTGGGTAGCTCAAGCTCGCCATTTGCTCCATCTCTTCTTTACTGAAGGTGGGCAAATGCTCCGGCACATAAAGCCCCCCATCTGGAGCCAAGCCTGTCAGCAATACCTGTTCGAATGTTTGCGCTGGCGCTTTGCCGCGGGTACTGATGTATCTCATGAGATAAACCTTTATGCTGTCAACGCGAGACTAACTGTCTTCGCCATCAAATTGTTCAATGCGTATACGAGTCACTTTTTCCACTACTTGCTCGAGGTCTTCGATCGCAGCAATGGCTTCGTTCATTTTACTCTCTTGCACTTTGCCAGTAAGAATGACAATCGGCACGAATGCGGTTGCCCCTAGCGTCGTGTCGGGTTCTTTTTGAATCAATGCCTCAATATTAATTCCGTAATCGGTTAGCAATTGTGAAATCTGCGCCATGACACCGATCTTATCGTAAACTGATAGACGCAAATAAAACTCGCATTCGATGTCCTCGATATTGAGGATCGGAATATCACTGCGCAGCGAGTCAAAAGCCAACGACGGCACATTGCCTGGTGTCCCTTTCGACTCATCCCCTGCACTACGAACGATATCGATCAAGTCAGCGACGACAGAAGAAGCCGTTGCTTTAGCGCCAGCACCTGCCCCGTAATACAGAGTAGAGCCTACCGAATCACCCTTTACCACCACGGCATTCATCACACCGTTTACATTGGCGATTAGGCGCTGATCTGAGATCAGCGTTGGGTGCACGCGCAGCTCGATGCCTTTGTCGGTCATCCTAGTAATACCAAGGTGCTTAATACGGTAGCCTAACTCTTCGGCATAGCTCACATCATCGCTAGTAATCTTACTAATCCCTTCTGTGTACACCTTATCGAATTGCAGTGCGATACCGAACGCATTCGCTGCAAGTATCGTGAGCTTGTGAGCCGCATCGATGCCTTCAACATCAAAGGTCGGGTCAGCTTCTGCATAACCTAAGGCCTGCGCCTCACTCAAGACGTCCACAAAGTTACGTCCCTTCTCAGCCATCTCAGTCAGAATGAAATTACCAGTACCGTTGATAATGCCAGCGAGCCATTGAATTGAGTTTGCTGCCAACCCTTCACGCAGCGCCTTAATAATCGGAATACCACCGGCGACAGCGCTTTCATAGGCAACTGTGACGCCCTTGCGCTTGGCCGCTGCGAAAATCTCATTGCCGTGAATAGCAATCAGGGCTTTGTTCGCAGTCACAACATGCTTGCCATTCTCGATAGAGCGCATGATTACCGACAAGGCGGGCTCGGTGCCGCCCAGTACCTCAACGACTACATCGACCTCGGGGTCATCCACAACCGCAAACACATCGGTGCTAAAACGCACATCGCTCGTGTCATAAAGTGGATTTTGACGACGCGATGCCACATGAGTGACTTTCAGCGCCCGGCCTAGCCGTCGAGTAATCTCTTGCTGGTTGCTTTGTAGCAATGTATACGTGCCACCCCCGACGGTGCCCATGCCGCAAATACCCACGTTGAATTGCGCTTTAAGCTCTTGTGCTGATTCCTGTTTCAAGACTATCCCTCGACGCCAAACTAAAGTGGCGCACATTGTACTAAAAATTGGGAAACAAAAGGCATCGTTAGCCGCTTTTTTCAGCCGCTAACGATGTGTTTGGTAGGACTATATGGCTTGTTATTGCCCAAGAACCGTCGCTGACAATTGTGCTGGCTCTAAGTACCCTGGAATGACCGATCCATCCTCAAGCACAATGGCAGGGGTGCCTGAGATTCCGATCTTATTGCCCAGTGCGTAATGCTTTAGCACTGGGTTGGTGCAGTCACGACTAGGAATATTTTGTCCGTGCTTGGCTTGAGTGATCGACTTGTTTCGGTCATCCGAACACCAGACGTTAATCATCTTAGGGTAGGCCTCGGATGCTTCGCCACCGCGAGGGTAGGCGACATAACGAATCCGAATGCCGTTGGCGAGATTCTCTTCAAGGTCTCCATGCAGTCGGCGGCAATACGCACAATCAACGTCTGTAAAAACCGTTATCGTCGCTTTCGTTTGCTCCGGCTCAAAGATCACCATCTCTGACTCTGGAATTTCGCCAATCCAGCTAGCTACATCCTTCTGACGCTCGATCGCGGAAAGGTTAACCAAGCCATCGCTTTGCGCCTTAAACAAGTCGCCCGTAACGAGAAACTCGCCTTGTGCATCGGTAAAAAGTCTTTCACCCGTTGAAAGCTCAACCTCGATCAAACCAGCGAAAGGCGTTTCTTTCACACTGACGATGCTGATTGCGGCGCCTGTCGCTTGACTTAAGGTGCCTGCAAGTGAGGATTTGAGAGTTTCCGACCACGCTTGATCTTGCGCGAAAACTGCCTGACTTAAAGCTAGCAAACAGACAGCGCTTGCTACGAGCGTACGAAGTAGATGTTTCATGTAAAAGCGTCCTCACGAGCGTGTTTTCAATTGGGCATAATGCGGGAGACCGACATTTCGGTTAAAAAGTCTCCTTTTATCGCGCTTTTCCTTAAAATTAAGGACCTAACTTATCACAAAGCCAATAAAAAAGGAGGCACTAGGTGCCTCCTTTTTAGGGTCTACCACTCAAGAACTGAGTCTTAGACTGATTTCTTCTCAAGCTTCTCAGTGATGCGAGCCGCTTTACCGGACAGATCACGCAAGTAGTAAAGTTTCGCCTGACGAACGTCACCGCGACGCTTCACAGTGATGCTCTCTAACAATGGGCTGTGAGTCTGGAAAGTACGCTCAACGCCAACACCGTGAGAGATTTTGCGCACTGTGAATGCAGAGTTCAATGCACGTGAACGTACACCGATTACAACGCCTTCAAATGCCTGCAAACGCTCGCGGTCGCCTTCCTTGATTTTTACCTGCACAACGACTGTATCGCCAGGACCGAAGTCTGGGACGTCTTTCTTAGTTTGTGCTTCTTCAATCATCTGAATGATCTTGCTCTTGCTCATTGCCTTACTCCCGGGTTCAAGACTCAGTGCGATTGCGCCGCGTCTCGTAATCATCAATAAATTGTTCTAGCAAATTCTTTTGTTCCGCATTTAACGTTAACTGGTCTAACAAATCCGGCCGTTTCAACCATGTATTACCGAGACTTTCTCGAAGGCGCCAAACCCTGATCTGCTCATGGTTTCCACCGAGTAATACAGCGGGCACTGACTCGCCCTCATATTCTTGCGGCCGCGTATACTGCGGACTATCTAACAAACCGTCGGCAAAAGAGTCTGCTGCGGCGGAACCTTCGTGCCCGAGTGCTTGCGGTTGATAGCGTGTTAACGCATCCACCATCACCATCGCCGCTAGCTCACCTCCGCTGAGGACAAAATCCCCAATGGACCATTCTTCGTCGATCTCTTTACGCAGCACACGCTCGTCAATTCCTTGATAGCGTCCGCAAACCAACACCAGATGTTTGCGTTTCGCGAGCTGCTCTACCCCTTGTTGATCTAATTTGCGCCCTTGCGGAGACAGATAGATCACCAATGGTTGTTCTTCTTGTGCCGAGCCCAGTCCTTTTTTCGCTGCGTGGATTGCAGCCTGCAAGGGCTCGGTCTTCATCAGCATCCCTGGGCCACCGCCGAAAGGGCGATCATCCACTGTGCGATGCTTATCAGTAGTGAAATCCCGAGGATTCCAGCACTCTACCGATACAATGCCTTCGCGAGTTGCACGCCCGGTAATACCGTAGTCCGTGACTGCCGCGAACATCTCAGGAAACAATGTGACTATGCCTATCAGCACTTTGCTCCCCTTCTAAAATCTCTAGGCCAGATAGTCTGGGTCCCAATCAACGCTGATACAGCGCTTATCGCGAGACACCTCTAGCACTACTCGGTCTGGCAAATAGGGAATCAACCGTTCCCGTGTGTCGATACTGCCTTCTGTTGGCTGTACCACCAGCACATCATTCGCACCGGTTTCTAACATTTTTGCGACATTGCCAAGCAACTGGCCGGACTGTGTCATCACTCGCATGCCCGTGAGCTCATGCCAGTAAAATTCTTCTTCATCGAGCTTGGGGAGTTCTTGCGCATCAATGGCAAGCTCTACCCCTGTTAGCAATTTGGCAGCATCTGGATCGTCATAGCCCACAAAGTGTGCAATCAAGCCCTTGCCATGAACCTTGCATTGGTCCATCTCGAGGTTCTGCCAGCGCCCGCCAATTTTGGCGCGCAACTGTTGAAAGTCGAGAATATTATCTTGCGGGTCAGTGTAGGAGATCAGCTTGAGCCAGCCTTTGATGCCATAAAGTCGGCCAATGCGGCCCATGGTCACCAACTCTTGCTGTTCAAGCTCCATCTATTACCCTTTTCTCACTAACGCGCATACGAACACGCAGCGTTAAAGCACTTAACGCTGAGGTCGATTAAGCTGCAGTAGTCGCCGCTTTTGCAGCGTCTTTCAACAATGCTGCAACGCGTTGACTAGGCTGTGCACCTTTGCCTGTCCAATGTTCTACACGATCAAGGTTGAGACGTAGACGCTCTTCCTGACCTTTAGCGAGTGGGTTAAAGAAACCTACGCGCTCAATAAAGCGACCATCGCGTGCGTTACGCTGATCTGTCACTGTGATGTAGTAAAAAGGCTTCTTTTTAGCACCAGCGCGAGCCAGTCTGATAATGACCATAAACTTATGATTCCTGTTTGTGCGATCGACCGAAAACTGTTCCAACCTCAATATGTTACTGGTACTTACCAGAACCCATTTTTACTTGCGCACAAGCCGAGGGTGGAAAAAGGCGGGTATTCTAAGGGAAATAGACTCTATATGGAAGTGAACTTTTAAGTTTTTAACAAGCTTGGCGAAAACCCACGATGCATCAGAGGACTCCCGCCAAGAGAGCGGCCAAAACTATGCGAGAGAGCCATATTCTCCCCCTTATGTCCGGAAAGCTTAAAAACGCGGAGGACCACCAGCACCTGGGAACCCTCCGGGGCCACCAGCACCACCCATACCACCTAAGCCGCGCATCATATTTGCCATGCCGCCACCCTTCATCTTCTTCATGACTTTTTGCATTTGTTTATGCTGCTTGAGAAGACGGTTTAGATCTTGCAATTCGGTGCCAGAACCCACGGTGATGCGACGCTTACGCGAACCATTAAGGATATCGGGATTAACCCGCTCCTTCATGGTCATTGAGTTGATAATGGCTTCCATCTTGGCAAATAGGGAGTCGTCCACCATTTTCGAAGCGCCCGGAGGTAAAGCCCCCATGCCTGGCAGTTTATCCATAATGCTGCTCATGCCACCCATGCTCTGCATTTGCTTGATTTGCTCTTTGAAGTCTTCTAGATCAAAGCCTTTACCTTTTTTGATCTTCGAAGCGATACGCTCCGCTTTCTCTTTGTCGACTTTGCGCTCTACCTCTTCGATCAAGGACAGCAAGTCACCCATGCCCAAAATACGTGTAGCAACACGGTCTGGGTAGAACGGCTCTAGCGCATCTGATTTTTCACCTACACCAATAAACTTGATGGGTTTGCCGGTAATCTGGCGAACCGAAAGCGCCGCACCCCCACGAGCATCACCATCAGCTTTGGTCAGGATCACACCGGTCAGAGGCAAAGCATCATTGAAAGCTTTGGCGGTGTTGGCGGCATCTTGCCCCGTCATCGCATCAACGACAAACAAAGTCTCAACTGGGTTCAGCACCTCATGCAGACGACGGATCTCTGTCATCATTTCTTCATCGACAGCAAGACGGCCAGCCGTATCGACAATTAACACATCAATGAATTTCTTCTTGGCTTCTTGCAAAGCGGCCTTAACGATCGCCTCTGGCTTTTGCCCAACATCACTGGGGAAGAACTCAACCCCGACGTCTTTCGCGAGAGTTTCGAGTTGCGCGATGGCCGCGGGTCGATAGACGTCAGCACTGACGACCATGACGCTCTTTTTCGGGTTCAGTGTTAACCAACGCGATAGCTTGGCAACCGTAGTCGTCTTACCTGCCCCCTGCAAACCGGCCATTAAAATAATGGCCGGAGGCTGCGCACGCAGATTCAACTCCTCATTGGCGACCCCCATAACCGCTTCGAGCTCGGCTTGCACGATCTTAATAAAGGTCTGCGTGGGGCTAAGGCTTTGTTTAACCTCTTGGCCAACGGCACGCTGTCGCACACTCTCGATAAAACCCTTCACGACTGGCAGCGCCACATCGGCTTCTAACAAGGCTCGACGCACTTCGCGCAGCGCGTCCTTGATGTTGTTATCCGTCAGTGTGCCTTTGCCACTGATTTTGCGCAGCGCTCCGGATAATCGTTCGGTTAAGCTTTCAAACATAGTTCACTTCCAACAAGATGCGATCATTAAGAGTAGATTGTTCGCGATTATAGCCAAATGCGGCGTTATGTTCACTGTCATCGGACATACTATTGAGATTAAGACAGCGCACGAGAAAATTTCGCTTCAACCCCCACCTTACATATGAGAAACTTTCGCAATAACGAGGCCAAATGAGCTGCCTTAAGAAATTGCGCTAACACCCCCAGAGATTGTCGATGCCATTAACCACCTTTTCCGGACTGATTGCCATAGTGTTTTATCTAGCCGGCACGGTTTATCAGGCAAAACACCTGCACGTACGCGGCCGCAAACAAAGCCCGCAACGCCTGCTGTTTGGCCTCGGACTCATTGCCGTCCTAGCCCATGCGGTTAGCGCCGGTGGTGTGCTCCATCAGGCCGATGGCTATCACTTCGGAATCGTGCAAATCAGCACATTGATTTGCGCCTCTATATCCTTATTGCTCCTGCTCAGCGGCTTGCGCAAACCCCTCGGCATCCTCGTCCTTGGTTTTTTCCCGCTCGCAATCGTCACAATCATCGCCTCACTGACAACCCAGAGCACCTATCCCGCACGTGAACTCGAGCCTGGGCTAGTTAGTCACATACTGTTATCTATTCTTGCCTATAGCTTACTCACAATCGCTGCACTGCAGGCGGGCTTTCTGGCTTTTCAAAATTACCAACTTAAACACCGGCATGCCGCGAGTGTTTTAAACCGCTTCCCACCACTACAAGACATGGAAAGCTTTCTATTTGAGCTCGTCTGGGTTGGGCAAATACTGTTAAGCCTAGGGGTAATCGCTGGCTTCATGTTTATCGATGATATGTGGGCCTCTGGGCTGCTACACAAAACTGTGTTCTCGATGCTGGCCTGGGTAGTTTTTGCAATTCTTTTGTGGGGACGACACAAACTAGGGTGGCGCGGCAACACTGCGATCCGTTTCACCCTAACCGGCTTTGTCTTGCTAATCCTCGGATTCTACGGCTCAAAAGTGGTCTTAGAGTTCATCCTAAACTAAATGCTTACTGCAGCGTTTTAGTATTAACTCTTGCGCCTGCACTTCGTTCCAAGCGCATAGCCGAAAGCCTTGCAATGAAGATTGCTCATCTGTTGAACTAGAGGCAAACGCTATCGCACCTTGATGATGTGGCGATAAATTCAACTGCCAAAACTGCCACCGCTTTGCGTCATCATTGCGCTGCGCAGAAAAATCGATAGCGACTCCCGAAGCCGAAAAGCGATAAGAGAAACTTGCTAAAGGTAGCGCCAAGCCCATGCCGCAGGCCTTGATATAAGCCTCTTTTAAAGTCCACAAATCGAAAAAGCGCGCCTTCTGTTGTTCTGGGGCAAGACATAATAATTGCTGCACCTCTGTTGGCGAAAAATAACGCTCTGCCAAAGCGATCGCTCGCGCTTGCCGCTGGGTGTATTCCACATCGACTCCTAGGTCGCCAGCACGGGCGAAACCAAGCACTAACATGCCTCGTGTATGTGCAATATTAAAGTCCAGCCCCAGCGCAAAATCATTCCCTGACAACGCCGGGCGGCCATAGGCATTTTTGACAAACTGCCAGTGCGCAGGGAGGTTCGAGTGATGATAGAGGCTTAAGATATGACGCAGAGCTAAGCGTGTTTGCAGGTACTGTTGCTTGATTCTTGGCGCACTAATGCGAGCATATTTTTCGCGCTCCTCTGCACTAAGAATAGAAAACATAGATGCATCGACTGGAATATCGTCAACCGTCCAAAAATGCACTTCGTTAGAGTTGGGAAGCTTCATCTCATTACTGCAGGCTTTTCGAAGCAACTACAGAAGAGACTAAGTTGCGGCCGCGTCTCTTGCCATCATACATCATGAGGTCTGCGCGCTTGATTGCTTGATCGAGCTCTTCATTAGGCAGGCGCTGCACCATACCAAATGTCATGGTTACATTGAGTTCCTGACCTTCGTAAACAAAACGATGCGTCTCGATCTTGGCGCGCAAACGCTCAACAAGTGCCGCACTTAACTCCCAAGAGCGACCAGTGAGTACTAGGCAGAACTCCTCCCCCCCCCAACGAGCGACAATGTCATTTGTCTCAAGAGTCTCTCTTAGCGAGTACGCGACTTCTTTGAGAATATAATCGCCGCAGTGATGCCCATAAGTATCGTTGAGCGCTTTAAAGTGGTCTAAATCCGCCATACAAATGACAACCGGCTGAAACATTGAGTCGATTGATGGCAAGCCTTCCACCCAATCGATTAGGGCTCGCCGATTAGGCAATTGGGTCAACAGATCGGTATGAGCCAAACGGCTAATCTCGTCTAACGCGCGTTGGATCTGGGTGACATCGGTAAGAATAATTAGGCGGCCTAAACGCGCACCTCGATAATCATTCACCGGCATACTGCTGATCTCAAAATGCCGATTTCGATGCCGCGAAAGTAGTCGCCCAGAATAACTTTGATCGACTACATACATGCCCTTGGTGTTAAAAACCACCTCCAATACATGATCCAGTGGCTCGCCTATCAACACATCCACATGTAATTTGGCGATTTCAGTAAAAGCAGGATTCACATCAGTGACCCTCTCTAACTGATTGACCACCAAAACTGGGCTATTGATGTTACGAAACACTAGGTCACGCGCCACTGGAGCAAGGCGTAAAAAGAAGTAATTGCGCGTGGCAACAGTGACCAGAATGGCGCTGAACACAAAGAATAGCGATGTAGGGTCAAAGCCGCCTGCAAAATCAACATTAAATAGATACGACACATTGGCAAACAATGGAATGGCGGCGGCCACGACAATAAGCAGATTTTGATTGCGGTAAATACTTGGTCTCTTCAGGCTGTTAGCGATTAAGATTAGAGACCCTGCGACCGTGTACAAATAGCTACAAAATACCATTTGCACCCAAAAACCGATGCCATATTGCAAATCCAACACATAGTAGGAATCACGAAAGACGAGATCCGCTTCTTGGTAGAAAAGCGTATGCCACTCGAGAGTGCCCACTAGAATTAATGTACAGGCAGGTACGCTCAGCATAACAAGCATCACAACGGGGTTCAGCCAATGGCTATTGCCGGAGAAATGGATCGCGAAGAAAATCCAACTCACTACGCTTGCAATCACACCTAGGTAAACTAGCCGCTGAAAGCCTAGTTGCCATTCCAAAGTCGTGCCGAGATTTGCAACCAGCTCGCCAAACGTCCAAATGGCAAAGCTTATGAGCACAAACATCCAGGCACGACTAGCGCTATCGCTGACCTGTTTTTTTGTGAGATAGCTCATTACCAGTGCCAATATACAAGCCAATGCATACAGGTAGTTTATGGCAGGAAATTGAAATTCCATGAAACCTCTTTAGTCGGTAATGAAAGCGTATCGTGCGAACCAGAAGATAAACGCAAAAGCCGCTCATTTCTTCGACACAATATACCACGCTCAACACGCTAGGATTCGTATCGAGAGCTCAATTTCAGCCTAAAAGATCGTATTTCCGCAAATACCCACGAAGCTGGTGGTAGCTCATTTGCAAAAACTCAGCGGCCTTGCGCTGGTTGAATTGCGAGCGTTTCATGGCTTGCTTTAAGACATCGATTTCATACGCCTGAATGTGTTTAATGAAATCTAGACTCTCTGCCTCGCTTAAATCTAAGGCCCCTGCTGTCGCGTCGTTCTCCACGCTTTTACTCGGGGCCTCTTGCGGCGTTGAGCTGGCATTCTGGCTTAATCGATAAGGGGATTCGAAAGGGTTAAACACTAGACGAGATATTTGCTTATTGGGGCTTTGATAGACCGCACGCTCAACGACATTCTTGAGTTCACGCACATTGCCTGGCCAAGTGTGGGTGAGCAGCATGCGCTCCATATTGGCGTTAAAGCCATGAAAGAGTTCGCCATCGAGCTCCTTCACCATGCCAATGGCAAAGTGCTGCGCCAATATCATAATGTCCTCTGCACGTGCCCGTAGTGGCGGCAGAGTGATGACATCGAACGCTAGTCGATCAAGCAAATCTTCGCGAAATTTGCCGCGCCTAGCAAGACTAGGCAAGTCCTCATTGGTCGCAGCGACGATCCGCACATCGACTTTCATCGTGTGGTTGCCACCTAGGCGTTCCAACTCACCGTATTCGATAATTCGCAGGATTTTCTCCTGTACTGCCATTGGAGTATTGGCGAGTTCATCGAGAAACAAGGTACCGCCATCGGCGCGCTCAAAATAACCCTTCTTCTGGCCTGCTGCACCAGTAAACGCGCCGGCCTCATGCCCGAACAGCTGAGCTTCGAGCAAGGAGTCACTGAAGGCGGCGCAATTGATTTTAAGGAATTCTTGTTGCCAGCGTTGCGACAAAAAATGCAAACGGGCCGCTATCAACTCTTTGCCAGTGCCTCGTTCTCCTACGATCAACACGGGCTTGTTGAGCGGTGCCACCTGCGACACGTGCTCCTGCATCTCGAGAAAAACAGCAGACTCCCCTATCATCCGCGGAGCAGACATTTCCGGTGGCATAAGTGACGTCCTCAATAACTAAGCATAGGGGGGGATACTATAAACTTTGCGAAAAATACCACTAGTTGAGACTTTTCACCATGTACTTGCCATGCATAATGACTAACTTCAAATCAATCTCATATATAACAACAACTTAGGAAAGTAATAATTTATGGCACGTTTTCTGCTTTAACCTCATTACTAGCGATAGGTTCACCAATAAATCACTGACAGATCGTTTTAATTAGAGGGTATTAGGCAAATGAGCATATTTTCACGCTTGTCAGACATCATCAACTCCAACATCAGTTCACTGCTCGACAAGGCAGAGAACCCTGAAAAAATGATTCGCATGGTCATCCAGGAAATGGAAGAAACTCTCGTCGAAGTCCGTAGCGGCACTGCGAAGGTCATTGCCGAGAAGAAAACCCTTAGCCGCCGCGCAGAGCAATTGCGCAAGCAGTCCGATGATTGGCAGAAAAAAGCCGAGCTTGCTATGAGCAAGGAGCGCGAAGACTTAGCCAAAGCTGCACTGGTTGAACGTAACAGCGTCAACACGACAATCGAGATGCTCGATAGTGAAATGAGCAAATTGGACGAAACACTGGATAAACTCAGCAGCGAGATCGATCAATTACAAGCTAAACTAAATGATGCGCGCGCTCGTCAAAAGACTATTGTAATGCGCACAACTGCCACGCAGTCGCGCGTCGATGTTAATCGTCAGCTACATAATTACAATATCGATAGCGCCATGAACAAGTTCGAGTACTATGAAAAGAAAATCGACCTCATGGAAGGCCAAGTCGAAAGCATGAATGCTCAGAACAAAGACTTGCATAGCGAGTTCGAAGAACTAGCACGCAGTGAAAAAATCGATAAAGAACTAGAAGAGATGAAGAACAAACTCAACAAGTAATTCGCATAGCTAAAGGGTACAGCTAATGGATTTTTTCACATTCGCAATTTCGCTGATCTCCATCATCGGAGGCTTTATAACGCTCTGGATGTTTATTCTCTATCAGCGTCGTGAGAAGAAGGTAAAGCTCTCGTCTGACACTGAATATGATATTCGTGAGCTTAGTGCCATGGCGAAATCCCTCAACAGCCGTATCGACACTCTTGAGTCAATTCTCGACTCAGAGGTGCCTGACTGGAGGGAGCAGCATGAACGCCAAGAATAATCAGTTCACACTCAACACTGAAGACAAGAAGTTTTTAGGGGTTTGTGCGGGGCTAGCTGACTTCTTAGAGGTCCCTACTGTTGTCATTCGTGTTATCACCTTTCTAGCGTGCTTGACTTGGCCCACTTTGATTATCGTTTACTTTGTCACTTATTGGTGGTTAAAGCATCAAAGTAGAGACGATAGTGTGCACCAATATTTTACAGACTCGAAACCTGGTCGCCACTTCCGCAATGTCGATTTTCGTAAAGAGATCTATCGCAACCCCTACAACTCGCGCATCGCAGGGGTCTGTAGTGGAATAGCGGATTATCTAGAAATCAAAACCTTCTACGTCCGCGCATTAACGCTATTGTCATTCTTTTTCTTTGGGCCATTTACTTTCTTTGCCTATTTAGTCTGCTGGATTGTTTTAGAGCGCAACCCCGAGCCACCAGTGCATATGTCACGCCGAAATCGACGCAAAGCACGGAAACACCAAAAAGCGATGGACGATGAAGACTACGACCTTTCTGATATGGCCGACGAAATGACAGATGGGAGTGTAAAGACGCGACGTTCGAAAAAGGCCACCGAAGAGAATATTGCGATGTCCTTGAAGGAGTGCTCCGACACCTTTCAAACCGTCGAAACTCGCCTACGCGACGTTGAGGCCTTTATTACCTCGAAAAAATTCCGCCTGCATTGCGAAATCAATCGCATCTAATACCGGTCGCCTCTGCACACTGTTCGCGTACTTGCGCTACAGGGGCAGAGCGCGATATTGTCGTTAGCCTGTCTTAATCCCTCATACTCACTACAGTCAGGCGATGATTGCCGCGGTGAAAGGTTCCTATGCTTCGCAGCTCACAGCTCCTTGTCACATTATTTTGTTTAAGCCTTCTAAGCCCAACATTATTGGCTCAAGAATCATCGTTCGCACCGCGTTTACCCCAAAGCGTACTCGATGTCATCCCTCCCTCGCAGCGCGTCGCCGGCCCGCTTGGCAATATGCGTTTTACTCAACGCGATTGTCGCGCGCTTCCCATCGAGGAGGTGCGACGCCGAATTGTGAATACAGCGATACAAGAGTGGGCGTTCTTTGGCTTTAGCACAGACTTACAGCCGCGCGAACTCGATCGCGAGAGCACCGGCCCACGCCGCCCCTTTGTTTATCCAAGGCTAAGCCCCAATGAATCGGAACGACTGGCGAGTTCGATCGCGGGTTATTGGTCGGCCACCCCCAATAGCGACTGGATCTTACAGCGCCAAAATAGCCGTTGGCAGACCGAAGGCTTCTCTGCGCGTTGGCGTGATGCTTGGTCCGCCGCGTTCATATCTTGGGTAATGTGTGAGGGTGGCTTGGGTGAGCCGCAGCAGTTCCAGCGCGCTATCGCCCACCACAGTTATATCGATCAGGCCATTCTTGCTGCCCAAGGTCAAAACACAGAAGCAGTGTACGAAGCGGTGCCCTTAGGGAAGAAAGAGATTAGTCCTGGAGATTTGCTCTGCCGTGGCAGTCGCCCCGCCTATCGATCGATTGCACAACGTGCAGCACAGATCGGTGAGGGAGCGCGCACCCACTGTGACATCGTTGTGAAGGTTGATGCGCAGAAAGAACAAATTAGCGTAATCGGTGGCAATGTTCGCGCCACCGTGCGCATGAAAGTTCTCCCTGCCACTAGCGAACAACAGCAACCGCTTCACCCAATCGCCGACAACGGCCGCCAACTATTTGCGCACCTAAAATTATTGGCTCCCGAAATAGAAGCCAATGCCTTTGATCTGTCCCCTACTATAAGACAGTGTGCTTGCAATCCGACGCTGTAAAGCCCTGCTCCACCCTTTGAACGGCAATGCCGAGCAAACATGAGCCTACACTCGCCTTCAATCACCACGGCCAATAATACCTTCGAGCGTTTTAACCGCTACTCTGATACGTAGATCTTTTAGCCGTTCACCGTTGCGGACAATATTGCCTATAGCCAAGCGTGGAAAGCAGAATTGGGTTACCATGCCAGCGCAGGCCCTGGGTAGGAATACGCCTTCTACTAGGCATCTATATAAAGTTTAGACGCCGTTTTATTGAGTCTTTTGAAGTGAGTGTTTATGCGTTACTGCCAACATTGTGCGGGACCTATTGAGGAGAAAATCCCGCAAGGTGATGACAAACTGCGTTACTGCTGTTTGCAGTGCAATGTCGTTTTCTATCAAAACCCAAATAATATTGTTGGCACGCTCCCCGTATTTAAGGACGCGGTCCTTCTCTGCAAACGCGCCATAGAACCTCGTTTAGGAAAATGGACACTGCCCGCGGGGTTTATGGAGAACGGAGAAACCACATTGGCTGGCGCTATAAGAGAAACCCAAGAGGAGGCCGGCGCGATCGTTTACCCACAAGACTGCCACCTCTACACCCTCTTTAACCTGCCCTATATTAATCAGGTATACTTTTTCTTTCTGACAGCTTTACGTAATTTGGACTTTGCACCTGGCGAAGAAAGCCTCGAGGTCGCGCTGTTCGAAGAGCACGAAATTCCTTGGGATGAACTCGCCTTTCCTGTTGTCAAAATCACCTTGCAACAATACTTTGCCGACCGGCAGAAAACGCTGTTCCCAGTGCGGATGTTCGACCTGCAATACTGCGCCGATCGAAAACTAAGCACGCAGCTAATTAGCGACAGTCACCAATCGTCTAGTGAAATTGACTAAATATTTTCGCTCTCCCGACAAACAAACACATAACACATTGTTTTAATTATGTATTAATAATTGGCACAG